>NZ_CH672428.1:2500-13549 GCF_000152745.1 Oceanicaulis sp. HTCC2633
TGAAGGACGTGGCACGCTGCGTTAAGTTCCGGGGAGTTGCGAGCAGACTTTGATCCGGAAATATCCGAATGGGGAAACCCACCTTTACAGACCCTGGCGGTTGTTCGTCTGAGTGATCAGGCGGCCAATCACCAGTGTTTGTGAAAGGTATCTTATTCTGAATACATAGGGATAAGAAGCGAACTCGGGGAACTGAAACATCTAAGTACCCGAAGGAAAGGACATCAATTGAGACTTCCCTAGTAGCGGCGAGCGAACGGGAACCAGGCCAGTGTCTCTTCTTGAGTCAGCGGAACGATCTGGAAAGTTCGGCCATAGCGGGTGATAGCCCCGTACGTTAAAGCGATTGAAGAGACCTCGAGTAGGGCGGGACACGTGAAATCCTGTCTGAACATGGGGGGACCACCCTCCAAGCCTAAGTACTCCTTGCCGACCGATAGCGAACCAGTACCGTGAGGGAAAGGTGAAAAGCACCCCGACGAGGGGAGTGAAACAGACCCTGAAACCGGACGCCTACAAGCAGTCGGAGCCGCCTTGCGCGGTGACGGCGTACCTTTTGTATAATGGGTCAGCGACTTTGTCTCTCGAGCAAGCTTAAGCCGATAGGTGTAGGCGCAGCGAAAGCGAGTCTGAATAGGGCGACGAGTTCGAGGGATAAGACCCGAAACCGAGTGATCTAGCCATGTGCAGGTTGAAGGTGCGGTAACACGCACTGGAGGACCGAACCCACGTCTGTTGAAAAAGACGGGGATGACGTGTGGCTAGGGGTGAAAGGCCAATCAAACTCGGAGATAGCTGGTTCTCCGCGAAATCTATTTAGGTAGAGCGTCTCGTATTACCCTCGGGGGTAGAGCACTGGATGGGCTAGGGGGTCCCAACGACTTACCAAACCTAACCAAACTCCGAATACCGAGGAGTAGAGCGAGGCAGACACACTGCGGGTGCTAAGGTCCGTAGTGGAGAGGGAAACAGCCCTGACCGCCAGCTAAGGTCCCTAAGTTATCACTAAGTGGGAAACGATGTGGGAGTGCTTAGACAACCAGGAGGTTGGCTTAGAAGCAGCCATCCTTTAAAGAAAGCGTAACAGCTCACTGGTCAAGCGCTCCTGCGCGGAAAATGTAACGGGGCTTAAGTGATACACCGAAGCTGCGGACTCGAAAGAGTGGTAGCGGAGCGTTCTGTAAGTCTGTGAAGGTGACCTGCGAGGGTTGCTGGAGATATCAGAAGTGAGAATGCTGACATGAGTAGCGATAAAGAGGGTGAGAGGCCCTCTCGCCGAAAGTCCAAGGGTTCCTGCGCAATGCTAATCAGCGCAGGGTAAGCCGGCCCCTAAGGCGAGGCCGAAAGGCGTAGTCGATGGGAACCAGGTTAATATTCCTGGGCCAGCGGGTAGTGACGGATTGCGGACGTTGTACACTCTTACTGGATTGAGTGTGCAGCCAAGCCGTCCCTGGAAATAGCTCCCGCATTAGACCGTACCCCAAACCGACACAGGTGGACTGGTAGAGCATACCAAGGCGCTTGAGAGAACTCTGTTGAAGGAACTCGGCAAATTACTCCCGTAAGTTCGCGAGAAGGGAGCCTGGCATCAGGCAACTGGTGTCCAGGGGCACAGACCAGGGGGTGGCGACTGTTTATTAAAAACACAGGGCTCTGCGAAGTCGCAAGACGACGTATAGGGTCTGACGCCTGCCCGGTGCCGGAAGGTTAAAAGGAGGGGTGAGAGCTCCGAATTGAAGCCCCGGTAAACGGCGGCCGTAACTATAACGGTCCTAAGGTAGCGAAATTCCTTGTCGGGTAAGTTCCGACCTGCACGAATGGCGTAACGACTTCCCCACTGTCTCCAACAGAGACTCAGCGAAATTGAATTCTCCGTGAAGATGCGGAGTTCCCGCGGTCAGACGGAAAGACCCCGTGCACCTTTACTACAACTTCGCAGTGGCGTTAGTGGCGATATGTGTAGGATAGGCGGGAGGCTTTGAAACCGGAGCGCCAGTTCCGGTGGAGCCATCCTTGAAATACCGCCCTTATCCTCATTGACGTCTAACCGCGGTCCATGAACCTGGATCCGGGACCCTGCGTGGTGGGTAGTTTGACTGGGGCGGTCGCCTCCCAAAGAGTAACGGAGGCGCGCGAAGGTTGGCTCAGAGCGGTCGGAAATCGCTCGTTGAGTGCAATGGCATAAGCCAGCCTGACTGTGAGACTGACAGGTCGAACAGAGTCGAAAGACGGCCATAGTGATCCGGTGGTCCCGCGTGGAAGGGCCATCGCTCAACGGATAAAAGGTACGCCGGGGATAACAGGCTGATGATGCCCAAGAGTCCATATCGACGGCATTGTTTGGCACCTCGATGTCGGCTCATCGCATCCTGGGGCTGGAGCAGGTCCCAAGGGTTTGGCTGTTCGCCAATTAAAGCGGTACGTGAGCTGGGTTTAGAACGTCGTGAGACAGTTCGGTCCCTATCTGCCGTGGGTGTTGGATACTTGAGAGGAGCTGTCCCTAGTACGAGAGGACCGGGATGGACGCACCTCTGGTGGACCTGTTGTTGCGCCAGCAGCATAGCAGGGTAGCTAAGTGCGGAAAGGATAACCGCTGAAAGCATCTAAGCGGGAAGCCCCCCTCAAAACCAGGTATCCCTATCAGAGCCGTGGAAGACCACCACGTTGATAGGCTGGAAGTGGAAGCGCAGCAATGCGTGAAGCGGACCAGTACTAATTGCTCGATCGGCTTGATCCAACAATGCTCATGGGCGGCGATCGCTTCGCCCCATGAAGCCCACAAGTCAGAATGTCTCTACAATATGCATCGGTCTTGCCGACCGGGTGGTTATAGCGAAGGCTCCACACCCGTTCCCATCCCGAACACGGCCGTTAAGACCTTCTGCGCCAATGGTACTATGTCCTAAGGCATGGGAGAGTAGGTCGCCGCCCGGTCCGCTAGACACGATGCAAAAAAAAGTTCTCCGTTTATTTCGTCACCGAGACTGACGTCGTCAGACACAGCACGACGTTTGCTTCTGCAGCCAGATTGTTGTTTAACAATGGTGTTGCAGCCCTGATGCGGGGTGGAGCAGCCCGGTAGCTCGTCAGGCTCATAACCTGAAGGTCGTAGGTTCAAATCCTACCCCCGCACCCATCGAAAGCGGACTCGGTTCGCTGAAGTACAGAAGAGCGGCGAGATCACCCTCCACCTGGAGGTCGATCTCGCCGCTTTTTTTGTTTCTGCACACGGTGATGGACCGGACAAGGTCCCGGATTGCGCCGTTGAGTTCGGCGCGGTGACGATCGGAGATCGTCGCGTGGGCATTGCTGTCGGCGGCGATCAGGGCTTCCAGGTCTTCGACCATTCGGGCATAGCGTGCGGGCGCGCCGGGATGCAGTTCGGTGACGGGCGCATCTTCTTGCAGTTCGGCGAGCTGGATCTCGAGCTGTTTGCGCTCCGCCTCCATCTGGTTGACGCGTTCAAGCGCGCTCTCAGGTGTGTGGCCTTTGGCGAAGGCGTCGATGAGGCGCGTCTCCTGTCCCTTGAGGTCGGAGATCTTCTTCTGCAGGCGCGCGCGATCGCTGGCGTTCGTGCTGGCCAGCTCCCGGCGGCGGCGGCGATAGGCCTCCATGCCCAGCCGGATCGCCTCGGGGCTGAGCAGGCGGGTCTTTGTGGCCGTCAGGACGCGCGCCTCGATCTCTGTGGCGCTGACATAGCCGATCCCCTCGCACACGCTGGCGCCCTGATTCTTGCGCCGTGAGCAGCCATAGCGCGCGGCGCTGGCCCGCCCCTGGATCTGGAGCGGCCCGCCGCAGCATCCGCAGCTCAGAAGCCCGGAGAGGGCGCGGCGCGGGCGCTTGTGTTCGCGTCCGGTGTCAGCGTTGGCGCGCTTCGCCTTGGCCCTGTCGATCGCGTCGCAGAGATCTTCAGGCAGGATGCGCCAGTTCTCCGCCGGACGGCGGACCCACTCGCTTTCGGGATTGGGGACCATGCGGGCCTTGCCGCTGACCGGATCCTTCACCTTGCGCTGGCGGTTCCAGATCTGCTCGCCCCGATACATGGGATTCCACAAGATGCCGTTGAGGCGTTTGGGTTGGCCGAAAATCGTCGAGGTCTGCCAGAGACGCCCGGATGGGCCGGGCACGCCTTGGGCGTTGAGGGCGGCCGCAATGGCCTGGGGCGAGAGCCCGGCGACAAAGTCCTCGCAGATCTGGCGCACGATCGCGGCTTCGTCCGTGTCGATCGCCAGCTCGCCCGGCTCTCCGCCCGGCTTCTTCTGATAGCCATAGGGCGGGGCGGCGGTATGGCGTCCCTCGGCGACCACGCCTTCGAGGCCGCGCCGGGTCTTGTTCGCAAGATCCTTGAGATAGATCTGGCCAATCATGCCACGCATGCCGATCTGCATGATGCCGGCGGCGTCATCGCTGATCTCGCCCGCGTCGGCGGTGATCAGGCGCACGCCGGCGGCGCGCATCTCGCGCGCGATGAGGGCGAGGTCGGCCTGATCGCGGCTGAGCCGGTCAAGGGATTCCACGGCGACGGCGCTGATCTGGCGATGGGCGATGGCCTGGCGCAGGCCGGTGAGGCCGGGGCGGTTGCCCGTGGCGGCGCCCGAAATGGCGGCGTCGGAAAAGACCAGCGCATGGGCGCTGGCGAGGCCCGCCTGATCAAGCGCCCGACGCGCGAGCCGCAACTGGTCCTCGATGGACTGGTCACGCTGCAGATCGCTGGAATAGCGGGCATAGAGGGCGGGCGTCATGATGCGCCTCGCGTCCGCGTGCGGATCCCGTCTCTCATGCTGTGCCCCTAACTCTGTCCTGTCGCGCGAGGGCGCTGGCTGGCGTTGTGATCGCGCTCGGCCAAGTCCTCAAACAAGGCGATGATCATCCGCTTCTCGGCGTCTGACAAGGGTGGGTTGAGCGGGGCGCCCGTCTCCCGCGCACGCGCCGCCCCCCGCACGGGGGTGCGGCGGCGGGTGGCGGGGGTGATTGGGGCGCGGCTCATGATCAGGCCGTCCGCCAGGGCAGGGCCGTGTTGATGTCCCGGCCATTGGCGATGGCGAGCAACACGTCCGCATGACAGGGCAGGTGCGAGGGGCAGAAACAGGCGAGGTTCAGGCCGGGCAGTTCGGTGCGGACGCGATCGCTCTGCTTCTCGCCCTCATAAGAGTCCAGAATCCAGATTGCAAAGGCCTCGACCAGCAAGGCGTGACGCTCTCGCTGCGGATCTCCATTGGCCCATCGCGTGATCTTCGCTCCATAGAAGGGGGCTTCAAACCCAAAGGCGCTGGCGGGGTCCGAGAACACATTCCCGAACGGGCCGGGGCGGGTGACGGCGCGCGCCGCGCGATTGTTAAGCGCCGTGCTCGCCGCCTGCAGGTTCCAGCCCCTGGTGCGACAGAGTTTGAGGCGCACCGGATTGTGGCCCTGGCCCTCGATGGACGGGGCGGGCGTCCAGACCGGGGCGTCATCGGGGCCGTCAAAGCTGACCGCGCCGAGGCCATGATCGGCCATGGCGTGCGCCTCGGCGATGGCGAGGTCATCGGGGCGGATGAAGTGTTGGCGGGTCCAGCGGGTCATGCGCGCGCTCTCGCAAAGGCGTTGTCGCGCAGGGCTTGATAGTCGTTGTAATACCGCTGGCAGCGGACAATCTGGTCCCACGTCGGGTTCTTGAAGCGCGTCACGTCCGAGTTGTGATAGGCGTCCGCCATCTTGACGATGCGGGTCACCGGCGTGGCGGCGCAACGCGCCAGATACTGGCTGCGGGAGCAGTCGGGCGATTTGCTCAGGATCCCGACCAGCCAGGCGATGTGGTCACCGAAAGCATGGTCCACGTCTTCCAGCGTCGCAGCCGTGTCCTCGACCACGTCATGGAGCAGGCCTGCGGTGAAGGCATATCCAATCAGGGACGGGGAGCAGCCTTCAACGGCAGCGATGCCGGCGGCGAAGCTGGCGACCGCGATGCAGTGCTCAACATAGGGCGCGCCCGCCTTGTCGGTCTGTCCGGCATGATGGCGACGGGCGAACTGATAGGCTGTTTCTCGGTTCATTCCGCAGCGACCGCGAACAGCGGCCCCTCCTGTTCAGGGGTGGACGGGGTGAGGTCGCGCAGCTCGACATTGGCGCGGACCAGCGCCTCGGCGAGGGGCGGGCAGACCGAGTTGCCTGCGCTGCGCACCTGGACCGATTTCGTGAAGCGCACGCCCTCGGCGTCGCGGTCGATCTCATAGCTGTCGGGGAAGCCCTGCGCGCGATAGAGCTCGCGCGGGGTGAGCATGCGCATGCCGATATCGTGGATGAGCATGGGCTGGCCTTGGACGGTGCACGTCACAAGGCTGAAGCGGTCGCGCGTGGTGACGGTATGGCAAGGCTCGGCCAGATGCTGGCCGTCGCCGGTGCCGTAGTATTTGCCCATGAAGGCGGCGACCATGGAGAGGTTGCCGCCCTGGGCGGTGAGCGTGCTGGCGGGATCGGTGATGGCGCGCATGCGCCGGTCGCTGCCCTTCATGGTCAGCATGAAGGTTCCGACAATCGCCTGCTGGCTGGCCGTGGTGGTCAGCGTGCTGAGGGGCTGGTCCGCCGGGCGCCCGGCATGGCTCTCCATGTTCGCCCCGCCATTGTGCTGGGCCATGAAGGCGGCGACGAGGCTCAACCCTGCGCCGCCCGCCGTAACTGTATGGGTCGGCTCGTTCGCTGCGGTGAAGGGCTTGCCCGCATTGCGCATGGTCATGATGTGCGGCGCGACGTGAGCGACCTGCAGCGCGTCCGGTTGGGCGGGGTGTTTGTACAGGAAGGTGACATTGTCTTCCTCGCCGCAGTCCGGGCATTCGGCGGTAACGAGTCCTCCCGACACATATCCGTGCTTGTCATGGAAGACCTCGCCGCATTCACCGCAGCCATAGCGGTTCGGCTTTCCTTCGGGGTGTGGGATCAGATACGCCGCCGCCACCCCCAGCGGCGCCGCGCCGCCGGGGCGGATGATGTGGCTGTTGGCGGTGACGGTGGGCAGGGGCGCGTCGATCTTGCAGCCGAGGCTGTTGGCCCGGAACTTCATCACCGTCGGCGCGATGATGACATTCTGATCCTTCGTGCTGGCGCAGATGGTGTGCAGCGGATCGGTGGCGCTGCGATTGCCGCCGCCCTGCTGGGCATAGCTGACATAGGGGGGGATCAGGGCGTGCGCGTCGCGCGCCGCGGTGACCGTGCGGAAGGGTTCGCCCAGCCCCCAGCCGCGCTGATGATCGCCGCCATGATTGAGCGTGACGATGAAGGGCTCGGCCTCATCGATGACATAGCGTTTCACGCCGCGGGCGATGCGGGCCTCGGTCTTTTCCGCCAGCGGACGGATCAGCCGCACGCCCGTGCGCTTGTAATAGTCCTGCGCCTGTTCCTTCGTGAGGAAGATCGAGGGCAGGGGCAGGGACCAGTCGATGATCGAGGCGGCGGTAAGCCAGGGCAGCTTGCGGCCCGCGATGACGTCAGGATCCTCGGGCGCGCCATGGCTGGGCTCTGGCCAGACAATGGGCTCGCCGTCGCGGCGGGCGATGACGAAGAGGCGCTTTCGGATGGTCGGTGCGCCATAGTCGCAGGCGCGCAGCTCGCGGTGTTCGAGCTTGTAACCGAGCCGCCGCAGCTGGCCCGCCCATTGGTCAAAGGTCTGGCCGCGTCGCTCGGGGCAGGGCTTGCCGTCGGGACTGACCGGGCCCCAATGGCGGAACTCCTCGACATTCTCGAGGATGATCACCCGGGGGCGGGCGCGCCGCGCCCAGAGGACTACGGTCCAGGCCAGATCGCGGATATTGCGTTTGACCGGGCGTCCGCCCTTGGCCTTCGAGAAATGCTTGCAGTCCGGGCTGGCCCAGAGCAGGCCGACCGGGCCGAAGCGGCGCACCACATCATCGGGATCCACATTCCAGATATTGGAATTGAAGTGATAGGTGTCCGGATGGTTCACCCCATGCATGCGGATGGCGTCGGGGTCGTGATTGATCGCCACATCCGGATGCCGCCCGAGGGCCAGAAAGATGCCCATGCTGGCGCCGCCCGCGCCAGCGAAACAGTCGGCGATGATTTCGCGGGTGTGGTGGGTCATTTGCGACCCTTCCACTTGTCCGCATTCCGAGACGCGGGTGCGGTCGAGTTCGTGTGGCAGTGCGCTAGACACTCCCTGATATGTGCTTCGACGGTCCCGCGATTCAGTGCGGGTTTCATTCCGGGAGCGTCGATGATCTCTACGGTTACCGAGCCGGGGTGTCTTTTTGTCTGGGGTGATGCGGGGGTCGCTTTGCAGGCGTCCTCGATGAGCGCGGCAAGGCGGCGGACGGGCTCTCCGGTTTCTCCGGGCGGAGCGATGCAGGCTTCCCGGCGGGCGTGTTCGAGCAGGCTGCGCGCCGTCTCCGGCGCGAGACAGAGCGGGACCCTGTCCGGCGTCTCGCCGAAATGAACGGTCGCGCCAATGCGGGTCTGCAACACGACGCCGCAATGAAAGCATTGCAGGGGCGCGCGATGATGGTTCTCGGTGTAGCTGTCATCCGCGCTCATGAGGATTTCGACCGCATCGCGCAGGGCTTGCCAGCTGATGTGGCGCCGCAGCTCGCCCATGATCGCCGCGCGTAGCTGGCGCTCGTTGAGGGTCTGTGGATCCGCGCCTTTAGGCGGGTAGGGGTTGGGGGCGTCGGTCATGCGGCGGCTCCCGTAGGGGCGACCAGCCTGCAGCGCGCGCCTTTGAGATATTCGCCGAAGGTGAGGTCTGACAGCGCGTCCGCGATGTCCAGATAATGGCCATACTTGGCGCAGCTGTGGGACTTGCCTGAAACGTGGGTTGTGAAGCCCTGAAAGGTCACGGCATACAGGCGCCACGGATCAGCGATGGACTTGAGGTGTTCGGCGAGCGCCTTCCGGCCAGCATCGGTGACATGGAACACGACGACACCGCCGCCTATCGAACCTCTTTCCCAATGAGGGGAAGCGGCGAACTCAGTCACGCGCTGGCTGTCAGCGTTGAGGGCGTAATAATCCCGATAGGTGTCCGCCATGGGATCGACCGGGCGTCCGAGCGCGTGGTCGATATGGTCAAACCCAGCGTTCTTCAGAGTGCGATTGACGGTCGGGGTCATTTGCGCCCCCGCTTGTCACGGAGAGCCAGCCAACCGCTGATCGTCACACCCGCGACGGTTCCGAGTACGGCGACGATCGCGAAGAGGGCGCAAAAGACAGCGACTGCGGCAAGGCAGACGGCCAGCGCCCAGAGCATGAGATCAAGCGGGCTCATGCGCGCCCCCGCGGATCCACAGCGTGCGCGCGAATGGCGGACGTGATCTCTGCGCCCATCGCCGCAGCCGCCATCGCATCCTCAAGGCGGACGGGGACCTCGGTCGGGGCGGCTGTCCCGTCCCAGCCATCGCGCGCGCGCCCGCTGATGCTCAGCGCGGTGTGGCGCGTATAGCGCCCGGCCTCGGCCAGCACGCGGGTATAGCCCGCCCGATCCGGACGCCACCATGAACCGTAGATCACTGACCAGATCAGCCATTGCGCCTCGAGCTCCTCGGGGCGGCGCAGGATGCGGATGGCGCGGGCGAAGTTGGGCAGGCGTTGTATCCAGCCGCGCTGTTCGAGCGCGTCCATGATGCGAGCGACGCCGCTTTTCGAGCCGAGGCCAATCTCGTCCGCGATCTCCTGAAAACTGGGCGTGACCCCGGTGCTGTCGATTGCGGCGATCAGCGCGTCCAGCACCTGGCGCTGGCGGGGGGTGAGGGCGAAGGGCGTATCGCTCATGACTTACCCCCGAGTAGGCTGTCATCCACCCGGCCCGACGTCGCTGCCGCGCGCCAGGCGCGCAAGGTGCGCTCCCCGGCGGGGGTGGCGTAATACTGGACCGAGGCGCCATCATCGATCGTGCCCGCGCACTTCATCAGCCCGGCGCGGACCAGGGCGGAGATCTCCGGCCCCGGCCCGGTCTTGTGATTGGGCAGGGTCAGGATATTGCCCCGGCCATAGCCGCCTTGCGCCGCGAACAGCGGGTCGCGGATGCAGCGCGCCAGAGCGGCGAGCTGGTCGAGGGTGAGACGGCGCGGGCTGGCGGCGTCATCATCAGGTAGGGGGATGATGGGACCGGGTTGGCGGGCCTTGATGTAGGGCAGGGCATCCTCGAAGCCATTCGCAGAAGCCTTGGGCGTCTCCATTACACCGCCTCCAGCTTGCTGACGGGCTGGGTGATGAAAGACCCGGCCCCGGCATAGCCGGGCGCGACCATCAGGCGCGCGCGGGCGGGTTCGCCGGGGCGGGTGGTGAAGCGCAGCACATAGCCGCGGCGCGTGCGCCCGGCACTGGTGAAGGCGACCAGCTGTTTGAGGCGGATGGAATTGACCTCGACCACGCGGCCCCATTGGCCCTCGCGGATCGTCTCGCCCGGAAGGCTGGGCGGCGGACATGCGTTCTCATTCGCTGCGCGCTGCAGCGTTACGACCTGATGCGTCATGGGTTGCTCCCGTATCCCTCTGTCCCGGCCTGCGGGCGGAGCGCGAGGTGGCATCGCGCTCCGCCCCATGGCTGTGTTCCGGGTGTGAGGGGGAGGGCCCGGAACAAGGGGAAGCATTTCGCGAAAACTCGCGAGTGTCAACAATAATCGCGAGAACTCGCGGATGCGCCTTGCTGCGCAAGCACTACACTGGAGCGAATTGGCACACTCAAAAGGGGAATTTCACATGAAGGTTTGGGGCATTCTGGCCGTGATCATCGGCGTTGCGCTGATTCTCTATGCCTACGGCGCGCCGAGCGCTCCCGATTATGCGCGGACCGTCAATTATGAAATGATGCTGATGAAGACCCTGCACGCCATAGCCGGTGCGGGCTGTCTGGCGGCGGGCGCCATATGGACGGCGGTCGGGGTGGTGCTGGACCGCCTGCCGCCGGTTGCGGCGACGCCGGACGCGGAGGCGGCGCAGGCCAGGGCCGATCTTCCGTTCAACCGTATCGACAGCGAAAGCTAAAGCCGCGCCTGCGCCTTGCGCACCACGGCGACCATGGGCATGGCGCGCCGGATCTTCATATTCTGGCGCATGGGCGAGC
>NZ_CH672428.1:13717-195280 GCF_000152745.1 Oceanicaulis sp. HTCC2633
GCCGCGGCGATCGCGATACCCGGACCATAGGCGTTGTTCTCGATGGTCCAGCCCCGCGCGAGATGATGCATCTCATGCAGGCCTGTGCGCAGAAGTCCGGCGCGCGCCGCTGCTTCGGGACCGCCCGGATAGGTGACCGACATTTCCAGGACCAGCACGCCAGGGCGTTGCGCCCGGCCCGTCACCCCGCCCAGCGCATCCACGCCGGGACGGTTGATCGGGTGAAGCTCCACGGAAATCGCATCCGCGAGCTGGGGAAAGTCCGCTTTCGTGATCTGATACGCCTGATTGAGAATATCCGAGATGAGGGCGCGCTCCGACGCGGTGTAGTCGTGCGTCTCGCCGGCCTGGAAGGAGACCGCCACGGCGGACTGGGCTCCGACGACCTGTTGACCGGCGAGCGCGACCGTCGTTGTCCCTGTCGCGCCCAGCACCAGGGCGAGTGAGAGTGCTTTGAACATGACCAACCTGCTTGTTTTATGGTTATGCCCTCTGCCTAAACCCTGCTCATTTGGCTCTGGATTACCAAAAGCTGACAAATCGGAAAGCTTTCAGCCCGCCGTCCTCCGCGCAATCGACTTGCCCGGCGCGAGAGAGCGCGCTAACCGGCACGCCTCATGTTGCACATCAATGACCTCTCTCACCGCATCGACGGGCGCCTGCTGTTTGATCAGGCGACGCTGTTCCTGCCCGCCAAGACCCGCATGGGGCTGGTGGGGCGCAACGGCACGGGCAAATCGACCCTGTTCCGGCTGATCCTGGGCGATCAGAGCCCGGATGACGGCTCGGTCAGCGTGCAGCCCGGCGCCCGCATCGGCACTGTGGCTCAGGAAGCCCCGGCGGGTCAGACCTCGGTGATGGATTTCGTGCTGGCCGCCGACCTTGAACGGACGGCCCTGCTGGCCGAAGCGGAAACCGCGACCGATCCGCATCGCATCGCCGACATCCAGACCCGGCTCGCCGATATCGACGCCCATTCAGCCGAAGCGCGCGCGGGCGCGATCCTCAATGGTCTGGGCTTCAACACCCAGGACCAGGCCCGGGCCTGCGCGGAATTTTCCGGCGGTTGGCGCATGCGGGTGGCGATGGCGGCGACCCTATTCGCCAAGCCCGACCTGCTGCTGCTCGATGAGCCGACCAACTATCTCGACCTTGAGGGCGCAGTCTGGCTGGAAACCCACCTACAGAAATTCCCCGGCGCCGCACTGATCATCTCGCACGACCGCGATCTTCTGAACGCCTCGGTGCACTCCATCGTCCACCTCAAGGATCTCAAGCTGTCCGTCTGGGAGGGCGGCTACGATCAGTTCCAGCGCCAGCTGGCGGAACGTCAACGCCTTCAGATGAAGATGGTGGAGCGTCAGGAAGACGAGAAACGCCGCCTGCAAGCGTTTGTGGACCGGTTCAAGGCCAAGGCCAGCAAGGCGAAACAGGCCCAGTCCCGCGTCAAGCGCATCGAGAAGATGCAGCCCATCGCCACCATGGTGGAAGACCCGGTTGCGCCGTTCGAGTTCCCCCATGCCGAACGCCGCATGGCCAACCCGCTGGTGCGCTTTGACGAGTGCGAGACCGGCTATACCGAAGACAAGCCGATCCTGAAAAATCTCGGCATGCGCATCGACATTGATGACCGTATCGGGCTTCTGGGCCGCAATGGCGCGGGCAAGTCCACCTTCGCCAAACTGCTGACCGGCGCCCTGCCCGTCACCGCGGGCGCCATGCGCATGCACAAGAAGGCGGTGGTGGCCCATTTCGCCCAGCACCAGATTGACGCGCTGTCGCCCAACCATTCGGCCTACACCCATGTGCTGGAGCGTATGGAGGACGCGACCGAGGCCGAGCGCCGCGCGCGTCTGGCCCGCTTCGGTCTGCCGGCCAACCGTCAGGAAACCGCCGCCAAGAACCTCTCAGGGGGTGAGAAGGCGCGGCTCCTGATGAACCTCATCACGTTTGACGGCGCCCATCTTCTGATCCTCGACGAGCCGACCAACCACCTTGATATCGACAGCCGAGAGGCGCTGAAGGCCGCGATCAACGAGTTTGCGGGCGCGGTGATCATCATCTCTCACGACCGCGACCTGATCGAAAGCTGCGTGGATCGGCTGTGGCTGGCGGCGGACGGTACGATCAAGCCCTATGACGGGGATATGGACGATTACCGCCGCGAGCTGCTGGCGGGAGAAACCAAGCCCCGCGACAAGTCCAAACCTACGGGCGGACAAAAGACCCAGGACCGGCGCGATGCCGCGGCCGCGCGCGAAAAGATCAAACCTCTCAAGGCGCAAGCGGCGAAATGGGAGAAAGAGATTGAACGCCTCAAGGGCGTACTTTCCAAGATTGACGCGGGTCTCGCCGTCGATGGCCTGTGGGAGAAAGACCCCAATCTCGCGACCGAGCTGACCAAGAAGCGCTCCAGATGCGTCGACCTCATCGACGAGGCGGAGATGGCCTGGCTGGACGCGGAAGAAGCCATCGAGGCGGCGCAGAGCGCGCTCTGATCACTGCTGAATACGCCTAAAGTCGCGTGACCTTGGGCCACATTGCCTCTGTAGCTTTCCGGTGTCGGAATGGTCCGATCAAGACGTTTGTCAAAACGCGACCCCGGGGAGTTTTCAGTTGAGCCAGATGTACGACACGGATTTGGACCGTAACGCCGCCAACCATGTGCCGCTAAGCCCGATCAGCTTTCTGACGCGCACCGCCCGCGCCTATCCTGAAAAGCTCGCCGTGATCCATGGCGATATCCGCCGCAATTGGGGCGAGGTGTATGAGCGCTCGGTCCGGCTCGCCTCGGCGCTGTCAAAGCGCGGGATCAAAAAGGGCGATACGGTCGCGGTGATGGCCCCGAACATCCCCGCCTTCGTGGACGCCCATTTCGGCGTGCCCATGTCGGGCGCCGTGCTCAACGCGCTCAATATCCGGCTCGACGCGGAAGCCATCGCCTTCATCCTCAAGCATGGCGAGGCGAAGGTGATCCTGGTGGATCGCGAGTTTTCGTCCGTCATCGCCCGCGCCGTGCAGGAGATCGATGCAAAGCCGCTGATCGTCGATATCGACGACCCTCTGGCCGAACATGGCGAGCTGATCGGCGAGATCGAATACGAGGCCTTCCTGAAAGAGGGCGATCCCGGTTTCGACTTCCATCGCGCCGAGGATGAATGGGATGCGATTGCGCTCAACTACACCTCGGGCACGACGGGCGACCCCAAGGGCGTCGTCACCCATCACCGGGGCGCGTATCTGAACGCCGTGGGCAATGCGATGGAATGGGATATGCCCCATTTCCCGGTCTATCTGTGGACCCTGCCCATGTTCCACTGCAATGGCTGGTGCTTTCCCTGGACCCTCGCGGCCAAGGCGGGCGTCAATGTCTGCCTGCGCCGGGTCGAACCCTTCGCCATCCTGTCCGCCATCGCCGAGCACAAGGTCACCCATCTCTGCGGCGCGCCCATCGTGATGAGCATGATGATCCAGCTGCCCGAAAAGGAGCGGCCGGACTTTGACCATCCCGTCGCGATGATGACCGCCGGCGCCTCCCCACCCGCCACGGTGATTGCGGGCATGGAGGCGATGGGCGTAACCGTCACCCACACTTATGGCCTGACGGAAGTCTATGGCCCCTCCATCGCTTGCGCCTGGAAGCCCGAATGGGATGAGCTGCCGCTGAAAGACCGCGCGCGGCTGAAGGCGCGTCAGGGCCTGCCCTATATCACCCAGGAAGACCTGATGGTGGCGAACCCAGAGACGATGGAGCCCCTGCCCTGGGACGGCAAAAGCCTTGGGGAGATCATGATCCGCGGCAATGCGGTGATGAAGGGCTATCTGAAGAACCCCGCGACCACGCAGAAGAGCTTCAAGGGCGGCTGGTTCCATACCGGCGACCTCGCCGTCACCCATCCCGACGGGCATGTGGAGATCAAGGACCGCTCCAAGGACATCATCATTTCGGGCGGTGAGAACATCTCCTCGGTCGAGGTGGAGGATGTGCTCTACAGCCACCCGGACGTGGCCGCCGCCGCCGTGGTCGCCAAACCCGACGCCAAATGGGGCGAGACGCCCTGCGCCTTCATCGAGCTGAAGACTGGCGCCAATGTGACGGACAAGGACATCATCGCCTTCGCCCGCGAGCATCTGGCCCACTTCAAGGCGCCGCGCCTCGTCGTGTTCGGCGAACTGCCCAAGACCGCCACCGGCAAGATCCAGAAATTCATGCTCCGCGAACGCGCGCGAGAGATGCACTAGAGGTCAGACCAGAAGCTCGGTTGCATAGAGCGAACGAATCCAGCCCGGCAGGGTCGGGCGAACGACTACGCGCGCGCCCCGCTTGAACTCAAGACAGCGTTTGGGCGGGGTGTTCAGCCCTGAATTGTCATAGACAAAGCCCCGGTCCGCTTTCAGCACCGCCTGTCGGATCAGGGCGCCGCAGCGCTCGAACCGGGCGCGGACCTTGTCTTCGGGTACGGCATGGCCCTGTTCATCCACCCGCGCCTTGACCCGCGCGACAGACAGCTCGGGCGTCTCAACGCCGACATGCATGACGATCAGGGTGAAGCCCGCCGCTTTCGCCTCGTCCACCAGTGAGAGTTTCGAAGGATGTGAGAAGACGGTTTCGGTGACGAAATCGCGCTTCTCAGCGATGAAGGCTGCTCGTCGCTCACTGGCGATGCGTGCGGCTTCATAGGAGGCGTCGAGTGCGCCATCCTTCAGCTCATCGCGCTGGATCAGGTCGGCATTGATGAAGGGGCCGGCGAAGATCGGCGCGACGCGGGTGTGATACAGGGTCGACTTGCCCGCCCCGTTGGGACCGGCCAGTACGATCATGACGGGGGTCATGCAGCGGCGTCAGGGGTCTCGCGCACCAGCTCGCCGTTCTCATCCAGGCCGACGCCCCGGCCCAGCTGACGGCGGCCCTCAAAGAACGCCTCTTCACCGTCGCTCGGCTCAGCCAGAGCCGCGGAGAAGGCGTCGAGCCAGACATCATGCTCTTCGTCGGACAGGGTGTTCGGACCCGCCTCGCCCGCCAGAACGGCGTTGATGCGGGCATGGTCGAAATTGCCCGAAGTCTCGATGGCGCGGCCAATACGCACCCAATGGGCGATCTGCCCGGCGATCGAGCGGCTTTGCCGTTCGGACTCGGTCCGGACGAGCTTCATGATGTCATCACTGAGTTTCACAGACTGGGCCATGATCGCCTCCTGCCAACAAGGTAGCATTTTGCTACCCTTTGGGCAAATCGCGGATAAGTCTGGCCGCTAACCGCACTTCACTTCAGCGATCACACCGTTTTCGCCCACGACGATGTTGAGCCGGTTCGGGCGGTAATCCATGGTCACCGGATCACCGAGGCCATAGACGCGATGCGGGCGCGGCAGGCTGTCCGTGTGCACCCCGCCCACGGGCTGGCCGACCAGCACCTGATAGGCCTCGGCGGCGCAGGGCTGGGGCTCCGGCATGGGGTCTGGCTGGAACCCCGCATTCGGGTTCGTCGTCGAGGCGGTCGTCGCACAGGCGGTCAGCGTGAAACCGGCGACGAGGATAACGAGTGTACGGATCATGCTTTGCGCTCCCAGCGGCCCATTTCGTTCTGACGCCAATAGCTAATCGCAATATCGGACTTTTTCTGGGCAGCCCAGAGGGCGCGGGCCCGCGCCAGGCTTGTCTCGTCGCTGGCTTCAAACATCACCACCACCCGGTCCCAGGCGGACACATCCCCCGGATCGGCGCCATCGAGGCAGAACAGCATGCTGGCGGAATTGGGATTATCGGTGCGATCTGACAACACGATCGGCTGATGCTCCACATGCTCGGCGTCGGCGCGACCATGGGGCAGGAAGCTCTCCTCGCGGAAGGTCCACAAATGGCTGTCGAGATGATCGAGCCGCGTCTCTTCCTGACTGCACACCACGGCGCGGCCGCCCCGCTCCATCAGCTTGGTCAGAAGTTCCGGCAACGCCTCGTCAACACTGGCGTTTTCCAGATGATAGAACCACAGCTCGGCCATGTTGCGTCCTGAAAGGCGACGCCCCCGGCGCATGGCCGGGGGCGCTGCGGCAAGGGCGTTAGCCCTCGAAGTTGTCGCGCACCAGACGGTCCAGCAGACGCACGCCATAGCCGGTGCCGAAGGTCGGGATGCGCGGATCCTTGGAGCCGGCGTTCATGCCGGTGCCAGCGATGTCGATATGGATCCAGGGCTTCTCGTTGACGTGACGCTTGAGGAATTGCGCCGCGGTGATCGAGCCGGCCAGACGGCCCTCGCCCACATTCTTCATGTCCGCATTCGGGGTGTCGATCTGGCGGTCGTATTCCGGACCGATCGGCAGACGCCACACGGTCTCGTCCGACGCCTTGCCCGCCTTCTCCAGCTTGCCGACCAGATCGTCGTCATTGGAGAACACGCCTGCATGCTCATGGCCCAGCGCGATCAGGATGGCGCCGGTCAGGGTGGCGAGGTTGATCATGAATTTCGGATCGAAGCGGTCCTGCGTGTACCAGAGCACATCACCCAGCACGAGACGGCCCTCGGCGTCGGTGTTGTGGATCTCGATGGTCTGACCGGACATGGATTTGACGATGTCGCCCGGACGCTGGGCATTGCCGTCAGGCATGTTCTCGACAAGACCGATGACGCCGATGACGTTCGCCTTGGCCTTGCGGCCGGCCAGCGCGGCCATCAGGCCGACCACGGCGGCGGAACCGCCCATATCGCCCTTCATTTCGTCCATGCCCTGACCCGGCTTCAGCGAGATGCCGCCAGAGTCAAAGGTGACGCCCTTGCCGATGAAGGCGAGCGGCTTGTCGCCCGACTTGCCGCCATTCCACTTGATGACGACCATCTTGGATTCGCGCACCGAGCCCTGGCCGACGCCCAGAAGCGCGTGCATGCCCAGCTTTTCCATTTCGGCTTCGCCAAGAACCTCAACCTCAAGACCCAGCTTGCTGAGTTCCTTGACTTTTTCGGCGTAGCTTTCCGGGTAGAGAACGTTCGGGGTCTCGTTCACGAGATTCCGCGCCAGGGTCACGCCCTCGGCCACCGGCGCCCAGTCGGCCCACAGCTTTTCAGCCGCCGCCGCGTCAGAGGACACGATCTCGACGCTCTGCACGGACGGTTTCTTGTCGTCGCTGAGCTTGGTGCGGTAGGTGTCGAAGCGATAGGCGGCGAGGCTGGCGCCCAGCGCGCCGCGGCACAGCAGCTCGGCGTCGCCATCCAGATGCACTGAGACGGATTTCGCCCCCGAGATCAGGATCGACTTGATCACGCCTGCAACCGCCTTTTCGGCGCCATTGCCGTCGAGCTTGGCCTTGTCGCCCAGACCGAAGAGCACGATGCGCGTCGCATCCACGCCCGCCGGCGCGGTGATTTCCAGAAGGTCGCCTGCGCCGCCCTTGAAACGGGAGGCCTCGATGGCGCGGGTCACCGCGCCGGACGTTGCCGAATCAAGCGCCTTCGCAGCGTCAGACAGGGCGCGATCAGCGAAGACCGGCGCTGCAATTGCATCACCCGATGCGGAGGCGGCAAACGAGATTTTCATGGCAAACCTTTCCAGTATCAGCAAGATTTCGGCGCGCGAGACCCGCGCGGCCTGATGGAGAACTCCATGCGAGCAGTGGTATCGCATCCCAACCCGCGTTAGAAGATGCGGTCTTCATGAATGCAGACTGCTCGACTGACCACACATTGGCGCCGAATGACCCTGTTTCAACGCTATACATTCAGACAGGCGCTGTGGCCCTTTCTCGGCGCCATGGCGGCGCTGACCGGGCTGGCGGTCCTGACGCAGTCGCTGTCCAATCTCGATCTTATGGCCGAGCGCGGGGAAACGGCGCTCGTCCTGATCACCATCACCGTGCTGGCCATGCCGCAGGTCATCGCGCTCCTGCTGCCGATCGCCGTCTTCCTGGCCGTCGCCATCGCGCTGAACCGGCTGACGAGCGATTCCGAACTCACCGTCGCGGCCGCCGCCGGGATGAGCCGCTTCCAGCGCGTCAGCCCCTTCCTGCGCCTCGCGATCTATGTCGTGCTGGTCAATCTGGTCATCAATCTGTTCGTTCAGCCCGCCAGCTTCCGTCTGATGCGCCAGCAATTGTTCGAGATTCGCACCGATCTCGCCGCCAGCTTCATGCGCGAGGGCGAGTTCGTGCCGCTGGGCGACCAGGTGACCTTCTATGTGCGCGAGATCAGCGATGATTCCGTGCTCAATGACGTGTTCATCATGGATGACCGCACGGGTCAGTCCGCTGCTTACGCTGCACGGCGCGGCCGCATCGCCGCAACCGATCGCGGGCCGGTCATGCTGCTTGAAGACGGCGTGCGCACCCAGGTGGACCAGTCGGGGGTGCTGACCAATCTCAGCTTTGACAGCACCAAGGTCGAGCTCACCCTGTTCGTGGACAACACAGCCTCGCTCTTCTTCAAGGAAAGCGATAAGTATCTGCCTGAGCTGCTGCGCCCCACCCCCGCCGACATCGCCCGGGCCGGCGGCAAGGGACGGCTCTACGCCGAAGGCCATTATCGTCTGTCAGCGCCGCTCTACAATCTCGCCTTCGCGCTGATCGCGCTGGCGGCCTACATGTCCGGCGAACATCGCCGCATCGGTTATGGCCGCAATCTGATCATCGCCGGCGCCAGCGCGGTCGTGTTGCGTCTGACGGGTTTCGCCATCCAGGCCGCAGCGGAATCCGATGACGCCATGAACGCCGTCCAGTACCTCGTTCCGCTGATCGGAATCGCCGTCGCCATCGCCATCATCGGGCGCCCCCGCCGCCGCGCGCCCCGGGCCGAGGCGACACCCCTCACGTCGGAGGCGACGGCATGATCGGTCGTCTGTGGCGTTACCTCTTCATCCAGACCCTGATCGGCCTTATTGGCGCGGCGGTGATCATCACCGCCGTCATCCTGCTGATCGACTTTGTTGAGACCTCTCGCGATATCGGCACGCGCGTGGGCATTTCCGCCTTCCAGGCCCTGCATCTGTCGCTGTTGAAGGCGCCCTTGCTGGTGCAGGACACCCTGCCCTTCATCGTGCTTTTCGGCGTGCTTTTCACCTTCTTCCGCCTGAACCGCCGGTCCGAGCTGATCGTGATGCGGGCGTCCGGCTATTCCGCCTGGCGCATCCTGGCGCCGGTAGCGATCCTCGCCGCTCTCACCGGAGCGATCAGCACGCTGGCGCTGAACCCGCTGGGGGCCGCCTCCAACGCCCGGTTCGAAGCCACCCGGGAGGCGCTGTTTGAGGGCGAAGGCCAGTCCAGCGGCGCCAACCAGTCCGGCCCCATCTGGCTGCGCGAGACCACCGCGACCGGCTACATCATGATCACGGCCCAGCAACAGGGCGGCGATGACGCCACGCTGACCGAGCCCGTCTTTCGCCAGTATGTGCTGTCTGAGAGCGGCGCGCCCCTGCTTGATCGACGGATCACGGCGGAGCGGGCCGAACTCAATGGCGGTTTCTGGAGCCTGACGAACGCCATTGAATACGCGCCCGGCGGACAGGCAACGGAGCTGGGAGACGTGGCCCTGCCCACCAATGTGGGACGCCAGGCGCTGTTTGAGCGCGCAAGGTCACCCGGCGCGGTGTCCTTCTGGCAATTGCCCGCCGTCATCGCTTCGGCGCGGGACGCCGGCCTGTCTTCGCTGGCCTATGAGCTGCGCTGGCATGGTTTGCTGGCTCAGCCCCTGATGCTGGTGGCCGCCGCCCTGATGGGGATCGCCGCAACCTTGCGCCTGCATCGCCTGGGGGGCGCGGCCGGATTCGCCGCCGCCGGCGCGACAGCGGGCTTCATCCTCTATTTCAGCCAGGAGCTCATGCTGGGCCTGGGCGCCTCGGGCGCCATCACGCCCCTGACCGCCGCCTGGACCACGCCGGCGCTGTTTTCACTCGCCGGTTTGTTCTTTATCGCCGCCACAGAAGACGGCTGATGCGTGGACGATGGCGCCCCAATCCGATACATGGCTTACTGGGGCTTGGCCAAGGGACTGAACACCGATCATGAAAGCGTTGTACCGATCTGCGGCGGCGGCCGCCCTTCTTGCGGCGACTGCAGCGCCGGCGGCGATGGCCCAGTCCGTCAGCAATGATCGGGTCTATCTGGATGCGGACGAGCTGATCCAGGACCGCGAGCAGGGCCTGTATATCGCGCGCGGCAATGTCCGCGTTCAGACCGGCGATCGCGTCCTGTTCGCCGAGGAACTCACCTACAACCCCGCCATCAATCGCGTGATCGCCAGCGGCGGCGTGCAGATCTTTGATGGCGCCGAACCTGCGCAATTCGCTCAAGAGGTCGAACTCAGCGATGACCTGCGCGAGGGTGTGGCGCGCGGATTCACCACGCTTCTTGAAAACAATGGCCGCGCTGCGGCGGGCGCCGCCCTGCGCCGTCCGGACGGTTCGGTCGAACTGTCGAACGCCTATTACACCGCCTGCGAGCTGTGTGCGGATGGCGAAGGCGAACCGACCTGGCGCCTCCGGGCGAGCCGGGTGGTGCGCGACACCCAGAACAAGGTCATCTATTACCGCAATGTGCGGCTTGAGATCCTGGGCCGACCGATTCTCTACTCGCCGGTCTTTGCCCATGCCGATCCGTCCGCGGCGCGCCAGTCGGGCTTTCTCTTCCCGGTGCTGAACAATTCCAGCCGGCTCGGCTTCACCTATCAGCAGCCCTATCTGTGGGCGATCGGTCCGTCCCAGGAGCTGATCGTCTCACCGCGCTACATGAGCAAGGTGAACCCGCTGATCCAGCTGGACTGGACCCGGCGTTTCTATTCCGGCGAGATGAGCATCCAGACCAGCTTCACCTATGATCAGGAGTTCGATCAGGACGGAAAGTTCGGCGAGGAAGAGCTGCGCGGACACGTTTTTGCGGACGGCCTGTTCAACTTCACTCCGAACCTGCGTTGGGGCTTCGGGGTCGAGGCGGTCAGCGAGGATCTCTACCTGCGCCGCTATGGCTATGAGGAATCGCCGGATCGCGCGGATGGGCTGTTCACGATCGCCGACCAGCGCATGCTGCTCAATCAGCTCTTCTTCATTGGCGATGGCGAGCATTTCCATGGCGACGCAACCGTCATCCATTTCAACAAGCTCCAGCAGAATGTCGATGACGACACCCTGCCCTTCATTTCACCGCTGATCCGCTTTGGCGCCCAATTGCCGATGCCGAACTGGGCGGGCGATCTCGATTTCAGTTTCAACACGGTCAATCTGCATCGCAATGCCGGCGATGATTACACCCGCGCCAGCCTGGGTCTGGACTGGACCCGTCCGACCATCCTGCCGGGCGGACTGAGGGCGGAAGCCTTCGCCATGGCGCGCGCGGACGCCTATGCGTTCAACGAGACAGACTCCAATGGCGACGAGATCGACCAGACCAATCTGACCCGCGCCCTCGGCGCCGCCGGTCTTGATCTGAGCCTGCCCTTCGTGCGCCCCGGCCAGTCGGTGAACTGGCTGATCGCGCCCCGCGCCGCCGCTATTTTCGCCAGCAGCGACAATGCCGACCAGACGCCCGTCAATGTGGACAGCGCCTCGATCGAGTTCCAGCAAAGCCAGCTGTTCGATGCGGCCCGCGCGAATGGCTATGACCTGTGGGAGGATGGCGCGCGCGTGGATGTCGGCCTGACCGTCGCCGCGAACTGGGATGGCGCCCTGCCTGGTGAGGTCGAGGTGTTCGCTGGCCGCAGTTTCCGACTGGATGGCGAACAGCGATTCCCGGCGTCGAGTGGACTGTCCGATGATGATTCTGACTGGATCGGTCAGATCCAGGTGGATATCGGCCGGTTCGACCTGGACGCCCGCGCCCGGATTGATTCTGAAACCCAGGAAATCAACCGTCTGGACCTCACCACAGGCTTTGAAGCCTGGCGCGTCTCGATGAATGCCCGTTACACCCGCCGCACCGACGCCGCCTCCACCCGCCAGCTTGAGGAAGTGACGGCCCGGGCCGGCTTCGCGCTGACGGATGAATGGTCCGTCGTCTATGACGGCGTGATCGATCTGGAAGAAAACGAAGTGCGTCGCCAGCGCGCGGGTCTTCAGTATCGGGACGAGTGCACGAACCTGCGCATCCTGTGGGAGCGCGACAATATCGACGTCGCCAATCTGGGCCCGAGCGATTCCGTGAAACTGGAGATCGTTCTCTTCACCCTGGGCGGGCTGAGTGATGATTAACGCCTTACACGCAGTCCGGCGATTGCGTCGGCGCCGTGTATCGGTATCTTGCCTGAACACCTCTAACCCTATGGTTCTTACATGGCGTTCCGACTCGCGCTGACTATCCTCGCCGGCATCGCACTGATGTCCGCCGCGCCCACGGCCTCCGCCCAGCAGGTCGAAGGCATCGCAGCGGTCGTCAACGACCAGCCGATCACGACGCTGGATGTGCGTGACCGCATGCGGCTGATCATTTCCTCCGCCGGCGTTCAGCCGACCGAGGAAATGCTGGCGCGGATCCAGGACCAGTCCATTCGCGGCCTGGTGGATGAAACGCTGCAACTTCAGCAGGCTGCGGAATTCGACCTTGAGGTCGAGGAAGCCGAGGTGGATGACGCCATCGCCGACATCGCCACGCGCTCCGGCGCCACGGTCCAGGAAGTCGAGGACGATCTGGCTGCGAGCGGCATCGACATCAACACACTGCGCCAGCAGGTGAAAGCGGAAATCGCCTGGCAGATCCTGGTCAGCGGCCGCTATCGCTCGCGCATCCGCATTTCCGACCAGCAGATCGAGACGGCTCTGGATCGTTACATCCAGTCCGCCTCCCAGCCCCAATATCGTCTGGGCGAGATTTTCGTCGAGATCACCCCGCAGGGCGGCGAAGAACGCGCCGTCGGCATCATCCAGACGATCTACGACCAGTTGCGCCAGGGCGCCCCCTTCCAGGCTGTGGCGCAGCAATTCTCTGATGCGGCGAGCGCCAGCGCAGGCGGCGACACCGGCTATCTGCCCCTGTCCGGAATCAACGCGCAGGTTGCTGAAGCCGTGACGCAGATGGAGCCGGGCCAGATTTCAAACCCGATCCGCGTCCCCGGCGGCTTCCAGATCGTCGCCCTGATCGACCGTCGCGACGGCCAGGTCATCGAACAGCTGACTTTGTCCCAGATCACCATTCCCAGCTCGCGCGTGACCGACGAGAACCGGGCGGCCCTCGGCCGCGCCGCGGCTCGCATCAACAGCTGCGAGGGTCTGGATGAGGCGATGAGCGATGTTGAAGGCGCGTTCGTGACCAATCTGGGCGATGTCGGCGCCAATGCGCTGGTTCCCACCATTCGCGACGCCCTTGGCGGGCTGGAGCCAGTGGCCGCGACCCCGGTGCTGGACACCGCCGCAGGCGCACAGGTTTTCGTGCTCTGCGACAAGGCGCTGACGGGTCCCGGCGTGCCGAGCGCCGACCAGATCGAGAACCAGCTGATCAATCAGCAGCTCTCTCTTCTGTCCCGCCGCTGGCTGCGCGATCTGCGCCGCGACGCCACCATCGAGATCCGGTGAGCCGCGCGCCGCTGGCCCTGACCCTTGGCGATCCTGCAGGGGTCGGCCCTGAACTCAGCCTGAAAGCCTGGCGCGCCCTGCGCGATGAAGATCTGTGCTTCGTCGTTCATGGCGATCCCGCGCCGCTGATGGCTGCAGCCCAGCTTCTGGACTTACCGCGCCCGGAACTCGTCTCAGGGCCCGACGAGGCGCAGCGCGTCTTCTCCAACTTCCTGCCTGTCATCGCCCTCGAGGCCTGTCAGCGCGAGGCTGAAAACGCCGTCCGCTCCATCGAAGCGGCGGTGGACGCTGCGAAGTCCGGCGCAGCGAGCGCGGTCGTCACCAATCCCGTGTCCAAATCCAGGCTTTACGAGATCGGCTTCGCCTTTCCCGGTCATACCGAATTCGTGGCGCACCTGACCGCAGACCTGCCGATGAACGGCGCACGCGGGCCTGTGATGATGCTCTCGGGTGGCGGTCTGCGCACCGCGCTCGTCACCATTCACACGCCGCTGATGGCTGCGATCCAGTCTCTGACGCCAGAAGGCGTGGCGCACACGGCGCGTGTTGTTTCCGACGCGTTGAAACGCGATTTCGGCCTTGCCCGCCCGAGACTTGCGATGGCGGGTCTGAACCCGCATGCCGGCGAGAATGGCGCCCTTGGCCATGAAGAGCTCGATATTCTGGCGCCGGCGCTGGAGCAGCTGAGATCCGAGGGGATGACGATCTCCGGCCCCCTGCCCCCCGACACCATGTTCCATGAGGACGCGCGCGCGGCCTATGACGCCGCGATCTGCCTGTATCACGATCAGGGCCTGATCCCGGTCAAGACGCTCGATTTCCATGGCGGCGTGAACATCACGCTGGGCCTTCCGATCATCCGCACCAGCCCGGACCATGGGACCGCCTTTGATATTGCCGGCCAGGGCGTCGCCCGGCCCGACAGCCTGATCGCGGCGCTCCGTCAGGCCGACGCGATGGTGCAGAGCCGAGAGACCGCCGCATGAGTCTGGATCAGTTGCCGCCGCTACGCGAGGTGATCGCCGAACACGGGCTTGGCGCAGACAAGCGGTTCGGCCAGCATTACCTGCTCGACCTCAATCTCACCGCCAAGATCGCCCGCCTGTGCGGCGACATGTCCGAGGCCACGGTCTTTGAAGTCGGCCCCGGCCCCGGCGGCCTGACGCGCGGCCTGCTCAGCGAGGGCGCGGCTCGGGTCACGGTGATCGAGAAGGACCGGCGTTTCATCCCGGCGCTTGCACAGATTTCAGACGCGGTGCCCGGCCGGTTCTCGATCATCGAGGCCGATGCCCTGAAGGTCGATGAAAGCACGCTGCCCTTTGAGGGGTCGCGCATTCTGGCCTCCAACCTGCCGTATAATGTGGGCACGGCCTTGTTGATCAAATGGCTTGAAGCCGACCCGATCTGGTGGACGCGGCTGGTGCTGATGTTCCAGAAGGAAGTGGCCGAGCGCGTCGTCGCCAGGGCAGGCGACAAGCAATACGGCCGTCTGGCGATCCTGGCTGCAGCCGTGGCGAAATCACGCTACGCCTTCACGGTCCCGGCGCGCGCCTTCACCCCGCCGCCCAAGGTGGACAGCGCCGTCGTGGTGATCGAACCCCTGCCCGAGGCCCAGCGTTTCACGGATCTCAAGGCGCTTTCGATTGTGACCGAAAGCGCTTTCGGCCAGCGCCGCAAGACGTTGCGCAAATCCCTGGGCCCAGCAGCGAGCCAGACCCGCGTCAGTCCGGAAGCTTTGCTGGAAGAAGCCGGTATTGATCCGGGCGCGCGCGCGGAAACGATTGCGCCGGAAGGCTTTTTCACCCTTGCCCGCGCCTGGCGCGCGGCCCGGGACTGACCCGGACCGCGCCGACAGACTATTCCTCGTCGGCGCCTTCCGGTGCCAGATGTTCGTCCAGGAAGCTCAGATAGGCGTCTGAGGCCGTGATGCGGTTCTCGCGACGGCGGAAGCCATGGCCTTCATCCGGGAACAGGACGTACTCCACGATGGCGCCATTTTCACGAGCGGCCGCAACCAGCTCATCGCTTTCCACCTGAAGCACGCGCGGATCATTCGCGCCCTGGACCACCAGCATCGGACGGACGATCTGGTCGGCATGGAACAGCGGAGAGATCGCGCGATGGCGTTCGGCGTCCGTCGCCGGGTCGCCCATTTCATCGTAGAGCGCTTCACGGAAGCTCGCCCACCAGGGCGGGATGGATTGCAGCGTCCGGACCCAGTTGGTGACTCCGAAGATGTTGATGCCGACATCAAATGCTTCGGGATGGAAGGTCAGGGCCGCAGCCGCTATGTAACCACCATAGGAGCCGCCAATCACGCCGACGGCGTCATCGCGCACCCAGTCGAGCGAGCGCAGATAGTCGCCCGCCGCCACGATGTCCTGCAAATCCTCCTCGCCATGGCGACGATCATCCATGTGGTAGAACGTCTTCCCATAGCCTGATGAGCCGCGATTGTTGGCGGCGTAGACCGCATAGCCGTTGTTCACCAGATGCTGGATCGCAGCGCTGTACCCGGCGCGGGTCTGTCCGCCCGGCCCGCCATGCACCCAGACGAGCGCCGGCACGGGATTGTCCGCGCTGGCGTTGTGCGGACGGTACATGATCCCGGGAATGGTGACCCCGTCAAAGCTCTCAAAGCGGACGACTTCCGCTTCCACGAGGTCATAGGGCTCCAGAACCGGATTGAGCGCTTCGGTCAGCTGGCGATGCTCGCCGGTCTCCAGATTCACCCAGTGGATATTGTTGGGGGCGATCGAGGAGGTGACGCCAAACGTCATCTCGGTCTCGTCCGCGTTGAACCGCACGCCCGCGAGATCGCCTGAAGGCACGCTGTCGGGCAGGCTGACCGTTTCGCCGGACTCGGTGTCGAGCACCGTCACGTCGGTGAAGCCATCATTGTTGATGGCGCTGATCCGATACCGGCCGCTGGGCGAGAAGCCCACATACATCACATCCCAGTCCGCCTCGATCAGCGGAGCGCGCTCGCCCGACTCGAGATCATAGGACCAGGCCTGGTTCCATTCGCCGTATTCGTTGGTCGCATAGATCAGCGCCGAGGAATCCGCTGTGAAGTCATAAGCGCCGTAGGCGATATTGCCCTCATGCTCGGTAATCAGGACAGGCGCCGCGTCCGTGGTGAGATCCGCCAGCAGGATGTCGCTGTCCGCAGAGGTCCGCGACCTGTTGAGCGCAAGCCAGCGGCCATCCGGACTGACCGCGCTGATATCCAGCGCGTCTGTGTTCTCGAACAGCATGGTGCGTTCATAGGTCTCGGCGTCATAGGCATACAGATCGAACGCGCTCGGATCCCGCTCATTGGTGGTGAGCCAGAAATACGAACCATCCGCCGACCAGCCGGCGAAGCCCGCCTTCACGTTCTCGCCCGGCGTGAGGTCCACCAGTTCTCCATCGGCATGGCGGACGAAGACATGGTTGAGCTCGTCTCCGCCATTGTCGGCGGTGACCAGGATGCGCTCGTCCGTCGGGAACCAGGTCAGCGCGAAAGTGGCGTTGGAGTCCGAGGTCGTCAGCGCGCGCTTCTCGCCGGTTTCCGGGTTCAGCGCGTAGGCGTTGAACACGCCTGTCTCGTCAGAGGAGATCAGGATGTCGCCACTCTGGTGGGAGAAGGCGTGTCCGCCTCCGCCCGCCAGCGAATAGGACGTGGTGTTGAAGAACACATCCGCCGAATAGCCCATGCGTGGCTCTGCGGTTTCGGTCTGGCTCATGGCGGCGGTTTCGGCGACTCCGCCGGACGTCGCGGTGATCACGCCCTCGTCACATGCAGACAAGGCGAATACGCTGGCGACAATCAGCAGGCTGGATTTGAAGGTCATCACGCCCCCTCCCCGGAAAAACAAACTGCGCATACGCTAGCACGGGGGCCGAAGGTGTCGAGCGGTCATTCGCAAGACCGCATGGCGCTCTACTCGCCAAAGCCCATCCGGCGCGCCGCCTGATCCAGGATCTCGCGATCCCCTTCATAAGTGACGGAGGCCTTGGCCCGCGCCAGCACGTCGGCGCCAAGCACCTGCACAGCCTCGCCATACAGGGCCTCATCGCTCGCTCTGAGGCCGGACAGAGCGCTCAGAAGCGTCCGGGTGATCACAGGCCTGTCAGCGCCATCGAAGGCGATGGGACTGAAGCCGCAGGACAAGGCATGGGAAACCCGGATCCCCGGCAGGAAGACCCGCGTCTCAGCGTCGGGTTCGGGATCAGACTCCTGTTGGCGCTTTTCCAGCGTCAGCGACCATTTGTGCAGCACGCGCTCGATCGCGCGAATGACATGGATGGCGGTGCCCGGATCATTCACGCCCGGCGACAACGCCTTGGAGGCGATTTCCGACAGCACGGTCAGGCCAAAACAGGGATCGGAATGAAAATCCCGGTCCGAGCCCAGATTGAAGCAGGCGCACAACGCATCGCGGCAGTCTGCGTCCACGTCTTCTGACAGACGCGCCAGTGGCGCGCCTGCATCTGCGAAATGACCTGGCGGCGCCTTCACCGCCACCTTGATCTCAAGCTTGTCAGCGAGAGCCCTGAGATCCTCGAGCGCGACATTCTGAACAAATCCCGGGGCCTTGGGATAAAGATCCACCCCCTCCTCGAACGCCGGCAGATCGGGAACGCGCTCCGCGACAGGGGCATGATCAAAGGCGAGCTGAGCCGCATCCTCCACCCGCCGGATCGCCTCCGTGACGTCGCCAAGGCGCGACAGACGCTGCAGCCAGCGTATCAGGGTCGCCACCACGATCACCACCAGGAGCACGGTCAGGCCGAACAGGATCACCCGCCCGGCGGGCGAATACAGATCGAGCCGTGTTCCGATGACGCCCAGAAGGCTGAACAGGAAAGCCCCGATAAAGGTGGAGATGGCGTTCTGGGCCGCCGCGTCCTCGACCAGAAGCGGCCGGGCGCGCGGCGTCGCCGAGCTGGACGCTGATTGCAGCGCGGACACCATGGTCGAGAGCGAGAAGATCGCCACCGCCAGCAGGCTGGAGGCGAGAATGGTGAGCACCGCTTCATTGGTTTGCGCCGAGATCAGCTCTTCCCATTCAAAGGGCATGAACGGATCAAGGATCGGGGTCAGAAAGACGGTGAAGGCGGCGCCGGCGGCATAGGCGGCCGGACGGAACCAGATGGACCGGAGCACGCGATTGACGAGAAACTCGGCCCTGGACAGCATGTTTGCGGACGCCCCTCTGATTACCCTGATCCGGATAAACGCGCGGGGGCAGCCAAGGTTCCCTATTCCTCCATCAGCGCGTCGACAAAGCCCTCAAGCCAGGGATGACGAGAGCGCTTGAGGCGCTCGGCGTGCAGAATCAGGCTGAGCTTTTCGAGGGCACGGGAGAAATCGTCATTTATGACGACATAGTCGTACTCGTCCCAGTGCTCGATTTCGGCCTTGGCGCGGTTCATCCGGCCCTCGATGATCTCGTGACTGTCCTGGGCGCGCTTGTGCAGACGGTCGCGCAGAAGCTTGAGCGAGGGAGGCAGAATGAAGACACGCACCACGTCATCCGGCGCACTCTCGGCCAGCGCCTGAGCGCCCTGCCAGTCAATGTCAAAGACCACGTCCCGGCCTTCATCAAGCGCCTCTTCAACCGGGCCCTTGGGCGTGCCGTAATAATTGTCGAACACCTTCGCCCATTCATAGAACTCGTTTGTCTTCGTCTTCGCGACGAACTCGTCCTGCTCCATGAAGTAATAGTCCTCACCATGCTTCTCGCCCGGACGCGGATCGCGCGTTGTGGCCGAGACCGACAGGACAAGGTCCGGGTTCATGGTCAGGAGGCGTTTGGACAGCGTGGTCTTGCCCGCGCCCGAGGGGCTCGAGAGCACCAGCATGAAGCCGCGGCGCTGGCCGCGATAAACAGGGCCGCTCAGATGATCACCATGCATGGCGCCTACTCCACATTCTGGACCTGCTCGCGCAGGCGATCGACCGTCGCCTTGAGCGCCAGTCCGATATTGGTCAGCTGGGTGTCCGCCGATTTCGAACACAGCGTATTGGCTTCCCGATTGAATTCCTGGGACAGGAAATCGAGCTTGCGGCCACAGGGCGAGCCGGCGTCCAGCAAGGCATGTGCGCTGTCGATATGGGCCTTGAGACGGTCGAGCTCCTCGCGCACATCCGCCTTGACCGCCATCATCGCCGCTTCCTGAGCGAGACGATCCGGATCAACGCCGCCCGAAATCAGCTCATCAAGCTTGACCTGCAAGCGCGCCTTGATGGCGTCGGGCATGGCGGCGGCGCAATTGGCGGCCTGATCGCGCAGATCGGTAATCTCGTCCAGATGGCCTTCGAGCACGGTTCTGAGCGCCGCGCCCTCCTCCAGCCGGGCGGTCTTCAGCCCGTCCAGCGCCGCTTCGACTGCGTTGACCACTTCAGCATCGCGCTCTGCGGCCTGGTCTTCGTCCAGACCCGTCTCTTCAGAAATGATCACGCCCTTGAGCGCCAGCAACTCGCCAATGGAAGCGGCGCGCACCCCGCCCTTGTCCACGAGGTTGCGGGTGGCGTGCAGATAGGCTTCGAGCTGGGCCATGTCGACGCTGGCCGCGCTGGCGCCTTCAGGCGCTGTCAGCGTGACGGTGATGGACACCGAGCCACGATTGAAGCGCTGCTTGGCCAGCTCCCGGATCGGATTCTCCACCGCATCGAGCCCTTGCGGCAAGCGCAGGCGCACATCCAGACCCTTGCCGTTGACCGAGCGGGCCTCGACGGAAATGGAGCCGTAAACGCCCGAGCGTTCGCTACGGGCGAAACCTGTCATGCCAGACAGCGTCATTGCGATAGTCTCCCGCTAGCCCCCTTGGGCGCGTTCGCGTTCGATCCGGCGCCATTGCGCCACGTTGCGATTATGTTCGGCCAGGCTGGTTGCGAAAGCATGCCCGCCCGTGCCGTCCGCCACAAAATACAGATACTGTCCTTCCGGCGGGTTCAGAACCGCCGCAATCGCATCCCGCCCCGGATTGGAAATCGGCGTCGGCGGCAGGCCGTCGATCTGGTAGGTATTATAGCGATTGGCTGTGCTGTCGAGCTCGGACCGGCGAATGCCGCGGCCCAGCGGCTCACCCTGGGTGATGCCATAGATGATGGTCGGATCGCTCTGAAGGCGCATGCCGCGACGCAGACGGTTGACGAACACCGACGCCACCATCGGGCGCTCATGGGCGATTCCGGTCTCCTTCTCCACCACCGAGGCGAGGATGATCGCTTCTTCAGGGGTGTCGAAGGGGAGGTTTTCAGCCCGGTTCGACCACAGCTCGTCAAGCAGCGCATCCTGGGCCGCTTCCATCCGGTCGATCAGCGCCTGACGGTCATCGCCGCGGCTCACGAGATAGGTTTCAGGCAGGAGCGCGCCTTCTGCGGGGATGCGCGTGATCTCCCCGGTCATCACCTCGCTCGCCTCGACGATGCGGATGATCATGGCGGTGGTCAGGCCTTCCGCCGCCGTCACCGGGTACTGGATGGTCTGGCCCGAGCGCAGAATGTCGTAGATCTCCGCCATGGAGGCGGCTTCGGGGATGGCGAACTCGCCCGCGCGCAGATCGCGGTCGCCGCCATCGATCATCACCATGGCGCGGAACAGGCGCGCATCGGTGACAAGCCCTTCGCGTTCAAGCTGGTTGGCGATGGAGATGAGGCCTGCGCCACGGGGCAGCAGCACGGTTTCCTCTGCCCCGGCCGGGCCGGGAGCGACGAATTGCTGATTGATCCAGACCCAGCCGCCATAGGCCGCGCCGGCGGCGATCAGCGCCAGAACCACAAGGATCCCGGTCAGCCATATCAGGACGCGCGCAAATCCCCCGCGCTTCTGGTCCGGTTCGGAGGCGGGGGTCTGCGTCTCACCCATGGGGGATCCGGACGTTAGTCGGCCTTGGCGAAGACGACCGAGGCGTTGGTGCCGCCAAAGCCGAACGAGTTCGACAGGACCGCCGAGAGCTCTTTCTTCACCGCAACGTTCGGCGCGAGATTGATCGCCGATTCAACAGACGGATTATCAAGGTTGAGGGTCGGCGGGCACACGCCATCGCGCATGGCGAGGATCGAGAACACCGCTTCTACGGCGCCCGCAGCGCCCAGAAGGTGGCCGATCGACGATTTCGTCGAGCTCATCACGAGATCAGACGCCGCATCGCCAAACAGGCGCTCGACCGCGCCCAGCTCGATCTCGTCGCCCTTGGGCGTGGAGGTGCCGTGCGCGTTGACATAGCCGATATCGGCCGGTGTCAGGCCCGCGCTTTTCAGCGCCGCCTTCATGGCCCGGAAACCGCCATCGCCATCATCGGCGGGCGCCGTGATGTGGTGGGCGTCGCCGGACAGGCCATAGCCGCGCACTTCAGCGTAAATCGTCGCGCCGCGAGCCTTCGCCGCTTCATATTCTTCAAGAATGACAACGCCCGCGCCCTCGCCCATGACGAAGCCGTCACGGTCCTTGTCCCAGGGACGGGAGGCGGCTTTGGGATTGTCATTGAAACCGGTGGACAGCGCCCGCGCTGCGCCGAAGCCGCCATACCCCAGACGGGTAATGGCGCTTTCCGCACCGCCGGCCACCATCATGTCCGCATCGCCGTAAGCGATCAGACGGGCCGCATCGCCAATGGCGTGCGCGCCGGTGGAGCAGGCCGTCACCACAGCGTGGTTGGGACCTTTGAGGCCATGACGGATCGAGACCTGGCCGGAGACGAGGTTGATCAGCATGGCGGGAATGACGAACGGGCTCAGCTTGCGCGGGCCGCGTTCATGCAGGGTGATCGAGGCGTCATAGATGGTCTGAAGACCGCCAATGCCGGACCCGATCAGAACGCCTGCGCGTTCCTTGGCCTCTTCACTCTCGGCTTTCCAGCCGGAATGGGCGAGCGCTTCATCCGCCGCCGCGATGCCATACAGGATGAACTCATCGATGCGTTTGCGATCCCGGGCGGGCATGACCGCTTCGGGGTCGAACGATCCGGGGACGTCTTCGCCCCCGCCGTTGCGCCCGTCGACGCGCGGGATGATGCCCGCAACGTGACTGGACAGATCGGACACATCAAAGTGTTCGATCTTCGCCAAGCCTGACTCACCGGCAATGATCCGGGACCAGACATGTTCAGTTCCGCAGCCGAGCGGGGTCACAAGACCCAGCCCGGTCACGACGACGCGACGCTTCGACATGAGATCTCGCTCCGGCTTAGCCGAGCTTTTCGGAGATGAATTTCACCGCATCGCCGACGGTCTGGATGTGCTCGGCAGCATCGTCGGGGATTTCGATATCGAATTCTTCTTCGAACGCCATGACCAGCTCGACATTGTCGAGGGAGTCAGCGCCCAGATCGTCGATGAAGGAGGCCTTCTCGGTGACTTTTTCAGCTTCAACGTCGAGATGCTCGACAACGATCTTTTTAACGCGCTCAAGAACGTCGGACATGTCGGTCCCTTTTCAAAATCTGTTTTGCGGACATCCCGGCGGGCGTCGCGCTTCCGTAGGTGTTGTTTACGCAAGGAGGGTTCAAGTCCTCCCCGTGAAGCGTGCGGGCTGATAACACGCCGAAAACTCGTACGCCAGCCGCACACTGTCTGGCAAGTCGGCCCGGGCGCCCAGGCCGAACGAGCCTAGATCATCGCCATACCGCCGTTCACGTGCAAGGTCTGACCCGTCACATACCCCGCTTCCGCACTGGCGAGATAAACGCACGCAGCTGCAATATCGCTTCCGTGACCCAGCTTGCCGGCCGGAATCGTGGAGAGAATCGCCGCTTTCTGGTCATCGGTCAGAGCATCGGTCATCGGCGATTCGATGAATCCCGGCGCCACGCAGTTGGCCGTCACGCCGCGTGAAGCGACTTCCTGGGCCAACGCCTTCGTGAAGCCGATCATGCCCGCTTTGGAGGCGGCGTAGTTGGTCTGGCCGGCATTGCCAGTCACGCCGACGATCGAGGTGATGCCGATGATGCGGCCGAAGCGCTGCTTCATCATCCCGCGCATCGCCGCTTTCGACAGACGGTAATGGGCTTCGAGATTGACCTTGATGACGGTCTCCCAGTCCTCGTCCTTCATCCGCATCAGCAGCTGATCTCGCGTGACGCCGGCATTGGAGATGAGGATGTCGAGACCGTCGAGCGCTTCAGAGGCCTGCTTGGGCAGGGCGTCGACGCTGTCGGCGTCCGACAGGTTCGCCGGACAAACAGCGACGCGGTCGCCCAGCTCCGAGGCCAGCTCGTTGAGCACGGCTTCGCGGGTGCCCGACAGGGCCACGGACGCGCCCGCCTTGTGCAGGGCGCGGGCGATTTCAGAGCCCAGACCGCCGGTCGCGCCAGTGACGAGCGCTTTTTTACCAGAAAGATCAAACATGTCGGCTTATCCTTTGAGCGAAGCGGCGAAGGCTTCCAGGTCGTCTGCAGTCACAAGGGCCGTGCCCTGGGCCTCTTTGATATGACGCTTGAGCATGGTGGTGAGCACCTTGGCGCCCGCTTCCACGAACTGCTCGACGCCCTGACCATGCATCCAGTCCACGCTTTCACGCCAGCGCACCTTGCCGGTGACCTGTTCCACGAGCTGGGTGCGCAGGGTTTCTGCGTCCGACACCGCCCCGGCGCTGACATTGGTCACGACCGGCACGGAGGGATTGGAGATGGCAGCGCTCTTGAGTGCGTCGGCCATGGCGTCAGCCGCCGGCTCCATCAGCGGGCAATGGAAGGGCGCGGACACAGGCAGCAGCATGGCCTTGCGCACGCCCAGATCCTTGATCGCGGCGACGGCGGCGTCGACGGCCGCCTTGTCGCCCGAGATCACGATCTGACCCGGCGCGTTGTCATTGGCGATGGTGACGATGCCTTCAGAGCCCGCCAGCTCGATCGCCTTTTCGGCCTGCTCCATCTCCGCGCCAAGCAGCGCCGCCATGGCGCCCTGCCCCACCGGAACAGCCTTTTGCATGGACTGGCCGCGCAGCTTCAGAAGCTTCGCCGCGTCAGACACCGACACGGCGCCCGCGGCGCACAGGGCGGAATATTCGCCCAGAGAGTGACCCGCCACGAATTTCGCGGCGGTCACATCCACGTCGAAATCGGATTTGAGCGCCGCCATGGCCGCCAGCGACACCGCCATGATTGCGGGCTGGGCGTTCTCGGTCAGGGTCAGCTCTTCAATGGGCCCATCCCACATCAGCTGGGACAGCTTCTGGCCCAGGGCGTCGTCAACCTCTTCAAAGACCGCGCGCGCCGAGGCGAAGCTTTCTGCAAGCGGCTTGCCCATGCCGACCGCCTGGCTGCCCTGTCCGGGGAATGTGAATGCAAGCGCCATCAAGCGTCCTCCCTGCAAATCTGTTTGCACGCGGGATAACCGGGCATGTGATTGGAGGCAAGATGATAAGCCATTATCATAATTAGCTTGAATCTCCGCCACAACCACCTGATTAATAACAATGAACATGCACTGGAGGGAAAGACATGAGCAATGATTTCTTTGAAACAGACTCTTCAGAGGCAGAGATCGACCCTGATGCGACTCCACTTAAAGCCAAAAAGGTTACGACCCAGCCCTACGACCTGATTGTTCAAACCTTGATAGACCAGATACAAGCCGAAAGGATAAACCTTAGGCCAACATTCCAGAGGGGATATGTTTGGCCAAAAGATAGGGCCTCAAAGCTAATTGAGTCGATTATACTCAATGTCCCGATCCCCCCATGCTATTTATCACAAGCCCCTGATTTCAAACTAGATGTAATAGACGGGCAACAGAGGCTCACATCTATTCTAAAGTACATTAACAATGAGTACGCTCTTTCTGGTTTAAATGTATTTCACCAATACAATGGCCTAAGGTTTTTTCAACTGCCAGCCACAACTCAAAGGCAAATAGAGAGCCACACAATAAGATGCGTCGTTATAACAAATGAATCCGATGATGAAATTAAGTTCGATGTCTTCGAGCGCTTAAATACAAACAACATTCCCCTTAATGCTCAAGAGCTAAGAAACTGCATATACAGAGGCCCACTAAACGATTTGCTCAAAGAGCTTGCTTCAGAAGAGAAGTGGCTCCAAATATTAAAAAGGAAATCTCCCGATAAAAGAATGAAAGGCGAAGAGACCATACTTAGATTTTTTAGTTTTCACATTCAAGGAGTCGAAAAATATCGCACGCCATTAAAAAACTGGTTAAGCACAACCGCATCGATCGGTAGCACTCTTGACCCCCATCAAGTTGAAAGCCTTAGGGCAGTATGGGAACGGACTTTGTGCAATTGCCTAACTTGGTTTCCGCCGCACGAATGCTTTAGGAAGCCCGGTCAGTCTGCAATTAACAGGGGGCTCTTTGATTTAGTTACCTACACTGCTTCACAATTTTCGACCGAAAAGGCAACCGCAGTACGTCCCGATTTCCTCAATAGGTTTAACAACCTTCTCAAAAATGAAGAATATATAGATATTGTAAGTAGGTCTGTTGATCACAAAAAGCGAACCGTTAGAAGGTTTGAAATTTGGAATGAAACTATGGCTGGCCTTTGAGAAGCACAATGGCACGCTACACTATAGCATACTCCAACCTCATAGAGCGATTACGAGAAGTCCAGACTCTAGGGCGCTTGGCCAGCAGCCATCAGAGGAATCTCAATCCCCAAGACCAGACAAGTTCATATTTATGTCGCAGCGCGGTGGTTTTGCTCAGCAGCCACCTCGAAGGTTATGTGAAGGATCTTGCCACACTAACATTGGACCGAATACACCAACGGTCTATTTGCCGTTCAAAAATTGATGGGCGTCTTCTATATTTTTTATCCAAAGACATTTTGGATGAAATCAAACACACGGAAAACCCCAAGAAAATTTCTCCCAAAATTCAGAATTTTATTCAAAGAGATGTCGACATTTGGAAACGAAGCGGCCCATTTCAAACCCCAATTCCATCAGTCCGATTTATTCGATACTTGGAAAACCCAAAACCAGATAAAATAAAATCTTTTCTTTCTAGGCTGGGCTATGATGGATTTGACCACCATCTAAAGTCAAAGCTAAAATCTGCCTACAATTCGACTATCAATCAAATCGATCACTTGGTTGATACCAGAAATAAAATCGCCCATGGCGATGCTGATGAAGAAAAAACCCCTAGAGATATAAATCTATTCGTGGATGACGTGCGCCTATTCTGCAAAACTGTCGATTCTGGGTACGGTTCTTGGTGCCGCCGCAAACTTTGCTCCATAAGATAACTGGGGCCATTTTGAGCTGTGAGCAAACAAGGAGGTTCACGGGTGCGAGCGCCAGCACCGCTTGCGCCCGCTCGCCCCATCGCTTATAAGCCGCGGCTTCACCGGCTGCGGTCCTCTGGTCGCGGTCCGTCTGTCGTTGGTTGACAGGCGGGACCTGAGGAGCCGACGTGAGACCCTCCGGCCCTTCGGAAGGTGCTCGCGCCGCAGCCCTCAAGAAGGGACGAAAACGTCTAATGAACAAGTACGAGCACGTGTTCATCGCGCGTCCGGATGTGTCTCCGGCGCAGGTGGAATCCGCGATCGAAGAGCTCAAGGCTCTGATCGAGGAAAAGGGCGGCAAGGTGCACAAGACCGAATACTGGGGTCTGCGCACGCTCGCCTACCGCATGAACAAGAACCGTAAGGGCCATTACGGCTATCTCGACATGGAAGCGGGCAACGAGGTGCTTGAAGCCCTCGATTATCGTCAGCGCTTCGCCGACGACGTCATGCGCTACATGACCTGCCGCGTCGACGAGCTGAACGAAGAGCCGAGCGCTGTGCTTCGCAAGGGCGAAGATCGCAAGCGTCGCGAACGTCGCTAGAGGAGTCCGGACCAATGGCTGAACTTTCCATCTCCAACGTGCCTGCTCGCCGCGCTTTCCAGCGTCGCCGCAAGGTTTGCCCGTTCTCCGGCGAAAACGCGCCGAAGATCGATTACAAGGACATCAAGCTGCTTCAGCGCTACATGTCCGAGCGCGGCAAGATCGTGCCGTCTCGCATCACCGCCGTGTCCGCCAAGAAGCAGCGTGAACTCGCTCGCGCCATCAAGCGCGCCCGCGTTCTGGCTCTTCTGCCGTACGCCGTCGATTAAGGGAGCTCAGGACCATGCAAGTTGTTCTGCTTGAACGCGTCGAAAAGCTCGGCGCCATCGGCGACGTGGTGACCGTGAAGCCGGGTTACGCCCGCAACTTCCTGCTGCCGCAATCCAAAGCGCTGCGCGCCACTCAGGCCAACATGGAGCGCTTCGAACGCGAGCGTGAAGTGATCGAGAAGCTGAACGCCGAGCGCGCCGAAAAGGCTCGCGAGGAAGGCTCTCACCTGGACGGCGCGACCTTCGTGCTGATCCGTCAGGCGTCTGAATCCGGCCAGCTGTACGGTTCGGTGTCCACCCGTGACATCGCCGACGCCGCGTCCACCCCGGAATTCAACGTGTCTCGCGGCATGGTGGATCTGAACACCGCCATCAAGACCCTGGGTCTGCACGAAGTGCGCCTGGTCCTGCACGCGGATGTGGACGTCACCGTCACCATCAACGTCGCCCGCACCGAGGACGAAGCCGAGCGCCAGGCGCAAGGCGAAGACGTCATCCAGGCGGCCGCCGATGAAGACCGCGCGCTGGCCGAAGCCCAGGCCGTCGAACTCGCTGAGTCCGGCGTCGAAGGCGACGACGATGATTACGAGTCCTCTTCCGAGGCCTCTGAAGAGACTGAAGAAACCGAAGCCTAAGGCTTCGATCTTCCGATCAGATGACGGGCGGCTCCCACAAGGAGCCGCCCGTTTTCGTTTGAAGGAGCACCGCCATGACCGACCGTATCCGCCTCGCTCATTGCGGCGACATGGCAGGCCTTGGCCGTCTCTGGCACGACGCGGTCCACACCGGCGCGGTCGGCGCCTATGACGCGGCGCAGCGCAAGGCCTGGTCCCCGGCCCCAAAGAGCGCGGCGTTCATGACCGAGCGCCTGTCCGGCCAGATCATACTGGTTGGTGAAGATGATGAGGGGCTCGCGGGGTTCTTCACCCTGACGCCTGGAGGCGAGCTCGACATGGCCTATGTGCGTCCCGACCGCAAAGGCGACGGGCTGGCGTCCCGACTGCATCAGGCGATCCTTGATGAGGCACGCCAGCGTGGTTTAGCAAGCCTCACCGTTCAGGCGAGCCATATCGCGCGGAAATTCTTTGAAAAACACGGTTGGACGATGGTGCAGACCCAGACCGTGCGCCCCAATGGCGTCGAGATGCAGAACCATCGCATGATCCTGCATCTGGAAGCAGGCTAGCGGGACTCTGCAGCGCGCGGCGCGATCACCCAGTGAGCGAACCAGGCGACGCAGAACACCGCCCCCAGACACATCGCCAGATATGCATAGAGCGCCGTGGGATAATCACTCAGAGGGCGCAGGACCGGCATCCAGATCAAGAGCCAGATCAGCGCCCCGGCCGTAATCGCAAGTGCGTATTCGATTGCGTGATCCAGAAGGCGAAATGCAAAGAGGCCAAGCGCTGAGGCCAGAACCCAGCCGCTGAACACCATCAACCCGGCCCAAAGCCCCGCCACGCCCAGAACGACCGATGCCCAGTCGGCGCGCTCGACCCCGAACAGATCCCCGCCCAGCAAGACGGCGACCACGCCCAGAATCGACGCTGACAACCACTCGCCCAGGCGCTGAAGGCCGTACAGTTTGAGAAAGCCGCGTTTCACCTGATCCCTCCGGTCTGACCGAGGCAAGCCTAGACCAGATCGGAGAGAACACGGTGTGACAGATTGCATCTAGCCCCGTTCAGCCCGCATCCGTTCGATGCGCAATTCCACCCGGCGGATCTCCATCAGGAGGCGATTGGTCTCCATCTTGGGCGCCAGCGTGCTCTTGAAGATGGCCGCAAAGACCAACAGCACCACCGCGGGCAGCCCCCAATGGAGCGCGGTCATTACGGTGCCGGCCTGGTAGAACTTCACCGCGCAGACCACGCCCGCGATGAACATCAGCGACTGGGCGATCATGATCGTCCAATGCACCCAGGCGGTGCGTCCGGTGAACAGGCTCAGAGCCTGGGCGAAATAACCCGGTTCGAGATCAAGCTGGGGCGAATGGCCGTCCGCCTCTCGCAGGCTGTCTTCAATCATGCGGTCAAGATCACTCATCGGATCCTCCTTGGAGTTGCGCGGCGATCTTGCGCCGCGCATGCATGAGACGGGTCTTGATCGTGCCCGTCGGGACGTCGAGCGCGGCAGCGATCTCCGCCACGGTCAGACCTTGTATGTGATAGAGCCAGAGCGCCGCATGCTGTTCAGGCGGCAGGTCGCGCATGGCCGTCCGGATGCGCTGCGCATCCAAGGAACGGTCCATGTCCGGCGCTTCGGGCGGCGGTTCGGCTTCAACGCCCGCTTTCAGGCGGCGCCCGGACTGGCGCTGACGGATCAGGCGCGCGCAGCGGCGCTGGACAATGCGAAAGGCGAAGGCGGGAAAGGCGTCCACATCCCGCAGGCGCGGCAGATCACGCAGGATTTCAACCCAGGCGTCTTGCACGGCCTCGTCCACGCCATCAGCGTCGCCCATCAAGCGCCAGGCGAAGGCGGAGAGGCGCGGCGTCCAGCGGCCCGCCAGCGCGCCGAACGCCCGACGGTCGCCGGCGCGGGCGGAGGCGGCCAGATAACCGTCCAGCGCGCGTTCAAGATCCTGGCTCATCCCTCGTCCTTCCATTCAGGACAGAAGGTGCAGTCTTGAGCGCTTCGGGTTCATTGACTCAGACATTTTTTCACCGCACATCGCCCTCCCCCAAACTGTCCACAGGCTTCAACGCTGTCCCGCCTGTCCTTTCAGGTTTGTCCACAGGCGCCTGTGGAGTGCCGGAAAACGGCGCCTAAAAAGGTCAAGACGTGCACTTCACGGACGATGGGTCTAAGCAAAGGGAACCATGACCGCAGAATCCTACGATCACGCACCCGCCCCGCTCGAAACCAGTTCCGCCCCGCCCCACAACATCGAGGCGGAGCAGGCGCTTCTGGGCGCCTTGCTGTTTGACAACGAGGTGTATCACCGCGTCGGCGACTGGCTGAAGCCGGACCATTTCTACGATCCGCTGCATGGCCGCATCTATGAGGCGGCGAGCCAGCTGATCATCTCCGGCGCGCTGGCGGATGCGGTGGTGCTGAAAACCCGGTTCGAGCGCGATCCGGGCATGAAGGAAGTGGGCGGCGCGGTCTATCTCGCCGATCTGATGCGCGAGGCGCCCGAGCCGGCGTCGGCGGGCGAATATGGTCGTCTGATCTATGATCTCGCCATGCGGCGCGAGCTGATCCGGTTTGGCGACGAGGTGTCCTACGCGGCCAACGCGCCCGAGCCCGATGACAGCGCTGAAGACATTCTGCAAAGCGCCGAACGACGGCTGTTCGCTCTGGCCGAACAGGGCGGCACCTCCAAGGCGCTCGAACCCTTTCACCTCGCGGTCCACAAATCGCTCGAGATCGCCTCGGCCGCCTACAAGCGCGGCGGCGGCCTGTCGGGCATCTCCTCCGGCCTGAAATCGCTCGACGCCAAGATGGGCGGCCTGCACCCGTCCGACCTCATCATCCTCGCCGGTCGTCCCTCCATGGGCAAAACCGCGCTGGCCACCAACATCGCCTTCTCGGTGGCGCGCAATTATCAGGCCGAGGAACAGCCCGACGGCACGCGCAAGACCACCAATGGCGGCATTGTCGCATTCTTCTCTCTCGAGATGTCGTCCGACCAGCTCGCCACCCGTCTGGTGGCCGACTATACGGGCATTTCGGGGTATCTGATCCGTCAGGGCAAGATCGACGCCGCCCAGTTCGAGGACATTCGCGACGGCGTGCACGAGATCGCCGGCATCCCGCTCTATATCGACGATACCGGCGGTCTGCCCATCGGCTCGCTGATGGCGCGCTGTCGCCGCCTCAAGCGCACGGTCGGCCTCGATCTGGTGGTGGTCGACTACCTCCAGCTCGTCACCGGCTCGAAAAGCTCGGGCGAGAACCGGGTGCAGGAAATCTCCGAAGTCACCCAGGCCCTCAAAGCCCTCGCCAAGGAACTGGCGGTGCCGGTGATCGCGCTCTCCCAGCTGTCGCGTCAGGTGGAGAACCGCGAGGACAAGAAGCCCCAGCTCTCGGACCTGCGCGAATCGGGCTCGATCGAGCAGGACGCCGACGTGGTGCTGTTTGTGTATCGCGAAAGCTATTATCTCGAACGCCTTGAACCCAAGGAAGGCACGGAGCAGCACCTCGCCTGGGAAGACGAGATGCGCGAGATCCGCAATCAGGCCGACGTCATCATCGGCAAACAGCGTCACGGTCCCATTGGCTCGGTGAAGGTGGCGTTCGATCCGGATCGCACCAAATTCTCCGATCTCGACATATCCGGGCGTCAGGATTTCGACTAGGGGCGCAAGCTGCGCCTTAGCGCTTGCAGCACGGGGCGAGGACGGCCACATAGAAGCGCATATGTCTGTTCTCGCGACCCCTTCCGTAGACAACACGCGGTCCCGTCTGGTCATCGACCTGGACGCGATCGCGCGCAACTACGCAGCGCTGCAGGCCTTGACGCCGAAGGCGGAAACCAGCGCCGTGGTCAAGGCGAACGCCTATGGGCTCGGCGCGGGCCCCGTCGCCCGCCGCCTGGCCAAGCAAGGCGCTCGGACCTTCTTTGTGGCGACCGTCGAGGAAGGCGCCGCAGTGCGTGAAGCACTGGGCGATCCCCTGCCCGATATCTGGGTGTTTGCGGGGTATCGCGCCAAGGACCGTCCGCTTTACGTCAAGCATCGGCTGGGCGCCATCCTGAACCAGCCCGGGGAAACCGCCCAGTTCCGCGCCGCCCCGACCGGGCCCTGCGCCATCCATATCGACACCGGAATGGCGCGGCTTGGCTACGGCGCCGGCGATATCAGCGGCCTTCTGAACGCCCTTCAGAATCTCGACGTCTCCATGATCATGAGCCATCTGGCCTGCTCCGAAGACGCCGCGTCCACGCAGAATCTGCGTCAGCTCGAACGCTTCACCGCCCTGACCAACGCCCTGCCCGAAACCCGACTGAGTCTGGCCAATACGGGCGGCGTCCTGTTGGGCGAAAGCTATCAGTTTGACGTGACCCGGCCCGGCATCGGGCTTTATGGCGCAACTGCGGACCTCGATGCCGACACTCCGTTCGAACCTGTGGTGAAACTGGAAGCGCCGATCCTGCAATTGCGAGAGATCGATGCCGGAGACACGGTCGGCTATGGCGCAACCTATGTGGCCCATTCGCCACGCCTCGTCGCGACTGTGGGCGCAGGCTATGCCGATGGCTTGCCGCGCGCGCTGTCAGGGGCAGGATGCGCCCGTATTGCAGGCCTGCGCGCGCCCATCCTGGGACGGATCAGCATGGATCTGACCACGATTGACGTGACGGGCCTGGAACATGAGATCGCCCAAGGCGCTGTACCGGAATTTTTCGGGCCTGACCTGTATCAGGCGGCGGCGCTGGACGGCACCTTGCCGTATGAAATCCTGACCGGGCTCGGCGCCCGGGCCGAGCGTATCTACAAGGGAGCGTCATGAACCCGTTTCGCGCCATCGGAGCCGGCCTCCTCGCGCTGCTGCGCTCGGCCGGGGCTGTCGCCCTGTTTGCAGGCCAAGCGCTCGCGGCGCTGGTGCGCCCGCCCTATTTCGGCGGCCAGCTGGTCCAGCAGATCTTCAAGATCGGCTTTCTCTCCCTGCCGGTGGTCGGGCTGACGGCGCTTTTCACAGGCGCCGCGTTGGCGTTGAACATCTATACGGGCGGGTCTCGCTTCAACGCCGAGAGCTTCGTGCCCAATATCGTCGCCATGGGCATTGTGCGCGAGCTGGGCCCGGTGATCGCGGCCCTGATGCTGGCGGGCCGGGTGTCCTCGGGGATCGCCGCCGAAATCGGCGCCATGCGCGCCACCGAACAGATCGACGCGCTGCACACCCTCGCGACAGACCCCATGCGCTACCTGATCGCGCCGCGCGTGCTGGCGGGCGTTCTGGTTCTGCCCATCCTGGTGGCGACCGCCGACATCATCGGCATCTATGGCGGCTATCTGGTCAGCGTGCATACGCTTGATTTCAACCCGACCATCTATGTGCGCAACACCTGGGACTTCCTGTCGGACTGGGACATCATCTCGGGCCTGATCAAGGCGGCGGTGTTCGGCTTCATCCTGACGCTGATGGGCTGTTATCACGGCTATTACGCCCAGGGCGGCGCCCAGGGCGTGGGCCGAGCCGCCACCAACGCCGTCGTTGCGGCCGCGGTTCTGATCTTCGCCGCCAACTTCCTGCTCACCTCCTTGTTTGTGTGATCGTCATGACCGAGCGCGTCAAAATCGCCTGGAAGAACGTCACGGTGGGCTTTGACGGCCGCAAACCCGTGCTCAAGGGCCTCAATCTCGAAGCCCATGAAGGCCGCTCGCTGGTGGTGATCGGCGGGTCCGGCACCGGCAAGTCGGTGACCCTGAAAACCGCGCTTGGTCTGATCCGGCCGCAATCAGGCTCGGTCGAGATTGATGGCGAGGCCGTGCGCCCCGGCCATGAAAACGATCCCGGCGTCGCCCAGATCGGCATGCTGTTCCAGTCCGGCGCCCTGTTTGACTCCCTGCCTGTGTGGAAGAACGTCGCCTTCCGCCTGCTGCATGCCGAGCATGTGAGCGAGGACGAGGCCCGCACCCGCGCCCTCGAGGCGCTGGATCAGGTCGATCTCGACGCCCATGTGGCCGACCAGCGGCCCGGCTCGTTGTCCGGCGGGATGCTCAAGCGCGCCGCCCTGGCGCGCGCCATCGTCGCCCGACCGAAGATCCTGTTCTTTGACGAACCCACCACCGGCCTTGATCCGGTGACCGCGGACGTCATCAACAAGCTGATCGTGCGCCAGGTGAAAAATCTTGGCGCCACCGCCGTCTCCATCACCCATGACATGGTGTCGATGCGCCATATCGCGGACGATGTGGCCATGATCAAGGACGGCCAGACCCTGTGGCGCGGCAGCCTTGATGGTGTGGAAAGCTGCGCCCATGACGAGGTTTGCCGGTTCGTCCGGGGTGAAAGCTCTGAAGACTAGGCTGCAAGCTGACGCCGTGCGAAGCCGAATCGGGCGCTTTGCGCTATAGTTCGCCCTCGCCTGCCGCAAGGAGCCCCCATGGCCCGTTCCGACACCGTTTATGTCTGCCAGTCCTGTGGCGGGGTGCACGCCAAATGGGCGGGACGGTGCGACGCCTGCGGATCGTGGAACACGCTGGTGGAGGAAAGCGGCGCAAGCGCGCCTCTGGGCTCGAACGCCAAGGCGCCCAGCCGCTCCACCCGCCGTTCGCGACTTGAGCTGGTGGACCTGGGCAGCGCCACCGAAGATCCCAAACGCTTTGAAACCGGCCTGCGCGAGCTCGATCGCGTGGCGGGCGGCGGGCTGGTGCCCGGCTCGGCCATTCTGGTGGGCGGGGATCCGGGGATCGGCAAATCCACTCTGCTGCTGCAGGCGGTCGCCCAGCTCGCCAAGGCCGGCGCGAAATCGGTCTATGTCTCTGGCGAAGAAGCGGCTGATCAGGTGCGGCGTCGCGCGCGGCGTCTGGGGCTGGCCGATGCGCCCGTGGCGCTGGCGGCGGAAACCAGCCTTGAGGTCATTCTTGATGGCCTGAAGAAGGAAACGCCGGACATTGCGGTGATCGACTCGGTCCAGACCCTGTGGTCGGACCAGCTGGCCGCCGCCCCCGGCACGGTGGCGCAGGTCCGCGCCTGCGCCCAGGAACTGGTGCGGTTCGCCAAGAAGAAGAACACCATCATCATCCTCGTGGGTCACGTCACCAAGGACGGCCAGATCGCCGGCCCGCGCGTGGTCGAGCACATGGTGGACGCGGTGCTCTATTTCGAGGGTGAACGCAGCCACCAGTTCCGCATCCTGCGCGCGGTGAAGAACCGCTTCGGCCCGACCGACGAGATCGGCGTGTTCGAGATGGCCGACGCCGGTCTGCAGGAAGTCGCCAACCCCTCCGCACTTTTTCTTGATGGACGCGGTGAAGCCGCCTCCGGCGCCGCTGTGTTTGCGGGCATGGAAGGCACGCGCCCGGTTCTGACGGAAATTCAAGCGCTTGTGGCGCCCGCCGCCTTCGGCACGCCGCGACGTGCGGTTGTGGGCTGGGATTCAGGACGCCTCGCCATGGTGCTGGCGGTGCTTGAAGCGAGATGCGGTCTTGGATTCGGCGGACGTGACGTTTATTTGAACGTCGCAGGCGGGTTGAAAATCAACGAACCCGCAGCGGATTTGGCGGTAGCGGCAGCCTTGATCTCTTCGTTCCTGGATACCCCCCTGCCCAAAGAGGGCGTGGCGTTTGGCGAGATTTCGCTGTCCGGGGACGTGCGCCCGGTGGGCCGCGCCGATGCACGCCTGAAAGAAGCCGCAAAGCTCGGATTTAACCGCGCCCTCGCCCCGGAAGGCGTTGATGGCGCGGGCGTGACCGTGGACGCGGTCTCCACCGTACAGGCGCTGGTGCGTCGATTGGGCCAGGACGCCGTCTAGGCGCATGAACGAGGGACGACGATGAACGCAGCGCTAGCCGGTTTTGACATCCTCGCCCTTCTCATCCTCTTTGCGTCCGGGATCATGGCGCTGACGCGCGGCTTTGTGCGCGAGGCGCTGACGGTGACGGCGCTGGTGGCGGCGGCCCTCGCCGCGCTCTGGACGCGCCCGGTCTTCGCGCCGCTGATGCAGTCGGTGATCGGTTCGGCGCTCTTCGCCAACCTGATCGCAATGGGTGTGGTGTTCCTGTTGGTCTATCTTGCCGTCAGCTTCGTCACTGGCCCGCTGACCCATAATGTGAAGCAGGGCGAGGACGTGCCGGTTCTGGATCGCGCCCTCGGCTTTGTCTTCGGTCTGGCGCGCGGTCTGGTGCTGCTGGGCCTTCTGGTTCTGGTGTTCAAGAACACCCTGCCCGGCGCCACGCCGAACTGGCTGACGGGCTCACGCGTTTACCCGCTGGCCGAGGCCAGTGCGAACCTTCTTCAATCGCTGGCCCCCGAGACCAGCTGGGTCAAGGGTAAGACGCCTGCAGACCAACCGCAAGAGAGCGTTGACGAAGACCCGATCGGTCGGCTTATCGAACGCACAAACGAGGACGAGGACGGATGAGCTTCCCCAGCCTGACCTATGATCCCGCCACCGACCGCCCGCAGGAAGAATGCGGCGTGTTCGGCGTGCGTCGCGTGGCCGATGCGTCGGTCCTGGCCGCCTTCGGTCTGCATGCCCTGCAGCATCGCGGTCAGGAAGCCTGCGGGATCACCAGCTATGACCGAAACAAGGGCCGGTTCACCACCGAACGCCATCTGGGTCTGGTGGGCGAGCACTTCACCGAGCCCAAGCGTCTTGAGCGCCTGACGGGCGACATGGCCATCGGCCATGTGCGCTATTCCACCTCGGGCGGGTCGAGCATGCGCAATGTGCAACCGCTCTACGCCGATGTGCGCGGCGGCGGCATCGCCCTCGCCCATAACGGCAACCTGACCAATGCCCGGCTGCTGCGCGAAGAACTCGTCGCCGGCGGCGCCATCTTCCAGTCCACCTCGGACTCCGAAGTGATCCTGCAGCTCGCCGCCCGCTCCAAGCAGCCTGATTCCGTAGAGCGCCTGATTTCCGCCTTCACCCAGATCGAAGGCGCGTTCGCGCTGGTCGCGATGACCAATGATCTTCTGATCGGCGCACGCGACCCGCTGGGCATTCGTCCGCTTGTGATGGGCGAGCTCGACGGCGCGACGATCTTCGCGTCGGAAACCTGCGCGCTCGACATGATCGGCGCGCGCTATATCCGGGATATCGAGCCCGGCGAAGTGGTGATCGTGTCTGACGAAGGCATCGAGACCCGCCGCTATGCTCCGGCGCGCCCGGCGCGCACCTGCGCATTCGAGTACATCTATTTCGCGCGTCCGGATTCCGTCATCGACGGCATTTCGGTCTACGAAGCGCGCAAGCGCATGGGCATCCGACTGGCCCAGGAATGCCCTGCCGATATCGATGTCGTGGTCCCGGTGCCCGATTCTGGCATGGCCGCCGCGCTCGGATTCGCCGAAGAGATCGGCAAACCCTTCGACCTGGGGATCATCCGGGCGCACTTCGCCGGCCGCACCTTCATTCAGCCCACCCAGGCCAAGCGCGATCTGGGCGTGAGACGCAAGCACTCCGCCAACGCTTCGGTGCTGCGCGGCAAGAAAGTGCTGCTCGTTGACGACTCCATCGTCCGCGGCACCACCTCGAAGAAGATCGTGCGCATGGTGCGCGAGGCCGGCGCCACGGAAGTGCATTTCCGCTCCGCCTGCCCGCCGATCACTCATCCAGACTTCTACGGCATCGACATGCCGATGCGCGAAGAGCTGATGGCCGCCAGCCTGAACCCTGAAAAAATGGGCGAAATGCTGGAATGCGACTCGCTGGGCTTCCTGTCCGTCGAAGGCCTTTACTGGGCCGTGCATGGCGAGGCGCGCAATCCCGAGCGCCCGCAGCTCGCCGACCATTATTTCACCGGGGATTACCCCACTCGCCTTGTGGACCACGATCGTGCTGCGTCCTCCAAGGAAGAGCAACTCTCACTTCTGGTTGACGCATGACCGATACTAAACCGCTTGCAGGCCGCGTGGCGCTGGTGACCGGCGCTTCGCGCGGGCTGGGCTATGCCATCGCTCTCAAACTGGCTGAAGCCGGCGCCGAGGTGATCGCCACCGCGCGCACTCAGGCCGGCCTTGAAGAGCTCGATGACGCCATCAAGGCGATGGGCGGCAAGGCCGCCCTCGTCCCGCTCGATCTCAACTCCCAGGATGGCATTGAAAAGCTGGCCGAAGCGGTCGCGGGCCGGTGGAAGAAACTGGACATCATGGTGGCGAACGCCGGCGCTCTGGGCGTGCTGACGCCCGCCGCTCAGCTGACGTCAAAGGTCTGGAACGAAGTTCTCGCCACCAATCTGATCGCGCCCGCGCGCATGATCCGGGCCTTTGAAAGCCTTCTGAAAGCCTCAGATGCCGGCCGCGCCGTCTTCATGACCTCCGGCGTCGGCAGCCGCCGCGCCAAGGCCTATTGGGGCGCTTACGGCGCCTCCAAGGCTGGCCTAGACAATCTGGTGCAGTCCTGGGCCCAGGAGCTGACCGATACGCCCTTGCGCGCGAACCTGCTTGATCCGGGCGCGACGCGCACCCGCATGCGGGCCAAGGCCGTGCCGGGCGAAGATCCCGACACCCTGCCCACGCCCGCCGAAATCGCGCCGAAAGTGGTGGAGCTGTGCCTGCCGTCCGAAACCCGCAATGGCGAGATCGTCAGCGCGCAGGGCTGAGCCCAGCAAACCCGGTATGAAAAAGGCGGCCCGCTGGCCGCCTTTTTTATTTGTCCTTGGCGTAGGGGTTTTTCTGCCCTTTCACGATCAAGCGGATCGGTACGCCCGGCAGATCAAACGCCTCGCGCAATCCGTTGATCAGATAGCGCTTGTAGCTGTCGGGCAGATGCGCAGCGCGGCTGGCCATCAGAACGAAAGTCGGCGGACGCGCCTTCGTCTGGCTCAGATAGCGCGGTTTCACACGGCGGCCGTCCACGGCAGGCGGCGGGTGACGCTGGACCATCTCGGCGAGCCAGTCATTGAGATCGCGGGTCTTCACCTTCACGTCCCAGTTCTTGTGCAGCGCGGACACGGCCGGCATGATTTTCTCAAGGCCACGGCCCGAGATCGAGGAGATCGGGATCAGCGGCGCGCCCTTGATCTGCGGCAGAAGACGCTCGAACTCCTCGCGCAGCTCGGCGAGCTTGGCCTGCTTGTCCTCGATCAGATCCCATTTGGTGATCAGCACCACCAGGCCCCGCCCCTCGGTGACCACGCGGTCCGCAATGGTCAGGTCCTGCTTCTCAAACGGGCGCTCGGCATCCACCAGCAAGAGCACGATCTCGGCGAACTTGATGGCGCGCAGCGTATCGGCTGCGCTCATGCGCTCCAGCCGGTCATCCACCTTGCCGCGCTTTCGCAAACCGGCGGTGTCGTGCAGTCGTACGCGCTGACCGTCCCATTCCCATTCCACCGCAATGGCGTCCCGGGTCAGGCCGGCTTCGGGGCCCGTGATCAGACGGTCTTCACCGATCAGGGCGTTGATAAGCGTGGACTTGCCCACATTCGGACGACCGGCGACAGCAAGGCGCAGAGGCGGATCCTCTTCATCATCACCCTCGCCGTATCCATCCGCCTCCATCTCGGCGCGGATGCGATCCTGAGCGGCCTCGATGGCGTCGGTCAGGCGCGCATAGAGATCGCCCATGCCCTCGCCATGGGCGGCGGAGACCGGCACGGGTTCACCCATGCCCAGCTTCCACGCTTCCATGGCGCCGTATTCGCCCTTGGCGCCTTCGCACTTGTTGACGGCCAGGATCACCGGCTTGTGGGATTTGCGCAGCACTTCGGCGAAGCGCTCATCCATGGCGGTAATGCCTTCGCGGCCATCAATCAGGAAGACGCAGACATCGGCTTCATCCAGGGCGGCTTCGGTCTGGGCGCGCATGCGCGCCTCGATGCCCGCCTTGTCATCTTCATAACCGGCGGTGTCCACAAGACGCAGTTCAAGGTCGCCAATACGGCCGCGCGCTTCACGCCGGTCGCGCGTCACGCCCGGGCGATCGTCCACGATCGCCAGCGGCTTGCCGGCGAGGCGGTTGAAGAGCGTGGACTTGCCCACATTGGGCCGTCCCACGATGGCGAGGGCAGGCAGGGTCGATTTCAATTACCGGGCTCCAGAGCCCCCTGAAATCAGCGTAGCGCGATCAGGCGGCCTTCATCGGTCAGCACAAGCACCGTTTCATCTGCGATCACAGGCGCAATGTAAACCGAATCTCCCAGATCGCGATCACCCATCGGGTCACCCGTGGTCGGGTCGAAGAAGGCGAGATCGCCTTCGGACGACGCCAGAACCAGTCGGTCACCCGCCAGGATCGGCCCGGCCCAGGAGACGCGATTCTTGCGTTTGCGCTCATTGCGGAACTGCTGAAGCTGGGTCAGCCAACGGACCTCGCCGGTGGTGCGATCAATCGCCACCAGCTCGGCATTCACCGACACCAGGAACAGGTAATCGCCTGCAATCGCCGGCGCATTCAGTCCGCCTGCCGGTTGCTCCCACATGCGCTCGCCAGTGCGCAGATCAAAGGCGGCCATGGAGCCTGAATGGCTCATGGCATATGCCGCATCGCCCAGAATGACCGGGCTTGCGGCAATGTCATTGATGGTGGAGAGCGGCGTCAGGCCGCCTGCGCGGGTCAGGGAATCAGACCACAGCACGGTGCCGTTCTGAACGCGCAGCGCCACGATCTCGCCGGATGAGTAAGGCGCGATGACCACATCACCCAGCACAGCCGGGCTCGGCGCCGTCAGGATGCGGGCGGTTTCGGCAATGGAGCGGTGGCTCCACAGCACATCGCCATTGCTGGCGTCGAGCGCCAGAAGCTCGTTGTCATCGGTCGAGACGAAGACGCGACCGTCTGCGACCGTCGGCGCGGAATGGAACGGCGTCAGCGAATGCGCGCGCCAGACTTCCTCTCCCGTCGCCGCATCAAGGGCGACAAAGAAGCCGCCGCCCGAATGGGCGTAGATCCGGCCATTGTCAAAAGACAGACCGCCGCCAAAGGTCAGCACCCGGTCGCCGCCGCGGAAGAAGGGCAGGAAACCGTCGCCCTGCGCTTCATGCAGGGAGGGATCATCCAGACGCGTGCGCCAGATCTCGTCGCCATCAGACAGGCTCAGGGCGGACACCCGGCCCTCGGCGTCAATCACATAGGCCACGCCGTCGGAAATCACCGGTCGGGCGTTGATGCGGGCATTGCGGCTGGAGCCGGCGCCGATGCGCGTGCGCCAGACAACGTTCAGATCCCCGCTGGCCGCCGTGTGCTGCATGGCGTGGGTCGGATATCCGTCCGCCTGGGGCCAGGCCGTGTTCACATAGGCGCGCGGCAGGGTCGCGACGCCCGCCTCCTGCACGCGCAGCGTATCGCCCAGCTCCAGCACCGAACGGCGTTCGGAATCCGGCGGCGCATTCGGATCATCGGATTCAGGCGCGGAGAAGGGATTGAGATTGCTCAGGCGCTCTCCGGCGCCGCAGCCGGTCAGAAGCAGGCTGGCGGCGAGACACGCATAAAGCGGCAGGGTGCGAGACAGGGTCACTGCCCGTCCTCCTCTTGCTCGGCGGTTTGGGGCGCCGCTTCGGACGGGGCGGGTTCAACGGCTTCGGAAGCCTCAGCTGGTGCGGCCTCCATGTCCACAGGCTCGGCGGCGGGCGCACGCTGATCGAGATAGGACTGCGCCTGCATGACGCGCTGGCTCATGGCCTGCGGCAGATCAAGCGCCACCGACAAGAGCTGATAGCGCTGACGCGCCTCATCCCAGCGCTGATCGCGAAGCGCCGCAGCGGCCATCAACTCTCGCGCCAGCAACCCGACCGGGGCGGCGCCCTCGGTCAGCGGCTCAAGCCGGTTGGCCAGGTCGTCATAGGACAGCTGGTCGAACTGGGCCAGCGCCGCCTGATAGCGCGCCAGGTCCCGGATCAGCGGTTCCGGGCTGATCTCGCCCGCCCGGTTGAACAGTCGCGCGGCTTCCTCGGCGTCGCCCTGCGACAGGGCGATCTCCGCCCGGCGCATCAGAGCCAGCGTTTCATACCCGCGCGGCCCGGATTCGACGAGCGCCTGAAACTGGCTGTCGGCCTGAAGCAGATTGCCGGCCTCATAGAGTTCGGCGGCGGCCTGGTACTGCTCGGAAGCGGCGTCCGCACGCTGCTTGGAGGACCATTCCATGAACTGATATGCGCCCACGCCGAGCACGATCGCCGCTGCCGCGCCGCCGACCCACGGGCCCCATTTCCTGAGAAGGGCGTTGTACCGTTCCTGGCGCAGCTCTTCTTCGACTTCGTCGAAAACGTCGACCACTGGGGGCGCTCCACTTGTTCAAAAATTTCCGTGCGCCGGACCCTAGCCGCGTGCATCGCGCCGGGCAATACGCGCTTGCGGTATCAGCGCTTCTTCGCGCTGTAGACATGCTCGGGCCCCGGAAAGACCCGCGCGCGCACATCCTCGGCATAGGCCTGGAACGCAGCATCTGCGATTTCGCGCAAACTGCCGTATTTCTTCACAAATTTCGGAGTCCAGTCGAACAGGCCGAGCATGTCCTGCATAACCAGGACCTGACCATCGCACGCCGCAGATGCGCCTATCCCGATCGTGGGCGCGGACACCTGTTCGGTGACTTCGCGCGCCACATCCTCGGCCACGCCTTCCACCACGATGGCGAAGGCGCCCGCCTCATCCATGGCGCGCGCTTCAGCCAGCACCTTGGCGCGGCTGTCTTCATCCCGCCCCTTGGCCTTGAAGCCGCCATCCGCCAGCGCCGCCTGGGGACGCAGCCCCACATGGGCGACCACCGGAACCGCGCGGTCCACCAGATAGCGCACGGTCTCGGCCATCTGCACGCTGGTTTCGAGCTTGACAGCGCCTGCGCCTGTTTCCTGCAGCACCCGCACGCAATTGGCGAAGGCCTGTTCCTTGGATTGCTCATAGCTGCCGAACGGCATGTCCACGACCACCAGCGCCTGTTTCGAGCCGCGCATCACCGCCTGGCCGTGCAGGATCATCATCTCCAGCGTCACGGAGATGGTGTTGGGCAGTCCGTGAACCACCATGCCCACCGAATCGCCGACGAGAATCAGGTCGGTATGCGGATCCATGACCGCCGCCATCGGCGCGTCGTACGCTGTCAGGGAGACAATCGGAGCGCCGCCCTTGCGGGCGCGAATGTCCGGGGGGGTCAGGCGTTTGACCGGAGACTGGGTTTGAGCGGACATGACGGGGTCTCCCTTGGAGTTTGGCCCCGCAGCCTATCGCGCTTTCGCAGGCGCACAAGTCACCCGGTCTCACACCCGCGCATCCGCCTCAGATATAGCTGCGCACGCCCGGCAGAACCCAGGCGAAGCCGAGCGCCATGAGGCCGAACACAGCGGTGACGATGGCTTCGGGTCCGAAGAAGCCCAGCGCCTGGGCCAGCACGCCATGCGCCTGATCGGCCGGAATCAGGCCCACGAGGTTTTCAAGCTGGCTGCCCGCAACGGCCGAGCCTGTGGCCCCCGCCCCGCCCAGCGCCAGAAAGCGCATGCGGTCCGGATTGTTGAGCCGTTTGGCGACGTGCTCCACAAAGACCGGGTCCTCCGCGGGCGGCGCCGCATCGGCGAACATCGCCGTCAGCTCCGCGTCGAAGGCGTCATCGTTCATGGGATCAAGATCGTCCGTCATGCCGCCGCCTCCTTGCGTTCGAACCAGGCCTTGAGTTTGGCCTTGCCGCGATTGACATGGCTCTTCACCGTGCCCAGCGGAAGGCCCGTGACCTCCGCCGCGTCAGAATGCGACAGTCCTGACGCATAACACAACACCACACAGACCCGCTCTTCCTCGCCCAGCGTGGCGAGGGCCCGGTCGAGATCCACCCGGGCGCCGCCATCGGCGGGCGCCTGATGGGTCTCCATGGGTTGGGCCTTGAGCTTTTCCATCGTCTTGTCGATCGCCTTGCGCTTGCGCGCGCTCATCAGGAATTCGGTGTAGGCGATCCGGCACAGCCAGGCCTTGAACGAGCCCGCCCCGGTATAGGCGGAGATCTTGTTGTAGGCCTTGATGAAGGTCTCCTGCGCCAGATCGTCGGCCAGGGCGGCGTTGCGGCACAAGCGCATCAGCACGGCGCGCACGGCGGACTGGTGGCGGGCGACCAGGGACGAAAACGCCCGCTGATCCCTGCCCGCGATCACCATCGCTATGAGTTCGCCGTCACTGGGCGTCATGCCCCAACTCCACGCCTGAGGACCCGATCAGTCCTGGTCCTTTTTCTTCGAGAACAGACCGAACAGGATCAGCACTACGCCGATAAAGCCCGGGAACGCGGCGATCGCGGTCATGATGGACAGGACCTCCTGATCCGCATCCAGTCCGCTTACCGCGAAGCCCAGAACGATCAGCGCCGCCGCAACCGCCAGCAGGATCGAGCCGGCTTTCAGATCACCACCCTTGGGTTTTTCCTGAACGCCCAGCGCCTTGATGGTCTCGGGCGACAATTGCTGACCGGAGCGGATCGCCTCCTGCACTGTCGCCAGAACCGCTTTCCGGCGCGAGGCCGAACCGGCCACATTGATGGCGACGATCGCCACGACCATCCCGAACAGGCCCAGCGGAACCAGAATGTCTTCCATGATCAACCTCCAGATTGGGGACGCTGTCTGTGCGTCCTGTACCGCTTAGATGCCGGGTGCGGCCCGATTGGATGCAAACTCGACGACAGCAACGCCAAAAAGCTGCATGTGGAAATACGCAATAACCGCAGACGCGAGAACGCCGATCAACAGCGCCGTCAGATCCGCCCACAGAACGCCGGGCCGGGCGAAGTGTCCGCCCGTCCAGTACCCCTCGACCAGCAGGATCAGCGACCAGGCGGCGAAGGCGCCGAACAGGAGGATCGAGGCGAGCTCGCCATTGGCCAGCAGGTGCGAGCCTGACCACAGGAACACGCCCAGCGTCATGGGGTGCCGGGTGAGCGACCGGATATGGCTGGGCAGATAGGTGGCGAAAATCAGTACAAGAGACACCGGCACCGCCACCAGCGCCACTGTGCGCGTCCAGGCGGGCGGCTGCCAGAGCGTCACCGAGGGATGCGCCAGGATCTGGCCGTAGACGATCAGGGTCAGGCCGATCGTGCTGAGCACGGAATAGAAGATCGCGAACAGCGCTTCGCCGGTCACCCTGACCATAAGCGCCTTGATCCCCAGGACCCGCGTCAGATGCACCCCGATAAAGATCACGAGGCCTGTGATCAGAACGCCCATAGACACGCCCTCCCCTTGAGCGCGAGAAGCTTAGACCGACTCTCCTCGCAAAGGCGAGTGGGCTTGGCCATCTGCGGCGTCTGGCCCGATTGAAGCTGCATCGGACTGGTCTAGTCTCACCATTGTGGAGGCCTGATGACCGATCTGTTGCGATTTCTGCTGCGTCACGCCGTGCTGGGCATGGTGATCGGCATCGCGTTCACCGCTCTCATCCTGGTGCTGGACATTGGTCAGATCCGCACCCTGACCGCGAGCGATCCGGCGGGCATGGGCGTACGCCTTCTTCTCGCCTTCTTCATCGGCTCCACCTTCGCCAGCCTTCAGATGGGGATTGCGGTGATGTATGCGCCGCCCGGAGGCGAAGGTGAGGATGAGGATCGCCACGGGTCTGGCGAAGACTGATCCCCTGCCCCATCTGAACATATCGTAATGCGTACAGGCTGTGCGGACTGTTTCGCCAGCCGGGGCGGATAGCCTAAGGTGCGCGCCAATCGACTCTGTATCCTTTGGGAGGGGATTTCATGCGTTCTCTGCTTCTCGCCGCCGTCAGCGGCCTTGCGCTCGCCGCCTGCAGCCAGCCGGCTGACACGGCTGCGGACACTCAGACCACCGCTCCGGAAACCACCGACAGCCAGGCCAGTGACGCCGCCATGTCCGATGAGGCGGAAGCCTCCAATCCGCTGACGGCCGAATGGACCGGCCCGTATGGCGGCGTGCCGGCCTTTGACCAGATGGACCTGAGCTATCTGCGTGAAGCGCTGGAAATCGGCATGGAACGCAACCGCGCCGAGATCGAGCAGATCGCCAACAATCCCGAACCGCCGACGTTCGAGAACACCATCGTCGCCATGGAGCGGGCTGGCGAGACCCTGAACCGCGTCTTCGTCTATTACGGCATCTGGTCGTCGAACCTGAGCTCTCCGGAATTCCGTGAGATCCAGCGTGAGATGGCGCCTGTGCTGTCCGCCTTCTCGTCCGAAATCACCCAGAACAAGGACCTGTTCGCCCGCATCCAGGCCGTCCATGACGGTGAGGAAATGGCGACGCTGCGCCCGGACCAGCAGCGTCTTGTTCAGCTGACCTATGACGGCTTCGCCCGCAACGGCGCGACCCTTGAGGGCGCGGAAGCCGAGCGCTACGCCGAGATCCAGTCGCGTCTGGCCGAGCTGCACACGCAATTCGCCAACAATGTGCTGGCCGACGAAGAGAACTACGTCACCTATCTGAGCGAGGACGAGCTGTCGGGCCTGCCGGACAGCTTCATCACCGCCGCCGCCAACCTCGCCGCCGAGCGCGGCCATGAGGGCGAATATGCGGTGCTCAACACCCGCTCCTCCATGGACCCGTTCCTGACCTATTCCGACGAGCGTGATCTGCGCGAGGAAGTCTGGCGCACCTATTACAATCGCGGCGACAATGGCGACGAGTACGACAACAACGCCATCATCGCCGAAATCCTGCAGCTGCGTGACGAGCGCGTTGAACTGCTGGGCTACGACAATTACGCCCAGTGGCGCCTCGAGAACCGCATGGCCGGCACGCCCGAGCGCGCGCTGGAGCTGATGGAGACGGTCTGGCCGGCCGCCATCGCCCGCGTCGAAGAGGAAGTCGCACAGATGCAGGCGCTCGCAGACGAGCGCGGCGACGACATCACGATCGAGCCGTGGGATTACCGCTACTACATGGAAAAGGTGCGTCAGGCCGAATACGACCTGAACTCCGAGGAAGTGAAGCAGTACTTCAACATCGAGAACCTGCGCGAAGCGATGTTCTATGTGTCCGGCGAGCTCTTCGGCTTCGAGTTTGAAGAGATCACCGACGGCTCCGTGCCGGTCTTCCACCCCGATGTCCGCGTCTGGGAAGTGACCGATCGCGATTCCGGCGACCATATCGGCCTGTGGTATCTCGACCCCTACGCCCGCCAGGGCAAGCGCTCGGGCGCCTGGGCGACCAGCTATCGCGGCCACACCACCTTTGACGGTGAAGAGACCGTGCTGTCGTCCAACAACTCCAACTTCATCAAGGGCGCGCCCGGCGAGCCGGTCCTGATCAGCTTTGATGACGCGACGACCTTCTTCCACGAAATGGGTCACGCGCTGCACGCCTTGTCCTCGAATGTCGCCTACCCGACCCTGAACGGCGGCGTGCGCGACTATACCGAGTTCCAGTCCCAGCTGCTGGAGCGTTGGGTGCTGACCGAGCCGGTCATCGAGAACTATCTGCGTCACGCCGAGACGGGCGAGCCGATGCCGGATGATCTGGTGGCCCGCATCCGCGCCGCCTCGACCTTCAACCAGGGCTTCGCGACCACCGAATATCTCGCCTCCGCACTGGTGGACATGTACCTGCACACCGCCGATCCCGAAGGTCTGGATCCTGATGCCTTCGAGCGTGAAACGCTGGAGCGTCTGGGCATGCCCGAAGAGCTGCCGATGCGTCACCGCACCCCGCACTTTGGGCACATCTTCTCGGGTGAAGGCTATTCGGCCGGCTATTACGGCTATATGTGGGCCGACGTGCTGACCTCGGATGCCGCCGAAGCCTTCGCCGAAGCGCCGGGCGGCTTCTATGACGCCGAACTGGCCGAGCGTATGGTCCAGTACCTGTTCGCGCCGCGCAATTCGGTCGATCCGGCGGACGCCTATCGTGAATTCCGCGGCCGTGACGCCACCGTCGAGCCGCTGATGCGCGACCGTGGCTTCCCGGTTCCGGGCGAAGAGGAAGAGGGCGAATAAGCCTCTTCCACTTCGATGAATGACAAGGCGGGCGGCTCGACGAGCCGCCCGTTCTGCATTCAGGGTCAGGCCCCACCGGACACCACGCTGATCACCACCCACATCAGGATCACGCCCTCAAGCCCATGAAGGATCAGGGACATCCAGTTTGATCTGAAGATCTGGGCTGGGAGGGCGTAGGCGATGCAGCTGGGGATCAGCGCCGGGAGCATCCAGAACTTGTGCGCGTGATAGAGCGCGAACAGCACCCCATTGCCCACAAACGCCCAGCGCCCCCAGGCGGCGACCATGCGCGGCAGCAAGACGCCATGAAACAACAGCGCCTCGCCCAGCACATAGTTGAACAGGCAGGAGACGAGCGCCAAGGCGACCACATCCCAGCGCCCCTCCAGCTCGGGCACGGCCAAGGTTTCGATAAAGGCAAACGCCGGGCTCAGGCCTTCCAGCCTGTGACCAAGCGGCGTTGAACTGAACCAGGCGCCCACGGCGTAATCGGCAAACCACCCCGCCGCGAACAGGACGGGAATGACGAAGAAAGCGGGTGGCGCCGGTCTGGCGGTTCCGGGCCAGAGCGGCGGGTTGAGCCAGAGCCGAGCCTTGATCGCCGTCCAGTGAAACCGGACGCCTTCCAGTCTGAGGACCAGAACCGCCACGACGGTTTGCCAGACCATGCCCAGAATGATGCAGCGCCAGAAGATCAGGCCGGGCAATTGATCGCTGTGTTGCATCCAGAACGGCGCAATGATCCAGGCCAGCACCGGCATGGGCGCGCTGGCGGCCAACCAGATCGCCAGAATGCGCCCCGTCTGTACAAGGCGCGCGGCGCCGGACAGGGGCGGCGTCACGACGTCGCCCTGCCCCGCCATCATGAACCGTGGAGCGTCCATGATCAGAACCGACGCATCACGCCGACAAACAGCCCCGTTGAGCTGTCATCCGCCATCAGCGGACTGTCGGTGATATCGGAGCTGTAGAAATCCGCCTCCAGCCCGCCGATCAGAAGCGTGCGGTCCGTCAGCCGATAGCGCGCCTGAACGCCCAGATGCGGCGTCCATACGCCGCCGGACGGGGCGCCCGGCGAGACGCCGAACTCATAGGCGCGCGCCTGGATCATCTCATCGGTGGAAATGCCGTACAGCCAGGTCGAGAGGTCTTCATCGCTCCAGACCGCGCCAGCGGAGATCTCGAGCTCCAGACGCTCGATGGGCGCCACGCTCCAGGCGATGTTCAGATCGACGGACTGGCCGCCGGACTGGTCACTGATGTCGATGAGATATTCCGCACTGGCGCTGAAGGCGCCCCGTTGGGCGCCGACCCGCAGGCCCGCGTCCACGCCCACATCCCGATCGAGCCCGTCATACAATTCGGTGTCGTCCGGATCGACCAGCGGAATACGCGGGCTCAGTCGCGCGTCCAGCTGCAGCGGGCCGAGCTCCAGCGCTCGCCAGCTGACGCCGCTGAGGTCAACGGTGAGACGGCCTTGCTGGAACAGGAAGAGCGGCAGCGCGCCCAGCTCCAGATCGTCCTTCGCGCTTTCATAGGGATTGGTGACGGCATAGGCGCCGGCGCCCAGCATCAGCACACGGCCCGTATCGGGCTCTTCGTATTGTGCGAAGGCGGAAACCGGCAGAGCGAACGCAGCCGCGATCAGGGCGGCGCCCGTCAGGTATCTGGTCATGACATGTCTCTTCTGTTTGGGGAGATGACATGTCGGCTCTAGCAGCCCGTTTCAGGGCCCGCGTCCGAACGGGTCCGATCAGACTTCAATCCTGTCCGAACGGGACGGGTCGGACACAGGGCTAGCCGTCCCGGAACGCGCTCGGGGCCTGCCCGGTCTGTTTCTTCACGGCGAGATTGAAGGTGGAGCGGGAATTGAAGCCCACCTCATAGGCGATGGTCAGCAGCGGATCGGACGTCAAGCGTATGCGGCTCACCGCCTCTTCGACCCTCAGGCGGTTCACATAGTCAAAGAAGCTCACGCCAAGATGCCCGTTCAGACACTGGGAGAGATGGTTGGGGCTGACGGCCAGACGCGAGGCGAGCGTGCTGAGCGAGAGCAGCGGATCGCGATAGAGCCTGTCCTTGAGCATCACACTGTCCAGCCGCGCCGCAATCTGGGCCAGACGCGCGTCGGACAGGGAAGACCGCGCGTATTTTTCCGCCGTCTCCAGCGTCGGAGGCGCATCCGCCCGATCACGATACACCGGGGCCTGCCAGAGCCCGTAAAGCCCCACCACGACGATCCAGACGCATTCCACCAGCGCATCACTGAGATCGATGAGTGGATTGGAGATCAGGCTGACCGGGAAGAACGTCTTGATGGCGCCCCAGCTCCAGGCGACCAGCATCAGCAGCAAGACCGCCCGGAGCCAGGACAGGATGCGGTTCTCGATATTGGAGAAGATCTGTCGCACGGTCTGCAGGTTCCGCGTCAGCACCCAGACCGCCACGCCCAGATAGGCGAGCGTCAGAACCAGGAACAATCCGCTGAAGGCCGTCACCACGAGAAAGGCGGTCGAGCCTTCCGCTTCGCTCAGACCATAAACGCCCTGACGAATGGAGGTCGGCAGGGTGAAAAAGCTCAGACTGACCAGCACAGCCGCCAGCGCCGGCGCCCAGATCAGCAGCCTCAGCCGGACCGGCCAGGCCGCATCCGGCGCCCGCGTCATGTCGAGCACGTAGACCAGCAGAACAGGGCCATAGAACAGTCTGAACGGCCAGAGGGCGCCGATCAGGGCGGGGGCTGTCTCGTAAACGCCCGATTGCTCGAACAACAGCTCAAAACCCGAGAGTGCGCTCAGGACGAGAAAGGCGGCGAGCGCCTTCCTGGCATAACGCGGATGCGCGCCCGCCTCGCGACGGTCCAGCAGCCAGAGCTGAAGCGCAGCGAACAGGGCCACGCCCGCCGCCCCCGCTGAAATGAACTGCACCCAGAGCTCGATCATCCCAACGCCGCTCCCCGTTCGTCCTGGAGCAAGACTGACGGCGAACGGCGGGACTGACAATCGCTCACTCGCACCCGGGCGAGGATGCAGGCCAGGAGCGCCGCCCGGCCTGCACGCGCCTAGAACGGCAGTTCGGTCAGATCAGGAAGGGGCGCAATGATGCGCTCTCCGTCCACATCAGCCCCCACCATGAAGCGATGCATCACGGCCGGCACCTCGGGCGTCGTCATGAAGAGATTGTGCCCGGCGTTTTCAACGATCACCCAGTCCACATGCGCCATGCGCGAAAGCGCCGCGCGCTGGCTGTCAGGATAGGTGCGGCCATCCAGCGTCCCGGACAGGAGAAGGATCGGCGTCTCGCCCGTGGGTGCTGCCCGGAAATCGTCGTCCAGCCCGAACCCGTCCCAAACGCCATTCAGCTGCGGCATGGGAAAGTTGAGATACGCGCCAAGCAGGGCGGTCTGCGCCTCATGCTCCACCTGCGCCAGACGCTCTGCACTGATCCCGGACGCCAGATCCATGGCTGTGGACATGGGTTGCAGGCTGATCGGCGCTCCCAGCTCGTAAAACCGGGCGATGATGGCCGAGGCGATGTTGGCGCTGCCGGCCTGATCAATCTCGGCGTACATCGCCAGGGCAATCGCGGCGGAGGCCGGATCCGCGATCAGACCGGAGGTCATCTGCTGCAGATCGCGGCGTTGAAGCAGGAAGGGGCGCGCGCCGTCCGCACCGGGGATCATGAGCGGCATCGGCTCCGCTTCCAGCCGCCCATGCACCCGCGCCATCATGCCCGCGATATCGGGATAGGCCGCCGCGGCCCCCGGCTGGGCGTTTACAGCCGCCTGCAGTCTTTCGATATAGGCTTCGGTCCGGGACGGCAGTTTCACTGTCTGATCCAGACCTTCCGCACTGGCCAGAATGGCGCGATCAATCTCGTCGGGGATGGCTTTGAGCGCCGCCATCGCGAGGTGCGTGCCATAGGAGATGCCCCAGAGCGTCACGCGCTCCGCGCCCAGATGCGCGCGCAGGTCGGAAATGTCCGCAACGCTTTCGGCCGTCGTATAGCCCTCGATCCCGACGCCTTGCTCACGCCAGAAGACGCGGCATTCACGGGCCGCCTGGCGATAGGCGCCGGCATACTCGGCGTCCGTGCCCGGCTCTGTTTCAGACACGCTGACGCTTGAAACACATGTCGGCAGATCATTGCGCGACAGGCCTGTGCCGCGCTGGTCGAAGGCGATCACATCACCATGACGGCGCATCTGCATGAACAGATCAAACCGGCGGCCGCGCGCCGTCCCGGTTCCCGACCCGCCCGGTCCTCCGGCGAGATACACGATAGGCGCGCCTGTCGCCCCCTCGAGCGCTGGAAAGCGCACATAGCCGATCTCGATCATCCGGCTGTCGGGGTTGCCGCGGTTCTCGGGCACGGTGAACGCGCCCTGAAACGCCTCGACGCTGACGCCGTCATTGCTCGTGAAACTGATCGGCTCTTCCGCCAAGGCGGCGCCGGTCAGCGCGAGGGCGGGAAGAAGGGAGAAAAGTCCTGACCGCATGTTTGTCTCCTTTGTGGGTCTCCCGCTCTTGCGGCGGGACGAGGAGCATGGTTGTTCCAAATCCCCGCCCGGTCAGGCGCTCATCGGTGAGCGGCGAAGCCGGATCGACGAACGGCGCCCCTTGCTGACAGAGACTGATGACCCGATTGCCTTTCATTCTCGGCGCGCTGGCGCTCCTCCTGTCCGCAGCGATCGGCCCCGCTGAGGCCCGTCAGGCCATCAGCCTGCGCGCCGCGCCGCTCATCGTGTGTCCGGCGGACGGCGCAGCGGACGCCCTGCCGGACTTCACGGCGCCCGATTGCCAGGAGATGCAGGTCTTTGAGCTCGACCCGCAGGGCCGTCATCTGTGGGCGCAGACCCGGGTCAGCCTCGAGGCCGAGTGGATCGCCTCGCCTGGCCCCAAGGGGGTCTATCTCTCCGGGCTCGCCGCCAGCGAGATCTATCTCAATGGCATACGGATCGGCGCCAATGGCTTGCCGGGGGACAATGCCGGCCAGGAGCGCGCCGGACGGATCGACTTCGCCGCCCATGCCCCCAGGGACCTGTTTGTCGCCGGAGAGAATACCCTGGCCATCCGGCTGTCCTCCCATCATGGCTTCCTGACCCTGACCTCGCCGATGCAGTCCTTCTTCCTGGCCGAGTACGGTTCGCCGACAGACCGGATCCTCCAGTATTACTGGCCCAGCCTGATCATGTTCGGCGTGTTTGCGCTTGGCGCCCTGGTGTTCGCGGCGATGGCGGTCCGGGCCGAGCGCCGCGAAGAACCGATCATTCTGGTCGGCCTCAGCGCCGCGCTGGGCGCCCAATTGTTGATCGAGGCCGCACGCGGACTGATCAGCTATCCCTATCCGCTGCATGACGCGCGATTGATCGGCATCGTGGCCAGCGCGTTCGGCGTTTCGCTCAGCCTCATGGCGCTCACCCTCAAGCGCTTCACCTCGCTCAGCTTCGGACGCCGCAGCCTCGCGCTTGGCGGATATGCTGCAATCCTGGCCTTTCCGATCCTGCTGATGCGCGGCTTTGACGGCAAGACATGGGGCGTGCTGGCGCTGGCGCTCGCCTTGTGTGCGCTGCTGAGCGGCTATCAGGGTTTGAAAGGGCGACGCGAGGCGCTCGTCCATGCGTCAGGCTATAGCCTTGCCGCGCTCATCGCGATCACGACCCAGAGCGCCTTCATCGACCTGCACCTGTTCTGGCTGGCCAGCGTGTTCCTGATCGCCCTGTTTGTCCAGCAAGCGCTGACCCTGTTGCGTGAACAGCGCATCCGAGCCCTGGAAACCCGTCGCGCCGAAGCGCTGGACGCCGCGCTCGCCCTTGCACGTCAGGCCAGCGAGCCTGCCCTTCTGCCGCTGGAAAGCGGCGGGCGCACCGACTTTGTCCGCACCCAGGAGATCAGCCGGATTCAGGCCGCAGGCGATTATGTGGAGCTGCATTACGAGGATGGTCGATGCGTCCTCTACACGCTCACGCTCGCCCGGCTGGAAGACCAGCTGCCGCCCACCTTCCTTCGCGTGCATCGCTCCCATGTCGTCAACACCGCTTTCGTCAGAGCGCTGGAACGCGAGCCGGGCGGCGGCGGGCGCTTGCTGCTGCGGTCGGGGGGCGAAGTCCCGGTCAGCCGACGCATCCTGCCCCGCGTGCGGACTGCGCTCTCTGAGGCCGACCCGGCCAGACCGGCCTGACGCCTCGCCGGGAACGATCACGTCAGACCGGCGTTAGCCTCTGTGACGCAAGCAGAGTGGGACAGGCGGACATGATCATTCTCGCAGCCCTGTTGCTGGGGATTCTGACAGGCGCACGCACCTTCATGGCGCTCGCCCTGGTCAGCGGGTATGCGCTCGTCATCGCGCCCCAGCCCCTGATCCCCGCCTTTGGCTGGCTCAGTGAATGGTGGGCCTTCGTCCCGCTCGCCGCCCTGGCCGGGCTGGAGCTCTGGGGCGACAAGCAGCCGCGCACCCCCTCACGCACCGAAACCGGCGGGGTTCTGGCCCGACTGATTGCGGCCGCTGTCGCGGGTGCGGCGCTGGGAGGCCTGCTGCCTGCCGTCGCCGGCATTCTGGGCGCTGCAGCCGGAACCTATGGCTGCGCTTTCCTGAGGGCCTGGCTGGCGGCGCGCCTGGACTCCGATTTCAGGGCCGCGCTTGCCGAGGATGCGCTCGCCATCTGCGGCTCGCTGGCCGTTCTGGTGTGGCTCGTCTGAGGCCCGCCGCCGTCCGACGGTTGAAGCGCGACCACCGCCCCTTACGTCTAGTCTCCCTGTCCCCCAAAGGAGCTCCCCATGAATATTCTGATGGTCCTGACATCGCATGACGAACTCGGTGAAACCGGTGAGAAGACCGGTTTCTGGCTCGAGGAATTCGCGGCCCCCTATTACGCGTTCAAGGATGGCGGCGCGAAGCTGACCCTCGCCTCGCCCAAGGGCGGCCAGCCGCCGCTCGACCCCAAGAGCGATGACGAGAGCGCCCAGACCGAGGACACCCGCCGGTTCAAGAGCGACGAGGACGCCCAGAAAGCCCTCGCCAACACCGTCAAGCTCGACACGGTCAATTCCGAAGACTTTGACGCCGTGTTCTATCCCGGCGGGCACGGTCCGCTTTGGGACCTGACCAATGACGAACATTCCGTGGCGCTGATCGAGTCCTTCTGGAAAGCCGACAAGCCCATCGGCGCTGTCTGTCACGCCCCGACCGTTTTGCTGAACGTCAAGGATGAGCATGGCCACGCGCTGGTGAAGGGCCGCAAGGTCACCGGCTTCACCAATTCCGAAGAAGAGGCCGTGGGTCTGACCCAGGTCGTGCCGCACCTGCTCGAGGACGCCCTGAAGGAGCTGGGCGGAGACTATCACAAAGGCGATGACTGGGCGCCCTTCGCCGTGTCCGACCACCGCCTGATCACCGGCCAGAACCCGGCCTCCTCCAAACCGGTCGCCGAAGCGCTGATGGCCCAGCTCAAGATCGGCTAGGCCTTCCAGTGAAAGCCCTGGGTCGCCGCCCGGGGCTTTTTTTGAGGTCTCGTTAAATCCCCTCAGGCGATACTGAGCGCCGCCCGGCACTGACCCATGGGGGAAATGATGCGCGCCCTGACCCTGGCGTTCCTGTTCGTACTCACCGCCTGTCAGGACGCCTCTGCTCCGCCCCCGCCGCCGGACAATCCCGCCCCCAACCACCAGATCGCTCGTCGCGCCTATATGGCGGCGCTCCAGTTCGACGGACATGACAATCTGGCCAGTGAGACCCGCGCCGAGCGCATGTCCGCCTTCCGCTATCAGCTGGAGGTGCAGGAGGCGCGCCGCGAACGCACCCGGGAGGACACGCTGGTGGCGCTGGAGGCCCTGCGCCGGGTCGATGTGGAGAACTGCGGCTGGCGACGGCTGACCCGTGAGGACCTGCCCGACTGGGCGCGGGACCGGGTGCAGACCTTGCCGGAGGCGGCCTATGAGTGCGCCTTCACCCTCTATTTCCAGCGCTCGGGCCCGCCGCCCGGCCCACGCATGAACGAGACGGCCACCGGCCTCTTCTTCATGCGCGACGGCGAGTGGATGTATATGGGCCGCATGCCCAATCCGTATAACTGACGCAAAACGGGCGGCCCGATGGGCCGCCCGTTTCTGTCAGGATCGAGAGAGTGCGCTTCAATAGTGCGGCGGCTTTTCATTGCCCGGCGCAGGCAGGCCCGCCTCCAGCTCCGCAATGCGGTTGTCGGAAGCAGAAAGCCGCGCCTTCAGCGCCTCGATCTCCTTGGTCTGACGGGTCAGAACCTCAGAGAGGTCATCGAGCATCTGCTGCTGCTCGGCGACATGGATTTCAAGACGGTCGAGTCTGTCATTGCTCATCACACACTCCCTGGTCTTTCAATAACAAGCACGCGCGTTTCGCCCTGCGGATGGGCGACATGGGCGTCACCGGATTCGGCGTGGAAGACATCGCCTTCTTCCATCGACAGGACCGAAACCTCACCGGCGGCGTTCTTGACGTGCATATCAAGTTTGCCCTTCAGAAGAACAAACACTTCCGGTCCGTCATTGACGTGCCATTTGTACGGCTGATCTGTCCAGTGCATCCGAACGGTCGCCGCCTCAAAGCGCTCCACGTCGAGAGCGTCCCAGGCACGCTCGCCAGTATAGCTTTCTGGCTTGATCAGTCGCATTGGCGGCTCCGGACGCTCTGTGGGCTTATTCCCACTCAATGGTTCCCGGCGGTTTGGAGGTGACGTCGTAGACGACCCGGTTCACGCCACGCACTTCGTTGATGATGCGGGTGGCGACGCGGCCCAGGAAGTCATGATCGAACGGGAAATAATCCGCCGTCATGCCATCGGTGGAGGTCACCGCCCGGAGGGCCAGCACATTGTCATAGGTGCGGGCATCGCCCATCACGCCGACCGTCTGGACCGGCAACAGCACGGCGAACGCCTGCCAGATGCTGTCGTAAAGCCCCGCCTTGCGGATCTCCTCGATATAGATCGAATCCGCCTTGCGCAGGATGTCGGCCTTGTCCTTGGTGACCTCGCCCGGAATACGGATGGCGAGGCCCGGCCCCGGGAAGGGGTGACGACCGATGAAGCTTTCGGGCAGGCCCAGCTCGCGCCCCAGCGCGCGGACCTCGTCCTTGAACAGTTCGCGCAGCGGTTCGACGAGCTTCATGTTCATGCGCTCTGGCAGACCGCCCACATTGTGGTGCGACTTGATGGTGACCGACGGGCCGCCGTCAAAGCTGACGCTTTCGATCACATCCGGATAAAGCGTGCCTTGCGCGAGGAAATCCGCGCCGCCCACGCCCTTGGCCTTGTCTTCAAAGACGTCGATGAAGAGCTTGCCGATGGTCTTGCGCTTCTTTTCCGGATCGCTTTCGCCCGCCAGCGCCGAGAGGAAGCGCTCTTCCTCGTCCGCAGCCACGAGCGGGATGTTGTAGTGCTCGCGGAACAGGGTCACGACCTGATCGGCCTCGCCCGAGCGCATCAGACCGGTATCCACGAACACGCAGGTGAGCTGGTCGCCAATGGCTTCGTGGATCAGGACGGCAGCGACCGAGCTGTCCACGCCGCCCGACAGACCACAGATCACCCGGCCCGAGCCGACCTGTTCGCGGATCTTGGCGATGGCCTCTTCCTTGAAGGCGGCCATTGTCCAGTCGCCCTTCATGCCCGCAATCTTGTGGGTGAAGTTGCGCAGGATCAGCGCGCCGCGCGGCGTGTTCACCACTTCGGGGTGGAACTGCACGCCGTAAAAGCGACGCCCCTCATCCGCAATGGCGGCGAAGGGCGCATGGGTTGTGGCGGCGATGGGATGGAAGCCCTGCGGGATCGCGTTCACACGGTCGCCATGGCTCATCCACACGCGTTCGAGATGGCCCACCTCGCCAATGCCGTCAAACAGGGGGCTGTCCGCGACGATCTCGATATCGGCGCGGCCGAACTCGCGTTCCTCCGCCGCTTCCACGCTGCCGCCCAGCTGGGCGCACATGGTCTGCTCGCCATAGCAGATGCCCAGCACCGGCAGGCCGCGCTCGAACACGCTCTGGGTCGCGCGCGGGGTGCCTTCGCCATGGACGGAATTGGGACCGCCAGACAGGATGATCGCCTTGGGCGCAAAGGCGTCCAGGAAGGCGTCGTCCACGCGGTTGAAGGGGTGAACCTCGCAATAGACGCCACTTTCGCGGAGTCGGCGAGCAATCAGCTGGGTGACCTGACTGCCAAAGTCGATCACCAGCGCTTTTTCATGGTGGGCCTGAATCTCGGTCATGGCTGCGCATAGCGCAGACCGCGCCGTTTCGCCAGAGGGGATAAGCACGCGAGCGCGACATGTTTGCGCGCGCGGTTTTCCTGAGCCCGCAGGAGCGCTATGTTGGCGCCATGACTCGACGCTTCGACACGCCCCTGCCCCAGATCCTGACCGCGATGATCTTCATCGCGTGCTGGACAATGCAGGTGTGTGCGCAGCCAATGACGCCCGCTGCGGCGGATCATGCCGATGCTCATGCGCATCATCAGACGAGCGCCCACGCCCATCACGGCGCTCCGAGCCAGCAAGCCGATCCCGAGTGCGAGGAGAACGCCCTGTGCGGAGCGCCGCTGGTGCTCAATGACGCGCCCCAGTTCGATCTGCCGGTCATCCTGCCCGAAGCGCCGAAGCCTGACCTCAAGGCGCTACGTCTGGTGGCGACAAAGGCTCCGGTCTTTGATCCGAACCGGCCACGACCGCCGCCCTGGCCGACCCCGGTCCAGCTCTTCACCGTTCAGCTCAACTAGGCCCGGACAGGCGCCCCGCCCCCCTTGGCGGACAATGAACCCTGTCTGTTTGATGAGCTGAACGAGCTGACTGATGATTACGAGACGATCCTGGCTGACCGGCGCCGGCGCGCTGACAGCCGCAAGCCTGACGCCCGGCTGGGCGCAGGCCAGCCGCGCGCTGACCCAGCGCGCCCCCGACGCCCTGACCGGTACGGTCTTCAATCTGGATATCGCCCGCACGCCCTTCCGCGTGGATGGCCGCCGCGATGAAGCGATCACGGTCAATGGCGGCGTGCCCGCCCCGCTCTTGCGCTGGCGCGAAGGCGATGAGGTGACGCTCAATGTCACCAACCATCTCGATGTGGACAGCTCCATTCACTGGCACGGCATTCTCTTGCCGTTTCAGATGGATGGCGTTCCGGGCGTGAGCTTTCCCGGCATCCGCCCCGGCGAGACCTTCACCTATCGCTTCCGCCTGCGTCAGTCGGGCACCTATTGGTATCACAGCCATTCCGGGCTGCAGGAACAGGAAGGGCTGTATGGTCCGATCATCGTCGATCCGGCCCATCATGATCCGGTCGGCTATGACCGCGAGCACGTGCTGGTGCTGAGCGACTGGACCTTCCTGTCGCCCGAGGCGCTGTTCAACCGGCTCAAGACCAATCCCGAAAGCCTGAACTATAATCACCGCACGCTGGGCGATCTGGTCCGCGACATGAGCGAGGATGGCGTGCGCGCCGCCCTGTCTGATCGCGCCATGTGGGGCCAGATGCGCATGAAGCCCACCGACATCTCCGATGTGGGCGGGGAGACCTATACCTATCTCGTCAACGGCAAGGGACCGGACAGCAACTGGACGGGCCTGTTCGAGCCGGGCGAGCGGGTGCGCCTGCGCATCATCAACGCCTCGGCCATGACGATCTTCAATCTGCGCATCCCGGGCCTCGCGATGAGCGTCGTGCAGGCGGATGGCCAGAATGTCCAGCCCGTCGAAACCGACGAGCTGCAGATCGGCGTGGCGGAAACCTATGACGTGGTGGTCACCCCGCGCGAGGACCGCGCCTTCACGATCATGGCTGAAAGCATTGAGCGACTGGGCTACGCCCGCGCCACTCTGGCCCCGCGCGAAGGCATGACGGCTGAGGTTCCCGAGCTGCGTCCCTCCCCGCTTCTGACCATGCGCGACATGGGCATGGATCACGGGTCGATGGGGCATGGTTCAATGAGCGGAGACGGCATGGACCACAGCGCCATGGGTCATGACGGCATGAACCACGGGTCTATGGATCACGGCCAGATGGATCATTCCGCGCATTCCGGTCATTCCGCCATGGCGATGGAGGACAGCGCGCCTGTCACCCACAACCATACTGAGGGGCCGGGCGTCGCCAATCTCAACATGGCGCCGATCAGTCGCCTCGATGAGCCGGGGATCGGGCTGGAAGATGTGGACCATCGCGTCCTCACCTATTCCCAGCTGCGCAGCCTGGACACCAATCCCGACCTCCGCGCGCCGGGGCGTGAGATGCAGATCCATCTCACCTCCAATATGGAGCGCTATATGTGGTCGTTTGACGGCGTGCGCTTCACCGAGATCGACGCGCCTATCATTTTCCATGAAGGCGAGCGCCTGCGGGTCTCTCTGGTGAACGACACCATGATGCCCCACCCGATCCACCTTCACGGCATGTTCTTCGAGCTGGTCAACGGTGGCGGCGATCACAAACCGCGCAAGCACACCGTGATCGTCAAACCGGGCGAGCGTCTGGCCTTTGACGTCACGGCAGACGAGCCGGGCGATTGGGCCTTCCACTGTCACCTGCTCTATCACATGCATGCTGGCATGATGCAGGTCGTCTCGGTGCGGCCCGGCCCGATGGATCCCTCAAGCCATCAGGATCATTCCGCCCATCAGAGCCATTCCGGGCATCACCAGAGGGAAGCCGCGCCGATGGATCATTCCAGCCATTCCGGACATGGCGGCGGTCATCAGGGCCATCACGCCCCCGCGTCAGAGCCTGAACCGGCGCCCGCGCACCATAACCACCACTCCGGTCACCATGGCGGAGGCGCCCAATGATCCGCTCATTCCTTCTGGGCGCAGCCTGCGCTCTTATCGCCGCCCCGGTCTTCGCTCAGTCTCACGACAGCGGCCATGACGAACCGCTCTGGAACGCCGCGGACCGGTATTTCGACGCCGATGTGATGGCGCAGGCGCGTCATGACGTGCTGCATCATTCGGGCGCCACGAAGCATTCCATGCTGATGCTAGATCGCTTTGAATGGCAGGACGCGGATGGCGAGACCAGCCTGAAATGGGAGGGCGGCGTCTGGACCGGCGGCGACATCAATCGCCTCGTCATGAACGTCAAGGGCGCGTATCTGCCTGACGAGGACAGCTTTGACGGCGGCGAGGTGGAGCTTCTCTACAGCCGCGCTGCGACCCGCTATTTCAACGTCCAGACCGGCCTGCGCCATGAGTTCGGCCCGGACGAAACCCAGGGCGTGATCGGGATCGAGGGGCTTGCCCCCTACTGGTTCGAGGTGAACGCCCACGCCTATCTGGGCGGAGAGGCGGGCGCCGCCATCGAGGCGGAATTGGAGTACGAAATCCTCTTCACCCAGCGCCTGATCCTGCAGCCGGTCGTCGAGACACGCTTTGCCTTCGGTGACGCGCCAACACTCGATCAGGGCACGGGATTTACCGATGTCGAGGCGGGGCTACGCCTGCGCTATGAAATCCGCCGCCAGTTCGCCCCTTATGTGGGCGTCAGCTGGGAGCGCAAGCTGGGCGAAACCGCCAGCCTCGCCCGCTCCATGGGCGATGAGGTGGAGGAAACCGCCCTCCTCGCTGGCGTGCGGATCTGGTTCTAACGCAAAAGGCCCCGGCAGCGCCGGGGCCTTTTCATGTCGTGAGGCCTGAGCCTACTTCGCCCGCTCCATCACGCAGACATAAAAGCCGTCCGTGCCGGTGCGGTGCGGGGTGAGCTGGATCGCGCCGAAGCGGCCCTCGAGGACTTTGAGGCGCTCTTGCGCGCCTTCGGCGAGGCGACCGGACTGGGCTATGGCGTCGCTCGCGGGCACGGGCGTGAATTTGGGGTGCGCCTCAAGGAAGGCCGCGACGCGGTCTTCGTTCTCTTCGGGCAGGACCGAGCAGGTCACATAGACAAGCCGCCCGCCCGGTTTGACGAAGCGCCAGGCCTTGGACAGAACCTCGTCCTGTTCGGACTGACGGCGTTTGAACGCCTCTTCCTTGAGACGCCATTTGCTGTCGGGACGGCGCCGCCAGGTGCCCGAACCCGAGCACGGCGCATCCATGAACACGCAATCAAGCTTGCCTTCGAGATCGCCCAGCGTTTCCGCTTCCTTGCCGTCGCGCACCTGTACATTGCGCGCGCCCGAGCGTTGCAGACGCGGCCAGATCGCGCGCAGGCGGCGTCCGTCATAATCCCAGGCGTAGAGCTGGCCGGTGTTTTCCATCAGCGCCGAAAGAGCCAAAGTCTTGCCGCCCGCGCCGGCGCAATAGTCAAGCACCTGCGCGCCCTTGATATCGCCCGCCGCCAGCGCGGCGAGTTGGGAGCCGATATCCTGCACCTCGACCCAGCCCTTGCCGAAAGCGGGGATGCTTTCCGCCCCCGGCGCCTTGGCGCGCGGATCGGTTTCGGGGATGCGCAAGCCATCAAGCGTCAGGTCCGAGACTTCAATGGTTTTGATCTTGGAGGACACCGCGCCGAAGGCCTTGTCCGGCTCGGCTTTCAGACGGTTGACCCTGAGATCCACCGGCGCCCGACCCGCCATGGCCTGACCTTCGGCGGCGGCATCCGCGCCATAGGCGCGCTCAAAACTCGGCCCCAGCCATTCAGGCACATCGGCGAGGATGTGAAGCGGCGTATCCTCAGGCGCGCCGTTTGACAGGCCCGCAATCTCGGCCTCGGTCAGCGGATCGGGCGCATGCTCATCGCCCTCAAAAGTCGCAGAGATGGCAGTTGCATCCATGCCCCAGGCATAGCTGAGCGCGCCCAGCACCAGCGCGCGCGGCGTATCCTCGCCCATCACATGGCGCAGAAAGCCCCGGCGGCGCAGCGCGTCCAGCACCAGGCCCGACATCCAGGCGCGATCGCCCGACCCCGCAAAGCGGTGCGCCTTGCCCCAGTCACGCAGGGCGTCCTTCACCGGCTGGTGCCGGTTCATGACCGCGTCGAGCACTTCAATGGCGCCGGCGATCCGTCCTGCGTCACGCATAGGGTAGTCTCTCTTTTCTTTGGCCCTGCGGGCCGTTGTCAGTTCGGCCTCGTCGGCCGGCGCGCGGTCGCGCTTGCGGAGCAAAGCTCCGGGGGAGCGCCCTGATACACAGGCGCGGCGCAAGTTTCACGCGCTTCCCTCATCACGTCAAAAGCCCGACGGCAAGGCCCGGCACGATCCCAAGGGAAGCTTTAACGCTGAACCTGTTCAAATTCAGACCTGAAAGACACATAATCGAGCGTGCCCGCCCCTCCCCCTGGCGAACGCGCTCAGGACGGAGACGAGACAATGCCCAAATACGCCGCCTTCGCCGCCCTCCACGCCCCCGGCTCTCCGCTTGTGCTGTTCAATGCCTGGGATGCAGGCAGCGCCCTCGCCATCGAGCGCTCCGGCGCCAAGGCCATCGCCACATCGAGCTGGGCGGTCGCCGCCGCGCTTGGTTTCGAGGACGGGGAATCCCTGCCGCTCGAATGGCTGGAACGGATCACCCGCCGCATGGCCAAGACCATCTCCGTACCGCTGACCGTCGACATCGAGACCGGCTATTCGGAAAACCCTGCCGAGGTGGCCGACCACGCCTTGCGCGTGCGCAATACCGGGGCTGTCGGCATCAATATCGAGGACCGGGATCGCAAGACCTCCAGCCCGGTTCTGATCGAGAAATTCACCGCCAAGCTGCGCGCCATTGTCAGCGCCCAGGCCTCAGAAGGCGAACCACTCTTCATCAACGCCCGCAGCGAAGTCTTCTTTGATCCAGAAGACCCCAGCCATCACAGCGAACGGATCCATCATGCGGTGGAGCGCGCCCACGCCTATGTGGATGCGGGCGCGGACGGGATTTTCTTCCCCGGTCTCAAGGATCCCGACCTCGTCGCGAAACTGGTCGAGCGGATCGGCGCGCCCATCAATGTCATGGTGGGCGATATGGATCAGCTCCGGATCATGAAAGAGGCCGGCGCGCGGCGCCTGAGCTTCGGCCCCGCCCCCTATATCGCGGCCATGGAGATGCTGACCGAGCGCTCTCGCACGGCGCTGGCGCTCTGAGCCCGAAACAAAAAAGCCCGGCGAACGCGCCGGGCTTTTTCGTTCGGGACCAGTCCCATGCCTAGGACGGCGTGGGATAGTTCGGCGCTTCGCGAGTAATCGTCACGTCATGCACGTGGCTTTCCTTCAGACCCGCATTGGTGATGCGCACGAACTCGGCCTTCTGCTGGAAGTCCTTGATCGTCCTGGCGCCGGTATAGCCCATGGCCGCGCGCAGACCGCCCACCATCTGGTGCAGGATCGGCGCGACAGGGCCCTTGTACGGCACCTGGCCTTCAATGCCTTCGGGCACCAGCTTCATGCGATCGGTGACTTCCTTCTGGAAATACCGGTCCGCCGAGCCGCGCGCCATGGCGCCGACAGAGCCCATGCCGCGATAGGATTTGTAGGCCCGCCCCTTGTAGAGGAACGTCTCGCCGGGCGCTTCCTCGGTGCCCGCGAGCATCGAGCCCATCATCACGCAATCGGCGCCCGCCGCGATGGCCTTGGCCAGGTCCCCGGAATACTTGATCCCGCCATCCGCGATGATCGAGCCGTCAAACCCGTCGGCTGCGCGGCGGCATTCCATGATCGCGGTCAGTTGGGGCACGCCCACGCCCGCGACAATGCGGGTGGTGCAGATCGAGCCCGGGCCGATGCCCACTTTCACCGTGTCCGCACCCACATCAAACAGGGCGCGCGCGCCGTCATAGGTGGCCACATTGCCCGCCACGACCTGGGTCGAGTTCGACGCGGCCTTGATGCGCCGAACCTGCTCGAGCACCGAGGCGGACATGCCATGCGCCGTGTCGATGACGACCGCGTCCACCCCCGCATCGATCAGCGCCTGGGCGCGTTCAAAGCCGGCGTCGCCGACCGTGGTGGCCGCGGCGACGCGCAGACGGCCGTGCTCGTCCTTGGCGGCGTTGGGATAGGCTTCGGCCTTGACCATGTCCTTGACGGTCATCAGACCGACGCAATGGCCCTCATCGTCCACAACCAGCAGGCGCTCGATGCGGTGCTTGTGCAGGAGACGACGGGCTTCGCCCTGATCCACGCCCGGCTTCACCGTCACCAGACCCTCATGGGTCATCAGCGAGGAGACCGGTTGGTTCATGTCATCGGCGAAGCGGACATCGCGGTTGGTGATGATGCCCACCAGCTTGCCGTTCACGCCCTCGCCGCCCTCGACGACCGGGATGCCGGAAATCTTGTGATGGTTCATCAGCGCCTGAAGCTCGGCCAGGGTCGCCTTGGGCGAGATGGTGATCGGATTGACCACCATGCCGCTTTCATACCGTTTGACCCGGCGGACTTCTTCGGCCTGCTCTTCATTGGTCAGATTGCGGTGGATCACGCCGAGACCGCCATCCTGGGCCATGGCGATCGCCAGACCGGCTTCGGTCACCGTATCCATGGCGGCCGAGAGGATGGGAATGTTCAGGGTGATGGACGGCGTCAGCCGGGTCTGCACCAAAGCGTCAGCGGGCAAAACCTCAGACGAACCGGGCTGCAAGAGCACGTCGTCAAAGGTAAGCCCCTCGCGAATCTGCATGGGGAGGCCTCCTTGTCTCTTGCGGGGCCGCTTTAGCAGGTTTGAGCCTGAGCGCAAGGCTGTTTAGCCGCATCCCACCATGGATTGCTCCATATCGCGCACGGCGTTATGGTAAACCAACCTGAGCGCGAAATTCGCGCATTCCCCTGTCAGGTATAAGGAATTTTGCATGCGACGCGTTGCGGTGATTGACGATGACCCGGTCGAGATGACAATTCTGTCAGGTCTCGCCGAGCACGTCCCCGGTTCTTTCGAGTTTGACCATTACAGTTCAGTCAACGCCTTCTGCGAAGACAGCAAGGCCTCCGGATACGACCTTGTCTTCCTGGACCGACGGGTTCCGCCCCATAGCGACTATGTGGAAAGCCTGCCGGTTCTGGAAGGGTGCGGCTTTGAAGGCATCGTGGTGATGCTCACCGCCCGTCGCCTCGGCCCGGGAAAGCCCAAAAGTCGGCTGCGCCTTCTGGGCCCCTATGAGAAGCTCGACATCCAGGACCCCGAGGTCATGGAATACCTGCTGAACGGTCGTCCGGCGCCAGGTCTGTAGACTAGGCTTTCGCGCTGACCGGTTCCGGCCCGGTCCACGTATCGCGCACCTCGCGATAGAGCGGGTCCGGCACAAGGTTCAGACGCGCCCGCGCCTCTTCCAGCGGCAGATGCAGATACTGGGTCAGGTCCGTGGTCACCAGGTCCCGGCTTTCCCGCGCCATGCGCCTGGCGTTTGCCATCATGCGCCCCACGGGCCATTGCCAGATCTCCGAGCGGATTCGCAACCCCGCGAACATGCCCAGAAGGCGGGAACCGCGTGTGCCGTTCTGATTGCCGTTGAAGGTCAGCAAGAGCGCTTCGCCCAGCGGGTCCCGACCATAGCCTGTGAGAACATGGTGCAGGTCATGCGCCAGATGCAGCGTGTAGGTCATCGACGCAAACTCGGGATACTCCGCCTCAAGCTGGGCATAGAGCTCCGGCGCATTCTCGACCGCCGCCTCGTGCACGCCGAGCGGATTGAGATTCTCGGTATCGAGATAATGCAGATAGGCAGCAGCAAACGTGCCGCGCCCATGGGATTCCAGCATCTTGCGATCCAGCATCACATCGGCGAACCGGGTCCGGTCCTCGATCTGGCTGCGACCGAAATCGGAATTGGCGAACCGGTTGACGATATGGCCCATGGAGCGCCCGTTCACCGCCCGGAAAAAGGCGAAGACATAGCGCGTGTCATCCCGGTCCCCGACCAGCCCCCAGAAGGCCTTCCAGGCGCGGATCGGGTTGAAGGGCTCCCACGGATAGGGCGGGCATGCCGTCTGCTGGTCTGTCATGTCGATCCTCCCGGCGGTCTTTTCCATACCGCCCTGCATGGGAGTATCCACATATGAATGAAAACGCCAAGTCAAAAGTGAACGGCGTTTACCTTTGTTCGGGCGCACCCTTGGTCTCAGGTCTGAAACCGGTGGCGAGCAGGAAGGTTTCCGCACTTTCCGACCGGCTGGCCGGCGGCTTGTAATGGCGCACCTTCTCGAACCGGTGCTTGAGAAGGTCCAGCAATTCACCCGTCGCGCCGCCCTGAAAGACCTTGGCGATGAACCCGCCGCCAGGCTTGAGCACATCCAGGGCGAAATACGCCGCCGTCTCCACCAGCGCGACAATGCGCAAATGGTCCGTGGACTTGTGCCCGGTCGTCCAGGGCGCAAGGTCGGAGATCACCAGATCGGCCGGCCCGCCCAGCGCGGCCTTCAGCTTGTCCTCGGCGCCCTCTTCGGTGAAATCGAGCTGCATCAGGATGGCGCCCGCGATCGGTTCGATCTCCAGAAGGTCAACGCCGGCGACATGTTCGGCGCCGCGCTTGAGCGCGACCTGAGTCCAGCCGCCCGGGGCCGCGCCCAGATCCGCCACCCGCATGCCGGGCTTGATGAGGCCGAACTTGTCATCGAGCTCGATCAGCTTGTAGGCCGCACGAGAGCGATACCCCTCCTGCTTGGCGCGCGCCACATAGGGGTCATTGAGCTGTCGCTCCAGCCAGAGCTTGGAGGAGTATTTGCGGCCCCTCGCGGTTTTTACGCGCGTTCGGAACTGCTTGGCCGAGCGGGCGTCCCCGCCCTTTGTGACAGGGCCGGACCGGCGGCGGCGACGTTCGGGTTCGCCCTCGCCGTTTTCGTCATCCTTGCTCATGGCCGTCTCTCTTCCCGGTTTCAGATGTGGCGGCGTCCGCCCGTTTGCCGGCGCCCCGGCGTCCGCGGCGACGCTTGGGACGCATCAGGTTCAGCAGCATGCCTTCGCGCAGTCCCCTGTCGCCCACCCGGACGCGTTCTGTGGGCCAGGCTTCCATCACCGCTTCATAGATGGCGCAGCCTGCGAGCACCAGATCAGCGCGGTCATGCCCGATGCAGCCCTCCCGCGAGCGGCCGGCGCGATCCTGCGTGGCGAGGCGCTGACAGGCGGCGTGGGCCTCTTCAGTGGTCATCCACATCCCGTCGACCCTGTCGCGCATATAGCGCGTCAGGTTCAGATGCACCCCCGCCACCGACGTGACCGTGCCGGACGTGCCCACCATGTGGGCGCGCCCTGCCTCGAAGACCGGCCGCAAGCGCCGCGCGCCCTTGGGCGGCTTGAGATGCTTGCGCGCATACGCCTTCATCTGGCCGTACCATTCAGCCCGGGCGGCGTCATCGGCCTTCCTGGGTTCGGGGAAGCGTTCAGACAGCGTCACCACGCCCAGCGGCATGGAGGACCAGCCGCGCAGCGGCGGACGTCCGCCGCTGTCATAGCCGCCTCGATTGCGCCACTCCGCCAGATCCACCCAGCACAGCTCGGTGGATCCGCCGCCAATATCGACGACGACGGCCGCATCCATGCTTTCATCAAGCAGGTCCAGACTGCCCTGGACTGCAAGACGCGCCTCTTCCTCCGGCCCGATGATCTCCATATCAAGACCGGTCTGGGACTTCACGCGCTCCAGGAAAAGCTCGCCATTCTTGGCCTGTCGACAGGCCTCGGTGGCGATGGCTCGCATCTTGGTGACATTGCGCCGCTTGATGCGTTCGGCGCAGACGCCCAGCGCCTCCACGGCGCGATCCATCGCCGCTTCGGAAAGCTCGCCTGACGCCGTGATCCCCTCGCCCAGACGGACAATGCGGGAATAGGCGTCAACGACGCGGAACCCGCCCCGCGTCCGCCGCGCCAACAACATGCGGCAATTATTCGTGCCCAGATCGATGGCCCCGTAGATCGGGTCCTGGCGGGCGGATTTCCGGCCTCGATTCGGGCGCTGGCGCGCTGGCTCCGAGCCGGCCGCGTCCTTCGCCATGGTTTTCGTCCTCATCGCGCCCGCGGCGATCCTGCAGCGCGCCGGTATGGGCGCCGGCTGACAGGCCTGAGGCGGGCGATACTTCAGTTTGACGTTAAGGATAGCTCGCCTTTCACGCTTGTGAAAGCGCAGAACCCGGCTCTGACAGCGTCAGGCACTGGAATTGCATGTGCTGGCTACTACATTGACGGTCCCGAATTCAGGAGGTCCGGCTTGCGTGAGGCCAAGTTCACAATCGGCGATGTGGTGCGCCACCGTCTGTTCCCGTTCCGGGGCGTGATATTTGACGTCGACCCGGTGTTTGCGAACACCGAGGACTGGTGGCTGTCGATCCCTGAATCGCTGCGACCGGACAAGGACCAGCCCTTCTATCACCTGCTGGCGGAAAACGAGGACGGCCATTACGAGGCCTATGTCTCTGAAGGCAATCTGCTGCCCGACGCCGAGAACGGCGCAGTGGGCCATCCTGACACGGTAGAGATCTTTGAAGGGTTCGACGGCCAGCGCTACACGCTGAAAACCGGCGGCTTCGCGCCCAACTGATCATGCCGCGGCCCATCGAAGGCGCGCGCGGCTCAAGAAAAAGGGGCGCCTGACAGCTCAGGCGCCCCTTCTTGCGTCGAGGTCGGGACCTACTGCCCGACGGTCTCGGGCGCGGCCGGCGCAGTCAGCGGGACCGACGGCGTGGTCTGGGCCGCCATCATGCGCTCCAGCTCGGCCAGCGCGCGCTCCAGCTGGTTGTCCCGTCCGGCATTGGTCGCCACCGGGTCGAGATGAATCTCGATATCCGGGGCAACGCCTTCATTCTCCACGCGCCACTCGCCGTCAGGCGTGTAGAAGCGGAAGTAAGGCACCACCAGCGAGCCGCCATCCACAAGGCCCGGATTGGTGGAGATGCCGATCAGGCCGCCCCAGGTCCGGGTGCCGATGAGCGGCCCGATCTCGCGACGGCGGAAGGAATACGGCAGGAAATCCCCGCCCGAACCCGCGTCCTGGTCGATCATCATGACCTTCGGGCCATAGTGAGCGCCGAACGGCGTGTTGTAGGGCAGTTGATCGCCCCGGCTGAGCCAGCCCGCCAGATGGAAGGGTGACAGCACGTCGGTGATGTAATCCGCCGCCTGGCCGCCGCCATTGGAGCGCTCATCAAAGATCAGCGCCTGCTTGTTGGCCTGGGCGTAGTACATGCGGTTGAAGAAGTCATAGCCGGCGCCTGCCGTATTGGGCAGGTAGATGTAGCCGACACGACCATCGGTCGCTTCGTCCACGGCCTGGCGGTTGGCCTCGATCCAGCCCCACAGACGCAGGGCGTTCTCGTTGCCCACCGGTTCGACAATGATGTCGCGCGCACTTCGACCATTCGCCGTATCCGCAACGGTCAGGGTGATCTGGTTATCCACCGTGCCTTGCAGCAGGGCATGAATGTTGTCCGACGCGGTCAGATCCTGTCCGTTGATGGCCAGGATGAAATCACCGGCCGAGACATCCAGACCCGGAGACGCCAGAGGCGCAGTCAGGAACGGATTCCAGGATTCGCCGGAATAGATCCGCGCAATGCGATACCGTCCGCCTTCCAACGTGAAATCAGCGCCGAGAAGTCCGCCGGGAACGCCCTGCTCACGATGGACGTCGCCGCCGCCGGTCCGGTTATGGCCAACCTGGAATTCGCCGATCATGTCGACCATCAGCGCGTTCAGGTCCTCACGACGGCCCACATGGGCCAGGAGCGGCTCATAGCGTTCGCGCACGCCCTGCCAGTCAAGACCGTGCAGGTCCGGATCGTAGAAATAGGCCGCTTCCATGCGCCAGACTTCATCGAAGATATGCGCCCATTCCGCGCGCGGATCGATGCGAAGACGCATACCCGAGGTGTTCAGCCCCTTCAGCTCGAGGCTCGCTCCGGTTTCAGAATGCGCCCAGCCGCCCTCATTGCGGTCGACCAGAATCGTGGAGCCATCCTGGCTGAGAATGAACTGGTTGACGCCGCTAGCGAGTTCGGAAGCTTCCTTTTCCTCGAAATCGAACCGCATCAGACGGTTCTGCGCGTTCGGGCTTTCTCCGGGCGGCGTGTATTCCGCACCCGGCTGGGCCAGATCGAGGAACAGCAGCGAGCCATCCTTGGCGACGCCGAGATTGGCGTAATTGCGCTCGGCCACCGGCAGCGCCACGATCCGGTCCGACAGGCCGGCCGCATCCACGCGCGTTGCGGCGGCGGCGTCCGAATCCTCGTCATCAGACCCGTTCGAGCCGTCATCGGCGTTTTCATCGCCCGTGCCCGGCAGGAGCGGCGAGTCGCCGTTCGCTGCAAGGACCGCCGCGTAGAGGCCGTAACGCACCGGGCGTTCGCGGGTTTGCATGTTCAGCCCGACCTGTTGCGGGCCCACATTCGTGGAGGCCGCGAAGTACAGATAGGCGCCATCGCGGGAGAAGGCCGGCGCGCCGACATCCGCCATGCCGTCAGACACGGTGATCCGGGTTCCGTCTTCCAGATTGTACAGCATGAGGTCGCGCAGGAAGTTGGCCTGCTCGAGCGTGTAGGCGAGCCAGCGCCCGTCCGGGCTGACGGCCGTCTCGAAGCCGGACCGGCGCACCTCGGTGGCCACTCGCGTCGAGCGACCGGTCTCAAGGTTCAGGACATAGAGGTTGAGCAGATGGTCGGTGTAGACAATCCGGTTCGTCTCCGGCGTCCATGACTGCAGGAAGTAGAAGGAATCCTCTGCACCGCCGAGCGAGAGCGTTCGCGGGCTCTCAAAGCCCCGCTGATCGACAACCGTGAGCTGCTGGGCGCCGCCGGCATCCGTGATGTACGCCACGCGATTGCCGTCCGGAGACCAGATGGCGGTGTATTCGCGTACGCCGGACGTGCTTGACACATTGCGGGTGGAGCCTTCGTCCAGCGGCACCGAGAACACCTCGCCGCGCGCCGTGATCAGCGCACGCTGACCGGTCGGCGACAGGGCTGCGGACTGGATGGTGCTGGCGGCGTTTTCCCAACGCGGCGCCAGCTGGGGCAGATCGGCGTTCAGGGATACGCGAATCTCGCTGACCTGACCGGTGGCGACATCATAGCGCTTGAGACGGCCGCCCGCCTCGAAGACCAGGGTCTGGCCGTCAGAATCCATCCAGCGGATGTCCCAGGGCGCCTCGTCATGCAGACGGGTGCGCTCACCGGTTTCGGGATCATAGCTGTAGAGAGCGAGCTGTTCGCCATCCACATCCGAGAGATAATAGACCAGGTCGCCGACCCAGATCGGGTAGAATTCATTGATCCGGTCGCTCTCCAGAAGCGTCGAGCTTTCCCGGTCGGCGGAGAGGATGCGGATGGTGCCGGTGGAGCCGCCGCGGTGGATCCGCCAGCCCGAGCCGCCATCTGTGAAGAAGGAATGGGCCAGACGCGTCGGGTGATAGGCCAGGCGGCCATCTGCGCTCATGTCGCCGATCACGAAACGGGCGTCCATTTCCTTGCGCGGATAGCCTTCGCCCGGCGCGATCGACCAGAGCTGGTCGGAGCGTCCGTGATTGACCTCGCGATGGGAGGCGAACAGGACGCGTCCGTCAGGCGACCAGCCCGTGACCTGGTCATTTCCCGGATGCCAGGTGAGCCGCTGGGGCTGACCGCCCGTGATCGGCATCACATAGACGTCCTGATTGTTCTCATAGTCGGCGGTGAACGCCACCATCGTCCCGTCGGGGGAGATGTGCGGCGAGCGCTCGTCGGCCGCATGGGAGGTCAGACGAACCGGATCACGTCCGTCCAGCCCGGATCGCCACAGATCGCCGGCGTAGACGAAGACCAGCGTGTCTCCGTGAACAGCTGGCATGCGCAGCATCAAGGTCTGATCGTCCTGGGCCGAGGCGGCGGACGCCGCAAGGCCCAGAGCAGCGGCGGCAACCCCGCCGATAAGATGTTTCATGGTGGTCTCCCCTAGCGCATATCGTTGGATGCACGCGATGCGCCGCCCTCTCAAGGCAGCCTTATGCGGCAAGTTTGCCCACGCCAATGGGGGACGCAAGGAAAGAAAGATGACCAAACAGAAAGGAAAAAAGTCCGTACAAGGCGCTGTCTTTCAGGATCGCGAACTCTGCAAACCCGCCCCTCAACCGCTGTGAATCCGGTGAAGACCGCCAAGGCCCGCTGCCGCAAGCCCATGCAAGAAGGGCCGCGCGCGAGCGTTCGCGGCGGCCCTGATCCTCACGACGTTCAGACTCGCGCCCGTCGCTTCTAGCCCTCGTAACGGACCACTTTCTGCTCGATCGCGCCGAAGATGGACTTGCCGTCCTTGTCCAGCATCTCGATGCGCACGGTGTCGCCCGGGGTCATGAACGGGGTCTTCGCGGCGCCGTCATAGATCGTCTCGATCATGCGGATCTCGGCAATGCAGGAATAGCCCTTGCCGCCTTCCGCGACCGGCTTGCCGGGACCGTCGTCCAGCTTGTTGGAGATGGTGCCCGACCCGACGATGGAGCCCGCCGACAGCGGACGGGTTTTCGCGGCGTGTGCGACCAGCTGGGCGAAGTCGAAGGTCATGTCGACGGCGCATTCGGGTTCACCGAACTTGTTTCCGTTCAGCCAGGAATGAAGCGGCAGGTGCACCTTGCGGCCATCCCAGGCGTCACCGAGCTCGTCCGGCGTCACCGCGACCGGGGAAAAGGCGCTCGGCGGCTTGGACTGGAAGAAACCAAAGCCCTTGGCGAGCTCGCCCGGGATCAGCCCGCGCAGGGACACGTCATTGACCAGCATGATCAGACGGATCTGCTTGGCGGCGTCGTCCGCGCTCAGCCCCGTCGGGCCGTCGCCGGTGATGACCGCGACTTCGGCTTCAAAGTCACAGCCCCAGCTGTCATCGCCCAGCGGAATATCCTGACGGGGCGCCAGGAACTTGTCCGAGCCGCCCTGATACATTAGCGGATCGGTCCAGAAGCTGTCGGGCAGCTCCGCGCCGCGCGCCTTGCGCACGAGTTCCACGTGATTGACGTAGGCCGAGCCGTCCGCCCACTGGAACGCCCGCGGCAGGGGCGACAGAGCTTCGCGCTCATGGAAGCGCTCGCGCGGGATGGATTCGCGCTCCAGCTCATCGGCCAGCGAGCGCAGGGCCGGCTCCTTGGTCTCCCACTCATCGAGCGCCGCCTGCAGGGTCGGCGCAATATGGCTGGCGTCCGCGCACCAGGCGAGGTCCTTGGAGACGACCACCAGGCGGCCGTCGCGTTTTCCATTGTTCAGCGTGGCGAGTTTCATGAGGGGAGCTCTCCGCTAGTGTTGCCGGCGACGCCACAGCGCCACCGGATGCAGTCATTCAGGTCAGGCCGGTGCGCGAAGCTTATTTCGCCTTCGGCTTCCAGCTGTTCACATAGTCCAGATTCTCGACACGCGATGCGCCCTCGCCCACATCCAGCGGGTCACGAGTGTCGATCATCACGGCGTATTCGTCGGTCGCCGGCTTCTTCTGCTCGAGCATGTTGGCCAGCGCCTTGGGGTGCGGGCCATGGGTGAAGCCCGCCGGGTGGAAGGTCATCATGCCCGCATCGATATTGTCGCGGCTGAAGAAGTCGCCGGCATGGTAGAACAGCACTTCATCATAATCGTCATTATTGTGGAAGAACGGCACTTTCAGCGCGCCCGGATCGGTCTCGAACGGACGCGGGGCGAAGGTGCAGACCACGAAGCGATCGGACAGGAAGGTGGTGTGCGCGCTCGGCGGCAGATGGTAGCGATGGCTCATCAGCGGCCGGATATGACGCACATTCAGGCGCACCGGATGCAATTCGCCATGCCAGCCCACCGCATCAAGCGGATTGTAGGGATAGGTGATGGTGGAGACCTGACCGCGTTTCTTGATCAGCACCTTCCACTCATGGTCCTCATCGGACTGTTGCGCCTTGAAGGCGTCATCCATGGCGGGCACGTCGAACATGGCCGGGTCGAACACGGCGTGCGGACCGACAAGGCCCTTGTCCGGCAGGGTGTAGTGGGTGTTGGTGGCTTCCACCATCAGCACCAGGGTCGGCTCTGACGGGGACAGGCGCCACAGCGTGCCGCGCGGCAGCACGATGTAATCGCCCGCCTCATACTCGAGATGACCGAAATCGCAGAACAGCGAGCCCGCGCCGCGATGGATGAACAGAAGCTGGTCGCCATCGGCGTTGCGCGCCAACGTGGTCATCGGCTCGGCAAGCGACCAGAACCGGATGTCCGTAGCGTTGTTGAACAGCACGGAGGCGGACTCCCACGGCGTGTTCTGCGCCGCGCCCAGCTTGTTCAGGTCAAAGGCGCGCGGCTGCAGCGGGCCCTCGAAATTGACCCAACCGGTGGGCGGACGCTTGTGGTGCAGGAAGGCGGCGGGGCCGAAGAACCCCTCCTTGCTCATCTCCCGCTCATAGGTGCCTTCGGGCATGTCGGCGTGAGCCTGACGCGAGGCGTTGCCTTCCACACGAGATGCGTAAATCCATTTGCGAGCCATGAGGCGCTCCCTGACTGGCGAAAACCGTATCTCCGACAAGATAGTTACATTTGAAACTAAATGGAAGGCGTTCGGCGGAGCTGAATCCATGGAAACAGTGCAAACAGGATTTGCCCGAACAGTCCGAGCGCTCCGGCCAGGCTTGTCCAACGGATCACCTGGTCGGTCAGGCTGCGGTCGAACGCCAGCTTGCCCAGAGCCAACTCCGCGATCATGAGACAGGTGAAGGCCACCGCGCCCATGACAAGACCTGCCGCCGGAGTGGCGGAAGGCATGCGCCGGGTCAGGGCATGTGAAGTCAGCCAGCACGCGCCAAGCATGACCGGCAGCTCGAGCAGCACCGCGCCCAGCTCACCCAGAACGGGGGAGACCAGAAGAACGCGGAGACTGCCCAGACCGAACCCGATCGCAAAGACGATCACAAAATAGACAAGACCGGCACGGACGGCCTGTCCCATCGCGCCTAGTCCTCATCCCCATAGACCGAGACCACGGGATCAGACCCGGGGGTCCAGCTGGCGCGATACATGCCGGACGTGTTGAAGGCCCAATGCGGGCCGTCATTGGCGAGGATCACCACCCCGCCATCACCACCCATGGCGGTCAGGTCCTGCATGATGACCGAATCGAGGGCGTCGTCCGCATCCTGCCCGCTCTCGATATAGGTGCAGATGCGGGCCGCCACATTCAGGCGGATGAAGTATTCGCCCGTACCGGTGGCCGAAACGCCGCACTGGGGCGTGGCGTAGGTGCCGGCGCCAATGATCGGGCTGTCGCCCACCCGGCCCCAGCGCTTGGCGGTGGTGCCGCCCGTGGACGTGCCCGCCACGATCTCGCCGGTCGCATCGCGCGCGACAACGCCCACAGTGCCGAAAGCGTGCTCACGCTCCATCAGATCAAGCGCGCCTTCCCGAATGGGTTCGGGATCCGGGGCGCCTTCGGGGCGGGGCGGAACAGGCAAGCCCAGCTGACGCACTGCGCGCACCATCGAGGCCCAGCGGCGCTCGGTGAAGAAATAGGAATTGTCGACCAGTTCGAGATCCTGGTCCGCGGCGAAGGCCTCTGCGCCCTCGCTCTGCAGCATCACATGCGGGCTGTTCTCGAGCACCGCACGGGCCAGCGAGATCGGGTGGCGCACATTGGTGACGCCAGCCACCGCGCCAGCCTGCATGTCCGAGCCGCGCATGATGGAGGAATCAAGTTCGTTGCGACCGCCGGATGTGAACACCGCGCCACGCCCGGCATTGAACTTGGGATCATCCTCAAGGGTATGGATGACCGCTTCGACCGCATCCATGGCGCTGGCGCCGTCAGCCAGCATCTCTCCGCCCAGCCGGATGGCCGCATCCAGCGCTTCGCGATAGGCGGCTTCGGTCTCTGCATCCATGTCGCCGCGCTCAATGACGCCAGCGCCGCCATGCAGCACGATCGCCCAGTCTTCCGCCTGGTCCTGCGCCATCGCCGCTCCGCTCGCCAGAACCCCAGCACATACGCTCATCAAAAGACGCCGCATCAGTCTCTCCCCGGTCTGTTTGACGCTGAGAGGACCAGCTTGTCTGACCGATGGCAAGCATTCTGCGCGCAAGCCGGGCTCAAAATACGAAAGGCGAGGTCCCCCGACCTCGCCTTTCTCCGCACGATCAAGCTGCTGCAGTCTAGCTTAGTCGTGGCTGGGTCAGCATGTTGATGCGGCCAAGCGCATACTGGGATTTCTCACCGAAGAGCGCGCTGCGCGAGACAAGGCGATTGAGCTTGGCCGCCGTATCCATGCACAGGGCGCGGGCGTGATCGGCGGACCATTCGCCGACTTCAGCCGACCCGACGGCTTCCTCGATCAGATTGAGTGGATGCATGCGCTCCTCGGCGTCATACATCGTGGCGGTCAGCGAGGTCGGTGCAGAGAAGCCCATCAGATAGGCGGGCGCGCCCATGGCGCCCTCGAGAATGCCTGCGAGATCGGGATGCGCGTAGGCGGACACGCCCGCACGTCGCAGCAGAATCTCGCCCGGACGCGGTTCGCAGCCCGGCGCCGGCTGGTGCAAGCCGTTATCGGACATGATCGGTCCGCCCGGATGAAGCTGGACATGCACGATCGACCAGTTCGCCGCGCGGGCTTCAGACAGGATGGATGCGCTGACCTGGGCAATGCGTTCACCCTGCGGATCCGTCCAGGGACGGCCCTCGGCCACGAACTCCATTTGCAAATCCAGGCAGACCAGTACGGGAACACCCAGGCTCATTTTGCTTTCTCCGTCTCCTTGAGCGCAGCCGCAGCCTTGGCGCCGCGTGCCGGCTCCCTCCCCTGTAGCGGCGACGCGCCGCGTTTCACCGATTTGTCGAGCGGACCGGGACGATCCCAATCCCCTTCCGGCCGATCCAGGATCAGCGGATCGGTATCAATGTGCAGCGCTTGGGGGTGAGGCGCCGGGCGCCCCTCCATTTCCGCATACGCCCTATCTGAAAATACGAAGACCCCGCGGTGCTCGCGATGTATGAAGCCGTAGCGCTTCCAGTACGGGATCAGGTGCTCCTGCACATGGCCCACGAATTTGCGGTAGCCCTTGCGCCGGATGATCTCCATGGCCTCGGTCATCATCTGTCGCGCGACCCGGCCCGAGCGGTGCCCCTTGCGCACGCAGACGCGTTCAATCTTGGCGAAATCCGCAAACCAGCGAATACGCAGGCAGCCCAGCGGCTCTCCGCCCGCCTCGCCCAGAAAATGGGTGGCGCCGGCGAGATCGTTGCCGTCAAACTCCTCGTCATACGGGCAGTCCTGTTCCGCCATGTAGACCAGGGCGCGAACCACAGCGATCCGCTGCATGTCTTCCAGGTTTCGCGCCACGCGAATGATCACGGGCGGTTCGAATTCCTCTACGCGTGTTCCGTCCATAGCCCCCTCCGACCCTAAGACTTGTTGCTATCGGCAGCCTGGGGCACCCACCCCAGCCAGGCTGCGCCTGACGACGGCGCATCGAGCGCCGCGGTCATCATGCGTCCCTCCCGGCTCATGGGCCGGGCGAACAAGGCCACGTGCGGGAAGGCCCGGCGTCGCGCTTCGGTCACGGCACGCACGACGGCGCGCTTGTCCGCTTCGCTGACGCCGGCCAGGCACCACACGTAAATCGCCGACGCGCGCTCATCGGGCGCGGTCAGCTGATCAAGGTCGGGATTGTCGGGCGACAGGCGCCCGTACATCAGCGCCTCAAAGCCCAGAGCGTTCAGGAACAGCAGGGCGATAAAGCCGCTGGCTTCGCCCGCTTCATTACGGCGGATGAAGAAACAGCGCCCAGTGCGCGCCTGACATCCCAGCACGATTTCGGCCGAGGCCAGCGCCCCGCCCAGTGCGGTGACGGCGACTGCAGAGGCGTCTGCTACATCCGAGGGCTCTTCAGAAGATGTAAAGCCATGCCGGGCGAAGATGCGCATGAGTTCAGCGGTCGCTGGCGCATCTGGCCCTTCCAGCCGGTGTTGCTTATCCTGATCGCGCATGAAGCCCCTCATCCAATATCAGGAATGTTACCGGTTCCCCTCCCTCCTGCGCTTCAGCGAAGACGACATGCCCCCTATTCATCCGCAAAGCGGACGCGTTCATGAGCACTAAGCCGCAACTGTTTGACTGGGACGATCTGCGTATTTTCCATGCGCTGGTCTCCTCGGGGTCCATGAGCAGCGCCGCTCGCAAGCTCGGCATCGGACAGCCAACCGTGAGTCGGCGTCTGGAGCAGCTTGAAACCCGGATCGGCGCCCGCCTTGTGACCCGTGGCGCGGAAGGCGTGGAGCTGACCGCCATCGGCGAGCGCATCTGGGCCCAGGTCCAGATCATGCAATCCACCGCCGGCGACATCGAACGCATCGCCCACCAGGCTGACCGCGCGGACGCTGGCACCGTTCACCTGGCCGCGCCCGAGGGGGTGGCGGGCTACTGGATCGCACGGCAACTGCCCAGCTTTGTCGAGGCGAACCCGGCCATCAATCTGGAGATCAACACGCGGGTGGATGGCGAGCTGGCGCTCGACCAGAGCGACATCTGCCTGCAGATGACCGAATCCAAGCGCATGAGCCATGTGGCGACCGAGCTGGGCACGCTGCATTATGTGCCGTTCGCGGCGCGGGCGTATCTGGACACCTATGGCGCGCCCAAGAGCGTGGCGGACGTGCTTAACCACCGCATCGCCGATCTGGTCAGTTATAGCGCCCAGCAAACGCACTGGCCCAAGGAAGCCAGCGCCATCAAGCAGATGATGAATCCGTCCCTGACGACGGACAACTCACTGGCGCTGGTGGAGGCCGTACGCGCCGGCACCGCGATCTCGATGATCCCGACCTATGCCGCCAAGGTGCAGCCCGAGCTGGTGCATGTGGATCTGGGGCTCGAGGTCCCGATCACCCTGTGGATGGTCTACCATCCCGACCAGCGTCGGGTGACGCGGGTGCGCAAGGTGCTCGACTGGCTGCGCGAGATTTTCGACGGCACGCGTTATCCCTGGTTCCGCAAGGACTATCTGCCGCCCAGCACCTTTTCCGATGTGGACGTCGTACATGTGCGTGGCGAACGCCCGCGGCCCAAGGCTCTGGACTAGGGTCTTGGCCCCGTATGCGCGATCACCAGGCGAAGCAACGCCCAGATCGCGCTGGTGATCACGCTGGCGTAGAGCAGGATCACCAGATCAGGCTGGTAGAGCGCCAGACCGCCCAGCGTCGTGCCGAACAGGCCGGGCACGACCCACAGCAGCACCAGCGCCAGCACGCCGGACATGGCCAGCGGCAGCCACAGGCTGATCTGGCCGAAAAGCCCGGATTTGGCCCGCAAACCGTCGCGCTGGACAAAGGCGCCAATGCTGGCCGCGAGATAGGCCGCCGGCATGAGCAGGAAGAGCAGATAGAGCGATTTCGCGCCCCAGTCCGCGCCAGCCCCCTCATAAGGCTCGCCCAGGGCCAGATTGGTGACGCCATAGAGCAGCGGATAGACTTCGCTGAACCCCATTCCGCCCGACGCATTGACGAGCACGACAACGCCGCGTTGTTGCGCAGGCTCCAGAACCGCAATCGCCTCAAAGCCCGGCGTGAGCCCCGTATGCAGCGCATAGCCGCCCTCGGGATCCAGCGCCCAGCCCAGTCCGTAATAGGGCGAAGCGTCGCTGGCCGGGCGCAGCATGTCGGCTTTCGCAGCCGCCGAGATTACATCGTCCTGACCGTTCAGCATCATCGACAGGTAAAGCGCCATGTCCCCGGCGCTTGAGATCACGCCGCCAGAGGGGGCGCTCGCCGCCTCGCCGCCGCTTGTCTGCACGGCGCGACGTCCGAAGAAGAAAGGCTGATGTCCGGTCGCCAGCCCTTCCACCGGCGCGTCGGTCTGGACACGGGTGCTGGTCATTCCGAGCGGGGACAGGATGTACGTGGTGACATAGTCGGCATACGCCTCCCCGCTGACCGCCTCGATCACCGCGCCGAGGATCTGATAGTTCGCATTGGAGTAGGCCCAGCCGGATCCGGGCGTCTGCGCCGGGCCGTCGGCGGCCAGCCGGGCTGCGCGCTGCGCCAGCGTCAGGCCATGGGCGGCCGAATTGCCCTGAACGGTGGAGTATCCGCTGGTATGGCTGAGCAGCTGGCGCAGCGAGATCGGCGCCTGACCCTCAAACGCAGACAGATGCACGGACACCGGGTCATCAAGGTCCAGCGCGCCTCGTTCTCCCAGCTGCACGATCGCGAGGGCAGTGAAGCTTTTCGAGACAGAGCCAATGCGGAACAGGGTCTGCGCGGTGACAGGCGTCTCGCCCCCGCTGCGCGTCATTCCGGCGCCCTCGGAGCGGCTTTCCGCACCGTCCACAACAGCATAGGCGAGCCCCGGCGCGTTCGAACGCTCCATCTGTCGCATGATGAAGCTGTCCAGCGCATCGGAAGTTTGCGCATGCGCTGTCATGCCCAGCGTCAGGACCGCCAGAACCGCCGTCAGAATATGCCGCATTACATCCCCCTGTCCGGCGTCATACTGCACCGCGTCGCCCCAATGGCCAATATCCGGGCGCCGATCATGAAAAACCCCCGGCCAGGGTCTCAGCCGGGGGTTTCAGGATCTAAGTCACACGATGTCGCCTTACGGCGTCAGGACGACCTTGCCCTTCACCCGGCGCTCGAGAAGATCCTCGAACGCCTTGGCGTAATCTTCCAGCTTGTAGCTGGCGGACACTTGCGGCTTGATCTTGCCCGCCTCGTAGAAGTCAAAGATTTCCTTGAGGTTCTTGGCATTGTCGCGCGGATTTTGTCCCGCCCAGGCGCCCCAGAAGACGCCCTGGATGTTGCGGCTGTTCAGCAGCGCGAGATTGAGCGGGATTTTCGGTATGGGGCCGGAGGCGAAGCCGATCACGAGATAGCGGCCATCCCAACCCGTCGCCCGCAGCGCGGGTTCGGCGTAATCACCGCCCACCGGGTCATACACCACGTCCACGCCCTTGCCGCCGGTCAGCTCCTTGACGCGCGCCTTGAGGTCTTCGGTCGTGTAGTTGATCGTCTCGTCCGCGCCATTGTCGCGACAGAACTGAAGCTTCTCGTCCGAGCTCGCCGCAGCGATCACCTTGGCGCCCATGGCCTTGGCAAGCTGCACGGTGGCGATGCCCACGCCACCGGCGGCGCCCAGCACCAGAACGGTCTCGCCTTCCTTCAGACGGGCGCGGTCCTTGAGCGCGTGATAGCTGGTGCCATAGATGGTGGTCAGCGCCGCGCCTTCCTCAAAGCTCATGCTTTCAGGCATGGGCACCACCTGGCTGAAATGCACCGGCACTTTTTCGGCGAAGGCGCCCAGCATGGTGGCGGCGATGACGCGATCGCCCTCCTTGACGCCCTGCACCTTCTCGCCGAGGCCGGAAATCACGCCGGCCGCTTCCATGCCCGGCACGAAAGGCGTCGGCGGCTTCATCTGGTAATTGCCCTCGACCAGCAGGATATCGGGGAAGTTCACCCCGGCCGCCTTCACGTCGAGCATCACCATGCCCTCGCCCAGAGGCGGTTCGGGCGCCTCTTCCACCGTGAGGTTCTTGTAAGGTGCGAAATCCTTGCAGACCAATGCGCGCATGAACGGCTCCTCCCTGACTCGTCTGTCTGTTCGAGGGCACGATAGAGCAGCAAGCGTGAGGCGCAAGCAACTCCTTAACCGCTAAAGCGACTGAGACATGTGCGGACCGCCCCATGCAGCGGCCCGCACACCGGCCTCAGACACACCCCCTCATGCGCGCTGAGGTCTGTCTAGAAGCTGTACCGCACGCCCAGCTCGAGGATATGGCTAGAATTCTCGACATCCAGAGAGGCCGGGATCAGCACAGAATCCGTCTCGGCATCCTTGTAGGCGCGATAGCGGTACCCGGCGTAGAAAGCGGTCGTATCGCTGATTGCGTAGGAGCCGCCCGCCATGGCCTGGAAGAAGGCGGACATTTCCTTGTCATCGACAATGGCGACGCCAGACGGCGAATAATCCACCTTCACTTCAGCAATGCCGACGCCGGCGCCCGCATAAAGCGCGAAGGGCGAGTTCTCGATCGGCAGATCATAATAGCCGTTGATGGCCAGACCGGTGGAGGTCAGGTCGCCCTGGCCGTCCGCCACCAGATCGGAGACGGTCACGCCCAGCGGGGACGAGCCCGTGATCAGCACGGCGGCGTCAGCCGCGCCCAGCGCGGAACCGCCGGCCTGGACGTCCGTGTGCGTGTCCACATCCGCGCCCTGATAGGACAGCTCGGCCTCCACGCGGAACATCTCGTTCAGGCGATAGCCGTATGCGGCGGAGACGAACAGGCCGGAATCAAACTCGGTCGTCCAGCCGACGCCCGTCCCGGCGGGCAGCACCGCGCCGGGCGGAACCGCAACGCCGTCGCCCGTGACGAAGTCACGCGAGAACGCGCCTTCATTATCGCTGTCGGTCTGCATGTTCAGACCAACAGAGCCAGACACGTATTGCTGGGCTGCGGCAGGCGCGGAGAGCGCAGCCAGGGCGGCGAATGACAGAAGCAGAGATTTGGTCATGGGTCATATCCTGTGTTGCGAGTGCCGATGCGATACCCGCAATGAGCTTTAGTATCGCATATACTATATACGATAGCGCTTGGGATTGGATCACACGGCGGTCTAAGGTTTCCGCAACCTGACTCGCGTCTTCTGGGCGCGGACGCCCTGAGTGAGACCTGCCTATGCCTGCCGCCGTGAAAGACCGCCGCCACGAATTGCTAAGCCTGCTGGCGCCCACAGCCATCGCCGAGCGTTCGGCCCCTGTGAGTCTGCGCCAGTTCGCCATCAAGGCGGGCGTATCCGAACCGACCCTGCGCCATTTCTTCACCGATCGTCAGGGCGTGGTGACAGCGTTGATCGGATTTTTCGCCGAGGGCGCGAAACACTTTCTGGAACAGAGCAGCCAGCCTGAAGCCTCCCTGCACGAGGCCGTGTCCGGCTATGGCCATCTGGCGCTGGCCGGCGCGCAAAGCCGCCTGTTCGCCCAGGCCCATGCCTTCGCCCTTGTGGAATCCATCCATGATCCGGAGGTGGCGCGCACCTATCTGCAGACGATCATCGAACCGTCCCTGCAGGCCCTGGAGCACCGTCTCGCTCCCAGCGTCGACCCTGAAGGCTCCAATCCCGACCGCGTCCGCCACGCCGCTCTGGCCCTGTACGGACCGACCCTGATTGCGATCCTGCACCAGCAGCTGCTCAAAGGGGATGAGATCCGGCCGCTCGACATGTCGGCCTTTGTCGCAGACCTGACAGCCCTTTTCACTGACGGCATGAAACCAGAGGCCAAGCCATGAGCCCCAGAGACATCCAGGCGCCCGAGATCTTCGCCCCCTCCGTCCAGCTCAATCTCAATATCCGGGGGCTGGGCCTGTCGGCCACGCTGGCCATCAATGAACGCTCCGCCGCCCTCATGAAGCAGGGGCGCAAGGTCTCGAAACTGGGGCTGGGCCAGTCTCCTTTCCCTGTTCCGGACGTGATGCAGAAAGCGCTGCGCGACAACGCTTTCCAGAAGGACTACCTGCCGGTTCAGGGCCTTTACGGGCTGCGCGAAAAGATCTGCGGCTATCTCAAGCGCACCCAGGGCCTCGATTTCGATCCCGAGGACATCCTCATCGGTCCGGGCAGCAAGGAGCTGATGTTCCTGCTGCAGCTTGTCTATTACGGCGACCTGCTGATCCCGACCCCGTCCTGGGTCAGCTATGCGCCGCAGGCCCAGATCATCGGCCGACCCATTCGCTGGCTGCCCACCGCGCCCGAAACCGGGCTGGGAGTCACGCCCGAGGTGCTGCACAAGGCCTGCCAACACGATCCCGACCGCCCGCGCCTTCTGATCCTGAACTCGCCGGGCAATCCCACGGGCACCGCCTACACGCCCGACCAGATGCTGGCCATCGCTGAAGCCGCGCGCGCGCATCGCCTTTTGCTTCTGTCGGACGAAATCTATGGCGGGGTGCAGTTTGATGGCCGACACCAGTCCGCGGCCCGCTATTACCGGGGCGGCACCATCATCTCCGACGGCATCTCCAAATGGGCGGGCGCCGGGGGCTGGCGGCTGGGCTTCTTCGCCTTCCCCAAATCCCTGAGCTGGCTCAAGGACGCCATGGCGGCGGCCGCGAGCGAGACCTACACCTCCGTGTCCGCGCCCATCCAGCACGCCGCCAAGGTCGCGTTCGAGGGCGGGCCGGAGATGGAGCTGTATCTGCACCGCTCGCGTCAGGTGCTCGAAGCGCTGGCGAACTTCGTCACGGAGCAGCTGACCGACGCCGGCGCCCGGGTCAATCCGATCCGGGGCGGCTTCTACGCCTTTCCCAATTTCGACCCGATCGCAGACGCCCTTCATGCTCGCGGCATCACCACCAGCAGCGAATTGTGCGAGCGCCTGCTGGAAGACACGGGCGTCGCCACCCTGCCCGGCTCCGCTTTCGGGCGCCCGGAGAGCGAATTGTCTCTGCGCCTCGCCTTCGTTGACTTTGATGGCGAGCTGGCCCTGCGCGCCCTGTCAGAGGGCGAAACGCTCGACGAAGCCTTCCTGAACCGGCATTGTTCCCGGGTAATGGAGGGGATCAGGGCCATGGCGCAATGGGCGCGCGGCTGATCCTGCGCTGGGCGGTCTATGGATCTCGACTGGAATGCGGTGATGGCCGCGGAAGGGTTCTCCACCTGGATCCGGATCATGGTCTGGGTTGGAGTGGCCTGCGCCTTCTGGGTTTTCGCCATGCTGTTGCGCGGCGGCTTTGACGACATGCTCGACGTGATCCGCTCGCCCTACGCCACGGCCGGCGAGCGCGGACGCATGATGATGCGTCTGCCCACGCGCTTTCTTCTGCTGGTGGTCGCGGCGCTGTTCGGCGCTGTGAGTTTCGCCATCCCGCTATTCCTTCAGGGCGCGGTCGTACTGTTCCTCTGGCGACAGGCGACAGGCGGCTAGACAAAACCCCGCCTCTAGAAGACGGGGTTTCATCAGCCTGATTGGGGTCCGCGCTTACGCTGCGCCGGCATTGCGCTTGGGCAGCACCCAGTCGGGGCGCGGGAAATGGCAGGTATAGCCGTTGGGATAGCGCTCGAGATAATCCTGATGGAAGTCCTCGGCGTCCCAGAACTCACCCGCCGGGGTCACCTCGGTGACCACCCTGCCCGGCCACAGGCCCGACGCATCCACATCCTGGATGGTGTCTTCGGCGACGGCCTTCTGGGTATCGTCCAAATAAAAGATCGCCGAGCGGTATTGCGTGCCGATATCATTGCCCTGACGGTCCAGGGTCGTGGGATCGTGGATCTGGAAGAACAGCTCCAGCATCTCGCGATAGCTCGTCACGGACGGATCAAAGACGATCTCGATGGATTCCGCATGGCCGGTCTTGCCGGTCTTCACCTGCTCATAGGTCGGGTTCTCGGTCGTCCCGCCGCTATAGCCCACACGGGTGGAGATGACGCCGGGACGGCGCCGGATCAGATCCTGCATGCCCCAGAAACAGCCGCCCGCCAGAAGGGCGCGTTCGGTCGTCTCACTCATTTTACGGCCTCCTTACGGCCTGCCTTCACGAAGTCGATATAGTCGCCATAACCTTCCGCCTCCATCTCTTCCAGCGGAATGAACCGCAAGGCGGCGGAGTTGATGCAATAGCGCAAACCGCCCTGATCGGGCGGCCCGTCCGGAAAGACATGACCCAGATGACTGTCGGCATGAGAGGAGCGGACCTCGGTGCGCACCATGCCATGGCTGTCATCGCGCAGTTCGGCCAGCGCCTCTTTCGTGATCGGGCGGGTAAAGCTGGGCCAGCCGCAGCCGGATTCATACTTGTCCGCCGAAGCGAACAAGGGTTCGCCCGACACCACGTCAACGAAGATGCCGTCGCGCTTTTCCTCGAGAAGCGCGCCCGTGAACGGACGTTCGGTGCCGTTCTCCTGGGTGACATAGCGCTCTTGGGGGCTGAGCCGGGCCAGCGCCTCGGGCGTACGCGCCCATTTGGGATCGGTGCTCATCTCGGCCTCCTTGCCTGTCACATCCATATGGGCCGGCAAGCGATATGCGCCAGTCCGCTCTCCTCAATGTGAGGCGACTAGGCGCTGAGACAAGGGCTGAAGGCGGGGCTCAGAGCGCGCCGATGGCTTCCCACGGGAACTCCACCCACTCGCCGGCCGGCGTCTGTTTGCCGGCGATGACGCCCGAGACGCCGCCGGTCTTGTCGATCAGCGCAGCGACAATGGCGTCGGGATAACGGGCGCGCACCTCTTCCAGCGTGCGCCCTGAATCGATGATGTCATCAATGACGATCGCAGCAGCGTCCGGCGCCGCGCCATAGGCCTGCATCCGTCCCTGCGCGCCCTCCACGCCGTCCGCATAGGACATCAGCCCCAGCGAGGTCATCTTGCGCAGGCCCAGCCGGTGCGCCACCAGGGCCGCCGGGATCAGCCCGCCTCGCGCCACGCCCACCAGCACCGTATCCGGATCAATCGGCCCATGCCGCTGCGCGACCTGGTCCGCGATCGAGGCGGAGAGGGTTTCGATATCCGTCCAGCTGAGTTTGAGCATGGCGATCTCCGTGTGTTGTCACGGCCAGTCTAGTTCAACCGCTCCAGCCCTGCACGGGCATTGGCGCACCAGTGACAGTCGGTTTGCGCTTCGCCCAGCGTGAGCGCGCGTTGATACTGCAAGCGCGCCAGATCGCTCCGCCCTGTAATTTCATAAGCATGAGCCAGGCTGTCAGCCAGATTGCCGTCATCAGGATAGAATTGCGCATTCAGCTCCAGCAGCGCGAGCGCCCAGTCCGGCTGACCGGCGTCAAGCTGATAGAGGCCCACCCGGTTCAGAACCCAGGGCGCGGGCCGCTCGCCCAGATGCGTCTCCAGATAAGCCGGGAGCGCATCTGCATCCTCGACCGGATGAACAGCCAAGAACCGCGAAACCAAGGGCACGGCGGGGCTGCGGGCGATAGGCCGGATCATCCATCATCCGCGCCACTTCATAGCCCATGCGGCCCACGTGTCCCCGCGCTGCATTCGTCATGTGCAGAATCAGCGTGTCGGACTGCGGGCCATACTGAACGCTGGTGAAGAACAAACCATTGCTGCCCGCATGGCTGATCCAGCGCTCGCCGAACGGACGCGCGCCCACGCCCCAGCCATAACTGTAATGGGTGAAGGTCGGCGGATAGAGACCATCAAGCGCCATGAGCGGCTGATAGAGCCTGACCAATGTGTCAGACCGTAGCACCTCTCCCCGGCTCAGCGCCGCCATCCAGCGCGCCATGTCTGCCGGCGTCGCATGCACACCGCCATTGCCCAGAAGGCGATAGGACACAGGCTCATCGCGCCAGCGCTCAAGATAGAACAGGCCCTGATCCGCGCGGTCGGGCGCGATCTGGCGGTCGTCATAGCCATGGGCGGCCTGCTCGGGCATCCAGTCCATCAGGCGGTAGCCCGTGGTGTGAAGCCCGGCCCGGTCCAGCGCCAGACGGCGCAGCGCCACTTCAAACGGCTCACCCGTCACCCGCTCGACGATGATGGCGAGAACCGAATAGCCTGCATTGGAATACTCATAGCCGCTGCCCGGTGTACGACTGAGCGGGCTCGTCCAGAGCGGCGCGAGAAACGCCTCGGCCGACACAAACGGATCCGCATCACGCCCCTCGAACCCGCCGGTTTCATCGGACAAGCCAGAGCTGTGGGTCAGCAGCTGCTCGATCGTGATGCCCGCCTTGTCCTCGGGGATGTCCTCGAAATTGGACGCTAGCGCGTCATCAAGGCTCAGCGCGCTCTCTTCCACGAGACGCAGCACGGTCGTCGCTGTGAACGACTTCGTCACCGAGCCGAGATCAAATAGGGTTTCAGCGTCAAATGAGCGGCCCGTTTTGCGGTCCGCCGCGCCCCGATAGCCCTCATAGACCACAACGCCGCCCTGAATGACCATGAGGACGCCGGGCGTGGCGCCGATCTCTTGCGAAGCACGGGCATAGGCGTCGATCCGCTCCGGCAGAGGCGGCGGCGCATAGCTGACGGACTGCGCGGCGGGGGCGAACATCAGCACGCACGCCGTCATGAGCCATTTCCACAGGACCATGGCGATCTCCAAGAATTTGAAATGTCAGAAAGAAGGCGTGCGGCTACTTCCAGCGGAAGCTGATGAAGAAGCAGCCCAGAGCACCCAGAAGGAACATCACCGCCGGCGCCAGGAACCAGCGCAATGGCGAGCGCTCCGTCACCAGTTCAGAATCCACCGGCTCGAAAAACCGGCGCCCGCCCTCTACCTGCTCCAAGAAGCCATTGGCGTGCATGTCGCGAGTGACCCGGGTTTGAGGATCAGCGCGTTCCATCATGGCGACCTGAAGGGCGCGCACGGCGGCCTCTTGAGGACGATCCTCGCCCAGATCGGGCCGCAAGCTGGCCTGCAGGACAGCGTAGGCGTTCAGGTCTTCGCCCGGCGCCAGCACGCCGGGGGAGGTGTAGTGGTAGACGGTGTATTCCTCATCCTCAGCCAGCGCATGCAGCCCGAGGCTCGCGCCGCCCAACATCAGACAGCCCAGCCCTGCGGCCAGCCAGCCACGCGTCAGCCGGGTGGCCTGCGCCTTCAGTGTCAGCACCGCCGCACGGACCTGGCCGATCTCGCGCAGCGCCGTGAGGTCATCTCCGCTGAGCGACCCGGCGACGGTTTCAGCGTCAAAGCCATAGGCCTCGGCCAGCCTCTCGAAGACCTCTTCAGAGGGAAAGGACTTCCCAGTCTCCAGCTTGGACAAATAGGATTGTTCGATCCGGGCCTTCGCCGCCGCCTCGGGCTGGGTCCAGCCCAGCGCCTCACGCCGGGCCTTCAGGAATGCGCCAAAACTCATCTGCTCTCTCCGCCTTCACCGCACGCCAATGTGCGATCCGGCGCCCAGTCTTTGAAAGTCGGGCGGCGACTGACAGATGAATATCAAGGACTGGGACAGGAATAACAGCCCATCCGCGCGAAAAGACGCCGCCACAATGATGACTGGCCCGAGCCGCCCCCAATCCCCCCACCCCGAACCCAAAGGGTTCGCAAGGGCGAACGCCCATCCGCAGCATCAGCGAGGATCGACCAAGCGGAGCGAGAGAGAACCAGCAAGAACGGGGAAAATGGTGCCCGGGGGCGGATTCGAACCACCGACACGCGGATTTTCAATCCGCTGCTCTACCAACTGAGCTACCCGGGCGAGCGGGGCGATCTGCAAGGTTCGCCGCGCTGAGGACGCGGTTTATAGGCAAGCGCGCGGAGGCTGTCCATGCCCTCAAATCAGTCTTGTGCAGTCCGATTGCAATTTGTCCGGTCTGCCTTCGGACTTGCCCGGGTATACAGAGGCCTGCTAACCGCTTCTGCGTTATATTCTCAAAACCTCCCCAACCTCCGAGGACTGCAATGAACCCCAAAGTCTGCGTCAGCGCCCTGGCCCTTCTGGCCATGCTGGGTGAAGGCGGTCTGGCGTCCGCCCAGACCGTTCAGGATGATGTCATCACCATCACCGCAGGCCGCGCGCCCGGCGCGCAATCGGGAGACCGCCCCGTGGTCACGCTGGATGCAGAAGCGCTCAGGGCGAGCGGCCTCTCGGACCTTGGGGATGCGCTGGCCTTCAGCCCCGCCATTGTCGGCTCGGAATTCAATGACGATCCGGGCACCCAGAACGACACTTCGGGCACCTCGAGCGTCAATCTGCGGGGGCTGGGGCTGGGAGCGACCCTGGTGCTGGTGAACGGCGTGCGTCAGGCGCCCGCCTCGGTGGCGTCCGATGATGGCGCGAGCTTTGTCGACATGAACGCGCTTGTGCCCGACATCGCCATCAGCCGGGTGGAGATCCTCAAGGACGGCGCTTCTCCGCTGCATGGATCGGATGCGGTCGCCGGCGTTGTGAACGTGATCACGGACGATCTGTTCGAAGGGGTCGAGGTCGCGCTCGAGGCGCGCGGTCCTGACGGATTCGAGGGCGCCGGCTTCACGTCGATCCTGTCCGCCCGCGCGGGCGAGACCTTCGGCGCATGGAGCGTCATGGGAGCGGTCAGCTATCGCGACACCGACGGCGTGGAAGGGTTCGAGACCGACTTCATCCCCGGCACCGGCCTGTCGGCGCTGGGCCAGCCCGGCGCCTATTACATCCAGGCGCCAGGCGGCGGGTTCGAGGTGACGACGCCGTCCGGCGGTCCGCAGGTCATCATTGATCGCGATTGCGCGGCCGCTGGCGGCCAGCCGCTGGTGCTGGGCGCCGACACCGCCTTCGGCACGCCGGGTTATTGCCGGCTCGATTACGGCCAGTTCTTCTCCCTGGTCCCGGATGAGACGCGGTTGAACGCCTATGGCGCGCTGACCGGCGATTTCGGCGATACGCGCGTGACCCTGCGCGCGGCCTGGGCCGATACGCAACTGACTCGCGGCAATTCCCCCTCCCTGCCCGCGCTTAGCTTTCCGACCATTCCGGTCGACAATCCGGGCAATTACTTCAATCGCGACGTGACCTGGAACGGACGCCCGCGCGGCGTATCCGCCGGGGCGGCGCGACGCAGCTTTGATCATGACACGTTGCGGCTCGAGGCCGGGCTGGCGCATGATTTTGACGCCTTCGGTCGCGACTGGACGGCGGAGGGCGTGCTGGCCTTTTCGCGCAACGAACTCGAAGCCACCATCACGGATCATATCGGCGACCGCCTCGACGCCGCGCTCAACGGGTTTGGCGGCGCGAACTGCCAGCCGGGCGCCAGCGCGGGCGATCAGAGCGCGGGGTGCTACTGGTTCAACCCGTTCGGCTCGGGCAGTCTCGTCACCGATCCCAATGACCCGCGTTACAATGATCCCGCCCTGCTCGCCTGGATGCTGGGCGAGGATGTGCGCACCTCGAGCTCGGAGCTGAGCAGCCTAGACGCCAGCCTGACGACGGCGCATCTGTTTGCCTTGCCTGCTGGCTCGGTTTCGCTGACCGTGGGCGCGCATCTGCGCAATGAGCGCCTCGACGTCGATCACGGCCAGACCTTCAATGATGACGCCTTCCTGTTCATCGTCGGCGGGCCGGACTATGCGGGCGAGCGCGATGTGGCGAGCCTTTATGCCGAGAGCGTCATTCCGCTGCACGCGCGTGCGCGGCTGACGCTGGCGGCCCGCCATGAGGATCTGGAAGACTTCTCCTCCACCGATCCCAAGGTCGGCCTCGCCGTAGATCTGACCGATGCGCTGACCCTGTCTGCGAACTGGGCGCAATCCTTCCGCGCGCCCTCACTGCATCAGCAGGTGAGCGCCACCACGACGCTGCAATCGCTGACCATCGGCAATCAGAGCCTGTTCCGCCCGGTGCGTACGGTCGGCTCACAAGATCTCGAGCCGGAAACCTCTGACAGCTACTCGCTGGGCCTGAGCTGGCGCCACGAAGGCTGGACCGCCCGTGTGGACGCCTGGCGGCTGGAAGTCGAGGATCTGATCATCGAGGAAAGCGCCAACGCCATTCTCGCCGCCGATATCGCCGATGACGGCCTCTACAATGATCCGCGCGTTGAGCTGTCCCAGGCGGGCGACGTGGTGCTGGTGCGCGCCAATTTCGTCAATGCGCCCCGCGTCGAGGCGCAGGGCGTGGACATCGCCTTTGGCCACGACAATATCGATCTGGGCCGGTTCGGCGTGATGACCGCCGGGCTCGAGACCGTCTATATCGACGAATTCACCCTCTACGATCCGGTGCTGAACACCGAGATCGACGCGGCGGGCAATCGCAACTTCACCAATTTTGCGCGCTCGCTGCCGCAATGGCGCACAAGCGTCCGCGCCGGCTGGATGAACGGGCCATGGAGCGTCAACGCCCAGGCGCGCTACATCTCGCCCTATGACGATGACGAGAACGCCGGCGCCGAGATCGACAGTTGGACCGCCTATGACCTTCAGGCGGGCTGGACGTCGAATGTGCGCGGCCACGCCCTCACGGCCAGCGTCGGCGCGCTCAACCTCTTCGATGAAGAGGCGCCGTTCGTGAACACGCCTCTGGGCTATGACACCAAGGTGCATGACGCCCGCAGCCGGGTGCTCTACGCGCGGATCAGCGTCCAGCGCTAAAGACAAAGCCCCGCAGCTAGACTGCGGGGCTTTTTTTCAATGTAAGACCCAGCGCCCGCCGCGGAGCATTAAATAATTGTCGAGAACTCTAAAGCCGAAAGCAGTATCAGGCAAACCCCTGCTTAAAGGAAGGGTCCGCCTTGACATTTCATCCCTTATGAAACTGCCAACATTGCTGCTCCAGCAATCAAATATGCGCAACATGTAATCACTGTATGTAGAAGCCTTAGGCTTGCCATCCCATGCTGCTAGCCCCTTAGATGCAAATTTATCATAAGCAACAAAGCGATCAGGGGCCACTATAGCGCAAACCTTCGACAAGCAAGATATAGATAATTTATAGGGAGCCTCAGCACTGATCGCCGCATCATCAATAGAATCATACCTTGAGTCAGATATAATAAGTGGAATTATTTTTGATATATAATTAAACCACTCATCTCGCGTCGCATACTTCTTATTTCTACTTTCAGATTCATTTTTCTCATTTAAACTGTGCCTCGCCAAGCCGTACCCCTTTAAAAAACGATCGAATGCTTGGCGGTCATTGAGCAGTTGAATCTTAGTCAAATCATCCTGTTCATAATCGCTTTGCAAAGCAGCCCAGTTGAGGCCAGCGGAGTGGAAGCAAAAATCAAATTCGCGCTTTCCAATAAGGCAAGTCATTCGAATCCTCCCAAAGGCCACAATCAAACGTACCATTTGGAAGCAGATTATGACTAGCGCTCGTCCTCGCCGCCCTCGCCGCGCGCTTCTGGCGGCAGGGCTTCGGGCGGGACAGGCTCGCCCGGCACGGCATAGGCGCCCGAGAACCAGCGACCCAGATCGGCGTCCGCGCAGCGGGCCGAGCAGAACGGCCTGTATCTGGGATCGACAGGCTTCTTGCAGATCGGACAACCGGGCTTGGATTTGCTCATAGCGGACGCACCTCGAAGTCGCGCGCGCCCCGGGCTTCATCCAGCACCAGTTCAAAGCGATCTCCGAGACGCGATTTCATCGCCTTGGACCATCCGATGGGATCTTTTTCAAGCCAGGCGTGAACCTCGGCCCCCGCCAGCAGGGCAAGACGCCCGCCGCGCTTCGCCTTGCCTTCCGCTTCAAGACGACGCAAGGCCGCCAAAGCGCGGGTTTCCACGCTCTCAACGCCGAAACGCTCCCAGCAGATTTCATGCAGGGCGCGGCCCAGACGCTGGCGGGAGAGTTCGACGATGGCGAAGCGGCTGGCCGGCGCCACATCGATCTTGGCCGGATCGCGCTTGAACGCGCCTTTCAGGCTCTGATCAAGCTGGCTCTGGTCCTGCTTTTTCTTCAGCGGCAGGAAGTCGATGGCGACCACGCCGCCAATGCCGCGCAACCGGATCTGGCGCGCGGTCTCACGCGCTGCGGTCTTGTTGAGATCAAGGGCCATTTTCGGCGAGCCGCCCTGGGACTGACGCCCGGCGGAGTCCACATCGATCACCGTCATCGCGGTGACCGGCTCGATCACCAGACGCCCGCCGCCCGGCAGCGACACAACGGCTTCCAGCGCCTCGTCGAACAATTGATCAAGTTCGACCTCCGCCTCCTTGGGCGTACGAACCGGCGCCTCGTACATCATGGACAGGCGCTCGGCGATCGGCGGCGCAGCCACCACGATTTCGGGCGCCTCGCCAGGTTCCACGTCAAACAGCGCGAGCGTCGGCCCCTTTTCCTGGAATTGTTCGCGCGCAATCTGCACGCCAATGGCCGCGCCCTCATGCAAGCCGTCCGGACGCCCGGCCTTGCCGAAGGGCAGAAAGCCTGCAGGTCCGCGACCGATATCGCAGAACGCGCCATTGATCGCATGGTCGATCTTGGTCACCCGGGCGCGATAGACCTCGCCGCGCCAGGCGCGTTTTCCGCGTTCGGACCAGCGCTCCACATGCAGCTCGACGGCGCGGTCGCCATCGATGACAGCGGCGCGGGTTTCCCCCACATGCTCAGCAGCGACGATTCTCAAAACACATATCCCAATCCGACCAGAAGCTGCCGCGCTTCATAGACCGGCAGTCCCATGACGCCGGTATACGAACCGATCAGCTTGCTGATGTAAGAGCCGGCCCGGCCCTGAATGCCATAGCCGCCCGCCTTGCCGTTCCATTCACCGCTCTCAAGATAGGCGGTGATCTCGTCCTCGCTCAGACGCTTGAAGGCGACGCGAGTTTCAACCACACGGCTCGCCTCGCGCCCGTCCGGCGCACGCACCGCGACACCGGTATAGACCCGGTGATTGCGACCGCTCAGAAGCCTCAGACAGGCGTCGGCGGTCTCGCGATCTTCCGATTTGGGCAGGATGCGACGTCCCACGCCGACCACCGTATCGCTCGCCAGCACATAGCAGCCAGGATGATTGGCCGCGGCCAGCTTCTCGACCGCCAGACGCAGCGCCAGATCACGCGGCAATTCGCCGGGGCGCTCGGTCTCGTCGATATCGGTCGGGGCGACCAGATCAGGCGGCGCGCCGATCCCGGTCAACAGGTCCCGGCGGCGCGGCGACGCGCTCGCCAGCACAAAGGGCGCGCGCGCAGCGTTCGGCGACACGCTCACCTTACTTGAAGCGATATGTGATGCGCCCCTTGGTCAGGTCGTAAGGCGTCATCTCGACCAGGACCTTGTCGCCCGCCAGCACGCGGATGCGGTTCTTGCGCATCTTGCCCGCGGTGTGCGCGATGATTTCGTGATCATTTTCCAGTTTGACCTTGAAGGTCGCGTTGGGCAGCAGTTCCACGACTTCGCCGGGAAACTCCAGCAGTTCTTCCTTCGCCATGCAGCTCCTCTTGATCAATGGCGTAAATTCAGACGCATAGACGTCAAAACGCAAAAACCCCGTACGCTTCGCGCATGAAGACTCATGCCAGCGTCGGGTGGTGTCGGGCGCTATATAAGCGTGATCGCCGCAATCGTCGAGCGTGGTTGTAAGGACTAGTCCGGATTATACGCCGAAATGCGGGCTTTTATGGCGTCCCGCGCCGTCCGGTAGGCGTCCAGACGCGCCTCCCGGCTGCCTTCCGCCTCCGCCGGATCGGGAATCGCCCAGAGCTGGTATTCGGCATCCCGCGCTTCTGCGAAGGCGCTCGCGGACGGATCCGCATCCGCCGCAAGACACACCACCAGCTCGACCGGATCATCAGCGGTGTCGGCCAGATCGCGGCACTCGAAATTCGACAGGTCGATGCCGGTCTCGTTCATCACCGAGATCATGAAGCCGTCCGGCCAGGGCGCGGGCTCGACCCCGCACGACCGCGCCAGACAGTCTGCACCGAAGCGATGCTTCCAGAAGGCTTCCGCCATGGGCGACCGCACCGCATTGCGGCCGCAGACAAAGACGACGGAGGGCGCGGCCATGATCAGGCGCCCCGCCGGTGCAGCGCGCAGATCAGGGTGAACAGGCGTCGCGCCGTGTCAAAATCCACCTCGATCTTGCCGTGAAGCCGTTCGCGCAGCAGTTCCGAACCTTCGTTATGGACCCCGCGCCGGCCCATATCGATCGCCTCGATCTGGCCCAGCGGCGCATTGCGCACGGCCGCGTAATAGCTTTCGCACATCAGGAAATAGTCCTTGATGATGCGGCGCAGCGGGCCCAGCGAGAACACGAACATGCGCACCGGGTCGCCATTCTCGCGCTTGATGTCGAACACCAGGCGCTGGTCCTCGATGGCCAGACGCAGGGCGTAGGGGCCGGCCTCGGAATCAGCCGGGACGAAGGTGTTGGAATCCAGAAGATCAGCAATGGCCACGCGGCGCTCATGCTCCACGGCCTCATCGGCCTTGCCGATGGTCAGTTGGTCAAGCTCGACCGCGACCAGTCGCTGATCGGTCATAAGGAACTCCAGTCAACCCGAATCCGGGTCATGCCTCGTCGTCTTCAGGATGGCTGGGTCGCGCCGCCGCCCGCCAGGGCTCGGACACGTCCGCAAACGCCATGTCGATGCATTCCACCTCAAGACGGAGCTCCCCGCCACCGGAAAAGGTGAAGCTGAGCACGCCGCCCGGCGCCTCGCCCGGCTCGAACGCCATCGTGAGCAGGCTGATCACCCCGTCCTCATGGCCCTGCTTGAGGCGTTTGGATTGCGCCTTCAGAACTGAGCCCACCTGCAGCGCGGCGCGCACGCGCTCGCCCTGCCCCCGGCTGGGGCCCTCCCAGCGGAACCGATTGAGCGCCAGGGTGAATTGTTGCGCCTTCGGTTCATACTGGAAATCGCCCAGCAGCCCCACGGCGTCCTGCAATGCGGCGGACAGAACCGCCAGATCCTCAGGCGATTGCGCCAGAAGGCGCATAGGCGTGTATCCGGCCATTCAGCCCTCCGCTTGTTCCGGAACGCGGCGAATATCGGCGCCACAGGCGGACAGCTTGTCCTCCAGGCGCTCAAAACCGCGATCAAGATGATAGATTCGGCTCACCCGGGTCTCACCTTCCGCGGCGAGACCGGCGATGACAAGGCTGACCGATGCGCGCAGGTCGGTCGCCATCACAGGCGCCCCCTTGAGCGCGCACGGACCGCGCACCACCGCCTCATTGCCGCGCACATCGATGCGCGCGCCCAGACGCGACAGCTCGGGCGCGTGCATGAAGCGGTTCTCGAAAATCGTCTCCCGGATCACCGACGCGCCGTCCGCCAGACTCATCAACGCCATGAATTGCGCCTGCAGATCGGTGGGAAAGCCCGGGAAGGGCGCCGTCTGCATATCGACCGCCTTGAGCGCGCCATTGCGTTTCACGCGCACGCCGCCAGTCTCGGCCTCGACCTCCACGCCGGCTTTTCTCAGGAGCGACCACAGGGCGCCGTTATGATCAAAGATCGCGTCTTTGAGCAGCACATCCCCGCCCGCAACGGCTGCAGCGGCCATGGCGTAGGTGCCCGTCTCGATCCGGTCAGGCACGACGGACCAGTCCGCGCCATGCAGCGTGTCCACGCCCTCAATGGTGATGGTGGCGGTCCCCGCCCCTTCCACCTTCGCGCCCATGGCGTTCAGGCAGCCGGCGAGGTCGGCGATCTCGGGCTCTCGGGCGCAATTCTCAAGCACGGTCTGCCCCTTGGCCAGAACCGCCGCCAGCATGGCGTGCTCGGTCGCGCCGACCGACACCATCGGAAAGGTGATGCGCGCGCCTTTCAGGCCGCCCGCCGGCGCCTTGGCGTTCACATAGCCTTCGGACAGCTCGATCTCCGCCCCCAGCGCTTCCAGCGCCTGAAGGTGCAGATCCACCGGACGCGCGCCTATGGCGCAGCCGCCGGGCAGTGACACGCGAGCATGGCCCACACGGGCGATCAGCGGGCCCAGCACATTGAAGCTCGCGCGCATTTTACGCACCAGGTCATAGGGCGCGAACGGCTCGCCCAGCCTGTCAGCCTGCATGAAGAGTTTGGCGCCCGCGCGCTCTTCCACAACGACGCCCAGACGCGCCAGCAAATGGCCCAGAAAGCGCGTATCGGCGAGGCGCGGCATGCGCGACAGCTCCAGCGGCCCGTCCGTCAGCAGGCAGGCGGCCATCAGTTTGAGCGCAGAATTTTTCGCGCCTGAAATCTCGATCTCGCCAACAAGCGGCGAGCCGCCGCGAATTAGAATGCTGTCCATACTGCCCTCATGGTCCTATTCAGCGCGCGCCGACGCCCAGCGCCCCACCCTTCAACGCCCACCTGTAAGGGCATTCGCACGATGACGAAATGAGGGCGTCACAGAGGCCATGATTTGTGGGTCTGTGCGCTCAGGCGCAAGACCGGCCCGGTCTCAGGACTCATCCTTGCCGGCAGACGTCTCGTCCTTGCGCGCGGCGGCCTTGCGTCGACGCAGATTGGCGCGCAGCGCCTGCGCCAGGCGCTGTTCGCGGTCGGACTGGGGGCTCTGGCCCTTTGCGGGCTTGCGATCTTGCGTGCTCATGAGCGTTCAACTGCCTTATATCTGCAAAAGAGGTCAAGCCCGGTCTTGGCGCGAGCAGAATCAGGCGCTATAAGCCCGGCTCCGACGACGCGAGAGCATGCTTTCGCACACCGGACGCCGCTATAGCTCAGGGGTAGAGCGTTCCCTTGGTAAGGGAGAGGTCGAGTGTTCAATTCACTCTAGCGGCACCATTCCTCATTCCAGACTGTCAGACCAGCAGAGCCGTGAGAGTTCGACGCGGGCCCATACCCGCCTTGAGCGCGTATGTGATTGCCCTACACTTGACCGGCGAGTCGCAACACAGTCGGCTGTCCTCGAACCAGCGGCTGGACGTCTGGGGGAAGCATGCACCGCAAGAAGGTCTTCGCGACCGCTCTGGTCGGACTTGTCGCGATCTCTGCGGCCGACATCTGGGTCAGCCATCAGGTCCGCCAGGAACGCAACACCCTGCTGGACACCGTCTCCTCGGCCCGACATGAAACAGCGAAGCTCTATGACGAGCTGGGCTTCGGCGGCCTGATCCACAGCTTCAAGAACTATGTCATACGCGGTGACGAAGCGTACCGGGACAGGGTTCGCACGACCGCCCACTCCATCCATATCCGGCTTGAACGCCTGGACGCCCATGGTCGCGCGCTCGGTCTCGAGCCGGACCTGAGCGCCGTTCGCGACACGGTCAGCGCCTATGAGGACCGCCTGGACACCGTCCGGCTCGGTTGGGCGGATTCGCTGCCGGTATCGGACATCGACGCCCTGGTGCGAGTGGATGATGCGCCAGCGCTTGAACAGCTGGCCGCAATCGAGGCGGGATTCGAATCCGTCACCCGCCAGCGGATGGCCCGTCTCAATCGGCTGAGCGGTTTTCAGAGCGTCCTTACCCCCACGTTACAGGCCCTGATGCTGGGCTTCATCATCTTCATCTGGATGCGCATGTACAAAACGCGCATCCAGGCGGGTCGGGAAGCGCGCGCCCAGATCCGCAACCTCAATGCCTCCCTCAGGGCCCAGACCCTCACCCTAGAGCGCATGCGCGAGAGCCACGCCGCGCTGGAAAACTTCACCTCCATGGTCGCTCATGATCTCAAGGCGCCGCTGCGGCAAGCCAGCATGTTGCTGCATCTGGCCAAACGTGCAGAGACGGAGGCCGACAGGGATGCGCACTGCGACAAGGTCAGGGAGAGCATCGAACGCGCCAACACCATTGTGGAAGGCTTCCTCAACCTGGCCCAGCTTGATGATCAGCCGCCGGAAACCTCGCTCGAGGATATCGGCGAGATTTTCAGACAGGCCGTCGATGAGCTGGCCCTTCTGCACCGCAAGGCCCCACGGCACATCCGGATTGATCCGCTCGGCGAAGCCTATTGTGATCGCGACCTGATCCGGCAGGTGGCGATCAATCTGCTGACCAACGCCTTGAAATACGCCCGCCCCGAGAAGACGCTCGACATCAGGGTCCGCGCCGTCCGCGGCGACACCATGCTGACCGTCTATGTCGAGGATAATGGCGTGGGGATTCCGCAGGAGCTGGCCGAACGCATATTCAGCCCGCATGTGCGCGGGGAGAGCCCTGAGCCGTCGGGAGCGGACGGTCGCGGACTGGGGCTGGCGCTATGCCGCACGATCATTGCGGCCCATGGCGGAGACATCCGGATGGCGCCCGGACGCTCGACCGGCGCCAGCATTCGCTTCACCCTTCCGCTGGCCCAGCCTGCCGCAAACACCCTCTAGGCGCCGCTTTCAGCCACGCTGAACCAGAAGCGCGAGATCTCGCTCAGCACCATCTGATAGCCATCAGGCGAATCCGGCTTGCGAATATATGCATTGCCCGCCTTGCCGTAGAACCGGCGCACATCCGAGCGATTGTTGGATGTGGAGAGCATCAGCACAGGAATGCCGCAATAGGATTCATCTGATTTGAGGGTTTGCGTCAGCTCCACCCCATCCATGCCTGGCATGGACAGGTCCGTCACGATCAGGTCAGGGGGCTCATGGGACCTGAGATACTCGAGCGCCTGCACTCCGTCTTCACAATAGGAGGCCTCAACATCCAGATTGCTGTCATCAAGACTGAGCTTGAGAAACATCCGATCAGTCGCATCGTCTTCCACAAACAGGATGGATTGCGTCATAGTGGACCTTACACCTGTGCCCGAAACTCATTTATACATATTTTGTACGCACTTTTCAGACTAGTCGAGAGTCCCGCCCCAAGCGCCAGCAATTCAAAGCTGTGGTTAACGATAGGTCAGAACGAACGCACGCGTCTACGATAAGCGTGTTGTTTTTTCGTCGCTTGGCGCGCAACCAGAGAATCCTAGTTTCCAAGGAACGCATCCTGTTCCCGACTTTCAATACCCAAATCCGGTCTCGCCGAATGCCCTTGATGACGCCCCTGTTTCCCGCTCTTGAGCCTTATGCGAGCGCGACCTTTTTCTCGGCTGAGGGGTATCGGATCTTCTATGAATGCTCGGGCAACGCCCAGTCGCCGACGGTCCTGTTCATCCATGGCGGCCCCGGCTCCGGCGCCAGTGCGCGTCACCGCCGCTATTTTAATCCTGGCAAGTGGAACATTGTCCTCTTTGATCAACGCGGTTGCGGTCGCTCGACACCCCTGTTCGAGCTGGAAACCAATACGCTGACCGCCCAGATCGATGACATGGAGCGCCTGCGTGAGGAGCTGGGCCTTGAGCGCTGGACCCTGTTCGGTCCTTCCTGGGGGTCGACGCTGGCGCTGGCCTACGCCCAGGCCTATCCCGAACGCGTGGACACCCTTGTCGTTGAGGGCGTCCTGCTGGGCGAACGCGAAGAGATCGACTGGTTTCACGATTGCGCGGGCGCCGGCGGGATATGGCCAGACGCGCAGCACAGGCTGATGATGGACACGCCCGAGGCGTTCAGGCGCCCCCCGGCGTTTCGCCAATGGGCGCTGGAGCGCATGCGCGAAGAGTTGGCGGAGGGGCGCCCCCATCTGGAGGGGCTTGAGGACCCGGACACGCCGATTGAAAGCCTGCGCCAGTCGATAATCTATCGCTGGAGCGAATATGAGGAAACCCTCGCCTGGCTGGACAAGTCCCCGGAAGATATCCGCGAGGATTTCGCCGAAAGGGGACGCGACTGGCTGACGGGACACTCCCTGCTCGAGGCCTGGTATTTCAGCCATGACTGTTTTCTCGAGCCTGGCCAGTTGTTGCGCGACGCCCACAGGCTGACCATGCCCATGCATGTGATCCAGAGCCGCTATGACCTGGTCTGCCCCGGCCGGGCCGCCTACAGGCTCGCCGAAGCGGCGCCCGATGCACGCCTGCACTGGGTGGAGCGCTCGGGCCATATCATGACCGCGCCGGTCCATCGTGAAGTGCGCACCTTGTTTGAGGCGCTGGCGGCCTCGCGCCGCTGACTTCGCCGCCCGGGCCATGAGGCGTGACTCACGACCTCACCAGTCGGCCAGTGCAGCGCGCCGCCATTGGTCGGGCGCAACGCAGATATAGACATGATCGGAATCCCAGCCCATCTGCCCGACCTGGCCCGGCGCGGACGCGCTCGCAGGCGTCAGGCTCCGGGTGAGCGTCAGGCGGTCGGAGCGCACGCTCAGTCCTTCAACCCGGATCTCGCCATCAAGCGGGTCCACGCGCATAGCTTCGCGCCAGGTGTTTCCATCTTCAGACACTTTGACGGTCAGGGCATCCTCGCCGGCCAGTCCGATCTCGGCGCGACCGGACCAGTCGGACTGGAACAACAGGCTAGCGGTGGCCGCGCTCCCCGCCTTGTTCATCGCAAGCCGCAGATCACCCGTCCCGCTTTCTTCCGCCGTCATCAGAACGCCCGACGACTTGATCACGACGCGGTTATAGGCGTCAGAAGCCGCGCCCACACCCAGCCCCTGTTGATGGTCAAGCTGGCGAATCTGGTCGTGAAGCGGCCCCCAGCCCGCCCCGTCATGGACAAGACTGACCCCTTCATCACGAACATATACGCCCAGCCCCGCCCAGGGCGGGATCGCCGTCCAGACGCCTTCGTGAAACACCATGAGCGTTCCCAACGGACGCGTTGACCAGTCCGCCCCCGTCGCATTCGACGGCAGGATGTACCCGTCCCCTTCTGAAGGCGTATCCGGCTGGTCGCCCAGCGCCCGGCTCAGCACGGCGGCCTGGACCAGAATATCGAGCCGGGCCAGCGCTTCGTTGACGGTGACATGCTTCTGCGCCTGGGCGGGCATCAGAAACGGCAGATCCAGGCGGGGCGTGCGTTCAGACATGAGATATCCCTTGCGCGTTTTGTGACTGTCAGAGCCTAGGGGCCGCCCTGGCGCAGGCGGATAGCGCAACCGGACTTCCGCACTGGCGAAACCGAGCAAAGGGCGGGTTTTCTAATCCGCGCGGGCGGTGTACCCACTGCGCATGACAGACTCTATCCGCTCCCTGGCCGAGGGATTTGAGGCCATAAGCGACGCGCAATGGCGCGCCCTGGCTGAAACCGCCCTCAAAGGCGCCCCGCTGGACCGGCTGGTGCGCAAGACGCTCGACGGCGTTGCGCGCGGCCCCCTGTTCACCCGTTCGGACCTTGAGAAGGTCGGCCCTCTGCCCGCGCCGGGCGCTGCGCCCTATCTGCGCGGCCTTGCGGCGGAGCGCGACCCGTACCTGCCCTGGGGCATCCGTCAGATCATCGACGACCCCGACCCCAAGGTCGCGAATGAAGCGCTGCGCGCGGATCTGTCCGGCGGGGTCAGCGAAGTGGCGCTGGCGCTGGATCCGACCGGCGCCAATGGCGTCGCCGTGCGCACGCTGGATGAGCTGAAGACCGTGCTGGACGGGGTCATGCTCGATCTCGCGCCGGTCTATCTGCAACCCTCGCGCATGGCGCCCCAATACGCCGCCCTCGCCCTCACCTACATGCAGGACCAAGGCCTGGACCTCAAAGCGCTCAGAGGCGGACTGGGCCTGTCCCCCATCGGCCAGAAATCCATGGCGGGCGGCGGGGCTGTGAACCTGCCCGAGCGCCTGCAGCGCACGGCCGAGGCCGCCAGCTGGTGCGCCGAGCATGCGCCGGGAATCAAGGTCGTCTCCATCACCGCAAACGCGCCGCATGAAGCGGGGGGCTCGGCAGTGCATGAACTGGCGTTCGCTTGCGCCGGCGGGGCGAGCTATATGCGCGCCTTCATTGATCACGGGCTAACGCCCGATCAGGCCGCCAATGCGCTGGAATTCAGCTTCGCCGCCGATGCGGACGTTCACCTGACCATCGCCAAGCTGCGCGCAGCGCGGCGGGTCTGGGCGCGGGTGGCGGACGCCTTCGGCTGTTCGCCCGAAGCGCAGGGCATGCGCATCTGCGCCATCACTTCGTCGCGCATGCTGACGGCGAGAGACGCCTGGAACAACCTGATCCGCAATGCCTGCGCCGGTCTGGGCGCGGCGGCGGGCGGCGCGGATTCGATAACCGTGTGCGCCTTCAACGAACCGCTGGGCGCCGCCACGCCCTTCGCCCGGCGCCTCGGCCGCAATCTGCAGATCATGCTGATGGAAGAGAGCCATCTGGGCGTGACGGCCGATCCGGCAGGCGGCAGCTATCTTCACGAGACGCTCGGCCATCGCCTGGCCCAGGCGGGCTGGGAGCTGTTCCAGCAGATCGAACGTCGCGGCGGCCTGTTTGAAACCGTCAAGGCGGGCTGGCTGCAGAATGAGGTCGGCAAGACGCGGGACGCCTATGTGGCGCAATACGCCGAAGGCCGCGAGGCGCTGATCGGGGTGACCCAGTTCGCCAATCTCGAGGAGCGTCCCGTCGAGGCCGGCAAGCGCGACTACACGCCGTCCAAGCTCGACGCCCCGACGCTGGAGCCCCAACCCTTCACCGGCAAACTTGAAGCCGCCAGAGCCGGGCACGCCATCCGCCTGCTCGATCTGCCCGAACAGGACTGGACGCCCTTGCGCTATATGCGCCTCGCCCAGCCATTCGAAGCGCTGCGGGATGCGGCGGACGCCCATGCGAAGAAGACCGGCAAGGCGCCGACCGCCTTTCTCGCCACGCTGGGCGCGCTCGCGGACTTCAACGCCCGCGCCAGCTTCGCCTCCAACCGCCTTGCGGTTGCGGGCGTGGAGACTGATCAGGCCAGCGAATACGCCGATATCGACGCCTGCGCGGACGCCTTCGCCCGATCAGGTTCGAAACTCGCCGTGATCTGCGGCACCGACGACGCCTATTCGGACATGGCCGAAGAGCTGGCCGAAGCCCTCAAGCAGGCCGGCGCCAGCGAGGTCTGGATCGCGGGCAAGCCGGGCCTCATCACCGGCGTGGACCACTTCATCCATATTCGCAGCCATAGTCTCGAAGATGGCGAACGCGCCCATAAGATTCTGGGAGTGAGCGCATGAGCAAGCATCCTGATTTCACCCAGATCGGCCTCGGCCAGCCCGACATCCAGCCCGGCCCCAGGGCCGAGCGTCCGCCCTTCATGACAGCCGAAGAGCTGCCGATCCAACCCGCCTATACCGCCGAGGATGTGGCCGGGCTCGATTTCATCGACGGCTATCCCGGCGCCGCGCCCTATCATCGCGGCCCCTACCCCACCATGTTCGTCCAGCGTCCCTGGACGATCCGGCAATATGCGGGCTTCTCCACGGCGGCGGAATCCAACGCCTTCTATCGCCGCAATCTCAAGGCCGGCCAGAAAGGCCTGTCGGTGGCGTTCGATCTGGCCACCCATCGTGGCTATGACAGCGACAATCCGCGCGTCATCGGCGATGTGGGCATGGCGGGCGTCGCCATCGATTCCATCCTGGACATGCGTCAGCTCTTTGATGGCATTCCGCTTGATCAGATGAGCGTGTCCATGACCATGAACGGCGCCGTGCTGCCGGTTCTGGCGCTCTATATCGTCGCCGCCGAGGAACAGGGCGTTTCGCACAAACAGCTTTCAGGAACGATCCAGAACGACATCCTGAAAGAGTTCATGGTGCGCAACACCTATATCTATCCGCCGCGCCCCTCCATGCGGATCATCTCCGACATTTTCGCTTTTACGGCCAGCGAGATGCCGCGTTTCAACTCTATCTCGATCTCCGGCTATCACATGCAGGAGGCGGGCGCCCCCGCCGATCTCGAGCTGGCCTACACCATCGCCGACGGGCTGGAATACATCCGCTCGGGCGTCGAGGCGGGGCTGGATGTGGACGCCTTCGCGCCGCGTCTGAGCTTCTTCTGGGGCGTGTCCATGAACTATTTCATGGAAGTGGCGAAGATGCGCGCCGCGCGCCTGATCTGGGCCAGCCTCGTCAAGGCGCGGTTCAACCCGAAAAACGCCAAATCCCTCGCCCTGCGCACGCACAGCCAGACCTCGGGCTGGTCCCTGACGGCTCAGGACGTGTTCAACAATGTGGGCCGCACGGCGGTCGAGGCGATGGCGGCGGTGGATGGCCACACCCAGTCGCTGCACACCAACTCGCTTGATGAAGCGCTGGCCTTGCCGACCGACTTCTCGGCCCGCATTGCGCGGAACACCCAGCTGGTGCTCGAGACCGAGGCGCATCTGACCGACGCCATCGATCCGTGGGGCGGCAGCTATTATGTCGAGCGGCTGACCCATGATCTGGCGGCCCGCGCGCTCGATCACATCGCCGAGGTGGACGAGCTGGGCGGCATGGCGAAAGCCATCGAGGAAGGCCTGCCCAAGCTGCGCATCGAGGAAGCGGCCGCCAAGACCCAGGCCAAGATCGATTCCGGCCTACAGACGATTGTCGGCGTGAACAAGTTCCGCCTCAACGAGCCCGAAGACATTCCGGTTCTGAAGGTGGACAACTCAAAAGTCCGCGCCGAACAGCTCGCCAAGCTCGAAACCCTGCGCAAAAATCGCGATCCCAAGGCGGTGGAAAGCGCGCTCGAAGCGCTGACCAACGCCGCCGAGCGCGGCGGCAACCTTCTGGAGCTGTCGGTGAAGGCCGCCCGCGCGCAGGCGACGGTCGGGGAAATCTCGGACGCCATGGAAAAGGTGTTCGGCCGTCACAAGGCGGAAATCAAATCGGTTCAGGGGGTGTTCTTGAAAGCCTCAGGAGATGACGCCAAGGTCAAGAAGGCGCTTCAAGCCTCTGACGCCTTTGCCGAAAACGAAGGGCGCCGCCCGCGCATCCTGATCGCGAAAATGGGCCAGGACGGTCATGATCGCGGTCAGAAGGTCGTCGCCTCCGCCTTCGCCGATCTGGGTTGGGACGTGGATATCGGCCCGCTCTTCCAGACGCCCGAGGAAGCCGCACGTCAGGCGGTGGAGAACGACGTCCATGTCGTCGCCGCGTCATCGCTCGCCGCCGGTCACCTCACCCTGGTGCCCGAGCTCAAGAAACAGCTCGCCGAAATGGGTCGCCCCGACATCACCATCATTGTCGGCGGCGTCATCCCGCCCGAAGACGTCCCGATCCTGAAGGATATGGGCGCCGCCGCGGTCTACCCGCCCGGCACGGTGATTGCGGACAGCGCGGTGGAGCTGATCGACATCGTCTCAAAGGCGAGCGCGGCCTAACCGGACCGTAAGGTGACATCCATGGTGTGAGGCTCCACGCTTGGTCTCAAAGACTTTAAGCGAAGGAGCCTCCCCATGATCGTCACTACCACCCCGTCCGTCGAAGGCCGTCATATCCACGACTACAAGGGCGTCGTCACCGGCGAAGCCATACTGGGCGCGCACCTGTTCCGCGATCTGTTTGCGGGCATTCGCGACATTGTCGGCGGCCGGTCGGGCTCCTACGAGAAATCCCTGCGCGAGGCGCGCCAGATCGCCCTGTCCGAACTGGAAGACGAAGCGCGCAAGCTCGGCGCGAACGCCGTTGTGGGCGTCGATCTCGACTATGAAGTGATCGGCGAGCAAGGCTCCATGCTGATGGTGTCAGCGTCCGGCACGGCGGTGGTTCTGGGCTGATCGCTTTCTGAAGCCCTGGAACAGCATCACCCGACCGGCATGGGTTCGCCGGACAAACCGTCGAATGACAATCTTGAACCCAAACACTTGTCATCCCCCGCTTTATGCGGGGGACCCATGCCGTGACATTGCCGAAAAACCCATCGGCGGCCATGCTGGCGACATGTACTTCGTCTATCTCATGGCCAGTCAGAGAAACGGTACGCTCTATTGCGGCGTCACCAACGATCTGCTGCGCCGGGCGTATGAGCACCGCGAAGGACTGGTTGAGGGCTTCACAGAGCGCCATGGCGTCAAACGGCTCGTCTGGTTCGAGCCTCATGACAGTATTGAACACGCCATTCAGCGCGAGAAACGCATCAAGAATTATCCACGTCAGTGGAAGGTCAATCTGATTGAGGCTTAAAATCCTGAATGGGCGGATCTCTGGAACTGTCTCTCCCTCTGAAAGCGACCGGCATGGATCCCCCGATTAAAGCGGGGGATGACAGGTTGAGAAGAACACACTTCGCCCAACCCCCTATGATTAACGTGAAATTTTCGTTGATTGCCGGAAATGCTCACCTTGCGTTCATGTTTGATGCCCCATGGTGCCCGGGCTGGGCGCATCCCCAATTCCAGGGATGTTCACGCAAACAGAACCGTTCTACTGAACCGTCTGCAACATCCTTTGGGGGACATCATGATCCGCACTCTTCTCACCGCTTCCGCGATCGCTGCGATCGCCAGCACCGCTTCTTTCGCTCAGGACTATTCCCTGAACCCGACCTACGGCACCTATTCGCTGAACGCCGGCTTCCTGCCGGACCCGTCCGAGCTGCAGATCACCGCAGGCGGCTCGCTTGACGCCTCCAGCGTCGGCTGCGCCGGCGCCATCGCCAACGCACCGGACGCGCGTCTGATGTGGGGCGGCGGCCGGATGACCATTGGCGCCACCTCCAACTCCGACACCACCCTGGTGGTGAACGGTCCGGACGGCCAGTGGTACTGCTCTGACGACGTGAACGGTCTGAACCCGGCCCTCGTCTTCAACCAGGCCGGTCAATACGACATCTGGGTCGGCGTCTATGCGGGCAGCACCGCCCCGGCGACCCTGTACGTCACCGAATACTAGAGTCCGGCCTCAGGCCTGACGGAAGAGCGGCGCCTTCGGGCGCCGCTTTTTTGTTGGCGCGATGAGACCGCCCCTGTTTCGCCACGCGTTTCAGGTTACCTTGTGCTGAAGCAGCTATTGGAGGCCTCCCACATGCGACGCGCCCTTCTTCTCAGCCTGACCGCCCTGAGCCTCGCAGCCTGCGCCTCCGGTCCGGGACCCGTCTACGGTCCGGCGAGCAGCTATTCGAACGGGACGGGCTATTCCGACTACCGGATCGAGAATGACCGCTGGCGCGTGCGCTATACCGGCGCCAACGGTCAGGATGAGGACGATGTGGAGCGGCTCGCCCTGCGTCGGGCGGGCGAGATCGCCCTGACCCACGGCTTTGACTGGTTCACGGTAGTCCACCGCCAGGTCGACACCGAAGGCGATGCGAACGAACGCCCGGTGCGGGTTGGCGGCTCGCTGGGCCAGACCTTCGGCTCGAGCGGTTTCCGCGGCTCCAGCGTCGGGGTCGGCATTGCGATCAATCCGGGCGCCGGCAAGACCCGGACAGAGATCAGCCTCGAAGTCATCGCGGGACGCGGAGAGCCGCGCCCGGATGGCGCCTATGACGCCGCCCGCATGGCCAACCCTGCAGGGGCTTACGCCGCCGGCACGCTCTAGTCCGGCTTGCAGCGCGGCGCGAACGGGGCGAGTCTCAGGGCTGTGGTATTCAGCAACGAGGCGGGCATGCGCGCGCACCTACTCACCGGATCAATGGCGCTCACCCTGCTCGCGGGCTGCGGGATCTCGACAACGACCTCCTTTGTCAGCCCGCCCCTGAGCGCTTACGGCCCCTCCAGCGCCAGCATGAGCGGCATGGGGTATGACGCGCTGCAGGTCGGTCCGCAGCAATGGCGCGTCTGGTATACCGGTCATGCCGGCGCCAGCGAACTACTGGTGGAGCAATACGCCTTGCGCCATGCCGCCGAAGTGGCCGCGACTGCAGGCTATGACTGGTTCCGCGTCACCTATGATGACAACACCCGGCATGCCAACGGCTATCGCCCCGTCAGCCGGACGGGTGAAATCACCCCCGCCTATATGGAGGAGGTCGAGCGCACCGGTCCGATGGGGATCGTTCGCAACTGGGTGTTCCGGGAAGGTCCGCAGGGGCAAATCACCGCCATTCTCGATATTGAAGCCGGACGGGGATCCCGTCCGGGCGGCGCCTATGATCCCGTCGCCATCCTCAGCTCCTACCCCTGATCTGATGATCGAGAACAAATCCGCTTGCCCCGCGCGCCGGCTCGCGTTTGAACACTGCCATGACTGATGCGCTCGCAGACAAGCTGATCGACGGGGACCGCGCCGCGCTCGCCCGCGGAATCACCCTGGTGGAGTCCACCCGCGCCGACCATCAGGCTCGGGCGCGCGAGCTGTTGACCGCGGTGATGGACCGGACCGGAAAGGCCTGGCGCATCGGGCTGACGGGCGTGCCGGGCGTGGGCAAGTCCACCCTGATCGAGCGCTTGGGCGGGCATCTGACCGATGCAGGCCGCAAGGTCGCCGTGCTGGCGGTAGACCCATCATCCTCGCGCACCAAGGGGTCGATCCTCGGGGACAAGACCCGCATGGGCGCCCTGGCGGTGGACCGCAACGCCTTCATCCGCCCCTCCCCCAGCGCCGGTTCGCTGGGCGGGGTCGCGCGCAAGACCCGCGAATCCATGCTGCTGTGTGAAGCGGCGGGCTATGACGTGGTGATCGTGGAGACCGTGGGCGTGGGCCAGTCCGAAACCGTGGTCGCGGACATGGTGGATGTCTTCGTCGCGCTGATGCTGCCCGGCGCCGGGGACGAGCTGCAGGGCATCAAGAAGGGCCTTCTGGAGCTGGCCGAGATTCTGTTCGTGAACAAGGCCGATGGCGAGAACGAGACCCGCGCCCGCCGCGCCCAGCGCGATCTGGAAGCCGCGCTGCATCTGTTCGCGCCCGTCAGTCCGCACTGGAACCCGGCTGTCCTGCGCGGTTCCGGCCTCACCGGTGAAGGCATCGAAGCGTTGTGGGATACGGTGATGAAACACCGCAAGGCGCTGGAGAGCGCGGGCGCGCTCGAGCAGAAGCGCTCCGGCCAGCAGGTGCGCTGGTTGTGGTCCATGGTGGAAGAGCGCGTCCTGCAGAGCTTCCACGCCGATCCCGAGATCCGGAAACTGGCGCCAGAGCTCGAACGCGCCGTGTCAGACGGGCGGCTGCCCGCCAGTGAAGCCGCAGAGCGGCTCTGGCGGGCCAATCGCCCGGCCAAGACCGACTAGTTCGACAGGGCTTTCGCCTGCTTCACCCACTCATCGCGCTCGATGCGGCCGCGGCCATTGATGGCCGCGTCCATGCGCGCCACGTCTTCATCACTCCAGTTGGCGATCTGCGCCAGAGACGTCACGCCCAGCTCGGCCAGGCTGGCCGCAGCCTTCGGGCCCAGCCCCTTGATCTTGGTCAGATCATCACTGACCGGCGCCGTCTCAGTTTCAGGCTCGGCCAAAGGCTCCTTGGGAGCCGCACTCGCCTTGGGCTTTGGCGCGGCTTTCTTCTCGACCTTCTCGGCCTTTGCAGGCGCCTCTGCCGGAGTCACAAGTTCCGGCGCCGCTTCCTGCAACAGATCCGCCGCACGCTTTTTCGGCGCAGCCGATTCCGCCTTGGGCTCAGCCTCGGCATCGACATCCAGGGTCGTGGTGGCGTGCGAGTGCGGCCCCTTGGCCGGCTCCAACAGCCCCTTGGGCCCGGATTTGGGCGCCTCGTCGGACTTGCCGTGCAGAATCCAGCCCGTCACGACGCCGCCAATGAAGGCCAGCAGCAACAGGATCCACATATTCCAGATCAGCCACATCATCAGCCTTGTTCCTCTTCAGTATCGGTCGTCGCAAGGTCCGGGACAGAGACCGGCGTCAGGGTGAATTGGATCGCCTCGGGCGCGCCCAGCGGCGCCGCCTGGGCCAGAAAACGCGCGCGTTCAACGCCGGCTTCCGCCATGGCGCTGGCGGCGGCCTCGCCGCGCATCAGGGCCAGGCTGGCGCCTTCATCGCCGGGCTCGTCCGCCCGCACCGCGATGATCAGATCGCCCGCCTCGACACAGGCGGCGTAGACTTCGCCCGCACGGCGCAACGCCGCCCGACTCTCCCCGGTCAGAATGCTGCGCCCCGGAGCAAAGGCGATCGGACGGCGTCCCAGCGCGCCCTTGATCAGAAGTTCGCACAGGCGCGGATCGGAGAGGCTCGCCTCATAGCTTTCGCCATCCGCCCGCACCAGCGCCGCCGCCGCGAAGCCGTCCGGCGCGGTTTCAAACATGCGGCGCACATCCCGCGCCGCCGCCGAGCTGGGCGCCAGTCCGGTCAGAGCCGCCCGGTCGCGGGTCACAAGGCCTGCGCCCGCATCCAGCTCGCCCAGCGCACGGATGGTTTCGGTCACCATGACCTCCCAGCCTGCGGGGGCGGCGCCAGGCGCCAGTCGGAAATCCGTATCCACGCGCCCCGAGCTGACATCCCCCGCCAGCCCGGCCAGGCGCTCACCGGTTTCCGCATCCGGAACAAGCCCACTCAGGCGCATCCGTCCGCCCGTCAGGTCCAGACGCAAGGCGAAGCTTTCCGCCTCGCCCGGCAAGCGGGTCTGATCGGTCACCCGGGTCACCCCGCCGGCCACGACGCCGCCCGCCCAGCTGGCGGTGGACACGGCCTGAAGCGCGCTTTGTCGCGCTTGCCGCGACGGGGCGAGCCCGCTCAGCGTCGCGGTCTGACCATTCATCTCCACACGAGCCCACTCATCCGCCCGGAGAGCGTAAAGCGCATCATCCGCCGCGCCCTGCAGCCGATCCTCCAGAACGCTGGCGGACATGGGGCTGGCGTGAATCGCGACGCCCCCCAGCACCAGGAAGACGGCGCCCGCTATGAGAGCGGTTTTTCGGCGTGGAGACAGCATGATCTGATCCCGTGAATCGGCGAATTCATCCGCCTCATCATACGCAATCGCGCGAAGCGGTCGAACTGGAAACTGCGCAGTTGCACAATCAGTTCCATACAGGGAGAGGATCATGGCGCTTTTATGCGCCACGATGGCGCCCCGCCCTCAATCGCTGAACGGACGCCCTGTCCTCTGCATCAGCGCGCGGCGTTCATCATAGGCCTGGCGCGCCGCATCCTCATCGTCAAAGGCGTACAGCTCGAACCGGTCATCCAGATCACAGCTCAGCCCCAGAACATAGAAGTCGGGCCATCGCTTGAGCGCCACCGCAGACTGTGTCGCGTCCCATTCGGCCTTGGCAAGCAGCGGCGGCTCTTCATCCCCCGCCGTAGTCCAGGCTTCGTCTTCACTGATCCTGCGCATCTGACGCCCCCGTCATTTCACTCATCCCCAAAGCTGAAGGGGGCCGCGCCCCGCAAGTGCGGATCGACCCGCAGGCTGCGCTGCATGGGCGGGAAAGCCCGCACGGGGCAGTCATTGCGGTCGCACAGGCGGCATGACAAGCCGATCGGCGTGAAGCGCTCGCCCGGATCATAGACAATGCGCTCCTGCGCGCTCACCTCGCATCCGACGGCCACGGCGTTGAGCGCCGCCGAACCATCCGCCAGGGGCCGCGTGACGGCGCGGGAAATGGAAATGAAGCGGCTGCCATCAGTCAGCTCCAGCCCCTGCACATGCAGGGTCTCGGGCGCGCGGAACACGTCATAGAGCCGCCAGCGGGCGCAACCGCCGCCCGAACGGGCGAACGCCAGCACCCCGCCCCCGAAGCGCTTGGTCACATTGCCCGCCTGGTCCGTGCGGATCATGAAGAAGGGCACGCCGCGGGCGCCGGGGCGATGCAGCGTGGTCAGCCTGTGGCAGACCTGCTCAAAGCTCACCTCGAACTTCCGGCGCAGGGCGTCGATATCGTATTTCGACCGCTCCGCCGCCTCGAAGAAGGGCTGATAGGGCATCATCAGCGCCGCGGCGGCGTAACTGGCGAGCGTGGAGCGCAGCATTGCCCGGGCGTCCTCACTCAATCCCGCCGCACGGTGGGCTTCCTGATCGAGCACATCGCCGAGTTCGAGATTGACCAGGGTCACCGCCAGATGAAAGACCCGGCCCGAGGGCTCGAGCAGATCGGACAGCAAGAGCTTGCGCGCGTGAAAGTCAAAGCGCCGCAAGGCCCCGCCCATCACGGCGTCATCATAGATCCGGACCGCCGCCCCGTGTGAGGATTTCAGGCGCGCTGTCAGCGCCGCGCCCAGATCGCCATGATCCTCAAGCCCGGCGCGGAACCGGTCGCAGGCGTCTTCGATCGACGGGAAATAGTTGGAGGCCGCATCCAGGGCGTCACGCACCTCTTCGAGCGGACTGAGGATCGCCCCGCCCTCTTCCCCCGTTGCCCGCAGGGCGAGGTCGGCGGCGGCGGCATTGCTCTCGCGATAGGCCTGGTGAAGCTTGGCCAGCGCCTCGGCGGCGCGGGGATGGGCGTCGGCCAGTTCCTGCACGTCGCGGGCATCGAGATCCGTGCTCTTGAGCACCGGGTCGGCGGCGGCCTCCTTGAGGTCGGCAAGCAATTGACGGTCGCTTTCCGCCGCAAAGGCGCGCACATCCACGTCAAAGGCTTCCGCCAGCGACAGCAGCACCCGCGCCGTCACCGGGCGCTGATTGCGCTCAAGAAGATTCAGATAGCTTGGTGAGACATTGAGGCTCTCGGCGAACTGGGCCTGGGTCTGCCCGAGCTCCTTGCGCAGGCGACGCAGGCGCGCTCCCGCGAAGAGCTTTTCCTGATTGGCGCTCATTTGTAAATCAGTTTACATCCATACAGACTTACAAGTATGTATCGTATACCTCGTATCCTCTTTTTATGCAATGGGGTGCTAGCCTCGCTGCAGCTGCGTTGTAAGGTCATTGACAACAAAGTTTGCAATTAAAGGGGCAACCCCGATGACCACGTTCTATGATCTGGTTCCCGCCGCCGCCAAAGGCCGCTTTGACGGCATCGAGCGCAACTACACGCCCGAAGACGTCCTGAAGCTGCGCGGTTCCGTGCAGATCCAGCACACCCTCGCCGAGCGCGGCGCAGCCAAGCTGTGGGAGCTGATCACCACCGAGCCCTATATCAACGCGCTGGGCGCGCTGTCCGGCAACCAGGCCATGCAGATGGTCCGCGCGGGCCTGAAAGCCATCTACCTGTCCGGTTGGCAGGTCGCGGCCGACGCCAACACCGCCGGCGCCATGTATCCCGACCAGTCGCTCTACCCGGCGAACTCGGCTCCGGAACTGGCCAAGAAGATCAACCGCACCCTGCAGCGCGCCGACCAGATCGAAGTCGCTGAAAAGGGCAAGGCCGAGCGCGACTGGTTCGCTCCGATCGTGGCGGACGCCGAAGCCGGCTTTGGCGGTACGCTGAACTGCTATGAGATCATGCGCGCCTTCATCGAGGCCGGCGCTTCGGGCGTTCACTTCGAAGACCAGGTCGCAGCTGAGAAGAAATGCGGACACCTGGGCGGCAAGGTTCTGATCCCGACCAGCCAGCACGAGCGCAACCTGAACGCTGCGCGCCTCGCCGCCGACGTCATGGGCGTCCCGACCCTGACCGTGGCCCGCACCGACGCGGAATCGGCGACCCTGATCAACTCTGACGTTGATGAGCGCGACCACGAATTCATCGATTATGACGCGGGCCGCACCGCGGAAGGCTTCTACCGTCTCAAGCCGGGCATGGGCGTGGATCACTGCATCAAGCGCGGTCTCGCCTACGCCAAGGTCGCCGACCTGCTGTGGTGGGAAACCTCCAAGCCGAACCTTGAAGAAGCCAAACGCTTCGCCGAGGCGATCCAGAAAGCCTATCCGGGCAAGATGATGGCGTACAACTGCTCGCCGTCCTTCAACTGGGAAGCCAATCTGGACAAGGCCACCATCGAGACCTACCAGCGTGAGCTGGGCGCGATGGGCTACAAGTTCCAGTTCGTGACGCTGGCGGGCTTCCACCAGCTCAACCACGGCATGTTCCAGCTGGCCTCGGGCTACCGCGATCGCGGCATGGGCGCCTATTCCGAACTGCAACAGGCCGAGTTCGCTTCGGAGAAGGATGGCTACACCGCCACCCGTCACCAGCGCGAAGTGGGCACCGGCTATTTCGATCTCGTGAACATGACCCTGTCGGGCGGCCAGGCCTCCACGACCGCCATGGGCGCGTCCACCGAGACCGACCAGTTCAAGACCGACGCAGCGGAGTAATCCGCTCGACGGAGCTCAGGGCTTGCGTTGGTGGACACGCGAGCCCTGACTGAGGGCGCTGAGGCGGACCGCTGGATGTCCGCCCGGCGCTCTCAAGCGTTTCCAGACCCCACTCTCCCGCCTGATCCCGACTGACCGACCAGGAGGCCTTCATGACCCCCGTTTGCGATTTGTGCGACGCGTTCCCCGAGCAGGTTCAAGTGCTCGAGCCCGTGCTGAAATCGTATGGCGGCGAGGCTGCCTTCTACGGACAGGTGGAAACCATCCGCACCCATGAAGACAATTCGCGGGTGCGCGAAGCGGTGTCCGAACCCGGTTCGGGCCGCGTGCTCGTCGTTGACGGTGGCGGATCGCTCAAACGATCACTCCTGGGAGGAGACCTCGCCGGCAAGGCCGCCGCAAATGGCTGGGCCGGCGTGATCGTCAACGGCGCCGTGCGCGATGTGGCCGAACTGGAAGCCGAAGCGCTGGGCGTGCTCGCCCTGGCGCTGATCCCGATGAAAACCGAAAAGCGCGACCTTGGCGTCCGCGGCGTTCCCGTCACCCTCGCAGGCGCTGTCGTGCGCCGCGGCGACTGGATCTATGCGGACCGGGACGGCGTCATCGTCTCCGCCGAGCCGCTGCACCTGCAAATCTGAACAAAGAAGGAGCGCCCCATGAGCGACGCCCCCAAAGGCCTAGTCATCCATGGCCCGATGAAGCCCGGTTTCGAGGAAATTCTCTCTTCCGAAGCCCTGAGCCTTCTGGCCGATGTGCACCGCCGCTTTGATGGCGAGCGCAAGCGCCTTCTGCAAGAGCGTCTCGACCGGCAGGCGCGCCTGGATGCGGGCGAGGAAATCCTGGACTTCCCCAGTGAGACCCAGGCCATCCGCAATGGCGAATGGACCGTACCGCCCGCCCCAGCAGACCTTCAGGACCGCCGCGTGGAGATTACCGGCCCGGTGGATCGCAAGATGGTCATCAATGCGCTCAATTCCGGCGCGAAATGCTTCATGGCCGATTTCGAGGACGCCTCCACCCCGTCCTGGGAGAACATGGTCGAGGGACAGATCAATCTGCGTGACGCCAATGCCCGCACGATCAACTTCACCGATGAGAAATCGGGCAAGTCCTACACACTCAGCGACACGCCCGCGACCCTGATCGCACGCGCCCGCGGCCTGCATCTGGATGAAGCCCATGTCACGGTCGATGGCGCGCCGGTGTCCGGCGGTTTCTTCGACTTCGTGCTCTACCTCTTCCACAATCACGCCAGCACGGCGAAGAACGGCTCCGGTCCGTATTTCTACATCCCGAAGCTCGAGACCCGGTTTGAAGCGCGGCTCTGGTCGCTGGTGATCCGTCATTGCGAAGAGGCGCTCGGCCTGAAACGCGGCACGGTGCGCATCACCGTGCTGATCGAGACCCTGCCCGCCACCTTCGAGCTCGATGAAATGCTCTACGAGCTGCGCGAGAACATCACGGCGTTCAACGCGGGCCGCTGGGACTATATTTTCAGCTTCATCAAGCGGCAGAAGACCGACGGCTCCAAAGTCCTGCCCGACCGCGCCCAGGTGACCATGACCGCCCCGTTCATGGCGGCCTATGCTGAGCGCGTGATTGCGGTCTGCCATCGTCGCGGAGCGCACGCCATGGGCGGCATGTCCGCCTTCATCCCGGTCAAGGGCGATGACGCGGCGAACGAAGCGGCCGTGGAAAAGGTGAAAGCGGACAAGACCCGCGAAGCCAGCATCGGCCATGACGGCGCCTGGGTGGCGCACCCGGCCCTGGTCCCGGTGGCGATCGAGGCGTTTGACAAGGTCATGCCGGGCCCGAACCAGCTCGACAAGAAGCCCGCCGTCAAGGAAGACCGCGAGGTGCTCACCTCGGCCTGCGAGGGCACGATCACCGAGGACGGTCTGTACGGCAACGCCGATGTGGCGATCCGCTATATCGCGAGCTGGCTGCAAGGCCGCGGCGCCGCGCCGATCCACAATCTGATGGAGGACGCGGCCACCGCCGAGATCTCCCGCGCCCAGCTCTGGCAATGGCGCACCCATGGCGCGAAGACCGATGATGGCCAGCTCATCGATGCGGATCGCGTGAAAGCGGTCATCGCCAAGGCGGCGGGCGCCATAAAGGCGGAAGTCGGCGACAATGCCTGGGCGGGCGGACGCTTCTCCGAAGCCGCCGACATCCTGACCGAGCTGGCGCTCAGCGAGAGCTTCGAGGAATTCCTGACCCTGCCCGCCTACGGCAAAATCCAGTCCCGATAGGGCAGATCGATTCTGATCAGGGGGCGGCCTTCGGGCCGCCCTTTTTATTGTCGGCTGAAGCAAGCAGTTGAAAAGACAAGGGCCGGAGCTTTCGCTCCGGCCCTCGCCATCCTCCCTGACTGGTCGTAGCGCCAATCAGTTTTTTGTAGTCTACCACTCCGTGCGCAAAGTGATACCCCAGGTCCTCGGAGCCGCCATGAAGGCGCCGAAGCCGCCCGACTGCGCGAACTGGTCAAAGGCGACCTGCGCATAGGCTTCATCGGTCAGGTTGCGGCCCCAGGCCTCGATCGACCACTGGCCATCAGCCTGGTTCAGGCCCACCCGGGCGTTGAGCAGGGTGAAGGCTTCCTGCAGCTTTTCCGGATCCAGGTCAGAGCCGGTGTTGTAATCGCTGACATAGCGGGCATCAAGGCTCGCCAGGCCCCAGATGTCACCCCAGAGCGGACGCTCATAGATGATCTGGGCCGTCAGGAAGTTCTCCGGCGAGAGCGAGATCTGCTTGCCGCGCAGATTCGGCGCTGTTGAGGCCTCATCACCATACTCGGCGTTCACATATGCATAGCCGCCGGTGATATCGAGACCATCGATCGGGGTGGCGTAGGCGAAGTCCACTTCAAGACCATAGCTCGTCACGCTCTCGATCGAGTTCACCACGAAGGAGATGCCGGTGAAGGTGTTGAGCTGGAAGTCCTCGACCTCCTGATAGAAGGCGTTGGCGTTCAGCTGCAGCACATTGCCGAAGAGCTGGGATTTGAAGCCCACTTCATAGGCGTCGATGATTTCCGGTGCGAAGCCGGAGTCCACATCGGTGTAGCCCAGCGCGCCATCGACCGGGCCGTTGAAGGAACGGTCAAGGTTGAAGCCGCCCGCCTTGAAGCCGCGCGAATAGCCGACATAACCCATCATGTCGTCGCTGAAGTCATAGGTCAGGCGGATGGTGCCCGAGACCTGCTCGTCCGTGCGCTCACGCTGGTAACCGGTCTGGTCCAGACCCGTCCGGGCATAGGGCAGACACATATTGCCGGCTGCCGTAGCCAGGCCGGAAATCGACGCCGCCGGCAGACCCGCAGCGGTCGCCGCTGCAATCAGGCCGGACACCGGATCGGGGCCGAACGCGGTTTCAAGCGCGCCGCAACCGGCCGGGCTGTTGGTGTCGAACGTCGCGAAGACATTCTTGGTTTCGTGCGTATAGCGCAGACCCGCGGTCAGGCTGAGATTGTCGGTCAGGCGATAGGTATTGTGCGTGAACAGAGCCCAGCTCTGCGCCGTCTGGTCATACACGTCCTGCGCCACGCCCGTCCCTTCGGGGAAAGCGGTGCCCGGAGCCGGAACCGGCAGGAAGCCCTGCGCGCCCGGAACGCCGATCAGCGCCGCGACCGGCGCCAGGGGCGCAATCTGCGACAGAACAGCGGAGACGCCGGCCGGCGTGCCCAGCGGCGGCACGGAGCCCGCCGTCAGAAGACGGCCCAGATAGGCTTCCCAGTCGTCGCCATAGCGGATGGCGTCGCCCAGTTCGAGTTCCTCATGAGAGAGGAAGCCGCCCACCAGCCAGTCCAGATCGCCCCAGATGCCTGTCAGGCGGACTTCCTGGGAGAAACGGTCAAGACGGGTATAGTTGCCGCTGCCGCGATAGGCGATGTCGGCGGTGGAATAGTCGATGTCCTGGGTGCGGTCATTGTCCCAGCGACGCAGGGCGGTGACCGAGGTCAGGGTGCCGATCGGCAGCTCGATGTCGAACTCTGCAGACACGCCCTGATCTTCGACTTCCTGCATGTATTCGCGGTTGGCGAAGGCGATGCGCGCTTCCGGGTCCGCCGGTGCGATCACCTGGCCGCCCACGGCATTCACGAAGAATTCCGGCGTCGCGGCGTAATCCCACTGGACCGCCGAGCAGCACAGCTCGTCACGGCTGGAATAATCATAGATCAGGCGCCCCTCGACGGAGTCGCTCGGCGTCCACAGCGCCTGGGCGCGGAAGGTGTAATAGTCCTGCGTTTCGGAATCACGCACTTCAGCCGGGCCATTGCCGTCATCAAGAACCAGCTGGGTGAAGCCGTCGCGTTCGCCCTTGGCGGCGAACAGACGGAAGGCCAGCACATCCTCAACGATCGGCCCCGTCAGCGAGCCGCTGTAACGATTGTAGCCATAATCGCCGAAGGTGGCTTCCAGAGAGCCGCCATACTCGTATTCGGGAGCGGCGGTGACGACATTGAGAACGCCGGCGGAGGTGTTCTTGCCGAACAGCGTGCCCTGCGGGCCGCGCAGCACCTCGATGCGTTCGATCTCGCCGAGATCGCCGAAGCCCACGCCGTTGCGGGACCGGAACACGCCGTCGATATACACGCCGACAGAGCTTTCCAGGCCGAAGTTGTCGCCCACGGTGCCGATGCCGCGAATACGCGCGGTCGTGATGGTCTCGGACTGGGTGGAGGTCACCATCAGGCCCGGCGCGATGGAAATCAGATCCTTGATATCCTTGACGCCGGCATTCTGAAGGGCGTCGGTGTCATAGGCGCCGATCGAGATCGGAACGTCCTGTGCGCTTTCCTCACGCTGCTGCGCGGTCACCGTGATGGTATCAATGGTGCGGCGCTCTCCGCCGCCGACTTGCTCGAACACCTGAGCCTGTGCCGCAGCGCCGAGAACCAGCGTGGATGCAGCCGCATACAAGGCGGTGCGCGTGAATGTCGACATCATGAATTAGTCTCCTCCCTACTCAGCGTGCCCGGTTGTCCCGGTTGACGGTCATGAAGCCGCCGGCCCCATGCATCACTGACTAATGTCCATACAAAGGTGACTTATTTTGCGGGCGCGTAAAGCACCCAATAGCGCTTAAGCATTCCCGGAATGCCCAAATCCGCTCATTTTGCGAATTTTGGTATACAACTGTTGCGAAGCTGTCACGATTACGTGCGCGTCAATCTATGCTGCATTTGCACAGTAGAATACGCATATTTCAAGAATTCACGCGCTGCAGTCGCAGCATGACTGCGCGAACAGCGCCCCTCCCGAATCGATTAAGCGCATAAAAGAAAAGGCCGCTTCCTGACGGAAGCGGCCTTTCGCAAGTGCAGCTAAGCTGTGGAGATCAGCTTACCACTCGGTGCGCAGCGTCACGCCCCAGGTGCGCGGTGCCCCCAGGAAGGCGGCGTAGCTGGCGCTGCCGCGGGCATCAAGCGAGGTGCCGGAGCCGGCGCGGCGGCCTTGCGCAAAGGCGTCGATGGCCACCTGGGCATAGGTCTCGTCGGTGAGGTTGCGGCCCCACAGCTCGACCGACCAGGCGCCGTCTTCACGACCCAGGCCAATGCGGGCGTTGACGGTGGTGAAGGCGTCCTGAACCTTTTCCGGGTCCAGGTCAGAGCCGGTGTTGTACTCCGACACCCAGCGCGCATCGAGGCTGGCCGTCGCAAGCAGGGTGTCAAAGACCGGACGCGAATAGATCACCTGGGTGGTGAAGGTCTGATCCGGCACCAGCGAGAAGTCCTGGCCCTGCAGCGCGTCCACGAGCGGGTCGCCCGTGTTCACTTCCGTGTACTCGGTATTGATGTAGGCATAGCCCGCCGACAGGTCGAGGCCATCGATCGGCGTGGCGTAGTAGAAGTCCAGCTCGGCGCCATAGCTTTCGGCCTCGTCGATGCTTTCCACCACGAAGGCGATGCCGTTGAAGGTGTTGAGCTGGAAGTCGCCGACCTGCTGATAGAAGACCGAACCGTTCAGCTGAACCACATTGCCGAACAGCTGCGACTTGAAGCCGAGCTCATAGGAATCAACGGTCTCGGGCGCAAAGGAATTGTCCGAATTGGTGTAGCCGTCCGGGCCGATCGGGCCATTCAGCTGACGGTCCAGGTTGAAGCCGCCCGCCTTGAAGCCGCGCGAGAAGCCGCCATAGATCATCGCGTCATCGCTGATGTCGTAGGTCAGACGGATCGTGCCGGACACTTCCTCATCGGTGCGCTCATTGTCATAGCCGTTCGCATCCAGACCCGAGCGGTGATACGGCAGACAGATATTGCCGATCGCGGTGGCGCCGCCGGAAATGGTGGACGCGGGCAGGTTCTGGGCGGTTGCGGCGGCAATGAAGCCGTTGATCGGATCAAAGCCGAACGCCTGTTCCAGCGCGGCGCAGGCCAGCGGCTGGTTGGTGTCGAAGGTGGCGTAGACGTCCTTGGTCTCGCGGGTGTAGCGCAGACCCGCCGTCACGGAGAGATTGTCCGTGATGCGGTAGGAATTGTGGGTGAAGACCGCCCAGCTGTCCGCCGTCTGGTCATACAGATCCTGGTTCACGCCCTGGCCGTCGATGAAGGCCATGCCCGGCGGAATGTTGATCAGACCGCCCGTCAGCTGGGACAGGACGACGCTGACGCCGGCCGGCGTGCCCAGCGGCGGCACGGAGCCCGCCGTCAGCGAGCGACCCAGGAAGGCCTCCCAGTCCTCGCCCACGCGGATGCCGTCGCCCAGCACCAGATCTTCATGGGAGTAGAACGCGCCCACGAGCCAGTCCAGATCGCCCCACTGACCGTTCAGACGGACTTCCTGGGACAGGCGCTCGATGTCGGTGAAGTTGTTGTCCTTGTCGCGGAAGGCGAGGTCGGCGCTGGTGTAGTCGATGTCCTGGCTGCGGGCGTTCTCCCAGTTGCGATAGGAGGTGACCGTGGTCAGCGTTCCGATCGGCATCTCGATGTCGAACTCGGCGGACACGCCCCAGTCCTCGACGATCTGATCGTATTCACGATTGGCGAACGCCACGCGCTCGGACGGGTCGGCCGGGAACAGGGTCTGACCGCCCACGGAATTGACCAGTGCGATGCCGGCGGCGGTGTAATCCCAGGATGCGGCGGAGCAGCAGACTTCATCACGCTCGGTGTAGTCGGCGATCAGCCGGCCGGTCACGGAAGCGCTCGGGGTCCATTCCAGCTGGCCGCGAACGGACCAGAAATCCTGGTCGTCAGAGTCCGTCTGGCGCAGCTGGCCATTATCGTCCTCGACATAAAGGTCCATATAGCCGTCGCGTTGCCCCTGCACCGCGAACAGGCGGCCGGCCAGAACGTCTTCCATGATCGGGCCGGTCACATGGGCGCTGATGCGCGAATAGCCGTAATCGCCGAACGTGGCTTCAATGGAGCCGCCCGGCTCGAATTCGGGGCCGGCGGTGACAATGTTCAGAACGCCGGCGGAGGTGTTCTTGCCGAACAGCGTGCCCTGCGGGCCGCGCAGCACCTCGATACGCTCCAGCTCGCCCAGATCGTTGAAGCCGACGCCGTTACGGGCGCGGAACACGCCATCGATATAGACGCCGACAGAGCTTTCGAGACCAAAGTTGTCGCCCACGGTGCCGATGCCGCGAATACGCGCGGTGGTAATGGTCTCGGACTGGGTCGAGGTGACGATCAGGCCCGGAGCGATGGCTTGCAGGTCTTTGATGTCGCGCACGCCGGCATTGGCCAGAGCTTCGGTGTCATAGGCGCCGATGGAGATCGGCACGTCCTGGGCGCTTTCCTCGCGCTGCTGCGCGGTCACCGTGATGACGTCCACGGTGCGGCGTTCGCCGCCGCCGACCTGATCGAAGACCTGCGCTTGAGACGCCGCGCCGAGCGTCACACTCGACACTGCGGCCAGCAAGGCGATCCGCTTGAAGGATGCTGCCATGAAAACTCTCCCTGAAATGGCGCAGCCTTTGATCTGACTGCTTGTGTTGTTGGTTCGGTCCGGGGACCGGTTGCGCGGACCATGACCGATTTGCGACGCAATATAAAGATGCTGCATGCGCGACATTCAAATCAGAATGCGGCGAAAAGCCCATTTTCTTTGAATAATTTATAACAGGTGCGGCGCAGCAACACACCGCAGCAACCCGCCCTGTCAGACGCCGGTGAATGCTCGCTCGACGCATCCGCTGAGACCGCGAAATCAGAGTTACGCTCTGACAACGCCTTCAGGGTTAAGATCAGGCCGGAGTGAGGAGGCGCACGCGCGTGAACGATGACGTAATGATTCAGCTCAAGCGCCATTTGGCGAGCGCTGAGCAGATTGACGTAAGCCGGTACCAGTTCTTGAACATGGACCGGGTCCGCGAAGCTGCGGGCCCGCGCTGGCCTGAACTGCGAGAGCGCGCCTTCATCGCGTCCCGCTCCATCATCGAACGCCGTGTGGCCGAGGATGATCTGATCATCCAGTGCGAGAGCGGCTATCTGGTGATCTTCAAGGCGCTCTCCGGGCGCCAGGCCCAGGCGCTGACCAACAAGGTCCGCAGCGAGCTCGAGGAGTTCTTCCTGGGCGAGGCTTTCATCAACCAGCTCGGCGTGGAGGCCAAGAGCGAGCAATTGAGCGTCGAGGAATTCGCCGCCACGCTCGCCTCCGCCGATGTGGACGAGCCGCGCCAGGCCAGGACCGTTCAGACCGAGCCGGATCAGAACAAGGCGTTCTCCCTGTTCTATCAACCGCTCTGGGACCAGAAGCGGGAAGCGGTGGCGAGCTATATCGTGCGCGCCGTCAATGCCGGCGTTGATCAGCCCTTTCAGGCGCGCAACACAGACCTCATGCTGACCGATCTCAAGCCTGACGCCCGGTGCGCTGTCGATCAGGCCGTCCTGGAAAGCGCAACCGAGGCGCTTGAAGAGCTCGTCCGCTCCGGCAGCCGGTGCGCCCTGATCGTGCCCGCGGGCTATACCTCGCTGAGCAATCCGCGCACGCGATCCACCTATGTCACCGCGCTGGCCGCCCTGCCCGCCCATTTGCGCCAGCTGATCTGGGTGCAGATCAAGGACGCGCCCTCCGATACGCCCCCCAACGTGCTGGACGAGACCTTGCGCATCCTGCATGCGCAATCGCCCAAGCTGTTCGTTCATGTCCGCACGGACTGGCCCTATTGGAGCCGCTTCGAGCATTCCGGCGTGGACGCGATCGGCGCCGATTTTCCCCAGCGCCTGACAGAATCCGACCGGCTGGATATCGAGCGGTTCATGGCCAGCGCGAAGCGTGGCGGCAGTCTTGTCTATTTCAACCGGGTTGAAACCTGGGAGAGCTTCCGGGCGGCGAGCCAGACCAGCGCCCACCTGTTCTCGGGCAAGGCCGTCGGACAGCTGCCCCACCCGGCTCCGCCCTACAGGTTGTCGCGGGCGCGCCTGTTGAACGGCGCCCTCTAACCCCGCCCTTGCCCTTAAGCGGTTCAGGGTTCTACGCTGACAGATCAGAGATTTGGAGCGTACTGGATGAACCGGATACTTTTTGCATCGCTCGCCCTGGCGATGGCGAGCCCCAGCGCCTTAGCGGCCTCCCAGGCGGAGGGCGGTCCCTTGCAGGCCGCCGATATTTTCAGCCTTGAGATGGCGCGCGATCCGCAGATCAGCCCTAATGGCCGTTGGGTCGCCTATCAACGGCGCTCCAATGACATCATGACCGACCAGACCCGGTCGGCCATCTGGACGGCGCCCTATGAGGGCGGCGCCAATCGGCCGCTGGTCACCGGCTCGGGCGATTATTCCTCACCGCGCTGGTCGCCCGATTCCAGCCAGATCGTGTTCATCGCCAACGAGAACGGCGAAAGCCTTCTGAAAAAGGTCTGGGTCGATAACGGCCGCAGCGCCACTCTGGCCCAGCTGCCCGGCGGCGCCGGAAATCTAAGCTGGTCTCCGGACGGGCGCTGGATCGCCTTCACCATGTTCATGCCCACCCCCGAACCGCAGGTGGACATCGGCATGCCCGACAAGCCGCGCGGCGCCGAGTGGGCGGCGCCCGCCCTGGTCGATGAGACCACGCGCTATGAATTCGATGGCGCGGGCGAACTGCCGTCGGGCTATTCTCAGATCTTCGTGGCGCCCGCTGATGGCGGCGCTCCGCGTCAACTGACCCATGTGACCGACGGCTCGATTTCAGGCGTCAGCTGGGGGCCGGACTCCCAGCGCCTCTATTACTCGCTCGGCGGGCGTGAGGCCGATGATTTCGATTTCCGCGAGGCGGATATCTACGCCATTGCGCTGGACGCCTCCGATCCGGTCCAGATCACGGACTTTCCGGGCGGAGAATCGAGCCCCCGCATTTCGCCTGATGGCGAGATGCTCGCCTACCTCTCCACCCCGCGTCGCGAAGAATCCAATGTGGACAACGACCTGAAGGTCATGAGCCTGTCCGGCGGCGAGCCGCGCGAATTGCTGGCGGATCTGGATCGCGGCTTCAATCAGGCCGAATGGGACGAACGCGGACGCGGCCTGTGGGTCAGTTTTGATGATCGCGGCCACACCGTGCTGGGCTATGCCGGCCTCAATGGCGGACTCGACCGGATTCGCGACGATCTGGGCGGCATGACCTTTGGCCGTCCCTACACGTCCGGCGCCTTCTCCGTATCCGGCAATGACCGCTGGGCCGCAACACTGGCCAGCGCCTATGATCTGGCCAATGTCGGCGTCGGCACGCGCCGGGGTCTGGCCAATCGCCTGACCGATGTGAATGCGGACGTTCTGGGCCTGCGAGATCTTGCGGAAGTTGAACGCTTCACCTGGGCCAGCTCGGCGGACGGTCAGGAGATCGAGGGCTGGATCGCCTATCCGCCCGGTTTTGATCCGAACCAGTCCTATCCGATGATCCTTGAAATCCATGGCGGCCCGCACACCGCCTATGGTCCGCAATTCTCCGCCGAGGTGCAGCTCTATGCCGCCGCCGGCTATGTGGTGCTCTACACCAATCCGCGCGGCTCGACCTCTTATGGCGAGGCCTTCTCCAACGAGATCGACAAGGATTACCCCGGTCAGGACGTGGACGACCTTCTGTCGGGCGTCGATGCCCTGATCGCGCGCGGCTTTGTGGACGAGGATCGACTGTTCGTCACTGGCGGCTCGGGCGGCGGCGTGCTGACCGCCCAGCTCATCGGGGTGACCGATCGCTTTGCGGCGGCCGCCGTGGGCAAGCCGGTCATCAACTGGGTCAGCTTCGCCCTCGCCGCCGATATCGGGCCGAGCATCTATCGCTACTGGTTCGGCGTGACGCCCTGGGATGACCCTGAGACCTACTGGCGCCGCAGCCCGCTCTCTCTGGTGGGCAATGTGGAAACGCCGGCCCTGGTCTTTGTCGGCGGCGAAGACCGCCGCACCCCTGTCTTCGAGGCCGAGCAATACTACAACGCCCTGCAGATCCGCGGCATTGAGAGCCGGCTGGTGCGCATTCCGGGCGCCTATCACGGCATCGCCGACAGCCGGCCCTCGCGCCTGCTGCAGAAAACCGGTCATGTGCTCGCCTGGTTCGAGCAATACGATCCGGCGAACGCCGCCGACGCTGAATGACCGATCGGGATCCCGAGGCGGAGGCGCGCGGCGCCTCCGCCATCGCGGACATTTATGAGCGTCACGCCGGGCGATTTGACGCCCGAAGACGCTCGGCCAAGACCTTCATGGAAGCGGGCTGGATGGCCCGCTTTCTGGCATTGGCGCCCTCTCAGGGGCGCATTCTTGATCTTGGCTGCGGATCGGGATTTCCCATTGCCGCGCATCTGATCGATCAGGGGCGACAGGTCGAAGGCGTGGATGTGGCCGGGGCCATGATCGCGCTCGCCCGCAAGGCCTGGCCTGATCAGCGCTGGCGTGTGGGCGACATGCGGACAATCGATCTCTCAGGCCCCTATGCCGGCGCCCTCGCCTGGCATTCGAGCTTTCACCTGCCGGGCCTGGATCAGGCGCAGCTGATCGCCCGAATAGGACCGGCGCTGGCGCCAGGCGCCCCGTTCATGTTCACCAGCGGGGATGGCGAGGGCGTCGCCTGGGGCGACATGTTCGGGGATCGCCTCTTTCATGCGAGCCTCGCCCCGACACAGTTTGAAACTGCGCTGGAAGACGCCGGCCTTGAGCTGGTCGATCAATGCTTCAATGATGAGACCTGCGGCGGCGCCGGCGTCTGGCTCGCGCGCAAGCGTCAGACCTGACCGCTGGGGCGCGCCTTGCAGGCGTCCCGCCATTTGGCCAGCGCCTCAAGCTCATCCCCCGGGATCATCTTCACCCAGGCCGCAAACTCGACAAACACGAAGGCGGTGATGTCGGCGAAGCTGAACGCATCCCCCGCCAGCCAGGGAGTATCGGACAGGCGTGTGTCCAGCGTCTTGAAGAAGCGCTGCCCCCGCATCATGCCGCGCTCGGCCAGCTCGGGGATCTGCGGCACCGGGTCCGGCCCCGGCAGCGCCCGGTCCTTCATGGCCTTGGACGTATTGCGCAGCACTTCCATGACGCTGATCAGCCCGTCGAACTCGGCCCGCCACACCCATTCGGCGACGCGCGCCTGCTCGATCGGACTTGTGCCCAGAAGCGGCGGATCGGGATAGAGCGCCTCGAGATACCGCACGATGGACGCGTTCTCGCACAGGCTCTCCCCGTCATCGGTGAGCAGGGCCGGCACGGTGCAGCCGGGATTGACCGTCCTGAAGTCCTCGCTGAACTGCTGGCCCGATCGCAGATCGATCTCGATGGTCTCCACATCGATCCGCTTTTCCGCAATCACCATGCGGGCGCGGCGCGGGCTGGGCGCAGTGGCGCAATCATAGAACTTCATGGACGGTCCTCCCGGTTTGACTGGCGTTACTCGGCGAACGCTTGCGGGCGAGTATCGGCCACGCCCAGACGCGCTTCAATCTGGGCGCCCAGCGCCAGGATCACGCCTTCGTCAAAGAGCGGCGCCCAGAGCGAGGTCGCATACGGCACCGAGAAGGTGTCACCGCTCTCATCCGCCGGAGCGCCGAAGATCGTCCGCGTGGGCTGATCGACAAAGCCCGAGCGGAAGGCGAGCTGGGGATGACCGGTATAGTTGGTGATCAGCAGCATGCCGCCTGCGAAGTTCGGGCCGATCATCGCGTCGATGCCCTCGAAGGTCTCCGCCATCATGGTCATGGCCTTGCGACGCAGGCGATCGGCATTGACCATGTCCACCGCACTCGCAAAGCGCGCCCGGCGGAAGGTGTTCGGCCAGGCCGCATCCACCTGCCAGCGCAGCTGATCGTCGAGATCCTCGAGCGTCATGGTCTCGAACGCCGCCGCCGCTTCGCATTCCAGCTGGATGAGCATGGCGTCCCAGGGCTGCTCCTCGAACTCCACGGGGACGAGCTCCACCCCCAGCGCCCGGGCGGCCTCGAGCGCCGCGCGATCCGGATCGGCCGCCTCCTCGAACCAGGTCGGGTTATAGCCCAGTCGCAGCCCGGACAGATCGCGGGAGAAGTCCGCCTCGAAGCCATGATCGAAAGAGGAGGCGTCTCCCGCATCCCCGCCATTGATCACGCCGAGCACCAGCGCCGCATCAGGCGTTGAGCGCACGATGGGACCGATCTTGTCGAGCGACCAGCACAGCGCCATGGCGCCGGTGCGCGCCACCCGCCCGAAGGTCGGGCGCAGCCCTGTCGTGCCGCACCGGTGGGACGGCGAGACGATGGAGCCCAGCGTTTCGGTGCCGATGGCGAAGCTGCACAGCGCCGCAGCCGTGGCCGAAGCGGGCCCGGCCGAGCTGCCCGAGCTGCCCTCGTTGGGGTTGAACGGATTGCGGGTCACCCCGTCAAACCAGATATCGCCATACGCCAGAGCGCCGGACGTGGCCTTGCCCAGCAGCACGGCGCCCGCCTCTTCGAGACGCTTGGCGACCACGGCCGTCTCCTCGGCGACGCGGTCCTGATAGAGAGTCGCACCCCAGGTCGCCCGGATATCGGCCACATCGATGATGTCCTTGAGAGCGTAAGGCACGCCGTGAAGCGGGCCGCGCACCTGTCCGCGCGCGCGTTCGGCATCCATCTGCGCCGCCTGACGCCGGGCCAGGTCGGCCGTGACGGTCACAAAGCACTCCAGCGCCTCGCCATGGCGGGCGATGCGATCAAGATAGATGTCGGTCAGCTGGACGCTGGTCAGCTCACCGGACGCCATCCAGGCGGCGTGCTTCCAGCTAGGAGCGAAGGCGATGTCGGCGGGATCGGACGGCGCCGGTCCGGCGTTGATGGGCAGGCCGGTGACAAAATTGTCCTGGGCGCGATAGGTCTTGCCCGGCAGGCGCGGATCAAAGGTCAGGGCCGGCGCCAGCTCGTTGGGCTTCTCCACCGCGCGCAGACGCTCGGCGCGGGACATCCAGGCCTCGATGCCGTTCAGCATCTGCTCGCGCTCGGACGGCGTGTAGCTCACGCCCATGAGCCGTTCAGCCCCGGAGAGCATCTCCGAGTTGACTGGCGTTTGCTGACGGGCGCCGGCGGCGGAGGCGGCGATGCCGCCCACTCCCGCTCCGGCCAGAAGCCCCAGCACCGTACGACGCGTATTGTTTGATCCCGTCATGATATCCCCTCGAACGTTCAGCTCCGGTTCAGGCCCGGATTGTTCATGTATGTTAACGGCGCAGAAGGCGCCTGACTCGTCCAAGTGGGAAACTAGGCCGAAGACCGCACCGAAAAAAGCCGAATTTCGCCACGTTTCCGCCTTGTTTTGTTTGATTTCGCCCAACTTAAGCTCGATTATCGGGACATGGTTAATGCTTGGGCGTTGTGAACAGTGAGCATAAGGGGCCGGACCATGCGTGATGCGATTGAGACCCAAGATCGGCCGATCTCGAACAATCTCCTGGGCTTGAACCGGGGCCGTTCAGAGGATTCGGACGACGCCATGGATACTGAAATCGACCGCAAGACCCACCAGATGTTTGATCGTCTGACCGATGCGTATTATCGCGCCTCGGCCTCTTTCGACGCCTATCTGCATTTCCGCCAGACGCGGGGCCGCATGTTCGAGGAGGCCCTGCCGCGCGACAAGTGGATCAACCGCTCGGCCACCTATCCGGACAGCCACATCATGCACTTCTCCATCCTCGCCGGGATGGTTCTGGTGGAAGGGCTGATCAACGCCTACTTCTTTTCCAAAAGCTCCGACCTGGGCCTTCTGGGCGGCTGGATCCAGGCCATCACCGTGGCCTTCACCAACGTCATCACCTCCTTCTTCCTGATCGGTTTTCTGGGGCTGCGCCTGCTGCAGAACCCGGACAGGCCCTTCTCCTTCGCCGCGGCCATTATCGGCACGCCCATGGCGGTCGGCTTCGTGGTGTTCCTGAACTATACCGCCGCGCTTTATCGCGACCTTCTTGAGCTGAACGCCGCCACACTGGCCCTGGGCGATCTGGCCGAACCCACCGGCGCCATCCTGGCCCCGGTCAGCTCGGCTTTCAGCCTGACCGGAATCCAGACGCTGGAAGGCCTTCTGCTGTTCGGGCTCGGCATCACCTTCGCCGCCATCGCCGCCTTCAAGGGCGCAACCTTTGACGACCGGCTGATCGGCTATGGCACCGCCCAGCGCCGCGCCATCAATGCAGCCGCCCATCTCTCCGCCGTGCTCAAACAATTGCCGCACACCCATCGCGAACATGCCCAGGACCCCGATGACATCGAGGCGAGCCTGAGCGCGCCGACACGCCGTGAGGCGATTGCGCTCAAGCGCAAGATCGACAAGTTCTTCGCGGCGGACAATTCGCGCTCCATCCAGCTCTACGAGCAGGCGCCGGACACCGATCTGACCGATAGCCGGGATGAGGCCAGCGCGGACAAACCGCCCTTCCCGGGCCGATAACGTCTAGCCATATGGCGGAGGGCGCCCCATGATGCGCTCCGCGAGCGGCTGGCAGAGGGGGCGTCAGACATATGCGCAGCAAGGATGTTCTCGGCATCGTCAACATTCTGATCGTGGCCGGGGTGCTCGGCGCGATCAGTTACGCTGCGCTTGTTCTTCAGCCGCCCGAATACGATCCCAACACGCTCTGCCTGAGTGGCGAGCAACCCGCTCACATGGCGCTGGTGATCGACAAGACCGATCTGTATTCCCCTGAACAGGCCCGGCGCATCGAAACGCTTGTGCTGGACAGCCGTGACCGGCTCGATATCGGCGAGCGCCTGTCGCTCTACGAACTCGACGCGCGCGGCGAGCTGATCAACACCAACAGCTTCTCACTGTGCAATCCCGGGCGCGGCGACCAGATCAATCCGCTCTACCGCAATCCCGCCCGTGTCGAAGCGCGCTATCAGGCGCTGTTTGAAGGTCCGCTGCAGAGCGCCCTCGCCGATCTTGTCGAACCCAAGGAAAGCCCGGCCAGCCCCATCATCGAGGCTCTGGCCGATCTGGCGCTGGAAGAGGAATTTGATCCCCGCACGCCGCGCCGCACCGTGGTTCTGGTCTCTGACATGCTGCAGAATTCACGCCTGTTCAGCGTGTATGGCCGGGCGCGGTCCGATCTTGCGAACCGCCTGCCCCCGCCCGCCCGCGTCGCGGCGCTGGTCGAGGACGAGTATGGCGATGTGCTAGCGGGCGTACGGATCGAGATCTACCTGATCGAACGCCGGGGCTGGAGCGCGGAAGACCGCGCCATCCTGCAGGCCTACTGGTCGGAAGTGTTCCGCCAGCTGGGCGTGCGCGAGGAGTGGCTGGCGCTCTAGCCGCCGTCTGTCAGACTCAGGCGCTGGCCGCCAGCGCTTTCAGCTCCTCACGCAGAGCGTCCTTGCGGGCGTCATCGAACTCACGCCAGCCCGCGGCGTCGATGAAGCGCACATCCTTCATGCCCATGAAGCCGAGCACGAATTTCAGATAGCCCGTGGCGTAATCGATCTCGGAACCCAGCGCCGTACCGCCGGTGGGCATGACGACCCAAACCGTCTTGTTCTTCACAAGGCCTTCCACATATGGATCGCCATGATCAAAGACATATCGGAAGGTCTCGTTTGCACGCGCGACCAGATCAATCCACGCCTTGAGCGCCGCCGGGATGGAATAATTGTACATCGGCGTCGCGATGACGACGTGATCCACGGCCATCAGCTCATCCATGACTTCGGTCGAGACGCGCAACGCCTCGATCTGAGCCTCAGTGCGCGTGGATGGCGGCGTGAAGGCGGCGTCGACAAAGGCCTCGTCCACAAAGGGCAGCGGGTTCGCCACCAGATCACGGGTCACGATGGCGTCCGCATCGCCGGCCAGCCCCCTGGACAATCGATCCGCCAGCTCACGGCTGGCGGACTGGGTGGTGCGACCGCTGGAATACAGGGTCAGGATGCGAGGCGCGGTCATGAAAACTCCTTGGGCCATCTGCAACGGAGGGCTCAAGACATGCCGACCGCGCCTCGCAAGCGCCAATCAAACGCCCACCACAATCTTGTGAGCGAGGCGGCTATTCCGCCGCCATCAGAGTCTCGGCGGTCGCCGTGCGCGCCAACTCGCGCACGGCGTGCTTCTGGTCGTCTTCCAGGAAGGGCCAGCCCATGCCGTCGATCACGCGCACATCGGTGATGCCCAGGAAGCCCAGGATGAAGCGAAGGTACGGTGTGGCGAAATCGGCTTCGGAATCCAGGCGCGCGCCGCCGGACGCCATGACAAGCCAGGCAGTCTTGCCCTTCAGCAGGCCCTCCGGGCCCGCTTCGCTATAACGGAAGGTTTCCCGCGCCCGGGCGACCTGATCGATCCAGGCCTTCAGCGAAGACGGAATGGAGAAATTGTACATCGCGACGCCGATGACGATGTGATCGGCGGCATGAAGCTCGGAGATCAGGGCATCAGAGCCTTTCAGCGTCTCGCGTTGCGCATCGGAGCGCTCGGACGGGTCGGTAAAATTGGCGCCGACCCAGTCCGCATCCACTTGCGGGACGGGACGGTCCGCCAGATCGCGAACCACAACATTGCCGGTCTCTCCGGCCAGCGCATCAGCCAGCAGGGACGACAGCTCACGGCTCAGGGAGCCGTCCTTGCGGGCGCTGGAATTGATGCGAAGGATATTGGGCGCAGACATAAGCCTCTCCATCAGTTTTGCGGCGGCGCCGCATCAGATGTCAGGGGATATGCCTACGCCCGAATTACCTGTGTAGACCGTGTTCTGGAAGCTTATTGCTTCCAGAACGGAAACTACTGGCTGGCCTCCGCCTGCTGCGCTTGCGGACGGAAATCCGTCTCGCTGTCCGCCAGCAGCCAGATCATCATGGTCCAGGCCGCCACGTTCTGCGCCATTTCCTCGGGCACGATCTTGTCGAACGTGTCGTTCGGCGTGTGATGGAACTCGAAATAGTCCTCGCCATTCTGCTCCAGCCGCACCATGGGAACGCCCATGTATTGCAGCGGGATCATGTCGGGGCCGCCGCCGCCTTCATTATCGCCGGGCACCACGCCAAGCGCCTGAAGTTCGCGATGGATGGCCGCGATTTCGGGCAGAGCGTGCTCGCCCACATTCGATCCCATGCGCCAGACTTCCCGGGCGCCGAAATCGGATTCAGACCCGATGATGTGATCACCGATCGTCCCGTCCTCCATGCGGGCGTTGGCGTAGGCGCGCGCGCCCACCAGCCCCACTTCCTCGGCGCCGAACAGCACCACGCGAATGGTGCGGCGCGGGCGGTGACCGCTGTCAGCGATCAGCTTGGCGGCCGCCGTGACAATGCCCACCCCGGCGCCATCGTCGAGCGCGCCGGTGCCAGTATCCCAGCTATCAAGGTGCGCGCCGATGATGACGATCTCCTCGGGCGCTTCAGAGCCCTCGATCTCGGCGATGACATTGCCGCTCATCGCCTGACCGCGCCAACCGGCGTAGGTGCGCATGGTGATGCGGATCGTCTCACCCATCTCGTGCAGGCGCTGGATCTGGTCCGCATCGGGCGCGGAGACCGCCAGCACCGGGATTTCCGGCTGACGTCCGTCAGGGAAGCTCATCATGCCGGTATGGGCGAAACGATTGGTGCTGGTGCCCACCGAGCGGATCAGAAGACCCGCCGCGCCCCGGTCCTCGGCCAGCACCCAGCCGTCGCGACGCTTGCGGTTGGCCCAGCCATAACCCTCGCCCGTCCGGCTGGCGACCATGCGGTCATTGACGAAGACCAGCTTGCCTTCAAGCGCATCTTCGGACGCGTCAGACGCCAGAAACGCGTCATAGCTGTCAAAGAAGACCACTTCAGCCTCGAGCCCGCCCTCGGGCGTGGCGGCCGCGCCGCCCAGAGAGATGGCGTAGACCGGCTGGGGATAGGGCGCGGTGATCGCCACTTCCTCATAGACCGAGCGTCCCCGGGTCCACAGATCGAGCTCGAACTCCTCAATGCGGACATTCTGGAAATCGAGGCGTTCGAACATCTCCACCGCCCAGTCCCGCGCGCGGGCTTCCTGCGGCGTGCCCGCCAGACGCGGACCGATCTCGGTGCTCAGCGATTCCGTGATCTCATAGGCAAGATCGCTCTCAAGCGCGGTCCGCCCCAGGCTCTGGGCGATCTCGCGCGTTTCCGCATCAAGCTCGTAAATGTTGGTCTGGGCCTGGGCCAGACCGGCGGTCGACGCCAGGGCGGCGACCATGACAGTGCGCAGCATTCTGTCTCTCCTCCTCCGATTTGCCGTGACCTTATAGGCCTCGGCGCGAAAGTGGAAACCTGATCTGATGGTATGCGGAGCCCTGCAAATCCGTTTATAAGAACTCCCATGACAGAGACGTCCTCCAATCCCGACCAAGCCGCGCTTGAAACTGACGAAACCCTGGCGATTCCGCCGGCTTCGGATGGCCTTGTCCGCTCCCGCGGCGGACCGGTCGCCCATGAGCCGCCCGCGCCGGACTATGGCGCCTATGCGCCCGGATTCGTCAGCCGGATCGGTCTCGCGATCGGCCGGGCGCTGCCCGCCTCGCGCGCCGGACTGCGCCTCGCAGGCGCGGCGCGCCCCCTCGCGCTGAATGGCGTGAAGGCCGGGGTCGCGGATGTGGAGGCGCTCGGGCTGAAACTGCGCCTGCACCCCACCGACAATCTGTCGGAAAAGCGCCTGTTCATGACGCCGCAATGCTTTGATCCAGCGGAACTGGCCGCCCTGCGCGGCACGATGGGACCGGGCAGGACCTTCATGGATATCGGCGCGAATGCCGGCGCCTATTCTCTGGTCGCCGCCAAGGCCGGCGGTGCGAAATCGCGCGTCATTGCCGTCGAACCCCAACGCGAAATGCGCCGCCGTCTCAGCTTCAACGCCCGTCAGAACGGGCTGGGCAATATCGAGATGGCCGGCGTCGCCCTGGCCGATTACGAGGGCGAGGAGGTCATGCGCATGATCTCGGGCAATCACGGGCAGGCGCGGCTCGGCGGATCGGAGGGCGAAGCGGTGCGCGTCACCACGCTCCTGACCCTGATGGACGAGTTGAAGCTGAAGAAAGCCCACGCCATGAAAGTGGATGTGGAGGGCGGCGAAGCGGCGATCCTGTCGCATTTCTTCGCCAAGGCGGACAAGGACCGCTGGCCGGACCTGCTCATTCTCGAGCGGGCGGACATGGCCGATGGGCGCGAGACGCAAGACGCGGCCGCCCTCGCCCTGCGCAAGGGCTATGCCGTGCGACAAAGCACCCGGATGAACGTCATTCTCGACCTCAAGACGCCCTGAGCGCTCGATACAAGGACACGCCCATGAGCTCGCTGGAACGCATTCTCGAAGGCAAGAGCAAGGATCTGGGCGGGTTTTCCGTCGCCCGCATTCTGCCGGTCGCACACCGCCGCCATGTAGGCCCCTTTGTGTTCTATGACCAGATGGGCCCGGCGCGCTTCAAGCCGGGCCAAGGCATTGATGTGCGCCCGCACCCGCATATCGGTCTCGCGACCGTCACCTATCTGTTTGACGGCGAGATGGATCACCGCGACTGCCTGGGCGTGCACGAGACGATCCGGCCCGGCGATGTGAACTGGATGACGGCCGGCAAGGGCGTGACCCATTCCGAGCGCACCGGCGAGGACGCCCGCGCCAGCGGCATGTTCATGCACGGCATCCAGGTCTGGGTCGCCCTGCCCGACGACAAGCAGGAGATCGACGCCGAGTTCCATCACCACGGCGCAGATGAACTCCCCGCCTTCGAGAAGGGCGGCGCGCAGTTTCGTCTGATCCTGGGCGAGGCCTATGGCCACACTTCGCCGGTCAAGGTCTATTCCCCAATCGTCTACGCCCATATCGAGGCGAAGGCCGGCGCCGAATTCGACCTGCCCGAAGGCCATGAAGAGTTGGCGATCCATGTGGTGTCCGGGACCATCACCACCGGCGCCGAAACCATCGCGGGCGGCCAGATGGCGATCTTCACGCCGGGCGCGGTGACCGGACGGGTCAGCGTCAGCGAGGACGCCCGCCTGATGCTTCTGGGCGGCCAGTCCCTGGGCGAACGCTTCATGGAATGGAATTTCGTCTCCACTACGCGCGAACGGATCGAGCAGGCCAAGAACGACTGGCGCGCCTCGATCGCGGCCGGGTTCAAGGACACCCCGTTCCGCATGCCTGTGGATGAAAACGAATACATTCCCCTGCCCGGCGATCCGGAACCGGGCGAACCGCCCGCCTGCACCGAAGACCATCCCACCAGCTAGTCATGGGGGAGGACGCGCTCACGCCGCAACTGGTGGCGCAGATCATCGAGCGCGGCCCGCTGGAGGATCTGCAAACCCTGCCCATCGCCCTGTCGCTGGGCCTGCCCGACGGCGTGGATGTTCAGGCGGTCTGCCTTGAGCTTGCCGAGCACGAGGATGAGTATGTGCGCGGCAACGCCGTGCTGGCGCTTGGGCACCTGGCGCGGCTGACGAGAGATCTGCATGAGAGCCGGGTGCGCAAGGTGCTGGGCGAAGCCCTTGAGGATGAGAGCGAGTTTGTTCGCGGCCAGGCCGACAGCGCGCGCAGCGATCTGCACATGTTCATGGGCTGGGACTTTGACGGCTATGCGCAGTCCCAGGCCGACATCGCACCGGTTTTTCCCGAAGCGCGCTATCAGCTTTACATCATCGTGGACGCCGAGAGCCGCGTTCTGATCGAGCGGGATCATCAGCCCGGCGAGATCGCGCCGTCCAAGCGCTTCGCCCCGGATCCGCGCGGCCTCAGCCACGGCCATGACTGGCGCCTGCCCGGCTTTGCGATGGATGCGCCGCTATCTAGCAGCGCCAAGGCCCTCAACGCCGCCTGGGATGCCCGCAAGGGCACGGCCTTCGTCAATGAAAGCAATGTCTTTGACGAGGCCGTTCTGGTTCAGGCCAGCCAGGACAGCCCCATCGGCGCCCACGCCCGCGGCGACTGGGTCTGGCTGAAACTCAGAGCCTATTATTGTAACGGCCCGTCCTCAGGCCTCTGGCCAGCCGCTCCCGGGATCGAGCAGCAATGGGTCGAGCCGTCCAAGGTGATGGCGGACCTGCCCGTGGGCGCCCATGACCGCTACGCGATCGCCTGTCTGGATGCGTTCTGGATGCAGCAAACGGGTGGGGCGTTCCTTTAAGCCCTATTGCAATCCCACCTGCCCTTCGAGCCCTTCCAGAAGCGCTGCCGGGTCAAACGCGCGGCCGTTCAGAAAGACCAGCACCGGGCGTGTGATGGCGTTAGGGTCGGTGAGCAAATCCCCCTCCAGCAGGACAAGGTCCGCGCGTTTGCCCATCTCCACAGAGCCCAGCTCGTCCTCGCGACCGATGACCCGCGCGCCGTTCAGCGTCATCACCTGCAAGGCCTCGATCGGGGAAAAGCCCGCTTCCAGAAACAATGCGTAATTTCGCTGATCGCCAAAGCCGGGCAGGTTGTGGCGACCCGGATCGAGACCCGCCGCCAGAAGCCCGCCCGCCTCGAAAAAGGCGCGCTCGAACGCCAGTGCATTCACAAAGGACGCATCCGGTTCGTTATCGCTCGCCTGAAGCTGCGCCTGACGCGCTTCATATCCCTCGCGAAAGGCGGGGGCGAGATACCGCACGATGCGCGCCTCGCCCTGATAGCGATGGGCGAACCGGCTTTCCACAATGGCGAGCGTGGAGACCAGCGCCGTTCCGTTCTCCACCAGTGTTGCGAAGACGCGCTGCGCGGCTTCACTGTCGGCCTCCACATGAGCCATGTTCGGGACTGTGCCGCCAATGCACTCGCCCTCGGGCTTGTCCGCGAGAAAGTCGCTCGCCGAGACAAGGCCGTGCTCGATCGTGTCGATGCCGAGCTCCGAAGCCTCTTCAAAGGTCAGGGAACACAAATGCCCGGCCACGCGCAGGCCGTGGGCATGGGCCTCGTCAATGACGGCGGCGGCGATATGGGGTTCGACCCGGCGATAGAGCTTGATCCAGCCCACGCCCGTCTCCGCCCAGCGACGCACGAAGGCCCTTGCCTCGTCTTCACTGGCGGGCTGCACCATGACCGGCGCATCTCCGGGACCGCTGACATAGGGCGCTGACGTGGCCACCCGCGGCGACAGGGCGCTGCCGGTTTCCGCCGCACGCGCCATGGCGAGATCGGCCATGGGCGAGGCCGCGCCCACCGTGCGGATCGAGGTGACGCCGCCCGCGAGATAAAGCCGGCTGGCCGCCCGCTGCAGCATGGGCGCGCCGGGCATGTGGGTGTGATCATGAGCCCCGACGAGGCCCGGGATGAGCGTACGCCCGGTTCCGTCAATGACCCGAACGCCCGCCGGCGCCTCGATCGCGCCTGATGGCGCCAGACGGACGATACGCCCGTCTTCAAGCCAAACGCTCATGCCTGATTGCGCAGGACCGCCTGCCCCATCCAGAACGAGTACATTGTCGATCAGGACCGGGCCGTCCTCGAAGGCGAGGTAAGGCTCGACCGGGTCGAGCCCGTCCGGCGCCGGCTGGACAGCCAGAGCGGTCCCGGCAGAGCCGAGACCGATGACACTGAGAACAACCGCAAACACAAGCTGATGCATCTCATCTCCCCTGAAGCTGGAGCTCAGGGTGATGAGACTCGCGCGTCTGGCAAGTTACGGTCTGGTTACGAGCCTATTCGGCTGCGCGCGGGGCGCCGGAACGGCGCTGGCCACCGCCCCCGCCGCCTCGACGATGACGCTGGGGCTTGCCGCCGCGCGGTCCGCCCTTTGAGCCTTCACCGCTCCGAGGGGCGCTCGCCTGAGCCTGGCCACCGCCGTCACCCTGCCCCTGGCCCTGACCACGACGCCCGCCGCGACGGCGACGCTTGGATTTCGCCGCTTCGCCCTTGGGCATGGGGGGCGCATCATTGAGGCCCTGAATGGTTACGCCCATGGTCTTCTCGATGTCCTTGAGCATCACGCGCTCATCGGGCGCACACAGCGCCACGGCCCGGCCGCTGGCGCCGGCGCGAGCCGTCCGACCGATACGGTGGACATAGTTCTCCGCCACATTGGGCAGCTCGTAATTGACCACCAGATCCACGCCGTCCACATCGATGCCGCGGGCGGCGATATCGGTCGCCACCAGGACCGGCGCCTCGCCGGACTTGAAGGCGTCGAGCGCGCGCGTGCGCTGGTTCTGGCTCTTGTCGCCATGAATGGCGTTGGCCTTGTGGCCGTATTTCACCAGACGCTTGGCCACCCGGTCCGCGCCATATTTGGTGCGGGTGAAGATGATCGCACGCTTGCCGGCCTCGGGCGCCATCAGATCGATCAGCGCATCGGGCTTGGCCGAGGCTTCGGTGTAGAACACCTTCTGATCGATCCGCTCCACAGGCTTGGAGGGCGGGGTCACCGCCACGGTTTCGGGATGATCGAGGAAGTCATCGGCCAGCTGGCGGATCGCCGGCGCCATGGTGGCGGAGAACATCAGCGTCTGACGCTCCTCGCCCACCATGCGCAAGAGCTTGCGGATCGCCGGGATGAAACCGAGATCCAGCATCTGGTCGGCCTCATCCAGAATGACGAACCGGGTGAGATCGAGCCGCGCCTTGCGCTCGCCCAGATGGTCCAGAAGACGGCCCGGCGTCGCGACAAGAATGTCCACGCCGCGCGCCAGCGCCTTGATCTGCGGGCCGGCCTTCACGCCGCCGAACACAACCGTGCTCGTCAGTTTCGTATGGGCGGTATAGGCCTTCACCTGCTCTTCGATCTGGGCGGCGAGCTCGCGCGTTGGCGCGAGAATCAGCGCCCGGCAGGAGCGGCCCGGGGCCTGCTTGTTCTCGGCCAGCAACTGGTGAACCAGCGGCAGCACGAAAGCGGCGGTCTTGCCGGTGCCGGTCTGCGCCAGACCGATCAGATCATGGCCTTTCATGACAGCGGGAATGGCGCGCGCCTGGATCGGCGTCGGCGTCTCATAGCCCTGTTCGGAAATGGCGGTGAGAATGGATGGATTGAGACCGAAGTCGGTAAATTTGGTCAAGATAACCTCAAAGGAGCGCTCGCGGACGATCTCCGGGCGCTGGATATTCATCAATGGGACAACTGGATCGTTCAGCCGCCGTACAAGGGCGAAACCCGCCCACGCCCGGACCTTCAAACGAGAGTGCTCTCACTCCGGCTGATCCGTCGCCGCGCAACCCGGCTTGTCCGGGGCGCGTGCTTGCGTAGCGCCTCCTTGCGCCCAATCGGACGGAAAGGCAAGGGCGCAGAACGGCTGTGACTTCGTTTATACTTGAGAGGGACTGAAGGCGCGACGCCTGACGCAGGTCCCAAACAGCAAAAAGCCCCGGCCAATGGCGCGGGGCTTTTGAACTTTGGGTGCGGGGGCTCGCACCTTGCAAAAGCGAACTTCAATGACAGTGCTTTACGCCGCCTGACTCCAAGTCCCGCCCTTGATGATCAGCTCTTTTGCGATCTGGGAATTGTCCCCGACCGAGTAGCGGACCTCGACCGGCTCGATCTCGGCCCAGTCGAACAGGAGCCGGATCTCGGGCACGTCATTGATGGACAGGATGAAGCGCCCCTTGATGCGGCGCAGCTGATCGGCCAGGCGCGAGAAGTCCGACCGCGAGAACAGACCTTTGCCGTAATCATTCTCGCCACCCCAATAGGGCGGGTCGAGATAGAACAGGGTCTCGGGCTTGTCGATCCGCTCGATAAAGCGGTCAAAGCACAGATTCTCGATGATCACCCCGGCGAGCCGGGCATGCAACGCCTCCAGCTTCTGCACCACCGTGTGCAGATTGAACCCGCCGCCCTTATAGAGGTCGAGCCCGAAGGAGCGCCGCCCGACATTGCCGCCAAAGGCGCAGGACTGCAGATAGAGAAAGCGCGCGGCTCGCTCGAGATCCGTCAGCGTGTCCGGATCCGTGCGCGACAGGCGCTCGAACTCGGCTCGGGTCGTGATCTGGAACTTCAGGATCTCCACGAACTGGGGATAGTGGCGCTGCAGGATACGAAAGAAGGTCGCCACATCGCGGCTGTAATCATTGATGACCTCGACGCGCGCCTGCACCTTGCGGCGCAGGAAGATGCCGCCCATGCCGATGAAGGGCTCGGCATAGATGCGCGCCCCGGCCCGGTCGATCATGGGCACAAGGGTCTTGGCGAGGCGCGACTTGCCGCCGAGATAGCCGACAGCGGGCTCGGTCGGCGACACGATCGTGTCGCCGAGCAGGTCTGATCTGGACTCCATTTGAGGATCACTCTCACATATCCGCGCCGGTCCGGCCGGCGGCGGGATCCTGGACGGTGCTAGCCCGTCCGGGGTGCGCGTTGCGGCGCGCGGCTTGGGGTGTTAGCGCACCCCGGCCCCCGCCTTTTCAGGCGAAGCTCAAAAGAAAAAAGGCCGCCCCGATATGGAGCGGCCTTAATCGCATCGGGATTACCGATCTAAAACTTGAGTTAGCGCAGGCGCTTAAATGAGTCGCCCTGAAATCAAGTTATTTTGCTTGTGGATGCAGGCGTTAATACACTGGAAACCAGCCTCATTGGACCACAACATGTGGCTGACGGTTTCTCAATGTCTGGGATGCTCGTCGCTATGAAGATGCAGCAACCCGGCAAATGTCATTGCCGTGAGATCGCCGGGTCGCTGCGAACCCCGTTCGGAGTACACCGACAATGAAACAAGCCTCTCCGCACTTCAAGCTCGATCTGACACTTGAGATCGGCCCGAATCTCAGTCGGGCACTGATCGCCGCAGCCAGCCTTGCAGCACGGCTGATGGTTGTGGCGCCCTTCTATCTGTTGCCGGGATCAACGCCTCTGCCTTAGCCTCACAACCCTGTGCCGGAACAAGCTTTCCAATGCCTGATCAGCAGCACCATATTGCGGGCTTCCGCCTAACTTGCGCTCAGGGCTGTATCAAGCCGCGATGGTTTGATGCAGGCCCGGGCGGCGGGAACGCCGTCACGGTCGAGGCGCAGGCCCGTTCACGGCGATGCCCCCGATGCCGGGAAGCGGTAACAGTCGAGATACTCCATGCCGATGAGACAGGTCGGATCCGGGCGGATGCGCCGAGGGATGTGCCCGGTCCAAGACGCAAAGCCTGAACGCGCTCACGATTCCCCCTAGACGCGAATAAAATATATCGTCATGGTTTATTCACACCTGTGAACAACCGGGGGAAACCATGTATTCTCTAACGCTTACGGATGAAGAGCGCGCCATAGCGCGCGAGATCCAGCCCAGGGCGGCGGCCTTGCGCCTTCTGGTCGAAGCCAATCTGGGCGCCGCCATCCGGCTCGAAGTCCTCGCCGCCTTCCTGCGCGCCGGGCGCGGGCAACCGAACATGCTCTATGCGCTCGCCCTGACCGATGAAGCCTATCAGGCGCTCACCGGGGCGCCCTTGCCCGAGGACATGGACACGCTTGATCGCGAGCTCATTGAGGAGTTCCGCGCAATCGCGGTGCAGCGGCTTGGGGATGGGTAAAGTCGCCGAGTACGCGAAAAAGACTCGCGCCCAGACTACGAATCGCTCTGAAATAATAGAATCCGCGCCTGGCAGGGCGCGGGTTCCTTAAACAGCCGAGCAGGGCTGCTTCGTGATCACGTCTCACCTTGTGCATAGATTCGCGAACACATGGCAACAGGCTCGGCCTATCTCCCCTAAGGAGGGCCATAGAATGACAGAGCTGACCGTTACTTGCCATACCCCAGACAATCTAGATGCAGATCGACGCATGCAAGGCATTGGGGGCATGAATGGCTTTCAACGGTGGTACCACCCCATCGACAATGTGATCGCCAACATCGAGTCCGGCTTTCACAGTTACTACGTCGGGCAAGGGCTTTTGCGCGTCCGCGTGCTCGTCAAAGTCAACGCGACATCAGGCCGGAAGTACATCACCACCGACCCGGATGGCCATCGGAACAACAACCTGTTGAGTCTGCCGCATTGTCCGTGACGCAAGTTTTCATGGTAATGAGCGCCTAACGAAAAAGGCCGCCCCAACCGGAGCGGCCTTTCTCTCATCGTGATCGTGAGGATCAGCCGGCCACGCCCATCGCTTCGGCTTCAGAGCGACAGTTCGCCGTCACGGCGCGCTCGAGGGCGTTCACTTCGCCCTTGGCCTGGGCCAGCTCGCCGGACACATCGCCGCCGAATACAGACCCGAGCGGCAGCAGCACCAGGAACACGCCCGCCGCATCCGCCGTCGCGGCATTGTTCTGGCGTCGGGCCAGAGCGTTCTCGCGTTGACGCGCCGCATCAAGCTCGCCCCGGGTGTCTTCACACGTCCAGCCTGCATACTCGGTCGATGAAACGGCGACAGGCGCAACAGAATTCGCGCGTCCGGCGCATGCGGTCAGAAGGGCGCAAGCCCCGATGAGTGCTGCATATTTAAGTGCTTTCATCACAGTCCCCCTGTTCTTTTAAAGCGCGTTTTAGCTCGCACTTTTTCCCGCATTACGCAAGTCGCTTATGACGCGTTTGTGTCAGCGCAACTCGCCTTCCGCGCGGCGGCGGCGACGGCCCAGCCCTCGATCCCCCAGGCGCGGTGACGCGCCAGAAAGGCGGTGAGCCGCGCCTCGGCGCGGATCTCCGCCGGCGTCACAGGCTCGGGATAGGCCGCGCCCTCGGGCGGCAAGGGTTCGGGCGCTGGATCCGCGCACACCTCGGGCGGCGGCGCGATCGGCGCGACCGCTTCAACCGTCCGCCAGCTCGGGCGGACGGGGCTCATACAGCCCGTGCACAGGGACAAGGCGGCGATCGACAGGGCAAGCGTTCTCAGTCCCGGCATAGCGGGCCTCCATCTGGTCAAGGGCGGTTTCATAGACGCGCGCCTGGGCGTCGAGCTGATCAGCGCACGCCGTGCGCTGGCCCGTCACCGAGGCGGCGGCCTGGATCTGTTCGGTCTTGCGGTTCTCCGCCTCGCCCTCGGCGCGGCCGGCCTGCGCCTGGGCGAGCCGGGACTCCTCATAGAGCCTGGCGTGCATGTTCAGGTAAGACGGGGCGAAGGGCGGCGCGCCGATGAACAGAAGCACCGCCGCGCCGGTGATGAAGCCGACGCCGCCGGCAAAGCCGAGGCCCCAGCTCATCCGAACACCCACTCTATGAGCGCCTCAAGACGCGCCCAGAGATAGGGGCGCAGGAACCAGAAGAGGGCGGCGAGGAGCGCCGTCAGCGCGATCGCCCAGCCGCCCCAGCCCAGAAGGGTGAAGAGGCAGGCGATGAAGAACAGAACGAGCAGGCTCTCGCCAACCCGGATCGCATGGCCAAGCATGGTCAGTCTCCTTTGATGTGAAGGGATGAGCGGACGGGCGCGGCGCGGCCTACGCCTCGTTCTCGGTATCGTCAGCGGCGCTGGCGGTAAGGATCATGGGGCGACCCCAGCCGGGATGCCCGCCGGCGACGGGGAGCGGACGGCGCACGCCGTCATAGAGCAGGCGCGCGCGCCGGATCCGCATGATCGAGACGGAATCGGACTGGTTGCCGCCGAGGACGTGGTAGTGGGTCGCGTCCTCGCCCACGTAAAAGCCCACATGCCCCGCCGTGCCGTTCGGGGATCCGCGCCAGAACACCAGCATGTCGCCCACCACGGGCTGGCCCGAGGCCACGCCCGTGCCGAACCGGCGCCAGGCGCGGGCCGACAGGAAGCTCGGTGCGATCTCTCGATGACCGGCGCGATGGGCGCAGATGGCGACAAACAAGCCGCACCAGGGCACGCCGTCATCAATGTAGACCTCACGCACCCAATCGAGATCCGGACGCGCCGTGATCAGCTCATCGCGCCAGGCAATAATCTCGGGATTACTCCCCGCCCCACTCACCTCTTGCACGCCATAAAGCGCCAGCGCCTCGCGCAAGATGGGCGGGCCGGGCACTGTGGCGAGCCAGCGATAATCGAGCGGCAGGCGCCCGGCGAGGGCGTGATCCATGACCGGCATGATCACCCCTCCCCGTTGGAATCAGAGGGCGGGGTCCGGGGCGCAGGGGGCGGCGCCGACGCCGGTGCCCGGGATCTCTGCGCAGCGCCGGCCCGGCGTTGCGCCCAGCCGATCACCAGCCCGGCGAAGGCTTCCTGAGAGCTGGCGCCCGACAGGATCCGGAACACGCCGCGAAAGCCGTCGATCACGGGAACCGCGATCAGCACCAGAAGGAAGTTCGCGACCGGGCCGAAGGCATGGCCGAGCTCGCCCCATTGCTCGAGGAACACATGTACGGGCAAGGAAAAGAACACCCCGCCCGCAAGCCCGATCGCGGCCAGGCCGAGGCGCGATTTCCACTCGCGCAACCGGCTGGCGCGCTGATCCGGCGGCAGCTTGGCATAGGCCCGCCCCCGCGAGTGCAGATCCCCGAATGATCCGCAGGCATAGGCGGCGAGCTCGAGCACCCACCACAGATTCAGCTCCTGCGCGATCGCGCCGACCGATTGCGCCGTGGCGAGCGCGCCCGCCGCCATGACAGCGACGTAAAAGATGACCGGCTCATAAAGCGCCACGATGAAGCGCCACGCGCTCTCCGCCGCATGAATAAAACGATGGGGCATGTCAGGTCCTTTTGACTGTGACGCAGGCATGAAAAAGCCCGCCTGAGCGGGCGGGCTAGACAAGGGATGTTCTCATGATGTTCACTCCCTGCCCCCGACAGAGGACGCGGCGATGAACTGGCGATCAGGATTGCAGTTGAGAGATCATGACCCAGCGGTGCAGGTGGAGCTGTCCTGCCCGCCGGGCGGGTGCGGCCGCCCTAGCCGCTCGATCCGCAGCCTCGCGAGCGGCCGCGATCTCAGCCTTGAGCTCGGCCATCAACTCGGCGTGTGTAAGGTCATCAGGCATAACGCCGGGCTCCCATTGCCATGACGCAGGCACAAAAAAACCCGCCAAGGGCGGGCGAACAAAAGGCTTAATGAGTGAAGGCGGGATGCCCTGACCCGCTACGCCTTGGCTTGAGCCGGCGCCTTGAATTCCAGCCCGAACGCATTGGCCAGCACTTGAGCATGAGCGCGGATCGTGGCGAGTTTCTTCACGCCTTCAGCGCCAACCGGGTCCAGATCATCGCGCTGCGCGGCGGCGATCAGGGGTTTCAAGGCGTCGATCAGCGGCGCCAGTTCTTCGGCGTCATGGGCGGCGGTCTGGGCTTTCAGGTCGGCTTTGGTTTTCTTGGTCATGGTCGTGTCCTTTCTTGGGACTTGGGTTGAATTAAGGGGTTAGAGCTTGGGATCAGGTCGGCTCGATCGCCGCCGCCACGCGATCCGCTTCCGCAATCGCGGCGAGCTGTTCAGGCGATGGCTCGCCGGTTCCGTCGAAATACGGCCCGAAAGCGCCTTCCACATACATGACGTAGAGCGCGGCTTGCGTGTCCGCGTGGTCCATCTCGACCGCTTGCGCAGCCGCAAAATGCTGATCAGCGGCGACAATCACGTCATCCATTGCGGTCACAGGGTCCGCCTCTAGCGCCGCCTTGACCCGGCGCCGCCAGCGCCCGGTTTGCACGGGGCGCAGGAGGCGCAGGAATTGCAGATGCGAGAGCGTCGGCAACCGCGCTGGCGGCGCCGTCCGCGTTGGGCGCGGGCCAGTCGCCCAGCTACTACCCAGCCAGATCACGACTTCGCCTTCGCCCGGCGTTGGGGGCGTCAGATCAGTCTGCACGGCTCTTTCGGGCAGAGGCTTGCGCAAATCGGTGATGACGTGCGGGCCGGAAACCAGCACGCCCATCGTATCGAGTTGATAATACTGCATCACGATCACTCCGCCTTGATGGCCAGTTGCAGGCCGTCATTGGTGTGCTGACGGGCGGGCAGGTGAAATTGAGTGGCGGGATTGTAGCTCTGGCGAGGCTGGGTCCAGATTTGCCCAGTGCTGCCGACAAGTATCCAGTATTCAGGGGTGATTGCCACGCCGCGACTTTGGGAACTCGTTGTCAGGGCTGAAACCGTCAGAGGGCTTGTGCGAACATCAGGGCCTACACGCACCTCATTCGATGCGTGGACCCAATATTCTGCATCGCCATCAAAGACGACCGAATTCACATTAGACTGAATGTTGACATTTAGGCCCGTGGTTTGGGCTATAGCCCACGTTCCAAACGGGTCGGTCGCGGTCGCATAATTCTGACCGTTAAACACAAACCACTGGCCATGGGCGTAATGCGGCTCGCCCCAATCGTTTGCTGTCGTCCCGACGCTTACATCAACCCAACCGGTGAAAAGATCATCGCTGACAAGAATTTTCCCGTCAAAGCCACAAACAACGATCTGTGCGCCATTTGTCCCGAGCGTCGCCACGTTGCCAGATGATACGCCACTAAAGGATAGCAATGTGGGCGTGATTTCCGGGCTCGTGGTATAATAAAGATAAGAGGTTGTGCCACTGTATCTGACCCACACAAGATAATCGCCAAACCTGATCCATTTCGTGAAAGAGTTTGACGTATACCCACTCTTCAGGGTCCAAGTGCCGGTTGGATCAGTCGCGTACCATATATTCGACGGTCCGTTAGCGATCCAGTATCCAGTCACCTCGTCATAAGCGACATATTCGAGGTTGTTGTTCATGAAGTCGGTCGCGTTGCGGGTCCAAGTGCCGGTTGGATCAGTCGCGTACCAAAGGTGTCCTTGATCGCCCACTGCGACGTAGTACCCATTGCCGTAACCAGCAGAATTAAGCGCAACGCTGAAAGAGCTTGAAACGCTGGTGTTTACCGTCCAGACGCCTGTCGGCGCATTGTTAGGCTTCAACCCGATCTGATCGAACAAATCCGGGTAAGCGGACTGCAACAGGGTTTGCGCCGTACCGCGACGGATAAAGCCGGGCGGCGCGGATGCGCCCTGCTCGATGCCAATATGAGCGCCGATGGGCAAGCCACCGCCAGCCCGGTATCCCAGATCAATCTCAGCCATTACAAAAACCTCTGAACAATGCCCGCGCCCGTGGCGAGCAGGGTGATGCGTGAACCGGCGAAGAGCACGGGCGTATCGGCGGCGGTGTCGATCACCTCACCATCAACGATCAGCGTGTTGTTACCGGGTGCGAGGATCACCTTGCCGCCGCCGACAAACAGGTCGCGCCGCCAGCCCGCAGGCCGGTCATCGGGCAAGGTGATCGTGATGGTGCTGTCTGTTGCGCCCGACGCATCCAGCCGCACCGGCAAGGCGGGCGGGGCGATCTCGGCGGTCAGGACCGTGTCAGACGTAAGGACGGTTTCGCCCTCGGCGTTATCGTCGCGCTTCAAAAGCACGTCCCAGGACGGCGACAACTCTTCTGGCGTCACCCCCACAAGGTTCGTAACGCCATCAGCGGCGATGTACGTTTCACCGAACAGGGTGACGATATCGCCCGCCTGATAGGTCGTGCTGGCGTCATAGACGCCCTTGAAGCTGTTCAGCACCGTCCCTGTCAGACCGCGCGGAATATCCAGCTCGAACACCGCATCGAACTCATCGCCAACATTGCGGATCGCCGGGGGCTGATCGGCGGCGATGATGGTGATGGCGCTGATCTGGATTGTGGCGCGGGCGCCTTTGTCGCCCTTATCACCGCGCGGGATTGTGATGCGCAGTTGGGCGGCTTGGGCCGTGCCGATATTCTCGATCACCACATCCGTGCCGGGATTGCCGGTGAGAACTTCGGCCACTTCCAGCGTGCCGGTGTCGCCTTTGTCGCCTTTCTCACCGCGCGGAATCCGAAACACCAATTCGGCCCGGCGCGTTGTGCCGTTGTTGATGACCTCGGGAGCCGCGCCGGGCGCAAGCATGACCACGTCAATCGACACGATTTCAGCGTCATCACCATCCAGAACAACAGACGGCTCGCCCCAGCCCGACGCGGTTTTCGGGCCATAGAACGCCCGTTCATCCACACTAAAGGCCAGCGCCCCCACCCGGCCCTCATCCGCCAGAGGCGGGCCGGATTTGATCAACGCGCCCTCGATCCGCGCGAGGAAATCCACCACGCGAGAGGAGAGTTGTGGGTTGCTGACAGACAGGCCGATCAGGGCGTTGGTCAGCGACAGGATTTCGGTTTCGGCCTCAGCCTCGGTCAACGCGCCCGACGCCACGCCGGACACGACTGCGGCAAGGCCAGATGCAAAGGTTTCATTGCTCATGTCTAATCCTCTAGGCCGTTTCGAACGGGCCGGATGCGTCGGCTCTGATCTTGAGATTGACGCCAACGAGCTGCAGGAATGACCGCATCAGCGTGTCGTTCGGGCTCTCAACAGCGTATCCATTGCTCATCGCGCCGCGGGCGCTGATGACGACCCTGGCGCGGATCGTCTGGGACAGGTCCGCCGTCCATGGCAGGGATTGGGCTGCGTCTTCATCCAGCGGCTCATTGGCGCCATAGGTGTTCGGCACGGCGCCCACATTGCCCGTGGCGCGATGGACGCGATTGGCCTTGTCAAAGACGATATGTGTTTGCCAGATCGAGCCGTTGAACCACTCAATCGCCAACTGATCCTGAAAGAAGAAATAGGCGAAGGTGTTGTTTACGGCGCGGCAGCGATAGCTCAGATCAATATCGACCTCATCGCCAGACAAGACCGTGACGCCCGGCGTCGTCAGCGTCAGGGTGTTGAACTGGGCGGGCGTGCGGGCGCTGACCCCGCTCGACACCAGATCATGCGCCGCCACATAGGCCCGACGCCGACCGCCCAGCTCGCCCGGCGCGATACCGTTGCGGAACAAACCCAGCTCGGTGTCAAACTGCATCTGCCCGTTCGACTTGCGGAAATAGCCGCGCCCATTGTTGGCGAAATCCACCTCGAACGTACGCACATCGCCCGCCGCGTTCGTGGCGTAGAGCACGTTATTGACCGCATCGATAAAGAAGCGCGGATCGTCGATCGTCAGACCCCAGGCGAAACGCTGGGCGTAGTGGCGAATTTCCGAGGCGGCGACGCCGTTGATATCCGAAGCCGCGATCTGCACGCCCGCAGCGCCCGCGCCTGCCGCGACGCCGAGCAACCGCGTGGCCAGCTTGGTGGCGATTTCCGACTGCACTAGCGCCAGATCAGTTGAAACCGCATCAATCTGACCATCCAGCCCGGCTTCCAGCGTGGCGAGCGCCGAGGCCCGCGCCGCGCCAATCGCCGCCTCGACCGCATCCACATAGGTGATCGTGGCGTAGGCGGACAGGTCCGGCGCATCGTCATTGATCTGATCGATCTGTGCTTGCAGGCCCGACACCGCCGTCGCTGAGGCTTGCTGCAAGCTGACTGCGACTGCATCCACGTAAGTGATCGTCGCATAGGCGCTCAGGTCCGGGCCTTCGCCGGTCGGGTCCAGGGCGTCGATCTGGGCTTGCAACTGAGCGACTGCCGTGGCGCTCGCAGCCTGCAATCCCGCCTCGACCGTGTCCACATAATTGATCGTCGCATAGGCGCTCAGGTCCGGGCCGGTGCCGTCCGGGTCGAGCGCGTTGATCTGCGCTTGCAGGCTGTTGATATCAACCGCAATAGCGCTGTTGGCGTCTGCGATGGCCTGCGTCAGTTCGGTCTTGCTGGCATAGCTTGTCAGCTCAGCCGCGAACCCCGCCTCGATCTGGGTTCGTTGCGTGGCGCTCGCCGCCTGCAGGCTCGCCTCCACATTGTCCACATAGGTGATCGTGGCATAAGCGGAGAGGTCCGGGCCGGTGCCGTCCGGGTCGAGCGCGTTGATCTGCGCTTGCAATTGAGCAACCGCACTGGCCCGCGTCAGGGCCTCACTGGCGACGGTCTGCTGCACATAGGTGATCGTGGCCAGCCCCGACAGCGACGGGATGGAATTGCGCACCACGTTGATCTCGGACGACAAGGCGCTGGTGACAGTCTGACGCGCGACCCGTTCGTCATCGATCAGGGCCGTGACCTGGGAGAGCGTTGCGCGGGTCTCAAGCTCGGTGCGGATCGCCGCATCTTCAGCGGCATAATTCGCCGTGACCGCGTCCACGTCGGTCGCCAGTTGCGCCAGAGCGTCAGACAACAGCTCATCCGCACGACCGCGCGCCTGATTGACCGCTGTCAGCACCCCGCCCAGAGACGCGGCGATCTGCACAAGCGCATCATCCGCCCGCCGCTCACGCTCCTCTTGCGCATCCAGCGCCAGCGACATGAGCGCCTCGGCGAGCCGGTTGGCGTCATTAAGAGCGCCCTGCACCACTGACGCCGGGATGCCGCCGACGCTGTCAGCAGATGAGGCGACCATGACACCCGGGATCGCCACACCTTCGACCACCGTCCAGCCGGACGGCTCGCGCCATTGCGCCCAGGTCTGAAGGCCCACATCCACCGTCCGGCCATAAGGGATGGTGTAGATCGTCTTGCCGCCGAGGCGCGGCTCGATCGCGTCGATCTGGGCGAAGCTTGAGTCCGGATCCCCGGCGGGCTTGATGGCGACCAGCACCATCTGGGCCTCGGGGCTGGTGATGGCGTCAAAGCTGACGGTCAGCGCCGGGCGCTTCACCCCGCCTTCGCTTTCCTCGAGCGCCGCGCTCGCCGTGACATTGGAGGGCGCGGCCAGCGCCGGGGCAGTCGCCGCCTCCACATCCACCTGCACGGAGTCCGACCAGTCGCCCTGGTCATCGCGCGGGCCGACCGCGGCGATCTGGAGATCGAGCGCAGCACGGGGCAGATCCGGCGTGCGCAGTCGCACGGTCCAGCCCTCGACTTCATCGCCTTCGATCACATCGCCGCTGATCGCGCTTTCGGTCCAGCCGCCATCAGGCCGGATCCGCCAGCGCACGCGCCAGCCCAGATCCGTGCGCGGCACATCGACCGAGCCCGCCCCGGCGATATCGTATGAGCGAACGGGCGCCGAGAAAGTCAGCACCGCCACCGCCTGACGCTGGCCGCCGAAGCGGGATTCAGTCTCCACCGCGGCGCTGACATCACCCGTGTCGATCACGGGCGGGGTGGACAGTTCACTCTCGGACGGCGCAGGCGGGGCGGCGCCCTCTTCGGCGTCGGGATCGAACGCATCCGCATCCGTGTCATAGAGCGCCCAGTCGATGATGACCGCGCCGCCATCAGAGAAATCAATCTCCAGCGCCTCGACTTCCACGATCTTGCCGCGCAGGAACTCCGAGTTGGGATAGTCCGCCGGGAATTTCAGCCAGCGTTCGCCCATCAGGTCGAGCGCCGGCAGGGACAGGCGCAAGGTTCCGCGCGCCTCGGCATTGCGGCGCAGGGCGATGCGTTTGAGCAGGCGCGTCAGCTGGCCATGGGACTGGACCTGCGTCATGGGCACGCGCTCATAGCGGCGCTTGCCGGTCAGCGCGATCGAGCCCTGATCGTACCAGGGCGCGCCCTCGACCTGGCTGAATTTCTTGTCCGGGTCGGTGTAGAAGCCGACAAAGACATTCTTCAGCTGTTCATCGGGAACGCCGCGATTGATGGCGTGAGCGATCACCCAATCCGAATTGATCTCCACCGCCGAGCCGTCATAGGCGCCGACCTTGATGGTCAGGGCGCCGTCGCCAGTTTCCGACAGCCAGCCATCGCAGGACGCCAGAAAACGCGCGATCGTGTCCGCCGGCTCCTCACCCACGAAATACTCGAAATCGCACTGATAGCGCGGCTCTGTCCCGCCGCCCTTTTTCGGGACGAGTTGGTCACAGGCATTGGCGGCGGCCATCCAGGCGTCCAGATGGGGCGCAATCTCGGTGTCGAAATCCATGCCCAGACCCAAAGCGCGATCCGGTTCTGACGGATCGGGAACCGCCGGATTGCACAGATAGGTGACCATCTGCAGGACCGGATTGCGCGAACCCGGGCTCCAGCCGCGCCAGTTCTCGACCGACTGGCCGGACTGGCGGACGTCGAAACAATACTGGGCGCGATAGACAACCGAGGGGCGCGGCAGGCCCAGCGGATAAACCTTGGGCAGGCGCTCCTTTTTCGGGCCGAGACACAACAGCTCCAGCGCCGCGACGCCGTCCATGCAGTGCTGGGATGACCATTCACCCGGAACCTTGCCCGCCGCCCGGGTGAAGGCGGTCTGGTTCGCGGTCCCCAGACGGGTGTCGATATAGATCGCCTCGAAATACTGCCCCGAGCGCGAATCCCCCTGCACAAAGCCCGCGCCCAGAGGGCCGGTTCCCAGCGACACCGGATCATCATGAAGATAGATCTGGTCGATCCCGGCGATGCGGCCGTCATGAAAAGCCAGCACGTCGATGGAATCCCCGCCCGAGGTGGAATAGAGCGTATAGGCCCCCGCCGAGCGAACCCGGCCAAAGGCGGCGGTGCGCTCGGGCGTGGGCTGGCGCTGCGCGATCCGGCTGTCGGGCGTGCTGACACGGGGCGCGAAGGCGGCATTGAGGGCGGCGCTGGCGCCAACTGTCAGGCCAACCTTGGCGGCGAACACCGCGCTTTTCGCCAGGAAGGCCGCAGCCGCCTTGGAGGCGCCCGCCTTGAGCGCGGTGGAGGCGACGACCTTGAAGATATAGGCGGCGGCGGTTTCAGCCATGAACAACCCTCCACACCTTCAGCGCTTCCACATGCGTGATCACCAGCCCATCCCGGCCCATCCACAGCGCCCATCCGCCGGCGGGCGCGCGCACGGCGCAGACCCGGTTCCGGCGTCCGTCCTGATCGCGTGTCAGCACAAGCCCGACATCGCCGGGGCGCGCCTTGGCGCAGGCAACCACCCGGGCGCCGCAGCCTGCGGCGACGTCCGCCATGACGCGGCGCATGCCGCCGCGTTGCGCCAGCGCAGCGCGCCAGCCCTGTTCAGGGAGTTCGCGCACCCAGGGCGCGGGATGCGCGCCCGTCGCCATTTCCACCCAGTCGGCGGCGAAGGCGGCGCAATTGGCGAAGCGCGCGCCGGCGGCGTGATCGAGCCAGCGCGCGAGATCCGCGCTCACGCCTTGGGCCATTTCTTTTCGACGCCTTCAGACAGCGCCGCCACATTGTCGAAACCGCGATCGCCGGGTGCATCGAGCGCCTGATCGTTCGGGGTCCAGAAAAACGCCTTGCCCTGACGGCGCCCGGTAAAGCGCGAGCCGATGGAGATCGAGACCGTCGAGGTCGGACGCGCCGGATCCCTTCCGTCCTGCTGCACAGACGTGCCGTGCGACACCCCGCGCCGGATCCAGCGAACAGCGCCCACAGGCTGCCAGTGCTTGTCCAGCGGCCAGAGCCCAAAGACGGCCTGACGATTGCGCGCAGAAACGGCTTCGGACTCCGCGAGCGCCGCCAGACGGCCATCTTCATCAGGGGCGCTCAGGGACAGCTCGATCCGGCTGGCCGTGCCGTTGAACAAAGATTCCAGCGTCGGCAGGTCCGGCAAGGCCCCAAGGCCCTGATAGAGCGCGCCATCCACCGTCTCGACCGTATCTGACGGGACGGGCAATTCGCCCGGGCCCGACCAGATCCGGACCGGGTTCGGCGTCGCCAGCCGGAACAGCAGCGCGAAACGATTGCCCGCCTCTCGCATGGCCGTGCGCTGCGCATCGCTAAACAGCGCCATTGATCCGCTCCATATGCTCGCGCCATTCAACGGTCCGGCTCTGGATCACCGTCTCGCCATCCTCTTCCACGGTCGCGGCGTCAGGATTGGCGAGGACCATCACGCAACGCGGATCCGCGATATCAAGCGCGGTTCCGGATGCGGCCGCTTCGCGCAAGGGCGGGCGCACGCTGATCGACCAGACGCCGCCCGATTGCCCCGTCGCGGACTGGATCCGGTAAAAGCGCGCCCCCCAGCCGGGATGATCGATCGTGAAGACATGGCCGCGCTTGAGCGTCCCGCCGCCGGTCACCAGCACGCTCAGCGCCGTGGCGCGGGCGACCGCATCCGTAGACAGGGCGATCGCACTGACACCTTCGGGCGTGGTGATGCGCTTTTTCAGGGGCACGATTACGGGCGTCGAGCCGCCATCGCAGCCATCGATGAAACCGTTCCAGTCGAGCTTCACGGCGTCAGTGCGCAGCGAACACTCTTCCCGCGCGGTCCAGAAGCCGCCGCCCGAGAAATTCGCTGTGGCGATGACACCCGATTTTGACCGCCCGCCAATCACTGCCGCACCGACCAGCGTCGCGCCATGACGTTTGCGTCGCCCGACAAAGGGCCAGACCTCCAGAGCCATGATCCCCCCCCTAGCCTTTCAGGGCGTTGTATTGGGCGAGCGTCTGGCTCACCCCGCTTTGTGTCTGTTTGGCGGCGGCGGCGGAGACCTCGACAGCGGTGTTCGCCGCCGTCTCGCGCACCATCTCCAGAATGACATCCAGCTCCAGCCCGTTCGCGCCCTGGCGTTTCTCGACGCGGGCGCCGCCCGGCGCACCGATCACATTGACGGTGACGTTCGGCTGGGCGCGCTGGCCCAGGCTGGGGCCGATCATCAGGTTTTCACCGTCCGACACGCGGGCGAAGGGGCGGCCATTGAGCGCCAGCACATTGTTATCAATGCCCGGATTGCCCCGGATCATGCCCTCAAAGCCGCGATCAAAACCGGGGAGCCCCTTGGCCCCGCCCGCGCCTGTGAAGCCTTGATTGAACAGGCCTTCCAGAGGGCCAAACAGCGCGCCCGCAATCGGGCCGAGCACGAAACGCTGCATAGCCAGCTCGAGCATGATGCCGAGCATGCGACGGCCCATATTCTCGAAAGCCTCGCCTGCAGACTGGGCGTTCTCGGCGACCAGGCGCAGCTCCCCGCCCATAATGCGCAGGGCGCCGGTCGACAGGTCATCGATCTGGCCGGCGGTGTCCTGCGCCTCTTCGGCCATGCGGCGCAAGCCGCCCAGCGCCCGGCCCGATTGGGCCTGGGCGATCTCATAGGCGCGCTCCTTCGCCTTGTCGGCTTCGGTATTGATCACCGGATTGTCCGCGCCGCCCGGATCGGACGGATCGCCGGGCGCCTTGCCCGGGCGCAGGCGCGGAACCACCCCCGACATGTCGAGCAGGTCCTGCCGCAGGCGCAGTTCACGCTCGAGCGCCGTGACAACGCCCAGCCGGGCGCGTTCCTGCGCCAGAATGGCGGCGATCTGGTCGCCGCTGATCTCCAGCCCCGCCCGGCGAGCGGCGTTGAGATCGCTTTCCAGCTCGGTTAGTTGCTGGACCGGCGTCATCAGGCCGCGGATCCGGGTCTCGATCAGCGCCTCCAGCTCGAGGCGACGCTCGGCGGAGAGATTGGCGTCGTTGTCATTGGATGCGCCGGGCATTTCGGACGGGGCCCGGACATAACTGACGGCGAGATCGGACTCGGCGCGGGCCGTCAGCTCCACTATGCGCTGACGTTCGGCCAAGGCCTCGTTTATCCGCCCCAGACGGTCTTCCATGCGTTCGAGTTCAACGACCGCCATGCGTTGTTCACGCACCAGCTGGGCGCCATCGCCAAGAATGTTGCGATACCGGGTGATCTGCTCTTGCAGCACGTCCGCCTGCAGCTCGAGCTGGGACAGGGTGCGGTCTTCCAGTGCAACCCGGGACAGCAAAAGCGCCGCTTTCTGCTCTTCAAACCGGGCCAGCGCGGTCTGGCGGGCCTCTTCGGCGCCCAGCAGCGCTTGGGACTGGATCTGGCGGGCGCGTTCTTGTCGCAGTTCCGCCGCGGCAATCCGGTCCGCCGCCTCGGCGAAGCGCGAGAGCGCGCCATCGGTCAGCGCCTGATTGGCCAGCTCCGCCTGTTCGCGGATCCGGCTGATCTCATCGCCCGTGCGCTGCAGCAAGGGCGCGGCGTCGCGCAGACCCAGCTTGTCCGCGAGCGCCAGACGACGCGCCGGATCCTCGATCTCGGCCAGACGCTCGAGCACGCGATCGAGCGCCTGTTCGACAGGCAAATCGCTGGCGCCCAGCGCTTCCAGCCCCAGGGCGGACAGACCCTCGCGCGCCTCGCCCGTGCCGAGCGTGCGAAACTCGCCCAGGCGCTTGGCGAATTCTTCCAGCGCGCGATCCGCCTGTCCGGCATCGCCGCGCACCAGACGCAGAGAATCGCGGAAAACCAGCACGCTCTCGGCGCTGACACCCGCAACCCGGGATACATTGGTGATGGACGCAGCAAAGTCCGTGGTCTGGTTGGCGCGCTCCATCAGGACCAGCGCCTCCCGGATCGCCGCCGCCACCACACCGACGCCCGCCGCCGCCGCCAGACCGTATGGCCCCAGCGAACCGAGGATCCGCCCAAAAGGCCCGGCCTCAGAGGCGGCGTCCTTCACCGCATCGCCCAGCTCGACAATGGTCGCCTTGGCGAGCTTGCCCTCGCGCTTGATGGGCTGCATGGCTCGGGACAGATCCCGCCCGACACGCTCGCCCGCCGGGCCAAGCGCATCCAGACGGCGCATCAGCTCTTCCTGACCGCGCAGATCGAGCCGGATGACGACAGACCCGGCCTTTTGATTACGAGCCATCCGCGCCTCCTTTCCCGTCCTGTCGCTCACGCCGCAGGGCGAGGCCTGCCAACAGGCCCGCCTCGGCGGCGTCGATCAGGTCATTGAGTTCGTGGTCGGGCACGTCGGGCAGACGCCGGCGGGCCTCTTCCATGTCGATCCCGTCCACCCCGGCGAAGCCGCGGCGCAGGATGGTTTCGCGCTTGATCAGATCGAGCAGGCGTTGACCGGCCCAGCTATGCGGGGCGTGCTCGACCTGCGGGCAGAGATGGCTGGGCGGATCATCCGGGCCGTCACAGCGCGGATCGCGCACCCGCCCGCCGCTGGCGCAGGCCTCGCCCATTGCGGCGCAGTCGCGGCAATTCTCATCGCCCCCTGCAAACAGGTATTTGCAAAGGGCGCTCAGCCGTTTCCCTCCTGAACCATCGGCCCTACGACCGAGCTGGCCCAGCTCTCAAACCTTGCCGCGACATAAGGGTCGCGCATCGCCGCGCGGATTGCGGGCAAGGTCGGCTCCAGAGCTTCCTGGGTTTCTTCATCGACAAAGCCCGACCAGTCGATCAAAAGCGCCGCCGCATGAGCGGTAAGAGCGATCGCTTCCAGAGCGCCTTCGAGCCGGTCCTGAAGATCGAGGCGGCCCTCCGGCATATCGGCGCCGTAAGCGGCCAGAGTTTCCCGCAGGCGCTCGATATACTCATCTTCGCTTTCCCCTTCGTCACGCCCCGGTACAGCTCGACGCGCCTGCGCCCAAGCCGCGCGATAGCTGGCCGTGGTTGGACGTGAGAGCCTGAAGACAGGCAAACGCCTATCTTTCCCCTTGCCCTCCGCGACGGCGGGGAAGTCCAGCTCTTTAAAGACGCCACGCTTTTGGGTTTTTAGGTTCAAACGCATCACGCACCCGCCGGATAGCTGGCGATGCTGTTGGTCAGCGTCGCGGTGAGGACCGGGGCCGAGGCGGTCTGTTCGCCCCGGAAGGCGTAGGATTCGGTGCGCAGGCCCTCGCCCTCGACCGCGCGCTCGGTGGGCTCGAACCGCATGGCGGGACAGGCCAGCACCAGCTTGGCGTTTGCGCCGAGCTCATACTCGATGGAGAGCGCCGCCGCCGTTTTGGCCCGGGCGATCTCATAGAAGGCGTTGTCCTTCACCCGCAGATCCAGCGTGCCGGTGAAATTGCCGCCAACCTCGGGCGTGAACTCCGCCACCGTGCGGGAGGCGCGCCCGGACGGACGGAAGGGCGTCAGGGTGCGCTGATACCGCACCGTGCCGCCCGTGACATTGGCCATGACCGTGCCGCCATAGCGCAGCACCGCGCCCGGCCCCGCCGGCATGATGGCGCGGGTCAGGGCGTCGAGCGCCGTGCCCAGCGGGCTGGAGGTGAGATCGTCGATATCCGAGCACGGGCCGGAGAAGGTGACCTGACGGCGCCCGGATTCCGGCGCGACGCCGATCTCCATGCTCTGCAGCGCCCAGGTGTGCGCCCTGCGCCATTTCGCGCCCTCGGCCCAGATGATGCTGGCGCCTGGAACCTCACGCTGGCCCGAGGTGAAGACATGCTCATACGGCCCCGAGCCGGAGGGCGCGGCGGCGCCGAGCAGATGCGGCAGATAAAGGCCGAGCTGGCTCATGCACAGCGGCACGGCGAGATCGAGCGACGCCTCGACCAGACCCTCCGCCGGGGCCTGCGCATCCATCACATTGTGAAGGTCCGAGCCGATGATGGGATCATCCACCAGCGGGTCATTCCGCCGGGGCGTCAGCCGGTAATAATCCATCGGCTGATGATCGCCATCAGCGGGAGTGCCCGCCACGGCCTGGGCCAGAATATGGGCGAGCGACAGCCGCCCGACGAGTTGAGCCGTCATGGTGTGTGTCCTTCTAATTTTTGAAGCTTCGCTTTGCTCGACCCGTCCGGGTCTGCGCTTCCTCGGCCTCCGGCCTGCGGTTCCGCGCACGAGCGCGGGCGGCCTTTGGCCTTGCGGGCCGCTGGCGCGGCCCGGTGTAGGTGATGAGCCCTCGGCGGATTTATCCGCCGCTAGCGCGACCGCGCGCCCGCAGCGTTAGCGAGGACCGCAGGCCGGAGGCCGAGGAACTAAAACCCCGGAACCTGCAGGCCCGGACGGGCCGAAGGAGTCAGGGAATGAGAAAACTAACCCCCGATTGCGAGTTCGAGGGCGGTCGGGGCGCGGAAGTCTTCGCCCTCTTTCAGGCCGAGATCGGCGATCTTGCGGTGCGTCAGGCGCACGACCTTGCCGACAGGGCCCAGACCGGAGGCCTTGAGCAGGTAGATATGACGCACGCCGGTCGCCGCCGGGACCGTCCCGGAGGCGGCTTTGTCCGCCTCTTGTTCCGGTTTTGACGGCTCAGAAGCTGAAATGGTTTCAGTTTCTCTGGACGCTTCCGGCTCTGACGCGCCGGTTTCGGGCGCTTCAGACGCGGTCGGCTCGGCTGAAGTTGAAACGGTTTCAGCTTCAGAGGCCGTGTTGTCGAGATCCAGCGCCGGATCAGCGGCAGGCTTGGCGGTGGGTTTAGGCGTGGTGGTTTTCTTTGCGGGCATGGTGATGTCCTTTCGGTTTTGTGTTCCTCGGCCCGTCCGGGCCTGCGGTTCCGGCCATCAGGCCGGGCGGGCGGTCGCCCTTGCGGGGCGCCCTTGCGCCCCGGTTCCCTCACCCCTCACCCCAACCTTGTCAGGCTGTCGAACTCGACCTCGATGGCGATGTCGAGCAGGTTTTCGGGGGCGAAGCCGGACTGCTTGTCCGTATCGCTTTCTAGCGCGGTGACCTGCGCGAAGCTGGCGACGCCGCCCAGAGACCAGTCTGCGGTGATGGCCGCATCAATGGCGCGGGCCATGTCAGACATGAGCGCACGGCGCGCTGCGTCATCCTTCCCGACGCCATGCAGGCCGAGCGCAAAGCTGGCATCGACAAAAAAGGGCGGCGGGGTGGCCAGCTGATCATTGGCGGGCGCGCGGCCCGTGGACATCAGCACCACCCGGAAACGGTTATCACCTTGCGGGTCCGGATCCGCGAGGCTCGGCTCGTCATACTCCAGCGCAGGCGCACCCTCGACGGTCGCCAGGGCGGTGGAGATGACGGACTTCAGGGCCTCGACAATGTCGTCATGGGTAGTGGTCATTTCTTGCTGTCCTTCCTCGCGTCCGCTCGGTCGGTTCCGCGCACGAGCGCGGGCGCGCGGTCGCGCTTGCGGCGGATAAATCCGCCGAGAGGAGATCACTCACACCGGGTCGCGTCAGCGGCCCGCAAGGCCAAAGGCCGCCCGCGCATATGCGCGGAACCGCAGGGGCGGACGCCCCGAGGAACTAAAAACCACGGAACCGCAGGCCCGGACGGGCCGATGAACTAAAATCCCGGAACCTGCAGGCCCGGATGGGCCGAAGGAGTCAGGAAAATCGACGAGAGGTGATCTCTTCGAACGCCCGGGCGAAGCGGGAGAGGCCTTCGCGCCCGATCGCGTCGGCGACGCTGTCCGGGTCGATCCGTTTGGGGATCCGCACTTGCGGGACCAGCACGAACATGACGACGCCGTTCTCGAAGTCGCCGCGCTTGCGGGCGGCGTCAGAGGCGGTGCGATAGCGCGGGTTCTTGCCCCCGCCCATACGGACCCGATCAGCGACCAACAGGGCGAGCTTGCGCCCCGGGATCGCCACATAGCGCAGCTTGCCGAAGCGGCGCTCGGCTTCCGTGATGGCGTGCTTGCGCGCCTGGCGCAGGCGCCCGCTGGTTCCAAAGGACCGGCCCGCCTGCGGCGCGTTCTCGGTCGGGATCGCCAGCCAGAAGCCGGACTCCGACCGCAGGGTCACCCCCTCGGAGAAGGCGCGGATGATATGGGGCGCATTGCTCCACCAGCTGATGGTCGGCGTCAGGGATGCGCCCCGCCGGGGGAAAACCCGCGAGCGCCACGCCTTGGAGACCTTGTCGCCGAGAGCGGGTTCCGTGTCGGCGCGCAGCCGGGTCTTGCCCCAGTCCGCGACCGCGTCCGCCGTCGCCATCGCCGCTTCGGCCAGTTCCTCGACTGTGGCGTCGATGTCGGCAGCCAGCGCCTCGGTGACAGAGACGTCTAAGGAGAACTCGTCAGCGTCGAGACGCATATTGTTGTCTCCTCGGGGCTCCGCCCCTGCGGTCCTCGCTAAAGCTGCGGGCGGCGCTTGGCCTTGCGGGCCGCTGGCGCAGCCCGGTGTAAGTGATCTCACCTCGGCGGATCTATCCGCCGCAAGGGCGAACGCCCGCCCGGCCCGATGGCCGGAACTTGCAGGCCCGGACGGGCCGAAGGAGTCAGGAAAGAACGGCGCTACGCGCCAAAATCGAAGCTGTACTGGCCGACGCTGTCGGGACCAGTCGGGGCTTCGGAGAGGGTCAGGACCGCGCCCGAGGACCGGGTGAAGGTTCCGCCCTTCACGGGCTCGACGCCGGCGGCGAGGAAGGGCTTGCGGAAGGCCGTGCCGGTGCGGCGCGGCGCGCGCATGGCGCCGAAGCCGGAGCCTGCATCCAGCGGTTCCGTCGTGTCATCGAGGATCACCGGGACCGCCAGCACGACGGGAGCACCGCCCGGGCCGGCATAGTCCATCGGCTCGCCAAAGGTCGCGCCCGAGGCCTCGCCGAAGGCGGTTTCAAAATCTTGATCGAAGCTCATTATCTCTGTCCTTCCTCGCGTCCGCTCGGTCGGTTCCGCGCAGGGGCGCGGGCGGCCTTTGGCCTTGCGGGCCGCTAAGGCGACCCGGTGTGAGTGATCACCCCTCGGCGGGCGAAGTCCGCCGCAAGCGCGACCGCGCGCCCGCAGCGAAGCGAGGACCGCAGGCCCGGACGGGCCGAGGAACGGGAAAAGGCGATCAGCCCCCGGGCAAACCCGGGAGCTGATCAGGCTGGGGAGGAGCGGTTAGCCCGGATCGGCGGAGGCGCTGACCTTGACCAGGACCTTGGGCTGTTTGCAGAGCGGCAGGAAGTTGGATTCCGACCACAGCTCCACGCCCTTGCCGTGCTTCATCAATTCGGCGGACATGAAGATCGGCAGGGCGAAGCGACCCGCATCATCGCCCAGATCCATGTCGATGATCGACGGCAGATCATTGAGCTCGGACAGAGTGTCCGCCGGAGCCGCAAAGGTGGCGAAGGTTTCGGTCGTGCCCACGGGGTAGGCATGACCCTCGCCCGCTGCAATGAAGCGTTCGATGCCGCCCCTGACCGGCGCCGAACCCCGGTTCTCGATATAGGTGACCGTGCCGAACGGGTTGAACATCCGGCCCGTCTGACCCGCATCACGATAGCGCGGCAAATCACGCAGCTCACGCTTGTCCTGCGCTTCATAAAGCTTCGCCACCTTCGGGTGCTCGGCCAGACTGCCGAAAAATTCAGGTGACACCTGAACCTCAACACCGTCCAGCATTTCGCCCAGAAGATTGTCTTCGATATAGCCGCGCAGCGCTTCATCCGCGCCGCGGATATCGGCGTTCTCATTCGAAAGATCGAAATAGACAGTGTGGGGGCTGACGCCGAAATCGGTGAAGAGGTTCGACAGGGTCGTGCCGTCACCATCCTTGATGATGCCCTTGAGCGCCTGAACCCGCAGATACTCCGCCGTGATGGCGTGCTTGCGCGCAATCGTGCGCTGTTTCTTCGCCAGTTCCATGGGCAGGTTGGCTCGCACCTCCTTGCCCTCGACCACAATCGTGCGGTCCTGAAGATCACTGGCGAGGATCTGATCTTCCACCGGGAAGTGCGGCACCTTGAAGATCTTCAGGTTTTGCTTGCCGGTGTCGGACTTCTGACCCGGCGCGCCGCGCTCTTTGGCGCCCAGCACCTGCAGAACGCCATTGTCCTCGGTGACCTGCACGAAGGTGGAGTCAATCGGCTCCAGCGGGAAAATGTTGAGCGCTGAAACCAGACCGCCGCGTTTGGGGTGCTTGCGCACCTCCATGGTCATGGAGCGGGCGGAAAACGGGAAGTTGAACTTAGTCATAGGGGGCTCCCTGACGGCGTCGCGCTGCGGCGCCGTATCCATGTGAAGACAGCGCCGCAGCGGCGCCGTGAGGGATTGAAAGAGATCAGGGCAGCGCGCCGCCCTGTTCAGATCAGACCGCGTCCACGACCTTGATCTGGCGAGCCAGCAGGGCCGCATCGATGGCGGCTTTCTGGGCATCGGTCGCGCCTGAGGGGTAGATCAGATGCTTGCGAACCACGATGGCCAGACCGTTCTCCAGCACCAGCCCGGTCGCATCCGCGCCATCGGGCACGGTCAGATCGACCAGGGCGATGCCCGCCACGGTCTGGGCGCCATCGACCGCGCTGAGATCGAGCGGGGCATACTTGCCCGCGCCAGTTTCGGACACGGTGATCGAGAAGCCGTCGCCAACCACGAAATCGGTCGCACCATCGGCGATGGCGAAGGCGATCTGGCCATTGTCATAGGGCGTGCCCGTAACCGCATCCGCCAGACGATTGCCAGACGGATCGAACACCGCGAAGGTGGCGGTGTTGGAGCCCGCCGAGATCGCCTCGACACTGTAAACGCCCGGCTGGGCCTTGGCGCCCAGGGCGACGCCAGAGATCGCGCCATCGCCGGTATTGCCGCCATCCGCCGCAGCAGCGATGGACAGGGCGCCCGACAGGCCAAGGATCAGCCCCAAGGCGATGGACACCGCCGCGCCGGACCCTTGCTTGAACAGGCCAGACGTGCGGGTGAAGGACTGATGGGATTCATATTTGACCACATCAGAGGGGGCTTTCGGCTCAGCCCCGGTAGACACCATGAGAGACATTGTTCCCTCTTCCTTTCGTGATGGTGGGTGCGAGGGCCTTTATGGCCGCCCCCGCGAGGGCCGAGCAGGCGAAACCGCCCGCTAGTTCCGGAAGGCTGACAGGCTTTTGTGCGCCTGAGACAGCAGCGCATCAGCGCCCGACGCTTTCGGCGTGGATGAGGCCCCCGACCCCGGCTTCGCCGCTTTCGGCGTGAAGGCGCTGGCGGATTTGCGGAAGTTGCTCTCGCCCTTGGGCGAGGTCTTCAGCATGTCGAGGGCTTCGGCAGGGGTGAGCTTGCCGCCCGCCACCTTGACCGCGAGCTTGCCGGCCAGGGCTTCGCGGCCCTTGGCCTCGGCTGAATTGAGGATCTTGTCGGCGCGGGCTTCCGCATCGTCATCCTCGCCATCTTCGGCGTCGGCGGCGTCTTCATCTTCGCCTTCGGCGTTGGCGGCGTCATCGTCCTCGCCATCAGCGGCTTCGGCGTCGTCTTCGCCCTCGCCTTCGCTGTTGGCGGCGTCATCGTCTTCACCGTCCGCCGCTTCGGCGTCGTCTTCGGTTTCGGCGCTGGCGGCGATCATCTTGCGGATGTCGTCGAGTTCGGCCTGGGCGTTGGCGTCGCCGCCCGAGGCCTTGGCTGCGAGCGCGGCCATCTTCGCTTTGAGGGACATGGGGGTCTCCAACTGACCAGCCGGGGGAACAGAGCGGGCCGATGCGGCCTCATCGCAGGACGCCGCGCGGCTGGCCGCGGCGCTGACGGAAACGGGATTGGGCGGATTGACCGCAGCGGGCGTGCCCGCCAGCGATTGCGCGACCGCGAAGGCCGCTTCCTCGGTCATCACCGCGTCGATCAGATCGACGGCCAGCGGGTCCAATTCCGCCGGCGGCGGCGGATCGCCCGCCGTGAAGGTGCGCGCCTCCCATCCGCGAGACTCGCGGACAGCCTCAAGATCGAGACCGCGACCGAGGGCGAGCTCGACATAGAAGCGGTCGGCCAGATGATCGACCTCGGCCTGGTAGATCGCGGATTCTTCGTCGGTCGGCGCGCGCAGGGGCGATCCCATATCCTTCAGGCGACCGGATTTGTAGACGTGATATCGCTCGCCCCATTTCTCGAGCGCGCCTTCAAAGTCGAAAAAGCCGATGCGGACGCCGACCGAACCGACCATGGCGCCATCACTGGCGAACAAACCGTCGCACTGGGCGGCGAGCTTCATCCCCGCCGAAGCGCATAGCTCATCCGCATGACCGACCAGCGGCTTGCCGCCATTGGACTGGTTCAGGTTGCGCAAGGCTTGCGCCGCCTCGGCGCAGCCGGCCACATAGCCGCCGGGCGTATCAAAGCGAAGCAGGATGGCGTCCACGCGCTCATCCTCATTGGCGGCGCGAACCGCCGCGACATAATCGCGATAGCCCGGCCAGTAGCAGCCTGACCACACCCCCTCGAAACCGCGCGACATCAGAACGCCCTCGATCTCGATCAGGGCGACGTTATCGATCAGGGTGAATCCGGACCGGGTGCGCTCGCCGCCCTCAGCCCATTCGGGGATCTCCGGCGCCCAGTCATCACGCTCCGCTTGCGGGCGGACGGCGTCGGTCAGGGCTTCGAGCATGTCCGCCGACCCCTGCGCCAGACGCGAGATCAGGCCGGGCTCGACTTCTGCGCGGCGGGCGTGCGGAGCGAAGTCCGGGTGCAGAAAGGCCGTGTCATGGCCGGACGCCAGCGCAAGGCGCTGCGGCCCGCTCGGCAAGCGGAGAGATCGGGGCATTTTTTCTGGACTCCTTCGGCCCGTCCGGGCCTGCAGGTTCCGCGCATCAGCGCGGGCGGGCGTTCGCCCTTGCGGGCCGCTGCGCAGCCCGATGTGAGTGATCGCCCCTCGGCGGGCGAAGTCCGCCGCAAGCGCGACCGCGCGCCCGCAGCGAAGCGAGGACCGCAGGCCGAGGAACTAAAATCCCCGAGGAGCTAAAACTACTTCCGCGGCGTCTCTTCCTCATCCCGGCCCGAGGCCGAAGCGGCCATGGTTCCGATATCGCCCAGCTGGAGCCCGGCGCGCTGGATGGCGCGATTGTCCCGGGCGGAGCGGGCGACCACTTCGTCGAAGTTCTGGCCGCGACGGGCGGCGATGTCGGACGGAGCGGCGGAGAGATTCTCGACTTCCATGCGGTCGCCCGTCGCCTCTTTCACCGGATCCACATATTCCCGGCCCGGGCCGATATCCTGCCCCGAGATATAGGCGGCAGGGGCGTCCCAGATGGACGGGGCGCCGGGCGGGACCGCCAGCTCGCCCCTGTCATAGGCCTCTTGCAGGACGGCGAGGCGCAGGGGTCGCACCGCATGCAGACGAAGGACCGTGCGCTCGCGCTTGATGGCGCGGAAGGCGTCATTGATCTCGGTGCGGGCCGAGCTGAAGGTGGTGCGCGAGAAATCCCGCGTCGCCATGGAATAGCCCAGACCCAGCGGCATGCCCGCCTGCAGCGCCAGGAAGGACATGGCGTCCACCCATTCATTGGCCGAGCGGGTTTCGGAGTTCCATTCAAGCTTGTCGCCCGGATAGGGCTGAATGACGCGCGAGCCCGCCACGGTGCCGACGCCATATTCCTCGTAATAGCCGACACGGTTGGCCAGAACCTCGCTGGCGTTTTCTGCGCCGAGAACTTCAATCAACGCCTCGGGGTCGGATATGGCGCTGGTGTATTGCGCCACCACCAGCGCATTGATGATGCGGGCGCGGCGTTCGGCCTCGCCCATATCGCGGAAGGCGGCATAGGCCCCGAGCGCTGCGACAAAGTCGGAAATGCCGCGCGACTGACCGGCCCGGCGCTGTTTGAAGACATGCAGGACGCAGGGTCGGGTGTCGGTTTCAAAGCCCGGCGTGCGGACCGGATACCAGCGGCCGGCGAACCGGCCCATGACCCCGGCGAGGCCGATATCATGGGGGTGCGCATCGAGGATGTGATAGGCGATGGGACGGCCCCGATCATCGCGGGCAATGCCCGCGCGGACATCCGCCGCCAGCGCCGTGTAGGTTTCGCCCTGCCCCTCGATGACGATCTCGCCGCCCGCGCCATCGGGCCAGCCCGCAGGCTGGGCCAGGCGGTCGGGATCGATCACCTGAAGCCGGGTTCCAAAGGTTTCGGATTCGGCGTCAAACAGGATCAGCGCCACGGCCTCGCCCTCGGCCGCGATATAGTTGCGGGCCAGCAGATCGAGCTGCAGATCCCAGGGCAGTCGCTCTTCCCAGTCATTGCGGGCGAGCGGATCAGACGCCCAGCGCCGCCACGCCTTTTCAATCGAGCGGGCGAGCGCCTCGTATTCCTCGGAGGCGGGATCCAGACCGAACACATCGGCATCGGGGGCGGACTGGAACTGCCAGCCCTCGCCCACCAGAAGGGACAGCTTTTGCTCCACCCCCGAAGCGGCGAGCGGTTCATTGCGGATGACATCGCGGATCCGGGCGACAGCGGTGAGCCGGTCGCCCAGCCAGTCGGCATCGCTGGAGCCGTGCGAGGTGAAGGAACCCGCAAACTGGGTATCGAACGGATCGCCCGCCGCATGGGCGCGGCGCGGCATGCGATTGACCATCAGGCTGTCGGCTTTGGGCGCCGGGCGCGAGGACGCATCGGCGCGGCGCTTGCGCACGCGCTGGCGGGCGATGGCGTTGGACATGATCAGACCCCCACAGGACGGTTGGGACCGCGACGGCCCTGGGCGCGGGCGAGCTCGCGCTCGAGCAGGCTGATCTGGTTGCGGATCGATTGTTCCAGATCCTTGCCAGAACCACGACTGATCTCGCGGTCGCCATGCTTGAGACGGTCGGCGCGGGCCGGGTCCAGCACCTCATCCAGCCGGGCACGGTATTTCTGGAGATCAGCCTCGATCTCTGCGACTGTTCGCGCCATAGGCGATTCTCCTTTGCAGGATGGGGCGGGCGAGATGGACGAGAATGGCGATGCGCCGGAGCATAAGTGGGTGCGGTGGCGGAAGCAGCTGCAAAGCCATGACCGAAGAACATTTATGCTCGGCGGCTGGCTGACCCTCATTGGCATTCTTCTTATTTCAGCCGGTTGGTTCACCGGCATTGTGGCCCCGAACCCTATTTCTGCTTTTCTGGACAAGCTGGGTTGGGCCGCGTTTCAGCTGGGCGCAGCTGTGATACTCGTTAACTTCTTATTAGCGAGAGCGCGGGCTGAAGCCTTCAAGCCCCTGATCACAGAGGCACAGTTTGAGCTGAAGCAACTGACGGCTACCGCCCTCAACCCGATCTTCCTCAAAGGCCCACTTCAAAGCCTCGGAAGGGGCGAACCCATGGACGTTCGCAAGCTGGACCAGCGATTGAGGGACCGAAGAGAACTCATCCGCTCTCATAGACGAGATACGATCCTTCGCACCGGAGTTGCGGTCCAGCATGATCAGGTGACGCTGGATATGGCGAGCGCCATTCTCGACGCCATCAATGCGGAAGACGATGCAGCACGCTACCTGATCAGCGCGGCTCACCAGCCAGTCTACCTCAAGAGCCTGCCAGTGAAACTCGAGACACTTCAGCAGGCGTATAAAAAGCTGAATACGTTTGAGCACTTTGCAATGCAAAGCGAGGTTCAGTCGGTAATCGACGCCATCCCAGCCGCGATCGACCGACTTAACCAGAATTCAGCCGCCCCAGACGCGCCATGACGGTGTCGCGCTTGGCGGCGCCGCCGGAGGTTTCTGCCTTCGGCGCGGGCGCGCTGACGGGGCGGTCGAACAGGTCATCCTGATTTCCGCGCGCGGCGTCGATCAGGGCCTCGACATCGGCCCGGCGATCTTCCCATTGCTGATCAGACCAGGAGCCGCGCCGCCCCCGGCGCGCGCCGATATATTCGAGCAGGCAGACCGATTGCACATCGGTGTCGAACCAGTGGTTATCGCCGCGCGCCACCCAGATCTGGCGCACAAATCCGGTGGATTTTGAGCGTTCTTCCTTGAGGTATTCAGAGGTGAGCTGCTGGAACAGCGCCTCTTCCGCCTCGCCCGGAAAGAAACAGAAGCCCGGCGGCGGGCCCGCCTCGCCGATCTTGTCGAGGGTGCGGGCGTAGCGGGTGACGAGGATCTGTTTCGCGGGCCAGGTGCCGGTGTGCCAGACCTTGAGCCCGTACTTTTTCTTCTTGCCGGTCTTGCCGACCTCTTTCTGTTCGGTGCGGGCGATCAGCGGCTTGGTCCAGCCCGGATCGCCCACCAGCACCTTGGCGCCCAGATGGTGATTGCGGGTGACCCATTTATGCACCGCATCGGTGTTATAGCGGCCATCGACGCCGATGCCGTCGAACCGGATATGAGCGCCGCCGGGCAGAGGCGCGCCACGCTGGGCGACCACATCGAGCTTGGGCCAGGCGCCCTTGAAGGCCTCCGCCGTTTCACCGGCCAGAAAGCCCCAGTCGAGATACCAGCCGCGCTCGTCCGCGTCGTATCCCTTGATCAGGTAGTAGAGGCCGTCGCGCTGCACATCGACCGTCAGAGTGAAGACCAGAGGGCCCCAGGCGCCCTCGCCCCTGGAGAACTCGGTCGTGCGGCGGGCGTAGAGCTTCTCCCAGTCCGGGGTGAGGGTTTCGACCTCATACGGACGGCCCAGATCGAGATTGATGAAGACCATCTCGGCCTTGGGATCGCCCTTCGCGTCGGCCTGTTTCTGGGCCAACATCTCCCATGTGAGGAAGGGGTTCATCTCGCCGGTGATCCAGAAGCCCGGACGCATGGCGTAAACGCCGAGATCGCGGGTGAGCCAGCGCTCCGCCTCGGCCTCTGTCTCGATCACGCGGGGCGGTTTGACGCCGTCAATCTCGCGGGTGTGAATCCAGATCCCGCGCGCATTCATGGCGCGCTTGTCAGCGTGGCTATGCTCGCACCCGCAGGCCGGGCAGTCATAGCGGACATTCCAGGGCGGGCCGTCCTCGGCGATCTCCATATCCTCGATCCGCAGATCGAAGCGCGCCTCGCAATGGACGCAGCCCATATACCAGCGGCCCCTTGAGCTGGCCTCGTATTTGGCGGTGATCACGCAGCCGCGCAGGATCAGCGGTGTGGAGATATCGAATTTCTTTGCCCGGCCCAGCGCGTAATTCAGATCGACCCGCTTGTCGGAGATGGCGATGGGATGACCCTCGCCGCCGGCGTCTTCCTCCCAACCCGAGATGTCATCGCGGATCAGGAATCGGACCGTGTGCTGGCGAAGGGTGTTAGGGCTTTCGGCCCCGGCCAGCATCAGATAGGAGCCGTTCATGAAGCGGATCTTGAGCCCGGTCGATCCGCCCTCGGTCCGGGCCGACCGTGGCAGGACCGAGCCGATAATGCCCTGCTCCGCATCCCCGCCCAGCGCCGGACTCGCCTCGATGATGGGCCAGAACTTGTTCTCCGCCCATTGCTTGGCCTGCCCCAGCGTCGGCTGGATCATCATGGCGGGCGCGCGCATATTGGACAGGACGCCCGCAAGGAACAGGTCGGCGGTGACCGTGCCGCCCGACTGGGCGCACTTGATCATCACCACGTCCTGACACGGATCCTCGGGGCTCAACCGCGCCAGCGGCTCGACCAGGAACGGCGCAGTCGTATGACGATACGGACCGGGTTTGGGCGAGCCTTCCGGAAAGCGGATATGAGCCTCGGCCCAGCTGCCCGGATCAAAGGGCGGCGGAGGCGCAAGGGCATCAAGCGCCGCTGCCTCAACCGCCAGGGCGTTCATTGTGAACACATAGGCCGGATCGGACGCGAAAGCGGGATCCGGCGTGAACTCAGACTGAGGCGATGACCCGTCAGGCATGAGCGGCGACACGCTCGGCGGCGCGTTCCTCAGCGGCGATGCGAGCCTCGCGGGCGGCTTCGGCGAGTTCTGTTCGCGCCTCGGCAATATACTGGTTCAGAACCTGATTGACGCCCGCCATGATCGCCTTGCGTGCCCGGCCCGGATCATCCGGATTCGCCTCTTCCGCAACCAGACCGGCGAGCTGCACCAGGGAGTCCCGCAGAGCGCCCATGCGCGCCGTCTCCCGGAAGCGGACTTCAGACACCGGAACGAGCTGGCCGAGCTTTTCCTTAACGGCGAGCTTTTTCAGCTGGAGGTCATGAAGCACCATCTGCGCCTTGGCGGCGCTGACGGTGTCCTGCACCCGGTCGCGCTTGCTGGGCTGCGCCTCTTCAGACGGGGTGTCATCCGCCGCCCCGGACGAGTGGGGCTGGTCTAACAGGGCGGCGGATGACTCTGACGTCGCGTCCGGGACAGAGACGGCGGCGACGGCAGGCTGGTCAGCGCCGGGCGCAGGGGCCAGGCGCTTTAACGGGTTCTGGTGATCGGCGCGGGCGCGATCGGATGCGGCCGCATCGATGAGCTCTTTCCCCTCGCGGGTCGGGTCGGGCGCGAAGACCAAGAGCCCGTCCTTTTTCCATTTGCTGGCGGCGGCGCGGGTGAACGGTTCGCCCGAATCCGGATTGGTCCGCGCGGCGGCATAGGCTGCGCCGCTCTTGAAATAGGCCGGGGAGCCGTCCGCCAGCTTTGCATTCGGATCGATCGGCAGCGCAGGGGAGTCAGTCACGGGGGTGCGGCCTCCCTAGTTCTCCGCCGACGCGCCCTCCCCGGCGGCGTGCGGCTGGTGGGTGTTTCGGTCTTCGAGAACCTTGCTGACGGACGCGCCGTCAGACTTGCGCCGGGACTTGAGGTCGAAGATCTCGAGACCTTTACGGATCATCATGTCAGCGGCGTACAGCTCGGCGGGGCTCGCGAACGCTTCAAGCGTCAGCTCGAGGCCTTCGCCGATGCGCCAGGTCTCGCCCGGGCTGCAGATCTGAGCCGAGACGGCGGGCTTGGCCGGTTCCGGCTGGGTCTCGGTGGGTGCAGTGACCTCAGCGGCGGCGGCAACGCCAGACTGCGCCGGCGGGGTTTCGGGTTCCGTGGACGCGGGATCGGTCGGCTCGGTCTTATCGGCGGGCGGTTTGGGGCTTGGCGCTTTCGGACTGGCTTCACGCTTGGGCGCGGGCGGCGCAGGCGGCGCGGGTTCCGGCTCCAGCGGGGGCAGGATGGCGTCCAGGTCATCAAGACCGAAGCCGATGGCGTCGAGATCCATGTCGTCGAACTCGGAGAGGCTGTTCAGTTCGGCGCGCAGAGCGTCAGCGTCATACTCGGCCAACTCGCCCAGCCGGTTGTCCGCCAGCATGAAGCGGCGCGCGCCCGCCTCATCGAGGTGATTGCAGTCGATCCCCGGGATCTCGGTCAGACCTGCGAGCTTGGCCGCTTCAAGCCGCCCCTCGCCAGCGATCACGAAGGTGTCGCGCCAGACCGCGATCGGTGCGTTGAACCCGTCGCGCTTGATCTCATCAGCCAACAGGCGGAGCTGGCGTTCAGGGTGTTTCTTGACGTTGCGAGGATGCGGACGGAGGTCCGCGACGGAATACATGCGCAGGCGCGAGCCCGCTTCGGCGTCAACTACGCCCGAAACGTCAACCATCTCAAAACCTTGTGTGGCTGGTGAAGTCCCGCGCTCAGACGCCCCGTATACGTCGAAAGGGCTCAAGAGGACCCGCGAGGGCGGGCCGAGGACAAGAGTTTTCAAGGGGTTAGCGGTGGCCAGACATGCCGACGCCCGGCGCGGTGGTCCGCCCGGGCGTCTGTGTCGGCGCAACTTCGCCTCATGACTGAAACGTATATCTCCCGAACCTTCGGAACGTCAATAGCCGAGTTGACGCGCGACCGTTGACAGGGCGTCCGTCAACAGCAGGAAGCGGGCGCCCTGGAGCTGTTCACGCCCGGAAACATTGAGGATTTTGACCAGCGAGTAGTTCTGCAGCGGCTGATCTTTTTCCAGCACGAACACCAACAGCTCGAGCTTGGTCCTGCCGTGCGTCCCGTCCCGCGCCACCACATCGCGAAGGCGCTGAAGCCGCTTCGCCGCCTCCGCCGCGCGGATCAGGCCCAGCTCGGCGTCGCCGCCACCCCCGCCATCGACCTTGACGCGCGAGGGATCGACCGCCGCCGCGCCATACCGGCTCTCCATCCAGAGATCATGCCAGGCGCACGCCGCCGCCAGCTGCTTGCGGTTCAGCACAGCAGGGTTCCGCCCCCGGCCCAGCCCCAGCTCCGCGATCTGCTTGGTCGGCGCAAGGGCGCGCAGGTGCTTGCCATCGGTGACCAGCCCGCGCGCGATCGCCGAGAACACGTCCAGCTCCGCCGTCTGGGTCCGGCGCGACAAGTCCGCCTTCACCTGATGGAACAGGCGCTCGCGGTCCCGCCGCGCCAGGAACTCATCCGCATCCACCTGATCGCGGATCCGCGCCCGGTCCTCGGGCTTCAGCCGCTCCACCCAGTCGGGCAGAGGCTCGGCCTTCATCGCGGCCTGCCGTGCCGAGACCTGCTCCGCCTTGCGCTGCGCCGCCCGGGCGTTCTCGGCCTTGCGCTGCGCCCGCGCTTCCCGGGCCGCAGCCTCGCGTTCCTTCAGCGCCTTGCGAGCCTTGTCACTCGCCATCATCCGGCCCTGTCCGCTCATGCCCGCGCCTCCCGCTGTTGTCCTGTCGCCGTCTCGGTCAGGGCATCGGCCCCGACCCGTTCATATTCGCTGCGCCATGCACCCCGATCCTGCAGGCGAGCCTTGGCCCGCTCCCAGTACGCAGGGGCGACCAGCGCCGTGTCCCGAAAGCCGAAATGGATCATCGCCCCGGTGAAGGTCGACCGGAATGCACCCAGATCTTCAGCGACCAAGTACAGCCCCCTCACCCCGGCCCCGTTCAGCGGATGCCGCACCACCCGGAAGCGGAACCCGCCCTCGGGCGTCAACCAGGGGGCCGCATGCCGGTTGCTGCGTCCCATACCGCCCAGCATGGCGTCCAGAAACGCGCCCTCGGCGCAGTCGTGATCGTACTCGGGCAGGTCGGGCTCTGGTCCCGGCTCACGCTCAGTCAGACGATCCGCCGGACCCGACTTGAACTGACGCAGGCGGCTCTTGCCGCGACCCTTGCCCGATCCGCCCTCTCGCCGAGTCTTCGACCGGCTGGGCTTGCCGCCAGCGGCTGCGGGTTTCGGCTCGACCGCGTCGGTCCGGTCGCCGCCATCCGGCGGCGAAGCGACCGGAACCGGCGCTTTTTGTGTATTTTTTTCGTTAGAAAGAATCGTTCCTGCTGTCGTCGCAGCGACGACAGGGGGTGTCGTCCCTGGGGCGACAGGGCCTTGTCGCCCACCGGCGACAGGGGGGGTGTCGCCCACGGGCGACAGGGTCTCGCCCTCATCGCCCGCATCTTCGGCGGGATCTTGATCCCCGTCCTCAGCCTCAGCGGCCTGATCGCCCCGGCGCAAGGCCTTGAACTCCGCCAGCGACTGATCCGGCGCTTCACCCGGCTCCCGCTCATCGCCCGGATCCAGATGCACGCGATAGGCCGCAGGCTTGTCCGACCGCTCGGCGCGCCGCACCTCGACCCAGCCCAGCCATTCCAGCACGGTCAGGGCCTCATTCACCTTCTGACGCCCGAATCCGCACCGCGCCGCCAGACGCGACTGACGCGTCGGCGTCGTCCATCCCCGGCGATCCGTGAACGTGCCCAGGGCGCACAGAACGCGATAATCGCTATCGCGCATATGCCCGGCGATCACATCCTCGATCGCCCCGGCGGGCGTCACTGACAGGCGTGGCCCGTTCATGCCGCACCTCCGACCATGGGAAGTGGCATCTGCTCGCGAATATAAGCGAGGCCATAGCCGACCCGGTCTGCGCGCTTCAGAGCGGCGGATGCCCGCGCCCCCGCAGAGAACAGCACAACCCCAGATCCGGGCGACTTCCCTATGCTTCCGTCAGGGCGCAAGAATTTGGTCTTCCCCCGTGGGAAGAACACAGCATCAGCCAAGGGCGCAACTTCATGGAACCAGCTGGACGAGGTCCGGGCCGCGACCAGCGCCAGCCCATGCCCATGCCCATGCTGAAAGAACCGGCGCAGCCATGGCAACTGCCCATTGCGCCCCCCGAAGGGCGGGTTCATCCAGACGAACCCATCCCACGGGGCGGTCAGTCCATTGTCAGACTTCAGGAGGGCTCGGTCAGCCGGCACAAAGCACCGATCCAGCCCCGGCGACGCGACGTCCAGATCGAACCTCTCACCAAGCGCATCAAACAAATCGGGCGGCGTGTACCACTCATCGCTTTGACCAACGCAGCGTTCATGCTCACTCATGCCTGCGCCTCCCCGATGAACTTCACCGGGCCGCGCGGATCGATGCCGCGACGGCGCAGACGCGCGTCCTGATCGCTCACACAGGGCAGCACATACTGCGCCCAGCACTCGCCCAGTCGATTACGGACAATCTCGATCTCCGCCACGCACGGCGCTTCGACCTGCATGTGGCAGGCGGGCGGAGGGATCAGGGCCTGGATCATGTGGCGCTGCCCCCATGCCAGTCCGGGATCCAGCCGCGGGCCTCGAACAGCAGCGTCACGGCCTTGCGGGCCTGATCCGGGTTCGTGAAACTCACCCCCAGCCCGCCGGCCATCACCCAGTCGAGCGGCCCGCCCACAAAGCCGCAGGCGTGCAGGTCCGGCCCCGGACACACATATTTGCGGGCCTCGGTCGCGCGCAGGGCCTTCACGCCCCCGCCGCTACATCCGCAACACGGACAAGCGGTTAGGTCCGGCTCATCCATGCCCAGATCCCGCGCCTGCGCCTTTACCGCGATGAACAGCGCGTCAAAACTCACATAGCGCTGCTCCAGTCGGGGCTGCGCCGTCATCATCGCCGCGTCACGCATGCGCCCCTCCCGCATTTCCCAGCCCCGCCAGCGTCGCCGCCTGGGCGGGCGACAGGCGGTGCTCGCCCAGCGGGTCCAGCTCCCGCGCCAGCGAATGCGGGCATCGCACCCCGCCGCCGACCAGCCGCAGGGCGCGATCGCGCAGCACCTCCAGCCGCCGGGCATGGATCGCGCCGTCCGGGATCGGCGGGCCGCTCGCCTCGGCGCGGCGAGTCTGGTCATATTTCATGATCGCGTCATGCTTGGGCGCGATGCGCTTGACCATGGCCAGCACCTCCGCCGCAGACGTCTCGTGCAAGCGGCAAATCGTATCCAGCTTGCGCGTCTCGCGCGGATGGCACACATCCAGCGCCGCCCGGGCGGCGGGCGTATCGGGCAAGGGATCGCCCACCGGGCCGAGGCGCAGGGACAGCGCCCGCTTGATCAGAAGCTCACGCCGCCACAACAGCGCCAGCCCGACCGACCGCAGGGTCGCGCCCGGCTCCGCCCACAGCATTCGCAGTTGTGTTTCCTCGGCGTTCGTCATGCGCGCGGTCCCGCCCTTGCCCTGCCCCCGACGGAAGATCTCCAGAACGGCTGACAGTGGCGCGGCGGCGCCCACGGGCGTGATGAAATGATTGCTGCAGAACATCTCGCAGGCGGCGCGTGTGCCCCCAAAGAGCCGCGCAATCTCGTTGGCGGACGCGCCTTCAGAAACCCGCAAATGGTACAGACGCCGCACCTTCTCTTCGGACCAATCAAAGCGGGCCATCGCGCCCCTCCGTCTCTGCGGCGGGCGCATCCTGCTTTCGCAGGGCATCCAGTCGGGTGCGGCCCGCCTCGGTGATGGTGTGAATTTGCGCCCGGTCGCGCCGGGTCATCTCGACCAGCCCTTGCGCGATCAGGTCGCTCCGGACCATGCCGTAAAGGCGCGACCAGTTGGCCAGTCTGCGCAGGTCTTCACTTTGCAAGGGCCCGTCTTCCAGTGCCTCGAGCAAACGCCGGTACAGGACGGATGCCCGAACGCGTTGAGCGGGCGCGTCAGCTCCGTCGGCGGGATCGGCGTACCGCGCCGGTCCGCCATCAAGCGCCGCCAGAACGAACCGCCGCTCCTCCGGTGCGAAATACCAGCCCCGACCGTGCTGGTTGTGAATGCTCAGCCCGAAACAGGCCAGCTTCCGCCGGATCGATGTCAGATGAACATCAAGGGCTTTGCTCGAAGGCGTTTCATCGCCCGGCCATAGCGAATACGCCTTCCGGCGCGTCAACCGCTCATGCGCCGCCAGCATGCGGCACAGATAGGCTTCGGTCGCCGTCAGCGCCCATTCATCCGGACCGCGCCGCGCATGGTTATGCGCCGCCGCCGCCTCAGCCTCGAAATACGCCAGCTTCTCCAAAGCCTCATCGAGCGCGCGCTGCAGGCGGTCATACTCCGACCGCTGCACAAAGCCGCGCGGGGCATGGGCCAGGGCGGCATCAGACATGCGCCGCCTCCATCGCGTTCAGGCGATCCTTCGACTGCGCCGTCAGGGCGTACCCACGCCCCCATTCGGTATCGATTGCGATCTCGAAGGGCTTGAGCTTCTTCCGCAGCTTGCAGACCAGCACATCGACGATCTTCATCTCAGGCCCGCCGTCGATGCGATCGCCATAAAGCTCAAAATGGATCTGGTCTTTGGTCAGGGCGCCGCGAGCTTTCAGCGCTGCAAGTATGGCCTCTTCATTCGGCGTCAGGCCGAGCTCGACAGGGGCGCGCCACTCCGGGTTCATCCATTCCGCACGCAACCGCGCCAGCTGCTCTCGCAGGGCCGTGTTTTCCACTTCGAGCGCTTCGATCCGCGCCGCGCAAAGGGGGTCATCACACATCTGACGCCCTCCGCCACAGGTCCATGGCCAAGGCTGCATACGCAGGGATTTTCCGGGCTCTCGCATTGGCCCGGGCGTCGCTTTCCAGTTCGATCTGGGAGCTGGCGAGGAGGGCCGCCGCGTACGCGTCATCCTTCACATCGCCCGCGTACTCACGGGACCAGAGGCACAATGCGAGCGCCCGGACCAGCATGGTCGTGATCGGCGCCCGTCGCGCTGTCACCGCGATGCCGGCCAGACGGGCGAGACCGACCGGGCCTTTCGCCTTGGCCACATCACGCATCGCCCCGACCGCGACGGTATCGCCAATCTCATACCGACCTTGCGGCGGCGGCCGCATCAGCATGCGCGCCCCGGCGCGCTCCAACCCGTCAGCAACTGCAACCGCAACTGGATCACCCGCCACCAGAGCGGCGCGAAACACGCTCAACGGGGTCATCGCGACCCGGTCACGGTTCAGCGAAACAAACGCATCCGCCTTTTCAGCCTGCGTCCGATCACTCACGACCAGAACTGGGATCTCGGTGACTCCCCCATGACTGGCCGCAGCCGTCGCCAGATGCTGACCATCCAGCAATTCGACCCGGCCATCTTCATGGCGCACACCAACGGCGGGTCTGGCCCGCGCCCAGTCGAAACCGGCCACGATCTGCCGGATCAGGGTGACCGAGCGCTCGGACAGATCGCGCTGATAGGCGCGATCCACATACAGCTGATCAAGCCGCATCCAGCACAGTTCAGGACGCTCCCCCAGGTCAGACTTGGCGACCCCGGGAACGCTCAAGGCGCGTATGGGGTGAAGCTCACTCATGACAGCACCACCCAGACCAGAACGAGGCCAAGCGTCAGCGCTGTCACACAGCGCCAGCCGCGCGCCGTCAGCGGGATCAGGGGGCGAGAAGGGCGGCGGTTCATCAATACCTCCCGCGCGGCGTTTTCAGGGCTTCGCGCAGGGCCATGCGGCGGGCGATCGTCACGATCGTCCGCGTATTGACCTCTTGCGCGTCCAGCTCCTCCACCGCGCGACGGCGGCGGGACAGGCTGATGTCGTAATGGTTGAAACGGCTGGCGGGCGGGCCCTGATACCAGTCGCGACGCAGGCCCAGCCGGTCCGCCGCCGCGTGCAATTCCTCAAGGCTGTCCGCCGTCATATGGCACATCTTCATGCGCCCCAGCGGGTGACGGGGATCATCCACATAGAGCGCCATCACCGCCCGTCCCCCGGCTCGAGCAAACCCTGTGCGATCGCGCGCACCTGGGCGGCGGCCTCCACCGCCTCATCCAGACTGTCGATCAAGCCGGGCAGGTCATCGCCCGCATCCAGCCGCCCATTGTCTTCAAGCGCCTCGCCCGCCTTGCCGATGGCCTCGCCCAGCTCCTTGAACAGGGCCGCGAGCGCTTGCGAGCCTTCCGCCGCCGGGTCGATCGCGGGCAACGGGATCACCGTGCAATGCAGCAACGCCGCCATGGCGCGCAGATGCACCGGCTCATCGAGAAAGCGGTCAAACTCGACGGCCCGGTCAATCGGCAGGCAATGATCCGCCGCCCCGGCCTGATGACCGCTCAGACACCGGCTCAGCGTCCCGGCGTCATAACCGGACACGTCGGCGAACTCTTTCCGGGTCGCGCCGTGGCGCTTGAGCGCCAGCTTTGCGGCACGCCGCAGCGTACTCCGCTCCGCAGCGGTGGTGATGCGGTCCGCGCTCATCTCGCGCCCCTTTGCTGTCCGGCTTGATCGTCAATTTCAGGGGCGAGAATTGAATCGCGCGCCGTCGCGGTTCCCGCGACTTTGGGGCCATGACATGCACACGCCCCCTCACCCGAGCCGATATCGCCCGCCTCGCCCGGCGCCTCGGCCTGCGCCCCGATCCCATCCGCGACCGGGCCGTCGCCCGCCGACTCCGCGTCGAGCGCGTCGAGCGCGGTTTCGACCTTCAACAGATTGTCGATCAGGCGGGGGCGGTATCCGGGCCGCGCCATCTCGCGCAGCGTGGATTCAGAGACCCCCGACAGGGAGACCAGCCGCGACCGTTTTCCGGTCTGGCTGGCGGCGCGAAGTCGCGTAAACGTCGCTTCGACGAGGGTCTCTAGATGGGGATGGGCTTGGGTCATGGCCGCGAGTATTCGCGAGTTCTCGCGAATGTGTCAAGCCGAGACACGCGACTCCCCGCGAGCGCAATTCCCGAAAAGCCGTGATAGCCCTTACAGTCATGATCACTGAGGTTGAAGAACAGCGAGAGGCGCTCAAGCGCTTCATGGACGCCCGGGGCCTGAACCCGCACGCTTGGGCGAAGGCGGCCAAAGTCCCCGATTCAACCTTGCGCTCTTACCTTCGCGGCCAGACCAACAGCCTGAAAAGCCATGTCGAGCGCAAGCTCGCCGATGCCGCCGGCGTCAGCGTCGATGCAATGTACGGTCGCGACTATGGCGCGCCTCTTGCGAGACATCAGGTCTGGGTCAAGGGGTATCTGGGCGCGGGCAACGCGATCCAGCTATTTGAAGCGATGGGCGAAAACGAAGGTTTCTATGAAGTGTCGCGCCCGCCGGGCGTGCATGGCGATGTCAGCTGATCGCCATGGAGATCCGTGGCGGCTCCATGCCGCCCTGGCGCGATGGCGATGTGGTCTATTGCGAGCAGCGCGATCATGTGGACGTCCAGGCCATAC
>NZ_CH672428.1:195432-306832 GCF_000152745.1 Oceanicaulis sp. HTCC2633
CCTTCAACGCCTGGGCGGAGGAAATCCGCGCCTTGCCGCAGAACGCCAACTATGGCGAATGGATGTTTGCGCATCCTGATGGCCGTGAAGCGATCGGCTATCGCACCGGCGCCGAGCTGGTGCGTCGCGCCATGGCGAACTCCGGGCTCGGGATTGTCGAGCTCAGTGCGTACAGCCCTGACGAAATCTGGCGCATGGCGGGATTTGAGGGGCTTTAGGGCCATGACATCAGCCGCAATGGCGGACACGGGTTTTCATACTCGTCCGGCATGGCTATAAGCCGCGGCAAATCCATTCACCCCTCGAGGACAGAGGGGCCAGTCAGGGACCATCATTCATGGCGATCCAGCGCACCTTCTCCATCATCAAACCCGACGCGACCGCGCGGAACCTCACCGGCGCCATCAACGCCAAGATCGAGGAAGCCGGTCTGCGCATCATCGCCCAGAAGCGCATCCGCCTGAGCAAAGAGCAGGCTGAAGGCTTCTACGCCGTGCACAAGGAGCGTCCGTTCTTTGGCGATCTCGTGAGCTTCATGATCTCCGGCCCGGTGGTCGTTCAGGTTCTCGAAGGTGAAGACGCCATCGCGAAATACCGCGACGTCATGGGCGCGACCAACCCGGAGAACGCCGAGCCGGGCACCATCCGCAAGGAATTCGCTGAATCCATCGAAGCCAACTCCGTGCACGGTTCCGATGCGCCGGAAACCGCCGCTCAGGAAATCCCGTTCTTCTTCTCCGAAGACGAGATCGTCGGCTAATCTGCCTCTCGCAGAGCTGAACAAGACCCCGGCGGAGCCATCCGCCGGGGTTTTTTGCATGCAGGCGCTTGGACAGCGGTAGTGGCTCGGCCGGACTTGTCGTTGCCCGCGGAAGCCTGTTTGATCACGGCCCTTGAGGACGCAGGGCGAACCTGCGTCATTGCACTTCCGGCAAGGATGCAGACCCTGGCGGGATTTCAGTGATCTGCATCACGATGATGGCCCCATGACTCTTCCCGAGACGATCAGAGAGAAGCTCGAAGTCCTGCTGGGATGGTTGCTCAGAACCCTGGGCGGGATCTGGCGTTTCATCGGAACGATCACGACCTTCCCTCCGCGGTCGAGCTGGTATTGGGGTGATCGCAACTCGATGCTGGCCTGGGCGCTGTTCAATACGGTCGCCCTGGTCCGGTTCATCAGCCCTTTGCAGTGGTGGAAGCGCCTGTACAGAAAGGACTGGTCCAACCGCTCTTCCAGCAAGCGGCCGAATTTTCACGCGCTCCATACCGAGCGCTATTTCGTCTCGGTCATGATTGTGGCGGTTGCGGCGGCGAACCTGTTTCCCGACGCGCTGAAATACAGCCCGTTCGTCATGCCCGTCGTCATTCTGCTGACCATCGAGACGATCGGATGGATATTCTATTATCTGTTCGTCCGGAATTTTGTTGAGCCCGATTATACGCTGTACCACCGAGCGGAGTACTTTGTGCTTCTGCCTGTCGTTGTGGTCGCGCAGACCGCCTTGCTCTCGATCCTCTATGAAAGCCCGATGGTGAATGTGTTCTTCGCCATTTTTGGCGGTGGGGCGGGGGAAGATGCGAGCCCTCAGGGCGCCTGGGAATTGCGCCTGCTCGGATTGTGTTACCTGGCTCTGATCATTGGCAATTTACGGATGATGTATCCGGAGACGCGCTTCAAGCAGACCACGGTCTTCTCGATCATCGGCTATGGCGATGTGACGCGGAACCGCATTCTGCCGGCCTTGAAGGCTCTGGAGGTTCCTGGCCGACGTTATGATGTGATGACGGACGAGCTGTCCAACGCCGAGCTGGGCGAGGCGGCGCTTGCCGGGCTCCGGGTTCAGGGCGCCCCGCCCGCCCAGATCGAGAAACAGATCAAGGCGCAACGTCATCCTGTCTATATTGCGACGCCTACGCCGTCTCACATGGATTATATCCAGTTGCTGGCGGATGAGGGGATACGCTTTGTCGTCGAAAAGCCGATATCAGCCCATACGTCCGAGATCGCGCAGCTGAAACGACGGGCGGCGGTCCTGTTCAAGGATGGTTTTGCAGCCAGTTACTACACGCTCGAGAAGTCGCTGCCGCTGACCTATCTGTACAATCCTCACAGATCGTATCTGAAGTATCTGGAATTCTCGGAGGGGCTGCCCAAGGAATATGCCTCGATAACCCGCGAGCTGGGCGCGCTTGAGGCCGCGCGCATCGAGATCCTCGAAGGCCCCAACCGGTCCCCCAGCCATGATCGGCGGTTGTGGACGCTGGATCCAACCAAGAGCGGCGAGCTGTATGAGACGTTCATCCATACGGTGACGGTGGCCCTGAGCGCCGAGGTGGATCTGCAGCGTTCAAACCTCGTCTCACTCAATGTCGGAACCTTCCGGAACTCGCCCAAGAAAGGCTGCCCGACGCTCTACTCGGCGGTTCTCGAGACCCCTGGCCAGGCCCGGATCGTTCTCAGCAGCGGCAAGTACATGCCAGAGGCGTCTTGCCGACGCTCAGCGGAGTTCGTCTTTTCCGGAGGCCGGCTGACGATGGACTTCAACGCCAAGCGGCTCGACATCAAAACCCCCACGGTAGAGGGCCATATCCGCGTGCGTGACGAGTATCAGTGCAACTATGCGGTTTCGATGTCGCTCGCGATGGACTTCATGCAGAACGGGTGGAGCGCCTCACGCTTTGACGATCTGGATAATCAGCTTGAAGCGTTGAGCTGGCTGGTCAGCTCCAGCCCGTTCCACACTCAGCCGCCCACGCTCTATGATGACGAAGATGTGGAAAGGCTCGTTCAGCCCATGGATCCGGCCTCGCAGACTGGCGTTCTGCTCTAGGCGGCCTGAACTGAACGGCATGCAGAGCGCGCAGGAGACATCCCGGCGGAAGGCTCCGCCGGGATAACCATCTAGCGCAAAACGCCTTCAACATGAGTAATGGCTGCGTCTAGGACGCGGTCGCCCTCATCGCCGAGTCGGGGCGAGGGCAGACGCACATCCGGAATGAGCGGCGTCGAGCTTTCATCCCCATTGGGACGGATGATCAGGGCCTTGGGATAGCCGACCACAAGCCCGGTGCGGGGCAAGGGGAAATGCTCCATCGCGCCATAGGTGGTGGCCATGTCCGTGGTCGCTTCGCCCATCACTACGCCAAAGCCGTAATCCTGAATGATCGCGCCGACCGAGACGGCGTTCGAATAGCTCTGCCGGTTCACAAGGGCGTAGACCCGGCCTTCAAAGCGCCGCCCGTCGCGCGGATGGACATAGTCGATCTCGAAGCTCACCGTCTCTCCCACGGGAACGCCGTCATAAAGATCGGCCAGGGTCCGAGATAAGCCGGTATCTCCCGCATCGATCCGGGCCTGGTTCGAAGCGATGCTCTGCTCGCTGATGCGGATGCGGAAGTCGGACGCAAAGCGGAAGGGACGGTCCGCGATCCAGCTCAGAACCAGATCGGAGAACGCATTGCTGCCGCCCGGATTGTTTCGCAGATCGAGGATGAGCGCCTCTGCGCCGGAGGCGAGGAAGGTCTCAAAGCTGGCGTCCACGAAGTCGGAGAATCGCGCGACCGCTTCGGGCAGATACGCGGTCTCCGCCGATTGCGCCTCAAGATCATAAAAGGGGCCAGGGCGCAGATAGGCGATCTCATCGGTCAGCATGCGCGCCTCACGCCCGTTCAGATCCAGCCGGGACAGACCTTCCCGGTCCATCAGCGCGTCATAGGAGATTGCGGGCAGTTCAAGCGTGCGCCGCGCGCCGTCTTGGCTCTCGATCTCAAGCGTGAAGCGCTCTCGCGCGCCGTATTCGAGCCAGACGAAATAGGCTTCGCTGCCTTCCATCTGGGCATAGGCGAAGGGGGCTGTTTCGGCGGGGACATTCCGCGTCAGTCGCGCCAGCCAGTCAGAGTTCGCTGCGCCTTCAAGCGAGATGATACGGTCGCCGGGGCAGGCCGGGAAATTCGCTGGCGCCTGGGTGATGATCACTTCGCCGTCGCGCACCTCAAAACTCACGGGGAAAAGCCGGGCGTCGTCGTCTGACAGATACTCCAGAAAGCCCGGGTTGAGGCCCTCGATACGGGTATGGGCGAAATGGGCGTGCGCTGCGAAGCGCTGGAAGGCGCGATGCAGCTGCGGCAGGCTTCGGGGTTCGGAGGCCAGCTCCTCGCGGAGCTCCCGAAAATATTGATCGTAGAGTGGTTCGGGTGTCGTGGCGAACAGGTCATAATGCGCCTCTTGCAAGCCGTCATACAGCATTTGCGCATCGGCTAGGGCGTCTTGAGGCGGGACAAGGTCCTGCGCATGACAGGCGGGGAGCAGAAGGTTGGCGACAAGGCCGGCGAACAGGGATCGCGATAGCATGGCGTACTCTCATCATGGTGTTTCAGCGCCTCTTGCCGGCGCCTTGAACAGAGAGGCTGGCCGGGGCGAGATTGCCATGACCGACGCTTCCTGATTGTCTGACCATTCCTCCTTTTACCGGATTAAAGCTGACATGAGCGCTGATACGCCCTTCCTGATGGGCCCGGTCCGGGTCGAACCGGCGATGAACCGCATCACCAGCGAAGAGGGGCCGGTCGAGCTGGAGCCGCAGGTGATGGACCTTCTGGTCTATCTGGCTCAGGCGAAGGGTGAGGTGCGCTCCAAGGACGACATCGCCCGTGCGCTCTGGCCTGACGCCAGCGTCAATGACGACGCCCTCTCGCGCACCATCTGGAAGCTGCGTCAGGCGCTGGGCGATGACGCGAAATCGCCGCGCTTCGTGCAGACCGTGTCACGGCGCGGCTATCGTCTGATCATGCCGGTGGCGACCCTGGGCGCGGGTATGGAGGCGCAGACCGAGACGGGCCCGCGAATGAGCGCAACGGTCTTGCTGGCCTCTGCGGCGGTGCTGGTGGTTCTGCTGGTCGGGGCCAGTGTGATCCTGCGCCAGCCTGCGGACATCGCCCCGCCCATGGCCGCCCAAACGGACGAGGCCGGTGCGCTGCTCAATCGCGCGGACGGTTTTTATGCCCAGTACACGCGCGCGGACAATGAAGCAGCCTTGCGCCTTTATGAGCGGATACTGGCGGGCGATCCGCAGAACGCAGCGGCCTTGGCCGGGCAGGCGAACGCGCTCACCCAACGGGTCATCCGCTGGGGTCTGGAGGGGCAAGCGAACCGCACCACCCTGACCGAGGCGCTGCAATCGGGGGAGTTGGAGACACCCCGGTCTCAGGCGGCTCTTGAGCGCGCCGAGGCCCTGGCGCAAGAGGCGACCCGGCTGGATCCCGGTCATGCGCGAGCCTGGCGGGCGCTGGGGCTCATCAAGGCGGCGCAATCAGACTTTGACGCCGCGCGCCGGGCCTATGACCGGGCGCTGGTGATCGACCCTGAAAACTGGGGCGCGATGATCAATCTGTCGGAACTTGAGGACCTCTCAGGTCATCCCGAACGGCAGGCGGATCTTCTGGCGCGCAGCTTTGAGGTGATGTCGCGCGACTATGCCGCCAACCCGGTCGCGATCCGGCCCTGGCAGTCTGAAGTGGGGCTGGCGGTGGCGCGCTTGCGCGCCGAGGCAGGTGAGCCGCAACAGGCCGAGCTCTGGTATCGCCGCGTGCTGGCGCTGGACCCTTTGAACGTCGAGGCCGTGAACGGGTTGGCGTCGGTGCTGCGAGACGGCGGGGATGAGCAGGGCGCCGAGGCGCTGTGCCGCGAGCTGGAAGCGGCGGGCGGCGGGCTGTGTGATCAGCCTGCGCAGCCATAGCGGTCCGGCAGATAGTCTGACAACACGCCGCAGCCTTCACCGCCCGGTCCTGTGCCGTCCGCGAAGATGATTGCGGTGAAGGCGATGCTGATCACCCCATAGCTGAGCACATGAGTCAGGATGGACGCGCGGGTGGCGCGGGCGGCGATGACCACGCCTGCAAACAGGACCAGAGACACGATCACTGGCAGCACCCAGAAGGGCAGGCCCATCATCAGGCTGACGCGCGCCTCGTCATTATGGACCCCGGCGACCGTCCCCACGGTCAGCGCCAGGAAGCGCTGTGCGAACGCCACCACGATAAGCTCATAGCCCAGAAAGCTCTTCCTGCTCACCGCCAGCCAGACGCCCAGCGCGCCCAGCAGCCAGGTGAAGACCGGGCCGGAGATCGAGACGAGCGCTGTCTCCAGCAGGGTCGGGTTGGCGTCATCATGCACGAAACCGGCGCGGGTGAGCTGCATGAACATGTCATGGCCCAACGCGTGACCGGTCAGCCAGTGCACGGCTTCATGGGTGATCATGGTCAGCCAGATCAGCACCAGCATGGATGCAAAGAACAGCACGCCGGGCGTGCGGCGTTTCGTGTTCATCGTCAGACTCATGATGTTCCCCCAAACAGCTTCCAGAAGCCTATGGGAGGTATACGGACTTGTCCCGGATAAACGCCAATATGTCGGTCTTCAATCCAGACGGGGCTTCTGACGCAGGCTCTTGGTTTGGCTCTTCTTCGCCTTCTTGTCCTTCTGGCGCTTGATCGAGCTGAGGGATGGGCGGGACTTGATGCGCGGCTTGGGCTTGCGGCTCGCCTGTTCGATCAGGCGCTTGAGTCGGGTGCGGGCTTCGGCGCGATTGCGGTCCTGGGAGCGGTGGTCTTCCACATGCAGGATCAGCACGCCGTCCTGGGTCATCCGCGTGCCCGCAATCCGTTTCAGGCGCTGCTTGATCGCGTCGGGCAGGGCGCTGGCGCTGACATCAAAGCGCAGCTGCACCGCGCTTTCGGTCTTGTTCACATGCTGGCCGCCCGGCCCGGACGAGCGGACGAAGCGTTCGGTGATCAGGCTTTCATCAATGCTGAGATCATCAGTAATGCGCATGTCAGCCAGAGACGGGTTTGAGCGAGACGGCGAGCCCGGCGCCTGCGAGAGCGCTCAGGGCGAGGCCGATCATGACCCAGGGGCCGGCCAGTTGATAGAGCCCGCCCATGACAAGACCATAGACCAGCAAAAGCACCCCGATCACCGTGTTGGAGACGGCGGTGTAGCTGGCGCGGGTGTCCTCGTCCGCGAGATCCACCAGATAGGTGGAGCGGCCCAGCCGGACGCCCTGATGGCCGAAGGCGAGGATGAAGAGGATGGCGGCGTGAAACACCATCAGCTCCGCCCAGGGCGCCTGCATCAGAAGGCTTGCCCCGCTTGCCAGACAGGCGACAGCGCCCGCAAGCCCGCCCGCCGCCAGCACCCAGCGGCTCGATCTGTCGGCCAGTCGTCCCCAGGCCCAGCCACTGACAAAGCCCGCCCCCGCGGACGCCATCAGGAAGCCGCCCAGACCCGCAAGCTCGGCCCCCGTGCGCGCCTGTGCTGCGGAGACGAGGAAGGGCGGGGCGATGGATGTGGCGATCATCAGCGTGCGCGCAGCGACGAACTTGCCGAAATCGGGATCGGTGCAGAGAAGCCGGAGTTGCCTGATCGCTTCGGGAAAGGCGTTGGCGCCGCCCTCGGTCGAGCCCGGCGCCTCGGCGAGCTGGAGATAGACGAGCGCCGCGATCACCCACAGGGCCGCCCCCAGAAACAGCAGGCCGGCGATGATCGGAGCGCTGGTGTCAGGCGAGACCACCAGCACGCCGCCAAGAAGCAGCGCCACAAGTCCCGAGACCGTGGTGGCGTAACCGCTGACCGCGCCGCGGCGGGTTTTGGACACGGTCTTTCCCAGCACATCCTTGTGGCTCACCGAGCAGAGCGAGCGGGAAACGGCGAACACGGCCACCATCCCCACCAGCAGCCAGCCCGCCAGCGCGCCTTCAAGGCTCAGAGCGGTGACGCCCATGATCACCAGCGCCAGGGCCTGACCCAGCGAGCCGAAAGCCCAGACATATTTGCGTTTCTCGCGTTGGCGAATGCCAGCAGCGATAAAGAGCTGGGGCAGCAGCGCCCCCGCTTCGCGAACCGGCGCCAGAAGACCGATGAGAAAGGCCGGCGCGCCCAGAGCGCCCAAGAGCCAGGTCAGGGTCAGTTTGGGATCAACCAGTGCGTCGCCGGTCTTGGTCAGGCTGAGAGACAGGGTCGAAAACACCCAGTTGCGCGGCTGGTGCTGGCAGGCGCTTTCGGGAACATCCTTGCAGACCCGCGCTTCATCATCATCGTACAGCGCGGAATAGACGGTTTCAGACACCGTATCTGCAGGTGTTTCGCTCATGCTTTCAGTCCTCTCACGGCGATCGTGAGACTGAGCTAGACCGACGGATTGATCAGAACAGTCTCGGCGTCCGGTTCGCTGCCTTCGGCAATGCGCACGCATTCGGCCGAGACGCGCGCCTTGCCTTCAGCGACGAGCTTGAGACAGGCGGGGTAAAGCTTGTGTTCGGCTTCAAGCACGCGGGCAGAGAGGGTTTCAGGCGTGTCGCCCGCCATGACGGGCACTGCGGCCTGGCCGATGATCGGGCCGTCATCCATTTCCGCGCGCACGAAATGCACGCTGCAGCCATGGACGCGCACGCCCTGTTCCAGCGCCCGCTCATGGGTATGCACGCCCTTGAAGGCGGGCAGGAGCGAGGGGTGAATGTTGATGAGGCGGTCCCGCCATTTCTCGACAAACCAGGGCGTCAGGATGCGCATGAATCCGGCGAGGCAGACAATCTGAACGCCAGCTTCGCGCAATTTCGCGTCCAGATCTTTTTCAAAGTCCTCGCGGTCTTCGTAGAGCGTATGGTCGATGAAGCCTGTGGGCACATCCACCTTGCGCGCCCGTTCGAGCCCTTGCGCGCCTGCCTTGTTGGACAGGACCAGAACGATCTCGGCCGGATAGTCGTCATGCTGGGCCGCGTCGAGCAAGGCCTGAAGGTTTGATCCCCGACCGGAGATCAAAACGCCGACTTTGGTTTTCGCCATGCTTAGCTCGCCTTCAAAACGCCAATGACACTCGCGGTTTCACCCGCGGCGTTTAACGTGTCGCAAATCGAGTGCGCCTCAGACGCCTCGACCGCGAGGATCATGCCGACGCCGCAATTGAACGTCCGACGCATTTCGCTTTCGGCGACATTGCCCGCCTCTGCCAACCATTTGAAGACGGCGGGGCGCTCGAAGCTGTCATAATCCACCTCGAAGGTCAGGTGGTCGGGCAGCATTCGCGGCGTGTTCTCGGTGATCCCGCCGCCCGTGATATGGGCGAGGCCCTTGATGCGGCCCTCGCGGATCAGCGGCATCAGCGCTTTGACATAGATCCGGGTCGGTTCCAGCAGCGCTTCGGCCAGCTTGCGGCCCGACGCGAAGGGCGCATCGCTGTCAAAGTCCAGACCGGCATGGTCGATGATGCGGCGGATCAGAGAATAGCCGTTCGAGTGCGGACCGGAGGAAGCGAGACCGATCAGCGCATCGCCTTCTTTCATCAGGTCATGACGCGGCAGCAGCGCGCCGCGCTCGGCGGCGCCGACGACAAAGCCCGCCAGATCAAAATCCTCGCCCGTATACATGCCCGGCATTTCCGCGGTCTCGCCGCCGATCAGCGCACAGCCGGACTGGCGACAGCCTTCGGCGATGCCTTCAACGACCGCCGCGCCACGGGCCGGGTCGAGCTTGCCGGTGGCGAAGTAATCGAGGAAGAACAGCGGTTCGGCGCCCTGGGCCAGAATGTCGTTCACGCACATGGCCACAAGGTCGATGCCGACCGTGTTCACGATGCCCGAGCTGATGGCGAGCTTGAGCTTGGTGCCCACGCCATCGGTGCCGGACACCAGAACCGGATCGTTGAAGCCGGCGGCCTTGAGATCAAAGGCGCCGCCAAAGCCGCCCAGACCCGTATCCGCGCCCGGACGGGCCGTGGATTTCGCCAGCGGCTTGATGGCCTGGACCAGCGCATCGCCGGCATCAATGCTCACGCCGGCTTCCGCGTAGGTCAGTCCGGTTTTGTTGGTCGCGTCGGATTGGGACACGGGCGGCTCCCTTGGCCAAGTCGTCAGTTTCCGCGTGCATAGCGCGCAATTGTCAAAAGCGCGAGGGGGCGGGGCGCCGCAACAGGGTTCACCGCAGCGCCCAAGCGCGTATAGTCGCCGTCGAACTGGCGCATTAGGGGATGACCATGCAAGCGATCAGGCAGGCGATGCAATGGGCTTTGGCGGGTTTGGCGGCGGGCGCGATGAGCGCTGCAGCGCTGGCGGACAATCCCTTCGTGGTGGATGGCGTGGCCATTGATGCACGCGCGGACAATGCGACCGAAGCCCAGCGCACCGCTCTGCAACAGGGCCAGACAGAGGGCGCCGTGCGACTGATCGAGCGTCTGACGCTGCCGGAAGACCGGATGGAATCAGACCTGCCCGTGGTGAGCGCCGATGAGGCCGCCAGCCTGCTCGCCGGGTTGCAGATCTCGGACGAACAACGCTCGTCCACCCGCTATCGCGGCGTGCTCAGCCTCGAGTTCGATCCGCGGGCCGTTCGGCGCTATCTGACGGGGCTGGGCGTGCCGTTTGTGGAATCCCAGGCGGCGCCGATCGCGCTGATCGCCGTGACCGAGCGCCCGACCGGAGAGCGTGTGCTGGGCGGAGACTGGCAGGAGGCCTGGGCCAGGGGCGGATTTGAACATGCCCTGACCCCGGTCCGGCTCGTGCCGGCTGACAGCGTTGTGCTCGAAGAGATCGTCTCGCTTGATCCGATCGCCCTGCAGACCGTCATGGAAACGACGGGCCTGGATCAGGTTATGGTGCTGGTTGCGCGCCAGGACGCGGGGAATACCCGGGCGGCGGGCGTGATCGTCAGCTTTGATGCGGAGGGCGCGCTGCAGCGAGAAACGGTCGATCGGGTCAGCGTCGCGGGGGGTTATGTGGATGCGGCGCGCGCCATCATCGAACCGCGCGAGCAGGCCTGGAAACGCGCCAGCGTCGTGCGCGACATGAGCGTGGCCGAGCTGGACGTGAGCATTCTTTTTGACAATCTCGCCGAATGGCGTGAGCTGCAGCAGGCGGTGACGGGCGCGTCGCTGATTCAGAATGCGCGCCTGGACGCCGTGTCGCGCAGTGGCGCAGCGATGACGATCACCCATCGCGGCGCACGCGAACAGGTCATGGCCGAATTGCGCGCCCGTGGCGCGGTTCTGGCCGAGGATGAAACGCTCGGGTGGACAGTACGCAGTCGCTGATGAAGCCAGGACAACTCGCGCTCGATCTGGTTCTGGAGCCCGATTACCGGGCGGAAGCCTTTGCGGTGAGCGAAGCGAACGCCGCCGCCCTGGCTCTGGTCAATCGCTGGCCGCGTTGGCGGCAGGGCCATCTTCTGCTGGTCGGACCGGCAGGCAGCGGAAAGACCCATCTGTCGCATATGTGGACAGCGCGCACCCGCGCCACCCGACTGGACCCGGCCAGCCTGTCCAACGGGCTCAAGACCGTCGGGCGCGGCGCAGCGGTTCTGGTGGAGGACTGCGACAGGGGCGTGGATGAGGACGCGCTCTTTCATCTGCTTAACCGGGCGGCCGGCGATGCCGGCGTCACCGTGCTGATGACCGCCGGCAAGGCGCCCGCGGAATGGCCGGTCCGCCTGCCCGATCTCGCCTCACGCCTGATCGCGACCGAGACCGCGGTGTTGCATGAACCTGATGATGCGTTGCTGCGGCAGGTCATGGAGAAGCTGTTCCGGGACAAGCGTACGCCGCTGTCACCAGGTGTTCTTGAATATCTGCTTGATCGCATGGAGCGTTCGGTTGATTACGCGAGGCGGCTGACAGCCTGGCTCGATCGTGAGGCGCTGGCCCGCAAGGGGCCGGTCACTCGCACCCTTGCGCGCGAGGCGTTGTCAGTCCTATCCAGTTGACGCAACGCGCCCTTCGCCTGTTTGGAGTCCCGGTATGACCGACGCAGCGCCTTCATCCTCCGGATCCCCGACTGATGTGGAGGCTCTGATGGCGTCTCCGGACCGGTTCATCAATCGCGAGCTGTCCTGGCTGCAATTCAACTGGCGGGTCATCGAGGAGGCGCGGAATCCGCGCCATCCGGTGCTGGAGCGCCTGCGCTTCTTGTCGATCTCGGCGAGCAATCTGGACGAGTTCTACATGGTCCGCGTGGCCGGCCTGCGCGCCCAGGTGCGCAACGGCATGGACCGGCCCGGCATGGATGGCTGCACGCCCGGCCAGCAGCTCGACCAGATCAACGCCGCCGCCACCGACCTGATGAACGCCCAGCAGGAGACCTGGCGCGAGCTGCAGGACCTGCTGGCCGCTGAAGGGGTGGAGCTGGTCGATCAGGACACGCTGACCGCCAAGGAACGCGAATGGCTGCGCGATGACTTTCTCGCGCACACCCTGCCGGTGATCACGCCGCTGGCAATCGATCCGGCGCACCCGTTCCCGTTCATTCCCAATCTGGGCTTCGCCCTGATGCTCAAGCTCAAGCGCCAGCGCGATGGGCGCATCATGAACGCGCTTTTGCCCATGCCGGCAGGGGTGAAGCGCTTCATCGAGATCCCGACAGAGCGGGTGGATGAGCAGGGCCGGCCCGTCAAACGCTTCATAGCGCTCGAGACGATCCTGATCCTGTTCATGGATGCGCTGTTCCCCGGCTTCGATCTCGTCGGCAAAGGCGCCTTCCGGATCATTCGCGACAGCGATATCGAGATCGAGGAAGAGGCCGAGGATCTGGTGCGCGAGTTCGAGGCGCTGCTCAAGCAACGCCGCCGCGGGGTGCTGGTGCGCCTGAAGATCGAGGCGGGCATGCCCGAAGAGCTGCGCCGCTTCATCACCCAGCAGCTGCATGCGGAGAAACAGGACGTGCAGCTGGTGGACGGGCTGCTGGGCATGGCGCAGCTGGGACAGATGATCCCCGATGAGCGGCCCGAGCTGAAGTTCGATCCCTATGAGCCGCGCTTTCCAGAGCGGATCAAGGATCATGGGGGCGATGTCTTTGCGGCGGTGCGCGCCAAGGACCTGATCGTTCACCATCCCTATGAGAGCTTTGACGTGGTGGTGGAATTCCTCCGTCAGGCGGCGCGGGACCCGGATGTCATCACCATCAAGCAGACGCTGTACCGGACCTCGAAGGACTCGCCCATAATCGCGGCCCTGATCGAGGCGGCGGAAGCAGGCAAGAACGTCACGGCGCTGGTGGAATTGAAGGCGCGCTTTGATGAAGAGGCCAATCTGCGTTGGGCGCGGGACCTTGAGCGCGCGGGCGTGCAGGTCGTCTATGGCTTTATCGAGTACAAGACCCACGCCAAGATCTCGCTGGTGGTGCGGCGCGAGGGCTCGGAGCTTCGCACCTACGCCCATTTCGGCACCGGCAATTATCACCCGATCACAGCGCGCATTTACACCGATCTGTCGCTGTTCACCGCCGATCCGGCCTTTGGCCGCGATGCCGGGCGCATCTTCAACTATGTGACCGGATACGCCCGTCCGCAGGAGCTGGAAAAGCTGGTGATCAGCCCGATCAACATGCTCGAATTCATCTGCGAGAAGATCGATCGCGAGATCGCCAACGCCCGGGCCGGAAAGCCGGCGGGAGTCTGGGCGAAGATGAACTCGCTGGTTCATCCGCGCGTGATCGACAAGCTGTATGAAGCCAGTCAGGCAGGGGTGCGGGTCGAGCTCATCATGCGCGGCATCTGCTGCCTGAAGCCGGGCGTTCCGGGATTGTCAGAGAACATTCGGGTGAAGTCCATTGTCGGACGGTTCCTCGAGCATTCCCGCATCGCCTGCTTCGCCAACGGAGCGCCCATGCCCAGTCCGCAGGCGGAGATTTACATTTCCTCCGCAGACTGGATGCCGCGCAATCTGGATCGCCGGATCGAGACCCTGTGCCCGATCGAGAATCCGACCGTGCATCGTCAGGTGCTCGATCAGATCATGGTCGCCAACCTCAATGACGAGACCCAGAGCTGGTACATGAACCCGGACGGCACCTACACCCGCTTTGATACTGATGGAGTCGAGGACCCGTTCTCCGCACACGCTTATTTCATGACCAATCCGTCCCTGTCCGGACGCGGTGAAGCGCTCAAGCAGGACCAGCCGCCCGCCTTTCCCCATGTGGGTCCGCGCGACTGATGGGCATGCGGGACATTTTCGGCTTTGGCGGGGCCGAGCCCCGGCTGAAGGGCCGCGATGTGGCGGTCATCGATGTCGGCTCGAACTCGGTGCGTCTGGTGCAGTTCCGCGTGGAGGGGCGCGTGCTCTGGCCGGTCTTCAACGAGAAGACCATGGCCGGTCTGGGCAAGGGCGCGCCAGAAACCGGGCGGCTCAATCCCGAAGGCGTGGAAGCGGCCCTGCGCACCCTTCGACGCTTTACTCGCTTGCTCGACGCCAAGGGCGTGAGCACTCGCGGCGCGGTGGCGACCGCCGCAGTGCGCGAGTGCGAGGACGGCCCTGACTTTGTCGAGCGCGTGCGTCAGGAGACTGGCCTCGTCATTGACGTGCTTAGTGGTGAGGAAGAAGGGCGCTATTCCGCGCTAGGCGTGCTTGCAGGGGTGGGCGACGCCTGGGGCGTGGCGGGCGATCTGGGCGGCTCCAGTCTGGAGCTGACCGGGCTTGAGGGCCGCAGCGCCCAGCAAGCCATCACCCTGCCATTGGGGCCGCTGGCGGTGAACGCCGCCGGGGCCAAGGCCGAAGAGTTGCGCGATCGCGTCGACGCCCATCTGGAGCGCGCAGCCGAAGTGCTGAGCCAGACGGGGGACACGTTTTACGCCGTCGGCGGCGCCTGGCGCTCCTTTGCCAACCTGTCCATGAGCATGCGCAATTACCCGCTGCGCCTGCTGCACGAATACGAGATGAGTCTCGACCAGGTGCGCAAGACCGCCCAGTTCGCGATGAGCCAGAGCGAAAGCTCGCTGGCGTCAGTGCCGGGCGTGTCTTCCAAGCGCGCCGCAACCCTGCCTTACGCCGCCCTGCTGCTCGAGCGGATCATGAAGTCGGGCCGCTTCAAGCGTGTGGTCTTCTCAGCCTATGGCCTGCGAGAAGGCGTCGTCTGCGTTAGCGATTCTTCACTAGTGGAGGAGGGCGACCCGCTGTTGAGCGGCACGGAGATCATGGCGTTGTCTGCGTCCCCCGAGCCTGGATTCGGGCCAGCTTTGGCGGAGTGGCTTGAACCGGCCTTCAGGGGGGAGCCGTCCGTGTTCGGAGAGCTGCAGGACAAACGGTTGCGAGGGGCTGCCGCGCGGTTGAGCGATATCGGCGCGCGTCTTCACCCTGATCATCGCGGCGATCTGGCCTTTACCCAGGTGCTCTATGCGCCGATTGGCGGTCTCAGCCATGCCGAACGCGCCTTCCTGGCGCTGACCCTGCATCACCGGTATGAAGGCAAGTCTTCCCGCGGCGAGGATTGCGTCTCCACGCATTTGCTCGACGAGGCGCAGCGCACCGCAGCCTTGCGGCTGGGGCTGGGCATGCGGTTCGGCGCTGCGCTTTCGGGACGGACCGGCAAGCTTTTGTCCTCGTTCACATTGACGCGGACCGAAGACGCGCTTGTGATTTCACTGGCGTCTGACGCCGGCGATCTGATCGTGGAGCGCGCCCTGCGCCGGTTCGAGCAATTCTGTGCGGCCATGGAGCTCAAGGCGGCGCCCGAGGTCTAGGCGTTTGAGCTGTCGCGAAACGGAGGGTCGGCGATGAATCTGGCGTCTTCTCTGCTGCTCTCCACTGTCATGGTGGTGCTGACGACCGCCATTCACATGGCGGGGCTGGCCGGATTGATCGCCGTGATGCGCTGGCGGGAAGGGCGGTCGAGCTATGTGTCCACCGCCTGGTGGCAGATGGCCCTGATCCTGGGCGTGATGCTGACCCTGTTCTTCCTGCATGCGATAGAGATCTGGGTTTATGCGGCGCTCTATCGGATTGGGGGCGTGATCGACACGTTCGAAGCCGCGCTCTATTTCTCGACCTCCACCTTCACCACAGTGGGGTATGGCGACATCGTGCTGGGGCCGGGCTGGCGGGTGCTGGCCGCCATCGAGAGCGCCAACGGCTTTCTGCTGCTGGGCTGGTCCACGGCCTTCCTGCTTCAGGTGGTCAGTCGTTTGCGCTCTGTCGAATTTCGCTGGCTGGACCGCCGTGAGGATGAGGCGGAGCTGTTTGAAGCGCGAAAGGCGGCGCGCAAGGAGGAGGACGCGGACTAGTTCGCGCTTGCAGCGCGACTTGCCCACCGCATCCGCACCGCGCTAAACCGGCGTCACATAAATCAGAAGTTCCACAGGACCGGACATGTTCAACAAAATCCTCATCGCCAACCGCGGCGAAATTGCTGTGCGCGTCATCAAGACCTGCAAGCGGTTGGGCATTCCCACCGTGGCGGTCTATTCCGAAGCGGATGCCGATACGCTGGCGGTGGAAATGGCCGATGAGGCGGTGTTCATCGGACCGCCCGCGCCGGGCGAATCCTATCTGAAGATGGACACGATCATTCAGGCCTGCCTCGACACGGGCGCCGATGCGGTTCACCCCGGTTTCGGCTTCCTGTCTGAAAACGCGGCCTTTCCCAAGGCGCTGGCGGAAAAGAACATCGCCTGGATCGGCCCGAACCCGCACGCCATCTCGGCCATGGGCGACAAGCTGGAATCCAAGAAGCTCGCCGCCGAAGCGGGCGTGAACACGGTTCCGGGCTTCAAGGGCGAAATCGAGGATGACCAGCAGGCCGTCGAGGTGGCCAACGACATTGGCTATCCGGTGATGATCAAGGCCTCCGCCGGTGGCGGCGGCAAGGGCATGCGCATCGCCCGCTCTGACGACGAAGTGCGCGAAGGCTTCAAGGCGGCGCGCAACGAAGCGAAATCCTCGTTCGGCGATGACCGCATCCTGATCGAGAAATTCGTCGAGAAGCCGCGCCATATCGAAATCCAGGTTCTGGGCGACAAGCACGGCAATGTGGTTCACCTTAATGAGCGCGAATGCTCCGTGCAGCGCCGGAACCAGAAGGTTCTGGAAGAGGCGCCGTCGCCCTTCCTGGATGACGCGACCCGTAAGAAGATGGGTGATCAGGCGGTCGCACTGGCCAAGGCCGTGGACTATGACAGCGCCGGCACCGTCGAATTCATCGTCGACCCGGATCGCAATTTCTACTTTCTGGAAATGAACACCCGCCTGCAGGTGGAGCACCCGGTCACCGAGCTGACCCACGAGATCGATCTTGTGGAGCAGATGATCCGCGTGGCCTCTGGCCAGAAGCTGGGCTTCAAGCAGAAAGACATGACGATCAAGGGCTGGGCGGTCGAAGCGCGCCTTTATGCCGAAGACCCGTATCGCGGCTTCCTCCCTTCCATTGGCCGTCTGAAGCATTATTCCGAGCCGCTGGAAGGCCCGATCGGCAATGGCGCGCTGCGTATTGACTCCGGCGTCCGCGAAGGCGACGAGATCTCGATGTTCTATGACCCGATGATCGCCAAGGTGATCGGGTATGGCGACAACCGAGAAGCGGCGATCGACGCCCTGTCGGAAACGCTGGACCGTCTGCATGTGGATGGCCTTCAGTCGAATGCGCCCTTTCTGTCCGCCGTGCTGGACGAGACGGACTTCAAGGCGGGCCGCATCCATACCGGCTATATCGAGGAACACTTCCCCGAGGGCTTCAGCGGAACGGCGCCGACGGAATTCCAGCTCAAGATCATGGCCGCAGCGGCGGCCTTCATGCACACCGTCTTCGTTGAGCGCGCAGCGCGGATCACTGACCGCATCACGCCGCTGCCCGAGGAGGGCCTCGCCCATGAATGGGTGGTGATACTCAATGATCAGCGTTTCCCGGTTGAAATGCGCATCCCGGAAGGGGCAATGGACCTGGATGAAGCAGGTGCGGAAATCTGGGCGCCGGGCCTGATTGCCGAGCCTGTGGTGCTGACCACCAGCTGGAAGCCGGGCGAGCACATGTTCGAAGGCACGCTGGACGGCCAGGATTTCTCGCTCTTCGTGGCCGACCGTACCGAGGGCTACAAGCTGCGTCATCGCGGTTACAAGGCGGACGCTCTGGTCTGCACGCCGCGCATCGCCGAGCTGCACGCCCGTCTGCCGGAAAAAGAGCCGGTGGACACCGCCAAGCTGATCGCCAGCCCGATGCCGGGCCTTGTGGTCTCCGTCGCCGTCAAGGCGGGGCAGGAGGTCAAGGCGGGCGAAGCGCTGATGGTCGTTGAAGCCATGAAGATGGAAAACGTGCTGCGCGCCGAGCTCGATGGCGTGATCAAGTCGGTCAATTGCGAAGCGGGCGCATCGGTCGCCGCTGACGAGCTTCTCATCGAGTTCGAATAGGCGTCACGGATAAACTGACATAAAAAAGGCTGCGCTCGTTCGAGCGCAGCCTTTTTCTTTGGCCGTGAAGGCGCGGGTTTCTAGAACCAGCCCTTTTTCTGGACCTCATAGGTCTCGGTGAAGGCGTCATCATCCTTGGTGAGGTAGATGATGCCTTCGATCAGCGCGATCAGGCCGATGATGAGGGTCGGGATGCCGAACAGGATCCAGCCGAACAGCCAGACCACCAGCATGATGATGCCGGGACCGGCCATGCCGAGATAGAATTTGTGGATGCCGAGGCCGCCAAGGAAGATAGCCAGCAGGCCCGCCACGATCTTGTTCTTCTGACCGGTGGCCGCCGGAACGGAGAGGGGGAAGATGTTGATGGCTTCGCCGCCCGCTTCCGCCACTTCGAAATCGACTTCGGCGCCGATCTTGATCTTCGTCACGTCGCCGCGGAACTCTGTCCCCTTGAAGGTGTAGCGAACGCCGTCATTGCCGCTGATCAGACCGGAGCCGGAGGCGGGATTGTATTCGAGAATTGCGCCTTTCATGGCCTGTCCCTTCAAATTTGTGCACCGCTGCAAGCAATTGCGCGCATGGCGGGAATCGTAAACCCGGCCCAGAAAACCCCGGCTGAAGCCTGAAAGCAAGGCCTCGAACGGAGACGGACTGAAGCGGCGCCGGGACAGGCGTGACCTCAGCTTACCCAGACTTCATTTGACCTTGAGGGCGGCTGGCGGGCAGGGTGAGAGACCATTTCAAGGAGTCTTGAATGAATCTGGGTCATATCCTTTTCAGCCCCCACGGGCGCATCAGCCAGAATGAATACTGGCTGGGCATGCTGATCGTGGTGCTGGCCAACCTGTTCCTGACTCCCTTGCCCTTCATTGGCGGGCTGGTCTTTCTGGGCCTGATCTATGTGGGGGCCGTCATTCCCGCCAAGCGCCTTCATGACGCGGACAAGACGGGCTGGATCCATCTCATTCCCTGGGCGATCTCCCTGTCCCTGCTCGGATTTGGCGTTGTCGCCGCTGGCGGCGCGGCGCTCGCCCCGTTTCTGGATGTCGTCGGCAGGCCTGGCGGATGGGAAATGCTGGAATCGGGCGATCTGTCGCCACAGGCCACGGCGCAACTGGTCAGCGGCGGGGTGCTTGCGGCAGGCGGATTGCTGCTGTTCTGGTCGCTCTCGGCCCTGACCTGGCTGGTCTACACCATCTGGGTGGGCGTTCTGGCGTCTGATCCGGACGACAATGGCTATGGTCCGGCGCCCCGTCAGGCGCAGTACGCCCGCGCGGCGGCCCGTTCGGCCGGAGCTCCGCCCGCAGAAGGCTGATCCTTTTGTCCTCCCGGCATTGCTCCTGACTTCGGTTTCGGGAAGGATGGGCATGCACCTGGTCAGCCGCCCGGATGACCGCAAGCCGCTCACAGTGAATTTAAGGGGACCCCATGAGCCTTGTAGCCTCCATGATGTCAGCCAATGGCCGAATGGCGCCGGCGGACTTCCAGAAAGCCGGTCTGATCCTGATTGCGATCTCCTTCGTGCTGGCGCTGACTCCGCTTGTCCTGCCCGTGGTCCTGGCCAGTCTGCTCACGATCATCGTGGGACTGGCGCTGATCTATCCCTGGGCCTGCATATGGTCCAAGCGGCTTCACGACGCCGGGCGCTCAGGCTGGATGTTCCTGGTCGTACTCGTAATCTGGATCGTGCTGGGCCTGATCGTGAATCAGATTGTCGCCACGATCTTTGGCGGGGAAGCCGCGCGGATGATGGTCGCCGCCATGGAAACCGGAAATCCTGACGCCATGATGCAGGCCAGCAAGGCCGCAACCCAGGCGACGGCGCTGCCCTCCGCCGTGCTGAACGCGATTGTCGGGTTCGGCGTGATCTTTGCGGGCAATGCGATCCTCAAGCAGGATCCACAGGAAAACCGCTATGGTCCGGTTCCGGGCGCCGAAGGCGCGCCGGAAGCCATGCCGGCGGAGTCTCCGGTGGAGACGCCTGACGACACGAACCAGAACTGATCTGACCGGCCCTCAAGCGCAGGGCAGGCTTGCCATGAACGCGCGCTCCGTATCATACCGGAGCGCGCGTTTGTCTATGAGGAGCCGGCGTGACCCAGCCCAGCATTGATCTCAAGACGGCTTTCATGCCGGTCTATCGCTCCACCGAGGACGAATTCTGGATCGGGCTGGGCGTGATCGCGGCGCTGGATGCGCTCAGGATCAGCTTCTCTCCGGCGGCGGGTCTGCTGTCCTGGCTCTTGATCGCTTTCTTCGTCAGCACGGTGTTCATCAATCGCTATCGCGCGCTTGGGAAGCCGTCGATCCTGTCGCTCGGCGTCCTGGGCGGCGCGACGCTGGTGAAGATCATCACGGGGCTGTTCGCCATGGCGGTGCGGGCTTATCCGCAGTTCGTGACGTTCCTGGAAAGCCAGGGCGTGAACATGAACGATCCCGCAGCCGTGCAGGCGGCGGCCTCTGACCCGGTCATCCAGCAGGCGTATCAGACTCGTCTGAGTTCCGATCCGGAATTCGCCATGGCGATCCTGCACGCCGGCGCCTGGCCGTCTGTCTGGGGGTTCTGGCTGGTTCTGGCGGCGGTCGGGTACTGGACCGCCCGGCGCTAGACCGGCGGGGCTTCGCGACGGGTCTCGCCAAACACGCCTTCAAACGCGCGTTTGAGGGCCAGATCGGCGTCCTCCATCGTGACCGGCAATCCCAGATCCACAAGGCTGGTCACGCCATAACGCGGATCGGAGATGCCGCACGGCGTGATGCCGCCAAAGTGCGACAGGTCCGGCTCCACATTCAGCGCGATGCCATGAAACGACACCCAGCGGCGCAGGCGGATGCCGATGGCGGCGATCTTGTCCTCGCGTTCGGGACCCCCGGGCTGAGTGCGGTCGACCCACACGCCGACCCGGCCACAGCGCCGCTCGCCCGTCACGTTGAAGGCGTCGAGCGTGTCGATGATCCATTGTTCGAGGTCGCGCACGAATTTGCGCGCATCCCGGCCTCGCTCGCGCAGGTCCAGCATCACATAGGCCACGCGCTGTCCGGGGCCGTGATAGGTGTACTCGCCGCCGCGCCCGGTCGCATGGACGGGAAAACGGTCGGGATCCTGCAGGTCTTCGGGCTTGGCGCTGGTGCCGGCCGTGTAGAGCGGATCATGCTCCAGGAGCCAGATCAGCTCTCCGGCTTCCCCACGGGCGATGGCTTCGGCGCGCGCTTCCATGGCCGCCACGGCGTCGGGGTAGGGGACGCGGCTTTCTGACACCGCCCAGCCGATCGTGTCGGTCATGTTTTGCACGCCTTTAACTGTCGAGAAACCGGTGCGGAACATCGTGAGCCTGACCGCGTATGGCAAGGGCCATGCGCCAGACAGCAACAGTGATGCACACTCCATGAGCCAACTCGGCGCCGTTCAGGTTGAAATTTCCGTCCTTCTGGGCCGGTCCAAGCTGCCGATTCACCAGTTCCTCCGCATGGGCCGGGGCGCGGTGATTCCGCTGGACGCCGCCGAGCATGACGAGGTGTGGATTCTGGCCAACAACCATCCCATCGCGCGCGGCGAGATCATTATTCAGGGGGATCGCGTGGCGGTCTCCATCACGGACGCGGCGGACGTTCATGACTATTTTGCTGCATAACGCCCGCACATGGGGGCTTCACAAGCGGGTCGGGGGTTGGTACATGCCCGCTTCCCAATTCGCGGCCGTGGCGGAATTGGTAGACGCGCAGCGTTGAGGTCGCTGTGGGGTAACTCCCGTGGAAGTTCGAGTCTTCTCGGCCGCACCATAATTCTCGCTTCCTGCAAGCGATGACAGACAAGCCTGACGCCCCGCGTCAGGCTTTTTTGTTTTTTCGCCCCAACAGCATTCGCCGTCTCGATTTCGTCGTGACGCGCGCCTATCGTGTCGTCTGCACCCTGACTCCCCCTTCTGACAGACGCGAGGCGCCATGACGCAACCGGTTGAAGAGCTGCACCGTGATGATGTGACGACCGGCATGGACCTGCCTGAGGGCGTGCTGGTGGAGCTGATCGGCGCGATCGCCGATGGTGACGCCGTCCTCGTCCGGCAGCTTCTTGAACCCTTGCACCCCGCCGATATCGCCGACCTGATCGAACAACTGAGCTGGGATCAGCAGCGCCATCTGGCCGAGCTTGATTCGGCGGTCTTCAGCGGCGAGGTCATCGCCGAGATCGGCTATGACACCCGGGCAGGCATTTTCGAGCTGCTTGAGCCTGCCCAGATCGTTGAAGCGCTGGACGAGCTTGATTCCGACGACAAGACCATGGTTGTCGAGGAGCTTGAGCCGGACGTGCGGGAAGCGGTGCTGGCGGCGGTATCTGCGGAAGATCGCGAGCATCTGGAAGCCTCGCTGTCCTTCGAGGAAGAGACTGCCGGTCGTCTCATGCAGCGCGAATTCGTGGCGGCGCCGTCCTTCTGGACTGTGGGGCACACGATCGACCATATGCGGCTTGCGGGCGAATCGCTGCCGGACCTGTTCTTCGAGGTGTTCATCGTGGATGAGGGCTTCCGCCCCATTGGCGCGGTGCCGGTGAGCCGTCTGATGCGATCCCAACGCCAGACCCCGCTCTCGGAACTGATGGAGTCGGCGAAAATCACCATTCGACCAGAGGATGATCAGGAAGACGCCGCCTATCTGTTCGAGAAATACCACCTGATCTCGGCGCCGGTCGTGGATGATTCCGGCCGGCTCAAGGGCATGCTGACCGTCGACGACATCGTTGATGTCATCCAGGAAGAGAACAAGGAAGACCTTCTGGCGCTGGCGGGCGTGAACGAGGCGGGCCTGGCCGACACCGTCTGGGAATCGGTCAAGTCGCGCGCGCCCTGGCTTCTGGTCAATCTGGGCACGGCCGTGCTCGCCTCTCTGGTGATCGCGCTCTTTGATCAGGCCATCGCCCAACTGGTGGCGCTCGCCGTGCTCATGCCGATCGTCGCCTCCATGGGCGGAAACGCCGGTACGCAATCGCTGGCGGTGGCGGTGCGGGCGCTCGCAACACGGGACCTGACCGGAGCGAACTCGTTACGGTTTGTCTGGCGTGAAGCGGCGGCGGGCCTGGTGAACGGCCTGATCTTCGCGGTGGTTATGGGCGTCATCGCCGCCGTCTGGTTCCAGGAACCTGACCTTGGTTATGTGATCGCCATCGCCATGGTCATCAATCTCGCCATTGCGGGGCTGGCGGGTGTTCTGGTGCCGCTTGGCCTGAAGCATTTCGGCGCCGACCCCGCCGTGGCTTCGTCGGTTTTCGTGACGACCGTGACCGATGTTGTGGGATTTGTCGTGTTTTTGGGCCTGGGCGCCCTTGTTCTGCTTTAATCAGTCGCAACCTATTAGTCGGTTGAGACCCCGAGGGAGGCCCTGACATGAAACAGACCGCTCTGGCGATTGTCGTCGCATTGGCGGGGCTTTCGCCTCTCGCCGCACAGGAGCCTGTGTCCGAAAGCCCGATCTTTGACAGCGGCCTGCGTCTGTCGGGGCCCTGGAGCATTGGCCCGCGCCTGGACCAGGCCCGCGCAGGCCTGTCCGCCACAGTGCTCGACGGGCGGGTCTACGCCGCCGGCGGCGCGGGGCTCGCCAATCCGCGCGACGCCCTGGAAGTCTATGACCCCGAAACCCGTGCCTGGCGCGTGCTCAAGCCCATGCCTGTCGGTCTTGAGCGGTTCGGCATGGCTGTGCTGGACGGCAGGATCTGGGTGGCAGGCGGTTATTCCTCCGAGGGTGGCGCCGAACCGATCGACAGCGTCTGGTCATATGATCCGCTAACGGACGCCTGGAGCGGGGAGAGCGCCTTGCCCGGTCCCAAGGCCAGCCTGTCTCTCGTGGCCCTGAATGGTCAGCTCTACGCCCTGGGCGGAGAGGATGGCGCACCGTGGCTCTTCGTCTATGACGCCGCGACCCAGACCTGGAATGCGGCCGAGGCGCCGGCGGACATCAACCGGCGGGGCGCAGCGGCCGTCACGCTGGGCGATGAGATCTGGCTGATCGGCGGGGCGCGCAACGGGCAGGCTTCTGCCCGGGTCGACGTTTACCACACCGTGTCCCAAAGCTGGCGCCGCGCTCCGGATCTTCCCGAGCCGCGCGCCGGACATGCCGCCGCGGTCCTTGATGGAAACATCCATGTTTTCGGCGGACGCAGCGCAGACATGCGCCGTACGCTCGCCTCCCATGTCGTGCTGGACGGTGACGCCGAGGTCTGGCGGAGCCTTCCGGATATGCCTGCGGCGCGTACGGAATCAGGCGTGGCGAGCGTTGACGGGACGATTTGGTTAATCGGCGGCGGCTCGGGCGCAGGCTTCTTTGCGCCCTTTACGGCCTTGGACGCGGTGGACATTTTCTCGCCGTCATAGTGCTGACGGTCCTGAGTTTGCATCGCGGTTCTTAACTTAAGATCCAACCGTTTCGAAACGGGACAGCGATGACACCGCGTTTGAAATCCACCCGCGCCGCGCGCGATCTGATCAAGGCTCACGAGCCCTTCCTGGCGACTGCCGAACGGCGTGGCAAACGCTGGGTAGTCGGCTATGGCCATACCGCCGCCGCCAAGGAAGGCGTGACGCTCAAGCCTGAAGATGCGGATCTTCTGCTGATCTATGACGTGATGCGGGCGGAGCAGACGCTGGATGCAAGCGTGGGGGCCGAAATGGCGGCGCCCATGCGCGATGCGCTGGTATCGTTTGCGCTGTCGGTCGGTCTGCGCGCCTTCAAGGTGTCGGATGTGGCCCGGCTGGCCCGTGATGGACGTCATCGTGAAGCCGCTGCGGCGATCGACACCTGGGTGCGCGCCGAACAGGACGGGCGCCTCGTGGTGTCCGACCGGCTTGTCGCGCGTCGGGCCGCGGAGAAGGCGCTCTATCTGAGCGCCCTGGAAGACAGCGCCGCCGTCATTGACGCGCCGACTGATTCACAAGCCCGGACGGATGCCGAGCCGGCAGACATCCAGACCCCTCTATCGCAAACCTCAGACGAGCAGGACGGCGAGACCGCGCCTGTGACGGATCTGACCACTCAGCCGTCCGACGCGGATGCGACGGATGAAGAGGCCGAGAACACAGACATGGCCACCACGGACGAGGAGTCTCTGGTCGAGCTCGACATCGCCTTCGAGCTGCCCGAGGAGACGCGCGAACCCATGCCCGTCGAGGCCGTCTCAGTGGCCGAGATCGAACCCGATGCGGAACGTGTTGAAGCCGCCGACACGGCCGCCGACGCTGCCCCATCCGATCCGATCGAGGCGGCGGCCGAGGACGCGTCCGAGCCTGAATCTGAGCCTGAAATTTCCGAGCCTCCAGTGCTTGTCGAAGCGGAACCGGAAACAGAAACCCAGACCGAAGACGTCAAGGCGGCTCAGGACGCCGCCATCGCCCAGGTGATGGCGCGTATGGCCAAGCAGGTCTCCGCCAGCATTTCGACCGCGCCTTCTGCCCAGGCGGATGAGCCGGTGCAGCTGGGGTACAGCTTCCTGTCTACAGCCCATGTGGGCCTGACCGCTCCGTCTTCGGAAAAGCCGGCGGACCAGGAGCCTGCGCCGCAGGTCCGTCCCAATGCTGCCTCTTCCAGTCTGTTCAGCGCGCCTTCAGTGCCGCTCAGCCCGTTGCAGAACGCGCTTCAGGTCTCGACCATCAAGGTGACCCCGATTGCACCGGCCTCCCTGCCGCAGGCTGCATCCGAGGATGTCACAACGTCCGAGCGGGCCGCCGGGCTGTCGGACCGGGAAGACGCGATTTCAGTGGACGTGCCTTCCGATGTTGAGGATGCGGCGCCTGAGCTGACCCAGGACGCGAAAAGCTCGGGACTGCAGGTGTTTTCCGCGCCGCCGCACCCGGCGCTGGCGCCAGCCTCCGCTCCGGGCCTGTCGGGGGATATCGAAGGCCCCGATCATCCCGACAAGGATGTGGATGATGGCCATCCGGACCTACACGAGGATATTGAAGTGCTGGATCCGGCTGTGGTTTCGGGCGCCGAGGCGTCTGCCCTGGCCGAGCCCGAGCCGGCTCAGCGCCGCGGCGGCGACGTCATGTTCATTTCCTCGCTTGCTCTGGGCGGCGTGATGATCGGTCTGGGAGGCTGGGATATTGCGGCGAACATGGACGCCTATATGGAGCTGGGCCTGGCATATTCGCCGCTCGGTCCGACCGTCTTCGGCGCAGGCGTGCTGCTGAGCGCAGCTTCGGCCTGGTTCATCATTGGTCGCCGCAACGAAAAGTAGCGGGCGGGGCCGTTTTTGGCGAGATTTGTGCGAACTTGACGCGCCCGCCGCGCGTGGTATCTCGCGGTCTATGATTTCGAACCAGTATCCCTCGCTCGAGTTCCCGCTCGGCGACACCGCGGACATGCTGCGCGATACCGTGCAGTCGTTCGCGTCCGATCATATCGCTCCGCGCGCCGCCGAGATCGACGCGAAGGACGAGTTCCCTGCAGATCTCTGGACCAAGATGGGTGAACTGGGCCTTCTGGGCCTGACCGTCGAGGAAGAGTATGGCGGATCCGGCCTTGGCTATGTGGAACACTGCATCGCCATGGAAGAGATCTCCCGCGCCAGCGCCTCGGTGGGCCTCAGCTATGGCGCGCACTCCAATCTGTGCGTCAACCAGATCCGCCTGAACGGGTCTGAGGAGCAGAAGCGCAAATACCTGCCCAAGCTGATTTCCGGCGAGCATGTGGGCGCGCTGGCCATGTCCGAGCCGGGCGCCGGCTCCGACGTCGTCTCCATGCGTCTGAAAGCCGTGAAGAAGGGCGATCACTACGTCCTCAATGGCAACAAGATGTGGATCACCAATGGTCCGAGCGCGGACACGCTGGTCGTCTACGCCAAGACCGATCCCGAAGCCGGCTCCAAGGGCATCACCGCCTTCCTGATCGAGAAGGGGATGAAGGGCTTCTCCATCGCCCAGAAGCTCGACAAGCTCGGCATGCGCGGCTCTGAAACGGGCGAGCTGGTCTTTGAAGACTGCGAAGTGCCTGAAGAGAACGTGCTCGGCCAGGTCGGCGGCGGCGTTCGCGTGCTGATGAGCGGGCTCGACTATGAGCGCGCCGTTCTGGCCTCGGGCCCTGTCGGCATCATGCAGGCCTGTATGGATGTGGTCATGCCCTACGTGCATGAGCGCAAGCAGTTCGGCCAGCCGATCGGCGAGTTCCAGCTGATCCAGGGCAAGATCGCCGACATGTACACCCGCATGAACGCGTCCCGCGCCTATGTCTACGCGGTGGCGCAGGCCTGTGATGCGGGCAAGACCACGCGTCAGGATGCGGCGGGCGTGATCCTGTTCGCCGCCGAGGCCGCCACCCAGTGTGCGCTCGACGCCATCCAGATCCTGGGCGGCAACGGCTATATCAACGAATATCCGACGGGCCGCCTGTTGCGCGACGCCAAGCTCTACGAGATCGGCGCCGGCACCAGCGAGGTGCGTCGCATGCTGATCGGGCGCGAGCTGTTCAACGCGACGCGATAGTCGCGCTCTGATCCTGTACTCAGCGGCCCGTCTGAATATTCAGGCGGGCCGTTTGCGTGAAGAGAGGGCGCAGACCTTTCAGGACGTGGCGGCGCACTTTCATGCAACGAAACAAGCGGCGAGGCGTTGTTTGACTGTCGAAGTAAACGACGCTCCCCGTAATCCTTTTGAGCCCGCGCTTCGGCGCGGGCTTTTTTCTTTGTTTTGAGAGAGACCTGATGGCTGACACGCACAGCGCTCCGCCCGCCCGCTATGACGATCTGAAGGCGCTTTTCATCAACTGCACGCTCAAGCGCTCGCCCGAACCCTCGCACACCGATGATCTGATGCATGTGTGCCGCACCATCATGAAGGCGCAGGGTGTCAGCATTGAGAGCGTGCGCCTTGTGGATCACCAGATCGCCTTTGGCGTCCAGCCCGACATGACCGAGCAAGGCTGGGAGCGTGATGACTGGCCCAAGATCTGGGAGAAGGTGAAGGCGGCGGACATTCTGGTGATCGGCACGCCGCTCTGGCTGGGCGAGGAAAGCTCGGTCGCGCGCGTTCTGATCGAGCGGCTCTATTCCCAGTCCGGACAGCGCCAGGACAATGGCCAATTCGTCTATTACGGCAAGACGGGCGGCTGCGTGATCACCGGCAATGAGGACGGGGTCAAGCACACCGCCATGACGCTGCAATACGCGCTCTCCCATATCGGCTATGCCATTCCGCCCCAGGCGGATGCGGGCTGGATCGGCGAGATCGGTCCAGGTCTGAGCTATGGCGATGAGGGCGAGGATGGAACGCCCGCAGGCCGCCAGAACGCCTTCACCCAGCGAAACGCGACAATCCTGAGCTGGAACCTGATGCATACGGCGCGTCTGTTGAAGGATGCGGGCGGTTTCCCGGCCTATGGCAATCAGGATGATGAGACGATGAGCCATCAGGCCCTCGGCCATCCTTTCTGGTCGCCTGGGGGCTGAAAATCGCCTTAGTCTCCCTTCAGGGTGAGAAAGCGTCGCGTTGAAGGGGGATGCCATGCTGTTTGAGATTCTGGTTTTGTCGCTGAGCCTGAGCGCCCAGAAAGCGCCACAGGCCGAGACACAGTCTCCGACCGCGATTGACGAGACGCGTCTTGAAGCGTGTCTGGCTGAAGCTCAGCAGGCTGAAAGCTGTATCGGCGTCGTGTCCAATGCGTGTCAGGAAGATCCGGGCGGCTACACCACCTATGGCATGATGGAGTGCGCGCATCGCGCGACGGAGCTCTGGGATCAGCGGCTGAATGCGGCTTATTTTGCCTTGCGCGACCGCCTTCAGGCGCGCGAACAGCTCCAGCGTCGCGAGCGTCTGCTGGACGCCCAGCGCGCTTGGCTGGCGTTTCGGGAGGCGGAATGCTCCCAGCAGAGCCTCGCCTATGAGGGCGGCACCCTGATGGGCGTCATCGCCAATTCCTGTTTCAATGATTTTACGGCCCGGCGGGCGCTGGATCTCGAAGCGCAGCTGGCCGAACTGGATATGTAAGAAAAACCCCGCGCCATTGGCGCGGGGTTTTTCTTGCGGGTCTACTTGTCCCAGTCGGGCACCCAGTCGGGGTCGATCAATCGGCCGTCCGGGCTGCGCAGTGAGTTGATCCGGCCCGTTTCCTCTTGGCTGAGTTTCAGGTCCGCAATCTCGAAGTTCGATTTGATGTGCTTGTCGCTCGAGCTGCGCGGAATGGCGATCACGCTGTCCTGATCTATCAGCCAGCGCAGCACGATCTGGGCCGGCGAGACATTGTGGGCCTTCGCAATCTCGGTGATGACCTCGTCGTCAAACACCTTGCCCTGGGCGATGGGCGAATAGGCGGTCATCGCCATGCCGGCGGCGCGGCAAGCGGTCAGCACGGCGTTCTGATCGAGATAGGGGTGGTATTCCACCTGATTGGCGACGAGCGGCGCGCCGGAATGCGCGCGCGCCTCATCCAGCAGGTCGACGGTGAAGTTGGACACGCCGATATGCCTGACCTGGCCGGCTTCCTTCACCTCGTTCATCGCCTTCATGGTTTCGGCGATCGGCACTTCGGGCACAGGCCAGTGCAAGAGCAGGAGATCGACATAATCGGTCTTGAGCTTGTCCAAGCTCTCTTTCACCGAAGCTTGAAGGTCGCCGTCGCGGAACTTGTCTCGCCAGACCTTGGTGGTCAGGAAGAAGTCCTCGCGCTTTACGCCGGACTGTTTCCAGCCATCGCCTACAGCGGCTTCATTGCCATAGATCTGGGCGGTGTCGATATGGCGGTAGCCGGTCTTGAGAGCCGTCGCCACGCCGCGCGCCGCATCCTCGTCTTCCAGCTGCCAGGTGCCAAACCCCAGCTTGGGAATGTCGGCGCCATTGGCTTGGGTTCGCTCGGTCATTGCGCGCTCCTTGGTTGCTTGTCTTCAGGACCTAGGCAACAGGAACGCGGATGGAAGGCGATGGGTTTCATCGCAGCGCAGCATTCCTGCACGCGGATCAACCGAAGCGACGGGCCAGGGCGTTGGGCATCTCCTGCATCATGCGCTTGGCGCTCTTGTATCCGGCCTCGACCGCTTCATCGAACCGCTTCCACTCGCGCATGTCGAGTTCCAGCTCGGGCAGGACCAGGATGTCTGCAGCTCGCCGGGTGAGGGCATGTTGCTCCAGCGTGCCTGCTGTCGCCGCCCGCATCAGAAGCGAGGCGATCGGCGGCGGATCGGACAGGCCATGGCGCGCCACCCAGCCGGTGAAACTGGGCACATCACGGAAATCGTCCGGGTTGATGGCGTTATTGCGCGTGACGTCACAGCCGACATTGACGCCGCGATGGTAGGCCTTGAGTTCCTGGATCGGGAAATTGTTGAACACCGCCCCGTCCACCAGCACGTCGTCGCCATCCACGATGGGCGGCAACAGGCCCGGAATGGCGATGGAGGCGCGCAGGGCCCGCGACAGCACGCCGGTGCGGTGAATGCGGGTGGCGCCGCTGCTCAGGCTCGAGGACACGCAGAAGAAGGGACGGGGCAGTTCGGAAATGTCGATCTCGCCAAAATGCTCTTTCAGGCGCCGGTCCACCCGCTTGCCCTTGGTCAGGCTGACTACAGGCATGACCCAGTCGCTCAGGGGATTTGAGTCCACGAAAGCGCGGCGCATCCGGTCCTCAAGCTCGTCCATGTCCCAGCCCATGGCCGCGCCAGCGGCGATGATGCCGCCCATTGAGGCGCCGCCATAGAAATCGAACTCGACGCCCGCTTCCTTGAAGGCGCGGATGGCGCCCACATGGGCGTAGGCGCGCGAGCCGCCGCCAGAGAGCACCAGCCCGACAGACTTTCCGCACATGGTTCGCGCCATATGGCGCACATCGCTGGCGTTCTGCTGGCGCCAGTGAAAGCAGCGCGCGGCATCCGCCGCCGCGATCCATTCAGACGGGTTCGCGGCTTTGCGCACCCCCTCATTGTGGACCATCACCATGTCGATCAGCTTGAGCTTGGCGGCGGGGCTCGGGTCTTCAGGCATGAGCGGGATGGAGGGACGGGCATCGGCCCGCGCCATCATCCAGATCCGGTCGGCGCGCGCCATGGCTCGCCGCGCCCAGTTGGAATTGCCGAGCCGGGCTTGAAGAATGACGATGTCATACTCGGCCTCGAACTTGTCCAGACGCGGCCCGGGCCAGTCCGCGCATTCCTCGCCGCAGGAAATGGAGGAGACGCCCATCTCCTCAAGCGCGTCGCGCAATTGCTGGCTGCGATATTCGAGATCGATCGTCGGCGAGGTGGAGATCAGCGCAAAGACCCGCGGTTCGGACCGGCGATAGGATTCCCCGGCCCGGATCCGCGACAGCATCATCTTGCTCAGCTCGCGCATCAGCGAGGCGTGCTTGTTGGTGAGTTTGTCGAACGCCGCCTTGGGCAGCTTCACCAGCTCGGAATCGCGCAAGGCGTAGACGCTGGCCGAATGGGGGCGGTCCTCCACGAGCGCCATCTCGCCTATGGGTTCGCCAGCGCGGATGTGACCGACCAGCTCAGGGCGGGCGTCGGCGCCGCGCCTGAAGGCGGCGAGGGCGCCGGATCGCACCAGATAGAAGGAATCCGCAATCTCGCCCTCTTCAAAGAGGGTCTGACCCGCCGGCAGACAGAACCATTCCACCTCCGCCTCAACGGCGCGGAGCGCGGCTTTTTCAACCCGGTTGAAAAACGGCAGAATGCTCAGTCCCAGGTTCATGACCTGTCCTTTGTGCGCAACGCCTCGCTCCTAGGATTGTCCCATGCGTTTGACCGGGGTCAATGTCTTGAACTCACCCCCGCGTTTTTCAGCGCGCGCCGTGATCGCCTCCATGATGTCTTCGGGGCTCCACAGCGAGGCCTGGAGCGTCATGGCGTGTTCCAGACTGTCAGCGATCGTGTGGTCGCGCGCATAGAGGAAGGAGCGCTTGATGCCCGAAATGGTCAAGGGCGCCTTGCTGGCGATGGCGTGCGCGATCCGGTCCACATGCGCTTTGAGGGTCTCCGCATCCGGCAGGACGGCATTGTAGAGGCCCAGGCGCTCGGCGCGCTCCGCGCTCAGATTCTCGCCGGTATAGGCCAGCTCGCGCGCTATGCCTTCGGGAATGAGACCCGGCAGGCGTTGCAGCGTGCCCACATCGGCGAACATGCCGATATTGGTTTCCTCGATCCGCAGCCAGGCGTCATCCGTCCCGTAGCGCATATCAGCTGCGCAGATCATGTCGACGCCGCCGCCCACGCACGGCCCCTGGATGGCGGCGATGACGGGAAAGCGGGCCTTCTCGAAAGCGGTGAAGCTGTCCTGGAGTGCGGTGGCCGCGGTCATGAAAGCTTCGCGCATCGAGGCGGAGTCCGTCTTGAGCGCGTTGGGGTCGGTAAAGACTGAGATGTCCATACCGGCGGTGTAGACCGGCCCTTCCGCGTCGAGAATCAGCACGCGAGTTTCGCCGGCGTCCGACAGGGCGCTCACCGCCTTGGGCAGCTCGGCCCAGAATGCGGGGGTCATTGTGTTGCGCTTGTCAGGCCGGTTCAGGGTGATCCGGGCGATCGGGCCGTCCTGGCTGACCTTGAAGCTCGTGTATTCCGTCATGATTTCTCCTCCGTTGGGCTCACCTTCGGATGGGTCCGGACAAACGGCAAGGGGCGCCGCAGCCATTGCGCGGGCTGTCCTGAACAGGCTAAGCAGCGCATCAGTCTCGATTTACCAGACGGATATTCGCGCCATGACCGAACTTCACACCCAGCTCGATACGTCCTCGGACAGCTTCAAGGCCAATGCCGAGGCGATGGCCAAGCTGGTCGCCGAGTTGCGGGAGAAGACCGCCCAGGCCGCTCTGGGCGGAAACGAGCGCGCCCGTGAGAAACATCTCAAGCGCGGCAAGCTCCTGTCTCGCGACCGGGTCCAGCGCCTGCTCGATCCGGGTTCGCCCTTTCTGGAGCTGAGCGCGCTGGCTGCGAACGACATGTATGAGGGCGATGTCCACGGCGCGGGCATGATCACCGGCATTGGCCGGGTGTCGGGCCGCGAATGCGTGATCGTGTGCAATGACGCCACGGTGAAGGGCGGCACCTATTACCCGATGACGGTGAAGAAGCACCTGCGCGCTCAGGAAGTGGCGCGCGAGAATCGCCTGCCCTGCATCTATCTCGTGGATTCAGGAGGCGCGAACCTGCCGCACCAGGCCGAAGTGTTTCCGGACAAGGAGCATTTTGGTCGCATCTTCTTCAATCAGGCCAATCTGTCGTCTGAAGGCATCCCGCAGATCGCTGTGGTGATGGGCAGCTGCACCGCAGGCGGCGCCTATGTGCCGGCCATGTCTGATGAAACCGTGATCGTGCGCAAGCAGGGCACCATTTTCCTGGGCGGCCCGCCGCTGGTGAAGGCCGCGACCGGCGAAGTGATCTCGGCGGAGGATCTCGGCGGCGCGGATGTGCACGCGCGCGGATCCGGCGTGGTGGATCATTACGCCGCGGATGATGATCACGCGCTGCAGATTGCGCGCCGGATCGTGGCGGGTCTCAACACCGTCAAACCCAAACAGGTTTTCCTCGAAGAGCCGCGCGAACCGCGTCTTGATCCCAGGGAGCTGGGCGGCGTGATCCCCGTTGATACGCGACAGCCCTTTGACGTGCGCGAGGTTATCGCGCGTCTGGTGGACGGCTCTGAATTTGACGAGTTCAAGAAGCTCTATGGCGAGACGCTGGTGACCGGCTTCGCCCGTCTGCACGGCATGCCTGTGGGCATCATCGCCAATAACGGCGTGCTGTTCTCGGAAAGCGCCCTCAAAGGTGCGCACTTCATCGAGCTGTGCTGCCAGCGCAAGATCCCGCTGCTGTTCTTGCAGAACATTACCGGCTTCATGGTGGGCTCGAAATACGAGGCGGGCGGCATCGCCAAGGACGGCGCCAAGCTCGTCACGGCGGTGTCCACCGCCAAGGTGCCCAAGATCACTGTGGTGATCGGGGGCTCCTATGGCGCAGGGAATTACGGCATGTGCGGCCGTGCTTTCAGCCCGCGCTTCCTGTTCATGTGGCCGAACGCGCGCATCTCGGTGATGGGCGGCGAACAGGCCGCCAGCGTGCTCGCCACCGTCAAGCGCGACGGCATGGAAGCGCGCGGTGAAGAATGGAGCGCTGAGGCCGAAGAAGCCTTTAAACAGCCCATCCGCGAGAAATACGAGGAAGAGGGTTCGCCCTATTACTCCACCGCCCGCATCTGGGATGATGGCGTCATTGCGCCAGAAGACACCCGCCGCGCGGTAGGCCTGGCGCTGTCCGCGGCTCTGAACGCCCCCATCGAGGACACCAAGTTCGGCGTCTTCCGGATGTAGGACTGATCCGGCTGGCCGGGCGAGCCGTAACAAGGCGCATGATGCGATTGGAGTTCGATCATGCGCGTGTTCGCTGGCTTGGCAGGCCTGGTCTGCCTACTCGCTTCCGGTGCGGCCATGGCCGCTGAAGAGCCGTCCTATACGCTGGTGGAGCGCGTGGGATCGATCGAGATCCGCGATTATCCCGGTCTCATTCACGCCGAGGTGACCGTCAGGGGGGATCGTCAGACCGCCACGCGGCGCGGCTTCCAGCCGCTCGCCAATTACATCTTCGGCGGCAATCAGCCCCGCGAAGACATCGCGATGACTGCGCCTGTCACCGCCTCTCGCTCGAGCCAGTCCATCGCCATGACGGCGCCGGTCACGTCCGAGCCGGCGGGAGAGGGGGAATGGGTCGTCTCCTTCATCATGCCGTCTGAATGGACGATGGAAACGCTTCCGGTCGCCAATGATCCCGATGTTCGATTGCGCGAGGCGCCGCCGCGTCGGGGGGCGGTCATCCAGTTTTCCGGTGTGATGAATGAACGCCGCGCCGAGCGCCATTTGGAAGAGCTTGAAGCCTTCCTCAGCGAGCGAGGGCTGTCAGCGCTGGGTGCGCCGACTTTCGCCGCCTACAACCCGCCCTGGATCCCGGGGCCCTTCCGACGCAATGAAATCTGGATCGAGGTGAGCGCCGATTAGGGGGCATTGCGCCGCATCCCGTGCGCTGCTCTTTCAGGGTAGTCTTCCTGCACAGCTTTGCAGGAGCGCCCCATGCCCAAGCGTATCTGCCTGATCAACGGCCATCCCGATCCATCGCCCGAGCGGTTCTGCCACGCGCTGACCGACGCCTATCAGGCCAGCGCGCAGGAGGCGGGCCATATCGTCGATCGCCTTGATGTGGGCGCGATGGAGTTCGGCTTTCTGTCCTCACCGCAAGAGTTCGAAACGAAGCCGCCTGCGGTCTTTGATCCGGTGCGGACGGCGATGAGCGAGGCGGATCACCTCGTGCTGATCTATCCGCTCTGGCTGGGGGAGATTCCCGCCAAGACCAAGGCGTTCTTCGAGCATGCCGCCAGCGGAGAATTCTTCTTGGCCACGAGCGCCAACGGCGCGGGCTGGCCATCGCAGCGCATGAAAGGCAAGTCTGCGCGCCTGATCGTCACCATGGGCATGCCGGGATTTGCCTACAAACTGATCTTCGGCGCGCATTCACTCAAAGCGCTGGAGGCGGGTCTGTTGAAGATTTCCGGCTTCAAGCCTGTGCGCCACACTGTCTTTGGCGGCGTCCAGATCAGCGAGAAAAGCCGTCTGTCCATGCTTGAAAAGACGCGGACCCTAGGCCGGGCAGCCCGATAGGGTTACAACACCCCCACGGGTTAATGGGGGACATTATGGAAATTCTCAACGACGTGCTCGACTTCATGCGGGCGGGCTTTAACGAGATCAATGCGGTGCAGGGGCTCCTCATTGCGCTGGTCGCCGCCATTGTGCTGCCGGACCTCAAGCGTTTGCCGATCATCGTGCTGGCGGCCACGGTCATCCACCTCGCCGTGGACATCCTGATTCCGGTCATCGCCAATGGCGCCGCTTTGCGTCTGCCGCCCATTCTGGAAGGCAATTACTGGCGTTACGCCGCTGTGGTCCTGGTGGGCTATCTGGTCGTCATCACGATCTTTGCGATCATCAAGCGCCTTCTGTTCAAGCGTTAACCAAGACCGAGAAACAGAGCCGCCGAGACTTGTCTGCATTGCCGTTTTTTGGCGCTGCAACAAGAGTTTTGCTTGATTTTTGTTAACTTCTTGGCACGCTCTGCTCAGTGGCGGCCTTCAGTAAGGCTGGCTGGCGAGGGGATGACTATGGAATACATCGATCAAATCTGGGCCTATATCGAGCCCGTCTGGTCCTGGCTCATGGCCGGACTGCAATACTCCATGCATGGCGATGGCGGCTCCATCAACTGGATCTTCCTGGGCGTGCAGATGGGCGTGATCGGCCTGGTGATGGCGCTGCTGATGCAGGAATACGCCGCCATTCTGATCTTCACGGTGCTCTCGGCGATCGTTCATGTGATCGTCGATATCGTGCTGCCGATGGTGCGTGACGGCGCAAGCTTCGCGATTCCGCCGGTGACCGACATGCTCTACTGGCAATACATCGCCTTTCTGGGCCTGACCTATCTGGTTGGCCTGACGGTGCTCTACATCATCAAGGCGATCGTCCTGCCGCGCTAGATCGCCGTCATTTCGGGGTCAGCAAGGCCCGCCGCCCTGACCGGCGGCGGGCCTTCGTCATTTCGACGCACAGGTGACGGCTTGGCCCGGCGCGCCCGGCGGAGTAATCAGAAGAGATACTGACTGCTAGCGAAGAGGCGATGTCTGATGGCTGCTGAAAACGAAGTCCTGCTCGATGTAACTCCCGGCGGCGCCGCCATCGTCACGCTCAACCGGCCTGACAAGCATAACGCTTTCAACGCCGACATCATTGCGCGCCTGTCCGACATCTTCGAGACCCTGCGCGCAAACACCGACGAGGTGCGCGTGGTCTTCCTGCGCGGCGCCGGGCGCAGCTTCTCCGCCGGTGCGGATCTGGAATGGATGAAAGCGGCGGCGGACTGGACCCATGAGGATAACCAGGCCGATGCTCTGAACCTCGCGCGCATGCTCAAGCGCCTGCACGATCTGCCCCAGACCACCATTGCGCTGGTTCAGGGCGCAGCCATGGGCGGCGGCGCCGGACTGATGGCGGCGTGTGATGTGGCCGTGGCGGTCAAGGACGCCAAGATCCGCTTCTCTGAAGTGCGCCTTGGACTGACCCCGGCGACCATTTCGCCCTTCGTGGTGCGCGCCATTGGTCCACGCTATGCCCGCGCCCTGTTTGCCACGGGCGAGGGCTTTGACGGCGAGTTCGCCCACAAGATCGGCCTTGCGCAATATGTGGTCGAGAGCGCGGACGAGCTCGATGACATGATGGAATATCTGGGCAAGCTCGCCTTCCAGACCGCCCCGGGCGCGGTGCGGGACGCCAAGGCGCTGGTGGATATGGTCGCCGATCGCGAGATCAATGACGACCTCCTGCGCAAGACCGCCCACCAGATCGCCGACCGCCGCGTCAGCGATGAGGGCCGCGAAGGCCTCGCCGCCTTCCTTGAAAAGCGCAAACCCTATTGGGCGGACTAGTCCGCTTGAGCCTGCGCGATCTTGAAGCCTGGTTTCACCGCGAGCGGGAGGCCTTGCGCGCCCGTTGGGTGAGGGGGCCGGTTTCGCTCGCGGCCTTCGAATTCCTGGCGTTCGGGATCAAGCAGGGCTGGGCGTGCCTCTTTGGCGGGCTGATGCTGGCGCTGATTCTGGGCGTCTATCTGTTCTATCCAGCCAATGCGCCGTTGCACCGGTTTGACGTCATCACGCTGGGCGCGGTGGCGATCCAGATCGGCATGATCGCCTTCCGGCTGGAAAGCTGGGCCGAGGTGCGGATCATCGCGGTCTTCCATGTGGTCGGCACCGCGATGGAAATCTTCAAGGTCCATGCCGGGTCCTGGGTCTATCCCGGCGCAAACGATGCCCTGTTCGCCATCTGGGGCGTGCCGCTGTTTTCAGGCTTCATGTATGCCAGCGTCGGCAGCTATATGGCGCGGGTCTGGCGCATTTTCGACTTCCGCTTTGACCGCTTCCCGCCGGTCTGGGCTCAGGCGCTGCTGGCGCTGGCCATCTACATCAACTTCTTCAGCCATCACTATGTGATTGATATCCGCTGGGCGCTCTTCGCCGCGAGCGCGCTGATCTATGGCCCCTGCGTGATCTGGTTCCGGCCCGACCGCGCCCATCGCTTCATGCCGCTTCTCCTGGGGCTCGTTCTGGTCGCGCTCTTTATCTGGTTCGCCGAGAATATCGGGACCTTCGCGCGCGCCTGGAGCTATCCCGGACAGGAGCATCAGTGGAAAATGGTCTCGCTCGCCAAGCTCGGGAGCTGGATCCTCCTCATGCAGATCAGTTTCGTGCTTGTGGTGCTGACCCGGGGCGCCGAACGCCCTGATAAACAGAGCTAAGCTTGCACACGGGCCCGGCTTGGCCCAAAACCGCGCCATCAGCTTTCACCGCAATGGATGCCAGCCCATGATGAAAAAGCTTCTGATCGCCAACCGGGGTGAAATCGCCTGCCGCGTGATGCGCACGGCGCACCGTCTGGGAATCGCCACGGTCGCGGTCTATTCCGAAGCCGACGCAGATGCGCCTCATGTGCGGATGGCCGATGAAGCCGTGCTGCTGGGCCCGGCGCCGGCGCGTGAAAGCTATCTCAAGGCCGATCTGATCCTGAAGGCGGCGAAGGATACAGGGGCGGACGCGATTCACCCCGGGTATGGCTTCTTGTCAGAGAACGCCGAGTTCGCCCGCGCCTGCGCGAAAGCGGGGGTCACCTTTGTGGGGCCGTCTGCCGAAGCCATCGAGGCGATGGGTCTGAAGGACCGCGCCAAGAAGCTGATGGAAGAGGCGGGCGTGCCCGTCACGCCGGGCTATCACGGCGACAATCAGGAGCCGGACCATCTCAAGGCCCAGGCCGACGAGATCGGTTATCCGGTGCTGATCAAGGCGGTCGCCGGCGGCGGCGGCAAGGGCATGCGCAAGGTCGAGGAGTCGGACGCTTTCCTGGAAGCGCTCGAAAGCTGCAAGCGCGAAGCGGCGTCGAGCTTTGGCGATGAGCGCGTCCTGATCGAGAAATTCATCTCCAGTCCGCGCCATATCGAGGTTCAGGTCTTTGGCGACAGCCGAGGCCGGGTGGTGCACTTCTTCGAGCGGGACTGTTCGCTTCAGCGCCGCCACCAGAAGGTCATCGAGGAAGCCCCCGCGCCGGGCATGACGCCCAATGTGCGCGCCGCCATGTGCTCGGCCGCTGTCCGCGCTGCGCAGGCGGTGGAGTATGTGGGCGCCGGGACCATCGAGTTCATCGTGGATGGTTCGGGCCCGCTGCGCGAGGACGGCTTCTACTTCATGGAGATGAACACCCGTCTCCAGGTGGAGCATCCGGTCACCGAATCTGTCACGGGCATGGACCTGGTCGAGCTGCAGCTGCGCGTCGCATCGGGCGGTTCGGTGCCGGAGCAGGACGAAATTCATCTCAAGGGCTGGGCCATGGAAGCCCGGCTCTATGCCGAGGACCCGGCGACCGGTTTCCTGCCCTCCATCGGGCAGCTCGATTTTCTCGATCTGCCCAAGACCGATCTGGCGAACGGCGTTCGCACCGATTCCGGCGTGCGGCAGGGCGGTGAGGTCTCGCTGCACTATGATCCGATGATCGCCAAGCTGATCACCTTCGGCGACACGCGTGAGGACGCCATCGACCGGCTTGTCACGGTGCTGGACCACGAGGTTCGCGTCTATCCGGTCAAGACCAATGCGGGCTTCCTGCGCCGGGCGCTGACCCATGCCGATTTCCGCGCCGGAGAGGTGGATACGCGTTTCATCGATGCGCGCCTTGAGGAATTGGCGCCGAAATCACCGCCTGCTTTCAGCTATGTGGCGGCGGCCCTCGGTCTGACCCATGGCGCAGGCCTCTTTGCTCACGCGTCAGATCCCTGGTCGGTTGCGGATGGCTTCCGCGCCAATGCGGATTCGGTCATCGAGATGGGCTTCCAGGCGGATGAAGCCCGGCTGTCGGTCTCGCTTGAGCGCGAGGGCGACCGCATCACCGCCCGGATTGGCGAGGAGAGCTTTGCGCTGAGTGAACTCAGATTGAGCGCGACCGAAGTTTCGGCCCGCCTGAACGGCCGGGAAGTCTCGGCCCGTCTCGAGGCGCGCAAGCGCGGCATGCTGGTGGCGACACAAGGCGAGACCCACTTGATCAGCCTCTACAATCCGGCGGCGATGGCGGATGCGCTGGAGGCGGGCGGCGCGGTTAAGGCGCCGATGCCCGGCAAGGTGTTGTCCGTGCCGGTCAAGGCGGGCGATAGCGTGAAGAAGGGCCAGACGCTGGCGGTTCTGGAAGCCATGAAGATGGAGCACGCGCTGTCTGCGCCGCGCGATGGCGTGGTGGACAGCGTTTCGGCCGCAGAGGGCGATCAGGTCGGCGACGGCGCCATTCTGGTGACGCTGGCGGACGAGTAGTCCGCCTCTGATCAAGGGTTTGGCCCGTGTGATGCACCGTTTGCGACAGAGGATGCGAGAGCGTCCCAGTTTGCGACGGAGCGCCCGTGATGACCGACCCTGTGCTGATCGACTGGAATGACGACAAGCGGAAGGATTTCCGCCAGGGCGTTGTGACCGCGCGTCACCGTCTTCACATGGATCCGGCCTTCAGCGAGCTGGCGCTCGCCGCGCTGCTGAACCGTCACCCCAAAGGGCTGACGGACATTTGCACCATGGGCGATGATCCGACCGATCGGGAAAGCTAGCGAGCCGGCGAGGGCGGAGGCCTGAAAGGCCGTGAGCTGATCGAGGCGGTGCGCGAAGGCAAGCTGTGGATCAATCTGCGCCAGGCGATGGACACCGATCCGGTCTACAAGCCGATCTTCGAAGCCCTGATCAGTCAGCTCAAGCGTCTCAATCCGGGATTCAGTCCGCTGCGCGCCTATGGCGGCATCCTGATCTCCAGCCCCCGGGCGCAGGTGTTCTTCCACTCTGACGTCTCTGAGACCCTGCTGCTGCATGTGAAGGGCCGGAAACGCTTCCGCATCTATCCACCGCGCGCGCCCTTCGTGGATCCGCAATTCATGGAAGCGATCCTGCACAAGACCCAGACCGAGGATGTCCCGTTTGACCCCGCCTGGGACGAACAGGCGGCCCAGATTGATCTCGACCCTGGCGCATTTGTCTCCTGGCCGCTGCACGCGCCGCACCGGGTTGAGAACCTTGAGGGTCTGAACGTGTCGATCACCGTCGAGATGGTGACGCCCCAGTCCACGCTCCAGAACGGCGTCTATCACGCCAATGGCGTGCTGCGTCAGGCCGGCTGGACCCCGCGCACGGCGTCGACCCGTGGGGTTCAGGCTTACGCCAAGATGGGGCTGTCCAGGGCGTTCAAGGCATATCAGAGCGTGATGGGCGCTCCTTCCGAGCCCGCGCCGAAAAGCGAAACCACATTCGATGTGGATCTCGCGCACAAGGACGGCCTGTCGGATCGCGCCACCGCCTGATCAGGGACAATTTGTCTGATGTCGGCCCTAGTCTCGCCGCATTAGGAAGGCGACACTGCCGCCTCCTGATAATGACAAGGGCTGTTTCATGCTTCGCACCCTGACGCTGGGCGCTTGCGCCGCGCTTTGCTCCTCCGCCGCTCTCGCTCAGCTGCCCGACCCGCTCGAGCGGGCGTTGTCGGTCAGCCTCAATGACCCGGTCGCTCAACGTGTGGACGTGATGGTGGGCGATAATGACGGCCAGATCACGGTGCGCATCCAGGAGGATGCGGACGGTGCGAGCCATTACACGCTGCTATCGCCGTCTGAAGCGGGTCTGAACGAGTCAGAACGCGAGATGTGGGAAGAGATGTTCTTGTCCGATGAGGACGCCTCTGAGGAAGACGAGGAGGACGGCTTTGGGGGGGAGGATTTCGATCCTGAAGACCTGCGCCGCATCATCGGATCCGAAGCCACTCTCCTGCGTGAGGAAGACGGTCTGCTCATCTACGGTTTCACGCCCCAGGCCTTTCCCGATGACGAGGATGAACCCGATGGCGCCGCGCGACGCATGCTGGACGCCATGACGGGCGAAGTCAGCGTGAACGCCCAGACCGGTCATGTGGCCGGCTTCCAGATGATCCTGCGCGAGAGTGTGAAGCCCAACTTCGCTGCCCGCATCGAGGATTTCCGTTTCGTGCAGAGCTATGTCTTTGACGAAGTGGTGAACGGGCCGCGACTGGAGAGCCTGAGGTTCAACATTGCTGGGTCAGCCGCCTTCCAGTCATTCGACGAGAGCATGAGCGTGGACATTCTCGACGTGCAGTGGGCGACGCCCTCTGCAGGCGGAGCGGTTGTTGACGCGGCGGAGTCGCACTAACTCCGCGCCATGGCGCTCAATCTGGTCAAACTCTGCGTCGGTGTGGATTCGGTTGAACAGCTGCAAGGCTGGCTCGACCGTCATGACGGTCAGCCGACGGTCCACACCACCCGCATGACGCCCAAGCGCAAGGACGAGATCCTTGCGGGCGGCTCGCTGTACTGGGTGATCAAGCGCGTCATCCAGGTGCGGCAGCCAGTGCTCGACCTGGAAGAGTTCACCGACCCCGAAGGCGTCAAGCGGTGCAATATCTGGCTTGAGAACAAACTTGTTCGCACCGCGCCGTCGCCGCGGCGCGCCTTTCAGGGCTGGCGCTATCTGAAGGCGGAAGATGCGCCTGCGGACCTCACAGAGCATTCGGGTGGGGAAGATCTGCCCGACGAGCTGCGCCGCAAGCTGATCGAGCTGGGCGCCTGGTGATCTAGGCCTTCGGGGCGGGGCGATTGTCGATCAGACGCGTCTTGCCCACGCGCACCGCCGCCAGAACCCGCGCGTCACCCTCGATCGGACCGGAGGGCAGCGCCTCGAGCGACGCTGCATCGCGCGCAACCACATAATCCACGCCATCGAACGCGGATTGGGCCTTGAGCTGAGCCTGATGCTGGGCGTCGGCGACATTGGCGCCGTCTTTCAGCGCGTCAGCGAATTCCTGCAAGATCACATTGAGGCGCGCAGCGCGCTCGCGGTCCGTCTTGCTCAGATAGACATTGCGGGAGGAGAGGGCGAGGCCGTCGGTTTCACGCACCGTCTCCCCGCCTGCAATCTCCACAGGCAGGTTGAGGTCGCGCACCATGCGGCGGATCACCATGAGCTGCTGGTAATCCTTTTCGCCAAAGACCGCGAGATCGGGCTGGACCTGATTGAGCAGCTTGCAGACGACGGTTGCGACGCCGTTGAAGAAGTGAGGACGAGAAATGCTTTCCAGCCCATGTGTGGGTCCGGTCAGGCTGACGGTGGTGACATAGCCTTCGGGATACATCTCCCCCGCATCGGGCGAATAGACCAGATGCGCGCCAATGCTGGCGAGCTTCTGGGCGTCCGCCTCGAGCGTGCGCGGATAGGAGTCAAAATCCTCGCCCGGCGCGAACTGGGTCGGGTTCACGAAAATGCTGACGATGACGCGATCTGAGGTTTCCAACGCCTGTTTGACCAGCGCCAGATGGCCGTCATGCAGCGCGCCCATGGTCGGCACGAAGCCGATGCGCAGGCCATCGGATCGCCATTGCCGGACCTGTTCGCGCAGATCAGCGATGTTGTAGGCGGCGGGCAGGGCGAGTTCGGGACCGTTGGACACGGCGGCCTCCTGGGCGAAATTACAGGCTGCACGCTAGCCTTAGCCGTGGCAGACTCGCAAGCGCGCGACTCGGTTCTGGGGATAGGCATGCGACTGGTCTTCATCACATTGGCGACACTGGGCCTGACGGCCTGTGTCAGCACGGGCTCTCCATCTGTGGAAGGTCGGGCGCAACCGGCTCTGGAGCTCGCGCGCCTGCTTGAAGACACCGCCCAGCGTCATCCTGAACGGATCGAGGCCTCGAGCGCCGAGATGGGCGCCTTGCGGGCGGCGCTGCTCGAAGCGCCTCAAACCCCTATGACGCCGACGGCGGCCCTCGCGGGACCAGAGGATTTTGCGCCGGCTCCGGATCTCGATAACGCGCAGAGCCTTCTTTACGCCGCCCATCTGGCCTCCTACCGGCTGATGAGCAACGCCGAGATCGGCTGGCGGCAGCTGAGCGGACAATTGCCCGCGCTGTCTTCCATGCAGGCGCGCACAGAGCTGGTGCATCTCGAGCAGGGCGACTTCCTGCGGCTGAAGGCTGGCCCGTTCGACACGCGCGCCGACGCGCAGGCCCTGTGCGCACAGGCGCAAGCAGCGGGTCTGTGGTGCCAAACCACGCACTTTACCGGTGCGGCTCTGCCCGGTTAGGTCCACAACATCACTTTGCCATTGAGCGCGGAGCATGCTAGCGCCGCGGCATCTGGGTATCGGGGAGTCGTCAACGTGTCTGCTGACGCCGTTGGGTCATCGGGGCGCGCCGTAGAGGGCGCGCACGTCATCGTGGTCGGGAACGAGAAGGGCGGCGCGGGCAAGTCCACCGTCGCCATTCACCTGGCGGTGGCCCTGATGCGAATGGGCAAGACGGTGGGCGTGATTGATCTGGATTTGCGTCAGGCGAGCCTCAGTCGCTATCTTGAGAACCGGCGCCGCTGGGCGGATGCGCGCGGCGTCACCCTGCCCATGCCGGTGCAGGGGCGCCTGCCGATCTCTCAGTCACGCTCGCTTGATGAAGTGGAAGCGGAAGAGCGGGCGGCCTGGGAGGAAACCCTGGGGCAGCTTCATCGCGGCTGTGATTTCATCATCGTGGATTCACCCGGCGGCGACACCCATTACGCCCGGCTCGCCCATGCGAGCGCCGACACGCTGATCACGCCGATCAATGACAGCTTCATCGATTTTGCGCTGCTGGCGGAGATCGATGGCGACACATTCGAAGTCGGCCGCCCGAGCGTCTATTCGGAAATGGTCTGGGAGTGCCGCAAGCGCAAGGCCATGCGTGACCGCAAGTCCATTGACTGGCTGGTCATGCGCAACCGGGTCTCCAATCTCGATTCCCGCAACAAGCGCCGCGTTGGTCGCGGTTTGAAAGCGCTCTCCGAGCGCGTCGGGTTTCGTCTGGCGCCGGGCTTTTCCGAGCGCGTGATCTATCGCGAGCTCTTTCCCGCAGGGCTGACCTTGCTTGATCTGACCGAAGCGGGCTCGTCCATGACCTTCACCATGAGCCATGTGGCCGCCCGTCAGGAATTGCGCGAACTGATGATCGTGCTCAAACTGCCTGGCGTGAGCGGGAAACCCTTCCCGTTCTGAGGCGGACTGAAACGCGATCATGATCTATTACTTCTTCGTCCTGTTGATCCTGGTCGGCGTTGTCATCGCCATCCTGATGGCGAAACTGCCGTCCAAACAGGCGGCCAACCTCTTGCGTTGGGTGCTGGGCGTTGGCGGATTGCTGGTGGGCGGCCTGCTCACCATCCGCGGCCTCGCTGTGGCCGGCATTCCCATGATTGGCGCAGCGCTCGGATTTCTGGGCGTCGCCATGGGACGCAAGCCGTCCCGCCGCTCGGGCGGGGGGTCATCCTCGTCTCCCGCCTCAACGGGGATGAGCGAAGCCGAGGCGCGCGCCATTCTGGGCGTCGGCCCGGATGCGGACGAAGAGACGATCCGCAAGGCCCACCGCACCATGATGAAACGGGTCCATCCCGATCAGGGCGGATCCGATGCGCTGGCCGCCAAGGTGCAGGAAGCGCGCGACGTTCTCTTGAATGACTAGGCCGAAGGCGGCACGGCGAAGCAGGATTCCCCGCTCGCTTCGAGGCGCTGGCAGATCGAGCGGGCGCGGTCGCCGTCCAGACCGGCATAGCGGGCGCGCCAGAGCTGGCGTCCATTACGCTCCAGCGGCTCCACGCGGGCTTGCGCCTCGCCCAGAAGCGAATGCAGGCCCATCATGGCGATGCTCTCAAGGCGCGCCGAGGCGGCGGCTTGGGACGTGAAGGCGCCCACCTGGACCGACCAGCCTTCGGGCGTTGCAACAGGCGAGAAGGGCCGCGGACGGGGCGCAGCGTCCAGATCCGCCAGCTCCACCTGAGCCGCAGGCGCGCCCGGGGCGGAGCCCTGGGCGGTCTGGGCGGGCAGGGTGGTGAGCTCAGCGGTGAGGATTTCCTGTTCGCGCACCGGGTTCAGGCGCGGCGTGTTCATGGCCGCCAGCATCCGGCCTTCCGAACGGGCGTTGAGTGCGGAGAACGCGGCTTCGATCAGTTCACGGGCATGGGCGTCACGGACCGAGGCGGAGACCCCGCCCATCACCACGGCGATGATGCGATGACCGTCCCGCTCTGCGCTGGCGGCGAGGTTGAAACCCGAGGCGCGGATATAGCCGGTCTTCAGACCGTCCACGCCCGCCTGGTTGCCGACCAGAGAGTTGTGATTGCGATGGGTGACGCCATTCCAGCGGAAGCGGGTCTCACCGAAATAGTGATAATACTGGGGAAAGTCCTCATGCAGGGCATAGGCGAGCCGGGCGACGTCCCGCGCCGTGGTGTGCTGGGCCGCGTCAGGCAGGCCGGAGGCGTTCCGGAATACGGTGTTGGTCATGCCCAGCTCACGGGCGCGCAGGGTCATGACGGCTGCGAACCGCGCCTCGTCGTCCTGAAGGTGTTCGGCGACCGCGACCGCCACGTCATTGGCGCTCTGGATGATGAGGGCGCGGATCGCGTCCTCGACGCGGATCGTCTGTCCTGCACGCAAGCCCAGTTTCGAGGACGGACGGCTGGCTGCTTCCGCTGAGGCCGTAATGGCGTCATCCAGGCTGACCTCTCCGCGCTCCAGCGCCTCGAACAGCATGTAGAGGGTCATCATCTTGGTCAGCGAGGCGGGATAGCGCTCGGCGTCAGCCCGCCGCGAATGCAGGACCTCGCCGGTCTCCATGTCCGCGACAAAGGCGGCGTATCGCTCGCTCGCCTCGGCGCGGGAGGTGAGGGCGAAAACGCTCAGAACGCACAGCAGGGCCAAGATGTATCGAGACATGCCCCGGACGATGGGGCACAAGCTCTTGCTCGAGCGTTAACCGTGCCGGGATTTTCTGCGCTCACAGGGCGCGACAAATTGTGCACCGCACAAAAACGCCTTGACGAGTCGCCTCTGAGCGTACATATATGCTGCACCTGCGAACGAGCAGGCAGCGCATGGAGCCCATCATGGCGAACGCGACTCCGAAAGAAACTGCGTCTGAGACGCCCGCGCCGACCGCTGCTGAAGCGGCGAAATCGGCGGCGTCTCAATCGGAAGCGAACCCTGAGGCTGCTGCGGAGCCGGCGAAGCAACCGGCTCGTCCCGTGAAGGCCAGCGCGAAGGCGCCGGCCAAGCGGACCGCCAAAAAGACGCCGGGCCAAAGCAAAACCCGAAAACCCTCGCCCCCGCGCAAATATTCTGGAGACACGTCGATGACCACCGCCAAGAACACCGCGAAAGACACGATCGAGACCATGACCACCGCGTCGAACGAAGCCATCAAGGACGGCTTCGAGAAGTCCATGAAGGCTGTGAATGATTTCAGCGCCTTCCACAAGGACACTGTTGACGCCGTGATCGCCTCGAGCACCACGGCCGCGAAATCCATCGAGGAACTGAACGCTGCGAACCTGGCCTTCGCCAAGAAGTCCATGGAAGACAGCGTGGCCGCCGCCAAGTCCATGGCTGGCGCCAAATCGGTTCAGGAAGTTCTCGAGATCCAGTCCGACTACGCCAAGTCGTCCCTGGACGCCATGATGGCCGAGATGAACAAGAATTCCGACCTGATGTCCAATCTGGTCAAGGACACCTTCAAGCCGATCAATGATCGCTTCTCCGCCGCTCTGGAACTGATGCAGTCCCAGCGCTAGGCGCACCTGATCGCCGGACCGCGTCTCGACGCGCGGTCCGGCCCCGTATCCTCCCTGACTGGTCCGGCGTTCGACGTCGGACCATTTTTTTTGACCCGATTGGCGCGCTTTCCACGAATAAGCTGCGTTGTGATCAGTTGAGGGGGTTCTCAGTAACCCCGCCGCGCTTATTTAATTACAGGATCGATTGCCGCAGCCGAAAAACCGGATCAAGCTGGGGCAAGCTTATATGAGACGCCTGACTGCCCATGAGTGAGCCTAAGAAGCCAGACCTGCCCGATCAGGAGACCGGCGTTACAGTCAAGCCGCGCGCACGGACCAAGCGTCCGTCGATGTACAAGGTTTTGCTGCTCAATGACGACTACACGCCGATGGAGTTCGTCATCGAGGTTCTGGTTCGCATTTTTCACAAGGGGCAAGAAGACGCGACTCGCATCATGCTTCATGTGCACCAGCATGGAGTCGGGGTGTGCGGCGTGTTCACCTACGAGGTCGCCGAGACCAAGGTGGCCCAGGTCATGGACGCTGCGCGTCGCGCTCAGCACCCGTTACAGTGCACGATGGAAAAGGATTAGGCCTTGCCCTCTTTCTCACCCACTCTCGAACGTTCCCTGCATCGCGCCCTGACGGCCGCGACTGAACGCAAGCACGAATACGCCACGCTGGAGCATCTCCTGCTCTCGCTGTGCGAGGATGTGGATGCGTCTGCGGTCATGCGCGCGTGCGATGTGGATGTGGACGAGCTTCGTGACACGCTCAATGAGTATGTAGACGAAGAACTGGCGAGCCTCATGGTGGATGATGGCGAGGACGCCAAACCCACGGCCGGCTTCCAGCGCGTCATCCAGCGCGCGGTGATCCACGTGCAGAATTCCGGTCGCGATGAAGTGACGGGCGCCAATGTGCTGGTCGCGCTCTTCGCCGAGCGCGAAAGCCATGCGGCCTACTTCCTCGCCGAGCGGGACATGACCCGCTATGACGCGGTCAATTACATCTCGCATGGCATCTCCAAGAAGCCGGGCGAATCTGACTCCCGTCCGCCCCGCGGCGCGGATGAAGACGCGGTCGAGCCGGGCGAGGGCGCCGAGGAGAAGGATGACGCGCTGTCGGCCTATTGCGTCGACCTCAACGAGAAGGCCCGCGAAGGCGGCGTCGATCCGCTGATCGGGCGCGAGCATGAGGTGGAGCGCTGCATCCAGGTGCTGTGCCGCCGCCGCAAGAACAACCCGCTGCTGGTGGGCGATCCGGGCGTGGGCAAGACCGCTATCGCCGAGGGTCTGGCGCGCAAGATCGTCGAGAAAGAAGTGCCTGAAGTCCTGGCCGAGGCGACGATCTACTCGCTCGACATGGGCGCGCTTCTCGCGGGTACGCGTTATCGCGGCGACTTTGAAGAGCGCGTGAAACAGGTCGTCAAGGCGCTCGAAGCGCGTCCGAACGCGGTGCTGTTCATTGACGAGATCCACACCGTGATTGGCGCGGGCGCCACCTCTGGCGGCGCGATGGATGCGTCCAACCTGCTCAAGCCGGCCCTGCAACAGGGCGGTCTGCGCTGCATGGGCTCGACCACCTACAAGGAATACCGTCAGCATTTTGAGAAGGACCGTGCGCTGGCGCGTCGCTTCCAGAAGATCGACGTGACCGAGCCGTCCGTTCCGGACGCGATCAAGATCCTCAATGGCCTCAAGCCCTATTTCGAGGAGTTCCACGACATTCGTTTCACCGCGGATGCGCTGAAATCGGCTGTGGAGCTGTCGGATCGCTATATCGGCGATCGCAAACTGCCCGATAAAGCCATCGACGTGATCGACGAGGCCGGCGCCTCCATGCGTCTGGTTCCGGCGTCCAAGCGCAAGAAGACCATTGGCGTGAAAGAGATCGAGGCGGTGGTCGCCAAGATCGCGCGCATCCCCCCGAAATCGGTCTCCAAGTCCGACGAGGCGGTGCTGCGGGATCTGGAAAACTCGCTCAAGCGCGTGGTCTTCGGTCAGGACGATGCGATCGAGAAGCTCGCCAGCGCCATCAAGCTGGCGCGTGCGGGTCTGCGTGAACCGAACAAACCCATCGGCTCGTACCTGTTCTCCGGCCCCACCGGGGTGGGCAAGACCGAAGTCGCCCGCCAGCTGGCGGACACGCTGGGCGTCGAGCTGCTGCGCTTTGACATGTCCGAATACATGGAGCGCCACACGGTGAGCCGTCTTCTGGGCGCGCCTCCGGGCTATGTGGGCTATGACCAGGGCGGCCAGCTGACCGACGCCATCGACCAGCATCCGCACTCGGTGCTGCTGCTCGATGAAATCGAGAAAGCGCACCCGGACATCTTCAACATCCTGTTGCAGGTGATGGATAATGGTCAGCTAACCGACGCCAACGGCAAGTCGGTGGACTGCCGCAATGTCATCCTGATCATGACTTCCAACGCCGGGGCCGCCGACGCCGCCAAGGAAGCCATCGGCTTTGGACGTGGCAAGCGCGACGGCGAGGATCAGGCGGCGATTGAGCGTCTGTTCACGCCGGAATTCCGCAACCGTCTGGACGCGATCATCCCGTTCTCGGGCCTCAAGATCGAAGTCATTGGTCGGGTGGTCGAGAAATTCGTCCTGCAGCTTGAAGCACAACTGGCCGATCGCGGCGTGACGTTTGAGCTGACCGAGGCGGCGACCCGCTGGCTGGGCGAGCGCGGCTATGACGAGAAGTTTGGCGCCCGTCCGCTGAGCCGGGTCATTCAGGATCATATCAAGAAGCCTCTGGCGGAAGAGATCCTGTTTGGTCAGCTCAAGAAGGGCGGCGTGGTGAAGGTGGATGTGGACGCCGCCGACCCCGAACGCCTCGATTTCGAGATCATTCCGGGTGATCGCCTGAATGACGCCAAGCCCAAGCGAAAACCGAAAAAGACAAAAGAAACAGTGAAGTGATCAAAAACCTTCATGCTTGCGCGCCGCTGATCCTCAGCGGCGCGTTCGTTTTCGGCGTCAGCGCTCAAGCGCAAACGCCCGATTACCGCGCCGACGCTGAATATTTGCTCGATCTGATCGACGAAGAGTACGCCTATTTTGAGCGGTTTGACGGGCGTAATCCGGCCCGGGGCGCGAACGGTGTTGATCTCGACGCGGTCACGGATTCTGTGAGCCTGCTGCGCTTTGCCGAATGCGCCATCAACGCCATTCAGGACCATCACGCCATTCTGGGCATTTCCTCGCGCAGCTCTTACGGGCTGACGCCGAGCTATAACGATCTGTGGGTCGAGCATCGTGACGGCGCCTATGTCATCACCGATGTGCGCGACGGATCCCCGGCGCAGGCTGCGGGCGTGATGCCGGGCTGGCGTCTGGTCGCGGTGGCGGGGCAGTCGATGGACGAGGCCGTATCCGAGCTTTGCGGCGGCCCTTATGACAGCGACGCCGCGAAAGGCTATGCCGCGCGGGTTCTGGCGGCGGGACCGCGGGACCAGGCGCGAGCGTTTGTCTTTCTTGACGCCAGCGGTCAGGAACAGGCCCTGAGTCTGCCCAATCTTTATCAGGTCGAGACGCCCGATCGGCCGCTCATCAGCGTGACGGAGCATGACGGCATCCGGGTTCTGCGGTTCAACAATTCATTGGGCGAGGATGGCCTGATCGCCGCCATTGATGAAGCGCTGTCCGGCGAACGCCCGGACGGGCTGGTGATTGATCTGCGCGATACGCCCAGCGGCGGCGACACCCTTTATGCCCGCGCCCTTATGGGGCGTCTGATCGATGAGACACGACCCTATCAACGCCATGCCTTCCCGCAGATCGAACGCGACACCGGCGTCGCCCGGCAATGGGTGGAAGAGGTGTTGCCGCGGGGCGACAGCCTGGCCGGTGTGCCGGTCGTGGTGATCTCCGGGCGCTGGACCGGCTCGATGGGCGAAGGTCTAACCATAGGTCTCGACGCCGTGGCGGACGCCGTCACCCTCGGCGCGCCCATGGCGGGGCTTCTGGGCGCGATCTATGATTATGAACTGCCCGAAACCGGCTGGACGGTGAAATTGCCCACCGAGGCGCTGTTTCATGTGAACGGCACGCCGCGCGAAGCCTATGTAGCGGACATCCCGCTTGAAAGCGCGGATCTGCGCGGGCCGAGCGGTGAGGACCTGGCGCTTGAACGGGCGTTGAACCTACTAAGATAAGTCGGACTTAGCCCTGCTGACCTGCGGTCAAAAAAGGCAGAACTCGCTCGACAACACGCGGGTCCCGCAGAATGCCGCGATGGCCGACGCCTTCAATCACCTCTGATACGGCGTCGGGCCAGGCGCTGGCGATGCGCTCGGCGCAGACGGGCGGGGCGATCTGGTCGTTCTCGCCGTGCAGGATCAAAGCGGGCGCCGTGAAATTGGGCGCATCCAGCGTGATGTCGAGATTGGCGGCGGGCTCGCCAAAGCTCTCGCTCACTGCTTCGAGCATCAGGGCGACGGCGCGCTGTGATAATCCCATCGCTTCGCCTTGAAACGCCATATTGCGGGGCAGGGCGTCCGGCGCGCCCAGGCCCACCACGCGGCCCGGCGCCAAGCCGTGCCGGGCCATGGCCAGAACGGTGGCGGGCAGGCCCATGGAATGAGCGATCACGGCGTGCGGTTGGCCCAGTTGCGTCCCCGCTGCGCCCAGACCTTCCGCGAAAAGCAGGATATAGGCCTTGTGGCCTTCGCTCTGACCATGGGCAGGGCCGTCGATCAGCGCGACCGAGAACCCGGCCTCCATCACGGCCTGACCCAGCGTGGAGAGATCCGCGCTATCGGCTTCCCAGCCATGCTGGAAGAAAACGAGCGGTCCTTTGCCGCCGCGATAGACGCGCTGCTTGCCTTGCGGTCCCTCAAAGCTCGCCTTCTCAAGGCTTTCCAGCCAGTCGCGACCGTTATCGGTCTGCTGCTTCACGCGCGGGCGTGTGAACTGACGCTGCACCGACGCCTTGAACGTGCGCGGAAACATCACGGCGGTGGCGTTGGCGGCGATCGAGAAGGTTGAAGCAGGCATGACTCAGTCTCAGGACTTTGAAAGCGGACACGCTAGGTCGTTTCCCCTTGTGGGCAAAGCGTCTGGCGTGCATGTCTGTCATAAAGAAATGACTGAGCCGCTGTTTGAAGGGAGCCGCCCATGATCCTGTCCGTTCTCGCCCTCACGCTGACGATGACCCCCACGCCCGATACGCCTGTGACGGGGCGCGTTGTGGCGGTGGATTTCACACAGGAACCCGCGCTGGTGGAAACGTTTGGCGGTCGGCGCTTCTATGTCGAGGACGATCTGGGTGATCCCCGCTCGCGTCTGGTCTGGATCGCCTATGACTGTCAGGGCGAGGAGATGGCGCGCACCTATCCCTTTGATCCGCGCTGGAGCAGTGGCGGCCATGCCGAGGCGGACCCGTCCGGTGAACTGGGCCCGCGTTCCGGCGCAGGGCTGGACGACTGGCCGCTTGAGGACGCTGACGCCATTCTGCCTGTGAACGCCGCCCGTTTCGAGATCATCGAGCGGGACGCCCAGGGCGAGACCCTGACGGTCCACGGCCCCTTCGACATGCCGGAGGTCTGGTGTGAATAGCGGCGCCTAGAGCGCCGCCTTGATCTTTTCGCACAGGGCGTTGAGCTCATCCATATCCGCCTGGCCCGCGCTGCCATGGCCGGCGATGTCCTGGCCTTCCCAGCGGGGAATGATGTGGAAATGGATGTGGTAGACGGTCTGGCCGGCCGGCGCGCCGTTGAACTGTGCGATGGTGACGCCATCAGGCTTGAGCGCGGTTTCGACGGCTTTGGCGACCTTCTTGACGCGCTTGACCGCCTCGGCGGCGCCAGCATCAGAAATCTCGAGAAGATTGCGCGCAGCCTCCTTGGGGATGACCAGGGTATGCCCTTTGCTTTGCGGGAAGATGTCCATGAAGGACAGCACATGCTCGTCCTCATAGACCTTTACGCAGGGCGCTTCGCCGCGCAGGATCTTGGCGAAGATGTTCTGGTCGTCATAGGTCCCGTGAAGGCTCATGGCGGGTCTCCCGATTGCAAAGGCTTTGGGGTGTGGTAGCGCGAACCGGAGGGCGGTCCAAGACCTAACCGTCCTTGCGATAGGGGCTGTCTGCGTCTAACGCCTGACGCTCGGTTTCCACCGCCCGGCGCTCGGACCGCAGATAGCGATCCACCGCGCCCTGAAGGCCCTCATGGACCACATCATGGGTGGAATAGACGAGCTGCGGGCGATAGCCGCGCGCCAGCTTGTGTCCGCCCTGTGCACCCGCTTCGACCCGTTTGAGGCCGTGGGCGAGGGCGTAGTCGATGGCCTGATGATAGCAAAGCTCGAAATGGAGCTGGTCGGCGAAGCGAAGCGCACCCCAGTACCGGCCATAGAGCGTGTCCGATCCGATGAAGTTCAGGGCGCTGGCGATATGGGTTTCGCCCTCCTTCGCCATCACCAGCAGCACCTTGTCGGCCATGCGCTCATGGATCAGGGAAAAGAACTCGCGGTTGAGATAGGGCGTGCCCCATTTGCGCGCGCCGGTATCCTGATAACAGGCGAAGAACACGTCCCAATGGTGTTCGGTCAGCGCGTCGCCGGTGAGCTGTTCGATCGTGACCGCTTGCTGGGCGATCTTGCGTTCCTTTCTTAAGGCCTTGCGCTTTCTTGAGGAGAGGGCGGCGAGGAAGCCTTCATAATCGCCATAGTCCTCGTCCTCCCAGATGAACTGGATGTCCTGCCGCGCCAGCAAACCTGCGCCGGTCAGGTCGGCCTGGGTGGGGGCGTCGGGGAAGAGTACGTGCCAGCTTGACAGATCGAGCTCGCGCACGGCGTGCCGGCCAGCCTGGATCAAGGCGCTGCGTATGTCGGGATCGCGGCTCAGCACACGCCGGCCGGTCGCGGGGGTGAAGGGAATGGCGGTCAGCAGCTTGGGGTAATAGGCGCCGCCGGCGCGCTCCAGCGCATCCGCCCAGGCATGATCAAAGACATATTCGCCATACGAATGCCCTTTCACATAGAGCGGCATCACGCCGAGAACCTGCCCGGCATCGTCCTCGGCGATCAGATGGCGCGGGCCCCAGCCCGTTTCCTCCACGGCGCTGCCGGAGGTTTCCAGGGCATCCAGGAAATCCCAGCTCAGGAACGGGTCATAGGGCTGATCCTCCGGATTGGCGCATCGATCCCAGTCTGCGGGATCGATCTGCGCCATAGCGGTGATCATGCGCACGGAGATGTCGGTCATGACCCGTCCAGAAGCCTGCTCAGCGCCTCGATATAGGGTGGCGGGACCCGTTCTTCGAGCGGGATCACGCGATCTCGATCACCGCATCCACTTCCACGGCTGCGTTCAGCGGCAGAACCGCTACTCCGACGGCGGACCGGGCGTGGCGACCGGCGTCGCCGAACACCTCGACCATGAGGTCGGATGCGCCGTTGATCACCTTGGGTATGTCATGAAAGTCCGGATGGGCGTTGACGAATCCGCCCAGCTTCACGACACGCAGCACGCGGGTGAGATTGCCGTCACAGGCGGATTTGAACTGGGCGATCAGGTTCAACGCGCACAGACGCGCGGCGGCCTGTCCGTCTTCCAGCGTCAGGCCGTCGCCCAGACGCCCGGTCACCAGACCGGTCGGGCCCATCGAGATCTGACCGGAAATATGGACGGTCTGACCGGTTTGCACGTGCGGCACGTAATTGGCTACGGGCGCCGCAGCTTCGGGCAGGGTGAGGCCCAGTTCTTTCAGGCGGGATTCAATTTCGGCCATGGGGCAAGCTCCGATTGGAAGTGGACCGCTTCAATTAGGCGCCTGAGAGACGATCTGGCAATGAGGGCGGCGGGTTGAATTCAGTGGGCCCGCCCGGCATGGTGCCTTTTAACGATAAGGTGAGCTGATGGCGCGCGATGCAGCGAGCATGACATCGCAGAGACCCGTCCGACTGCGGACAGCCGACGGCAAGTTGCTGTCCGGCGTCTTTCTCGTGCCGCAAGCGCCAAACGCCGTGATGGTGATCAATCCGGCGACCGGTTACCGCAAGGATTTCTATCTCCCATTCGCCGAAGCCGCGGCGGAGAACGGCTGGGCCGTACTGATCTACGATTACCGGGGGCAGGGGGAATCCGCGCGCTGCCATCCGCGTCGGGAGACCGCGCGCATGCTCGACTGGGCGCGTTATGATATTCCCGCAGCCGCCGAGGCGGCCTGCCAGGCCTTTCCAGGCCTTCCGCTCGATATTGTCGGCCATTCCATAGGCGGGCAGTTCGCCGCGCTGATCGATCCTTCTCTGCCGGTGCGTCGACTGGCGCTGCTGTCGGCGTCCTCGGGGTATTGGGGCGAGCAGTCCGCACCGCTGAAATACTTCGCCTGGGCGTTCTGGCGGGTTTTCGGCCCGGCCTATCTTCTGCTGCGCGGGCATATCCCCAAAGGCGTGTTCTGGCGCGGCGAACCCCTGCCGCCGCGCGTTTGGGCGGACTGGCGGGATTTCGGGGTCAATCCCGAGTGCTTCCGGGACGCCATCGCGGAGCTGGGCCTGACCTCGCGCTATGAAGGATTCACCGCGCCGGTGCGCGCCTGGACGCCGGATGACGACCCGATCGCCAATCCACAGTCTGTGCGCTGGTTGCTGGAGCGTTATGAAAACGCCCAGACGGAAATGAAACTGGTCAGCCATGAAGACGCCGGTCGCGGCGCGCTGGGTCATGACGGGCTGTTCCGGTCCAAGATGGCTGATGTGTTCTGGCCGCAGGTGTTCCGCTGGCTGTCCCAGGACGCTCACCGTCTGGCGCGAAGCGGCTAGTCGCGATCTTTCTTCAGCATCCGGCCCTTGATGATGGCCGCCTCGCCGAACTTGGCGCGCGCCGCATCCATGGCGCGTTCGGCGGCGGCGCGTTTGAGCGCATTGGGATCGAGCAGATCGCCGGCATCCGCGATGGCGGGCTCGAGCACCGAATACCCCGCGCCGATCAGCCGGTAGCGCACGCCGTCGGGCTCCTTGTCGAGCATGTCGCAGCTGATGCGATATAGCGTGTCCGCCAGCTGTGCGGGATCGGTGAGGGTGCGCCGTCGTGTGATCGTGCGAAACCTGTCGGTCTTGATCTTCAACGTCACCACGCGCCCGGCGACGCCCTGGGCCTTCATCCGGTCAGCAACCTTCACGCAAAGCGGCCAGAGCCGGTCCTTGAGGACAGACTTGTCTGAGACATCATCATTGAAGGTCGTCTCGGCAGAGACCGATTTGCGCTCGCGCTCGGGGCTGACCTTGCGGTCATCCTGAGCGCGCGCCAGCCGGGCGAGCCGCAGACCGGAATCGCCGTACTTGCGCGCCAGATCGCCCTCAGACCGCCTGAGCACGTCAGACAGGGTGTAGAGCCCGTCCGCATTGAGTTTCTTGCCCAGCACGGGGCCCACGCCATAGACATCCCCCACCTTCATCTGCGCCAGGAAGGCTGGCGCGTCCGCCCGGCCGATCACAGAGAACCCGTTGGGCTTGTCGAGATCAGAGGCGGTCTTGGCGAGAAACTTGTTGAAGCTGAGGCCCACAGACACGGTAACCCCGACCTCGTTGAGGATGCGGCGTTGCAGGCGCAGCAAGGTCAGGGCGGGCGGGGCCCCGTGCAGCTTCTCCGTGCCCGACAGATCCAGAAAGGCCTCGTCTATGGAGAGCGGCTCCACAAGCGGGGTCACATCCTCCATCATGGCGCGGATGCGTTTGCCCTCGGCGGCGTAGACCGCCATGCGCGGGCGCACGACGACCGCATCGGGACAGGCTTTGAGCGCCTTGAACATGGGCATGGCTGACTTCACGCCATAAAGGCGCGCCACATAGCAGGCGGTGGAGACCACGCCGCGCTTGCCGCCGCCGATGATCACCGGCTGGTCCTCGAGCTCGGGATTGTCGCGTTTCTCGACCGAGGCGAAAAAGGCGTCGCAGTCGATATGGGCGATCGCGAGCGTGTTGAGTTCGGCGTGATGCAGCACCGGACCGCGCCCGCATCGGGCGCATTTCGCACCGGGTGCAGCGGGCGCCAGACAGCTGCGGCAGTAGCCGGCATGTGCGGGAGAGGAAGACATCAGTTGTCATCCCATAGCCAGGCCGCGCCGCGCACGCCCGAGCTGTCGCCATGAAGGGGCGTGCGGATTCGGGCGACCAGATCATCGCCGGAGAGCCAGTGCGGCAGACGTTTTGCGAGCGTGTCCGCAAATCCGTCCAGGTTCGACAGGCCGCCGCCCAGCACGATGACCTCCGGATCCACGATCTTGATCACGCTGGTCAGCGCGCGGGCGAATCGGTCCGCATGGCGGTCGAGACTGAGCTGGCAGGCCTTGTCGCCCAGTTTCGCTGCGGCGGCGATTTCCGGCGCGCTCAACGATCGCCCCGTCTGGCGCTCATGGTCACGCGACAAGGCGGGACCGGAACACCAGGCCTCCACGCATCCTGATCTTCCGCAATAACAGGCCGGGTCGGCCGCCCGCTCCTCAGCAGTCAGATAGGGCAGGGCCATGTGCCCCCATTCGCCAGCGCTTGCGTCCGCCCCTCTCACCAGCCTGCCGTTCAGGACGAGGCCGCCGCCCACGCCGGTTCCCGCAATGACGCCGAACATGCTCAGAGCGCCGGCGGCTGCACCGTCCCGCGCCTCAGACAGGGCGAAGCAGTTGGCGTCATTGGCGCAGCGTACGGCGCGGTTCAGTCGCCGGGAGAGATCCTGATCAAGGGGACGGCCGTTCAATGCAATGAGATTGGAATGCCGCATCAGCCCGGTTCTGGGGCTGAGCGATCCGGGATGGCACAGGCCCACAGGCAGGGGGGTGACAGACCGGCTTCACGTTCGACCTTCGTCACCAGGTCCGCGATGGCGTCCAGTGTTTCAAGATAGTCGCGAGATACGGGCGAGCGGCGACGCAAGACGCACGCGCCGCTGTCTTCAACCAGGGCCGCCTCGATTTTCGTGCCTCCGAGATCCACGCCTAAACGTAACACGTGTCGCCTCTTTTTGATCGCATCCGACGTTCATATCTTGTTCTAATCGTCCTGCGAAGGCGGCGACTCATTCTTGATTAAGGAAAGTCGGGTTAAATGCACTCTGGATGGTCAAAACGCTCACGCTGCAAAGACGGCGGGGCGAATTGGGGAAAGCGCGGTTATAATGCTGCAGGTCATGTCCAAAAAAGTTCTGATCGTTGAAGACAACGAGCTGAACATGAAGCTCTTTCGTGATCTGCTCGAAGCGCACGGCTATGAGACCGTGCAGACCAGCGAAGGCCTCAAGGCGCTCGATATGGCGCGTGAGCACAAGCCGGATCTGATCCTCATGGATATCCAGCTGCCCGAAGTGTCCGGGCTGGATGTCACCAAATGGATCAAGAATGATGACGAATTGTCGGCCATTCCCGTGGTGGCCGTGACCGCATTCGCCATGAAGGGCGATGAGGAACGCATTCGTGAAGGCGGCTGCGAGGGCTATCTGTCCAAGCCGATCACGGTTGCCTCCTTCATCAAAACGGTTCGGGACTTTCTCGACTAGAAGGAGACACGGGTGAGCGCGCGCATACTGGTCGTTGATGACATCGAGACGAACCGCCGCCTGCTGGAAGCACGCCTGACGGCTGAGTATTTCGATGTCTTGATGGCGCAGGACGGACCGACCTGTCTCGATCTGGCCCGGTGCGAGAAACCGGATGTGATCCTGCTCGACATCATGATGCCGGGCATGGACGGCTTTGAGACCTGTCGCCGTCTGAAGGCGGACCCTGAAACCCGGCATATTCCTGTTGTGATGGTCACCGCGCTGGATCAGCGCTCGGACCGGATTCGCGGCCTGGAAGCCGGCGCAGACGAGTTTCTCACCAAACCGGTGGATGATGTGGCGCTGTTTGCACGGGTGCGCTCCTTGCTGCGCCTGACGAGCGTCATGGATGAATTGCGCCAGCGTGAGAGCAATGGCGTTGAGATGTTGCCCTTCGAGCCCGCCAATGGCGGCGGTCGCGTCATTGTGGCGGCGGCCGACCAGGCGGCCGCGCACCGCATCGCCCGAGCCTTGCCCGCAACGCTGGATGCGCATGGTTATGGCGATCCCAAGATCGCCATTTCCCAGGCGCGTCACGCTGATCTTGTAATCGTTGATCTCAGCTCGCCGCGCTTTGACGGTTTGCGCCTGTGTGCGCGCATCCGCTCGGACGTGGACACACGGCAGGTGCCGCTTCTGGGCGTGGTCGACGAAATGGACAAGCGCACCATGGTGCGCGCGCTCGATCTGGGCGTGAACGATGTGATTTCGCGCCCGCTCGATCCGGGCGAGCTGTCTGCGCGCAGCGCCACCCAGCTCAAGCGCAAGCGTTATGCGGATGCCCTGCGGGACCGTCTGGATGAAAGCCTTGAGATGTCGGTGCGCGATGCGCTGACCGGGCTGTTCAATCGTCGCTATACAGTGTCGCGCCTGCGCCAGGCGCTCGATGGCCTGCGCGCCAATCATGAGCCGCTGACCACAGCGCTGATCGATATCGACCATTTCAAGCGGATCAACGACACCTGGGGCCATAATGCCGGCGACCAGGTGCTCAAGGAGATCTGCGCCCGTCTGAACGAGCAGTTACGCGCCATCGATATTGCCGGCCGCTATGGCGGCGAGGAATTCCTGGTGGTGTTCTCCAACACCACTGCGCGCGAAGCCTGTGACGCCATGGAGCGGGCCCGTCTGGCGGTCTGCGCCACCCCCGTGACCCTGCGCGAGACCGGCGACATCATCAATGTCACCATGAGCGTCGGCGTGGCGGAAGCCTTCATGGACGATAGCGTCGAGGCGCTGATCGAGCGGGCGGACACGGCGCTTTATGACGCCAAGCGGTCCGGACGGAACCGGGTGATCGAGGCAAAACGAAAAGCCGCCTGAACCAACAGGCGGCTTTCCTCAATCCGGATAGACCAATAAATCGCGCTGAAGCGCAGACTTACTTGATCTTGCCTTCTTTAAACTCGACGTGCTTGCGCGCGACCGGGTCGTACTTTTTCAGAACGAGTTTCTCGGTCATCGTGCGGGCGTTTTTCTTGGTCACGTAGAAATAGCCCGTGCCCGCCGTCGAGTTCAGGCGGATTTTGATGGTAGTCGGCTTGGCCATAGTCGCGCACCCGTACACAAAAACTTGGCGCGCCAGACACAAGTCCGGCGCAACGAGCCGCGGAACATACTCGCGCCTGCGCTGCTGTCAATGCTGCGAACGCTGTTTGCTCAGTAGAGACAGAACGAAGTACAGCCCGGCCATCGCGGCGAAGGCGGCCATCAGGCCCCACGGATCTGCAATATCCATGGAAATGCCGCCCAGGGCCGGGCCCAGAAGCGAGCCCAGGCCATAGGCGAAGATGAAGGCTGCGTTGGCCGAGGCGAGGGCGCCGGGCTGAACGCGCTCCCCGATCATGGCGAGCCCGATGGTGTAGAAGGCGCTGCTGGCCCCCACAAAGAAGAAGACCATGGGGATGAGAAGCCACAGATTCGCGCCCGCGAGCCCCATGGCGACCGACAGAATCACGGCGCTCAGCGCCACACCCGACAGGGTGCGGTCCCGGCCGGTGCGATCGGCCAGCTTGCCGAGCGGGATCTGAAGGGCGATCGCTCCCAGGGCGCCTATGGCGACCAGCAGGCCCACGCCCTGTTCGGCGATGCCGATCCGCTCGGCGTAGACCGGCATGAGCGAGAAGACATTGGTTTCAAGTCCGCCGAAGACCAGCCCGGCCAGAATCGCCAGGGGCGCAAGCCGTCCGGCGCTCAGCAGGCTTTTAAGCCCGGCCTCGTCCGGACTGGGCGGTTTGATCTGAGGGCCCTTCAGAATGAGGATCGGAAGCGCGCCCAGCGCATAGATCACCCCGCCTGCGATCCAAGGCGTCCAGCCTTCCGATCCCAGTAGCGACAACAACAATCCGCCCGAGCCGAAACCACCCGACAGCACGGTGGCGTAGACCGCCAGCAGGCTGGCGCGGCTTTCGGGTTTGGCCAGCTGATTGATCCACGTTTCGCTGGCGACGAAGATGATCGTCACCGACAGGCCCATGACAAAGCGTAGCCCGAACCAGACCAGGGGGTCGGGCATGGCCGGAAAGAGGACAAACCCTGCCGCCGTGATCAGTGCGCAGATCACCACGGTCTGACGCGGCGGCGTGCGCGCCATCAGCGCCGGGATGAGCGGCGTCGCCAGAAGCGTTGAGAGTGCCGCGGCGGCGGCGTTCGTGCCCACAATGGCGGCTGAGCCGGTCATGGCCTCGAGATTGAGCGCCACCAGCGGCATCAGCAGGCCGAAGCCGCATCCCGCGAGGGCGGCGCAGCAGATCGCCGCGATCAGCGAGCGGGTGCGGGCAAGGTCTGGCGAGGTGAGGAAGCTGGCGATCATCGCCGGGCCTATAGCCGGACTTCCTGCCTTTGTCCCGCCCGGAATGACACCATCAGCGGGCGCGGTCGTCCGCCCAGCGAGGCCAGGGCGGTTTCAGCAAAGACATTGAGCGCCTCATCCCTGAGCAGCTCGGGCGCTCTTTCAGGATTGACCCAGGCGATGCGCTCTCCGCCCCTGCGCTTGACCGAGTTGGAGATGCGGGCGACAGGCGCGGTGAATACCCGGACATGGCGGCGCGTCTCTGCGTCAGCCGGATCGAGCGCGCGGCCCAGATAGGTCAGGCTGTCGCGGTCGGGCTGGAGATGGTGACGGGTCAGGCGCGCCCAGGGGTTTGTGCCCGGCACGTGCACATCAGACGCGAGCGGTCTTGCCAGAAGCTGGCCCAGCTCTTCAGACAGCGCGCGAATGGCGGCGTCCATATAGGCGCCGGTCTGCTTTTCGGGCGATCCAAGGCGCTTGCGGGAGATCACGGGTCCGCCAAATGCGTCGAGGCCGTCGCCGCGCGCCGGCCGCGCCATCGGCAAGCCGTACCCGTTTTCCGTCCGCACCAGCGCAATCTGGCGCGAATGCGGGTCGGCCAGCAGTATGGTCGCCATATTGATCGGGCGCCCGCTCATAGGGTTTCAACCCTGGGACCGGATCGCGTGCTCTTCAGATAGCGCACGGGGCGGGCAGGGTCCTTGAGCCAGGCTTCAAGCTCGCCGATCACATATTGCGTGGCGATTGGCAGATCAAGCGTGTCGCGTTCGCTCAGGCCGACCCACCGCAAATCCTCAAGCTCGCCATTGCTGGTGAGGTCTACGGGGCCGTGTACATGCTCCACATCACAGGTGAAGAACCAGGCGTCGAACCGGCGCGGTCTCCGGGGAGGCGTGATGGCCCGGGTGATCACGTCCAGCGGCGCGGCGTTGGGCTGCGCGCCGGCCGCCTCGAACGGCGCCCAGGGCGCCTTGAAGGTGCAGGCGTCCTCCGCCGGCTTGCCCAGGATCAGACCGGTTTCTTCCGCCGTTTCGCGCAGGGCCGCCGCCGCCGCGGCGCGCGCGCGGCGTTCGGTCAGCACGCGCGTCATCACCGAGCGGGTCTTGTCATTGAGCTCTTCAGCCAGCGGCGCATAGCCGTCGGTGGGGTCCACGCGGCCGCCAGGAAACACATATTTGCTGGGCATGAAGACATGTCCGGTCGAGCGCCGACCGAACAGGAGTTCTATCTCGCCATTCGCGCGCTGTCTGCGCAGCAGCAGCGAGGCGGCGAGTTTCGGGCGTGGACTGGTTTTAGGCGCTGTTTTCTTATCGTTTTTTGCGTCTGGCATTGTGTTTCTTTGCGCGCGGTGAGCCGCGGCGCTCGTATTTGTCGCGCGGGCGTCCGCGCCCTTTGGGCGGTTTTCCTGATTCAGGCGGTGTTAGAATGTCGAATAACAGCCCGCCCGTCACGGGTGTCGCTTCATCCAGGCGCACTGTCACCAACATGCCCAGCCGATAGCGACCGCCCGAGCTTTGCCCGACAAGCGCATGGGCCGCCTCGTCGTGCATGTAGTATTCCTGACCGAGCCGAGAGACCGGGCACAGCCCGTCCGCGCCGGTTTCATGCAGGCGCACGAACAGCCCGAAGCGCGTCACGCCGGTGATCCGGCCTTCAAACTCCGTCCCCACGCGATCAGCCAGCCAGGCGGCGATGAAGCGGTCCACCGCGTCACGTTCGGCGGCCATGGCGCGGCGTTCATTCGAGGTGGTGTCCTCGGCGATGCGCTGGAGCTGGCTACGCTCTTCATCGGTTTGGCCGTCCGAGCCCAGATTGTAGGCGCGGATCAGGGCGCGGTGCACGGTCAGGTCCGCATAGCGCCGGATGGGCGAGGTGAAGTGGGCGTATTTGGCCAGGTTAAGTCCGAAGTGGCCGATATTGTCGGTGTCATAGACCGCCTGGGACTGGCTGCGCAGCACCACCTCATTGACCGTCTCGTAATGGTCGGTGGGCTGAGCCGCCTGCAGCAGGGTGTTGAAGCGCGACGGCGTCGGGCGCTCGCCGCGGGTCCATTTCAGGCCCACATGGGGCAGGAAATCCGCGAGGTTATCGAGCTTTTCAGAGCCCGGCTCATCGTGAATGCGGTAGATGAGGGGGCTGTGCTTGGCCTCCAGTGCCGTGGCGGCGGCCACGTTCGCCTGGATCATCATCTCTTCGATCAGCTTGTGCGCATCGAAGCGCTCGCGCAGGCGCACGCCCTGGACCCGGCCGTCCTCGCCCACGATCACCTTGCGTTCGGGCGCGTCGATCTCCAGCGGCTCGCGACGCTTGCGGGCTTGCCGCAATGCCTCATAGGCGCCCCAGAGCGGCTTGAGAACGTCCTCCAGCAGGGTTTCCGCCTTGCCCGTGCCGTTTCCGTCAATGGCGGCCTGCGCTTCTTCATAGGCCAGCTTGGCGGCGGACCGCATCCAGCCGCGAATGAAGCGGTGACCGATCTGATTGCCATTGCGGTCAAAAACCATGCGCACGGCCAGACACGGGCGTTCCTCGCCCTCGCGCAGCGAGCACAGATCATTGGACAGGCGCTCGGGCAACATGGGCACCACCCGGTCCGGCAGATAGACCGAGACGCCGCGATTGCGCGCGCCCTTGTCGAGCGGGCTGGCGGGCGTGACATAGGCGGCGACATCGGCGATGGCGACGATCACGATCCAGCCATCCGGATTCTTCGGATCGTCATCGGGCGCCGCCCAGACCGCATCGTCATGGTCGCGAGCGTCAGCCGGGTCGATGGTGACAAGCGGTATGTCGCGCAGATCCTCTCGATTGCCCATGGTGACGGGCTCGATGGCATCGACCTGCTTGAGTTCGGCATCCAGAAAGCCATCGGGCACGCCGTGTTCGGCCATGGCGATGATGGAGCCGGCGCGAGCGCTGTCAGCCCGGCCCACGACTTCATCGATCATGGCCGTCTTGAGACCATGACGACGCTCGGACGCGATGCGCACGATGACGAGATCGCCATCCTGAGCCTTGCTGGTCTCGCCACGGGCCGGCACCAGTTCGTGACGGGCGCGTCGATCGACCGGGACCAGACGCGCCGGGCCGCGGGTATTGTCGCGCAACACGCACAGAATGCGGTGCGCGGACTGGCCCAGCTTCTTGATGACGCTGGCTTCGTAGCCCTCTTCGTCCTTGAGCGGGGCAAGCCGTGCGAGAATCTTGTCGCCCACGCCCGCAGCGGGGCCGCGCGTACGTTCGCCGGGCTTGAGGATGATTTTCGGGCCTTGCAGCTCAGGCTTCACCGGCTGGCAGAGGAACTCGCCATCCACATCGCGGTCGATCACTTCCAGCACCGTGACCGCCGGCAGCTGGTCGGCCATTTCATAGGCCTTCTGCTCATTCTTGCGGATCTCGCCGCCATCCTCGAGCTCGCGCAAAGCGAGCTTGAGGCCGGACCGCTGGTCGCCCTTCAGTCCCAGAGCCTTGGCGAGTTCACGCTTGGTGAAGCGTCCTTCGCCCAGCCGGATCGCCTCGTGAAGGGCGTCCTTGGTGAAACCAAAGCGGGCGTATGGATCTTCGTTCAAGACGGGGCCTTTGTACTCTTTGCGGTGGTTTTCTTGGCAGTTGATTTCTTCGCGGCGGGTTTCTTGGCGGCGGTCTTGGTCTCGCCATCCGCCTTCTTGGCCGCCGGTTTCTTGGCCGAGGCCTTTTTCTTCGCCGGCGCCTTCTTCTTGGCAGGCGATTTGGCCGCTTTTGCGGCGATCAGCTCCAGCGCCTGCTCCAGCGTGACCTCGGCCGGGTCCATCTCCTTGGGAAGGGTGGCGTTGATCTTGCCGAATTTCACATAGGGGCCGTAGCGGCCGCTCATGACATTGATCGCGCCGCCCTCATCAGGGTGCTCGCCCAGCTCTTTCAACGGAGCTGCGGCTGCGCCGCCCCGACCGCGCGGATTGGCTTTCTTCTGCTCGATCAGATCGACGGCGCGGTTCAGGCCCACCTCGAACACCTCGTCGGCGTTTGCAAGGTTCGCATAGGTCTTGCCGTGCTTGACGAACGGACCATAGCGGCCAATGCCCGCCTCGATCATCTCGCCGTCTTCGGGGTGGGGGCCGACTTTGCGCGGCAGGTCGATCAGCGCGACCGCCTTCTCAAGCGTGATGGACGCCGGATCCCAGCCCTTGGGAATGGAGCCGCGGCGCGGCTTGTCCTCGTCCTCGACCTGCATTTCGAGATACGGGCCGAAGCGACCGTCCTTGAGCACGATCATGGCGCCGGTCTCGGGATGTTCGCCCAGCTCGCCATCACCGGCGACGGCGTCGAGCTCGCCCCCGCCCAGCGGCCGGGTATAGCGGCAGTCAGGATAGTTCGAGCAGCCGACGAAGGCTCCGTGCTTGCCCAGACGCAGCGACAGCGCGCCCTCATTGCATTTGGGGCAGACCTTGGGATCGGACCCATCTTCGCGCGGCGGGAAGATCAGCGGCGCCAGCGCCACATTCATCGCGTCGATCACATCGCCAATGCGCAGATCGGCGATATCCTCGATGGAGGCGTGGAAGTCCTTCCAGAAGTCGCGCAACAGCTGCTTGTATTCGAGATCCCCCGCCGAGACCTTGTCGAGCTGGTCTTCCAGCGACGCGGTGAAGTCGTACTGGACGTAGCGTGCGAAGAAGTTTTCCAGGAAGGCGATGACCACGCGGCCCTTGTCCTCAGGCTTGAAGCGCTTGTCTTCCATGCGGACATAGTCGCGGTCGCGCAGCACCGACAGGGTGGAGGCGTAGGTCGACGGACGGCCAATGCCCAGCTCTTCCATCTTCTTGACCAGCGAGGCCTCGGTATAGCGGGGCGGGGGCTGGGTGAAATGCTGTTCGGCCAGCGTCGTCTCGGCCTTCGCCGACGCGCCTTGCTTTACGGCTGGCAGGCGGTTCTCGCCTTCATCCTCTTCGTCGTCGCGGCCTTCCTGATACAGGGCGAAGAAGCCCGGGAAGGTCACGACGGTGCCCGTGGCGCGCAGGGCGAGGGACTGGTCGGCGTTCTCAAAGTCGATGGTGGTCCGCTCAAGCTGCGCCGCTTCCATCTGACTGGCCACGGCGCGCTTCCAGATCAGCGCATAGAGCTTGGCCTGATCGGCCTCCAGGCGCATCTCGTCGGGATGGCGGGTGAAGCTCGTCGGGCGGATGGCTTCGTGCGCTTCCTGGGCGTTCTTGGCCTTGGTGGAGTAAAAGCGCGGCTTCTCCGGCACGAAGTCCGATCCATGACGCTCGGAGATCACATCGCGCGCCTGCATCATCGCGCCCATATCCATGGAGACGCCATCGGTCCGCATATAGGTGATGAGACCCACCGTCTCGCCGCCCAGATTGACGCCTTCATACAGGCGCTGTGCCGTGCGCATGGTGCGTTGGGCGTCAAAGCCCAGCTTGCGCGCCGCTTCCTGCTGCAGGGTCGAGGTGGTGAAGGGCGGCGGCGGATTGCGCTTGGTGGGCTTGGCCTCGACTGCCGCCACGGTGAAGCTCGCCGACTTGATGGCGGCTTCCGCGGCGCGGGCGCGCTTTTCCTCGCCAATGGTCAGGCGGGTGATCTTTTCGCCTTCAAACCGGGTCAGTTTCGATGCGATGAGCTGATCGGCGCCCTCGGCCTTCACCTCGGCGTCCACAGACCAGTATTCTTGGCTGACGAACCGCTCGATCTCGGTTTCGCGCTCGGTGATCAGTCGCAGCGCCACAGACTGCACCCGGCCCGCCGAGCGCGCGCCCGGCAGTTTGCGCCACAGAACCGGCGACAGGGTGAAGCCCACCAGATAGTCGAGCGCACGGCGCGCCAGATAGGCCTCCACAAGCTCCATATCGAGCTCGCGCGGATTGGCCATGGCGTCGCTGACAGCTTTCTTCGTGATGGCGTTGAACGCCACACGCTGGACGTGCTTGTCCTTGAGCACCTTGCGCTTCTGCAGCGCTTCGAGAAGGTGCCAGGAGATCGCTTCACCCTCGCGATCCGGGTCAGTGGCGAGGATCAGGGTGTCGGCGTCCTTGAGCGCGTCGGCGATCGCCTTGATGCGCTCCTTGGACTTGCCCTCCACGGTCCAGTCCATCGCGAAGTCTTCCTCGGGACGCACCGATCCGTCCTTGGGCGGCAGATCGCGCACATGGCCGAAGCTGGCGAGCACGGTGTAATCGCTCCCCAGATACTTGTTGATGGTTTTGGCCTTGGCCGGGGATTCGACGACAACGACGTTCATATGATCACTGATAGCAGGGTGATGCGGTCCAGCGTCAAGGCTGGTCCGGTCAATGGCGGCGGAAGGTGGGGATAGTTCATCACCCTGTCAACATGGGGCTGACGCTTGCCAGAAAGCGAGCACAGGTTTACGGCTCCCCACAGGGTTGTTCAAAGAGCAATCAAAACGATTATGGCCAAGTCCCCACCCGGCGCTTCTGACGATCCCGCCTTTCGCGAGAAGACCACCCAGGAAGCCGCGGGCTATCTTGTCGAAATGCTCGCCGCATTGTCCCATTTCGCGCACAGGGCGGATCTGAGCAATTCCTCCGTCATGCTGGCGACAGCAGCGCATGTGATTGAACAGGAATGCCGGCAAGTGACCCGAAAGCCGCCCCTGACCAATCCGGATGCGGATCCGGCTGCCTTGTTCCCCTTCTTTCCCGATGGCCGACCCCGTAGCGGCGGCCCGCGAACCTAGACGCTGCAGACCATGCCGTTGGGCCAGATCTCACACCGGCCCGCCAGTTCCAGTTCTACAAGCGCCGCCAGGACGACGCGCGCTGGCGCCCGGGTCAGCCGCGCCAGTTCGTCGCGGGAGACAGGGGTGGGGGACAGCAGCCCGGCGATGCGCTCGCGAATGTCGGACACGGCCTCATCGAGTGCGCGCGCATCCTCGAACTCGTCTTCAAAGTCTGCGCCTGAGGGTTCCTCGAGTTTCGGGCGGCGCGCGCCGGACAGGATGTCGATGACATCCTCCACGCCCTGGATCAGCGCTGCGCCATCCTGAAGGAGGCGGTTCGAGCCGCGGGCGCGAGGATCCAGGGGCGAGCCCGGAACCGCCATGACTTCGCGGTTCTGCTCCAGCGCATATCGCGCTGTAATGAGCGAGCCCGAGCGCTCCGCCGCCTCCACGACCAGAACGCCCAGGGAGAGCCCCGAGATCAAACGGTTGCGACGCGGGAAGTCGCGCGCCTGCGGGCTGTAGCGGGGCGGGCTCTCGCTCACCAGCAGGCCCTGTTCGGAGATGGCGTGATAGAGCGCCTCGTGCTCGGGCGGGTAGATCGAGGTGAGACCGCCGGCCAGCACGGCGATGGTCCCGGTTTCAAGGCTGGCGGCATGGGCGGCGCCGTCTATGCCCCGCGCCAGCCCCGAGGCGATCAGAACGCCGCGTTCTCCCAGGCCCCGCGCCAGATCGCCTGCAAAGCGCAATCCCGCGGCGGACGCGTTGCGCGCGCCGACCATGGCGCAGACCGGCTTGTCTGAGAGCAAGAGCGGGCCTTTGACCGTGATCACCGGCGGTGGTGGATCAAGGGCCGCCAGATCTGAGGGAAACTCCGCCTCACAGGCGCACAACAGACGCGCGCCAAAGTTTTCGATGTCGGCCAGCTCGTCCTCGGCCTGATCGCGGGCGATCGCCTTCAGCGGCTTGGCGCGGCCGCCGCGCTTTGAAAGGTCCGGCAGGGCGTCAATGGCGCGACTGGCGGTTTCGAAGCGCTCGATCAGCTTGGCGAAAGTGACAGGTCCAACCCCCGATGTGCGCGACAGGCGAAGCCAGTCCACGCGCTCGCTCGGGGAGAGGGACCGGCGCGTCACGTCTTCTTGGCCCCGATTTTGGGTTCCTCACCCTTGAGGATGCGGCCGATATTCTCCTGATGCCGCCAGTAGAGCAGCGCGGCGAGGAAGAGCGCGAGAATGGCGACGTCCTCACGGCCGAAGGCATAGGCCAGAGCCGGGGCGGCGAGGGCTGCAGTGAGCGCGGACAGGGATGACATGCGCAGCATCAGCGCCATGCCCAGCCAGACAAAACAGGTCAGGGCGCCGACGGGGAAGTGGGCGGCCAGCAGCACCCCGAGAAAGGTCGCCACGCCCTTGCCGCCCTTGAACTTCAGCCAGACCGGGAAGCAATGACCAAAGAAGGCCGCGCCGCCCGCAATCAGGCCCGCCGTGGGATTGGCGAGATAGCTGAACAGCAGGCAGGCGAAACCTGCCTTGCCTGAGTCGAGTATGAGCGTGGCGAGCGCCAGATCCTTGCGGCCTGTGCGCAGCACATTGGTCGCGCCGATATTGCCCGAGCCGATGGCGCGAATATCCCCAAGCCCGGCCAGCTTGGTCAGCAGCAGGCCGAACGGGATCGAACCGAACACATAGCCGACGACCAGCGCCGCCGCGAACCAGGGATCAAACATCATTACTCATCTTCCGGTTGATGGATAATCGCGCCTTCCGCGACCGTGATCAAGGTGCGACCGAACAGGCGGCGCCCGGAAAAGGCGCTTGGCGCGCGGCATTGCAGGGCGCCGCGGCCATAGACGAAGGGGGCGCGGGGGTCGAACGCCACAAGGTCCGCCGGTGCGCCCTCTTCAAGTCGTCCCTGTTCGAGGCCGAGAATGTCCGCCGGGCCGGAGGTCACGGGGCGCAGCGCTTCAGCGAGGCTCATGCGCCCCTCTTCAGCCAGTCCGCACAGAACAGGCAGCAGAGCTTCCAGCGTGGCGGAGCCGGGCGCAGCTTCGGGGAAGGGATGGGCCTTGGATTCGTTGGTCAGGGCGATGTGGTCAGACACCACCGCGTCGATACGGCCGTCGCTCAGCGCATCGATCAGCGCCTGACGATCGTTTTCGCTGCGCAGGGGCGGCTCCAGCCGGTAGCGCGGGTCCAGACCGCCGGTATCCATCTCGTTGAAGCTGAGATGGCTCACCGGAACCGTCACAGCGACTTCCAGACCGTCTGAGCGGGCCCCGCGAACGGCGTCGAGCGCCTCGCGCGTGGTGACGCGGTCGAAGATCAGGCGCGCACCGGTCAGGGCCGCCAGTGATGCATCGCGCTTGAGCGCCATGGCTTCCGATTGCGCAGGCCGTGAGGGCAGGCCCAGGCGCATGGAGAGATCACTCTCGGTCGCCAGCGTGCCGCGGCTGAGGCCGTGATCTTCCGGACGCAGGCTGACCCAGGCGTCAAACCCGCCCGCGTAAGCCAGAACCCGGCGCGCCAGGCGCGTATCGGCCACCGGCTGGCCGCCATCCCCCAGATACAGCGCGCCGGCGCGCAGCATCAGACCGATCTCGGCCATGTCCTCAGGTGAGCTGACGCAGAGCCCGGCCGCATAGAGCCGGACAGCGCTCGTGAGCGCCGCCGCGTTCACCGCCGCAATGTCTTCAGGGGTGCGGAACCCGCCGCCGCTTTCGGGCGAGAGCACCAGCGTCGCGACGCCGCCGGCCGCCGCCGCGCGGGCCGCGGCATCGACACCGCGGGCGCCGGTTGAAGCAGGATCGGCCGTGCAGCGCATGTCGATGAGGGCCGGCGCGAGGACCGCGCCCTTCACATCGATCACCTGCTCGTCGTCGTGCGCCACGAGATCGGGACCGATCTCCTCGATCAGGCCGTCGCGCACACGCAGGGCGCCGAACTCGTCGCGGCCAGACGCCGGATCGATCAGGCGGGCGTTTTCAAACAGCATCATGCCCCGTCTCCCAGACCATCGGCGTCATGGTTGCGCATGTCCGCAATCGTGGAATTGGGCGCGCGACCCGTGATCAGCTCGAGGATGGCGGAGCGCACCGCGACGCCGCTTTCCACCTGCTCGAGGATCAGGGCGCGTTCGGGGTCGTCCGCCAGCGCGCCGTCAATCTCCACGCCCCGGTTCATCGGCCCCGGATGCATCACGAGACAATCTGGGGCGGCGCGTTCGAGGCGCGCTTCGTTGAGGCCCCAGAGCGCGGCGTATTCGCGATCAGACGGGATCAGACCGCCGGTCATGCGCTCTTTCTGGATGCGCAGCGCCATGACTGCGTCACAGCCTTCGAGCGCCTCGTCGAGATCATGAAACACTGTCACGCCCCAGCGATCCGCATCGGCGGGCAGCAGGGTCGCCGGGCCGCACAGGCGCACCTCGGCGTTGAGCAGGTTCAGGAGCGACACGTTCGAGCGGGCGACCCGAGAATGCAGGATGTCTCCGACGATCAGGATGCGGCGACCGCCGACCTCGCCCCAGCGGCGGGTCAGGGTGAAGGCGTCAAGAAGCGCCTGCGTCGGGTGTTCATGGGCGCCATCGCCGGCATTGACGGTCGGAAGGCCGGTGATGCGGGCGAAATGGGCTGCCGCGCCCGCCGCCTTGTGGCGCACCACCAGCACGTCCGGGCGCATGGCCGCGAGGGTCAGGGCGGTGTCGTCAAGGCTTTCGCCCTTGGAGATCGAGGCGCTGCCGGCGGCGAAGTTCACCACGTCGGCGCCGAGGCGCTTGGCGGCGATCTCGAAGCTGGCGAGCGTGCGGGTCGAGTTCTCGAAGAAGAGATTGATCTGGGTCAGGCCTTTGAGGCTGTTGCCCGCTTTCTCGCCGAGCCGCGCCTGGTCGAAATGATGCCGGGCGCGCTCGAAAATCATCTGCACGTCGAGCGGGTTGAGATCCCCGACGCTCAACAGGCTGTCATGGGGAAAATCGTAGGCGAAGCCTGTACGCTCCATCAAAGCGCCTCCCGAAATGCGTTTGCGGCGGTATAGGCGCGCACATCGGTTGGGGCAAGCTGAACGGTGTCGTAGTCCTTCAGAGCGAAAGCGCGATCGCCGCGGCCACGGGCAGGGTGATGGCGCTGGTGAGCACGGTCAGCGTGATCATGCCCGCCGTCAGTCCGGCCTCGCCGTCAAAGTCCGCGGCGACGGCGTAGATGAACGCGGCCGCCGGCGCGGCGCCGGCGATCGCCATCAGCACCGCGAAATCACCCGAGAAGCCAAAGGCCAGCGCCAGACCGAGATAGACCACCGGCCCCACGCAGGTGCGCAGCAGCGCCGCGGACAACAATACCGTCAGTCGGCCCTTCAGCGCCTTGAAATCCAGACCTGCGCCCATGGACAGCAGGATCACCGCCATGGAGCCCGCGCCGATCATCTCGATGGGGGCGACAAGATAAGAGATGCGGCCCAGCCCGGAGAGATTCGCCAGTAGGCCCAGCACGCAGGCGAGCACGACCGGGTCCCTGGCGGTCTTCGCGAGCGCCGCTTTCAGGCCGCGCCCTGAGGTGAGCGCAAAGCCCGCCACGGCCGCAGCCGCGCCGATGATCACGCCGGTGGCGGACACCGCTGCGCCCGCGCTAGCGATCGTGTCGCCGAGCAGGCGGTCAGCCAGGGCGAGGGAGAGGACGATGTTCCACATCACGGCGCTGGCGATCATCGGCGCGGTGATGCGGCCTGAAGGACTGATCATCCGGCCCAGAACAAGCGCCAGTGCAATCATGATGAAGGAGCCCAACGCCGACACGCCCGCCAGCGTCAGGCTTTGCCCGCCGTCAAACTGCGCCTGCGCCAGCAGCGAAAACAGGAAGCTGGGCAGCAAGAGACGATGGTTCAGCGCATTCACGCCGCGCCAATGCTCGCGTGGGATATAGCCCAGCGCGCGCACGCCATACCCGAGGGCGATGATCAGGAAGACCGGCAGGAAGGCGGAGAGGATGATCTGTGTCATAGAAAGCTGGTGGTCCAGATCCAGAAGGGCATGGCGAGGAAGGCCAGAAGCGTGGTGGCGGTCACATGCCCGGCCATCAAACGCGCATCCCCGCCCAGCTCGGCCGCCAGCACGTAGGCGGCGGCGGCCCCCGGCGTGGAGCCGATGGCGGCGAGAAGCGCCAGCGCCACGCCCTCAACCCCGAACAGGCGCCCGAGCACGATGAAAACAAGCGGCGCGATGATCAGCTTGAGGCTGACCGACAGCATCAACAGCTTGGGGCGCGCCTTGAGTGCGGAGAAGTCGAGTCCCGCGCCAATGGCCATCAGGATCAGCGGCAGGGCGGCGCGACCGGCGAGGGCCGCGGTGTCGGCCACAGGGCCGGTCTGGAATAGGCCGAGCGCATTGCACGCTGCGCCCAGAAGGCAGGCGATGATCAGCGGATTGGTGACGATGCGCATGCCGACGCGGCGGGCGTCAGGTTTGACGTCGCTTGTCCCCCAGACCGTCAGCACCACCACGCACATCACATTGATCAGCGGGACGGTGGGCGCGAAGACCAGGGCGGCCAGCGCATTGCCCTCGGTTCCGAAGGCGGTTCCGGCGAGCGCCAGCAGCACGAAGCCGTTCCAGCGCACGCCGCCCTGAAAGAGGCTGGTATAGGCAGGACCCGGAACGGGCAGGGGTTTGAGGGCGAGGCAGAGCGCCCCCATCACCACAAAGCCCAGGGTCACCGCGATGAGGAAGGAGCCGGCGGGCAGGCCCGCATAATCGGCGCGGGAAATGGTCGAGAACAATAGCGAGGGCAGCAGCGCCTGATAGCTGAGCCGGTTCACGCCCAGCCACAATTCCTTGCGCACCAGGCCTGAGCGCCGCATGGCCCAGCCGAGCGCGATCACGCCGAAAATGGGGATCAGGGCGCTCGCGACGGCGTTCATGAGATGGGATCGTCCGGTGCGAGGGGCGTATGGGTGACGCCCTGATTGATGCGGCCAATGGCGCTTTCCAGAATCACCGCCGCTGCCTGCGCATCCACAAAGTCCTTGCGGTGAGACGGTTTCACCCCGGCCTCGATCAGCGACTCGGTCGCGGCGAACGTGCTCAGCCGTTCATCCTGATAGGCGACGGGCAGATCGCGCAGGCGCAGCAGGTTCGTCACGAAGGAGCGCGAGGACTGCGCCCGGCGGCCATCCCCGCCATGCATGTGCAGCGGCAATCCGACGATCAGGCCGACGCAGGCGCGCTCGTCATAGAGATTGAGCAGCGCCTGGGCGTCCTGGGTGAATTTCTCGCGCTGGATGGTGGTCAGGGGCGTGACCAAAGTTCGATCGGTATTGGACACCGCAACGCCCAGCGTCTTGGTGCCGGGATCAATGGCCATCAGCGGACCTTGGGGAAGAAGGGCGGGATCGAGAAACAGCATGGCTTCCGTTTAGGCCTCTGAACCGCGCAAGGGAAGAGCCGGACTCCGTCACAATCTTGCGCCGCAGCACCGGCGTTGGTACGCAGGGCGCTTAGCCTTGCCCTCCCATCCGGAGACCTGCCCATGTCTGTGACCCAAGACGATGTCCGGCGCATTGCGCGTCTGGCCCGCATCGCCGAGCCGGCTGACCGTCTCGATTCGCTCACCAATGAACTCAATGGCATTCTCGACTGGGTCGAGCAGCTCAATGAGGTTGATGTCACGGGCGTCGAGCCGATGACCACGCCGGTCCAGACCCCGCTGCCCCTGCGCGCGGACGAGATCACCGATGGCGGCAAGCGCGACGATATTCTGGCCAACGCCCCGAAAGCCGAAGAAGGCTTCTTCGTTGTGCCCAAGAGCGTGGAGTAAGCGCAGATGACCGAGTTTACCCAGCTCTCTTTGTTTGATGTGCTCGAGGGCCTTGAGAAGAAGGACTTCTCGGCGGTCGAGGTTGCCGAAGCGACGGTCAAGGCGGCGGAAGCGGCGCAAGGCGCGCTCAACTGCTTCACCTTCATCGACGGCGACAAGGCCAAAGAGATGGCGCAAGTCTCTGACGCCCGCCGCGCCAAGGGCGAGGCTGGCGCGCTGGACGGCGCGCCCATCGCGATCAAGGATTTGTTCGGCGTTTATGATGTGGAGACGACCGCCAGCTCCAACATCCTCAAGGGCTTCAAGCCGCGTTACGAATCCACCGTCACCCAGAAACTCTGGGATGCGGGCGCGGTGTTCTTCGGCAAGACCTCCATGGACGAATTCGCCATGGGCTCGTCCAACGAAACCGCCGCCACCGGCCCGGTGGTGAACCCCTGGCGCGCCAAGGGTTCGGACGAGAAGCTGGTTCCGGGCGGCAGCTCGGGCGGGTCGGCGGCGGCGCTGGCGGCCGGCATTTCCTATGGCGCGACCGGCACTGATACCGGCGGCTCCATTCGCCAGCCGGCGGCGTTCACCGGCCTAGTGGGCGCGAAACCCACCTATGGCCGTTGCTCGCGCTGGGGCGTTGTGGCGTTCGCGAGCTCGCTCGACCATCCCGGCCCGTTCGGCAAGACGGTGAAGGACACGGCGCTGCTCACCCAGGTGATGTCGGGCCATGATCCGAAGGATTCCACCTCCTATCCGGGCGCCGTTCCGGACATGGTCTCCGCGGTTAGCCGCGGCGTGAAGGGACTGAAGATCGGCATCCCCAAAGAGTATCGCGTGGACGGCATGCCGTCCGCCATTGATGCGCTGTGGGAGAAGGGCGCCCAATGGCTCAAGGAGCAGGGCGCGGAGATCGTCGAGATTTCCCTGCCGATGACTAAATACGCCCTGCCGGCGTACTACATCATCGCCCCGGCGGAAGCCTCCTCGAACCTGGCGCGTTATGACGGCATGCGCTTTGGCCAGCGGGTCGAGGGTGAAGACCTGATCGACACCTATGAGAAGACGCGCGCCCAGGGCTTCGGCAATGAAGTCCAGCGCCGCATCCTCATTGGCACCTATGTGCTGAGCGCGGGCTATTACGATGCGTATTACCTCAAGGCCCTGAAAGTGCGCCGCAAGATCCTTGAGGATTTCAACGCCGCCTTTGAAGGGGTGGACGCCATCCTGACGCCGACCACGCCGAGCGCGGCCTTTGGCATTGGGTCGAAAGCAGATGCGGACCCGATCGAGATGTATCTCAATGACATCTTCACCGTGACCGCCAATATCGCCGGCATCCCGGCGATGAGCGTTCCGGCGGGTCTGGACAAGAACGGTCTGCCGCTGGGCCTTCAGGTCATCACCAAGGCGCTGGACGAGGAAACCATGTTCGCCGTCGGCGGCGCGCTGGAACACGCTGCAGGCTTCACCGCCAAGCCGGAGCAGTGGTGGGGGTGATGAAAGACGACGTCGCCAATCTGAAGCGTAATGTGTTGCGGATTGGCGGTGTTTATCTACTGGCCATTGTGGTCGGTTTGATGGCCCCAATTCTTCCGGAACACACAAGCGACCAGAGGGTGGTGCATGTCGGTGAGTTGTTTGCTGTACTTGCGTCCTTGGTGTTGGTCGTTTGTTTTGTACGCCATAAACCTAAACATGGGGCGCGGATCGGAAGTCTTACAAGCCGAGCCAATTCGATAGGAGACTCAGGACGAGTTGCCATTGCAGCGATTGGAGCCATCGGCTTTGGAGCATTAAACGCCAAGCCCGAAACAATAGATGACTTTGAGGCTGCATTTGCCTCTGGGAGTTTCCTGTTGGCTGTAATTTTACTGCTAATCAGTTGGCAGATTCAGAAGGTTAAGGCTCTCTCTCGGCGAAATGTGTTGCCTGAAGAGGAAGTCGATTTTGAAAGGCAACTCTCTCAGACTTTCTTTCTCAGAAATGAAACCTACGACCTTCTTTCTGGCGCTCTCGTGACCTTTGGTCTGACATATATTTTTGCAGCGGGTTTGACCTGACCTCATGACCAACCTTCCCCGCCTCCTCATGATCGGCTTTGGCCTGGTCGCCATTCTGGGCGCGTTGCTCGCGTCCGGGCGACTGGGTGAGGGCGGCGTGCAGATGGCGGTGGGGATTACGCTTCTGGTCACGGGCGCGATCGGGGTGATGAACACCATCTTCTTCACCCGGCTCAAGCGCTCGCTCGATGACATGGCGAGCAAAACCCCCGATGCGCCCGGCAGCGACGCCTCCAATGGAGAGCCGTCCTGATGCGCGCGATCTGGTATGAGGCGCAAGGCGCGGCGGACGATGTGCTGACGCTGGGCGAGCGCCCCGATCCAACGCCCGGCCCGGGCGAGGTGGCGGTGTTCATCAAGGCGTCGGGCGTCAATCCATCCGATGTGAAGACCCGCGCCGGTCTGCGCGCGCCGATGAGCGTGGCGCGGCAGATCCCGCATTCCGATGGCGCCGGCGTCATCCGCGCCGTCGGCGAGGGGGTGGACCCGGCCCGGATCGGCGAGCGGGTGTTTGTCTTTAACGCCGCCTTCAAGCGCGCGGGCGGAACGTGCGCCGAGATCTGCGTCGTGCCCGTCGAGTTTACTGGCGCGCTGCCCGATGCCGTAAGCTTTGAAGAAGGCGCGGCGCTGGGCATTCCCGCCCTGACCGCCCATCGCGCCCTGACGGCCAACGGCCCGGTCACCGGCAAGACGGTGCTGATCACGGGCGGTGCGGGGGCTGTGGGGTTGCAGGCGATCCAGCTCGCCAAATGGATGGGCGCGGGCAAGGTCATCACGACCGTCTCCGGCCCTGAAAAGGCCGAAGCTGCGCTCGAGGCGGGCGCGGACGAGGTGGTGAATTACCACCAGCAGGACGTGGTTGAGGCCATCGAGGCCATGACCGAGGGCGAGGGCGTTGACCACATCGTCGAGGTCGAGTTCGGCGGCAATCTGGCGGCGTCTGTCGCTCTGATCCGCCCGCATGGCCTGATCGCCAGCTATGGCAGCGAGGGGGAGAAGACGCCCGAACTGCCGTTCTATGATCTGATGTTCAAGAACGCCGGATTTCAGAGCGTGTTCGTCTACACGCTCACCCCGGCCCAACGGGCCTCCGCCGTTCAGGATGTGACCCGTGCGCTGGCCGAAGGCGCGCTTAAACCGCGCATCGACAGCGTATATGCCTTGGAAGATTGCGCCGACGCCCATAAACGGGTGGAGGCCGGAGACAAAATCGGGAGCGTCATCGTCACCCCTGCGTGAGGATGCGCTTGTTCAGTTGAGATAGAGAAGACCGCGATGAGCAGCGAGCACACCTACGTCATCAAAGGCGCCACAGGCGATTGGGAACTCGTCATGGGACTTGAGGTTCACGCCCAGGTCAAATCCAACGCCAAGCTGTTCTCCGGCGCGGCGACGGCCTTTGGCGCAGAACCCAACACCCAGGTCTCCCTGGTGGATGCGGGCATGCCCGGCATGCTGCCGGTGATCAACGAGGCGTGCGTGGCGCAAGCGGTGCGTACGGGTCTGGGGCTGAACGCTCAGATCAACGCCTTCTCGCGCTTTGACCGGAAGAACTATTTCTACCCGGACCTGCCGCAAGGCTATCAGATCAGCCAGTTCGCCCATCCGATCGTGGGCGAGGGCGAGATCGAGTGCGAACGCGATGACGGCACCCTGTTCACCGTGGGCATTGAGCGCCTGCACCTCGAGCAGGACGCGGGTAAATCCATCCACGATCTTGATCCGACCGCGACCTATGTGGACCTGAACCGCTCCGGCGTGGCGCTGATGGAGATCGTGTCCCGCCCGCACATCCGCACCCCTGCGGATGCGGCGGCCTATGTGCGCACCCTGCGCACCATCCTGCGCTATCTCGACACCTGCGGCGGCGACATGGAAAAGGGTCAGCTGCGCGCTGACGTGAACGTGTCGGTCTGCCGTCCGGGCCAGTACGAGAATTTCATCGAGACCGGCTCGTTCGAGCATCTGGGCACGCGCTGCGAGATCAAGAACGTCAACTCGCTGCGCTTCATCATGCAGGCCATCGAGTATGAGGCCCAGCGTCAGGTGGATATCCTGGAAGAGGGCGGAACCATCGATCAGGAAACGCGCCTGTTCGACGCAAACGCCGGCGTGACCCGGTCCATGCGCTCGAAAGAAGAAGCGCATGACTATCGCTATTTCCCCGATCCCGACCTGCTGCCGCTGCAGCTCGAAGACAGCTTCATCGCGGATCTGAAGGCGAACCTGCCCGAACTGCCCGCGGAAAAGCGCAAGCGTTTCGTCGAGGAGCTGGGCCTGTCGGAATACGACGCCTCGGTTCTGGCCGCGGACAAGGATCGTGCGGACTATTTCGAGAAGGTGCTCGAAGGCCGCGATCCGAAGCTCGCTGCGAACTGGGTCAATAACGAACTCTTTGGCCGCCTGAACAAGGAAGGCCTGGGCATCACCGAGAGCCCGGTCAGTCCCGAACAGCTGGGCGGCATCGTCTCGCTGATCATGGACAAGACCATTTCGGGCAAGATCGCCAAGGACGTGTTCGAGATCGTCTGGGCCGAAGGCGGCGACCCTGCCAAGATCGTCGACGATCGCGGCATGAAGCAGGTGACCGATACCGGCGCCATCGAGAAGGTCATCGACGATCTGATCGCGGCGAACCCCGATCAGGCCGAAAAGGTCAAGGAAAAGCCCAAGACCATGGGCTGGTTCGTGGGCCAGGTGATGAAGGAAATGGGCGGCAAGGCGAACCCGCAAGCCGTCAACGAAATCCTCGCCAAGAAACTTCTGGGCTAGGCGTTTCGTCAAAGCTGAATGACAAAACCCCGGAGCCTGGCTCCGGGGTTTTTTGTTTGGGATGAAACCCCGGCCAAGCGCAGCGCCGAGCCGGGGCCTCGCGCAGAATAGGGCGCCTTGAGCGGACAGAGGTCCCGGGTCTTCGCTCCGCTCGCCTGGGAATTCAGCTCTCTATTTATTACTCTTCCCCGGCGAAGGCCGGGTGCCCAGAGCCGCTGAACGTGAGCATATGATGATCTCTGGGTCCCGGCCTTCGCCGGGAAAGAGGTCAATTGTCGATCAGAATTATAGGGTCGAGAAGTTTGCAGCTCTCCGCACCGTCTCTGGTGACACGCCCGGCGAACGCGCTAACGTGGCGGCATGACCCAACAGCCTGACTCCGCCCTGTCCGATCTTGTCCCGGTTGATGAACTTCGCTCGCGCGCGGAAGCCATCTGGGACTGGATCCAGGTCTCCGCCCTCAATATCGACAACGCGCTGCAGCTGGCGCTGATTGTGGCGGCGTTCGTGCCCGCCCTGCTGTTCGGGCCGCGCCTGCGCAACTTCATCCACGCCCAGACCAAATCGCGCATCAAGACCGGTCTATGGCGGCGCTTGCTGACGGCGGCGCTCGAGCTGATGACGCCTCTGGCGCTCTATCTGGTGCTCACCGTGATCCGGGTGGGGCTGGGGGCGCTCGACCGACCCGTGGCCATTGTCAGCGCGGCGATCAGCCTGATGAGCGCCTGGCTGATCATCCGGGCGGTGACGCTGGTGATTCGATCGCATTTCTGGTCGGCGGTGGCGTTCTACATCGCCTGGCCTGTGGCGGCGCTCGATGTGTTCGGGCTGCTCGATGATGTCATCGCCCAGCTTCAGGCCTTGGCCATCCCGCTGGGGGAAACCAGTGAGGGCGAACCCGTCCAGCTCAGCCTGTTCGATGTGCTGCGCACGATGATCTATTTCGGCCTTCTGTTCTCGGTGGCGAGCTTCGCCGGGCGGGCCATAGACAAGCAGCTTCAGCAATCAGACGAGATTTCCCCGGCGCTCAGCGCGTTGATCTCCAAGGTCCTCGGCGTGCTCTTGCCCGTGCTGGCGCTGCTGATTGCTCTGCAGATGACGGGCTTTAACCTCGCTACGCTGGCCATCTTCTCCGGCGCTGTCGGCATTGGCGTCGGTCTGGGTCTGCAGAAGACCGTATCCAATTTCGCAGCCGGCTTCACGCTGCTGGCGGACAAGTCGATCAAGCCCGGCGACGCCATCGAGGTGGACGGCCAGTTCGGCTGGGTGACCGGCATGCAGGCGCGTTATGTGTCGATCCGCACCCGCGACGGCACCGAAATGCTGCTGCCGAACGACCATTTCATCAATAACGGCGTCACCAACTGGTCCAAATCCGACCATATCGTGCGCCTGCACGCGCCCTTTGGCGTCTCCTATGGCACGCGGGACCTGAAGAAGGTGCAGGCCCTCGCCATAGAAGCGGCGAAGACCGTCGACCGGGTGGTGTCCGAGCGTGAGCCGGTCTGCAATGTCATGGAGTTCGGCGACTCCTCGGTGAATTTCGACCTGCGCTTCTGGATACGCGATCCGCAGAATGGCCAGGCGAATGTGCGTTCGGATGTCTATCTCGCCCTGTGGGAAGTCCTGCACGAGGACGGCATCGAGATTCCGTTCCCGCAAATGGATCTCTATGTGAAGTCCCTGCCGGAGCGGGCGAAGGCGCTACAGGCGGATGCGACGGAGACGATCGAGGCAAAGTCCGAGGACAAATCCGAAGCCGACTAGGCCGAGCAGCTCGCCCCGCCCAGCACGCAGAACTGGGCGCAGTATTTGTGGTTCAGGCTGACAGGCTTGAGGCTGGCTTCCAGCGTCTCGGCCAGCTCGAACTCGTCTTCATAGGGCAGCAGCGTGCAGGCGATGACGCTGGGTCGCTCCGCGCCGCGGCGCTTGATCACCATGCGCTGGCTGGCGCACATGATGTCCTTGGGGCTCTTGTCGAGAATACCCCAGCAGGCGGTGGTGATCTCGGGCGGATCGCCGGCTTCATCCATTTCGGGGAAGATCACGAGGCGGGACGGGTCTTCAGACGGGATATCCACGCCCAGCCCGTCAAACAGCGTCCTGAAGCCCGCGCGCGCTTCGGCGTCGGTCTCGTTCCAGAGTGAGCGGCCGGCTGCGCTGAGCGTGAAACCGTGTTCGGCCAGCCATTGCATCCCCTCGACGGTGGCGTCAAAGCCGCCCGCGCCGCGTTCGGCGTCGTGATTTTTGCGCGTGTAGTGATCCAGGCTCAGGCGCATCTCGATCCGGTCGCCATAGCGCGCCTGAAGGTCGAGAAGCCCCTCCTGAACCCGCGGCCGCATCATCGGCTTCATGGCGTTCGTCAGCACCAGCACGCGATGGCCGCGCTCGAGCGAGACTTCCATCAGGCGGACCATGTCCGGGTTCATGAAGGGCTCGCCGCCGGTAAAGCCGATCTCGACGCTGCCAAAGCCGAGTGCATCGATCTCATCGAGATAGGAGACCACATCCGCCTCGCTCAGATAGACGAGGGCGTCATTTGTGGGCGAGCTGAGGATGTAGCAGTTCTTGCACTCGATATTGCAGAGCGTGCCGGTGTTGAACCACAGCGTCTTGAGCGTATCGAACCCTACGGCCGCCCGGCGTTCGCCCTTGGCGGTGGTGACAGGGTCTGTGAATTTCAGAAGGGGCGCTGAAGCGTCAGGCATGTACGGTCCGAGTCAAAAGCTTTGCTGAGGCTTGCGAAGCTAGGGCAGGGCAAAGCGCCCGGCAATCACGCTCAAGAGGATGTGTCTGCGTCGTGTTCGGATGGGCTCACGCCTCATCGCTGAGCCAGAAGACCTGCTCGACCGGCTGACCCAGGGCGCGGGCAATCTTCAGCGCCAGCAGGGCGGACGGGGTGAAGACCCCGTTCTCGACCGTATTGATGGTCTTGCGGGTGACGCCCACCCGAGCCGCCAGATCGGCCTGGGTCAGGCCCGCTTCGGCGCGCAACGCCTTCATCGCGTTCTCCAGCCCGCTCCGGCTCATGCTGCGTCCTCTTCACCTTCTCCGCGTCGATCATAAACAACGGTCGCGACAAAGAAGCTGGAAACCGAAAGCCCGGTCAGAATCTTGAGCAATAACGCGCCCTCGACACCGAAATTGCTGAGCGTCATGGCGAGCACGGTGCAGAGGGTGATCACCCAGAACGCGGCTTCAGCGGCGCGACGGCGCACATCGCGCGCCCATTCGTCATTTATGACGTCATAGCCGACGCTCTTGTAGGCGCGTCTGGCATCCATGAAATACAGACTGATCGTCACCAGCCAGAGCCCGAAGCCAAGCAGGCTGACGATAAGGCCGGTTGCAGAGAGGGATGCCGGCATCTGCTCTGACGCGGCGACCCCTCCGCCGGCTTGCCAGGCGAAAAAACCAGCGGCCTGACACAGCAGGCAGACTCGCATGCGGGCGTTGAGGGCTTCGAGCTGATCCATGACGTCTCTCTTGCGCTATGTCACCTTGAGGTAACATTGCGCAGTCAGGACGCCTCGTCGAGGTCCGCCTTGAAGGCCTGTGCAAAATGCAGGCAAAACGACAGCACCGGCGCCGCGATGATGAGATCGATCAGCGGCGATTGCGGCGCCTGGGCGAGTCCAATGAGAGCAGCGGAGATCGCCATCGCCACGCCGAGCGCGATGAGGGCGCTGCGCGAGGCCGGTCCGATCGCCTCGGAGCGGAAAATGTCGAACGCCTTGGCCTTGCGTGCGTGCAGGACCGTCCCCGCCAGCAATATCAGGCCCACAATGGTCAGCCCCATGCCGATGCCGGACACGGAGAAGCCGACCCCGATCAGACCGAAGGCGATCAGGGCCTCGCCCGCCTGCCAGCCCGCGAACCCGACGCCGAACAGGCGCGTGAACAACCGGGTCCGTCGGGCGAGGGAGGTCTTGAGCGCGGGATCGGTCACGTCTTGATCAGCCCGATTTCACGCAGGCGTTCCAGCAGGTATTCGTGCGCGGTCATCGGTTCGAGGTACCGGTTGGGGCGCTCCTCGCTGATGCAGCCGGGCAGGGTTTCGATCAGGAAGTCGGGATTGAAGTGCAGGAAGAAGGGCGTGGAATAGCGTGAGAAGCCCATGCGCTCCCTGGACGGATTGACCACGCGATGCGTCGTGGAGGGATACACATGGTTCGTCAGACGCTGCAGCATGTCGCCGATATTGATCACCAGCGCGCCGGGCGGCGGCTGGATTGGCAGCCAGGCGCCCGTCTTGGTCTTGACCTGCAGGCCCGCTTCTTCAGCGCCCAGCAACAGCGTGATGACGTTGATGTCTTCATGCGCACCCGCCCGGACGCCGGAGGGATCGCCGTCGATGGGCGGATAGTGCAGCAGGCGCAGAATGGAGTTGCCGTCATTCACGGTCTTGGAGAACCAGCTCTCCTCAAGGCCCAGATCCCTGGCCAAGGCCTTCAGAAGCACGGCGCCCATTTCATCGAGCGCGGCGTAGAGCGCCTGGATGCTCTCATTGAAACGGGGAATTTCCGTCACCGGGACATTCGGCGGCATCACGTCGGAATACTTGTGGCCCTCGGGCAGGTTCCGGCCATGGTGCCAGAATTCCTTGAGGTCCTTCTGGTCCATGCCCTTGGCGTTTTCGGTGCCAAAGGGCGTATAGCCGCGCTGGCCGCCGCCGTTTTCAATGGCGTAGGCGCGCTTGGTGGCGTCGGGCAGCGCGAAGAAGGCCTTGGCGTCCTCCAGGGCGCGATCAATCACGTCCTGATCTACAGGGTGATCGCTGATCACCGCAAAGCCGGTTTCACGGAAGCTGGCGCCCAGATCGCGGGCGAAGGCTTCGGGATTCTCTCCGGCGAGCTTGAAGGACACCGGCTCGAGGGTCTGGTCGGTCAAAATGATATCGGTCATGGCGGGCTCTTTAGCGCTCCCTCGCGGGCTCGTGAAGATGCTATGTCTTGAACGTATGGTCGCAGGCGCCGACATAGGGCGTTCACAGCCGATTTTCAGGGCAGGGAGACACCCATGAGCAAGCCGATCGAACTCTATTACTGGCCGACCCCGAACGGTTGGAAAGTCAGTATCGCCCTTGAGGAAATGGGCCTGCCCTATGAGCTCAAGCCGGTCAATATCGGGCTGGGCGAACAGTTCGAGCCGGACTTCCTGAAAATCAGCCCCAACAATCGCATGCCCGCGATCATCGACCCTGAAGGTCCGGACGGCGAGCCGATCTCGGTGTTCGAAAGCGGCGCTATCCTGCAATACCTCGCACGCAAGACCGGCCAGTTCTATGGCTCGAACCTGCGCGAACAGACCGCGGTCGAGGAATGGCTGTTCTGGCAGATGGGCGGGCTGGGCCCAATGTGCGGCCAGGCGCACCATTTCCGCACCTATGCGCTGAAGATCGAGCCCGATGAAACCAAGCTCGAGTACGGCAAGACCCGTTACACCAACGAGGTGCACCGGCTTTATGGCGTGATCGAGCGTGATCTGGAAAACCGTGAGTATCTGGCGGGCGATTTCTACTCCATCGCCGACATGGCGGCCTGGCCCTGGATCCTGCCCGAAGGTCAGGGCCAGAATCTCGACGAGTTCCCGCGTCTGAAAGCTTGGCATGAGCGCGTCGGCGCGCGCGAGGCGGTGAAGACCGGCCGCGCTGTGGGCAAGGACCTTTTCAAATCTCTCGCAGACGACAGCGAGGAGATGAAGAAGGCGCGCGACGTCCTGTTCGGCCAGCGCGCCAAATCCTAACGCAACGTGAATCAGGCTTTCCCCTGTCGCTTCCGCCCTCTAGTTTGAGAGGCGAGGGCAGGGGGAAGACTGATGAGGGTTGGGACAGCACCGTCTCGCACCTATAGCGAACGCTATGGCGCACGTTCGCCCTGGCTTGTCGAGCGTTGGCGCGTGGCGCTCTATCTGATCTGGCGCACACTCTTCGCGCTCGCCCGGCCAACCCTCTTTGTCGTGTTGCTGGCGGGCGCGGTCTTGTGGGTGTATCGCGGCCTGGGCGCCGCCCCGGTCGACGCCTTCCGTCCCGCCCCGCCGCTGGGGCAACGTTTCGAGACGGCCCTTCAGAACGCAGCAGGAGAACAATCGGACGCGGATGTCCTGACGCTGTGGCGCGCTGAACTCGACCTGGCTCTCCGGCCCGGACAGGCCGGCGGCCCTGACCTGTTGCGCGCGGAAAGTTTCGCAAACAGCCTGCCCGCGCTGATGGGGCGGGAATCCCTGGCCCTCTATCTGATGCGACAGGATCGCCGGCCCGAGCTGATGCAGGCCGATCTCGTCGCCATGCCGGTCTGGCGGCGTCAGCAAATCATCAGCGGCGTGCTTGAGGCGCGCCGCCAAATCGCGCCTCCTGGCCCGGCGCCGGTCTGGCTTGTGGAAGCGCCGCCCACGATCCGGCGTCGGTTTGACCGCGCCCAGGCGCTTTACGGCAGAAGCCTGCGTGATGCGGAAGACTGGTTTCTGAGACCAGACGGGCTGGCGATCAATCTGGCGGCCCTTCCGGGCGTCATGGCGCCGGATCGCGGGCGCATTCCGCCTGTGCTCCCCGATGCCCGCGAAGTGATTGTTCAGGGCTGCGCCCTTGCTCAGGCTCAGCAACAGCGCGTGCCGGCCTGTGAGCGAACCGGGCTTGTCTTTCCGGCTGCGGATCCCGTGCAGGCGGCTTTGGCGCTCTCGCTCCATGATCCGGCGCTCGAGCCCACGCCTGTGCGTCTGGCGCTGGCGGCGCGTGCGGCTGGGCGGCTGCAGGGCGACTGGCTCGACAGGTTGATGCTCGGAGCGCCGTCACGCGCGCCGGAGATGCGGTTGCTGACGGCGCTGATGCCCGTATTGGCCGATGCGGATCGGTATTATGCGCGTCCGGAAACCTGTGTGTCCGCCTGCGGGCAGGCGAGGTCGGAATTCCGGCAGGCCGCCGGACTGGACCTGGAGGCGCAGCAGCGCTGGTTCGAGGCCTATGACGGGATACGCCGGGCGGAGGGCGCGCTGGTCGCCCTGAGAACCTCCGATCTTCTTCGGCAAGAGGATGATGTGCACGCGCTCGCGCGGGTCAGCAACATTTCTGACGGACGATTGCTGGCGGGGCGCATCCTGCTCGAGGCGCATCTGGTCGAGCTGGGGCGAGTGAAAAATTTTTTTCGACCCGATCCGGGCGCGCCCGAGTTCTGGCTCGCCGGTCTTCAGTTCGTTCTGGCGATGCTGCTTCTGGGAATCGTTTTGATTCATGGGCGCTTACGACGTTCAGGCGGCGCTCCAGGGGCGCTGGAACGGCTCGACGGAAAAGTCAGCCGGTTAATTTTGGGTAGGAATCTCTAACGGAATTAAAGGGTTAATCGACGTTATTCTTGAGACTCTTTAACCCTGTAGTCAGACATCGTGCGCATTCTGATCGTGCACAACGGGCCAATGAAAAGGCATCGGGTGCATGGTGGGATGCGGAGGCGACACGGACGGAAAGTCCGGCCCTCCGCCAACGATGGGAAGACTAAAATGGCTTTCACTGACGTGGAAACGGCGCAAGTTCACGACGCGGTCAAAATGGACCCGACGGGCGAGGATCTGTGCAAGCTGGGCCTTCTGTATTCGACTGGCCAGTGCGGCGTGATCGATTACGTCGAGGCGCACAAATGGTTCAACCTGGCCTCTCTGATGGGTTCGGACACCGCCAAATACTATCGCAGCGAAGTCGCCGCCGAGATGGATGGCGAACAGATCGCCGCCGCCCTGACGGCCGCCCGCGAGTGGCTGTCGACCCGGCACTAGGACCGATCGAGCCATGATCGCCGTCAGAAGCGACAGGCTCGATCCGTCTGCATCCCTCTAGTTCGAATTGAACACCTGATCGGCGAGTGCGTAAGCGAACGCGTTGTCGAGCGGCAGGATGTTTCGAATATAAAGCTCTGTAAAATCGTTGATTTCAGCGATTGTTGTGCGGGGCGCAAAGACGATGTCGTGTCGAGCCAGCGGAATGATGTCCGTGGGCGCGCCCCTCTGGGCGTTGCGAATGTCGACCGTGCGCATCATCACGCCGCCATCTTCTGCGCGGCGCAGGACGACCACCTGACGCAGACGCGCGCGATTATTGGCGCCGCCGGCAAGGGTGAGCGCTTCCATCACGCCCATGCGCGGGCTGATCATTTCATAGACGCCGGGGCTGCGAACCTCGCCGCCGACCAGGATCTGCTGGGCGCCGTAGGTGACCGGCCGCACCTCCACGATCGGATCACGCAGCACGCGGGCATAGCGATCGGCAATGGCGCGCGCCGCCTGGGGCCCTGTCATCTGAGCCACCATCACCGAACCCGCCAGGGGCAGGCTGACGCGACCATCAGGTCCGACCGCCAGCGTCCGGTTCAGCTCGTCCGCCGTATGCACCGTGACTTCAACCTCATCGCCGGGGAACAGGCGATAGGCCGGATCGCCTTCCGACCAAGTCTGGAACCGGCTCGGTTCAAAGCTGTTTCCCGCGCCCTGTTGCGGCGTGCTGGCGCAGGCGCCCAGGGCCAGGACGCCCAAAGCGGACAAGACAGACCGACGTGTTGGCGCAGCCATCGCGGAAACTCCCCTAATCAGATCTTCACCATGAAAGGCTGCGGCTAAGGAAAAATTAAGCGCAATCGCGCCAGATGCACCTATGACGTCAACGCCTTCAGACTCCTCCGCCGACGGGCGGGCGCGGCGCGAACTGGATCTTGTGGATCTGGTCGCGATCGCATGGACGCAACGTCTCTTCATCATCCTGATTACGTTTCTGATTTTCATCCCGCTAGCGATCGCGGCCTATCTGAGCCTGACCCCGACCTATACCGCGGGCAGCCGTTTGCTGGTGATCATGGATGATGAAGACCTGACACCGGGCGCCGCCGGGGCGGGCGGCGAATTCATGTTTGACCAGATCATGCAGTCCGAAGCGGATCTGCTGGCGTCCGAGGAAGTCAAACGGCGCATGCTGATCGAATTGACAGGCAGCGCCGATCCCGAACAGCTCAAGACGCTGGGCGAGGGCTTTGGCGTCTCGCGGGCTCCGAACGCAAGCTTCCTGATCGCCACCTTCAAGAATCCCGATCCGGTAGTGGCGGCGAATACCGTGAACGCCATTGTCGACGCCTATCTGCGCTATCGGGTGGAACTTCTGACGGGCGGATACGAAGGCGGCGTGCAGGCCCGTCTGGATGCGGCGGAGCGGGATGCGCGCGCCGCACAGATGGCGTTGCGCCTGTTCATGTCAGACAACGACATCACCGATTTCGAGACCGAACTGAACTCGGCGCTTGGCCGCCTGGCGGACATTCAGGGGCGCAAGCTGGCGGCTGAGGCAGACGCCGCTCAGGCGCGCGCCCTGGCGCAAGCGCTTGAAGACCGTCTCCAGAATATCCCGCAGACGATTGAACTTTATGTCGAAAACTCGGTTACGGGCCAACTTCTCGACTTGCAGGTCCGCCAGGCCGAGCTGATGGCGCGCTATCAGCCGGACGCGCCGCCTGTCATTGCCGTGCAGCGCGAGATCGAAGCGCTGGAGCGCTTTGTCGAGGAAGGTCGCGCCAATGGTCAGGGCCAGCGCCGCACGGGTGTGAATCCGATCTGGCAGGAGCTTGAGTCCTCTCGCCTGCAGCAGGAATCCAACGCGGCTGGGCAGGCCCGGCTGGCCTCCTCGCTGAATTCGCAGTTGCGGGACGCCCGGGCTGAAGTGGACCGGCTTCGCGCCCTGCAATCTGATTATGACCGCCTGACGCGGGCCGTGGCCGCGCGGTCTGCAGCCGCTGATCAGTTGTCGGTGCAGGCTGCGGACGCCATGGCGCGCCGTGAAATGCCGCCGGGCGGAGCGGACGCCATCCGCATCGTGTCCCGCGCAACGCCGCCGGTGCAGGCCTCCTCCAAGCGCAAGCTCGCCGTGATGGCGGTGGGCGTTCTGGCGGGAGGAGTCGCCTTGTTGCTGGGCCTGATCCGCGGCTATGTCATCACACTGCGTGATACGCCTGCGCCGCGCAGCCCGGCGCCGCAAACGCCATCGTCAACACAAAATTCCCGTTCGGAGCCACAGCCCGACCCGGATGCGTCCGAGCCGACCCGCTCACGATCGCGGACCCGCTTGCCCGTGCTGGCCCGGGTCAGCGAGACGCGCTGATCTGACAGGGCTCCGTTAACCATTCACGCATACATCTGTCTGTTGGGTAAACAGGCGTGGCTGTGCGTATGAGCATCGAGGTGGAACTGGACGGCTTGGCCCGGCGCTTGGCGCCGCAGGGCGCCCATGCGCGTGCGGTCATGGTTGTTCCGGTCAGCGTCAACGCCGGCGCCTCGACGATCGCATCGGGCCTCGCGCGCGCCTCCGTGCAGCGCGGCGTCAAGCCCGTCTGGCTCTATGACCTTGATTTCAAGAACAATCCTCAATCGGACGCCTTCCGGCTGAATGGCAAGGCCTATTCCGGCGCGCTGTCGGGCCGCCGTTTCTGGCGGACCGTGCCGGACAATGCCGGGCGAGTCGCGCTGCGCCGGGTCGAGGACCAGCCGATCTATGTCAGCCGGTTCGAGCGCCAGCCGGGACAGGTGCGCAGCCTGACCTTCCTGGATGCGCCCGACTACTGGATGCAGGCGCGTCGCAGCGCAGGCCTGACGCTAGTGGACGCCTCCTATCAGAGCGCCGCCATTCCTCTGGTGGCTCCGAACATGGACGGCGTCATTCTGGTCGCGAACGCCCGTACGGACGGTCGCGAGCGCTGTGAAGCCATGGCGGAGCAGTTGCGCGAGCTGGGAGCGCAGGTCTGGGGCGTGGTGGTCAATCGCGCCCGGTCTGCGACGGCGGCGTGAGCGCCTTCGCCCTGGCGGATCGCTGGCGGGGCTATCTGCCCCGGTTCCGCTTCGCGCAAACGCTGGAGACCGCGCTCGCGGTGCTGGTCATCTTCCTGTTCTCGAGTGCGCTCCTCTCCCAGCTTTTTGGCGGCGGCGAGGAGGGCAGTCCGATCCTGCGTCTGATCTGGCCGCCGGTCTATCTTCTGACCCTGATCCTGATCGTGATGCGCCCGATGCCGGTGCTGGGCCTGATGGTCCGGGCCTGGCCGTTGATGGTGCTTGCTGTCCTTCCGATGGTCTCGGCCTGCTGGTCGCTCGATCCCGGGCTTACCCTGCGACGCGGGCTGGGCGTTCTGTTTCCGGCGCTGTTTGCTCTGTGGATGGCGAGCCGGTTCAGCTGGCGCGATCTGATCCGCCTGCTGGCCGTGTCGCTGTCCGTGCTGGCGGTCGGCTCGCTTGTCATGTCGGTTCTCTTTCCGGCCTATGGCGTGATGCACGAGATCCATCCGGGCGCCTGGTCGGGTCTGTGGTTCGAGAAGAACCGCATGGGCGCCGTGATGGCGCTCGCCGCCATGAGCGGCATGGCGGCCGCCTTCACCACGCCCCATCGCCGCGAAGTGCGCTATTGGGGCGCGCTCGTGATCCTCGCGGTGTTTCTGGTGCTGATGTCCACCTCCAAGACCGCGCTGATGGCGTGCATGATCGGAGTGCTGGGGCCGGTGATGATCTATCTGGCCCGTCAGGGCTTCATCATGGCCGCGATTGCGGTCTTCAGCGGCTTGTTCGGGGTCTTCGCCCTGACGCTCGTGATCCTAATCGGACCGGGCGTGATCCTGGAGGCGCTCGGACGGGATCCGACGCTGACGGGCCGGACCGATATCTGGATCGGATTGCTGCAGGCGGTGCAGATGCGGCCCTGGACCGGCTTCGGCTGGGGCGTGTTCTGGCTGGTGGAGGACGGGCCGGTCTTCTGGGTGCGTCAGGCGACGCAGTGGGAAGTGCCGTCCGCGCACAATTCCTGGCTCGAGATCGCCCTCGCGCTTGGTCTGCCCGGCGCGATCTGGGCGATCCTGGTCTATCTTGGCGGGCTGGTCTCGGCGATGAAGCGATTGTTCTCGGGCGTTGAGGCCTACTGGGCGCTGCCCGCCATGGCGGTCTGGGGGCTGACCAGCATGTCCGAGAGCATCTTCATGACCACGAACGGCTTCACCTGGACGCTGTTCTGCATCACCTTCAGCAAGCTCGCCTCGCGCCGTGAACGCTAGGCCGCGCTGGCGCCGTAGAGCCGGGGGGACACCGCTTCGGACCAGATCAGCTTGCCCAGTCCTTGCGCCGCCCGATCCAGACAGCTCGCGGCCGCACGGGCAGACACCAGGCGCGCCAGCGGAACGCTCAGCCCGAAGGCGATGAACTGAACGGCGCCCACGCCCATCCAGAACGCCACGCCCGCCCGGTTGACGGGGTTGGCGGACGCGCAGGCCTGGGTCGGACCCTGGCCATAGGCGAAGCTGCGCTCGAGCAATTTGAACCAGCTTTGTCGCGGCGCCTGCACATGCTCGAAAACCTGCGCGCGCGCCGCCCAGCCAAACCGTGCGCCGCCCGCCTTGAGCCGGGCGAAGAGAAGATCGTCTTCGCCACCGATCTCATTGGCCGCCAGATCAAAGACAGGATCGGGCAGAGTGAGCGCCTCTCGATCAAACAGGGCGTTGCCGCAGCCATGCGGCTCCTCGATCACGCGATCTTCAGAGGGGCCGAGACGCGAATAGAGCCGTTGCATGTAGGCGCTGCGCATCTGGCCGCGGACATCGGGCGAGACTTGCGCAATCACAGGACCGAAAATGACGGGGACGTCCAGCGTCTCGCGCGCCGAGAGCAGGGTCTCCAGCCAGTGCGCGTCCGCCGTCTCGTCATCATCGAGCTGCGCGATGAAGCGGGCTTGGGTCCGGGCGAAGCCGGTATTGCGCGCGTTGGACACGCCGGGTCTGGGTTCGTGAACATAAAGGATGGGGGCCGCTGCATCGAGCGACAGTCCCTCGACCGTCTCACGCGCACCGCCCTTGGGATCATTGTCGACGACCAGGATTTCGTCCGGCAGCCGGGTCTGGACCAGCACGCTTCGGATCGCATCCGCCAGCGCCTCATTGCGGCGATAGGTGGGGATGAGGACGGCGACGCTCATTGTCTGGCCAGGATCGCCTTGAGCGCTTCAGACTGGGTGCGCACCTGCGCGCCCGATTGTTCAACGGCGTGCAGCACCACATCGAGGAATTCCGGCGTGCAGCCCCATTCGGACGGAGTCTTGCGAATGTCGTGACCGTAGAAGATCAGCCAGCCCGGATTGCGGCTGACATTCCTGACCGCTTCGACCGCGCGTTTCAGACCCGTTTCGCCGCCATCCAGCGGCATGGCTTTGAGCAGCCCGCGATCGGCGACGCCGCGATTGATGCCTGGCTGAACTCCGCGCAGACAGCCATAGGTCTCCAGGAGGCGTTTCTTGGCTTGTGGGGTCGTTTCACCATACGCGAAGGCGTAACTCGTGGGGGCGCGGTTCAGGCCGGCCTCCTTGAGGAAAGCGCGGTTGCGCGCGGCGTCGGCGGCGACGGATTCAGCCGTCAGACGCGAGGCGTCGAGATGGCTGTAGCCATGGCAGCCGATCTCATGCCCGTCCGCTTGCAGCGTCTGCAGGTCTTCGGGGTCGAAGAGGTCGCCATGGTGATTGGTGACGCCCGCCAGCCCGCCGCTTACGAAGAAGCTGCCGCGCCAGCCGCGCGCCTTGAGACGCGCAGCGCCCAGTTCCATGGCGGTCTTCGGGAAATCATCAAAGCTGAAAGTGACGATCGGGCGATCAAGCTTGATCTTGAGGGGGGTGACGCCCAGTCGGCGCGCAACATGCTTCTGCAAGCGTCCGGTCAGTCCGCCGCGCGGACGATAGACCACCTCGTCAGGATTATACGCCGTCTGGTTCATGCTCGCCCCCTGGGCAGATCGCGGGCCGCAGCGCCCGCACGAAACAGTTTCAAGGCCAGTATGCGCGCCTTCATGGGCGCCCAGTCCCATCTTGCCACGCTGCGCCCGATCAGACGGGCGGGCAGGCTCAATCGCGTCGCTTGCAGTTTCCGGGCCAGTCGTGCGCCCGGCCGCGCCTCATAGGCGGGGTGCCGGGTTAACAGCCGGGCGAAATTGGTTCCGGCGCGTGCAAACTTTGACAAGAGCTCGTCCGCACTCTGCAAGCCGCCATGGGCGGCGGGAACATCCACATGCCCAACATGGCCCAGACTTGCGGCGCTGAGCGCCCAGTCCACATCTTCCCAGCCCCAGCCGGCATAGCCCTCGTCAAACGGGCAGCGTGCAAACAGGCTGGCGCGAACGGCGAGGTTGGACGAGCAGACGGCGAACGCGCCCTGCGCGCTGCGGGTTTGCGCATCCACAGCGTCTGACGCATGGGCGAGGGCGGCGTGGACGCGTTCATGCCTGGAACGCGGCTCGCACGGCGCATAACCGCCAAACAGAGCGTCGCAATCGGTCTCTTTCAGCGAAGCGCGCCACCGGCTCAGAAATCCCGGACTGATTTCCATGTCGGCGTCCAGAAACAGCAGCCAGTCACCACTGGCGGCGTTTGCCAGCGCATTGCGGGCGCGTGAGCGTCCCTGATTGACCGGGCTCGTGATCAGGGTCACCGCAGCATCTGCGACGATAACCGCCTGTGTGACCGCTGCTGACAGCGCGGCGTCAGGCGCGCCATCGTCAAACAGGATGATCTCGATTCCCGGCTGTGCCTGTGCGGCGAGGCTCGCCAGTAACGGGCGCGGATCGTCGCCATAAAACGGGATGAGAACCGAGAGTATGATCGATTGCGTGTTCGTCGCGGCTCCAGAGCGCGTCAGTTCAAGCGGATGAGCGGTCATGCGGCGGCCCTCCGTTCCAGTCGCGCCGTCAGCTTGTCCTTGATCCAGCCGCGTGCGCCGAGCCCGTCGAGCGCGAGCATGATCGTGGCGTAAATGATCACGCCCGCGCCTATCTGCAGTCCCAAATCGATCAGAACCGGTCCCACTGAGGGGGCGAACAGAACCCCTGTGCTCATGCCGGCGGTGGCCAGACCCGCCTTGCTCCACTCAACTACAGGAATGGGCATGGGGAAGATGGTGCGGCCATGGAAGACACAGGCGATCAGCGCCACGCCATAGGCGGCGACCGTCGCCCAGGCGGCGCCATGAAGCCCCAGAAACGGGATCAGCGCAGCGTTCAAGACGAGGTTCAGCACTGCGGAGCCGGTCATGATGAAGGCCATGGAGCCTGTGCGCCGACCCAGCGTGTAGGCGGTATGGAAATAATGGGTCATGACCCCGTTCATCAGGCCCGACAGGGCGATCAGCGGCACGATGGAGGCGGCGGTCGCGGCGAGATCCTCGCCAATCATCAGGCGGGCGAGATCGGGGGACACCAGTGCGAGACCGGCTGCGGCCGGAAAGCCGATCGCGCCCATCAGCGCGCCGGTCTGGCGGGCGACTTTCTGCGCCGCGTCGCGGCCTTCATGCTCCAGCGCAGAGATCAGAAGCGGTCCGGTCGTCATGCCGAGCCACAGGAAGATGATGCTGAGCGAACGGTCCGCCAACGCATAGCCCGCCGAATAGGCCCCCGTAGCCGCTTCGCCCAGATAGGCGGCGATGAGAAATCGGTCACCGCTTGTGAGAAGCTGTTCGAAGATCAGGGAAAATGCGATCGGCCCGCCATAGGCGAAGAAGGCCGTCACCCTGGCGCGATGGGCGCGGTCCTTGCGCGCCTTGCGGGCCAGAGCCGGCAGGTCAAAGACCAGCGCCAGAGCCGAGGCCAGCGCCAAACCGGCCAAAGGCCCGGCGGAGTCCAGATCGGTGAAGAGCGTCAGCGCCGCGCCAAAGGCGAAACCGCCCGCCAGCGAGAAGGTTTCCAGCAGCGAATAGCGCCAGGCCTCGCCCGCGGCCCGGCGAGTTTCGAGCGCAATCATGACCCCGGCGCGCAGCAGCATGTAGGCGAGCGCATAGGCGCAGGCGGTCTTCAGGCTGGGCCCAAGATCCAGAACGAACAGCAGAATGACGCCCAGCACCAGAAGCGGCGCGGCGATCATTCCAAACAGGGTGAGCGCGGTAAAGAGATGCCCGCCCAGACGTCCGCGAGAAGCGGCGCGGGCGTGATAGCGCGCCACGGCGGCGTCGAGCCAGGTGAAGATGAGCGTGCTGATGAGCGCCGAACCGGTCAGCACCAGCATGTACTGGCCATAGGCGTCCGGGCTCAGGATCCGGGTGAACACCACCACGCTGCCAAAGCCGACAAGCGCCTGGGCCAGATAGACCGGCAGATAGGCCAGAAGATGACGGTTCAGCATGGGCGGTTCAGCATCCGGTTCAGCACGTCTTGCGCTCCTGCAAGAGCGCGACCGGTCCCAAGCTTGCCCCAGAACTTTGAAAAACGGCCTAACAGCCGGAATTCTGTGCCGAAGCGGGCCAGATGCAGGCGTGCGCCAAGGCTTTGTTCAGTTCTGTCTGTCAGGACTGTCGCATAACGAGACGGGGACCGGGATGCAGATGTTGTCGGTGGAGCTGAAGTCGCCTCAGACGCTGTCTGACGAGGAACGCGCGGCGTGGCGTGGGATGCTCACGTCCAATCCGTTTCTGGTCAGCCCCTATCTGACGCTGGGATATGTCGATGCGGTTTCTCATGCCCGTCCCGACATCAAGGTGGCCGTGATCCGCAGGGGCGACCGCATTGCCGGGTTCTTCGCCTTCCAGAAAGGCCCGATGGGACATGCCCGCGCGCCGGGCGGAGTGGTCAATGACTGCCACGCGGTGATCTGCGCGCCGGGCGAGGACATTGCGCTCAGCCACGTGCTGACCCAGACGGGGGTCGAAGTGTTCGACTTCAAGGATTGCCTCGCCGCCCAGGCCCCGTTCCGTCGCCATGCCGAATTTTTGGAAGGCGGCTGGATCATTGATATCAGTGACGGCTTTGACGCCTATGTGGCCCAACGCAAGAAACCCGGCGGCAACACCTTCCGCAGCGCCATCGGCGCGCCGAAGAAGCTCGCCAAGGAAGGCGAGCTGACCTTCCGCTTTGATGACCGCCGCCCCGAAACGCTTGAAGCGCTCTATGCTTGGAAGTCCGCCCAGTATCGCGAGTCCGGTTTTCCCGATCTCTTCGCCCTCAAATGGGTGCGCGACCTGATCGAACAGCTCTGGCGTCAGGATCGCGCTGAGGGCGCGGGCCTGATGTCGACGCTGGAGCTGGATGGTCGTTTGGCGGCGGTTCATTTCGGCCTGATCGGCCCGACGGTGCTGCATTCCTGGTTTCCGGCCTATGATCCGGAGTTCGCGCATCTGACGCCCGGCAATGCGCTCCTGATCGAAATGCTGCAGGCGGGCGCGGAGGCGGGCGTGCGGGAAGTGCATATGGGACCCGGCGATCAGCGCCAGAAACAGGCCATGGGCTCGTTCCAGGAAGGTCTGGCGACCGGTTGCATCACCCGTCCTGGCCTTGTGGGCTGGGCGCGTCAGGCGGCGGGCTATATCGAGAAGACCGCCGAACCGCTGCCCCTGGGCCCGCTCGCCCGCGCGCCGGGCAAGGCGTTTCGCAAGATCGACCGGATCGCCGCGCTTTACGGCGTCTGATCCATCTATCGCAGCCTGCGCTTCGGGTAGTCATTGCCGCGCTTGGCCGGTTCGCGCTAAACGCTAGCTCATCAGACCGCGCGTCTTGCGGTCGGCCTTGCCAGATGAGCGCCCATGACCACGCCAGCCCTGTCCATCGTCATCCCCGCCTTCAATGAAGCGGCCAGCATCGAAGAGGTGGTCAAGGAAGCCGTTTCGGTGTTCGAGGCAGGCCTTGAAAGCTTCGAGATCATTGTGGTCGATGACGGCAGCGATGATGACACCGCCGGCGCGCTTGGTCCGCTGTCTGAGGCCGATCCGCGTGTGCGCGTCATCCGTCACCCCAACCGCTCGGGCAAGAGCGCCGGGTTGCGCACCGGCTTTCTGGCCGCGCGCGCGATCTGGGTCGCGACCATGGATGGCGACGGGCAGGATGATCCGCGCTCGGTCGTGGAGATGAGCAAGGCGATTGATTTGTCGACCGTCGGAAGCGTCGGTGTCGTGGCCGGCTGCCGCCAGAACCGCACCGATGGCGCGAACCGCAAGTTCGCCTCGCGCTTCGCCAATGGCCTGCGTCGCTCGCTGCTCAATGACGACTGTCCGGACACCGCATGCGGTTTGAAAATCCTGCCGCGCGATCTGTTTCTCGTGATGCCCTTCTTTGACGCGATCCACCGCTATCTGCCCGCGCTCGCCGGGCATCTGGGCTTTGAGACGGTGAATGTGACGGTGGTGAACCGTCCGCGCGCCGCCGGTGAAAGCAAATACACCAATATCGGCCGCGCCGCCGCGGGTCTGTTTGACCTGATGGGTGTGATCTGGCTGATGCGCCGCACTCATTATCCCGACCCGCACATGCTGCTGGGCGCTCGGGGCGAGGACCAGTAGCCATGACCGGTTTCACGCAGTCTCTGACCCAGCCCGGCGAGACCGGGGGGCTCTCTGTTCGCGCCTGGATCATGCTGATGATCGTGGCGGTTCTGGCCCATTTCCCGGGCCTGTTCTCGATCCCGGCCATGGACCGGGACGAGGCGCGCTATGCTCAGGCCAGCCGGCAGATGATGGAGACGGGGGACTATGTCGATATCCGTTTCCAGGGCGATCCGCGACACGTCAAACCCAGCGGCATCTACTGGCTGCAGGTGATCACCACCCAGCCCTTTGGCGGGGATGATGCGCCCATCGGCGCGCACCGCCTGCCGAGCTTTTTCGGTTCGATCATCGCCGTGGCGCTGACCGCCTGGCTGGGCGCGCGGCTGTTCTCGCCCGGCGTGGGGCTGATCGCGGGCCTCGTGATGGCTTTGAGCCTCGCCATGCAGATCGAGGCCAGGACCGCCAAGACCGACGCGGCGCTGCTGGCGGCGGGCATGTTCGCGCAGGTCGCGCTCGCCATGCTGATGCTGAAGGTCGAGGAGGCGAAACCCAAATTCTGGGGCTGGCCCGCCGTACTGTGGGCCGGGACCGGGGCCGCCATCGCCATCAAGGGGCCGATCTTCTTCATGGTCACCGCCCTGACCCTGATCGGCTATGTGGCTCTGAAACGAGACCCCAAGCTGCTGCTGAAGATCCGGCCTTTGCCGGGTCTCGCGCTGGCGCTGGCGATCTTCCTGCCCTGGCTGATCGCGATCAACATCCAGACAGACTGGGGCTTCTTCCAGGAATCCGTCGGTCACGCCCTGTTCGGCAAGGTTGGGGTGGCGGATGACAGCCATGGCGGTCCGTTCGGCTATCACACGCTGTTGATGCCGGTGACGCTCTGGCCCGCCTCGGCGCTACTGGGCCTCGCGGCGCTCGCCGCCTGGGCGCGCAAGGGCGAGGCGGTGGTTCAATTCCTGCTCGTCTGGATCCTGCCGTCCTGGCTGGTGTTTGAACTCATCCAGACCAAGCTGCCGCACTATGTCTCGCCCATGTTCCCGGCCATCGCGATCCTGATCGGGATCGGACTGGTCAACGCCCGGGCGCTCCTGAGCGGCTGGAAGCAATGGACGCTGTTCGGCGTTCTGGCTGTGCTGGCGATCATCGTGGGCGGCGCCGTGGGGCTGGTGCCCTGGCTCGGTCAGATCGAGTTTGGCGAGAGCGTAAGTCTTGCCAGCCAGATCACGGCGGCTCTCGGCGTCCTGGCGGTGATCAGCCTGATCATCCTCGCCCTCAAGCCGGATCTCACGCGCTTTCTCGCGGTCACGGCGGCCACCTGCGCGGTCTATGTGGTTGCCTTCGGCGTCGCCATTCCGGGCGTGCACAAGCTCTGGCCCTCCTATAACGCGGCGCGCATCGCCGACTCGTTCACCGGCTGTGAGGTGCTGGATGTGGCGACGGCGGGCTATCGCGAGCCGTCCAACGTCTTCAACTTCTCCACCGATATCCATCTGGGCACGGACGGGGCGGATACGGCGGCCTATCTGCTGAACCATCCCGAGTGCGGTCTCGCCATTGTGGACCAGTCCGAGGACGAAGGCTTCCGCGCGGCTCTCAATGGCGCAAACGTGCGTCAGCTCGCCGAACTTGAGGGCTACAACGCCGTCAAGGGCCGGGATCTGACCCTGCGCTTCTACACGCTGCAAACCTCACAGGTGCAGGCGCCCGTCCAATAAGGCTTGCCTGAGCCGAGGCGCTGTCCGACCCTTTGTCAAAACATAAGGGGAGGACAGCCATGAGCGTTCAGTACGAGACGCGCGACGCCGTTGCCATCATCACCATTGACCGTCCCGACCGGCGCAACGCCGTGGACGGCCCGACCGCTGACAAGCTGGCGGAGGCCTTTCGCCAGTTTGACGCGGACGAGACGCTCTCCGTCGCCATCCTGACCGGGGCGGGCGGGACGTTCTGCGCGGGCGCTGACCTGAAGGCTGTCAGCACGGGGGAAGGGCGTAACCGGGTCGAGGAGACCGGAGATGGCCCGATGGGGCCGTCGCGCATGCGCCTGTCAAAGCCCGTAATCGCGGCGGTCGAGGGCCATGCAGTGGCCGGCGGTCTGGAATTGTCGATCTGGTGTGATCTTCGCGTGATGGCGGAGGATGCCGTCTTCGGCGTCTACTGCCGCCGCTTCGGCGTGCCGCTGATTGATGGCGGCACGATCCGCCTGCCGCGCCTGATTGGTCAGTCGCGCGCCATGGACATGATCCTGACGGGCCGCGCCGTGGGAGCCGAAGAAGCGCTCCAGATCGGGCTCGCCAATCGTACCTGCGCCAAAGGGAAGGCTCTGGAGACGGCGCTGGAACTGGCGGACCAGATCGCGGCCTTCCCCCAGCTCTGCCTGCGCCATGATCGCCACTCGGCGCTGGAGCAATGGTCGCTGGATGAGTCGGCAGCGCTCATCAATGAGACCCGCCTGGGTCTCAAGACACTCGCCAGCGGCGAGACTGTGGAGGGCGCAACGCGCTTCACACAAGGGCAGGGACGGCACGGCCAATTCTGATCCGGAAAGCAAAACGCCCCGACCAATGGCCGGGGCGTTTCTGTCTTTATGGCTTCAGCGCCTATTCCTCTTCATAGACGCCGCGCGCGCCGTCAATCATGCCCGAGAAGAAGATCGCATTCATCAGAAGGCGCTCAGAGCCCGGGAAGGTGGCGCGGAAGACCGGATTGTCGGCCATCATGATGACCGAACCGCGACCTAGGCGCTCTGCGACCACCGCCGGCGTGCCCGCGATTTCGGTCTGGCGACGCTCCGAAGCGTAGCCGGACAGCAGCGGTTCATCCGTATACTCGGCAACCACGGCATAGGGGTCGTCTTCAGGGCGGATCAGCACGCTGGTCATGTTCCGCTGAACGGGCAGGGTGCGGTCATTGAAACCGAAACCCAGCGGGTGGGAGATGTCGAGGTCGGTCTCGAACAATGCCCCGCCAATGACGTGCTCGGCTTCGCGCACCGCCATCTCGGAGACATTGAGGCGTTCCAGCGGTTCGCTGCGCTCTTCTTCGTCCTCTTCCTCGCGGTCAAAGAAGGCTTCCTGCGCCCAGATCGCGGCCTGACGGGTGGCGATCAGGGCGCCGCCATCTCGACGGATCCAGTCGCTCACGGCTTCTTCGGCGGAGGCGGACAGTCGGGCATTGCCGCCCACCAGAATGATGTGGGTGTAATCGCCCAGGTTCAGGCCGCCGACATCATCCTTGCGCACAAGGGTGACTTCCATGTCGTGCTGGTGATCGAGCGTCCACCACATTTCACCGGCGTCATAACGGCTCAGACCGTCATCAAAGGCGAGCAGGACATGGGGCTGCTCTAGCGCGCGGAAGATCCCGGCGGCGCCAAAGTCCGCGCCATCGGTCGGCGTCAGGCCGGAGGTAAGCGCGTGCACGGTGACACCATCTTCTTGCGCGATGGTCTGCATCAGGGCGTGAATGTCCTCGCGGCTCATATCCTGACGGGCATAGGGCACGAAGATCGCGCCGCGGCCCAGCTCGACCCGGCCGCGCGTGGTTTCCGCTGTCACCGGTTCGGTACCGGCGCGGGCGTAGAGGCCCGCTGACAGAACGCGGTTCAGGGCGCGCGGCGCATAGGTGTGCGACCATTCCAGCACATAGCCATAGGGCGCCACGTCCGGAGCCGGCGCGGCTTCAAAGTCGCCCGTCGCCAGGTCATCGGACCAGGAGACCGAACGCAGGCCGCTGAGAGCCGAATAGTCGAGGTCGTACGCCAGGGGCAGGGTCCAGCCGGACACGTCATAGAAGATGTTCTCTTCAAACTCGGTGACCTGGTCGAAAATGCCCCGGATCATCCGGTGCTGGGTCTGGCTCATCGGAACGATGAAGGACTGGCCGGCGCGGTAGGTGCGCCCATCGGCGCGCACATCGCTTTCCAGCTCATACACCTCAATGTCGTGCATGCGCAGCAGTCGGACAAACCGGTTGGCCCGCTCGGGGTCGCCCGCCGCCGTGAAAACATAGGCGCGGCGATTGTCCTGGCTCGCCATGCGCAGGGATTGTTCGAAATAGCTGCGCTGATAATCGATCAGCTCGTCGCGGATATTGCGCGCGCCCTCGACCGTGGTCAGGACGGTTCGGAACTGCGTGCGAACATTGTCGCCATGGGTGACGAGGCCGCGATCGGTTTCGATCTCGCCGCCGCGCGCCGCGCCGATCTCGAAGAGGATGCCGAGCGAGCCATTGATCTGGGGATAGGTCGAGCCCTTGCCGATATAGAAGTTATCGAAGCCCTCCTGGGTGGTGTAGAGCCGCGCTTCGGGGTCGAGAAAGTCCGATGTGTGCTGCTGGGCGATGCGATAGGTCAGATCCCGCGCCCGCTCGGGGATGAGCGGGTTGCGGCGCAGCGCTTCGCCGGGGTGGAAGTAGAACGGGCTCGACGACCCCATCTCGTGATAGTCCGCAGAGACCATCGGCTTCCATTCATGCCATTTGCCGATCCAGGCTTGGGCCTCGGGTTGGGTCAGCAATAGCCACTGGCGGTTGAGGTCGAACCAGTAATGGTTGGTGCGCGCCTCGGTCCACAGATTATGGATGACGTCCGCAGGGTCCGTGTTCTGCGCCTGGGAGAAGAAGGTCTCCACATGGTTCACCCGGCGCGAATGGCCGTCCGGGTTGAACACGGCGGTGAACAGGATGACCGTGTCGTCCAGCGTATCTCCGATATCGGCGTCGCTGGCGGCGGCGAAATGATAGAGCGCGGGCATGGCTGCATCCATGCCGGAGGATTCCGCGCCATGGACGCCGAAATTGATCCACAGCACCAGCGGCGTGTCTTCAGCGACGGCTTCTCCGCGCAGGCGCGCCAGATGCGCTTCGCGAATCTGGTCGATTCGGGCCTGGTTCTCCGGCGAGGTCACCGTGAAGAAGAGAATCGGGCGCTGTTCATGGGTGTAGCCGATGGTCTCCACGGTCACCCGATCTGACGCGGCCGCGACTTCGCGAAGATAGGTCACCATGTCGCCATGGCGGACCGGGCGCGAGCCGACTTCATACCCAAAGCTGTCCTCAGGCGCCGGAATGGCGTCCGAATAGGTGACGTCCTCCGGCATATAGAAGGAAATGGGCTCTGCATGGGCCTGGGCGGCGTAAAGCGCGGCGCCGAGCGCGAGCAAGCTCGCACGCAAAATGCTCTTCATGATGTCTCCCCATGAGCCGTTATTCGGCCCGATTTTGTCATGGTGATGATTTGAACGGCAAGCTAGACCGCCAGACGAGCGGCGACCAGTGCTAGCCGAATTCAATTTCGCCCTGTATGAGAGCGCCAAAGACCGCAGGCTTCGCACCTGCGAAGAGACAGATCTGCGAGACAAGGACCTCCCCATGACCGCTCCCGTCGAGCGCATTCGCAATATCGCCATCGTGGCGCACGTCGACCATGGCAAGACCACCCTGGTGGACAAGCTTCTCCGGCAATCGGGCACGTTCGACGAACGCGCTGCGGCTGTCGAACGCGTCATGGACTCCAATGACCTGGAGAAAGAACGCGGCATCACCATTCTCGCCAAGAACACGGCGGTGACCTGGAACGACTATGCGATCAACATCGTGGACACCCCCGGACACGCCGATTTCGGCGGCGAGGTGGAGCGCGTGCTGTCCATGGTGGACTCGGTGCTGCTGCTCGTGGACGCCGTGGACGGCCCGATGCCGCAAACCACCTTCGTGACCAAGAAGGCGCTGGCGCTGGGCCTCAAGCCCATCGTTGTGATCAACAAGGTCGACCGTCCGGGCGCGCGTCCGGACTGGGTCGTCGATCAGACCTTTGACCTGTTTGACCGTCTGGGCGCCACGGATGAGCAGATGGACTTCCCCGTCGTCTACGCGTCCGCGCTGGAAGGCTGGGCGACGCTGGATGTGGATCAGCGCGGCGGCGATCTGAACCCGCTGTTCCAGGCCATCGTGGACCGGGTGGACCATCCGCAGGTGGACCAGGACGCTCCGCTTCAGCTGCAGGTCTCGGCGCTGGACTATTCCAGCTATACCGGCGTGATCGGTCTTGGCCGCATTCGTCGCGGCAAGCTGAGCAAGAACCAGCAGGTCGTGGTGGTGGGCGCCGACGGCGTCGAGCGTCGCGCCAAGGTGCTGCAGGTGTTCGGCTTCCATGGCCTGGACAAGGTCGAGCGTGACTCCGCCTCCGCTGGCGACATCATCACCTTCAACGGTATCGATCCGCTGAACATCTCCGACACGCTATGCGATCCCGATCACGTGGAAGCCCTGCCGCCGCTGACGGTGGACGAGCCGACCATCTCGATGATCTTCCAGGTGAACGATTCCCCGTTCGCCGGTCGCGAAGGCAAGTTCGTCACCTCGCGCCAGATCAAGGAGCGCCTTGATCGCGAGCTGATCCACAACGTGGCCCTGCGCGTCGAGCAGCAGGACAATGCGGATAAGTTCCTCGTCTCCGGCCGGGGCGAACTGCACCTGTCGGTGCTGATCGAAACCATGCGTCGTGAAGGCTTCGAGCTCGCTGTGGGTCGCCCGCAGGTGATCTACAAGGAAGTCGACGGCGTGATGTGCGAGCCGTTCGAGACGCTCACCATCGACGTCGAGGAAGAGCATCAGGGCGGCGTCATGGAGCGCCTGGGGTCTCGCAAGGCCGAACTCAAGAACATGGAGCCCGACGGCAATGGCCGGGTGCGTCTTGAATACATGGCGCCGACCCGCGGCCTGATCGGCTTCCGGTCGGAATTCCTGACCCTGACACAGGGCTCGGGCCTGATGTTCCACACGTTTGACCACTACGCGCCGCGGTCTGCCGGCGAGGTGGGTCAGCGTCCCAAGGGCGCGATCATCTCCATGGAGACCGGCAAGGCTCTGGCCTTCGCCCTGTGGAACATCCAGGAGCGCGGCAAGCTGTTCATCGGCCATGGCGTCGAGGTCTATGAGGGCATGGTCGTGGGCCTGAACGCCCGCGAAGAGGACATGATCGTCAACCCGCTCAAGGGCAAGAAGCTGACGAACATGCGCGCCTCGGGCACGGACGAAGCGGTGGTCCTGACCCCGCCGGTCCGCGTGACGCTCGAATACGCGCTTGAATTCATCAATGACGACGAGCTGGTCGAAGTGACCCCGGAAAGCATCCGCATCCGCAAGCGCTTCCTGCTTGAGCACGAGCGCAAGAAAGCCAGCCGCGAAAAAGGCAAGTAGGCTTTCCGAGCAGAGACGAGAAAAGGCCGGGCGAACGCCCGGCCTTTTTGAATCAGACGCCCGCCCTGTCTGCGGCCTGCCTGAGCCAGTCGGACACGGCCTGCGGCTGCTCCATGGGGGCGAGATGGCCGCCCTCGATGGTCTCGATCCGGGCGCCGCGACGTTCAAGGCCACGCGCATTGATGACCGTCGAGGCCTTGCTGGCCTTGAGCACCTGGATCTGGCCGTCGACACGACGCGCGGCCTTGAGCAGGTCATGCGCCTGACCCTCGAAATTGGCCGCCTCCCATTCCGGATCACAAGACAGGCGCACGCCGTTCACATCCAGCGTGAGGCCATCCTCGAGATAGTCTTCCAGCACGCCGTCCGCCCACCGGGCGAAAGTGGGGCGGGTGCGATAGCGCTCAGCGACGCTCATTGCGTCCGGCCAGCCGTTCGAGCGTTTGCGCGCCATCTGGCCCTGCTTGACCGTGCCCTTCATGAAGCGCCAGAGCGGAGAGCGCGCCATAAGATAGAGCGAGGACGGCAGAACGACCGGTTCGACAAGGGCAAGGGGCGGGGCGTCTGTCATCTGCGCTGCAGCCAGCAGTGTGCTCGACGCGCCCATGGAGTGACCGGCCAGCAGTGCGGGCGTGCGGTCGAGTTGCGCATAGAACGCCAGCAGGTCTCGGGCATAGACGTTCCAGCTGTGATGGCTGGCGGGATGAGCGGGCAGGGTGGTGCGGCCATGGCCGCGCAGGTCGGGCGCGAGTATCTCGAAATGCTCTGACAAGGGCTGCAGCACCTGTCTGTAGACCCCGCCGTTAAAGCCGTTGGCGTGTGCGAACACGAGAAGGGGCGCACCCGGATTGGCCCAGCGCCAGCCCGCCATGACGCCGTCTTCAAGCGAATGCTGGATACGAACAGGGTCGATCATGGGCGGGCTTCCGGTTTGATGATCACAAGCGTTTGACCATGCCCGATTCTCACCGGGGCGTGACTGGTCTTGGGAGGCAGGCGCGCTAGTCTACCCTTCCGAGATCGGGAGCGTGACATGAAAGCATTCATCGCGACGTGGTTACTGGCGTGCAGCCTTGTTCTGCCCGCATCTTCACAGGCTCAGTCCGATATCCACCAGCCCTGGGACAGTCTTCTGCGCGCCTATCTCGTGGAGGGCGCGGACGGGATCAATCGGTTTGATTATCGGGGACTCCGCGCCGATGACGCCGACCGAGAGGCCCTGAACGCCTATATCGCGTCACTGGAGCGCTTCCCCGTCAGCACCCTCGAGCCCGATGACGCGTTCGCTTTCTGGGCCAATCTGTACAACGCCGTGACGGTGCGCCTGATCGTCGATGAAGCGCCCGAAAGATCGATCCGCCAAATTCGTCCCCGTCCCTGGTCCATCGGCCCCTGGGGGGTGAACCGGGTCGAGTTGGAGGGACAGGCTTTGTCCCTGGATGACATAGAGCACGGCATCCTGCGAGAACGCTTCGAGGCGCCTCTGGTGCATTACGCGGTCAATTGCGCCTCGATCGGGTGTCCGAACCTCAAGCCGACCGCCTGGCGCGGCGACACGCTGAGCATGGATCTTGAGACTGCGGCGCGCGCCTACATCAATCATCCGCGGGGCGTTCGGGTGACAGGGGACGGCCTGGTGGCCTCCCGAATCTATGACTGGTTCAAAGAGGATTTCGGAGGGTCGGACGCCGGTGTCATCGCGCATTTGCTGGAGTACGCCGATCCCGACCTGGAATCCCGGATAAGGGCGCAACAATCCATACACGCATATGAATACGACTGGTCCTTGAATGACCTGGAGGCCGGGCGATGAGATCGGAGCGGAAAGCTCTGTTCACGGATTATCTGCGCGTGTGTTGCTGCAAGTGCACACTCGACGCTTCTTAAAGCCTTGAAGTGTCATATTTCTCTTTTGCTGCTGATAAAAATCCGTAACACGCTCGGAACGAGCCCGCTCCGGCATGCCGAAGCGATGGATCTCCACCTCTCGCGTCCTGATTCTCAGGCGCTCTCACGGAGTCGAACTCGTGCCCCAGTTCAAATCCCGCCTCTCCATGCTCGCCGCCGGCTCGGTGAGCGCCCTGGCCCTGAGTGCGGCCGCGCCCTTCGCAGCGTTGGCCAATGACGTCGAAACCACGCCAGAGCGTTTGGACACCATCATCGTGACGGCGACGCGCCGGGCCGAGAATGTTCAGGATGTCGCCGCCTCCGTCACCACGGTGCAGAAGCCGACCCTTGTGGCCATTACCGAGGCGGGCGGGGACATCCTGCAACTGGCCGCGCGCGCGCCCAGCGTCTACGCGGAAAGCTCCAATGGCCGAATCGCCCCGCGCTTTTACATCCGCGGTCTGGGCAATACCGATTTCGATCTCGCCGCCTCCCAGCCGGTCTCCGTCCTCATGGATGGCGTGGTCCAGGAAAACGTCATTCTGAAAAGCTTCCCCCTGTTCGATATCGATCAGGTCGAGATCGCCCGTGGACCCCAGGGCACGCTGTTTGGCCGAAACACCACTGCGGGGCTTGTCCGCTTTGACTCCGTGCGCCCCACGCAAGAGACGGATGGATTCATCAGCCTGACCGCAGGCTCCCTGGGCACGGTGAATGTGGAAGGCGCAATCGGCGGCGCGCTGGTCGAGGAGACGCTGAGCGCGCGTCTGTCCATCCTGCGCCAGCATCGCGATGACTGGATCGACAATGACTTCTCCGGTCAGCAGGATGCTCTGGGCGGATTTGACGAACAGGCGGTCCGCCTGCAGCTTCTGTACACGCCCAATGATCAATTCGACGCTCTGCTGAATGTGCATGCGCGGGACTTCGAGGGCACGTCTGCAGTGTTCCGGGCCAACATCCTGAGCACGGGCTCCAACGCGCTGAACGGCAATTTTGATCGGGATGCCGTCTTCTTTGATTCCCCGGCCAACAATCCGCAGGAATATGAAGGGCATGGCGCGAGCCTGACCCTGAACGGCTATCTGGATGGCCTGACCCTTACCTCGATCACCGGATACGAGTACGCCGACGGCTTCTCTCTGGGCGATATCGATGGCGGCAATCCCGCTGGCCCGGGTTTCATTCCCTTCCAGTCCGAAACCCAGGATGCGCTGGATGACCTCCAGCAGGTCTCGCAGGAAATCCGTCTGGCTTCGGATACGGACGGTGCAACGAGCTGGCAGGTCGGGGCTTACTGGTTCGACTCCGAGTTTTCAGTGACCACGTCTTCGCCGATCGGCTTTCCGCCGACCACCACGGTGACCCATGAGAACCAGCTCTGGGCGCTGTTCGGCCAGGTCAGCCACCAGCTCAATGACCAGCTGCGCCTGTCAGGCGGTCTGCGCTACACCAGCGACGAGAAAGACCTGACCGTGCCGCTCGCCGCCTTTCCGGTTGCGCCGGTGAACGTCTCCGATGAAGAGGTCAGCTGGGATCTGTCGGCTTTCTACGACGTCAATGAGGATTTCGCCGTCTTTGGCCGGGTGGCCCGGGGCTTCCGCGGCCCGACCATTCAGGCGCGGGACGTGGCGTTTTTCTCCCAGCCGTCGGTCGCTCAGAGCGAAACCTCGATCTCCTATGAAAGCGGTTTCAAGTCCGAGTTCGCTGATGGGCGGGCGCGCGTGAACGCAACGGCGTTCTATTACACGGTTTCAGATCTGCAGCTGTCAGCTGTTGGGGGCGCCGGCAACCTCGTGCAGCTGGTGAACGCCGATGAAGGCGTGGGCTACGGGCTGGAAGTGGATTCAGAATTCCTCATCGGCGAGAACCTGCTGGTGACAGCCGGTTTCAGCTGGAATGAAACGGAATTGCAGGATTCTGCGCTGGAAGTGGCGCCGTGCGGCTCCGGCCAGTGCACGCCTACCGACCCGGATGCGGACAATGACGGTTTTGTTGAAGTTGACGGCAATCCCTTCCCGCAAGCGCCCGATTACATCCTGAGCCTGACCGCGCGTTACGGCGTGCCGTCGCAATGGGGCGGGGAGTGGTTTGTCTACACAGACTGGTTCTGGCAGGGCCGGACGAACCTGTTCATCTATGAGTCTGAGGAATTCTATTCGGACGGTAATTTCGAGGGCGGGCTGCGTCTGGGCTATGCCGGCAACGCCAATGGCCGGGACTGGGAAGCCGCAGTGTTCGTGCGCAATCTCACCGATGAAGAAAATCTCGTTGGCGGTATCGACTTCAACAACAATACGGGTTTCGTCAACGAACCCCGCATCTGGGGCGTCAGCCTGCGCACAAGCCTGAACTAGACTGACCGGACGATCCGGCTTGAACGGCGTCAGGGTTTTCCTGGCGCCGTTTTTCTTTGGTGAGAGGCTTGTCGGCATGAAGGCGAAAAGCGCATTTAAGACAGTGCGTAAGCGGTTCTTCATTGAACCGTGAGACTGCGCTGCCCCGGTTCGGATTTGGCGTCGAGCGTCAAAGCCCCTAGGTTTATATCCATGGGGTTGTGGAGCACATCCGCGCGATGGAGTGGCGGCGCACTGGCGTCGCTGACCGCTCTTGTCGCCTGCAGCTCGCCTGAACCGGCGGGCTTCGAGACAGTTGATCAGATCGTCGAACGCGGCGAATTGATTGTCCTGACGCTGGAAAGCCCCACTACCTATCATCTGGACGAGGATGGCGAGCCGGAAGGCTATGAAGTCGCTCTGGTGAAGGATCTCGCCCAGGAATTGGGCGTGAGCGTCCGGTACGAGCCGCAACGCGATCTGCGGCAATTGCTCACGAACATCGCGGCAGGCCGTGGCCATCTGGCGGCCGGCGGGGTGACAATGACCGAGGCGCGCGCAGCGCATGTAACCTTCGGTCCGGCCTACAAGACGGTGACCGAACAGCTTGTCTGCCGACGCGGCGGTCCACGCATCGAAGCGCTCGAGGATCTGTCCGGCGTCGATATCGCGGTGGTTCAGGGGTCGAGCTATGTCGAAACCCTGCAGGCGCTTCGCACGGACCATCCCGAGCTTGAATGGCGCACTGTGGATGCGCCCTCCGCCCTGCCGCTGCTGGAAGCGGTGCAGGCCGAGACGCTGGACTGCACGGTGGCGGATTCAACGCTCGTCGCGCATGCCCGCCTGCGGTTTCCCGAACTTCTGACGCCGCTTGATCTGAGCGAAGAGCGCTCGCTGGCGCTTGTTCTTCCCACCGAAACCCAGCTGGGCGAGGCCCTGGATGCCTGGTCCGAACGCCTGCATGAAACCGGCCTTCTGGAGCGGCTGGACCAGCGCTGGTATGGCGCGACCCGTCAGTTCGACTATGTCGACACGGCGCGTTTCATCCGCCGTCTTGAGGAACGACTGCCCGCTCTGAGACCGCATTTCGAGGCGGCTGCGGCGGAGACCGGCATCGACTGGCGTTGGCTGGCTGCGCAGGCCTATCAGGAATCCCATTGGGATGAGGACGCCGTCAGCGCCACCGGGGTCAGAGGCATCATGATGCTGACCCTGCCGACCGCCAATGAGCTGGGCGTTGAGGACCGGACCGATCCGGCGCAATCCATCGCTGGAGGG
>NZ_CH672428.1:306915-1204731 GCF_000152745.1 Oceanicaulis sp. HTCC2633
TCGCATCTTGCTGGACCTGCATCTGGAAGCGTGACGCCGCCCCGACCTTGAACCGGGACGATTGAAGACCGGGCAGGGTCAGGTGAGACGCCGCTCCAGCAAGGGGCGGATATGAAGACGCGCGCCAAGTCTGGCGCCCAGCAGATACAGGCCGGCGACCTTGCGCTGAATGAACACGGCCATGGGGTGTGGCGTGCGCGCATAGCCTAGCGCGCGCAACCTGAAGCCGCCTTCGCGCAAGGGCGTGACCAGCGCGGAGGCGTCAAAGTCAAAAGCCTCGCTTCTGAACAGTGGCGCGAGGGCCAGATCCGTCATCTCCAGCAGCAGGGCGCGTTGATCCGGGGGCGTCGTCTCTGACAGGTAGCCAAGATCGGTCAGGGCCCGTTCACGCTCCGCAGCATCCGCCTCAAGCCCTGCGATCAGCAGTCGCCGCCCAGCCTGACGAACCGTATCGGGGATGTCCTGAACGGCCCCGAAATCCAGAAGGCCGATCCGGCCCGTCTCGGGTTGATACCGATAATTGGCGAAGTTGGGATCACTCTGGATCGCGCCGAACTCGAAGACTTCCCGCAAGACCAGTTCGGCAAGGTCCGCGATTATCCGGTTGCGGATGTCCGGGGCGGCGTCAGCGGCGGTTTCAATCGGCGCGCCAGCCACATACGTCATAGCCAGCACATCGGTTGTGGTCAGGTCCTCGTCCAGAACCGGCATGACGAACGCGTCCGAATCCGCGAGCCATTCGGCGTAGCGGGTCATCATCCGCCCCTCGCGCGTGTAGTCGGCCTCATCGCGCAGCTGGCGCTTCACTTCATCCAGCATGGGCTGGAGGTCGAGCCCGCGCGGCGCCAGGCCGGACAGCGCAATCAGGCTCGCGAGATTGTCCACATCGCTGTCTATGCTGTTGCGCACGCCCGGATACTGAACCTTGATCGCCAGTTCCTGTTCGTTTCTGGTGCGGGCGCGGTGGACCTGACCGATCGAGGCGGCCGCCATGGGGCGAGAGTCGAAGCGCTCAAACCGGCTCAGCCAGTCGGGGCCCCAATTGCGGGTCAGAACGCGCTTGAGCTGATGGGGCGGCATGGGCTGGGCGCTGTCCCGCAATCGCGCCAGGACTTCGGTCAATTCGCGCGGCAGCAGATCGCCGGCATCCATGGACAGCATCTGGCCCATCTTCATGGCGGCGCCGCGCAGATGCGCCAGCTCATCCGCCATGCGTCGCGCGTTCGACGGGGTCAGGATGAGGCGGGAAGGGTCAAGGGTTTCGCCGCGCGCCAGGGCCTGAATCGAATTGCCGAGGGCTTCGCTCGCGGTCCCGGCCGCCAGTCGTCCGAACCGGCCCAGCCGGCTTAGCCGCCCCCTTGGCACGGCTCTGCCCCGATTGTCGCGTCTGTCAGTCATGCTTCATCCTCTTTGGAGGAGGAAGCTAGATCATGGAGCGCTCAAGTCCCGGTCAGGCGCTGAACCTGATAACGGGATCGCCCGCCTGGACCTGTCCGATCTGTGCCGCCGCGTCATGGCCATGTCGGCGGAAGGTCTCCAGGACTGTTGGGGCGGCGTCCGGCGTGCAGGCCACCAGCAGACCGCCGCTGGTCTGCGGGTCGCAGAGCATGTCGCGATCTGCGTCCGTCCAGTTCTCAGGACAGTGCACATGAAGTTGAACGGCGCTCCAGTTGCGCCCGGAGGCGCCGGTTCGCACGCCCTCGGCCAAGAGGCGGCGGGCCCCGTCGAAAACGGGCAGTGCTGTGCGATCCACCTTCGCCGAAACGCGCGAGCCGCGGCACATTTCCGACAAATGTCCGAGCAGCCCGAAGCCTGTGACATCGGTGATTGCATGAACGCCGTCGAGCTCGGCGAGATCCGCGCCGGGCGTGTTGAGCCGCGTCGTGGAGGCGATCATCGCCTCGTAATCAGACGCATCCAGCAGGCCGCGCTTCTGGGCGGCGCTGAACACGCCGATCCCAAGGGACTTGCCCAGGATCAGGACGTCGCCGGGTTGAGCGCCGGCATTGGTGAGGATCCGGTCGGGATGGGCCAGACCCAATGCCACAAGGCCATAAAAGGGCTCTGCGGCGTCAATGGAGTGTCCGCCCGCCACCGGCGCGCCGACGCTTTCGGCCACGGTGCGACCGCCGTCCAGAATCAGACGGATGGTTTCGGGCGACAGCACGTTGATCGGCATGCCCAGCACCGCCAGGCAGAAAATGGGCTTGGCGCCCATCGCGTAGATGTCGGACAGGGCGTTGGTCGCGGCGATGCGACCGAAGTCGAAAGGGTCATCCACAACCGGCGCAAAGAAGTCCGTCGTGGCGACGAGCGCGGTTTCGTCATTGACCCGGTAGACCGCCGCATCATCCCGCGTGGCGGCGTCCACAAGCAAGGCGGGATTGAGCGGCAGCGGCGGGCTGTCCGCCAGGATGCGGTCGAGAAAGGCCGGGTCGAGCTTGCAACCGCAGCCGCCGCCGCGCGCGAGACTGGTCAGGGATGGCGCAGGAGCGGAAGAGGCGTCAGACATGGGTCGCATCCGTTAGGTTCGATTCTGGCTTAAACGGCACTATAAGGCGCGCATGATACGTTACGAGACCCTGGCCGATGTCAGTGCAGCGCGGCTTCAGCGCCATGACATGATCATTGATGTGCGCTCCCCGTCCGAATTCGCGCTGGATCACCTGCCGGGCGCTGTCAACCTTCCCGTGCTGGACGATCGTGAACGGGCCGAGATCGGCACGACCTATGTGCAGGTCTCGGCGTTCGAGGCGCGCCGCGCCGGCGCGGCGCTGGTGGCGCGGAATGCGGCTCATCACTTGCAGACCGCCCTTGCAGACAAACCCAAACGCTTTCGACCACTGGTCTATTGCTGGCGCGGGGGAATGCGCTCGAACTCCATGGCGACGATCCTGGCGGCTGTGGGCTGGCCAGTCGCCGTGCTGGAAGGCGGATACCAGACCTGGCGACGCGCAGTCATCGCCGGCCTTGATGCAGCTTGTCCCGCGCTCGACTTGATGCTCATCGACGGTCAGACAGGGAGCGCGAAGACAGCGCTGCTTCAGGTGTTGCGCGAGAAGGGGGCGCAGATACTCGACCTCGAAGGGCTGGCCCGGCATCGCGGCTCGGCTTTTGGGGGCTTCCGGGATGCTCCACAACCCAGTCAGAAGGCTTTCGAGACGGACCTGTGGCGGGAGGTCGAACGCCTGGATCCAGCGCGTCCGGTCTATGTCGAAGCGGAATCCGCCCGTATCGGAGCAATCCGGCTTCCCGCGACCCTCTGGACGCGCATGAAGCGATCGCCGCGCCTCGAGATTGTCGCGCCTCTGGAGGAACGGGCTCGTTTTCTGGCGAAGACTTACGCTGATATCGTTGAGGATCCTGAGCGCGCTTCCGAGGCGCTGGACCTTATCAGCCCGTTTCATCCGCGCGACCGTATCGCGCACTGGCGCGAGCTGGCGCAAGAGGGGCGCCCTGAAACCCTGGCCATGGATCTCATGCAGGCTCATTACGACCCCGCCTATGACCGCTCCCGCCTCAAGCGCATGAAACAGAGCGTCGCAACTCTGCAGACAGAGCGGCTGGACGCCGGGGCGCTGGATGACCTTGCCGACAGGATCCTGTCACTCACCGACGCGCCCTAGACCGAGAGGACCCGGTCGAAGAAGGCGAGGGTGCGCGACCAGGCGAGGGCGGCCTGTTCCGGGTCGAAGCGCGCCGTGGTGTCATTGTGGAAGCCGTGCTGGGCGCCTTCATACATGAAGAGCTCATAGGGCGCGCCGGCCTCATTGAGCGCATCACGCCAGTCAGGCCACCCGGCATTGACCCGATCATCCAGTTCCGCGAGATGGATCTGGAGCGGCGCGCGAACCGCTTGCGCGTCCGCCGGATCGGGCCAGCCGCCGTAATAGGGCACTGCCCCGGCCAGCCAGTCGAGGCGCACCGCAAGTTCATTCGCGACTGCGCCGCCATAACAGAAGCCCACGGCGGCCACGCGACCTGTACAGGCGGGATGGTCCCGCAGGACCTGCGCTGCGGCGATGAAGTCCTCCAGCATTTCACCCCTGTCGCGCTGGCGCTGAAGGGTGCGGCCCTCATCATCCGTGCCGGGATAACCGCCCAGCGGATGCAAGGCGTCGGGTGCGAAAGCGACATATCCCGCCAGCGCCGCGCGTCGGGCGACATCGCGGATATGCGGATTCAGGCCGCGATTTTCATGAATGACCAGGACGCCGCCGCGAGGAGCTGCCTCGCCCGCCGGGCGGACCAGATAGCCGCTCATCTCGCCCGCGCCCTCCGGCGAGGCGTAGAGCAAGTCCGCCTCGATCAGGCGCGGATCGCCCGTTTCAGTCTGTTGGGCGTTGGCGTAATCGGGCAGGAGCGCGCCCGCCAGCGCGCTGACGGTCAGCCCGCCTATGGCGTAAGTCCTCAACCCCTCCAGGAAGTCACGTCGCGATAGATCGCCATGGGCGTAAGCGTCGTAGAGCTTGAACGCGCCTGGTGCGATCTGAGGATCCGACCGTTTCATCCATTCTCTCCCCGTGATGTCGACCATCAAAGCTAGCGCATCAGTTTCGGGCAGCAAGCTGAACCGTTTCATCCGGCCAGCGGCGTGAAAGCGTCAGATGACGTCGGCTTCACTTGCTCTCTGCGGTGCGCAACGTACTCTACGCGATAACAAAACGGGGAGAGAACCATGTCCATTAACTCAAGACTGCTGATGCACTCCGCCCTGCTGGCGCTGGCGACCGGTCTGGCCGTGAATGCGACGGCAGCCGCGCAAAACGCACCGATCGTTCAACCGGGTGCGCCGGGAGAGGATGTGCGTGCGATCAGCGCGGAAGAGGCGGTCGAGATCGCAGCCAACCGCTTCTCGGTCGACGATGTCCGCTTCATGCAGGACATGATTGTGCACCACTACCAGGCCGTGGAGATGGCGGAGCTGGTGTCAGACCGGACCAGCACAGAGGAGATCGTCGCGGTCGCCGGGCGCATCAACGCCAGCCAGGCTGACGAGATCGCCTTCATGCAGAACTGGTTGAACGAGCGGGGCCAGCATGCGCCGGACCCGGCCAGCGCCGACCATTCCATGGATCATGAAGGCGGGCATGAGGGCCATCATGGCGCGCATGCGACCATGCAGGGCATGGCGACGCCCGAGCAGATGGCGGAACTGGCGGCCTCCAATGGCGGCGACTTCGACGCGCTGTTCCTTGAACTGATGATCGCCCATCATGAGGGCGCGGTGGACATGGTCGATGCGCTCCTGCGTCAGCGTGGTTCGGCCTACGACCCGGTGCTCTATGATTTCGTCAATGATGTCCGCAGCGAGCAGGCTGCTGAAATCCGCCGGATGAACACGGTCCTGTCCTCCTTGTCCGAGGATCCCCGGAACGGACTCGCAGCAGGCTTCCGGGATGCCGGGCAGGCCATTTCCAATCTCGAACTTCTGGCCAGCCTGCCCAAGCCGACAGGGTTCTTTGATTCTGAGAACCCGGCCGGACTGCCGCCTGAAATCCAGCCGGAAGACACCGATGAAGAGGTGGAGCGCCGGTTCGGCCAACGTGCGCCCTTCCTGAGCTTTTCCAATACGGACATGGCGTTTGCCGGCGATCTGCTCGCCGTGGGCAATTACCATGGCTTCAACCTCTACCGGCTCGGGGATGAGTCGCCGGAGCTGATCAGCTCGGTCGTGTGTCCGGGGGGGCAGGGGGATGTCTCCATTGTGGGCGATCTCCTGCTGATGTCCGTGCAGGATACGCGCGCCCGCGTGGATTGCGGCCGTCAGGGCGTGAGCGAGGAAGTGAGCGAGGAGCGTTTCCGCGGCCTTCGGATCTTTGACATCAGCAATCCTCTGGCCCCGCGCCAGGTGGGCCAGGTGCAGACCTGCCGCGGCTCTCACACGCATTCGGTCGTCTCCAGCAATGAAGAGCGGATCGTCGTCTACAATTCCGGCACGAGCTCCATCCGCTCCGAAGAGGAGCTGGCGGGTTGCGTTGAAGGGCTGCCTGGAGATGAGGACACGGCGCTGTTCAGCATTGATGTCATCGAGATCCCGCTCGCCGATCCGTCCCAGTCGCGCATCGTCGACAGCCCGCGCGTGTTCGCCGATGATGAAACGGGCCGTATCGCCGGACTGTGGAGCGGCGGCGATCATGGCGAAGGCACCCAGCGGACCAGCCGCACGGACCAGTGCCATGACATCACGGTTTTCCCGTCCCTGAACCTCGCCGCAGGCGCATGCTCGGGCAATGGCATCATTCTCGACATCAGCGATCCGCGCGCGCCGCGCCGCATTGACGCCGTGATCGATCAGGGCTTCGCCTACTGGCACTCCGCCACGTTCAGCAATGACGGCACGAAAGTGCTGTTCACGGATGAATGGGGCGGCGGCGGCCGTCCGCGCTGCCGGGCTCAGGATCCCGCCGACTGGGGCGCAGACGCGATCTACACGATCAATGACGGCCAGCTGGAATTCGGGGGCTATTACAAGCTGCCTTCCGCCCAGTCCGAGGAAGAGAACTGCGTCGCCCATAACGGCTCGATCATTCCGGTGCCGGGCCGCGATGTCTTCGTTCAGGCCTGGTACCAGGGCGGACTGTCGATTCTGGACTTCACCGATCCCGCAAACGCCTACGAGATCGCCTATTTCGATCGCGGTCCGATCGATCCCGACGTGATGGTGCTGGGCGGGTACTGGTCCACCTACTGGTATGACGGCCGGATTTACGGCACCGAGATCGTGCGCGGGCTCGATGTGTTCGAGCTCATGCCCAGCGATTATCTGAGCGAGAACGAAATCGCGGCGGCGCGTCTGGCCGATCAGGGGCAGACCTTCAATCCGCAGCAGCAATATCCGGTGAGCTGGCCCGAGCACCCTGTGGTCGGTCTGGCGTATCTGGATCAGCTGATGCGCGATGAGGCCCTGCCGGCGGAGCAGGCTGAAGCGCTTTACGCCGCGCTTGGTCAGGCCGCAGATGCGGTGGATGCCGGCGAGGACAACGCCGCTCTCTCGCGCGAGTTGCGTCAGCTGCGTCGCGACCTTTCGGGCGTGTCTGTGCAGGGGGAAGCGTCTGTGCGTCGCCTGTCCGCGCTGCAGGATGTCATCGAAGGCGTGTCGGCGTCGCTGCGCTAGAGCGTTCTTCCGGACTCAACGGATGGAGCCGGGCCGCAAATGGCCCGGCTCTTTTTTACTATCAGCTCAAGAGCTTGGCGAATTGTCTTGAAAGACGCGTTTCTGGGATACGTCTGAGCTGGGGACGAGGTAGGCGCGCACTGCGCTCGGCGAGGCCAGAAGGCTGGCGGAGACGATGGGATTCGAACCCACGATACCCTTTTGAGGTATACTCCCTTAGCAGGGGAGCGCCTTCGACCACTCGGCCACGTCTCCACTAACCGGTGTAGCCGCGCTTGCGCCTGCCGATCAAGTCGCTCGGGCGTCTGAGCTGCAGTTTATACTGCAAACGGATGGGAATAAGCGCGGATGGCTTTGCGTTCAGGACAGGGCTCGCCTATTTCAGCGTCATGAACGATATCGTGCTTGATGCTCTCGCCTCGGTGGCCGATCCGGCCAGCGGCGCGCCCCTGAACCGGTCCGGTCGCATTGATGGCGCGGATCTGCGCGACGGCGTCGCGACGCTCGTGCTCAAGCCGGGCGCGGATGGCGAGGATACAGGCGCCTTGCGCGCGGCGATCCAGGCGGCCCTGACCGCCCATCCGGAGATCGAGCGCGCTCGCGTCATCATCGAGGCGGCGCTGAACACGAAGGCCAAGGCTGCAAAACCCGACACTGCGGGAACGGGCGCGCGCGGCAAACCGCCCGCCAAGGCGATCATTGCCGTTGCATCCGGCAAGGGCGGGGTGGGCAAATCCACGACAGCGGCCAATCTGGCGGCGGCGTGCGTGAAGATGGGCTTGTCCGTCGGGTTGATGGACGCTGACGTCTATGGCCCGTCTGCACCGCGAATCTTTGGCTTGAATGACATCTCGGGCCTTCAGAAGTCCGAACACGGCATCGAGCCGCTGGAAGCGCATGGCGTGAAACTCGTCTCCATGGGATTTTTGGTCGGTGAGCGTGACCCGGTGGTCTGGCGCGGCCCGATGGTGACCGGCGCGATCCGTCAGTTCCTCAACGAGGTGAACTGGGGTGATCTGGATGTGCTGATCATCGACATGCCGCCGGGCACGGGCGACGCCCAGCTCGCCATCGCTCAGGGCGCGCTCATCTCGGGCGTCGTGATCGTCTCCACCCCTCAGACCCTGGCGCTGGATGATGCGCGCAAGGCGGTGTCGCTGTTTGATCGCACCGCGATTCCGATCCTGGGCATCGTCGAGAACATGAGCTTTTTCCTCTGCCCGTCCTGTGGCGAGGGGACCGAGATCTTCGGCCGGGGTGGCGCCCGCGCCGAGGCCGAGCTTCTGGGCGTGCCCTTCCTGGGCGAGATCCCGCTCCATCCCGAATTGCGTCAGGCCAGCGATGAGGGCCGACTGGTGGGCTCCGGTGACGGACCTGTCGCCAAGGCGTTCCAGCGGGCCGCCGCCGGCATGCTGCACGCGCTTGAAAGCGCGCATCGTCCCGCACCAGAAATCGTGTTCGAGGACTAGAGCTCCACGACCGGGACGAAAGCGCCGAAAATCATGCGCTTGCCGTCGAACGGCATTTCGCCCAGCGCCTGCATGCGCGGGTCTTCCATGATCTTGCCCCAGCCCACATCGCGCGTGGTCTTGTCGGGCCAGATCATCCAGGAAAAGACGACGCTTTCGCCTAGCTGCAGTTTGACGGCCTTTGGAAAGGATGTCAGTTCGCCGTCCGGCACCTCATCCGCCCAGCACTCCACAAGGGTTTCAAGCCCGTATTCCTTGAAAATCTCGCCTGATCGTCTGGAGAACTCGACATAGGCGTCCTTGTTGGCGTCGGGTACGGCGGTCACTGTTCCTTCGACATAGGCCATCGGCGTTTCCCCCTGCTGGACCGGGCGTCAGAGTATCATCCTTCTTCCGATCCCGGAGACGCAGAATGGCGCGCGCTTGAAAAACAGACGCGGGGCTTGTGCCAAGGCTCAAACTTGTCAGAATTGATAATTGATAGCGGGCGGACATGTCTCGCCCGGCGCTACTCTGAGAGAATGAACATGGAAAACTGGTCCCCCGAACAGGTCGACGCCGCCCTCAAAGCCGGTGAAATCATCCTGGTGGATGTGCGCGAGCCGGGTGAGTACGAGAACGAACGTATCCCGGGCGCGCTCCTCTTGCCGCTCTCCACCTTCGATCCGGCCGCCTTGCCGACAGGACAGGGCCGCAAGGTGGTCTTGCATTGCGCAGCGGGGGGGCGCTCTGGCAAGGCACTGCAGGCGTGCGCCGCCGCGGGTGCGGATGTCACGGCGCATATGGCGGGCGGCATGGGCGCCTGGAAGGCCGCCGGTCTGGGCTATTATCGGGTCGAACCGTCAACCGGCCAGATGGTGCTGCAAGCCTGATCCATTCAGGCGCTGAATGCAAAAAGGGCGCGCAAGTCATTGCGCGCCCTTTTTTATTTCGGATTCAGGCGTCGGTTATTCCGCGAGGAAGCCCTCGACGAGGGCCGCCGTCTCCACGGGCCATTCCTCCATCGGCACATGGCCGGTGTTCTGCATCAGCACGAGGCGGGAACTGGGAATGGCCGCGTCAAAGCGCGGGCCGTGAGTCGCCGGGATCATGGCGTCGCTGTCCCCCCAGAGGATCAAGGTGGGCGCAGAGATGCGGGCGAGATCCGGATTGGGGTCTGGCAGGGTGAACTGTTCGATCCGCTCGATCAGCGCCTGACCATTGCCTTCAACCCGCATCATGGCGCGAATGCGCTCAAGCTGTTCCGGCGTCACCCTCGAGGGATCCGCGTACAGTGTCGAGGTTGCGTATTGCACGCCCGCTTCCGGTGCGAGGGTCAGATAGGCGCGCATGGCGTCGGGGATGGGCGCAGGTTCGTCGCCCACGCCCAGATTGGGGTAACCGCCCGGGTCCATGAGAACCAGATGCGTGACGCGGTCCGGGTGGTCCGCCGCATAGCGCCAAGCGATCAGGCCGCCGAGCGAATTTCCGCCGAGGGCGAAGCTTTCCGGGGCGATGTCGTCGAGCAGGGCGCTGACCTGGGCAACCGTATCCGGCACCGCATAGGCCTTGTCATCGCGCGGCCCGGTCAAACCGTGTCCAGGCAGGTCAAACCGGATGATCCGGTAACGGTCATCAAGCTCGGCCGCCATCGCGTCCCAGCTTTCCAGCGAGTGGCTGAAGCCGTGAATGAGAACGAGGGCCGGGGCGTTCTCCGGACCTGTTTCGCGCACGCGCCAGTCCTCACCCGCAATGGTGACGAACCGGTCCGCCTCCGTCATCCATTGAGACTGAACCGCTCCGGCGTCCAGCGGACGCAGGGTCCAGGCGAAGAATGCGATCACCAGGACCGCCAGCAGGATCACCCCGCCCAGAATACGCAGCAACATGGTCGTTATCCTCTAAGGCGTTCAGTCGAGACGGTTCAGGAAGGCCTTGATCGGTTCCAGCGCTTCAGGCTCGGTCAGCAAGGGCGCATGCCCCACATCGGGTACTTGCGCCAGCTCCATATCGCCATGGCGGCGTGACATTTCTTCAACGCAGTCCATCGCCAGAAGGTCGCTGATCGCGCCTCTGACCAGGAGCAGGGGGATGCCTTCTAGGCCTTCAAAGAAGGGCCAGAGGTCCGGCGGCGCCACATCGCCGTCCTTGACCGGTTTTGAGATGTTCGCGTCGTAGTCGAGAACGATTTCGCCGGTGTCCAGCGCCCGGCAGGTGCGCTTGGCGAAGGCGATCCAGAAGTCCGCGCCGGTCTCTCTGGGGAAGGCCACGCCATTGATCGCGCGCAGGGCCTCACCCGCTTCATCCCAGTTGGCGAATTTGCCCGCGCCGCCCACATAACCCTGGATGCGTTTGAGACCGGCAGGATCAAGTTCAGGGCCGATATCGTTCATGACGACGCCGGTCAGAAGTTTCGGACGCAGGGTGGAGAGAATCATCGTCATCAGTCCGCCCATCGAGGTCCCGATGGAGATGACCTGACTCCAGCCCAGCTCGTCCAGAACGCCGATGACGTCCTCGACGTATTTTGCGGGATTATAGTTCTCGATCTGGCTGTCATAGTCAGACCGGCCACGCCCTCGCACATCAAGTGCGATCACGCTGCGTCCTGATTCGGCGACAATCGGGGCGAGATCTTCAAAATCGCGGCTGTTGCGAGTCAGCCCGTGCAGGCACAGGACCGGCGTCTTGCCGCTGTCGCCCTGGGCGGGATAGCGCCGGTAATAGGTGCGTATGCCGTCAGGGGCGGTGTAGAAGTGCTCGGAGAACGGGGTCATCGGACAGTCTCTGTCGCTTGGGTCTTGCTGGACTGGCGTTGCGCCATGCGTTTGAAGCCGGCCGCGAGGAATTCTGGCATGCGCTCCGTAACGGCTTCCAGATCACTGGATTTGCACAGCCCGCCGGACAGCGCATCGATCCGTCCGGTGTCTGCAAAGGTCAGCACCAGCGCGCCGGACAGGAAGTGATAACTCCAGAACAATTCCTCTTCGGGCGCATCGGGCAGGGCGCGGCGCACCGCATCAAGAAAGCGCCTTACGATCGGGTCAAAGTATTTGGACATGATCGCAACGCCCCATTCGGGAGAGTTGGTGACCTGCCCGACCAGGGCGAAATAGCTTTTCCATCCGGGGCCGCCATTGGCGCTGCGATCCAGCAGGGGATGGGTGAAGGCGTGAATGATCGCTTCCAGCGTCGGGCCTTCGGGACCGGCATTGGCTTCGCAGGCGGCCAGTTCGGCCAAGCGAATCTCATTGAGCTCTTCCGCCCGACGCAGCAGGACAGCGTCAAACAGCTCGCGCTTGCCGCCGAAATAATAGGCGACGAGCGCGGGGTCGCTATCCGCCTGGCGGGCGATGGCGCGTACTGTGACGCCATGAAAGCCCTTTTCAGCAAAGAGACTTTCAGCAGCGTCGAGCAAGCGGGTGCGTGTACGCTCGCCCCGGCGCGTTCCTCCGGCGTCGGTCATTTTCCGGTCCTCCCTTGGGCTCCCTTTTAGAGCCCAAAGCCTTCAATTGGCCAGCCATAGCCTGTGTCTATCAGGTCTCAGCGGCCTTGTTGTTTATGACGGAAGTCCTAATCGCTATTGACTTTTCATTCAACGTTGAATTTACCTCATGCGAAAGCTCATAGAAGCTTCCGTTCACAGGGAGGGATTACCCCATGACTATGAAACGCACCATTCTGAGTGCGGCCGCACTGCTCGTCTCTGCGTCCGCCCTGCCGTTCGCCGCGTCCGCCGTGGCGCAAGACGCCGGCACATCCGCGGACACGGTTCGCGATGTCGTCACCGTGACGGCCCGCCGTCGCGAGGAAAGCCTGAAGGACGTCCCGGTGGCCGTGTCCGCCCTGTCAGCGGACCAGCTCGACCAGATCGGGGCCCAAGACATCACCACCTTGCAGGCGATCACCCCGAACGCCACCGTGCAGGTCGCTCGCGGCTCGAACTCCACCCTGATCAGCTTCATCCGCGGCGTGGGTCAGCAGGATCCGCTCTGGGGCTTTGAGCCGGGCGTGGGTCTGTACATCGACGACGTCTATGTGGCGCGTCCTCAAGGCGCCGTGCTCGACATCTTCGACATCGAGCGTATCGAGGTTCTGCGCGGCCCGCAGGGCACGCTCTACGGCCGCAACACCATTGGCGGCGCGATCAAGTATGTCACAGCCCGCATGGATGGCGACCCGACGCTGATGGCGCGCGTGTCCGGCGGCTCCTATAATCAGCTCGACTACATGGTGTCGGCATCCACGCCGCTGTCAGACACTTTCGCTGTTGGCGGCGCCTATGCGCGCTACACCCGTGACGGTTACGGCGAGAACCTGACCACGGGTCAGGATCACTACAACAAGGATGTCACGGCTTTCCGCCTCAGCGCGGAATGGACCCCGACAGACGATCTGTTCTTCCGCCTTGCGTATGACCGCGTCGAGGATGATTCCAATCCGCGTCATGGTTCGCGGATCCTGCCGGGGGCTCTGCCGGGCTCCACGCCGCTGGACGACATCTATGACACCCGCGCCGGACTTGTGGGCGAGAACTCGGTCTCGACCGAAGGCCTGTCCCTGACGGCGGAGTGGAATTTCAGCGACACGCTGACCTTCAAGTCGATCACCGCCTATCGCGAGGGCGATACCGACACCATCATCGATTTTGACAACACGCCGACCCCGGTTCTGGACATCCCGGCCTATTACGCCGACGACCAGTTCACCCAGGAATTCCAGCTGGCCTATGAAGGCGAGCGGATGCAGGGCGTTGTCGGCGTCTACTATCTCGACAGCACGGCCGAGGGCGCGTTCGACACCGTGGCGGGCCTTCTGGGCATCACCATCGGGACCGGCGGCAGCGTGGACACCGAGAGCTACGCCATCTTCGGCGACTTCAGCTATGACGTGACCGATCGTCTGCGCGTCTCGCTGGGCGCTCGCTACACTGAAGACAAGAAGACCGGCGACGTCTTCCGCGCCAACTATTTGGGCGTCGGCCGCACGCCGCTGACCGGCGGTCCGGCGGCGACCCCGATCCTGCTGCGCACCGATTACACCAGCGAGCGCAGCTTCGATCAGTTCACCCCGCGCCTGTCGGTCTCCTATGATCTCAATGATCAACTGACCGGCTACGCCTCCTACAGCCAGGGCTTCAAGTCCGGCGGTTTCGACATGCGCGGCGACGCCATCCTGACGCCGGACACCGTGAACGGCTATGAGCCGGAAACCGTGGACAGCTTCGAGCTGGGCCTGAAGGGCGAGAATATCGGCGGCGTGCTGAACTTCAGTTCCGCCCTGTTCTGGTCTGACTATCAGGATCAGCAGGTGACCACCCAGGTCCCGACCGCGACCGGCATCGCCAGCTTCGTGGACAATGTGGGCCAGTCCACCATCTACGGCGCCGAGCTGGAAGGGTCGCTCTTCCTGACGGAAAACCTGACCGCCAACTTTGCTCTGGGTTGGCTGCAGGCGGAGTTCGATGAATTCCTGCGTTATGACCTCGTGGCTCAAGCCTATGTGGACATTTCCGACCAGGTCGTGTTCCAGAATTCGCCCGAATGGAGCGGCTATCTGGGGCTGACCTACACCGCGGAAGCCTTCGGGGGCGACCTGGCGGTTACGCCGTCGATCTCCTACCGTGACAGCTACAGCCAGTTCGAATTCCCGAACCCGCTGCTGGATGAAGACGGCTACACTCTGGTGGACCTGTCCGCCGTCTGGAGCGCGCCGAACGAACATTGGGAAATCGGTCTTCATGGCCGCAACCTGACCGATGAGGAGTATCGCATCGGCGGTTACAACTTCCCGGGCGCCATCTTCGACGACTCGGTTGTGGCCTTCTATGGCCCGCCGCGGACCTTCACCGCGACCCTGACCTACCGCTATTAATCGCGTGTGACGAGGAAACGCCGCCAACCTTGCCGGGTTGGCGGCGTTTTTTCTTTGCCTTTTGAAGGTTTACGCCTTCAGTATGTGGTCAGCGCCGCCAAGGCGGAGCACAACACAAAAGACCAGGGGAGAGATATGTCGACTCAAACCGAGGCGAAGCCCGGAGCTCCACTCGCGCCGCCCAGCAAGGGGTATGGCGCCTGGGTCCTGGCCATGCTGTTCATCGTCTACGCGTTCAACTTCCTGGACCGTCAGATCATTTCCATTCTGGCCATTCCGATCCAGCAGGAGCTGGATCTGTCGGACCGACAGCTCGGATTGCTTGGCGGCATCGCTTTTGCGCTTCTTTATTCGACGCTGGGCGTACCGATCGCCTGGCTGGCGGACCGCACCAAGCGCACCTGGATCATCACAATCTCCCTGGCGATCTGGTCTGGCTTTACCGCCATCTGCGGGCTGGCCACCAATTTCGTCCAGCTGTTCCTCGCTCGCGTCGGCGTTGGCGTGGGGGAGGCGGGGGGTGTCGCTCCGTCCTACTCGCTGATCGCGGATTATTTCCCGCCGCAAAGCCGGGCGCGAGCGCTGGCCATCTATTCGCTGGGCATCCCCATCGGGTCCGCCTTCGGCGTCGTCGCCGGAGCCCAGATCGCAGGCGGCGCGGTGAGCGAGAATCTCGACTGGCGGGCGGCCTTCATCATCGTGGGCGTGCTCGGCCTGGTGATTGCGCCGATCTTCAAGCTGACCGTGCGCGAGCCCAAGCGGGGTGGTCTTGATGCGCCCCAGCGGCCGGCCGTGGACGCCAATCTGGCGGAGAACGAAGCCGTCGCCGGTGAGCCTGCGGTCACACAGGACAAGCCGGGCATCTTCAAGGTGCTGTCGGTCCTGGCGAAGAAGCCGAGCTTCTGGTTCCTAACCCTGGGCGCGTCCTGCAGCTCGATGATGGGCTATGGCGTCTTCTTCTGGGTGCCCAGCTTCTTCCGTCGCAGCTTCTTCTCCGATCTCGGTCTTCAGGATGCGATCATCCAGTCAGGCTGGCTGTTCGGCGCCATCCTGTTCGTCGGCGGCTCTCTGGGGATCATTCTCGGCGGCGTGCTGGGCGACTTGATGGGCAAGGGCTCCAAGCGCATGTACGCGATCGTTCCGGCGGTGGCCTTCTTTGTCACCTATCCGTTCTACATTGCGGGCGTGCTGGCGCCGTCGCCGTTGATGGCGGTCCTTCTGTTCATGATCCCGACGGGGCTGGGCCTGGCCTGGCTTGGCCCGACGCTGTCGGCCTTCCAGCATCTGGTGCCGCCCAACATGCGCGCCATGGCCTCGGCCGTGTTCCTGCTGATCAACAACCTGCTGGGTATCGGCGTCGGGGTTTACGCCCTCGGTGAGCTTTCGACTCTTCTGACGCCGAGCTTCGGTGAAGAGGCCCTGCGCTATTCGATCATGATCGGCGCGACCCTTTATCTTGTGGCCGGCGCCCTGTTCCTGATCGGGTCGCGGACCATCGCCAAGGACTGGGAAGAGGCCTAGCCGGAGTGCCCCGTCCTGAAACGAAAAACGCCCCGGCCATCGGCCGGGGCGTTGTCGTCGGAACTGTCCGCCAGGATCAGGCTGCTTCGGCCGTCATGGACATCGTCTTGATGAACAGGCTGCGCGCATCGGCGCGCGCGTCATCGCCATCCGCGGCGAACAGATCACCCTTGAGCGCCAGAACGGCGTCGGATTTGGGATCAGCGGTCTCCGCGATCTCTGCGACCAGCGCCACAGCTTCGCCCAGCGCACACATGGGAGCGCCGGCGCGCAGGAAATCCGCGATCAACAGGCGCGCATCCTGATCATTGCGCAGCCGCTCGATGCTGGCCGCGCCCGCAGGCAGCACCAGACCAGTAAACGCGCTTGCAGCCTTTTCGCCCGGTTGGGCGTCGACCACGAAATTCATTTCGTCACCGCCCTGGGGGCGGCCAGTGATCAGGCCTTTTTTCGGGCTGATCATGATCGTCCGGTATCCGGCGCGTTCCGCGGAGCCGGCGATGTCAGTCAGGTCACCCGCGTCAAATCCGTCAACAGCGAGAACCGCGATGTCGCCGGAGGCGCCAAGGTGATTGAGATCGATTCGGTTTTGACGTGCATTGGGTTTGGAAAAAGCCACATGTCCTCCTGCCGCTGTCAGCGGCGCTAAATGAACGAAATAGGGATCGAGAGTATTAGATAGGAAGTCGGTGCTGTGGGTCAAGCTGATATGCAGGAAAGCGCATATATCGGGAATTTATAATGTGCCTTTGCTTTCGATGTTAATCGGGATCTGACTTTTCCGAATAAGGGCTTTTTACGGGGTATAACTGGCAATTTGCCAATATCATTATTGATTTCGTGGCGACCTATATTGATAAGAAGGGCTCTTGATTGAGCTGGGGCGTTCGGTCGCGTCGTGGGCCTTGCCTTGGCGTGATTAAAGCGGCATCGCGTTCACCCAAGTCTCAAGGGAACCAGCATGACGGAAATCGTGATCCGAACCGCCTCGTCAAGACAGGCGGATATCGCGCGACGCGCGCGGAGCATGGGTGTGGATCAGGCTTTTGTGTCTGATCTGGTTGAGGCGTTCTATGCGCGCGTCCGCCAGCATGACGTGCTCGGGCCGGTGTTTGAAGCGGCGATCGGTGAGGACTGGGCCCCGCATCTGATCACGATGAAGCAGTTCTGGGGCTCGATCGCCCTGAATGAAGCGTCCTATGGCGGGCGGCCCATCCCCGCTCATCACAAGCATCTCGACAAGATCAGGCCGGAGCACTTCGCCATCTGGCTCACACTGTTTTCCGAAACGCTTGAGGATCTCGCTCCATCCTCCGAAGCGGCGGCCTTCTTCCTGGAGCGTGCAGAGCGAATAGGTGAGAACTTTCAAAAGATTCTCTTCAAGTAGCGAAATCTGCACCCGCACCATTGTTTTATCACGCTAACACGCTATAACGTCCTCCGAACTCTGGAGGCGAGCGATGGCTGAATCTGTGACTGAGCCCCGTGTCGGCGGCCCCGAAGACGTCATGGCGCTGTGTGAAGCGCTGCTGACCCTGCGCGATGGCGAGGAAATGCGGCGCTTCTTGCGGGATCTGACGACGCCGGGCGAAATGCAGGCGCTGGCGGAGCGCTGGCGTGTGGCGCGGCTTCTGGCGGAGGGAGAGAAATCCTACCGCGAGATCAGCGCCGATACCGGCGTCAGCACCACGACGGTGACGCGCGTCGCCCGTTTCCTCACCCAGGAAGAACATCAGGGATACCGGCTGGTGCTGGATCGTTTGAAGGAGCAAGGCTGATGACCGAGAACCGTTTGACGCTGGCGGTCCAGAAGAAGGGGCGCCTGGCTGAAGGGGGGCTGGATCTGCTCAAGCGGGCAGGGGTGAAGCTCGCCTATGGGCGGGACGATCTGCTGCGCCGTTCGGAGAACGAGCCCATCGACCTGATGCTGATCCGCGATGATGACATTCCGAGCTTTGTCGCGTCGGGCGCTTGCGATTACGGCATTGTGGGCGAGAACGTGCTGTACGAAGCGCAGAACAAGTCCAGCCGCATGGCCGATCTGGAAATCGCGCTGAAGCTGGGGTTTGCGCGCTGCACCCTGAAGCTCGCCTCGCCGCGGGACGGCGACATCAAGAGCGTGAGTGATCTGGAAGGAAAGACGATCGCCACGAGCTATCCTGCGCTTACTGCAGCCTATCTCAAGGATCGCGGCGTGACCGCCGAGATCGTGGAAATGGGCGGCAGCGTCGAGGTCGCCCCGCGCATGGGCGTTGCGGACGCCATTTGCGATCTGGTCTCGACCGGCGCGACCCTTGAAGCGAACGGTCTCGCCGCCTTCGAAACCGTTCTCGAAAGCGAAGCCGTGCTTGTACGCCGCAAGACGTCCTCAAGCGGGATCATCGCTGAAACCGCAGAACGTCTGATCGAACGCTTCAAGGGCGTCATCGCCTCGCGTCAGACCAAGTATATCTTGCTCAATGCGCCGCGAGACCGACTCGAAGAGGTGCGCGCCATCCTGCCCGGAACCGATGCGCCGACCGTCGCTCCGGTGGTCGGTCGTGAAGATGTCGTCGCTGTTCATGCTGTGTGCACAGAGGCCGTGTTCTGGTCGACGCTCGAACAGCTGAAGGCTGTTGGCGCGCGATCCATTCTCGTGATGCCGATTGAAAAGATGATGGCCTGACATGTTGACCCGAATTGAGTGGAGCCAGGCGGAAGCGCAAACGCGTCGGCGTCTGTTCGAGCGACCGTCTCTGGGTTCCGACGCCGTGGCGGTGGCGCAGTCCATCCTGAATGACGTGCGCGAACGCGGGGATCAGGCGGTTCGCGAGTATGCCGAGCGTCTGGATGGCTGGGCGCCTGAGACGGGCTTTCAGGTTCCGACATCGGAGCTGAAGGCGGCGGCGGATGCGCTGTCGGACGCGGACCGCGAGGCGATCCTGGCCGCTGCGGACGCCGTGCGGACGTTTCACGCCGAGCAGGGGTATCGCGCCTATGAGGTGCAGACCTGGCCCGGCGCACGCGCGGGTCGGCGGGTCACGCCTCTGGATGTGGCGGGACTTTATGTCCCCGCCGGCACGGCCCCGCTCGTCTCCACCCTGATCATGCTGGCGGTTCCCGCTCAGCTGGCCGGCGTGCCTCGGATCGCGGTGATCGCTCCCCCGCGCAAGGGGAGCGGCGTGGAGCCGACCGTCCTGGCAGCGGCGTTCTTGCTGGGGGTCGAGGAAGTCTATGCGATTGGCGGCGCTCATGGCGTTGCTGCGCTTGGCCTGGGCGTCGCCGGTCTGCCCAAGGCTGACAAGATATTCGGCCCGGGCAATGCCTATGTGGCCGCCGCCAAGGCGCTGTTGGCGCAAAGCCCGGATGGCGCGGCGGCTGATTTGCCTGCGGGCCCGAGCGAAGTGATGGTGATTGCGGACGACGCCGCTGATGCTGAGCTTGTGGCGATCGATCTCCTGAGTCAGGCTGAGCATGACGTACTGGCCCAGGTTGTCCTCGTCGCGTACTCGGAAGCGTTCGCCAGCCGGGTTGAGGCCGAGATCGAACGCCTGCTGGGGATTCTGCCCCGCGCCGACACGGCCCGCGCCGCGCTCGCCAACTCCCGTGTCGTTCTGGTCGGAACGGACGATGAAGCCGCGGAGGCGGCGAACGCCTATGCCAGTGAACACCTGATCATACAGACACGGGATCCGCGCGGGCTGGCGACCAGGGTGCGTCACGCCGGTTCGATCTTTCTGGGGCCCTGGACGCCGGAAGCGGCGGGCGACTACGCCGCCGGGCCCAATCACGCGCTCCCGACGGCGGGCGCGGCGCGCGCCTATGGGGGCGTGACCGTCGAGATGTTCCAGAAAACGACGACCATGCTGGAGTTGACCCAGCAGTCGCTCGAGACCCTGGGGCCTGTGGTGGAAGGGCTGGCCGCCCTTGAAGGTCTGGATGCGCACCGCCTCGCCATGGCGCTGCGCCGAAAGAGGAAGATTGACGGATGAGCGGCGTTTTTGACCTGTCCCATCGCCCGGAAGACATGCGGGCCATGGGCGAAGCCTTGTTGCTCGACCGCCTTGAGAGTCTGTTGGAAATTCCTCAGGCCAATCTGGCGCTCGCCTCCAGTACGGATGAGGCTCGACAAGCGGTTTGGAGCAGTGATCTGACGCTGGCCCACGATTTTGGGGCGGATGGCGTGATCGCACTGGACGAACCCGCCCAGCCAGGGCTCACGCTCTATCGGATCGGCGGTCAGCAGACCCCCATCACCGTGCTCTGCGCCATGGACGCCGAGCAGGCTGCGCTATTGCGCACCAAGCTGAATGCCGTGCCGTGCTGCCTGCTGGAAGTTGGCATGACGCAGCTGAGCCCCGGCGCGCGTCTGGCGGCGCGCAAGGATCGCGAAGAGCGCGACGCCATTCTGGCTGATATCGCCCAGGCCCTGTCCGAAGAACTGGGCGAGGTCGGACAGGTGACGCCTCGGGGACTGGTCTATGAACATTCCAATCCCATGACGCTCAAGCGTCTGGGGCTGGTCCTCGCGGAAGACGGCGAGGGGCTGGTGGGGCATGTCCGCGACGCCCAGACGGCGCGCGATCTGCGGGACTTCCTGGGTTACAAGGCCCAGAGGCGGATCGCGACCGTGCGCCGGGTCACCAAGGAGACCGAAATCACCCTGAGCGTGGATCTGGATCGCGAAGGCGCCGAGATCGAGACCGGCAACGCCTTCTTTGATCACATGCTCGAGCAGATCGCGCGCCATGGCGGCATCGCGCTGAGCGTTTCGTGCCAGGGCGATCTCGAGGTCGACGCGCACCACACGATCGAGGATGTGTGTCTGGCGCTCGGCGAAGGCTTGCGCAAGGCGCTCGGCGACAAGCGCGGCATTGGCCGGTTCGGTTTCGAACTGCCCATGGACGAGACGCGCGCGGGCGTCTGGATTGATCTGTCAGGCCGGCCCTATGCCGTCTTCGAGGGCGAGATTCCCGGCGAACGCGTCGGGGACTTCCCAGTCGAGATGTGTCCGCACGCCTTCCGCTCGATCGCGGAGAGTCTCAAGGCGGCCCTGCATGTGAAAGTCGAAGGCGAGAATGCGCACCACATGATTGAAAGCACCTTCAAGGCCTTCGGGCGTGCACTGCGCATGGCGGTTCGGGTTGAAGGCGACGCCTTGCCATCCACCAAGGGGGTGTTGTGATGACGACCGCCATTATCGACACCTCCACGGCCAACATCGCCTCGGTGCGCTATGCGCTTGAGCGGCTGGGCGCGCGCTATCGGCTGACGGAAACACCGGAGGAGGCGCAGGAGTGCGACCGCATCATCCTGCCCGGCGTGGGCGCTGCGGGGCCCGCCATGAAGCGGCTGATCGCGACGGGTTGGGCGCAGGCGCTCAGGAAAGACCAGCGTCCTCTTCTGGGAGTCTGCCTGGGCATGCAATTGCTGTATGACTACTCGGCCGAGAGCGATTGCGAGATGCTGGGACTGATCCCCGGACGGATTGAACGGCTGGATCCGGGCGCGGACGGACCCTGGCCGCACATGGGCTGGAATACGCTGACGCCGGTCAAATCGGACGAGCCCCTGCTCGAGGGGGTTCCCGCCGGGGCTCATGTCTATTTCGTGCACGGTTTCTATGCGCCGATCGGGGCGCATACCGCCGCCTCGACGCAATACGGAACAGGCATCACCGCCATCGCTCGCAAGGGCCATGTGGCCGGATGCCAGTTCCACCCCGAGCGCTCGGCCAAGACCGGCGCTCAGATCCTGACCAATTTTGTAAAGGGCGCGGCATGATCCTCTATCCCGCCATTGATGTTCTTGACGGGCGTGTCGTGCGCCTGGCCAAGGGCGATTTCGACGCCGTCACCGAATATGGCGATAATCCGGTCGCAGTGGCCGAGCTGTTCAAGGCTGCGGGTGCGGACTGGCTGCATCTGGTCGACCTGTCTGGCGCGCGTGACGGCGCGCGGCGACAGCAGGATCTGGTCCGCGCCATCGCCGATGTGGGGCTGAAGGTGCAGACCGGCGGCGGCGTGCGCACGCGAGAAGACGTACACGCCATCCTCAAGGCCGGCGCCAGCCGCGCCGTCATTGGCAGCCTCGCGGTAAGCGAGCCTCAGACCGTCATCGGCTGGATCGCGGAGTTCGGTTCTGAACATATTGCGGCGGCTTTCGATGTGAAGATCGCCGATAACGGGGTGGCCTATCCCACCCTGCGCGGATGGACCGAGCAATCGGTCACCCCGCTCGCGGATCTGTTGTCCGAGTATCGTCTGGGCGGTTTGAGCCACGCTCTGGCGACGGATGTGGCGCGAGACGGCATGCTCGAAGGCCCCAATCTGGAGCTTTATCAGGACCTCGCACACATTCGGGCTGACATGAACTGGCAGGCGTCGGGCGGCGTGTCCTCCCTTGACGACCTGCGCGCCCTGAAGGCGCAAGGCCTCTCCGGCGTCATCATCGGGCGCGCCCTGTTCGAGGGCCGCTTCACGCTCGAGGAGGCGCTGGCATGCTAGCGCGTCGGATCATTCCCTGCCTTGATGTGCGCGACGGTCGCGTGGTGAAGGGCGTGCGGTTCCAGAACCATGAGGATGTGGGCGGAATCGAGGAGCTGGCCCAGCGTTACGCCCATGAAGGGGCGGACGAGCTGGTCTTCTACGATATCAGCGCCAGCCCGGCGGGACGAACGGTCGAGCCTGAATGGGTGGGCCGAGTGGCGAAGGCCATCGACATTCCCTTCTGTGTCGCGGGCGGCATTCGCTCGCTTGAGCATGCCCGCGCGCGGTTGTTTGGCGGGGCGGACAAGATCTCGATCAATACGCCCGCTCTGGAAAATCCCGATCTCATCGACGCCATGGCGAAGGAATTCGGCTCCCAATGCGTCGTGGTCGGAATTGACAGCCGGGTGATCGATGGTGACTGGCGCTGTCACAAGAATACCGGTGATCCCTCCCGGACCTCGACCGAACATCGCAAGACGCTCGACTGGATCCGCGAGGTGATTGATCGCGGCGCCGGCGAGATCGTGCTCAACTGCATGGATCAGGACGGGGTGCGCGAAGGTTATGACATTGAGCAGCTGGCGGCCGCTCGCGAGGTCTGTTCCGTACCGCTCATCGCCTCGGGCGGCGCAGGCGCCATGGAGCATTTCCGCGACGTCTTTCAGCAGGCGGATGTGGATGGCGCACTTGCCGCGAGCGTGTTTCATAAGGCTGTCATCGCCATACCGGACCTTAAGGCCTGGTTGTCCGATGAAGGCGTGGAGATACGGGTATGAGCCTGCAGATCGACTGGAAGAAGGGCGGGGGGCTGGCTCCGGCCATTGTGCAGCACGCCGATACCGGCGAAGTGCTGATGCTGGGCTACATGAACGCCAAGGCGCTCGACGAGACCCAGGAAAAGGGGTTGGTCACCTTCTGGTCGCGCTCCAAGGAGCGGCTGTGGACGAAGGGGGAAACCTCCGGCAACACGCTGACCCTGGTGTCAGTAGCAACCGATTGTGACGCCGACGCGATCCTGGTGCAGGCGCGCCCGGCCGGACCGACCTGCCATACGGGCAGCCATACCTGTTTCGGAGAAGCGCCGGGGCCGGAGATCGGCTTTCTGGGCGAGTTGCAGCAGGTGATCGAGACCCGCGCCAAGGAGGCTCCCAAGGACAGCTATACCGCCAAGCTCCTGTCCAAGGGCGTTCTGAAATGCGCCCAGAAAGTGGGCGAGGAGGGCGTGGAGACGGCGCTTGCAGCCGCTGCTGAGGACGATGAAGCCTTGCTGGGAGAGGCCGCGGACCTCGTCTTCCACCTGATGGTGACGCTGAAGGCGCGCGGCTTGTCGCTCTCGGATGTGGTGGGCGTTCTGGAGCAGAGACACGCCGGCAAGCGCTGAGACTGTCGTCGCAGACTTGGAAAAAAAAGGCCCGGTCCGGAGACCGGGCCTTTTCCTCTCTAACCGTCGGTTCGACGGTAGGCGTTCCGGAAGTCATTCCCGAAGAAGATGGCGTTCATCATAAGACGCGCCGTGCCGCGATAATACGCCCGGTAATAGGGATCATCAGCAAACAGGATGACCGATCCCGAGCCGCGGCGTTCGGCGTATAGCGCGCCCTGGCCTGACAGTGCGCGCCGCAGCTCCTCGGAGGCATACCCGCTCAGGATCGGATCCTCGGGGGCGTAGCGAACCGGCAGGGCGAGCGGGTTGTCGCCGACAGCAAACGCCAGATCACTGGAGCGATGGCTCGGCAGACGATCATCGCGGAACCCGAACGCCAGCGGATGGCTGGTGTCGATCCGAGTGTCGAAGATGGCGCCCGAGATCTGCATTTCCGCATCCCAAGCGGCGATGTCCTCATAACGGGGCGCCGGCGCCGCGTCCGCTTCCGGGGTCTCGAGCTCGGCGATGGTCGCGCCGGAAAGCTCGTGGTCGATCGCCCACCGGGCGGCGTTGCCGGTTGCGATCAGCGTGCCGCCGCTGCGCACCCAGCGTCCCAGAGCTTCAGGAAAGTCATCGCTCAACCGGTTCAGTCGGCCATGGGGCAGGATGATATGCGTGTACCGGCTCAGATCAGCGCCGCCGAGTTCGGACTGATCGATCATGCTGACCGGCATATGCATGTCATGATCGAGGAGGTGCCAGACTTCCCCGGCATCGCCAGGGCTGATGCCGCGCCCCGTCACCAGCAGCACTTCGGGCTTCTCCACATTGGAGAGGGCGAAGCCGCCAAGGTCTGATCCCCGGCTGGTGCTGCCCGAGGTGACCGCATGCACCTTCACGCCGTCCTCTAGCGCGGCGCGGGTCAACAGGGCGTGGATGTCCTGTGCGTTCAACGGCTGGCGGCGCAACTCGATCATCACCGCGCCGCGTCCGATCTCCTGATCGCCGCGGGTGGTGCGGATCGTGGTCTCATCCGGAATGACACGGGCGCGAACGCCGGCATCCAGCAGTCGGTAAAGAGCGCGCGGGGCGTAGTAATTGTCCCACTCCATCACATAGCCGAGTGCGCTGGTGTCGGGCGCGGCTTCCGCCATCTCGAACCCCGTGACCACGTCACCCGTGAGCTGGCTGCGGAACTGGCCGCCGCGCAGCTCTGCATAGTCAAGATCGTAGGCGAGTGGCTGGGTCCAGCCCGACACATCGTAGAATTCGACCTTGTTGGTGATCACGCGGGTCTCGAAGAGGGCGCGCACCGTGCGGTACTGATCCTGTCGCAAGGGTACGATGAACGCCTCGCCGGGACGATACTCATGGCCCTGATGGGTAAAGCTCTGCGCCAGCTCTCTCACCTCGATGCGATGCGTCGCCAGCATGTCGATGAAGTCCGACAGACGACCGCGATCGGACGAGCCGAACACATAGGCGCGAACCGCATCGGAATTCGCCATTTGCCGGGTTTCGCCAAAGAATTCGCGCATATGGCCTTGCAGTTCAGCGCGATGGTCGTGGGCCGAGCGGATCAGGGCGATCGCCGTGCGGGCTTGCTGGGCGATCTTGTCGTCATAGCGCTGAACCCCGTACTCGGTCTCCTGGACGATGCCGCGCACTGAGCTCTGCTCGAACAGATAGGGGATCGAACCGATCAGCCCCGGATAGCTCGAGCCATATCCCAGATAGAAGTCATCAAAGAGCTCCTCACTGACATAGACCGCCCCTTCTTCATCCAGTTGGGTGTTCAGGGTCTGGTTGAGTTCAAGATTGAGGTCGAAACCGGACTGGCTCAAAAGCGGGTGAAGCCCTTCGCGCGGTCCCGGCGAGATGAAGAAGCTGGAGTTCTCGCCCATCTCGTGAAGGTCGGCGGCGACATTGGGGCGCCAGTCCTGGGTCGCGCTGACAAGTGCGCGCGCTTCGGGCTGGGTGACAGGCAGCCACTGGCGGTTGATGTCGAACCAGTAATGGTTGGTGCGGCCCCAGGGCCATTCGTAATAGTGCTCGCGATGCTGCGGATCGGCCACGGGGACATTGGCGTGATGCATGTTCGTCCACTGGGCGAACCGGTTGGCGCCATCGGGATTGATCATCACGATCTGGTGGATGACGGTCTCGTCCAGAAGCGTCTCGATCTCGGCGCCTTGCGCCGCGGCTAGGTGATAGAGAATGAGCGGCGCGGAATCATAGCCAGAGGATTCCGAGCCGTGCACGCCGTGGGTGAACTGGACAACGACCGGCTGATCTTCCGGGATCTGAGCGTTGGGCTCGCTCAGGGTGAGCTGGGTCTGGCGGATCTCTTCAAGCCGAGCCTGATTGGCGGGCGAGGTGATGGTGACGCGCAGGATGGGGCGGCCGAAATGACTGCGCCCGATGGTCTGTACGCTAACGCGGTCCGACGCGGCGGCGACAGCCTGGATGTAGGCTGCATGCATTTCAGGCGTGAAAATGATCTCGCCGCTCTGATACCCCAGAACCGCTTCGGGTGTCGGGATCGCCGCATCATAGCGGGCGTCAAAATCCAGCAGGTCCGCAATAGGTTTGGGCGTGTAGTCCGGCTCGAAATAGGCCGATGCGGCGCCAGCCGTGGGCAAGGCCAGGGCCAGCGATAGTGCAAGCGCGCGCAGCATGAGTGCAGCTCCCCTTATTGTTGTTAATTTGTAACGGTATAGAGGCCACGCCCGTGGTCAAGCATGTCTGAATGTCTTTCCGCTCTATGTTGAGGCGCGCGCCTGCCCTAGAGCAGGTCCGATCACGTCCGCCGTCCAGGGATTGTTCGCCATGCCCCGCCTTGTCCTCACGCATCTGCTTGGTTCTGTCGCCGGTCTGGCCTGGGTGTCCGGGAGCGGTTTTGCTGCGGATGCTCAGGATAGCGGGAGCCTTCGTGATGTGGTCGTGGTGACGGGGACCCGCAGCGAAGCGCTGCAAAGCCAGTCCCCGCTGGCGACTGCAGTGCTGGATCGTGAAGAGATCCAGCAGATCGGCGCTCATCATGTCAGCGAGGCGCTCAATCGCCTGCCGGGCGTCAATCTGCATCGCGGGAACGGCGCCGAGCATCTCACTGCGATCCGCTCGCCTGTCCTTACAGGCAGCCAGGGGGCTGGCAGTTTTCTCTATCTTGAGGACGGGGTGCCGCTGCGCGCCGCTGGCTTCGCCAATATCAATGGTCTGTTTGAAGCCGCCGACAGCCTGGCGGGCCGCATCGAGGTCGTCCGCGGTCCCGGCTCTGCGGCATACGGGTCCAATGCGCTGCATGGTCTTGTGAATGTCCTTACGCCCGAGCCGGAAACCGCGGGGCGCACAGTGTCTCTTGAGGCTGGTTCATACGGCCGTGCCGGCCTGCGCGCTTCACTGGGCGGCGACACCCGCTTCGGATCGGGCTGGCTGGGGTTGGGGCTGCGTCATGAAGATGGCTGGCGCGATGACGCCGCCCTGGACCGTCGGGTACTGCAGGCGCGTCTGGATGGCCGCTCTGCTCAGACCGACTGGTCATTGCGGGTCTCGGCTGTGGATCTCGAGCAGGAGACCGCGACCTTCGTCAACGGATTCCGGGCCTATGAGGATGAAGGCGCGTCACGTCGGAACGCCGACCCGGAAGCCTTCCGCAACGCTTATGCCTTGCGGGCGGCGCTGCATCTCGAACGCTCGCTGTCCGAGACGCTCAGCGCGCAGACAGTGCTTTTCGCACGCAGCAACGACATGCAGTTCAGAATGCATTTCCTGCCGTCCGAAGCGCTGGAAGACAGCGGTCACGATTCCGTTGGGATTCAGTCCGCACTGGTCTGGACGCTGGATCGCAGCGTGATCCGTCTCGGGGTTGATGCAGATTTGACGGAGGGCGTTCTGAGCGAAATCCAGACCCGTCCAACTCTCGGGCCGTTTGTTCAGGGCGTTCACTATGATTACGAGGTCAGCGCCCGGACTCTTGCAAGCTTCCTGATGGCCGAGCTGCAGGTGACGCCCCGCTTGCGGCTCGACGCTGGCGTGCGGTGGGAAGGCACGCGCTATGACTACGCCAATGCTGCCCCGGATGGCGTGGTCGGTCGTTATCTTCGGCTTCCGGATCGGCAGGATTCCTTTGACACATTGGCTCCCCATGCCGGCTGGATCTATACGGTCAATGACGTGGTCTCCGTGTTCGGGCGCGCCGCGCGAGGCGTCCGCGCCCCCCAGACCGCAGAGCTCTACCGGCTTCAACCCGGTCAGAGCGTTGAAGGCATCGAGCCTGAAACCCTGGACAGCCTGGAGAGCGGCATTCGCCTCAATTCGACGAGCGGGCGTTACCGGGTGGAGCTGACGGGGTATGTCATGCGCAAGGACAATGTCATTCTCCGTGATGCGGACGGTTTGACTGTTACGGGTGCGAAGACCCGTCATCACGGCGTCGAGCTTGAAGCAGGGGTTTCGCTGACCGATCAAATCCGTCTGCAAGGCGCAGTCAGCTGGGCCGTGCATGAATATGATTTCAATGGCGGGGCCAGTGCAGGATCAGAGCAGATCCGCAAGGGGGCGCGGATCGATACGGCGCCGGAATGGCTGTCAAACCTGCGTCTGATCTGGGATGCGACAGACCGGCTCCGCTTCGAGACCGAATGGGTGCATGTGGGCGAGTATTTTGCGGATGCTGGCAATACCGCGCTCTATGACGGCCACGATCTGTTGCATGTCAGGGCTGCTGTGGAAGTGCGGGACAATCTGTCAGTATATCTCGCAGCAAGAAATGTTCTGGATGAACGATATGCAGAGCGCGCCGATTTTGCTTTTGGGCAATACAGATATTTCCCGGGTGAGCCTCTGACCTTGAATCTGGGTGTCCGTTACGGGTTTTGATCGCTCTTTCTGGCAATGAATTCAATAAATAATGATGCGTTAACAGACTCGCTCTGAACTCTCCGGGCATACGGCTCCGGGATACAGAACCATGCTGAAGAATGCATCCATTGGTCAGAAGCTCTATCTTGCGGGCGCCGTCATGGCGTGTTTGCTCGTCGCCCTGACGACTGTGAGCGCCGTGGAGCTTAGGCGCGGAATACTTCATGAAGTTGATCAGTCACTTAGCGATATCATAGAAATCGCATCGACAACGATGAACTCCTATCAGGCCCGCGTGGACTCCGGAGAGATGTCGCAGCCTGAAGCGCAAGCCGCCGCCATGCGGGTCCTGGGCGATATGCGGTTTGAGGGCGACAATTACTACTTCGTCTTTGATCTGGACCACGTGATGGTGATGCACGCTGTGCGTCCCGATCTCAACGGCCAGTCCATGTATGGCAATAAGGACCCGAACGGCCTGTATCTGTTCCGCGAGATGGCGCAGGTCGCCCGGGCGGACGGCGCCGGTTATGTGGATTATGGCTGGCCGCGCGCAGGGTCTGATGCGCCGGTGCCCAAGCGCAGCTATGTCGAGCTGTTCGAGCCCTGGGGGCTGATTGTCGGGGCCGGAGTCTATGTGGATGATGTCCAGGCGCGGATCTGGTCCAACATCATGGTGCTGGCGGTCGGCAATCTGGTCGTGATCCTTCTTCTGTTTGCCGGCGCCTTTCTGCTCAACCGTTCCATTCAGCGACCCGTGGCGCGTCTCTGCGGCGCCGTGGAGCGGCTGGCGCAAGGTGATACGGACACGGCTCTGCCCGAGCCGGATGGCAAGGAAGTGACGGACCTCACGAGATCGGTCAAAGTCCTGCAGGCCTCCGCGCAGGAGCGTGAACGGCTGGAAGCCGAGGCCAAGGCGGCTCGGGAGGCGCAACTTCGCCGGGCGGAGCAGATCGAGGCGCTGGTTTCCGAATTCGACAATAGCGCTGCGCTGGCGATTTCGGCCTTTGAGGCGGCGGGCGAATAACTGCGCGCCTCGTCTGATGGCATGAAGTCCAATGCGGGCGCGACCGCCGATGGAGCGCGCGTTCTGGATGGCGCTGCGCAAACCTCGGCCGAGAGCGTCGAGGTTGTGGCGGCGGCGGCTGAGGAGCTGACGGCGGCGATCAGTGAGATCAACCAGCAATCGCTGCGCTCCTCCGAGGTCTCGAAGGCTGCCGTGGAGCAAGCGGATCTGACCCGCGCCGACGTGCAGAAGCTGGCGGAGGCGGCTCAGAAGATCGATGGCATTATCCAGTTGATCGCCGACGTCACCGAACAGACCAATCTTCTGGCGCTCAACGCCACCATCGAGGCCGCGCGCGCCGGCGAGGCCGGCAAGGGGTTTGCCGTGGTGGCCAGCGAAGTGAAGGCGCTTGCCGAGCAGACTGCGCACGCCACCGAGAGTATTTCCACCGAGATCAAGGGCATTCAGAACGCGACCGAAGCCTCGGTCGCCGCCATCGAAAAGATTACCGGCGTCATTGGCGAGACCTATGAGATCGCCACCGCCATTTCCGCCGCCATGGAAGAGCAGCGGGCGGCGGCCGCGGAAATCTCAAGCTCCGCGCAGAACGCCGCAGCAGCCACAGGCGAAGTGCGCTCTGAGGTCAGTCAGGCGCAGCAAAGGGCCGATCAGGCGAGCCAGGGCGCGCGGGATCTCGATCAGGCCAGCGTCGCCGTCGCCGGTGAAGCCCAGGGTCTGAAGGCGACGATCGAGCGCTTCCTCGCTGGCGTGCGCGCCGCCTGACGCTTGCCTTGCACCGCCGGTGCGCGTTAGCAGATCGGGTCAACAATCCTGGAGACCCACATCATGCCTTCCCGCACCGGCGCCCAGCACCTTATCGACGCCTTGTCCGCCAATGGCGTTGAACGGATTTTCGGTGTTCCGGGAGAGAGTTACCTGGCGGCTCTTGATGCATTGGTGGATGCAGGCATCCCTTTCATTCAATGTCGTCACGAGGCGGGCGCCGCCAACATGGCCGAAGCCTATGGCAAGCTGACCGGCAGGCCGGGCATCTGTTTCGTCACGCGCGGACCAGGCGCCACCCAGGCCGCTGTGGGCGTACACACCGCGCTTCAGGACTCCACGCCCATGATCCTTCTCGTCGGTCAGGTCCGGCGCGAGGATGAGGGCCGCGAGGCGTTCCAGGAGCTTGATTACGGGCAGGCCTTCGCCGGTCTCGCCAAGGCGGCGTTCGAGATCCGTGATCCCGCCCGCGTGCCCGAAATGATGATGCGCGCCTTCTCGCTCGCCATGAATGGTCGTCCGGGCCCGGTGGTTGTCGGCTTGCCTGAAGACATGCTGACCGAGATTGCGAACGCGCCTGCTGCGGCGGCCTTGTCGATGGCGCGCAGTGAAGTGTCCGCTAGCACTGCCTCCGAAATCGCCCAGATGATCGATGCGGCGGATCGCCCGGTCGTGATGGTCGGCGGGCCGGGCTGGCGCGATGAAGACCGGACGGCTCTGCACGCATTTGCCGAGCAGATGAATTGCCCCGTCATAACAAGTTTCCGCGTCAAGCACCTGTTTGATAACAAGCATTCCCATTATGGCGGTGAGGCGGGCATTGGCGCTTGCCCCGCTGTCGTGGGGGCGCTGCGTGAGGCGGACCTGATCGTCGCCATTGGTCCTCGCCTCGGCGAGATGACCACCCAGAGCTATGATCTGTTCGATGTGCCCGAAGGCGTGGCGGACCGTCTGGTCCATATCCATCCGGGCGGAGAAGAGCTGGGGCGGGTCTACCGGCCGAAGCTCGCAGTCACCGCCCAGGCTGGCCCCGCGCTGAGCAATATCCACGCGGCCTCCAGGCCAGAGCGCGCCGCCACGCGCAGCCAGTGGGTCAAGCAGTGCCGCGCCGCCTATGACGCCTGGATCGAGCCGGTCGAGGTGACCGGCGATGTGAACCCGTCAATCATCTGGCGTGAAACGTCCGAGAAGCTTGGCGGTCAAGCGATCATGACCAATGGCGCAGGGAACTTCGCCGCCTGGCTGCATCGTTTCTGGGTGCACCAGTGCTGCCCCAGCCAGCTCGCCCCGACCTCGGGCGCGATGGGCTATGGCCTGCCGGCGGCGATCGCCGCCAAGTTGCATTGCCCCGACCGTCCGGTGATCGCGGTGTGCGGGGATGGCGATTTCATGATGGCCGCGCCGGAGCTCGCCACCGCCGTTCAGCACGGCGCGAACATTGTCGTTTGCGTCTTTGACAATGGCGCCTATGGCACCATTCGCATGCACCAGGAGCGCGCTTATCCGGGGCGGGTCAGCGGTACGGATCTGGCCAATCCCGACTTCAAGCTGATGGCGGAAGCGTGTGGCTGTGCGGGTTTTTTCGTCGACAAAACCGAAGACTTCGCTGCGGCCCTCGATCAAGCGCTCAATGCCGGCAAGCCCGCTCTGATCCATGTCAAGCAGAGCCTCGCGGACATCGCGCCGGGCAAGACGCTGTCGCTGAGCTAGATTGCTTTCCAGTTTCGATCTTTGAAGGGAGTCCACCCATGTCCCAGAGTTTTTACGACCGCCTGACCGAGACCCTGTCCGAGATCGAAGCGGAGGGTCTCTACAAGCGCGAACGCACCATCACTTCGCAGCAATTCTCCGAGATCGATGTGCGCGGAACCGATGGCGCCGAGCGCCATGTGCTGAACTTCTGCGCCAACAATTACCTGGGCCTCGCCAACCGGCCCGAGCTGATCGAGGCGGCGAAGACTGCGCTGGATCGCTATGGCTATGGCGTGGCGTCCGTGCGCTTCATCTGCGGTGCGCAGGAGGTCCATAAAGAGCTTGAGGCGGCGATCGCCGACTTCACCGGCCAGGAAGACGCGATCCTTTATGCCGCCGCGTTTGACGCCAATGGCGGCGTGTTCGAACCGCTGCTGGGCCCGGAAGACGCGATCATCTCCGACGCGCTGAACCACGCCTCCATCATCGATGGCGTGCGCCTGTGCAAGGCCAAGCGCTATCGCTACGCCAACTCGGACATGAATGATCTCGAGGCCCAGCTCAAGCAGGCCCGCGAGGATGGCGCGCGCACCATTCTGGTGGTCACCGATGGCGTGTTCTCGATGGATGGCTATATCGCCAATCTCAAGGACATCTGTGATCTGGCGGATAAGTATGACGCGCTGACCATGGTCGATGATTGTCACGCCCACGGCTTCATGGGCCCGAACGGTCGCGGCTCGGTCGAACATTGCGGCGTAATGGGTCGGGTGGACATCATCACCGGCACGCTGGGCAAGGCGCTTGGCGGCGCCATGGGCGGTTTCACCGCCGCAAAGAAGCCGGTCATCGACATTCTGCGCCAGCGTTCGCGTCCCTATCTGTTCTCGAACTCTCTGGCCCCGGCCATTGCGGGCGCGAGCCTCAAGGCGCTCGAAATGGTGCGTGAGGGCGATGATCTGCGCGCCCGCCTGTTTGACAACGCCAAACGCTTCCGCACCGGCATGACCGAAGCGGGATTTGACCTGCTGCCGGGCGAACACCCGATTATCCCGGTGATGCTGGGCGATGCGTCGCTGAGCCAGAAGATGGCCGACAAGCTCATGGAGGAGGGCGTCTATGTGATCGGCTTCTTCTATCCCGTTGTGCCCAAGGGCCAGGCCCGTATCCGCACCCAGATGAGCGCCGCCCACACCCCCGAAATGATCGACCGCGCCGTCGCCGCCTTCACCAAGGTGGGCAAGGAGCTGGGGGTTATCTGACCCAAATTTAATCCTGACCTGACATCTGTCAGGCTTCTCAGCCGATTTGACGTGATGTAAACCCCGGCTCAAATCGGGAGTTTACATCATGTCAATTGCTGCGCTCTCTCTTGCGCTTCTCACCGCTCAGGCGGTTCCGTCTGATGATCTCGTCATTCGCAATGTCACGATCGCCAGCCCGGAACGCGATGCGGTCCTGGCGGATCAGTCTGTAAGGATTCGCGATGGCCGGATCGTCGAGATCAGCGAGCAGCTGCTTGAGCCGCAAGGCGAGGAAATGCTGCTGGACGGGCAGGGGCGTTATCTGGCGCCCGGCCTGACGGACAGCCACCACCACGTCTCCTTCGTGCCGGGCATGGGCGCGGCGGGACTGCCGCCAGCAAATGAGCATCCTGCTCTGGTCGCAGCTTATATGACGCAACAGCCGCGCAGCCTGCTCTATCATGGCGTGACGCAAGTGCTCGACCCGGCCCCGCTGACGGGCTGGGAGGTCTTTACCGATCAGCCGCATCATCCCGATTTGCTGCGCTGTGGCGAGGTTCCGGGGCCGCATGACGGCTATCCGGTCAACCAGCGCGCGGGCGAAAACCCGGAAGGCGCCTATCCCTATGATATCGATACGCCCGAAGACGCCGCATCGGTGATCGAGCGCATGCAGACTGACGGCGCAATATGCGTGAAGGTCTATCTCGAGGACGGATTTGGGGCCGCCAATGATTGGCCCTTGATGAGTGGGGAGACGCTCGACGCCATCAAGGCCGAAGCGGATGCCCGCACCATGCCGGTTCTCGTGCACGCCAACGCCATCGACATGTACGAGATCGCGCTTGATCACGGCTTGGGTGTGATGGCGCATGGCCTGTGGAATTGGCAATGGCCCGAGGGCGATCCGCCAGTAGTGGAGACTCTCGACCGGGTTGTCGCGGGTCATGTGGGCTATATGCCGACCCTGCGCGTGATGGGCGGCCTTTCTGACCATGTGCGCCCCGGCGCACTGGACAATCCTGACCTTGTATCCGTGACGCCGTCTGACCTGATGATCTTCTATCGTCAGGGCGGGGCGGACTGGTTCGCCGATGAGCTGGCGTCTGATTTCCCCGCCGACATGCCGCGCGAGGAAATCGCCGGCATTTTCGGCTTCGGCGTGCAGCGCGGTCAGCGCGCGCTCGCCTATCTGCACGGCCAGGGCCATAAGGTGATGCTGGCGAGCGACTGCCCCGGCAGCCCCACCGCGATCAATCAGCCCGGGCTTTGCACGCTTCTGGAAATGGAAGCCATGGCCGCGGCGGGCATGAGCGCGACCGATATCTTCCGCTCCGGCACGCTGACCATTGCCAACCAGTTCGGTCTTGAAACCGAGTACGGCCAGATCGCACCGGGCTTCATCGCCAATCTGGTGCTTTTGAAGGAGAACCCGTTCGAGAGCGTGAGCGCCTGGCGCAGCATTGACGCAGTTATCCTGCATGGCGAAGTCATCGAGCGCGACAGCCTGCGAGCGCCCTGATCAGGGGAATGCGTACGGTTTAAGGTGCGCTTTGCGTGTGCGCGTGTCAGTCTGGCGTTGATGCAAGTCAGGCAGGGGGACGCCATGACCGAAACTCAGACTGCAGCGATTGCGGCCGATGAAGGCGCCGCCAACAGCGCGCGACCGGGCGATGAGATGCTGCCCTTTCTCAATAACTTCCACGACATCTTCACAACCATTGGCGTGGTGATCCTGTTCACGGGACTGAGCCTGGGCGGCGCGCAATTTCATGAATCCCTGAGACTGGAAGCGGGCTCGCTCAGTTCTCATGCCGCCGCCATCACGCTGCTGGCGCTGATCGGTCTCATGGCCTGGAGCTTGTCGGCGCTCCTCGTCGGACGCCAGCGCCGCATCCTTCCCGGCATTGTCCTGTGCTGCGTGTTTGTGGTGTTCGCAAGTCTTGCCCTGAGCTGGATCTATATCCGGCTGATCATGGCGCAGTTTGACTCCGCCGCCTTTGATGCGGCGGTCGACAGCATCACCAGCACGAGCGCGCTGTCGCGGGAGGCGTTCGACGCCATGCTGGCGGATCTGCCCTGGACGATTCGTCTGATGCCCATTGTGTTTGGCGGATCGGCGCTGGTCGTCAGCGCCTTTTACTATTCAAGCTTCCGTCTGCCGTTTGCGGGCGGTTTGACCGGACTGGCGCTTGTCAGCTTCGCCATGCTGGCCTGGCTGGTGATCGACCCCTATACGGTTGTGCGGTTCAATCCGCTGATCAATCTCCTGATGGGGCTGGCGCTGTTCCTGAGCGGCATCGCCTTCGATGCGCGGGACCCGGCGCGGACAACGCGATTGTCGGGAACGGGGTTCTGGCTGCACTTCTTTGCCGCCCCGATGCTGCTATCGGCCGCTGTCACCCTGGCGATTACGGGTGCGCAGGCGGACGGCGCGTCGCCTCTGGGGACAGGGCCTGTATTCATGCCCATGACCGAGGATGGATATGCGCTGCGCGCCGCCATTGTCTCCCTGGTCGTCATCGCCGTCTTTGCGCTCATCTCCCTCCTGATCAACAGGCGGGCCCTGATCGTCTCGGGTCTGCTGACGACCGGCGTGGCGCTGGCTGTGCTGGTCAATCAGCTGGGCCTTGATGGCGCGGGCGTGGCTGCCGTGACGCTGCTGGTGCTGGGCGGCATTGTGGTGCTCCTGGGGGTCGCCTGGACGCCGGTGCGCGGCGTTCTGACGGCGCCGTTCCCCAACTCTGGCGTGATTGCGCGGATCATTCCGCCGGTCGCGCACGGGCATGAGGGCTGATCCGGAAGCACATCAATGAGGGGCGCTCTTTTCTTTCCGCGCGGGGCGTGATCAAACCGAGCCGAGACGTCCACCTCTCAATCCGGGAGCCCCCTCATGAAAGCCCTCGTCAAAGCCAAAGCCGAAGAAGGTCTGTGGTTGCAGGAGGTCGACAAGCCGGTCGTGGGACCGGACGATGTCCTGATCCGCGTGCACAATACCGCCATCTGCGGCACCGATGTGCACATCTACAACTGGGATAGCTGGGCGCAGAAGAACGTGCCGGTGCCCATGGTTGTGGGCCATGAATTCGGCGGCGTGATCGAAGAGGTCGGCGCGGACGTGACCCGGGTCAGCCCCGGCATGCGCGTGTCCGGCGAAGGCCATGTGGTAGGCCAGAAATCGCGCGCTGTGCGCGCGGGGCGCTTCCACCTCGATCCCGACACCAAGGGTATTGGCGTGAACATGCCCGGCGCCTTCGCCGAATACCTCGTCATCCCGGCCTTCAACGTTGTGCCGCTGCCCGATGAAGTCGCGATGGAGCAGGCGGCCTTCCTGGATCCGCTGGGCAATGCGGTTCACACCGCCACCGCCTTTGATCTTGTGGGCGAGGACGTGCTGATCACGGGCGCAGGCCCGATCGGCATCATGGCCGCCGCGGTGGCGCGTCATTGCGGCGCGCGCCATATCGCGGTGACCGACATCAATCCGGATCGTCTGGCGCTTCTGGAAAAGGTCTGCCCTACGGCTGTTCCGGTGAACACCACCAAGGATGATCTCAAGGATGTGCGCGCGCGTCTGAAAATGACCGAGGGCTTTGACGTCGGGCTGGAGATGTCGGGCGCGGAGCCGGCCTTCACCCAGATGGTCGAGAACATGGTGATGGGTGGCAAGATCGCCATGCTGGGCCTGCCCGGCAAGCCGTTCAATCTTGATATGGGCAGCCTGATCATGCGCGCGATCACCTTCAAGGGCATCTATGGCCGGGAAATGTTCGAGACCTGGCACAAGATGCTGGCCATGCTGCAATCCGGCCTCGACGTCAGCCAGCTCATCACCCATCGCCTGCCGGCGACCGACTTCCAGACCGGCTTTGACGCCATGCGCTCGGGCAAGGCAGGCAAGGTGATCCTCGACTGGACGCAGGTGTAGTTCATTCGTGAATGGCGTCCGGGCGCATTCGCGATAAGAATGCGCCCATGACCCATCCCGTGACCCCGCTTGAATTTTCCGAACTGCCCGAAGCCGAAATGCGCGCGCGGGCGGAGGCGTTCTACAGCACCATGCGTCAGCGGCGCACGGTGCGCGATTTCTCCGACCGCTCCGTCCCGCGTGAGATCATCGAGACGGCGATCCTGACCGCCGGCACCGCGCCCAATGGCGCCAATCACCAGCCCTGGCATTTCACCGTTCTGGGGCAGGGCCCTTTGAGGACGCAATTGCGCGAAGCGGCGGAAGCGGAAGAACGCGCCTTCTATGAGGGCAAGGCCAGCGCGGAATGGCTTGAGGCGCTGGAGCCTTTGGGCACCGACGCCAGCAAGCCGTTTCTGGAAACCGCGCCCTGGATCATCGCCGTGTTCGCCCAACGCCGCGGCGGACCGAAGCCGGGCGATGACCGGAAGAATTATTATGTCTCTGAAAGCGTCGGCATCGCCTGCGGCCTGCTGATCGCCAGCCTGCACCAGGCGGGCCTGGCGACCCTGACCCATACGCCCAATCCGATGGGCTTCCTGACCGAGATCTGCGAACGCCCTGCATCTGAGAAGCCAATGATGCTGATCGTCTGCGGCTATCCCAAGGAGGGTGCGCAAGTCCCGCTTCACGCGCTTCAGAAAAAGGCGCTCTCCGAAATCAGCGATTTTCGTTAGCGGACAAGACGCGGGCGGCGGATTGCTCCGCCGCACGTGATGGTTCAGAACCGGGAAGCGTCAGGACGCCTTGCTGACCGTATCGGCGCTCAGCTCGCCAATAAGCCGGTCGAGCGTCTTGATCACCTCTTCGGAAGCCGCTTCCATTTCTTCAACGGCCGCTTCGGCGCCGGCGTAATCGCCTTGGGCGCACAGGCGCGCGGCGCGCTTGCCGCATTCATGCGCCCTGGCGTGCGGCGCCTCGATCGCCTGGAAGGCCGGGATGCGGCCATATTCGGAGCGGGCGGATTCATACCATTTGCCCAGACGGCAGGAGCGGTGATCTGAGAGTTCGCTCTCGCTGAGTTTCGTGGCCCCGACCAGCATGCTGTTGAGCCGCTTCTTCCAGAGCAGATGGTCGGACTTGGCGCAGTGCAGGACGAAGTTGTCGATATTGCGCTCGCTCAGGGCCGCCAGGGTCTGGCCGATCGTGGATTCGGTGCCGGCGCTGGCCTCCACCACATGTTCAACACGCTCGCGCGCGCGGGTGGCGCCGCTGGCGATCTCGCTGACAGAACTCGACAGGTTCGTGGTGGCGCTCGACTGTTCGGTGATCAGCTGGGCGATTTCCGAGACGATCCGCGCACTCTCGCGCATGGTGTCCGTCACCGAGTTTACGGCGTTTTCTGAGGCGTTCGCTGCATTGATCCCTTCCTGAACAGAACCGGAGGAATTGGAGACGGCTTCGGTGATGGCGGCCACCTGCTGCTGCAGATGATCCATGCGCTGGCGAATATCCTCGGTCGCTTTCGCGGTCTGGCCCGAGAGCGCCTTCACCTCGCCCGCAACGACTGCAAAGCCACGTCCGGCTTCACCGGCGCGTGCGGCTTCGATCGTGGCGTTCAGGGCCAGAAGATTGGTCTGGTCGGCGATGGCGGCGATCGTGTCGACGATTTCCGCGATCTGGCGCGAGGCCTGTTCAAGATCGGTGACCCGCCCGGTGATGGTTTCGAAGGCGCCGCCCAGCTGCTCGGTTTCCGAGCGGGTCAGACGCACGGCCTCAAGAGCGGTCTGGGATTGCTCAACGCAGGCGCTGAGAGAGTCGGCGCCGGTATTGGCCAGCTTGGTGATCGAGTGAATGGAGAAGTCCAGCTCCTCCACCGCCGTGGACATGCCCGACACATGGGTGTCCATCTTGCGCACTTCACCTGTCGCGCGGGCGACGGCGGCCATGGCTTCCGAGTTTTGAACCGAGGCGTTGACCGTGCGCTCAAGCTCGGCGGCGTTTCGCGCCCTGAGCTCCTGATGCAGCTCGGCGAGGGCGCTCGCCGCTTGCGGCGGCAAGCCGCTCAGCTCGGGCGAGCGACCGCATCGTATCTCGCGGATCGCCGTCGACAGGGCGTTGGCCCAGTCAGGTGCAGGCGCGTTCGCCGGTGTGGCCGTTCCGAGAGTGGCCGACGCGTTCGCGTCAGGTTTGCGACCGAAGCTGAGCATGAATTTCCCCGTGTGTTCAATATCACAGGGGTAATACTCAGATGGTAAACGCCTCGTTTATACTCTTACGCCCGGACCGGCCGCGCCACTGCGGTGAAGGACCAGATCAGGGCGATGATCCAGCCGACAACAGTCCAGCCCAGCAACAGGTTTGTCAGAAAGATCGCAAAGCTGTTGTGATGACCGCGCAAGAGCGCAATCACCGTGGGCAGAAAATTCAGCACCACCAGCAGAATCAGAACGTCCATGACCAACCTCCTTATTGTTTGTCGATAAATGTGGGGGTGGCGGGTCCGGACTTCAAGTGACGATCCCGTAAGGTCCCGGACACGAAAAACCCCGGCCTGGCAGGACCGGGGTTTCACGTCTTGCGAAAGGACGCGTGCTATTCAGGGAAGGTGTAGTCCTTGAACATCTCGCGCAGCTTGGTCTTGAGGATCTTGCCCGTTGCGCCGATCGGCATTTCATCAATGAACTCGACGCCGTCCGGCAGCCACCATTTCGGGACGCGGGTCGCCAGATAGTCGCGAATGGAATCCGCGGTCGGATTGGTGTTCGGCTTGGGCTGCACGATCAGGAGCGGGCGCTCCTGCCACTTGGGATGCGGCATGCCGATCGCGGCGGCCATCGCCACATCGGGATGGCCCATGGCCGCGTTCTCCAGATCGATGGAGCTGACCCATTCGCCGCCGGACTTGATCACGTCCTTGGAGCGGTCGGTGATGGTCATGTAGCCGTCCTGGTCAATATGGCCGACATCGCCGGTCTTGAACCAGCCGTCATCGGTGAAGCTGTCCGGGCCGGCGCCGCGATAATAGCTGTCGATGATCCACGGGCCGCGGACATGGATGTGACCGGCGGACTGGCCGTCGCGCGGCAGCACATTGCCGTCATCATCCACGGTGCGCATCTCGACGCCGAACAGGAGACGGCCCTGCTTGAGCTTGATGCCGACCTTCTCGTCCTCGGTCAGGTCCTCGTGCTTGGGCAGCAGCTTGCCGACCGTGCCCAGCGGGCTCATCTCGGTCATGCCCCAGCCTTGCTGCATCTCGACGCCATACTCGTCCTGATAGGCGCGCATCAGGGCTTCGGGCATGGCCGAGCCGCCCATCAGCACCTTCTGGACGCAATCGATGCGTTTGCCGCTATCACGCAGATATTGCAGAAGACCCAGCCAGACCGTGGGCACGCCCAGCACCTGGTTGACGGTCTCGCCCTCGATCAGGGATTGCAGGCTTTCGCCATCAAGCTGCGCGCCCGGCATCACCAGCTTGGCGCCGGCCATGGCGGCGGCATAGGGCACGCCCCAGGCGTTCACGTGGAACATGGGGACGACCGGCATCACCACGCCGTCCGCGCCCACGCCGATGGCGTCGACGCTGCAGCACGCCATGGCGTGCAGAACCGTTGAGCGGTGCGAATAGAGCGCGCCCTTGGGATCGCCCGTGGTGCCAGAGGTGTAGCACAGGCCCGCTGCGGCGTTCTCGTCAAACTCGGGGAAGTCGTAATGATCGTCTGCATTGGACAGAAGGGTCTCATAGACGTCGATCTTGGTCTTGGTTTCCGGCTTGGTCGCTTCGCCGGTCATGGCGACCCAGCGCTTCACCGTCTTGCAATGCTTGGCGACGGCGTCGACCAGCGGGGCGAAGGTCACGTCAAAGAAGACATGCTTGGCCTTGGCGTGATCGATGATCCAGGCGAGCTGCTCCGGGCTCAGGCGCGGATTGGCGGTGTGCACCACGGCCCCGATGCCGGAGACCGCGTAATACAGCTCCATATGCCGGTGCGTGTTCCAGGCGATGGTGGTGATCCGGTCGCCGGGCTTCACTTTCAAAGGGCCTGTCAGGACGTTGGCGAGTTGCTGGGTGCGCTTGTAGCAATCGGCATACCCGTAGCGATGGATCTCTCCGGTATCGGGAAGCCGGGACACGATCTCGCGTTGACCGTGGTTGAAGGCAGCATGGCGCAAGATGTCCGCAATCATCAGCGGACGGTTCATCATCTGACCGCGTAGCACGTCGTAGTCCTCCCCTGTCACCTGATGCGCGAGGCCGCGCATCGGCTCGTTTTGTTGTTGGCTCTATCAAAAGGCCCGAAAGCGCACTACGCAATCCCTTTCACATCAGTTTCTTGCAGCTGCACAACTCCGCGAAAGGCTTTGTGACCATGACCCATCCGCTTCCCGTGTTCGAAGATGTCCGTGCAGCTGCCGCACGCCTGAAAGATCAGGCGGTTCAGACGCCGCTCCTGATGAACCACGCCCTGAATGAACGCATGGGCGGACGCATATTTTTAAAAGCGGAATGCCTGCAGCGCACCGGCACCTTCAAGTTTCGCGGGGCCTTCAACGCCCTTGCGCGACTGGATGATTCGCAAAGACAGGCCGGGGTCGTGGCGTTTTCTTCCGGCAATCACGCCCAGGGCGTGGCCGAAGCCGCTCGCATTCTGGGGATCAAGGCGATCATTGTGATGCCTGAAGACGCGCCCGAGGTGAAAAAGGCGGGCGTGCTGGCGCGGGGTGCGGAAATCCGCGCCTATGACCGTGAAACCGAGAGCCGGGTCGAGATCGCGCAGGCGCTCTGCGAGACAAGCGGCGCGGCTCTGATCCCGTCCTTTGATCACCCCGATGTCATCGCCGGGCAGGGCACGTGCGGGCTGGAAATCTTCGAGACCATGAAAGCCCGGGGCGAGACGGCCGATCAGCTTGTCTGTTGTGTCGGGGGCGGCGGTCTGATTGGCGGCATCAATCTGGCGGCGGAGGCGCTCTCGCCCCGGACGCGCGTCTTCGGCGCCGAACCCGAAGGCTTTGATGATCATGCGCGCTCTCTGGATAGCGGCAAGAAGGTCGTGAATGCCCGCAAGGGCGGATCGCTGTGCGACGCGCTGCTCACCGAAACGCCGGGCGAGCTGACCTATGCGATCAACCAGCCGCGGCTGGCAGGCGTGGGCGTCATTAGCGATCTCGAAGCGCTGCATGCCGTTCGCTACGGGTTTGACACGCTCAAACTGGTTCTGGAGCCGGGTGGCGCGGCCGCGCTGGCCGCGGTCCTGTCGGGCAAGATCGACGTGAAGGACAAGACAACGGTTGTCGTTCTCACGGGCGGCAATGTGGACAGCGCCGTCTTTCAACAGGCGCTGTCCAGCTAGCCCTAGCGACGGTCTGCGCCGCCATCTTCACCGGTTTCCGGCCCGGTCAGAACCGGGGCGTCCGGGCCTTGTTCGACCTGGGCTTCTTCCATCGCGGCTTCTGCGGCCTGGGCTTCGCGCAGGGCGGCGACGAAGTCGTCGGGCAGGGCCGGCAGATCCCGGGCGAACTGGCCGGCCATATCCTCTGTGATGTTGAGCGGCGTGGTCTGCCCCTCGTTCAGACGGGCCCGATAGACCTGCAGGTTCTCGATGATGCGCTGAACGTAGTTGCGGGTTTCGGAGAAGGGGATGGACTCTACCCAGTCGATCGGGTCGATGTCGTCGGTGCGCGGATCGCCATAATTGTCGACCCAGCGCCGAACGCGATGGCCGCCCGCATTATAGGCGGCGAGCGCCATCACCAGCGACCCCTCATAATCGGTGACCACCTCCTGAAGGTGCGCCATGCCGAGGGTGAGGTTGTAGCTGGGATCATCGGTCAGCCAGTGAAAGCTGTAGGGCAGATCGAGCTGACGCGCGGTCTGACGGGCCGTCGCCGGCATCATCTGCATCAGGCCCCGGGCGCCCGCGCCGGAAATCGCCTGCGGGTCGAACTCGGTCTCCTGACGGATGACAGAATAGGTCAGCGCGGCTTCGGGCGCGACGGGCGCGGTGTCCGGCAGGTCGATCACCGGATAGGCGCGTTCGGCCAGGATCATGCCCTGCAGGCGTCCGGCCTTGGCGGCGCGCACCGCCTGGCGGATCTGCAGGTATTCCAGCGCGATATCGGTGATCATCGCCTGTTCTTCCGGCGTCTGCATCTCGTCGTCGAAATGGTACATGAAGACCCGGAACAGATAGTCCGCATCGACCTCGGCCAGAAGGCGCAGGGCCTGGATTTCGGGCCGGGCGTTGAACGCGGCGCGCTCCTCCTCGCTGGGCTGGGGGTCCGGCGGCAAATCGAGCTGCGCCGCGTCCGGACCCAGGGCGAGAATGGCGAGCTGGCCATAGTATGCGGTCGGATAGCCCGCCGCGGCGGCGAAACGCTCTGACGCCAGATCCAGCTCGCCCGAGGCTTCTGCAGCCCGTCCTTGCCAGTAGAGGGCGCGCGAGGTGGAGACGGGGGTCGTCACGCCCTCTTCAAGCCGTTCGAAATGGGCGAAAGCGACGCCGGGCTGGTCCAGCTTGGTGAGCGCCAGCCATCCGGCCAGGAATTCGGCGTCGGCGAAATCCACGCCCCGCTCCATGCCGTTGGCGGCGGCCAGCTCATAGGCGGTTTCGAAGTCACGATCCCGGATCAGGTCCAGGATCATCAGCTTGCGCTCGGTCCACATGGATTCAAGCGCGGCGTCGTTGTCATAGCTGTCGGGCAGTTCGAGCAGCAGCTCGAGCGAGGTGTCGAGCCCGCGCTGCCGGCGCCAGCGGGCGCGCTCATACACAAGACCGGGCGCCGTGCTCAGCGAATCCGGAACGGCGGCCACCGCACTGTCCACGCCATAGGACCGGCTGGCGAGGCTGATGCGGGCTTCGGCCAGACGGCGTTCGCCTGCGGACAGCTCCGGCAACAACCGGCTCGCGGCCGTGCGCTGCCCGGCCCAAAGCAGAAAATCCACCCGTGCCGCGTGGTCTTCACCGGCCAGAAGGTCGCCATGTTCGCGCAGCACCTGGTTCTGATTGGACAGTCTCAGGGTCTGGGTGCGCCAGGCGGTGCGGATCTGCTCGGCGCCTTCTTCGGCCCGACCCAGCTCGATCAGGGCTTCGCCCAGGGCCACACGGCCTTCGCCGGTGACCGGTTCGCGATCCTCGAACCAGGCCGCGATCAGGGCCGGGCTGAGACCGGAATCCTCGATCTTCCATTCCGCCTCGCGCCGGATGGAGTCATGCCGCGGCCAGCCCTCCAGCTCGTCGATGGCGCGATCCAGATCGGAAAAGGGCGCTCGGGCATCACTGACCGCGACCCGCCAGAGCAGGATATTGTCCGCGACCGGGTTGTCGATCGTGAGGATGGCCTGGCGCACCGCGTCCCAGTCATCATCATCGGCGTCGCGCATGCCATGACGGAAAGCCGTGAAGTCCGCATCGTCGAGCAACAGGGAATGGTTGGGAACAGGGGGCTTCAGGCGCGGGGACGGCGTTTGCGCGTCCGCAGCGGAAACGGGCAGGGCCAGGGCGAGCATGAGCAGCGCGGCGCGGTACGAGGTCACGGCTAACGTCCTATATTGAGGCCAGATGAGGATCAGGGTGAGGCAAGTGCAAGCGGCTGTCCATGGTTGTCCTCTGCACTTGGCGCAAAACAATGGCGCGCGTATGGTCCGCGCCCGAATTTGAAGTTCCGATGAAGGTTAGCCCCATGTTCAAAGGCTCCATGACAGCGCTGGTCACTCCGTTCAAGAATGGCGCCGTTGACGAGAAGGCCTTCGCTGCCCTGGTCGAGCGCCAGATCGCAGCGGGAACCCATGCGCTCGTACCAGCCGGAACAACCGGTGAAACGCCTGCGCTCACGCTCGAGGAGCGTCTGAGCGTTGTCGAGCTCTGCATAGAGGTGTCGGGCGGCCGCGTTCCCGTGATTGCGGGCACTGGCGTGAACGCCACGGCGGCTTCCATCCAGCTGCAGCAACACGCCAAGGAAAAGGGCGCGGACGCCGGACTGGTCGTGGCCCCGTACTACAACAAACCGTCCCAGGCCGGGATTCTGGCGCATTTCACCGCCATTGCGGACGCCGTCGCCCTGCCCATCTTCGTCTATAACATTCCCGGACGGTCCATCGTCGACATCACGCCTGAAACCATGGCGGAGATGGCGCGCCATCCCAATGTCATCGGGGTCAAGGATGCCACGGGCGACATGTCCCGCGTCACCCGTCATCGCAACCTGATTGGCGACGCCTTCATCCAGCTATCCGGCGATGACGCCACGGCGCTTGGCTATAACGCCCATGGCGGACAGGGCGCCATATCGGTGACCTCCAATGTCGCGCCGGATCTGTGCGCCCGTTTCCAGAACGCCTGTCTGGACGGTCGCTGGGATGAGGCGAGGATGTTGAACGATCAGCTGCAGCCCCTGCATGAAGCGCTCTTCTCCGCACCGAGCCCGGGGCCTAGCAAATATGCCCTCTCGCTGCTGGGATTGTGCGAGGAGGAAGTCCGACTGCCGCTGGTGGAGTGCCCGGATCCGGTGAAGCAAAAAGTGCGCGCGGCGATGGAAGGCTGTGGTCTGCTATGAGCAAGAAGAAAGAGGATGCCGGGTTGGTCGCCGTCAATCGGCGCGCCCGTTTCGACTATGAAATCGAGGAGACTTTCGAGGCCGGCATCCAGCTTGTGGGCACCGAGGTGAAATCCCTGCGCGCAGGCAAGGCCAATATCGCCGAGTCCTATGTCAGCCCGGAAGATGGCGAGGTGTATCTGATCAATTCGGACATTCCGCCCTATGATCATGGCAACCGTTTCAACCACGCGCCGCGCCGGCGCCGGAAGCTCCTTCTGAAGAAGAAGGAAATCAACAAGATCGCGGGGTCTGTCGCCCGCGAAGGACGCACGGTCGTGCCCCTGCGCATGTATTTCAACGAGCGTGGCATCGCCAAGCTCCAGATCGCCCTCGCCAAGGGCAAGAAGACCGTGGACAAGCGCGAAACCAAGAAAGAGCGTGACTGGCAGCGCCAGAAATCGCGCCTGATGAAGACTTTCGGCTAGCGCGTGGACCGTCTAGCGCGAGTCCAGATGGGCGCGGGCGTCGCGGAATACGTCGTGGAACATGGCTTCAGTCAGCCGCCCGGTATTCGTGTTGTAGCGCGAGCAGTGATAGCTGTCGAACAGCGCCAGAGGCCCGTTCGGCCCGTCCACATCATGGCGCGCGCCATGGGCGAACTTGAAGGCGGACTGTTTATACCCGAGGGCCTTGAGCGTGTTCTCGTGTGAGACGCGTCCCAGACAGATCAGGGTCGTCAGACGGGGCAGGGCGTCCATGCGCGACGCCAGGAATGGCCGGCAATTGTTCATTTCCGCGCCAATGGGCTTGTTCTGGGGCGGCACGCAGCGCACGGCGTTGGTGATCATGGCGTCCACCAGTCGCAGATCGTCATTCCCGTCTGGATCAAAACGGCCTTTGGAAAAGCCGAATGCCTCAAGCGTCGGGTAGAGAAGATCACCTGCCCAGTCGCCTGTGAACGGCCGCGCCGTGCGGTTGGCGCCGCCGCGGCCGGGCGCGAGCCCGACCACCAGAAGACGCGCCTGCTCATCGCCGAAACTTGGAACCGCGCCGTTGAACCAGTCCGGTTCCGCGGCGACATTCTCAAGGCGATACGCGACAAGGCGGGGGCAGAGCGCGCAATCAGCCGCGGGCTCCGCCGGGATGGTCCTATTCGTCATCGTCGGAATCGGAGTCGTCATAATCGCGCTGACGGCGTTCGCGACCGACCAGCTTGCCCAGATCCTGAAGCTCGATGAAGGTGTCGGCCTGACGACGCAGGTCGTCCGCCGCCATGGGCGGGGAGGATTTCAGCGTCGAGACGACGGAGACCCGCACGCCCTTGCGCTGGACGGCCTCGACCACCTTCTTGAAATCGCCATCGCCAGAGAACAGGACGATGTGATCGAGATAATCCGCAGCTTCCATGACATCGATGGCGAGATCGACATCCATGTCGCCCTTGATGCGGCGGCGTCCGGAGTCGTCGGTGTATTCCTTGGCCGCCTTCGTGATGACCTTGAAGCCGTTATAATCAAGCCAGTCGATCAGGGGGCGGATGGGGGTGTACTCTTCGCTTTCAATCAAAGCGGTGTAGTAGTTGGCGCGAATGAGGCGACCGCGTTTGCGGAACTCCTCCAGCAAGCGCTTGTAATCGATGTCGAAATCAAGGTTTCGCGCAGCTGAATACAAGTTTGCGCCATCGATGAAGAGTCCGAGCTTCTCGTTCGGGTAGAAGGTCATTTCTATGCCTTTCCAAAAATCACTGAGTGGGAATGAGGCCCGACCGGGCATATTCGTCGCCCTGGGAGCCAACCAACCCTACCGCCGTTGCACGGCCTTTGAAAACCTGCGTCGTGCATTGCAGCTGTTGAGTCACGAAGGCGTTGAAGTCCGGTCATGCTCGCGACCCTGGCGCACGCCGGCCTGGCCGGATCCGGACCAGCCTCCTTTCCTCAACGCAGCGGCCCAGATTGACTGGCCAGAGGATGATCCTGAGCGTCTCCTGCAGATCCTGCACGGTGTGGAAACGGCTTGCGGCCGGGTGCGTTCCACTCCGAATGCGCCCAGAACACTGGATCTGGACCTGATTGACTTCAGGGCAAGCCTCCGCACGCCGGAATCATCTGACGGACTGGTTCTGCCGCACCCGCGCGCAACCACGCGCGCCTTTGTGCTCTTGCCTCTGCGGGAAATTGCGCCACACTGGCGCTGTCCGGTTTCAGCCGATCCGATCGATCGTCTTATCGGACGGCTCAGCTGGGAGGACCGCAAGGGCTGCCGCCCTGCGGGCGGGGTGTTGCATGCTGCGACGCACAGGTTGAAGCGCGCGTCCAGTTAAGCTATCAGCATTCTTTCAACTCTTACGTATTCAAGGAGCGCCCCCCGGCATGGCTCGCGTTACCGTCGAAGATTGCATTGACAAGGTCGATAACCGGTTCCGTCTGGTTCTTCTGGCCGCGCATCGCGCCCGTAACATCTCCGCCGGCGCGGAGCTGACCCTGGATCGCGACAACGACAAGAACCCGGTCGTCGCCCTGCGTGAGATTGCTGACGAGAAGCTGGACCTTGAGACCCTGGGCGAAAGCCTGGTGTCCGGTCTGCAGCGCGTCATCCCCTCTGACGATGACGAGGGCGGCATCGAGGAACGCGTGCCGCAAACCGAAGCGCCCGCTGCTCCGGCTCTCCCGGCGCCGGAGATGGACGAAACCGCCATGCTCAAGGCGCTGCAGTCTGACCGTGACGGTCCGGCCGACGGCCGACTTTAAGCCTCATGAGTGCGCTGGCGTCTCCGTCTGCGCTCGCTTCCGCCGACGCAATCCCGAGCGCCGACGATCTGGTTGCGCGCGTTCAGGCGTATTATCCTCAGGCTGACGCGGATCTGATCCGTCGCGCCTACGATTTTGCGCGCGACAGCCATGAGGGTCAGACGCGCCAGTCCGGGCAGCCCTACTATTCCCACGTCGTCGCTGTCGCCATGTTGCTGGCGGAGCTGCGCCTTGACGTGGCGACGGTGTGCACGGGGCTCCTGCACGACACGGTCGAGGACACGCTGGCGACGCTTGAGGACATCGAGCGTCTTTTCGGATCCGATGTGGCCAAGCTGGTCGACGGCGTCACCAAGCTGGGGCAGATGGAGCTCGCCTCCAAGCGCACCAAGCAGGCTGAAAACCTCCAGAAGCTGGTCGTGGCGATCACCCGTGATGTCCGGGTGCTTCTCGTCAAGCTGTGCGACCGCCTGCACAACATGCGTACGCTGCATTATGTGCCCAAGCCGGAAAAGCGTGAGCGCATCGCGCTGGAGACCCTTGAAATCTATGCGCCCCTTGCGCGACGCATTGGTGTGAACCGGGTCTGCGTCGAGCTCGAGAACCTGTCCTTCAAGAACGTCAATCCGGCCGCCTATGAGTCTGTCACCCGCCGCCTGACCGAATTGCGCGAAACCCGCGCGGATGCTGTGGCCATCGTGTCCTCGACGCTGTCAGAGCGACTGACCGAGGCGGGCATCGAATGCCGCGTCTTCGGCCGTGAGAAACGGCCCTATTCGATCTGGCGAAAGCTTGAGAAGAAGGGCGTCTCCTTCGACGATATCGCCGACATCTACGCCTTCCGGATCCTCACCGAGACCCCGGAAGACTGTTACGCCGCTCTCGGCGTGGTGCACCGGACCTGGCGCTGCGTGCCCGAGCGTTTCCACGATTACATCTCCACGCCCAAACCCAACAATTACCGCTCGCTGCACACCACGATCATCGGGCCGGGCAATATTCGCGTCGAACTTCAGATCCGCACCGAGGAGATGGAGCGTGTCGCTGATACGGGCGTTGCGGCGCATTGGCGCTACAAGACCGAAAACGGCTATGCCTATGATCCCAAGGCGGCGCGCGAGGCAGGCGGCGATCCGCTGGATCGCCTGCGTCCCTTCGTCGAGATCCTGGAGCAGGGCGGGGACCCGGATGAATTTCTCGAGCACGCCAAGCTCGAGATGTTTTCCGACCAGGTCTATTGCTTCACGCCCAAGGGCCGCCTGATCGCGCTGCCAAGCGGAGCGACCCCGCTCGATTTCGCCTTCGCCGTGCATACCGAGCTCGGCTACACCGCCATCGGCGCCCGCATCAATGGTCGCGAACGCCCGCTGCGCCAGCGCCTGTCCAATGGCGATGTGGTGGAGATCGTCAAAGGGGGCGAGCGCCAGCCGCCTGCGGGCTGGGAGGAGGTGGCCGTTACAGGGCGCGCCCGCGCCGCCATCCGCAAGCTGATCCGCGAGTCCGAGAGCGAGGAGTTCGCTCGTATCGGACGGGTCATCGCCGAGCACGCCTTCGCCCGTGAAGGCAAGGAATTCCGCGAGAACGCCCTGGGCGACGCCCTGAAGCGGCTGGAGCTTGAAACGCCGGAGGCCCTGCTGATCGCTTTGGGGCGCGGCACTGTCAGTTCATCGGAAATGCTCGACGCGGTCTTCCCAGGCCAGCGCGAGCATCGCGGCGACAGCGTTTCGGATCGCGAACTGATCGAGGACGAGAAGGGCGCCCTGTTTGTCCATGGCCGCGGCTTGACGCCGGGCGTGTCCCTGCATTTCGCCGAATGCTGCTCCCCCATGCCGGGAGACCGGATTGTGGGCGTGTTGCAGCCGGGCCGCGGCGTGCAGGTGCATGTGATTGATTGCGAGCGTCTGGCCGCCTGGGAAGATGAGGCCAGTCTTGCCAACTGGATCGATCTCAAATGGACGCCGGAGGCGGATACGCGCGGCGTCTCGGTGGGGCGGATCCACGCCACGGTCCGCAACGAGCCGGGCGTGCTGGCGGAGATCGCCGGCGTTGTGGGCGATGCGCGCGGCAATATCACGGATGTGAAGACGCTGACCCGCACGCGAGATTTCTTCGAGATGGCGTTTGACGTCGAGGTCTTTGACGCGCGCCACCTGAACAATATCGTATCGGCGCTGAAGACCAGCGACCGTGTCGTCTCGGCCGAGCGTGCGCGCCTGTCCGAAGACCCTGCCTTAAAGGAGACCGCATGACCACCGAGGACGTGCTGGCGGAGTTCAAGGAGGCGGGCGCCCTTCTTGAAGGTCATTTCATTCTCTCGTCCGGGCTGCGCAGTCCGGTCTTTTTGCAAAAGGCCCTGGTGTTTCGCGATGCGGCGCGAACCGAACGCCTGTGCAAGGCGCTGGCCGAGGCGTTGAAGGCGGCAGGTCATGGCCCATTCACCGCTATCGTCTCGCCCGCCATGGGCGGGATCATCCCGGGCTATGAAACCAGCCGTCACATGGCGTTGCCCTTCATGTTCGTCGAACGCGAAAATGGCGAATTCGCCCTGCGTCGCGGCTTCGAGCTCACGGCGGCGGATCGGGTGTTGGTGATCGAGGATATTGTCACCACCGGGCTCAGCTCGCGCGAATGCATCGCCGCCATCGAGAAATCGGGCGCCAAGGTTGTCGCTGAAGGCTGTCTCGTGGACCGTTCGGGCGGCAAGGCCGATGTGGGCGTGCCTCTGGTGGCGCTCGCAACCGTGAACTTCCCGGCCTATCCCGCAGACGATCTGCCTGAAGAGCTGGAACGGATACCGGCCATCAAGCCGGGCAGCCGGGGACTTGCCTGATGAGCGCGCCGCGCCAGCGACTGGGACTGAATATCGACCACGTGGCGACCATCAGGAACGCCCGCGGCGGTCTGCATCCCGACCCCGCACGCGCGGCGGCCATGGCCCAGGCGGCCGGCGCCGACGGTCTGACAATCCATTTGCGCGAAGACCGGCGGCATATCCAGGACGCGGATCTTCAGCAGGTGCGACAAGCCTCTGATTTGCCCATCAATCTTGAAATGGCGGCGACTGAAGAGATGACCGCGATTGCGGTCGGCTTCAAGCCACATGCGGCCTGCATCGTTCCTGAAAAGCGGGAAGAGCGGACCACGGAAGGCGGACTCGATGTCGCCGGTCTGCATCACCAGATCGCGCCCGTGGTCCGCCAGCTCTCAGACGCAGGCTGCCGGGTCTCTCTCTTCATCGAACCCGACCCGGTGCAGGTCGCTGTGGCGGAAGTTCTTGGCGCGCCGGTGGTGGAGCTGCATACGGGCCGCTATGCCGAGCTCTGGCTCGAAGGCGGTCAGGATGCCGCGGCGGCAGAGCTTGAGCGCATCCGGATGGCGGCCGTCGAGGCGCGCAAGCGGGGGCTTGAGCCTCATGCCGGTCATGGTCTGACGTTTGACAATGTGAAACCGGTCGCAGCCATTGCCGAGATCGCCGAGCTCAATATTGGCCATTTCCTGATCGGCGAGGCGATCTTCACCGGACTCGACGCGGCCGTGAAACGCATGCGCGCGCTGATGGACGAGGCGCGCGCGGAGAGCGCCCTGTGATTCTGGGCGTCGGATCCGACCTGACCGATATTCGCCGGATCGAGCGTGCGATCGAGCGGTTCGGCGCGCGGTTTCTCGATCGGATCTATACCAGGGCCGAGCAGGCCCGCGCGGAAGGGCGTCCGGGCCGGATCAACACCTACGCCAAGCGGTTCGCCGCCAAGGAAGCCTGCGCAAAGGCCATTGGGGGCGGTCTGTGGCGCGGGGTCAGCTTCACCGATATCGAGGTGCTGAACCTGAAGGGCGGCAGACCGGTGATCACCCTGACCGGTGAAGCGCAGGCCCAGCTGGCGGCGCGCATCCCGCAAGACCGCGCCGCCCGGTTTCACCTGACCATGAGTGATGAGCCGCCCTATGCGCAGGCCTTTGTGGTGATTGAAGCGGTTGACCCGGGGCCGGCTTGAGAGAATGAAGCCCGTATCATGAGTGATCGTATCAAAGATTTTGAAGCGCGCATCAACTACCGGTTCAAGGACCGGGAGCTTCTCGAGCGTGCGCTGACCCATGCCTCGCACGGCGATGGCCGCTCTCGGGCGGCCTCCAACGAGCGTCTTGAGTTTCTCGGAGACCGCGTGCTGGGGCTGATGGCGAGCCAGCGCCTGTATGAGACCTTTCCCAACCTCGAAGAGGGTGGTCTCGCCCAGCGTCTCAATGCGGTCGTCAACAAGTCCGCCTGCGCACGCGCCGCACGGCGCTGCGATCTGGGCGAAGGGCTTCGGCTGTCCGCTGCCGAGGAACGCCTGGGCGGACGCGAGAAGGAATCCATCATCGCCGATGCGTGTGAAGCGGTGATCGGGGCGTTGTATCTTGATGGCGGGCTGGACGCCGCCTGGGCGTTCTTCACGACCTTCTGGGCGGATGAGATTGACCAGCTGACCCGCCGCCCCAAGGACGCCAAGTCCCAGCTTCAGGAATGGGCGGCGCAAAAAGGCTATGGCGTGCCGGTCTATGAGACTGTGGCGCGCAAGGGGCCGGACCATCGTCCGGTCTTTGAAATTGAAGTCCGGCTCGACGGCGTCGCGCCGGCGCGCGGCGAGGGCGGGTCCAAACAGGACGCCCAACGCGCCGCGGCCTCGGAAATGCTCAAACGGGAGGCCGCAGATGGCTGATCAGAATGCGACGCGCGCCGGCTTTGTCGCCATCATTGGCGCGCCGAACGCCGGAAAATCCACCCTTGTGAACGCGCTGGTGGGCCGCAAGGTCTCCATCGTCACCCCCAAGGTCCAGACCACGCGCTTCCAGGTGCGCGGCGTCATGATGCACGGCTCCGCCCAGCTGGTGCTTGTGGACACGCCCGGCGTGTTCGCGCCGCGTCGGCGTCTGGATCGCGCCATGGTGGCCAGCGCCTGGGAGGGCGCGGATGATGCGGACGCGATTGTCCATGTAGTCGACGCGGCCGCCCAGCTGAGCCAGGCGCGCCGCACCGTCGAGGATGTGGAGCGTGTGATCGACGGCCTCAAAGCGCATGAGCTGAAGGCCGTTCTGGTGCTCAACAAGATCGACCTGATCAAACGCGAAGAGCTTCTGGATCTATCTCAAAAGCTCTACGAAACAGGTGTTTACAGCGATGTCTTCATGATCAGCGCCAGCAATGGCGATCGGATCAAGGACCTGGCGGACTTCCTCGTCACCCTGATGCCGGAAAGCCCGTACCTCTATCCCGAGGACCAGATTGCAGACTTGTCCGAGCGCATGCTGGCCGCTGAAGTCACACGCGAAAAGCTCTATCTGCGCGTTCATGACGAGCTGCCCTACGGGCTGACAGTGGAGACCGACAGCTGGAAGGACAACAAGGACGGCTCGGTCCGGATCGAGCAGACCGTTTATGTCGAGCGCGAAGGCCACAAGCCGATCATTCTGGGCAAGGGCGGACAGACCATCAAATGGGTCTCCACCGCCGCGCGCACCGATCTTGAAGAGCAGCTTGATCGCAAGGTGCACCTCTTCCTGTTCGTTAAGGTGCGCCCGAACTGGGGCGATGAGCGCGCCCGCTTCAACGCGCTCGGGCTCGATTTCGACGCCTGATGGAATGGACCGCCTCAGGCCGGATCGTCGCCGTGCGCCCCCATGGGGAGACGAGCGCGGTGATCGAGGTGCTGACGGCGGAGCATGGCCGTCATGCCGGTCTGGTGCGCGGCGGTCGGTCCAAGGCCATGCGGCCCATATTGCAACCGGGCAATCGCATCCGCGCGGTCTGGCGCGCCCGACTGGAAAGCCATCTGGGCGGGTTTGCGGTCGAGGCTGAAGACCTGTCCGCCGGCGTCCTCATGGAAGACCCCCTGGCGCTTTCAGGGCTGAACGCCGCCTGCGCCATGGCCTCGATCTGCCTGCCCGAACGTGAAGAGCACCCGGCCGTCGCCGACGCGTTTGAAGTGCTGATCAGCGCGCTGGAAGACCCTGATCTCTGGCCTGCGCTCTATGTGCGATGGGAGGCCGGGCTTCTGGCGGATCTGGGATATGGCCTCGATCTGCGGCGTTGCGCGGCGACAGGCGTTGAGACCGGGCTGGTCTATGTCAGCCCCAAATCCGGGCGGGCGGTCAGCGCCGAGGCGGGCGAGCCCTACAGGGACCGCATGCTGGCGCTGCCGGGCTTCATGAAGGGCGGCGGGCAGGTGTCCGAGGGCGATGTGGGGGCAGGGCTGAAACTGACCGCCCATTTCATCGAACGCCGCGTGCTCTGGCCCGCTGATCGCATGCTGCCGGACGCCCGCACGCGGATGATCGAACGGCTAGAGGCTGTCGGGCGGCTTTGAGTCCGAAGCAACAACTGTTGAAAAGCCTGCGCCCTGACCTGCCCTGACAGGGCGATCCGCTCCATACTGGGGTGTGATCGAATCACTTGGATGACCTGAGGGGATCTGGATGGGCGAGCAATTTCCCGGCGATGGCGGCCGTATCTTCGATGAGAGCTTCAATGACGCGCTCTCCTCGCGCTATCTCGCCTATGCGCTCTCCACCATCACCCAGCGGGCCTTGCCCGATGCGCGCGACGGTCTGAAGCCGGTTCACCGCCGTCTTCTCTACGCCATGCGGCTTCTCAAGCTGTCGCCCGACACCGCCTTCAAGAAATGCGCCCGCGTGGTCGGCGACGTTATCGGCCGGTTCCATCCCCATGGCGATCAGGCGGTGTATGAGGCGCTGGTGCGTCTGGCGCAGGATTTCGCCTCGCGCTATCCGCTGGTCGAAGGTCAGGGCAATTTCGGCAATGTGGACGGCGATGGCGCCGCGGCCATGCGATACACCGAAGCGCGTCTGACCGAAGCCGCGATCCTCATCCTGCAGGATTATGACGAAGGCACGGTCGATTTTCGCGAGACCTATGACGGCGAGGACAAGGAGCCGCTGGTCCTGCCTGCGGCCTTCCCGAACTTGCTCGCGAATGGTTCCGCCGGCATCGCGGTGGGCATGGCGACCAATATCCCGCCTCACAACGCCGCCGAGCTATGTGACGCCGCCCGTCATCTGATCAAGACGCCGGGCGCCGCCACCGAGACCCTTCTGAACTATGTGCAGGGCCCGGATTTCCCCACGGGCGGTGTGTGCGTGGAGACGCGCGAGAACATCCTCGAGGCCTATGAGACAGGCCGGGGCGGCTTCCGCCTGCGCGCCCGCTGGGAGGTCGAGGAGCTGGGCCGCGGCCAGTGGCAGATCGTCGTCACCGAGATTCCGTATCTCGTGCAGAAGGCCAAGCTAATCGAGCGCATCGCCGCGCTTCTGGACCAGAAGAAACTGCCGCTGCTCGCCGATGTCATGGATGAGAGCGCCGAGGATGTGCGCCTGATCCTGGAGCCCAAATCGCGCACGATTGATCCCGCGCTCCTGATGGAGTCCGTGTTCAAGCTCACTGATCTCGAGGTCCGCTTCGCGCTGAACCTGAACGTGCTGGACCCCACAGGCGCGCCGCGCGTGGTGGGTCTGAAGGAGGCGCTGCAGATCTGGCTCGACCACCGCCGGGTTGTGGTGGTGCGCCGCGCGACGACGCGCCTTGAGCATGTGGAAGACCGGTTGGAAGTCCTGTCGGGCTTCATGGTCGCCTATCTCAATCTCGATGAGGTCATCCGGATTATCCGGTTCGAGGATCATCCCAAGGATGAACTGATCAAGACCTTCTCCCTGACCGACCGTCAGGCCGAGGCCATCCTCAACATGCGTCTGCGCAGCTTGCGCAAGCTCGAGGAAATGGAAATCCGTGACGAGCAGTCCCGTCTGGAAGGCGAGCGCGACGAGCTCAATGCGCTGATTGCCGATGAAAGCCTGCAGTGGAAGAAGGTCGACAGCGAAGTCGCGGACGTGAAGAAGCGCTTCGGCCCGAACACCGAGCTGGGCAAGCGCCGCACGACCTTTGCAGACGCCCCGGCGGCCGACCTCGCCGACATGGTCGAGGAAGCGCTGATCCCGCGCGAGCCGATCACCATTGTGCTGTCGCGCATGGGCTGGGTGCGCGCGCTCAAGGGCCATACCGATGACGTCACGGGCATCAAGCACAAGGATGGCGACGAAACCGCCTTCTCGCTAAAGGCCGAGACGACCGACAAGATCCTGATGCTCACCACCGATGGCCGGGTCTATACGCTGGACGCCTCCAAGCTTCCCGGCGGGCGCGGCTTTGGCGAGCCGGTGCGTCTGTTGATCGATATGGATGAGAGCGCCGAGCCGGTCGCGCTGTTCAAATACTCGCCTGATCGCAAGCTGCTGCTGGCCTCCACCTCCGGGCATGGTTTTGTGGTGGCGGAGAAGGAACTGCCCGCCATCAAGCGCGCGGGCCGGCAGGTGCTCAACGTTATCGACGGGCACAAGGCCATGATGGCCCTGCCCATGACGGGCGACCGCATTGCGGTGCTGGGCGAGAACAAGAAGTTGCTGGTCTTCGCCGCTGACGAAATCCCTGAAATGGTGCGCGGCAAGGGCGTGCGCCTTCTGGGCGGAAAGGCGGGCGAGGTCGCCGACATCACCGTGTTCAATGCCGAAGAGGGCCTTGTGCGGGTCGATCCGGCGGGCCGTCGCCATCTTGTGGAAGACTGGCGCTATTACGAAGGCAAGCGCGCCCAGGCCGGCAAGCTGGCCCCGCGCGGCTTCTCATCAAAGAGCTTTGGCGGACGTTAGGGCTTTTACCGAACCATAACTTGGCCTTCTCCCCCAATCGGAGTAAGGCTTTGATGGGTTTCCCCTCAGCGCCATCAAGGAGCGTTACATGGAATTGCTGATTGTTTTCGGTGTGATCGTCCTGATCGGCCTGTTCGTGATGATGATCTACAACCGGCTGGTGGCGCTGCGTCAGACGACGCGCCAGGCCTGGGGCGATATCGATGTGCAGCTCAAGCAGCGGCACGATCTGGTTCCGAACCTTGTCGAGACCGTCAAGGGCTATGCCGGTCACGAGAAAGAGACGCTGGAAAGCGTCGTGAAGGCCCGCCAGCAGGCGGTGGACGCCAGTTCGGTCAAGGACCTGGCCCAGGCCGAGAACGTGCTGTCCGGTGCGCTGCGTCAGCTCTTCGCGCTGTCTGAAAGCTATCCGGATCTGAAGGCGAACCAGAACTTCCTGTCGCTGCAGAACGAGCTCGCCGATCTTGAGAACAAGATCGCCGCCTCGCGCCGCTTCTTCAACAATGCGGTCAGCGAATACAACACGGCGCGCGAGCAGTTCCCGGCGGTGATCCTGGCGAACTCCTTCGGCTTCAATGAGGCGGACTTCTTTGAAGTCGCCGCCAATGAACGCGCGGCGGTCAACGCTGCGCCGTCGGTGAAGTTCTAGGGCGATGCGCAGGTCTGAGGGAGGCGCATGATGATCGCCGCCACGGGCCTGCGCACCCATATCTGGAACAACAACCTCAAATCCATCCTGCTGCTGGCCGGGTTTCCGGTTCTGGTCCTGGCGCTCGTCTTCGCGGCGGCGCTGATCCTGGTCGAGCCGGGCGCGCCCACGGTCAAGGGCGGCGCGGGCGAGGACGTGATGCTGGCGGCGCTCGACTGGACGCTCAGCGCCTTTCCCTTTGTGGTGATCGGGGTGGCGATCTGGTTCGCCATCGCCTGGTTCAGCCATCAGGCGATCATCGACGCCTCGACCGGGGCGAGGAAAGTCAGTCGCACCGACGCGCCCGAGCTTTACAACCTTCTTGAGAACCTCACGATTTCGCGCGGCATGCCGATGCCGTCGCTGCGGATTATCGAGACCGATGCGCTGAACGCCTATGCGTCCGGCCTGAGCGAGAAGAAAGCCGTGATCACCGTCACGCGCGGCCTGATGGAGCGGCTGGATCGCGATGAGCTCGAAGCGGTGCTGGCCCATGAGTTGAGCCATGTGATCAACCGTGATGTGCGCCTGCTGGTCATAGCGGTGATCTTTGTCGGCATCATCTCCTTCACCGTGGAGATCGCCGCTCGCAGCGTGTTCTATGGCTCGCTCTCGCGGGCTGGCGGCGGTCGACGCGGCCGGTCCGGCAATGCGGGCGTCATTCTGCTGGTGGCGGGCCTGATCGTGGCGTTGGCGTATGGCCTCGCCATCGTCATCCGTTTCGCGCTTTCCCGTTCTCGCGAATACATGGCGGACGCAGGCGCGGTGGAGCTGACGAAAAACCCGGACGCCATGATTTCGGCCTTGGAGAAAATCTCCGGCCATAGCGAGATCAAGGACGCGCCCAAGGAGGTGCGTCAGATGTTCATCGACAATGAGACCCAGGCGAGTTTCGCCGGTCTTTTCGCCACGCACCCGCCCATCGAGAAGCGCATCGAGGCGCTGGTCGACTATGCGGGCGGTCATCGCCGGGTGCGCGAGACCTCGATCCCTGAAATCTGACCTAGTCCTTCAGCTCTTCGGGATGGTCCTCGCTGAGCAAGGGCGCATAGGACAGGGCGTAGAGATACCAGATCGAGGAGAAGAGGGCGGCGATCATCGGTCCGACAATGATCCCCACCGCGCCAAACAGCGTCAGCCCGCCCAGCGTGGAGATCAGGATCATCAGGTCAGGCAGCTTGGCGTCCTGACCCACGAGGCGCGGGCGCAGCAGATTGTCGATCAGACCCACCACCAGCGCGCCCCAGGCGATCAGAAGGCCGCCGGCGACATAATGACCGCTGGCGATCAGCCAGATGCCCGCCGGTCCCCAGACCAGAGGCGGTCCTATGCCCGGAATGACCGACAGCACGGTCGTCACGGTCGCCCAGAACAGCGCGCCGGGCACGCCGGCGAGCGCGAGCGCAATGCCTGTCAGCACGCCCTGGATGATGGCGATGACGAAGGTGCCCTTCACCGTGGCGCGAATGGTCGACATGGCGCGCTCGACCAGCAGATCGCGATCCTCGCGCGGCATGGGCATCAGCTTGAGGCCGTGCTCGGCCAGCGACGGCCCACGTGTAAGAAAGAAGAACAGCGCGAACAGCATCACCACCAGATCGAGAAACGCTCCGAAGGTTCCCGATGTGGCCTTGCGCAAACCGTCCACCAGCCAGCCGCCGGCATTGGAGGCGAATTGTGCAGCCTGATTGGTGATGTCCTGTTGGTAAGGGGCGAGACTTTCACGGAAGGGCAGCCAGTCGGGCAGGGCCTCGATGCCGCCTTCGCGGATGAGCCGGATCTGGTCTTGCAGCCAGGGCGCGACCGTGCCGGTCACCTGCACGGCCTGATCGGCCACGAGCGCGAGGATGGCGGTCAGCGGGATCAGGACGACGAAGACGGCCAGAACCAACACAAGGCCCGCGGCTGCAGATGAAGAGCCGAAGGTGATGGGTTTGAGGAAACGATGCACGGGGTTGAGGAACATCGCAAAGACCGCCGCCATGAAAAGCGGGCTGAGAAAGCCGCGGATCATCCAGATGAAGATGACCGAGACGCCCAGCGCCAGCAGCACGATGAAGACCCGCTGCAGCGCCTGCCGGTCCGACATCAGGGCGGACAGATTGCTGTCTCCAGAGGATGAGTCCGTCTCTGTGTCGTCAGTCATAAAGCAGTCCAGGCAGCGCTGTCGCGAGCCAGGGCAGAGCCGCCACGGTCGCGATCATCAGAAGCTGGATTATGACGAAAGGCGCCGCGCCCCGATAGATCGCGGCTGAAGTCACTTCCGGCGGCGCGACGCCGCGCAGATAGAACAGCGCAAAGCCGAAGGGCGGGGTCAGGAAGCTGGTCTGAAGATTGAGCGCCATCATCACGCCGAGCCAGACCGGATCCACGCCCATCATGAACAGGACGGGCGCAACGATCGGCACCACGACGAATGTGATCTCGATGAAGTCGAGGAAGAAGCCCAGCAGGAACATCACCACCATGACCACGATGAGCGCGCCGGTCGCGCCGCCGGGCGCGGCCTCGAGCGCCGCGCGGACGGTGTGATCCCCGCCGAGCTCTCGGAAGACGAGCGCGAACAAGCTCGCCCCGATCAGGATGACGAAGACCATGGCCGAGATTTGCGCAGTGGACCGCATTACCGCGTCGAGCACGCCGGTTCGGAACAACCGGATGCAGGCGAAGAGCACGCCGAGAATGGCGAGCGCGGAGAGGGCGTAGGCCACGCCGGTCTGAAGCGCCGTCGCGCCTGCCCGCAGATCAAAAAGCAAAGGTGAGAGCAACAGGGCGAAGAGGGCGATGGTGCTGAGAAGGATCAGGCGCTGGCCAAAGACGGGATTGCGCGTCGCGCCGCTATTGCGATAGCCCGCGAGAAGTATCGCGCCCAGAGCGCCCACGCCTGCCGCCTCGGTCGGGGTGGCGAGACCGCCCAAGATCGAGCCCAGCACCGCGATGATCAGGATGAGCGGCGGGACGAGCGCCTGCAGCAGCTTGCCCCAGTCCGCGTGCATCTCCTCTTTCGGAATGGCGGGCGAGGCGGACGGGCGAAGGATCGCGACGCTGACCTGATAGAGCACATAGACCACCACCAGCAGCAAACCCGGGATCAGAGCCCCTGCGAAGAGATCGCCCACAGAAACGATGTCGGGCGAGAAGATGCCCTGGGCGCGCTGCGCCTCGGCATAGGCGGATGAGAGTTGATCGCCCAGCAGCACCAGCACGATGGAGGGCGGAATGATCTGGCCGAGCGTGCCGGCCGCGGCGATCGAGCCCGCCGCCAGTGAGGGCGAATAGCCGCGCTTGAGCATGGTGGGCAGGGACAGAAGGCCCATGGTCACCACCGTGGCGCCGACAATGCCGGTGGAGGCGGCGAGCAGTGCGCCCACAATCACGACAGAGATCCCCAGTCCGCCGCGTAGCGAGCCGAAGAGCGAGCCCATGGCGTCGAGCAATTGTTCGGCGATGCGAGATTTTTCCAGCATCACCCCCATGAACACAAAGAGCGGCACGGCCACGAGAATGGCTTTGTCCATCTCCATGATGTTGCCGTAGATGCGCTGCGGGAAGGCGCGCAGATGGAAGGGGTCAAAGAGCCCCAGCGCCAGTCCGATGAGGGCGAAGGCAAGCCCGACGCCCGCCAGCGTGAACGCCACGGGAAAGCCGCGCAGCAAGGCCACAAACGCTGCAACGAACATGGCGAAGGGCAGAAGAGAGATAATCAAGTCCATGGATTAGCCTCTAAAGCTCATGTTCTGCATCATCGTGGCCGGCAGGCGGCGGAGTCTCGCCGGACAGGGTCAAAGCGGCGCGAGAGGCCATGGCGAAACCCTGCGCGATCATCATCACGGCGAAGACCGGAATGGCGGTTTTCAGAAGGAAGACCAGCGGCAGGCCGTCGCTTTCGCGCGAGCGCTCGAGAATGCGCCAGGCGCCGCCCACATAGCTTTCGGACGTCATCAGGATCAGCCAGCACATCGGAATGAGCGCCAGATAGACGCCCAGAAGGTCCGTCCAGGCTTTGCCGCGCTCGGACAGCCTTGTGTAGAGAATGTCCACGCGGACATGGCCGCCATGGTAGAGCGTCGCCGCGCTCGACAGCAGGAACAGGATCGCGTGAAGATAGATCACGCTTTCCTGCAGCTTGGTGATCGAGACGCCGAAGACATAGCGCTGCACGACGATCAGGCCGGTCACGAGAACAAGGCCCAGCGCCGCCCAGCGCACCATGTCCCCGACGGTCAGGGAGATCGCATCAAAGAGCGCGATCAGACGTCTCAAGAGCTTTGAAACCGGCTGCGGCAGGCCTCTGAAACGCCCGTAGAGCGCGCTCAGAAGGGCGATGAGAAGAAACGGGCTCAGCCCCAGACCGAGCCAGCCGAGCCCCGTGCCGGCCAGGGCGGCGACACCGCGCAGATGGGCGTCCAGAAGGGCGCCCACGGCTCCGCCGCTGATAGCGTCCACACCGAGCAACAGGACCGTGATCCCGATCAGGGCGAGCAACAGGAGGTCGGCGAGCTTCATGGTCTAGCGACCAAGCACGAGTTCGCGGTTCTGATAATAGGGCGCTTCGGACACATTGGCCCAGTCCCGTCCCAGACGGCGCGCTTCGCGATAGCTCTCATAGACGCGACGGCTGAGCGGATCGGCATTTGCCGTATCGGCCACCACCTGTTCGGAAATGCGCCCGACTTCGCGCCAGATCTCTTCAGAGAACTGACGCAGCTGCACGCCATGCTCTCCCGTCAGGGTGCGCAAGGCGAGGCCGTTCTGATAGGTGAATTCGGCGAGAGACTGGTTGTTGGCGGCGCGCGCTGCGGCGCGGACGATGGCCTGCTGATCGGCGGGCAGGGAGTCCCAGACGCCGCGATTCAGGCCGACGGCGAGCGCCGAGCCCGGCTCGTGGAAGCCCGGACCGTAATAATAGGGCGCCTCACGATAGAAGCCGAACGCCAGATCGTTCCACGGGCCCACCCATTCGGTGGCGTCGATCGCGCCCGATTGCAGGGATTGATAGATCTCGCCGCCCGACAGCGCCACGGCGGCGCCGCCAAGCTCGCGCAGCACTGAACCGCCCAGACCCGGAATGCGCATGCGCAGGCCGCGGAAATCCTCGAGCGTGTTCACCTCGCGCTTGAACCAGCCGCCCATCTGGTGGCCCGAATTGCCGGCCTGGAAGGCGATCAGGCCGAACTGGCCGGACAACTCCTCCCAGAGCTCCTGACCGCCGCCATATTCGACCCAGCCCATGATTTCATGGGCGGTCATGCCCATGGGGACGGCGCAATAGAAGTTGAAGGCGGGCGAGCGGCCCTGCCAGTAGTATTCCGCGCCATGATACATGTCTGCGACGCCGTTCGAGACTGCGTCGAAGACCTCGAACGCGCCGACGATCTCGCCTGCGCCATAGACCTCGACGTCCAGAGCGCCGCCGCTCATCTCGGTGATGAATTGCGCGGTGCGCTCCGCCGCCGAACCCAGTCCCGGAAATCCGGTGGGCCAGGTGGTGACCATGCGCAAACGGCGCGTGCGATTGCGGTTCACCGCCGGGGCGGCCGGAGCGCTCTGCGCGCCATTTTCCTGAGAACAGGCCGATGCGGCGCCAGCGGCGACCACCGCCGCGCCGGACAGGAATGTACGACGATCCATGGTTCCTCCCCCTTGGATGGCCTGATTATGGTTCAGGTCCTCATCCGGTGTTGCGTCTGATCAATCGTGCGCGTCCCCGGGCGGCTGCAATATGCGCCAGCCTTCAGGTTCAAGCACTTCAAGCGGTTTGTACTGAGCCTTGTAGTCCATTTTCGGACTGCCTTGCACCCAATATCCCAGATACACGAACGGCAGGTTTTCCGCCTTCGCCCTTTCCACGTGGTCCAGAATGATATGGGCCCCGAGGCTGTCCTTCGCGCGTTCCGGCGCAAAGAAGCTGTAGACCAGAGAGAACCCGTCGATCAGCCGGTCAACGAGAACGCAGGCGATGAGCTGGCCTGCGCTATCGCGGTATTCCACCAGTTCGGTCTGTTCCGACCCGTCCTCGACCATCGACGCGAAGTCGAAGAAATCCATCCCCGCCATGTCGCCGTCGCCATGACGCGTATTGAGATAGCGGCTCAGAAGCGCGAACTGCTCGGGCATGGCTTCGGCCGGACGCGCCATACGCAAGAGGTCCGCATTCCGCCGGGACACCCGGCGTTGGGTGCGCGAGGGTTCGAAGTCGGCGACCGGAATGCGCGCCGACTTGCACGCCGAACACAGCTCGCAGGCCGGACGGTAGAGAATGGACTGGGACCGCCGAAAGCCGGCATGGGTGAGGATGTTGTTCAGATGCGCGGTCTGGTCATTGTCCACGCGCGTGAAGATCTTCCGCTCCATCCGGCCCTCGAGATAGGGGCAGGGCGTCGGCGCCGTCAGGAAGAACGGCAATTGACGGGTGGCGAACGGTCGGGTCACGGACATCCTCTGCGCGTTACGAGTCGAGCCAGTCTAACCTGAGCTAGGTCAGCGTGAAACTGATCGCCACCAAAACCGTGAAGGCCAGCCAGATCAAGACAGCGAGCGGCGCGCCGGCGCGAATGAAGTCGGCGAACCGGTATTTGCCGGGCCCCATGACCAGAAGATTGGTCTGATAGCCGATCGGGGTGGCGAAGCAGGTGTTGGCGGCGAACAGCACCGTCAAGGCGAACAGGTGCGGGTCTGCGCCCACCGAATTGGCCGCCGTGACTGCGATGGGTGTGAACAGGATCGCAGTGGCGTTGTTGGAGAGCACGTTGGTCAGCACCATCACCAGGAAGAACAGCGCAGAGACTAGCGCCGTCGTTCCGAGGGGTGAGAACACATGCACCACGCCCATGGCGAGCACGGTGGCGCCGCCGGTCGCTTCCATCGCTGTTCCAAGGGCGAACGCCGATCCGATGAGCAGGTAGAGCTTGAGGTCGAAGGCGCGAGCGGCCTGGCGCACATTCAGACATCCCGTGCCGATCATCGCGGCGGCGCCGATAAGCGACGCGGCCACAATGGGCAGGATGCCGGTGGAAGCGGTGAGTATGACGCCCGCCAGAATGAGCCGGGCGATCGAGGCCTTGCGGATGTCGGGCAGGTCTGACGTCGCCCAGTCCATCAGCAGCACGTCCCGGTCCAGACGCAAGCGACGCATGGCGTCCGCGCCGCCGAACAGCAAGAGGACATCGCCAGCCTCGAGACGGATTTCCCCCAGCTTCGCCCGGATCATGCGCGAGCGGCGCTGCACGCCCAGCACGATGGCGCCCACCGCGTGACGGAACCCGATCTGACGCACGGTGCGGCCGATCAGGCGTGAGCCGGGAGACACCACCGCTTCTGTCAGAGCCAGGCGTTCGCCCCGGGTGGGCAGGTCGGCGGGGCCGGCCGAGCGCAGAACGCCCTCAACAAATTCGGCCCGGCTCGAGAGCAGTTCGGTCAGTTTCTTGCGCGTCGCCGCAATGATGATGAGATCACCCTGCTTGAGCTCGATCTCGTCAAAGGGCGGCAGGAAGGCGTCCTCTCCGCGCTGGATCATGCGCACGGTGATGTCGCCCAGCTCGGTGAACATGCCGGCGACCGGTTTGGCGCCGATCATGGGGTGACCGGCCGTGACTTCGATCTGGGCGATATACTGCTTGCCGGGGGAGCCGCCCTTGTCGTCCTCGGCTTCCTCCCGCTCGGGCAAGAGTCGGGGCATGATGAAGGTGATGTAGAGTATGCCCACCACAGAGAGGATCATGCCGATGCGGCCCGGCTCGAAGAAGCCCAGCTTCTCCCCCGTGGTCGCCAGCAGGCTGTCCGCCACAAGAAGGTTGGTGGACGAGCCGATCAGCGTGGTCATGCCCGCGAAGATGCACACAAAGCTGAGCGGCATCATGAAGATGGACGCCGACCCTCCCATCCGCGCCGCCACAGCGCCCAGAATGGGAATGAACATCACCACGACAGGCGTATTGTTGATGAAGGCGGAGACCCCGAAGACCAGCGCGAACAGCGTGATGATGGTCAGCTTGGGCCGCACGTCGAACATCGACAGAAGCGTCCGGGTCGGTCCGTCCAGCGCGCCGGTGTGGAAGATGCCCTGACCCACGACGAGCAGCGCCATGATGGTCAGAAGCGCCGGATTGGCGAATCCGGCCAGCAGCGTGGCGGCTGTGGGCGCATCCGGCGCGCCGAAGAACTCGAAGAAGACAAGAGCGACGCACAGGATCACCACCGAGACCAGCTCGAGGGCGAACTTTTCCCAGCAGTAAAAGACGATGGCTCCGCAAACGCCGAGCAGTACCGCCCACATCCGCCAGTCCGAAAGGACCGAAAGATCGTCCATGCCTGTCACTCTTGCCGCACGCGGATTCGCGCCAAAGGCTTCAGGTTAACGTCTTTGCGCCCGGATGCGAGCGTCAAGCGCTGCATCCGGGCCAATCGGGTGTGGAGGGCTAGAGGGAGTGACCCGGCGGTATGGCGGGCGCTTCACGCAGCAGCGTGATCGACAGGCGTCGATTGCCCGGCAGATAGGGATCGTCGGGGAAGAGCGGCTCGGCGCCGGCCTTGCCGCGGACTTCCGCAATCCGGTGATCGGGAATGCCGGCCTCGGTCATGATGTTCAGCGCGGCGTTGGCGCGCGCGGAGGACAATTCCCAGTTGGACACGCCGCCGACCGGAGCCGGGCTGGCGTCGGTATGGCCGGAAATCGTGATCCGGTTCGGCAGGCGCAGGACGATCTCGGAGATCGTGCGCAACAGCACGCGGGCGCGGCTGTTGGGTTCGATCGCGCCCGGCTCGAACATCGGGCGGCCTTCCTGGTCGATCAGCTGGATGCGCAGTCCTTCAGGCGTTTCCTCGATGAGGACATGACGCGACAGCTCGGCGAGTTCGGGCATGTCCTGCAGCGCCTGACGCAGGGATTGCTCGGCGCTTGCGAATTGCGCCGCTTCACGACGCGCGACGGCGCTGGCGAGGGCGTCAGAGGACGCCTCGGGCTGGCCGCCGGCTGCGCCTGAGGCCTGATCGGCCTCCTGTTCGCGCGAGACATCCTGTTCGGAGCGGGGCGCGAGGCGTTCAACGATGGAGGAGGAACCCGATCCCCGCGCGCCGTCATCGCCAAAGCTGGTGCCGCCCAGAACGCCGCCCGAACCGGACGTGGTGCGGCTGACGCTTGCGGGTGCGAAATAGTCCGCGATGCCCTGACGCTGTTCGGGTTCTGTGTTATTGATCAGCCACATCATGAGGAAGAACGCCATCATTGCCGTCACGAAGTCGGCATAGGCGACCTTCCAGGCGCCGCCATGGTGACCATGGCCGCCGCCCTTCTTGACTTTCTTGATGACGATCGGTTGATCCGAACTCATATCCACCCACCTTCGGCTTTTCTGGCGGACACCTTGGCGCAACAGGGTTAAATCTGCGTTGTCAAAACGAATCAGGAGTGAAATTTGTCACTGTTCGAGCGCGAATTCCGTGATTGCCTTGGCCGCTTCGCGACCGGAGTGGCCCTGATCACGGTTATGGATGAAGGGGCTGCGCGGGCGATGACGATCAATTCGTTCGCCTCTGTGTCCCTGGATCCGCCGCTGATCCTCTGGTCGCTCGCCAAGGATAGTCATCGCTATGATCGCTTCCTGAATGCGCAGAACTTCGCCGTGAACATCCTCGCGGCCGATCAGGCGGATCTGTCCGCCGCCTGTGCGCGCAATGACGATCTTCACGCCAATGGAGGCCAGTGGACGCTGGCGGACAATGGCGCGCCCCTGCTCAAGGACGCGATTGCGCGTTTTGAATGCCGTCGCCATGCCGTCATGCCTGGCGGCGACCATGAGATCATTCTGGGCGAAGTGCTGAACGTGGACCGGCCGCGGGATGCAGAAGCGCTGGTTTTCGTTCGTTCGGGTTACAAGCAGATCTGAGACCGCATCATGTTCGCAGACGTCAAACGCCTAGAGGCCGAGTTCGCCCAAATCCACGAGCACTGGTCGCCGCGGGTCATCGCCCGTGTCAATGACCAGTATGTCAAGCTCGCCAAGCTCAAGGGCGAGTTTGTCTGGCATGATCATGCGCACGAGGACGAGTTGTTCTTCATCGTGAAGGGACGGCTCGAGATGCAATATGAGGACAGGAGTGTGGCCCTGTCCGAAGGCGACATGCATGTCGTTCCCAAAGGCGTCCAGCACAATCCCGTCGCGCAAGAGGAATGCTGGGTCATGCTGGTCGAGCCGGTCGAGACCAAGCACACAGGCGATGTCATGGCGGACAAGACCCGCAGTCTGGACGAGCAATTGGCCGGTAGCGGCCTTGAAGGAGCATAAAATGGCGGTTGTCGCATTCCTGGGTCTTGGCGTGATGGGGTTCCCCATGGCGGGGCATCTGAGTAAGGCCGGACACGACGTGCGGGTCTGGAACCGGACCGCCGCCAAGGCGAGAGACTGGGCGACGAGGTATGACGGCGCGGCCTGCGACTCTGTGGAAGCGGCGGTCGATGGCGCCGATTGCGTCTTCATGTGCCTGGGTGACGATCCAGATGTGCGTGTGGTGGCGGATCTGGCCTTGCCTGCCATGAAGTCGGGCGCGGCGCTGGTCGATCACACCACGGCGTCCGCCGAACTGGCGCGTCAACTCGCTGAAACGGCGAAAGTGATGGGCATCGGGTTCCTCGACGCGCCGGTCTCCGGCGGTCAGGCGGGCGCCGAGAATGGCCAGTTGTCGATCATGTGCGGCGGCGAGACGGAGGTGTTCGCGAAGGCCGAAGCGATCATGAGCTGTTACGCCAAGGCCATGGTCCACGCCGGACCGGCAGGCGCAGGCCAGCTGACAAAGATGGTCAATCAGATCTGCATCGCCGGTGTGGTGCAAGGGCTGGCCGAGGGCCTTCACTTCGCCAAGCGCGCGGGACTTGATCCGGAAACAGTGATCTCCGCAGTCTCGAAGGGCGCTGCTCAAAGCTGGCAGATGGAGAACCGCTGGCAGACCATGGTCAACGGTGAATTCAATTTCGGATTTGCAGTGAACTGGATGCGCAAGGATCTTCGCATTGCGCTCGAAGAGGCGCGCAGCAATGGTGCGCGCCTGCCGGCGGCAGCGCTGGTTGATCAGTTCTATGCCGAGATCGAGGCCATGGGCGGGGATCGCTGGGACACTTCCAGCCTGATCGCCCGTCTGGAAAACGCCGATCGGACCTGACGCTCATGCGCCTGATTGAAGTCACCTTTCCCGATGGCGAGAAAGTCCAGCCGATCCTCAAGGCCACCTTGAAGACCAATCCGCTCGACCATCGCCTGACCGAGCCGGACAATCAGGGCAAGCGCCTGTTGCGCCTGACGTTTCGGGACGGGGATGGACAAAAGGCGATCGATGCTGTCCAGGCCATTCTGGAGGGCGAGCAGAACTGGCGGCTCGTCGTCATACCTATCGAGGCGAGCGTGCCGCGCCTTGAGGAAAACCCTGACGAGGAGACTCGCACAAAGCGTCGTCTGGCGTTGCGCGAGGAGATGTATCAGGACATCGCCAAGGGCGCCGAGATCAATTCCGACTTCCTGATGCTGACCGCGCTGTCCACGGTCGTGGTGGTGTTCGGCCTGTCTGCAGACAATGTCGCCGCGGTGATCGGGGCCATGGTGATCGCGCCGCTGCTGGGGCCCATCCTCGCCTTTTCCTTCGGATCCGCCCTGGGTGATCTGGCCTTGATGCTGAAAGCGGCGAAGACGGCTGTCACGGGCCTCGCCCTGGGGCTGGCGCTCAGTTTCGTGGTGGGGCTGATCTACGAACCCAATCTGTTTTCTGACGAGCTGATGAGCCGCACCGTGGTGGGACCTGACTCCGCAGCGCTCGCCTTGGCCGCGGGCGCGGCCGCCGCCTTGTCGATCGCGACCGGTCTGCCGGCCGCGCTCGTGGGCGTGATGGTGGCGGTGGCGCTGTTGCCGCCGGCCTCCGCTGCAGGCTTGCTCGCGGGCAGCGGGGCGTGGGAGCTGGCCGGGCGGGCGACCCTGCTCCTGTCGATCAATGTGGTGGCGGTCAATCTCAGCGCGCTCATGGTCTACTATTTCAAGGGCGTGAGGCCGCGCACCTGGCTGGAGCGCCGATCCGCCAAGCGCTCGGTTTATGTGAATGCGGGCGTCTGGATCACCCTGATCGTGATCCTGTCTGCGCTGGCGGCCCATTTCGCGGCGACGGGCGGTGAGGGTGTCCAGCTATGAATGTCGCCTTCGTGTTCCTGACTCTGAACTATATCGGCATCTTCGTGTTCGCCCTCTCAGGCGGAATCCTTTCGGCGCGCAAGCATCTCGATCCGTTCGGCGCCGCCGTGATCGGCGCTGTCACCGGCATGGGCGGCGGCACGCTGCGCGACATGCTGCTGGGGAGGTTGCCGGTCTACTGGATCGATGCGCCGCATTATCTTCTGCTCGCGCTCGCGGGCGGCGTGATTGGCTATTACGGCTCCGAACTCGTGCGGGGTGAAGAGGGCGCGCGCTATCGCGCCCTTGTCTGGGCGGACGGCGCGGGACTGGCGGTGTTCTGCGTGCTGGGCGCCCAGGCGGGCCTGACGGCGGGCGCGCACTGGACCATTGCGTTGGTGACGGGGGTGATGAGCGCCGCATTCGGCGGGCTGGTGCGCGACATCATCGTCAATGATGTGCCGCTGATCCTTCGCGCGGACGTGTATGCGCTCGCGGCGCTTTTTGGCGCGTCGGTCTATGTGGGCGCCGTCTCTCTGGATGTTCCGACCGGCGCCGCGGCTGTCGGGGCCGCCCTCGCAGCGTTTGTGCTGCGGGGTTGCGCAATCCAGTTCAGATGGTCGATCCCGCCGATCGGACGCGTGGACTAGCGGATGACGGGACGCACCGCGCAAGTCGCGAGATAGGCGGACGCCGCTGCGATGGCGGCGACGCCGACCAGAAGGATGCCTGTGCTGATCTGCTGCAAAGTCAGCATCAATCCAATTGCGCTTGTCCCGACCAGAGCCAGCAACAACAACAAGATGGGCGGCGAAAACTCCCATCGATAGAGGTGACCGCACGTCGAACATCGTGCGTGTCTGGATGAGATCAGGCTGAAAAGTGCGGACACTTCAAGCGGCGTCTGACAATTCGGACACCTGTACATAATAATCCTCAAAAAAGCGATTTCGCCTTTGAGGTATATCACAGATGGTCAAGAACAACCACAAGGTCGTCTATCAGGTCTTCAGCCGCTTCTATTCCGCATGACAGCCGTACAAGATCGTCCGGTGTCGGGCTGCTAGGCCCTTCAATCGGCTTGCGATGCTCGATCAGGCTCTCCACGCCGCCAATGGATGTGGCTTGCAGGAACACCCTGGTGGAGGCGCACAGCTTGCGTGCTGCATCCGCGCCGCCCTTGAGCCGGATCGAGAGAAGGCCGCCAAAACCGCCCGTCATCTGACGCGCGGCGACGGCATGGCCCGGATGGCTTTCCAGACCAGGATAGAGCACATGGCTTACCGCCTTGTGCTGGCTCAGGGTCTGCGCGAGCTGCATGGCGTTGCGACTCTGGCGTTCGTAACGGACGAACAGGGTGCGCAGGCCACGCATCATCAGCCAGCTGTCGAACGCGCTCGGGATCGCCCCTGACAGGCTGTGTCCCGTGCACAGTCTTTCCCAACGCTCATTGTGTTCCTTCGTCGCCACAGCCCCCATCAGCACGTCGGAATGCCCGTTGAGATATTTGGTGGCCGAATGCATGACGAGGTCGGCCCCCAGATCCAGAGCGCGTGTGGTGCAGGGCGGGGCGCATGTGCTGTCAACGCCCAGCATCGCCCCGGCCTCATGCGCGATCTCGGCGGCGCGCGCGATATCGACGATCGCCCAGCTGGGGTTGGCGGGCGTCTCGATCCACACAAGCTCGGTCCGGCCGCCCTGGACCGCTTTTTTCAGGCCATTGATATCGTGCGGTTCAAAGAAGCTCAGCGAGATGAGGCCCTTTGAGGCGAGGTGATGCAGGAGCTTCTTCGCGCCGTAATACATTTCGGTCTGCGCAACCACATGCGCGCCGACCTCCAGCGTGTCGAGCACGGCGGAGATCGCCGCCAGGCCGGAGCTGAACAGGCGCGCATCCGCAGCATTCTCGAGGGCGGCCAGGACCTTGGCGGCTTGCACTTCGGTCGGGCCCTGAGGGCGGCGATAATCCATCTCGCCCACCAGCGCGTTCTTCTGGTCGCGCATGAACGTGGTGGCGGGGTGGACAGGCGGGATCACCGCGCCGGTTTCCCGGTCGGTCTGGTGCAGGGCCTGGGCGGCGAGAGTTTCGGGACGCTTAGCCATTGAGGAGTTCCGCCGCTTTCGGTGCAAAATAGGTCAGGACGCCGTCTGCGCCGGCGCGTTTGAACGCCAGGAGGCTTTCGAGCATGGCGCGTTCGCCATCAATCCAGCCGTTTTGCGCGGCGGCCTGGATCATCGCGTATTCGCCCGAGACCTGAAAGGCATAGGTCGGCATCTCGAAGGTCGCTTTCAGGCGCGCCACGATATCGAGATAGGGCAATCCCGGTTTGACCATGATCATGTCCGCGCCTTCATCGATATCGAGCGCGACTTCGCGGATCGCCTCGTCGGTATTGGCGGGGTCCATCTGGTAGGTCTTCTTGTCGCCCTGGAGCGCGGTGGCGCTGCCAATGGCGTCGCGATAGGGGCCATAGAAGGCCGAAGCGTATTTTGCGGCGTAGGACATGATCATCGTGTCCTGGAAGCCCTCAGCGTCGAGCGCCTCGCGAATCGATCCGATTCGCCCATCCATCATGTCCGACGGAGCGACCACGTCGGCGCCCGAAGCCGCCTGCATGAGCGCCTGGCTGCACAGGCGTTCGACTGTCGCGTCATTGAGGATGACGCCATCCTCGATCAAACCGTCATGGCCATGGTCGGTGAAGGGGTCGAGCGCGACGTCGCAGATGATTCCCACTTCAGGAGCCGCATCCTTCATCGCCTTGATGGCCTGCGCCACCAGACCGTCCGGATTGTCCGCCTCACGCCCGTTTTCATCCTTCAGGGACGGATCGATATGGGGGAAGATCGCAATGGCCGGAATGCCCAGATCGCGGGCCCGACGGGCCGCGTCGGCGGCCGCCTTCACGCTCAGGCGCTTCACGCCCGGCATGGAGGCGACAGGCTCGGTCGGGTCCGCCTTGTCAGACACCACCAGCGTCCAGATCAGGTCGTTCGGCGTCAGCGTATGTTCGCGCATCAGGCGGCGAGACCAGTCATGAGCGCGCATTCGGCGCATACGGGTGGTGGGAAAAGCGGCCATCTTGGTCTATCTCGCTTGCAGCAAATCAGAACACATCGCGTTTTTCGCGGTCGGAGCCGGTCCAACCCGGTCTGTTTAGGAGGTTTCCCCGTGCATTTCGAGCTGTCAGAAGAGCAAGCGCTGATTCAGGACGCAGCCCGCAAGTTCGCCGACGATCGTCTCAAGCCCCATGCGGCGCAATGGGACGAGGACAAGCACTTCCCCGTGGATGTGCTGCGCGAGGCGGCCGAGATGGGGTTCGCCGGCATCTACACCCGTGAGGATGTAGGCGGGTCGGCCATGAGCCGGGTTGATGCGGCCCTGATCTTTGAACAACTTTCGCGCGGTTGCGTATCCACTGCAGCCTTCATCTCCATCCACAACATGGTCAGCTGGATGATCGACAGCTGGGGCAATGACGAACAGCGCCAGCGCTGGCTGCCTGAAATGACCCGGATGGACAAGATCGCATCCTATTGCCTGACCGAGCCGGGCGCAGGGTCCGACGCCGCCAATCTGCGCACCAAGGCGGTGCGGGATGGCGATCATTATGTGCTTAATGGCTCGAAGGCCTTCATCTCCGGCGCAGGCACGAGCGATCTTTACGCCGTGATGTGCCGCACCGGCGAGGATGGCCCCAAGGGCATTTCCACAATCATCGTGGAGAAAGACACGCCCGGCCTGAGCTTCGGTGCGAATGAGCGCAAGATGGGCTGGAATTCCCAGCCGACCCGCGTGGTCACCTTTGAAGATTGCCGCGTGCCGGTCGAGAACCGGATCGGTGAGGAAGGGCAGGGCTTCGGCTTCGCCATGCAGGGCTTGAATGGCGGTCGCATCAATATCGGCGCCTGTTCGCTGGGCGGCGCCGCGGAAGCCGTGGATCTCGCCACACAATACGCCAAGGAGCGCAGCCAGTTCGGTCGCAATATCGCAGACTTCCAGGCCACCCAGTTCAAGCTGGCCGACATGGTCACCGAGCTTGATGCGTCACGCATGATGCTCTTGCGTGCGGCTGACAGCGTGGATCGCAAGGATCCGTCAGCCGCCATGCATTGCGCCATGGCCAAGCGCTTCGCCACAGATATGGGCTTCAAGATCGCCAATGACGCGCTGCAGATCCATGGCGGTTACGGCTATCTGAAGGATTATCCGCTCGAGCGCATCGTGCGCGATCTGCGAGTCCACCAGATCCTGGAAGGCACCAACGAGATCATGCGGGTGATCATCGCCAAGGACGTGCTGCGCTAGGTCGCGTGGCCGATACGCTCTATAGGCGCTAGAAACTTTTTCAATTGGCCCCGCCGGACCGAGCGGGGCATTGAACTCTATTCCGTCCAGAGAGGATCTCTCATGACTGAAGACGTCATCGTTCGCAAAGCCGGCTCGGTGGGCCGCATCACCCTGAACCGGCCCAAGGCGCTCAATGCGCTCAATCAGGAGATGGTCACCGCCATGGTCGAGGCGCTTCAGAGCTGGGCCGACGACAAGACGGTGAAGGCTGTGGTCGTGGACGGCGCTGGAGAGAAGGGCTTCTGCGCGGGCGGCGATATCCGCATGCTGGCGGAAAGCGGCAAGGCCGGCGACGACCGGGCCTGGACCTTCTGGCGCGACGAGTACCAGCTCAACACCCTGATTGCCGAATACCCCAAACCCTATGTGGCGCTGATTGACGGCATCACCATGGGCGGCGGTGTCGGCGTGTCGATCCATGGCGAGTTCCGGGTGGCGGGCGATCGCACCCTGTTCGCCATGCCCGAGACCGGCATCGGCTTTCACCCTGATGTGGGCGGGGCCTATTTCCTGCCGCGCCTGAATGGCGAACTTGGCGTGTGGATGGGCCTTACAGGCGCACGCCTGAAGACGGCGGACTGCATCGCAGCGGGCGTCGCGACCCATTATGTGCCGACCGACAATTACGAGGCGCTGATCGAGGCGCTTGAAACCGAAACCCTTGATGATGAGGGCGAGAAGGTCGACGCCATCATCGAGCGCTTCTCCGGCGATGCGGGGCAGTCTGATCTGGGGGTGGTGCAGCCGCTGATCGACGCCGCGTTCGAAGGCGATGATGTCAGCGTCATTCTCAACCGCCTCGAGGCGGCCGATGACGCCTGGTCCAAGGCCGTTCTGAAAATTCTATCAAGCAAGTCTCCGACTGCCGTGAAGGTGACGCTAAAGGCTCTGCGCAAGGGCGCTGAGCTGTCCCTGCGCGATGTCATGGTTCAGGACCTGCGCGTCTCCAGCCGTTTCCTGCGTGAAGGTTCGGATTTCTACGAAGGCGTGCGCGCGGTGATCATCGACAAGGACAATGCGCCGAACTGGTCAGCGCCGGTATCGGACGCCGAGGTCGACGCCTATTTCGAACCGCTTGCTGCGGACAAGGAAATGGCGTTCCTCGACTAGGAACAGGGCAGGGCGGACCAACCGCCCGCTCCTCAGACACAAGGGAGGACCGCATGGCGGTTATTGCATTCATTGGGCTCGGCAATATGGGCTCTGGCATGGCGGCGAACCTCTTGAAGGCTGGCCATTCTCTGCGCGCCTATGATCTGAACAAGGACGCGGTGGCGCTGCTGGAGAAGAAGGGCGCGACGCCGGCCGCCGATCTGCGCGAAGCGGTGACCGACGCTGATGTGGTCGTCACCATGCTGCCTGCCGGTCAGCATGTGCGTGGTGTTTATCTGGATGATGGCGGCGTGCTCTCGCTCGCCAAATCCGATGCGGTGCTGATTGATTGCTCCACCATCGATGTGGACAGCGCCCGTGAAGTCGCAACCAAGGCTTCTGAAGCCGGTTTCGCTTTTGTGGACGCGCCGGTTTCCGGCGGCGTTGCGGCGGCCGAAGGCGGTACGCTGACCTTCATGGTGGGCGGTCCTGTCGAGGCCTTCGCCAAGGCTGAACCCATCCTTGAAAACATGGGCAAGGCTGTCATTCGCGCCGGCGAGGCTGGCGCTGGCCAGGCCGCCAAGATCTGCAACAACATGCTTCTGGGCATCCACATGATCGGCACGTGCGAGGCGATGAACCTCGCCATCAAGCTGGGCCTTGATCCGCAGAACTTCTTTGACATCGCCTCCAAGGCGTCCGGCCAGAACTGGTCCTTGACCAGTTACTGTCCGGTTCCGGGCCCTGTGCCGACCGCGCCGTCCAACCGCGATTACGTGCCGGGCTTCGCTGCGCCGATGATGCTCAAAGACTTAAACCTTGCCATGCAGACATCGAAATCGGCCGGTGTGAACACGCCCATGGGCGAGAAGGCGCAAACCATCTATGACGCCTTCGTCGAAGAGGGCGGAGCCGCCATGGACTTTTCGGGCGTTATCAAATGGTTGTCCGGAGACATGAAGTAAATCGTTCGGACGCTGAATTTGAGAAGCGTTGTCAAGAGCTGAATGCGACCTTTGGTCCCTGACCGCTGCTAGGACAAGTTCAGAATCATATGTCATTGTGCAGATGACATGCTGACCTCTAGGGAGAGCCGCTCGCGCCTTGGGCGCCAGTGCAAGTGAAATGGATTACCGCAGCGCTTTCAAAGCCTCCGTCGCCCGTGTTCGCGCAGAAGGCCGTTACCGTGTGTTCGCCAATCTGCGTCGGGTTAAGGGCCAGTTCCCGCGCGCCCGTCTGCGCACGGATGACGGCGATACCCGCGACGTGGTGGTGTGGTGCTCCAATGACTATCTCGGCATGGGCCAGAGCCCGTGTGTGACCGGCGCCATGAAACAGGCGATCGACGATGTCGGCGCCGGGGCGGGCGGCACTCGAAACATCTCCGGCACGACCCATTATCACGTGGAGCTGGAAGCCAGTCTGGCGGACCTTCATCAGAAGGAAAGCGCGCTTCTCTTCACCTCCGGCTACATCGCCAATCAGGCGACGCTGGCGACCCTGGGCAAGATCCTGCCGGGGCTGATCATCTTCTCGGACGAGCTGAACCACGCCTCGATGATCGAAGGCGTCAAAGGCGCCAAATGCGAGAAGCATGTCTGGCGTCACAATGACGTGGCCCATCTCGAAGAGCTGCTGAAAGCGGCCCCGAAAGACGCGCCCAAGCTGATCGCGCTTGAATCCGTCTATTCCATGGATGGCGATATCGGCCCGCTCGAAGAGGTCTGTGATCTCGCCGACAAGTACAATGCGCTGACCTATCTGGATGAAGTGCACGCGGTGGGGCTTTACGGCCTGCGCGGCGCGGGCGTCGCCGAGCGTGAGGGCTTGCTGGACCGTTTCGACATCATCGAAGGCACGCTGGGCAAGGCGTTCGGCGTGATGGGCGGCTATATCGCCGCGGACGAAGTGATCGTGGATGCGATCCGCTCCTGGGCGCCGGGCTTCATCTTCACGACGTCACTGGCGCCGGCTCTGGCCGCGGGAGCCCGCGCCAGCGTTGAATACCTCAAGAGCGCTTATCATCTGCGCGAACAGCATCAGGAGCGCGCGGCGACCCTGAAGGCGCGCTTCCGCGAGGCGGGCATCCCGGTGCTGGACTCGATTACTCACATCGTCCCGGTCCATGTGGGCGATCCGGTTCTGTGCAAGCGCATGACCGATGAGCTCCTGGACGTTCACGGCATCTATGTGCAGCCCATCAACTATCCCACCGTGCCCAAGGGCACCGAGCGGATGCGCCTGACGCCAACCCCGCTGCATGATGATTCCATGATGGATGAGCTGCTTGAGGCGGTGAAGACCGTCTACGCCAAGCATGTGGGCCTGAAGGTCGCCTGATGACGGACGATCCCGCCCAGGATCGTGAGTTCATCTTCGAATTCGTCACTGTTGGCGATTCAGTGCGCGTGGCGGCGGTAGACGTCGCCACAGGAACCGAGGTGGTCGTGTTCGGGCCGGTCCACACGGCCCAGTCCGATCTTCAGCGTCTGGCGGCGCGCAAGCTGATCCGCCGTCTCGTTCAGGACGGGCATCATCCGGACTCAAAAACGCCCCGGCCAGGCGGCCGGGGCGTGATTGTGTAGTCCGGTTCGAAGTCGCGCTTATTTCTTGCGCGCGCCGCGGCCCAGACCGATTTCCTTGGCGAATTCCGAGCGACGCTTGGAATAGTTCGGCGCCACCATCGGATAGTCAGCCGGCAGGCCCCATTTGCGACGATAGTCTTCCGGGGACATGTCGTATTGGGAGCGCAGATAGCGCTTGAGCATTTTCAGTTTCTTGCCGTCTTCCAGGCAGACGATGTAGTCGTCGCTGACAGAGCGGGACACAGGAACCGCCGGCTTGGCCTTGGGTTCGGGCTTGGCCGGTTCGCCGGAAATCTCTTTCATGGTGGCGTAAACCGACTTGATCATGTCCGGAACGCTTTCCGCCGGCACAGAATTGTGCGTGAGAAAAGATGCGACGATGTCGGTGGTCATGCGCATCAGTTCTTCATTGTCGACGGGCAGCAGTGTCTCTTCAGTCATATTCTGATCCTTGCGCAACTTTATAGCGTGTGCGTCTGAAAATGAGATGTACTGTGTTTAATCAACGCATATTCGCTGTACAAGTATTGAGATAAAAAAATCTGCAGCATTTGTAGCGCTTTTTGGGTTGCAATCCATTCACCGTATAGATTGCTGATGCAAGTGTGTGGATTAAACGCGTTCTAGCGCCTTGTCCGGGCTGGCGGCGGGCCGTATGTAGCTAGCAAAGTCCTCTATACGGAGTGCGAGATGGCTGACGCGCAATCTACCGCCCAACACACCTCTTTCTTTTCTCAATCGCTGGCCGATGCGGATCCGCAGCTGGCCTCCGCGATCAGCAAGGAAATCCACCGTCAGCAGACCCAGATCGAACTGATCGCGTCGGAAAACATCGTCTCGCGCGCCGTGCTGGAGGCGCAGGGTTCTCCGCTGACCAACAAATACGCCGAAGGGTATCCCGGACGCCGGTATTACGGCGGCTGCGAATTTGTGGATATCGCCGAGGAGCTCGCCATTGACCGCGCAAAGAAACTGTTCGGCGCCGCCTATGCCAATGTTCAGCCCAATTCCGGCAGCCAGGCCAACCAGGCCGTGTTTCTGGCGCTGCTCAAGCCCGGCGACAAGATCCTCGGCCTCGACCTGTCTGCCGGCGGTCACCTGACCCATGGCGCCCGTCCGAACATGTCGGGCAAATGGTTTGAAGCCCATGCGTATGGCGTGCGCGAGGACAATGCGCTGATCGACTATGATAAGCTGCGCGAGCAGGCCAAGGAGCTTCAGCCGCAGATGATCATTGCGGGCGGCTCCGCCTATCCGCGCGAGATCGACTTCCAGGCCTTCCGGGATATTGCGGATGAGGTTGGCGCCTATCTCCTGGTGGACATGGCGCACTTTGCCGGTCTCGTGGCGGGCGGCGCATATCCGAACCCGGTGCCGTTGGCTGATGTCTGCACCACCACCACACACAAGACCCTGCGCGGTCCGCGCGGCGGCATGATCATCAGCCGCGATGCGGATCTCGGCAAGAAGTTCAACTCCGCTGTCTTCCCGGGTCTGCAGGGCGGTCCGCTGATGCACGTCATCGCCGCGAAGGCCGTCGCCTTTGGAGAAGCGCTGCGTCCCGAGTTCAAGGCCTATGCCGCATCCGTCATCGAGAACTGCCGCGCCATGGCCGGCGCATTGTCGGACGCAGGCTATGACATTGTCTCCGGCGGCACCGACAGCCATCTGGCGCTGGTGGATCTGCGCCCGAAATCCCTGACGGGCGACATTTCCGAAGCGGCTCTCGAACGCGCGCACATGACCTGCAACAAGAATGGCGTGCCGTTTGATCCTGAAAAGCCGACTGTCACCTCCGGTCTGCGCGTGGGCGCTCCGGCGGGCACGACGCGCGGGTTCGGTGCTGACGAGTTCCGGCGTGTGGGTGAGATGATGGCGGAAGTTCTTGATGCGCTGGCCGCCAACAAGGATGGCGGCGACGCCGCAGTTGAAGCGCGCGTCCGGGATGAAGTGATCGGCCTGTGTGAACGCTTCCCCATCTATCCGGCTCTCGGCTAGGCTTCATCCATGCGGTGTCCCTTTTGCTCGAACCCTGATTCCCAGGTGAAGGATTCCCGCCCGGCTGAAGACAGCCAGGCGATCCGGCGGCGTCGGCATTGTCCAGCCTGCGGCGGGCGGTTCACAACGTTTGAACGGGTGCAGCTGCGGGATCTGCATGTCATCAAGTCGGACGGCAAACGCGAGGGATTTGATCGCGACAAGCTGGCCCGGTCCGTTCTTCTGGCGAGCCAGAAGCGCGCCATCGAGCGTGAGCGTGTGGAGCAGATGATCTCCGGCATTGTCCGGCGTCTTGAAAGCCGCGGCGATCCGGATGTCCCCGCCAGCGTCATTGGCGAGCTCGTCATGGACGGCTTGCGTAATCTCGATACGGTCGCCTATGTCCGCTACGCCTCGGTCTACAAGGACTTTCAGGAAGTCGACGACTTCTCCGAGTTCATCAAGGGCGAAAAACTCGGCCATGAGGACGAGCTGGACGGAGAGCAATGACGGCATCCGCCCCGATGCAGGTCACGCTCAAACTCGCCACCAGTCTTGATGGCCGCATCGCGCTGGCGAACGGTCAGTCTCAATGGATTACAGGTCCTGAGGCGCGTGCCGAGGTGCACCGCATGCGCGCCAGCCATGACGCCATCCTGACGGGTATCGGCACGGTGCTGGCCGATGACCCGCAGATGACCGCGCGTCCGGATGGCGCCCTGGCGAACCGCCAGCCCCAACGCATCGTTCTCGACAGCCAGCTGCGACTGCCGGCCTACGCCGAGATTCTGACCGGTGAGCCGGTCTGGGTCTTCCATACCGGAGGGGCCCGGTCCGACCTTGAAAATGTCGAGCTCTTCGAGACAGAGGCGGATGATGGGGGGCGCGTTTCCTTTTCGGCTGTCATGCAGAGCCTGGCGGCGAGGGGCGTCGGGAGCGTCATGATCGAAGCCGGCCGCGAGATCGCCGGGGCCGCCATCCGTTCTGACTGCGTCACCCGGATCGAATGGTTCCGCGCGCCCAGGCTTATCGGGGCGGAGGGCCGCGCCTGCATTGCAGGGCTTGGCCTTGAGGAACTGTCTCTCGCGCCCACATTCAAGCGCATGGAAGTTCGCGCCTGTGGCGCAGATCTCTGGGAAACCTACCAGAAGGGATGATCCCGATGTTCACCGGCCTCGTCTCCGCCCTGGGGCGGATCGTGTCTATCAAGGACGGCGATGTGCGCCGCATGACCGTCTCCAGCCCTTATGACGCGGACACGATCGCGCTTGGCGCGTCCATCGCTCATGCAGGCGTGTGCCTGACCGTTGTGGCGTGTCGAAAGACTCAAATGGGCGCGGAGTATGATCTCGATGTCTCCCCTGAAACCCTGTCCAAGACGACGCTCGGAAGCTGGAAAGCCGGTGACGGCGTCAATCTCGAACGGGCTCTGAAAGTCGGCGACGAGCTGGGCGGTCACATCGTTCAGGGTCATGTGGACGGGGTGGGGCGTGTGACGGCGCGAACCGATGAGGACGGTTGGATCCGCTTCATCGTGGAGGCTCCGACCGATCTGAGCCCGTTCATCGCCTACAAGGGCTCGATCGCGGTGGATGGCGTCTCGCTGACCGTGAACCGGGTCGAGGGAGACGAATTCGAACTGATGATCATCCCGCACACCGCCGAAGTCACAACTTTGGGAGCTTTGCAGGCTGGGACACGGGTAAACCTTGAGGTCGATGTGATGGCGCGCTACGCCGCCCGTCTGATGCAGGCGCGAGACGTCGCGCCCACTAACAATGAGGTCCAGTCGTGAGCGAATCCGCCCCCCAATCCGCGCTCTCCCCGGTCGAGGAGATCATCGAGGAAGCCCGCAACGGCCGGATGTTCATTCTGGTGGACGCCGAGGATCGCGAAAATGAAGGCGATCTGATCATTCCCGCCCAGTTCGCGACCCCCGATGTGATCAACTTCATGGCGCGCTATGGTCGCGGCCTGATCTGTCTGTCCATGACCCAGGACCGCGCAAAGACCTTGCAGCTGCCCTTCATGAGCCAGCGCAACCAGTCGCGCCACTCCACCAATTTCACTGTTTCGATTGAGGCCCGCGAAGGTATCTCCACCGGTATTTCCGCCCACGACCGCGCCTTGACGGTTGCGACCGCGATCGACCCGTCCAAGGGCTCTGAAGATGTGGTCTCTCCGGGGCACGTCTTCCCGCTGGTCGCGCGTGATGGCGGCGTGCTGGTTCGCGCGGGTCATACGGAAGCCGCCGTGGATATTGCGCGCCTGGCGGGCGTGAACCCGGCGGGCGTGATCTGCGAAATCATGAAGGATGACGGGACCATGGCCCGTCTTCCCGACCTCATCGAGTTCGCCAGGGAACATAATATGAAGATCGGCGCGATCGCCGATCTGATCGCCTATCGCCGCCAGCATGATCGCTTTGTCGAGCGTCGTCTGGATACCGAGGTGACGACCCAAGCGGGCGGCCCCTTCAAGCTGACCGTGTTCCGCTCGCTAGTGGACAATGTCGAGCATGTGGCTCTGCATAAAGGCGAAATCAAAGCAGACGCGCCCGCTCTCGTGCGCATGCACAAGGTCAGCTTCGCTGATGACGTGCTGGGCGCGCTTGGCGGACGCACGGGTCTGGTGGATAAGGGCGTGAAAGCGCTCTCAGAACATGACGGACCGGCCGTGATGGTGTTTATTCGCGAGACCAATCGCGCTGCGATCACCGAGCGTTTTGGCGCAGCGCCGTCAGATCCGCCCGATACGCGTGAAGAACGTCGCTTGCGGGAATACGGGCTGGGCGCTCAAATATTGCTGGATCTGGGCGTGCGCAAGATGACCCTCTTGTCCACCACGCCACAAAACATTGTGGGGCTGGACGGCTACGGCCTTGAAGTCGTCGAGCAACGCGAATTTGATTGAAGGAGGCGCGAGTGAGCGCTGAAACCCGTGTGCTGCTCATCGCAGCGCCTTTCTATGAAGACATCACCGAGCAACTCGTGGCCGGCGCCAAGGGCGCGTGCGACGCCTCCGGCGTTACTACTGACGTCGTGGAAGTGCCGGGCGCGCTGGAAATTCCCGCCGTCATCGCACTCGCCGAACAGGGCAAGTCGCCTTACGACGCTTATGTGGCGCTCGGCTGCGTGATCCGCGGCGAGACCAGCCATTTTGATTATGTCTGCGGGGAATCTGCGCGCGGGCTGATGGAGCTGACGCTCAAGGGCGTTCCGGTCGGCAACGGCATTCTGACCGTCGAGAACATCAAGCAGGCGCGCGTTCGCGCCAATGTGGATGAGAAGAACAAGGGCGGCGATGCCGCCAACGCCGCGCTGGCCCTTCTGGAACTCAAACGCAAGTTCGGGGCGGCTTGATGAGCGATCCCAGCCAGGAAGCCGCTTCTGATCGTCGGGCCCGCCTGCGTCGTTCCGCACGGCTGAGTGCGGTTCAGGCGCTCTATCAGATGGAGACCTCGGGCTCGGGCGCGAAAGCCGTGGTCAAGGAATTTCGCGATCATCGCTTTGGCTATGAAGATGAGCCGGGTGATTATGTGGAGACCGATGAGGACTTCTTCGAGAACCTCGTGACGGGCATCGTCTCCATTCAGGCTGATGTGGACAAGCGGATTTCCGGCGTTCTGAAGGAAGGCTGGAAGCTGTCGCGTCTGGACGCCACCGTGCGCGCCATCCTGCGTGCGGGCGGTTATGAACTGATCGCGCGCAAGGACGTGCCGCCGGCCGTTGTGATCAACGAATATGTCGATGTGGCGCACGCTTTCTTTGAGGGCACGGAGCCTGGCTTTGTGAACGCGACGCTTGATGCGCTCGCCAAGCAGGTGCGTGACGCCTGATCTGATGAGCGGGCAGGGCGAGTTCGAATACATCCGGTCGCGCCTTGCCCCGCTCAGCGTCGGCCTGCCCGGAGCGGCGAACCTCACCGATGATGGCGCTGTCCTGTCGCCGCCAGAGGGTTGCGAATGGGCGATCACGGCGGATACGCTGGTCGAAGGCCGTCACTTTCCCCTCCGTGAAGATCCGGCGCTCGCAGCCCGCAAGGCATTGCGCGTCAATCTCTCTGATCTCGCCGCCATGGGCGCGGACCCTCACGCCTATCTCGCCTGCGTCGTCTGGCCGGAAACGGGCCGTGAAGCGCGCATGACGGGGTTTGCAGACGGGCTGGCGCTGGATCAGGCCGAGTTCGGTGTTCATCTCGCCGGGGGCGATACGACGTCCGCTGATGGTCCCTGGATGATTTCGATCACCGCGTTTGGCGCCGTTCCCACGGGCCAGGCGGTGCGTCGGGCTGGCGCGAAGCCGGGCGATGTAGCGATCTTGACCGGAACCATCGGGGATGCGGGCCTGGGGCTTCTCGTTCGTCAGGGCGAGTATGCGCCGAATCAGGATGATGCGGCCTATCTCGATCAGCGCTTCACCTTGCCGGAGCCGCGTTGCGCCCTGTCATCCCTGGTGCGTTCATTCGCACATTCGGCAATTGATATCTCTGACGGCCTGCTTTCGGATGCGCGCCATATTGCACATGCGGCCGGCGTCTCGCTGACCCTTGATCTGGACAAAATGCCGCGTTCTGAGGCGGCTGAAGCCTGGCTGTCGCGCCAGGCTGATCGTGACGAAGCGCTGATGACGCTGGCGTCGATGGGCGATGACTACGAGCTTCTTGTGACGATCCCTCAGGATAGAGCGCAGGCGTTTATCGAAGCCGTTCAGGTGCTTGGCGTTCAGGCTTCACGCCTTGGCGAGGTCTGCGTCTCGCCATCGTCTACGGGCCAGCTCGTTGTCACGGCGGAGAATCGGGTGCTCTCGCCTTCGTCTTTTGGCTTTACGCATTTTTGACGCTTCTCCCGTAAGGAAGACGTATGATTCGTATTCTCTCATACGCACTGTGCGCTTCGCTCGCTCTCTCCACCCCCGCGCTTGCCGGGGGCGGTGGAGGCGGAGGCGGAGGCGGCGGTGGGGGCGGTGGCGGCTCCACCGGGCCTGGAGCAGTCGCGTCCACGGATCTGCCGCTCTACAACTCTGTTGAGGAAGCGACCCAGGCGCTGATGCGAGAGTTTGGCGAGGACGAAACCTGTCCGCGTAATGTGGATGTGCCGTCGATTGTCGTGCCGGTTGAATCTCATCACTATCTTTATGGCTATGCGTTTGTAACGCCACGGATTTGTCTGGCGCGCGGCGTCAGCGAGACCCGATTCATCGAGCGCTTGCATTTCATGGTCGACGTGATGGTGCGCTCCGCCCATCGCCATCCCTTCCATATGGATGATCAGGGTGTGATTGATCGCGAAGCGACCCGGGAAGTTCTTCTGAGCGCCCTTGGTGAAGTCGTTGATCCGGCTCAGATCGAGCGCCTGGATCTTCTGGGATCCGATATCCGGCCCATGAACTGATCCGAGAGTATAGCTGCGCTGCAGCATTTCTCTTTACTGTTGCATCCCCCTTAAAAGCGTGACTAGGCTTTTAGCTATCAAAGCAAAAGCCGCCGGTCATTGGGGCTTGTTCCCATGTCTCTGAAGCGGCTGTGAAAACAGTACTCAGACGCTCGGGGAGGGTGTCATGCAATCAGTGACTATCTGGCTCTGGATCTCGCTGGCCTGTGGCGGGTTGGCCGTGCTCTACGGGGCTTTCCAGATTCGTTCCATTCTGTCGGCCAGCGCCGGCACAGAGCGCATGCAGGAAATCGCCAGCGCCATACAGGAAGGCGCCAACGCCTATCTCAAACGCCAGTACATGACGATCGCCGCCGTTGGGGCGGCGATTTTGATTCTGGTGGGCGTCCTGCTCGGTCCGGTCGTGGCCATCGGTTTCCTGATCGGGGCGCTTCTGTCCGGTGCCGCAGGCTTCATCGGCATGCTTGTGTCGGTCCGCGCGAATGTGCGCACCACCCAGGCGGCGATGGATTCTCTGCAGGCCGGGCTTTCGATGGCGTTCAGGGCCGGGGCGATCACGGGCATGCTCGTGGCGGGATTGGCGCTGCTGGCGGTCACCGGATATTATCTGTTCCTCACTCAGGGCGCGTCCTTCAACGCGTCTGAACACCCCAGGGAAATCATTGATGGTCTCGTAGCCCTCGGCTTTGGCGCGTCCCTGATCTCCATCTTCGCCCGGCTGGGCGGCGGCATCTTCACCAAGGGCGCCGATGTGGGCGGCGACATGGTCGGCAAGGTCGAAGCGGGCATCCCCGAGGATGATCCGCGCAACGCCGCCACCATTGCCGACAATGTGGGCGATAATGTCGGCGACTGCGCTGGCATGGCGGCCGACCTGTTCGAGACCTATGCGGTGACCATTGTGGCGACCATGGTGCTCGCCTCGATCTATTTCCGCGACGCCATGGGCGCTGTCACCCTCGACGCGATGATGATCTATCCGCTCGCCATTGGCGGTGTCTGCATGGTCGCCTCGATCCTGGGCGCGTTCTTCGTGCGGCTCGGCAAGGGTTCCACCAATGTCATGGGCGCGCTCTACAAGGGCTTTTTCGCCTCAGCGCTGTTCTCGATTGTCGGACTGGGCATCGCGACCCATTTCGTTCTCGGCTTTGATTCTACCGTTCTGACCGCCATGGGGCGCGAAATCAGCGCCCTGTCGCTGTTCTATTGCGGCCTGACAGGTCTGGCGGTGACGGGTCTCATCGTCTGGATCACTGAATTCTATACCGGCGTGAACTACGGCCCGGTGAAATCGGTGGCCAAGGCGTCGGAGTCCGGCCATGGCGCGAACGTCATCCAGGGCCTTGCCGTGTCGATGGAAGCCACCGCGCTGCCGGCGCTGGTGATCATCGGCGCCATCATGCTCACCTTCAACCTGGCGGGCCTGTTCGGCATCGCCATCGCGGTGACGACCATGCTCGCGCTGGCAGGCATGGTGGTTGCGCTCGACGCGTTCGGCCCGGTGACCGACAATGCCGGCGGCATTGCCGAGATGGCGGGGCTGGAAGGCGCGGTGCGTGACACCACCGACATGCTCGATGCGGTCGGCAACACCACCAAGGCGGTCACCAAGGGCTACGCCATCGGCTCGGCCGGGCTGGGGGCGCTGGTGCTGTTCGCCGCCTATACCGAGGATCTGGCTTTCTTCGCCTCCGATCCAGAGACCTATCCGTTCTTCGCCGGATTGACGGTGAATTTCTCGCTGTCCAACCCCTATGTGGTGGTGGGCCTGCTGTTCGGCGGTCTGTTGCCTTTCCTCTTTGGCGGCATGTCGATGACGGCGGTCGGCCGGGCTGCCCAGGCTGTGGTCGAGGAAGTGCGTCGCCAGTTCCGTGAAGAGCCGGGCATCATGAAGGGCGAGGTGAAGCCCGATTATGGCCGGGCGGTGGACCTTCTGACCAAGGCGGCGATCCGGGAGATGATCATCCCCTCGCTCCTGCCGGTGCTCAGCCCGATCGTCCTGTTCTTCGTGGTGAACGCCATCGCAGGACGGGCCGAGGCCCTGGCCAGCGTGGGCGCGATGTTGCTGGGCGTGATCGTGACTGGCCTTTATGTGGCGATCTCCATGACCGCCGGCGGCGGGGCCTGGGACAACGCCAAGAAATACATCGAGGACGGCCATCATGGCGGCAAGGGATCTGAAGCCCACAAGGCCGCAGTGACCGGCGACACCGTGGGCGATCCCTACAAGGACACGGCGGGACCCGCTGTGAACCCGATGATCAAGATCACCAATATCGTGGCCTTGCTCATGCTGGCGGTGCTGGCGGGCCTTTAGGCCGTCACACGGCGCAAAGAAAAACCCCCGGCGTTTGGCGTCGGGGGTTTTTTGTATTCGGGTGAAGGAGCGTCTAGCCGCCCGGGCGCGGACCGCCGGCGCCGCCGGGCAGGTTCTGCTCGCCGCCGAACTGTTCGCTCGGCAGACGGCCCACATTCCCGAGAAGCTGTTCGAGAATGGTCAGCTCGCGGCCGCGGGTCGGGGTTTCCCGATCCACGAAGGCGACGACACGGCCATCTTCCATGCCGTATTCGTCCACCGCGCTCACCACGCCATTCTCGTCAAAGCGTACGGCGATGATGCGGCGTTCGCGCGTGTCCGGACGCAGATAGGCGAGATATTCGCGGGTGGCGGAAATGTAATACCAGGTGTCCTGTTCAAAAGCGCCGCGGGTGGAGGGATTGCCCAGGGTCGCCAGGACGGTGGACTGGCTGTCCACGCCGACCGTCAGTTCGGGCACTTCACCGTCCGGATAGCGGAAGCCGTGACTGCGCAGGGTCGGATTGCAGGCCGAGACCAGTCCGGCGCTGATCAGGACGGTAGCGGTGAGGATGGCTCGGCTGAGGCGCATAAGGGCTCCTATAACGGCATCTTTGACGCGGGCGTCAGTGGTCAGTCGGCTTGCGCAGGGCTATCTGCTTGACGTAACCGGATGGAACCATAGCCGCAAGCGCTCAGTGAGGGGAGCCTGTTAATACATGTTCAGCCGACTGTTCAGGAAAGACCGCCGCAAACAGATCGCGCGGCGTCTGTATGACTCGCTCGTGCGCGCCGCCCGGTCTCCCGAGTTCTACGGTCCCAAGGCGGTTGAGGACAGCGTGGACGGACGCTTTGACATGATCGTGCTGCACGCGGTCCTGCTGATGCGTCGCCTGCGCGAGGGCGAGGAGGCGGGCCGCGATCTCGCCCAGCTGGTCTTTGACGTGATGTTCGATGACATGGATGCGGCCCTGCGAGAAATGGCGACCGGCGATCTCAGCGTCGGCAAGAAGATCAAGATCATGGGGGAGGCCTTCTATGGCCGCGCCAAGGCCTATGAAACGCCCCTGAGCGAGGGAGACCGGAGCGCTCTGGCTCAAGCCATAGAACGCAATCTCTTTGAGGAAAGTCCATTGAGCGCAGAGGTCTGTGATCGGCTGGCCGCCTATGCGCTGGACAGCGCCGAACGCCTGCGTGACCAACCCATCGAGAGCCTCCTTGCAGGCGAAGCCCCCCGGTATGCTCGCCTGTGAGGAAGCGGAGCGCTTCTCTTGCATTGATAGGGTCAATGAGTAAGGTTCGCGCGCCGCTGGCTGCTTGCCGGCGCGTATGTTGATTTAAGACGGATTGTCTATGACCTCACCGTTGGTCCTATCCATCGACGCCATGGGCGGCGATGATGCGCCGAAGATCGTTGTTGACGGCGTGGCGCAGTTTCTCAAAGGCCGCAAACGAGCGGTGAAGCTGATCCTTCATGGCGACGAGGCTCAGATCGCCCCGCTTGTGGCCGCCCATGAGGGTCTGGCCGACGCCTGCGAGATTCGCCATTCCGACAGTGAAGTGGACATGTCCGCCAAGCCGTCCGAAGCCGTGCGCCGGGCGCGGGGCTCTTCCATGTGGAACGCCGTTCTTTCCGTGAAAGAGGGCGAGGCGCATGTGGCGGTTTCGGCCGGCAATACCGGCGCGCTGATGGCCATCTCCAAGGTGGTGCTGCGCATGAAGAAGGGCGTTCACCGCCCCGCCATCGCCGCCAGCTGGCCGGCCCCGCAGGGTTTCTCCACCGTTCTGGATGTGGGCGCGAATGTGGACTGCTCGCCGTCGCAGCTCGTTGAGTTCGCCGTTCTGGGCGAGGCCTTTCACCGCGCCGTGCATGGCGTGAAGCATCCCACCGTGGGCCTGCTGAATGTGGGCCAGGAAGAGCTCAAGGGCGATCAGACCATCCGCGATGCGGACGCGCTGATCCGCGAAGCCGAGCTGGATCTTGATTATCAGGGCTTCATCGAAGGCGATGACATTTCCGCGGGCACCACGAATGTGGTCGTCACGGACGGCTTTACGGGCAATGTGGCGCTGAAGACCGCCGAAGGCACGGCGCGCCTTGTGGGCGGCTGGCTGCGCGAGGCGCTCACAAGCTCCTTCATCGCCAAGCTGGCGACCGGTCTTCTCAGCCTGGGGGCCCTGGGCCAGCTGCGCGCAAAGATGGATCCGCGCAACGTCAATGGCGGCGTGTTTCTGGGCCTGAACGGTGTTGTGGTCAAAAGCCATGGCGGGACGGATGCGCTTGGTTTCGCCACCTCGCTGCGCATTGCGCTCGAAATGGCGGACAGCCGCTTTTTGTCCGAGATCGAACAGAATCTGGAACGTCTGTCTGCGCTTGAAGCGGACGCCGCGTCCGAAGGGGAAACCGCTTGACCTATTCACGCATCGCCGGGATCGGCTCGCACCTGCCTGAGAAAGTCCTGACCAACAAGGGCATGGAGGCGATTGTCGAAACCAGCGACGAATGGATTCGCGAGCGGACGGGCATCACCAAGCGCCATATTGCAGCCGACGGCGAATATACCTCTGATCTTGGCGTGCAGGCGGCGCGCAAGGCGGTCGATCAGGCCGGTCTGTCCCTGGACCAGGTGGATCTGATCATTGTGGCGACAGCCACGCCGGATCTGACCTTTCCCGCCACGGCGACGATCGTCCAGCACAAGCTGGGCATCAAGCAGGGCTTCGCCTTCGACGTTCATGCGGTCTGCTCGGGCTTTCTCTACGCCCTGGCGACGGCGGACAGCTTCCTGCGCACGGGACAGGCCAAATGCGCGCTAGTGATCGGGGCCGAGACCTTCTCGCGCATTCTCGACTGGACCGATCGCACCACGTGCGTGCTCTTCGGCGACGGAGCCGGCGCCATGGTGCTGACCGCGGAAGAGGGGGATCCGGCCGAGTTCAAGGGCGTGCTCAAGACCTATCTGGAATCGGACGGTGAATACTGCGACCTTCTTTACGTCGATGGCGGTCCGTCCCGGACGAAGACCGTTGGCCATCTGCGGATGCAGGGCAATCAGGTGTTCCGGCACGCCGTGACGAAGATTTCCGGCGCCATGACGACGCTGTGCGCGCAAACCGGCGTGGATATCGCGGATATCGACTGGGTCGTGCCGCACCAGGCCAATCAGCGCATCCTGCTGGGCGTGGCGAAAAAGCTAGGCATTTCAGTGGATCAGGTTGTCTCGACCGTGGCCGAGCACGGCAACACCTCCGCCGCCTCCATCCCGCTGGCCTTTGACGCTGCGGTGCGTGACGGCCGCATCAAGCGGGGCGATACGGTGCTGATGGAAGCGCTTGGCGGCGGCTTCACCTGGGGCGCCGCGTTAGCGCGTTATTAAGCGCGTTCATTGTCCGACCTATGGTTAACGTTGACCATGATGGCGTTTGCGACGTAACGTCTTCATCGCAGACATTAAAACGGGGGCCAACATGGGTTCGAACACCGTCACGCGCGCCGATTTGTCAGATGCCGTCCACCGCGAAGTCGGCCTGTCCCGACACGAAAGCGCAGAGCTGGTTGAAGCCGTTCTCGACATGATCTCCGACAAGCTGGTCGGCGGTGAGTCAGTGAAGCTTTCCTCATTCGGATCGTTTCTCCTGCGCGACAAGACGGGCCGCGTCGGACGCAATCCCAAGACGGGTGAGGAAGTGCCGATCGAGCCGCGCCGCGTGCTGGTCTTCAAACCCTCGCAAGTGCTCAAGGACCGGGTGGACGCCGCCCTGTCCAAATAGGACCCGCCCATGAGCGAGAAATCGCCTGACGCCTACCGGACCATATCCGAAGCCGGGGAGGAGGCCGGACTGCCGCCTCACGTCCTGCGGTTCTGGGAAAGCAAGTTTGCACAGCTCAAACCCGTCAAGCGCGCCGGCGGACGGCGCATGTATCGCCGCCAGGACGTGTTGCTGCTCAAGGGTCTGCGCCGTCTGCTGTATGATGACGGGTACACCATCAAGGGCGCTCAGAAATATCTGCGCGAACATGGCGTCGCTGCGGTTGCATCCCTGGCCGACGCCGAGACGCCGAGCCCGGATCCCGCACAGGACCTGAAGCCGACCGTAGAGTCGCAACAGTCCGAGGCGCCCGTTCAGGCTGAGGTCCCGGTGCAGACGGCTCCGATTCATGACGGCGAGCCGGTCGCTCTGTCAGAGAGCCAGATCAATCTCGCGCGGCGAGCTTTGTCCCGGCTTGAACAAGCGCGTGCGCGTCTGAGCGGCGTGCTTGAGAAAACCGCCTGACTCGCGATGGCTTTCGGGCTGCAATCAGCTCTGCAGCAGACCGCGCAGAATGGTTGCCTGACGGCGTCTTGCCCCTTATACATCCCACCTCTCCGGACGCCGGGACCTGTTCGGAGACAGGAAAGTCGGAACGTGGCGCAGCCCGGTTAGCGCACTGGTCTGGGGGACCAGGGGTCGCGAGTTCAAATCTCGCCGTTCCGACCATTTCCCTTTTCGAAGACTTCTGATTTGTCTTCCCCAAGTTCACGAAACATATGACGACACTGTGAGAAGATCAGTGCGTTGTCTTCTGGTATCCGCGTCTGAAATTCTGCTCGTTTGAGCGAGGGTTCAAAACGATGAACACAGGAAGAGACGGATGCGATTTCTCACGCAGGCCATAACGCTCGCGCTCTTGGTGATACTGAGCACCGCATCACTGACAGAAGCGCAATCTGAAAATCTGGCCGAGATCGTCCGCGAAGAAGTCGAGGCCATGATGGCGCAGACCGGATTTGCTTCTGTATCCGTGGCGATCGTTGAGCAGGGTGAGAATGCAACCTATCATTTTGGACGGCTGTCCGATGGCTCGGGCCCCGATGATGAGACACTGTATGATATCGGTTCCCTGACCAAGACACATACCGGCCTGCTATTGGCGCTGGCTGTCTCTGACGGGCTGCTCGCTCTGGATGATCCTGTTGCGCTGTATATGCCGGAACTGGATCCAGGGGTGTTCTCGAAAAACGGCGAGCACGCCACGATCCGACATCTTGCGACCCATGTCTCCGGCATGCCTCAGGATCTCGCGTGCGACGCCCCTGATCAGACCCCCGATGCTTTGCTCGCCTGTTTTCTGGACCATGACCAGAGTGATCTTGTGGATCGTTTGCGGTCCATGGAACTTCTCTCGGTCCCGGGTGAGCAATATCGGTATTCCAATGCAGCTGTGCGGCTTCTTGGGCTGATACTGGAGCGTGTCTACGAGACCTCCTTTGATGAGCTCCTGACCGAACGGGTCTTTCCACGCACAGGCCAGACGGAAACCTACAGTGCACTCACGCCAGAACAGCATGCACGCTGGCAAGTTGGACAGCAGGCCGACGGCGACCAGGCTCCGGATGCATCCATGTATTTCAATCCGGCAGGCGGTTTGAAGTCCACGGCTCCGGATATGGGCCGATATATGCGCTATTATTTGACCAGTGAGGAGCCGCTGGCGCGGGACGCAGTCACATTGCTGGTTGGCGAACCCGACGGACTTGGACGCGCCTATATCTGGAACACGTTCAGACTCGACACCGTCGGTCAGCTTTATCATGGCGGCGGCACGTTCGGGACTTCCGCCTGGATTTCCATTTATCCCGAAGCGGGATTGGGCATTTTCATGGTGACCCCTTCTGTCAGCCCGACCGCCCAGGCGGACCTGAACGGCGCTTCAAACGCGATCATTGCGCGTTTGCGCTATGATGACTGACGGAATGCGCCAAGGCTCAGGCATGTCCGGGGATCAGGAATGGGTGGCGGATTTAACCTTCATCAATCCAACTTTTCCTTTCCGAACAAACTCGTGATAAGCCGAAACAGTCTTTTTGCGTTCGCGCATGCTCATGATGGGTTCGATGTCTGATTACGATGAGATCCTGATCGCTCTGCGCCGTATCACGCGTGCGATCGATATCCACTCCAAACGCCTGGTGAAAAGTTCCGGGCTGACCGCGCCCCAGCTGGTGGTGCTGCAGTCCCTGCGACAACGCGGTGAGCTTGCGCCGAGCGCCATCGCCCGCGTGGTGTCGCTCAGCCAGGCGACCGTCACATCCATCCTGGATCGTCTGGAAGCGCAGAAGCTGGTGGAGCGTCGGAGGTCTGAAAGCGACCGCCGCGTGGTGCTGGTGGGGCTGACCTCGCTGGGTCTGGAGAAGGCCCAGGGCGCTCCGGAGCTGCTTCAGGCGGGGTTCCTGCGCGCGTTTCGCGAATTGCCGAGCTGGGAGCAGCACATGCTGATCGCTTCGGTCCAGCGGGTCGCCGAGCTCATGGACGCCAAGGATATCGACGCCTCGCCGATTCTGGCCGCGGGCGAGATGAAGCATCTTTACGAGTACGACCAGTCAGGATCAGAGCCTGACAGCGAGACAGAGGCTGGCTGACATGAAAAGGGCGGGACCGTGATGCGGGCCCGCCCTTTTCTTCAGACGTCTGCAGCGTCTAGTAACCGCTCATCCGGGCGACTTCGCCGGCATTGAACGCGTCATCGCCCAGGAACTCGCCCGCGGCCTGCGCGCGCTTGTAGTAAAGGCCGATATCGTATTCGTCGGTCATGCCGACGCCGCCATGCATCTGGATGCCTTCGGCGGCGGCCAGACGGGACACCTGGGTGGCCTTGGCTTTCGCCGCCACGCACCAGAGCGGCGCCTGGCTCGGCTGGGTATCCAGCGTCGTCAGAGCCCGGCGCACCAGCGAACGCGCCAGTTCCAGCTCGCCCAGCAAATGGGCCGCGCGGTGCTGCAGGCCCTGGAAGCTCGAGATCGGCACGCCGAACTGCTCGCGCTCGGAGATATAGGCGATGGTGTCGTCAAACGCCTGTTCGGCCACACCGAGGGATTCCGCCGCCTGACAGGCGCGACCTGCATCCAGAAGGCGACGATAGGCGGCGTCTGAATCGTCAGCGCCGGACAGGAAGGCGTCGCCATCAAGCTTCACATCATCAAAGGTGAAGTCGGCGGGCACATGGCTGTCTACCGTACGGCGGTCCTCGCGAGAGACGCCGTTCGCTTTCGGATCGACCATGAAGAGGCCGATCTGATCGTCATCCATACGGGCTACGACGATCAGGAGGTCTGCGCCGGCGCCCTCATTCACGAAACGCTTTTTGCCAGACAGAACAAAGCCGTTGCCGTCTTTCTTTGCACGCGTCTCGATGTGGTCGGGGTTGTGTCGGGCCCGCTCGTCGAGCGCGATGGCGATTACCGTCTCGCCCGCCGCGATCCTGGGCAGCCATTTGGATTTCTGCGCGTCGGTGCCCGCGAGGTTGAAGGCGGTCGCGGCCAGAACCGAGGTCGACAGGAAGGGCGAGGAGGCGAGGGTGCGCCCCATCTCCTCCAGCACCAGGCCGGCTGCAGCATAGCCCATGTCCACACCGCCATGGTCCTCGCTGACCAGAACGCCGGACCAGCCCATTTCCGCAAAGGAGGACCAGAGTTCGGAGGAGAAGCCCGTCGGGCTTTTTTCATCGCGCAGGGCGCGCAGGGCGGTGACGGGAGCGGATTCGGCGAGGAAGGCGCGCGCGGAATCGCGCAGCATCTGCTCGTCTTCGTTGAGAACAAAGCTCATCGATAAAGTCCTTGAGTTCTAAGGTGCGCCTAGGCGCCCGGCAGGTTCAGAACGCGCTTGGCGACGATGTTGAGGTTGATCTCGCTGGTGCCGCCCTCGATGGAGTTGGCGCGCGAGCGCAACCAGGAGCGCGCGACCTCGCCGTCGCTCTCCTTCTCGCCTTCCCACAGCAAGCCGTCATAGCCCAGGGCGGACATGTTCAGCTCGTTGCGGCGCTTGTTCAGTTCCGTGCCCATGTATTTGAGAAGCGAGGCGCGCGCCCCCACGCCTTCGCCATGGTCCGCTTCTTCCTTCACCCGGCGCATCGTGGCGTCGAACGCCAGACCATCGATGGTCAGGCGGGCCACATCGCCGCGCAGGATCGGGTCGGACATCTTGCCGTCCGCATCCACTTCGCCGGACTGATGCGCGGCGGTGACCGGGTTGAGACCGCCGAAGGCGGCTTCGGAGACGATGCCGGCGCGTTCGTGGCTGAGAAGGTATTTCGCGATTTCCCAACCCTGGCCGGCCTCGCCGACGCGGTTCTTCACCAGCGCCTTCGCATCATCAAAGAAGGTCTCGCAGAAGGGCGATTTGCCCGAGATCAGCTTGATCGGCTTGGTTGTGACGCCCGGCTGGTCCATGTCGATCAGCAGGAAGGAAATGCCATTGTATTTGGGCGCATCCGCTTCGGTGCGGACCAGCGCGAAGATCCAGTCGGACTTGTCCGCGTAGGAGGTCCAGACCTTCTGGCCATTGACGGTGTAATGATCGCCCTCGAGCACGCCCTTGGTGCGCAGGGAGACCAGGTCAGAACCGGCGCCCGGCTCGGAATAGCCCTGGCACCAGCGGATTTCGCCGCGCGCGATCGGCGGCAGGAATTCGAGCTTCTGCTCATGCGTGCCGTATTTCAACAGCGCCGGGCCCAGCATCCAGATGCCGAAGCTGTCGAGCGGGGAGCGCGCATTGATCGCCTTCATTTCCTCTTTGAGGACAAAGGCTTCTTCTTTGCTCAAGCCGCCGCCGCCATATTCCTTGGGCCAGGTCGGCAAGGTCCAGCCGCGCTCGGCCATGCGCTCGAGCCAGACTTTCTGGTCTTCGCTGGCGAAGGTCCAGTTGCGGCCGCCCCAGCAGATATCGGCTTCGGACTTGATCGGCTGACGCATGCCCTGGGGACAGTTGGCCTCGAGCCAATCTTTTGTTTCCTTGCGGAAATTCTCAAGCGACATGATGCGCTCCTCCCTTGGTTTTGAAAGAAAGGTAAGGCGCTAAGGAGTTCATGACCAGCCCTGTTTTGCGCCTGCAGCACTGGCATGTCGCCGCAGCCGTCACTTGCCCCCGCGCGTCCGTCGGATATGTAGCTAGCATGACGCCTTGTTCGATCAGGATCCGAGATGACGACGCACGCGCTTCCCAAGCCCTTCACCGCCGCTGACACACATCGCGGCATGTTCTGGTGGCTGGTGGTGGTGGGGCTGTTCGTCTGCGCGATGATCATCGTGGGCGGAGCGACCCGTCTGACAGACTCAGGTCTCTCGATCACCGAATGGCGGCCCGTGACCGGCGCGATCCCGCCCTTGACCGAGGCAGGCTGGGAGGTCGAGCTCGAGAAATATCGCCAGACCCCCGAATACCAGGAACAGAACCGCGGCATGTCCATGGCCGAGTTCCAGTTCATCTACTGGTGGGAATGGGGTCATCGCCAGCTCGGGCGGACGCTGGGCCTCGTCTATTTCGCGCCCTTCATGTTCTTCCTGTTCACCAGGCAGGCGCCGAAACGGCTTCTGCCGCGCCTTTGGGTGCTGTTCGGTCTGGGCGGTCTTCAGGGCGCGATCGGCTGGTGGATGGTGTCTTCGGGCCTCGTGGACCGTCTCGACGTCAGTCAGTACCGGCTCGCCACACATCTCAGCATGGCCTTCCTGATCCTGGGGCTGACGCTGTGGACGGCGCTGGAGCTGCGCTACGGGCAGGCGCAAGCGCTCACACGATCAAGACTGTTCCGGCCCGCAGCGATTTTCTGGGGCGCTGTGCTGTTTCAGATTGCGCTTGGCGCCTTCGTGGCGGGGCTGGATGCGGGACGAATCTTCAATACCTGGCCGGGCTTTTACGGTCAGCTGATCCCGGACGATTATCTGAGCGGCATGCCCTTCTGGCAGGCGATCTTTGAGAGCCGCCCGGCCGTCCAGTTCCAGCACCGCTGGTTCGCCTACATCCTGTTTGTGGGCGGTCTCTGGCTGGGTTGGCGGATGATCAGGAGCCCAGCCGTGGAGCTCAAGCGCATGGGCGTGGTGGTCTCCGCAGCGCTTTTGGTGCAGGTCGCGCTTGGGATCATCACGCTGATCCATGTGGCGCCGCTGTCGCTGTCTTTGATGCACCAGGCCGGCGGCATCATCCTGTTCCTGACCAGCGGCGCGCTGGCCTGGACCGCCGCACGGGGCGCGGTTCTGGTGGAGCCTGAACTGGCGAAGAACGAGGCCTAGGCCTCGTCTCCGCTCACCACGGTGCGCGACAGGACTTCACGGGCGACCAGCTTGACGCTGGAATCGGCTGCGTCATAGACCGCCATGATGCCGCTCGAGAACGCCATGCCGCCGTAATTGGCTTCGGTGACGGCGAGGGCGGTCGGGCGTTCGAAGGCCGGAGCGCTGAGGCCGTCCTCGAACTGCACGTCCACGATCAGATCCAGGGATCGCGCGTCATAGACCGAGACCAATCCGGTCTGGGCGGAAGCGATCAGCGCCACCGGACGGCCCAGCAATTCGGTATAGGAGACATCCGCGACGGAGAGCCCGGCGGCGAAGGCGGACTGGGCGCTCTCCGGCGTCACCCGGGCCAGACCGGCGGTCGGGCCGGCGACCAGGAGATCGTCCTCGGCGGCGGCGCAGGAGCGCGCCGGGAAGGGCAGGGTGCGCGCTGCGCGTTCCTCCACGGACAGACCGGCGCCGCCAGCGTCACGCACGCGCACGATGCGGGCTTCCGCGTCTTCGCCCAGCACCGCGAGCTCGACATAGCCAATGCCCTGGCTGAACAGGCAGACGCCGGCCGCGGTGGACAGGGCGGCCTCGCTTTCCAGCGGCAGTTCGATCACTTCCCGGGTTTCGCGCACGATCACGAAGCCGCGCAGTGCGCCCATGTCATCAATGCCGAACAGCAGCGGAAAGGTTTCGCCGCGCAAGGCGAAGTTCGAGACGCCGGCCAGACCGCGCAGTTCAGGACCCGCAGCGCTGATGATCGTTTCGCCATCGATATTGTAGACGTCAAAGCCGCCGCCCGTGAGAGAGGACGCCAGCAGACCGGTCCAGGGCGCGTCGTCATTGGGCAGGAAGATCAGGGATTCAGCCCGTCCCGCCGTTTCAAAGGCGCCGGTCACCATCGCGTTCCGGGTCTCTACGGTCACGTCATTGTCTTCGTTCTCGGGCGCGGGCGCCTCACAGCCCGCCATCAGGAGCAGGCCGCCGGACAGTGCAGCAGACAGAAGAAGACGGGTACGGCGTGCGGTCATGGTCAGCCTCGGCTCAAACAGGGCGAAAACGCGTGTCGGCGCACAGTATATGCAATCCGTCATGGCGTCACACAACGGCTGCAGCCTTGTGATTTCAACGGCCTTTTCTAAGTGCGGTAATAAGATACCGTATTTCTAAGTACCTGAAAAACAGCTAATTTCACAACAGGTGTTGACGTGACTGTCTGGCGCGCGTAGAAGCCGCCCACCTTCGCGACAGGGATGGGCCCTGGCGCGTGAAAACGGACACCAAGGCAGAGCGATGAAGACCTTTACCGCCAAGCCCGCGGACGTCGAGAAAAAGTGGGTCGTGATTGACGCCGAAGGGGCCATTGTTGGTCGCCTGGCTGCGTACATCGCCACGCGTCTCCGCGGCAAGCACCGCCCTGATTACACCCCGCACGTCGACACCGGCGACCACGTTGTGGTCATCAACGCCGACAAGGTGGTGTTCACGGGCCGCAAGTTCCAGGACAAGCGCTACTATCGCCACACCGGTCACCCGGGCGGCATCAAGGAAACCTCTCCGCGCAAAGTGCTGGAAGGCCGTTTCCCCGAGCGCGTGGTCGAGATGGCCGTCAAGCGCATGCTTCCGAAAGAAAGCCCGCTCGCACGTTCGCAGTTCTCCAAACTGCGCGTGTACGCTGGCGCGGAGCATCCGCATGAAGCGCAGAACCCTGAAGTCGTCGACTTCAAGTCCATGAACACCAAGAACGCGCGGGGCTAATGAACATGGCTGATGAAGCTCGTTCCCTGGAAGACCTGAAGTCCGCTCTGCAGGACGCAGGCTCCGACATCGTTCCGGAAGCTCCGGAAGAACAAGTTCTGGCTGAGCCGAAACTCGACGAGTTTGGCCGCGCCTATGCGACCGGTCGTCGTAAGGACGCCACCGCGCGCGTCTGGATCAAGCCGGGCTCCGGCAAGATCATCGTCAATGGCCGCGACCAGGAAGTGTATTTCGCACGTCCGGTGCTGCGCATGATGATCGCCCAGCCGTTTGAGGCTGCTGACCGTGCCGATGCGTTCGACGTGTACTGCACCGTCAAGGGCGGCGGTCTGTCCGGCCAGGCCGGCGCGGTCCGTCACGGCATCTCCCGTGCGCTGACCTATTTCGAGCCGTCCCTGCGCGGCGTGCTCAAGGCTGGCGGCTTCCTCACCCGCGACTCCCGCGTGGTCGAGCGTAAGAAATACGGCCGCAAGAAAGCCCGTCGCAGCTTCCAGTTCTCGAAGCGCTAGGACGATCTTTCCGATCCGATTACGTCAAAGGGCGGCTCAGTCGAGCCGCCCTTTTTCGTTTGCGCCGCGCTTCCAAGACGGGTGCGCTCATGCTCTCATCCTCCAAAATGCACAAGGGAGGAGACGATCATGATCGAGGTGACGCCAAGTGGCGGGTCCTGCGGCGCAGAGGTACGTGGCGTGGACCTGTCCAGGCCATTATCAGACAGCGAGATCGACGAGATCCACGCCGCCTGGCTGGACCATCATGTGCTCGCCTTTCCCGATCAGAAGCTGGATGACGACCAGCTGGAAGCCTTCTGCCAACAATTCGGGCGGTTTGGCGAGGATCCGTATTTCAACCCTATTCCGGGTCGCACCCATATCGCAGCGGTGAAACGGGAGGCGGACGAGACCAACCCGATCTTCGCCGAGCACTGGCATTCGGACTGGAGCTTTCTGGCCCAGCCGCCCAAGGGCACGGTGCTCTACAGTCTCGACATCCCGCCCGTGGGCGGCGACACGCTGTTCTCCAACCAGCATCTGGCGTTCGAGGCCATGCCCGACGAGATGCGGGCCCGGTTTGCAGATCTTCAGGCCATCCATTCCCCGGTGATGGGCTATTCGCTCAAGGGCGCCTATGGCGATGTCAGCAAGAATGGCGCGATGGATATCCGCCCGTCAGCCGAGGCCGAGCATGTGCGCTTCACCCATCCGCTCGTTCCCGCACATCCGGAAACCGGACGACGTGGCCTGCTCAGCGGGATCGGCTATTGGATCGGATTTGAAGGCGTGGACGATCACAAAGCGCTGGAACTGATCCTGGAGCTCAATGAGTGGCAATCGCGGCCCGAGTTCGTTTTCGCCCAGAAATGGGAAACGGACATGCTGGTGATGTGGGACAATCGCAGCGTCGTCCACAAGGCGACCGGCGGGTATGAAGGCTATCGCCGCGAGCTGCACCGGATCACGCTTTACTGACACATCAAAAACGGGCGACGCCAAAGAGCGCCGCCCGTTCGACAAAAGTCTTTTTTGAACCGTTGCTTAGGCGTCCGCCAGAGACCGTGTCGCCCAGGGGCCTTTGACGGCGAAGGTGCGGCCTGGACCGTTCTGCACGTTGAAGAACAGGGTGGACCCGTCCGGCGAGAAGCAGGGTCCGGTGATCTCGCTATACTCGCCCTCGACGTCCGACGCGGCGTTGCGACCGATCGTGTAGACGCGGCCATCGGGCGTGATTCCGCGAATGAATTGCTCGTTATCGCCATCCTCGACCACGACGAGATCGCCCCAGGGCGCGACCGTGATGTTGTCGCACTTCTCAAGCACGCGCTCGTCAGTGGTCTGAACCAGCAAGGTCAGCTCGCCCGGCTGAGCGGTTTCGCCGTCCTGGCCTTCAAGTGGAGAGGGGCGATAGCGCCAGATCTGGCCGATATGTTCCGGTCCGCCATCCGTGCAGCAGAAGAAGACTTCATTGTCGCCGAACCACATGCCTTCGCCGCGGGTGAAGTTGGCGGCCCCGGCGTCCACCATGCGGCTGGCGAGGTCATTGTTCGGGTTATGCCCGTCAACAACGTCGATCCATTCCACCGCCAGGGTTTCGCCCACGGCGACAGTCTGGGCGTGCGCGTCCCAATTGTTGGTGTTGAGACCCGGTTGGCCGGAGATCATGAGCGCTTGCAGGCGGCCGCCTTCGTGAAGCTGCCCGGGAACATTCGGGATGAAGCGGGTGATCAGCGATGGACGCGCATCCTCGGTCTGGTAGACGATCGAGGTGCGCGGGTCCGTGGCGCAGGCTTCGCGATTGAACCGCCCCATGGCGGTCAGGGGCTCGGCGCGCACCAGCTCCGTCGCCTGAGCGGGCACTTCAAAGGCATAGCCATGATCGCGCGCGCCATAACCGGGCCCCGCCTGGGTCAGGCTTTCCTCACACGTGATCCAGCTGCCCCAGGGCGTCGGCCCGCCGGCGCAATTGCGCTCTGTGCCGCCGAGCGACAGGAATTGCCGCACAACGCGGCGGCTGGCGAGGTCCACATGGATCGTCGTCGTGCCGCCCAGATGGGTCAGCGCGCCGTCTTCATGGTCATAGAGCTTGCCGACGTCGATCGCGGACAGGCGTTCGCCATCCTCTCCGAAGGCGGACTTGTCAGCCTCGTCCGGCGACATTTCGTGATTGCGCACCAGAATGACCTGACCGTCTTCAAGGCCGGGGAAACAGGCCATGCCGTCATGATCGCCCGGCACGATCAAGCCATCGTCCATGGGCTCGCCGGTTTCCGACAGCGTCACATAATCAAACCCTGCCGGCAGATCGAATAATCCGTTCGGATCCGTCTCGAGCGGGCCGAACCCGGCCACTTGATTGAGATAGCCTGCGGCTTGCGCCTGAGCGCGAGCGCTCAGAAGCGGCAAGGCGCCAAAGGCGGCGCTGACGGCGGCGGCATTGGACAGGAAGCGGCGACGGGAGAGGGACATGGGATATCCGTTCGCTGTTATTCAGTAACGAGCTCTGATCCTAGGCTGGTTTTATGACACTGGCTTATCGGTCAGACGTTCCGTCAGCGCTTTTGCTAGGGCGTCAAAAACCAGACGGATACGCGGATTGGTCTGAAGCTCGCGATGGGTGACCAGCCAGACCGGGAAATCGACCCGGACCTGGTCTGCCAGCACCGGCTCCAGACCCTCGCAGAACTCACCATCGGGCAGGATGCACAGCCCAAGACCCTGACGCACCATCGCCAACAGAACCTCGCCATGGCCGCTGAAGACACGCAGCTGATCCGGCGTCACCTTCAGCCCGAGCTGCTGATAGACCTCCAGCGCCTGATCAAGATTGTCGAACCCCAGGAAATCATGGCCATGGATGTCCGCAAGCGCAGAGGGAGCGCCGCGTTGCTCAACATAGCCCTGTGAGGCGTAAAGGCCGGCCGTGTGTTCGCCGATTAGCCTGCCGATGAGTTCATCCTCGGAGGGACGCACATGGCGAACGGCGATATCGGCTTCGCGTCGTCGCAGATCTTGCAGTGAGTTGGAGGCGATGACCTCCAGCGTCAGCTCCGGCGCCCTGTGCCTGAGGGCCTCGATCACGGGCGGCAGATAGCTCATGGCGAACAGGCTGGTCGCTGTGATGGAGACCTTGCCCTGCATGGAGGTGGAGCGGCCCTCCGCCGCCAGCGACAGGTCGAGCGCCCCATCCAGCATCACCTTCGCAGGCGACAGCAGGGCCTGACCGGCTTCGGTCAGCGCCATGCTTCGCGTGCCGCGTTCAAACAGCGTCACACCAAGATGGGCTTCGAGCGCGCTCACCTGGCGCGACAGGGTGGGCTGGGTTAGCCCCAGAGCGCGAGAGGCGGCCGAAAACGAACCTTCCTGGGCGGTGGCAAGGAAGGCGCGAACCTGATTCCAGTCCAGATCGACAGCTGACCATTTCATCGAAAAGCGTATATCAGATGCGCGCATTTCATCAATATTCAAATAGACGATGACCGGGCATCGGTCAGGGATAACAACAGAACAGGACGGTCAGGACCTCATCCATGTCGCAGGATAAAGCCTTCTGGGATCGCATTGCGCGAAAATACGCGCAGGACCCTATCGCCGATCAGACGAGCTATGAGCACAAGCTGGAAAAGACGCGCGCGCATTTCACGCCTGAAAGCCGTGTTCTGGAGTATGGCTGCGGGACCGGATCGACAGCGATCCTGCATGCGCCCCATGTGCGCGAGATCGTGGCCACGGACCTGTCCGACGAGATGATCGCCATCGCCCGGGAACGGGCGGCGGAAGCCGGGGTGAACAATATCCGGTTCGAGGCGACTGACGTCGCCGATCTGCATGAACGGGACGAGAGCTTTGACGTGGTGCTGGCGCTCAATGTCCTGCATCTGGTTCCGGACCGTCAGGCGGCCATGCGCCTGAGCCGTGATCTGCTCAAGCCCGGCGGCGTCTTCATCACCAGCACGGCCTGTCTGGGCGACGGCATGGCCTTTCTGGCGCTGATCAAGCCGGTCATGCGCCTGTTCCGTGCCTGGCCGGATTTTCAGATCTTCAAGGAAACGCGACTGGCCGAGGAGTTGCGCGCGTCCGGTTTCGAGATCGAATACCGCTTCAAGCCGGCGAAAACGCCGGTGGTCTTCCTGATCGCTCGCAAGACAGCCGCCTAGCTGCGGACCCGCACATACTCACCCGGCGCCGGGCAGAGCGGTTCACGTACGCCGCCGCCCGGCGCGCGAGCCGGAACCATCTCGTCGGACTGGGTCATCAGCCAGTCACGCCAATGCGGCCACCAGGAGCCGGGGTTCTCGGTCGCGCCCTCCATCCAGGCCTCGCGGGTCTCGGGCAGGGCGCTATTGGTCCAGTGCTGGTATTTCCTGGCGTCAGGATGGTTCACCACGCCGGCGATATGGCCCGAACCCGCCATCATGTACTCCACCGGCCCGCCGAAGAGCTGCGCGGAGCGATAGACGCTGTCGGCCGGGGCGATGTGGTCCATCTGGCTCGCCTGCATGAAGATCGGGATGGTGACATCCTTCATGTCCAGCACATGCCCGCCCAGCTCCAGCTTGCCTTCAGACAACAGGTTCTGGCGATAGAAGGCGTTGAGATAGAACAGGTGCAGCGTCTTGGGCATCCGCGTCTGGTCGGCGTTCCAGTACAGAAGATCAAACGCCTGCGGCTCCTTGCCCAGAAGGTAGTTCTTGATGACGAAGGACCAGACGAGATCGTTCGAGCGCAGCATGTTGAAAGTGTCCGACATGGTGCGGCCGTCCAGCACGCCGCCCTGGGCGTCCATCAGGCGCGAGATCTCGCCGATCCATTCCTCATCCACGAACACCAGAAGATCGCCCGCCAGCTTGAAATCGTGCTGGGCGGCGAAGAAGGTGGCGGACGCGATGCGGTCATCACCTTCCGCCGCCATCAGCGCCAGCGCCGAGCCCAGCATGGTCCCGCCAATGCAATAGCCCACCGTGTCGATCTGATGTTCGCCGGTGACCTCCTCGACCACGTCCAGAGCCTCATAAAGCCCTTCGCGGATATAATCCTCGAAGGTTGCGTCCTTCAGAGAGGCGTCCGGATTGACCCAGGAGATCAGGAAGACGGTGAAGCCCTGCTCGGTCAGCCAGCGGATCATCGAGCCCTGGGGCCGCAGGTCGAGAATGTAGAACTTGTTGATCCAGGGCGGCGCGATCAGCAGCGGCCGCTGGCGCACCTGTTCGGTGGCGGGCGCATACTGGATCAGCTCCATCACCCGGTTGCGGTAGATCACCTCGCCGGGCGTGGTCGCGATATCCTTGCCCACTTCAAAGCCGGTCATGTCGGTCTGGCTCAGCGCCAGACGGCCGTCTCCGCGCTCGAGATCTTCCACCAGCCGCATCAGCCCGCGCGTGAGGTTCTCGCCGCGAGTCCTGAACGTTTCTTCCAGAACCTCAGGATTGGTCAGCGCGAAATTGGTGGGGGCGAGGGCGTCCACCATCTGCTGGGTCAGGAAATGGACCTTGCGTTTTGTGGTCTCGTCCACGCCTTTGACGCCATCGACCAGCCCCATCAGGAAGCGCTGGTTCAGCAGATAGGACTGCTTCATGGCGTCAAACAGCGGATGCTCGCTCCAGGTGCTCGATTTCCAGCGCTTGTCGGACGGGTCGGGCTCGATGACGGGCTGTGTCGTCTCTCCGCTCATCATCCGGCGGGTCGCGTTCGACCAGAGGTCCAGATACCCGGCATAGAGATCGGCCTGGGCCTGCATGATCAGCTCGGGATCGGACAGGATGTGCTCCCAGGCTTGCAGCATCTCCGGATTGGCGTGCATGGGATCGATCTGGGGCGCCATCTTGGGATCGCCCTCAAGCGAACGCTTCATGGCGTCGCTCATCAGTTTCTGTCCCTTGATCGAGGCCTGCAGCACGCGCCGCGACATCTCTTCAAGGCTTTGCAGATTCTCGTCCGACAGCGTGCCCAGGAACGGGTCTGTTCCGCGCTCAGGCGAGGCTGCAGGGTCAGGTTGCGGCGCGTCAGCGGTCTTCGACTGCGCCTTGGATTTGGGCTTGGCGTCACGCTTCGAAGTCGCGCTCTTGCGCGTCGCGGCCTTCTGGGTCGCTGTCCCTGAGGCCGTTTTGCGCCTGGTCGCCTTGGGAGTCGCGGTCTTTTTCGGCTCTGAGGACGAACCATCAGAGGAGGAAGAAGAGGATTTGCGCGTTGTCATTCGCCCGGACTCCTTACAGTGGGTGACAGCCACGGGACAAAGCGTATAGAAAGCCTCGACCGCGTCCAACGGTCAGTAGGTCGCTGGAAGGCCAAGATGCTGCAAAAAACATTTCTGTTCGTGACGCCGCTTCTGATGGCGGGCTGCATGATGGCGCCGGCCCGACAGGATCCGCGCTGGACCGATGACGCCCTGGCCGCTCAGCCGCCTGCCGACGCGCCGGTCTATGTGCAGACCCTGCGCCTGTCGCCTGATGAACGCGAGACCCTGACCGCGCTGGAAGCCCAGGTGGTCGAAACCGGCCAGGAGGTGCTGGACGAGGGCGACGCCCTTCGCGGCCCCGATCCGGATACCGAACGCTATGCCGCTGAACAGCGCGAGCGCGCGCAAGTCCCCCAATAACAACGTTTACATCCTGATTGCCTGAAGGAAGACGCCCCATGTCTGATGGTTTCGCCCTGGATCGCCTGGTTACTGATGCGCTGAACGCCGCCGAGAAGGCCGCCATCGCCGCATCCGCCCTTGTGGGTCGGGGCGACAAGATCGCCGCTGACCAGGCCGCCGTGGACGCCATGCGCACTGGCCTGAACGCGACGCCGATGAAAGGCCGCATCGTCATTGGCGAAGGCGAACGCGATGAAGCGCCCATGCTCTATATCGGCGAGGAAGTCGGCACGGGCGAGGGCCCCGAAATCGACATTGCGCTCGATCCGCTCGAAGGCACCAGCCTGACCGCCAAGGGCATGGCGAACGCGCTGGCCGTGCTGTCGCTGGCGCCGCGCGGCGGCCTGCTGCATGCGCCGGACACCTATATGGACAAGATCGCCATCGGGGCCGGCTATCCCGAGGGCGTCATCAATCTCGACGCCAGCCCGGCGGACAACATCAAGGCGATGGCGAAAGCCAAGGGCGTCAACCCGTCCGACATGACCGCCTGCGTCCTCGACCGTGAGCGCCATGAAGACATCATCGAATCGATCCGCTCGACCGGCGCGCGCGTGAACTTCATCACCGATGGCGATGTGGCCGGCTGCATCAACGCCGCCGATCCTGACGGCGAAGCCGACATCTATATCGGTCGCGGCGGCGCGCCCGAAGGCGTTCTGAGCGCCTCGGCGCTGCGGTGCCTGGGCGGTCAGATGCAGGGCCGTCTGCACTTCCGCACCGATGACGAGCGTGAACGCGCCAAGCGCGTCGGCATCGCCGATCTCGACCGCAAGTATTCCCTGAAAGAGCTCGCCTCCCAGGATTGCCTGTTCATCGCCACCGGCGTCACGAACGGCGACATGGTGTCCGGCGTCACCTTCGGTCCGGGCTATGTGGAAACCCAGTCTCTGGTCTTCTCGTCCGCTTCGGGTCTGCGCCGCATCATCACCACGCGGCGTCCGCACCAGTCTTGAGCGCGATGAGCGAGCCGCTCTTCGGCGTCCGCCAGTCCCTGGGCGGACGCAGCTGGCGGCTGAAGGCCGCTGACGACAACGCCATTCAGGCCATTTGCCGCGCCACCGGCGTCTCTGACGCCCTGGGGCGGCTCATGGCCGCGCGCGGCCTTACGGCGGAAGATGCGCCTGCCTTTCTGGCGCCGAAGCTGCGCGACAGCTTCCCCGATCCGTCCACGCTGAAGGGCATGGACGAAGCCGCGCGTCGCATCTGGGACGCGCTGGACGCGGGCGACCGCATTGCGCTCTTTGCCGATTATGATGTGGACGGCGCGACCTCGGCCGCCCAGCTGGGCGGCTGGCTGCGCACGCTGGGCGCAGACCCCATCATCTATGTGCCCGACCGGATCGAGGAGGGCTATGGCCCCAACGCTCCGGCGCTGAAGTCTCTCAAGGAGCAGGGCGCGCGCCTTGTGATCACGCTCGATTGCGGCGCGGCCTCGGTCGGCCCGCTGACGGCGGCGCATGAAATGGGCCTGCCCGTCGTCGTGATCGATCACCATCTCATGGATGGCGAGATCCCGCCCGCTGATGCGCTGGTCAATCCCAACCAGCCCGGGGACGTCTCAGGGTGCGGCCATCTGGCCGCGGCGGGCGTGACCTTCGTCCTGCTGGCGGCTTTGAACCGGGAAGGGCGTCGGCGCGGCGCCTTCAAGGGTCAAGCTGAACCCAATGTGCTTGATTTCGCTGATCTCGCCGCCCTTGGCACCATTTGCGACGTGGTCTCCCTGACCGGCGTCAATCGCGCTATTGTCGCCCAGGGCCTGAAGGTTATGAGCGCCTGGTCACGCCCCGGCATGGCGGCCTTGGCCGCGGCGGCGGGCGTTCAGGGCCCGGCCTCGCCTTATCATGCCGGTTTTCTTCTTGGGCCGCGCATCAATGCGGGCGGACGCGTGGGTCAGTCTGATCTGGGCGCACGCCTGATGATGACGCAGGACCCCAAGGAAGCCGCGCACATCGCCCAGACGCTCGACGCGCTCAATGCCGAACGCCGCGCCATTGAGACGGAGGTGCTCGATCAGGCGCAGGCTCAGGTGGAAGCGCTCAAGCTCGAGGATGACACGCCGATCCTGATCGCCTCGGGCGAGCACTGGCATCCGGGCGTCATCGGCATTGTGGCGGGCCGGATCAAGGAACGCTTCAACCGGCCCGCCATCGTCATTGGCGTTGATCCTGAAACGGGGCTCGGCAAGGGCTCCGGCCGGTCCTGTACAGGCGTCAATCTGGGCGCAGCCGTTGCGGCTGCCCGGGAAGAGGGCTTGCTGGTGGCGGGCGGCGGACACGCCATGGCCTGCGGACTGACCGTGGACGTCAACCGCATCGGAGAGCTAACAGACTACCTCACAGCGCGACTGAAGCAGGAGTGGATAGCCGCCGAGGAGGCGCGCACCTATTCGGTGGACGCCGTCATCAGCCCGTCGGCCGTGTCATTTGAGTTCTGCGAAGCGCTATCCGCAGCGGAACCTTACGGGATGGGAAATCCTGAACCGCGATTCGCCTTTTCCTCACTGCGGCGGACCTATGCCCAGCGGGTCGGGACGGATCATGTGCGCTTCACCTTTGAATCGCCGGGCGGCGGCCGTCTCACGGGCATCAGCTTCAGAAGCGCCGATCAGCCCATGGGGCAGGCGCTGCTGAATGGTCCGGACGGTTTGTGGCACGTGGCGGGCAAGCTGCGCGCCGAGGACAATCGCTATGGCCGCAAGGCGGAGCTGCATCTGGAAGATCTGGCGAAAGCGGACTGATCTTGATGCAGCGCATGCTGCAAAACCTGTACAGACCCGCTTGCATCGCTGCGCCGGTCCAGATATATCACCGCCTCCACACCGATGCGGGCCCTTCGTCTATCGGTTAGGACGCCAGGTTTTCAACCTGGAAAGAGGGGTTCGATTCCCCTAGGGCCTGCCATCGGTGTGATTATCCAGAACAAGCCGCCCTCCGGGGCGGTTTTTGTTTTTGTGCAGGCTGGTTTTGACGCGATCACAACCGTGTCTGTAACGGGCTGGCGGAACCTGCAAAACGCCGCTTGCCACTCACAGACGGGACCGGTATACGACCGCTCCCGACGCGCTGCGGGCCCTTCGTCTATCGGTTAGGACGCCAGGTTTTCAACCTGGAAAGAGGGGTTCGATTCCCCTAGGGCCTGCCACGCGCGCCGCTTCTCCCTATATCGCAAGAACTGAGGCCGCCTCGCTCTGTGAGGCCGCTTTGAGTCGCGCGCAAGAAAAACGGCGTCCAGTTTCCCGAACGCCGTTCTTCAGATCATCAGGCGAGGGGACTTAGCCCTTCTTCACGCGGTCCATGGCGACCGTGATCAGTTCGCGAGCGCGCTCGACGCCGTGCCAGCCCTGAACCTTCACCCATTTGTTGGGCTCGAGATCCTTGTAGTGCTCGAAGAAATGGGTGATGCGCGCCAGCTGCGCCCCGTGGACATCGTGGTAATCCTTGATGTCGTCATAGAAGGGGGTGAGCTTGGCGTGCGGCGCGGCGAGAATCTTCTCGTCCTGACCGCTCTCATCTTCCATCAGCAGCACGCCGATCGGACGGGCGCGCACGACGCAGCCCGGCACCAGCTCGGTCTGGCCCAGCACCATCACATCGATGGGATCGCCATCATCGGACAGGGTGTGCGGCATGAAACCGTAATTGCACGGATAGCGCATCGGGGTGTGCAGGAAGCGGTCAACGAACACGGTGCCCGAATCCTTGTCGAGCTCGTACTTGACCGGCTGACCGCCCACGGGAACCTCGATGATGACGTTGATGTCCTCGGGCGGGTTCACGCCGGCGCTGATTTTATCAATGCGCACGAATATCCTCCAGCGAAACGCAAATGTTGGCGCGCAAAAAACCGTGTCAGGCGCTCTGCTGCAAGCAATTTGTGCGGTGCAAGACCAATTGCCGACTCTCAGCCCGTCAGGAGGCGCGTAGAGAGATTGCGCGGGAGGGCTCACAGAGCTAGCTTGCGCGCCATGATGATCCGTTCTCGCATTCTTGCTCTGGCTGCCGCCGCACTTGTCGGCTTCGGCTCCGCCGGCTGCGCCCTGGCGCAGTCTGTCGATCCCACTGCGCCCGACGCCGTCGTGCAATATGGCGGGCCGGACCCGCTTGTGATTGAAGGCGATTTCGGCGAGCACACCTTCACCGTCGAGGTGGCTGACACCGACGATTCGCGTGAGCGCGGCCTGATGCACCGCGAGAGCATGGATCCGGACGCCGGCATGCTGTTCGATTTCGGGCGCGAGGATTTCATCTCGATCTGGATGGCGAACACGATCATCCCGCTCGACATCCTCTATGTCCGGGCGAATGGCGAGATCGCCAAGATCATAACCGGCGCGCAGCCCTTTTCCCGCCGTCCCATGTCTTCCGATTACCGTGTCGTCGCCGTGGTCGAACTCAATGGCGGCCGGACTCTGGAGCTGGGCATCGAACCGGGCGACATCGTGCGTCACCCGCTGTTCGGCAATGTGGAGACTCCGGAGTCTGCAGCCGGGGACGCTGACTCCGAAGAGACTGTGGAAGAGGCTCCCGAGCAGCGCTAGGGCGCTTGCGCCTTCGGGCGCAGCCCCCTAAACGTCACCTCAAGTCGGGGCGTAGCGCAGCCTGGTAGCGCATCTGGTTTGGGACCAGAGGGTCGCAAGTTCGAATCTTGCCGCCCCGACCATTGTCTTCAGGGCTTGTTAGCAGGCCCTCAGGCAGACAGGACGTGGATAGCCAAGTCTGGACGAGAAACATGTTCGCGAAGATCTACAAACCTTCCAAGACGGCCATGCAATCGGGTCGCGCCAAGTCCCAGGACTGGGTGCTGGAATTTGAACCGGCCATGGCCAAGCGTCCCGACCCCCTGATGGGCTGGTCTTCGACATCTGACATGCGCCGTCAGATTCATCTCAATTTCGAGAGCAAGGATGAAGCGGTGTCCTACGCCCAGCGTCACGGCATCGCCTTCCAGGTGCGCGAGGCGCGCGAGACGCCGCGCAAGATCAAGTCCTACGCCTCCAATTTTGATGCGGACCGCAAGGAACCCTGGTCGCACTAGCGGCCGGCTTCGCCGCCTCGGGGCTTGCAACAAAGCCCTATCGCAACGCCGCGTCTTCACAGGGTGCGGCGTTTCGCATATCAGACCCCCTCAAACACGGCCCCGTAGCTCAACTGGATAGAGCACCGGACTTCTAATCCGACGGTTGTAGGTTCGAGTCCTACCGGGGTCGCCATGGGCTGTGGGTCTGGGGGCCGGCATGACAGATGACACGAAGGATGCACCGCACCGCCTGCGGTTCACGTTTCACGAGGATCGCGACATTCTCGAGGTCGCCTATCCGTCCATCATGGATGCGGATGCCGTGGCCGAGGCCATGGGCTACATGAAGACGGGGCGGATTTCGTCTCAGGGGCGGGCGCTGATTGATCTGACCGATGTGGAAGCAATCACCCTGACGTCTGAGGACCTTGTGCGGTTCGCCAATGAGCGCGCACGGGATTTCGGCGATCGCAGCCGCACCCGCCAGTTCAACGCCTTTTACGGCATTTCCGACAGCATCCGCCCGACGCTCGACGCCTGGACGCGTTTCTTCCCCACGGGCGGCGGCCCGGTCGAGATGCGCCTGTTCGAGGCGCGCCACGACGCCATTTACTGGCTGATGGGACGCAAGGCGCAGTCCGAGGGCTAGTGCCCGCCGCCGAAGACTCCCGTGCGCACCGAATAGTCGGCCGCGACCTGATAGTCGGGGTCATCATCGGAATCGATCATCAGCTGACCGGCTTTCTTCAGAAGCTGGTGGCAGTCGCGCGACAGGTGACGCAGGCGCAGCTCCTTGCCCTTGGACTCATATTTCAGGGCCAAGTCCTCGATCGCCTGCAAGGCGGACTGGTCAACCACGCGAGAGCGCTTGAAGTCCACGATCACCACATCGGGGTCATGCTCGATGTCGAACAGCTCGGAGAAATTATCGGTCGAGGCGAAAAACAGCGGTCCATCCAGTTCATAGGTCTTCGCGCCCGGCACGGTGTGGCTGTCATGGGCGGAGATGTGCAGGCGCTTGGCCGACCGCCAGGCGTAGACCAGCGCCGAGACGATCACGCCCGCCACGACGGCCACCGCGAGGTCGTATTGCACCGTCACCACGGTCACCAGGATGATCACCAGCGCGTCCGAGCGCGGGATCTTCAGAAGGATGCGGAACGAGTTCCAGGCGAACGTGCCGATCACCACCATGAACATCACGCCTGTCAGCGCGGCGAGGGGGATCTGCTCGATCAGCGGCGCGGCGAACAGGATGAAGCTCAGCAGGAAGAGCGCCGCCATGATCGCGGCCAGGCGCGTCCGGGCGCCCGATTGTACATTGATCATGGACTGGCCGATCATGGCGCAACCGCCCATGCCGCCAAAGAAGCCGGTGATGAGGTTGGCCGCGCCCTGCGCCACGCATTCCTGGGAGGCTCCGCCGCGCTTGCCCGTCAGCTCGCCTACGAGATTGAGCGTCAGAAGGCTCTCGATCAGGCCGATGGCGGCGAGGATCACCGCATAGGGGAAGATGATCTTCAGCGTTTCGAAATTGAGCGGGACCATCGGGATGTGAAAGCCCGGAAGTCCGCCCTGAATGCTGGCGAGATCACCCACGCGCGGCGCGTCGAGACCGAAGCCGATGACAATGGCGGCGGTGACGGCAATGCCGGCAAGCGGGGCCGGGATCGCCTTGGTGACTTTCGGCAGCCCCCAGATCACCAGCATGGTCAGGCCGGTCAGGCCCAGCATCACCAGAAGCGGCATGCCGGTCAGCCATTCGCCGCCCGCCATGCCATGACCGCCGCTGGCGTGTTCGGAGCCGGGGACCTTGAACTGACCCAGCTGGGCCATGAAGATCACGATGGCGAGGCCGTTCACGAAGCCCAGCATCACGGGCGTCGGCACCAACCGGATGAACTTGCCCAGCTTGAAGATGCCCGCGCCCAGCTGGAGGATGCCCATCAGCACGACCGTGGCGAACAGGTATTCCACGCCGTGCTCGGCCACGAGAGCCACCATGACCACCGCAAGCGCGCCGGTGGCGCCCGAGATCATCCCGGGGCGGCCGCCGATCACCGCGGTGACCAGACCGACGATGAACGCTGCGTAGAGGCCCACCAGCGGGTGGACGCCCGCGACGAAGGCGAACGCCACCGCTTCGGGGACCAGAGCCAGCGCGACGGTCAGCCCGGCCAGGATCTCGGTTTTCAGCCGTTGCGGATCCTTGAGCGACAGGCTGGCGTCATTGCTTGTCAGGGACAGGCGATCGACGAGCGCGTTCAGGGTGGCTTTGACCATGTCAGATCTTCCGGCTGGTGGAGACGAGATTGCGCCAAAGGGTCGCAAGTTGGCTGCGTGCTCTGACACGGGGCTTGCTGCAACGCAACACTTGGCCGGGAATATTTGCTGCTCTTGAACCTGATTTACTCCGGGTGACACCTGTCACTAACGCAGACCGGCCGGGCGATCGTATCCATGAGGCAAGGGATGAGCGACCGGACGCGTTCGATTTCGCGTTCGCCTGTTCCATGAAGTGATACACTGCTCGCGCGAACAGCGCACAGGGGGCAAGACGCATGACTGACCAACGCACCGAGCAATTGCACTCGCTGACGATCGACCGTGGCGAGAGCGGCGGAGACGGATCAGGAGGACCGGGATGGGCGGCGCTGTTGATCGCCATCGTCCTGGCGGGGGGAGCCGGCGCTGGTGCGGCCTGGTTCCTGATTCCGCGCCCCGAAGCGGCGCTGGTCGTGCAGGCCGAGCGTCCCGCGCCCTCTCAAGGCGCACAAGCCGAAACCGCCAGTTCAGCCAGCGTCGCGCCCGCCGCGCGTCCCGCCTCAAGCTCGGGACTGGTGGCCTCCGGCTATGTGGTCGCGCGGCGTCAGGCGACGGTGTCCGCCGAGATCACCGGGCGCATTCGCGATGTCCTGATCGAGGAGGGCGCCGTGGTCGAGCAGGGCGAGGTCCTGGCCTATCTCGATGACGATCGCGCCCGGATTGATCTCGATCTGTATGAAGCTCAGGAATCCGCGACCCGAGAGCGCGCCCAGTCGCTCGCCGCCCAGCTCAATGAGGCGCGCACCGTTCTGGAGCGCACGGAACGCCTGATTGAATCCGGCTACGCCACGGATTCCCGCCGCACCGCCGAGCAGGCCCAGGTTGACAGCCTGCGCGCCCAGCTCAGCGCTGCGAGGGCGGATCTGGCGGCGGCCGAAGTCCGCGTGCGCAGCCAGCGCGATTATGTGGATCGTCACATCGTCCGCGCGCCCTTTGGCGGCGTGGTCATCGCCAAGAACGCTCAGGTCGGCGAGATCCTGTCGCCGGTATCCGCTGGCGGCGGCTTTACCCGGACCGGTATCGCAACCCTTGTGGACATGGAGAGTCTCGAGCTCGAAGTGGATGTCAACGAGGGGCAGATCCAGCGAGTCAGCGCGGGCCAGCGGGTCGAGGCCATCCTCGACGCCTACCCGGACTGGCGCATTCCCGCTCATGTGGAAGCTATCATTCCGACAGCCGATCGCGCGCGAGCGACCATTCGCGTCCGCGTGGCGCTTGGCGAACGTGACGCGCGCATCCTGCCGGACATGGCGGCGCGCGTGACCTTTCTCGACGACAACTGAATCACCGATCCCAGCACAAGGCGATAGGGACAGATCATGACCGACGTGCTTTACGAACTCACCGATCTTTCAAAGAAATATACGCGCGGCAAGGAAAGCGTCGCCATCTTTGAAGATCTGACCATGACCATCAATCGCGGCGATTTCATCGCGATCATGGGGCCGTCAGGCTCGGGCAAGACAACCTTGCTGAACCTTTTGGGCGGCATCGACAAGCCCTCGGGCGGGCAGGTGGTCTGCAATGGCTTGAGGATCGACAATCTCAGCCAGGCCAGGCTGGCCAAATGGCGCTCAAGCCATGTGGGCTTCATCTTCCAGTTCTACAATCTGATGCCGACGCTGACGGCGGCCCAGAATGTCGAGCTTCCCCTGCTGTTGACGAAGCTGTCGGGCAAGGAGCGCAAGCGTCGGGTCCAGACCGCGCTGGAAGTGGTCAAGCTGGCCGAGCGCGCCAAGCACCGCCCACGCCAATTGTCTGGCGGCCAGCAGCAGCGGGTCGCAATCGCCCGAGCTCTGGTGGCGGACCCGGATGTGCTGCTGTGTGACGAACCGACGGGTGATCTGGATCGTGCGACCGCGGACGAAATCCTGGAAACGCTGCAGCTTCTGAACTCGGAGCTGGGCAAGACCATCGTCATGGTCACCCACGACCCGGCGGCGGCGAAGTATGCCCGACGCGAACTGCACCTTGATAAGGGCCGCTTTGTGGAAAGCGGAGCGATGGCATGAATGACCTCACGCTCATACGCAAATCCCTGTTCAGGAAGAAAACCCGCGCGATCCTTCTGATCCTCTCGATCATGACGGCCTTCCTGATCTTCGGCGCACTCGCCTCGATCGACCGGGTGCTCAATTCTTCTGAAGAACTGTCCCGGGCGGACCGCCTGGTGACAGTGAACAAGATCAACTTCACCCAGACCCTGCCTTACGCCTATTGGGGGCGGGTTCAGGGCGTGGACGGCGTGCAGGCCGTCACCCATGCGTCCTGGTTCGGCGGCTATTTCCAGGATGTGCGCAATTTCGTCCAGGCCTTCGCCGTGGATATGGACAGCTATCTAGAGGTCTATCCCGAACTGGAAATCACGGCCGATCAGCGCGCCGCTCTGGCGGAACGCCGTGATTGCGTGGCGGTCGGGGCGGATCTCGCGGAGCAGTATGACTGGAATGTGGGGGACCGGTTCCCGCTCAGCTCGAACATCTGGCGACAGGATAACGGCTCGAGCGCCTGGGATGTGGAGGTCTGTGCGATCATGACCATCACGGGTCAGGATCTGCCAACCAACTATCTGCTGTTGCAGTATGATTATTACAATGAGGCGCTGGCGTTCAATCGCGACCAGATCGGCTGGATGATCATGCTGACGGGTGATCCCGGTCTCAATGACGGCGTCTCGCAGCGCATTGACGAGATGTTCGCCAACTCACCGGCGGAAACCGAAACCACCACCGAAGCCGCTTTCTCCCAGGCCTTCGTCGAACAGTTGGGCAATATCGGATTGATCCTGTCGCTGGTGGTCAGCGCAGCCTTCGCGACCATTCTGATGATCGTGGGCACGACCATGGTGATGGCCATCAACGAGCGGACCAAGGAAGTGGGCGTTATGAAGACGCTCGGCTTCTCCTCCTCGCGCATCTTCACCCATGTCCTCTCGGAATCGGTCCTGCTCAGCCTTGTGGGTGGCTTGTTGGGACTGGGGCTGGCTGTCCTGCTGCTCGGCGGCATAGCCCAGGTCGCAGGCGGGCAATTGCCCGGGCTCGGCGTGGGGCGCGAGACCTGGATCCAGGCGCTCGGTCTGATGCTCGCCTTCGGCCTGGTGACGGGCTTTGTGCCGGCGTTGAACGCCATGCGTCTGAAAATCGTCGACGCGCTCGGGAAGGAGTAACCCCATGTTCTCTCAAATTGCAGCGGTCACCTCGATCAATCTGCGCTCCATCCCGCAACGCTGGGGCATGTCGCTGGCGACCATCCTGTCCATTGCGCTCGTTGTCGGCGTGCTTCTGGGCTTCCTCGCCATGGCCAACGGCTTCCGCGCAACGGTCAACGGCACGGGTTCGGAAAGCATTGCGGTCCTTCTGCGCTCGGGCTCCCAGGCGGAACTCAACTCCGGCTTCGGGCGGGATACGGTGCGCCTGATCGAAACAGCGCCCGGGATCTCACGGGATGCGGACGGCGCCGCCATCCTGTCCGCCGAACTCTATGTCATCACGGACGCCACCAAGCGCTCGACCGGCAATGACGCCAGCCTGTCCCTGCGGGGCGTGGATGAAATGGCGCCGCGACTGCGGGAGAATTTCCAGATGGTCGAGGGCCGGATGTTCGCGGAAGGCTCGAATGAAATCATCGTGGGCGAAGGCGTCATCCGGGAATTCTCGGGCTTCAACCTGGGAGAGACGATCCGCATGGGCCCGAATGAATGGCGCGTGGTCGGCGTGTTCTCGACCGGCGGCTCGGTGTTTGACTCTGAAATCTGGGCCGATGTCGGCACAGTTCAGAACCTCTACAATCGCGGCGCCAGCTATCAGTCGATCCGGGTCCGGCTGGACGGTGAGAACGGTTTGTCAGAGCTCCAGGCGTACGCCGAGAACGAACCGCGGCTTGATCTGGATGTGACCACGGAGAAGGAATTCTTCGCCCAGTCTGCGGGCGGTCTGTCTAACCTGATCATGTATCTGGGCTGGCCATTGGCGATCATCATGGCGGTGGGCGCGCTCGCCGGCGCCTGGAACGCCATGTACGCCTCGGTGGACTCCCGGGTGCGGGAGATCGCCACGCTCCGGACGCTCGGCTTTTCCGGCTTTGCGGCCTTTGTCGGCACGCTGGTGGAATCGCTGATGCTCGCCTTCATTGGCGGGCTGGTGGGCGCACTGATCACCTATTTCGTCTTTGACGGGGTCAGCGCCTCGACCATGGGCGGAAGCTTCACCCAGGTGGTCTTCTCCTTCGCCGTGACGATCCAGTCGGTGATCAGCGGCGTGATCCTCGCCCTTGTCGTCGGCCTGTTCGGCGGCTTCTTCCCGGCATTGCGCGCCTCACGCGTGCCGCTGCTGGAAGTTCATGGCTAACCCGTGCGGGCGGGCCGGCTCAGCCCAGGGCTTGAGCCAGGTCCGCCCACAGGTCTTCCGCATCCTCAAGGCCGACCGACAGGCGTAGAAGCGCGCCTTCGGCCTGCCACGCAACAGCTGTTCGACGGATCTGCCGATCACAGGGCAGGATCAGGCTCTCATAGCCGCCCCAGCTGAAGCCCAGCCGGAAGAGATGGCAGGCTTCGGCCATCGCCTCGCTGTCCCGCGCGTTCACGCCATCAAGAACAAAGGCGAAGCAGCCTGATGCGCCCGTGAACTGGCTGTTGAACAGGGCATGGTCCGGATGGCTTTGAAGGCCGGGGTGGAGCACCCGCGCGATCTTGGGATGCGCTTCAAGCTGTCTGGCGATATGAAGGCCGGATGCGCCGGAGCGCTCAATGCGCAGGAGCAGGGTGCGCAGGCCCCGCAGGCACAGATAGGCGTCATCGGGTGAGACATGGCCGCCAAAAAGAACATCCTTGTCCTTGAGACGCGCCGCAGACTCGCCTCTCGCCGCCACGGATCCCATCAGGAAGTCGGAATGTCCCCCGGCGTATTTCGTCAGCGCCTGAGCCGCGTAATCAACGCCGAGCTCGAGCGGGTTCATCAGTACGCCCGCGCTCCAGGTATCATCGATGACCGTCGCCACGCCCGCCTTGCGGGCGGCGCCGGCGATGGCGGGAATGTCCTGCACCTCGAAGGTCAGCGAACCTGGGCTTTCGAGCAGGACGACGGCGGTCGGCTTGTCGAGAAGCTCTGCGACGCCAGCGCCGATGCGGGGGTCATAATAGACCGGCGTGACGCCGTAACGAGGCAGTTCCTCATCACAGAAGCGCCGGACCGGACCATAGGCGGAGTCGGTGATGAGCGCCTGCATCCCGGCCGGATTCTCGGGCAGGGCGGTCCGAAGCGCCAGGATGACGCTGGCGAGACCGGACTGGGCCAGCGAGACGTGATCCGCGCCGTACAGCTCACCGATCGCCTCGCGCAACTCCATGTTCGGGCTCAACCCGCCGCGTCCATAGTGCCGACGGGGCGGTGTAGGGTTGTACAGCTCCGCCGTCGTGGGCGCGACCACGGTGGACGCGCGCTCGATTGGCGGGTTCACCAGATCATCGTTGCGGCGGGGCTGTCCGGAATGGATCAGTCGGGTGTCGCGTTTCATGTCGACGCGCTCCCTTCTCTTCGTTACATCTGAGGCTTGGATTTCAGCATGTAAGGCGGTTGGACCGATGACGCCAGCGTCTTTGTTCGACCTGATGGACCCCCGGCGCCTCGCCAAGGGCGCTGCGGCGTTTGCATTGGGCTTCACGGTTTCACACAGTGATCTGGACAGCGTGACCTCTCATATGGACGAGGTGCAAAGGCGCGGCGTGCTCAGATGCGGCGTTGATACGGGGCTGGTGGGCTTCGCCCAGACCGATGAGACGGGGAGCTGGAGCGGCTTCGAGGTGGAGTTGTGCCGGGCCTATGCCGCCGCCTTCCTCAACGATCCTGATCGCGCCGAGTTCATTCCCACCACGACGCTGGATCGGTTCCGCGCCGTACGCGAGGGCGAGGTGGATATCCTGCTGCGCAACACCAGCTGGACTTTGTCGCGGGCGACTTTGCAGGGCGTGCGCTTTGCCGGCATCTATTATTATGACGGGCAGGGCTTCCTCACTCCGGCGGATCTCGGTCTGACATCCGCCCAGGAATTGAGCGGCGCGCGGATCTGCGTTCAACCCGAGACGACAAGCGCGCTCAATCTTGACGACTACGCTGAACGCTACGGGCTCGATTTCACAATCGTCTCAGTTGAGACGGTTGCGGATGCGCGCACAGCCTATGAGGCGGGTCAGTGCGATGCCTTTACAAGCGATGTGTCGCGGCTGGCCGGTTTCCGCCGCTCTCTGAGCGAACCGGATCGACACATGGTTCTGCCCGACGTGATCTCCAAGGAGCCCCTGAGCCCTGTCGTGAGGGATGATGATGACGCATTCGCCATGGCCGTGGAATGGGTGCTGACCTCCCTGATCGCTGCAGAGGAGTATGGCGTCACCCAAAGTCAGGCCGCCAGTGCGGACCAGACGTCGAGCCGTCCGGAAGTCCGCAGGCTTCTCGAGGTTGATGAAGAAGTTGCCGCAAGCCTAGGCCTTGAAAACGATTTTGCGCGACAGGCCATTGCTGTGGGCGGTCATTATGGCGAACTCTTCGAGCGCAATCTGGGCGAAGCGTCACAGCTGCAACTTGAGCGCGGCCTGAATGCGCAATGGAAAGAGGGCGGCCTGCTGTACGCGCCGCCGGTCCGCTAGCGCCGACCTAGTCCAGCCAGGGCGGGGTCGGCAGGCCTTTCTCGCGCAGGAATTCAGGGTTGTAGAGCTTGGACTGATAGCGGGATCCGTGATCGCACAGAATGGTCACGAGGGTGTGGCCCGGCCCCATCTTGCGCGCGAGGCGCACTGCGCCAGCGATGTTCACGCCGGCTGACCCGCCCAGGCACAGACCTTCCTCCATCACGAGATCATAGAGAATGCCCAGCGCTTCCTCATCTGGAATGCGGAAGGCTTCATCGATCTGCGCGCCTTCGAGATTGGCGGTGATCCGGCTCTGTCCGATGCCTTCGGTGATGGACGTGCCTTCGGCCTTGAGCTCGCCATGCGCGTAATAGCCGTAAAGCGCCGCGCCGCCCGGATCGGCCAGGGCGATGGTCACATCTTGGTTCTTCGCCTTGAGCGCGTCCGACACCCCCGCCAGCGTGCCGCCGGAACCGACCGCGGCGACAAAGCCGTCTACCTTGCCGCCCGTCTGCTCCCAGATCTCCGGCCCGGTGGTCTCGGCATGGGCGCGACGGTTGGCGGTGTTGTCAAACTGGTTCGCCCAGATCGCGCCATTCGGCTCGGTCTTGTTCAGCTCTTCGGCCAGCGCGCCGGAATAGCGCGCATAATGGTTCGGATTGGAATAGGGGACCGCGTCCACTTCGATCAGTTCGGCGCCCATCAGGCGGATCGCGGCGGCCTTCTCGCGTGATTGCGTGCGCGGGAAGACGATGACCACCTTGTAGCCGAGAGCCCGACCGACCATTGCGAGCCCGATTCCGGTGTTGCCCGCCGTGCCTTCGACAATCGTGCCGCCGGGCTTGAGCGCGCCGCTGGCTTCCGCCTCGCGGATGATGCCCAGGGCGGCGCGATCCTTTACCGAACCGCCGGGATTCATGAATTCCGCCTTGCCCAGAATCTCGCATCCGGTTGCGTCAGAAACCTTGTTGAGGCGGACGAGCGGCGTATCTCCGATCAGATCGATGACAGAGCGGGCGGGGCGGACAGTCATGGCGGGCCTCATCTGATATTATGAGCCCAAGTTAGGAGCTGGTCGGGTCAGCTGCAATCAGTCACCGCCCACTGGATGCAGGCGTGATCCAGTTTGCTGCGGCGCACGTAGGATATCTCATGAAGACTGGAGTGCCGTGAATGCACATGCTTGACGCCCCCTGGATGGTCGATGTGGCCAGTGGCGCCGCCCCGAAGGCGGTGCAGGTCCTGGCTGCCTGCCACGCCGAAATGAATGCTGACGCTTTCCGCCTGCTCAATCAGGCTGAACAGGTCATGGGCTCCTTGCTGGAAGACACCGAGCCCGTCGCGCTCCGTCCGGGTGCGTTCGAGGCGATCAGCCGTGAGCTGGGCGGGTTCCAGGATGCGGTCGAGACCAAGGCCGAACCTCAGCTTGAAGGCCTTTTCAATCATTTGCCGACAGCGCTTCGGTCGGTCCTGGACCATCACCCGCACCCGATCTGGATGAACAAGATTGGCGGCGTCCAGGAAATGCCGCTCGAGACGCTCGAGGAAGAGGGCGTCCGGGTCCGGCTCCTCAGCCTGCCTCCCGGGCGCGGCGTTGCAGAGCATACCCATGAGTCAGAAGAGCTGACGCTGGTTCTGCAAGGCGGCTTCAATGACGGACACGCCGACTATTTCCGGGGCGATGTCTGTCACGCCAGTCCGGAGCTGACGCACAATCCGCGTGCGCATGAAGACGGACCCTGTATCTGCCTGACGGTGGAAATGGGGCGGCTGAAGTTCACCCATCCCGTGATCGCCATGGCGAACATGATGCTGGGCTGGGACCGGTCCTGAACCCAAATGAAGGAGAACGGCATGTTTCGGAGCCTGATCTTGGCGGCGGCAGCCGTCGCCACCTGCACGCCACTGGCCTTTGGCGCTTTTGAGGACGGGCCGGTCATGCCGTTGCCCGATGCGGGCGAGCGCATTGTCTTTGACGTCTATCGGAACGGGGACACCCGCTTTGGCACGCACGCGTTAAGCTTCACTCAGGACGGCCAGGACCTTCTTGTGAATATCGACATCGAATTGCGCGCCGGTCTCGGTCCGGTCACGGTTTTCCGATATGAGCACCAATCCACGGAACGCTGGCGCGAGGGTCAGCTCGTCGGGCTCGTGTCGGAAACCCTGAAGGACGGCGACACCTATGAGGTCTCCGCGCAGAGCTCGGGCGAGGCTTTGGACGTTCAGGGCATGGCACCGGAAGACGGTCCGATCTCGCTGGAATTGCCGCTCTCCATCCTTCCAAGCTCGCACTGGCACGGCTATCGCCCTGGCGAATATGACATTCTGAATACCGAGTACGGCAATGAGCTGGATGTCACGGTCGAATACCTCGGAGAGGAGATGCTGGAGGCGGACGGCGAACGCATCCCGGCCCGTCGCTATCGTCTCATCAGTGATCTGACTGTCGACCTCTGGTATGACGAGAATGGCCGTTGGGCCGGATGCGAGTTCGAGGCTCGGGGCCAGACGGTCCGTTATGTGCGTCGCGCTGATCCGCTGGAAGGCTGATGCCTGCTCTGCGTCTGGTGCTGGGCGACCAGCTGACTCCTTCCATCGCCAGTCTCGCGGATTATGAGGATGGCGATCTGATCGTGATGGCGGAAGTGGCTGAAGAAGTCAGCTATGTTCCTCATCACCGCAAGAAAATCGCATTCCTGTTCTCCGCCATGCGCCATTTCGCCTCCCGACTGGAAGGGGGCGGCAAGTCGGTTCGATATGTGCGACTGGATGACCCGGACAATACCGGGTCTCTCAAAGGCGAGATGGAGCGTGCGCTCAAGGCGGGCGCCTTTGACGAAGTCGTCGTTGTCGAGCCCGGCGAATACCGTCTCAAGGCCGAATTTGAACAATGGGCGGACACTTTCGATGTGCCGGTCCGGATGCGCCGGGATGACCGGTTCATCTGTACGCTCGACCGCTTCAACGCCTGGGCGGAGGGTCGGAAGCGCCTGACGATGGAGTATTTCTATCGCGAGATGCGGCGCGAAACCGGCCTGTTGATGGACGGTGACGAGCCGGAAGGCGGGCAGTGGAACTTCGACAAGGACAATCGCAAGGCGCTGCCGGATGAGCTGACGCCGCCTGAGCGCGCCTTCATCGAGCCGGACGCCTTGACCCGCGAGGTCCTGGCCCTGGTCGAGGCGCGGTTTCCGGACCAGTTCGGGGATCTTGAAGCCTTCGGATATGCGGTGACCCAGGAAGACGCCGCGGCCCAGCTCGACTGGTTCATTGAAAACGGTCTGCCCTGCTTTGGCGATTATCAGGACGCCCTGAAACAGGAAGAGGCCTTCCTGTTCCATTCGGTGCTGTCGCTGTATCTCAATTGCGGCTTGCTGGACCCGCTGGAAGTCTGCCGCAGGGCTGAAGCCGCCTACAAGCAAGGTCAGGCGCCGCTGAATGCGGTTGAGGGCTTCATCCGTCAGATACTCGGATGGCGCGAATATGTGCGCGGCGTCTACTGGCGTTTCATGCCCGATTATCTTGAACGCAATGCGCTTGAGGCCAAGCGCAATCTGCCGGATTTCTACTGGTCAGCGGACACGGATATGGCGTGCGTGCGTGATGTCATCATCACCACCCGCAAGCATGCCTATGCGCACCATATCCAGCGTCTGATGGTGACGGGCAATTTCGCCTTGCTCGCCGGCGTCGACCCCAAAGCGGTCAATGAATGGTATCTGGCGGTCTATGCCGACGCCTATGAATGGGTCGAGGCTCCAAACACACATGGCATGGCGCTGTTTGCAGACGGCGGGCTGATGGGGACCAAGCCCTATGCAGCGTCCGGCAGTTATATCAACAAGATGAGTGATCACTGCAAGCAGTGCAGCTATGCGGTGAGCAAGAAGAACGGCCCCAAGGCCTGCCCGTTCAATTATCTCTATTGGAACTTCCTGATGGAGAACCGGGATCGGCTAGAGGGCAATCACCGTTTGTCCATGATCTACAAGACGTTGGACCGGATGAGTGACGAAAAGCGTGCGGCGGTCCGCGATGACAGCCAGCGTTTCTTCAAACGGATCGGCATTGAGCCATGAGGATTTGTGATGAGTGCGCCTGAACCTGCGAAACCCTCTGATGGCGTGTGCTGGCTGACCGGGGCCAGCTCCGGCATTGGCGAGGCCCTGATCGCTGATCTCGTTAAAGAGGGTTGGCGGATAGCAATCTCGGCCCGGAGTGAAGACAAGCTCAAGGCGCTGGCGGACCAGTACCCCGGCTTTGTGTTCGCTTATCCCGTCGACATCACCGATGACGCTGCTGTCGCCCGGACCGTTTCGAAGATCGAAACGGATCACGGTCCGATCGCCCGTGCGATCCTGAATGCGGGCGTCTATCTTTCCATCAACGCCGAGAGGCCCAACTTCGACGATTACGCCAAGACCTTTGATGTGAATCTGAAGGGCGCGGCCGCGTGCATATGCGCGCTGACGCCGCTCATGTGCGAGCGTCGATCCGGTCAGATCGTCATCGTTTCCTCCGCCACCGCTTTCGGCGGCATGCCGACCTCCACCGCCTATGGCGCAACCAAGGCCGGGCTCCTGAACATGGCGGAAGGCCTCGCGATCGAGCTGCACCGTTATGGCGTTCACATCCAGTGCGTTACGCCGGGCTTCGTCGATACGCCCGCCCAGGATGACAATGACTTTCCCAAACCCTTCATGGTCAGCGCCGAAACCGCTGCGGCACGCATCTGCAAGGGCATGCGAAAGACGGGCTTCGAGATCACATTCCCGCGCCGTTTCACCTGGGCCTTGAAACTGATCTATGCGCTGCCACGCGACTGGCACATCGCGCTGGTGCGCAAACAGACCGGCTGGAACAAGCCGCCAGAATGAGAAAAGCCCGCTCTCGAGCGGGCTTTTCCTTATCCGGTAACGCGCCTAGCCTCGTGACAGCGTGAACTGGCCGACATCGATCCGGCCGGTGCGGAACCCCGCCTCGCAATAGGCGAGGTAGAAATCCCACATGCATTTGAACCGGTCATCAAAACCCATGGGTTTGATGGTGGACCAGGCGTCATTGAACCGGTCTTTCCAGACCTTGAGCGTGTCGGCGTAGTCGAGCCCGAACTGATCGGTCTTGACCAGTTCAAGGTCTGCGGTGCGGAAGCAGTCTTCCAGCTTCTCCACGCTGGGCATCATGCCGCCCGGGAAGATGTAGCGCTGGATGAAGTCGGCGCGCTTGGAATAGGTGTCGAAGAGATCATCCCGGATTGTGATGATCTGGAGCCCGGCCTTGCCGCCCGGCTGGAGAACGTCCGAGACCTTGGAGAAGAAGCTTGGCCAGAATTCCTGACCCACCGCTTCAAACATCTCGATCGAGGCGACCCGGTCATAGGTTCCGGTCTCGTCGCGATAATCCTGAAGCTTGATCTCGACCTTGTCGGACAGGCCCAGGCGCTCCATGCGCGCGATGGCGTAATCGCGCTGCGCCGGCGACAGGGTGAGGCATGTGACCCGTGCGCCGATTTCGCCTGCGGCGTATTCGGCGAAGCCGCCCCAGCCGCAGCCGATTTCCAGCACGTGATGCTCCGCCTTCAGGTCCATGGAGCGGGCGAGGGCGGCGTATTTTTCGGTCTGCGCGTCCTTGAGGGCCGTGACGCCGCCGGTAAAACGCGCCGACGAATAGGTCATCGTCTCGTCCAGCCACAGCGCGTAGAAGTCGTTGCCGAGGTCGTAATGGGCCTCGATATTCTTGCGCGCTTGGGTTTTCGTATTCGCGCGGCTCAGATGATAGAGCCAGTGGAAGAAGCGCGTGATCGGTCCGCCGCGTGTAATGTGCGCCATCTCGTCAAGATTGGCGGAAAAGACGGTCAGGACTGCAGCGAGATCCGGCGTGGTCCAGTCACCATCCATGTAGCTCTCTGCAAAACCCACATCTCCGCCAGCGATCACCTTGCGAACAACGGAGTAATTGCTGAGCTCCATGACCGCATCAGGGCCGGGTCGTCGCCCCTCGAACTGGATCGCGCGGCCGTCCGGCAAGCGAACGGTCAGGGTTCCCACCTTCAGCTTGAGCAGCATGCGCAGGGTCAGACGCACCCCGCGCGGCACACCCTTGAGGCGGTCGATAACAGCCGAAGAATCAGCCCGCACCAGCGGGTCGGCGGCGAAGTCGGTCATTGGCGGCTCCGTCGGTTACGCACTCGCGTATAACGTTAAGTTTACAATTAATTCCGTCCGACGCCAAATCCAGAGCGATCCGAACGGGAAACGGGACGGGCTGTGGACGCTTCAGGGTGAGAGGCGTCACGGCTGTGATAGACCGCGCCCTTGATCCATAAACGCAAGGCTTCCCAGTGGATGGCCAGGATGGTCTTGAGGCTGGAGAAGGGCTGGGTCACGAATAGTTTCACAAGGCGAGAAGAAGTCAGCGCCTCGCGTTTCATCGCCATGGTCGCGAGGAAATCCGGACCTTCATCACGCTGTTTGAAGATGGTCAGATGAAAGCGATCGCCGGGCTCGCGCAGGGTGAACTCATAGCGTCCCGCCCGGTCAAAGAAGGGCGAAACGTGAAAGACCTTATCCGCGTCATGGGTCTGTAGGTCGCCCGGTTGGGCCTTCGCCACATAGCAATGGCTGTCGCCGAACGTGTTGTGGACCTGATAGATCACACCCTTCAGCCGTCCATCAGGGCTGCAGGCGAAATAGATCGACAGCGGATTGAACTGATAGCCGAGCACCCGAGGTGCGCTCAGCAGCGTGATGGTGTCGGATTCGGTCAGTTCAATCGCGTGTTCGGATAGAAGCCGCCGCGCCCAGCCTGACAGATCACCACCATCGCGCGGGCCATGATCCCGGGGCTCGAAGCTGAAGAGATTGAACCGACCGATCGAGAAGAGCCGGCTCAAACGACTGGCCTCCGGCAAGCGGTCCAGATCCAGCAGGATCGACCCCAGCCGGTAGCTGAACCGGTGCAGGAAAGGCGCACGGCGCTCGTGCACGGTCTTGCCGATGTATAGCGCGCCAGGAGGGGGAGCGGCGACAGCCATATTACTCGGCCGCGACATGGGCGGCGGCGGGTTTGCAGGGGGCGGGGCGGGCCCAGTGTCCGCCGTCCACATCGCCTTCGACGAACGCCCAAGGAATCTGGCCGCCCAGCCTCAGGGCCACGCGAAGGCCGGAGCGGAAACCGTCCTCATGGAAGCCATAACCGAGCCAGGCGCCGGCGAACCAGGTATGGCGCACGCCCTGGATTGAATTGAAGATCCGTTGCGCGGCCAGCGCCGGCGCATTGAATTGCGGGTGATCGTACTGATAGCGCCCGAACACCGTCTCCTCGCGCGGCTGGCGCACCGGGTTCAGCGTCACGAACAGCGGCCTGTCGGACCGGATGCCCTGCAATCGATTCATGTCATAGGTGACCGCCGCTTCTTCACCCCCTTCGCGCAGATAGGTCCAGGCGGCCTGCGCGCCCTTTCGGGCTGGAGTCAGGGTGGTGTCGCAGTGCAGGACCGCTTCGTTAGCGCCATAATGGATCGCGCCCAGCATCTGACGCTCGTTCTCGTCCGCGTCCGAAAGCAGGCGCAGCGCCTGATCGGAATGGCAGGCGAGGATGACTTCATCGAACTGATGGCTTTGCCCGGTCGCGTCGGTGACGGTAACGCCAGTCGCATCACGGCGAACGCTGACAGCCTCGCTGCGGAAGGCGACACCCGCATCGTGAAGATCAGCTTCGATCTTGCGCACATAGGTTCGGCTGCCACCCTTGACCGTATGCCATTTGGGACGCTTGGCGTGCATCAGACGGTGGTTCTTGAAGAACTGCACAAAGGTCTCGGCCGGATAATCGGCCATCGCATGTTCGGAGGTCGACCAGATCGCCGCGCCCATGGGCAGGAGATATTGCGTGCGGAAGGCCTCGCCGAGTTTCAGCTTGTCGAGATACTGGCCCAGGCTCAGCCCCTCGAATCCACCCGCTTCCAGGTCGCGTTGCGCCTGACGGTTGAAGGTCAGGATATCGCGCAGCATGCCCATATAGCGCAGATTGAAAAGGTTGGCGGGGTCCGCAAAGAGACCGGACAGCCCATTGGAAGACCATTCAAATCGGCGATCCAGGCTGAAGCCGAAACTCATATCGGTCTGGAAGCTCTCGATGCCCAGATGCGCGAAGAGGGCGATCAGATTGGGATAGTTGAGCGGATTGAAGACGATGAATCCCGTGTCCACATCGATCTCGGCGCCATCGTAATCGATGCGGACGGTATTGGCGTGGCCGCCGAGCCGGTCGCGTTTTTCGAACACGGTGACGTCATGGACATTGCGCAGCGCCCAAGCGGCGCCGAGACCGGACACGCCTGCGCCAATGACGGCGATGCGGGCAGGCGAGTTGAGAGAGGTCAAATTGGGGCTCATCCGGCGTCCTTGATCTTTTCAAATGCGGCGAGGGCGCGCTTGCGCGCTTCACCATGGTCCACGATCGGCTCGGGATAGGTCTCCCCTAAGGTCACTCCGGCTCGGGACAACACGGATTTCTCTGCCGTCCAGGGCGCGTGAATGACCTTGTCGGGCAAATCCGCAAGCTCTGGTATCCACTTACGAAGATAGTCGCCCTTCGGATCAAACTTTTCCGACTGTCCGACCGGATTGAAGACGCGAAAATACGGCGCGGCGTCCGCCCCCGAGCCGGCGGTCCATTGCCAGGATGCCGCATTGCTGGCGAGATCGGCGTCCACGAGCGTATCCCAGAACCAGTCCTCACCGCGACGCCAGTGGATGAAGAGGTCCTTGATCAGGAAGCTTGCGACAATCATGCGCACGCGATTGTGCATCCACCCCGTCGCCCACAGCTCGCGCATGCCCGCATCCACGATCGGATAGCCGGTCTGGCCCTTTTGCCAGGCTTTCAGCTTGTCCTCACACTCGTCCCATTCAAACGCGTCGAACTTGGACTGGAAGTTCGCTTCGGGCAGATCAGGGAAGTGATAAAGCAGGTTGTAGCTGAACTCGCGCCAGGCGATCTCGCTGAGATAGGTGTCCGCGCCGCCCGTTCGGGCATGATCGGATTGCTTGACCGCATGCCAGACCTGGCGCGGGCTGATCTCGCCGAAATGCAGATGGGGCGACAGCCGTGAGGTGCCGCTTTGACCGGGCAGATCGCGCCGGTCGGAATAGTCAGAGACTGCAGCCTTGAGAAACTGTCCCAGCCGGCCATGGGCCGCCGCTTCGCCCGGCGTCCAGTTCTCCTGGAGGCCGCCGGACCAGTCCGGTTTCGTGGGTAGAAGGTCCAGATCATCCAGCGACAGTCCGCCCTCATGGGCGTGAAGCTGCAAGGCGTCCGGCCGACCTGTTGGTTCTGCAGGCGTGTGATCGGCTTTCAGCGATTTCCAGAACGGGGTGAAGACCTTGTAGGGATTGCCTGTTTTTGTGGCGATGTCCCAGGGCTCCACGATCAATGAGCCATTGAAGGACCGCGCCCTGACGCCACGATCCTTGAGGGAAGACTTGATCGCTTCATCGCGCTTGCGCGCCCAGGGTTCGTACAGCCGGTTCCAGAAGACCGTGTCCGCGCCCGTTTGTTCGATCAGCGCATCCAGCTGTTCCTGCGCCTCGCCCTTCATCAGGGCAAGCTCGCCGCCCAGCTGTTGAAGGTCGGAGGCAAGTGAGGCGAGGGAATGATGAAGCCACCATCGGCTGGCGCCGCCGGGTCTCCAGTCGCCGGGAGCGTCATCATCCAGAATGTAAACTGGGATCACAGGCGCGCCGGTGGCGGCTGCGGCCTGAAGCGCGGGATTGTCGGCCAGTCTGAGGTCCTGTCGAAACCAGACAATGACGGGCGGGTTCGGATCGGCCATGGGTGTGAATGCATGCCTTCTGGGACGAGGGATGGTGTCAGGCTATACGGCGCCTTATATCCTTTGGATCAGGATGCGACGCAGTCGCCCCAGGACCAAGCGCCAAGTGGAGACGCTTTCTCATGAATCCGAACACTGTCGTTGAAATTCCGCTGCCTCATGGCGGCGTGCTGGAAATGGGCAATGAGAAGCCTCTGACCATCATCGCCGGACCGTGCCAGCTGGAAAGCCGCGAACATGGCCTCGAGGTCTCCCAGGCGCTGAAGGAGATCGCGGACCGGACCGGCGTGAAGCTCGTCTACAAGACCTCGTTCGACAAGGCGAACCGCACCAGCCTGTCCGGCAAGAGGGGGCTTGGTCTGTCCGCCTCCATGGATGTGTTCAACGAGATTCGGGAGACCACCGGCCTGCCGCTGCTGACCGACATCCACACCGAGGAACAGTGCGCGATTGTCGCCGAGGCCGCAGACATCTTGCAGATCCCGGCCTTCCTCTGCCGTCAGACCGACCTTCTGATCGCTGCGGCGAAAACCGGCAAGGTGATCAATGTCAAGAAGGGCCAGTTCCTGGCCCCGTGGGACATGCCCAATGTGATCGGCAAGATCACCGGCGCGGGCAACGCCAATGTCATCGCCACCGAGCGCGGCGCCAGCTTTGGCTACAATACTCTTGTCGTGGACATGCGCAGCTTCCCGATCATGAAGCAGACGGGCGCGCCGGTCGTGATGGATGCGACCCATGCGGTGCAACAGCCGGGCGGTCAGGGCGGCTCGTCGGGCGGTCAGCGCCAGTATGCGCCGCATCTGGCGCGCGCATCGGTGTCTCTGGGCATCGCAGGCGTCTTCATGGAGACCCACCCGGACCCGGATAATGCCCCGTCAGACGGCCCCAACATGATCCCGCTGAACCGTTTCGAAGAAGTGGTGCGCGATCTGATGGCCTTTGACGCGCTGGCCAAGTCCAATCCCGTCATTCAGCTCTAATCGCTCAGGAGAGCGTCATGTTGCGTGAACGGGCCGCGCATATCCTGGCCGCCATCCAGAACCGCCGCGCCGTCGTGCTGGGCGATCTGCTGTATGACAGCTTCGTTTATGGCGATACGCATCGGATTTCCCGCGAAGCGCCAGTGCCGATCCTCTCCGAGAAGCGCCGGACCGCGATGCTGGGGGGCGCGGGGAATCTGGCGCGCAATCTGTCCAGCCTGGGCGGTGAAGTGCGACTGATCTCGGTGGCGGGCACGGATGCGGATGGTGAAGCCGCAGTCGAGCTGGTCAAAGCCGCCTGTGGCGATGCGGACGGCGTGGTGCGAACCTCAGGCCGTCCCACCCCGTCCAAGATCCGATATGTCTCCAACAACCAGCAGATGTTCTGCGTGGATCGGGATCCGGGCGCGGCCATAGACGCCGAGACGGAGCAGGTCTTGTTGGCTCGCATCAAGACAGCCCTTCAAGACTCTGACATTCTTATTGTTTCAGACTATGGGCGAGGCGTCATCACGCGCGATCTCGTCCAGGCGGCCATTGCTCTGGCGCGCGAGGCCGGAAAGCCAGTCAGCGTGGATCCGCGCGGTTCTGACTATTCGCGCTATGACGGCGCCAGCATCATCAAGCCCAATGCGGGCGAGCTGGAAGCGGAAACCGGACTGCCTGTCCGCTCTGATGAGACGGCGGCGGATGCGCTCATGGCCCTCAAGACCAGCCTGGCGCGGACCGATGCGGTCATGGTGACCCGAGGCGGGGCGGGCATGACGCTTCTGGATGAAAACGGAGCGGTGCATCATCACAGGTCTCGCCCCCGCGAGGTCTATGACGTTTCCGGTGCGGGCGACACGGCTCTGGCCGGCCTGTCGCTGGCGATGGCGGCGGGCGCGGCCCTGAAGGATGCGATGGCCTTCGCCGATCTCGCTGCGGGCGTCGCGGTCGGGAAACCCGGAACAGCAACCGTGTCCCCTGAAGAAGTGCTCGACGCCGCCGAAGCCGGGCAGGAAGCGCCGGACTGGCGCATCATGTCCCGCCCGGCCATGGCGAAGCTCTCGCACGAATGGCGTCAGAACGGCCTGAAGGTCGGTTTCACCAATGGCTGTTTTGATCTGCTGCATCCTGGTCACTTGTCGGTGCTGCGCCATGCCGCCTCGGTCTGTGACCGTCTGATCGTAGGACTGAACGCCGACGCCTCGGTCAAGCGACTGAAGGGCGAGAACCGTCCCATCAATGACGAAATGACCCGCGCCACCATGCTGGCCTCGCTCGAGATGGTTGACCGGGTCGTGATCTTCCAGGAGGACACGCCCGCCGCCCTGATCGAGGAGGTCGCGCCTCATGTCATGATCAAGGGGGCAGACTATGTGGCGGAGGAGCTTCCGGGCGCGGACTTCATGCGCAGAAGCGGCGGCGAGATCGTGCTCGCGCCGCTGATGGATGGTCTCTCCACCACGAACATCGTCAACAAGCTTCGAAACGAGCGCTAGCCGTCAATCGGCGTGATCGGGGCGGTCTCGACCTCGACCGGGGCATCAAGCGGCGGCGCATATCGCGCTTCGTCCGCCAGGATCGCCTGCAGCGTGTCCAGACGAGACTGCGCATTGGCGCGAATGTCCATGTAGAACAGGTTCGCAAGACGCACACGACGATCCTCCGCCAGACGTCCGGGACGACGCAGAGCGCGGGCGCGAGGCTGATCGATCATCAGAAGCCCGCCCTGACATTGCGCGCCGGTCTGGTTCGTCATGGGCGAGGGCGCATCACTGAGGCTGAGCTCCGCCGCCGCAGCAGCCCCCTTGTGCAGGCGGGCCGGGGCGTAGTCCTCATTCGCCGTCCAGAGGACGGGATTGACGCACAACAGGGCGCGATCCTCGATCGGGCTGATCTGCCCCTGTGCATCAATGGCGCGCGAGCGCAGGGTTATGGCTTCGATCCGGCCTGTCTCTTCAGGGCGGACTGCAATCCAGCCGGTCAGGCATCGCGCTTCAGCCGGATCGGTGCAAACCGGTATGGTCGACAGCGGACCGGCCAGAAGATCGAGCGGCGTGGGCGCCTCGATGATGTAGGCTGCGATCAGGCGTCGACGCACGTCCTCATCGGGGGCGACGCGCCGGGCGAGCACATCAAGCCCGATCGCGCCGCCCTGACCGACGCCCACCAGGAAGAAGGGCTGTTCGGGATCAAGCTCACGCAGGAACTGCGTAAAGGCGCGCTGAACGTCCGATTGCGCCAGCTCGCGCGCCAGCACGGAATCCTCACGATTATTCATGAAGGTGTAGAGTGAGGCCTGGCGATAGCGCGGGGCGTAGAGCTGGACATCCTCCACGAGGAAGGGCGCTGCATAATTGGGCAGGATGATCTGCGCCACCTCCACCGCTTCCTGCGGACGATCATAGGGCGCGTTCCAGTGCGAACCGCCGTCATAGGTGGTCGGGTGAATGAAAAACACGGCCGGATGGCCTGCTTCATCGCCAATCCGCACCTCCGGGCGCGCAGCCCAGGCATCGTCCTGAGTGTAATCCGGGGCCGGCGGACGGTCATAGGTCTGAAACGGCACGCCGGGGTCAAGGAAGGTCTGGAAGATCTGATCGCGCATGATCACGGCGCTGAGCGCCACAAGGGACATGAACACGGTCACAGCGGTGATCAGGCCCCAACGGAGCCAAGCGGAAAGAGGGAGGTTGAAGGGGCCGGTCATATGCACACTCTTACGCCTCATGGGGGAGGAACAGCAAGGGTCCGCCTTGATTCTGCTCCTGTTCACAGGCATTTCAGTCAGGCGTCTGATTTGGGCGCTCTAGATGGAGTGACGCCCCGTGCTTCGCTGGCTCCGCAACCGCTTCCTGACCGGCGTCGTCGTCGCCGCGCCGATCGGCATCACCTTCTGGCTGATCTACAGCTTCGTCACGTTCGTGGACCGGGTCATCAAGCCCCTGGTTCCCGCACGCTACAACCCTGAAAGCTATCTGCCTTTCGCCATACCGGGCATGGGCCTGCTGATCGCGGTGCTGGGTCTGACCCTTCTGGGCGCGCTTGCGGCGAACATCTTTGGCCGCAGCCTGCTGGATCTGGGCGAGCGCGTCCTGAATGGCGTGCCGCTGATCCGCAACATCTATGCGGCTCTGAAGCAGATCGTCGAAACCGTGTTCCAGGGCCAGCAAAACTCGTTCAAGGAAGTGGTGCTGGTGGAATACCCCATGGCGGGCAGCTATGCGGTGGCGTTTGTGGCCTCGGCCGGGCGCGGCGTGATCCGTTCGGTTGTGGGTAAGGGCGATGAAGTGATCGGCGTGTTCATTCCGACAACGCCGAACCCGACTTCGGGCTTTCTGCTCTTCGTGCCGCGCTCCAAGGCCATTCCGCTCGATCTCACCGTGGAAGAAGCGGCCAAGCTGATCATCTCCTTTGGCATGGTCACGCCGGACCGTCTGCCAGACGGGGCGATTCCGCAGGCCGAACCGGGCAAGGCGGGCGCAGGCCTGATGCCCGATGACACGCCGCCCTCTGATCAGACCGATGAGGAGTCGGACACCCAAGCATAGAAAAACCCCCGGGCGTTGGCCCGGGGGTTTTCTCTGATCGGATGAGGATCAGATTAGTCGGCGTTCGCCAGCGAACCGGCAGAGGTCTTGCCGCTGCGCTTGTCCACTTCTTCTTCGAAAGAAATGCGTTGGCCTTCTTTGAGCTCGGGCATGCCTGCGCGCTCAACGGCGGAAGCGTGCACGAACACGTCCTTGGAGCCGTCGTCAGGCTGAATGAAGCCGTAGCCTTTGGTGGAGTTGAACCATTTCACAATGCCGGTAGCCATTGTTGAGTGTCCTTTTGTAGACAAGAATTAAGCACCATAACCCCCGAGTGGAGCTGTGGCGGACATCGACATGTGGAGGGAGTGGAGTTCAGCGCAAAGCGCTAGTGACCGAAAACCTGGCCATAAATCGATTAGCGGCGTTCTAGCAGAATTTCAGACGCTTCACCAGCGTTATCTCATCCAGACCGCATCAGGCGGACGCCCTCATCGCGTTCGAACAGGTATAGCAGGGTGCGCAGGGCTTCTCCGCGCTCGCCAGCAAAGACCTCCTCGCGCGCCGTTTCGTACTGGGCGGCGTCGCTGGCGAGCTCCAGAAGATCGGCATGAGCGGCAAGATCGGCGATTCGGTAATCCGGCAGGCCTGACTGTTTGAGACCCAGCGGGTCGCCCGAGCCGCGCAAGCGCCAGTCTTCCTCCGCGATGACAAAGCCATCATCGGAACTGCGCATGATCTCGAGTCGGGCGCGCGCCGTCTCCCCAAGCTGTCCGTGATAGAGCAGGAGGCAGGTTGAGGGCTTGTCGCCTCGGCCAACGCGTCCGCGCAGCTGGTGCAATTGCGCCAGGCCAAAGCGCTCGGCGTGCTCGATCACCATGATGGTGGCGTCAGGGGCGTCGACCCCCACCTCAATCACTGTGGTGGCCACCAGAACATCGATTTCACCCGCCCGGAAATCTTCGGCCGCCTTCTGCTTGTCTCTCGCCGGCATCCGTCCATGGACGAGACCGATGCGGGCCTCGGGCAGCATCTCACTCAACATGTGATGGCGCGCCTCGGCGGCGGCCAGATCAGACACATCGCTGTCTTCAACAAGCGGACAGACCCAATAGGCGCGCTCCCCCTTGGACAGGGCGCGTTTCAATCCTTCGACAATCTCATGGAGCCGCTCGCCCGAGACGACGCGGGTGTCGGGCGGGATGCGGCCCGCCGGTTTTTCATCCAGACGGCTGACATCAAGATCGCCGAATGCGGCGAGGGTCAGGGTGCGGGGGATGGGGGTTGCGGACATGGCGAGCACATCCGGGGCGCGGCCCTTCATGGTCAGCTTGCGGCGGTCAGAGACGCCGAAGCGATGCTGCTCGTCGATCACCACAAAGCCAAGGTCAGAGAATTCGACGCTGTCCTGAAAGAGCGCATGGGTGCCGCAGATGACCTGGGCGTCGCCGGAGGCGATCTGAGCCTCGATCTCCTTGCGCGGTTTGCCCTTGTCGCGGCCGGTCAGGGCGACGACGGAGACGCCCGCCGGTTCCAGAAGGGCGGTCAGCACCTTGGCGTGTTGGCGGGCGACGATTTCCGTGGGCGCCATCAGCGCAGTCTGCACCCCCGCCTCGGCGGCGTGGGCGGCGCAGAGCGCGGCGACGAAGGTCTTGCCGGAACCCACATCACCATGAACGAGCCGCATCATGCGCTGGCTTGAGTCCATATCGGTCTTGCAGGCCTCGAACGCGCGCATCTGCGCGCCGGTGGGGGTGAAGGGGGCGTGCTCAAGCACCTTGACGACGATCCGGCCATCGCCCGACAGGGGCCGCCCCTTGCGGGCCTTGCGGTCTCGTCTTGCCAGCTTCAGGGCGAGCTGATGGGCGAAGAGTTCATCAAAGGCGAGGCGTTTGCGAACAAGGGCGCTCGGTTCGAGATCAAGGCCTGATTGCGGGGCGTGCAGTTCCAGAAGCGCCTCGCGCCAACCGAGCCAGCCTTCGCGCGCTTTGAGCGGCGCGTCGATCCATTCAGGCAGGTCGGGCAGGGTGGAGAGCGCCTCGCGCATGGCCTTGCGCATGACATTGATCGAAAGCCCGGCGGTGAGCGGATAGACGGGCTGAAGCAAGTCCGCGTCCTCGACCTCTTTGGGGTCCGCGATCAGGTCGGGATGGACGATCTGAATCTCGCTGGCGAAACGTTCCGCTTTGCCCGACACGATCCGGCGCGACCCCTCCGGTAACATGCGGCGCAGATAGTCGGATTTGGCGTTAAAGAAGATCAGATGCAGCCAGCCCGTCTCGTCGCGCATCCGCACCTTGTAGGGCTGCTTCATCGTCGGGCGGGGAATGTGCGCCTCCACCTCCGCCTCGATGGTGACCAGCGTCTGCGCGCCGGCATCTCCGGCATCGGAGATCGACACCCGGTGCGTGCGGTCCACCAGACCCGTGGGCGCGGTGAAGACCAGATCCTTCACCCGTGGCCCCGCCACCTTCTCCATCAGGGCCGCAAGCCGCGGCCCCACGCCCTTGAGCGTGGTGAGATCAGCAAACAGCGGGAAGAGCGATTGTGGGCGCATGGCGCTAGCATCGCCCGTCAACTGGATTCGGGAAAGTCTCGCCCTTCACCCGTCCGCACCCGCGCGCTATATGCGCTGTCATGAGTGATAATCCGTTTTCCGATCCGAACACGCCCATTGATCCGCAAGACCGCCTGAAGCGTTTGACCTTTCGCGCCTGGCGGCGGGGCTTCAAGGAGGCGGACCTGATCATGGGCCGCTTTGCAGATACGAAGCTCTACTCGTTGTCGGCGGAGGAAGTGGACGAGTTCGAGCGTCTGCTCGATGCGCCGGACACCGAAGTCTATGGCTGGATCTGCGGCACCATCGAGACGCCGCCGAACTATGAGGGGCCGGTGCTGGACGCGCTGAAAGCCTTCGACTTTGAAGCGCTGGCCGATCAGGGCGACGGTCCGTCGAGCTAACACAACACACCGCGTCATCCTGACGAACATCAGGACCCAGTAGGGACGCGGCATGGGTCCCGGATGAAGTCCGGGATGACGACCCAGAGAACCAATCACCCCCCGTCATTCTGGCGCGGGGGCGAAAGCCTATGAGGACGCCTCGACGTGGATGACTTCAAGACGCTGGCCCAGTCGCCCCACTCGCTGACCGTTTGCGGCGCGCCGGAAGGCTTTGACTCGCTGATCTTCTGCGACGCCTTGCGCGCACGCGGCGGGGTGGGGCTCTACATCGCGACCGACGAAGCCCGCGCCAGCGCCTTTGCGGCGGCGGCAAGGTTCTTTGCGCCTGACCTACCCGTGCTGCGGCTTCTGGGTTGGGATTGCCAGCCCTATGACCGGATAAGCCCCAGTCCGCGTACGGCGGCGCGTCGGGCCGGGGCGCTGCATGCGCTGGCCCAACGGGACGCCTCGGACAACAGTCCGCTTCTGGTGATCTCGACGGTGTCGGGTGTCATCCAGCGCTGCGCGCCCAAGGCGGCGCTGTCCGGCGGCGGTCTAAGCGCCAAGCCGGGCGGGGTGCTCGATTCAGAAAAGCTCAAACAGCACCTCGCAGAGAATGGCTATGTACGCACCGCCACCGTCACCGAACGGGGCGATTACGCCGTGCGCGGCGGTGTGATCGACGTCTTCCCGGCGGATGCGGAAGAGCCGGTGCGGCTCGACTTCTTCGGCGATGTGCTGGAAACCGTGCGCGCCTTTGATCCTGAGACCCAACGCACGACGACGCAGCTGAAATCAGTCAGCTTCTCACCGGTCAGCGAGATCGTTCTGAATGCGGACGCCATTTCGCGCTTCCGCTCAGGCTTTTTGAAGAATTTCGGCGCGGTCGGCTCGGGCGATCCGATCTATGACTCTGTTAGCGCGGGGGCGCGCCCGACCGGAGCGGAACACTGGCTGCCGCTGTTTCATGAGCGGCTCGATACGGTGTTTGACTATGTGGGCGAGGGCGCTCTGGTTGGCCTTGACCCGTTGGCCAAGGACGCGCTCGACGAGAGGCTCGCCCAGATCCGCGACTATTACGAGGCCCGTCAGCTGGCGTCGAAATCCGGGGCCGGGGCCATGGGCGCGCCCGCCTATCGCGCGCTTGAGCCGCAATCGCTGTATCTTGATGAAGATGAATGGGCCGTCCAACTCGGCCAGCGCGCCACGCGTCGCTTCACCGCCTTTCACGAAGCGGGCGATGACGTCATCGACATGTCCGGCAAACAGGGGCGCAGCTTCGCCGCGGAACGCCAGGCCGATCAGAACGTCTTTGAAGCGGCCAGCAAGCACGCCGTCACGTTGCGGTCTTCAGGCAAGCGCGTCCTGTTCGCCAGCTGGTCAGAAGGGGCGTCTGATCGTCTGGCCAGCGTGCTGTCCGATCATGGCCTGAAACCCATCATGGCCGCCGATGACTGGCGCGCCGTGAACAAGATGAGCGGCCAGACGATCTCCCGGATCGTGCTGCCGCTGGAACATGGCTTCGAGACGTCGGATTTCGCGATCATCGCCGAACAGGATGTCCTGGGCGACCGTCTGGCGCGGCCACGACGCCGCAAGAAGTCCGCAGACGTCATCGCCGAGGCGGGCGCACTGACGCCGGGCGATCTGGTGGTTCACGCCGATCACGGTCTGGGGCGTTATCTGGGCCTGAAAACCCTGTCGGTGGGCGAAGCGCCCCACGATTGTCTGGAGCTCGAATACGCCGGGAAGAGCAAGCTCTACCTGCCGGTGGAGAATATCGAACTTCTGTCGCGCTATGGCCAGGACAGCGAAACCGCGCAGCTTGACCGTCTGGGCGCGGGCGCCTGGCAGGCGCGCAAGGCCAAGGCCAAGCAGCGCCTGCGCGACATGGCCGATCAGCTGATCAAGATCGCCGCCGCCCGCAATGCCCGCGACGCCGAGATCATCACGCCTCCGAGCGGGCTTTATGACGAGTTCGCCGCGCGCTTCCCCTATGTGGAGACGGACGATCAGCTCAACGCCATCGATGATGTCTTTTCCGACTTCGCCAAGGGCCGGCCCATGGACCGGCTGATCTGTGGCGATGTGGGGTTCGGCAAGACCGAAGTGGCGCTGCGCGCCGCGTTCGTGGCCGCCATGAGCGGACGTCAGGTGGCGATTGTCGCCCCGACCACGCTGCTGGCGCGTCAGCACTTCAAGACCTTCGAGGAACGCTTCAAGGGCTGGCCGGTGAAGGTGCGCCAGCTCTCGCGCCTCGTCTCGACCAAGGAAGCCACCGCCACCCGCAAGGAGTTGGCGGATGGCACCTGCGAGATCGTCATCGGCACCCACGCCATTCTCGCCAAGACCGTGAAATTCGCCGATCTCGGGCTCCTGGTGATCGACGAGGAGCAGCGCTTTGGCGTCAAGCACAAGGAGCGCCTGAAGGAGCTCAAGACAGACGTCCATGTGCTGACACTCACGGCGACACCCATTCCGCGGACGCTGCAACTGTCCATGGCGGGCATTCGCGATCTGTCGATCATCGCCACGCCGCCGGTCGACCGTCTGGCCGTGCGCACCTATGTGACGCCGTTTGACAGCGTGACGGTGCGCGAGGCCCTGCTGCGCGAACGCTATCGCGGCGGGCAGAGCTATTATGTCGCTCCGCGTATTTCCGACCTTGAGGATATCGCCAGCTTCCTGCGCGAGCAGGTGCCCGAAGTGAGCTTTGTCATCGCCCATGGCCAGATGGCGGGCGGGCAACTCGAAGACATCATGACGGCCTTCTATGAAGGGCGGTATGACGTGTTGGTCTCCACGACCATCGTGGAATCCGGCATCGATATTCCGACCGCCAACACCATGATCATCCACCGCGCGGACATGTTCGGCCTGGCGCCGCTCTATCAGCTGCGCGGTCGGGTCGGTCGGGCCAAGGCGCGCGCCTATGCCTATCTGACGACGCCGGCGAACCAGAAGCTGACCGCCACGGCGGACAAGCGGCTCAAGATCCTGCAATCGCTCGATAGTCTGGGCGCAGGCTTCACTCTGGCCAGCCATGATCTTGACCTGCGGGGCGGCGGCAATCTTCTGGGCGAGGAGCAATCGGGCCACATCAAGGATGTGGGCGTGGAGCTGTACCAGTCCATGCTGGAAGAAGCCGTGGCGAGCCTGCAGGGCGATATGAGCCTTGAGGAGCGCGACTGGTCGCCCGCCATCAATGTGGGCGCGGCGGTGCTGATCCCCGAGGACTATGTGCCCGATCTGGATGTGCGCATGGCGCTTTATCGCCGTCTGTCGTCTCTGGACACCAAGCAGGAGCGCGAGGGCTTTGCGGCCGAGCTGATCGACCGCTTCGGCAAGCTGCCCGATGAAGTTGAGAGCCTGCTGCAGGTTGTGGCGCTTAAAGCCCTGTGCAAGCGGGCGAATGTCGCCAAGCTCGATGCCGGTCCGAAAGGCGCGGTCGCGACCTTCCGCGAGCATGGCTTCGGCGATCCGGCGGCTCTGGTGGAGCTGATGACGAAACGTCCGGCCGACTACAAGCTGCGGCCGGACAACACGCTGGTTCTCAAGGGGGACTTCCCTGAGCCCATGGATCGTCTGAAAGGCGCGCTGCGTCTTCTGGCGCCCGTGGCGGACGCCGCACGGAAAGCCAAGGAGGCCGCCTAGCCGGTCTTGGCGGAGCTGAAGGGCAGGACGTTCGACCGGCGCACCATCTGCTCGATCAGCGCGTCGGCCTGGGTTTCGCCTGCGGCGTCCTCGATGGAGGGGGTCAGTTCGAGCCGGAAGGGCTTGAGCGGATCCGCCCCTTCATAGGCGGTGCACTCGGCGATCGCGGAGACCCGGTTGGACACCATTTTCGCTTCGGTCTGAGGCGTGCTGGGCAGGGCGATGAGGAAGCGGTCCCGGGCCAGGCGCACCACGAAGTCCTCGGCGCGCACGCAATGGCGCAGCATGCCGGCAAACTGGTTAGTCGCCTTGGCGAATCCGTTCGCCCCGGCGTCTTGAGGCGCGCTGACGCCCAGCATGATCAGGCTCATCGGCTCGAGACGCGCCGCGGCATGGTCCATCAGGCTTTGAAGATGCACGCGGCCGAAGCGTTCATTGTAGAGATCTGACTCGGTATCGAGCAGGCTGGGCAGGCGACAGGCCTCAAGGCGGGCCTTGGCGAGACGGCGGCGTCGACGTTCGGACGCCAGCGCCATCACGCGATCACGCATTTCATCATTGCTGGCGTTGTCCGACAGGATGTCGGACGCCCCGCGGGCAAAGGCTTCATCCGCGCCCGCGTAATCGGTGTCCGCGGTCAGAAGGATCGCCGGCGTGTGATAGAGCCGGGTGTTGCGGCGCATGGCCGAGCACACCGTATGGGCCAGACCGGCGTCCGGACGCGTATTCAGGATCACCGCGTCAAAGGTGCGCTCGTGCAGGTAATCGAACGCATTGAAGGTCGAGAACGCTGCGATCGTCTGGATGCCGGCGCGCGACATCGCAAACTGCAGTCGCATGAAGGACGGGCCGGGCGCGCCCACGAACAGCACCGTGGAGTCGTCCTGGTTCACGGGCACGGGCGCGGGCTGATAGCCGGCTTCCTGCGCGCTTTTCAGACGCAGTTGGGCTGTGTGTTCCAGGACCTTCAGACGCGACAGGGCGCGCAGACGCGACGCGATCTGGATCGGATGCGCATTGTCGGGAAGGCGAGCAGCGACGCCCTCGGCCGCATGGCCGCCAATCGCCAGATGCAGGATTTCAGAAGACAGATCAGAACTGACGGAGGCGAAGCTGACGACGGCCTCACAGCCCGGTTCGATATGACGCGCGACCTGAAACCCCATTTGAGCCAAATGCTCAGCGGTTTCCTGCGCCCTGGCGTCATCGCCCATGACTGCAATGGAAAACATCCGCCCCGTCTGCCCCCCTCGACCCGAGGCGACAAGATTGTGTCGTTCTGAGTTCAGTGTCAAAACTTTGATTCCTGAAATTGTCACAAAGCGATTTTGCTCATGCCGACCGATACGAAAGCACAAGGCCCTTTGCGTGGCGTTAAAGTCCTGGAATTTGTTGGACTGGGCCCCGCGCCCTTCTGCGCGATGCTGCTGAGCGATCTGGGCGCGGAGGTGGTGCGCATTGATCGCCCCCATGCCGGGGGAGGAGGCCCTGCCGAAGTGCTGGCGCGCGGACGGCGTTCTGCAGCGTTCAATCTCAAGAGCCCAGGCGCGGTCAAAGCCTGCCTGAGCATGATGAAGAGCGCACATATCGTGCTTGAAGGCTATCGGCCCGGTGTGATGGAGCGTCTGGGGCTGGGCCCCGAAGAGGCGCTCAAGGCCAACCCGGCGCTGGTCTATGGCCGCATGACAGGCTGGGGTCAGTACGGCCCGCTCGCCCATGCCGCCGGTCATGACCTCAATTATATCGCGCTGACCGGCGCGCTCGACGCCATCGGCCCGAAGGACAAGCCCGTGCCGCCCGTCAATGTGGTGGGCGATTTCGGCGGCGGGTCTATGTATCTCGCAGTGGGGGTTCTGGCGGCGCTGCACCATGCGCGCACGACAGGCGAAGGACAGGTGGTGGACGCCGCCATCGTGGACGGGGCGGCCCATCTCATGGGCGCGGTCCATCAGCTCGACGCCATCGGCATGTGGAGCCAGCCGCGCGGGGAGAACCTGCTCGATGGCGGCGCGCCCTTTTATGACGCCTATCGCTGCGCGGACGATGCCTTCGTGTCCATCGGCGCGCTGGAGGGGGAGTTCTTCCAGCTTCTGATCGACAAGCTTGGCCTGTCTGATCACCCCGCCATGCAGGCTCAGTATGACGCAAAGAGCTGGCCAGCCATGCGCCAGACCTTTGAAGAGACCTTCGCCAGCCAGCCCCAGGCGCACTGGATCGATCTGCTGGACGGAACCGACGCCTGTTTCGCGCCCGTGCTGGATACAAAAGCCGCCGCTGAAAACCCGCACATGAAGGCGCGCGGGGTCTTTGTGGAGGTGGAGGGCGTGCGTCAGGCGGCGCCCGCGCCGCGCTTCTCGCGCACGCCCGGCGCGATCCAGAGCGTGGCGCCCGTCCCCGGCGAGCATACCGAAACCGTGCTGAGAGACTGGGGCTTTTCGGATGCAGAGATTGCAAACCTGAAAAACGACGGGGGATTAGGCTGACAGCCTGGACCAAGAAGGGCTAAACAGACGCGACTCCAGGCGATCGGCGCCCGGAGCCGTGTCTCACACAGGTCTGAACGCTGCGCTCCATGTCGCTGATCAAGCTGAAATCCCTGATCCGCCGCGCCTGGGACATTCCAGCGCTCAAGGTCACCGTCCGCGCAATCGATCGCATGATGGCGCGCGAGGTGATGCTGTTTGCGGGCGGGGCCGGATTCTTTGGCCTGTTGGCGCTGGTGCCCGCCGTGCTGGTGGCGGCGTCGGTCTATGGTCTTGTATTTTCGGAGGATGACGCCGTTGCGCAGGTGGCACGCTTGCAGGTGACAGCCGTCCTGCCGCCCTCGGCGCATACCTTCCTGACCTCGCAATTGTCCCAGCTCGCCGGCTCATCCAACACCTCCCTGACCGTGCAGGGCGTGATCGCGCTGTTCATCGCCTGGTTCGCAGCGGCGCGCGGGGCCAAGGCCATCATTGCAGGCCTGAACCAGATCGCGAGGCGAGGCGATCTGCGCAACATCCTGCACTTCAATCTGCTCGCCATGGGCGCGGTGATTGCGGGCGGGGCGCTGCTGGTCATGGCCAATCTCGCCATCCTGACCATTCCCAACATGATCCGACCGGCCCTGCGGATGCTGGGCAGCGATGCGGCCGATTTCGGCGCCAGCCTGATCAATGAATGGTCAATCTCCTATCTGGCCATGCTGACCGCCCTGTTGCTGCTATACCGGTTCGTGATGCAACGGGCGGGCGAGACCAGCTGGACGGCCTCCTTTATCGGCGCGGCGACCGCGGCCACCATCTGGCTCATCGCCTCCAAGGGTTTCACCCTATATGTGGCGACAATCGTGAACCCCAGCACATACGGACCGCTGGGCACGCTGATCGTCTTTCTGTTATGGGTCTACTGGACCTCCTATGCGGTCTTTTTCGGCGGCGCTCTTGGCGTCGAGATTGACCGTCACCGGGGCGAGGCGCATCCGGACCAGAAGCCCCCGACAACGGAATAGGGGCTGGTTTTCAGTCTGGAAACGGCTATAAACCGGACCAAATTAAACGAGCGTTGAATTATTCAGGGAAGGAGACGGCGCAGTGGCGGACAAGGTCTACCCAGACGCAAAAACGGCCCTAGACGGGCTCACTTTTGACGGCATGACCGTAATGGCGGGCGGCTTCGGGCTGTGCGGCATTCCGGAGAACCTGATCACGGCGCTGCGCGACAGCGGCGCCAAGGATCTGACCGTCATCTCCAACAATGCAGGCGTGGATGATTTCGGTCTCGGCCTGCTGCTTCAGACCCGTCAGATCAGGAAGATGGTCTCCTCCTATGTGGGAGAGAACAAGACCTTCGAGAAACAATATCTGAACGGCGAGCTGGAGCTGGAGTTCAACCCCCAGGGCACGCTGGCCGAGCGCATCCGCGCTGGCGGCGCCGGCATTCCGGGCTTCTATACCAAGACGGGCGTCGGCACGCTGGTCGCTGAAGGCAAGGAGCACAAGGAGTTCAACGGCGAGACCTATATCATGGAAACCGGCCTTGTGGCCGACATCTCCATCGTGAAGGCCTGGAAGGCGGACAAGGCGGGCAATCTCGTCTTCCGCAAGACCGCACGGAACTTCAACCCGATGATGGCGACCGCCGGCAAGGTGACCATCGCCGAGGTCGAGGAAATCGTCGAGAACGGCGAGCTGGACGCCGATCACATCCACACGCCGGGCATTTTCGTGCAGCGCCTTGTCCAGGGCACGTTCGAAAAACGCATCGAGCAACGCACTGTGCGCGCCTAAGCGGGAGGATCGAAGAATGGCTTGGACCAGAGAACAACTGGCTGAACGCGCGGCGAAAGAGCTGCAGGACGGCTTCTATGTGAACCTCGGCATCGGCATCCCGACGCTGGTGGCGAACCACATTCCCGACGGCATGGACGTCACCCTGCAGTCGGAAAACGGCATGCTGGGCATGGGTCCGTTCCCGACCGAGGACGAGGTGGACGCCGACCTGATCAATGCTGGCAAGCAGACCATCACCGAGCTGAAGAAGACGAGCTATTTCAGCTCGGCCGACAGCTTCGCGATGATCCGCGGCGGCCACATCAACCTGTCCATTCTGGGCGCGATGGAAGTGTCTGAAAAAGGCGACATCGCGAACTGGATGATCCCGGGCAAGATGGTCAAGGGCATGGGCGGCGCGATGGATCTCGTCGCCGGCGTGCAGCGCGTGGTGGTGATCATGGATCACACCAACAAGGCGGGCGAGACCAAACTGCTCAAGGAATGCTCCCTGCCTCTGACCGGCAAGGGTTGCGTGGACCGCGTCATCACCACGCTGGGCGTATTCGACGTGGTCGAGGACGGCCTCAAGCTCGTCGAACTGGCTGACGGCGTGACCCTTGATGAGGTCGCCGAGAAGACCGAAGCCAAATACACGGTTGCGGACGGTCTGGCGGCTTAAGCGGCTGACCTCTCTGAAAACAGAAAACCCCGGGGCACGCACTCCGGGGTTTTTTGTTCGTCAGGACTGAAAAGAGATCAGCACACCGGCACGTTCACCGCGAGACCGCCGGTGGAGGTCTCCTTGTACTTGTCATTCATGTCCGCTGCGGTCTGGGCCATGGTCTCGATCACCTGATCCAGTGACACCTTGTAATCGGCATCCTGGCTCATCAGAGCAAGGCGCGCGGCGTTGATCGCCTTGATGGCGCCGATGGCGTTGCGCTCGATACAGGGGATCTGCACCAGCCCACCCACCGGATCGCAGGTCAGGCCCAGATTATGCTCCATGGCGATCTCGGCGGCGTTCTCGATCTGACGGTTTGTGCCGCCCAGCGCCGCGGCCAGACCGCCCGCCGCCATGGAGCAGGCGACGCCGACTTCACCCTGGCAGCCGGCTTCGGCGCCCGAAATGGACGCGTTCTGCTTGTAGAGCGCGCCAATGGCGGCGGAGGTCAGGAAGAAGCGCGCAATGGCGTCCGGATCATTGGACCGTCGATGATGACGATCATAATAGCGCAGCACCGCAGGAATGATCCCCGCCGCGCCATTGGTGGGCGCGGTGACGACCTTGCCGCCCGCCGCATTCTCCTCATTCACCGCCATGGCCCAGAGATTGACCCATTCCATGGAGGCGAGGGGGTCGGTCTCGGCGCGCGCGGCTTCCGCCATCAGTTTTTCGCGCATGACCGGCGCGCGGCGCTTCACGTTGAGACCGCCGGGAAGCACCCCGCGCTGCCCCAGACCGCGATCAATGCAGCCTTCCATGGTCTCGGTGACCCTTGCGATCCAGCCGCGCACCTCGCCCTCCTCACGGAAAGCGATTTCATTGGCCATCATCAGCTCGGGGATAGTCAGGCCTTCGCGATCACAGATCTCCAGAAGCTCATCGCAGGAATTGAACGGATAGGGTTCCCCCTTGAGCGCCTCGGCCGCAGAGTTGCGGCCCGCCTCGGCTTCATCAATGACGAAACCGCCGCCAATGGAGTACCAGATTTCTTCGCGCAGGACTTCACCTTCCTTGTCAAAGGCCATGAATTTCATCGCATTTGAGTGGAAGGGAAGGCGTTTCTCGCCCCGGAACAGCAGGTCGTGTTCCCGGTCGAAGTCGATCTCGCGGCGGTCCAGCAGTTTGAGGGTTTTCTCGGATGTGATGCGCTCGATCCGGGCTGGCAGGGCATCAGGATCGGCGCCTTCAGGCGTCACGCCTTCCAGACCCCACAGGATCGCCTTGTCAGTGGCGTGGCCCGAGCCCGTCAGCGCCAGCGAGCCATAGGCTTCCGCCTGCACACGCGCGACCTTCTCAAGGCCATGCTCTTCCTCCACGCGCTCGAGGAACAGCCGCGCCGCCTTCATCGGGCCCACCGTATGGGAGCTCGAGGGACCAACGCCGATCTTGAAGAGGTCGAAAACGCCAAAATGCATGATCAGTCGAGCCCTTGTCCGCGATCAGGCGTGAAGGCGTTGAAACAGATCAGGGTCTGGGTGTCCTTGACCCCGGAAATGGTCTGGACGGATTTGTTCACGAAGCGGCCGATATCGGCGTCATCTTCAACCGCAAACTGGGCCAAGAGATCAAACTCGCCGGACACCGAATGCACCTGACGCGTCTCGCTCACCGTGTCCACGATCGCGGAGGCGACGTCATAGGTGCGACCCAGCTCGCATTTGATGAAGATGTAAAAGCTGCGCATGTGCGCCTCCTGATCAGAGTTGGGTGCGGACGGTCCAGAGTTCCGGGAACAGACGCAGATCGAGCGCCTTGACGAGATAACTCACTCCGCCCGAACCGCCGGTGCCGCGGCGGAAACCGATGATACGCTCGACGGTCTTCATATGGTTGAAGCGCCATTGCTGGAACTTTTGTTCCAGATCGACCAGCTTTTCCGCAAATTCATAGAGTTCCCACCAGCGCGCCGTGTCGAGATAGACCTCGCGCCACATGGCTTCGATCTCGGCGGACGGTTCGTAGGATTGCGACCAATCGCGGTCAAGTTGGGCTTCAGGCACCTTCGCGCCCTGACGCGCGGCAAGCTTGAGCGTCTCGTCATAAAGCGAGGGCGCATGAAGGGCCTGGGTAACGGCCGCATGCGCTTCGGGTTCATTGGCGAAGACGCGAGACAGGGCTGCGTTCTTGTTGCCCAGACGATATTCGAGAATGCGGTATTGATGGCTCTGAAAGCCCGAGCTTTGCCCCAAAGCGTCGCGGAATTTCAGGTAATCGGCGGGCGTCATGGTCGATAGCACCGACCAGGACTGGGTCAGCTGTTCCTGGATGCGCGCGATCCGGGCGAGCATCTTCATCGCCGGACGCACTTCATCGTTCTGCAGATGGGCAAGGGCGCCGTCGAGCTCGTGGAGGCATAGCTTGAGCCAGAGTTCTGACGCCTGATGGATGATGATGAACATCATCTCGTCATGCTGATCGGTCAGCGGCGCCTGGGCGCTGAGCACCTGTTCGAGTCCCAGATAGCGGCCATAGGAGAGGCCCTTGTCGGGATCCCAATGAATGTCCTCGTCCTGGAGATCGACCGAGGTCTTGAACTGCTCGCTCATGACTTGTCCTTTCGCACCGCCCCGCATGTAGACAGGACCGCGCAGACGGGCAAGCCGCACGGCCTGTCTTCGCCAGAGCCGCATAAGGCGGAGCGCTTTGACCCGGTCAGACCAGGGTGAAGCGAAGGGGAGGCAGATTTGAAACGACCGCTTCCACCTGGTCCCCCGGCATCACCGGCCCAACCCCCGCCGGCGTGCCGGTATAGATGAGATCGCCCGGCTCAAGCCGGAAAAGGCCTGACAGGTGTGACACCACTTCGGCGCTTGACCAGATCATCTGTTCGAGATCGCCTGTCTGGCGCGTCTCACCATTGACGCTCAGGCTTATGGCGCCGCTTTCCGGCGCTTGCCCGGGACGGATCAGGCCGATGGGCGCAGACTGGTCAAAACCCTTGGATGCGTCCCAGGGCCGCCCAGCCTTCTTGGCCTCGGCCTGAAGGTCGCGCCGTGTCAGGTCCACCCCTGCGGCTGCGCCATAGATCAGCATCTTCGCCCGTTCCGGGCTCAGATCAGTCCCGCCGGCGCCCAGCGCCAGAACCAGCTCCACCTCGTGATGAAGGTCCTGCGTGGCGGGCGGGTAGGCGACTTCGGGGCGCGTTGCGACTGCATCGCGAGGCTTGGAGAAAAAGAACGGCGCCTCGCGATCCGGGTCAGCGCCCATTTCACGGGCATGGTCGGCGTAATTGCGCCCGACGCAGTAAATGCGCCTCACCGGAAACTGACCACCGCCTTCCACCGGCACCATCGTTTCAACCGGCGGATTGATCACATAAGCGGTCATGACGAGGCTCCTTCACGTCGGGATTCGCTGACAGTTTAGGCAGGCCGCGCTTGCGTGGGAATGCAGGCTGTCCTTATTACGCTGCGCATACCGTTTTCGTTCCCCTGCCTTGAGCGGACGCCAGATGACCCAGTCCAAGATTTATGACGCCGTGGTTCTGGGCGCAGGCGCAGCCGGACTGTTCTATGCGGCGCAGGCGGGCGCTCTGGGTCTGTCGGTCCGGGTTCTGGATCATTCGAGCAAGCCCGCCGAAAAGATCCGGATTTCCGGCGGCGGGCGCTGCAACTTCACCAATCTGGGCACAAAGGCGTCGAACTTTCTGTCGCGCAATCCGCATTTCGCCAAGTCTGCGCTCGCCCGTTACACGCCCACCGATTTTCTGGCGCTCATGGAGCGTCACGGTCTGAGCTGTCATGAGAAGACACTGGGTCAACTCTTCTGTGACCAGAAGTCCGGCGCGATCATCCAGATGCTGCTCGACGAGATGGAGAGCGTCGGCGCGGAGCTCAAACTGGGCGTCGAGATCAGGCAGGTGCGCCATGCGGACGACGCCTTTCACCTCGAAACCTCACAGGGGCCGGTGAACGCCCAACGCCTGATCGTGGCGACCGGCGGGCTGTCCATCCCGAAGATCGGTGCCAGCAGCTTCGCCTATGATCTGGCGCGACAGTTCGGCCATGAGGTGATCACCCCCGAACCGGCGCTGGTGCCGCTGACCTTTGAGGGTCAGATCAAGGAGCAGTTCGCTAGCCTGTCCGGGGTCGCGACGCCCGTCATCGCACGCGCAGGGCAGGGGCGGTTTGAAGAAGCCATGCTCTTCACCCATCGGGGCCTGTCCGGCCCGGCGATCCTGCAAGTGTCTTCCTACTGGTCACCCGGCGAGGAGATCGGCATTGATCTGTTCGCCGGTCAGTCTGGCGCCGATCAGCTCAAGGCGCTCAAGCGCGACATGCCGATGAAATCGCTGAGCAAAGCGCTGGAAACCCTGCTGCCCAAGCGCCTTGTCGACTATATGGCGCAATCCGGTCTGATGCCGGACTGGCCCCGGCTGGCGGATGTCTCCCATGCTGATCTTGAAGCGCTCGCAAGAACCTTGTCCGACTGGCGCCTGAAGCCTGCGGGTACGGAAGGCTGGCGCACCGCCGAAGTGACGCGTGGCGGCGTCGACACGGATGGTCTCTCATCGAAGACGATGGAGAGCCGTATAGTTTCAAACCTTTATTTCATCGGAGAATGCGTCGACGTTACAGGCTGGCTGGGCGGCTATAACTTCCAATGGGCCTGGGCGAGCGCCTACGCCGCCGCACAGGCCAGTTTTGAAAGCCAATACTGAGGCTGTCATGCGTCTTCGCCAGATCGCCGCCGCGCTGCTTGCGCTCTCCGCCTTCAATCTCTGTCTGATGATCCCGGGCGGCCCGATCGAAGCCCGCGACTTCAGCGCCTATCCGGCGATCGTGCTGGCAGGGTTCAATATCTTCCTGACCGTGCTGGGCCTGGGCAGTTTCATCCTCGCCTGGTTCATGGGATTTCGGACCTACAGCAAGGGCTTGCTCGCGGGGCTGGCGGGGCTTGGATACTTCGTGGTCTACGCCATCGATCTGGGCGACCTCTTCCCGGTGTCCCCGGTCGCCATGCCGCACAATCTGTTCGTGCTGGAATGGCTCGGCCTCGTCCTCTCGGTCCCGCTGATCATCGTCGCGGTGCGGCTTGTAATGGTCGCGCAGGGCGGTGAGAGCCCCGAAGCGCAGCCCGCAATCACCCTGTCGCGCCCGCTGGTGATCGCGCTTGGCGGGCTCGCGCTCGCCATTGTGGTCTTCGCGACCTATGCCGCGATGTCGGGCTGATCGTAGGTCAGTTCATCCGGCCGGTTTCGGTCAGGCGAACATGCCAGGACAACGCCTCTTCGAGCACATGAGGCGTATGTCCGCCGCGCTTGAGCGCCCGGTCGTAATAGTCCTGCAAATGCTCGCGATAGGCGGGATCGGCGCAATTGCGGATGATCAGCGGCGCGCGCTCACGCGGGGCGAGGCCGCGCAGATCGGCCAGTCCGTGCTCGGTGATCAGGATGTCCACATCATGCTCGTTATGATCCACATGGCTGACCATGGGCACGACCGAGGAAATGCCGCCGCCCTTGGCGGTCGCCTTGGTGACGAAGATCGACATATGACCATTGCGGGCGAAATCGCCTGATCCGCCGATCCCGTTCATCATCTGCGTGCCCGCCACATGGGTCGAGTTGACGTTGCCGTAGATGTCGAACTCGAGCGCCGTATTGATGCAGATGATCCCGAGGCGCCGCACCACCTCGGGGTGGTTGGAGATTTCCTGCGGGCGCAGGATCAGCCTGGACTTGTAGCGCGCAAAGTCCGCCATCACCTGATGATAGCGGTCCTTGGACAGGGTGAAGGAGGAACCCGAGGCGAAATCGAGCTTGCCCGCATCAAAGAGATCGAAGGTGGAATCCTGCAGGACCTCGGAATACATCTTCAGATTATGAAACGGGGTATCGATCAGCCCGTGCATCACCGCATTGGCGATATTGCCAATCCCCGCCTGTAGCGGCTGCAAGGTCTCGGTCAGCCGGCCCTGCTTGACTTCATGCTTCAAGAGATCCGTGAGGTGACCGGCAATGGCGCGCGTCTCGTCATCCGGGTCCGCGACCGGGGCGGAGCTGTCGAGCTTTTCGGAAATGACGATGGCGGCGATCTTCTCGGGATCGATCGGGATGAAGGGCATGCCCACCCGGCTCTCGGGCGAGACGATGGGAATGGGCATCCGCACCGGTCGCCGAGTGGGTATGAAGATGTCGTGCAAGCCTTCAAGATTGTGAGACTGGGTGAGGTTGATCTCCACGATCACCTTCTCGGCGAGGATGGCGAAGCTTGCCGAATTGCCCACCGAGGTAGTCGGAATGATCCCGCCTTGCTCGGTAATCGCGACGGCCTCGACAATCGCCACATCCACCGGGCCGAGCTGGCGCGTGCGCAGCATCTCGACGGTTTCAGACAGGTGCTGATCGACGAACATCACCTCGCCGGCATTGATGGCCTTGCGCAGCGCCGGGTCCGCCTGAAACGGCATGCGCCGCTTGAGGACGTGCGCCTCCATCAGGGATTTGTCGAGATCATTGCCGAGTGACGCGCCGGTGATCAGGCTGATCTGCAAGGGATGCGTCTTCGCCCGTTCGGCCAGCGCCATGGGCACCGCCTTGGCTTCACCGGCGCGGGTGAAGCCGCTCATCCCCACCATCATGCCGTCCTTGATCATAGCGGCGGCGTCATCGGCGCTGACAATACGGCCCATCAGGTCGCGGCGGCGGACGCGGTCTTCATACATGTCAGTCATCCTTGAAGGCGGGCAGGGCGCAAGCGCCTGACTTCCATACCTGAAGCGGGCTGTGAAGCGTGGCTCCATGCCGCAGCGCGCACCGAGGGCGCTAAACCACGGCCCCAAACATCGCGCCAATGCCCGCCGTCAGCGCCATGGCGAGCGCCCCCCAGAAGGTGACGCGCACCGCCGCCTTGGTGACATTGGCGCCGCCGACTTTCGCGCCGACACCGCCCAAAAGAGCCAGAAACACCAGGGAGGCCGCGCTGACGCCCGCGCTAAGTAGCTGGGCCGGCATCAGAAGAACCATCAGCAAGGGCAGGGCTGCGCCCACCGCAAAGGTCGCCGCCGAGGTGAACGCCGCCTGGATCGGGCGCGCCGTGTTGATCTCGGATATGCCCAGCTCCTCGCGGGCATGCACGCCGAGCGCATCCTTCGCCATCAGCTGGTCCGCCACCTGAAAGGCGAGGCCTTCCTCAAGGCCGCGCTCCATATAGATGCGGGCCAGCTCCTCACGCTCGAATTCTGGCTGATCGCGGAGCTCGGCGCGTTCGCGCGACAGATCGGCTTTCTCGGTGTCAGACTGGGAGCTGACCGAGACATATTCCCCGGCCGCCATGGACATGGCCCCGGCGACGAGACCCGCCACCCCGGCGATTAGGACATCCGACGTCGCCGCAGACGCCGCGCTGACCCCCACAATCAGGCTGGCGGTGGAGACGATGCCGTCATTGGCGCCCAGCACCGCGGCGCGCAGCCAGCCGACACGGGCGACGAGATGGTGCTCGGCGTGTTGGTGAAGTCGGGACATGTCACCCTCCGATTGTCAGATTTCACCAGACTAACGGTCGTCGGGTCTTGCTGAAACGGAAAGTGAGAACTGGAGGCTGAGGCAATTCGTCCTGTCAGTGGATGCGCTCTATAGGCGGCACGGACCAGCTGCCAACGATCACGGCCTCTTGAGGCTCATAGGTACGGAAGATGGCTTCAAACTTGCCCGCAGGCGTGGGGATCCAGACGATGCCGTCAGAGGTTGGCCGCTCACGAGACAGCTGAAGAACAATCGAGCCGTCTGCGGCGCGAACAAGGTCTGAGGAGCCAGAATTGATGGAGTGCCGGTCGAGCGGCGTCTCATAGAAGAAGAGGCGACCATCTGCATCTGGCTCGTAAAGACTGAGCGACCAGAAGGCCTCAACCGGAACCCCCTCTGATGGGATCACCATCTGATAGGTTTTGGCGCCATTGAGCTCTTCGCCCGCCTCATCGGTTTCAGTCCGGAAGTATCGCGCATCTTCAGTCCTCAAGGCGCCAAACCCGATCAGCGCGATGGCGGCGCGCACCACATCATTCTCGCCATAATCGCCCAGGGTGACAGGCGGCGTGTTCCAGCCCATCCGGCTTTGTGTGCGTGACAATCCCTGCCGTACACGCGGCAGGGCGCGGGGCAGCCAGCGAGACCAGGCGAGGCGCGCGCCCAGCGACAGATCCTCCCAGGCATTGATGCGGCCGGGAACGATGCCTTTCCTGACAAAGTGCGCGGACCGCTCCACTTGAGGATGACCGGGCGAACGCCCCAGCACTTCATTGGTCAGCGCCAGAAAGCTTTCAGGCTCCATGTCCGCAGGTGCGCGCGTAATGAAGCGGCGGGGCTGGACCTCGGGATCAACCGGCTCGACAGAGATGCCGCTCTGCACCTGCCGCGCAGCCTCCAGATCCTCAACGCCCGCCACGAAGGTGCGCGCAAGCAACCAGGCGTCATTACTGAGCATCCGGATCACGAAAGGTCCGTCCTCAAGAGGACTGTCAGGTCCGATGATCAGATACTCGCCCGGCGCGCCTTTGCGGCCATGGGCGCCAACCATGCGCTGGTCGGTGAACATATCCATAAGCGCGATGGACAGATAGCGTTCGCCATGCTCTGACACGATCAGCCGGACCGGCGTTTGGGACAGTTCCAGCACCGCCGATGTGTAAAGCGTGTCATTGTTCGGCGCGGTGACAGAGCGGATGCGTTCGTCGGCGAGATCACGCACATGGATATGGCGATTGATCAGCACGTCCGCGCCGCCCGCCCGTTGCGCCGCATCCGCCAACGCCTCTTCGGAGATGAGCCTGTCCCCGACATGGATCTGACCGGAGAGGGCCTGCATGGAGCGCGCAAATTCATAGGGGCCGAAAGCGTAGAAGAAGGCTTCCACGACGGTGCCGTCGAGCGCGCCCGTCATCTGGTCAGTGCGGGAATCGGGGTCAAAGTCTGGCGCACAGGCGCTGACGCCCAGTAGTCCAAACGCTGACAGATTATACAGCGCTGCACGACGGGTGAGGGATGGTCGCATGGTATTCACCCTTTCTCAGGCGCCTGCCTTTAATGAGGAAACGATTCCATATGTACACTCGTACATATGATTGCGGAGTGAAAGATGCGTCAAGAGAACACGCCCCGACGGCGCGGACGTCGCAGAGCGGACGCGCCCGATGGCCGGGAGGCGCTGATCCGGGCCGCCACGCGACACTTTGCAGATTTTGGATATGAAGCGGCGGGGCTTCGCGCGATCGCGAAGGCCGCGAATGTCGCGCCCAATCTGGTGGCCGTGCACTTTGGCGGCAAGGAAGGCCTCTGGCAGGCTTGCGTGGACTCGTTCGGTCAGATGCTGGAGGGCAAGATTGCGGCGCTTCAGGCTCTCGCGGCTGACGAGCAGATGAGTGCGAGAGATCGTCTGGAGCTGATCATCCGCATGACCGCTTCATTCTATGATCAGAGCGCCGATGTGCGCGGTTTCATTGCGCGCGGCAGCCTGGAGCCCGTCCCCAAAGGCCAGATCATCGCCGAGCAATTGTTGCAGCCGCTTTATGAAGCGGCGCGCCCGCTGATCCAGCAAGGCATCGACGAAAAGATCATACCGATCCAGGACCCGGCGCTGGTCTTCGTGATGATCAACGCAACCCTGGGCCAGCCCGATCGCATGGCCACAGCGCTCGCCGTGCTGTCGCCTGATACGCCGAGAGATCATGTATCCGAAAGGGTCGGCGAGGCGCTGACCAGACTGCTTCTGAACTAGGGAGAAATCGCAGGGCTCGCGGTGCAACTCGGACAAAGCAGGGCTCTGTCTGGTGGCGGAGGGGGAGGGATTCGAACCCCCGGAACCTCGCGGCTCAACGGTTTTCAAGACCGCCGCAATCGACCACTCTGCCACCCCTCCGTCACATCCGTGTTTAGCCCGGAGACAGGTGAGGGCACAAGCGCGCCCCGCTGACGCCTTGCAGTCGACGCGGCTCAAAATGCTGCACTGCCCCATAAAAAGCATTTATCGCTGCCATCAAAGCAATCATTTTGACGAAAAAACGGCGCACCCTGTACAAACTGTAATCATGGCGCTCTCGATACAGGCATAGAGCGTTCCCTGTCTTTGTTTTCGCCAGAGCTCTGGCATGACTTCACATGCCCCTCATGTGCAGGCGGGAAAGCTGTGCCTGAACAAAAGCGCATATCTTTGTTCAGGGAGACTTCCGATATGACTTGGATCAACAAGGGCTTACTTCTGACGACCAGCGCCGTGATCGCACTCAGCGCATCCGCCTGCGCGACGTTTCCGGGCATGGGCATTCAGGGCGAACTCAACGACACCTCGCGTGAGGTCGCTCAAACTCAGGACTATCAGCGCCCCGCCATGGGACATGGCGTCCAGGAGCCGCGTCCCAACTCCGCCTGGTGGCCCGATCAGCTCGACCTGACGCAGTTGCGCCTCAATGAGACGACCCGATCCAATCCGCTCGGAGAAGACTTCGACTACGCGGCCGCCTTCCAGTCTCTCGATCTTGAGGCGGTGAAATCAGACCTGCGCGCGCTCATGACCGACTCCCAGGACTGGTGGCCGGCTGACTGGGGGCATTACGGTCCCTTCTTCATTCGCATGGCCTGGCACAGCGCCGGCACCTATCGCACTTTTGACGGTCGCGGCGGCGCGGGCGGCGGCCAGCAGCGGTTCGAACCGCTCAACAGCTGGCCCGACAACGCCAATCTTGATCGCGCCCGGCGTCTGCTCTGGCCGATCAAGCAGAAATACGGCGCGAACATTTCCTGGGCGGACCTGATGATTCTGGCCGGCACGGTCGCAATGGAAGACATGGGTTTTGAAACCCTGGGCTTCGCCGGCGGGCGTGAGGACGACTGGCAGGCCGAGCTTGTCTACTGGGGCGCCGAGGAAGAATGGCTGGGCAATGAGGCGCGCTATGAGGGCGGCGAACTCGAACGTCCGCTGGCGGCCTCGATGATGGGCCTCATCTATGTGAACCCGGAAGGCCCGAACGGCGTGCCGGATCCGCAACTCGCCGCGAACGCCATTCGCGACACCTTTGGCCGCATGGCGATGAATGACGAGGAAACCGCCGCGCTGATCGCCGGCGGCCACACCTTCGGCAAGGCCCATGGCGCCCATAGCCCGGAAGAATGCACCGGTCCTGAACCGGCCGCCAACGGGGTCGAGGCGCAAGGTCTGGGCTGGGACAATTCCTGTGGCACGGGCAATGGCGCCGACACGGTGACCTCCGGTCTGGAAGGCGCCTGGAGCGCGGCGCCCACCATGTGGACCATGCAGTATCTGGAGAACCTCTATAATTTCGAGTGGGTCCAGAGCCGCAGCCCGGCGGGCGCGATCCAGTGGATTCCCGCCAATGCCGAAGAGGCGATGATCGTTCCGGACGCGCACAATCCGGACGAGTATGAGACCCCGATCATGTTCACCACGGACCTGGCGCTCAAGGTCGATCCGGCCTATCGCGAGATCACCACGCGCTTTTTGGAAAACCCTGAAGAGTTTGAAGCCGCCTTCGCCCGCGCCTGGTTCAAGCTGACCCACCGCGATATGGGGCCGAGCGCACGCTATCTGGGCGCGGACGTTCCTGATGTTGAATTGCTCTGGCAGGACCCGGTTCCGGCGGTGGATCATGCCCTGATCGATGAGGGCGATATCGCCGCACTCAAATCGGCGATTCTCGATACCGATCTGAGCAATGCCGAGCTTGTGCGCACGGCCTGGGCGGCGGCGTCCTCCTATCGGGACACCGATATGCGTGGCGGCGCGAATGGCGCACGCCTGCGTCTTGATCCGCAGCGCAGCTGGGCGGTCAACAATCCCGCCGAGATCAACCGTGTTCTTGCCGTGCTGGAAGGCATTCAGCAGGACTTCAATGACCGTCAGGCGGATGATGTTCGCGTATCCCTGGCCGATCTGATCGTCCTGGGCGGCGCCGCCGGCATCGAGCGCGCGGCGGAACAAGCCGGTCATGACATCACCGTGCCGTTTGCACCGGGGCGCACCGACGCGTCCCAGGAACAGACCGATCCGGACTCCTTCAGCTATCTTGAGCCGCGGGCGGACGCGTTCCGGAATTATTACGACCCGGCCAACCGCCGCTCACCGTCCGAACTGATGGTGGATCGCGCCGACACGCTGTCGCTGACCGTGCCTGAAATGACGGTGCTGCTGGGCGGGATGCGGTCGCTGGGCGCCAATACCGGCGGGGCCGAGCATGGCGTGCTGACCGATCAGCCGGGCGTGCTCAGCAATGACTTCTTCGTCAACTTGCTGGACATGAACACGGTCTGGCGTCCGACGAGCACTGAGTATGTGTTCGAAGGCCGGGATCGCCAGACGGGTGCGGTCAAATGGACGGCGACGGAAGCCGACCTCGTTTACGGCTCCAACGCCGAACTGCGCGCCGTCGTCGAGGTCTACGCCTTTGAGGGTGCGGAAGAGCGCTTCGTCGAAGACTTCGTGGACGCCTGGGTGAAGGTGATGCGGCTTGATCGCTTCGACCTTGATCGGTCCTAGCGTCCGCTTCCATCTGACCTGATGGGCAAGGGCCGCGGTTCCAAATCGCGGCCCTTGCTGCATCCATGCCGCCTGCGACACGCACTTTCGCCACACTTGGCTTGAATTACACTGGCTCCCAGCGAACCAGGGTCCGTGCATGTCCTTCACGAAACTGCGCCTGCTGCATTCAGGCCTCGCCATTCTGACCGTCCTCATCCTGGCCGGCTGTACGGGGCAGCCGCCTCAACAGCCGCGTCTGGGGCGTCAGGCGCCAGCCGTTCACCCCGCGCCGCCTCCGCCCGTGTTCACACCGGATGAGGATACGCCGCGCAGCGTGGAGACGGGGCTCGCCAGCTGGTATGGGCCGGGTTTTGAGGGTCGCCAGACAGCGAACGGCGAAATTTTTGATTCTACACAGCTGACTGCTGCGCATCGCACCATGCGACTGCCCAGCCGGGCGCGGGTGACGCGTCTGGATACGGGCGCCAGCATCATCGTTCGGGTGAATGATCGCGGCCCATATATCGACGGCCGCCTGATCGATCTCAGCCACGCCGCCGCGCAAGCCCTCGGCTTCACCGATGACGGGCTTGTGGAGGTGAGGGTGGAGGGTCTGGGTCCGGCAGATCGGCGTGACCGCGCCGCGCCGCCCGTCTTTTTTGATCCTGAAACCGGTCCGCCCGGAGATCACACGCCGTCTTTCACCCAAAATCTGGACGCCACGCTTCAGCCAAGTTCCGATGAAGGCTAGGGTGTCCGCAACCGCCGCCGATTCCGCTTCAACCGCCAATCCCGGGACCCTCATCATGCGTCGACTGCTCTGCCTGCTCGCCCTGATCACTGTCAGCCTGTCGCCGTCCGCGATGGCGCAGAGCGCGTTTGACACGCGCGCCTCCCACGCCGTGATCCTGGATTACGAGAGCGGGGACGTGCTGTTCTCCAAGAATGGCGAGGAGCCGATGCCGCCGGCCAGCATGTCGAAGCTGATGACCGCGCTCATGGTCTTCGAGGCTCTCGAGGATGGGCGGTTCACGCTCGACACCTCCTTGCCGGTCAGTGAGAACGCGTGGCGGCGAGGCGGGGCGGCCTCGGGGTCCTCCACCATGTTCCTCGATGTGAACTCCCGCGCCGAAGTCGGCGATCTGATCCGGGGCATCATCGTGCAATCAGGCAATGACGCCTGCATCGTGGTGGCGGAAGCGCTTGGCGGCACGGAAGAGAACTTCGCCCAGATGATGACCGAGCGCGCCCATGAGCTGGGTCTTGAGAGCGCCAGCTTCGCCAACGCGACGGGCTGGCCCGATCCTGATCACCGGATTTCCGCGCTGGATCTTGCGCGCCTGGCCCGCCACATCATCGAGACCTATCCGCAATACTATGACATCTATTCGGAAACCGAGTTCACCTATAACGGCATCCGTCAGTATAACCGCAACCCGTTGCTGGGCGTGTTTGACGGCGCGGATGGGCTGAAGACCGGCCATACCGAGGAATCCGGCTATGGCCTTGTCGCCTCGGCGGAACGCGACGGCGAGCGTCGGATCGTTGTTTTCAACGGCATGGACTCCAATCGCGCGCGGGCGGATGAATCCGAGCGCCTGATGCGGGCTGCGTTCTCAGAATTCTCGACCGTGGACCTTGTCGAGGCCGGCGAGGTTCTGGGTGACGCCGAGGTCTATCTGGGCGTGGCCCCGCGTGTGGAGCTGCGCGCCGCTGAAAACCTGTCCTTTGGCCTGCATCGTCGCGATCGCGACGGCGTCACCGCCGAACTGGTCTATCAGGCGCCCCTGCATGCGCCGGTTCAGGAGGGGGACATTGTCGGTCAGCTGGACGTCACCTTGCCCGATGGTCGCGAGATGAGCGTGCCGGTTGAAGCCGCCCAGTCTGTCGCCCGCAAGGGCGCGATGGGCCGGGCTGGCGCGGCCTTGGCGCGTCTGATCCGTGGCGGTTGATCCATGACCCAAGGTCGTTTCATCACGCTGGAAGGCGGGGAGGGCGCGGGGAAGACCACGCTGGCCAAGGCCTTGTCTGAGTCCCTGGAATCGCAGGGCGTCAGAACCCTGATCACGCGAGAACCCGGCGGCACGCCCAATGCCGAAGCCCTGCGCAATTTGCTGGTGGAGGGTGATACCGAACGCTGGTCCGCCCTGTCTGAAACCCTGTTGTTGTATGCCGCGCGCGTTGACCATGTGGAGCGCCTGATCCGGCCCTCCCTCGATCAGGGCATCTGGGTGATCTGTGACCGCTTCTCGGACTCAACGCGCGCCTATCAGGGCGCTGCGGGCGGCATGTCGACGGCGCAGATCGATGAGATCGACCGCGCCAGCATGCATGGTTTTGGCCCGGACCTCACCTTTGTCGTGGATCTTGATCCTGAGACCGGCCTTGAGCGCACGCGTCTTCGCGGCGAAGGCGCCACGCGCTTCGAGCGCAAGCCGGCCGCCTTTCACCATGCTCTTCGCGTCGCCTTTCTGGATATCGCACGCGCGGCGCCAGAGCGCTGCGTGGTGCTTGATGGCGCCATGCCGGCGGATCAGGTTGCGACATCGGCCTTCGAGATCCTGACCCAACGCCTCGGAGCGCTGAAGTGAGTGGCGAGGATCGCCCAGAAGCGGACCGGGAAGGGGGGCTGCCCCACCCTCGTCGCGTCTACGACCTGTTCGGACAGGATGCGGCGCTCAACGAGGCCGAAGCCGCGATCAGCAGCGGGCGCATGCATCATGCCTGGATGGTGTCGGGGCCCAAGGGCGTGGGAAAGGCGAGTTTCGCCTACCGTCTGGCCCGACGACTGCTGGGCGCCCGGGCGACTGACGAGGCGGGACTGGCGAGCGATCCGGACGATCCGGTCTGCCGCCGGCTTGAAGCGCTGTCGCATCCTGACTTCCTTCTGATCCGTCGCCCCTATAACGACAAGACCGGCAAGCTGAAGGGCGAGATCCCGGTCGAGGAGGCGCGTCGTGCGCCGGAATTCTTCTCCAAGAGCGCCAGCGGCAAGGGGTGGCGGGTCTGCATCGTCGACAGCGCAGACGAACTGAACGTCAATTCCGCCAATGCTTTGCTGAAAACTCTTGAAGAGCCGCCTCAGCGAGGCTTGCTCATTCTTATCGTGAATACGCCCGGGCGCCTGCTCCCGACGATCCGATCGCGCTGCCGTCGTCTGATCCTTCGCGCGCCCAGCATTGAAGCCACGACGCAATGGCTCATGGACCGCCACCAGATGAGTGCTGATGAAGCGCAGCGCGCCGCAATGCTGGCGCAGGGCGCGCCGGGCCGTGCGCTCGCTTTGGCGGAAACCGATGCGCCCGCCTTGATGGCCACCATCGATACGGCCTTGTCCGGTCTGCCGCGCCTCGATCGCGCGGCCATCGCACAAATCGCCGCCTCGGCTACGCGCAAGGGCGGGGAGCAAATCAAACCGATCACGCTCGATTTTCTGGTGGCGGACGCTCAGAACCGCGCCCGCGCCCTGGCGCTTGAAACCGGCGGTGCGGACAGGGCGGGCGCCTGGGTGGAGGCGGCCGACCGCCTGACCCGTCTGGCGAGAGAGAGCGAAACCCTCTACCTCGACCCGAAACAGACACTCTACGCCGCATTCGGGCTGATGCAGGATGCGGCCCAAGCGGACTGAGACCTGATGCTGATCGACACCCATATCAATGTTCATGGCGAGGATTACGCCAACGATCTGGACTCCGTTCTGGACGCCGCTCGGGATGCGGGCGTCTCTCCGATGATCGCAATCTGCTGTCGCCTGCATGAATTCGAGCAGGTCGCCGCCATCGCGGAAAAGCATGACGACGTCTATTGCACCATTGGGGCCCACCCGCATCACGCCAAGGACCGGCCTGACATCACAGCCGATGAACTGCTGGACATCGCCCGGCATCCCAAGGTCGTCGCCATTGGCGAGACCGGACTTGATTTCCATTACAATTACAGTCCGGCCGAAGATCAGTATCCCTCACTGCGCGCGCATATCGAGGCGGCGCGTCGCGCTGATCTGCCGATCATCCTGCATTGCCGGGACGCCGATCAGCAGATGGCGGAGCTTCTTGAGGACGAAATGGGGAAGGGGGCGTTCCGGCCGCTTCTGCACTGCTATACCGGGGGCTCCGAGCTGGCGCGACGCGCGGCCGCGCTCGGCGCCTATTTCTCCGCATCGGGCATCATCACTTTCAAGAAGGCCGAGGATGTCCGGTCCGTCTTCCGTGACATCGTGCCTGAGGACCGGGTGATTGTGGAGACGGACTGCCCGTATCTGGCGCCTGTTCCGCATCGGGGAAGGCGCAATGAACCTGCATACTTGCCACATGTTCTTGACAAGCTGTGCGAGGTGAAGGGCTGGTCATCCGAGGAAGGTGCCGAACGCACCACGCAGGCGGCTCTGCGTCTGTTTGACCGGATCCGCATCGCATGACGTCGGGCCCGGTGATCAGAGCCCGCATCCTGGGCTGTGGATCATCAGGCGGCGTGCCGCGCATTGATGGAGACTGGGGGGCGTGCGACCCCAGGAACCCGAAAAATCGACGGTCCCGCTGTAGCTTGCTAGTGGAACGCGCACACAGCCTGGAGGCCCTCAAGGCAGGCGAAGCCACGCGCTTGCTGATTGATACATCTCCGGATTTACGTGAGCAGATGCTCTCGGCAGGCGTCACCAGCATTGATGGCGTCGCCTTTACGCACGCCCATGCGGATCAGGCGCACGGCATTGATGACGTCCGGGCGTTTGTCTATCGACGCGGCGCCCGGCTCGACGCAATGATGAATTCGCAAACGCAGTCGCTGTTGCGCGCGCGCTTCGGCTACATCTTTGAGACGCCAGAGGGCTCAGGCTATCCGCCGCTCATGCGGGATCATGGCCTTGAAGCGGGCCAGACCGCCAGCATTGACGGTCCGGGCGGTAAGATCGAACTTTCGCTCTTTGATGTGGTTCATGGACGGGAACCGTGCAGCGGCGTTCGCATCGGGCCGCTGGCTTACACGCCGGACGTGAACGGCCTCGACCAGAAAGCCATGCAGGCGCTGTCAGGGACAAGCCTCTGGATCGTGGACGCACTGCGTGACAAGCCGCATCCCAGTCACGCGCATGTCAATCTGGCGCTCGACTGGCTGTCGCAGATCAAGCCCCGGCTTGGCGTCCTGACCAATCTTCATATCGATCTTGATTACAAGGACCTCCTGGAACGCCTGCCAGAGGGCGTCAGGCCGGCTTATGACGGCCTCCAGATAATCCTCGCGCCGTCAGATGGCGCCTTGATTGATCTGAGCCGCATATAATCCAAATTTTTTCTCATAATATATCTTATGCGCAGGCCCGGTACTTTCAAAACTGGTGCATTGACTAAACTCCTTCCCGATCTTCTCGCTATCGCGTTTCAAATCAACGAAACGCGTGATCCATGAATTGGGAATCGTGTGAAGACACTAGATCACGTATTATGCGTGACGAAAGATCTCAATAAAAACATACCTCATTCTACAGCCATCACTAATATAATTCAAAATGATCGACAAATTGTCGAAAACAGGCCGAAGCAAGTTATTAGGAAAAGGGATGGAAATCACCACTACACAATAAAATTGGTGCACTAGAAGTGATATGAATTTCAGATGAGGCTTTTTATAATACTGATTCTATTGCATGATCAGGTCTGCCCTTGACGCCGCATAGGGCTTGCTCACCGAAACAGCCATCTTCAGTTTTGCCTTATGTCGCTCTGCCAAGCTTCCCGTGCACAGCTTCCATCATTTCTTGCTGGCCCATACCTGGTTCACCCCAGAACGAGCACCCCTCGTTATTGGGCAACCATCTACGCTCTCAGAAATTGGTCCGGGAACGCTCAATCGACGATCAGGAAGAAATTGCGGGCAATTGAGAGGCTCTACAATTTCGCGATGGAGCTCTACGGCTATGATGTCTTGGACCGTTTCATCGCGAGCTTGGCAACCGATGAGCTAGATCGCACTCTTGAGGCCTATTTCATTGCCGAGCGAAACCGAGCCGCTCGCTCCGGCGCAGACATCAACCGCGCTTGGCGCACCACCAGAGACTTTATTCTCGAGACGCTCCAGGATCTGTCGCATACATCAAACGATAAAGCGAAGCTGCACGAATTATCGTCTCACATAAAACGCTGGGAGCTGAGATATAGAAACCTCTCTCCGAATCCGATTCCGAAAAGAATCCATGTCTTACGTGCCCTGCCAGCACGGGTGATTGAAGAGCTCTACACACTCTTTAAGCCCGATAGCCCGGATAATCCGTTTCGCTCAGAGCCGCAACGCTGGCGTAACATGGCGATCCTCCTTTGCCTGCTGCATCAGGGCCTAAGGAGGAGCGAGGCGCTCCTTCTGGCGGCCGATGCCGTCAAAACCGGAACCGACGAACGCACGCTCAAACCTCGCTACTGGATGAACGTCCAGAACCAATTTGAAGACGAAGATCCGCGCTATTGCGACCCGCCTTCAATCAAGAACTCTCAGAGCATCCGGCAGATACCGCTGTCGCGTGAAGTTGCTGAATATATTGATGCCTACGCTACGAACTATCGAGGACGGTCCCCTCACCCTCAGCTATTCCTCAACAATCGTGGCGCCCCTCTAGGCGTCAGAGGGTTGGGTCGTATTTTCGATCGCGTATCAACGCTGTTGTCAGACGACGCCAAGCAGGCGCTTCAAGAAAATCTTCGTCGGCCGCGCATCAGCGCTCACGATTTCCGTCACACCTGCGCAGTGATCCGGCTCGCTCACTTCCGAGCGCATGGGAACGACGAAGACGACTCTCTGGCTCAGCTCCGTGCTTTCTTCGGCTGGACCTACACCTCCAACATGCCTCGGCTGTACGCCCGCGCTTATTGGGAGCGCCAGATCGAAACGGTTTGGAACGACGATTTCGATGCGCACGTAGATGCGCTCAGAACCATTGAACCGGGTGGGTGGAAAGAGTGTCTCAGCTAGACTTCGACTTTGGACCAAACGGGCGCTCCAAGGCTCTTCCTGCAGATGAAAACGTCAGGCATGTCGCCGATGCGTTGGGCGCGCTCCCGAAGCACGTCCGATATTTTGACGAGTATGAAGAGAAAATTCGAACGATCCACACGGAAGAAGATGTTTGGCAGATCGAGGCAAACGGCAAAGCGATTAGGGTCGATTTCTCAAACTTCGACGGGCCGTTCAGGACCATCTTAAAGCACTTTGGAGCTCACCGGCTTCAGAAAAACGCAATTACCGGGTGTATCCATCTTGTGACTCTTGCGACTACAGGAGGCATCCAGTCACATTTGATTGCGCACGCTTGCACAGGACCCAACGAGGGTCTCGAATTCCTCAGCATTGGATACTTCGCTAGAGCTAAGCAAGTAACAAACTCATTTTATTTTTCGACCGGTAAAGCGCTCCTCTATTTCTTTAGCGATCTTAGCCTAGCTGGCTGGGAAGAAGCGCACTCCAATATTCTCAGGACCGTAAGGTCGCCGATTGCGAGTTCCAAACATCGGGCAGTACGTGACGGCTCGGCGATTCTAACGTTCGAAGAAGAACGCAAGGTGATTGATCACCTAGACGAACTCAGCGCGGCGATACGGCAAGGGGATGAGACGAAGCTACCAACAGAGATCCTCCGCGACTCCGCCATCCTCATGCTTTGCTTTCAACACGCAATGCGGCCTATCCAGATTGCGAACAGGAACGTGGCCCACGTTCGCGTTAGAGAAGCGGAGGATGGACAAGCTATTGTCCACCTGACTTTTCGGTACGCGAAACAACGAACGCGTCAGAAAATTCAGGAACAAACCAGAAAGATCAAACGCGATTGGGCTCCCATTCTGGTCGCCTGGCTTCGCCGGCGTGAGGAGCTCGAAGGCAGCCTCCGCCTGGACAGGGCTGAGTCGCTCTTCGGTGTACCGCCTCAGGAAGTTACTCGGATCGTCAGAGGCCTCACTGAGGCCCTCACCGGTATCCGCAGAACACCCTACCAGCTTCGACATACGGCAGCCCAGAGAAAGGCAGACGCTGGATGTTCCAGGCTCGAGCTGGCTGAGTTCCTGATGCACTCCGATATCGATACGGCCGATGCTTACATCGAGATGAGCCCGACCCAGGCGGAGAAAATCAATGCAGCCTTGGGCCTGTCTCCCCTCTTTCAAGCGATCGACGCATCCCTGAAGTCCAAGAGCGTGGACCTGGAGGAGCTAAACAAACTCCCCGAAGACCAACAGGTCTCAGGCGCGCCACACGGCCATCTGATCGCCGGCATCGGCGGCTGTGCGATCGGTCAGTCCTTCTGCCCTAAAACACCCGCCCTCGCCTGCTATGATTGTCACAAGTTCATGTACTTACGCGAGATTGAGGTTCATCGCACAGCGCGCGACTCAATCCGAAAAATCGTCGGCGAGTTCATAGACACAAACAAGGGAGACAAGGTCACTCCCGCTTTCGGCCAGCTTCGGCGCGTTCTTGAGACCGTCGAGTCGATAATTTCGGGTCTGGAAGGCTCGGAGGCGGGCCAATGACCCTTATATCGTGCCATCCAGCGTTCGATCGCTTCCTTGAAAGCTATAAGAGCATCGCGAAGGCAAATGGTGTGTCCTGGCACACGCCAACCGACGAAGCCGGACAAATTATCAAGGCGTTCAGATGGGATCTCAACGAAATCACTGGCGCTCCTAAACCGCCAGCTTTTTACCTGAAGGACCTAGGCACCGACCTAGCCACGCTAAAGGCGCTGGCATCTGGAAATCCCGAGCAAAATCACTCACTGGAAAAGATCCCTCTGTCGGATGGTTGGGCTGACCTGATCAAAGCTCTCACGATCCGCTCTTTGTTCGAGTTACGGAACAGCGCTCACTATACTTGTAATGCTATCGGTCGTTCTGTGAGGGCCCTTGCGAGCTGCTGCTCTGGAAGTGAGCCTTGGGAAATAACACGCGAAGATGTTGTGCGCGCCCTCGGTGTGCTCGAGAAAATCGACAAGAACCAAAAGCTTAAATCTTTGGCGGAGGCGCAAGTTGTAATTTTCGACACCCTTGGCCTTTCCGCCCACTGTCCGCTTAATCGGAAACGATCTTCGGGACAAAGTCGCAATCGGGACACTACCATTATTCGTGCGTCGATTGATGATCGACGTAAAGGGGATCGCCTGCCGGGCGCGACGGAGTTCTGGGAGCTTTTGCGGATCCTTCTGGAGGAACAACCCCTTGGCTCATACGACGCAGTTCGCTTCTTGGCGGCCGAACTACACCTCCTCATGGGCTTGAGGGTCGGGGAAACTGTGACTGTTCCGGTTGATCCGCTTGTCAGCCAATCCTACTTCGACCCTCGTGGTGGGAAGCCTTCGCTTATTGGAGGAGTCGATCGCACTCTTTTCCTGCGTCACTTCGCAGAAAAACAGGAGCTAAGCGACCATACTGGGGCGATACATGCCGAAGCCACCACGTCCGTGTTGCGTCTGTTTGAACAGCGGATTTCGGAGCTCGTCGAAACCGCCACCAGGATGACCGCGCCGCTAAGGCAGAGACTCACCTCCCAGCTTAAAACAGGCCGCATTCTTCCAGAATTTGAGCTTGATGAGATTGTCTCACTTGAAGATGTCTTCACGCAGCTAACAGGGAACCCGTTCGGGCTTGATGGTGCGTTCAACTTGGACCTGGCGGAGAAATACCGAGCCACATTCGATGTCGAAGTGCTTCACGAAATCCGTGACTATCAAGCTCGGCTGAAACGAGACAGAGCGAACTATACCCAACCGCTGCGGACATTTTTCGGACGGAAGGAAAATGCATGGATCCCGCGAATACTAATCGATCCAGCAGATGCGAGCCGACGCCTTATCAATGTCCGCATCCCTATCGGTGAGCTTGAGCGACAAATCCGACTGAACATACCCACCAAGCTCAGCGACACAGAACCTTTCCCGCTTGAGGGAGGCCGTGAACTCAAGGCCGACCAGTCCCTATTCCTTGTTCCCAAGCGGGCGCTGATTGAAGGGAGAAACGGTGGGGTTTGCGACATTACCAGGTACGCGTTCGTAGGGCGGCTAACACCTTCTGACCTCGGGATGGCTTTTGGAACCCAGAAAGTTGGGAAGGGCGCCAGCCAGTCGTTCTATGCGAAGTACGGGAAGCCAGAGTTTCGATCTCTCAACTTCAAGAGCCACTCCTCGCGTCACATGCACAATAACGAGCTGTTCGCGGCCGGTGTCGCCGATACGATCATCACCAACCGCTTTGGCCGAAAAAGCGTCGCACAAAGCCACGAATACGACAGCCGAACTCTGGCCCAGGAGCTCGACGCCATGGAGCTGCCAGACGGTTCGGAAGATCTACTGACGGGTCCGGCGCGCGACGCTTTCAAGCTGATCAGCGCCGGCCGCGCACAGGGCCCGATTGCCGATGAGTTCCGGCGCATTCAGGAAGCGGAAGGTGATGAGGCCGCAATCGTTTTCCTCGCCACAGAAGCCGACGGCATGCAGATCACGCCCTACGGCCTGTGCATGAATTCCTTCGTCGTGGAGCCCTGCCCTAAACATCTTGAGTGCTTCAATGGATGCTGCCACCTCGTGAGAACAGGATCGGCTCTAGAGGAGCGACAGCTCGACAAGCTCGCCGGCCGATACCGCACCCTGCTCAGCACCATTGATAAACACCCTGGCACGCAGGCCTCGAAAGCGGCGGCCCGCCGCCAGGCCGAAGAGCGCCTGACGGCCATCGAGCAAGCGCGCGGCGCCGCACCGGGCAAGCAAGTGTTTCCGGACGGCCCGGATCTGGGCAAGCGCTATGGGGAGAAGAAGATCGAGGGCCTGCTGTGACGGTCGGCATCTCCCCTTCCCCGTTTGAAGCGCCCTGCCCGGAGCTGGGCGCCGTGTGCCGAAGGCTTGCTGAACAAGGGCGTAAGATCACCCTGCGCGCCGCCGCGGCGGAACTGGGCGTCGCGCACACGACCCTCTCTCGTGACGCCGCAAAACGGCTTCAGCTGGGAGAATGCCAGAAGCTTGCCGAAACGGTCCTGCGCATCGCTCGGAACAACCGGGGGCGGCTCGGCGTCGAAGAGAGCGAGATGCTGGCCGAAGCAAAGCGCAAGATCGCCAAACTCGAGGAACAGAACGCTCTTCTCATCGCCTCCCATCAGGCGATGATCATGGCCGTTGGTGAACTTGGAGGCATGCGCGCCTGGCGCCGGTTCTTCGAGGATTATCAGTCAATTGTCGATCGACTTGTGGATTACGGAGCTATCCCTCAAAGGGCCAAAATCATTAATTTCGCTGAGAGATCTGCGAGTGTGAGAAAAGACCAAGCTGGCGATCAGAACACTGAATAATCATAATGAATCCAGAGGCTTGAAGTCGGCTTTCAATGCAAAACCGGTTTCATCGGTGTTTTCTCACACATAGAGCCCCAAAAGGCCCGGCCTGGCAACTCATTGCATAGCATGCACTTTTTGACATTCTGGGGATATCTGACATAAAGCGTGTGTGCCGAGAGCGATGAAAGACGGCACACCAGCCCTAAGGGTGCCCGCGGTGCGCGGCGGAAACTGGTATTCGCGCGATCTTAGGATCAGAGACGGGCCCTGCGGGGCCCGTTTTTCTTAGCGCCTGCAATTAAAGGTATTCAGCTCCGCTTTGGCGTAGGAGCGGACATTAGTTCACTCCTCTCAGGATATGCTAATCCCGTGCACCAAGTATAGGCAGGGGCACCCGGCCTCGCGACAAGTATTATAGAAGCCACCTTATCTCTCGCGATGGCATCAAAATAGAGAACCCTAGCCGTAGTAGAGAGCACTCGCTAGTATTGGATGGCCCCACTCTGCACAACGTCATAGCCAGTCTACATAATCACTCCGACACCCCACTGACATGATCACTGAAGGCAAAATCCAGCTACAGACCATACATCGCTGAGACTCAGAAAATTCAAATCTGTCAACGTACGGTTGAATGGTTAGAGGTGCCGCATATGAATCTTTGAATTTCATCTCGGGCTTCTCACTAGAGTAAACATGTAGGATGGTACAGACACGTATTAATAGTAGCCCTTAAATTGCAAGCCCTAAACTACAACTATGGGTTTGCATTTGTAAGCAATTTTCTCCGTATGGGGTTGATGCTTAGCAATGGCTGTGCATATCTTATATGGCGTGAGAGCGCATTAACTTTCAACTTATGGCTAGCAGGCGTGTTCGACTTTTAGCTATTGAAAAGATCAACATGCATCGGATTAATGAGTAACGCCCTCCTATCCGGATAGATCTGCAGCCAGCTTCTAAGGAGTAAGTAGTGTCAGATCCTAGAAAAGAACAGATCGAAGAGAACCCGGTGAGCGATGAATACGCTGGTGAAGAAATTCCCGCAGAGCTTTTATCAAAAATTGCCGGTGGCTATGATACGGAAAATGGCGGTGGGGATGGTTGGGACGGTCCCAGTAACAACACCGCGTCAAACGGTGCCTACGCAAAGGCCTGGGGAAGAACCTAAATAATAAAGCGAGGCAGTGTCCCTTAATCCAGGCACATTGCCTCGCCACTCAATTGGTAGCCCATATGAATAATGAACGAAATATTTTACAGGCTGTTCTCAAAGTAAGCGAGCGCTGTAATATCAGTTGTACTTACTGCTATTTTTTTAATGGGGCCGATAATAGCTATAGTGATCACTCTGCAATTATTTCTGAAAGTAGCGTTGATGAAGTGTGTTTGTTTTTAAGGCAACAAATAGAAGAGCTTGATCTGACATATGTTACAGTCGCACTGCATGGCGGAGAGCCGCTGCTTATGAAGAAGCAACGGTTTGAATCAATGCTAGAGAAGTTGTCTACATGTTCTGACAAAGTTGACATAGAGTTTTATCTCCAAACAAATGGCATGCTTTTGGATGAGGAATGGATAGCGTTATTTTCGAGATATAAAGTTAGGGTCGGTATAAGCCTCGATGGCAACAAGGAAATTAATGACCGTCATCGCATAGACAAAAAACAAATTGGCACATATGAACGTTCAATTTCAGGCTTGCGATTAGTTCAAGCTGCAATTTCAGAAGGCAAGCTTCCCGAATCTGGGATCTTGTGCGTAATCAATCCAGAAGTGGATGGTGGCTCAACCTATCGTCATTTTGTTGATGATCTTGGTGTCAAGAACTTAGATTTTTTACTACCAGACGAATCTCATGATACATTCAACACTGCTAATAGCGGTAAGTATGCTAACTTTCTAGTATCTGTATTCAGGGAGTGGGTGGCTGACAATAATCCCAATATATCAATACGGTTCCTAGAGTACCATTTACACTTATTGACTAGAAATAAGGCGGATCGAAGAATACAGCGTGATTATGATGCTAGTAAGTACATAGTTACTATTAGTTCAGATGCGACGATTGCACATGATGATATTTTTCGAAGCATGAATCCGAAAATGTTTACAAATTTATTGCATGTAAGTGAATCATCTATATCAGAGCTTTATCTATCCAGTGATGGAAAGCAAATAGACGCCGCGCATAAGACCTTACCAGATGATTGCACAGGTTGTATTTGGTCTGACGTTTGTCGCGGTGGGTATCATCTAATCCATCGATACAAAGAAGGCTCTTTATATAATAATAGATCAGTCTACTGTCACGATATAGATATAATTCTAGGCACAATGGTAAATACAATGAGCAAAGCAGGAGTACTACGTAAAGAGCTTCTCGAAGAGTTTAGTGGAGTAATTAATGATAAAATCGTCCTTACTTAAATTTTTTCCCTTCATATTGATTAGTTATGCCACCATTCCTATCAGTGAAGCGAATGAAAATCCTTACGTTGAAATCACGGTTAATCAGAATTCTGATGCATCATGGATCGTAGATCTTGTCATACCTAATGATAATTTAGGCTTACTTGAGCTGAGGGAGATGCGTTATACGCATGAAAATTGTGAGCCGATAGAATATAGCCTTATTGAATATAGTGGCGCTGAATACAACTCAGAACATTCTACAGAATCAAGAATGTATTTTAGTCCTATCAATCAAGAAGCGCTACGTATATCCTATCTTGTAACTGCTCAGGAATATAGGGGAAGTCATTCTATCGATTCGATGTCGGGGTGCAGTTCCCTAATGGACTTTGGTGAATATTCACTACTTGACGGCAAAGCTTTGTTGTTGGCTTTACGCCCCTTGAATATGGAAGGCGTTCCATATCGTTTTGGTGACACCAGATTTACATACTCGAGTGAATTTGAGGAACCTTCGTATCTATCAGACGGAAGCTATGAAGGTAATAATTCTTGGATTTTTAATAGGGCAGATGATCTTTGGTTCTCATTTTTAGCTGCAGGAAATTGGGAGTCGAAAATAATTGAAATTCAAGATGGTCCCACCTTGAGTTTAGTGTATGCAGATCAAGTGTCGAATGAAGCTTCAGAGTTAAGCACCTTAATCACTGATACTTTTGAGTCGCTTGAAGATCGATGGGGTAATGCGGAAGTTGACACATACTCAGTCTTAATTTCACCTCCAATTTTAGACGCGGGAAGTTTTGGTCAATATACCGGACTTGCTAACCCTAATTCTTCTGCCATTCATCAGGGTGTCGGTCTAAATAAACGGCACTTGATGACACTCATCGTGCATGAAATCGCTCACCATTGGATGCCACGTCTGCTAGGAATGGTAGATCAGGACACTTGGATTGGAGAGGGATTAGTTGAACTTGTAACATACATAGAACTAGTCAAAATGGGCTATGTGGAAGAAGATTTTTTGGTGAGCCGAATTAATCGATCTATATCGAACCTTCAATCAAATTATGAAGTATCGCAACTTGACTATGACTTTGGTATCATTTCTTGGATTGCTGCAACCCAATTCACAAATACAGACCTAACTGGTGACCGGTTTGACAACCTAATTGAAGCACTAGAAGAAGAATCGGAACAGACTCTTACTTCTGACAGATTCTGGGGGCACTCAGAACTACCGACTATAGAATTCAATTCTGAAGATAATAGTATTCTGATCTCGCATCTTCCTTGTCAATTCAGCATCAACGGTAGCGAATATGAGCTGATAGAACACGCTTGGCCGACATACGAGAGGGGTTTTGTTTTATCCAATACGGTGCCGGGTCTTATAGAAAGAATCATCCCTGGAAGCGCTGCTGAAAGAACAGGTTTAAATAGTGATGACACGATTTTTCTAATCGATAGCTTTGGTTATGGTGACATCCATAACTCAGTTATTATACATTATTCTAGAGATCAGCATACTAATTCAGTTGCTTATCTTCCTATTGGTGATCCAGGGCCAGTTGTATATCCTCAGTACGTCTCATCCCTAATGGCAGATCTATATCAAGAGAGTCAAAGATGCACAAATTTGTAGATATTATTAAAGGTACATCAAAAGAAGAATTCTTCGAGAAATACTATGGACAGCGCCTCCTTCGTAGTCATTTAGGTATTGAATCGGTATTGACCCTGATTGATTGGGATAAATTTAATTCATTGCTCGACATTACTACAGTGCACAATGGAAAAAACATTGGTTACTCAAAAAGTGGGGAGGCTGAATTTAATCCTTCTAGTATATGGCTCCAAAATGGAAAGCTGTCCTCGCAAGAAGTGAGCAACTTAATTTCCACCGGCCACACGTTTATAATTAACTCTATACATACACGGTTAAATAGTTTCGACTCCCTAGCAAATGATATGCAATCTGTATTCAGGGAGGACGTCAATTTCAATATTTACCTATCCCAAAAGCCTGAAGTCGGTTTTGGTCTCCATTGGGATGATCATGATGTGTTTGCTATACAGGTTTATGGTCGAAAATATTGGAAAGTTTTCGGCTTTAGTGAACCCCATCCCCTCGAAAGGAAAAAGGGAAAACAATTTAAAGAACATATAGAGCCAATTTGGGAAGGCTATCTAGAGCAAGGCGACTGTTTATATCTTCCCAGAGGCATGTGGCATTCAGTAGTTTCTACAGGCATACCGTCCATGCATATCACCTGTGGGGTGAACGGCTTCACATCTATAGACATCTTAAATTGGATGGTTGCTCACGCCAAAGATTGTGATCTTCTAAGAAAGGGCATTGCTCCGAATTGCTTGGATTTTAAAGATACATCAGATGCCATTCAAGATTGGGTATCTGATTTTCTCAAAGACAATCCAGTAGAGCGCTATTGGGATGATAAACAGGCTCATAGATCACCTAGATCTATAGCGAATTTTCCATCTTCTTTAAATGTAACGTGGACCAGTAATAGCGACGCGTGTAAAATACGTTACATGGGTCCCGAAAACCCACTTACTTGGAACTCTGACAATTCCACCTTTGTTGTCATTAATGGTAAGGAATATAAATTCGACTTGGATATAAAACCACTTGTTGATCTAATATTTGAGAATATTGAACATGATTCAAAGCAAATTCTTAATAAGGCGGATGATATAGGTGCTTCAGATAAGCTATTAGAATTACTAAAAACACTAGAGTACGATGGTGTTATTTCTCGTGTGAATTATGAATAGTCATATATGTGACACTCATTTTTACCCCGCTTTGCGAGAGTCTTAGGGTGATTTGAGCCCTCTTTGATTACAGTACAAGAGGCCATGGCGCGAAGCCTTGACAGAGCTGGGCGCCCTGCCCGGAGGTGAAGATCAGGCAACGATAACCCACAGGCTTCATCCAGCTGAGCTGCGAGTGACGTCAAGTCCGCCGTTAGCCGCTCAGAACGGGTCTCGCTTGCGGCAGCGAGAGGAAGAACGCCTCATTGAGATGCTCGCGACGGAGCCTGCCATTGAAGCTTTCCACAAAGTCATTCTACCAGCGCATCCAGCTAGATGGCGACACGATCGCCAGATGGCTAGGGTTAGGCGATTAGGCAAAGTCTTTCGCGTGTGCAGTCATCAATCACCGCCAGTATCCTGAATCAACCTCCGTCGGTGAGCTGTTTGGTGAGGGTCCACAGGCATCTGCGTCTCGATCACGCGCCACGCCCGCCGTCTGTTCATCTCGAAGACCATCCGCAGATGCGCCAGAGCTTCGCGTCAAGCCGCGGCACCACCACGTCTTCCCAAGAGCTCTTTCAGCACTGTGTTATCCGGCATTCCTTTGGCGAGATGCAACTTCAGCTAGCTATTCTCTTCCTTGAGCACCCTAGCCGTTTGTCCACTGACGCACCTATCCCGGCGAATTTGCACTTCCGCCAAAGGCGTTACCGCCTCCTGCACGCGCAGGACAGCAATGACCTGTAATACGATAAAAACGTGAACGCTGCATCGCTCATCCCTTATTTCGGCCAACCCCTCCCCTTCCCTGGAGGAGTTTCAGGGTTTCACTTCATTTTCCACAATGGCGTGAAAATCAAAACTGCAAAAACATGTTCCTACAAGATCGTTACAATCTGCTGCGCTCAATCATAAGATAAGTTCTGCAAAAGGTAGTGGATTCATATTTCTGAAGGTGATTTTGTTTTTACTTAAATCAATCATCATATTGGTTTATATATTTGAGATAGTTGTGATATTTTACTATAATATCCATAATAGTGCCGGCAAAATATTCCCAATTGTTTTTAATGTATAAATTCAGATATGACTTTAATAATTCACCTGAAAATAAATACTGCATAGGGCCCAACGGGAGTGATGGCTTCGCGATAATATCATAATTCATCAGGTCTATTATAAAAAGTGCTCTTGCGGTTCTTCCGGTACCATCCAAAAAAGGATGGGTTGTGTTAAAGTCAGCAAATCGCCGAATTGCCCAAAGAAGTGGGGTGTGATAATCTGATATCTGGCGATTTTCACGTATAAAGAGACAATCCTCTATCTCCGATGTTTTAGGATATACAACTCTATACCCTCCAGGGCCACGGCTGGTCTGGGCACGATTCGTTCGAAATTGTCGCTCTGAGCCGTACAGCCAGCTGCCGAGACCTTCCATCGCTTCAACACCTCCAGCTCCTGGTGTGAACGCATTGCGATAGGCGTGCACGATGGCTTCTGTGCTGGGTCTAAGAAAAAATCGCCTCAAGCTTGGACCGCCCCCCTCTATTTTAAAGTATTTAGAGCGAATAGATTTTATGTCATGCTCCAACTGATACGCGAGACGCAATTCCAATCCGAATACATCTTCAGTATTTTTCCAAACTAGATCGCTCTCACAAAGCATGGACTGAACGGCGAGAGAGCGCTCAACAAGTCCTGGTGATGAGACATCCGGCAGGGCACTAATCCGGACGTGATGTTCATCTCCTTTCAAGATATATGTCTTGGGAGCAACTCTATCAGTTTTAGAGTATGATTCCCTATCAAACCCGCTTTCTGACATCATCTATCACCTAATTTCTTACCGACAATGTAGATGATCACCTCGAATGGGCGTATCGCCTAATAACTCCTTCAGAGTCGAGCAAGTCGGAATCCGGACAGTATCGCTATAACTATTATTATCCACCATTTTAGCTGAACTTAGAAGTATGATCGCATCCAAAATTGCGAATGGCTTCCTCTATAATTCGATGAGATAGCAGCCGCACCCAGCGTTTCAGTCCAATTAAATGCAACCTACAATAGCTCATGATTGTCAGCTCTCTATTCAGACTTTTAGGCAGGTAAAGATCAAAATGCTCCTCATGCTAAGTACTAATTTTTGTCTCTAATACAGTTCCGATAAAGGCTCAAATGAATGCGATGATCCCAAAACATACTTAGTCTCGAGCATTTTCTCGAAAGCGCCACTGACTGACGTTTCAAAAAATACTAACTGCCGAAACGCCGCGCTTTCTGGCCACATTACCCTCGCGATTGACTATTCCAGACTAGGCGACCAACACACCGACGTTCGCTCATCCAAACGCTTAAGGTTTGATGTCAGATGATTTTTCAGGCGAGAGCCTTCGGTCCCACATTGCCCACCATCGGTTCGCCTACGCTTCACATATGAGGACATGGCCCTTCCCTTGTTCCCCCTTGCCCGTATGACAAGACGGCCCAAGGAATATCGAGCCCCCCGTTTCAACAAAGCGTGCATAAGAATCTCGACGAAGATTCTAATCTGCGTTCTTGCTGGTTCTCTTACTCGTCATGACCGAACGGTCGATTAGATGGACACGGCCGCCGACTATAGTCACCACCCGGTCCGCCCGTTCCACCAATGCGGGTCGATGGGCCACGACGATGCGGGTGATGGGCATCTGGCTGATAGAGTCGGCGATGACATTCTCAGTCGCAGGATCGAGATTGGCAGTGCCCTCGTCCAGGATCAAAATCCTGGGATCGCGATAGAGAGCCCGGGCCAGAAGCACGCGTTGCCGCTGTCCACCCGACAGGGCGGAGCCCATATCGCCCACCAGCGATAGGAACTGCATAGGCATGGCGGCGATTTCATCATGGATGCGTGCGGCATGGGCGGCCGCATGAATCCGCTCCATATCCATATCGGGATCAAAGAAGCTGATATTATCCGCAATGGTGCCGGAGAGCAGCTGGTCATCCTGCGCCACCACTCCCACCTGGGCGCGCCAGCGCCGCCAGCCGATTGTATTCGCAGGCTTTCCATCCAGAAGGATCTCGCCTTCATCAGGTACATAAAGGCCCAGCATGAGTTTGAGCAGCGTAGACTTCCCGCCGCCGGAGGCACCAGTTATAGCAACAAATTCACCCGCCCTCACGTGTAGATCTGCGCCAGACAAGACGGGACGATCCCCGGCACCGTATTTGAAGACCACATTGCGGGCCTCGATCTCGCCTGTAATGTCCTCGAGTATGCCAGTCTCCGCACCAAGTGTTTCATCGCGTTCCGTATGGACAATGTCGCCGATCCGTTCCAGGTGCAGGCTTAGAAGGCGTAAATTAAACGCCTCGTTGATCAGAGCCATGACCCGGTCGGTAAATGTCTGGCGGAAGCTGAGATAGGCGAACAGCATGCCCACTGAGAAGCCATCGCCCGCCAGAATCATCTGCCCAGCCAGGTAAACGACAAAGATGGTCTGAATCCCTGCAATGCAGGTCTGGAGTGCATTGCGGATGATCTCGAACCGACTCAGCGAGAACTTCCGGTTCACCGTATAGGCAAACAGATTGCGCCAGGTACTCTCGCGTTCACTTTCTCGACCCATCAGTTTGAGTGTGCGCGAAGCGCGCACACTCTCGATCAGATGGCTTTGCTCCTTGGCCTGAGCGACGATGGCTTGTTCACTCCGTCGTCGCACCACCGGGTAAAAGGAAAAAGTGATGATCACGCTCAGCGCCAGAGCGACCAGAACCACCATCGTCAACGTGACCGAATAGAAGAATAGAATCACCAACGCGACCAACGCCATGACCCCGTCGATCAACGCAGTCGCTGCGCCCCGGGTTAATACATCCTGGATGGGCCGGGTCGACTGCACACGCGAGAGAATGTCACCCACGTGGCGCTTTTCATGAAAGCTGATTGGCAGGCGCAGCAGATGACGGACCATATTTCCGATCATCTGGAAGGTCATCAATTGCCCCACGACCTGCAGGGCATAGGCGCGCAAGGCGGTCAGCCCTGCCTGCAGGATCATCAGGGAGCCAAACCCAAGCGCAAGAACCGCCAGCAGCCCTGGATCACCGCGGGCGATCGCCTCGTCGATCACCAGCTGGATGTAGAAGGGCGCAGCGAACACCGCCACCTGCAGCACGGCGGACAGGACGATGATTTGTCCGAAAGAGGCCCAGAACCCCTCCATTTTAGACCACAGGCTAGTTAGGTGTGTGGATTGGGTGGCGCTTACGGGCTCGAATTCGTCCGCAGGGGTCAGTTCAAGTACCACTCCGGTGAAATGCTTAGAGGCCTCTTCAAAGCTCAGCGTCCGCTGCCCCATGGCCGGATCATGCACGGTGATGGACTTCGGCGTTGCCTTGGCTAGGACCACGAAATGATTGAGGTCCCAGTGCATAATAGCGGGCGTGCGCACCTTGCTCAGCGCTGCCAGCTCCACCTTCAGCGCCCGTGTTGCGAGCCCCAGCCCGTCGGCCATGGTCATCAGGGTTCGCAGGCTGGCTCCGGAGATGGACAGACCGGTGCGCTGGCGCATACCGTTGAGATCCACATCATGACCGTGCCAGCGTGCCACCATGGTCATGCAGGCCAACCCGCATTCGGCCGTTTCGGCTCCCATGATGATCGGTAGTTTGCGACCCTTGAACAGGTTCAATGCATCGTCTCGGGTCACGCGCGCCTCTGGGGAAATTGGCTGCCTGATTCAGGCTTTGGTCTTGCAGGCTTGAAACCGTACGCCATCCTTACCCCCTGCGTCCGGCTGCGAAGAGCGGATCGAAAAGCCATTCGATCAAACTGCGCCGGTCAAGAATTATATCAGCGTTTAACAGCAGGCCCGGCTGAAGCGGAATGGTCTCGCCATAGGCGTCGACCTCTGCGCGTTCTAGCATCGCCTCCACCCGAAAAACCGGTTCTTGCAGGTTGAGGCCGGGGATGGCAGCCTCATTCGGGGCTAGCACGGTACGCGAGATGGCGGTGATGGTGGCCTTACCCGAGCCAAAGCGCTGATGAGGATAGGCCTGATACATCAAGCGGACATCCTGTCCTACATGAATGAAGCCAGCGGCTCGGGTGGGTAAATAGAGCTCGGCTACTAACTCTCCATCCTCGGGCATCAACACAGCGACGGTCTCGCCCGGCGCTAGGGTCTGGCCTTGCCGTACGGGCAGGGCCGCTACCCGGACATCGGCCGGGGCAGTGATGACGCCCTCGTTGCGGGCGCTTTGCGTTGTGATGCGCTCATCCAGTGCTGCGCGTACGGAGGCTGCGCGAGCGCGCTCGGCTTCGATCTGCAAGGGAAGAGATTGAAGCGCAGCGCGAACTTCAAGAATCTGACGGGAGATCGTGGCGTCGTTGCGTTCCAGCGCGGCCAGCTCCTGGCGCGCGGCAAGCGCCATGAGACGACGGTCATCGAGCTCCCGGCCCGACATATAGCCTCGCTCTGATAAGATTACCGCGCGCTCTATCTGTTCATCGGCGAGTGTGATGCGTTCGCGCTGCAAGCTGATCTGGCGCGAGAGCCCGGCCCGCTCGGTCATGAACCCGTGCAACGCGCCTGTAAGCCGGGCTTCATCCTGTTCCATGCGGGCGATTTCAGCATTGGCACTGCGCTCGGCGGCATCGGTTTGTGCTTGTAGTGCGCTCATCACGCGTGCGCCCGATGCACCGTCCAGCGTGTCGGTATCGAGCCGCAAACGGGCGAGCGGGGCACCGGCGGACACGATATCGCCTTCCTGCACTAAAAGAGCCTCGATCTGGCCGCCTTGCAGGGCCAGGGCCCTGATCACGCCTTGGTCGGGTGTCAGCCAGCCCTGCACCATTTCCTTACGCGAATAGCTTGCAGTACTTGCGAAGATCACAACGCTGGCGATGGTGAGCGACGCAATCGCGATCAGAAGCTTTAACGGCAAAGGCAGAGCTAGAACCACTTCACCATCCAGCCGTTGCGTTGCGTGCTCCATGGCCTCCTTATGAAACAGGTTGGACATAGATCCTGCCCTCAAATTAGAATCTGAAACAGGAAACCACATTCCCGTAAAAGGTTTTTAATTATAATAATTTCCCTCATGAGGGGAGCGCAAGTGCTAATGTGTCAACATGGATATCACTTGCCCCAAGCCCATCGCCGCGATGACCTAGGAGTATTAAAGTCCCACGGACGATACTTTGCTGGCGTGACATCAGAACCAGAACTGGTTGATTATGATCTCTCTACCGTGGCTTCTTGATGGGCGTCACGCGATGAGATGGTAAGACTCGCCTATGAAATAAGCCTATTCCTAGCTTACGCGCTCTGCACCGTCGCTTCCAGGAATTACAGTTTACGAAAGGTTCAGAACGTTCTGGCCACAGCATCGTTGGGATCTGAATCCCGATGACGAAGATCTTAGCCCTGCTTCGAAAGAGAACATGTCGCTGACCCGTCCAAGTGTCCCGCTCGCGCACATGTAAGACGAAGACTGCGTCAAATGCTGCGAGAGGATCGCCCACTGCAAAGCCCGCGAATGGTCGCTACCGGGATCTGCCAGTTAGGCGCAGGAGGGGACGTAAAAACTAGCGGGTACTTGCGGCCCTAAATATGTTCATCTTAACGCGCAATCCTATCGGCAACACGACTCCAGATGGCCGTCTTTAATTACAGAATCACGGGCAAGCGGTCTTTGTGGAGAGCTCAGAGCCAGAAACCGACGGCAAATCGATGTTTCAAGTCTTGAGGTCCGGCATACTCGAAAAAGCATTACCGCAAATCTGCCCCGCTACGGCTTCAGCGCTTCGCGTTGCGCACGCGCAGTGAGATCAATGCCCAAGACCTTGACTGCGTCGACACCAAGCATTTCACGCGCCAGCGTTTCCCCTAAGGTTTGAAGCCTCTGAACCAGTTTTGCAAAGTCGACCACTTCACCTCCTGGGATTCGCCAGGTGCTTTGGCGACCCTGATTCACTAGAACAAATAGCCCCATCGATGAGTGACGATCTCTGAGATAGTCTCTGCAGAGCTGGTTCTCCAAGCGCTCAAAAAGTTTGGAGCCACTCCACTTCTCAGCCAATTTAAGTTCAATCGGAACTGGGCCATCAAAACCTGTCCCGAAGAAGCGAAGGTCAATGCGCTTCGCGTCAGCAAGCTCGTCCTCATTCGCAATGGTGTAACGACCGTTCGCACGCCGTCGAAGCTCCCAGCTAAGGAAATTTCGCATTTCTACTTCCTGCTCGATCTTTAAAAGAGTCGTTGCGACGCTGCTGTCACCATCTTCAAGGTCGGCTTTAAGGTCGGAGAATCTATGGACCGCCAGGTCAAATAGCTCCTGGTGATTTTTCGGTGTCCGTTCCTGTTCGCGATGAAATTCCAACACCTGCTTTGCTGACCACTTTTGTCCCTCCGCGTCCGTTTGCGCCTTTCTTCTGGCCTTTAAGAGATACCAAGAGCGAGCCGAGTCGTGAGGATGCTCTCGTGACAGCAAGTGCAAGGCAGAGAACGCGGCTTTGCCGGGTATCTCTTCAAGAAGCGATGTTAGGCGGTCTCTTGCGTTCTGGGCGTTGTCACGGAGATTTGGCGTGTAGACGCCCTTACCGACCCGGTCGATATCATCCTCTATCCGCACAATGGAATGGACTATCTCTATCAAGCGTTTGAGATGGACAGGCTCTCTAAAGGCATTCCGGGCGCTGATCCCAGAACTATGATGACTTCCAACCAGTCGTGTGATGAATCCCATGACAAGTTGCAAACCATCGTCATCGGCAAAGCTAGGCAGTCGGTCTTCTAACGCCTCAAGTGCCTCCTGCGGTGCGACGCCTGCCCAGGTCGCGAACCAAACAGCAAGATTATCGATCCGGACCAGTGTCCGGGATTTACGCGCCGCAAGCCGTGCGATTTCATTTGAGCTGATAGAAGACCCGTTGATGATTTTGTGCAGCTTCTCAAGCGACTGAAGATTATCAGGTTCTCTCCGGAGGCGTTTGAGCATGGGGGGGGCTACGCGGTCCCATAGCCATTGACCACTCCAGCTTACGTCATACAGCAGGTAGTGGAGTTCACGGTCTTTGGTCGCTTGGTCGAGCTCGTAATTGATCTCTGTAAGCACAAGTGTCGTGATCAGATCAGGGAACCGCTGAAAGACATGCTGGAGCCAATACGGGAAGCCGTTGAGTTCCTTGACGGCGTAGCGGAAAGCAATCCCCGCTTCGGCTTCCGTGAGATTACTAGCCCAGTCTTTCGTTTCGCTGGCTTCGATACCCAAGCCAACCATGCCGAGTATGGTCGAGAATGAAATGCTATTGGCGGGTGCGCCTTCTGAGACTAGCTTTGGCGAATTCTTGCGCCAGTAGGCTACCACGCCATCGCGGAAAGCTCGCGCGACCTCGGCACCTAACTCAGGTTCGAGAACGTTCCAGTCGGAATAAGTGTACTGGTTCCGATCCTCACTTAGACACCGAAGACGTTCGTACACATATTCTTGCGCATTGCTGACCGCAGTTGGATCGTCAAATCTGGGATTTCTAAGGTGATCAACATTCTTTGAAAGCCAGTCCCGCCAAGACCTGTGTGCTTCGTCTCGTTTGCGTTCCCGCTCTCGCTGGCTACGCTCGTAGTCGCGCTCCGACTGCTTATGTTTGCGTCGGGTAGAGTCAACTGGGGGGTGCATCAGTTTGCCGAGCTCTGCTTCCAGCGCGCCATCTCCGCTGGCGACTCGCCAAAGCGCTTTCCGATCTGCTGGTTTTCGACCTGAGTCCACATAGATGCTGAAGGCAAGGGACAGGGCGACAAGTTTGTCGTCCAGAAGATCACGCTCCCCAATCATTTGGACGGTCCGCCCGAAATCCTTCGTGTCGAAACGCGCAAATGACTTCCAGTAGCCACCTTGAATGAAGTGGGTGAGGCGTCGCCCCTCTTTTCGATCCAACGCGCGCTCGCGCCCGATATCTTCCCAGAAAATCGCGTCATTTAGCTCAGACCAGGAAGGCACTGATTTCGAGAGGTGGCCCTTCAGGTCGCGCAGACCACCGGCTTCATACAACCGGCCCGCTGAGACTTTCGGAATAGTCCCAGGAGGGGTTGGGCGAGGACGCTGGCGTGTTGGCTATCTACCAGCCTTGAAAGGCCTGCTGCGGTGGGTTCTATCAGCCATGCATACTGTTCGGAGACCTCGCAACCATATCGGTCAATAAGCGGTTCCTTTTCCAACAATGCGGCTAGGCAAGTCAGCATCGTAGGGAGATCGTCGATAGCCAGGCGATCGACGAACCCTGTCACCGCGTCGTCAAGTTCGTCCGCCCTGTGCGGGTTAGCGTCTGCAACCTTTCTGAGACACTGATCCAACCAAGCAATACTATGCTTAGTGGCCGGGGCGCGAAAAAGTAGCTGGGACAACCAGTCGCGCTTTAGTGGGGCGTTTTCTGCCGCAAACGCCGTCCTGATGGTGCTCAAATCCTCTGGGCTTGCGACCGCTTCAACCGCCCGAAATGCGGCGATCCGGAGGTGCTTTTCGCTTGCAGGGTTCGACGCAATGGCAATGGCTTCTGATGCCGCGCTGCCCAACTCGCCCTGCCAGATCATTCGGACGAGGAAGCTAAGGACTTTGGGGTCATTCTTGTACTGCTTGATAAGCTGCTTGATGTCGTCGGTGACATCGTCAGCAGCGAACCTCTGTACAGCCGCATAGTCGGTGACTGAGTGGTTGGATTTGTTCTCTGCAAGCCGCTCGCATACAGACCGTAAAAGTCGTCGCCGGGCTTCAGGCGCGAGCTGGCTAGGGTCGCCGCCCTCAAATAGCACCTCGGGTTCGATCCGTTCGACGCGGTCCCGAATTCTCTGATCAAATATGGCTAGCCAAGGCAGGACCAAACGGAGCCGGGGTACAACCACTTCGAGCCCGTACTGGGTCCGAAAGAAGAGCTGTTCAATGGTCTGCCGCGAGGTCGGCTTTGCCAGAAGATCTCTGAACCAGACTGCAGCCAGGTATTCGCGGACGGATCGGTGGTGAAAGCGAACGGTCCCATAAATAGCTTCGTCAAACACTGGGCGCGCCAGCAGAGCCGCGATGTCAGTGGCGTTCCAATCCGGAAGAAGATCACGGGCCGACAGGCCCGCCTCAGAGGACACGCCGTCGGGAACCTGAATATTGGGCTCCGCGGTGAGAACCGAAGCGCCAGCAAGACGGCACGCCGCCTCCTTAAGTCTCACGAGCTGGATTGGTCTGGCCTCATCCCGCGTCGGGTCCCGCTCGGCCAGACGTCTATCAACGCTCGCCTCAATGATTTCGAGCCTTGAGCCAATCTTTTTGTGTTGCGACCAGAAGCCGACCAGTTCCTCAAGGTCTTGTGGCCTGGAAGTGAATGACCAAGCATCAGCGCGCTCTACGGCTTCCAGAAATTCACGAGTGTCGGAAATCCCCCGAGCCTGCAGGAAGGCCTCGACCTGACTACGGTTAAGGTCATTCAGGGCTACAACAAGGAATGATGAATTGGCGTCTGCCTGAGGTTTGCTCTCTTGCGCTTTGCCGGTGCCTGACGCCCCATCATCTGGTGCTGTCTGGATGGGGGCGAACGGGATCTCCTTCGCGCATAAGGCTCGGTCGGTATTGGGCCTCCAGGCAGAGGCGCGCCCCGTTATAACCACATGTAGACGCTGTCTAGTCGACGCTACTTTGCGACCGATCCGCTTGATCGCTTTTTCAAAGTCCCCCGGATCACGGAGGCGCGCTTCATCAACCGAGTCGAGAAAAAGCCACGCCTCGTGGTCTGCTGCCAACCAAGCCTCAAAGTCCGTTAGGCTACCTTCTTCAAAAGCGATTTCGTCGATTGCGTCAGTTAAATGCTCAAGCCGCAGGAAGAATGCGCTCTTGCCCTCGCTAATCAGGCGCTTGGCCGCATTCCTGATCTCTTCAGTTTTGCCGGACCCTGCCTCGGACAAAATGATGACACGTCGATGCGTGAGAAGGTCAGACCACTTTTTGTAATTTGAACGACCGAGGAGGGCGAGATACTCGGATTGATCATCATCGACGTCTCCGAGCTCGCGGAATGTTCGATCAAGATCGATGAAATAGTCTTCTGAGGGGCGCATGGGATGTCTTATGGAAGGGATATTTTACCTTCAAGGGATTCGGCCGAGGGTGGGAGCCCGTTGGCGGAAATGGCATCTCGAACATAGGAATATACGGGCAGGAATTGACCCAGCCCCCTGATCCGGGCCGGAGGTTCTGAGGGCCTGACCACGGTTGGTCCGCTATCGGGATTTTCCGGACAAAGATTTTTACTGAACCGTTTTCCGCCTACGGCGGTTGCGCTCACCCACGCCGCGAAGCGCAAGCGCTTCACAGCGCGGCCGAGCACTCTGAACAACGAGACCGAAGAGTCACATCCCAGGTTTTTTTCAGTCCGGACGGGACGCACCATTTTTGATGAAATGACCGCGCACCAGTGATCTAGCGACGTGCACACGGATCAGCTTGTTAGAGCTGAATGTTTTGCCCGCACCATTCCGCGAAAGTTCCGCCTTTAGTACCTTTCTCGGCAGGTCTCACTGGCCCGCATTGGTGACAAACTTCAAATTAAACACGTTTGTTATCTTGATATTCTCAACCCGCCCCTCACACTCCTGAATAAGTTCACTGAGTGATGGAGGCGATTCATGCCGACCTCGACAGATCTATCGGACCTGCGCCGCACCTTCCTGAGCCGGGCCCATGACGACATCCAGGCCTTGCACGCCCGCCTGCAGACCGATGGAGGATCTGACGTTGATCCAGATTTGCTGGATGACGTCGCGAGGCTGTCGCATCGACTCCTGGGGTCGTACGGATCCTTTGGTTTTCCAGCCATGGCTCGCAATTTCGAGCTCATCGAGGAGGTCGCCCTCACCCAGCTTTCTTCGGACCTTGATGCTCGCCCCGCATTGAAACAGACGCGCCTGCCGGACATGATCGCCGACATGCTCGATCAGGCGGGCGTGCTCAGGGATCTGGGCTATGAGCCTCGTACCGAAGACCTGTCAGTGTCGCCCCTTGTGGACCCCAGGGACAACAAACGCATTCTCTTTGTGGATGACGACACCAATCTTCATGGCCTCGCTGAGATGTATCTCAAGGAGGAAGGTTATTCTTCAGTCATTTACGAGACATGCGCCAAAAACGCGGTCGAATACCTCAGCGCGCATTCCGTCGACGCCATAATCTGCGACTGGCAGCTTGAGGGCGACAATGGTCTCGACCTGCTCAGGAAAGTTCGCTCGGGCGGCTTGCAGCCCTCACGGGAAACGCCGTTCATTTTCATGACCGTCCCCTCCTCAAAGCAGGCGATCGAACGCGCCGGCCTGTACCGGCCGGATGGCTATCTCCTCAAACCCTTTGACGCGCATCGCCTTCATGGCGTTCTGGGGCGCGCGCTCGCGAACTGATCGGACACGGTGGGTAACGATTGCAATAGAACCCTCGCATAGAGTGGGCCCAGCCTTAACGGAGTCCTGTATGCCCAGCGCAAACCCGAGACGTGTCGTCGAACAGTTCTGCAACAGGTTTCCAGAACAACTTGCCGCCTTGACCCGGATCATGGGTGATGACAAGGCATCCCAATTCGAGCTCAAGCAGAACCTCAAATCTCTACATACGGAAAGTCACCGTCTGAAAGGCGCTGCGTACTGCATGGGATTTCCGATCCTGGGGGCGCAGTTCTTCAAGCTGGAACAGGATGCGGATGAGCTCCTGCAATCGAAACAGGACATCACGCCGAAGCGCATGGAGCGCATCTATGTCAGCTTGAGCAAGATTGCGAAACTGCGCAGCTATGTCACGGCCGACCATTCCAAGCTGGTGCAAAGTTTTGAGAATCCAGCGCCAAGATCCTATGGGGATGACCAGGCCGATGCTCTTCGAAAGCTCCTGAAGGTTCAACGCATCCTCTTTGTCGAGGACGATATATCCGTGCGCAATCTCGTGCGGGAACTTCTGACGGATATCGGCGTCGGCGAAGTTCGCATGGCGAGTTCGGGACAGGAAGCCTTGGCGCTGATGCGCACCTACACGCCGACCATGTTGCTTTCTGACTGGTACATGCAACCTGTAGACGGCTTGTCGCTTCTCAGGCAGGTGCGCTCTGGTCAGACCCGCCTTCCCAGCCAGACCCCCATCATCTTTCTGACGTCAGAGAACAACGCCGAGAAAATTCACTCCGTGATCCGGAACGGAGTCGATCATGTCCTCATCAAACCCTTCAATCGGGCTGTGGTCATGCGCGCCATCAGCCGGATCGCCCAGCAACAACGTCCGCACTAGCCGTCCAGACCTTCCCAGATCTTCAGCAAGCTCTCCGGCAAAGTCATCGGATCGAAAGGCTTGACGATGACCGACTGGGCGCCCGCGCTGATATAGGCGTCAAGTTCATGGGATTGCGCCTTGGCCGTCATGAAGATCACGGGCGTGTTCATGAGTTCCGGCTTCTGTCTGAGCGCCGCCAGAACCTCCAGCCCATTCATTCCAGGCATCATCATGTCCAGCATGATCAGCTGGGGTTCGTCTTGCCCAAGCCTGGCGAGCGCTGTTGGCCCGTCCTCGTAAAGCTGCACGCTGAAGCCGCCGATCTCACTGAGCGACATGTTCAGGATCATCCGGATATCCGGATCATCCTCGACACACGCGATCCTCTTGAGCGTCATCCGATGATCATCCGATCTGGGTCTGGAGGCTGATGAAGTCAGTCGTCTCGTCGACGAGGGGGTCAACGGCGACGGCGTCAACGATCGGAAGCAGGATATGGAAGACTGTCCCCTCACCGACCTTGGTGTCGAAACTGATCTCCCCATCAAAGGCTTCAACGAGGTTCTTGGTGATATTCAGGCCAAGGCCATTCCCGCCGACGCGACGTGTGGTCGAACTGTCAGCCTGGGAGAAGCGGTCAAAGATGCGTGGCTGGAATTCTTCCGGAATTCCGGGGCCATTGTCGGCCACGGAGATCCGGATATGGCCGTCCTCAAGCCTGCGCGTGAGAATTGTCACGGTCTCTCCGGCCGGGGAATATTTCGCCGCATTGGACAAGAGATTGACCAGCGCCTGGGTGAAGCGTGACACATCCAGACGGACGGGCGGGTCATCGGCCTTCAGGTCGAGCACGAATTGGACATCATGCTCCTCGGCCAGAACGCGATGGCTTTCCACGACATCCTGCACGAGGTCATCACAGGGCACCTCTTCCATCCGGTATTCCAGCTTGCCGGCGGCGATCTTCTCAAGATCGAGGATGTCATTGACCAGATGATGCAGACGGTCACAGCTACGTTGGGCCATATCCAGCAATGTGGACGCCTTCTGGTCATCCTTGAACTTCGCCTGCAGGCGTGCCTGAAGCAGGCTCAAGGAGCCCAGCATGGATGTCAGGGGCGTTCTCAGCTCGTGGTTCACCGTGGAGACAAACTCGTCCTTCATCACCTCCATCTGCTTGCGCGCTGAAATATCCCGGATCATCAGGCCGAAAAGCTTGCCGTCAGCCCTCTGAACATCACTCAGGGTCAGCTCGACAGGCAGGGGCTCAGCATTCTTCATGCATGCTTCCGCCTCGAAGGTTTCACCCACCAGATGCTGCTCGATGAAACACGAGATCTTCCGGACAGCTCCCTCACGCTCCTGCCGGACGCCATCCGGCAGCAGGACTGAAATATCCTGGCCGATCAGCTCGTCCTCTGCATATCCGAACATGACTCTTGCGGCTGGGTTCAGGGACTGAATGGATCCGTCCGGCCGCATCAGGATCAAGCCATCGATGATGTTCTCGAATGTATTGGCGCTCAGCTCATTCTGCTTGAGGGCCTGCGTCATCTCCATGAAGGCGCGACCCAGCTCGCCGATTTCGTCATTATTGCTGAAACTGATCGCTATGGGTTCCCGGGACTGGCCATAGGTGAGCACGGCCTCGGTCAACTCTCCCAGGGGGCGGGTCAGGCTGGTGACGAAGAGCAAAGACCCAATCGCGGTCAGCACCACCAGGCTGACCGCTAGCAACATGGATTGCTGGCGAATGGCGTAGGCGCCCTGCATCAGCGCTTCGTTCGGTTCGCCAACCAGAATCCGGAAGATCAGACCGTTCCCGCCACCCTCACCGGCTTCCAGGGTGTGGAGGACATAGGTGTAACCGTCGACGTCCTGAAGCGCTTCGGCATCCAGACTGAGGAGTTCAGGCGGCTCGAAGCCCGCCTGGAAGGCGAACTCATTGCGCACCACGCCCTGGTCCGGAAGGTAATGGATGAAATTGTCCTGGGAATCCGAGATGTAGACTTCATAGTCCGGCGCGGCCTCTAGCAGCGCCTCTTCCATGATCACGCGTATGTCGGAATTGATCACGATGATCCCGAAAGGGTCGCCTTCGGGCGTCCGCACAGAGACGATGGTCCTCACCGTTGGCGTCATGTCCCCGCTGGGACCGCCAAACTCGCGATTGACCGTAATGGGAGAGGTGTAGATGGCGTCCTGCGGCGTCATCAATCCAGGCTGGAAATAGAACTCCTCTCCCTTCCTCTGAAGCTCCTGCGCATCAACGATTTCATACCCTTCGGCCAAACGGTTGACGCGGACGATCTCTCGCCCGCCATCTTCTATGCCAATAAAGCGGATTTGCGTGTATTCACGCTCAACCTCGAGATGGGACCTGAAGATGTCCGCCAGTCTCTCCCGCCAGGTCTCGAGCGTGCTGCCATCATATGGGTCGACGCCATTGTTGGCTTTTGCCCGTATGATGCCCTCGATGGGCGGCGTATTGCGGATGATGAAGGCCTGATCATTCGCAATCTGGAACGCGCTTTGTATGTGAGCGGCGACCACGCGGGTCTCGGCATGCAGCTCCGCGCGCGCCGCGGTCCGGCTCATCGAACTGGCCTGGATAAAATTCGCAAATCCCACAACCATGGCGACGGAAACCGTCACCGTGACCACAAGGATGAGAATCTTGGCGCGAAGGGAGACAGTTGTGAGAATCGTGATCTCCATAAACACAACCAATGAATGCGATCAGGTTCGGCTGTGCAACTGAAAAAACAATGAACCATCAAGCGCGTTTCCGGCACCCCTTCCCCAAGGACACCGACTTCCCTTATTCAGCAGGGAATCTGTTTTCACCCGAATGCGCTGGATGATGATGACCGATAACCCCGACACTGCAGCCTGCTTTCCCTATCGTGATCGCGAGGCCATCGACTCAAAGCCGGTTGGAGCGCTGGATCGTTTGCTCGCCATCATGGACAGGTTGCGCGATCCCGACGGCGGTTGCCCCTGGGATATCGAACAGACATTCCGCACCATCGCCCCCTACACGATCGAGGAGGCCTACGAAGTCGCGGACGCGATCGAGCGCGAAGACATGGCTGAACTCAAGGACGAGCTCGGCGATCTTCTCTTCCAGGTCGTTTTCCATAGCCAGATGGCGCAAGAGGAAGGCCTCTTCCGCTTCGAGGACGTCGCCGACGCGATTTCAGAGAAGATGTTGCGTCGCCATCCCCATGTCTTCTCGGATGCGGATGCGCGGGACGCCCAATCCCAGATCAGCGCCTGGGAGGCCCAGAAAGCAGAGGAACGCGCGGCGAAGGCCGATAAAGACCCGTCTGTGCTGGCCAATCTGCCCGTCGCCCTGCCCGCCTTGTTGCGGGCTGAGAAACTCTCCAAACGTGCGGCCCGGGTCGGGTTTGACTGGCCGGACATCGATCAGGTTCTGGACAAGATCGAGGAAGAATTGACTGAAGTCCGGGAGGCCATCGCCGAGGACGACCCGGCGCATATTCACGAAGAGATCGGAGATCTCCTGTTCGCGGTTTCCAATCTCGCGCGCAAACTCCAGCTGGATCCGGAAACCGCACTGCGGGACGCCAACGCGAAATTCGAACGTCGTTTCCGCGGCGTGGAAGCGCGTCTGACCCGCGAAGGCGAGAGTGTTCAGGAGGCAGACCTTGAAACCATGGAAGCCCTGTGGCTCGCGGTCAAAACCGAGGAGCGGTCCTAGTCAGCCAGGCTGTCAGCCTCTTCGAAAACGCCATAACGCTGGTTGAATCGGCCGGCGTCCGCTTCACTCAGGCGCACATGCACGCTCACCACGCCCGTATCGCGATCTGTGGTCTCTGACAGGATCGCGCCATGGCGATGCACAAAGGCCAGCGCTTCCGCATCAGACGGGCCGAACTCCAGGCGCAGGGCGACATCATCAACGGACAGGGCCAGTTCGACCTGTTCCAGAAGCGCGTCAACGCCCGCCCCCGTCACGGCGGAGGTCACGATGCTGACAGGCCCGTTATCCCGCTTGGGCAGCTTGGCGCGCCAGACCAGCTCTTCATGATCCTCAGCAGACAGCTGATCAGCCTTGTTCCAGGCTTCAATGACGTGCTGGTCTGCTTCTGCTCCGGCGCCCAGGGCGGCCAGGACCGATTCCACATCCGCCTTGCGGCCTTCATGGTCGGGATCGGCCATGTCGCGCACATGGATGAGTACATCCGCCTCGATCACCTCTTCGAGTGTCGCGCGGAACGCTGCAATCAGCTCGGTCGGCAAGTCCGTGATGAAGCCCACCGTATCACTCATCAGGACGCGGCGGCCTGAGGGCAGTTTGACGCCGCGCACCGTGGGATCCAGCGTTGCGAACGGCATGTCCTTGGCGAGAACCTGTGCGTCCGAGAGCAGGTTGAAGAGGGTCGACTTGCCCGCATTCGTGTAACCGACAAGGGCGACTGTGGGCCAGGGCGCGGTCTGGCGCTTCTTGCGGTGCAGGGAGCGGGTGCGCTTGACCTCGTCCAGCTCGCGGCGGAGCTTGGCCATCTTGTCCGCGAGAATACGACGGTCCGTTTCGATCTGGGTTTCCCCCGGACCGGCCAGGAAGCCGCGACCGCCGCGCTGGCGCTCAAGGTGGGTCCAGGTGCGCACAAGGCGCGAGCGCTCATACGCCAGGCGCGCCAGCTCGACCTGCAATCGGCCCTCGCGCGTTTGCGCGCGCAAGCCGAAGATCTCGAGGATCAGACCGGTCCGATCAATCACCTTGGCATTGAGCTTCTTTTCCAGATTGCGTTGCTGGATGGGGCTCAACGCAGCGTCAATGATGACGACCGTGATCTCGGCGTCTTTCACGCGTTCAGCGATCTGCGCGATCTTGCCGGTGCCGAAGAAGCCGCTCGCCTCAACACGGCGCAGCGGCTCGATGCGGGCTTCCGCCGTGACCAGATCCAGAGCTTGCGCCAGGCCAATGGCCTCTTCCAACCGCGCCTGAGCGCGATTGGCGTCCGTCCCCGGATATTGCGGAGAGAGAACGAGTGCGGTTTGCGGCGCGGGCTTGCGGTCGATCAATCCTCGGCGTCTCCTTCGGCCTCGTCCTTGTCAAACAGCTGGACGGGCTGGCTTGGCATGATGGTGGAAATGGCGTGCTTGTAGACAAGCTGGATCTGGCCTTCGCGGCGAAGCAGAACGCAAAAATTGTCAAACCAGGTGACAACGCCCTGAAGTTTTACGCCATTGACCAGAAAGATGGTGAGAGGAGTCTTGCCCTTGCGAACCGTGTTGAGAAAAACGTCCTGCAGGTTTTGTTTCTTATCGTTAGACATCGGCCTTATCGCACTTGAATTCCGGCGCAATCCGTGCGCCCCCTCAGTTAGGTAAACATACCTTGGCCTGGCTGCAACAGGATTGCCTGTCAGCGCTCAGTCAGTCACGTGCGAAGATGACATAAAACGCGGCGGCCGCAGCCAGCACTTCCAGCCGTCCCAGCACCATGATGAACCCGGATACCGCCAGCGCTGCTGGCGGAAGCGCTGCGTAATCAACGCCTGCCAGCGGTCCCGCATTCACAAGTGAAGCCGTTGACACCATCCAGGCCTGTTCAAAGGTCACTCCAGCGGCGCCAAGCGCCACGGCCCCGAGTCCGAGCGCGGCCGGATAGGCCAGCGCGTACACCCAGACGCCGGCGAGCGCCGAATCACTGACAGGCCGACCAATGAACCGGGTCCGGACCGCAGCGGACGGATGGCTGAGAGAGGAGAGCTCGCCTCCCGCCCGGCGCAGCAGGAGCAGGATGCGCGGCATCTTGATGCCGCCGGAGGTGGAAATCGTCGATCCGCCCGCCATGGCGATCAGCACAAGCAGGGTCAGGGGCAGAACCGGTGCGGCCTGGGTCTGGAACCCGGCTGTGGTCACGGCGAACACCATGTTGAGCGCCCCGGAAAGCGCCTGTCCCGGGTGACCGCTCACGGCCAGATAGAGCGCCGCGCCGAGCCCAAGCACCAGGATGGCGCGCAACTCTCCGCTCCCCCGGCTGATGCGCCTGCGGGATGCGAGATCATACTGCACCGCCATGTTCCAGGCGCCAGACAGGCAGATCAAAGCCAAGACGCACTGGGCCAGGGGCGACATCCACAAATCAAGCGCTTCGGACCGCGGCGTCAGGCCCGCAGTCGCAAGCCCCGACAAGGCCAGGCACAGGCTGTCATAGGGCGGCGTGCCCAGCAGCAGCAGCAGCATGAACCCTGTCAGTGTCAGGCCCATATAGATCGCGCCGAACCGGCGCAGCGCCCGTCCGAAATTGGTGAAGAGATCGGCGTGCTCCACGGTCAGCAGATAGGTTCGTCGCAAGCCCACGCCGCGTCGGTCCAGCGCCGCAAAGACGGTCGCCGCCAGAACCAGACTTCCAAGACCGCCCAGCCAGGCCAGCACGCAGCGCCACAAGGTAATGGACACGCCAGCCGCTTCCGGGCTCAGCGTGATTGCGCCAGTGGTCGTCAGCGCCGAGAAGGCCTCGAACACGCCGCGAGGCAAGGAACCCGTCGCCGCGACAAGGGGCGGCGCCGCCAGCAGCGGCGACAGCAACCAGCCAAACAGGGCGAGACGCAGGGCCGCACTCGCTCCGGCCGGGCTGTGCACCTTGCGCGTCCCCGCCAGCGTGACCCCGCCCAGGAAAACCCCCAGCACCACCGTGACCGTGAAACCGCGTGCAATGTCGGCCCGACCTTCCAGCCCTGCGAACAGAATGAAAGGGGCGGCCGCCGCACTAATGAACAGAGCGCACCAGGCCAGGGCCCGAAAGAACCGGGGCGACCACTTCATGGGTCTAGAAGTACTCGAGACTGACGCGGAACAGCTGTTCGACCTTGGGCACCGAGGCCTTCAGCGCAAAGAAAATGACCCGGTCATTTTCCTGGATGACCACCGAATCGCCTCGGAAATAGACATGCTCCCCACGCACCATGGCGCAGATCGCGACGCCTTCTGGCGGTTCGAGCGTGCTCAGGTTCTGCCCCACAAGCGGGGAAGTGGACAGCGTCACGCCCTCGAGCGCTTCAGCCATGCCGTCGCCCATGGTCTGCAGGCCGGTAATGCGACCCCGCCTGATATGCTGGAGAATTGTGGAGACCGTCACGGCCCGCGGGTCGATCATCACATCCACATCCAGCGCTTCCTGAACCGGGTGGAAAGCCTGATTGTTCACAAGGCAGAGAGACCGCGCTGCGCCCTCTTTCTTGGCCATCACGCCGCTGAGCAGATTGACCTTGTCATCATTGGTCAGGCAGAGCGCCAGTTCAGCGTCCTCGACCCCGGCTTCACGCAGCACGTCCCGGTCCAGACCATCCCCGTGCAGAACCACGGTCCGCCGCAGGGCGTCCGCCGCATGCTCGGCCTGGGCCTTGTCGCTCTCAATCAGACGCACACGCACGCCGCCAACGCGTTCCAGAGCCTTGGCGACGTAAAGCCCGATATTGCCCGCGCCGATGATCACGACACGTCGGGCGCGCGGCGCCGAGCGGCCAAACACGTCCAGAGCCCGCTTCACATGACCCGCCGCCAGGCTGACATAGATATCATCTCCCGGCATGAGCGGATCATCGTCCTGGGGGATGAACAGGGTCTGGTCGCGCTGCACGCCCACAATGTCGAAACCGAGATCAGGGAACAGCTCGGCCATCTGCGCACGGGTGCTCGCGGCGACCGGAGACTGCTCATCCACCCTCAGACCGAGCACCTGCACCCGACTATTGGCGAAGGGAGCCGTGGCAAAGGCGCCGGGCGTCTCCAGTCGCTGGAGGATCGAACGGCTCACTTCAAGCTCGGGCGAGATCGTCACATCGATGGGGAGCGCGCCTGAAGAGAAGAGATCTCCCCAGCGTTTGTCGAGATAGCTCTGGGCGCGGACCCGGGCGATGCGCGTGGGCGTATTGAAGAGCGAGTGGGCGACCTGACACGCGACCATGTTGGTCTCATCCGAATAGGTCACGGCCACAAGAAGGTCCGCGTCCCGGATACCCGCTCGATCCAGAACGTCCGGATGGGAGCCATGCCCCACCACGCCGCGCACATCGAGATCGGTGGTCACCTTGTCGATGAGCTCGCGCGACCAGTCCACGACCGTCACCGCGTTGCCTTCAGAGGCGAGCTCCCGGGCGATGCCGTAACCCACACGCCCTGCCCCGCACACAACAGCTTTCATAGGATGATTTCAGCCGGGCCTAGCCGGCGTCCTCTGTATCGATGTCATCGCCCTTGCGGTTCAGGCTGCCGACGCCAAGGGTTTTGAGTTTCCGGTGAAGCGCGGAACGCTCCATGCCGATAAAATTGGCCGTACGCGAGATATTGCCCCCGAACCGGTTGATCTGGGCCTTTAGATATTCCCGTTCGAAATTCTCACGCGCATCCCGCAAGGGCAAGGCGATCATGCGCTCTGCATCCAGCCCGGTCTCGGTGCTGGCCGAACGCCCTGCGACTTCGGACGGCAGCGAGTCCAGGGTCACCGGCTCATCCGGAGATCCGGTCGCCAGGATCAGCAGGCGCTCAACATTATTGCGCAGCTGTCGGACATTGCCCGGCCAGTCATGCGCCTGAAGCGCCGCCATGGCGTCATCGCCGATCCGGCGCATGGGCAGACCGGACATGGCGGTCAGGCGCTCGAGGAAGTGATTGACGAGCAGCGGGATATCCTCGCGCCGCTGAGAGAGCGACGGAACGTCCAGCGGAACGACCGCGAGACGGTGATAGAGATCCTCGCGGAACAATCCCTGGGAGATCATGCCCTGCAGGTCCCGGGCTGTGGAGGACAGGACGCGGACATTCACCTGCACATCCTGAGCGCCGCCAATCCGACGAAACCGTTGCTCGACCAGCATGCGCAGGAGCTTGGCCTGGGTCGCCACGGGCATGTCGCCCACTTCATCAAGGAAAAGCGTCCCGCCATGGGCCTGTTCGAGCAGCCCCACCCGGTCCACGCCGCTCTCGGTCTCGGCGCCGAACAATTCGGCCTCGACGCGCTCTGGCGACATCATGGCGGCGGAGACCGGAACGAACGGTCCGTCTGACCGGCCGGACTGGGCATGGATGAGACGGGCGATCAGTTCCTTGCCGGATCCCGAAGGCCCGGAGATGAGGACACGGGAATTGGTCGGCGCCACCCGATCCACGGTCTGACGCAATTGAACCGCAGCGGCGGATTCTCCGATCAGATCGTTGTGGATTTCAGACTTGGCGCGCAACTCGGCATTCTCGCGACGCAAGCGGCTGGCTTCAAGCGCCCTCTCAACAGTCAGGAGCAACTTATCGGACTTAAACGGCTTTTCGATAAAGTCGTAAGCCCCTTTCCGGATCGCAGCAACCGCAGTTTCAATCGTGCCGTGCCCAGAAATCACCACGACCGGAAGGTCCGGCGCCACGCGCTTGATCTCGGTGAGAAGCTCAATTCCATCCAGTCGGCTGCCCTGAAGCCAGACATCCAGAACCGCCAAAGCGGGTTTGCGATGCCGCACCGCCTTGAGCGCCGTGTCTGAATCGCCCGCATAACGCGGCTCATAGCCTTCATCTTCAAGAAGTCCGCCGATGAGCTCCCGGATATCGGCTTCATCATCAACAATCAGGATGTCGAGCGACATTGCGTTCAAGCCTCCGCCTGCGCCGGATTGTCCGGCGCGTCCGTCTCGGGTTCAAGCAAGGGAAAGACCAACCGCACGACGGCGCCGCGCTCCAGATCGGGACGATCGTCGAGCTCCAGTCGACCGCCATGGTCTTCCATGATCCGCCGCACAATGGCGAGACCGAGACCCGTCCCCTTTGCGCGCGTGGTCATATAGGGTTCCGTCAGCCGGGCCCGGTCATGCACAGGCCAGCCCAGGCCGTTATCGTTGATCTCAATGATCGCCTGGCTGGAGTCCGCGCCCACGGAGACGGCGATCCGGCCGCCCGCCTTCGAGCCGTCCTCCTCCATGCGCGCCGAAACGCTTTCAGCGGCGTTCTTAAGCACATTGGCGAGCGCCTGTCCCACCAGTCGGGAATCGCACTCGATGGTGATCGGTCCGCCCTGAATGGTCAGCAGCACCTGCAGATCCGGCGACGCCACCCGCTGGGCGAACACGCAGGAATTGGCGATGTCCACAAGGTCGGAAACTTCCATCTTCGGCGCGGGCATGCGGGCAAAGGCCGAGAACTCGTCCACCATCCGGCCAATATCGCTGACCTGGCGCACGATGGTGTCGACGCACTTGTCGAATGTCTCAAGGCCCTCTTCGTCGATCTGCTTGCGATAACGACGCTTCAAGCGCTCCGCCGAGAGCTGGATCGGCGTGAGCGGGTTCTTGATCTCGTGAGCAATGCGGCGCGCGACATCGCGCCAGGCGGCGCTGCGCTGGGCCGCGACCAGGCGGGAGACATCGTCAAAGGTGATCACCACGCCGCCATCGTCATCCTGGGCGGCCCGGACACTGAGATTGACCGTCGAGACGCCCTCTTCCGTGATATCCAGCTGACGCTCGGCGATCTCGTCCGGGCGACGGTGGACGGCGAGGAACACCTCGGCGAAGACAGGCAGGACCTGATCAATCATTTCTCCGACCAGAACCGAAGGCTCACGCCCCAGAAGCTGGGAGGCCGAGCGGTTCACCAGCGATATCCGGCCGTCCGGCTCGAGACCGATGACGCCGGCGCTGACCCCGGTCAGCACCGCCTCGATGAAGGCGCGACGGCGTTCGGATTCCGCGTTCGCCTCCAGCAGGGCGCTCCGCTGGCTTTCCAGCTGACGCGTCATCCGGTTGAAGGCGCGGCTCAGAGCCGCGATCTCGTCATTGTCGCGCGCCACCTGAACCCGGGCGCTCAATTCGCCACGACGCACCAGCTCGGCCGCCGCCACCAGACGACTGACCGGCGAGACCACCTGCGCGGCCGCGCTGAGCGCCAGCCAGACCGCGCCCAGGAAGACCAGAAGCGCAGCCAGCGCATAGACGAAGAAGAAGCTGATGCGCATCTGCTGCTCGCTGGCGACCGCATCCCGGAAGGAATGGGTGGCTTCCTGCGCAGCGACCAGCAGGGAGAAATCCACATAGACCAGCGAGTAGAGATAGGCGTCATCATACTCGGACATGCGCAGCAGAAGGCGGACATAATCCGGACCATCCTCTCGCAGCACAGGCGCGGAAACGCTGATATCGCCTTCATTGGCGATTTCAAGCATCTGCTGGGAAGGCGCGCTGAACGGCGGGGTGTCAGGCGCTTCCTCGCTTCGCGCCAGGATCGTCGCCTGGGAGTCGATGACATAGACGACCGGCAGGTTGCGCACGCGCGCCTGCGTGGTCAGATATTCATTGTAGCGGATCCTTTGGTCCTGCAGTGATTGCACGGCATCGGGATAGGACAGGTCCTGCCGCATGCCCCGCATGTGCGAGCCCGTGCCTTGCAATGCGACCTGAGGCCATTCATTGCCCAGATCCGCCGTGGTCTCGACCAGGGTGTTGATCCGCTCGGCAAACCAGAATTCCACACCCCGATTGAGCACAAGCGCCTGAAATCCCGCCATGAGAACGGCCGGCACCACAGCCGCAACGGCGAACAGGGTGATGAAGCGCACCTGCAGTCGCGGGGTCGCGGAAGCGCCGTTCTTGGCGCCGCGCAACTGCTCCATGACCCGCAAATATACGGCGATCGCCAGCACGCCGAGAAGCGCCGCGATCAGAGCCATGAGGGTGATGAATCCCCATCCCCCCGGCCCGAACCGGCCTTCATTGAAAACGGCGAGGAGGCCGAGCAGAACCACGCCCAGCGTCGCGATTGCGAAGCCAAGCAGGAACAGCGTCGATTGTCTCCAAGCTGGATTGCCCGCAAACTTCGGCAAGTTGCGCGTCTCCTCACATCCCCTCGGCGAACAGATTGGCCCAGATGTGACGGAAATTCAACGGGTGTGACTTCTAGGCCTCATGCGGGTCGGATTCCAGCGCCGCCAGACGCCGTGTCAGCGTGTTTCTGTTTAGGCCCAACAGCTTGGCTGCGTCCTGCCTGACACCCTGAGTGGCGTCGAGGGCTGCGGAGAACAATCCGCGGTCCACGGCCAATTGCGCCTTCTCGCTGATTTCGGTCTCTCCCTGCGCCAGACTAGCGCCGAAGAATCGCGCCGCCGCCTCCGTCAGGTCAGCGGCGGGATCACGTCCCGAGAATTCCTGGATCGCGGCTTCGATCTCGGCGACGCGCAAGGGCCCGCGCGCGCCTTGCATGCTGAGATGAAGCGCAACGCGTTTCATCCCCAGAACCTCATCCGCCCAGACTTGCGCATTGATGTATTGACGGACTTCTTCATCCATTTCGCGCGCCGGCGATTGTTCGGCCAGAAAATGCGCAAACAGAAGCGCCCGGTCTTCTCCACGTTCCCTGAGCGGGGGCAGCTGGACACGACCGATCGCCAGATGAGACAGCAAGGCTGGCCGCATGTGCCGGGCGATTTCAGGCGTGGCTGTGGCAAGGATCCTCGGTGAATCCCCCCTTGGATTCTCAAGGGCTTCCTGAACCCAGTCCTGGGTTTCATCATCCCAGGCGTCGGCGCGGCGCAGGACGAGCGCGCCGCCCGCCGCCGTTTCCAGCAAGCCCGCGCCCTCACGCCGCATGCGGGCCGGACCGGCTTCAATCACAGGGCCGACCACGCCTGTCTCAGAAACGAGCACACGGGCGCAATGCGCCCGACCGCTTCCCTCGGGTCCTGTAAACAGAACCGGAGAGGCCGTGCGCGCCAGTCGCCCCAGAGCGCGAAAAGCTTCCTGCATGGCGGGCGAGCGTCCGACAAGACCGCCGAAACCGGGAGCGGCGGATGACGGGAGGGACGGCCCCACATCCTCCAGCGAACGTTTAATGACCGCCACCATGTCATTAAGATCAAATGGCTTTGGCAGATATTCGAAAACGCCAGCCTTGCCGGCCTCGATGGCGGTGCGCGCCGTGGTCTGGGCGCTCATGATGATCACCGGGATATCGGGGCGCACACGCGTGACCTCGTCCAGGCGATCCAGGAAACTCTCGCGGCCGAGCAGGACATCCGCCAGCAGCACATCCACTTCCCGTCGGACCAGGCGCTCGAGCGCTGCGTCAGTCGAGGCGGTCGCACGCACTTCAAACCCGGCCCGCGACAAGGCTTTTGCGATCACCAGCCGCAGGGATTCATCATCTTCAAGTATCAGGACCCGATGGGCCATCAGCCGTCCTTACGCTCTATGGGCAGATAGAAGTGAAACACGGTCCGTCCTGGACGCGTATCAAACTCGACCCCGCCATTGAGAAGATCCGCCACCCGGCTGACAAGCGCGAGCCCCAGCCCTTCGCCTGCGGGCTTGCCTGTGACGAAAGGATTGAAAATCGCGTCTCGCAACGCATCGTCCACCCCCGGGCCGTCATCCTCGATTGCAATCTCGAGTCTGGCGTCCGGCGCCGGACCGCCGGGACGCGGCTGGCGATAGCGTGTGTAGACCTTGACGCGCCCGCCGCCCTGGCTGGCGGCCTCCCCGGCATTGATCAGAAGATTGAGCACAGCCTGGGACACCAGGTCCCGGTCAGCGCGCGCATCCGGCAGGGAGGGGTCAAAATATTCCAGCCAGACCACTTCAGGGGCGGCCGAAGCCCGGGCCGAACGCACCGCTTCACGCACGAGCGCGTGAAGATTGACGCGCCCCAGACGCGGCGGGCCGATATCGCCAACCCGACTCCAGCGTTCCGCAATGCGCCGCGCCCGATCAAGCTCGGTGATGATCAGCCCGGCCAGCTCCCGGCTCTCCTCATCCTCACCTTGCGCAATCAGCTGCGCCGCGCCCCGGGCGCCGGCCATGGGATTCTTGAGTTCGTGTGAGAGCAGCATGCCGAACCCGGCCGCAGCATTCGCCGCAATCTCACTGCGCGCCCCGCCGCCCGATTCCGGCCAGGGGCGCAAACAGACGCACACACCGCTCTCATCCGGAGACGCATCCACGGATATGCGCAGGGCGCGGTCCTCGACACCTACAGGCAGGTCATGCGCATAGACCGAACGGCTTTCCTCAAGCGCCCGGCGCGCCAGTTCTGACGCCGCCTGACCAACCGGGCCGGCCTCGTCCAGCCGCTTTCCCAGGAGACGTTTGCGTGATTGCCCGAACAGGGTTTCCGCCCGCAGGTTGGCGAAGATGATTTCACCGGCATCATCAAGAAGAAGAAGCGCCACCGGCGCGGCTTCGGCCGCCCGCTCCGAGAATGACGGCGTCGTCCCGCTCACGCTGCGCTCTCTTGCGCGCTGGAGGCGAACGCCATCAGCGCAGCCTCGGCTTCGAGCCGGTTCTGAGCACGGCACAGTCGCCCGCGCCATTCACGCGCCGCCTCCGGTTCAGGGATCGCCCAGTCCACGAAGCTGGCGAAGTGTTTGCGCATTGTGCGCACGCCCAGATGTTCGCCGTAGAGCGTTACGCTGTCCGCCAAAGCCTGACAGAGGGCATCAGCTCCCACCCTCAATGAGGGCTCCTTGAAGGCTGCGCCGTCACACAGCACATCCGCAATCGCTCCGGGCAGCCAGGGCCGCCCCTGAGACGCGCGCCCCACCATCACGCCGTCTGCGCCCGAAAGCCGCAAGGCCTCGCGCGCCTGCTGCGGGGTCTGGATATCGCCATTGACCACAAGCGGTATAGAAACGGCGTCCTTGACGCGCGCAACCGCCGACCAGTCGGCCTTGTCCTTGTAAAATTGCTGCCGCGTGCGTCCATGGACCGTGACCATCTGCACGCCGGCCGCTTCCGCGCGACGCGCCAGTTCCGGAGCATTCAGGCTGTCATGGTCCCACCCCAGTCTCATCTTCAGAGTCACCGGGACGGACACGGCTTTCACCGTGGCTTCAACAAGCGTCAGAGCATGATCAAGATCGCGCATCAGGGCCGAACCGCTCAACCCGCGCGTCACTTGCCGCGCCGGGCAGCCCATATTGATGTCGATGATGTCAGCGCCCACTTCTTCGGCGAGACGGGCTCCCACATCCATCCAGTGCGCTTCACGCCCTGCAAGCTGAATCACATGAGGACCGCAATCTCCATCCGCCCGCATACGCCGGATGACGTCTTCCCGCCCCTGAGCCAGCGTTTCACAGGCCACCATCTCGCTCACAACCAGCCCCGCCCCAAACCGGTGGGCCTGCTTTCGGATGGGCCAGTCGGTCACGCCGGACATGGGCGCCAGCAGGACTGGACGCTTCACATGAATGGGTCCGATGTCAAAGCCGGACAGGAGGGTCTGAGCGCGCGTCATTCCTCTGAAATACCGTGTCTGCTGCTCCTCTTCCAGAGACCGAATGAATTAACGCCCGATCCGGGACACGGCTGGGTTAGCACCGGATCGAATTTCTCCCATAACGGGATTGACTCCAGGCCTATGCGTTCTCACGGTTGAATTCCGTATCCATTTGAAGGAGTAAAGTCATGCCATCCATTCGTTTCATGCTTGGCGCTGTCGCGCTCGGCGCATCCGCCCTGCTGGCGACGCCGGCCGCCCATGCCGACACCATCCCTGAAGATGCTGTGGTCCTCTCCTGCACCGAAGTGGCTGGCTTCTGGAGCGTCCGCATCTTTCATAACGGCATCATCTATGACGTCTTCAGCGATTATTGCCCGCTGAACCCCTGACCGGACTGTCTTGCTGGCTTGCGCCGGTTCGCCCGGACTGAACGCCAGCTAGACGGAATGGTCTGAATTGCCTATCGCTGCCATGGTGAAATCAAGGGAATAAGCGCCACGCCATGGCCTACACAGCATGCATTGTCGCCGCCGGTCGCGGAGAACGCGCTGGCGGCGGCGCGCCCAAACAGTTCCGACAACTGGCTGGACATCCCATGCTCGGATGGAGCGTGAAGCGGTTCGCCGCCGACCCTGCCTGCGCGCAGATCATCATTGCGCATGCGCCAGGCCAGGCTGATCAGGTCCAGGCCTGTCTGGACGGCGTCAACGCCGAACTGGTCGAAGGCGGAGACACCCGGACTGGCTCCGTGCGCAACGCCCTCGCCCTCGCCCGCGCGAGCCGCGTGCTGATCCATGATGCGGCGCGCCCCATGCTCTCTCAGGCCGTCATCGACCGTCTGATCGAAGCGCTCGACACCCATCACGGCGCGGCGCCGGCCCTGCCCGTCACAGACGCGCTCGTGCGATCAGACGACAGCGGCGTGCAGGCGGTGAGCCGGGATCTGCTCTACCGGATGCAGACGCCGCAGGCTTTCAGAACACAAAGCCTGCGTGAGGCTTTCACCCGCGCCCAATCCGATTATCCTGACGAGGTCTCGCTGGCGCGAGCCTTTGGTCTGGACGTCGCTCTGACACAGGGCGAGGAAGCGAATTTCAAGGTGACCTACCCGGAGGATTTCAAACGCGCCGAACAGTCTCTCGCTCAGGCTGCGCCAGGGGGCGCGCCATCGGTCTCGGTCACCGGTTCAGGGTATGACGTGCACCGGATGACGGCGGGAGACGGGGTCCATCTGTGCGGCGTCTTCATCGACTGCCCCTATCGCCTGATCGGTCACTCCGACGCGGATGCGGGGCTGCATGCGGTAACGGACGCACTGCTGGGCGCGGCGGGTCTGGGCGATATCGGCGATCACTTTCCGCCTTCAGACGACCAATGGAAGGGCGCGGATTCGGCCATGTTCCTCGCCCACGCCGTGAAAATCGCCGCCCAGGCTGGCGTACGGCCCGTGCATGTGGATGTGACGCTGATTTGCGAACGCCCCAAGATCGGGCCTCACAAGGCAGCCATGAAGGCTCGCGTCGCCGAGATCATGGGTCTTGATCCCAAACGGGTGAACATCAAGGCGACCACCACCGAGAAGCTGGGTTTTACGGGCCGCGGCGAAGGTCTCGCGGCGGAAGCCGTGGTGACGGGGCTCGCGTCATGAGCCCGGCCAACAGTTATGCAAAGCAAGTGATCGAGCTGGCGCGAACCCGCGGCGTGAAGATCGCCACGGCGGAATCATGCACGGGCGGACTAATCGCCGGCGCACTGACCGACATTGCAGGGTCTTCAGCCGTCGTCGATCGTGGCTTCGTCACCTATTCAAACAGCGCCAAGATGGAGATGCTCGAGGTCTCGCCAGAGACATTGCAGGCCTTTGGCGCTGTGTCCTCGCGAACGGCTCAGCAAATGGCGGAAGGCGCGCTCGCGCACAGTCAGGCCAGCCTCACGGTCTCGGTGACGGGCATTGCAGGCCCTGGCGGCGGGAGCGCAGACAAACCTGTTGGCCTTGTCTGGTTCGGCCTTGCCCAGGCGGGAAAACCGACGCGGACACTCAGCCGCAAATTCGGAGATGTGGGGCGGGACCGGGTGCGCGCCCTCACCGTAGAGCAGGCGCTCAGGCTGTTGATCGACGCCCTAGGCTGACGCCCCTGACGGTTCCGGCAGGGCGGCCAATGCCGGCCCCAGATCAAACTCCTGTGCGCCCACCTGCTGATAGCGGTTGGCGGCTTCATCCTCAAAGGCGCTGATCAGATACCGGATCGCCCGGCTGCGATTGCCATCGAGCAACATCTGAAGGACGGGGTTCTTGAAGCCGTAGCGGATCCAGAAATCCACCAGCGTCGAGCCGTCTTCCAGCTCATGAAAGCGCCAGTGATTGGCCAGATCATGAAACGGACCGGACAGATAGGTCACGTCGATCGTGCGCGCGGACTTGTCCAGCGTCACACGCGTGGTGAAGCCCTCGCGCACGAACTTGAAGCGTATCCGAGCCTCGGCGACGAGCTCTCCGACACCGTCCCTGACGTCATCCTGCGTGATGCGCATGGCGGTGATCGGCTTGATGAAATCAGGATAGCGGCGGACATCGCTCACCAGCTCGAAGAGATCATCGGGCCGGTAGCGCAAGCGCATCCGTTCGACGTGTTCGGCGCTCATGGAACTCTCTAGACGGATTTGCCCGACGCCAGCGCGGCTTCACGCGCGGCGCGCATGCGCTCGAAATCATCTCCGGCGTGATAGCTGGAGCGGGTGAGCGGGCTGGCGGAAACCATCAAGAACCCCTTGGCGCGGGCGATGGTCTCATAGCTCTTGAACTCTTCCGGCGTGACGTAACGGTCGACAGCCGCGTGCTTGCGGGTCGGCTGCAGATACTGGCCAATGGTCAGAAAATCGATGCTGGCGGACCGCATATCGTCCATCACCTGCATCACTTCTTCCTTGGTCTCTCCAAGGCCGACCATGATGCCCGACTTGGTGAACTGGCTTGGGTCGCGCTCCTTCACCCGTTCCAGAAGGCGCAGCGAATGGTAATAACGCGCGCCCGGACGGATGCTCAGATAGAGCCGCGGCACGGTTTCCAGATTGTGATTGAACACGTCCGGTTTGGCGTCAATCACCACTTCCGCCGCACCCGGCTTGCGCAGGAAGTCCGGCGTCAGGATCTCGATCGTCGTGCCCGGCGCGGCCTCACGGATCGCCCGGATCACCTGGGCGAAATGTTCGGCGCCGCCATCTGACAGGTCGTCACGGTCGACCGAGGTGATCACGACGTGCTTGAGACCCATCGTGGCGGTGGCTTCCGCCACCCGGCGCGGTTCATCAGCATCCAGCGCGTCGGGCAGACCCGTCTTCACATTGCAGAAGCTGCAGGCGCGGGTGCAGGTCTCGCCCATGATCATGAAGGTCGCGTGCTTTTGCGACCAGCACTCACCGATATTGGGGCATCCCGCCTCTTCGCACACCGTGACGAGGTTGTTCTCCTTGACCACATTGCGGGTCTCGGAGAACACGCCGCCGGCGGGCGCCTTGACGCGAATCCAGTCCGGCTTTCGCAGAACGGGCGTATCCGGACGCTTTTGCTTTTCCGGATGGCGCGCGGCGCGAGCGTCGAGCGCGGCGGAGCGGGATGTAATCAGATTGACCATAGGCCCCAAATAAGCCTCCCCGCCCCCTGCATCAAGCGTCGTGACAGCGCACCCGGGGTTATAGTTAGACAGATTTCTAATTATTCGCTTGCCATCATTTCGACGATTAGCTAATCGTCTATTCATGAGCACGATATTCAAAGCCCTTTCAGACCCGACTCGTCGGCGCGTCCTGGAGCTCTTGCGAGAGCGGCCCATGACTGCGGGCGACCTCGCGGCCGAGTTCGACGTCTCCAAGCCGACCATGTCGGCGCACTTTGCTGTGCTCAAGGAGGCCGATCTGGTCGAAGCCACAAAATCGGGAAAGACCATCACCTATCGCATCAAGCTCAGCGTGCTTGAGGACGCGCTTCTGGGTTTCGCGAAAGCCTTCGGACTGGGCGCAGGCCCGACCGCGACTGACAAGGAGGAGCCTAAATGAGCGATGCTCCCGCTAAGAACACCTTGATGTTTCCCCTCATGATCGTGATCGCCGTTCTGGCGCTCGCCCTGATCATGATTGTCCGTGAACCCGGCCTCGCCTGGATGTTCGGGCTGGCGGCGATCTTCCTGCCGGGCTGCTGGATCCTGATCGAGAAGCTCCGGTTTGCATATCCGCTGAGCGAAAAGAGGCTTGAGGAACGCGCCCTGATCCGTCGTTCCATCGGCCTTGCGGCCCTGATGATCGCCGTCGCTCTCGGCATGACCGTCATCTACACCTCGGGCCTTGCGTGGGTCACCGATCAGTTCGAGCAACGCTCGACCGGGATCGTGTTCGCCATGCTCTTGATCGTCGTGGGCAATATCATGCCCAAGACTCCCGTCCCGCTCTCCGATGATCCGAGTGCGAGCACCCAGCGTCAGGCGCAGATGCGCACCACCGGCGTCTTCATGGTGGTCTCGGGCCTTCTGTACGGGCTTGTCTGGGTGTTCGCGCCACTCGACCTCGCCAAGCCGCTCTCGCTGGGCGCCCTGTTTCTCGGCGTCGCTCTCATGATGCTGCGCATGGTGCTTCTCGCCCGGCCCCGCGCCTGATCCGGGGGCGCAAGCCCCCCATTCTTCTTCCCTAAGGACAAACCGGATTCTGAACGGCGCGAGTCGCCGAACGGGAAAGCCGTGTCCAGAATCCGACATAGAGGACAATCCCGACATGCCCCCAAGACCTTCAACTCCCTTCACGATCCTGGCCGGAGGATTTCTGATCCTTCTCGTCACCTGCCTCGCCTCCGCCCAGACGCCTGACGATCGGTTGGGACCCTGGCGCGCGACCCTGGAGACTCCCGGCGGCGATTTGCGCCTGCAGGTAACGGTCTCCCTGAACCAGAACGGCGAGCAAACCGCGGTTCTGGAAAGCCTTGACCAGGACCCCGGACAGGATATCCCGGTCAGCACGGTCACCCTTGATGCGGACCGCTTCAGCTTCTCCATCCAGCAGATCAGCGCGCGGTTTGATGGCGAATGGAATGCGCAGACTCAAAGCTATGACGGCGTCTTCAGCCAGGGCATGCAGATCCCGACCCGCTTTGCCCGCCCTGCTCAATCACAGGCCGTTTTCATGCCTGAGCTAGATGGAATGTGGGAGGGCCATCTTGATCGCGACGACACCCGGCTCGAGTTCACGCTCGAGGTTCAAACCGGGGAATCTGGCACGCAACTCGCACTGAACTCCATCACCCAGGGCGTCTATGGCATCCCCGTCACCGGTCTCGCCCGGACAGGATCGTTCATCGAGTTCACGATCCCGGCCGCGAATGTCACTTACACCTTTGAACGGGATGCCGACACGCTCAACGGGCAATGGCGTCGCCCGGGCTTTGAGGATGTTGATGTATCCTTTGTACGCATCGCCAGCGAGATAACCGGGCCGAATCGCCCGCAAACCCCGCAGCCCCCCTTTCCCTATACAGAACTCGATGTACGCATCGACAACCCCGATGCGGAGGGGGTGACGCTGGCCGGCACGCTGTCCGTGCCCCAGGGCGAAGGTCCGTTTCCTGGCGTGGTGCTGATATCGGGGTCTGGCCCGCAAGATCGCAATGAAACCGTCTGGACGCATCAGCCCTTTGCTGTGCTTGCCGACTACCTGACCCGTGAGGGCATAGCCGTGCTGCGCTATGACGATCGCGGCTTTGAGCAGTCCTCAGGGGATTTCGCCAGCGCCACCTCCTATGACTTCGCCTCGGACGCTGAAGCTGTCGCCGCCTTCATGCGTGAGCGGGCCGATATCCGTTCTGTGGGCCTGATCGGCCATAGCGAGGGCGGTCTGATCGCACCTGTTGTCGCGGTCGAGGATCCGGCAACCGCCTTTATCGTGCTTCTGGCGGGTCCGAGCACGCCGGGCCATCAGTTCGTGGTCGATCAGATGGTCGCCAACAATGTCGCCATGGATGTGGATCCGTCCGTGATCGCGGCCCGGACGCAGGTCCTGCAGAGCGTGACCGACGCCGTCAGGAACGCCGCTTCGGCAGAGCAGGCCCGGACGGCGCTCGAAGGCCTGTTGACGGATGACCGGCTGGCGACCCTCGAAATCACCGCCGATCAGAAGGCAATGTTCATTCAGCAGCAAACCCGGGACTGGTATCGCGCCCTTCTGGAGCACGATCCGGCGCACTGGCTGTCACAGATGGATCAACCGGTTCTGGCCCTGCAAGGCACGCTCGATCTTCAGATCGTCGCCGAGCCCAATGTGTCCGGCCTTGAGGCGGCTCTGGGCGATCACGACGATGCCCGGATCGTCGTTCTGGAAGGACGCAATCACCTCTTCCAGAAGGCCGGCACGGGCCTGATCGCGGAATACGCCCAGATCGAGGAGACCATGGACCCTGAGGCCATGGCGATCATCGCGGACTGGATCAACGCCCGCTTCGGCGCGGAACGCTAGAAGCGCGCCCGGCCCGGCGCACGGTTGTCCGGTCCCTGGGTCAGGGACTGGACATCCTCGCCCAGACGAACATTCGTCAGATTGGACTGGCTGGGCAGGTAATCGACCAGCAAGCGATTGTCGATGATCACCGAACTGCCCGGTTCAGGCGCTTCAGCCACAAAATAGAAAAAGGTGAACTCGCCATCGGGCTCGGCGCCGACAAAGCGCAGCGGCAAGGGCCCCTCGCCTTCAACCCGCATGGAGAACCGCGCCGCCGCATATGCGCCCAGGCGCAGCAGACCCTGACGGGTTTCATACAATTCGGTGTCGTCGATGGCGTTGAAATCGATCGCCGGATAGAGGTCGTGCATGAAAAGCCGATGCACGACTTCCAGCTCGCCCGTGACGTCATTGACCGATATGTCCGTCAGTCCGGCGTGAAGCCTGTGGGCGTAAGCGGAACCGGCCGCTGCGCAGAGCGCAACGGCCAGAACCAGAAGGCGGAGGACGCCGCGACCCATTACTGGTCCCGTGTCCGGATGCTGTCGCGCTCGACACGCAGATCCATGTCATCCATCAGCGAGGAAGACCGCGAGGTGTCGCGATAGACCTCAAGACGGCTCGGCTGGATTTGCGCCGGATAGTAATTGTCCGTGCGATCCGCATCAGCCGTTTCCAGATGCGGATCGAGCTCCACGGACACGACCTGTTTGTCGCTGATATAGCGCCAGATCGCGGAATCCGGATTGAAGCGCCAGATTTCCGCCGGGATCCGGACTTCGTCCGTGCTGCCGTCCGCGAAGGTGAATTCGAGGATCACCGGCATCACGACGCCGCCCTGGTTCTCCAGGTTCACGAAGTAGACATAGCCGTCATAATCCAGCGCATCAGCTTCATGCTGGGGCAGATCGCCATTGCGCAGCTCTTCATAGGCTTCGCGCTGACGGTTGGTGATCACATGAGGGTCATTGGCCGAGTAGAAATCCTGAACCTCGGGATTCTCGGCTTCATAGAAAGCAAGGCCCTCATCGATATTGTTCTGCAGCGTGGTCGAGTTGGCGCCATCCGCCTCCCGCTGACGATCCAGCGGATTCTCGATCTCCGGGTTCTCGGTGTTCACCGTGCCTTCGGTCACCGAGGTGATGGCGATATCCACATGGTCGGTGGAATAGAACCAGCCGCGCCAGAACCAGTCGAGATCCACGCCCGAGCTTTCCTCCATGGTGCGGAAGAAGTCATACGGCGTCGGACGCTTGAAGCGCCAGCGCTGGGCGTATTCGCGGAAAGCGCGATCAAAGAGCTCGCGGCCCAGAACCGTCTCGCGCAGCACCACAAGGGCGGTCGCCGGCTTGCCATAGGCATTGTTGCCGAATTGCGGGATGGAATCAGACTGGGTCATGATCGGCACCTGGTTGGTGGAGACCATGTAGTTGGCGATCAGGTCCGGATCACCGCGGCGCACCGGATAGTCCTCGGACCAGCGGCGCTCGGCCTGGAATTGCAGGAAGGTGTTCAGGCCCTCATCCATCCAGGTCCATTGGCGCTCGTCGGAGTTCACCGTCATCGGGAAATAGATGTGGCCGATCTCATGGATGATCACGCCGATCAGGCCGAACTTGGCGCGGCGAGAATAGGTCAGCTCGCCATCGTCCCCGATCACCGGACGGCCATAGCTCGCGCCGTTGAAGGTGATCATCGGGTATTCCATCCCGCCTTGCGGACCGGAAATCGACTGTGCCGTCGGATACGGATAGGGGAAGGAGAATTCGTTGTAGACGTCGATCGTGTGCTCGATGGCGCGGGTCGAATAGGTCGACCACAGCGGCTCCGCCTCATTGGGGTAGAAGCTCATCGCCATGACGCGATCCGGGGCCTGACCAGCGCCATCCTGCTCAACGCCCACGGCGTCCCAGATGAATTTGCGCGACGTCGCCCAGGCAAAATCACGCACATTCTCGGCATGGAATTCCCAGGTCGCAGTGGAGCGGGTGCCCCGGCGTTCATTGGCGCGCGCCTCGTCCGGCGTGATGATGAAGACCGGCTCTTCCGCGGTCGCGGCCTCTTCGAGGCGCTCGCGCTGGGCTTCGGTCAGCACCTCCTCGGGATTCTGCAGTTCACCCGTCGAGGCGACCACGAAATCCTGCGGCACGGTGATGGAGACGTCATAGTCGCCGAACTCGAGCGTGAATTCGCCACGCCCCAGGAAGGCCTTGTTATGCCAGCCTTCGTAATCGGTGAAAGCGGCTGCACGCGGGAACCACTGCGCCATCTGATAGATGCAGTCGCCGCCCTCGCCGTCCTCGTCAAAGCATTCCCAGCCGGAGCGGCCGCCAATCACCGCGGTCTCGATCAGCACATGATCCCAGTTGATGGTGAAGGTGACCGAATCACCGGTCTCCAGCGTTTCCGGCAGGTCGATCCGCATCAGCGTGTCGACGATCGTGTAATCCAGCGCCGTACCGTCTTCGAGCGTGACCGACTGAACGTTGAAGCCCAGACCGTCTTCCTCAAGTCGGCGTGCGCGATGCAGCGTGCTGGCCGAAACGCCGTCCACAGAGGCTGCAGCCCCGGTCCGCGCATTGGCGCGAGAGGCGCCGCCCACGGTTTCCGTCATCACCGCGATGGAATCCGGCCGGAAGCGATTCTGGTCCATCAGGAACCAGAGGTAATCGAGCGTGTCCGGCGCATTGTTGGTGTAGGTCACCGTGGCCGAACCGGTCAGCACTTTGGAGTTTTCGTCGAACGCGACGTCGATGTCGTAATCGACCTGTTGCTGCCAGTAATCCGGACCCGGCGCGCCCGTGGCGCGACGTTCACGATTGGGCGTCGGCCAATCTTCATCCTCCAGCTGGCGGAAGGCGTCACGCCAGTTGTTGGTGGTTTGACGGATAGGATCAGCAAAGCTGGGCGCACTGATCACCAGTGCGACGCCAGCCGCCAGGGCGACTTTGATCAAGGACATGAGCGCTCCCCCGATTGAAGCATGTCTGCGGCTCTATGACCGCTTACGAACAAAAAAATCCCGGCCAACCTACAAGGTCGACCGGGATCGTAACAGGGTAACGCTGTACTTATTTCATTACACTGCGTCCATGTTCTGGGCCGGTTTCGTGCGCGAGAACAGGGCGATAGTCCAGGCGCCCAGACCGATGCAGAACACGATGGTGCTGATCAGCCAACCCAGCAGCGGGATCACGGACAGAAGACCGATCACCAGCAGAGCCGCGAGCATGGAGCCGGCCCGCAGTCCGAAGCGCGCTGGTTCGCCGGAACGGTTCATCACCAGATCCCCGATCACGATGCCGCCAAAGACATAGGACAGGAACAGCACGATCGGCAGGGCGAAGATCAGCAGGAAAGCAAGCGGAATGCCGATCACGGTCGCCAGCAACAAGACGAAGAGCGTCAACGTCAGCACCGGCAGAACCGCCAGAACCACGAGGCCCAGAAGGCCCGACAGCCAGGGCTGGCGACGGAAGGCGCTCGCAATGCCCGCAACGCCTTTCGGGCTGGCCAGGGACACCAGAAGACCCAGCAGGAACGCGCTGGCGGTGAACACGCCGCCAAAAGCCCAGGGCGACGGAGCGAACCCGAAATCGTCGATGCCGATATTCACATTGGGATGATCGAAGTCGGAATCCTCGTCAAAGTCGTATTGCTGATAATCCAGATCGCCGACTTGCGCGCCTTCAGCCACGGACGGCGGCTTGGGCGACCGGATCGTCACCGGACCGGTGAGCACGGCGCCGCTCTCGATCACCACGTCGCGGGCGCGGATATCGACCGGGCCCTCGATGGTTCCGGAGATCACCACGTCACGGGCATGAATCTCCGCGCCCTGCTCCAGACGGCCTTCCATGTAGAGCTCGCGCGCACCGATCTCGGTCCGGCCTGAGACGATGGCGTCCGGCGTGATGATCACTGTCGCGCCCGCCAGCGCCGCGTCGCCGGCGACCGTACCGCTCAGCGTCAGGTCGGCGCCCGCCGCATCCAGATCATTGAAGATGTCTGCGCCGATGCGGATGTCCGCGCCAGCAATCCCGACCTCGCCGTCAATGGCGCCGTCAATCTCGATATCAGCCGCAACGATCTGGACCTCGCCTTCCACGGTGAGGTTCATGCGCACATCCGCCGCAAACACCGTCAGATCTCCGCCGACCCGGCCTTCGCCCACCACATCGGCGGCAAGCACCAGAACATCATCGTTCTCATCCAGCGACAGATTGAGATCGCCGCCGATATACTGACCGGCCTGGGCCGCGCCACTGGCCGCGCCGCAGAGCAGACCTGCCACCAGCAGCGACCCCATGTATTTTTTCAGAGACTTGAGCATCAAACCTCTCCTTTACGAGTTGCGTTCGCAACGCTGGCCATTACGGGCCGTGAAACGGATGTCGTGCGCCTGTGCGCCATTGAGCAGTTCGGGGGGCGAGTCAGCCATCACATCAAGCTGGCCATCGACCTGACCGCGGATGACGACACGACGCGCGCAGATGAATCCGCCGACCGAGTCGCTGTTGAGTTCGACCAGGCCATCCCGGGAGGACAACCGGCCACGGCCCGGATCCACATTCAGGATCATCGGCGCCTGCAATGCGCCATTGATCCGCGCCGTCCGGGCGCTGAGATCAAGCGGGCCGGAGACCACGCCCTCAAGCTCGAAATCGGCCGCATTGGCGATCAATGATCCCTGGATGCGGGCATGACGATCAATTTCCAGATCGGCGGCGGAAATCTCGATATCCGCAAAGTCTCCGGACAAGACCGCATCCGCCACCTGGGCGCCCAGATGACCGCTCACGCGACCGTCAAAATGCAGGTCGGCGGCGCGGATCTGCATGTTCTCGCCAGCACTGCCGCGCCAGCTCACATCCGAGGCCGTCAGACTGACCGGTCCATCCACATCACCGGAAAAGGCGATGTCTGCGGCGGTGACGGACAGCGCTCCGGCATGCAGCTCGCGCGCTACGAACTCGGCGGCGCTGACCCGCAGCCGACCGGCGACCTCGCCGGACACGCGCACATCTGCGCCCGTCAGACGGAAATCGCCCTCTTCGTTCAGAACCGCAGTGAAATCCCCGCCCTGCAGGCTCTGTTGGCCGCTGGTGGCGTAGGCAGGCGTCCTGACCGTAACGTCGATGCAGCCGGTCAGCGCCAGGACGCTGGCGACCGCAGTGGTGAGAAGGAGACGTGTCATTTCGGGTTCCCCGATATTTCTTATATGACCAACCTTATCGAAACTCGATATCATATCGAAACTCGATAAGGAAGCGGAATTTTTCGAAAAACGATAAATTTTTTGATCAAGGCGCTCGAAACTTAAGCCCATAAAGAAAAAGGCGGCCCGCTTCGCGGACCGCCCCTCACCGTCAGTTCGTTGGAGTAATCAGTATTCGCGGCAGCGTTCGCCGTCGCGCGGCGTGTACTCGATCATCTCCGGCGACAGCCCCGAAGGCAGGTCGGGCCGGGCATCAGCGCGCACGCGCAGGACATCGCCCAGAGTGGCGCCCCTCTCTATGATCACTTCGTGAGCGCAGACATCACCACCTGCAGCCAGATGCCCGTCAATTACCAGACGTGAGCGATCCGAACGTTCCCGCCCCAGAAAGTTTCGGTCCCGACCGGCGCCGGCGAAATAGACCGGCGCGGCATGGTCTCCCTCCAGGGTCATGGCGCCGGCGTTGGCGCGCAGGGTCTGGGCGTATCGCCCCTCAAGACGGGCATTGCCGGCATTCACTTCAACCGGCCCCAGATAGACGCCGCTCAGCTGAGCCGATCCGGCGTTGATCTCGCTGGCGCCCGTGACCTGACCGTCGATTTCCACGCTGGCGCCGTTCGCTTCCAGATCACCGCCAATGTCAGCGCGGACATCCACGGAGGCTCCGTTCATCTCAACCCAGCCGCCGACCCGGCCTTCGAGGGTGATGGCGGCGCCATTCATTTCGACATTGCCGTCCGTATCGACGGACCGGCGCCCCGCCAAACCATCAAATGTCGTGGTCGGCCCATCAGACGCCTGCACGCATCCCGTCAGTAGCATCACGCTCAAAACAGCGCCTAAACCCGTCCGCATCATCGCGTTTCTCCCATATCCGACGCCGCCCGAAAGGGCGGTCTCACACCCTAGATGCCGCCGGATACGGTTTCGGATGCAAGGTGCGCAGTCCTAGCTGTTCAAGACGCGTCCATACGCATCCAGCACGCTTTCCTTCATCATTTCACTCAGGGTCGGATGCGGGAAGATGGTGTGCATCAGCTCTTCCTCGGTGGTCTCAAGCCCCATCGCCACCACAAACCCCTGAATCAGCTCGGTCACTTCCGCGCCCACCATGTGCGCCCCCAGAAGCTCGCCGGTCTTCTTGTCAAAGATGGTTTTGACCAGACCTGTATCCTCTCCCAGCGCAATGGCCTTGCCATTGGCGGCGAAGTTGTAGCGCCCGACGCGGATGTCGTAGCCCGCCTCCTTGGCCCTGGCTTCGGTCAGGCCCACCGAGGCGACTTGCGGATTGCAATAGGTGCAGCCCGGAATGTGATTCCTGTTCATCGGGTGGACGCCTTCCACGCCGGCGATCTTCTCCACGCAGATCACGCCTTCATGCTCGGCCTTGTGCGCCAGCATGGGCGGACCGGCCACATCGCCGATCGCATACAGGCCGTCCACATTGGTGCGTCCATAGCCGTCGATCACCACACAGCCCCGATCGGTCTTCACGCCGAGATCCTCAAGGCCCAGATTTTCTATATTGCCCTGAACGCCCACCGCCGAGATCAGGCGATCCGCCTTGATCGTTTCGGTCTTGCCGTCCTGGGTCTGCACATGGGCGGTGACAGCGTCCTTGTGCTTGTCGACCTTGGAGATCTTGGCGCCGGTGATGATCTTCAGCCCACGCTTTTCGAGCGCCTTGCGAGCGATCTTGGAAACCTCCGCATCCTCGACCGGCATGATCTGGTCCATCAGCTCGACCACGGTCACATCCACGCCCATGGAGAGATAAAAGCTCGCGAACTCGATGCCGATCGCGCCCGAGCCCATCACCACGAGGGATTTGGGCAAGGTCTTGGGCTTCATGGCCTCGAAATAGGTCCAGATCAGCTCGCCATCGGGCTCGATCCCCGGCAAGGCCCGCGGACGCGCGCCCGTGGCCAAGATGATATGCCTGGCGGAATACGTCCCCTCGCCCAGCGTGTTCTTGGGCGCAGGATGCTGAGGCTCCACGGCGGGCTTGGAGGGTTTCGACACCTTGATCTCGCCCGGCTTGGTCAGCTTCGCCTCGCCCCAGATGACGCTGATCTTGTTCTTCTTCATCAGCATGCCGACGCCGCCGTTGAGACGCGCAGACACCTTGCGGGATCGGTCCACGACCGCATCCACATCCGGCTTCATCTGCCCGTCGAGCACCAGGCCATAGGCATTGGCGTGGTTGGCGTGATCGAGGATTTCCGCCGAACGCAAAAGCGCCTTGGTCGGAATACAGCCCCAGTTCAGGCAGATGCCCCCGAGATGCTCGCGCTCGACAATAGCGGTCTTGAGCCCCAGCTGCGCGGCCCGGATCGCGGCCACATAGCCGCCCGGACCCGAGCCGATCACGATGACATCAAAGCTGTTTTCCGACATGGGGCTCTCCCGAAACTATGAGGGGCGCATCGCCGGATCGAGCGAACAGCTCGCGGCGGGCGACTGGGCAATGAAAAAGGCGTGCAGGCTCTGCTGCACGCAATTCTGGGCGAAGAACCACACCGCATGCGGCGCATCTTCGACCACGGTGAGATGCACATCGCCGCCGGCTTCACGCATGTCAGCGATATGGCGACGCGCACCCTCGATATGGGTTTTGGGATCCAGGTCGCCGTGCAGCACGAGGATCGGCGGCAGGTTTTCATAGGGCGCGTCAAAATAGGCGTCGCGCTCGTAAAGCGGCATCTGGGTAAAGGTCTGAACGGTGGTCAGGCTGGACGTAAAACCCATCCCGGCCTCCTCGCGCGCCACATCTTCTGCGGTCATGTCGGGACGGCGATTGGTTTCGGATTCCCCGATCAGACCTGCAAGCGTGATCGAGAAGGCGGCGTCAGGATACTCCGACACGGCCGCGAACAGATCAAAGGCGGGCGTCACCTCGGTCTCGAAGAAACCCGGCAAGGCTTCAGGCGTCTCGATCGCCAGCACCAGAGCGTCGGCGATCAGCGCGCGACTTTCCGGCGTATCGAGCATCATGCCGAGCGCGTGCTTGAGATTGCCGCCGGGAACATATTCAGCCAGGTCTTCACGCTCGCCCGCATCAATCTCGGTGATCAGCTGAGCAAACGCCGCCTCGACCCCGCCCTCAAACCGGGCATTGCAGGCGGCATCCGCCGCGCAGCGCGCAATCACCTCTCGGCCCACTGCATCATAGGTGTGAGAGCGATGGCTTAGATCGTGCTCAGCATCATCCAGTGTGGGCACGAGCGAATCGAGCACGATCCCGTCCACAGAGACCGTGCGCAGCTGAGTGAACCGCATGGCCAAGCCTGTGCCGTAGGAGACACCATAGACATAGCGCCTCCCCTCGCCGCCAAGCGCGTCGATCAGATGATCCAGATCCTGGGCGCCATTGGTCATGGAAAACGCTGCGCTGCGCTCGGAATTCCGCCAAATCTCGCCAAAACATGGTCCGAACTCCTCGCCCGCAAGCGCGGTTCCGGCAGGGCTATCGGGTGTTTCTCCGGAACAAAGCCGTGTTGATTGTCCCGTGCCGCGGTGGTCGGGAATGAAGACGTCATAGCCGGGGAACGCCGTGCGGAAGCCCGCAATCTCGGTGTAATAGCTCTGCCCGGTCTCGCCCGGCCCTCCCGCCAGCATCCAGATCTCGCCCACACGCTCACCCAGAGCCGGAAACTTGCGCACGAAGAGATCAACATGGCCCGCGCCCGGTATTCCAGGATGAAGCGGCGCCTCAACCATTGCGCACAAGCTGCCCGACAGCTCAGCGAAATCAGAGGCATCCTCACAGCGCGCAAACGCCATCTCCTCGCCCGTCGGCGCAGGCATGGGAGCGGAGGTCGTGGCGCAGCCCGCAGCGAGCAGCGTGAGCGAACTGGCGAGGCAGAGATGGGACAAGCGCATGATCTTCTATCCTTTGGAGTTTTCGTCTCTTCCAAGGATGCAGGCGCGCCGCAGCGCTTACATCAGCATGGTCATCGGATCTTCGATGAAGCCCTTGAAGGCGGACAGCCAGCGTGCGCCGTTCGCGCCGTCCACTACACGGTGGTCACAGGTCAGCGTCACCGTCATCACGGTGGCTTTGGCCAGTGCGCCATCGGTGATCACCGGGCGCTCCTCCCCCGCGCCCACGCTCAGGATCATGCCCTGGGGCGGGTTGATGATGGAGGAGAAGGACGAAATCCCGAACATGCCCAGATTGGACAGCGAGAAGGTGCCGCCCTGATATTCCTCGGGCTTGAGCTTGCGGTCGCGCGCGCGGGTCGCAAGGTCCTTCATCTCGGTGGAAATCTGCGCCAGGCCCTTCTGGTCGGCGTCCTTGATGATCGGGGTGATCAGACCGCCCTCGATCGCCACGGCGACGGATACGTCGGCATGCTTGTGCATCGCGATGCGGCCATCCTCGATCCAGCTGGCGTTCGCTTGCGGCACTTTCTTCAGCGCCAGACCGGACGCCTTGATCAGGATGTCATTGACCGACACCTTCACGCCTTCAGGCGTCTTGGCGTTGATCTCCTTGCGGAATTTCAGCAGCGCATCGAGGCGACAATCCACATTGAGCGGGAAGTGCGGGATATCACGGAAGCTCTCCGACAGGCGTTTGGCCGAGATCTTGGTGATATTGTCCGCCTTCTTGATCTCATAGCGGTCCGCGCTGATGCCGTACTGGGCCAGCGGTTCGTTCTCATCGACCGGTTTGGAGGGCTGGGATTTCGGCGCCTCGGATTTCGCGGCGGCTTTGTCGTCCGCCTTGCCGACGCCTTGCTCCCTGGCTTCTTCGATATCGCGTTTGACGATCCGGCCCTTGGGACCCGAACCATCGAGCGCCTTGAGATCAAGCCCGGCATCTTCGCCATGCGGCGCGCCAATGGTGACGCCTTGATGCGCTCGCCATCGTCATCGGACGGAGCGGCCGGGGCTTCGGATTTGGACTTGGAGCTTGAAGCGGGTTCGGACTTGCTCTCCGACGCCTCGCCTTCGCTCTTGGGCGTCTCGTCAGACGACTTGGCGTCAGCATCGCCCGAAGACGCGCCTTCGGCGCCCTTGGGCTCATAGCCCTCCAGTGCGCTCTTGTCCTCGCCGTCTTCGAGCAGCAGGCCGATAGGCGCGTTCACTTTCACGCCTTCGGTGCCTTCTTCGACCAGGATCTTGCCGATCACGCCTTCATCGACGGCTTCGACTTCCATCGTCGCCTTGTCGGTCTCGATCTCGGCGATCACATCGCCGGAATTGACCGTATCGCCTTCTTTCACCGTCCATTTGGACAGCGTGCCCTCTTCCATCGTGGGCGACAGGGCGGGCATCAGGATTTCGATGGGCATCAGAAGGCTCCGTCAGGCAGATCCGCTGGTCTGCGCTTTCGAACGCAGTGTCGAGCGGGCGAAAAAGGTCAAGAAGAACAGCGCGATGTAGACGACTACCAAGGCCCCGTTCATCGAATTCTGGATCAGCTCGTCAATGCCGGTAAGGGCATTGTCCAGCGCCGCCTGCCCGGTGGGCGAGAGGCCGACTGTCTGATCAAGCTCGATCAGGGTCTGGACAAAGCCGTCATGAATGCGTTGCGAGCCGTAGGCGACGCGCCCGAGAAAGGCGAGCACCAGGGTGAGAAAGAAGAAGGAGAAGAGCCTGAGCCCGAAGCCGGCATGACGCAGGAAGACCCAGACCGCGACGACATAGGCCGACACCACCGTGAAGAAGACCTGGACTCCGTTCAGAAGGATGTCCTGGTACTCCACCATCTGTTCGATGACGTCAGCCTCGGTCATGACGGTGGTCCCTACTCCACGTAGCACACCTGCTTGGCGGCCTTGATGATGTCCTCAACGCCCGGCAGCGACAAGGCTTCAAGGTTGGCGGCATAGGGCAGCGGCACGTCTTCCTGGAAAACCCGGGTCGGCGGCGCATCGAGATAATCGAACGCATCCATCGTGACCCGCGCAGCGATTTCCGCGCCGACGCCATGCTGGCCCCAGCCCTCTTCCGCGCAGACGATGCGATTGGTTTTCTTGACGGACTGAATGATCGTGTCGGTGTCGAGCGGACGCAGGGTGCGCAGGTCGATGACCTCGGCCTCGATGCCCTCTTCAGACAGCTTTTCAGCCGCTTGCAGCGCAAAGCCGACCATGCGCGAATGCGCGGTGATGGTGACGTCAGAACCCTCACGGCGCACTTTCGCCTTGCCGATGGGCAGGACGAAATCATCCATGTCGGGGATTTCAAAGGTCTCGCCATACATCAGCTCGTGTTCCAGGAACACGACCGGGTTCGGGTCGCGGATGGCGGCCTTGAGCAAGCCTTTGGCGTCCGCCGCATCATAGGGCGCGATCACTTTCAGGCCCGGCACATGGGCGTACCAGCTCGAATAGTCCTGGCTGTGCTGCGCCCCAACGCGTGACGCCGCGCCGTTGGGGCCGCGGAACACGATGGGGCAGCCCATCTGACCGCCGGACATGTAAAGGGTCTTGGCCGCCGAGTTGATGATGTGGTCAATCGCCTGCATGGCGAAGTTGAAGGTCATGAACTCGACGATGGGCTTGAGACCGCCAAAGGCCGCGCCGACGCCGAGACCGGCAAAGCCATGCTCGGTGATCGGGGTGTCCACGACGCGCTGGTCGCCGAATTCCTCAAGCAGCTCGCGGGTCACCTTGTAGGCGCCCTGATACTGGGCGACTTCCTCGCCCATGACGAAGACAGCCTCGTCCGCACGCATCTCCTCGGCCATCGCGTCGCGCAGGGCGTCGCGGATGGTGATCTCTTTCATCTTGGTCCCTTCGGGGATGTCGGGATCAGAAAGGGTCTTGCCCTTGGGCTTTTGCGGCGCGTCGGCCTTGTCATCGGATTTGGACTTGGACTCAGATTTCGCCTCGTCTTTTTTCCCGGGCGAGGTGTCATCCTTGGAGGCTTTGGCGTCGGCGTCATCCGCTTCAGGGTCATAGCCCTCAAGGGCGCTGTCATCTTCACCCTCTTCAAGGAGGATGGCGATGGGCGCGTTGACCTGAACGCCTTCGGTTCCCTCATCGACGAGGAGTTTGCCGACCCGGCCCTCTTCAACGGCTTCGACTTCCATCGTCGCCTTGTCGGTCTCGATCTCGGCGATCACATCGCCGGAATTGACCTGATCGCCGGGTTTGACGGTCCATTTCGCCAGCGTCCCTTCTTCCATGGTCGGAGACAGGGCAGGCATGAGCACTTTGATAGGCATGTGACTTAACCCTCGATCAGAACGTCGGTGTACAGCTCGGACGGATCGGGTTCCGGGCTGTCCTTGGCGAAGTCGGCCGACTTGTTGACGATGGCCTTGACCTCTTTGTCCATCTCCTTGAGCGCGTCCTCGTCTGACCAGCCCTTCTCCAGGATGATCTTGCGCGCCAGGTCGATGGGGTCCTTGTGGTCGCGAATGTCGTTGACCTCGTCTCGGGTGCGGTATTTCGCCGGGTCGGACATGGAGTGACCGCGATAGCGATAGGTCTTCATCTCAAGGATGAACGGCCCCTCGCCAGAGCGCGCATGCTCGACGGCGCGCTTGGCGGCGTCATAAACCGCGGTGACGTCCATGCCGTCCACTTCCTCGCCCGGAATGCCAAAGGACGCGCCGCGCTTGTGAAGATGGGTTTCAGAGCTCGCGCGAGCCACGGAGGTGCCCATGGCGTACTGGTTGTTCTCGATGATGTAGACGACCGGCAGGTTCCAGAGCTTGGCCATGTTGAAGCTCTCATAAACCTGGCCCTGATTGGCCGCGCCGTCGCCGAAATAGGCCGCGCAGACCTTGCCGTTCTTCTTGTACTTGTTGGAGAAGGCCAGACCGGTGCCGATCGGCACCTGGGCGCCGACAATGCCGTGACCGCCAAAGAACTGCTTGTCGCGGGAGAACATGTGCATGCTCCCGCCCTTGCCCTTGGAATAGCCGCCCTCACGTCCGGTCAGCTCGGCCATCACCCCGTTCGGATCCATGCCGGTGGCCAGCATGTGCGCATGGTCACGATAGCCGGTGATGACCTGGTCGCCTTCTTCCAGCGCGCCCTGCACGCCGACCACGACCGCTTCCTGGCCAATATAGAGGTGACAGAAACCCGCGATCAGGCCCATGCCGTAGAGCTGGCCCGCCTTCTCCTCGAAGCGGCGCATCAGCAGCATGTCCTTGTACCAGCTCATGAGCTGGTCCTCGGTCACATCAGGTTTGTTGTTGCGCGCAGAGGCGGATTTGCTCGCAGCGCCGGAAGAGCGTTTCGTCGCCATATATTTCACATGCGAACCAAAGGGTTCGCACTCCCTGTTGACGTCACGTCAGCCTTTAACAGGGATGGCGATATGCCGTAAAGCGCATAGATTATGTTGCGCGTGCGAACAATTAACCGTGAACGGAGTGTCAGCCGCCATGATCGGGCTGTGCGCCGCGGTCAATCTGGACGACGATCTCGTCGGGATGCGCGAAGCGAAGCACCGCCCGGGCGCGCTCTTCGAGATAGTCCACATCCACGGCCGCATCCGGGCCTTCCGCCTTCAGACGCGCCACGCGGTCTTCCATCTGTTCGCGGGTTGAGCGCACGTCAGCCAGCTCGGCTTCAGCCGCCGAGATCTGCGCCTGAATGCGCAGATGATTGAGATAGCCCTGCTCGCCATGGAGCGCGTGATAGCTGAGATAGCTGATCACAATCGCCAACCCAATCAAGGGGATGAAGCGCTTCAGCACCTTCATCATAACCCATCCATCCACCGTCCGCCTTTTGCGGATCGTTCGATTGGCAGATTAGGCAAACTCAGTAAAGGAAGCGTTAGGCCGAATCAGAAAGTGCTGATTCGTTCCCGTTTTGCGGGAAACAAAAAACGGCCCGGATCGCTCCGGGCCGTTCTGAAGAACGCATATCCGGCCGCACGCTAGCCGGCGGCGATGGCCGTCCGGCCGGCATAGATGGCCGCATCGCCCAGCTCGGCCTCGATGCGCAGGAGCTGGTTGTACTTGGCCGTACGGTCCGAACGCGCCAGCGAGCCGGTCTTGATCTGACCGCAGTTCAGCGCGACGGCGAGGTCGGCGATGGTGGTGTCCTCGGTTTCGCCCGAGCGGTGGCTCATCACTGCGCCATAGCCCGAACGCAGGGCCATCTCGACCGCATCCATGGTTTCCGACAGGGTGCCGATCTGATTGACCTTCACCAGCAGCGCATTGGCCGCGCCCACTTCGATGCCGTGCGCCAGGCGCTCGGGATTGGTCACGAACAGGTCATCGCCCACCAGCTGCACATCGCCGTCCAGCATGGAGGTGACGGCCTTCCAGCCTTCCCAGTCGTCCTCGGCCATGCCGTCCTCGATGGAGATGATCGGATAGTTGGTGGCCAGCTCCTTGAGATATTCGGCGAACTCATCAGAGGTGCAGGTGCGGCCCGCGCCTTCCATGACGTATTTGCCGTCCTTGAAGAACTCGGTGGAGGCCACGTCGAGCGCCAGGGTCACGTCAGAGCCCGGCTCGTATCCTGCAGTCTCGATCGCCTTCATGATGGCGTCCAGGCAGGCCTCGGCGCTTTTAAGGTCCGGTGCGAAACCGCCCTCATCGCCCACATTGGTGTTCAGGCCATCCGCTTTCAGTTGGGATTTGAGGGCGTGGAAGATTTCCGCGCCGCAACGCAGCGCCTCGGAAAAGGTCGCAAGGCCGGTCGGCATGATCATGAATTCCTGAAAATCGACCGGATTGTCCGCGTGTGCGCCGCCATTGAGGATATTCATCATCGGCGCCGGCAGGACGCGGGCGTTCGCCCCGCCCACATAGCGATAGAGCGGCAGGCCGGAGGCCAGCGCCGCGGCCTTGGCGGTCGCCAGCGACACGCCCAGAAGCGCATTCGCGCCCAGACGCGCCTTGTTCTCGGTGCCGTCCAGCCCGATCAGGATCTCGTCGATGGTGCGCTGCTCGCGCGCATCGATCCCGGCGATGGCTTCAAAGATCTCGGTCTCGACCGCGGTGACGGCCTCAAGCACGCCCTTGCCCTTGTAGCGGTCGCCGCCATCGCGCTTTTCTACCGCTTCGTGAGCGCCCGTGGAGGCGCCGGACGGCACGGCCGCGCGGCCCATGGAGCCGTCTTCCAGGAAGACGTCCACTTCAACGGTCGGGTTGCCCCGGCTGTCGAGGATTTCACGGGCGGCGATATCAACGATGGCGGTCATGGCGCGGAGGTCCTTTTGATCGGATCAAGCCGCGCATCCCCTGCCCGGCTCTGGTGCTTTTGCTGCGCGCTTCATAAACGAGGCATGCAAATGCGAAAAGCCCTGCACCGGGTCCGGTGCAGGGCTTTTTCTGTCAGACTGCGCGCCGCCAATGCGGCGCGGCGTCCGGCTTAGTCGTCCTGGCCGTCCAGGATCTGACGACCGCGATACATGCCGGTCTTCAGATCGATGTGGTGCGGACGGCGCAGTTCGCCGGAATCCTTGTCTTCGATGTACGCCGTCGTGCCGATGGCGTCGTGCGCGCGACGCATGCCGCGCTTGGAGCGGGTGACTTTATGCTTAGGGACCGCCATCGGTCTCTCCTTACGTTCTCAAACGCGAATGACTCGGGATCGCGCAAAGCTGACTTCGCGCGAATGAGCGCCGGGCTATACCGGTTTGCGCGGCCTGATGCAACAGGGCTGTTACACCAGACGACTATGTTCCTTGGCCGCCGCCACAAAGCTTGCGAACAGCGGATGGGGATCAAACGGGCGGGACTTGTACTCGGGATGGTATTGAACGCCGATGAACCAGGGGTGGTCGGCATACTCCACGATCTCGGGCAGAACCCCGTCCGGCGACAGGCCGGAGAACACCAGACCGGCTTTTTCCAGCTCGTCCTTGTAGGCGATGTTCACTTCATAGCGGTGACGGTGACGCTCATGGATCGCGGCCTGGCCGTAGATCTCGCGCACCTTGCTGCCTTCTTTCAGGGCTGCCGGAAACGCGCCCAGACGCATGGTGCCGCCCAGATCGCCGCCGGCATGGCGACGGATGGTCTCGTTATCCTTCACCCATTCGGTGAGAAGGCCCACGAGCGGCACTTTGGGTTCGCCAAATTCTGACGAGCTCGCGCCCTCAAGACCGGCGAGATTGCGCGCCGCCTCGATGACCGCCATCTGCATGCCGAAACAGATGCCGAAATACGGGATCTTGCGTTCCCGGGCGAAGCGCGCCGCCGCGATCTTGCCTTCCGCGCCGCGCTCGCCAAAGCCGCCCGGCACCAGAATGGCGTGCATGTCCTCAAGCTCGATGAGGTTGTCCGCATTCTCGAACTGGCTGGCGTCGAGCCATTTCACCTTCACCTTCACCCGATTGGCGATGCCGCCATGGTTGAGGGCTTCCAGAAGCGATTTGTAGGCGTCCACCAGAACCGTGTACTTGCCCACGACCGCAATGGTGACTTCGCCATCGGGATTGTTCACGGCCTCGGAAATGCCGTTCCAGATAGTCAGGTCCGGCTCGGGCGCGTCTTCCATGCGGAAGCGCTCGAGCACAACCTTGTCGAGCCCCTGCCCGTGATATTCGAGCGGCACGTCATAGAGCGAGGCCGCGTCGCGACCCTCGATGACAGCGTTCTCGGGCACGTTGCAGAACAGCGCGATCTTGCGCTTGTCACTGGGGTCGATCGGAATTTCGCACCGGCACAAGAGGATGTCGGGCTGGATGCCGATGGAGCGCAATTCCTTGACCGAGTGCTGGGTCGGCTTGGTCTTCATCTCGCCCGCCGCCTTGATGAAAGGCAACAGCGTGACGTGGATGAAGATGGCGTTGTCGCGGCCCAGCTCCTGGCCCAGCTGACGGATCGCCTCGAAGAACGGCAGGCCTTCGATATCGCCCACCGTGCCGCCGATCTCGCACAGGACGAAATCCACATCGCCGGCGTCCGACAGGACAAAGTTCTTGATGGCGTCGGTGACGTGCGGGATCACCTGCACGGTCGCGCCCAGATAATCGCCGCGACGCTCGCGCTCGATGATCTCGGAATAGATGCGGCCCGTGGTGATGTTGTCGCTCTGATGGGCGGACACGCCGGTGAAGCGCTCGTAATGGCCCAGATCGAGATCGGTCTCGGCCCCGTCATCGGTGACGTAGACCTCGCCATGCTGATAAGGCGACATCGTGCCCGGATCCACATTGAGATACGGGTCGAGCTTACGCAGACGGACTTTATACCCGCGCGCTTGCAAAAGCGCGCCGAGTGCGGCGGAAGCGAGGCCTTTACCAAGGGAGGAGACCACGCCGCCGGTTATGAAAATGTATCGCGGCATGGGCGGACTGCTTAGCGCAGAATCGTCCCCGACAAAAGCGCCCGATCTGAACTTGACCGTGGAAATCGCGGTTAAGCGCTGTTGAGCATGCGGACGAAGAAAATCACCCACATCGCGCAGAGCGCGAGGAAGTTGATGGAGAACACGACACCGCGCAGCACCACATTGCCCGTCAGGGTCTGAACCAGCGTGTGTGCGAGACGCCCCGCCACAAAGATCCAGGCCAGAACGAGCTGTAAAAACAGAGGCTCGCCAGCGAGAACCAGCGCCAGAACCAGCATGTGAAAGAAGGGCGGCGCTTCAAACTGGTTGCGCAGATTCGCCGCTACGCGCGCGCCGCGCCCCTGATCGGCGTCCACCCGCGTGAAATCGTCATAGCGATTGCGCCGGGAGATGACGGCGCCGGCGCGCTCAAGCGTCAGCCACAGATACAGAAAGGCCGTCAGCGCCAAATGGGCGGCTGACGGCCAGAGCAGTGCGGACACGGGGTCGAGCAATGTGAACATCGCGCGCCCCTATCGCTTATCAGTTCGGCAAATCAGGGTCCTGGGCCGGCTCATCCTGCGCAGGAGCGTCATCGGAAGCCGGTGCAGGGTCGGCAGGCGCTTCATCAGTCGGCGCAGGCACATCGGTTTCAAGCCCTTCCAGATCGCCAAAGGGCAGATCGGAATTGGTCTGGGTCTCGCCGACGCGGTCCAGGACCGAACCGGAGGACGTGGTGACGCCCGAAATGATGGCGAGCAGGATGGAGTTGCCGATGAACAGCGCGCCCAGGATCATGGTGACGCGCGTCAGCAGGTTGGCCGCGCCGCGGCCGCTCATCATGCCGCCGGGACCACCGCCGCCAATGCCCAGAGCGCCGCCCTCAGAGCGTTGCATCAGGATGACGCCGGTCAGCGCGGCGGCGATAAGAACGTGGATGATCAGAAGGACAGCAGTCATTGCGCGGCGTTTCCGAATAAACAGAGTTCGTCCGCGCGAGGACCGCGACGGACTAGTTGGCCGCGCGTTTTAGCTCAGCTTCAGGCGGAGCGCCACCTTCCACCTGTATCTTGCGCTTGGACGCCGCCGCCATGCGCCTCTGGAGCGCTTCAGCCGCTTTGGCCATCTCTTCCTGGGAGCGCTCCATGCCGTCATCTCCGGCATAGGCGACATAGGCGGCCATGGAGAGCTCCTTGGCCAGCGAGAGGTTGGCGTGGGTCAGGCCGGCCTGTTCACGCAATTCCTGAGAGACGTCGACCAAGGCCTTGGCGACACGGGAGGCTTCGCTGGAGCGGAACTTCGCCATGCGAGCCCGAAGCTCGCGCGCGCTGTTTTCGAACTCCGACAGATCGATCGCCGGCTGGCGGCCGACCTTCATCTCCCGCATGCCCGCTTCCGCGCCCACAATGATGCGCATGCACAGGCGGCGCAGGCGTTCGCCCTCAACCGTGCGCTGAGCCTCATCGATCCAGGCATGAGCTTTCTGCAGCGCCTCGATGTCGTTGGTGACGACCGCCTTGAGCACGTTGGGCGCCTCGATCGGCTTCACGGCGCCCGCGCCGCGTTCCTTGTCGCGACGACGGTCCGGGCCGATATAGTCACTGGTTACGATGAACGGCTTGCGGGCCCGGATCAGGGTGCGAATGCGGTCTTCGACAAAGCTGTTGGAGAGCGGCCGGATCAGTAGATCATCCGCGCCGCAGCCAATGGCGTTGCGCACCAGATCGGCGTCGCGACGCCAGGATGTCAGCAAGAGCGCGACAAACGGATTGTTGGACAGTTCGCCAGAGCGGATCGCACGCACGAGCCTGAACACTTCCGCCTCATGATCCGCGGTTTCCGCAATGATCAGATGCGGCGCGTCGTCCTGCACGATCCGGCGCAGCTCTGACAGGGTGTTGAGCTGGAAAATGTCGCGAAAACCAATCTCGTGGAGAGAATATCGCGTTGTGCGCTGGTTGACGGACACCGGATCGTAGAGCGCCACGCTCGCGCGGCTGTAATCGATTTCGCTCATGCACCACCCCGCCTGTTGATCAGGCCAATTCCTTATTCAACCGGGGAGACTAAATAAAAACTCTGAAGAACGCCTTACCGGAGCGTACGGATTATTGAGGCGAACTGTTCGGGCTTTAAGCTGGCGCCGCCTATGAGGCCGCCATCAATATCAGATTGCGACAACAGCGCGTCTGCATTCGCAGGGTTCATGGAACCGCCATAGAGAATGCGCAGCGCGTCGCCATCAGAACCCGGCCAGGCCGCGCGCAAGGCGGCGTGCATGGCCTGGGCGTCCTCAGGACTGGCGGTGCGCCCGGTGCCGATCGCCCAGACCGGTTCATAGGCGATGACGATCTGGTCTGCGGCGCACTCGGGAAGGCTGGCGCGCATCTGGGTGATGACGACCGCTTCAGCGTCTCCCGATTCGCGTTGCTCGAGCGTTTCCCCGACACAGAGTATGGGCGTGAGCCCCGCCTCCAGCGCCGCTTTCGCCTTTGCGCGCACAATCGCATTGTCCTCGCCATGATCGGCGCGACGTTCGCTATGCCCGACAATGACATGGCTGCAGCCCAGATCCGCCAGCATCCGCGCGCTGACATCTCCGGTATGCGCGCCCGATTGCGTCATGGCGCAGTCCTGCCCGCCCAGCATCAGCCATTCGGGCTTGGTCTGCGCCATGGCCAGGATCAGGGTTGCGGGCGGACATAAAAGGATATCCGCGTCTGGAGTCTGCGACAGCGCAGCGGAAAGTTCGGTCAGGAACGCCCGGTCAGCCAAGAGCCCGTTCATCTTCCAGTTGCCCGCCACCAGCTTGCGCCGCATCGTCGCCATCCCCGTCCTGCGTTCTTGTTTGGCCGCTTAGAAGAAGCGGCGCGCTGGGATAGCAGTGCAAGAACCCGGCTGCAACGCACTGGCCTGCTTGCCGCACAAGCCCCGCCCGGCTACGGTCCCGCCGCATACCCACCCGCCCCTAGGCCTGATCTGGAACGCTCCATGCTTTCGCTTATCCGCTCGCTCGCCCGTTCGCCCATTATCGGCGGCATGATCATCGCGCTTCTCATCGCCGCATTCGCGCTGTGGGGCGTCAGCGACATTTTCAGCGGCGGCGGCACGTCTGCGCTCGTCGTCGGTCCCCAGACCGTCAGCGCATCCGAGGTGCAGCGCAATTATGAGCGCCAGCTCTTCCAGATCCAGCGCGACAATCCCCAGATCACGCGTGAGCAGGCGGACCAGATGGGCCTGGGTGATTCTGTGGTGCGCCGCCTCATCGCCGAGACCGCGGTGGACGCCAAGGCGGATCAGATGGGCCTGACGATCTCTGACGACACGCTGTTTGAAACCCTGCGGTCGATCCCGGCCTTCCAGAACCCGTTCACCAATCAGTTCGATCCGGGCACCTACGCCTCCATCCTGCGCGAAAACGGCTATCGCGGCTCCATGGCCGAGCGTCAGTTTGAATCCGACATCACCAGCGAACTGCGCCGCGCCCAGTTTGTCGCTGCTGCGCTGGGCGGCGTCCGCGCGCCGGACATCTACGCCGAAATCCGGGCGGCTTACGAGAATGAACGCCGCAGCCTGCGCGCGCTTTTCCTGCGTCCTGTTCTGGTTGAAACGCCTGAAGCCCCGGATGATGAGACCCTGACCGCCTTCATCGGCGAGAACGCCCGCATTTTCGAACGCGCCGAGCAACGTCGGCTGACCCTGGTTCGCATCACCCCGACGGATCTGCTGCGGGATGTTGAGGTGAGCGAGGAAGACCTGCAGGCGCTTTATGACTATCGCCTTCAGAACGGCGAGCTGGCCGATCCGGCGACGCGGTCCCTGACCCAATGGCCCGCCCCGGATCAGCAAACCGCGGAAACCGCCGCCGCGCGTCTGGGCGCCGGCGAGTCCGTCGCCTCTGTCGTCGCCGAGCTCGGCCTTGGAGACGAAGTCGCTCTGGCGGATGTGGAAGCCTATCAGGTCCCGGACGCCCAGATCGCCGAACGCGCCTTCCAGATGCAGGCGGGTGAGCTGGCGGCCGTGGAGAGCCAGCTGGGCTGGCGCGTGCTGCGCATTGACGCCGCCAATGATCCCGACACGCCCGATTTCGCCGCCGTTGAGAGCGAGCTTCGCACGGAACTGGCGCGCGACACCGCAGAAGGCATGATGCTGGACGCGCTGGGAGTCTTCGAGGAAGCGCGCGGCAATGGCGCGACGCTGGAAGAGGCTGCGCGCGAGGCGGGACTGTTCGCCGAGCGCATCGATTTTGTCGGCGCGAACGGGTATTCGCCCGACCGCGAGCCGGCCCTGACCCTGCTACAGAACCCGGACATCCTGTCCGCCGCTTTCGCGGCCCAGCAGGGTTTTGCGACGGATCTTGAAGGCTATGGCGAGGATGGCGGGTATTTCGTGGTCCGCGTGGACGAGATTGAACCCGCCCGTCTCTACGAGCTGGACGAAGTGCGTGAAGACGCTTCGCGTTTCTGGGTCATGCGGGAAACCGACAACCGCCTTCAGGAGGTGGTCGACGACGTGCAGGCCCGGCTCGACGCCGGTGAAACCCTTGACGCCATTGCAGCATCCCTAGGCGCTGGCGCACGGGTTGAATCGGCTGTGCTCGGGCGGGAAGAAACCGCGGGCCCGTTCAACGCCCAGCTTGTCGCTCAGGCCTTCCGTCAACCCGAAGGCGGACGCTTTGTCTCCCGCGCTGACAACCAGACCACCCGCGCCCTGGTGCTCGTGGATGAGGTGATTGCAGCCGAGGGCGGCGCGGTCACCCAGGCCCAGCGCAACGAGATGACAGGCGAACTGCGCGATGATGCGACCCAGATCGTCACCAATGCGCTGATCAACGCCTACGATGTGCGTCAGAACCAGGACCTGATCGATCAGGCTCTGGGACGCACCACCGCACAATAACAGGCGCGTCATGACCGCTTTCGCCCCGGATCTCGAGACGGCGACAGAGCTGTGCGCGCGCGGGCAGACCGTCCTTCTGACCGCGACGCGCGTGGATGATCTGGAAACGCCCGTTTCCGCCTATCTCAAACTGGCGTCGCACAACACCAACACCTTCCTGCTGGAAAGCGTCGAGGGCGGCGCTTTCCGGGGGCGGTACTCCGCCATCGGGCTTGATCCGGACCTCATCTGGCGTTGCCGGGGCGATGTGGCCGAGATCGCCACCGCGCCCGCCCCAGGCGTTGCGCCGGGCGCATTCGAGCCCAGCGCAGACAAGCCCTTGCAATCGCTGCGCACACTGATTGACGAGAGCCGCCTCACCCTGCCCTCCGGCCTGCCGCCGATCGCGGCGGGGCTGTTCGGCTATCTCGGCTATGACACGATCCGTCAGGTGGAGCGTCTGCCCAACCATGCCGGACCGGATCCGCTGGACCTGCCTGAGGGACAGCTGCTGCGTCCGCGCGTCATGGTGGTGTTTGACGCCCTGCGTCAGGAAATCCTTGTCGCCGCGCCGGTGCGTCCCAAGCCGGGCATGGAAGCCGAACTGCAGGTCGATGCTGCGCGCCGCAGGATCGAAGCGGTCTTCGCACGACTGGACGCGCCGGCGCCGATCGCGGGTTCCGCCGCGCCCTGGACGCTGGAAGAGCCCGTCAGCAATATGGAGCCGGCGCAATACCGTCAGAATGTCGAGACGGCGAAGGACTACATCCGCGCAGGCGACATTTTCCAGGTCGTGCCCAGCCAGCGCTTCTCCGCGCCCTACACGGCGACGCCGCTGTCACTCTACCGGTCCCTGCGGCGCACCAACCCCTCGCCTTTCCTCTACTTCTTCAACCTGCCCGGCTTCGCCATTGTCGGCTCGAGCCCGGAAATCCTGGTGCGGCTGCGTGGCGACACCGTCACCGTCCGCCCCATTGCAGGCACGCGTCCACGCGGCAATTCGGAAGAAGCCGATCAGGCCCATGAGGCCGATCTGCGCGCCGATCCCAAGGAACGCGCCGAGCACCTGATGCTGCTCGATCTCGGGCGCAATGATGTGGGCCGGGTCGCCCAGGCGGGCACAGTGCGCGTCACCGAGCGCGAGATCATTGAGCGCTACAGCCATGTGATGCACATTGTCTCCAATGTGGAAGGTCAGCTGGCGGACGGCGAAGACGCCATTTCGGCCCTGATGGCCGGTTTCCCGGCAGGCACGGTGTCGGGCGCGCCCAAGGTGCGCGCCATGGAGATCATTGACGAACTCGAACCTCATCGCCGGGGCATCTATGCGGGCGCTGTGGGTTATTTCGGCGCCAATGGCGATATGGACATGGCCATCGCCCTGCGCACCGCCATCGTCAAGGACGGGCGCATGCATGTTCAGGCTGGCGCAGGGGTCGTGCTCGATTCCGATCCAGAGTCCGAGCATCAGGAAACGGTCAACAAGGCCCGCGCCCTGTTCCGGGCCGCATCCGAAGCCTGGCGTTTCGTCTAGCTCTCGATTTCGGAAGACGCGGTCGCGCTCAGCGCCTGGACGGTCACGAGCTCCACACCGACCGCCTCGGCGCGACGCGTCAGGTCGGCGAGCACGGCCAGGGTCTGCGGCCTTGGATGGCCAATGGCGATCGCCTGACCGTTCTGAAGCGCGAGAGCGAGTGCAAGATTGAGCTGGGCGCTGACCGAGGCTTCATCAGGCGCATGATCCAGAAACACATCACGCGTCAGCGCGTTGAGGCCCGCAGCCCGGGCAGAGCGCGCCGCCTGCGAGCGGGGATGGGTCAGGGAATCCACAAAGATCAGCTGTGAGGGAAATGCCCCCGCTGTGAACAAAGCGTCCATGGCGCGGCGGTCCGATGTCAGACGGCTGCCCATATGGTTGTTGAAGCCTGTCGCTCCCGGTACGCGCGAGAAGGCCCAGCGTATGCGAGAGGACATTTCGTCCGCACTCTGGAATTCCGTCAGCGCGTAAGGACCCGGATCCTCCACGCCAACCGGCTCCATGGGCAGATGCACGAAGACTTCACGCCCCGCATCCGCTGCTCGGCGGGCGATCACGGGCGCGGCCTCCGCATAGGGCAGGATTGACAGGGTCAGGGGTGCGTCCAGCGCCAGCAATTGCTCAGCCGCCGCCACATCCAGCCCCACATCATCCATGATGATCGCCAGTTGCGGACGACGCGGGGTCAGCATCGGCGCTGCGACAGGGGTCGGAGACTCGATGACCGGGATGGGTTCTTCCCCGCGAAGCGAAACCTCCGCTTCAATCCGCTGCGTCGCCTCGACACGGATAACGCCGGGCCAGAATGCCGATCCGGTTTCAGACGCCACGCCGATCTCGGACGCGACCGCTTCAGGCTCACCTGACTGCGCGCCCAGATTATAGGCGAGCGCTGCGACCAGCATGAAGCCAGCGGCCAGAGCCGAACCCAGGTGCGGCGCATATGAAGCAGTTCGCATCATCAAAGCGTATTTACAGCGAGTCGCGGTTGGCGGCGCGCACGGGCTTGCTTAAGTTCCACAGCTCATTTCACCGATGCGCGAGCCGCCCATGCTGTTGATCATCGACAATTATGACAGCTTCACCTTCAACCTGGTCCACTATGTCCAGGAGCTGGGGGCGCCGACGCGCGTCATCCGCAATGACGCCATGAGCGCCGCCGAAGCGCTGGCGCTTGATCCCAAAGGCATTCTGATCAGCCCCGGCCCGTGTGATCCGGATCGGGCGGGCATCTGTCTGGACCTGATCAAGACGGCCCCGAAAGACCTGCCGATCTTCGGCGTCTGCCTGGGGTTCCAGTCCATTGGTCAGGTGTTTGGCGGCAAGGTGGTTCAAGCCAAGGCCATCATGCATGGCAAGACCAGCCCGATCGAACATGACGGCACCGGTGTGTTCGAGGGCCTGCCCTCGCCCTATAACGCCACGCGCTATCATTCGCTCGCCGTTGATCTGCCCGACGGCACCGAGCTTGTCGCCAACGCCCATACCGCCGATGGCGAGATAATGGGACTGATGCACAAGACCCGTCCCATTCATGGCGTGCAGTTCCACCCCGAATCCATCGCCTCTGAACACGGCCATGCCCTGATCGGCAATTTCCTGCGTCTGGCGGGCATGGCGTCGGAGCAGGCGGCATGAGCCGCATACGTCCCGCCATTCAGGCCCTCGCTCAGGGACAGGAGCCGGAGGCGCCTGCGCTTGAGGCTGCGTTTGACGCCCTGATGGAAGGTCAGGCCGATCCGGTCGAGATTGGCGGCTTCCTGCTGGCGCTGACCGCGCTCGGAGAAAGCCCGCAAGCCCTGATGATCGGCGCAAAGGCGATGCGCGCTCGCATGACGCCCGTAAAGGCGCCCGCTACCGCCATAGACACCTGCGGCACGGGCGGGGATGCCCGCGGCACCTGGAACATCTCGACCGCCGCCGCTCTGGTCGCTGCGGGCGCAGGCGCGGTTGTCGCCAAGCATGGCAACAAGGCCGCCTCCTCCAAATCCGGCTCCGCTGAAGTGCTCGAAAGTCTGGGCGTGAACCTGTTCGCCAGCCCGGCGCAGGTGGAAGCGGCCCTGTCTGAAGCCCGGGTGGGCTTTCTCTTCGCGCAGGCCCATCACGGCGCGGTGCGCCATGTGGGGCCGGCGCGCAAGATCCTGGGCGTTCGCACGATCTTCAACCTGCTCGGTCCGCTCTCCAATCCGGCGGGCGCAAAACGTCAGCTGCTGGGCGTGTTTGATCGCAAATGGCTGGTTCCCATGGCTGAAGCCCTGCGGGGGCTCGGCGCGGAAGCGGCCATGATCGTGCACGGCGAGGACGGGCTGGATGAGATCACCACCACGGGCGTCAGCCATGTGGCAGAGCTCTTCCCCGATGGCGCCATCCGCGAATACGAGACCATACCCGAAGACGCCGGTCTGCCCCGCGCAGGTCTTGAAGATCTCAAGGGGGGTGAGCCTGAAGAGAACGCCCAGGCGATCCGCGATCTACTCAAGGGCGCAAAAGGCCCCTATCGCGATATCGTGCTTCTGAACGCTGCGGCGGCGCTGAAACTCGCGGGGCTCGCCGATGATCTGAAATCCGGCGCGGCGCTCGCCGCCAGCGCTATTGATGAGGGCCGCGCGCAATCCGCTCTCGACGCGCTTGTTCGCGCCAGCAACGCCTGACCCAGCCTGAAGAGTCTCCCATGAGCGATGTCCTCACCCGTATCGAAGCCTACAAGCGCGCCGATGTCGCCGAGCGCAAAGCCCGCCTCTCTTATGAAGCGGTGTGCGAGCGGGCGCAGGACGCCAGCCCAGTCCGCGGCTTCAAGGCGGCGCTGGAACGCGATGCGAACGCGAACGGTCTGGGCCTGATCGCGGAAGTGAAGAAAGCCAGCCCCTCGAAAGGCCTGATCCGGGCGGACTTCAATCCGCCGGTACTCGCCAAGGCCTATGAGGACGGCGGCGCAAGCTGCCTGTCCGTGCTGACCGACGCGCCGAGCTTTCAGGGCCATGACGATTATCTCATCGCCGCCCGCGCGGCGGTCGACCTGCCCGTCCTGCGCAAGGACTTTCTCTATGATCGGTGGCAAGTGGCCGAATCACGGGCGCTGGGTGCGGACTGCATTCTGGTGATTCTCGCGAGCGTGGATGATTCCCTCGCCGCGGACCTGATCGAGGAAGCGTTCAAATGGGGCATGGATGCCCTCGTCGAGGTGCACGACGCGGACGAAATGAAGCGCGCCCTCGCCCTGCCGAGCCCGCTCGTGGGGGTGAACAACCGCAATCTTCGCACCTTTGAAACCAGCCTGGAAACCTTTGAAACCCTTGCTCCCATGGTGGGCGATGATCGCGTTCTGGTGGCCGAAAGCGGCATTTTCATCCGTGACGACGCGGTGCGTTTGCAGGAGGCTGGCGCCAAGGCTCTGCTGGTGGGCGAAAGCCTGATGCGGCAGGAGGATGTGACGTTGGCGACGCGCACCCTCATGGGGCGCGCCTGACGCCGGGCCTTCACTTGACGTTAAGATGGAACATGCATAGAACACTTCTAGAGTTTCTATTTTGTTCCAAGAGGCGATCATGCTGACCAAAAAGCAGCACGAGCTTTTGCTCTACATCAACAAGCGTCTGTCCGAAGACGGCGTATCGCCTTCCTTTGATGAAATGAAGGAGGCGCTGAACCTCGCCTCCAAATCCGGCGTTCACCGTCTGGTCTCGGCGCTCGAGGAACGCGGCTTCATCCGCCGCCTCGCTCATCGCGCCCGCGCGCTGGAAGTGCTCAAGCTGCCCCAGGGCGGGTCCGGCAATTCGCCCGCCCCCTCCAAGACCAACGTCGTCAGCGCGGACTTCGGATCCAGCGTCTCTGACGAGCGCAGCCATGGGGTGGAAGTGCCGGTTCTCGGCCGGATCGCTGCGGGCGTGCCCATCGAGGCGATCCAGCATGAAACCGATCGCCTGCCCGTTCCCGCCGAGATGATTTCGGGCGGCGAGCACTTCGCGCTGGAAGTGCACGGCGATTCCATGATCGAGGCCGGAATCCTGGATGGCGACCTTGTGATCATCAAGCGCGGCGACACCGCCAATACCGGCGACATCGTGGTCGCCCTCGTCCATGACGAGGAAGCCACATTGAAGAAGCTGCGCAAGAAGGGCGGCTCGATTGCGCTCGAAGCGGCGAACCCCGCCTATGAGACCCGTATCTTCGGCCCGAACGAGGTGAAGGTTCAGGGGCGTCTCGTGGGCCTCATCCGCCGCTATCACTAGGCGTGCTGATCGAGCGAGGATAGTCTGGCGCACCCTTTTGAGGACGCCAGACTCATGACCGACGCCGCACCGCTCAGCCTTGACCTCTACTGGTCCTTCCGAAGCCCCTACAGCTATATCGCCGCGCAACGACTTCTTGAGCTGCGGGAGCGGTACGCCTTCACGGTGGATGTCCGCATCGTTCGTCCGTTGGCCGTCAGGAGTCCGCACTTCTTTGAAGAGCGCGATCCGCGGTGGATCCATTATGTCCTCATCGACGTGGCGCGCGAGGCGGAGCGTCTGGGGCTGCCCATCTCTGCGCCCTCACCCGATCCCATTGTTCAGGATCTCGCGACCCTGAAGATCGCGGCCGATCAGCCGCGTATCGCCTATCTCAATCGTCTGGGCGTTCTCGCCGCTGAAGCCGGCGATGGGCTCGCCTATATCGCCGCTGCCAGCCGCCGGATCTGGGGCGGAACCAGCGCCGGGTTCAACACCCCCTGGACCGATGACGGCGCCCTGGATGACGCCGCCAGGACGGCCGGACTGGATGCGGACTGGCTCAATGCCGAATCCGATGCGCAGTCTGACCGCATCGAAAGTCAGATCATCGAGAATGAAGCCAACCAGGACGCCGCCGGCCATTGGGGCGTGCCTTTGATGGTCTTTGAGGGCGAACCCTTCTTTGGCCAGGACCGGGTTGACGCCCTGCTCTGGCGCATGGAGCAACGCGGCCTGCAAGCGCTCTAGCGATCAGGTTTCAGAACCTCTCACCCACAAGCGTTCCCGCCGCATCGCCTGAGCGCTGCGCATGCGCACGACCTGCCCGTCCTGAACCCAGAACTCCATTCCGCCCAATTCGGCGCGGGCGGCGTCATCCAGCACCAGCGCCCGGCATCTTCGCTTGCGCCACGCGGAGACCTCGCCGTCAAACACGATCAGATCCGCGTAGGCACAATCCGACTCCAGTGATTCCGCAGATCCTGTGACAGCCAGCAGCAATCCCTCGGCCGTTCGACCGGTACAGCCCAGAGTGTCACAGCGGAGCGCCGCGCGTTCGGGTGTGCTGCTGACGCCTGCGCGCTGCAGGAAGACGCGCGCATCAAAGCGACCGCGCCTTCGGTCCGAGACCGCGAACTCCTCGCCCCCGCCTTCAAAACGCGCCAGCACCACGCCGCCATCGGTGATCATCATCTGGGGCGGGGTCTGGACCATGAACAGGCCGATCGCGATCGCAATCAGCGCGCCTCCAGTCACCCGCATCCATCCGAGCCCGATCACCAGACACGCAAAGCCCAGCCCGTAGAGCGCCACCAGCGCCGGGTCCGCAGCGTTTGCCCCCACCACGGCGCCGTCCAGAGATGACGCCCAGTAGGCGATGTCGAGCACCCGCCTCAGCCCCTGATCCATGACCCAGAGAAAGGGCCGCTCCAGTCCCAGAGGCGAGAAGACAAGCGCCGCACCGCCAGCGGGCATGACCCAGAAGGTGAAAACCGGCATGGCCAGCAGATTGGCGATGAGCCCATAGGCGGCCATGCGCTGGAAATGGAAAATGGCGAACGCGCCTGTCGCCGCCCCGGCAATGAGGGAGGTGGCGCTGAGCCCGGCGAGCGCATCCTTCACCTTGCCGATAAGCGAAGTCGAGAAGCCGCCTTCGGGCCGCCAGCGCTTATAGGCGTCAAAGCTAGCGATCAGGGCCGCCACAGCCGAGAAGCTCATCTGGAAGCCCGGCTCGATGACGCTTTCTGGCGCGATGAGCAGGATCAGAATCGCCGCCAGCGCCAGTGAGCGCATGGAGAAGGCCTGACGGTCAAACAGGACGCCCATCAACACCACGAACGCCATGATGTAGGCGCGCTGCGTAGAGACCGCGGCGCCCGAGATGACCAGATAGAGGCTCGCCGCGATCAGCGCGCCAAGGGCGGCGGGTTTTCGCGGGTCATGGGCGCGCGCCCAGGGCTCCCACATCGCAAACCCCAGACGGATCAACCAATAGGCTCCGCCCGCGAACAGCGCCATGTGTAGGCCGGAGATCGCGAGAATATGGCCGAGCCCTGACAGGCGCAGCGCTTCGGCGTCCTCGCGGCTGACCCGGGCGCGCTCGCCAGTCAGCAATGCGGCGGCGACTGCACCGGTGCGCGGGTCTGTGCGGGACTGCAAGTGCTCGGACAAGCGCCACCGGAAACGCGCCAGGATCAGGCCAGGAGGCACAGACGCCCCGATCTCGGCGCGCTCCAGATCTGAAATCGCGTAGCCCGTCAAACCGATCTGATCGAACCAGGCCGCACGCGCCGGATCATAGCCGCCCGCCGCCACAGGTGCAGACGGCCGTGCGAGCCGGGCGCGCACCTGAATCGCGTCGCCAGGCTCGAAACCGTCCAGTCCGGCGCGGATGCGGACCCTGTAAGGCGGCGTATCGGCATGTCCCAGCGTATGAACCCGGATCACAAGACGCGCACGACCCTCCATTCGCTCAACCCGCTCGATCCAGCCTGTGATCTGAGCGCTGCGCTCGGACTGAAAGGCCTCAAGGTTCGGCGCCCCCAAGGCGTGGGCCCTCTCGCGCGCCAAAGCGAAACCGGCAGTCAGGCCCAACATCAGCACCATCGCATAAAGGGTGACTGCGTCCCGGCGCGCGCCCCAAAGCGCCGCCGCCGACAGGCTCAGGCCCAGTCCGGCATGAACAGGCGCCAATCCAGGCTCGGAGGGCCAGGAGAAATAGGCGGCCGCTCCAATCGCCAGCGCGACCGGAGCCCACAGGATCAGACGATAGGGATCAGGTGAAGTGAGCGCCAATGGCCCGCCCAGTCCAGCCGCTACGGCTCGACGCAAGGCCGGGAATTCCCCCAAGGGTGGAAACTTTAGCGATTTCACACCTTCATCATGGCGTGAACATCAGGCGGAGGCTATGACGGAGACGGTTTGGCGTGCTAAAGAGCACCTCCCTTCGCACTGCAGCATGAATTCGCAATTGCAAGACACCATGAAAATCATCACGCGTTTCGCGCCCTCACCGACCGGCTATCTGCATATCGGCGGCGCGCGTACGGCGCTGTTCAACGCCCTGTTCGCCCAGGCGAATGGCGGCGAATTCAAGCTTCGTATCGAGGATACCGACCGCGCGCGTTCGACCGACGAGACCGTTCAGGCGATTCTGGACGGGCTTAGCTGGCTGGGTCTGAAATGGGATGGCGAGGCGGTCTCGCAATTCGCCCGCGCCGACCGTCACCGTGACGTCGTGGACGCCCTGATCGAAAAAGGCGCCGCCTTTCGCTGCTATTGCACCCCGGAAGAAACCGAGGCCCTGCGCGAACAGGCCTTCGCCGAGGGCCGCGCCCTGCGCTCGCCCTGGCGTGATCGCGACGCCTCTGATGCGCCCGCCCATACGCCTTTCGTCGTCCGCTTCCGCGCCGCCGATACCGACACCGTGATCGAGGATGCGGTTCAGGGCCAGGTCCGCTGGGGCGCCAAGGAGTTTGACGATCTCGTCCTGCTGCGCGGCGATGGCAATCCGACCTATAATCTCGCCGTGGTGGTCGATGACCATGATATGGGCGTCACCCACATCATCCGCGGCGATGATCACCTGACCAATGCGGGTCGTCAGACCCAGATCTATCAGGCGATGGGCTGGGAGATTCCGGTCTTTGCCCACATCCCGCTGATCCATGGGCCCGATGGCAAGAAGCTGTCCAAGCGCCATGGCGCACTGGGCGTCGAAGCCTATCGCGATATGGGCTATCTGCCCGAAGGCCTGCGCAATTATCTGCTGCGGCTGGGCTGGTCCAAGGGCGATCAGGAATATTTCACCGACGCCGAGATGGCCGCGGCCTTCGACCTCAAGGGTCTGGGCAAGGCCCCGGCGCGGCTCGATTTTGACAAGATGTCGAGCGTGAACGCCTGGCATATGAAACGCGCCGAGGATGCGCGTCTGACGGATCTGCTCTGGGACCGCCTTCAAGGCCGCGACGATCTGCGTCTTGATGATCAGGCGAAAGTCTGGGTTTCTTCAGCGATGAAAGTGCTGAAAGAACGCGCGGCGACCCTCGCAGAGCTGGAGGATCAAACCTATTTCCTTATTCGTCCGCGCCCGATCGAACTGACGGGCAAGTCCGCCAAGGCGATCAATGATGACGCCCGGGCGCGGCTGTCGCGTCTTGCGGACGTGCTAAGGGATACGCCGGACTGGACCGAGGCGGCTTTGGGCGATGTGCTTAACGCTTTCGCAGAGGCTGAGGAGGTTGGCTTCGGCAAGGTGGGTCAACCGCTTCGAGCGGCCCTCACCGGCGGCGCGCCAGCGCCGGACATGAGTTTCGTACTGGCTGTTCTGGGACGCGATGAGGTTCTGGATCGGCTCAATGACGTGATGGACTAGGCCGCGCCCCTATTCAGGCCGCGTCCGTCATGACCCACACAAAAGGGGTTGGAGATATGGAAAACAAGATTCAACCGAAAGGTTCCGCGCAACTGTCGATTAACGGCGAGACCTATGACCTGCCTGTGTATGGCGGCTCGCTGGGTCCGGACGTGATCGACATCCGCGCGCTGTACAAGAATGCGGGCGTTTTCACCTTTGACCCCGGCTTCACCTCCACCGCGTCATGCGAAAGCCAGATCACCTATATCGATGGCGATGAAGGCACGCTTCTGTATCGCGGTTATCCGATCGATCAGCTGGCCGACAACGCCAGCTTCATCGAAGTGGCCTATCTGCTGCAAAACGGTGAGCTGCCGAACGCCAAGGAACTCGAAGAGTTTGACTGGACGATCCGCCGCCACACCATGCTGCATGACCAGTTCGACCAGTTCTTCCGCGGCTTCCGCCGTGACGCCCACCCGATGGCGATCATGGTCGGAACGGTTGGCGCGCTGTCGGCCTTCTATCATGACTCCACGGACGTCAATGACCCGCAGGCCCGCCTGATCGCGTCCCACCGCATGATCGCCAAGATGCCGACCATCGCGGCACGCGCCTACAAATACCACATCGGCCAGCCCTTCGTGGCGCCGCAGAACGATCTCGACTATGCGTCGAACTTCCTGCAGATGTGCTTTGCTGTCCCGGCGGAAAAATACGAGGTGTCTCCGACCCTCGCCCGCGCCATGGACAAGATCTTCACCCTGCACGCCGACCACGAACAGAACGCGTCGACCTCGACCGTGCGTCTGGCCGGCTCTTCGGGCGCCAATCCGTTCGCCTGCATCGCAGCCGGCATCGCCTCGCTGTGGGGCCCGGCCCATGGCGGCGCGAACGAAGCGGCTCTGAACATGCTGCGTGAGATCGGCTCGGTGGACAATATCCCCGAATATGTCGCGAAAGCCAAAGACAAGAACGATCCGTTCCGTCTGATGGGCTTTGGTCACCGCGTGTACAAGAACTATGACCCGCGCGCCAAGGTGATGCGCGAGACCTGCCACGCCGTGCTTGACGAGCTTGGCGTGCGCAATGATCCGCTGCTGGCTGTCGCCATGGAGCTGGAGAAGATCGCACTCGAGGACGAGTACTTCGTCGAGAAGAAGCTCTATCCGAACATCGACTTCTATTCGGGCATCACCCTGAAGGCGATGGGCTTCCCGACCGAGATGTTCACCGTGCTGTTCGCCCTGGCCCGCACCGTCGGCTGGATCGCGCAATGGTCGGAAATGATCGAGGATCCGAGCCAGAAGATCGGTCGTCCGCGTCAGGCCTTCACCGGCGCGACGCAGCGCGATTTCGTGGCGATCGACAAGCGCTAGACGCTCTCGACACCAAGACAAAAAGAACCGGCGAAGCAAGTGCTTCGCCGGTTTTCCTTTGTCTGCACATCAGCTTTGCAGGGGGCCGAAACCCTGCCGGGAAAACAGAGCGTCCAGCCCCACGCCCAGCGTTTCGGACAGTCTCAACGCCACTTCGATGGTGGGATTGAACTGACCCCGCTCGATCGCCCCGATCGTTTGGGGATGGACCTGCACCCGTGTGGCGAGCTCCTGTCGGGAAAGACCGCAATCCACGCGATAGGTCTTCACACGGTTCTGGAAATTCACAGGCTCAGCCATGACTGTCCTCGTCCTCCAGACCGTCAAAGTCAAAGTCGGACGGGCGCAAGGCCCAGGCCAGGATCAGTTGCGGCCCGGCGATGACGAGCGAGACGCCGATAACCCCCACGGACAGGACGTAAGCGGCCGGCAGCGGGCTCACACCCACGGCCGTGATCAGCACGAGCACGATGAGGGCCAGCTTCAAGCCCCGTCGCGTGGCCATGCTCACCAAAGCCTGCTGACGTTCGTCATGGGGTTCACCGGGCAAGGAAAAGGCCGGGCGGCTCGCCAGAAACAGGTTGCGATCAAGCCGCATCGCGAGAAACACGAAGACGAACAATAGCGGCGACAGGGTGGTGACAGAGTTCGTCAGGCCCTCACCCTCTGTCAGCACTCCGGCGACGCCGTCGAGCACCACGCCAAGCGCAAGCGCGATCACCCCCATCAACACCATGATGCAAATGACCAGCGTCCGGCGCTTGGACACTGACGCCCAGTTCTTCGCCTTTTGCGGATCATCATCCGCATCAGCGATATGAAAGGCGTGCAAGGGACCGCGTACTGACATGACTTCCTCCTTAATACAAAGCATAACGTAGCATATATGCTACGTTATGCAATGCATTGCTTCTGCTATGAGAGTTCGGCAAACAAGTTAGGAAGTTACGAGGCCCAGTATCGCTTGAGCGGCGTTGACCGAGGGCGAGCCGCCAGCGCCGCGCATGTGCTCGGTGACCTCACGCAACCGTTTGGACACATCGGCCCGGCGTCCAGCGTCATCCAGCAACTCGCCGACGCTTTGCGCCAGCACGTCCCCGCGGCACCGCGTCTGGACATGTTCGGGGATCAGCATTTCATCCGCCGCAATATTGGCGAGCGAAATGTATTTCGATTTCATCAGGAAGAACCGCGCCGCCGCCCAGGCGAGCCAGCCCAGCCGGTAGGCCGCCACGGTCGGCACGCCCAACCTCGCCAGTTCCAGCGTCACGGTGCCCGAGCAGGCCAGCGCCGCATCGGCGGCATGGAAGGCGTCTCGCCGCTCATCACTCTCGACCACGATCAGATCCGCAAAGGCCGGCTCCGCTGCAATCATCTCCTGCGCCTGAGCCGCGATGGAGGATGCGAGCGGGGTGACGAATTTCAGGCCCGGGCGGTCGGCTTTCAGTCGTTTCACCGCGTCGGCGAAGCGCGGGAACAGGCGCGTGAGCTCGGACTTGCGGCTGCCAAAGAGAATGAGAAGAAGCGGATCCGTCTCTGCAACCCCATGGCGCGCCCGGAAGGCGGGCCCGTCACCGCTGAGATCGCGCTCCAGCGCCGGATTGCCCACAAAGGTCACATCCATGCCGTGCTCGGTGAAATAGGGCGCGTCAAAGGGATGGATCGCCAGCAAATGATCAAAGGTGTCAGCCGCCACCTTGGCGCGCTCCCGTCGGGCGGCGAAGACCTGCGGCGCGACGTACTTGATCAGCGGCGTGTCAGGCAGGACCTCACGCAGTTTCCAGGCCGCGCGTAGCATGAACCCCCAGGAATCGATGAGAATGACGGCGTCGGCCTCAAAGGCTTTTGCGGCGTCTGCGGTTTCCTGCGCGCGTTGATGAACGAGGTTGATGATCTTCAGCCCATCAAACAGGCCAAAGACCGAAAGCTCTGAAATATCAAAGGGCGAGAGTGCGCCGCGTCTGGCCATTTCCGGGCCTCCGACTCCTGCGATTTCCACATCCGGTCGAAGCGCGCGCAGCGCGTCCATGAGATCGCCCGCGAGCGCATCACCGGATGGCTCTGCAGCGACGAGGAAGATCCGCGGTGCTCTCGCCAGATCTGATGGGGTTTCAGGCGTTTGCGTCATCCGCTGGCCCATCCATCTCTACAGCCCATACCGCCAGGCCCGCCGCGTCAGCCGCCTGACCGACCGCTTCGCGGCCCAGCACCATTGCGCCGCCCGCCGGGATCACGATGCCGGCCAGCCCGGCCCTGGCCGCGCCCTGCACGGTCGACACGCCGATGACCGGCAGATCAATGCGGCGCTCCTGACCCGGCTTGGGTCGCTTGGCGAGCACTCCCGAGCGGTTGAGCTCATCGCCCCGCAATTCGGCCGGCAGGCCTGCGACCCGGGCCAGCATCTGATCGGTGCCTTCCTGCGCCTCAACGGCCAGCACCAACCCCTTGCAAACCACGGCCCCTTGCCCGATATCCTCAGCGCCCGTAACGCCCGCGACATGCAACGCCTTCTTGGCGTCAGCCTCGGCAATGGCGTCAGGTCTGATCGAGCCGATCAGCCCGGGCTCCACCAGAAGCTCGTCTGCGATGTCATTGGCGCCAATCACCGTGAAACCCTCTTTTTCAAAGAAGCCCACGATCACCCTCAACAGAGCGTCATCGCCACGCGCCGCTGCTGCCAGCGCCTGAGGCAGGAAGGCCATGCCCTTGAGATCGGGTTTCAGCGCCGAGAAATCCGGCCGCGTCACAATGCCGGCAAAGCAGACGGCGTCGCAATCGGCCTGACGCAGATCCTTCACCACCTGTCCCAGCTGGGCGATGCCGCGAATGACCGGGCTGTCATAGCGCGTGGGATCGGCGAACCCCTTGAGAGCGATCACGCAGGCCAGTCGATCGCCTGTCTGCGCCGCACGCGCCACATAGACGGGCAGATCCCCGCCCCCGGCGATCAGCCCGAGACGCTGGTAGACCGCCACACCTAGCGCCCTTCCGGCGAGCAGAGCGGGCGCTTGGCCGGCGTGCGGATGAACTCGACGATGTCCATGACTTCCGGCCGGTTCTCGAACAGTCGCGCCGCATCCTCGACCCGTTCGTGGAACGCGCCTTCATTGGCGAAGACCAGACGATAGGCGGCGCGCAGATCGTGGATGGCGTCCCGCGAGAAGCCGCGGCGCTTGAGACCCACAAGGTTCAGCCCGGCCAGCGCGCCCAGATTGTCCACCATGCCATAGGGGATGACATCGCCTGTCACCGGCGCTCCGCCGCCGATGAAGGCGTATTTGCCGATCCGGCACTGCTGGTGCAGCGCCGAGAGGCCGCCCATGATCACATAGTCGGCGACCGAGGAATCCCCGCCCAGCGTGGCGTTGTTGGCGAACACAACATGGTTGCCGACGGTGCAGTCATGGGCGACGTGCGCGCCGACCATGAAGAAGTTGTTTGAACCGACCTTGGTGATCCCCTTCGCGCCTTCCGTGCCCATATGCATGGTCACGTGCTCGCGCAGGGTGTTGTTGTCACCGATGATCAGACGCACATCGCCGCCCTTGAACTTGAAGTCCTGGGGCGGCTCGCCAAGCGCGACAAAGGGGTGGATCTTGCAATCCGCGCCAACTTCCAGATTGCCGTTCAGGCTGACATGGGAATGCAGTCGCGTGCGGTCTCCGATCTGAACGTTCGGACCGACAACGCAATACGGACCAATCTCGACGCCTTCGCCCAGGCGGGCGCTCTCGTCCACGATGGCGGTCGGGTGAATGCTGGTGGTCATGTGAACTCCGTCAGGCTTCGCGCGGCGCAGACGTGGCCGAGAAGGTCGCGTCCGCGCATCTCACGCCATTCACGCGCGCCTCGCCCTTGAACTTGAAAACGCCGCGGCGATTGGCGGTGACTTCGACCGGCATTTCAAGCACGTCGCCAGGGCGCACGGGGCGCCGGAACTTCGCCTGCTCCACACCCATGAAATAGATCAGCGTATTGGAAATATCCGCATCAAGCGTCTTGGACATCAGGATCGCGCCGGTCTGGGCCATCGCCTCGATGATCAGGACGCCCGGCATCACCGGGTTTTCAGGAAAATGCCCCTGAAAATGCGGCTCGGCGGCAGACACGCATTTGAAACCGACAATGGACTCGCCTGGCACATAGCGCTCAGCGCGGTCCACCAGCAGAAAGGGATAGCGGTGCGGCAAGCGGCGCAGGATTTCGTCGGGCCCGATCGCGGTCTCAAGATCACTCATCAGTCTTCCTTTTTGCGCTCGGGTTTGGATTTGCGGCTCACTGCGCGGCGCAGCCAGGCCGTTTCGCGCATGAAACTCTGAATCGGCTGGGCCGGCGAACCCGCCCAGGTCTCACCTGCGGGCACGTCCTTCATGACGGCCGCGTCCGCCGCCAGGCGGGCGCCCTGCCCGATCTTCAGGTGGTCCGCCACGCCGACCCGACCGCCAAACTGGGCGCCGGCGCCAATGACCGTGCTGCCTGAAATGCCGGCGAAAGCAGCCATGACAGCATACTCGCCCACATCCACATTATGCGCGATATGGCACAGATTATCGATGCGCGCGCCCTTGCCGATGCGGGTGTCCTTGAGCATGCCGCGATCCACGGTCGCATTCGCGCCGAGCGTCGCCTCATCCTCGATGATCACGCGACCGAGATGCGGCAAGGTGAAGACCTCGCCATTCTCATAGGCCAGACCAAAGCCCGCTTCGCCCACAACCGCCCCGGCGGAAATCTCGCAGCGCGCGCCGACCAGGGCGCACTGGACATTCGCGCGCACGCCAATTCGGGCGTGATCTCCGATGACCACGCCCGGACCGATGATGGCGCCGGCCTCGATGCGGGCGTTCTCGCCGATCACCGCATCGGGACCGACGATGACGCCGGGCGCGAGACGCGCGCTGTCTGCGATGGTCGCTGTCGGATGGATGAAGTCCGGGCCGTCATGAAACCGGGGCGCCAGAAGGCGGGCTGCGGCCTTGGCGAATCCAGCGCGGGTCACCCGGTGCACAAGAACAGCCTGACAATGGGGCAGCGCCTCCGCCCAGCTGGCGTCCGGCACGATCGCCACTCCGGCCATGGGCGGTGTTTCCGGCGGCGCCTTGCCCGCCAGGAAGATGAGGTCGCCCTCTCCGGCGGAGTCCGGCGTGGACACGTCAGAAACAGCGACATCGCCGTCGCCTATCAGATCAGATCCGATAAGCGCGGCGATGTCGGAAGCCTTGAGCGGACCGAGCCGCTCAAAAAATCGCGGGTCGGCCCCCATGTCAGACCAACCTTATTGCTGCTGTTGCTGAGCTTGCTGGGTCGGCACGCGAACGCGGTTCACCGGCGTGGTGGTGATGCGCTGGTTCAGGCGCTCAATGGCGGACTGGGTGATGTCCACAGAGTCGCGAGCGTACACGATCGCGGAGCGGTCAATCAGAACGTCCGCATTGCGCTCGTTGACGATCTCCTGCAGCACTTCCTGCAGCACGGGCAGCACCGGGCGCATGGCCTGCTGCTCGGTGGCCGCCAGCTCCTGACCGCGCAGACGGCGGGTCTGCTCGAAGGTCGCGGCGTCGCGTTGCAGGCTTTCATAGCGGGCCGCCAGGTCCGGACGCTGACGGATCGCGTCTTCAGACAGCGCGGAGAGCTCGGCGTTCAGCGCTTCGCTTTCGGACTGGATCGCAGCCTGTTGCGGCTCGAGCTCAGCCTGGATTTCCTGGCCGATGGCCTCCAGACGGGTGGCGATGTGCTGACCGACCGCGCTTTCACGCAGGATGCGCTGTTCGTTCATGACCAGCACGCTCTGGGCGTAGCTCGCGGCGCTGAAGCCGAGGCTCAGGACCAGCGCGGCTGAGAGCATGCGCAGCGGGCGCATGGCGGCGAAAAACTGACGTTTCATGAGTCTAGAACCCCGTTCGAGTGCTGAAGCGGAAGAACGCCCCTTGGTCGTAATCTTCCTTGATGAAGGCATGCGCCAGGTCAAACCGCACCGGGCCGAAGGGAGAATCCCAGAAGATGCTCATCCCGGCCGATGCGCGCAGCGCAAGGTCGTCGACAGTGTAGATGGCCGTATCCGAGCCATCATCGGCAATCTGGTCCTCGTCAGGCAGAAGACCGACCGTGCCGAATTCGGTGAACAGGCTGCCCCGGATGCCGTATTGCTCCGGCAGGCCCAGCGGGAAGCCCATTTCAAATGCGCCAATGGCGTAGAAATTACCGCCCAGGGCGTCGCCCGAGACGAATTCATCACCATCCTCGAGCGCTTCCGCACGACGCTGGACCACGCGCGGGCCAATGCCGGCGGTTTCAAAACCGCGGAAGGAATTGCCGCCCTTGAAGAAGCGGTCGTTGATCCGCGCGGTATCCCCGCCCCAGGAGAAGAGATAGCCCGTCGAACCCGTAGCGCTGAAGACCAGGCGGTCGCGCCAGACGCTGCGATAGATGCCGCCCTGCAGTTCCGAACGCACATAGCGCACATCACCGCCAAAGCCTGCGAAGTCCTGGTTGAAGCTCAGCTGGAAGCCGCGAGTCGGTTCACGGAAATCGTCCGTGCGGTTCCAGCGCAGCGAATAGCCCATCAGAGAGGTGATGCGGGAGCCGGCGGCGCGCTGGATGGATTCCGACACGCCCGAATAGGTGCGCACATCGTCCGTCCGCAGGGTGTAGTTCACGCCAGCCTGCACGGCGCGCGTGAGCGGGAAGCCTGCACGCAGGGTGAAACCGGTGGATTCGGTTTCAAACGACGCCTCGCGCGAGAAGTCGGACCGGACGCGGAACAGGTCAAAACCCGCCGCCAGATTCCGGTCCAGGAAACGCGGCTCGGTGAAGCGGATATCGATCTGTTGCTGGCGCGAGCTGGTGGAGACACGCAGGCGCAGGAACTGCCCCCGACCGCGCAGATTGCGTTCCGAAATCGAGAAGTCGACCAGGAAGGAATCCGTCGAGGAGAAACCGGCGCCGAAGGCCAGTTCGCCCGTAGGCTGTTCGGTCACCCGAACCTGGACCTGGGCGCGATCAGGCGCGCTGCCTTGCACCGGCTCGACTTCCACATCCTCAAAGAAGCCCAGCTGTCCCACGCGGGAGCGCGACACGTTCACCAGCGCCTGGTTGAAGGCGTCGCCCTCCACAAGGTCCAGCTCACGACGGATGACGCGATCCAGGGTCCGGGTGTTGCCGATGATGTCGATGCGCTCGATGTAGACCCGCGGGCTTTCCTCGATAACGAAGGTGATGTCGACGGTCTGATCTTCACGGTTCAGAGAGACGCGCGGGCTGACATCCACGAAGGCGTAGCCGGCGGCGCCCGCCGCAAAGGTCAGGGAGTCGGTCGCATCCTCGATCAGGCTGCCCACGTACAGGCGGCCTGGCTGCGTCGGCAGGACCGCTTCGAGATAATCGGTGTTGAGATCGGAAATCTCGGTTTCGACTTCGATTTCGCCGAAATTGTAACGCTCGCCCTCATCCATGGTGAAGGTGACGTAGAATTCCGACTGGTCCGGCGCGAGTTCCGCCGAGACCGAGGTCACGCGGAAATCCGCAAAGCCGCGGTCATTGTAGAATGTCCGCAGCTGTTCACGGTCGTACTCGATCCGGTCAGGATCGTAATTGTCATTCGAGCTGAAGAATTTCCACCAGCGCGCCTCGGTCGTCACGATCTCGCCGCGCAGGCGACGGTCGGAATACGCCTCGTTGCCCACAAAGGAAATGCGCTCAACACCGGTCACCGGGCCTTCGGAAATCTCGAACACCAGATCCACACGGTTCTGGGGCAGTTCGACGATCTGCGGCGTCACCTGGGCGGCGAAACGACCGGATCGACGATAGACTTCCAGAATGCGCTGCACATCGGACTGCACGCGCGAACGGGTGAAGATGGCGCGCGCCTGAAGCTCGATCTCGTCGGTGATCTTGTCATCGCCGATGGCGCGATTGCCTTCAAGAATCACGCGGTTGACGATCGGATTCTCCTCCACGAACAGCACCATGGAGGCTCCGTCGATCGCAACGCGGACGTCAGAGAACAGGTTCGTGCTGTACAGCGTCTGGATGGACAGGTTGATGAGGCGGGGATTGGGCAGGTCGCCCGGCTGGATCAGCAGGTAGGACAGGATCGTGTCCGCTTCCACCCGCTCATTGCCTTCCACGAGGATCTGCAGGATCGGCTGCTGGCGGACTTGCTGGGTCTCTGCGGACGGCTCGGCCTGAATCTCGGGCTGGCCTTGGTTAACATCCGCATCCTGCGCAAGGCTCGCACCTGCGCAGAAGACGCTCAGGAGCGCCGCCGCCAATCCCTTGAAGATCACATTCATGAAAGGCCCTCGTCCCTCGCCTGCGACGCCCCCATCACAGGAACTGACCGCGCAGATAACTCAAATCATTCCAAGTGGCCACCACGAACATGGCCAGAATAAAGCCGAGTCCCAGCCGGAACCCCAATTCCTGGACGGACGGGCTCGGCGGGCGTTTAGCTATAGCTTCATAGGCGTAGTACACAAGGTGACCGCCGTCGAGAACCGGAATGGGCAGAAGATTCATTAACCCCAGCCCAACGCTCAGAAGCGCGGACAGCGCGATCATGACAATCAGCAGTCGCTCGAGCCGGACCAGCAGCCCGATGGGTTGCGCGGCGCCATTGTCGCTGACGGCCAGGTTCGCCAGCTGTCCGGCCGTGGTCGCGATTCCGACAGGCCCGTTGATATGCTCGGTTGACGCCCGCCCGGTCACCAGACGGGACAGATAGCTGACAATGGTTCCGGTCGTATCGACAGTGCGTGTGACGCCATAGATCGGCGCCTCCCAGATCGCCGGGCGATAGATCACCCGTTCCGCCTCGGTCGAACTGCGGATGCCGATCGTGCCCAGCGGACGCTCCCCGCCCAGATTGTCGTCGCGCATGACCCGTGCCGGCGTGACAGTCAGCAAGACCCGCTCGCCATTGCGCTCCACGGTGACCGAGATCGGCTGCCCGGCGCGGGTGACCACATATTCGGTCATGTCCGTGAAGCCCTCAATGGGCGTATTGTCCATCCGGACGACCACATCTCCGGGCTGGAACCCGGCTTGCTGGGCGGGACTGTCCTCCATGACTTCGCCCACCAGCGGCTCCAGCCGGGATTCGCCCTGCACCACGCCCAGAATGGCGAACAGCACAATCGCCAGCAGGAAGTTGGCCAAGGGGCCGGCAGCAACGATGAAGGCGCGTTGCCCGACCGGTTTGAAATGCAGAACGCTGTCTGGATCCGGATGCTCGCGCCGCAGCTCTTCAAGCGTTTCATAGTCGGGCGCGCTGGCGGCGTTGGCATCGCCTCGAAACTGCACGAAGCCGCCCAGCGGCAGGGCGCTCACCTTCCAGACCGTGCCCAGCCTGTCGGTGCGGGAAAACAGCGTCGGCCCAAAGCCCATGGAGAAGGCGTCCGCATGCACGCCGCACATCCGTCCGGCCCAGTAATGACCGAGCTCATGGATGATCACGACGAAGCCCATCACAAGGATGAAGGCGAAGATGGACAGGGTTCCTGACCCAAGCCAGTCGAGCATGTAGTCTCCTTACGCAACGCCCGGTTCAGCGGGATCGCTGCTTAACTGCGTCGGTCGCCAACCGGCGTCCCTGTCGGTCTACGTCCAACACAGTCTCAAAGTCAGATGGCTCGACCGCAGCGACGCCATCCTTCTCCCCTCTATCGAGAGAGTCCGAAACGCATGCGGCGATGTCAAGAAAGCCAATCTGACCATTCAGAAAGGCGGCGACGGCCACTTCGTTGGCGGCGTTGAAGATCGCTGGCGCGCCCTTGCCCGCATCGAACGCGGCGCGCGCCAGGCCCAGGGCGGGAAACCGCACGGGATCAGGCGCTTCGAAAGTAAGCTGACTGAGCAGCGCCAGATCAAGGCGCTCGACGGGCGTCTCGATCCGGTCCGGCCACGCCAGGGCATGTGCGATCGGGGTGCGCATGTCCGGCATGCCCAGCTGGGCGAGCATGCCGCCATCGGCATATTCCACCAGTCCGTGGATGATGGATTCAGGATGCACCAGCACATCCACATCGCTGTGGGGCAAGCCGAACAGATGACAGGCCTCGATGATTTCGAGCCCCTTGTTCATCATCGTGGCGCTATCGACGGAAATCTTTGCGCCCATGCTCCAGGTCGGATGGGCGACGGCCTGGGCGGGGCTGGCTTGCCCCATCTGCTCCAGCGTCCAGCTTCGAAAGGGCCCGCCAGATGCAGTGAGAATGATGCGACGCACGCGATCGCGCTGGCGCTCGTCGAACGCCTGGAAAATGGCGTTATGCTCGGAATCCACCGGCAACAGGCGCGCGCCGGCGTCACGCGCCGCATGCATGAAGAGATCGCCCGCACACACAAGGGCTTCCTTGTTGGCGAAGGCCACGGCCGCGCCGCGCTTGACCGCCTCCAGGGTCGGCGGCAAGCCAGCCGCTCCCACAATGGCCGCCATCACCCAGTCCGCAGACAGACGCGCCGCTTCGCAGATGGCGTCAGGTCCTGCGCCCGAGCGGATGGCTGTGCCTTTCAGCGCCGCCTCCAGCGCCGATCCGGCTTCTGGCGCGGCGACCGCACAGAATCGTGCGCCCGTCCGGATTGCGAGTTGCGCCAGCTCATCCGCCTGAGTGTTCGCCGTCAGCGCGACGATCTCGAAGGCGCCCTCCGGCGCGCGCTCAATCAGATCCAGCGTCGCCCGCCCTACCGATCCGGTCGCGCCGAGGATTGTGACTTTCCGCGCGCTCATGCGCTTCCTCCCGGCCATCCGCCCGGTCCGAACAGGGACCAGACGCCGGCGAACAAAGCGGCCATCATCAGGGCGTCCACGCGATCAAGCACGCCGCCATGGCCGGGTATCACCGTACCCGCATCCTTGACGCCGAACCGACGCTTGGCCAGCGACATCAGCAGATCGCCCGCCACCGCCGCCACAGCCGTGGGCGCCGCCAGAAGCGCGCCATGACGCGGATCCCATCCGGCCCACCAGGCGGCGAAGGCGCCCGCGATCACGCCAAAGGCCAGCCCGGCCACCAGTCCGGACCAGGTCTTGTTCGGGCTGGCGGCCGGAAGCAGCTTCCACCCGCCCAGCCAGGAGCCGGCCAGATAGGCGAAGGTGTCCGCCGCCCAGACCACGCTGATCAGAAAGACGATGCCGGCGAGTCCGGCCATGTCATCCGTACGCAGTACGGCGAGGACTGCAGCGGCCAGCGCGACATAGGCGACCCCGAACAGGGCCTCGAGACCGCGCTCGCGCGGCTTGCGGTCCAGATAGGCCGCCAGAGCGCCCGCCGCGATCCAGACTGCTGCGCCATAAAGCTCGAGCTCACTCGCCAGCAACACGCCGCCCACCGCCGTGCCCGTCGCAATGGCGAAGGCGCGTGGAGGCGCATCACGATCTGACATCCGCACCCATTCCCAGGCCATGGCGGCGGCGAAAGCCGCGATGAAGATGGAAAAGGCCACCCCGCCCCATAAGATCATGCCGATCGCGACCGGCGCCAGCACCAGCGCCGACAGCACCCGGCGTGAGAACATCGGGTCGCCCCGCCTCAATCTTGACGGGTTGAGGGGCGGCTCGGTCGAGGGGTCTTCAGCCATGACGCACGCCGCCATAGCGGCGATCGCGACTCGCAAATTCAGCGATCGCACGCTGGAAAGCGGCTTTGTCGAAATCGGGCCAGAGAATGTCCATGAAAACAAACTCGGCATAAGCCGCCTGCCAGAGCAGGAAGTTCGAGATTCGATACTCGCCGCTGGTCCGGATCACGAGGTCCGGATCAGGCAGAGCCGCCGTATCGAGATACTGACCGAAATCAGCTTCGGTCAGCGCGGAGAGGTCCCCGTCAAGCGCAACGGCGGCGCGACGCGCGGCGCGGACGATTTCATCACGTCCGCCGTAATTGAATGCGATGTTGAGAGAGAAGGCGTCATTCGCCTCTGTCCGGGTCTCAACGGTCTCGATGAGCTTGAGAAGCTCCTCGCTGAGACCTTCGCGGCGCCCCAGAATGCGCACTCTCACGCCCTCGGCGTGAAGGCGGTCCAGATCGGCCGCCACGAACCGGCGCAAAAGCTCGAACAGCGCTTCCACTTCCGCAGCGGGCCGGCTCCAGTTCTCGGTCGAGAAACTGAACAGGGTGAGATGGCGCACGCCCAGTTCACCGGCGGCGCGCACCGCCTCACGAACCGCTTCAACCCCCTTGCGATGACCAAAGGCGCGCGGCCGGTCTCGCGACGCCGCCCAGCGTCCATTGCCATCCATGATGATGGCGACGTGCTGCGGCGTCGGGCCGGACGGATCGGTCTCGCTCATGGGAACGGCCCTCCCGCCGTCACAGGGCGCTCATGGCGAGCGCCCGTCCAATCAGACCTGGGTGATCTCTTCCTGCTTGGTCTTCAGCAGGGCATCAATGGCGGACACCTTGGCGTCGGTCAGCTTCTGGATCTGGTCCGCCAGCTTCTTGTGCTGGTCCTCGCTGATCTCGCCATCCTTCTCGTCGCGCTTGAGCTGGTCCATGCCATCCCGACGCACATTGCGCACGGCGATGCGCGCATTTTCGGCATAGGCGCCAGCGGTCTTCGCCAGCTCGTTGCGACGCTCCTCGTTGAGCGGCGGGATCGGAATACGCAGAGTCTCGCCTTCCGACACCGGGTTCAGACCCAGCGAGGAATTGCGAATCGCCTTCTCAACGGCCCCGGCGAGATTCTTGTCCCACACCGAGATCGTGATCATGCGCGGCTCGGGCACAGACACATTGCCGACCTGATTGATCGGGGTCAGCGCGCCATAGGCTTCCACCTTGATGGGGTCCAGCAGGCTTGCGCTGGCGCGGCCCGTGCGCAGACCGCCGAATTCCTTCTTCAGCGCGTCAATCGCGCCATCCATGCGGCGCTCGATGTCTTTGATGTCGAAACCGGACATGTCCGTGTCTCCCCTGTTTGTTTCGGGCTCGGCCTAGCCGCCCACGACCGTGCAAACGCCTTCGCCATCCAGAACACGAGCGAGACCGCCCTGCTCACGGATATTGAAGACCACGATCGGTATCTGGTTGTCGCGCATCAGCGTCACCGCTGATGCATCCATAACTTTCAGATCGCGCGCCAGAACGTCGATATAGTCAAGGCGCTCAAACCGTTCCGCCTGCGGATTCTTGCGCGGGTCGTCATCATAGACGCCGTCCACGCTGGTGCCCTTGAACAAGGCGTCACACCCCATTTCAGCCGCGCGCAGGGCAGCGGCCGTATCGGTTGTGAAAAACGGGTTGCCCGTGCCCGCGGCGAAAATCACCACGCGACCGCGCTCCATATGGCGCACGGCGCGGCGGCGGATATAGGGCTCGCACACGGTGGTCATGGGAATGGCGGACTGGACGCGGGTCTGCACGCCGACGCGCTCGAGCGCGGTCTGCATGGCCAGGGCGTTCATCACGGTCGCCAGCATACCCATATAATCGGCGGCGGCGCGTTCCATGCCCTTGGCGGCGGCAGTCAGGCCGCGGAAAATGTTCCCGCCGCCGATGACGAGGCAGAGCTCGTAGCCGGCCTCGACCGCCTCACCCACTTCCCGGGCAATGCGATCAGCGGTGTTCATGTCGATGCCATAAGGCTGATCGCCCATCAGGGCTTCACCGGAAACCTTCAAAAGCACCCGCTTGAACGGGCCCTTAGGCGTTTTTGACGGTCGGTCCTCGGTGTCAGTCACGGCAATCTCCGCATGAATGCTGTCTACAGATGGAATCCGGCCCGGACGTGTATACACAAGCCCGGGCCGAAAATCTTAGCCTTTGGCGACGGCTGCGACTTCTGCGGCGAAGTCTTCTTCTTTCTTCTCGACGCCTTCGCCCAGAACCATGCGGACAAAGCCGGTCAGTTCAATCGGGGCGCCCGCTTCAGCTTCGGCCGCTTTCACGGCTTCGCCAACGGTCTTGTCGGTGTCGAACACGAAGACCTGCTTCAGGAGCACGACTTCTTCGTAGAATTTGCGCAGACGGCCTTCGACCATCTTCTCGATGATCTGCTCGGGCTTGCCCGATTCACGAGCCTGGCCCGCGAACACGTCACGCTCTTTCTCGACCACGGCCTGGTCCAGCTCGCCCTCGTGGACGGCCAGAGCCGGGGCCGGAGACGCGGCCGCGACGTGCATGGCGATCTTGCGGCCAAGCTCGGCCAGAACGGCCTTGTCGCCTTCGGACTTCAGCGCAACCAGAACGCCGATCTTGCCCATGCCGTCGCCGGCGGCGTTGTGCACGTAAGCGGCCACAACGCCCGGATCCACGGACAGGGTTTCAACGCGACGCACCGACATGTTCTCGCCGATCTGGGCGATCAGGTCGGTCATGGTGTCTGCAACGGACTTGCCGGCCGAGGTCTGAGCCGATTTGAGCGCTTCGAGGTCGCCCGCATTGATGGCGAGGCCCGCAACTTCAGCGACGGCTTTCTGGAACAGCTCGTTCCGGGCCACGAAGTCGGTTTCAGCGTTCACTTCAACCGCAGCAGCGGCCATGCCGGCGCCACGCTCTTCAGCCTTGACGGCCACCAGGCCTTCAGCGGCGACGCGGTCAGCCTTCTTGGCGGCCTTGGACAGGCCTTTCTTGCGCAGCCAGTCGATGGCGGCTTCCATGTCGCCGTCAACTTCCACAAGCGCCTTCTTGGCGTCCATCATGCCCGCGCCGGATTTGTCGCGGAGCTCTTTGACGAGAGCGGCGGTGATCTGAGCCATGGGGAGGTCTCCTTGGATCGCGCTTTGGCGCTATTAGGATTTGGCGTCTTCAGCCGGCGCTTCGACAGCGACAGCTTCTTCGGCCTTGGGTTCTTCAGAGGCGGCTTCACCTTCATCCAGGCCCAGCACAACGTCGCTCGGCATGTCAGATTCGCCCAGATCCATGCCCAGAGCGGCCTGGCTGTCGGAGATGCCGTCCAGAACGGCGTCAGCGATCAGGTCGCAGTACAGCGACAGGGCGCGAGAGGCGTCGTCATTGCCCGGGATCGGGAAATCGATCGGGTCGGGATCGCAGTTGGTGTCGACCACGGCGACGACCGGGATGCCCAGGCGCTTGGCTTCCTGGATGGCGATGGACTCCTTATTGGTGTCGATCACGAACATCAGGTCCGGGGTGCCGCCCATTTCCTTGATGCCGCCGAGAGAGCGTTCAAGCTTCTCGCGCTCGCGGGTCAGCATCAGGATTTCCTTCTTGGTCAGACCGGTCGGGCCGCCTTCGGCGTCCAGCAGGGATTCCAGCTCGCGCAGACGCGCGATGGACTTGGAAATGGTCTGCCAGTTGGTGAGCGTGCCGCCCAGCCAGCGGTGGTTCATGTAGTATTGCGCGCAGCGCGACGCCGCCTGAGAGATCGGCTCGGCGGCCTGACGCTTGGTGCCCACGAACAGAACGCGACCGCCCTTGGCGGCGACTTCACGCACCTTCACCAGGGCCTGGTGCAGCATCGGAACGGTCTGGGACAGATCGATGATGTGAATGTTGGCGCGTTCGCCGAAGATGTATTCCTTCATCTTCGGGTTCCAACGGTGGGTCTGGTGACCAAAGTGACAGCCGGCTTCAAGCAGCTGGCGCATGGAGAATTCAGGAAGAGCCATGATTTCGGGTCCTTTTCCGGTTGGCCTCCACGGAGCGGAGCCGCGCCTCATGCCCAGAACCGGAAGCGGTTTTCAGGCACGACTTGCGACACCGGAGCGACTTTTCACCATGAAAAGCCGAAGCTCCGCGTGCGGGATCGGGCGCGCTTATACGGGCATGAGGACTTTGCCGCAAGCCATGAGAGCGGAGTTTTCCGCCTTTGACGCAGAGCCGAGCCGACTTTTTCAGCTAGGACATCCAAGCGCGGCGCTTTAGAGCGTTTCCACCTCGAGAACACCCGCCACAGCCTTCACCGCAGCGCGGGCGGCGGGATCAACGGCATGACGCCCGGGCAGTCGGAGCTCTGCAAGCCGACCATCCGACAGCGGGACAATAAGGTGGATCGACCCCTTCACCGCGCCCTGCCGGTCATTCGCCCGATCAATTCTCTTGCGCAGGGGCTCTAGCGCGGCGGGCTCTCCGACCCGGATCTTGAGCCCCTGCCCGATATGCTCGGCCGCAAACGGATCAATCGTATCCGCCCCATCAATGATGAGGCGCAACCCTTCATCCTGAGCCTCGATCTTGGCGTTGACCAGAACGGACGCGCCCGGTTCGATAACGTCGCGAATCTCGCGCAAGACCTTGGGGGGGACCAGCGCCTCGAACTCGCCGGACGGGTCAGAGAGCGTGACGAAGGCGAATTTCTCGCCCGAGCGTTGGGAGACCTTCTCCTGCCGTCGCCGCACGACAGCGGCCAGACGGGCTGCGCGCGCGCCCTCCGCCGCCTTGGACGGCAGATCGGCGAACACCACCACGCCGCGACGGCCCAGAGCGGGCATCATGTCATCGAGCGGGTGGCCGGACAGGTAATAGCCGATCGCCGCCAGCTCTTCATCAAGACGACGGACAGGATCCCAGGGCTCGGGCTCGGGCAGGTTGGGCCGCTCCAGCTTGGTTCCGCCGCCCTCACCGCCACCGCCAAAGAGCGAGGCTTGGGCGCTGTCGCGCTCGGACTGGGCGTTCTGGGACACCGAGAGCAGAATCTCCGCCGAGGCCAGCGCCTTGGCGCGATCCGGCTCCAGCGTATCGAAGGCGCCTGCACGCGCCAGATTTTCAAAGGCGCGTTTGTTGACCTGACGCGGATCGACCCGCTCGGCGAAGTCGAAGACGTCCCTGAAGGGACCGCCCGCCTTCCGGACGTCGGCCACATGCTCCATCGCCGAATAGCCCACATTGCGGATGGCGCCGAGCGCATAGCGGATCTTGCCATCTTCGAGCGAGAAATCCGCTTCGGACGCATTCACATCCGGGGGGAGCACCTCCAGCCCGATCCGCTTGGCCTCCTGAAAGAAGACCGCGAGCTTTTCGGTGTTCGCGCTATCCAGACTCATCAGGCCCGCCATGAAGGCGGCGGGATGGTTGGCCTTCAGCCAGCCCGTCTGATAGGCGATGAGGGCGTAGGCGGCGGCGTGCGACTTGTTGAAGCCGTAGCCCGCGAACTCGGCCACAAGGTCGAAGATGTAATTCGCCTTCTCGCGCGAGACGCCGCGCTTTTCCGCCCCTTCATTGAAGCGCACGCGCTGCTGGTCCATCTCCTCCTTCTTCTTCTTACCCATGGCGCGGCGAAGAAGGTCGGCCTCCCCAAGCGAGTAGCCGGACAGGATCTGGGCGATCTGCATCACCTGTTCCTGATAGATGATGACCCCGTAGGTCTCCTTCAGGACGGGTTCGAGATCCGGATGCAGGTAGTCGGGCTCGGCACGGCCGAATTTCCGGTCCACATACACGTCGATATTCTTCATCGGCCCCGGCCGATAAAGCGAGATCAGCGCGATGATGTCCTCAATGCTGTCAGGCTTGAGCTTGCGCAGCGTGTCGCGCATGCCCGTACTTTCAAGCTGGAACACGCCGATGGACGCGCCCACGCCCAGAAGCTCGTAGGTCGCGGGGTCGGTGAGGCTGATCGCGTCCATATCGGGGCGGTCAAGACCCGCGCTCTCGATATAGCTCAGGGCGCGCGAGATCACGGTGAGGGTTTTCAGCCCCAGAAAGTCGAACTTCACGAGCCCGGCCGGCTCCACCCATTTCATGTTGAACTGGGTGGCCGGCAGGTCCGAACGCGGATCCTGATAGAGCGGAACGAGTTCGGTCAGCGGACGGTCGCCGATCACCACGCCGGCGGCATGGGTCGACGCGTTCCGGAACAGCCCCTCCAGCTGCAGCGCCACATTGATGAGACGATCCACCATCTCGTCATTGCGCTGCATTTCCTGAAGCTTGGGTTCGGTCTTCACCGCTTCGGCCAGCGTGATGGGCTGGGCGGGATTGTTCGGCACCTGCTTGGCGATCCGGTCCACCAGACCAAAGGGCAATTGCAGCACCCGCCCCACATCACGCACCACGGCGCGCGCCTGCAGGGTGCCGAAGGTGATGATCTGGGCCACCCGGTCCTGACCGTAGCGCTCCTGAACATAGCGGATGACCTCGCCGCGACGGTCCTGACAGAAGTCGACGTCGAAGTCGGGCATCGACACCCGTTCTGGGTTCAGGAAGCGTTCGAACAGCAGGCCGAAGCGCAGAGGATCCAGGTTCGTGATGGTCAGCGCCCAGGCGACCAGTGAACCTGCGCCTGAGCCCCGTCCCGGCCCGACCGGGATGTCATGGGCCTTCGCCCACTGGATGAAGTCGGACACGATCAGGAAGTAGCCCGGGAACCCCATCCGCTCGATAATCCCGAGCTCGTAATCAAGACGCTCGAAATAGGCCTCGCGGGTATCGGCGAGCTCGATCTTGGACAGACGGTCTTCCAGCCCGGCAATAGAGCGGGCGCGCAATTCTTCTGCTTCGTTGCGATCCCCTTCGGTTGGAAAGCTCGGAAGAATGGGTTTGGAGGTCCGGGGACGGAAGGCGCAGCGCTGCGCGATCTCGACCGTGTTGGCGATGGCCTCAGGCAGATCGGCGAACCGGTCCGCCATGGCGGCGCCGGATTTGAAATCATGCTCGGCCGTCAGCTTGCGCCGATCCTCCATGCTGACATAAGCGCCTTCGGAGATGCACAGCAGCGCATCATGGGCCTGATAGAGCTCGGACCGGGGAAAATGCGGCTCATTGGTCGCCACGAGCGGCAGATCCAGCGCATAGGCGCGATCCACAAGCCAGTCCTCGGCCGTGACGTCATCGGCGCGGCCATGACGTTGAAGCTCGAGATAAAGCCGATCCGGGAAGCGCGCCCGCAGCCGGTCGAGAAGCTCCTGCGCGGGTCCTGTGCGACCGGCGCAGACAAAACGGTTCAGCACGCCGTCAAACCCGCCCGTCAGACAGATCAGTCCGTCGCTGTGCTCGAGCACCCTGTCGATCGGAACATGAGGCTCATCGGTCGCGGCGACGTCCAGATAAGCGGCCGAGGACAGCTTCATCAGATTGGCGTAGCCCAGCTCTGATTGCGCCAGAAGCACCAGCGTGCCGTCAGGACGCGAGCGTTCGCCCGGACGCGGCTCCTCCACCTGGATAGAGAGCGTAACTCCGATAATGGGCTGCACGCCCTCACCGGAAAGAACCTCAGAGAATTCGAGCGCGCCGAACAGATTGTTGCTGTCGGTCAGCGCCGCGGCGGGCATGGAGAAGGTTTTGCACAGCGCCGCCGTCTCCTTGATGCGGATCGCCCCCTCCAGAAGCGAGTACGGCGATCGGACACGCAGATGGACAAAGGGGGCATCGCTCACGGCAGGCGCTCCAGATCAGGCGGAATCAGGTCCTCAGTGTAGACCCCGCCTTGCATAAAGGTCAGCCCGCGAGTGCCGCTGAGAGGCTGAGCGCGACAGCGATAAAGCCGACGATGACAGCGGCGGAGGTCATATCTTCGATCAGGTTACGCATGGGACAACTCCTTGATCAGCTGCATCTAACGCAGCTATTCCTGTTTTGTTCCATTGCATGTTTTCTGCTTTTGTTCCGCGCGTCAAGCAGATTTTGATTCGGCTCGGAAAGCTGCGGAAAAACCGCCACTTGGAACATTTGAAGAACGAAGTTTGAGCCCAGCTCAGGCGTCCGCCCACGCCACCACGCGCCCCTGATCCAGGGTCACGACCCGGTCCATGCGTCCGGCGAGTTCATGATTGTGCGTCGCGATCAGGGCCGCCGCCCCGGCTTCCCGGCACGCCCGGGCCAGCGCTTCAAACACCTGATCGGATGTGGCCGGATCAAGATTGCCCGTGGGTTCGTCGGCCAGCAGGATGCGCGGTTCATTCACCAGGGCCCGTGCTATCGCGACACGCTGCTGCTCCCCGCCCGACAATTGTCCCGGACGGTGATGAAGTCGTCCAGCCAGACCCAGCGCGGCGAGCTGGAGCTCAGCCGCATCCCGCGCCGCCTTCTGACTGGCGCCCGCAATCATGCGCGGCAGCGCCACGTTATCAAGCGCATCAAGTTCGGGCAGCAAGTGGTGGAATTGATAGACAAAACCCACTTCCCGACGACGCAGTGCGGTGCGTTCACGCTCCGACAAGGCCAGTCCATTCTGGCCGCCAATCCAGACTTCGCCCGCATTCGGCGCCTCAAGAAGCGCCGCGGCATGAAGCAGCGAGGACTTGCCTGAGCCGGACGGCCCGACCAGGCCGACGAGCTCGCCGGCATTGAGGTCGAGATCCGCGTCGGTCAGAACCTCCAAACGCTCGCCCTCGGTTTCATAGATGCGGGTGATCCCGCGCAGGGACAGCGCCGGCTTACTCATAACGCAGCGCCTCCACGGGGTCGATGCGGCCCGCGCGCCAGCTTGGCGCCAGGGTTGCGATCAGCGAGGTGAAGAAGCCCCAGAAGGACACGAAGGCCACCTCGCCCCAATCAAGCCGCGCCGGCAGGCGGTAAAGCGAATAGACACTGGGATCGAAGACATTCACACCGCTGACCCAGCTGACGAAATCCTGCAGGGGACCAATACCGATGACGGCGAGCAGGCCGAGCGCAATCCCGGCCAGCGTGCCCAGCACGCCCACGGCGGCGCCCGCAATCAGGAAGATCCGCATGACCGCGCCCTGGCTGGCCCCCATTGTGCGCAGGATGGCGATATCCTTGGTCTTGTTCTTCACCAGCATCACAAGGCCTGAAATGATGTTCATCGCCGCGATCAGGACGATGGCGGACAGGATCAGACGCATGGCGACGCGTTCCACCTGCAGCGCATTCCAGAAAGCCTGGTTCTGTCGCCGCCAGTCAAAGATGACGGCGCCCTGCGGCGCCATGGCCCGGATCTGTTCCATGACCGGTTCGGGCGCATCGGGATTGGCGATGCGCACATCGATATATTCACCCTGTGCGGGCTTATTGAAGAACAGGGACGCCTGATCCAGCGGCATGTAGATGAGGACCTGGTCCAGATCCTGAACGCCGACGCTCAACAGTCCGCCAATGGTGTAGCGCTTGGAGCGCGGCGTCATGCCGAGCGCCGTCGTGGCGCCCTGAGGCGAGACCAGCGTCACCTGATCGCCGACCCCGACGCCGAGCTGATTGGCCATCACCGTCCCCATGATGATGACGTCGCCGCCATTGCGGCCTTCGCCGAACCGATCAATCGAGCCGGCCGCCAGACCGCCGCCCGCATCATCCGCACCGTGCGCGCCCGTAATCAGATCAAATCGAGCGAGGTCCTCGGGGCGAACACCTGACACAGAGGCGAACGCCGCCGAGCGGCCCGAAGTGACAAGCGCCTGCCCGGTCGCCACGGGTCCGGCCTGGCGCACGCCATCCAGCGCGCGGATCCGGTCCGCCAACGTCCGCGACAGCTCGCCCTGGTCCGCAGGAACCATGACGTAGACATGCGGCTGAACGCCCAGCAGCCGGGTCAGCAATTCGTGCCGGAAGCCGTTCATCACGCTCATCACCGTGATCAGAACCGCCACCGCCAGCATGATCCCCACAAAGGAGATCACCGAGATCAAGGTCACGCCGCCATGCTTGCGCCGGGCCCGCAGATACTTGAACGCCAACAGGAATTCATAGCGGGAGAACGGCGCCGCGCCCGATTGCGGGGCGGCTTCGGTCGCGGCGGCGTCTGAACTCACTTGAACGCGCCCTCCACAAGGCGATTGACGGCGTCCTCGAGGCTGAGTTCGTGGCGCTCGCCGCTGGCGCGGATCTTCACCTCGGCCTTGCCTTCCTTCAGGCCGCGCGGCCCCACGATCACCTGATAGGGCACGCCAATCAGATCCATGGTGGCGAATTTCGCGCCTGCGCTGGCTGCGGTGTCATCGAGCAAAGGCTCGAGCCCGGCCGCATCGAGCTTGGTGTAGATCTCGTCCGCCGCTTTCGCACAATCGGCGTCACCGGCGCGCATATTGATCACGCCAGCGCCGAAAGGCGCGACGGCTTCAGGCCAGATCACGCCATTCTCGTCATGGCTGGCTTCGATGATCGCGCCGAGAAGACGAGACACGCCCACGCCGTAAGAGCCCATATGGACCGCCGTCTCCTTGCCATCGGGGCCCGCGACCTGGGCTTTCATCGGATCGGAATACTTGGTTCCGAAATTGAAGATATGGCCCACTTCGATGCCGCGCGCGGAGAGACGCCGCTCCTCAGGCACCTCAGCCTCGAACCGGGCTGCGTCGTGCATTTCCTCGGTCGCGGCGTAGAGCGCCGTGCGCTGATCCACATAGGGCTGCAGATCGCCGTCAAAATCGACCTCGCCCGGCGCGGGCATGTCCACGAGACGGGAGTCGCAGAACACCTCGCTCTCGCCGGTTTCCGCCAGGATAATGAATTCGTGAGACAGCTTGCCGCCAATGGGACCTGTGTCGGCGCGCATGGGCACGGATTTGAGCCCCATACGCGCAAACGTATTGAGGTAGGCTACGAACATCTTGTTGTAAGCCTTTACAGCGCCTTCATAATCAAGATCAAAAGAATAGGCGTCCTTCATCAGGAATTCGCGACCACGCATGACGCCGAAGCGGGGACGGATCTCGTCGCGGAACTTCCACTGGATATGATAGAGGATCTTCGGGAGGTCCTTGTAGGAGCGGCAATAGCCCCGGAAGATCTCTGTGATCATCTCTTCGTTGGTGGGTCCGTAAAGAAGATCGCGCTCATGGCGGTCCACAATGCGCAGCATCTCCTTGCCGTAATCATCATAGCGGCCGCTCTCGCGCCAGAGATCTGCAGGCTGCAAGGTCGGCATGAGAAGCTCGATCGCCCCGGCGCGATCCTGTTCTTCCCGAACGATCTTTTCGATCTTGCGCAGCACCCGTAGGCCCAGCGGCAACCAGGCGTAAATCCCCGCCGCTTCCTGGCGGATCATGCCGGCGCGCAACATGAGCTGGTGAGAGACGATCTGCGCGTCAGACGGGGTTTCCTTCAGGACGGGCAGGAAATAGCGGGACAGGCGCATGGGGAAGAATCCGGCGTGAATGAAAAACTGCGGAACCCCACGATTAGACTTAGCGTTGCCTAAGAACAAGCCATCCCTGCGCGTCCCGTGCGGGTGAACTCACATGGCGTCCGGCAAAGAGACCCGCTCATGAGCGAAGGCCCTGAGACACCCGCCTCCTCCTCGACAGCAAACGGGCTGACAATTGGCCGGCTCTTCACCGGCATGGCGATGTTCGGCTCGGCGACACCGGTCAGCAAGATCGTCACCCAGGCGGCGCCGGTCTTCATCGCCTCACTCTTCCGGGTCGGGCTCGGCGCGTTGTTTCTGGCGCCCGCCGCCTGGTTCAAGCGCGAGGAAATCTACAAGATCAGTCGCGGAGACTGGGTCCGCATCGGTCTGATCGCGGTTTTCGGATGGTCGGATTCTCCGCCTTCATGCTCTACGGCATGCGCCTCGCCTCAGGTGTTACGGGCGCCATCGTGATGAGCACGACGCCCGCCGTCACCGCAGCCGCCTCCATGCTGTTTCTGGGCGACCAGGCCAGCTGGCGGAAGCTGAGCGCCATCGCCCTCGCCGTTCTGGGCGTCTTGATCCTGCAGCTCGGCGCCTCCCTGAACGAGACAGAAGGCGCGCTTCTGGGCGGCGCTCTGGTATTCGCGGCCGTGTGCTGTGAAAGCACCTACACGCTGGTGGGCAAGACCCTGACCCGGTCCATCGATCCGCTGCTGGTGACGTTTCTCGCCTCCGCCCTCTCCATCCCGCTCTTCATCCCGCTCGCAATCTGGCAATGGCCGAACTTCACGCCGCAGGATTTTGACGCCGGGGTGTGGACCGCCTTGATCTGGTATGGCGTGGGCACGCTCGCCCTTGGCAGCTGGCTCTGGTATGCGGGCGTTCAGAAAGCCGAGGGCTCAACGGCGGCCGCCTTCATGGGCGTAATGCCCGTCTCGGCGCTGGTCCTGTCCTACATTCTGCTGGGTGAAGCGTTCCGCTGGATCCATCTCGCAGGCTTCGCCGTGGTCTTTGCCGGCGTCCTGTTGATGAGCTGGGAGCACGCCAGAATGTCCAAGCAGGATACGGATGAGAGCTGAGCCTATTCGTACTCGACGAATTGCGGTCCCCAGGGCAGAGCATCCAGACTGATCAGCCCGAACTCCAGGATGCAGAACAGCACCAGCCAGACCCCGGCTGCGAGAACGGCGGCGAGCCACATCTTCTCCTTGATGCGGGGTGACACCGGCGCGCCCGGCTCTGAGCCTTCAACGATCTCGCCATCCTCGAACTGTCCGCGCACCTGAAGCGGCAGCGAGCCGAGAAACAGCATCCACCAGGAAATGAGATAGATAACAACGCCCGTCACGATCCCGACGCCACGATCGGGCAGGAAGCCCTGGGCGATCCAGATCACGAAGACGAAGCCCAGAAGGGCGTATTCGGCGATCCGTCTCAATGACCGCCCTCACCTTCGTAAAGCGCCGGGTCCTGCATCAGCTCAACCAGCACCCCGCCCGTATCCTTGGGATGGACGAAGATCACCGGTACGCCATGGGCGCCAATATAGGGTTCGCCCGTGCCCAGCACGCTCGCGCCGCGCTCCACCATGGCGTCGCGGGCCTTGATGATGTCAGCGACCTCGAAACACATATGGTGCTGGCCGCCCTTGGGGTTCTTCTCGAGAAACTTGTGGATCGGGCTCTGATCGCCCAGAGGCTCGATTAGCTCGATCTGCATGTTCGGCAGCGTCACGAAGACGACGCGAACGCCCAAGTGCGGGAAATCCTTGGCCTCGGTCCGATCGGTGACGCCATACAGGTCAGCATAGACCTTGGCGGCCGCTTCAACGTCCGGCGTCGCCACGCCCACATGGTTCAAACGTCCAAGCTTCATCACAGGCTCCCCGATCAGGCGGTCAATACAATGGCTTCCACATGGGGTTTCTTGCCCCAGATGCGACTGGCTTCACGACGCACGCCACGTCGAATGGCTTCCTCAACCGCAGCCGGGTCACGCCGGTCCCGGCGATCCAGACGCTTGAAGGCAGCCTCGGCGGCTTCGGCCAGATCATCGAGGAAGTCATCGAGATCGTATTCATAGGTCGAAGCCACGCCCATGGCGCGCACATCGATCTCAGACACCAGATTGCCGTCGGCCAGCACTGCCGCCACGGTCAGATGGCCGTTATAGGCCATGCGGCGGCGTTCCTTGATGGACTCTGCATCCGCATCGACCAGGAAATTGCCGTCCACATGCATGCGGCCCGCCGGGGCTTCATCCACGATGGACGCGCCGTCCTGGGTGATGCGGATGATCGAACCATTGCGCGGGACGATGGCGTTGGGCACCTGAAGGTCGCGCGCCAGCTGGGCATGTTCGACCAGATGGCGATATTCGCCGTGCACCGGGATGGCGGTCCTGGGCTTCGCCCAGGCGTACATCTGGCGCAGCTCGTCGCGGCACGGGTGGCCGGAGACGTGAATATGCTCGTCACGCTCGGTGATGATCTTCACGCCTCGCTCGGCCAGCCGGTTCATCAGGTCAAAGATGCCGCGCTCATTGCCCGGTATGATCCGGGATGAGAAAATCACGCTGTCACCCTTATTGAGCGTGACATTGCGATGCGAGCCTTCAGCAATGCGCGACAGCGCCGCACGCGGCTCGCCCTGGGAACCCGTGCACAGGAGCAGCACCTTGTCGGGCGGGAAATAGCCGATTTCCTCTTCCTCGATGAAGGGCTGGCAATCGGCCAGAAGGCCCACCGCTTTCGCGGCCTGGGTCATGCGGTGCATGGATCGACCGACAAGGCAGACACGGCGGCCATTGGCTTCGCCGGCGCGGATCGCGGTTTCGAGCCGGGCGACATTGGAGGCGAAGGCGGCAATGGCGACGCGGCCTTCCTGTTGTCCGACGAGTTCAATGAGATTGTCGCGCACATCGGCTTCAGAGCCGGACTCGCCCTCGGTGAAGACATTGGTGCTGTCACACACCATCGCCATCACGCCCTCTTCACCAGCCGCTTCCAGAGCGGCCACATCGGTGGAGTTGCCAATCAGGGGTTCAGGGTCGATCTTCCAGTCGCCAGTGTGCAAGACCGTGCCGACCGGGGTGCGGATGATCAGGCCGTTGGGTTCGGGAATGGAGTGGGTCAGCGTCACCAGCTGCATGTCGAACGGGCCGAGCTCGAACCGCGAATGCAGGCCGATCTCGTGCAATTCCGCTTCGCCCAGCAAGCCGTGTTCGGCCAGCCGGTCGCGCATCAGCCAGGCGGTAAAGGGCGTGGCGTAGATCGGGCATTCAAGCTGTCGCCACAGATGCGCCACTGCGCCCATATGGTCTTCATGGGCGTGGGTCAGAACAATGCCCAAGAGCTGGTGCTTGCGTTCAACGATGAAGCGCGGATCCGGCGTGATGATATCGACGCCCGGCGTGGTCAGATCGCCAAAGGTCACGCCGCAATCGACGATGATCCATTTGCGGTCTTCTTCAGGTCCGAACCCGTAAAGGTTCAGATTCATGCCGATCTCGCCCGAACCGCCCAGCGGTACGAAATAGAGTGCGTTGTCGTCCTGGGTCACTCTGCGTGCATCCCCTCGCCTTGCGGCGCATTGCGTTTCCAGATTTCCAGGAGGCCCCGCATGGTCAGGTCGGGGTCGTAATGGTCGATCGTCCGGGCTGCGCCCTCGAACAGGGAGACAACGCCGCCGGTTGCTATAACAGTCATGGGTTGGCCGTACTCGGCTTTCAGCCGCGTCACAAGCCCATCAATGAGATCGACATAGCCCCAGAACACACCCGACTGCATGGCGCCGACCGTATCCTTGCCCATAACCCGTTGAGGTTTCTCGATAGCGATGCGCGGCAGGCGCGCTGCAGCCTGGTGCAGCGCCTGCATGGACAGGTTGATCCCCGGGGCGATGACGCCGCCTTCGAAATTGCCGTCCGCCGACACAACGTCGAATGTGGTGGCGGTCCCGGAGTCCACAATGATCATCGCGCCGTCATAGACGACGCGGCCGCCAAGCGCGTTCACCAGACGGTCCGCACCCGCCTCTTCCGGACGCGGCAGGTTCACCCCCACGCCCAAATCCACATGCGCATCCCCCACCACGACTGGCTCCGAGCCGATATAGCGACGCGCCAGATTGCGCAGGTTGAACAGCGATTGCGGCACCACCGAGGAGATCACGCACCCCTTCAGGTCCTCAAGACTAAGCCCCTGGAGTTGAAGCAATTGCTGCAGCCAGACCGCATACTCATCCGCTGTGCGCGTGGAATAGGTGGCGGTGCGCCATTGCGCGCGCCAGCCAGCGCCGTCATGCACCGCGAACAGGGTGTTGGTGTTGCCGCAGTCGATCGCGAGAAGCATGGAAGGCTCCTGAAGACGGCGCGTCAGGACGGCGCGCCGGGAAAAAACACATCACCCGCCGAGATAAAGCGCCGGCCGCCATCTTTCAAATCAAGACGCAGCGAGCCGTCCGGGCCGAGATCCGCGAAGACGCCTTCCAGCGTCTCGTGATCGAGCCGGACCACACAGCGCTCGCCCAGGCCATGAACCCGGGACAGCCAGGCTTCCCGGATCGGCGTGAAACCATCCTGGGCCCAGCGATTGAGCCAGTGGTCAAACCGTCGGGACAAGCGCTTCGCCGCGGTTTCGACACTGATGTCAGCGCCCTGGGCGCTCAAATCCGTTGCGGGTCGTTCTGAGTCTTCAGGATGGTGGGCGAGATTGATCCCGATCCCGACTGCAAGCCACAAGCCGCCATGCGCGTGCTGGCCGGATTCGAGCAGGATGCCGCTGATCTTGCGCCCACCGACCAGAACGTCATTGGGCCATTTCAGACGGACCCGTTCGGGATCGATGACGCTGGCGCACACATCGCCAACCGCCAGTGCGGCGGCGAAGGACAATTGCGCCGCGCGCGCCGGATCACAATCAAGCCGGTAGAGCCCGGTGGTGAAGAGATTTCCGGTTTCGGACGCCCAGGGACGCCCGCGCCGACCGCGCCCGCTGCTCTGGCGGCGCGCAACGATCCACTGGGGACCGGTTGCGCCCGCGAGAGCCTGACGCTTGGCCTCCTCATTGGTGGAGTCCAGCGTCTCGTAATAGGCAATGGGCAGATCAGGCTGATTAGCCGCCAATGCCCGCCCCGGCGTTCACCACGAGGGCGATGATGATGCCCACCACCGGCATGGATACCGCGATCAGAGCGGCGAGACGCGAGATGATGGCCGCGCCAGTCGGCGCCGGCAGGAAGTCGCCGGTCGGCTCGTCAAACCAGATCACCTTGATGACGCGCAGATAGTAGGCGATCGAGATGGTGGAGAAGATCACCGCCAGGATGACAAGCCAGATCAGGCCCGCCTGCACGGCGGCGTAGAACACGAAGAGCTTGCCGAAGAAGCCGATCATGAAGGGCATGCCGCCAATTGAGAACATCAGCGCGGTCATGGACCAGGCGAGCGCCGGACGGGTCTGGGAGAGGCCCGAGAGGTCCTCGATCCGTTCGACCATGCCTTCGGAACGACGCATGGACAGGATGACGGCGAACGCGCCGGCGACGCCGATCACATACAGCGTCATGTAGAACAGCACCGACCACAGGCCGAGCGCGGTGCCGGCGGACAGACCCACCAGTACATAGCCCATATTGCCGATGGAGGAGTAGCCCATCAGGCGCTTGATGTTCGATTGCATCAGCGCGCCGAAGGAGCCGAACGCCATCGACAGCACCGCCATCACCATGGTGACCTGCTGCCATTGCTCGGTCATCGGGCCGAAAGGCTCCATCAGAACGCGAGCCAGCAGCACCATGGCGGCGAGCTTCGGCGCGGTGGCGAAGAAGGCCGCGACCGGGGTTGGCGCGCCCTCATAGACGTCCGGGGTCCACATGTGGAACGGCGCGGCGGACACCTTGAAGGCAAGGCCGGCGACCACGAACACCAGACCGAACAGCAAGCCCAGATTCTGGGAGCCCTCGGCAGCGGCGACCGCAATGGCGTCAAAGCTCGTGGAGCCCGAGAAACCATAGACCAGCGAAGAGCCGTACAGCAGCAGACCCGAGCTGAGCGCACCCAGCACGAAGTATTTCAGGCCGGCCTCGGACGCTCGCAGGGAGTCGCGGTTGAAGGCGGCGAGGACGTACAGCGCCAGTGATTGCAGCTCAAGACCCAGATAGAGGGTGATGAGATCGTTCGCCGAGACCATGAAGCTCATGCCGAGCACGGCGAGCGTCACAAGGACCGGGAATTCAAATCGCGCGAGCTGTTCGGTGCGCAGGTAATGTCCGGCAAGCACCAGCGCGACCGCACCGGCGAGATAGACCGCCGTCTTGGCGTACATGGCGAAGGAGTCGAGCACGAAGGCGCCGTGGAAGGCGGTTCCGCCCGGCCCTTGCGCCATCCAGACCGACAGGCCAGCGGCAAGGATCAGCAGCGCCGTCGCCAGCGTCATGATGCGTTGTGCGGCCTTCTCTTCACCCTTGGTGTAGACCCCGATCAGCAGAAGCGCCATCGCGCCGACGGCGAGCACCAGCTCCGGCGTCAGCAATTGAAGGTCAGCGAGCAGCGTCGAAACAGTCATGTCCTGTCCTTGCTAGTGCGCAGCGGTTTCAGCCGGAGCGGCGTCGGCGGCGGGCGCCTCCACCGTCTGCGCGGACTGGTAGTGCTGAATGAGTTGGTCCACGGAAGCGCGGGTGGTGTCGGTGATCGGCGTCGAGAAGAAACCGAAATACACCGCCAGAACCGCCAGAACGCCCAGATTGATCCATTCACGGGCATTCAGATCGGTGGCGGCTTCAAGCTTGGGATTGGTGACCACGCCGAACACGACCTTCTTGTAGGCGACCAGCATGTAGACCGCCGAGAAGATCACGCCGAGCGCTGCGCCTGCTGCGACGCGGGGGTCCACCTGGAAGGCGCCCGTCATGGTCATGATCTCGCCGATGAAGCCCGACGTGCCCGGCAGGCCCACATTGGCCATGGCGAACAGACCGAAGACCGCAGCATAGACCGGCATCTTGTGCACCAGACCGCCATAGAAGGAGATCTCGCGGGTGTGGAAACGGTCATAGATCACGCCGATGCACAGGAAGAGCGCAGCGGAGATGACGCCGTGGCTGAGCATCTGGAAGATCGCGCCCTGAACGCCAAGCTCGGTCATCGTGAAGATGCCCAGGGTCACAAAACCCATGTGCGCGACAGAGGAATAGGCGATCAGCTTCTTGATGTCGGTCTGGCGGAACGCGATCAGCGAGGTGACCACGATCGCGATGATTGACAGGATGAACACCATCGGCGCGAAGAACTCGCTGGCGTTGGGGAACATCGGGATCGAGAAGCGCAGGAAACCGTAACCGCCAAGCTTCAGCAGGATGCCCGCGAGGATCACGGAGCCCGCCGTGGGCGCCTGCACGTGGGCGTCCGGCAGCCAGGTGTGCACCGGCCACATGGGCATCTTCACCGCGAAGGAGGCGAAGAAGGCCAGCCACAGCCAGGTCTGCAGGTCACGCGCGAAGGGATGCGCCAGCAGCACCTCGATATCGGTGGTGCCCACCTGGGTGAACATCACGATCATCGCGGCCAGCATCAGCACCGAGCCGAGGAAGGTGTAGAGGAAGAACTTGAACGCCGCATAGATCCGGTTCTGACCGCCCCAGACGCCGATGATCAGGAACATCGGGATCAGCGAGCCTTCGAAGAAGATGTAGAACAGGAACATGTCGAGCGCGCAGAACACGCCGATGACTAGCGTTTCCAGCAGCAGGAAGGCGGCCATGTAATCGGCGACGCGCTTGTCCAGCTTCCAGCTCGACAGGATGCAGATCGGCAGGAGGAACGCCGTCAGCACCACGAACAGCACCGAAATGCCGTCCACGCCCATCTTGTAGGAAATGCCGAGCGCCGGCAGCCAGGGCAGGCTTTCGACAAACTGGAAACCGGCCTGACCGGCGTCGAATTCCACCAGCATCAGAAGCGACAGGGCGAAGACAAAGAGCGTCACGAACAGCGCGATGCCCTTGGCGTTCCGGTCCAGCACTGCGCGCTCCTCGCTACGCATCAGGGCGCGCAGCAAGAGGATCGCGACCGCCCCGAGGGCCGGCAGGAAAGTGATGGCGGAGAGGATGGGAAGTTGACCCAGCATGAGACCCTACGCTCCAGCGCCAGCGATCAGCCACAGGGCCAGGACAAGGACCCCGATGAGCATCACGAATGCATAGTGATAGAGATAGCCGCTCTGCAGCTTGGCGATACGGCGGGCCGAGGACATCGCCGTGGCGGCGATGCCGTTCGGACCCAGCCCGTCGATGATCTTCTGGTCGCCGAACTTCCAGAACACATCGCCGAGCACGCGCGTCGCACGCACGAAAGTGGCGTTATAGAGCTCGTCGAAATACCACTTGTTGGACAGGAAGCGGTGCAGCGGACCATTGTTCGCGGCGATCCGGCGCGGCAGTTCGGGATTGGCCATATAGAAGTACCAGGCCAGAACGAAACCGAGCAGCGTCACCACGAACGGGCTGAACAGCACCCAGGTCGGCGGATGGTGGCCATGATGCTCACCCTCGGCACCTTCGCCATGATCATCGGCCCCGGCGGCGGCATGGCTGTCGCCATGCGCGTCCGCGGCTTCGACCGCATGCTCCTGAGCCGCCTGAGCCTCATCCTCGGACATGGCCGCTTCCAGCGATGCGGCTTCCGCTTCGCTCAGCTCGACCCCGTGATCGGATGCATGGCTCTGGGCGTAATCCTCGACCAGATGACCGTAATTGCCCACAGCGTACGGACCCGCCGGCAGGCTCTCTTCCCAGAAGGTCAGAGCGCCCTTGCCCACGAAATCGGACTTGAAGGCCGCGCCGGCGAACAGGGCGCCGATCGCAAGGACCAGCAGCGGGATCAGCATGACCGGGCCGCTTTCATGGGCGTGCTTGAGCACTTCAGGCTCGCCCCGGTGCTTGCCGTGGAAGGTCATGAAGATCAGACGCCAGGAATAGAAGCTGGTCAGGCCGGCGGCGATGACGCCGATCCAGAAGGCGAACATGCCGAAGGCGACGCCGTCCTGGCCCATCATGAAGGCTTCCTCGATGATCATGTCCTTCGAGTAGAAGCCCGCAAAGCCGATGCCCAGCAGCGGAATGCCCACACCTGTCAGCGCCAGCGTGCCGATGATCATCATGATCCAGGTGATCGGCAGCAGCTTGTAGATGCCGCCCATATTGCGCATGTCCTGCTCGTCGTGCAGGCCGTGAATGACCGAGCCGGCGCCGAGGAAGAGCAACGCCTTGAAGAAGGCGTGCGTGAACAGGTGGAACATGGCCGCGGAATAGAGGCCCAGGCCCGCCGCGAAGAACATGTAGCCCAGCTGCGAACAGGTCGAATACGCGATCACGCGCTTGATGTCGTTCTGCGCCAGACCCACGGTCGCGGCGAACAGAGCCGTTGTCGCGCCAATGAAGGTGATGAAGGCGGAGGTGTTCGGCGCCAGCTCAAAAATGGCGTGCGCGCGACAGACCAGGAACACGCCAGCCGTCACCATGGTGGCGGCGTGGATCAGCGCGGACACAGGCGTGGGGCCTTCCATCGCGTCCGGCAGCCAGACGTGCAGGAAGAACTGGGCCGATTTGCCCATAGCGCCGATGAACAGCAGGAAGCCGATCAGCTCGAGCACTTTGAAATTGATGCCGAAGAAGGCGATCGTCTCTTCCGCCATGGCCGGAACCTGGGCGAAAACGACGTCGAACTGCAGCGAACCGAAGACCAGATAGATCGCCATGATGCCGAGCGCGAGGCCGAAATCGCCAACCCGATTGGTGACGAACGCCTTGATGGCGGCGCTGGTGGCGCTGTCCTTCTGATACCAGAAACCGATCAGCAGATAGGAGGCGAGACCCACGCCTTCCCAGCCAAAGAACATCTGGATGAAGTTGTCCGCGGTCACCAGCGACAGCATGGCGAAGGTGAACAGCGACAGATAGGAGAAGAATCGCGCGCGGTGCGGATCATGGGACATGTAGCCCCAAGAATAGACATGCACCAGCGAGGACACCGAGGTGATCACGACCAGCATGACGGTCGACAGGGTGTCCAGGCGAATCGCCCAGTTGATCTCGAAATTGCCAACCGCCATCCATTGCGCCAGCTCGATGGTGCGGGCGTTGCCGCCCATCGCGACGTCAAAGAAAAGCGCAATGGAGCACAGGGCCGCAGCGATGGTGGCGCCGGTGGTGATGATCTGGGCCAGACGGTCCCCGATCTGCTTTTGCAGCAGACCGGCGATCGCAGCGGCCAGAAGCGGGGCGAAGACGACGATATAAGCCATGACCGTGCGTTAGCCCTTCATCAGGTTGACGTCGTCAACCGCGATGTCGCCGCGGTTGCGGAAGAAGACGACGAGGATGGCGAGACCGACCGCGGCCTCGGCGGCGGCGACGGTCAGGATGAACATGGCGAACACCTGGCCGGTGAGGTCTCCGAGATGAGCGGAGAAGGCGACCATGTTGATGTTCACCGACAACAGGATGAGCTCGATCGACATCAGGAGGATGATGACGTTCTTGCGGTTCACGAAGATCCCGAACACCCCGATGGTGAACAGGATCGCCGCCAGGGCGAGGTAGTGACCCAATCCGATTTCAAGCATCAGCCAATCCCCTCGCCGCTCTTGATGTCGACGATTTCAACGGAGTCTTCGCGCTTGCGGTTCACCTGGGCGTGCATGTCCTGACGCTTGACGCCATCGCGATGACGCAGGGTCAGAACGATCGCGCCGATCATGGCGACAAGCAGCACGAGGCCCGCAATCTGGAAGAACAGGACGTAACGGTCGTAGATGAGCGCGCCGAGCGCAGCGACATTGGTCATGTCGTCCGGCGTCGGCGACTGAAGCGCGGCGGACGCGCTGTCAGCGCTGACCCAGCTCAGCCCGGTCATCGCAAGGATGCCGGCGAGCGCAAGCGCCACCACACCGCCGAGCGGCGCATGAGAGATGAAGCCTTCCTTGAGCTGGGCGAAGTCGATGTCGAGCATCATCACCACGAACAGGAAGAGCACCGCAACCGCGCCCACATAGACAATGACCAGGATCATCGCCAGGAACTCGGCCCCGAGAAGGACGAACAGCCCCGCCGCCGAGAAGAAGGCGAGGATCAGGAACAGGACCGCCCGAACCGGGTTTTTGGCGATCACCACCATCAAGGCGGAAAGCACCGCGGTCGCTGAAAGAATGTAGAAGGCCGCTGCTGACAGCACTGTTGCCCCCCTTGCGGGCGACGAGCGAGGCTCGCCGGACTGAGATCAAGTGGAACTGGAGAGAATCCCCAGCCCCGATATGGAGTCGCGCGCCGTAATAGCGTTAGCGATAGCGCGCGTCGAGTTCGAGGTTCCGAGCGATTTCACGTTCCCAACGGTCGCCGTTATCGAGGAGCTTGGCCTTGTCGTAGTACAGCTCTTCACGGGTTTCGGTGGCGAACTCGAAGTTCGGGCCCTCAACGATTGCATCCACAGGGCATGCCTCCTGGCAGTACCCACAATAGATGCACTTGGTCATATCGATGTCGTAACGCGTGGTGCGGCGGGAGCCGTCAGCGCGAGGTTCGGCCTCGATGGTGATGGCCTGGGCCGGGCAGATCGCTTCGCACAGCTTGCAGGCAATGCAGCGCTCTTCGCCATTGGCGTAGCGACGCAGAGCGTGCTGGCCGCGGAAGCGCGGGCTCAGGCGTCCCTTCTCGAAGGGATAGTTGATGGTCGGCTTCTTGCGGAAGAAGTACCGCATGCCGAGTGCGAACGCGCCCCAGAAATCCATCAGGGCGGCGCCGCGCAGGGTTTGTGCAATCCGGCTCATGTCAGATCCTAAGCCCCTTAAGCAGCGTTCGAGTAGACGACGATGGCGCCCATCACGGCGACGGCGGCCAGCGAGGTCGGCAGGAAGATCTTCCAGCCCAGACGCATCAGCTGGTCATAGCGGTACCGGGGCACCAGCGCCTTGACCATGGCGAACATGAAGAAGAACAGCACGACCTTGATGGCGAACCAGAACACCGGCGGCACCCAGGTGAAGGGCGCGAAATCGAACGGCGCATGCCAGCCGCCCATGAACAGGACGGTCATCAGGGCGCACATCAGGACGATGTTGAGATATTCGCCGATCATGAACAGCAGGTACGGAGTGGAGGAGTATTCCACCTGATAGCCGGCCACCAGCTCGGATTCCGCCTCGGGAAGGTCGAACGGCGGACGGTTGGTCTCCGCCAGCGCCGAGATGAAGAAGATCACGAACATCGGCACGGTGATCACGAAGGTCGGCCAGGGCAGCATGTCAAACGACAGCACGTGCCAGTTCCAGAAGCCGCCCGCCTGCGCCTCGACAATGTCGGACAGGTTCATGCTGCCCACCATCAGAAGGATGGTGACGAGCACGAAGCCGATGGACACCTCATAGGAGACCATCTGGGCCGCCGAGCGCAAAGCGCCGAGGAACGGGTATTTCGAGTTGGACGCCCAGCCGCCGATGATGATGCCGTACACGCCGAGCGAGCTGATCGCGAAGATATACAGGATGCCGACATTGAGGTCGGAGATGACCCAGCCCGGCGCCACGGGAATCACGGCCCAAGTGATGAAGGCGAAGACCAAAGTCATCAGCGGCGCGAGGATGAACAGCGGACGGTCCGCGCCGGCCGGAACGATGATTTCCTTGAGCACGAACTTGATGAAGTCGGCGAAGGACTGCAGCAGACCGAAGGCGCCGACCGTGTTCGGGCCCTTGCGCATCTGAACCGCCGCCCAGACCTTGCGGTCCATCAAGAGCAGGAAGGCCAGCGAAAGCAGCAGGACGACCATGAAGCCCAGGATCTGGCCGACGGACGCCAGCGTGCCCCAGAGCGGTCCCCATTGGGTGACGAAATCGTACATGAGCCCTACTCCGCCGCTTGCAGGGTTTGACGCGCAGCGGCCGCCGCGGCTGAACACTCAGCCATGGTCTTGGACGCCCGCGCGATCGGATTGGTAAAGTAGAAGTCTTCCACCGGGCTCCTGAACGGCGCATCGGACACGTCGCCCGCTTCACCCAGCTCGGCCGGTTTAAATTCGCCTGCAGAGAGCGCGCCCGGCGCATGGTCGATCTGACCGAGGATCTCATGATCCGCGATCAGCTTGGCGCGCAACGCGTTCAGGCTGTCATAGGGCAGCGTCTTGCCGAGGCGGGCGGACAGGGCGCGGAAGATGGCCCAATCCTCTTTGGCTTCGCCTTTGGGGAAGACGGCGCGTTCGGCCATCTGCACCCGGCCCTCGGTGTTCACATACAGGCCCGGCTTCTCGGTATAGGCGGCGGACGGCAGGATCAGGTCCGCGCGTTGCGCACCCTTGTCGCCGTGATGGCCCACATAAATGACGAAGGCGGAGCCCAGCCTGGCCGTGTCGATCTCGTCCGCGCCCAGAAGCACGACGGTTTCAACCTCGCCCGAAGACGCGCCGTCGAGGATGGCGGCCGTATCGCGACCGCCTTCACCCGGGATGAAGCCCAGATCGAGCGCGCCAACGCGGCTCGCCGCCGTGTGCAGCACGTTGAAGCCGTTCCAGCCTTCTTTCACCGCGCCGATCTTGTCAGCGAGCTCACCAGCAGCCCGCAGCACCTGCAGACCGTCTTCACGGGCCAGTGCGCCAGCGCCGAGGATGATCATCGGACGCTCGGCGTCCTTGAGGGTCTTGATGAAGCCCGAGCGCTTGCTGCTGAGGCCTGCGAGGTCCGCAGCGCCCTCACCCACATGCGCATAATCATAGGTCAGGTCATGGGCCTCGCCGATGACGCCGATCTCGCACTTGCCGGTCAGCCAGCGCTGACGGATGCGGGCGTTCATCACGGCCGCTTCCACGCGCGGATTGGCGCCGACGATCAGAATGGCGTCAGCCTGATCAATCCCCTTGATGGTGGAGTTGAACAGATAGCTCTCGCGCGGACCCGCGCCCAGTTTCGACCCGTCCTGACGTGCATCGAGGGATTTGACCCCGAGCGCATCAAAGAGGTTCTTCGCGGCGTACAAGCCCTCGACATCATTCATGTCGCCTGCGATCACGCCGATCTTCGAGGCATCGCCTGAGAGCTTCTCTTCGGCGATGGTCAGCGCGTCATCCCAGGAAATCGGGGCGAGCTTGCCGTCCTTCTTGGCGAACGGGCGATCCAGACGCTGGCGGCCCAGGCCGTCCCACACAAAGCGGGATTTGTCGGAAATCCATTCCTCGTTCACGTCGTCATGCAGGCGCGGCATGATGCGCAGCACGGCGCCGCCGCGGCTGTCGACGCGGATGTTCGATCCAAGCGCGTCCATCACGTCGATGGTCTCGGTCTTGGTCAGCTCCCACGGACGCGCGTTGAAGGCGTAGGGGCGAGAGGTCAGCGCGCCCACCGGGCACAGATCAATGACATTGCCCGACAGCTCGGACGTCATGGACTGCTCCAGATAGGTGGTGATCTCCATGTTCTCGCCACGGCCGATCGCGCCCAGCTCAGGCACGCCCGCGATCTCGGTGGAGAAACGGACGCAGCGCGTGCACTGGATGCAGCGGGTCATCTCCGTCTTGATCAGCGGACCCATGTATTTTTCTTCAACCGCGCGCTTGTTCTCGTCAAAGCGGGACCCCGAACGACCATAGGCCAGCGACTGGTCCTGAAGGTCGCATTCACCGCCCTGGTCACAGATCGGGCAGTCGAGCGGGTGGTTAATCAGGAGGAACTCCATCACCCCTTCGCGCGCCTTCTTGACCAGCGGGCTGAGCGTGCGCATTTGCGGCGGCTCGCCATTCGGCCCGCCGCGCATGTCGCGCACCAGGAAAGCGCAGGAGGCGACCGGCTTGGGCGCGCCCACCAGCTCCACCAGGCACATGCGGCAATTGCCCGCCACCGACAGGCGCTCGTGATAGCAGAAGCGCGGAATTTCCCGGCCCGCCGCTTCAGACGCCTGCAGCAGGTTGTAATCGTTCGGGACGGTGACTTCCTCGCCGTCGATCACGATGGTGCGCAGATTATCAGACATGTCTGGTTCCTACTCCGCAGCCTGGGGCACGAACACCGGCTTGCCGGCGCGGTAGTTGTTGATCCGATCCTCGATCTCGCCGCGGAAGTGACGGATCAGGCCCTGAACTGGCCAGGCCGCCGCATCGCCGAGCGCGCAGATGGTGTGGCCTTCCACCTGGCCGGCCACATCGAGAAGATCGTCGATCTCGCTCGTCTCCGCTTCGCCGCGGGACATGCGGTCGAGCACGCGCCACATCCAGCCGGTGCCTTCGCGGCACGGCGTGCACTGGCCACAGCTCTCGTGCTTGTAGAAGTACGAGATGCGCGCGATCGCTTTGACGAGGTCGGTGGACTTGTCCATCACGATCACCGCGGCGGTGCCAAGGCCCGAGCGGTGCTCCTTCAGGGCGTCAAAATCCATCAGGACATCGTCGCAGATTTCCTTGGGCAGCAGCGGCACGGACGAGCCGCCCGGAATGACCGCCTTGAGATTGTCCCAGCCGCCGCGCACGCCGCCGCAATGGGTCTCGATCAGGGTCTTGAGCGGGATGCTCATCACCTCTTCGACGTTACAGGGCGCGTTCACATGGCCGGAGATCGAGAAGACCTTGGTGCCGGCATTGCCCTCGCGGCCAAATCCCGCAAACCAGTCCGCGCCCCGGCGCAGAATGGTGGGCGCAACGGCGATGGATTCCACGTTGTTCACGGTGGTCGGCGCACCATAAAGGCCCGCATTCGCCGGGAAAGGCGGCTTCAGGCGCGGCTGGCCCTTCTTGCCTTCCAGGCTTTCCAGCAGCGCAGTTTCCTCGCCGCAAATGTAAGCGCCGGCGCCGTGGTGGATGTAGAGATCGAAATCCCAACCGTGGATGTTGTCCTTGCCGATCAGCTTGGCGTCATACGCCTCCTTGATAGCGGCTTCCATCCGGCCCAGCTCGAACTGATATTCACCGCGGATATAGATGTAGCAAGCATGCGCCTGCATCGCGAAGGACGCGATAAGGCAACCCTCGATCAGGGTCTGGGGATCATTGCGCATGATCTCCCGGTCCTTGCAGGTGCCCGGTTCGGATTCGTCAGCGTTCACTACGAGGTAGTGCGGGCGCGCCCCCACTTCCTTGGGCATGAACGACCATTTCAGGCCGGTCGGGAAGCCGGCGCCGCCCCGGCCACGCAGACCGGACTTCTTCATCTCGTCGATGATCCAGTCACGGCCCTGCTCAAGGATCTCCTTGGTGGCGTTCCAGTGACCGCGTTGCTTCGCCCCCTCAAGGCGCCAGTCATGGCGGCCATAGAGATTGGTGAAGATCCGGTCCTTGTCCTGCAGAAGCTGGGTCATGATTTACCCTTCCGCCTTGCCGGCCAGGTCTTTGGCCTGGTCGATCCAGTTGTCGCGCTCGATCCGGCCGCGCAGCTTCAGCGCCGCATCGACCCAGGCCGATTCTTCAGCCGACCAGCTTGCGATCTGGCCGTAATGATACACGCCGATTTCGTTAAGCGAGGCTTCCAGTTTCGGACCGAGACCGGACAGCTTCTTCAGATCATCGGCTTCGCCCTTGGGCTTTTTCAGAAGCGCCGGCTTCTTGCCCGCGCCAGCGTCCGCAGCGACGTCTTTCGGAGCCGTGGATTTCGCCTTCGCCTTGGGCTTGGCCTTGGTTTCGGCGGCCTTTTCCTGCGGCTTGGCCGGTTCGGCTTTCGGAGCTTCGGCTTTCTCGGCGCCCTTGGTGTTGGGCAGCTTGATCTTCTTGGCGCGAGAGCCGTCATAGAGGCTCTCATCGACCAGCGTCTTCACCGTCGCCTGGGTCGGTTCGGAGCAGGAGCGGCCCGAGATCGGTCCTGCCTTGACCTCCTTGCCGGCGCGCAGATCGTCGAGCATCTGCTCAAGCGCTTCAGCGGTCAGATCTTCGTAATAGAGGTCGCCCTCAGTGTTGGAGATCTGGACCATCGGCGCATTGGCGCAGGCGCCCAGGCACTCGACTTCTTCCCAGGCCAGCATGCCGTCAGACGACACATGCTCGCGGCCCTTCTTGCCGATCTTCTTCTCGCACACCGCTTTGAGGTCGTCCGCGCCGCGCAGCCAGCACGGGGTCGTGCCGCACACCTGGATCAGGTGTTTGCCGGTCTGCTCGAGGTTGAACATCGTGTAGAAGGTCGCGACCTCGTACACGCGGATATACGGCATGCCGCAGCGGGCCGCGATCTCGCGCATGGCGGGTTCGGACACCCAGTTGTCCTGCTTCTGCGCAATCCACAGCAGCGGGATCACCGCTGACGCCTTCCGCTCTTCAGGATATTTGGCGAGCCAGAATTTGACCTTGGCTTCGCTCTTCTCGTTGAAGGCGAAGCTTTCGGGTTGCTCGGCGGCGATGCGACGCGCGCTCATCGGTCAATCTCCCCGAACACGATGTCGAGCGAGCCCAGAATTGCGGACACGTCCGCAAGCATGTGGCCCTTGTTCAGATGATCCATGGCCTGAAGGTGCGGGAAACCCGGCGCACGGATCTTCAGGCGATAGGGTTTGTTGGTGCCGTCGCCGATCAGGTAGACGCCGAACTCGCCCTTGGGCGCTTCCACGGCGGCGTAATACTGACCTTCTGGCACGTGCACGCCCTCGGTGTAGAGCTTGAAGTGCTGGATCAGCGCTTCCATGGAGCGCTTCATCTCGGCGCGGCGCGGCGGCGCGAACTTGGTGTCCACCGGCAGCACATCGCCCTGGTTCTCCTCGCGGGAGAGCCAGTCACAGCACTGCTTCATGATCTTCACGGACTCGCGCATCTCTTCCATGCGGCACAGATAGCGATCGTAATTGTCGCCGTTCTTGCCCAGCGGAATCTGGAATTCGAGCTCGTCATAGACCTCATAGGGCTGGGAGCGGCGCAAGTCCCAGGCAAGGCCCGAACCGCGCACCATGACGCCGGAGAATCCCCACTCAAGCGCTTCCTGTTTGGACACGACGCCGATATCGACGTTCCGCGCCTTGAAGATGCGGTTCTCGGTCAGAAGGGTCTCAAGATCGTCCACGTGCTGCGGGAACTGCTCACACCAGGCGACGATGTCGTCGATCAGCTCTTGCGGCAGATCCTGGTGCACCCCGCCCGGGCGGAAATAGTGGGCGTGCAGGCGGGCGCCGGACGCGCGCTCATAGAAGCCCATGAGCTTTTCGCGCTCTTCAAAGCCCCACAGCGGCGGGGTCAGCGCGCCCACGTCCATCGCCTGGGTGGTGACGTTCAGCAGATGGTTCAGGATGCGGCCGATTTCGGAGTAGAGCACGCGCACATAGGAGGCGCGCTTGGGCACGGGAATGCCCGCGAGCTTCTCGATGGCCAGGCAGAAGGCGTGCTCCTGATTCATCGGCGCGACGTAATCGAGGCGGTCGAAATAGCCGATGCCCTGAAGATAGGTCTTGTGCTCCAGCAGCTTCTCGGTGCCGCGGTGCAGAAGGCCGATATGCGGGTCAACGCGCTCGACGACTTCGCCATCCAGCTCCAGCACCATGCGCAGCACGCCGTGAGCGGCGGGGTGCACCGGGCCGAAATTGATCGTGAAATTGCGGATATCGGTTTCAGCCATGTCAGGCGTTCCCCTGCGGCGCCATGGCCGCCATCAATTCTTCGCCAGTCATCTTCTTGGTGTCCTGTGCGAAGTCATAAAAACGCGGTTTTGCATCGATGAAGACTTCCGAACGGAAGGTCGCAGCATCACTCAGCGGCACGGCGAAGGCGGAAATGGCGATCTTGTCGTGATCGTCCGCAAATCGCCAGGCGAGCGCAGAGCCGCACGTCTTGCAGAACAGGCGCTCGCCCCACTCCGAAGAACGGTAGACGCCCACAGCGTCCTGATCGTCAAAGACCGGGGCCGACAGCGCCATCACATCCATGAAGGGCCCGGCAGCCCAGGTCCGGCACTGTCCGCAATGGCACGCATCCACATTCTCGTCACGCAGCGTGACGGAGAAGGTGCAGGCCCCGCAAAGACAGCGCCCCTGTACAGGTTGAGACATCAAGCGCCCTCCCCGCCGGCCTTCTCGTCACCCGGCAGCACGTATTTCGCGCCTTCCCAGGGGCTGAGAAAATCAAAGTCGCGGTATTCCTGCACCAGCTCGACCGGCTCATAGACCACGCGCTTCTGCTCGTCGTCGTAGACCACCTGGTTGAAGCCCGAGAGCGGGAAGTCCTTGCGCAGCGGGTGACCGTGGAAACCATAATCGGTCAGGATCCGACGCAGATCAGGATGGTGATCGAACAGGATGCCGTACATGTCGAAGGCTTCGCGCTCGAACCAGTTCGCCGCCGGGAACAGCTCCACGACGGAATTGACGGGCGTATCCTCATCCGTGCTCAGAACCACGCGAATCCGCTGGTTCAGATGCATGCTCAGAAGATGATAGACCACATCGAACCGGTCAGAGCGGGACGGCCAGTCCACGCCGCAGATGTCGATCAGGGTGGTGAAGCGGCACAGGGCGTCATCGCGCAGAAACCTCAGCACCTTCACCACGCGGTCGCGGTGAATGGTCAGCGTCAGCTCCTCATGGGCGACGTCCACACTACGGACATCGTCGCTCAGCGCCGCCGAAAGATGGGCGCCCAGTTCAGTCATCGTTTCGGTCATGCTCATAAGAGCGTCTCCTAAACGGGCGCCTTAGCGCTCGATCGAGCCTTCGCGGCGAATTTTCTTCTGAAGCTGCAGGATGCCGTAAACCAGCGCCTCTGCGGTCGGCGGGCAGCCCGGCACATAAATGTCGATCGGAACGATCCGGTCACAACCGCGCACCACCGAATACGAATAATGGTAATAGCCGCCGCCATTGGCGCAGCTGCCCATCGAGATCACGTAGCGCGGCTCGGGCATCTGATCGTAGACCTTGCGCAGGGCCGGAGCCATCTTGTTGGTCAGCGTGCCCGCCACGATCATCACGTCGGACTGACGGGGCGAACCGCGCGGCGCGGCGCCCAGACGCTCGACGTCATAGCGCGGCATGGAGGCTTGCATCATCTCCACCGCGCAACAGGCGAGACCAAAGGTCATCCACATCAGCGAACCGGTGCGCGCCCAGGTGATCAGGTCGTCCGCCGCAGCGACAAGGAAGCCCTTGTCCGCCAGCGCATCGCTGACGCCGTCAAAGAACGGGTCATGCTTCTTCGGGTCGTAATGCGGCGTCTTGGCCGTAGCGGCGGAGCCCGCCGGAACAATCAGGTCAGACATGTGCCCTACTCCCAGTCCAGCGCGCCTTTGCGCCATTCATAAAGAAAGCCCACCGTGAGAACCCCCAGGAAGACCATCATCGACCAGAAGGCCGCGACGCTGCCGTCAAAGATCGGGAACAGCCAGGGGAACAGGAAGGCGACTTCGAGGTCGAAGATGATGAACAGGATCGCCACCAGATAGAAGCGCACGTCGAATTTCATGCGCGCGTCGTCAAAGGCGTTGAAGCCGCATTCATACGTGGAGACCTTTTCCGGATCGGGGTCAGACGGCGCCAGCACGAAGGCGGCGAGAATGAACACGAGACCCAGCCCGGCGGCTATGCCCAGAAAGATCAGGATCGGCAGATATTCCAACAGGAGCGCGTTCATGTGAGGTCGCACCCTTCCCCGCATCAAGATGGCCAAATGGACCGGTGATTCCGTTTTGCGTATCCGGCCATATAAATCCGAACAAACGCTTGCACAGTGAATCCCCGGCCGCGGTTGGGGCGGAAGCTAGTCTTCTGACTGCGCGCTCGCAAGCCGAAAGCTCTGTCCAAATGCGGTCTAAAGTGGGGAAAAGACGGCTATATTTGCGAATGCCTCTCAAATGCGGAGCATTTCTTTCTTCTGTTTCATTTTCTGCAACGGATCAGACCGTGATACGGCGTATGCCAAGCAAGACGGCGCATGTGCGCCAGGACTTCGCCAGGGGCAAAAACGTGACACGCATTCTATACGCAGGCGGAGCGATTCTCGTCGCCGCCGCATTGATCTGGTTTATCTTTTTCCGCGGCAGCGCAGCGGCGACGGGCGATCTTGTAATCGAGACCTCTCCCGCAGAAGCCCGCGACATCTCGAGAATCGTTTCCTCATCGGGCGCCATTGCGCCGCTGATCACGGTCGAGGTCGGCTCGCAATTGTCTGGTCAGGTGCTCGAACTGCACGCTGACTTCAACGACCAGGTCTCCTCAGGCGATCTTCTTGCCCGAATCGACCCCCAGACCTTCGAGACCCGCGTGGAAGAGGCGCAGGCCTCACTGGAAGTGGCGAGCGCACAGGTCGCCGTGGCCCAGGCCAATCTTGAACGCGCGCGTGTTGACCTCGAAGTCTCCCAACGCAGCTTTGACCGGGCGCAGGAGCTGGTTCAGCGCGGCACATATTCCGCTGCACAATATGACAGCGCCGAATCTGCGCTTGCCGCCGCGAACGCTGCGCTTCTGGTTGCGCAAGCCAATCTTCGCAACGCCCGCGCCAGCGAGCTTCAGCGGCGGGCCTCTCTGGAAAGCGCCCAGGTGGATCTGGAACGCACCTACATCCGGTCTCCCATCGAAGGCGTCGTGATCGACCGTCAGATTGATGAAGGCCAGACCGTTGCGGCGTCCTTCAACGCTCCGGTTCTGTTCCTGATCGCCCAGGACCTCTCTCGCATCCAGATCGAGGCCGAGATTGATGAGGCCGATATCGGCCAGATCGATGAAGGCCAGACCGTCACCTTTGACGTTGACGCCTATCCGGATCGCGAATTCGCCGGCGAAGTGACCCAGGTTCGCCTCGCCGCCACCAATGAAGCCAATGTGGTCACCTATACGGTCGTCATCCAGGCCGACAATCCCGGCCAGCGCCTGTTGCCGGGCATGACGGCGAACGTCTCCATCGTTACGGGCCAGGTTGAAGACGCGCTGTCCGTGCCGAACGCCGCGCTTCGCTTTACGCCGCGCGGCGCGGCCGAAGCCCTTGTGGTCGCCAATGAAGGCGATCAGGGCGGACGGCGCGAAGGCGGCGGCGCCGCCATGATGGAACGGCTCGCAGAGCAGCTTGAGCTGACCGATCAGCAACGTCCCGAAGTGGAGCGCGTCATGCGCGAGACCTTCCAGCAGATCCGGGCGCAGTTCCAGAACCCCGCTCCCGGCGCACCGCCGCCCAACCCGCAGGCTCTGATCCGTCGCGCCTTGTCGGGCGTTCTGACCGCCGATCAGCTGGCGCGTTATGACCAGCTGAGCCAGGAGCGCGCCCAGCAGCGTGATCAGGTGCGCCGCGGCTCGATCTGGATCGAAACGGCAGACGGCCAGCTTCAGGAGCGTCCAGTCGGCATCGGTCTGTCAGACGGTCAGTACACCCAGATCGTCGGCGAGTCCCTGAATGAGGGTGATCTCGTCGTCACTCGCGTCCGCGAGACCGCCGGATGACCGAGCCTCTCATTCAGGCGCGCAATCTGACCCGGGTCTATACGCTCGGCGGCGGAGATGTGTATGCGCTGGCCGGCGTGGACTGCGACATCAATGCTGGCGAGTATGTGGCGATCATGGGGCCCTCCGGCTCCGGCAAATCCACCTTCATGAACATGGTGGGCGCGCTCGACCGTCCCAGTTCGGGCGATCTGATCATCGCTGGCGAATCCCTGTCGGGCATGAGCCCGGACCAGCTGGCGGATTTCAGGAACCGCAAGGTCGGCTTCGTGTTCCAGCAATTCAACCTTCTGCCGCGCACCACCGCGCTCGACAATGTGGCGCTGCCGCTGCTGTATCGCGGCATGCCGCACAGGGAGCGCAACGAACGCGCGGCGGAGTGCCTTCGCATGGTGGGGCTGGGCGAACGCATGGACCATCATCCGTCTCAACTCTCAGGCGGTCAGCAGCAAAGGGTCGCCATTGCGCGCGCCCTGGCCGGAAAGCCCTCCATCCTCCTGGCGGACGAACCGACAGGGGCGCTCGACAGCCAGACCACGATCGAGGTGCTCGACATTCTCGATCAGCTGAACGCCGAAGGCATCACCATTGTCCTGGTCACCCACGAGGACGAAGTGGGCGCCCGCGCCCGTCGCCGGATCTGGTTCCGGGACGGCCTCATCGTGGAGGACAGCCAATGAACATGATGGCGGCGATCGGGGTCGCGCTGACGGCCCTGCGCGTCAATGCGCTGCGCAGCTTCCTGGCCATTCTCGGCGTGATCTTCGGCGTCATGGCCGTGATCACGACGGTCTCGCTGGCGGACGGCGCCAGTCAGGCGGTCCAGGACCAGATTTCCTCGCTGGGCTCGAACTCGCTCAACATCCGCGCCGGCTCCAACGACCGCGGCGGCCGACGCGGCGGCGCAGGCAGCGGCACGCCCTTCTCTTCTGATGATGTGGACGCCATCCGCAATCAGGTAGATGTCATCGTGGCGGCGTCCGGCACGGTGGACGGGTCTGTGACGGCTGTGGTGGACGGGGTGAACTGGCCCACTCAGATTTCCGGCGTGCATCCCGATTATCTCGAGATCCGTGACTGGACCATCGCCGAGGGACGCATGTTCTCGGTGGTGGACGTCGAACGCAGCAATCGCGTCGCCGTGCTGGGCCAGACCGTCGCCGAAGAGCTCTTTCCCTCGGGCGGCGCCCTGGGCGCATCCGTGCGTTTGAACAGCCAGCCGTTCGAAGTCATCGGCATCCTGTCCGAACGCGGCCAGTCCAGCTTCGGGCAGGATCAGGACGACATCATCATGGCGCCCATCTCGACTGTCCGTTCCCGTGTGGTCGGGTTTGCCCGCGCCGGGGTTCGCGATCCGGTTCAGCGTATCTGGGTCAAGGTCGCCGCTGGCGAGGACATGGATTACGCCACGGCCGAGCTGGAAAACTTCCTGCGGGTTCGCCGCGGGATCGATCCGGGAGAAGAGGACGACTTCCAGGTCCGCAACTTCGCTGAGTTCATCACCGCCTTCAGGGCGACAGAGACCGTCATGGGCCTTCTTCTGGCCGTCGCGGGCCTGATCACCCTCATCGTGGGCGGGATCGGCATCATGAACGTGATGCTGGTGTCCGTGACCGAACGGACCCGGGAAATCGGCCTGCGGCTCGCCATAGGCGCGCGCCGCGCAGACATCCGCAACCAGTTCCTGATTGAATCGGTTGTGCTGTGCTCGGTCGGCGGCGTGCTGGGGCTCCTCTTCGGACTGGGCCTCGCACTCAGCATCGAACAGTTCGCCCCTGCGCTGGGCGTGAACCTCAATGTCGCTGTGAAACCCACCATCGCACTGGTCGCCATTGGGGCCTCCACGATCGTGGGCGTGCTGTTCGGCTTCTATCCGGCGCACCAGGCCAGCCGTCTGGACCCGATCACCGCGCTGCGTCACGAATAGGCGCGAGCCTGACCCTCTATTGAAAAAGGCCGCCCCAAGGGCGGCCTTTTTGCATCTGATGACATGGGGAGCGGCATCAAGACCGGACACAAATCAAGAGGTTCCCATGTCCGCCAAGATTCGCCCGCTCATCATGATGGAGGTCCTTCTGCTGGCCGCCCTGGCCATGTCGGTCAAGGCCGTGTTCGGCCTCGTCGCCTGGCGCTATGCAGGGCCGCTCACATTGCTCGTCCTCCTGTCAGGGCTGACAATCTATTTCAAAGCCAGAGGCCTGAGTTGGCGCGAATACGGCCTCGTCCGCCTGCCAAAGCTCAAATCCTGGCTTCTTCTGCCTTTTCAGAGCCTTCTGGCGGTCATCGCCATTCTCGGAACCGGGGTGGCCGCAGCAAGCCTGGGCGGCGCGCTCGGCTTTGAATTCATGACCCAGGAGCCTGAAGGCGTGATGGATCGGTTCGGAGCGGTCGCTGATGGCAGCCTGCCACATTATCTGCTCTGGCTCGCCATAGCGATCTTCGCGGCGGGCCTTGGCGAAGAATTGTTCTTTCGCGGGTACTTGATCAACCGCCTGAAAGACGGCCTGGGCTGCGGGGGTTTCATGACCGCCCTGACGATCATTCTGCCCGCGCTCTATTTCGGCTATGGCCATGTCTACTATCAGGGTCTGCGCGGCCTGATCGTCACTGGACTCATCGGCCTGATGCTGGGCGTCCTGTTCGTTTTGTACAAGCGCAATCTCTGGCCGCTGATCATCGCGCACGCCGTGGTGGACAGCCTCGTGTTCACAGCGCTGTTCTTCCAGCTCGATGTGTAGACATACGGATCCGGTTCGGGCCGCGTCTCTGTCGTCATATCGGGAAGAAAATTCGATCCGAACTGGCGCGAGTGACGGGACTCGAACCCGCGACCTCCGGCGTGACAGGCCGGCGCTCTAACCAACTGAGCTACACCCGCCCGGATCGATGCGCCAGACAGATCTGGCGAAATCAAAAAGCCGCCCGTGGCGGCTTGTCCTGCTGATCTGAACTGGCGCGAGTGACGGGACTCGAACCCGCGACCTCCGGCGTGACAGGCCGGCGCTCTAACCAACTGAGCTACACCCGCTCAGATCATGCGCGGCGCATCGCCGCGTCAGGAAGCGTGTGTCTAAAGGCGCTCCGCACGACGGTCAAGCGGGTTTTGCCAGCAAGTGCAGCGCCTCGCTGTGGGAAAATCACAGCCGCGTGAAGCCGCTCGCAGGAAGGGAACGGCAGCGTTAAGCTGGGCTTATGAGACGATCACGCCCCCTGCTTCGCACCACCCTTTTCCTGGCGCTCCTGCTGCCGCTTCTGGGCGGTCTCGCTGTCTCCTGCAGTCCGGTCCGCTACATCATGATGACCGCCAGCACGACCGGCGCCGGTCCTGAGGCCCAACCGCCCTTGCCCGGCGTGGATGATGGTCTGTCTGGCTGGCTGCAAGCGCGCCCTGACGTCGATCTGCTCATCTCGCAAACGCTGTATGGCGCGCCGCTGCCGCCGGGAGAGGTTCGCGTCACTGAACACAGAGTGATTGATGCGAATGCCTATAATGGCGCGGGACGGCTTGAAATGCTGAGGCTCTCGATCACCCTGCCCGGCAACGGGCAAGGCGCTATCGATCTGGCGCTCGTCCTGCCCAATTCATCGACTGAGGCCGCGCCGGTCATCCTGATCCCGAGTGATTGCGGGCTGCAGGCGCAATTGCGACGCTCGGACATTCCGCCAAACCGCAATCCGGTCCCCTCCTATTGCGAACCCTCTGGTTCAAGGCTGGAGGAGTACGCCAGCAGCTTTTTTGGCGAATATGTCGTCAGCCCGCCCCTCGAACAGATTCTGCGCCGTGGCTACGCTGTCGCTGCCTGGCATGAGAGCGATATTGCGCCCGATCGGGCCAGCCTTCACGCCGAGACCTTGAGGTCGCTGGGTCTGGACCCGGCCGCGCCAGACCGTCCGGGCGTGATCGGCGTCTGGGCCTGGATGATGAGCCGCGTGGCGGATGTGCTTGAAACTGAAGAGGCCATCGATTCAGAACAATTGGCCGTCATGGGGCATTCCCGCCGGGCCAAGGCCGCGCTCCTCGCCGGCGCTCGGGATGAACGCTTCAGCGTCATCCTCGCCCATCAATCCGGCACGGGCGGCGCATCGCTCCACCGGGACAATCTGGGAGAACCGATCGGTTCCATCACCGAGGGATATCCGCACTGGTTCGTGCCCGGCTATGCCGATTATGCCGATCGCGAAGACGCACTGCCGCTCGACGCGCACTATCTGTTGGCGCTGATCGCACCGCGCAGCGTACTGCTGGGCAATAGCTGGCGGGATGTCTGGTCCGATCCGGCCGGCGCCTGGCGCGCAGCCGAAGCCGCAAGCCCGGTCTGGTCGCTCTATGACGTGGAGGGGCTGAACCAGACGCGCCTAGACGAAATCGATGTCAGTGGTCACATCGCCTATCATATCCGGCCCGCAACCCACGGCGTGCGGGGCGAGGACTGGGACGCATTTCTGGCGTTTCTGGACGCGCAGCTTCAAACAAGGTCCGGGCCTGAGCCCTAAAGCCAGCGTTTGATCCGGCCTTCACGTACTTCCTTGAGTTCCGCGCCTTCATCGCCCAGCGTGGCCCGGCTCCATCCCAGGCGCCAGGCGGAGTACGCCTTCTGCCGGTCCTCGCCCTCAAGGCCCGCCTCATCCATAGCCTTCACGAAGGCCGCGTAGTCCTCGAAGTCTTCGCCAGCATGGGCGGCCTTGAACGCTTCAAAGGGACTCATTCAGGCGCACTCCCCGGATGAGCGGGCCCAGGCCCGCTGCACTGATCGGAAAGACTGTCCGAGCCGCGCGACGGCGGCAATGGGGAAATGTCCCGACACTCTGGATCCTGTACGTGAAGTCCGGGCCGGTGGTGGGTGGTGACGGGGTCGAACCGCCGACCTACTGGGTGTAAACCAGTTGCTCTACCAGCTGAGCTAACCACCCGCATCCGACTCGAAGGGCCGCCCTTTTAGCCTTCAAGCTGGGTCGGCTTCAAGCGGTCAGAGCCGTAAGAGCCGAAGCGCCGTACAGATTTTGCATGACCGGCCAGGTGCTCGAGCGCCTTGGCCACGGCCTTGTCCTCTTCATGGCCTTCCAGATCGAGGAAGAACATCTGCTCCCAGGGCGCGCCATGAACCGGGCGGCTTTCAAGCTTGGTCATGTTCACCCCATGCTGACGGAAGCCATCAAGCGCATCCACAAGAGAGCCTGACGCATCCGACGTGATGAAAACCAGTGAGGTCTTGCACGGCAGGAGCGGCGACGCCGGCGCAGGATCGACCGCCAGCGCCACGAAACGGGTCTCATTGCCTTCAAAGTCAGAGATGTTGGGCTCGATCAGGTTCAGACCGAACAGGCGCGCGGCATCCGGGCCCGCAACAGCTGCGACAGCCGGGCCCTCATCCAGCGCCCGCTCGAGCGCCCGCGTGGTGGATGTGACCGGTATCTTCTTGAGGTCCGTGCGGGCATTGAGCCATCTTTGCGCCTGTCGCAGGGCTTGCGGATGTCCGTAGACCGTGCGCACGGGGCCCAGATCCGTCGCCTTGCCCATCAGCGCGTGCTGGATCTTCATATGGTGCTCTCCGGCGATCTTCAGATTGGAGTCGCGCAGAAGGTCATAGACCTCGTTGACCCCGCCCGTGGCGGTGTTCTCGATCGGCAGAAAGCCGTAATCGGCCTCGCCATCCTCAAGCGCCTTGAAGATGGCGGCGTAGTCGCGCTTGATCACCGGCGCAACGCCCGAGTACCGACCGGAGAAATGCGCATTGGCCGCAAACTGGGAGTAAGAGCCCGGCCCCCCGAGATAGGCGACGCGCGCCTCGGTCAGCATGACATCGCCCGCGCGCGCATCCAGGCTGGCGCGCTGACGGCGCAGGGAGTCATCGATGATGGCCTGAAACAGCGTTTCAACAAAACTGTCAGCCAGCCCCAGCTCCCGCCCTTTGGCCACTGCGCGTTCAATGACCGCGCGCTCCCGGTCAGTATCGCGAACGGGGCTCTGATCTCCGGCCTTGAGCGCGACCAGCGCTTCGACCAGCCGTCGCCGTTCCGCGAGCGTTTTCAGGATTTCGGAATCCGTCGCATCAATGGCCTGACGCAGGATCTGGCGTTCATCATGGGTCTTGGTCGGGCTCATTGCCGTTTCTCCAATAAAAAACCCCGCCATCGGGCGGGGCTGGTGACTTTTTCTTGCAAGCAAGCAGCGTCAACCGGCCCCATGGGGACGATAGAAATAGCCGCCGAAGAAAAAGAGGTTTGCTGTCATCATGCGATGCAGCATGAAACTGTCTGTGAGCTTCGGTCAAGTCCTATTGCCCGGACAATTGACATTCCGGGCGCAACACCGCCCGATAGCGGCTCACTCACAGTCAGGACCGTCATACAATGCTGACCGCTCTTACCGCCGCCGCCCTTCTGATCAGCCAGCCCCAGGCCGTGATTGAAACATCAGAAGGACGGATTGTCGTCGCGTTGAATGAGACGGCCGCGCCTGTCACCGTCGCCAACTTCATCGCCCATGCCGAGGCCGGCAATTTCGATGACGGCTCTTTCTATCGCACCGTGCGCGACGACAATGAGCGCGAAGGCATTGCGCCTATGAACCTCATCCAGGGCGGGCACAGCTTTGACGGGCTTGCGGGCGCGGAAGGCATTGCTCATGAGAGCACGCTTGAGACCGGTCTCACCCATGATCGCGGCGCCATCTCCATGGCGCGGGACGGAGTCGGGACAGCGACCACCGAATTCTTCATCATGGTCAATGACTATCCCGGCCTGGACGCCGGACCGGACGGGCGCAATCCGGATGAAGCGGGCTATGCGGTCTTTGGCGCGGTGACTGAAGGCATGGACGTGGTGGAACGGATCTGGATGAGCCCGGCCAGCCTGGAGCGGGCGCCGGCTGATTTCCCCTATCCGCAATTCATCTCAGAGCCCATCCGGATCGAAACCGTCCGGATTCTGGATGAGACCCAACAGACTGACTAGTTCTTGAGGTCCTGGCGAAGGGCTGTCAGTCGCGCCGCCACGTCGTGGGCGACCGCCTCCCCCATCATCTTCTCGAGCCGGGCATTGACCGATTCAAAGGCTGACTTGGCGCGGTCGGCCTTCTCGACACCTTCCTCGCTGACTTTCAGGCGCCAACGTCGGCGGTCGCTGGCGTCGCGGGTGCGTTCGATCAGACCTTCGCGCTGCAACCGCGCGACCATCTGGGTCACGGCAGGCTCAGACAGTTCAAGCCGGACGGCGATATCGCTCTGGGTGGCGTCGGGATCACGTAGCACAACACCCAGAAGCGCCGCTTGAGCCACCGTAAGACCCGCCGCCTCGATCACCAGGGAATCCGCTTCCTGACGCAGGCGTTCGGCGGTCTTGATCACGGCGGAATACAATCGGGGGCTGGTGTCGCTCATTCACTCACTCTGAATTCATCACTCCGCCCGCTCGGGCGGAGGCGTATATACATATTTATCGCTATCCCAGTTTGGTCAGGAAAGCCAAGTCGCTAAACGTCTAAACTTTCCAGACTCACAACAGAAAAGGCCCCGGAGCATGCTCCGGGGCCTGATCTTGTGTAACGCGCGGACCTAGTGCGGGCGCTGTTCCCCGCCGCCGCTGACTTCCGTCGATCCGGGCAAGGCCGCCAGCGCAGCGGCCTCCGCTTCTGTCCACTCAACCGGCTTAATCGGCTCGGCCAGGGCCGTGTTGAGAACCTCCTCGACGGTCTCGACCGGAATGATCTCGAGCCCTTCTTTGACATTGTCCGGGATCTCGGCGAGATCCTTTTCATTGTCCTTCGGGATCAGGACAGTCTTCACGCCGCCGCGCAGAGCCGCCAGCAGCTTCTCTTTCAGACCGCCAATCGGCAGGACACGACCCCGCAGGGTGATCTCACCTGTCATCGCTACATCCTTGCGCACCGGCACGCCGGTCAGCGTAGAGACAATCGCGGTGATCATCGCGCCGCCCGCAGACGGACCATCCTTCGGCGTCGCGCCCTCAGGCACGTGTACGTGAATGTCGGTCGTGCGGAACACAGTCGGCTTGATCCCGAGCGTCGGGGCCCGGCTCTGAACGTACGAGTTCGCCGCAGAGATGGATTCCTTCATCACATCCTTGAGGTTGCCCGTAACGGTCATCTTGCCGCGACCGGGCATCTGCACCGCTTCAATGGTCAGCAGATCGCCGCCCACCTCAGTCCAGGCCAAGCCCGTCACCAAGCCGACCTTGTCCTCGGCTTCGGTTTCACCGAAACGGTGTTTCCTCACCCCGGCGAAATCATCAAGATTGTCCGAGTTGATGGTCACATGGTCGGTATCGCCCGCCACCAGCTTACGCACGGTCTTGCGCGCCAGACGCGCAATCTCGCGCTCCAGATTCCGCACGCCGCTTTCACGCGTGTAATAACGGATCAGGTCGCGCAGAGCGCTGTCCTCGACCGTCCATTCGCTCTCCTTCAGCGCATGGGTCTTGAGCTGTTTGGGGATGAGGTGACGGCGCGCAATCTCGATCTTCTCATCCTCGGTATAGCCCGCGATCCGGATGATCTCCATCCGGTCGAGAAGCGGTTGCGGCAGGTTCAGCGTGTTCGCCGTGGTGATGAACATCACGTCGGACAGGTCGTAATCCACTTCCAGATAGTGATCGTTGAAGGTGGAGTTCTGTTCCGGGTCGAGCACTTCAAGAAGCGCCGAGGCCGGGTCGCCGCGATAGTCCGCGCCCAGCTTGTCGATCTCATCCAGCAGGATGATCGGGTTGGTGGACTTGGCCTTCTTCAGCGACTGGATGATCCGGCCCGGCATGGAGCCGATATAGGTCCTGCGGTGGCCGCGGATCTCGGCTTCATCCCGCACGCCGCCCAGAGACACGCGCACGAACTCGCGTCCCGTAGCTTCCGCGATGGAGCGTCCCAGCGAGGTCTTGCCCACGCCCGGAGGGCCGACAAGGCACAGGATCGGGCCGCGCATCTTCTTCACCCGGGTCTGAACCGCGAGATGCTCGACAATGCGTTCCTTGACCTTCTCAAGGCCGAAGTGATCGCGGTCCAGCACCTGCTCGGCCTGACCCAGATCCTTCTTCAGGCGCTTGCGCTTGCCCCAGGGCAGCGCCAGCATCCATTCCAGATAGTTACGCACCACTGTGGCTTCCGCCGACATGGGGCTCATCTGGCGCAGCTTCTTGAGTTCGGCCTCGGCTTTTTCGCGCGCTTCCTTGCTGAGCTTGGTCTCGGCGAGTTTTTCCTCGAGCTCGGTCAGCTCTTCGCGACCGTCATCGCCCTCGCCCAGCTCGCGCTGGATCGCCTTCATCTGCTCGTTCAGATAATACTCGCGCTGGGTCTTCTCCATCTGCCGCTTGACGCGGTTACGGATCTTCTTCTCGACCTGCAGCACGCTGATCTCGCCTTCCATCAGCGCGAACACCTTCTCAAGGCGCTCTGCAACATTGGAGTTGGCCATCAGCTCCTGTTTCTCGGAGATTTTCACCGACAGATGCGCGGCGATGGTGTCGGCCATCTTGGCGGCGTCGGAAATCTCGCCCACGGCAGACAGCGCCTCGGGCGGCACTTTCTTGTTGAGCTTGACGTAATCCTCGAACTTCTCGGCCGCCGCGCGCATCAGAGCCTCGACCTCGGCCGGGTCCGCGACCTGCTCGTCGACCAGCTCGGCTTCGGCCTCGAAATACGCCTGGTTGTCCAGAAAGCGGGTGATCGTCATGCGGCGACCGCCCTCGACCAGCACCTTCACGGTGCCGTCGGGCAGTTTGAGAAGCTGCAGCACGGATGCAACCACGCCATCAGTATAGACCGCCTCATGGGCCGGGTCGTCATCCGCGGCGTTCTTCTGGGTCGCCAGCAGGATCTGCTTGTCCGCGCGCATGACTTCTTCGAGCGCCCGCACCGATTTCTCACGGCCCACGAACAGGGGCACGATCATGTGCGGGAACACGACAATGTCGCGCAGCGGCAGCAGGGGAAGCGTTTTTGTTTCGCTCATAGTCATTCTCCAATCGGTCGGGTCACCCCCGCTCCCGGGGCGCAACTCAACCACGCCGACCCTTGCGGCGTCGGCCTCACGACCAGGCCCGCTCATCAAGCCGAACCTCGCCGTGTTTGCGTGCCTAGACAAGTGGAGGCGGCGCCTTGTGGCTTCAAGCCTGCGGTTCAGCGCCCATGACAGTTCCAGCGTCAGCGCAGCTCGAACTCGGGTGCGGATCGCGCCTCCACGCATGCGGGCGGCTCGGTCTCCCCCAGCATCTCACCGGATGATGAAAAGAATCTAGCAGCCAGTGACAAAGCGCAGCCATCACCATCCCAATTGGTTGTTTCAGTATGAAAACCGGCAGGAAGGATGATCACACGGCTTCGCTCCAGACCGCGTGCCGCTTCGTAGGCCCAGCTCGGCGGCGTCAAAGCATCAAGTTCGCCCGCCAGAATGAGCGTGGGCGCCTCACTGACCGTCTGTTGAAGTTCTGTCTGAGGCCGTGCGGGCACATCCCATAAGGCGCAGGTCTCTGGGGTGAAAACCGCGCTGTCCAGGCCAGCGAAACTGTCCGAAAGCGGGCCATTGCGACGCTGTGCATAGGGCAAAGCCTCGCTGCACCAGACCGACAAACGCACGCCCCAGTCAAAGTCAGAGGCATAGGCCACGCCCTCGCCGCCCGTTTCCAACCGCGTCGCCTCCTCCATCAGCCGGGGCGCGCGCTGCAGGTCGGAAGCGCTTGAAAGCGGGACGCTGTTGACGATATGGCGCTGACAAACACGCTCAGTTCCGCATTGCCGCGGCGCGGCGTCTATCGCGCCGAAGAAACGCGTCTCAAGGTCTGGATAAGCCGTGTTGCAGTCGTCGCTCTGAGCGCACAGCTGCGCGACACGTCGCAAGGACGCTTCAAGGTGCCCTGGATAGGCGTCATCAAACTGGACCCCATGCGGCAGGGGCGAATCCAGAACCATTGACTGGACTCGCTCCGGATAGTCCCGCGCATAGGTCAGCGCCAGTCGCGTGCCGTATGAGAGCGCGAAGAACGACCATTGCTCGCAACCCAGAACCGCGCGGAGGGCTTCGATGTCAGAGGCGCTGGCGGCCGTGTTGTAAGCCTCTCGTCGCACACCCTGCGCCTCCAGAGCGGACTGACACTCGGCAATGACCTGCTCAAGGCGGGCCCGGGCCCCCGGTTTGCGGCTCACAAGCGCCGGTCCAATGGGCTCGCAACGCAGGGAAGGTTCTGCATGGCGCGTGCCGCGACGCCCCAGTATGACGAAGTCGCGCTCCGCGCTCCAAGGATAGGCGCCAGGATAAAGCGCTGCGGACAAACCGCCCACACCTGGTCCTCCCGGAAGGAAGAGAACCGGCGCGCGCCCCGGGACAGGCGCCTGCGCCCGCACGATCACCACAGGCAGCCTCAGCTCAAGGTGATCCTCGGGGGCTTCGCTCTGTGCGATCACAAGAAAGCCGCGCTGATAGCGCGGCCCGTTCACGTCGACAGGAAAAGGGGCTCCCTCCTCCACGGTTTCAAATCTCGGCAAGACCGATTGCGCCGAGCTCACGCCCGGCAAACCCAGAACGCCCGCCAGCACCGCGATGATGAAACGCCTCATTCCCGCCCCCTATGGCAAAAGGGCCGCTCCATGATGGCGCGGCCCTCGAGCATATGGATCAGTGCAATCGGGAAGCGAATTAACTTCCGGTAACGCGTTTCTAGGCGCCCTGCTTCGGAGTCGCCGCCTCGCCCTTGGACTTGGCGTAGATGTAGAGCGGAGTGGCGTCGCCCGTAACGACTTCCGCGTTGACCACCACCTCTTCCACGCCTTCAAGGCTGGGCAGATCGAACATGGTGTCGAGCAGGATGCCCTCCATGATCGAACGCAGACCGCGGGCGCCGGTCTTGCGGTTGATGGCTTTCTCCGCGATCGCAGTCAGCGCATCCTCGGTGAAGGACAGGCCCACGCCTTCCATCTCGAACAGACGCTGATACTGCTTAACGAGAGCGTTCTTCGGCTCGGTAAGGATCTGCACCAGGGCCGCCACGTCGAGATCTTCCAGCGTCGCGATCACCGGCAGACGACCGACGAATTCCGGAATCAGGCCGAACTTGGTGAGGTCATCAGGCTCGACCTCGGCCAGCACTTCACCCTGACGGCGGGCGTCCGGATCGCGCACATCGGCGCCAAAGCCGACGGCGGAGCCTTTGCCGCGCTGGGAGATGATGCCTTCAAGGCCGGCGAAAGCGCCGCCCACGATGAACAGGATGTTGGTGGTGTCCACCTGCAGGAATTCCTGCTGGGGATGCTTGCGACCACCCTGGGGCGGAACAGAAGCCACCGTGCCTTCCATGATCTTCAGAAGCGCTTGCTGGACACCCTCGCCCGACACGTCGCGCGTGATGGACGGGTTGTCGGACTTGCGACTGATCTTGTCGATCTCGTCGATGTAGACAATGCCGCGCTGGGCGCGCTCGACATTGTAATCGGCTGCCTGCAGCAGCTTGAGAACAATATTCTCCACGTCCTCGCCCACATAACCGGCTTCGGTCAGCGTGGTGGCGTCGGCCATGGTGAAAGGCACGTCGAGAATGCGCGCGAGCGTCTGAGCCAGCAGCGTCTTGCCGCAGCCGGTCGGGCCGATCAGCAGGATGTTGGACTTGGACAGCTCCACATCGCCATTCTGGCCAGCGTGATTGAGACGCTTGTAGTGGTTATGCACGGCCACGGACAACACGCGCTTGGCCTTCGCCTGGCCAATCACATAGTCCTGCAGGACCTGGAAGATCTCCTGCGGGCTGGGCACGCCCTCATTGGATTTCACGAGGGAGGTCTTGTTCTCCTCGCGGATGATATCCATGCACAGCTCTACGCATTCATCGCAGATGAACACGGTCGGTCCTGCGATCAGCTTACGGACCTCATGCTGGCTCTTGCCGCAGAAGGAGCAATACAGAGTGCTCTTTCCGTCGCCTGTGGTCGCCTTGGTCATGGCTGCTCCCGTCGGTCCCGCTGTGCGCCGTAGCGCGATTGGTTCGCTTTGGCCTTGAACGTCACCTTATAGCTCAAAGTGACTCGACCCGTTCCTGCAAGATCAAGGCCGGACCTTAGCGAAACGTTTCTATAGCGCATGTGATCACAGCCAGAGGGGGGGGATCAAGCATGCAAAACCGCGCTGGCCGTATCTGGCGCAGCGCGGCTTGAGTGCTCAGGACTGAGACAGGCCTGGCTTGAATCAGGACGCTTCAGCCCCGCCGCGCTTCTCGTACACATGGTCGATCAGGCCGAATTCCTTGGCTTCCATCGCATCCATATAGAAATCCCGATCCAGCGTTTTCTCGACTTTCTCGAGCGGCTGGCCGGTGTGTTTGACGTAAATCTCGTTCATCCGACGCTTGATCTTGAGGATATCCTCGCCGTGGCGCTCAATATCCGCCGTCGTGCCGCGGAAGCCGCCAGACGGCTGGTGCAGCATGATGCGCGCATTCGGCGTCGCAAAGCGCATGCCCTTGTCACCGGCCGTCAGCAGCAATGAGCCCATGGACGCCGCCATGCCGACGCAAGCCGTCGCCACGGGGCAGCTGATGTACTGCATGGTGTCGTAGATCGCGAGACCTGCGCTGACCGATCCGCCCGGCGAGTTGATGTACATGGCGATTTCCTTGTTCGGATTTTCCGACTCAAGAAACAGCAGCTGGGCCACCATCAGGCTCGCCATATGGTCCTCGATGGGACCCGTGACGAACACGATGCGTTCCTTCAGCAGGCGCGAATAGATGTCGTAGGCGCGTTCGCCCCGCGCACTTTGCTCGACCACCATGGGAACGAGGTTCATCATCACATCCTGCGGCTCACGCATAGCCAGCTCCTCAAGGAAAGCAGTGTTCGTCTAGATCGGCCTGATTTGGCCATGGACCCGCACTGTGGCAAGGCCCGCGCCTGCGCGCAAACCCTCAAATGCACAAGGCCCGGGCCTTTTCCCTCTCAGCCGAGAAGAAAACGACCCGGGCCTTGATGGTCCCGATCGGGTTAAGGCCGGATTAGTCCTCGTCGGACTTTGCAGCCTTTTTCTTCGGAGCCGCCTTTTTCTTGGCCGGAGCCTTTTTCTTGGCGGGCTTTTTCTCTTCCGCGGCCGGCGCCTCATCGTCTTCAGCGAACAGCGCTTCGCGATCGATCTCCTGATCGGTCACATCCGCCAGCTCGAGAATGTAGTCGACGACCTTCTCTTCGTAGATCGGCGCGCGCAGGGCCTGAATGGCGCCCGGATTCTTCTGGTAGAACTCGACCACTTCACGCTCGCGACCCTGGAAGCGCTGGGCTTCCTGGTTCACGGCGCGCGCCAGTTCTTCCTGGGTGACGTCCACATTGGCCTTGCGGCCGATTTCGGCCAGCACCAGGCCGAGACGCACGCGACGCTCAGCGATCTTGCGGTAATCGGTCTTGAGCTCGTCCTCGGACTTGTTCTTGTCCTCGTCATCAAGCTGATCGTTCTCGATGGCGTTCTGAACTTCGCGCCAGATCTGCTCGAACTCCTGCTCGACCATCTTGGCCGGCAGATCCACAGAATCATGGGCAGCATCAAGCTCGTCCAGAAGCGAGCGCTTGACCTTCATGCGGGACGCCTGAGCGTGCTCGCTTTCAAAGCGCTTGATCAGAGCGTCCTTCAGGGCGTCGAGATCAGACAGACCCAGGCGCTCGGCCAGGGAATCATCGATCTGGGTTTCGCCCGGCGCCTGAACTTCCTTCACCTCGGTGGCGAAGACTGCGTCTTTGCCCGCCAGATGCGCAGCCTGGTATTCTTCGGGGAAGGTCACTTTGACATCGACCTTGTCGCCTGCCTTGGCGCCCACCAGCTGATCCTCGAAGCCCGGGATGAACTGGCCAGAGCCCAGAACCAGCTCTGCGCCTTCAGCGGCGCCGCCCTGGAATTCCTCGCCGTCGATGGAGCCGACAAAGTCGATCACGACCTTGTCGCCGTCAGCGGCCTTGCCCTTTTTCTCTTCATAGGAGACAGCTTGCTTGGCCAGCTCCTGGAGCGCCTCGTCAACCTGTTCGTCCGCGACCTTGGCGACCGGACGGGTGAGCTTGAGGGTCTTGGGATCGATCGTGTCGAATTCCGGCATGATCTCAAGGCTGATTTCGAAAGAGAAATCCGCGCCTTTCTTCAGAACGTCTTCCGGGTCCGACTTGACGTCCACCGCAGGCTGGGACGCCGGGCGGATCTTGCGCTCGTCCAGAGTGTCCTGGGTCGCTTGCGGGACCAGCTCCTGAAGAATGTCGCCCATGATCGAAGCGCCGAACATCTTGCGGATGTGGTTGGCGGGCACCTTGCCCGGGCGGAAGCCCTTCAGGCGCACTTCGGGACGGATCTCTTCGATCTTGGCGGTCAGTTTGGCTTCGAGCTCCGACGCGGGCACGACAACCTCAAACGTGCGCGAGAGCCCTTCAGCGGATTTTTCAACTACGTTCATCTTGGCGAGGCCTTGTTAGAAAGCGGTCGCCGCCATGCACGGACACGCAAATACGCGCCGGCGGCGGCCGGGAATGAGCGCGCGTTATGTCATGCAGAATTTGCAGACGCAACGCCCAGCGGCGGTGAATGTGTGCAGCCCGCCCCTCCGGTTCGTGAAAACCGGATTGGCGGAAAGAGGCAGATGACGCCTTATCAGCATCATACCTGCTTCAACTCAATCAAAACTTCTGCGCCATTTCAGTGAGATTTCATTGCTGGAATCCCCGCTGACCTCCGAGGCCAGCACCAGCGAAGGCCTGAGGCGCCATTCGATACGCGCGGATCCGAGCGCCTGTCCCACACCCGATTCCAGCTCGAGATAGACATCGTCAGTCAGTTGCCGGCCACCCAAAACGGTAATGGCGCCGTCCGAGTTCTGGCGCACATCCAGACGGTCCACCCCCAATGCAGCGCGCACATCCGCCATCGCGTCCATCCAGCCCGCACCGGAAAGTTGGGCCGCCAGCTGCGAGGCTTGCAACGGACTGAGATCGGAGACGCCAGACCCAAACAGCAGGCGTGACAGGATTTCATCCTCGGGCAGGCTGGGCGTGCTTTCAAAATGCACTTCGGGCGCACGCACAGAGCCTTCCACCCGGCCCGTCACGGTCAGGTCTTCGGCCTCATGCCGCCCCTCAATGGCCAGACGCGTCTGATCGACCGGTCCGTCGAACGTCACCGTACCCGACGTCAGATCGAAGGGCGCTGTCAGCAGCGAGGCCTGACCGGACATCAAAGTCGCCTGTCCCGACAGCCGCGGGCGGTTCGCCGTGCCCGTCACATGCACATCCGCTGACCACTCGGAACTGAAGGCGCGACTGGACACCATCAAGCGGTCGTCAGCGCGCAGACGATAATCCAGCTCAATCCGGATCGGGCGACGATAGGCGCGGTCCAGCACATCAGGCCTGTTCAGCTCCTCCACCTCGATCTGAGGGATTGAGGCGCCGCCGCTTCCCGTCGGGCGCACATCCATACGCTGGATGTCGGCTTCCCCGGTCAGCGTCAGAACTCGACCTTCAAGGCTGAACTCCGCATATCCCGAGGCGCCGCCGGACAATTCGGGACGGTCGACCAGATAGAGCTGGTTCAGCTCAATTCGACCCTCACCCTCGACGCCATCCGAGGTCGCGCGGAACTCGGCCTGGCCTGTGGCGCCGCTTTTCCCGCCTTCACCGATCTGAACGCTGTCAATGATCAGAGCGCCATTCCGCCAGGACCCCTGCGCACTGATCGGTTCGAACGTTCGCCCTGCGAGTGCGGATTGCAGCGCCCCATCGCGGAATCGCACTTGTCCGGATGTGTCCATGCCATTGATTTCAGCGTTGACCGTAAGAACGCCTCTCAAAACTTCATCCTCGGGCATGTAGAGCGCCGCCAGCACTCCGACCTCCCCATTCAGGCGCACAGCGCCTCGCCAATCCGGCTCGAGCAGGGAGCCCGGGCCCGTCATGGCGCCCTGCCGATCAAGATCGATCTCGATCTCAAGGTCGGTGTCTGTGAAGGCTCCTGTCATGCTGGCGCCCGTCTCGGTCACATTCAGGCTCAACTCGCCATCCAGGGCCCCCAGCGCCGGCTGCGAAGCTGAGGACAGGCCCAAGACTTCCAGCCGGGACCGCCCGGTCCAGACCTCTGCCTGCCGCGAGAACCGCCCGGCGAGCGCCAGATCACCTTGCGCCTGGGGCAAATTGAGCAATCCCATCACCAGATCGGCCGGAATGGCGCTGAGATCGTACTCAAAATCAGTTCCGCTCTCGTCCCGTTCAAGCTCGAACTGGAGCCCTGCGCCGTCCAGCGCCAGACGACCGCCTGCGCTCAGCGCGCCCTCCCCATATCCGATCTCGAGCGGCTGTGGGGACGTCAGAGTGCGGTCCGTCAGTTCGCCGGCAAACTGGAAGGATGCCTGCAATGCATTGTCTTCATAGGATACCGGGCCGCCAACTGAGATGGTGAAAGGCTCTGTAATCGCCCCGTCGGCATTCAGCTCGAAACTCAATCCATCAACCGGGCCTGAGAGTCGCGCATTCAGGACGTTCAGCGTCACCCCCGACAGCCGGTAATTCTCAAGCTCAGCAGACAGGTCAAGCCGCCCCTGCATGAGGGCGTCGCGGGACGCCTCATACTCCAGGGACGCCGACCAGAGCTGGATGGCGCCATCCTGACGCGCCGTGACGTCAATCGTCAGGGCGTCCGGGGCCAGCAAGGCCTGACCCTGTACTGCGATATCCGCGAAACGCCCCGAAGCGACATCCACACTGCCAGCGCCGTCATACCACTCAAGATCGCCCTGCAGCGCCAGATCGCGTTGCGATGTTCTTGCGTCAAAGCGCCAGTCGCCTGCAAGTCCGCCCTCGGCCTGAGGATCGATCTCGACACGCAGAACGGGGTTTTCCAGACTCGTTCCGCCCACTTCGAACCTGTCCGCCTGGGCCTGGATCCTGGCGGAGAGCGCTCCATCTTCCTGCTCGAGAGTTGCGGCTCCGGCAATGACCCCAGCCAGACTACTGACGCCCAGACCTTCGGCATCCACGGCGTAATCAAGCTGACCCCGCCAGACGGAGGCGCCTTTCGGACGCTGCAACCCGCCTGCGACGCGCAGATAGCGTCCGTCAACATCCAGACCCGACAGCGCGAACCCGTCGCTAAAGTCGACTCGCCCCTCGCCCGTTATCCCGGTGGCGAGCGCATACGGCGCGCCTTCGCCCGTCAGGTCCTGCCCATCAATATGCAGCAACAGGCCGTCAGAGTCGCCTTCGCCTCTTAAGGTGACAGGTCCGCTCAGACCCTGCTGGACACGGCCCGCATCATCAAGCATGAGCGTGAAACGGCCGTCGTACTCCACAGGAGACAGGGATATTTCCCCACTTCCCTCCAGTGAAGCGCCCGCCGAGCGGAGATTTGCAGCGCCCAGCCGGACTTTCTGGTCTGCGCGCAGATACACTCCCTCTGCGGTGAACTGTACGATCTCGCCCAGCGCTGCGCCTGCTCGAGCGTTTGACAGCTGAACATCCTGCCCCTCGCCCGTCAGTTCAAAGCGAAAATCCTCTCCCTCACGCTCCAGCATGAACCGGGCGTTCGCAGCCTCAAGACCGATCTGGGGGTGGGTCAGGTCTTCCACCCGGAGATCTCCCGTAAGCCAGCGAGACGGAGTCTCCGGATCCAGACGCGCATCCAAAGCGGCGTGCTGAATTGAGAGGGTCTCTGGCAACACGAGCGCAAGCCCGTCCGCGTTCAGACTTCCCGTAATCTCGACAACGGGCGGCTCGGAACGGCTCAGAGAGACCTCGCCTGCCGCACTGGTGAAGTGCAATTGCCCGGTGCGGGGCTCCAAACGCCCCTGCCCTGTCAGCGAACCTCCAGACAGCAATGCCCGGACTGAAGACGGCAAAGACGGCCAGGCGTCGGCATCAGTATCCGCGTCCAGGCTCCATCCGCCATCTCGCCAACGCCCCTGCCCGTTGATGCCATCACGATCGCCAACGGTGAAGGTGAAATCCGCGGCGCCGGCCTCTGGGTCACCCTCAATTTCCGCCGCCAGCTCAAATCCAAGGCCCTGGGCGTAGGCCAGTTGTGCGAGAGGACTGTCCGATTCAACGAGTACCGACAGATTCCCGTCGATCACTCCGTCCAGATCCCGCGTCAGGTCAGCATTCAGCCGATCTTCAGCGCCATCGGTTCTGACGATTTCGGCCGTGAGGCTCAGCCCCGCGCTCACATCACGGGCCAGGGCGGCCTCGGCGCGCAGTGCAGCTCTCTGACCGAGAACCGGTTCCTCAAGGACCAGCTCTGGAACCAGCAGACGATTCAATCGAATCCCGCGCCCGCCTCCGCTTTCGCCAGAAGGCGCTTCACGCTCGGTGTCGGGACGGCGCAGCACGCGAACACGGCCTGCCTCAACCTCTTCAATCCGGACAGAAGACCCAAGAAGCGATCTCGCGCGCCAGACGATATGAATGTCCTCCGCCTCGAGCCAGACGCCTTGATCATCTGACAGCGTGAGACGGCCGACCCTGAAGTCTGAAAGCATATCTCCTTGCAGATCGGAGAGGTTCACAACGCCAACGGCGCTGATCTCGCGTCCATCCATCACTTCAATGACCAGAGCGCGCCCGGGTGCGTGACTCAGGCTGACAAGGCCAATGAGGAGCAGAAGCGCCAGCCCGCTGAACACAGCTGCGAGAACTTTGATAAAGTCAGCCGCCCGCATCAGAAGGCCTCTCCCAGACCGAGATAGATCTGTATGTCAGCATCTGAGGCGTCCCCATCGAGCGGGGTCGCGATATCCAGGCGAAGCGGCGCGAAGTCGAGATAATAGCGGACGCCCACACCCACCGCACTCCGCACGGCTCCGAAGTCCGGCGTTTCGTCGCGTCCGGCCCCGGCGGAGTCGACAAAGACGACCCCCCCCCAACGCCGCGACTTCCTCCACCGCAGCTCGACGCTCGATTCCACGATCGAACGGCCGCCGATCAGATCACCGTCCGCATTGCGCGGCGACAATGACTGATAATCATACCCCCGCGCCGAGCCGCCGCCGCCGGCGAAGAAGCGCTGCTCAGGGGGCAGGGTTTCCAGCGGGGCTCCGATAAGCCCGCCAGCACGCAAACGTCCGGCTATGATCAGCGATGAGGTCAGGCGCTGATAACGGCGTCCCTCCGCGACCGCCCTGAAATATGTGGATGACGCGTCGCCCGCCAGCAGCGTGGGCGAGACCTCCATCGAAACCAGGGCGCCTTGCGTTGGCGCGATCGCGCTGTCGCGCTGATCCCAGACCGCCCCGAATGAGACCGAGCCGGTGTAGACATTGAGATCCAGCGTCTCGTTCTCACTGTGCGAGACGCTCAGGTCCGCGCCGGCCGACAAGGTCAGCGTGTCTGTTATCGGACGCGAGACGCGTGCCCCGACGCCCGCCTCGACCAGATCGTAGGCATCGGTTTCCTCCCGTTGCGTGCGGGCCTCAAGCGTCAGGGCCTGCCCCAGACGCCGCCAATGCGGCGCCGTCAGCTCGACCTGAAGACCGCTTTGCACCGTCGCCAGGTTCAGATTGACATCAAGGGTCTCGTCGCCACCGAAGAGATTGCGGCGCTTGTAGGCCCCGCTTACGCCGCCCCCCTCACTCGTGGACAGGCTGAAACCGGCTTCCGCAACATGTCGGGGCGAAGGCGAGGTCGAGACCAGGACCGCTCTTTGTTGAGGGCCATCAAGACCGGTCGGCTCTTCCAGGGTCACGGCGGCGCTGGACATGCTTTCCAGCGATTCAAGCCGGCTTTCAAACACGCGCATCTGGGCAGCGCTCGCCGCCTCGCCTGTTTCGAATGGCGACAGTCGCTCGATAAAGCTCTGACGCCAGCGGGCAGACTGCAGGTTGATGTCCCCGAAACGGCTTTCGACGCCCGGGTCATAGACAAAGACGGCCCGTGCGCTCGCATCCGCATGGTCGACGGTGACAGTCCGATCCTCCAGTCGGGCGTCCGGCCAGCCGGAATTGCGCAGGGCTCTCAAACCCTCGGTCTCAGCCGCGAGCACATCTTCAGCGCGCACAGCGGCGCCGGACCAAAGGGGCAGCGCGTCCCGAGCAATGGTCGCCGCCTCCCGGCTCCCTCCAGCCTCGACCTCCAGCGCCGTGAAATGAAACTGTTGGCCCGGCGTCACTTGAAAGATCGGAGCATCCTCGCTCTGGTCCGTGATGACGCGAGCCGTGTAATACCCTTCGGCACGCAAATAGCGCACGATAAGATCCGCTCCGGCGCGCGTATTGACCGCGCCCGATTTGGACCGTTCCTCGATCAGCGATTGCAGGGCGTTTTCAAGAGCCGCGTCGTCAGAGTCATTGAGATTGACGGTTTGCGCCTGGGCCGAGGCGGTCATGGCGGCTAATGCCGTAAATGCGATCGCCCTTAGCAGCATCATCTGAAACTCAGTTCGTCCCATGCATGAAGAAAAGCAGCGGGGCCTTCGCCTCGCCGCTCTGGTATCGTATTCGCCTCAAACATGGCCAAAAAACAACAGGCCAGTTTGTCAGTCGTTGTGCAATTCCCCGGTCTCGAAGCGGATTTCTCCGTCCCCGAACTGAATTTCGACCGTATCAGACTGCGCTTCCTGCCACACCAGAACTCCCAGAGTGACGATCAGGACAAGAACAATGGCGGCTCCGACGAGGACGACAGGGCTTGGTTTTTGGTTTTTCATCTCCTGCTCCTTGCTGTTTCGTTGTGACCCAAACGCATACTTCAGCAAAAGGGTTCCGTAAAAAAGCGGAACCCTCTGATCACTCCGGCGTTTTACGCGTATGAAGATAATCGCATTGATCACCTATGGTCGCAGCCTGATGGCGCTGACCATGGCGGAATCGGTCCAACCGCTCGTCGACCGGGTTATTGGGCTGGACACCATCGGGCTGACCGCCCTGTCCTTCTCAAAGTACTGCGATGAAACGCGCACCGTGCGCGAACCGTCGGAGGGACGCGGCTATACAGAAGACATCGCCTCAATCTGCAGGGAGTTCGCGGATGACCGGGTCCTAATCATGCCCGGGTTCGAGGACATGGAGACGCTGGCGGAGCACCGCAGCCTTCTGCCTGCCAACGCTGTTCTGGCCGCTCCCGATCAGAATTCGATAGAGCAAGTCACCCCGAAGCATCATTTCGCCAAGCTGGTGAAAGAGCATGACATCAACGCCCCTGAAACCGAGTTTTTTGAAACCGAGGATGAGGCGCAGTCCGGTCCGAGCATGGACTTTCCGCTCCTGATGAAGCCCAGCCGCGGCGCTGGCGGCCGGGGAATTTCAAAGGTCGAGAACCGCAAGGCCTATGAGGCCTACCTCACCGATCATGCCCAGAGCTATCCGCTGTTGGCCCAGTCCCTTGCTGAGGGAGACGACTATTGCGTCAGCGCGCTCGCCCATGACGGCGAGGTGATTGTCATGTCCGCCTATACCAATCTGGAAAACCAGCCGCGCGAGGCGGGAGCAGGCGTTGTGCGGGAAACAGTGAGCGCCAAGCCCTTCGAGGATGATATCCGCAAGATCGCCCGGGCGACGGGCTGGACCGGCGTCTTCGAAACAGACTTCATGTGGAGTGGAGACGATGCGGACTCTCCCGCCGTCATTGAGGTGAACGCCCGCTTCTGGGCCGGTCTGCGTCATTCGACTCTCAGCGGCGTCGACTATGCGCGACACCTGGCTGAACTTACGCTTTACGATGAGCTCAAATCCACGCCAGGCACGCCCGAGATCGGCTATCGCTCGCAAGTCCCCCTGGCCTGGATCCCTTCAGCGTTAGACGGCGCCTTCAGTGAGAGCGACTATGCCAGACAGTTGTCAGAAAGCTGGGAGAAAGTGAAAAACGCCAAGGGATTCAGTCTGAAGAACTTTGGAAAACTCATCGCCTCCCTTTCCGACGCGAAGGCCGCCAAGGAAGCGCTCGAGGATGTGACCCATCGTGTCATGGACCGATCGTCCCTGGATGTCGACCTGCTCGCGAAGGATGATCCGGCTGCGGCGCTTGGAGCCCTCTTCATCGTCTCCCACCTCGCTAAGTTTGGAGAACTGCCGCCCGAAGTCAGCTTTGATTCCGTAGGGTCATGACCCGCCCTGTCATTGCATATGTCACGGCGCCCAAGGGCGATCTCATCCTCTCCTTGCTTGTAGGGGCAGTCATCAGACTGTCAGGCGGGAAACCCTTGCGCCTGCGCGAGGAACCCCGCAGTGGAGAACGTCTGTTTGACGGTCTGATCCTGATGGGAGGGCTGGATATCCACCCCAGCCGCTATGACGCAAGCATAGAAATCGAAAGCCGTTTCGATCCGGAGCGGGACGGATTGGAGATAGGCTGGCTGCAACATGCCCGGGACCAGGACCTCCCGGTTTTGGGCATTTGCCGCGGTCTGCAGATGCTGAACATCTTCTATGGCGGGGACCTGCATCAGAAGCTCGACCCCGAGCTGACCCGAGACTGGCCGAACGGACCCTTGGGCTACACGTTATTCCGGAAGCCGATACAGCTCACAGGCCAGAGCTTCCTGTCAGACGTCTTCGCCCCGTACGAAACGGTCAGCGTCAACAGCCTGCACCGCCGGGCCGTCAGAACGATCGCCCCCGGATTTCATGCTACCGCCTGCGGCGAACGGGGCGGGGTCCAGGCGATCGAAGCGGACAACGCGCCGCTGCGGCTGGGCGTCCAGTTCCATCCCGAACTCCTGGTCTACAGAGCGGACATGCGTCGCTTGTTTCGAGCCTTCATCAAGGCCTGCGCATAAAAAACGGCCCCGTCTGAGGACGGGGCCGTTTTGCATAAAGGCGCGGAAGACCCTAGTTGCGGTTTTCCTCGGCGGTGTCCTCAATCGCGTCACCAGCTTCTTCAATGTCGCGACCGGCGCCCGCAATCGTGTTGCAGCCGGTGAGGATCAGCGTGGACACGGCCAGAGCGCAAAGCATAGCGTACTTCATTATAGCCTCCTTTTTTATGGCCTATTTGAAACGAACCAGACCATCAGAGGTTCCCTGTACTCAGCTCTTTTCTTCGCCAACCCGCAGCACAAAATCCATACCGCCTTCAGCATTGGCCTCAGACCAGGTTTCACCGTCCACCTGCATGGCGAACGCCTCCATCAGGGACGACCCTGTGCCCTGAGACGCCGTATCAGACATGCCCACGCCATCATCACGGATGCGCAAGGTCAGATCCTGCGCCGAGCTGGCAGTCAAAGACACGATAATGCGCCCGCTATTGCGGTCCTGGAAGGCATGCTTGTAGGCATTGGTGACCGCTTCAGTGACGAACAGGGCGATCGGAACAGCCGTATCAGGCTCAAAGGCGACGTCCTCACACTCGGCCTGGACAGAGATTGATCGTGAACCGTCATCACTGACCTGTTGCAAGTTCATGGCGAGCTCTGACAGGAAGCCGGGCATGTGCACCGCGCGCAAATCATCAGCCTCGTACAGGCTCCTGTGAACGAGCGAGAGCGCATTGATCCGCCGGCGCGCCTCCATGAGCGCGGAGCGCCCCTCCCCATCGGCCATTCGGCCCGCCTGCAGGTTGAGCAGGCTCACAATGATCTGCAGGTTGTTCTTCACCCGGTGGTGGATTTCCCGAAGCAGGGCGCCGCGTTGCTCCACCGAGGCCTCCAGCTCGCTGTGTTGCTCTTCAAGCGAGGTGGCCATTTCCGACATCGTATTCGCGAGTTCGCGTATTTCACGGGGCGCGTTCTGGGCGCGGATGGGCACAACGTCCAGACGCCCGCTGCCATACACGGCCGCGATCCGACGAAGATACCCCAGCCAGCGCAGCACGTAGTGATCCACGGCGAGCCAGACACTGGCGAGAGCCAGAGCGTACATGAGCAAAGGGATCAGGAAGGTCGCGGCGACCGACACCAGACCCCACTGTGTCACAGGCGCAGGAGATATCAGGAGAAGCGCCAGCTCATCCTCGACCAGGGGCGTCAACACCGCCGGGCGCTCACCCCCGTCCATCGACAGGCGCAGGGGTTCGGGACGGGACAATCCCTCAACCCGCCCGAGCAGGTCATCCTGCAGCTCTATCGCCACAGGCTTGAGGACACGCGCCGTATCGACTTCACGGGCTTCGGAGGGCGTCACGAGCACCACCTGACTCCCCTCGGCCACAGCATTGTCGATCAGGTTGCGAGACGCCTGCAGCACATCAATCGCTGCGGCCGCTGCGCCTCTGAATTCGCCCTCCTGCCCCAGTCGGGAGGCGACAATCAGAATCGGTCGTCGTGTGACGCGTCCCAGCGTCACGCCGGAAACAGAGCGTTCCGCCCCATTCTGCAAACTCTGATGCCAGTCCTCAGTACTCAGATCGAGCTGCCGGGCGTCCTCCAGGGCGGAACAGATGATCTCGCCATTGGCATTGGTCAGAGCGATATTTGTGAGAACCGTATCGCCGCCTGCAATCTGGGCCATGGCCCGACTGCAGCCGCCCGGCGCACTCATGAAAGCGAACCCGCGAGTCGATACGGCATCAATGATGCCTTGGGCCCGAGATATGGATTCATTGAGTTCTGACGCAGCAAGCGCGCCCAGAATGATCATGCGATCCCTCTGAACGCGCTGCTCTTCCCGCGCCTCGCTCCAGGTTTGCGCCATGGCGATCAGCAATAGGGGAAAAAGCGCCACAGCCAGCACCAGAGCGAGCACGAACCGCAATCGCCCGGTCATTTCCCCGCCCGGTTTGAACGGCATGCCTACCGAGCCTGTTCAGCGAGGTCGCTGACCTGATCAAGAAGCGTGTCGACGGCTTCTGAGGCGGCGATGCCATCTGAATTGGCCTTGGCGGCCGGTCCGGCCTTCATGATCCCTTCCAGAGCGAGACGCGCCCGGGACACACGGCTTTTGACGGTCCCTATCGCGCAATCGCAAATTTCAGCGGCTTCCTCATAGGAATACCCGCCCGCACCGACCAGGATCAGGGCTTCGCGCTGGTCATCAGGAAGCTCGGCAAGGCCACGACGCAATTCGTCCAGCGCCACGATCTGTTCCTGATTGTCCACTGCAGGCAGCGTGCGCTCCGCCAGTTCCTGATCCCACTCGGCCTGCCGCCAGGACCGGCGCTTGTCGGAGTAGAACTGATTGCGGACAATGGTCAGGACCCAGGCGCGAAAATTCGTGCCCGCCTTGAACTTGTCCCGTGCAGACCAGGCTTTCATCATGGCGTCCTGCGCCAGGTCGTCTGCGCTGGCCGCGTCGCCAGTCAGGCTTCGTGCGAAGGCGCGCATATGGGGGATCGCATCCGTCAGCTCTTTTCGAAACTGCGGCTGGGTCATCAATTCGGACGGCGACAGGCCGACCTTTTCTGAATCGACCTTACTCACGGGCGCCGCCTTTCTGGTCGCCGCGCTTGGCCTCGCCTTCTTCGAGACGGTCAAGCAAATCGGCAAAATCGTCAGGGACGCCTTCGTCCAGCACGGAATCAAACATGTGGCGCAATCCTGCGCCAATGTTTTCCTGCTGCTTGCGGGTCCGCTGCACGAGCGAGGGATCCGGGGCGCTCCGGGCGCCATTCTTGTCCTCTGACATTGCCATTCTAAGTCGCCATTCTCATGTCTTCATTTATGGTCGATAGGACCGAATTACATAAAAGAACGCAGGTTCCCTGATCGGGTTCCCAAAAAACTGAATCTTTTTTGGAACCCTTTCGGAAATCGGTCGTTTTGTACCGACATAGTTTTGTGGGGAGAGCCCAGAATGAGTTTCGTTTCAGCAATTCGCGCACACATTCCCTATCTGCGCAGATATGCTCGCATCCTGACCGGTTCTCAGCAAAGCGGCGACGCTCATGTGCGCGCTTGCCTAGAAGCCGCCGTTGAAGGCAATGAAGAGCTAGGCCATGACCTGCCGCCCCAGGTCGCCTTGTTCCAGTTATTCCATGCCTGCTGGAATCCCGAACTGGATACGAGCGATCTCCAGGATGAGGCCACCCCGCTCTCGCACGTCACCCCCAAGGCCCGCCAAGTCATGCTGCTGACATCCGTCGAGGGCTTCTCGATTGAGGATGTCGCCAAGATCCTGCGCATCGATGACGCAGAGGCCCAGTCGCTTCTGGTCTCAGCGCAACAGGAGCTGAACGCTGGTCTCGCCACGCGCGTCATGATCATCGAGGATGAGCCCGTGATCGCCCTGGATCTGCGGGCCATCGTGGAAAACGCCGGCCACAGCGTGACCGGCGTGGCAAGGACCCGGGATCAGGCCGTCGCGCTGGCGCAGAAATCTCCGCCGGGCCTCGTGCTGGCTGACATCCAGCTCGCCGACGACAGCTCGGGCATTGATGCGGTCAAGGATATTCTTGATGAAATGAATGTTCCGGTGATTTTCATCACCGCCTACCCTGAACGTCTTCTGACCGGTGAAAAACCCGAGCCGACCTACCTCGTGACCAAGCCTTTCATGCCGGAAACCGTGTCCGCCACGATCAGCCAGGCCCTGTTCTTTTTCGAACGCAAGTCGGTTGCAGCTGAGTAGACCCCCGCTTTCCCCATTTGAAAAAGGGCGCTGCGAATTTATTCGCAGCGCCCTTTTCTTTGTCATGCCGCAAACGCAAAATCCAGACACATTAAAGACATGATGAATTCACGAGATTGCCTGAAGAGAATCCGGAACACATAAGCATGCTCAACGTTTCCTTATTGCGTTCGACTTGATCGCTAGCAATGAAGGAGAGACATTATGTTGAACAAGCTGATGCTGACCACCTCGATCGCTCTGATTTCCACCACCGCTCTGGCGACGGCGCAAGCCCAGGACGCCGGGATGCAGGCCGAGATGGAGACGAGCGCAGAAGCGACGATGTCCAGCGACATGGTCAAGGCGTCCGACATTGTCGGCGCAGACCTTGAATATGCGGACGGTGCTTCGGCCATCACGGACATTCGCATGAATGACGCCGGCGACCCGGAAGCGCTCGTGATCTCACGTGGTGGTTTCCTGGGACTGTTTGACGAGGAAGTCGCCGTCTCCACCGTCGCCGCCAGCATCGCTCATGACGCAGAGGGCGAGCTGGTCGTCACCGCATCTCTGACCGATGCGCAGCTTGAAGACGCCGAAGCCATCCAGGACAGCCCGTTTGTGGTCTCGATCGAAGATCAACGCGAGGATGGCGACCTGTTTTACAGCGATCTCACCGGCGCTGCGATCCTCAACGACGCCGGCGAAACCATCGCTCACCTTGAGGACGTGAAGTTCACGCTGAGCGGTGAAACCGAATACGCGATCATCCGCGACGGCGGCTTTCTGGGCCTGGGCGGCGAAGTCGGCCTTGTCGACTTTAACGAGCTGGAACTGGCCTATTCCGCCGAAACCGGTTGGACCGTGACGTCTGACATCACCGGCGATGACGTGCGTGTGATGGAAGAGACGCCCATCAATACCGGCGCCTATCTGGATGGCCGTCAATTCCCAAGGGGCTGACCAACCCCAAACTGGGGGCGCGCTTCGGCGCGCCCCCTTTTTTGTTCACGATAGGCTGCTCTGACTTATTCCGTCGGCAAAGCAAACGCAGCTGCCGTGAAAGTCTGCCTGATGTCTCTTTGCTCACAGATCTCGCCGTATCGATCATCAGAGGTGGAGCCTGTCTGATACAGACAGCGGAACGGTCTGCTCCCTCTTTCGAATTCACAAGCCCGTTGATGACGGCGCGCTGGCTCAACTTCAGTTCCACTGACCTGACGGGCTTCTTGCAACGCATTGTGAGCGTTTCAGGGTTCCAGAACAGCGCCAACAAAGAAGCCGCCCTCATATGGAGGGCGGCTTCAAAAGCGGCTGCGCAAGGCCGTCAGGGGGAGGGTCAGCCTTCGCAGCTGGGTCGTCAATCATCCCGGCGGGGACCGGGATATCCGACTAACGCCCCGGTGCGAACGCGGTTCCCTGAAATCTGGACTCTCTAATCGATTTCCTCGTGCACCTGGCCATAGGCCAGACCTGCAAACAGAGCGGCGCCGCCCAGCGTATTGCCGACAAGCACGGGCAGGATGAAGGCCAGCCCCTCCCCTGCGCCCCAGACGCCGGCGACAATCAGGACAGTCGTTTCGACCGTCCCCGCCACGATATGCGGGAAACCGCCCGCCCCCACCAAATAGGTCACGATGAAGACCGCGCCGAGCTTCTCGTAAGGCAATCCTGGCAGCGACCAGGCCATCAGGCCAATGAGGAATCCGGCAGGCAGGGCCGAAATGAAGTTCCCCAAAGCATCCCTGTGTGTGATGTGAGAGGATGCTGAGACCATCGCCTCGAACAGATCCGGCTCGGTCACATGCGATAGCACAGCCCCGATGGCGACCGCGCCAACGAGATTGCCGAACAGGACAATCGCCCACAACCGCCCCAGAAGACGGACGGAGCGCCAGCGACGATTCTTGGTGACCGGCAGGACCGCGGTCAGCGTATTCTCCGTGAAGAGCTGCATGCGGGCCATGGCGATCAGAAGAAAGCCCGCCGGGTACCCCACGGCGATCGCCAGCGAGCTCCAGGACGCGTCTCCGACCGCTTTCTCGATCGCCCCCATGAGCAGCACGGACGCGCCCATGGCCAGACCGGCTGTCAGCGCCGAGTACAGCAAGGAGCTGGAGGGGCGAAGCAGCTCTTCCTTCCCGGTCTCCGCAATGACGGAATAGAGGGTTTTGGACGCAATTTCGCTGCGCGCCGCAAGTCGCTTGGCGCGCAGCTCATGATCAGTTTTCTTTGACAAGGGCAGACCCTTTATTTGGAAAGCGCGAACCGGGACAGGGTTTCCATGGCGAGCTTGGGTTTTCGAGCGAGAAGTGCGCCGAACCCCATCAGCGTCGCCGTTGTTTGCAAAGGCTTGCGCTTCATGGCCATCTCCACGAGCGCCAGGGGCGAGGCGGAGCTGGACGTCGTTTCAGAAGGCGGCTCTTTGCGGTTGGCTTTCCAGAGAAGGATTGCTGCGGCGATCGAGCCCAGAGAGGCATAGATAGCGCCAACAAGGGCGCTGGCCACCCACGGGGAGTACTGGACTGACGCCCAGCTCCATCCCGCATGGGTGGCGAACACTGCGCCGATGATCGGGCCGATCAGGGCAATGACTATCAGCAGTGCGTTCACGATGCGCTCCCTAGCGGCGCATCAGCAATGCGCCGAGAAAGCCGGCGCCGATGGCGGCGCCGCAAGCGCCCAGCGGGTTTTCACGAATAAGTTCGCGAAGCTGGTCCGGGGCCTCTTCGGCGGCTTCCATGCCATCCTCCAGCACGGATTTGCCGGCCTTCACGCCGTTTTCTCCGCTCTGCTGGACAATCTTAGACAGATCACCCACCAGCTGGTCCATGTCCTCGCGCAGAGAATCCAGATCCGCTTTGAGTTCTTCAGTTGTAATGTCGGGTTTAGCAGCGGCGCGTGCCATTTTGCTCTCCTTTTCTGAAGTCTGTGAGTGGGCGATAAGTCTGTCTTAGCGGGACGGTTCGTCCGTGGCCTCTTCAGCTTCATCCACGGCTTCGTCCACTTCCTCGCCGGCGTTCTCGAAGGTGTCCTGGTCCTCGCCAGTCACATTCTCGACCGCCTCATCCATGTCTTCGCCTGCGTTTTCCGCCGGACCATCAGAACAAGCGACAGCCGTCAGCAGGAACGGAGCGGCGAACAGGGGGACAAACTTTTTCATGATTTCAATTCCTTCACGTCTATATGGCGATGCGGCTGCGGGGGTCCGCCCCGCAGCCGTGGCGATCAGTCCAGGGTCAGGCTCGCGGCGTCCGACCACGCAGTGCGCCAAACAGCAGCGACACCACGAACAGAACCAGGAAAACGAAGAACAGCACTTGCGCGATAGAGGCCGCGCCGGCTGCAATGCCGCCAAACCCGAACAGGGCTGCGATCAGGGCGACGACGAAAAATCCAAGGGCCAGTCTCAGCATGGGTTAGCTCCGTGTGTATCAATCAGGCCCCCAATCAACGCATCGACCCTCAACAGGTTCCAGAAAACTCCAAAATCATTTCAAAATTTCGCGCGTATATATAAAGCATACATTATCTCATTCAGGGTCGCCGGAGCACTTGGCAAGCTATTGCAAAATTGCGGCAGGCGCTGACTGCAGTTTTATTCTCCCTCTCCGGGAACCTTAACGCATCCGTCCGCGTTTATCGGTCCCGCAACATGATGGAGATTGATAATGAGCAGCGCCGCTCTTGCTTCCAAAACCGCTCAATTTGATCAGAAAGCCGGCATTCAACCTGAAGACCGCTCCAAGATCGCGAGCGAGCTGGGCAAGGTCCTGGCTGACAGCTACATGCTCTTCATCAAGACCCAGGGCGTTCACTGGAACGTCGTCGGCCCCACCTTCTACAGCCTGCACAAGCTGACTGAAGAGCACTACGGCAACCTCTATGCCGCCATCGACGAGATCGCCGAACGCATCCGCGCCCTGGGCGAGAAGGCCCCGGCCTCTTATCGCAAATATGGCGAGTTGTCCGACATTCAGGATTATGACCTGGAGCAAACGGCCGAACAGCATGTGAAAATGCTGATCGATGACCACCGGACCGCCGTCAAATCCATGCGCGGCGCCATCGAATGGTGTGAGGACAAGAAAGACTTCGTCACGGCCGACATGCTGATCGAGCGCATGAGCTGGCACGAGGAAGCCATCTGGATGCTCAACTCGATCATCGCCGAGAAATAGGCTGTCAGACGTCTGAAAAAGCGGGCCTTCGAGCCCGCTTTTTCGCGTGAGGAGAAACGATGAGCCAATCGCCAGACGCCGCCGCCTCTGAAGCCCTCAACGCGATGGAAGCGAATGTCCAGAGCGTGGTCGAGCAAGGTCGGAACACCGTCTCGGTCCTGATCGACTGGATCGCTGAGGACACGCAGGCCGTCACGCTCGCCCTGGCGATCACGCTTGGCGTCGCGGTCGTCGCAACCTTGATCAAATGGGGCGTTTCCCTGATCCGGCAGCGCTCCGAACAGAGCAGTCTGGCGTATGTCTTCCTGGGCGCCGCGGATCGCTTGTCCGCCATGACCTTTCTGGTCGTCGGCGCGGTGATCGGTCTTGGGGCGACCGGCGCGCCATCCCAGGTCATTGATGCAACCTGGTATATCCTTGGGCTCATCCTGATCATCCAGATCGCCGCAATCATACGCGGGCTTCTGGTGGATCTTGTCCAGCGACGCGCCCTGAAACGATCGGACACCCGCAGCGCCGTCTGGAACGGCATCGCGATCATCAAATGGGCGATCAGCACCTTTATCTGGTCGGCCGCCCTGCTGCTGGTTCTGGATAACGCCGGCGTGGATATCACTGCGCTGATCGCAGGCCTGGGCGTGGGCGGCATCGCGATCGGCCTGGCGGCGCAGGGCCTTTTCAGCGATCTCTTCGCAGGCGTGTCGATCCTTTTCGACAAGCCCTTCCAGCGAGACGACTTCATCGAATTTGGCGATTTTCTGGGCACGGTCAGCAAGATCGGCCTCAAGACGACGCGACTGCGCTCGCTCTCAGGCGAGGAAGTCATCATCCGCAACACCAACCTGCTGGATGAGACGATCCGCAATTACCAGCGCCTGGAGGAACGCCGCTGGCAGTTCCGCATTGGCGTGATCTATCAGACAGGCGCTGACAAGCTCGCGCAGATTCCGGACTGGATCGAGACCATCATCGATGAAACCGAGCAGGTCCGTTTCGAGCGCGCTCATTTCGCCGGTTTTGGCGACAGCGCGCTTGAATTCGAGATCGTCTGTCATGCCCAGAGCATGGAGTATGCCGTTTACATGGATGTCCGCCACGCCGTGAACCTCGCCCTCGTCCGGAAGTTCGCCGAAGAAGGCGTCGAGTTCGCCTATCCCACCCGCACTCTCATGGTTGCGCGCGGAGACGGCTCTGTTGTCGATCCCGCGCGCGCCCCCTCAGAGCCCTCTGAAACAGGAGACGAGCAATGACCAAGGATCATGGCCCATCCGTCAAGGACGACGAAACCTATGAAGCCTTGCGTGAGGACGGGGCCTCCAAATCCAAGGCCGCCCGTATCGCCAATGCCCAGGCGTCCGATGAAACTGACGCCTCGGCAAAGGGCGGTGCGCACGAACCATATGAGGAGTGGACCAAGGATGAGCTGTACGAGCGCGCCCAGGAAATCGGCATAGAAGGCCGGTCCGACATGACCAAGGATGAGCTGATCAAGGCTCTGCGCAACGGACAATAGCGCGTTCATCTGAACTTCAGCCTCAAAATATCGGGAACATCCTGTCTTTCAGCGCGTTTCTGAATTGAGGCTGATTTTTGGAGGACTGCATGTTCGTTACGACCGCTTTATTGCTGACAATGCAGACTGCGACTGTTCCGGGCTTGCAAAATCCGGGTCCTGAACCTGAGTCCCGGCTCGTCCTGAGAAACTTTACCGATCAGCTCCATGCCGAGTTCGGCGACACCAGCCAGAGCAGCTGGTCCATCCCGTTGGGCGGCGATGATAGCCCTTCGCTGGTTCCCTCCCTTTCTGCGCAGAATGAAAGCCGGAACGACAGCGACGAGCTGTCGGCTCTGGGGATCGGCCTAGAGCTTGAGACCAGCCCCCTCGCCTTCCGCTCCATCCGTCGTCTCAGCCTGATTGTTTCCTATGACCAGGAGACTGTGATCATGCGACCTGGCGGCGGCGGCGTCAGCGCCCTGACCCGTGTCGCGGGCGAAGTCGGCGTGGCCGACGGGTTCGCTGGCATCGGCATGTCCCTGAGCGAACATGGCGCCCTGACTGCGGGCTATATCCGACAGGAACGCGAAATCCGCTTCGGTGAGAATAGCTGGGAAGCGGAATCAAGCTTTGTCGGGCTTACCTATCGACAAGCCTGGTAGGCTGATTTTCAACGCTTGAGTCTGCCGCACCCCTCGACCCCGCAAATGCATAAGCATCTGCGGGGTTTGTTCTTTTTGCGATTCGTCTTGCCTGATTCCTGTTCAGACCCGCCACGAAAACGGGAACCGCCGGGAGACTGGAACGTTTGTTCGGGAGCCCTGACCCTTTTCAAGGAGGCCTGACCGATGAAGACCGCCATCACCCTGACCGCCGTTGTTGCGCTGGCTGGACTATCGGCAGCCGCCTTCACCCAGACCAGTCAGACGACTGAACCCGAATTTGTTCAGGAGACCGTCAGCGGCAAGCCGTTCTATCTGGCGTCCACCCTTCTGTCCTCGCGCCTGATGCTCAAGGACAGCCAGGTCCAGATCAAGGATCTGCTTCTGGATGAAACCGGCAATCTGCAAGCTGTTGTCGTGGACAATCCGAACTTCATGAGCGGCGACGCCGCAATTGCGGCGGACCTGATCTACCGGGCTGGCGCAGAGGGTCAGGAGACGTTGCGCGTGGATCTGGATCGCACGGACTTCCAGATGCTGAGCCAGGGCGCCGGCTATCAGCCGATCGGTCTGAGCTGGGCGTCAGAGTATGAGAATGCACGCTCACTGAGGGCGTTGATGGGGCGTCCCATCTCCGTCAGTGAGACGTCTGCCCGCATCGCCGTGGACGACATCGAGATCAGCGAAGGCGGAGCGGTGTTGGCTGTACGGTTTGAATCCCGCGGCTGGAGCGCCTTTGACCGCCTGGAAGGCCGCCTTCCCGTGAATGCGGTGCGGTTTGACTACGCCCAACCTCAAGGCTGGACCATCGCCTCCACCGTCAACGACGCCCAGCTGAACGCGCTGGCCGGTCGTGACACCGCGATCTTCCTGAGCGCCGCTTCGGCGTCCTGATTTATTGATTGAAGGAGACCCTTATGAGCACGCAACAAGCGACCGCTACCGGCGGTGACATTTTCCGCATCATCCTGGCCATCCTGCTGCCGCCGCTCGGCGTGTTCTTCCAGGTCGGTCTGGGCCTGCACTTCTGGCTGAACATTCTGCTGACCCTGTTCGGCTATGTGCCCGGCATCATCCACGCGGTGTGGATCATCGCCACCCGTCGCTAGGCCATACGCCAGAATTCGGGCGCTGGAATCCTCCCCGTTCCAGCGCCCGAATTATATCTGGACACAGGCGCGCCCGCACGCCCGCAGCGAAGCGAGGATCGCCCGAACCGAGTGAGGGAGAACAGGAAAGAAGTGGTGCGGGTGAGAAGACTCGAACTTCCACGTCATAAGACACTGGAACCTAAATCCAGCGCGTCTACCAATTCCGCCACACCCGCACAGGCAAGACAGGCCGCAGAGTTAGCGTCTGGCGCAACCCGCGGTCAATCTGTCATAGCCGCTGACCCCGCTGTCGGATGCACTGTGCAAAGCGCCATGGACGCAGATGCCTGATGCGCCATCATGGACTGCGCGTTCAACAGGCGAGACGACCATGACCCAGGCCTCTTCCGACACCCCCCGCTCCGAAGACCGCAGCGGCTTTGACTGGGAATCCCGGTTTCAGTCCGATGACGCGCCCTGGGAGCGTCAGGGCGTCCATCCGGCAGCACAAGACTGGGTCCGCAACGGCGAGATCAAACCCGGACAGGCCATACTGACGCCCGGCTGCGGACGCAGTCAGGAACCGGCCTTCCTGGCGAGCCGGGGCTTTGATGTGACGGCCACCGATATCGCCCCGACCGCCATCGCCTGGCAGAAGACCCGGTTCCAGACTCTGGGCGTGATGGCTGAAGCGATCGAGACAGATGCGCTCGCCTGGCGTCCCGAGACCGGGTTTGATGCGCTCTATGAACAGACTTTCCTGTGCGCCATCCACCCCAAACGGCGGCAGGATTATGAGGCCATGGCGCATGCCAGTCTGAAGTCTGGCGGAAAACTGCTCGCGCTTTTCATGCAGAAAGCCGAAATGGGCGGTCCGCCCTATGGCTGCGGACTGGACGCCATGCGTGAACTGTTTGCGGACACACGGTGGGTCTGGCCTGACGGCGAGGCTCGCCCCTACCCGCACCCCGGCCTGAATGCGAAGGCCGAGCTCGCCATGGTGCTGATCCGCCGCTAGCGCGCCGATAGCAGACTTTTAAGCCCTTTGCGGCAGCATGACGGCTCCAGAATGGAGCCCTCATGGCCGCAGTAAGCGCCTCCTACGTTTCATCGCTCTACAACGCCGACGCTTTCGCGCGAGGCGCGGGAAAGCGTGCATCTTCATCGGAAGGGGCTCCGCCCGCCAAAGTCGCGACCAAGGTTCAGGACCGGCTGAGCGACGCGTTAGAGGCCATGAAACGCGCCCCTGAAGAGCATAAGCAGGCCGCCCGGAACCGGGCGCGAGACCGTGTGGAAGCTGTCCGCGAACAGCTCAAGATCATCAAGGAACTCTACGCGCAGAACCCCAAGGAAATGGCGAAAGCGCTTCGCCATCTCGTCAAGGAACTTCAGACCGCGCTCAAGGCCTACAAGGAGGCCGGCGGAGATATGACGTCGATAGGCGGGGCAGGCCTCATCGCCATGACCGCGAGCGCCGCGCCTTCTCGATCTACAGGCGCCCCTGGCTCTGAGCCTGATGCAAACGCAGCGGAAACGGGGGCAGAGACTGATGACGCCCCTGTGTTCGGCGAGCCGGCCGCAAGTCCGGCCCACTCGCCAGGCCAAGGGCCACGTCCTGACTCGTCTGACATGTCCGTTGAAGAGCTTGAGGCCCGACTGGGCGTGCTGATGGGCGATGAGGAATTCGTCCGGTCTGTCGACGGATTGAAGCGCAAGATCAAGGAATTGTTCGAGACTTCGAAAATCCAGTCCGCTTTCCTGTCCCGGGACCGGTCGCGGGATAAGGCCTTTGAAGCGCTTGACGAAGATCTCGAGGCCCTCGATGAGGATGTCACCGCGTACAAGCGTGACGTTCAGGATGAGCTGATCGCGGTGAGGCTTGAGATCAAGCTGATTGAACGCGGTGAGCGGTCTGCGCCTGTCGCGCTGGATGTGAGCGCCTGATCCGGGTCTATCGCTTGCCGCCTTCCTTGGCGGTCAGGGGCGCGAATTTCAGCACCAGGAAGGCGATCACGACGCCAGCAATCAGGTTTGCGGCGAACAGGCCCCAGATCACGCCGTTGGCGCCGCCCAGATAATTGCCCAGCCAGGCCAGCGGAATGATCAGGGCGACTCCGCGGAAGGCATTGCACGCCACTCCGATCAGCGGGCGACCGAGACCGTTGAATCCCGCCGCCGCCGCCATCGCCACTCCATACCCGCCCATGGCGAACGGCGCGATCGCCCAGTAGGTGCTCGCGACAGCCTGTCCTTCAGCCGATGGCAGGAAGACCGGGGCCAGGAACCGCCCCAGCACGAAAAGCATGACCGCCATCGCAAATCCCCAGCCGGCGCAGAAGAGGAAGGATTTGACGAACGCTTCGCGCACCCGGTGATCCAGTCCGGCCCCGCCATTCTGCCCGGTGATGGGGCCAATGGAGCCCGAGAGCGCGAACAGTGGAATCAAAGCCAGCGCCTCGACCCGCATGCCCACGCCGAGGCCCGCCACTGCAGGCTCGCCAAACGGCGCCATTGCGGCGAACACCATCGTATTGGCCAGGGGGCCGATCATGTTCGAGCCTGACGCCGGCGCGCCGATGCGCGCGATCTCGCGCCAGTTCCAGAACAGGGTGTCAAAGCCCGGCCAGCTGAAGTCGAGCATCTTCTCGCGGAAGACCAGAACGCCGAGCGCAATCATGAAGACCGCCATGTTGGCGATCAGGGTCGCCAGCGCCGCGCCCGTCACCTCCATCGCCGGGATGGGGCCGAGACCGAAGATCAGGATCGGGTCGAGGATCATGTTGATGACGGCGGCGATGATCATGATCACGCTGGGCACGATGGCGTCGCCCATGGCGCGCAGCAGGTTGCTCGCCACCATCGGGCCCACCATGAAGACCGCGCCGGCGAACCAGATCGTCATGTACTCCCGCACATAGGGCATCATCTGGTCGGTCGCACCCATGGCTCGAAAGACCGGATCGATCAGCGGAATGCCGATCACGCTGACCAGCAGCACCATGATGAAGGACAGGCTCAACGCATCCGTCGCCACGCGTTTGGTGGATTCGCCGTCCCCGCGCCCGGCCGCACGCGCCACCACCGACACGGCGCCGGCGCCCAGGCCGATCGATATGCTCATCACCAGCATGGAGACCGGAAACACGAACTGCACCGCCGCCTGCTGGTCCGTGCCCAGCCGTCCTACCCAATACGCGTCGATCACGCCGACCAGCATCATGGCCAGAATGCCAAAGCTCATCGGGGCGACCAGACGGATGATGTGACGGAAGACCGATCCCTGAGTCAGATCGTTCGAGGCGCGGGTGGAGGCCATGGGAAGGCTTTCTAAAAGTCAGAAAATCAAACAGCGCCATAGGTAGGACACCCCATGGCGCTGTTCCATGCCCGAAATGGAAAAGGTCTGTTCAGGACCCCGATCCAGGCCCACTCAGGGCGTGTGGTTGAGATCGTAGGCGGCAAGTCCGGCCAGATTGACGATGTCGGACACATTGGAGCCGACACGCGCCACCTGCACGGATTTCTCGAGCCCGATCAGCAGGCCTTCGATCACCGTGGCGCCGCCCGCGGATTTCAGAAGCCGCGCCGCGATCGAGGCCGAGTGCACCGCAGGCATCACCAGCACATTGGCCGCGTCCGACAGGCGCGAGAACGGATAGCGTTCGCGATGATTGGGATCGAGCGCGATATCGACCGCCATTTCGCCCTCATACTCGAAATCAAGATCCAGCTGATCAAGACGCGCGACCGCGCTCTGGACTTTCGTGGTCCGCTCGCCCGGCGGATTGCCGAAGGTGGAATAGCTCATGAAGGCCACGCGCGGATCGAGGCCCAGACGGCGCGCGGCATGGGCTGCGCCCACCGCGATCTCGGCCAGACCTTCGGAGTCGGGGAATTCCGTCACGTTGGTGTCGGCGATCATCAGCATCTTGCCGCGCGCCAGCGCCACGGTCAGGCCGATCACCCGCCCGCCCGGCGCGGGGTCGAGCACCAGACGGATATCGCTCATCGTATTGGTGAAGTGACGCGTTACCCCCGTCACCATGCCGTCGGCGTCCTCGAACTTGAGCATGCAGGCGGAGAACACGTTCCGGTCATTGTTCACCAGACGCTGCACGTCGCGACGCAGGTAGCCGCGACGCTGGAGACGCTTGTACAGCCAGTCCGCGTAATCGGCGTTGCGGTCCGACAGACGCGCATTCTGGATCTCCAGCACGTCATCCGGCAGTCCGAGAGAGCGCATGTTCGCCTTGGCCACTTCTTCGCGCGCTACCAGCACAGCCTGCCCCAAACCCTGGGACTGGAAGGCGAAGGCGGCGCGGATGACGGACGGCTCCTCGCCTTCCGCGAAGACGATGCGCTTGTCGGAGCCGGAAATGGACTGTGTAACGCGCTGCTGGAGCGCAGCGGTCGGATCGAGGCGACGCGCCAGCGACTGACGATATTTCTCCTCATCCTCGATCGGGATGCGCGCCACGCCCGTCTCGATCGCAGCGCGCGCCACATAGGGCGGAACGAAACTGATCAGGCGCGGATCGAAGGGAGACGGGATGATGTAGTCCCGGCCGAACCGCAGACCGCCATCCGATTTGTTGGCTGTGGAGACCTCGTCCGGCACGTCCTGACGCGCCAGATCGGCAAGGGCGCGAGCCGCGGCCAGCTTCATTTCCTCGTTGATCGTCCGCGCGCGCACATCAAGCGCCCCGCGGAAGATATAGGGAAATCCCAGCACATTATTGACCTGATTGGGAAAATCCGAACGGCCTGTCGCGATTATCGCATCAGAACGCGCCGCCCGGACCTCGTCGGGCATGATTTCGGGCGTTGGATTCGCCATGGCGAAAATGATCGGGTCCGCCGCCATGGATTTCACCATGTCCTGCGAGACGATGCCGCCTGCGGACAGGCCCAGGAAGACGTCTGCGTCCACCATGGCCTCTTTCAGCGTGCGCAGATCGGTCTCGCGCGCATGCTGGGCCAGGCGGTCATGCAGGTCGTTGCGACCGGTATGCACAACGCCATTCACATCCACCACCGTGACATTGTCGTGCCTGACGCCGAGCGATTTCACCAGCTCCAGCACCGAGAGGCCGGCCGCGCCCGCGCCGCACAGCACCAGCTTGACGTCTTCAAACTTGCGGTCGGTCAGATGACAGGCGTTGATCAGGCCAGCTGCAGCAATAATGGCCGTGCCGTGCTGGTCATCATGAAACACAGGAATATCGAGCTTTTCGCGCAGGCGCGCCTCGATCTCGAAGCATTCCGGGCTCTTGATGTCCTCGAGATTGATCCCGCCAAAGCTGTCGCCGAACCCGGCGACGCAATCGACGAATTTGTCGGGGTCCGTGTAATTGATCTCGAGATCGAAACCGTCAATGTCGGCAAAGCGCTTGAACAGCACGGCCTTGCCTTCCATCACCGGCTTTGAGGCGGCGGCCCCCAGATTGCCCAGGCCCAGGATCGCGGTGCCATTGGACACCACGGCGACAGTGTTGCCCTTGGACGTGTAGTCATAGACCGCGTCAGGATTTTCGGCGATCGCGCGCACGGGTGCGGCCACGCCGGGCGAATAGGCCAGCGCCAGATCGCGCTGGGTCGCCATCGGCTTTGTCGGGATCATCGCCACCTTGCCCGGCGGGCTCGCGCGGTGAAATTCCAGCGCGTCGGCGTCGGTCGAGGAAAGCTTTTCGTTGTCGGACATGGCGATGATGAATCTAACTGGTCTGGTGGAAACTCATGTGAGCTATACGCGTCTGCGCAGCCGCTTGCTACACCGGCGCACGCATCAAACGCTGCAGGGCCGCCTTGCGTCCTTGCAAGCCGCCGACGTGCGCAAGTGCTTGAGGCAAGCAGGAGAGGACCGTCTCCACACTCCCGCCCATGCCCAGTCGACGCCCGGCGTCACCATGGCAGTAAACCGCCGCTGACGCCGCGTCATAGACGCCTTGCCCCTGCGCCAGAAACGCGCCGATCAGACCCGCCAGCACATCGCCTGTACCTGCTGTCGCCAGACGCGGGCTGGCGTGGACATTGACCCTGACATCACCTCCGGGAGCGGCAATCACGGTATCTGCCCCCTTGAAGACCACGACGGCGCCACATCGGCGGGCCGCCAGACGAGTGCGCTCTATCTTGTTGCCATCACCGGTCTTTTCCGTGAGATCGGGAAACAGTCGCTCGAATTCTCCTCCATGAGGCGTCAGCACGCATGTGTCGTGAAGCGCTTCGAACAGACGGTCAGGTTCATCCCGAAACACGCTCAGGGCGTCCGCATCCAGAACCAGCGGAATCTGCGAGCGGCACGCTGACAGCACGCGTTGTTTCAGACGCTCATCCGGCCCCGCTCCGGGCCCGAGAACTGCCGCGCTGGCGCGATGGTCTGCGAGCACCTCTCCAAAGTCGGCGTCATGGTCATAGGCTCGCGCGACAAGGCTGTCGGAAGCGGAGGCGATTTCATTCAGCGCCCCCTGTCCGGACAGAAGCGTGACAAACCCGGCTCCACCAATCTGACCGGCCCGCGCCGCCAGACGCGACGCCCCTGTGGCGCCATATCCTCCCGCAAGCACACACAACCTTCCGCGCGAGTGCTTGTGCGCGTCGGTTTCAACATCGGCGCCTGGAAGTTCCCACAGATCAGGATGATTGAGCATGGCGCAGGGATGAGCCGTCTCGCTCCAGCCATCCGGAATGCCGATATCGCACAGAACGACCTCTCCGCATCCCTGTCGGCCGGGAGACAGCAAATGGGCCGGCTTGAGCCGATGAAAGGTGACGCTCAGATCCGCCCGGAAGCAGGGTCCGTCAAGCGGCGCGAGATCGCCTGACAATCCGCTCGGCACATCGACTGCAACACAGACGCCGTCAAAGGACTGGCTTTCGCTTGAAAGACGGGCCGGTTCCCCCTCCAGCGGCCGGTTCAGCCCGGCGCCAAACAACGCGTCCACGATGAGCGCATGGTCTTTCAGGCGGCAGTCGGACAAGGCGTGAATGTCACCAGTCCACTCTTGCGCGCACGTTGCGGCGTCTCCAGTCAGGTTCTGACGGTCCACTGCCGAATAGATCGTCACAGCCCAACCGGCCTGGCGCAGCTGCTCGCCGACAACCCAGCCGTCACCGCCATTATTGCCAGGTCCGCACAACACGGCCGCCGATCTAGGGGCCCAGCGGGACATGATCGCCCGGGCCACACCCGTCCCGGCGCTTTGCATGAGACGGCGTCCGTCCACTCCTTGTTCAATGGCGAAGCTATCCGCTGCGCTCATTGCAGAAACCGTTAGTATGGCGTGCGGCTGGTCTGACATTTCACATCACCCTCAGGCATCGCCCCACTTTCGAGCATTAGCGCTCACAAATGCAGCATCGGTAAATTTCAACATCCGTGCGACGTAACCATCACTTGCGAGGCCCAAAGCGATCCTTAGCGTGCCAGTTGTGAGCGGAGGCCCCGAATGAAAAAAATCGAAGCGATCATCAAGCCGTTCAAACTGGACGACGTGAAGGAAGCCCTGCAGGAGATCGGTCTTCAAGGTCTGACTGTCACTGAAGCCAAGGGGTTTGGCCGCCAGAAAGGTCATACCGAGCTCTATCGCGGCGCGGAATACGTTGTCGACTTCCTGCCCAAGATCAAAATCGAGCTAGTGATCCCGGACAACCGCGTCGAGGCCGCCGTGGAAGCCATTCAGACCGCCGCCCAGACCGGGCGGATCGGCGACGGCAAGATCTTCATTCTCCCGGTCGAAGGCGCCATCCGCATCCGCACCGGCGAAACGGATGACGACGCCATCTGATCCACACTCTTTCAATCGCCCGCCAGCACCCACAGCCAGCAATTAAGGACCCTGCCATGTCTGCTGACAAGATCCTCAAACAAATCAAGGACGAAGACGTCGAGTTCGTCGATCTGCGTTTCACCGACCCGCGCGGCAAGCTGCAACACGTCACCTTTGACGTTGATATGGTCGACGAAGATTTCTTCGAAGAAGGCTCCATGTTCGACGGATCCTCGATCGCTGGCTGGAAGGCCATCAACGAGTCCGACATGGTTCTGATGCCGGACGTGAAGACCGCAGCCATCGACCCCTTCTTCCAGCAGACCACGCTTTCGATCGTTTGCGATATTCTCGAACCAGACAGTGGCGAAGCCTATAACCGCGATCCGCGCACCACGGCCAAGAAGGCCGAGAACTTCCTCGCCGCCTCCGGCATTGGCGACAAGGCGTTCTTCGGTCCGGAAGCCGAATTCTTCATTTTTGACGATGTGCGCTGGTCGACCGCCCAGAACAACACCTTCTATGCGCTCGACTCCGAGGAAGGCCCCTATAATTCCGGCACGAAGATGGAAGGCGGCAACCTCGCCCACCGTCCGGGCCCGAAAGGCGGCTATTTCCCTGTGCCGCCGATCGATTCGCTTCAGGACATGCGGTCTGAAATGCTGTCCGTGATGAAAGAGCTCGGCCTGCAGCCCGAGAAACATCACCACGAAGTGGCGCCGTCCCAACACGAGCTGGGGATGAAATTCTCCACGCTCACCGAGATGGCCGACCGCATGCAGACCTACAAATACATCGTGCACAACGTCGCCGCCGCCTATGGCAAGACCGCGACCTTCATGCCGAAACCGGTCTATGCCGACAACGGTTCGGGCATGCACGTGCACCAGTCGATCTGGAAGGACGGCAATCCGCTGTTCGCCGGCGACAAGTATGCCGGCCTGTCCGACACCTGCCTGTATTACATCGGCGGCATCATCAAGCATGCGCGCGCGATCAACGCCTTCGCCAACGCGTCCACCAACTCCTACAAGCGCCTGGTCCCGGGCTTCGAAGCCCCGGTCCTGCTGGCCTATTCGGCCCGCAACCGCTCGGCGTCGATCCGTATCCCGCACGTGCCGTCCGCCAAGGGCAAGCGTATCGAGACGCGCTTCCCCGATCCGGCCGGCAACCCGTACCTGACTTTCGCCGCGCTTCTGATGGCGGGCCTGGACGGCATCGAGAACCAGATTCATCCCGGCGACGCGATGGACAAGGATCTCTATGACCTGCCGGCTGAAGAGCTCAAGGACATCCCGACGGTCTGCTCGTCCCTGCGCCAGGCGCTCGAATCTCTCGACGCCGACCGTGACTTCCTCAAGAAGGGCGGCGTGATGGATGATGACCAGATCGACGCCTATATCGATCTGAAGATGGAAGAAGTGTCCCGGATCGAACACCACCCGCACCCGGTGGAATTCGAGCTGTACTACAAGGTGTAGTTCTCCTTCCTGTCAGGACGTCTGCGGCCGCTCCGGATTGCTCCGGGGCGGCCGTTTTCATTTCAGCCTCTTCTGCACAAAGCGAAATTGGCTGCGGCGCAGGGTCGAGCGATGGTCGACGCGCGCAAAACCATGGGCTAGAAAGACTCTCCTACGCACGTATGGTTCACCTCTTGTGAACTTGCGCCCGACCGGAGACCGACGCATGCGCCGCAGCCTTCTCGCCGCCGTTTCCCTGTCCGCACTGATCGCCACGCCTGCCTGGGCGGATGAGGAGATCAATGACGAACGCACCGAGCCGGTCGAGACCGCCGATGCGGATGGCGCAGGCAATGCCGACAATATCGTCATCGGATCAAACGGCCGCGTCACCCTGATCGGGGTTCCGGGCCCTGCCGTACACGTCAATTCGAACAACGATCTGACCACTCAGAACGGGTCGATCATCCGCATCAATGACCGCGATGGCGACGGCGATCCTGTCAGCGTGGATGGCGCGGTGGGCATTCAGGTCGATCCCGGCGTCGAAGGCGATATCTCTCATGGCGGCCGCATCGTGCTGGATGACAGCGACGATCCGGCGGACCTGGGCACGGACGATCTCGTGGATGCCGACAATGACGGCGAGGTCGACGATCCGGACGGCGAGGCGGACGGCGCTTTTGCTCAGGACCAGAACAAGACCGGCCTGCTGATCGGCGCCGTGGACGGCGATTACAATCCGGTGGCCGGCCAGGATGCGGTGACGGGCGATGTCGCCATCACCAGCACCGGCGCCATTGTCGTCCAAGGCCAGAACAGTTTCGGCGTGCGCGCCGTGACCGCGATCGACGGCGATTTCTTCTCGGATGGATCGGTCACCGTGACCGGCGAGAACAGCCGCGGCATCTCCCTCGAGGATGATGTGTCCGGCAATGTGGAAATCATTTCCGTGAACACGGTCTCACCGGGCGGCAATGCCGTTGTGGTGGAGGGCGATGTGGGCGGCGGCGTTCGCGCCAACGGGACGGTTTCCGCGCACGGCTATCGCACCACAACCCGCTATCGTGAAAATCTCATGGTTCTCTTCGAGAATGAAGAGGAAGCGGCTGCGCGCGGCGATGTGGCGGACAATCTTGATTCGGGTTCGGCCTTTCTGGTGGCGGGGTCTGTCGCCGACGGCGTCTTCATCTCCACCAGCGGCACCATCCAAGCCTATACGGGCGGCGGCGCTGCGCTGGAACTGCGCCCTGACGAGGACGGCACGGGCGATCAGGTGATCGGCGAGGTCTCCCTGCCCGATGATTACACCACCAATCGCACCGATGACGATGATGAGGGCGATCAGCTGGGTTATGCGGTCGTCAACGAGGGCACCATCGCCAACAACGCTGTGTTTGACGGCAAGGACGCCACGGCGTTCCTGGTCGTCGGACGTGACGACAATGGCGTGCTGCGCTCGGTGATACTGGGCGCCGGCGGGGTCATGAACACCCGCACGGTCACCGCCACCGCCTATGACGGCACTGCGCGCGCCATGCATTTCGGCGCGGGCGCTCAGGCCGACACGATCCTGAACTCCGGTGTTCTGCGCGCCGCCGCCGTGCTCGGCCATGAAGAGGACGGATTCGCAGACGACGCCTATGGCGCAGGACGCGCCATCGCGCTTGATCTGGACGAGAACTCACAGATTCGCCGCATCCTCAACGAGGCCGGCAATATCAACGCCACCATCACTGGCGGCGGCCAAAGCGCAATTGCGATCCGCTCCAACGACGATTCACTCGATGAAATCCGCAACTCCGGGATCATCAGCGCCGTCGCCGGCGGTCTTGAAGACGGCTTTTCGCGCGATGACATGGAGATCCTGGCGATCGACGCCCGCAACAATGACGGCGGCCTCGCGATCATTCAGGAGCAGGCCTATGACGATGAGGGCGAACCGATCTCAACGCCCTCCATCACCGGCGACATCCTACTTGGCGACGGGGATGATCGCGTCGAGATCAACGCGGGCTCCATCACTGGCGACATCTCGTTCGGCCTGGGCGCTGACGTTCTTGTCATCAATAACGGCTCGCTGAACGGCGCCGTCAGCGATGCGGACGGCCATCTCGTGCTAGATGTGACCAATGGCGAGATCGGTTTGACGGGAACGGACGCACTGGCCCTTCGGGACGCGATTTTCCGCAATGGCGGGGTGCTGGAAGTCGTCATTGACGCCCAGGATCGCACAAACGCCTTCCTGAACGCGTCCGGCGACGTGACCTTCGAGGAAGGATCCTCACTTTCGGTCGGTCTGGGCGATGTGATCGGCGCTGGCGGAACCTTCGAGATCATTACGGCCGGCACGCTGAGCATTGCAGATGAAGCGGGCACCCTGACCACCACCGAGTCGCCCTATCTGTATAACGCCACGCTGGCGCGCTCGAGCGAGGACGAAAACAAGATCCTTCTCACGCTCGAGCTGAAGACGGCGGACGAGCTGGGCATGCACGTCAATCAGGCTGCGGCCTATGACGAAGCGCTGGCCGCGTTCGAGACCATTGAATCCCTGGGCGCCGCCTTCGCCGGACTGCGCACCGCCGAGGAATTCTACGGCGCCTATGACCAGCTGCTGCCGGAATACGCCGCCAGCGCGATCCAGTTCGCCCTGGCGTCCAACGACGCCGCCGCAGGCGCCCTTCAGGGCCGTCTGCGCAATGCCCGTCTGGCTCCCGATGATCTGGCCGGCGTCTGGATCCAGGAGTTCGGCTATTACGCCGACCGGTCCAGCACCGCCTTCGGCCCGGGCTATCGCGGTCAGGGCGTCGGTCTGGCGGTTGGACTCGACCGTCCCGTCGGCCCCTTCTACGCCGTCGGCCTCCAGCTCGTGGGCGCCGCCAGCGAGATCGAGGAGACCAATGGTTTTGACCAGCCCATGGTGTCCATGACCGGTCAGATTGGCGGTTACGCCGCCCTGAATCTCGGCGGCTTCGACATCTCAGGCAATGTCGGCCTCGGCTACGACTATTTCGAAACAGACCGTGAAATCCGAATTGGCGACTTCACCGCCCTGACCAGTGCGGATTGGAGCGGCTGGCATGCGACCGCCAGCTTCCAGGCGGGCCGGGACATCGCCTTTGGCAAATGGGTGCTGCGTCCTGAAGCTGACCTGACCTATGTGACCCTGTTTGAGAGCGGGTATTCGGAAACCACATCCGGAACGAATGCGGACGCCATCTCGGATCTGGCGCTGATCGTAGACGACCGCGAGTCCTCCACCCTGCTCGGTTCGGGCACGCTGACGCTGGCTCGCCGGTTCGGCACGGATGAATCCTGGTGGGCGCCCTCGCTGCGCGTGGGTTACCGCGGCGAGTTCTCCAGCTCCGGCGGCGAAACCACGGCCCAGTTTGGCCAGGATGGCAATCCATTCACCCTGCGCTCTGAACAACTGGCCAATTCCGGCGCCCTGCTGGGGTTTGGCCTGAGCGCAGGCTCGAACTACTCCACCTTCACGTTCGCGTATGATGCGGATGTCCGTGACGACTTCGTCCGACATGTCGCCCGTCTGGTCATCCGACTGACATTCTAGAACAACTTCACATAGATGCATTGCACGCATCAGGGGAGTCTGGTAAGGATAATTCGTCTTCCTGTCCTGACCCCATGCATTGACGGCGAAGACATGGGTCGGCGCGTATGACGCAGGCGCGCCGACCCCACGCTTCCCCTCGCACACGAAACGCGCACGCTTGCACAGGCGTGCGTTTTTCATTTGGCGCCCGTCAGGGTTTCACTGCCGGTTAACCGTGTGAGAGCAGAGTGCGGACATGGTGATCCGGTCCGTCATTCTTGGCCTTGTTGGTCTTGTTCTTCTGTCAGGCTGCGCGTCCGGCCCGCCTGATCAGGTTCATGACGCCTGCCTCATCTTGCAGGACAATCGCAGCTGGTGGCGGGATCTGCAGCGAACTGAACGGCGCTGGGGCATTTCGCCCGGCACCCAGCTCGCCTTCCTGAAAAAGGAATCCAGCTTCAATCGTCATGCGCGACCGGCGCGGAGACGCCTGCTGGGCGTCATTCCCGGCGCCCGTCCCTCTTCCGCCTATGGCTATGCGCAGGCGCTCAACAGCACCTGGGACTGGTATCGCGAGGACACGGGACGGCGGGGGGCGGACCGCGACGACTTTGGCGACGCCGTGGACTTTATCGGCTGGTATGCGAGCAAATCCCAGCGCCTCTCGGGCATAGCCCTAGATGATCCCTATTCGCTCTATCTGGCCTATCACGAAGGTCATGGGGGCTTTAACCGGCGCACCTATCGCAACAAGGACTGGCTGCTGCGTGCGGCCCGAACCGTGCAGACAGATGCAGAGCGATACGATTCCCAGATCCGCCGCTGCGAGCGTCGCCTCAACCGCGGACTGATCCCGTTCTTCTAGCGACTAGGATCGCGCCGCACGGGAAAGCGCCTGCAGCACCTCAAGCGCATCCCGCGCCCTGTCCTCAGCCACAAAGACATGGTCATGGTGAAGCGCCGCCACGACATTGGCGCTGATCCCGCGCTCTGACAGGGCCTGAGCGATGCTCGCCGTCAAACCCACTGCCTCCAATGCGGAATGCACGCTGAGTGTGATCCGACGACAGATATGGATCGGTTCAAGCCCCAATGTCTCCAGATCATCAAGCAGAGCGATGATCGAGACTCCCTCCTCCTCCCGGAATGTCGCGAAAGCGATCTCGCACAGCGTTTCTGTCAGCATATCCAGCCTGGCATAGGCGTAGGGATGAGGGTCGAGCACCGGCTCGAGCCCCTCGAGCAGGGCTTGCAGATCCGTCAGAGGCTTCATCGCGTCAAGCTTTCCACATGGCATTGCGGTGCAGGCTGCTTCGCCCACTACACGCCGGGCCGGGCGTGAGGCAAGTTACGCTGTGATGGCTGATGATTCGCAAGACGATCTGTTTTCCGCTCCGTCCGCGCCCAAAGGGCCGGCCTCCCCGTCCGCGCCGCGTGTGACGACGCCTGATCCCGCGCCTGCTGCTCAATCGACAGCGGAACCGCCCCGGCAAACGCCGCCCGCGCCTCCGCCCGCCGCACCGAAACCCGCCGCTCCCATCCCGGCCGCCTCTGCGGAGAACAAGGGGTATGACGCCTCCTCGATCGAGGTGCTCGAGGGCCTGGAGCCGGTCCGCAAGCGTCCGGGCATGTATATCGGCGGCACCGATGAGCGGGCGCTGCATCACCTGTTTGCAGAAATCCTCGACAACTCGATGGATGAAGCCGTGGCCGGCCATGCCGACCGCATCGAAGTCACAATGGATGAGGATGGCTTCGTCTCCGTAAGCGATAACGGTCGGGGCATCCCCGTCGATCCGCATCCCAAGTTTCCCGACAAATCCGCGCTCGAAGTCGTGCTGACCACGCTTCACGCAGGTGGCAAATTCTCAGACAAGGCCTACCAGACCGCCGGCGGCCTTCACGGGGTGGGCGTGTCCGTGGTGAACGCCCTGTCCGAGTTGGTCGAGGTCGAGGTGGCGCGCGACAAGACACTCTGGCGTCAGGTCTATGTGCGCGGGATTCCCCAGGGCCCGGTCGAAAAGGTCGGCGGCGCGCCGAACCGGCGCGGCACCACTGTTCGATTCAAGCCTGATCCGGAAATCTTCGGCCCGCGCGCCATTCTTAAGGCGCCGCGCATCTTCAACATGGCGCGCGCCAAGGCGTTCTTGCGCCGTGGCGTGCAGATCCGCTGGAAATGCCCCGAAAGCCTCGTTGAAGGAACGGACATTCCGGCTGAAACCACCCTCGCCTTCCCGGGCGGTCTCGCTGACCGGCTCGTCGAGCTCACACCGGGCGCAGCTCTGGTCACCGACCAGTTCGCGGGCCGCGTCGAGCGTGACGGACGGATGGGCGCCGTGGAATGGGCGGTCGCGTTTTCCGAGAACGGTTTCGGTCCCGATGACAGCTTCTGCCAGAGCTTCTGCAACACCGTCCCCACACCTATGGGTGGAACGCACGAACAAGGCCTGCGATCCGCCCTGTCCAAGGGCCTTCGCGCCTATGGCGAGCTCGCCAATGTGAAGAAAGCCGCCCAGATCACGGCTGATGATGTGATGGGCGGCGCCGGCGTTCTGATATCGGTCTTCATCAAGGATCCCGAATTCCAGGGACAGACCAAGGACAGGCTGTCCACCGCCGAGGCGGGCCGTCTGGTCGAACAGGCCATTCGCGACCAGTTCGATCACTGGCTGGCGGGCCGTCCCAAGGACGCTGCGCGTCTCGTGGAATGGGCGGTTGATCGGGCTGAGGACCGGCTCAAGCGCAAGCGCGAGAAAGAGGTCAAGCGCCAGTCCGCCACCCGCAAGCTGCGCCTGCCGGGCAAGCTGGCGGATTGTTCCCAGAATTCCGCCGAAGGCGCCGAGCTGTTCCTGGTCGAGGGTGATTCTGCAGGCGGCTCCGCCAAACAGGCGCGCGACCGGAAGACCCAGGCCATCCTGCCCCTGCGCGGCAAGATCCTGAACGTTGCGTCGGCCACCGCGGACAAGATCGCCGCCAATCAGGAAATCTCTGACCTCCTGCTGGCGCTCGGCGTGCAGCCGGGCAAGAAATTCGACCTTGAGGACCTTCGCTATGAGCGCGTCATCATCATGTGTGACGCCGATGTGGACGGCGCTCACATTGCTGCGCTCCTGGCGACCTTCTTCTACAAATTCCTGCCTGGCCTGATTGAATCTGGCAGGCTCTTCATGGCCCAGCCGCCGCTCTACCGCCTGACCCAGGGCGGCAAGACGCTCTATGCCCAGGATGATGTCGAGAAGGACCGCCTTCTGGAGACGGCCTTCAAGAAGGGCAAGGTTGAAGTCGGCCGCTTCAAAGGTCTGGGTGAAATGACCCCGCCCCAGCTCAAATCCACCACAATGCTGCCGGAGAGCCGGTCGCTGGCGCGGGTCGTCGTGACGCCTGAAATGCGCGAAAGCGCCGATGCGCTGGTGGAAACCCTGATGGGCAAGAAACCTGAACTGCGCTTCCAGTTCATTCAGGACAATGCTCCCTTCGTGGAAGACGTGGACGTCTAGGCTCCATACCGGCCCATTGATCGACAGCCTTCATCGCTAGCGGGAAGAGTCTCGACCCGGGACTCGCCTATGGGTTGTTTTTCGATTAACGTCATTCTCCTGACAGGCGCGCGCCCTCTGCGCGTGTGATCAGGGTCTGGCGCATCGGAGGCCCCATGACGGCACGTCTCTTCTTGATCTTCATGGCATTCACCCTGCTTCTCGGTGGATCGCAGGCGCTTGCACAGGATGACGAGCCGCCCCGAGCGGACGAGTACCAGACGAGAACCGATTTTCTGGCGTGCCGCGGCAATGGGTATGCGCTGTGCTATTATTCGGGGCCCTCTGGCGAACAGCCCACAAAGGTCGGGACCACATCCCCGCCACTGCCCTGCAATCCCAATATTTCCAATACTGCGGCGTGTACCTGTTACGCCCTGCCGGATGGCCGCTATCAAGGCGAGCAAACCTGGAACTATGTTGAAGTCGGCTCGATCCTCAATGAAACGGTTCGCGAGCTGACGATCGCACGTTGCGGCGAGACCGGCGAACGCTGTCTCAATCTGTACTCGCTACACCATGACTGCCGGGAGCCGGACGGAGTCATAGCTGCCCGGGCCGAGTGCGAGCAGGCGCCTGTATGCGGCTTTCTGGGCAATCCCGCGGAGGGCGTGCCCCAGACACTGTACCCGGAATTGGGCGATGCAGTCCTGATCTCGACATTCTCATTCGCCTATCGGGACGTGCATGAGCTCGGAACGACCGATTGCACCCAGCTTGAGTCGGCCTCCTATGCCGGCTGCATGACTGCTCCATGCCGGGCGGATGAGAATGGGCTGACCAGCTGCGAATGTCCGGTTTATCAAGGCCCCTATCAGGTCGGGCAGCGCTATCCCGAACTTCAGTGCACGCTCGACGCCCATATCTGGTCCGCCGCCTATCACGAGACCTCCGACGCCGAAGAGTGATTCCCCTCGGTGTAAATCTGCGGGCCCTCCCAGGGAGGGCCCGCATTTTTTTACGGATGTGCGTACGAGGTGGCGTCGGTCAGCAATCGCTCCGCCATTTGTCGGCGAAAGAGCCTGACATCATCAAAGCTGGATGCTTCGGCATGGAGAGCGAAAACGATCGGGGCTCGCTCCTCCCGAACCAGATAGCCGACATACCAGCCCTCATAGCGGCCATCCTGGTCGGTCAGCACAACCGGGCCTGCGCCCGTCTTGCCATGAAGCTCGCCATCAGGGCGCTGGCCTGCGAGAGACACCTCATCAAGCGCTGCGAGGCTCGCTTCACTGACGCCAAGCTCTCGCTTCAGAAGATGCTCGAGAAAATTGATCTGCTCTCTGGGAGAGATTTCCAGCGTATGGTCGAGCCAGAACCGGTCCGAGCCGTCTGCGACTTCTGCATCCCCATACGACCAGGCCGGCAGGATGTCCTGATAGATGTCCGTCCCGATCTCGAGCGCCAGATCCTGGAACGCCCAGGCGGCCGACCGGACAAAGGCGCTTCTCAGGGTCTGGTCCTGCCGCCAGTCCTCTGGCCAATAGCTGGCGGGCGGACGCTGGGCCGAGTCCCAGGGCAGCTCAGTGTCGAGGCTCTCCGCCGCCCCGGTTTCAAGCGCAATGACCAGATTGGGAATCTTGAAGGTCGACCACGGACCACGACGATGATCCGGCTCACTGCCCTCCAGGATATGTGTTTCGCCAGTTTCCAGATCCCGGGCAATGAAACTGATCTGCCGATCTCCGATAAACTCGAGATGGGGTTGGCGACTGATCCTGATTTCCGACGGCGCCTGCTGCGCCCAACCTGACGCGCTTGCGGTCAGGCCGAGAAACAGCGCGCACAGGCCAATAGATGCAGATTTCATAGGTCGTCCCCTGTGATGAAGTCTGTGGGGTGTCTCACTGCAAAGGGGCGAAGACGAGGCGGAAATGGCGCCATTGAGGGGGAGCCGGGTCGAACCGCCTTTCGGGGTTATCAAGTAACACCTTCCCTCACCCCTTCAAATTAAGCCAGTCTGCGGCTTCGCGATCCGCGCCTCACGACCGGCGCGATAATAAGGGGAGAGTTCCGTGCACAGAACACTGAAGGCGCTCGGCGCGTCGATAGCGGCCTTGTCCGTTGTCGGCCTCGCCGCGTGCTCAAACGACACCAGCTCCGGATCGGATCAGAACGGCGATGTCGATGTCGTCCGCTATGATCCCAATCCGTTTCCGAGCACCTATGAACCGGTCCCGTCCGGCGTGACGCTCCTGACGGGCGCCACGGTCTTCGACGGCGTGGGCGGTCAGCTCGAGAACACGGATATCCTGATCGAGAACGGGCGCATCGCAGCGATCGGTTCAGGCCTGTCCGCGCCAGAGGGCGCCAGCGTTATCGACGCTCGGGGCCGGTTCATCACGCCCGGCGTCGTGGACATTCACTCACACCTCGGGGTGTATCCCTCCCCCAGCGTGAACGCGCACTCTGATGGCAACGAAGCTGTGGCGCCCGTCACCGCCGAAGTCTGGGCCGAGCATAGCGTCTGGCCCCAGGATCCCGGCTTTGATACCGCGCTGGCCTCCGGCGTGACCACGCTGCATATCCTGCCCGGGTCCGCGAACCTGTTTGGCGGACGCGGCGTCACGCTGCGCAATGTGCCCTCGCGGACCATGCAGGGCATGAAGTTTCCGGACGCGCCCTATACGCTGAAAATGGCCTGTGGCGAAAACCCCAAGCGCGTTTACGGCAACCGCGGCGGTCCCGCCACCCGCATGGGCAATCTCGCCGGTTACCGGCAAGCCTGGCAGCAGGCGAGCGATTACCGTCAGAGCTGGCACGAATACTGGGAGGCCGCCGAGGCGGGCGAGGATGTCGATCCGCCCACCCGCAATTTCGAGCTCGACACGCTGATGGGCGTGCTCGAAGGGGAAATCCTGGTCCAGATGCACTGCTATCGCGCCGATGAAATGGCGATGATCCTCGATCTCGCCGAGGAGTTCGACTACCAGGTCACCACCTTCCATCACGCTGTGGAGGCCTACAAGATTCCTGACCTCCTGGCCGAGCACAACACGTGCGCCGCCGTATGGGCGGACTGGGGCGGCTTCAAGATGGAGGCCTATGACTCCATCCGTGAGAACCTGCCGCTCACCCATGCGGGCGGGGCCTGCGCCATGATCCATTCGGACTCCGATCTCGGCATCCAGCGCCTCAATCACGAAGTCGCCAAAGCCCTGTCGGATGGGCGCCGGATGGGCATCGAGATCTCCGATGCCGAGGCCGTGAGCTGGTTCACATCGAACCCGGCCCGCGCTCTGGGAATCTTCGACCAGACGGGCTCCATCGAGGAAGGCAAGCGCGCCGACCTCGTCCTGTGGTCCGGTCACCCGTTCTCCAGTTATGCGCTGGCGGACAACGTCTATATCGACGGCGCGCTGATGTTCGACCGCGCCGATCCCGAGCGTCGCACCGTGCGCGACTTCATGCTCGGCCAACCCGGTGAAGGAGACTACTGATGAAAAAGCTCCTGACATCGCTTCTGCTGGCAGCGGCCGTCATCGCCCCCGCCAGCGCGCAGACGCTCGTCATCAACAATGGCCGCGTGATCACCAACACCAGCACCGGCGTGATTGAGAACGGCGCCGTGGTGATCCGCGACGGCGTCATTGTCTCTGTGGGCGATTCCGGTGAGGTGCAGGATGACTCGATCGAAGTCATCGACGCCCAAGGCGGCTGGATTACGCCGGGCCTGTTCCATCCCCAGACCCAGCTCGGTCTGATCGAGGTGGGCGCCGAGCCTTCCACCCATGACGACGCCGCCGATGACAGCAGCTTCACCGCTGCGTGAATGTGGGGCGGACGGTTTCAACCCGTCCGCCACCCATATCGACTCGGCGCGCCTTGAAGGCGTCACCCGGTTTGCCGTTCATCCCACGACCGGCTCGGCCATTCTGGCCGGACGCGGCGCGCTGGCGGATGCGACGGGGTCGGAAGACAGCCTGTTTGCAACCCGCCAGTTCATGCTGGTGGACATGTCCCAGTCCGGGGGCCGCACAGCGGGCGGATCACGGACGGCGGCCTGGGCCTTCCTGCGCGCCGCCATCGAGGACGCCCGCTTCTATCCGGGGCGCTTCATGTCCCATCATGAAGGCGACGCCATTGACCGCTATGACGCAGCGGCGCTGGTCAGTGCGGTGCGGGGCGAAATCCCGCTGATCATGCTGATGGACCGGGCGGCGGATATCCGTCGCGCTATCGCCTTCGCCGATCAGTATCCCGCGATCCGAGTGATCATCGCCGGCGGGGCTGAAGCGCATCTCGTGGCGGATGAACTCGCGGACGCCAGCATTCCGGTGATCTATGATCCCATGCGGAACCTGCCCGACAGCTTTGACACCCTCGCCTCCACCAATGAAGGCGCGTCGATCCTGCACGAGGCGGGCGTCCAGCTCGCATACACCACGCTGGGCTCCGACCTCTACTTCAACCCGCGGCTTCTGGCCCAGCATGCCGGCATCGCCGTCGCGCACGGGGCCGACTGGGCGGACGCCTTCCGGGCGATCACGCTGACGCCGGCCGAGATCTATGGCGTCGGCGACCGCTTTGGCGCCCTGGCGTCCGGCTATGCGGCTGATGTGGTGGTCTGGGACGGTGACCCGCTGGAAGTGATGAGCGCGCCCACCAGCGTCATCATCAATGGCGAGATCCAGAGCCTCGAAACCCGTCAGACCCGTCTGCGGGACCGCTATGCGGAGATCGTGGACGAGCATCAGTACGCCTACGAGCACTGATCGCGTCCCTTAAACGTCACACACTGGCGTTTAAGTCACAGAAAAGGGCCGGCCGCGTTGACAGCGCGCGCCGGCCTTTTATGTTCGCGCCACGCAAATGCGCCGGATGAGCTGGCGCCGGTTAGCCAGGATCGACCCCGCTCCTGACCGAATAAGCGACTTCAGAGGCGCATGACGTTTGAAGACCTCGGGCTGAGCCCCGCACTCCTGTCAGCTATTGCTGACGCCGGCTACGAAAAACCCACTCCGATCCAGGAGGGCGCCATTCCGGTTGCGCTCACCGGGCGGGATGTTCTGGGCATCGCCCAGACCGGCACCGGCAAGACCGCATCCTTCACCCTGCCCATGATCGAGCGCCTCTCGCGCGGTCGCGCCCGCGCCCGCATGCCGCGCTCTCTGGTGCTGGCGCCGACCCGGGAACTGGCGGCGCAAGTGGCGGACAACGTCAAGCTCTACGCCAAGAACCACAAGCTCAACATGGCGCTGCTGATTGGCGGCGTGTCGTTTGAACCGCAGAAGAAGATTCTGGATCAGGGCGCGGACATCCTCATCGCGACGCCAGGCCGGCTTCTGGACCACTTTGAACGCGGCGGCCTCCTGCTGACCGGCGTCGAGATCCTCGTGATCGACGAAGCCGACCGCATGCTCGACATGGGCTTCATCCCCGATATCGAGCGGATCCTGAAATTGCTGCCGCCACGCCGTCAGACCCTGTTCTTCTCCGCCACCATGCCGGGAGAGATCAAGCATCTGGTGGACACCTTCCTGCGTGATCCCGAGCGGGTTGAAGTGACGCGCCCGGCTCAGACGGCTGATACGATCACCCAGTTCATCCTGCGCGTGTCCGACAATCAGGCTCGCACCAAGCGCGAAGCCCTGCGCGCCGCGATCAACCGGGACGGCGTGAAGAACGGCATCATCTTCTGCAATCGCAAGCGCGACGTGGATATTGTCGCACGCTCGCTGCAACGCCACGGCTTTTCCGCCGCTCCGATCCATGGCGATCTTGACCAGAGCCAGCGCACGAAAACCCTGGCCGAATTCAAATCCGGAGAACTGCGTCTTCTGGTCGCATCTGACGTGGCCGCCCGCGGTCTCGATATTCCGGCGGTGAGCCATGTGTTCAATGTCGATATTCCGCGCAATGCTGACGACTATGTGCACCGCATCGGCCGGACCGGCCGCGCGGGACAGAAGGGTGAAGCCGTCACGCTCGTGTCCTCAGAGGACAACAAGGCGCTCGCCAAGGTCGTCAAGCTGATCGGCAAGGAACCGGCGGAGCTGAAGCTGTCCGGCGAAGCTCCCGAGGCACCGGTTGCAGAAGCGTCCAAGGCGGAAGCCGTCGACGAGAAACCCAAATCCCGTCGCCGTTCGCGCTCCCGCGCCAAACCTGAAGCCGAGGCGCCCGCCGCTGAAGCCGCAAAAGCCGAAGCAGTCTCCGAGCGCGCCCCGGCTCCGGCCCCGGCCCAGGACAAACCCGAACGCAAGGAACGGTCGTCCCGCAATGAACGCTCCTCGCGTCAGGATCGTCGGGACCGCCATGAGCGCGATCTCAGCCCGGTCGGGTTTGGCGATCATGTGCCGGAATTTTTGCTCCGTCCCGCGCTTCCCTAGGCAAAATCGACGTTGCGTTTACCCGATCTTTTGATTCAGATGCGATAGTTCCCGCCAAGAACCGCAGAATAGCGGTCCAAGGTCAGGGGTTCGTTTTGAACGGTCGTCTACACGCAGCTGAGGGTATCGAGATCGGGCGCAAAGCGCTTGATTTGATGGCAAGTCTCGGGCTTGTGCCCACGCCTCACAACTATGCGATTTTCACCGCATATGTGTCTGATACGATACCGGAGTTGTGTTCGGTCATTCAGGGACATCTGGATCGGGATGAACCGATGTCTCCCGACCTTCTGGAAGACCTTTACGACACCCATTTCAGTTTCAAGCGGATCCAGAGCGCCGTCCTGGACGCCGGCGGCGCGATGAGTCGCGAACTGGGCTCTGTGGTGCAGACCCTTCAGGCCGCCGAGCGTGACACCGCCGCCTATGGCGCGGAGCTGGCCGGCGCTTCAGGCCGTCTCGACAAGGTGACGGACGCCAGCGCAATCAAGCAGATGGTGGAAGGCCTCGTCGCCGCCACGGCGCGGATGCAGCGCCGTTCGCGTGATCTGGAACGCCGCCTGCAGGAAACCAGCCAGGAAGTGAACCAGCTTCGCAGCAATCTTGAAAAGGTGCGCGAAGAAGCGATGACCGACGCCCTGACCGGAGTCGCCAATCGCAAACGCTTTGACGAATCCATGCGCAAGTCACGCCGAGAGGCGGATCTGACCGGCGCGCCCTTCTCGCTCGTGCTCTGCGATATCGACCACTTCAAGCGCTTCAACGACACCTGGGGACATCAGACCGGAGACCAGATCATCCGCTTTGTCTCCGCCTGTCTGGCGCGCTACGCGTCGGACCATCATGTCGTGGCGCGCTATGGCGGCGAGGAATTCGGCATAGTCATGCCCAACACCTCCTTGCAGGATGCAACCGAAATCGCTGAAAAGATCCGACAGGTGGTTGAAAGCAAACGCCTGTTGCGCAAGTCGACCAATGAAGACCTTGGCAATATCACCGTTTCGATGGGCGTGTCGCAATTCCGACCGTCCGAGGTTGTGGAATGCCTGATCGAGCGCTGCGACGCCAATCTGTACAAGTCCAAGCAGAAAGGCCGGAACCGCGTCACGGTCGATGGGGCCGAGATGAACGGAGGCCGCGGCACGGCTGCTGCCTGACGCAACTCACAGCGCTATAAGAAAGCCCTCATCCATGGATGAGGGCTTTCTTGTTTCCCGGATTGGTCAGGCCGCTGGCGGGCGCGTCTGTTCGAAGCTGGCGCGCTGATCCCAACGCGCGGCGAATTCGCCCAGTTCAGGATAGTCTCCGCGCCAGTCGAGCTCAGGGTAGCGCAGGTCCAGATAGAACAGCGCAACTGCAACGCTGAGCGCCCCTAGATCCACAGACCGCTCATACTGGCCGCGGTCGGCGTATAGCGCGTCGAGCGTGCGGCGAATGCCCCGCTCCCACCGCTCGGACCAGTAATCCCATTGCTTGTCCGCCTCCCGTTGCATTTCGATGCGGCGGCCAATGGTCAGATCGATCAGACCGTCGGCCAGAGCCTGCTGGCGCAGCACCAGAATGCGGCTGGCGCCCCGCTTGGGAATCCAGTTCTCGTCATCCAGACTGTCGATGAACTCGCAGATCAGAGGGGAATCCATCAAGGCCGGCGCGCCTTCGCGGGTCAGGGCGGGAACCTTGCCCAGCGGATTGGCGTCCAGCAGCTCCGCCGGATCGCTGCGTGGGTCGCACTCGATCACTTCGATCTTGTGCTCCAGGCTTTTCTCGATGATCAGCGCCCGGCATTTGCGTGCATAGGGCGAGGTCGGCGACACAAAGAGTTTCACAGCACCAGTCCTCCGTCAGAACCGGCATGAGGCCGTGCGTCCCGCAGAAAGGCAAGCTTTGGTGGCAGGCTGAAGGCTAGTCCGCGACCTGCGCAGGCACGAGGGTCACACTCTCGCCGCAGCCGCAGGCATCCGTCTCATTGGGATTGCGGAAGACGAACTTGGCGTGCAGCGGAGTAACCTCATAATCGATCTGGGCGCCCAGCAGGAACAGCAAGGACTTGGCGTCCACCACGATCTCGACGCCCTGATCCTCGACCCGCTCATCGAGTGGATCGGGCTCGGCGACATAGTCCATGACGTATTCCATGCCCGCACAGCCGCCATTCTTGACGCCCACGCGCAGATAGCCGAGATCCCGGTCTGCCATGAGCTTCTTGACGCGCGTGGCGGCGGCTTCGGTCAGGGTGACGGCCTTGGGTCGTTGTCGGGCCATAATCGGCTCCTCAGAACATGTTCAGCGTCAGCTTGGCTTCGTCGGACATGCGGTCCGGCGACCAGGGCGGGTCAAAGGTCAGCGTGACATCGGCGCGGTCCACGCCCTTGACGGTCTCACAAGCGTCCCGGACCCAGCCGGGCATCTCGCCCGCCACCGGACAGCCCGGGGCCGTCAGGGTCATCTCGACCTTCAGGACATGATCCGGCTCAAGATCAACCTGATAGATCAGGCCGAGCTCATAAATGTCGACCGGAATTTCCGGATCAAACACCGTCTTGAGCGCTTCAATCACATCGCGGGTGATCCGCTCGATCTCTTCCTGCGGAATGTCGAGCTCCTGCTTGGCGTCTGCCTCAACCTCAGGGACCGAGACGGTCGCACCCGCTTCAGCCGGCTTGTCTTCGGTCATGGACGGGGCGGCGCCCAGATCCAGCACGTCACGTGCATCGGCCTTGTGTTCAGTATCCATGCTCATCATGCCCTCTAGATGAGAAAGCTCTTGGCTTTTCGCAATGCTTCAAGCGCCGCGTCCACATCCGCCTCATTATTGTAGGCGGCGAAGCTGGCGCGCACCGTTCCGACCACGCCGAAGCGCTGCATCAGAGGATGGGCGCAATGATGCCCGGCCCGCACAGCGACGCCATACTTGTCCATGAGTTGCGCCAGATCATGCGGATGCGCGCCCTCCAGACTGAAGGAGGTGATGGCGCCCTTGTCCTGGGTCCGACCAAGAAGCGTTACGCCCTCAAAGTCCGCCAGACCGGCTTCGAACCGGTCCATCAGCTGACGCTCATGCTCCATCAGTGCGATGCGGTCGAGGCTCGTGAGCCAGTCAAGCGCGGCGCCCAGACCGATCACCTCGGCGATCACGGGTGTTCCGGCCTCGAACTTGTGCGGTACGTCGGCATAGACCACGCCGTCCTCGCGCACTTCCGCAATCATCTCGCCGCCGCCCTGATAGGGCCGCAAGCGATCCAGCCAGTCACCCGACGCATAGAGCGCCCCGACGCCGTTGGGCCCATACAGCTTGTGCCCCGTGACCACGTAGAAGTCACAGCCAAGCGCCTGCACATCGACCGGCATGTGTACCGCGCCCTGGGAGCCATCCACCAGCACCGCCGCGCCAACCGCGTGCGCCTTCTCCACTATGGCTTCGATCGGAGACACCGTGCCCATGACGTTGGACATGTGGGTGATGGCGACCATCTTCGTGCGCTCGGTCAGCAGGCTCTCGAACGCCGCCATGTCGAGCGCGCCGTCATCGGTCACCGGCGCCCATTTGAGCACCACGCCCTTGCGTTCACGCAGGAAATGCCAGGGGACGATGTTGGAGTGATGCTCCATCTGGCTGACGATGATCTCGTCGCCCTCTTTGAGCGTCGCGCCAAAGCTGTCGGCCACAAGGTTGATGGCCTCGGTGGCGCCGCGTGTGAACACGATCTGGTCCGGCGATGCGGCGCCCAGAAAGCGCGCCAGCTTGCCCCGGCTCGCCTCGAACGCCTCAGTGGCCTCATTGGCGAGGGTATGCAGACCCCGGTGCACGTTGGCGTAAGAGTGACGCCAGACATTCGCCACCCCTTCAATCACGGCTTCCGGCTTCTGGGCCGAGGCCGCGCTGTCGAGATAGACGAGCGGCTTGCCATTCACTTCACGCGTCAGGATCGGGAACTGACGGCGCACCGCCATTACGTCCAGCCCGGCCACAGGTTTCAGCTCTGCGGTCATGACAGCGCCTCCAGCCCGACCATAAGACGCGCCAGCAGGCGCTCACGGTCATCCTCATCGCGAATGCGCTCGATCGGTTCCGCCAGGAAGCTCTGTGTCAGAAGAGCCCGCGCCTTGCTCTCGGGCAAGCCGCGCTGACGCATGTAGAACAGGGCGTCCTCATCCAGAGCGCCAAAGGCGTTGCCATGAGCGCAGACCACATCATCGGCGTAAATCTCAAGCTCGGGCTTGGCGTCGATCTCGGCCTTGTCATCCAGCAAAAGGCCGCGATGCTGCATCTGGGCATCGGTCTTCTGCGCCGCCTGCTCCACATGGATCTTGCCCTGGAAGACGCCTTTTGCGCCCCTGGCCGCCGCGCCCTTGAACAGCTCCTTGGTCACCCCGTTCGGGCCCTCATGGCGCACAAGCGAGGTCTGATCGAGATGCAGGCCCTCATCGAGCACATAGGCGCCATCAAGCTGCAGCTCGGCGCCCTCGCCGGCATGGCTGACATGGGTTTCAAGCCGGGCGAGTTTTGCGCCGAAACCGAGCGTCGTCTGGTTGAGCTTGGCGCCCGGCGCCAGATCAATCAGGCTCGTCACGACCAGCGCCGCATCCGGGGACGCATGCTGCTCGATCACACGATCCAGCTCGGCGCCCGGCATCACGACGATAACCAGCGTCAGATTGGCGAAGCCGTCCGGTTCCACCGCATAGCTTTCAACGAGCTCGGCCTTCACGCCTTCAGGCACCAGCACCAGAACCTGCTGGTTGGAGACGCCGGAGCTGGCTTCCAAGCCCAGTTCCAGACGCTCGCCGTCTTCCAGCGTGTAGACCTGAATATCCTCGCCAAGTGCAGAAGCGAGGCGCGGCATGAGAAGGCTCGGCTCCTCGTCCTGTTCAGCCCAGGCGTCAGGCTCACGTGAGATGGTGAAGGTCAGGACGCCCGGCTCGGCGGGCAGCTTGCCCACCACCGTGCGCAGATCGGTCCATTTCCATTCTTCCACCCGGCGATGCGGCAAGCCGTGTTCGGAGAGGACGGCGCGCAGGGGCGCGTCCTGCGGCAGCTGATCGATCAGCGCCGTTTCCATGTCCGTAAGTTTGAGCGCAACCGTCATTACGCCGCCTCGCCTGCGTATTTGTCATAGCCCTCTTTTTCGAGCTTGTGCGCCAGCTCGGGCCCGCCGGTTTCCTGAATGCGGCCCGCCGCCATGACATGAACCACGTCCGGCTTGAGGTAATCGAGCAGCCGCTGATAATGGGTGATCACCAGCATGCCGCGCTCTTCATTGCGCAGGGCGTTCACGCCTTCTGCGACAACCTTCAGAGCGTCGATGTCGAGCCCGGAATCGGTCTCATCGAGGATCAGGAATTTGGGCTGCAGCATCAGCGCCTGGAAAATCTCCATGCGCTTCTTCTCACCGCCCGAAAAGCCCACATTCACCGGGCGCTTGAGCATGTCATTGCTGATGCCCAGCTGAGCCGCAGCTTCGCGCGCCAGCTTCATGAAGGCGGGCGCCGGGACTTCGTCCTCGCCGCGCAGACGCTTCTGGGCGTTCAGCGCTTCCTTGATGAAGGTCAGGGTCGGAACGCCCGGGATTTCCACCGGATACTGGAAGGACAGAAAGACGCCCGCCGCGGCGCGCTCTTCGGGCTCCATCTCGGCGAGGTCCTGACCGTCAAAGCTCATCGAGCCGCCGGTGATCTCGTAACCGTCCCGACCCGAGAGCACATAGGACAGCGTGGACTTGCCGCAGCCATTGGGCCCCATGATCGCGTGCACCTCGCCCGCGGGGACTTTCAGGCTCACGCCCTTGAGGATCTGGCGGCCGTCGCCGTCTTCCGCATCAACGCGCGCTTGCAGGTTCTCAATCACCAACATGGTCGTCTTCCTTATCGTCGCGCCGGCGCATGAGAGGGAGGCCGGCTCGAACCCTTTATCGTTTCAGGCGCAGCGCCCGAAGGCGCGCGCCCCGTCTTCATCCTAAAGCTCCGCCTCGCAGCCGTTCAGCAACAGGTCGGCGTCATGGCTTGAGGCTTCAAAGGCCGGACCTTGCGTCAGCACGCAGGCGGCGTCGGCGTAATCGGCATCAAGTTGATAGACGAGCACCAGCCCGTCCTCGGTGAGCACATGGGTTGTGTAGCTGTACTGAACCGCAGAGCCGCGCGAGGAGATGCCGATCAGGCCGGTCTGAACATCCGGCGTCAGATCAAACCCGCTCACCTCGCCTGCAGGCTCGAAGCGCTCTTCGCTGACCTGCTGCCAGATGCGATAGACCGTGTTCACATTGCCGGTGAAGTCCGGAATGATCAGTTCGAGATCGCCATCCTGATCGAGATCTTCAAGCGACGGTCCGGACACGGCGTTGCCATGCTCTTCACCGAACCGCTGCAGCTCCGCGCCGTCTTCCAGCGCCAAGAGGCGGAATTCATATCCGCCGTCGGTGGATGAATAGATCAGACCCGTCGTATCGCTCACGGCTTCCACGCAGCCTTCCGCCAGTCCGTCGCCACACATGGCGAGACGGGCAGAGTGTGCAGGCGCGTCAGCTTCCGATGACGATGACGGCTGGGAGCACGCACCCAGAAGCGTCAGGCTGACAACACCGAGGGCAGACCAATACACGTTCATCACCCCACGCTCCCCTCGAGCGAGACTTTCAGGAGCGCCTGGGCTTCCACGGCGAATTCCATGGGCAGTTCCTGCAGCACTTCGCGGCAGAAGCCATTCACCAGCAGCGCCACGGCGCTTTCCTCATCGAGGCCGCGCTGGCGGGCGTAGAAGAGCTGTTCTTCGGAGAGCTTGGAGGTGGTCGCCTCATGCTCCAGCGTCGCCTTGGGCGTCTTGCACTCGATGTAGGGCACGGTGTGCGCGCCGCAGGTATCACCGATCAGCAGGCTGTCGCACTGGGTGAAGTTGCGTGCGCCCTCGGCCTTGCCATGCACGGAAACAAGCCCGCGATAGGTCTGGTCGGATTTGCCCGCCGAAATGCCCTTGGAAATGATCCGCGACTTCGTATTGCGCCCCAGATGGATCATCTTGGTGCCGGTGTCGGCCTGCTGACGGCCATTGGTCACGGCGATCGAATAGAACTCGCCCTGGCTGTTATCGCCCTTCAGAACGCAGGACGGGTATTTCCAGGTGATCGCGGACCCGGTCTCGACCTGGGTCCAGCTCACCTTGGAGTTCCGCCCCCGGCAGTCGGCGCGCTTGGTGACGAAGTTATAGACCCCGCCCTTGCCGTCCGAGTCGCCCGGCCACCAGTTCTGCACGGTGGAGTATTTGATCTCGGCGTCATCGAGCGCCACCAGCTCCACCACGGCGGCGTGCAGCTGGTTCTCGTCGCGCATCGGCGCGGTGCAGCCCTCGAGATAGGACACATAGGCGCCCTCATCCGCGACGATCAGCGTGCGTTCGAACTGGCCCGTGCCTTCGGCGTTGATCCGGAAATAGGTCGACAGTTCCATCGGACAGCGCACGCCCTTGGGCACATAGACGAACGAGCCGTCCGAGAAGACCGCGCTGTTGAGCGTGGCGAAGAAATTGTCCGTCACAGGCACGACCGAGCCGAGATACTTCTTGATCAACTCGGGATGCTCGTGAACCGCTTCAGAGATCGGCATGAAGATCACGCCGGCCTTTTTGAGCTCCTCCTTGAAGGTCGTCGCCACCGACACGGAGTCAAAGACTGCGTCCACCGCCACCTTGCGCTGGGAGCCCTCATTACGCGCTTCAGCCGCGCTCGCCTCGGCGCCTTCAACGCCCAGCAGAACCTCGGCCTCTTTCAGCGGGATGCCGAGCTTCTTGTAGGTGTCGAGCAGCTCCTGAGGAACTTCGTCCAGGCTCTTGTATTTGGCTGCATCTTTCGGGGCGGCGTAATAATACGCCTCCTGATAGTCGATGGGCGGATAGCCGACCTTGGCCCAGTCGGGCTCCTTCATCTGGGTCCAGCGCTTGAACGCTTCCAGACGCCATTCGAGCAGCCATTCCGGCTCGCCCTTCTTCGCCGAGATGAAGCGCACGGTGTCTTCGCTCAGACCCTTGGGCGCGCGCTCTTGCTCGATCTCGGTGGTGAAGCCGTATTTGTACTTGTCAGACTCGAGCTGACGTACGTCTTCAATGGTTTCCTTGACCGCAGGCATAAGCCGCTTCCTTCTTCAGTCTCACACCGCCGCGCGGGGGCGCATGCGGGCATATTCATTCAGCCAGGCGTTCGCGAACGCCTCGATATCATCTTGCGTCGTCGTCCAGCCCAGCGAAATGCGCAGCGCGCTTTCCGCATCCGCCGCCGACGCGCCCATAGCTTCGAGCACCTTGGATTTGCGCACCTTGCCTGAGGAGCAGGCCGAGCCGGCGCTGACGGCAAAGCCATTGAGATCGAGCGCGATCACCTGAATTTCACTCGGCCAGCCCGGCGCAGACAGGCACAAGGTGTTGTCCAGTCGCTCTGCATCTTCGCCCCAGATTGTAATTTCGGGTGCGCCCGCTTTCAGTCGCGCTTGCAATTCGTCTCGCAAAGCCCTGATTTGGCTGAACTCTTCCGCGCCGCCAGCAACAGCTGCCGCGGCGCCAAATCCGGCGATACCGGCGACATTCTCGGTGCCCGCACGGCGGTTCTTCTCCTGTCCGCCGCCGATCAGTTGCGGCGCCACACCCGCTTCACACGCCACCGCCAGAGCGCCCACGCCTTGGGGTCCGCCGAGCTTGTGGGAGGAAAACGCGGCGAAATGAGCGAACGATCCGGCGAAATCAAACCCGGCCTTGCCCAGCATCTGAACCGCGTCGATGTGATAGAGATGACCCGCTTCGCGGATCATGCGCCCGGCCTCGGCATAGGGCTGGATCACGCCGGTTTCGTTGTTGGCCGCCATCAGCGCGAACAGGATCGGGGTTTCGCCTTCGGTTTCAGCGCGTTGAAGGCGATCCTTGAGCCAGTCTATGTCTGCCTGACCGGTCTTCAGAACCGGCCAGATTTCGCAAGAAACGCCCAGCGCCTGTGCGGCAGCGCCGACGGCGTCGTGCTCAATCGCCGAAACGATCACACGGGTCGCGCCCGCCGCGATCCCGGCCCTAAGACCCAGATTGTTCGCTTCCGTGCCGCCCGAGGTGAAGACGAGGTCTTCCGCCCGTGCGCAGATCTTTTTCGCGATCACGCCGCGCGCCATCTCGATCCGGGCGCGCGCCGACCGCCCCGGCCCATGGACCGAGGACGGATTGCCCACAGCTTCCAGCGCCGCCATCACGGCGTCGCGGGCTTCAGGCCGGACCGGAGCGGTCGCATTATGGTCGAGATAGACCGTCACTCCGCCGCCGCCTCCAGCGCTGCATCCGGCGCCCGACGTCGCATGGACATGCCCATGACGCGGCGCTCCAGCACGTCTTCCAGCGTCACGTCATTGAGGAAGAGATGGATATGGCGGCTCAACTCATCCCACAGATCATGGGTGATGCAGCGGCGCCCGCTTTCCAGACAGCCTGTCGCCTTGCCCTGGCAACGCGTTACGTCTACCGGCTCTTCAACCGCCAGCATGATGTCCGCGATGCGGGTTTCCCCCAGAGGACGCGCCAGCTTGTACCCGCCGCCCGGACCGCGCACGGATTTGACGACGCCTGCACGGCGCAACTTTGCGAACAATTGTTCGAGATAGGAGAGAGAGATTTCCTGACGCGAGGCGATATCGCCCAGCGGCACGGGCTTCTCGAGGCTGGCCTGGGCGAGATCGACCATGGCCATCACTGCGTAACGCCCCTTGGTGCTCAGCTTCATGACATTATCCTTGGCTAACCCGAACAAATAAGCGCGGCGCGCTCGCATTATGCGGCCCTGCTGTGCTATGAGGCCGACCCGTTTGTCTCACATCTGTCGCGCTACAGGGAGCTAATATCCCAAGCGCGAGAGTCAAGTATTAGGACTTGGTTTTCCCATACCCCTTGCACCACCTGGAAATCAATTCCTGAGTGCAGAGCTAGGGAAATTGCAGCAGGACCCGTAATCCTTCCATGCCCGACGTTATCATTCCCGGCCCTGCCGGCCGCCTTGAAGGCAAATACAGCCCGTCCAAGACCCCTGGCGCGCCCGTTGCGCTGATCCTGCATGCGCACCCGCGCGGCGGCGGTCATATGGACACGCCGGTCACGACCATGATGTACGACGAGTTCAAGGCGCGCGGCTTTTCCGTGCTGCGGTTCAATTTCCGCGGCGTGGGACGCAGCCAGGGCACGTATGATCAGGGTCTGGGCGAGCTCTCTGATGCGGCGACCGCGCTCGACTGGGCGCAGGCGCACAACCCGAACGCCTCCTATTGCTGGGTGGCCGGGCATTCCTTCGGCGCCTGGATCGCCATGCAGCTCTTGATGCGCCGCCCCGAGATCGCAGGCTTCATCTCGGTGTCTCCGCCCACCAACATGTATGATTTCAGCTTCCTCGCGCCCTGCCCGGCCTCTGGCCTGATCGCGCACGGGGAATCGGACGCCATCGTGCCGCACGATGAAATGGAGCGCGCCATGAGCAAGGTGCGCACCCAGAAGGGCATCGTGATCACCCACGACATCATCAAGGGCGCCGGTCATTTGTTCACCGACCACCTGGATCCGCTCGAAGCGTCGGTTAAAGGCTATCTCGACAAACGCTTGCCTGAAGTGGAAGTCGAACGCTCTGAAATGGCGAGCACCGGCAAACGCTAGAACCGACTCTGAACGATATGAAAAGCCCCGGTCAGCTGGCCGGGGCTTTTTCTATGAAGGATGAGCGATCCGGCCACCCGTTTGCGGCTGATCGACACCCGTCGTTCCCGGAAAACTTAGCGGCAGGCCGCGCTGCGTGCGTGCGGCGAGAACGGCGAAGGCTTCCGCCTCGATCAGATCCCCACGCCAGCCCACCGCTTCGGCGCTGCACACCGAAATGCCTGTCGCCGCGCTGATCCGGCGCAGGAGGTCGGCATTCTTGCGGCCGCCGCCGCAGACGATCAGGCGGCGGGGCCGTTCACTGCAGGCCTTGAGCCCCAGCGCGATGGACTCTGCGGTGAATTGTGACAGCGTCGCCGCTCCATCCTCCACGCCGAGATTGCGCGCCGCGTCGAGGGAGAAGTCCCAGCGATCAAGTGATTTGGGGCCCTCCAGCGCAAAATGCGGATGCGCCAGCAATTCCGCCAGCCCCGCCTCCAATACCCGCCCTTGGGACGCCAACGCGCCGTCGCGGTCCATGGGAGCGCCAGTGTGGTCCTCCACCCAGGCGTCGATCAGGCCATTGCCGGGGCCGGTGTCAAAAGCGTCGAGCGCGCCATCCGAACGGAGCAGCGTAAGATTGGCCACGCCGCCAATATTCAGAACGCCCAGAGGCTGTTCCAGCCCGGCCCAGCGCGCCAGCACCTGGTGATAGATGGGCGCCAGCGGCGCGCCCTGACCGCCCGCCGCCATGTCCGCGGTGCGGAAATCATAGGCGACCGGGACGCCCAGCCGGCCCGCCAGGGACTGTCCATCCCCCAGCTGGCGGGTCTGACCGTCGCGCCCGTCCTTGGGAGGGTGGTGCACCACGGTCTGACCGTGAAAACCCACGAGTTCAATATCGGCGACGGCGATGCCCGCCATCACGGCGACGCGCTCCACCGCCCGCGCGTGAGTGGCGGTCAGAACGCGCTCGGCCTCGCGGAAGATCGCAGGCTCATCACCGTCGAACCGCCAGACCAGAGCTGCGTCCACAGCCGCTTTCAGAACCGCGCGTTCATCTGGCTCGAACGGCGTTTCGCACCCGGGACCGAAGCGGGCGATCATTTCTCCGTCCGTCTCGAGCAAGGCTGCATCCACGCCATCCAGAGAGGTGCCGCTCATGAGTCCGATCGCGATCATGGAGCATCCTCCTGTGGTTCCGGTTCGGCTTCGGGTGGGGTGTCAGGCTCCGGTGTCGTCGCACCGTCCGCCTCGCGCGATTGAGCGGCTTGCGCCTGTTCAGCACGGCGTTCCGCTTCCAGCGCGTCCAGTTCGCGTTCGGCCGAAGTGCCCTCAAAAATCCTGCGAAACACGCCCGGCGCCAGCGCAGACAGCGGGTTCGCGGTCACGCGGGTCTCACTGAAGGGGCCGCTAACGGAGAAGGTGACGCCAATGACCCCCTCGCCCTGACGCGATGTGAACAGCTCCCCCAGAACCGGCACCGAGCCCAGAATGGAATTGACGCCATAGGACGGCAGAAGTGTCCCGTTGACCGTCAGACGCTCGTCACTGAAATCGACTAGCCCGTTCCAGGTCGCGCCAAGCGATGGGCCTGCAACGCGCGCCTCACGCATTTCGAGAATGCCGCCCTGCCAGACAAACTGGCTTTCCAGTCGTTCAAAGCCGATGCCCTGGCCGCTGAGAAGCCCTCCCAGGCCTTCGAGCGAGCCAGCTGCAAGAATGCGGGCCAGGAGCGGCATGCGGTTGAGGGTGAAACCATCCACCTCGATCTCACCGCTGACGCCTCCCGGCTGCCCGAGCGGGGGAGCGGCGCCATTCAGCCTCAGGGCGCCGCCCGAGATATTATCGAAACCTGCGAAGGCGCTCAGAAGAAGCCCGGCATCCGGACCCAGCGCGCTCAGGCGACGCACGCTCGTCTCTTCTTCCGGCTCAAATCGGACAATGACCGGTCCGCCGTCAGCATCCGCCTCCAGCACGAAACGCGCAACGCCTTCCGGGCGCGCGTTCAGGGTCAGGCCGACATTGCTGAATGACTGGTCGCGCACCAGGACGCGGTCCAAAACGCCTTCGAAGTTGACCGCGGCGGCCAGGTCCCCGCCGCCTGAGGGCGCCGCCATGCCGAACAGGTCCCGCGCATCCAGAAAGGCGCCGCGCACAGCGATGTCCAGCACGCCTTCGGGGCCGTCAGGTCGGGAAATCTCGGCGCTGAGGTCCATGCGCCTATCGATGAAGACGCGAGAGGCCTCAGCCGCCAGCAAGCGCCCATCCACCGCCATCTCGGCGCTGGTGTCGAGCGCCACGCCCTCTGCGTTGAGCTGCAGCCGGTCGAGCTGGATCGCGCCCTCGCTGGAAATGTTGGCGGCCAGTGAGGCCGTGGCCGGCTCACCGGCCGCCTTGTCCCAAAGATTGGCGGGGAGCGCGATCGCAGCGTTCTGAAGATCGAGATCAAGACTTACATCGGAGAAGTCCATGCCCCGGCCGTTCAGCACGGCTTCCACGCCGACCGCCCCGTCCATGAAGCGCCGCAAGGGCAGGCCGATCTGATCGAGCTCCCGCGCCGTCATTGTCGAGGTTACACGCACCTGGGTGGGCTTGGCCGCTTCGCCCAATCCGAAGGTTTCCGTCCAGACGATATGGGCATCGGCTGAAGCGATGCGGGCGTCGCCTTCGGCGTTCAGTCCCTCGGGCGTCACGGAAATGGAGACGACGCCGTTTGACAAGTCCACTCCGGGCGGTCCGGCAGGACCGGAGACATCCTCGAAGCGACCGGAGAACTCAAAGCCCAGATCCTCCGCAGGCACGGTCCGCAGCATGGGGCGGCGGATCTCGAAGCTCAGCTCCCCCTGCCCGCCGAACGCTTGTGGATCGAAGCCGTATTCGCTGGCGAGATTAAGGGGCGGCTCGCTGACCAGCATGAGCACGTCGGCCACATCGCCCCGACCGGCGCCGCCGAAGCGGGCGATCGCGCCCTTGGGATTCAGACGCGGTATGTCGACATAGATACGCGTCGCTTCAATTGCGCCGATGGCGCCGCCGTAGCCCTCCAGCGACAGTGAATTGCCGCGCAGAACCGCATCGCCGGACAACCCCAGCAATGGGGTCATGGTGCTCATATAGCGGACGTCGGCATCTGTGAAACTGAAGCTGAGCGTCAGATCCTCATCCGCGATGGTTTTCGCGGCCAGCGCCTCCGCTCTGAGATTGATATCCAGCGTCGCGCCGGTCACGCGTCCGTCCAGAATGCTGTCGCGCACCCAATCCCGGGCGCCCAGCGCGAAATCGACGGGCCAATGATTGAGCACATCGCGTTTGGTCAGCGTGCCTTGCACCGGTCCATTGAGCTTGAGTGTCGGAAGCAGGCCCGCAGACGTATCCTCCAGGGCGAGGGAGCCTGAGAACTCTGCGGCGGCGGCCGGCAGGACAGCGTTCAGCTCATCAAAACGGATCTGTCGTTGATCAATGTCCAGCCCGCCGGCAAGCGCAACCGACCGCCATTGCAGGGGTTCGGGAAAGACACCGCTCAAATCAAGACGCCCCTGCCCGGCGTTCAGTTCATAAAGGGCCCGCGCCGGTATGGCGTCGTCATAGGCGGTGAAGTCATGCAGGGCCCCGTTCAGAGACAGGGTCAGCAGATCTGAATCCACGCTCAGCTCATGCAGGTCCAGACGGCCCGCCTCCACATCAAGCGAAGCGTCGATGCGCGCCGCCCGGATATCGGTCTGACGGCCTGCCGACCGGATCACGCCGGTATCCGCCTCCATCTGGAGACTCGCCTGGCGCAGTCCGGCCTCACGTGAGGCGTCAAAGACCAGATGCATGTCAAAAGGCGCGTCCAGCGCCGAGAGCCCGGTAAAGGGGCCCTGAAGCGGCGCAGCGGCGGCCGGAACGAGGTCCGTGAGCGCTGCGTCGACAAAGACGCTTTCCAGCGACCGGCCTGACTGGACGTCCAGCGTGATGGGTGCGAGCCCCGCAGAGGTCACAAGCGCGCCTTCCGCGCGCAGGGAGAGCGCCCCGTCACTGAGCTCGAGCGCACCGCCCATTCCGGTGAAAAGGCCGGTCCAGTCGTGATACTCGTCTCTCACCTGCAAGCTGACATTGGAGACATCCACGCGCAAAAGCCGGGCGAAGACCCGACTTGCCCGATCCATGTTGAAGTCAGGCGCGGCGTCCTCGGACTCCTGAGCGGCTCCGAACCGGTCCTCCAGGGCGCCCAGACCGCCGGTCAGACGCCCGAGCTCATCGCGGTAGAGCCAGAGGGTGCCTCCCCGCGCTTCCAGACTGACCGGCGCGACACGTCCGGCCAGCAGCAGGTCAAGGGCGACGCCGGCTTCAATCCGCTCCGAGGCGATGATGGTATCCCCGTCAGCGCGGGAAATGCTCACATCGCGCGCTGTGACCACAAGCGCGGCGTAAGCGGGATCGAAGCTGAGCTCGAGATCGCCGATGGCGGCGGCGTCGCCCTTCACCGCCTCGAGCAGGATCTCGGTGACGGCCGGACGGATCATTTCCGCATTCACGGGCCCTTCCGCCAGCCGCCAGAGCGCCGCCCCGAAAGCCACCACAGCCAGAGCCAGAAGCGCAGCAATCGCTTCAAGCAGGTAGAGAAGTGACAGGCGGGCGATACGGCGCATATGAACTCAAAGTCGGGTCGCGACTGGACGCGGCGGGACGAAATGACAATCTTCCGCACCAATGGTTCGGAAATCATCAAGGATGACACTCATGAGCGAGCTCAAGCCCGGCGACAAGGCCCCTGACTTCACGCTTCCTGCAGATGGCGGTCGCCAGATCTCATTACGGGAGCTGCAAGGCAAATCGGTCGTCCTGTATTTCTATCCCAAGGACGACACCCCGGGCTGCACGACAGAGGCGATCGGTTTCTCCGAGGCGATTGACGATTTTGAGGCCGCTGGCGCTGTGGTTATCGGCGTGTCCAAGGACAGCGTAGCCAAACATGACAAGTTTCGCGACAAGCATGAGCTGAAAGTGGTCCTGGCGTCTGACGAGGCGGGCGATACGGTCGAAGCCTATGGCGCCTGGGTCGAGAAAAACATGTATGGCCGCACCTATATGGGTATTGAACGCTGCACCTATCTGATCGGCCCCGACGGCGTGATCCGGCAGGTCTGGCGCAAGGTGAAGGTCAAGGGCCATGTGGACTCCGTGCTCGAGGCCGTGAAGGCCTCCTGATGACCCGTGAGGCCCCGACCTGCGTGATGGAGATGGCGGCCCGCGTAGTCGCGACCGCCGACCCGTCCGAAAAGGTGCGCCTGGCGCACGAAGCTGCGCACGCCTGGAGCTCAGGACAGCTTGACGCTCCACGGTCGGGAGCGGCGTCCTGCGCGCCGGATGCGCCAGGCCGCCCCCCTCGTCCTGAACTCAAGCCGCCGGCTCAGGTTCCCCGACGCAGATTGGGCAATCCCGCCGGTCGCTTCGCGCTGATGCACGCCGTCGCCCATATCGAGTTCAACGCCATCGATCTGCATTTCGACATGGTCGCCCGGTTCGCCGGAGACGCCCGCATTGCCGACGCGCAACGTCACGGTTTTGTCTCGGACTGGATCTGCGTTGGGGATGACGAGGCGAGACACTTCACGCTGGTGCGCAGACGATTGCAGGAGATGGGCGGTGATTACGGCGATCTGCCCGCCCATGACGGACTGTGGGAGGCCGCCAGCAACACTTCAGGCGATCTGGCCGCCCGACTTGCAGTCGCGCCCATGGTGCTCGAAGCGCGCGGTCTCGACGTCACTCCGATGATGATCGAGAAACTCGACTCGGTCGGGGATGAGGCGAGCGTGGCCATCCTCCGGATCATCTATGAGGAGGAAGTCGGACATGTCGCCGCAGGCTCGCGATGGTTCGAACATGTGTGCCGCGATGAGACGGATAGCGCCGAACACTGCTTTCATCGCCTTGTCTCGACATACTTCCGTGGACCGTTGAAGCGCCCCTTCAATGCACCGGCGCGCTCCGCCGCAGGCCTGCCCGGATGCTTCTATGAGCCCTTGGCGGAAGCCCTGTCCTGAAACCAGCGCTTGCAAGACGCGCCGACGCACGAGACATATTTCATAACAATCCATGGGAGCCGGTACGCGGCTTGCAACGGATCAGTTGATAAACGATGCGTTATCATGCGAGATAGCGCATCGAGGGGCGAGGATAGCGAGGCGACGCAGTCGGATGGTGAAACGACTACTGGCCGGACCTTGGGAGCAGATCAAACAGCGCTTCCCGGATCGGCAGATCTATCACCGGACCGAAGGTCAGGTGAGATACTTCGCTATCACTACCGAGATGCAGCTCTCGGCGATCGGCGGCGTGTGCCTGCTGGCTGTCTGGCTGTCTCTGACTACGGTCGGCATGCTGCTGGACGGTCGCGCCGACCAGCGCGCCAAACAGCAATTCGCCCAGATCGAAGCGGAATACCGAAACGAGGTTGATGAGGCGCGTGCGGCTGAAGCCGCCGCCATCGCCTACATGGAATCGCGCACCGACGCCTTTGACCGCACGGCGGGCGAGTTCCAGATGCGCCATGACACGCTGCGCCGTCTGCTCGATTTTGCGGACGATCTGTCCGTGGGCGAGGAGCGCGAGAGCCCCAGCCTTGATGAAGGCCGTATCCTGATGGCCGCCTCGCCAGCGGATCCCGATCCGCGTCAGGCGCTGCTTGACCCGGTTGGTGAAGAAGCTTTTGACGGCCTCGCGGAAGAACGCGTCGCCGCTCTGCTCGCAGATCAGGAATCCGCTCTGGCCGAGGCAGAGAACGCTGCCGAACGCCGTCTCGAAAATCTGCGCGCTGTCCTGCGCCTTACCGGCATGCGCGTGGACGAAGCCATGCAGGAAGGTCCGTTGGAAAACGAGGATGGCGGCACGGGCGGCCCGCTGATCAGTCTCGATCAGGCGCCATTGTTCAGCGACGCTCTCAATCTCGAGGACCCGTTCAATGCCCGCGTCGCCCGCATCGCCAACCGGCTTGTGGAAAGCGAGCAGGTCGAAGCTTTGCTGAACGCGACGCCGCTCGGCTTGCCGATTGATGGCCCGTTTCGTGAGACATCGCGTTATGGCGCGCGAATTGACCCGTTCACGCGTCGTCTGGCCATGCATGCGGGCAAGGACTTCGCGGCGTTCCGAAACGCACCGATTGTGGCGCCTGCGCCGGGTCGGGTCGTTTACGCGGGCTGGCGGGCCGGGTATGGTCGGACCGTCGAAGTGGATCACGGATACGGGTTCCGCACGCGATATGGCCACCTTCACTCCATCGACGTGCGCCGCGGCGATGATGTGGAGCTGGGACAAAGACTGGGGGGGATGGGGTCGACCGGTCGTTCAACCGGGACGCACCTCCACTATGAAATCTGGTTCCGCGGCGAACACATTGACCCCGAAGACTACATAAGAGCCGGACGCTATGTTCACTAAAAAAGATATGCCCCCGAGCGACAACTCAGCAGCCGCCGCCGCTCCTGCTCCGACCAAGAGGTCCGCCATGAAAGCCAAAGCCCCCTCCATCCTGAGCGCTGATCTGAAGATCACCGGCTCCATCGTCTCTGATGGCGAAGTGCAGCTGGACGGCACCGTTGAAGGCGATGTGCGCGCCACCGACCTCACCATTGGCGAGGAAGCCTCGATCAAGGGCGAAGTGATCGCCGAGAATGTGGTCATCCGTGGCCGCGTGAACGGATCCGTTCGCGCCCGTCAGGTGCAGCTCTCTTCCACCGCCCGCGTGGAAGGCGACGTCATTCACGCCACCCTGGCAATCGAGAGCGGCGCGTATTTCGACGGCCTGTGCAAACGCTCCTCCGACCCGCTGTCTGATGTGAAGGCGCCGCCTGCCAGCGCCAAGCCGGCTGCGCAACCCGCCAGCTCGAGCAGCAGCTCCACGGCGTCCTCCACCACTCCGCCTCCCGCGACGACAGCCAGCGCCGACAAGGCCGTGGCCAACGATCCGTTCACGTCGAAGTCCTGAGACTGCAGACGCCTCCGATGAGAAAAGGGCCGGTGCTGAGCACCGGCCCTTTTGCGTTCAGGCATACCTGAGGGCTAGTCCTCTTCGGTCTTTCCGACGCGCTGCGCCAACGCAGCGGCCATGAAGTCATCCAGATCCCCGTCGAGCACCCCTTGGGTGTCCGAGGTCTCCACCTGCGTGCGCAGATCCTTGACCATCTGATAGGGCTGCAGGACGTAGGAGCGGATCTGATGGCCCCATCCGATATCGGTCTTGGACTCCGCATCCGCCTGGGCGGCTTCCTCGCGTTTCTGCAATTCGAGCTCATACAGGCGCGCGCGCAACATGGTCCAGGCGTTCGCCCGGTTCTTGTGCTGGGAGCGATCGGTCTGACACGCGACCACAATGCCTGTGGGTTCGTGGGTCAGGCGCACGGCGGAGTCCGTCTTGTTAATGTGCTGCCCGCCCGCGCCCGAAGCCCGGTAGGTGTCCACACGCACATCCTTGTCCTCGATCTCGATCTCGATGGTGTCGTCCACCAGCGGATAGGTCCAGACAGACGCAAAGCTGGTATGGCGGCGGCCCGAGCTGTCATAAGGCGAGATGCGCACCAGACGGTGCACCCCGGCCTCGGTCTTCAGCCAGCCATACGCGTTCTCGCCTTTCACCAGGATGGTGATGGATTTCAGGCCGGCCTCCTCGCCCGCCTGCGCCTCGATCACCTCGACCTTGAAACCGGACTTCTCCGCCCATCGGGTGTACATGCGCGCCAGCATGGAGGCCCAGTCCTGCGCCTCGGTGCCGCCGGCGCCGGGGTGAATCTCGAGATAGCTGTCATTGCCGTCCGCTTCACCAGACAACAGAGCTTGCAGTTCGGCCTTGCCCGCCCGCGCGCGGAGCGCTTTCAGCGCTTCGGTCGCGTCCTGATAAAGGTCGTCATCGCCCTCCATCTCGGCCATCTCGGCAAGCTCGAGCGTGTCGGCGAGATCGGCGACGATCTCCTGAACCTCGGTCATCGACTGATCGAGGCGATTGCGTTCGCGCATCAGCGCCTGTGCTTCAGTCGGGCGGTCCCAGAGTGTGGGGTCTTCCGCCCTGGCGTTCAGTTCATCCAGTCTTTTCTCAGCCGTAGGCCAGTCAAAGACGCCTCCGTAGCAAGGCGGTGGACTGTTCGATGGCGTCTTTGAGTTCAGCGATCTCGGCGCGCATGGCGGATCTCCTGAGAGTCTGGGTAAAAGGGTCGGAGGGGGTCGATAAACGAGGCGCAGCCCCTGGACAAGAGACTGCGCCTGTTTCGATCAGGAACCAGAGGACATACTGCTAGTAAAGGCCGCCCAGTGCGTCCTCATCCTCTTCATCATCGGGTGTGTCGGACGGGTTTCCATCCGAGAAGTCCACCCCAAGGGCGTTCGCGCCAAAACTCAGAGTTTCTTCCGCCGCCGTCTGGCCGCGTTGCGGCTCAGTGCCCGGCTTGAAGGCTTCCAGAATGACGCCGGGCCGCCCGATCACGCCGGGTTCTCCGGTTTCACGATCGATCGGCGCCAGGCTCACCCCGTCAGGAACGCGGAAAGGCGCCACCGAATAGGTCTCCAGCGCGGCGCCCAGGAACTCCGCCGCCACAGGCGCCGCCACACGGCCGCCCGCCTCGCCCGAGCCCAGCGGGCGCGGATTGTCGAAGCCGACATAGACGCCGACGACAAGGTCGGGGCTGAACCCGACAAACCAGGCGTCATGGAAATCATTGGTGGTGCCGGTCTTGCCGCCCAGCGGACGGCCGAGCGAGCGCAGGGCCGTCGCGGTGCCGCGCTCAACGGCGCCTTCCAGCATGTGCACGATCTGATAGGCGGTGACAGGATCAACCACCTGTTCGCCCAGTTCGGGCAGACGCGGCTCTTGTAGGGAGGGATCATACCCGCCCGGCACATCACAGCCGACGCACTCGCGCTCATCATGAATATAGATGGTATCGCCCGACCGGTCCTGAACCCGGTCGATCAGGGCCGGCTCGATCAATCGTCCGCCATTGACCAGCGCGCCATAGGCGCCGATCAGACGCATCAGCGTGGTTTCCCCTGCGCCCAGCGACATGGCGAGGGTGGGCTGAAGCTCGTCATAAATGCCCGTCCGCTCACCCATGTCGACGATGGGGGCCATCCCCATATCCTGCGCAAGACGCACGGTCATCACATTACGAGACAGCTCGAGCCCGCGACGCAGGGTCGAGGGGCCGTAGAAGACCTCGGAATAGTTCTGCGGGCGATAGAACCGCATTTCCGCATCGCCCGACGCCACAAAAGGCGCGTCCAGAATGATGGAGACCGGCGTATAGCCGTTTTCCAGCGCGGCGGCATAGACGAACGGCTTGAAGGAGGAGCCAGGCTGACGGCGCGCCTGAACAGCGCGATTAAACTGGCTGTGCTGGAAGGAATAGCCGCCTACCATGGCCAGCACCCGGCCCGTGAACGGGTCGATGGCGACAATACCGCCATTCACGGCCGGAATCTGGCGCAACCCGTAATGATCCTCCTCGACCGTCTCGTCCGGCGCGTCTTCGGCCACCAGATCCTCAACGATCACCACATCGCCCAGCTCGAACACGTCCGAAGGCTGGCGAATGGCGCCGCCTGTGCGGGGAAAACCATTCTCGTCGCGGCGCGGTTCCCTCGCCCAGGCCAAGGCATAGAGCGGGATCCGGCCCCGGCTGCGGTCGGCGAATCCGATCAGCGCGTCCGTGTCGGTCAGCTCCAGCACCACCGCGAGCCGCCAGCCATCATCCATATCGGCAGGCGGTTCAATCTCGGACAGCTGGTCAGGCCAGGCATCAAAACTTTCAAGCGTGGCCACCGGACCACGATAGCCGTGACGGCGGTCATAGGCCTCAAGCCCGTTGCGCAGGGCCTGACGAGCGGCGAGCTGCATGCGGGTATCAAGCGTGGTGCGGATCGACAGGCCGCCTTCATACAGCTGGTCCTGACCATACCGATTGAACACTTCACGGCGCACCTGCTCGACGAAGTATTCCGCCGCCAGATATTCGTCGCCGTCCAGGCGCTCGGCGGTTTCCAGCGGCATTTCCATGGCCGCCTCGCCCGCCTCGCGGCTGACGACGCCATTGGCGATCATGCGCGAGATCACCCAGTTGCGACGACCTATGGCCTCTTCCGTGTTCCGGGTCGGATGATAATTGCTCGGGCCTTTGGGCAAGGCCGCAAGATAGGCCGCTTCATGCAGCTCAAGCTCATCGAGCGACTTGTCGAAATAGTTCAGCGCCGCCGCCGCGATGCCGTAGGCGCGATTGCCCAGATAGATCTCGTTCAGATAGAGCTCGAGAATCTGATCCTTGGTGAAGGCCCGCTCCATGCGACGGGCGATGACGATCTCGCGAATCTTGCGGTCAATGCGCTGGTCGGAACTGAACAGGAAGTTCTTGGCGACCTGCTGGGTGATGGTCGAACCGGACTGCAGCGCCGCATTGGGATTGCGCATGCGTGCGATGATCGAGCGGATGCCCCCGCGCACCATGCCCAGATAGTCCACGCCGCCGTGGTTGTAGAAATTCTTGTCCTCGGCGGACAGATAGGCGTCGATCACCAGAGGCGGGATATTCTCGATCGGCACGAAGACCCGATGCTCGATCGCGTATTCCTGGATCAGACGTCCGTCGCCGGCATGAACACGGCTCATGATGGGCGGTTCGTATTCAGCCAGCTGCTGGTAGTCGGGCAGGTCGTCCGTCACCCGGACCACATACACAGCGCCGGCGATCACGCCGATCACGCCCAGAACGACCGCCGCGCCTGCGCCCCAGATCAGGACCCGCAAGGCGTTACTCCAACTCAACAGCTTCATCTTGCCCTCATAGACGGCGCGCAAGGCCTGCCCGCCCACGCCTTATTACGCCCGCTGATGGCGCTATTATGGCGTGGGTTGGCCGTCAACCCAATGACAGATGCAGATATGAGGCCAGATCAGCGGGTGCTGGAGGCAGAGGCGGCGTTCTGGGCGATATAGCGCTCGCCCTCGCCGCCCTGACAATGCGCAAAATGAGCGTCAATGGCTGCAGCGGCAGACTGCATCAACCGGCGCCGGTCCGTCGCGCTGTTCAGGCGGCGCGCATCATTGCGATTGGTCAGGAAGCCCATCTCAAAGAGCACCGCCGGGACTTCCGCATCGATCAGCACAGCGAAATTCGCCCGCATCGGCGTGTTGCGGAACAACGGATTGACCCGGCCCACCTCGCTGCGCAGCGCATCCGCGAAACGCTCGGACTGGCTTTCCTTGTTGGTCAGCGACATCTCGACAAGGATGCGCGAGACTTCTTCGGGACGGTTGGAGTCCACCCAGTCACCCTGGCTGATGGCGCGCGAACGCGCCCGGTCCACGGCCCGGTGATTCATCGAATACACGGTGGCGCCCTCCGGGGTGGACGAGCTACCCGCCGAATCCGCATGCAGGGAGATGAAGAGATCAGCTTCCGCCTCACGCGCAATCTCGACCCGATCATACAGGTCCACGAACACATCGCGATCCCGGGTCATGATGACCTCATACCGGCCCGTCGCATTGAGAAGGTCACGCAGTTCGAGCCCGGCAGCCAGATTCACATCCGCCTCATCCCCACCGCCAAATCGGGCCAGGGCGCCCGGGTCGCGGCCGCCATGGCCCGGATCAATAACCACGCGTACGGCTTCACACGCCGGCGGCGCGGCGGAGACCACGGCGTTCTCGACAAGGAACTGGGCCATGTTCGTCGTTTCGGCCGGAAATCCGGACACCTGCTGAAAGGTGCTGGAGCCAACCGGAATCAGGTCCACGACGGTGCGGTAGCCGCCGCCATCGGGATCCAGCGAGAAATGGTGATCAATCGTGGACGGCGCTGTCAGCGCGAAGACCAGACGCGGCGCACCCGCCTGTCCATCAAACTGGAAACGCCCCACCAGGCCGTCGCCCTCGCCCTGACGATTGGGCAGTTCGGGCACGTCCCATCCGGCCTGGTCAAAGGAGACAACCAGTCGCGAAACAGGCTCAGCCAACGTGAAAGCGCGAGAATCAAGCGGGGTTTCGCTTTCGATGACGATGCGCGTGTGCGTTTCGTAGGCGCCGAACCGCACTTTCGTGATGTCGGACGCGAACGCTGACCCTGAAATCACCGTCAGGGCGCACGCGACAAGACTCGCCATCAATCGCATCATGACCACCACCATCCCGAGGTCCCAAGCGGGTTTTGCGTCATTTCAAGGCGCGCAAAACTCCATTCGACGACAAGGTAAAACGACACGCCTTGAGATTCGGTTAGCGAGTCCTTTACGAGACTCTAACACGGCGAAGCTCGCTTTTCATTGGCGACATTCTCGTGCAATGTGATTATGTTCGAAGGTCAGGAACGGACGCGTCCGCGCGCCGCCTGCATCGAATACCCTTGAAGATGGGCGCACAGGCGCAAATCTTCAGATCAGACAGATTTCTGGACGACGCGGGAGGGCCAAGGCCCGCCGCCGGCGCCACAAGCCAGAATAACTGGCGCACGGGTGACAGTTCGAATCAGAACCGCCCTTGCCCGGTTAAGGACAGACCCATGATGCGCGCTCCCGCCGCGAGATCATCTTTACTAAGAACAGATCGCCGCCGAGCGCGTTCCATCCACAATCGCTGCATGTCTGACGCCGCCTCCCAGTCGAGCGCGGCGATCGGCATGCGGTATGGAGCGTTTTTTAATGTCACGCAAAATGCTGATCGACGCCGCCCACCCGGAAGAGACCCGGGTGGTGATTGTCGACAACAATCGGGTTGAGGAATTCGATTTCGAATCGGCTTCCAAGAAGCCGATCCGGGGCAACATCTATCTTGCCAAGGTCACTCGCGTAGAGCCGTCGCTGCAGGCGGCCTTTGTTGAATACGGGGGCAACAAGCACGGCTTCCTCGCCTTCAACGAGATCCACCCCGATTATTACCAGATCCCGCACGAGGATCGCGCCGCCCTGCGCGAGGCCGAGGCCGAGGTCGCCGCAGACCTCGGAGAAGACGCCGGTTCGGACGAAGAGAACGAGGACGCCCCGGCGCCCGACGAGGATGATCTGATCGATGAAGCGGCGCGCCGTCGCCGCTCCTTCCTGCGCAAGTACAAGATCCAGGAAGTCATCAAGCGCCGTCAGGTGCTGCTCGTTCAGGTCGCAAAGGAAGAGCGCGGCAACAAGGGCGCCGCGCTGACCACCTATCTGTCGCTGGCCGGCCGGTATTGCGTGCTGATGCCCAACACCGCCCGCGGCGGCGGCATTTCTCGCAAGATCACCAATGCGTCGGACCGCAAGCGCCTGAAGTCAGCTGTCTCCGAGCTGTCCGTGCCCCAGGGCATGGGTCTGATCATCCGCACTGCGGGCGCAGCGCGCACCAAGGTCGAGATCAAGCGCGATTACGACTATCTGATCCGCCTCTGGGAGACGATCCGCACGACGACGCTGGAATCCAGCGCGCCCAAGCTGATCTATGAGGAAGGCAATCTCGTCAAACGCGTGATCCGCGATCTCTATGACAAGGAAATCGACGAAGTTCTGGTGGACGGCGAAGAGGCGTACAAGGAGGCCAAGGCCTTCATGCGCATGCTGATGCCCAGCCACGCCAAGAAGGTCCAGAACTATCGCGACGCCACTCCGCTGTTCCTGCGTCATCAGGTGGAAAGCCAGCTTGAAGCAATCCATTCGCCTGTCGCACAGCTGAAATCGGGCGGCTATATCGTCATCAATCCGACAGAAGCGCTCGTCTCCATCGACGTGAACTCGGGCAAGGCGACCAAGGAACGCAATATCGAGCAGACTGCGCTCAAGACCAATATGGAAGCGGCTGAGGAGGCCGCCCGCCAGATGCGTCTGCGCGACCTCGCCGGGCTGCTGGTCATCGACTTCATCGACATGGACGAGAACAAGAATGTTCGCGCTGTCGAGAAGAAGATGAAGGACTCCCTCAAGCGCGACCGCGCCCGCCTGCAGGTGGGCCGTATCTCCCAGTTCGGACTGATGGAGATGAGCCGTCAGCGCCGCCGGACCTCGCTGGTGGAAGGCTCCACCGATGTATGTCCGCACTGCCAGGGCTCGGGCCATATCCGCTCGATCGAATCGAGCGCACTGGTCGCCCTGCGCACGCTGGAAGAGGAAGGCGTGCGGGGCCGGACGGCCAAGGCGCGTCTGCGCTGCTCGCCTGAGGTCGCGCTGTATATTCTCAACGAGAAACGCGATCACCTCACCGCCATCGAGGCGCGCTACGACATGAGCGTCACGGTGTCCGCCGATGACAGCCTGATCCGTCCCGATTGTCAGCTCGAACGCCTGGAAAGCCGTCGCGAAGCCGCCCGCGCAGTCGCCGAAGCCGCCCGCGCCGACACCCCGCTGACCAGCGCAGACGCCGTGGAGCCGGACCTGGATATCGATGAGGACGAGTCTGACGAAGCAGAAGACAGCGCCGAACGCGACACTCGCCCTGCCCGCTCCGCATCGGATGAGACCAATGAAGACGGCTCCAAGAAGCGCCGTCGCCGTGGTCGTCGGGGCGGACGCAACCGCCGCAAGCGGAATGATGAAGCTGGCGGTCAGGACGACGCCCAGGCCGCGCTCGATAATGCGGACGATGAAAACCGTGCCGAGACCACCGACACCGCTTCGGATGATGAGGTGGCGGGCCTGCAGGTGATCGAACCTTCCGAGTCTGAACCCTTTGGCGCCAGCGAAGGCGAAGACGGCGAAGAGGCCGCACCGCGCCGCAAACGCCCCAGCCGTCGCCGTCGCAAACCCTCGGAGCGTAGCGAATCCGCCCCAGATGACAGCGAGTCGTCTGAAACCGCCGCAACTGACACGTCTGAGGACGCCCAGGCTTCTGACGACAGCCCCGCCGCGGATCAGGATGAGGCGCCGGCGAAACCCAAGCGTCGCACCCGCCGCAAGAAACCGGCTGAGACTGAGTCTGCAGCCGAGGCTGAGGACGCGGGCACCGCGAAACCGACTGCAGACGCTCAATCTGGCGATGCAGAGGATGAGGCGCCCGCCAAGCCCAAACGGCGCACCCGCCGCAAGAAGGCCGAGCCCGCTGCTGACGCCGCGTCTGAAACCAATGCGGCTGACGACGAAACGGCATCCGCTGATGCGGGTGACTCTGCGAAGCCCAAGCGTCGTACGCGCCGCAAGAAGGCCGAGCCGGAAAACACCGACAAGGCGGCGCGCGAAGCCATGGAACAGGCCAGCGCACCGGCCGAACTGAGTGTTGAAGAGGCCAAGGCCGAGATCCAGGCGTCAGAGACCAACGCCGAGCCTGCGGCAGAGGCGAAAAGCGCCGAGAGTGACAAACCGGAAGACGCTGCCTCCGAGACCCGTCAGGAAACCGGCGACAGCGAAGAGGCGCGCCCCGCCAAACGCGGTTGGTGGCAGAAATCCTCCAAATTCCTTGGTCTGAGCTAGGCGAGCGAACGGCGCCGGATGTCACAAATCCGGCGCCGTTCTCACGTTCTCTGGCGTATCGTCCGCCAAGTAGATAGACTTTCGCTTCGGCTGGGCGGCTGACACTGAGGAAGGCGTTCTGAATGCTTACATCCGTGCGTCACAGCTTGACCCGACTGGCCGCCGCCGCAGGCCTGGCGCTCGCCAGCCTCTCCAGCGCCCATGCTCAGGGACTGATCCGCGATACAGAAACCGAGCTTGCCATGCGGCAATATTCAGATCCGCTTCTGGAAGCGGCAGGGCTGGATGTGAACGCTGTCGATTTCTATCTCGTCGGCGACATGGACTTTAATGCCTTCGTGACGGGCGGCCAGAATATATTCCTCAATACCGGCACCATTATTCGAGCCGAAAACCCTAACGAAATCAAAGGTGTTATTGCTCACGAAATCGGGCATATCGAAGGCGCCCATATCATCCGTCGCGGCGAAGCCAGTCGCGCGGGCCTCGCCACCATGGCGGCCTCGCTGGGCGTGGGTCTGATCGCCGCGCTCGCTGGCGCCCCGGACGCCGGGGCCGCGATCATGGCTTCCGCACCGCAATTCGGTCAGCTCAACATGCTGACTTATACGCGCGCCCAGGAAGCCTCGGCCGATCAGGCGGCCGTCCGCTTTCTGACCGAGACCCATCAGTCCGGCCGAGGCCTGGTCGCCACTTTCGAGCGCCTCGCCTATCAGGAGCGCATCTCCTTCCAGCGCCGCTGGGAGTACTTCCGGTCTCACCCCCTGTCCGCCGACCGAGTCGCCGCCCTCCGCCGGAATGTGGAAGCCTCCCCCTATGCGGATGTGCCCGATACAGAGGCGGAAATTGCAGAGCTCCAACGCCTGCAAGCCAAGATCATTGGCTTCATGGCGCCGCCCGCGCAAACGTTCTCGCGCTATCCCGAAACCGACACCTCCATTCCGGCGCGTTATGCCCGGGCCGTGGCCTATTACAAGCAAGGTCTGACCGAGAGCGCCGAGACGGCCGTCAACGAGCTGCTGGAAATCGAGCCGGAGAACCCGTTCTTCTTCGAACTCAAAGGCCAGATGCTCTATGAAAGCGGTTTCATCGAACGCTCGATCGAACCCTATCGCCGGTCCGTGGAACTCCTGCCGGACGCCCCGCTTCTGCGCATCGGCTACGCCTCCGCGCTCATCGCGACCAATGATGAGGCGAATGCCCGCGAGGCCCTCAGCCAGCTCCGGGTGGCGCTGGTGAGCGAACCGCAGAATGCCTACGCCTGGTTCCAGCGTTCCCTGGCGCACCAGCAACTGGGCGAAACCGCGGAGGCCGAACTGGCGACGGCGGAGCGCGCCTATGCAGTAGGCGACGAAATGCAGGCGCATATTTTCGCAACGCGCGCCCAGGAAGAGCTGGAACGCGGTACGGAAGCCTGGGTCCGGGCGACCGAGATCCTCGCCGTGACCCGGCCGGACACCCGCGAAATGCGCGAATGGAACCGGCGGGAGCGTGAACGCCGGCCCAACTTCCAGCCTCAGAGCCGGCAGATGCTGTTGCAGCCCTAAACACGCTTGTGATTGTGCCTGTTGCATCAAACGCGCTAAACGCACGGTCATGTAAGACCTGAATCCTGACTGGAGCTTTCATGCGCACCTTGCTGCTCGCCCTCGCCGTCTCTCTGGGCATGACCGCCTGCGCCCCGGCGCAAGAACCGGCCGACCGCGCCGAGATCGAACAGATCGTTCGCGATTACATCCTGCAGAATCCCGAGATCATCGAGGAAGCGCTGATCGAGCTTCAGCGCCGCGCGCGACAGCGGGAGCAGGACGCCCTGATGGGCGCTGTGACCTCCAGCGAAGACCAGCTTTTCGGGGATTCGCGTGATCCGCAGGTCGGCGCTGAGAATCCAGTGATCACCGTCGTCGAATTCTTTGACTATCGCTGCCCGTACTGCACCGTCTCCAACGAGTGGATCCAGTCCGTCCTGGAAGAGCATGGCGATCAGGTGCGCTTCATCTTCAAGGAATTTCCGATCCGCGGCGAACAATCGACCAACGCCGCGCGCGCATCGCTCGCAGTCTGGCGCGTGGCGCCTGAGAGCTATGAGGCGTTCCATAACGCCGTCATGAATGCGAGCGGCCCCCTGCCCGACGAACGCATCGACGCTTTCGCCGTCACGGCCGGGGTTGATGTGGCCGCCATGCGGGCGGAAATGGAGTCCGAAGAGATCACTCGTCAGCTCGCCGATGTACGCCAGCTGGCCCAGTCGATCGGCATTACCGGCACGCCGTTCTTCATTGTGGGCGATACGGTCATCCCGGGCGCCGATATAGACAGCCTCGATCGCGCGGTCTCCGAGGCCCTGACGCGTTAATCACAAAATGACTGCGGCGCCGGGATTTATCCCGGCGCCGTTTACAGCTTGTTTCCCTCTCAGGGTTAATCATCCCCGCAATCTGGAGGGGATGATGACGCATTTCAGACTTCTGCTCGCTGCCTGTGCAGCGCTGTCCGTGGCCGCCTGCGCCAGCAAGGACGCCATAGCCGCCCGTCAGGCGCCTCAGCCGTTGACGACCCAGAGCGTCAGGGTGGACGCCGCAAGCCCCTTCTACCATCAGATGGCGCTTGGTCCTGTCACTGGAACCTCGCAATTCTCCTGGTTCCTGCCGGAACCCAACCGCACCATCCTACGACCGCGTTTTGAGACCGCACTCGAACAGGCGGGTCTTGCCGCGCCGGATCGCGATCAGGCGCGATACGTCATATCTCTGGACTTTGACGCCGTGCACGGTCCCGACTTCGGCTCTCATATGGACGCCGCCCTTCTGGGCCGGGTCTGGATCACCGACCGCCTGACCGGACGGATCATCATGGATGAACCCGTCGCCGCCCGCCGCGAGGCCTATTGGCCCGGCGTGGAAGAAGCAGGCTGGGCCGATGGCCGCGTCTATGGCGTGCTGAACATCCTGCCCTTCTTCTATGACAGCCCCTGGTTCAGCGTCGGCGCCCGCTGGGACACCACCTACACGCCCTATAATGGACCGGAATGGTTCCCCCTCGTCCCGATCCGCATGCGCGAAACTGATAATGCGCTGATGGTCGGCCCGTCGGGTCGCGCTTATGGCGCCTGGTCTGGCGCAGAGCGCGCCTGGCAGGTCAATGCGCTCGTCAGCGACGCCCTCGCCGCCGCGGTCATGCGTGGCATGGCCGAGCGGGACATGATCGAGATCACCCATGTGCTGCCCTGCATGGGCGGCACAGCGATGCGCGAGTATGAGCGCAGCCTGCTGATGCGCGGCGAACGCGTGTCCCGCCCGGTCTGTGGCGAAGTCGTGGATGACCTGCCGGTGGGTGCGGAAGCGCTGCGCCGGTCCAGCGCGTCCTAGATCAGTCCCGCCAGCGGGCTCGACGGATCGGCATAGCGCTTTTTCGGCATCCGGCCCGCCAGATACGCTTCCCGACCTGCAATGACCGCGTGCTTCATGGCGCTGGCCATGCGGATCGGGTCCTTGGCCTCGGCAATGGCGGTATTCATCAGGATTCCGTCACAGCCGAGCTCCATGCCCACCGCGGCGTCCGACGCCGTGCCGACGCCCGCATCCACGATCACCGGCACCTTCGCTTCTTCAATGATGAGACGGATATTGACCGGGTTCTGGATCCCGAGCCCCGAGCCGATCGGCGCGCCGAGCGGCATGATCGCGCAGGCGCCCGCCTCTTCCAGGCGCTTGGCGTAGACCGGATCGTCCGAGCAATAGACCATGACCTCAAAGCCTTCCTTGACCAGCATTTCGCAGGCCCGAAGGGTTTCCGCCATGTCCGGATAGAGGTGCTTGGGATCGGACAGCACTTCGAGCTTCACCAGATCCCAGCCGCCCGCTTCGCGCGCCAGACGCAAGGTGCGCACCGCGTCCTCGCCGGTGAAGCAGCCCGCCGTGTTGGGCAGGAAGGTGTATTGCCTGGGATCAATGAAATCGACGAGACGCGGCTGGCTGGGATCGGACAGGTTGACCCGGCGCACCGCAACCGTGATCATCTCCGCGCCCGAGGCCTCGAGCGCCCGCGCGTTCTGCTCATAGGTCTCATACTTGCCCGTGCCGATGATCAGGCGCGACTTGAACGTCCGGCCCGCAATGACAAGCGGGGAGTCTTGCTGGGTCTGAGCGGTCATGGCTCACCCTCCTCCGACAAAATGCACGATTTCGAGCCGGTCGCCCGCTTCGATGCGAATCGAATCATAGCCGTCGCGTGGGGCGATCTCGAGATTGCGTTCCACGGCCACCTTTCGCGGATCCAGCTCCAGATGCTCCAGCAGCCCTTTGAGGGTCAGGCTGGAAGGGATCTGGCGGGTTTCCCCGTTCAACTCGACATCGATCTGGCTCATAACCTGCGTCCCACGCACGGGTTTGCTTGTTCACACCCCCATCAGGTCGTAGAACCGGGGCTGGCAGTCAAGGCGCGCAGGCGCCCTTCAGCCTCGTCGGAGTGAGCAAACGTGTCGACCCTGAAACCCGTTTTTGTGCTGAACGGCCCCAATCTCAACCTTCTTGGGACTCGTGAGCCGGAGATCTATGGTTCGACGACACTTCAGGATATCGAAGCGCTGTGTCAGCAAACCGCTGAAAGTCTTGGCGCATCCATCGTCTTTGAACAGACCAATCATGAAGGCGCGCTGGTGGAGCTGATCCACAGGGCGGGCGCCGACGGCTCCGCCATCGTGATCAACCCCGCCGCCTACACGCACACATCGATTGCGCTGCTCGACGCAATCAAAGGGGTAGACGTGCCAGCGATAGAGGTGCATCTGTCGCAGCCTGTTGCGCGAGAGGCCTTTCGTGCGGTCTCTTATGTGTCACTTGCCGCCGCTGGCACCATCAGCGGTTTAGGCGCGCGCGGCTATGAGCTGGGGGTTAGAGCCGCTGTGCAACTGGCGCAGGCGCGTGCGAAATAATGACTAGAAAGGGTAGTGAACCTATGGCGTCCACCACGTCGAACCCGCAGGTCGATTCCAAACTCGTCCGCGAGCTGGCCGATATTCTCAATGACACCGAGCTGACCGAGATCGAGGTCGAAAAGGGCGAACTGCGCATCCGAGTCGCGCGCGAAATCACCGCTGCGCCCGCTGTTTATTCCGCCCAGCCCATGCATGCGCCGATGCCAGCGCCCGCCGCCGCACCCGCTCCTGCGCCGGCCACCGCTCCGGAAACCCCGGCCGCGACCGGCGCCGCCGACGCCAAGAGCCATCCCGGCGCCGTCACCTCTCCGATGGTCGGCACCGTCTATCTGCGTCCCTCTCCGGAAGCGGACCAGTTCAAGAAGGCTGGCGACAGCGTGAAGGAAGGCGAGACCATCCTGCTGGTTGAGGCCATGAAGACCTTCAACCCCATCACCGCCCCGAAATCGGGCACTCTGACCGAGCTGCTGGTCGATGACGCGCAGCCGGTGGAATACGGCGAAGCCCTGTTCATCATCAGCTAGGCGGCCGCTCATGTTTGATAAAGTCCTTATCGCCAATCGCGGCGAGATCGCCTTGCGGGTCCACCGGGCCTGCAAGGAAATGGGCATCAAGACGGTCGCGGTGCACTCCGAAGCCGACGCCAACGCCATGCATGTGAAGCTGGCCGATGAAAGCGTCTGCATCGGTCCGCCGCCCGCCGGCCGCTCCTATCTCAACGTGCCCGCCATCATGGCCGCGGCCGAGATCACCGGCGCCCAGGCGATCCACCCCGGCTATGGGTTTCTGTCCGAGAACGCCCGCTTCGCCGAGATCGTGGAAGCGCACGGCCTGACCTTCATCGGCCCCACCGCGGAGACGATCCGCCTGATGGGCGACAAGATCACCGCCAAGCAGGCCGCCATGGACGCCGGCATTCCGGTCGTCCCCGGCTCTGACGGCGCGATCACCGACATGGACGAGGCCCGCAAGGTCGCCAAGGCCATCGGCTTCCCGGTGCTGATCAAGGCCGCATCCGGCGGCGGCGGTCGCGGCATGAAGGTCGCGGAAAGCGAAGACAAGCTTGAAAGCGCGCTGCAGACGGCCTCGTCCGAAGCCCAGGCGGCGTTTGGCGATGGCGCGGTCTATATCGAGAAATATCTCGGCAAGCCGCGTCATATCGAGATCCAGGTCCTCGCTGACCAGCACGGCAATGTGGTGCATCTGGGCGAGCGCGACTGCTCGTTGCAGCGCCGCCACCAGAAAGTCCTCGAGGAAGCGCCGTCAGTGGCGCTGGACGCCGAAGCCCGCGCCAAGATCGGCAAGGTCGTCACTGACGCCGTGAAGGCCATCGGCTATCGCGGCGCCGGCACGGTCGAGTTCCTGTATGAGAACGGCGAGTTCTATTTCATCGAAATGAACACCCGTCTTCAGGTGGAGCACCCGGTCACCGAAGCCATCACCCGTATCGACCTGGTGCGCGAGCAGATTCGCGTCGCAGCGGGCCACAAGCTCGATTTCACCCAGGACGACATCAAGTTCGAGGGCTGGTCCATCGAGTGCCGCATCAATGCGGAAAACCCGGAAACCTTCACGCCCTCCCCGGGCACGGTCACCGAATTCCATGCACCAGGCGGTCTGGGCGTGCGTCTCGATAGCGCGCTTTATACCGGCTACCGCATTCCGCCCTATTACGACTCCATGATCGGCAAGCTGATCGTGCACGGGCGCAATCGTGAGGAGGCCCTGCTGCGCCTCAAGCGCGCCCTGTCGGAAATGGTGGTGAGCGGGGTTGAGACCACCATTCCGCTGCATCTGGCGCTTCTGGAAGAACCTGCATTCCTCAGCGGGGACTACCATATCCGCTGGCTGGAAAGCTGGCTGGCCGAGCGCCAGGGCTCATAGACCGCGGAGATTTGTCATGCGCGGCTTCGGCGTTGAGGAATTGCTGGCTTGCTATGCACGCGGCGTATTCCCGATGGCGGAGTCGCGCAGCGACACGCGCGTCTATCTCCTGGAGCCCGATGAGCGCGGCGTGATCCCGCTCGACCGGTTTCACATCCCCAAATCCCTGAAGAAGACCGTTCGCCAGGATGCCTTCACCTTCACGGTGAACCGCTGCTTTGAGACCGTCGTGCGCAGCTGCGCCGCGCCCGCTCCCGGTCGCGAGGACAGCTGGATCAATGACCAGATCCTGATGCTCTATCTGGACATGCATGCCGAGGGCCATGCCCATTCCATCGAGGCGTGGAAGGACGGCAAACTTGCGGGCGGGCTCTATGGAGTCTCGCTGGGCGCGGCTTTCTTCGGGGAAAGCATGTTCTCGCGGGAGACGGACGCCTCCAAGGCGGCGCTGGTGGCGTTGGTGGCGCGGCTCCGCACGGGCGGTTACCAGCTGCTCGACACGCAATTCAATACGGACCACCTCAAGCGATTTGGCGCCGAGACGATCTCTCAGGCAAGCTATCGAGACCTGCTGGATGCGGCGATTGAACAGCCGTCAGATTTCTTCGCCCTGCCCGAAGGCGTCAACGGCGATCAGCTTCTGCAGTCGATCACCCAGACGTCATAGACGGGATGCTCCAGCGCGTTGAGCGCCGGGTTGGATGCAAACATCCAGCCCGAAAACATCAGCTCGCCTTCCGCCTGGACGCCAAAGCCGTCCGTCCGCCGATCCTCGATCTCGAGAAAGGCATAGACCTCCGGCGGCTCTTCCGGGGGACGTTTGCGGCAATAGGGCACGGTGATCGACAACGCGCCAAAGCGCACTTCCTCACCGATCGGGGCCTCAAAATCGCGCGTGCGGGCCGTCACCTTGTCCAGACCGCGCAGAACCACGACCGATCCCGGTTCGGAGGTCAGCTCCGGCGCCTCGGGATCTTCAAGGGCTTGCAGTCCGGACGGGGCTTGCTCAGGCGCCTCGGCGCTCTGGGCGAAGAGCGAAGCAGACGCCAGTGAGGCGACGGAAAAGGCTGTGGCGGCGGTAAGAAACAGGGTGCGGATCATGGTCATCACTGTGTCAGACGTTTGAGGCGAGACCAAGGCTGTCTCAGGAGCCAGACCCTTCGCTCTGCGAAGATCCGCGGTTCATCACCGCCTGACCAATGAGGTCAAACATGTCCACTGCGCCCTGCGTGTAGGAAATCTCACCACCCGCGGCCAGAACATCCATGTCGCCGCCCGGCTCGATCTCGACGAAGGAACCGCCCAGAAGACCGGCCGTCGCGATTTTCGCGGTGGAATCCGTGGGAATTTCGATATCGCCGCTCAGCTCGAGCTCGGCCTCGGCGAAATAGGTCTCCTGGTCGAGTCGAACCGCCGTCACGGTGCCGACGGGCACACCCGCTACCCGCACATCTGCTCCGCGCGTCAGATCCCCGACCGAGGAAAAGCGCGCCGTCAGCTTGTAACCGTCCGCACCCGAGCCGTCGTCCACCTGCCCCTGAGCGTAGATGAAGAACGCCCCCGCAGCGATGAGCACGATCAGACCCAGAACGGTTTCAAGGATGGCGCCGCCACGCATGGGCTTAATCCCCCGGGGTCCAGGCTTCGTAATCGGATGCGGTCGCCTGGCGCTGCCGGGCGGACCCAGCGGTCAGCGAGCCGGTCGGGCGATAGGCGTGAAGCGTGCCTGTCAGATTGGGCTGGTGCTCCTGCTCCCAGTCCTTGCGCGGCAGCGGCGTGTTGACCGGCGCTTCATCGAAGGTGTGATGCATCCAGCCGTGCCAATCTGAGGGCACGCGGGAGCCGTCGGCATAGCCATTATAAACGACCCAGCGACGGACCTTGCCGTCCGCGCCCGTGCCGCCCTTGCGTTCCTGATAGTATTTGTTGCCGAACTCGTCCTCACCGACGAGCTCGCCCGAGCGCCAGATCGTCCAGGCCGCGCCGGCTGAGGCGCCATTCCACCAGGTGAAAGCTTTTGACAGCAGGCCAAGCATGGCGTGCTCCTTCGAACTAAAACTCGTAACCGCTATATGCCCCTGTGCATGCTCCGGGTCCAGTCATGCACCCTCATTTGGGCGCCAAAACCCTGCTTTCAATCACGCAGCGTGGCCCTTTGGCCGCTCTAGCCAGCCAGTTTTCCACGTTCAGGTTAAGACCGTCCTGTTCAGTCTTCGACTCCGGACCAGAGGCTCCGGTACCATACGGGTGATTCGCGCGCCCGATCGGTAGGAGCCGTCATGAGCCAAAATCGTCGCCTGTCCCGCAAGGGCGTTTCACCGCTGGATGATTTCGCCTTCCTCAGCCGCCAGGCGGACAGCCCGGATCCCGATACCGTGGGTGAGGAATCTGAGGTTGAACTTCTGGCCCCCGAAGGCTGGGACGCGCGAAACATTGCGGCGCTGGTGGCGCTCAGCGACGCCCAGCCGGGTGATCAGCTCCACGCCGGGCATGTACTCGGCGAGCTGGCCGAGCTTCTGTCACAAGACAGCGAGGTCGAGCGGGACGAGATGCTGGCGAGCCTGCTTCATCGCGAAGCGGCTCCCGTTGCGGCCATGTGGCGCGGCGCCCCCCTGTCGTCCCAGAAGACCCGTCCTGTCATCGGCGCAGAGGGGCTGACGGACGCCCTTTATACGCTCAACGCCGCGGAGATGGGACAGGCCGCCGCCAATGTGGGCGCACGCGTTCTCGCCGAACGGCTGGAAGCTGTGGCCTTGGCCTGCGTCAATTGCGACGGCGCGGATGATGAGTGCTTCGACCCCCGCCGCAACCGCGCGCTGGCCCGCGCCGTGCGCGCGGCCCGACGCGACGGCGCGCCGGATCCCATGATCGAGCGCGCGATCGCTCGCGCCCGTCAGGGTCTGATCACGCCGGAACAGGGGCTGTTCGCCACGCCCCAGGCGCCGGAGCTGCCCGATGTTCAGCTTGATCCCGCCTTCTTTGAAGCTGTGGAAGCAGATGCGCGCCTGGCTGATGGCGAGAGCGCCCGCGCCGTCATGAACCGCCTGTCCGAAGCGGTCTGGACCCATGGCCGCCCGGTCCTGCATTTCACCGAACCGCAAGCGGTCACCCCGGCCGCCATCATTCTGAACCTGGCGCGGTTTGTTCGCGAGCAGACGCTGGATGAAGACGGGCTGGCCTACGCCGCGCGCCTGTGGGGCCAGACCGCCGCGCATCAATCAGGGTCGCTCTTGCTTGCGGGACTGGGGGCGTCCCTGACCGCTCTCGCCCTGCCCTTTGACAGCGAAGCGGCGCGAGACCGCGCCCAGCACATCCTGCGCATTGTGCGCAGCGAATGTCCGGCGCCCGTCAGCCTCGAACGCCCGGACGCGCTGGCGGCAGGACTGATCGGCGCGGAATCGGTTGGCGTTCATCCGCCTGCCGCGCTGGACGCGCCGGGCGGCCGGCAGTTCGCCGCTTGCGTGAACGCCGCTCTGAGCGCGCTGACGCAAGACGAGCAGATTGGCGCCCGCAGGCACGCGCTTGGCGCAGGCGCCCTTGCCGGTCACAGCGCCAACTGGATCACCCAACTTGAAAACGCCGGCGTGGATCAGGCCGGGTTTGCGCGCATTGACGCCGCCCTGAGCGACGGCGTGCCGTTGCGCTTTGCGATCAACCGCTGGAGCCTGGGCCCGGAAGTTGCGCGACGGTGCGGGTTGAGTCCCGAGCATTTTGACGAAGCCGGCCCGCGTCTTCTGGAAAAGCTGGGTGTGGACCCGCTCGAAGTCGTTGCGGCCGAACGCTATGTGCACGGCGCTGGACGCCTGGATGATTGTGAAATCCTGAGCCCCGAGCTGCGGGCGGTCTTCGCCGACCCGGCGCCCGAAGCGCGTCTCGCCATGGCGGAAGCGTGCGAGGATGTGCTGGAAGGCACGGCGAGCCTTGAGCTGGCGCTTCCAGGATCGAGCTCGATTGAGGAGCTGGGCGCCCTGATCGCCTCCAGCGCCCGTCGCGGTCTGACAGGCCTTTCCATCCGCCGTGAGGGTGATGCGCTCTACGATCTTCTGAACACCATCGAATACGAAACGGGCGACTCCGTGCGCCGCTCGGTGATCGCCGAGGAGCGCGTCGTCGAACGTGTGGTGGAGAAATATGTCGAGCGAGCCGCCGAGCGCCGCAAGCTGCCCGACCGACGCAAGGGCTATATCCAGAAATCCACCGTGGGCGGCCACAAGGTCTATCTGCACACTGGCGAGTTCGAGGATGGCGAACTGGGCGAGATCTTCATCGACATGCACAAGGAAGGCGCCGCCTTCCGCTCGCTGATGAACAATTTCGCCATCTCCATTTCCATCGGCCTGCAATACGGCGTGCCGCTTGAAGAATATGTGGACGCCTATCTGTTCACCCGCTTCGAACCTGCTGGCGATGTGGACGGCAACGACTCCATCAAGCACGCCAGCTCGATCCTCGATTACATCTTCCGCGAACTGGCGGTGAGTTATCTGGGCCGTGAAGACCTCGCCCAGACCGATCCGCACAATTACGATCCCGGCGGGCTGGGCAAAGGCGTCGAACAGGAGAAGCTGGTGCGAGAGGCCGATCCTGCGAGCCTGATCTCCAAGGGCTTCTCCCGAGGTCAGCTGCCCGACAATGTGGTCATGCTGGGGAGCCGCCCCAAGCCGGGAAAGTCTGAGGACGCTGCAGAAGGCAGCGGGTTCGAATTTGATCCCAAACCCAAATCTGGCGGCGGATCATCCGGCGGCGCCCATGTGGAGCGGCTGGAAGACCATATCGTCAACTATCATGGCGACCCCTGCCCGGAATGCGGACATTTCACCGTGATTGAAAACGCAGGTCTGTTGGGGTGCGATGCGTGCGGCTGGGCCGGAAAGGTCTAGGGGGCAGGCCTGAAACTTGCGAGACCCGGACCGGTAACTGACAGGGTATGCGCCATGATGAAACAGATTTCGGTCCTTCTGGGTCTCGCGCTGAGCGTCGCCAGCCCGGCTTTCGCCCAGAACGCCAGCGAGATAGCGCGCGTTCAAGCCGGCCAGTCCTGTCCGGGCTGCAACCTGTTCCAGGCGGATCTGAGCTATCTCGACCTTCCGGACGTGGATGTGTCCGGAGCGCGTCTGCGTCAGGCCGATCTCAGCCTGGCCACAATGAACCGGGCGAATTTCACCCGCACCAATCTGTCGATCGCCAACCTGTTCGGCGCCCGCTTCACCGCAGCGAGCTTCGCCTACGCCGATATGAGCCGGGTGACCGCGGTCGGCGCCTATTTTGGCGGCGCGGACCTGACGGGCGCGCGTCTGGACGGCGCGAATCTGTCGGGCGCCGAGATGGCTGCGACGCGCGGACTGACCCAGTCACAACTCGACCGCGCGTGCGGCGACGAAAGCACGCAATTACCGGCAGGGCTGTCGATTTCACCTTGCCGCTAAACGGGTTCACTGCAACTTACTACGAATTAAGTCGCTCCCTGACGGCAAGCGGACTACATCTAAATCATGCATTATCGCACCGTCATACTGGCTCTGGCGCTCAGCACGGTATTGTCCGCCCCCGGACAAGCCGGCGAACCGCATCGCCGTCTCTACATTGGCGGTGATTGTCGGTCCTGCGTATTCGCAGACGGCAACTTGGCCGGCGCCCAGATCGTGGGTGGCGACCTGTCCGGCTCCAATTTTTCCGATGCTCAGATGCTGGGCGCCCAGCTGGTGGACCTGAACCTGACGGGCGCGGACTTCATGGACGCCACCTTGACCGAGGCCCGTCTGTCCAATGTCACGCTCGACGGCGCCAATCTGCAGGATGCGCAATTGCAGCGCCTGCGCGCTCATCAGGTCAGCCTGCGCAGTTCGGATCTTCAGGATTCCGACCTTCAGGGCAGCGTCTTCCTGTTGTCTGACCTGACCGCCGCCAATCTGCGCGAAGCCAACCTGCCTGACTCCGTGTTCCGGCAAGCCGATTTCAGTCACGCCAATCTGCGCGACGCCAGTCTGACCCGGGCGCACTTTTTCGGAACCCGGCTGCGCGGCGTGGACGCCCGCGGCGGCCTGTTCCAGAACGTGATTTTCGAGAACACCGACCTCAGCTATGCAGACCTGCGCGACACCGAATTCTCGAATGCGCGTTTCATAGCGGTCAATCTGTCATCGACGGATCTGCGCGATGCGAGTGGTCTGACGGCGGAGAGCTTCCAGCATGTTTGCGGCGATGAGAACACCCGTCTGCCCTTCGACTACACGCTGACGCGCTGCTCGGAAGATGGCGCGCTGGTCTTCACGCTGCGCCGATCATCTGAGGCTGTGGCCGCTGTCCCTTCACCAAGCCTTGAAACCCAGCGCGACGAGCTGGAACGCGTCAGCGCCGAACTTGAAGCCGCGCTGGCCGAAAACGGTCTCACCAATCGCATGCGCGAGCGCGAAATGACTCTGGCCCTGCGTCAGGCCGTCGCCGAATTGCGCAGCGCCGCTCAGGACATCACCGTCCGCATCAACGAATCCGAAAGTCAGGACAGCGTCGAACTGGCGATCGAACAGGCCACGGCCGAAGTCGTCCGCGACTCCCTGCGCGTTGCTGCGCGCGCCCTCGCTGAAGCCCAGGCGAATGGCGATCTACAGGATGTGAGCTGGGAGTTCGACATTCATCCGACGGAGCTGGGCGATCACATCCGCACGATTCTCGAACAGGCGGGCCCTGCCCCGAAACCTGTCCTGGAGACGCCGTCCGATCCCGCTGCCGCCCCGGTTTTTCCGCCCAAGCAACCGACCCCGCGCATGCAGGCGGAGCTGGAGCGGATCGAGGCTCGTCGGGCCGAACAGGAGGCCGAGCGGGCGCGTCGCCAGCAGGAGGCCGCCCAGCGGGCCGAGGAGCGACGTCAGCGCCAGGAAGACCGCGACCAACGGCCCCAGCCGCCGCGACCGCCACAACCTCCCCAGGAAGAACGCTGAACCCATAAAAAAAACGGCGGGTCGATGACCCGCCGTTTTCCTGTCTGGCTGACGCCTGGCCCCTAGCCTTCTTTTTTGGCTTCGGGGACCACGGTGCGCAGGTGCAGTTCGCGCAGCTGACGCATCTCGGCCGGCGCCGGCGCGTTCATCATCAGGTCGCGGGCCTGCTGGTCTTTCGGGAACATCACGACTTCGCGCAGATTCTCCTGATCGGCCAGCATCATCACGATACGGTCCACGCCCGGCGCGATGCCGCCGTGCGGCGGGGCGCCATAGCGGAAAGCGTTGAGCATGCCGCCAAAGGCTTCTTCGACCACGTCCGCGCCATAACCGGCGAACTCGAAGGCTTTCAGCATGACGTCCGGGCGGTGGTTCCGGATGGCGCCCGAGGACAGCTCGATACCGTTGCAGACGATGTCGTACTGCCAGGCTTTCAGGCCCAGAAGCGTCTCATGGTCGTCCTTGCTGAGCGCCATGAACGCTTCGGGATCCATTTGCGGCATGGAGAACGGGTTGTGGGAGAACTCCACCTTCTTGTTCTCGTCATCCCATTCATACATGGGGAAATCGACGATCCAGCAGAAGCGGAAGACGTTCTTCTCAAACAGATCAAGCTCACGGCCGACCACGTCGCGCGCCTTGCCGGCGAAGCTGGCGAAGGCGGACGGCTCGCCCGCCGCGAAGAAGACCGCGTCGCCAGCCTCAAGGCCCAGCTGGGTGCGGATCGCATCGGTGCGTTCGGGGCCGATATTCTTGGCGATCGGGCCCGCGCCTTCCAGCGCGCCGTTCTCTTCACGCCAGAAGATGTAACCCAGACCCGGCTGACCCTCTTTCTGCGCCCAGGAATTCATCCGGTCGCAGAAGGCGCGGCTGCCGCCCTTGGGAGCCGGGATCGCCCAGACTTCCACTTTCGGGTTCTTCTCGATCATGCCCGCAAAGACCTTGAAGCCCGAACCGGCGAAATGCTCGGTGACGGCTTCCATCTCAATCGGGTTGCGCAGATCTGGCTTGTCCGAGCCGTATTTGCGCATGGCTTCGGCGTACGGGATGCGCGGGAAAGCGCCTTCAGGCACTTCACGGCCATCGGCGAATTCGTTGAACACGCCCGCCAGAACCGGCTCGATCACGCCGAACACTTCGTCTTGGGTGACAAAGCTCATTTCCATATCGAGCTGGTAGAATTCACCCGGCGCCCGGTCGGCGCGGGCGTCTTCGTCACGGAAGCAGGGCGCGATCTGGAAGTAGCGGTCAAAGCCGGACACCATGATCAGCTGCTTGAACTGCTGCGGCGCCTGGGGTAGCGCGTAGAAATGGCCCGGATGCAGACGGGACGGCACCAGGAAGTCGCGCGCGCCTTCGGGCGAGGACGCCGTCAGGATCGGGGTCTGGTATTCGGTGAAACCTTCATCGACCATGCGGCGGCGCAGGGAGTCGATGATCTTCGAACGCAGCACGATGCGCTTGTGCAGGCTCTCCCGGCGCAGGTCGATATAGCGGTGCTTCAGGCGCACTTCCTCGGACCAGTCCGGCTCGCCGAACACCGGCAGCGGCAGCTCCTCGGCGGCGGACTGGACCACAAGGTCTTCCACCAGCAGCTCGATCTCGCCCGTGGGCAGGTTCGGGTTGATGGTGTCCTCGGTGCGCGCCACGACCTTGCCGGTCACGGTGACCACACTCTCTGCGCGCATGCGCTCGAGGGTCGCGAAATTGGGATTATCAGGCTCCAGCACGCATTGGGTCAGACCGTAATGGTCGCGCAGGTCCACGAACAGCAGACCGCCATGGTCGCGTTTACGGTGGATCCAGCCGGAAAGACGCGCGGTTTCGCCCATTTGGGCTTTGCGCAGCTGTCCGCAGGTATGAGTGCGATAGGCGTGCATGGAAATTCGTCCGTTTCAATTGGGCGGTCGAGAAGCGGTTGGAAAAGGAACGTTTGCGGCCTTTCTGTCAAGCCATGCAACAGAGTTAAGCGCAAAGCGCTGCACACTGAGCGCTTGTGAGGCGGAGCGAACACAACGAATTTGCCTCCATGCGCGCCAAGATCTTCCATACCGGCTTCTGGGCGCTGGCGGGAACGCTGGCGATTCTGTGCTCACCGCTTCTTCTATGGCCGGGCCCGAGACCTGCGACATTCGCCATCGGCGCGTTCGCCAAACTCTTCCGGCGCTGGCTGCAACTCTGCGGCGTCAGGGTCGAGTATCGCGGCCTTGAGCATATTCCGAAGGATCAGCTCGTCATCCTCGCCGCCAAGCACCAATCCTATGGCGACGGCCTGTGTCATCTCGCGCGTGACCCCGCCCTCGCCTACGTCATCGGCGACCATATGCTGCGCTTCCCGCTGGTCGGCCTCTACCTTCAGCGCGCCGAAGCGGTGGTGGTGGACAATGACGCCGGCCGGCGCGCCAATGGCGCGCTGGATGAAGGCGTGGCGCGTCTGGCGCGAGACAGCCGCTCGGCCCTGATCTTTCCCGAAGGCGGCCTGACGCCCGTCGGCGGCGGACGCCGCTTCCGCAAGGGCGTACACCGTCTGGCCCAGACTCTGGATCGTCCAGTCATCCCCGTCGCCACCAATCTGGGCTGTTTCTGGCCCGAACAGGAGCCGGTGCTCTATCCGGGCACGGCCGTGATCGAATTCCTGCCTGCTATGAGCGCAGATACAGACAGCCGCAGTTTCATGACAGAGCTTCAGACGCGTGTGGAGGCCCGTACGCGGGAGCTGGAGGCGGAAGCCCTGGCGTCGAGATCACACATCGCCTGACCCGGCGAGTTTCATCCCCCTCACCGATGCCGCGCTAGAGACCGGGTTTCCCCTGGATCATCTTCACCTTCAGAACCCTTCGCCTCCCATGGTCCACCTGAGATGGTCCGTCTACGACCATGTTTCGCCCGGGAGTTTGCGAAACGAGAGCACAAGAGTGAGTGAACACTCACTCAGTATTGACAGCCCCGATTTTGAAAGGCAGATTGACGGCGCGGTGAGTGAACGCTCACTCGGCATACGAGCGCCCTCCAAGACAGGGCTGAGAGAACTGGAGATGACAATGGCGAATGACGCACTTCCGGACGCCCCTGACCCGCGCGGCGTGACGGCCGTGGACGGCACCGCCAAGGCGCGGATCGAACGCGCGGCGCTGGTGCTGTTCTCACAAAACGGCGTCGACGCGGTCTCCACCCGCGAGATCGCCGGCGCCGCTCAAGTGGCGGAAGGCTCGATCTACCGTCACTTCAAGAGCAAGGAAGTGCTGGCCGAGGCCCTGTTCGAGGCCATCCACTCACGCCTGTTCGATCTCGTTGAAACCGCGCTGGAAGACGCGGACGGGTTTGAGGACGCCGTGACCCGCGTTGTGGAGGTTTATTGCGAGGCGGCGGACGAAGACCCGGCGCTGTTTGAATACCACCTCATCCACATGTTCCGCTTTGGCCGCACAGACCGTGAGGGCCGCCCCGACCCGGTCCGCCTCATCGCAGAGGCCGTCGCGCGGGGCATCGAGGCTGGCGACTGTCCGCCCGGCGATCCGGAGCTGAAGACCGCCGCCGCGCTCGGCGTGGTGCTCCAGCCCGCCGCTCACCGCATGGCTGGACGGCTGCACGGCTTGATGACCGTGCGCAAGGCCGAGCTGGCCCGCGCTGCGCTCGCCGCCCTCAAGGGAGCCTGATCCACTCCCCTTTTCACGACGGCTACAGGAGGATTCCCATGATCCGCTCCGCCGCCTATTTCGTCGCCTACTGGCTGATCACCGTGATCTTTGCGCTGGTCTGCTCGCTGCTGGCGCTTATCCCAGGCCGCAAGCCCCTCGCCTATGGAATCCAGATGTACGGCTCGGCCCAGCGGGTCGCGCTCTATTTCATCGCCGGCGTCAGCGTCGAGGTGCGCGGCCGGGACCGCCTGCCGCGCCAGCCCGCCGTGATCGCCGCCAAGCATCAGAGCTGGGGCGATGGCTTCGTGATGATCTCCGAACTCGCCAATCTGTCCTTTGTGGCGGGCGACCACCTCTATCGCTTCCCGCTTGTCGGCCGCATCCTGAAAAAGCTGGGCGCCATCGTGCTGTCCAATGGCGGCGGCGATGGGGCCCGCGCCCGGATGAATGAGGGGCTGGACGTGCTGCGCGGCGAAGGCCGCGACGTTCTGATCTATCCCGAGGGCCATCTGGCCGCGCCGGGCGAGAAACATGCCTATCGCAAGGGCGTCTGGCACCTATACGCTGATCTCAACCGGCCTTGCGTTCCGGTGGCCACCAATCTGGGCCTCGCCTGGGACCAGCAATCCTTCCGCAAAACCCCGGGCCGCGCTGTCGTGGAGTTTCTCGACCCGATCGAACCCGGCCTTGAGAAGGATGCATTCATGGAACGGCTGGAAGCCGTGATCGAAGCGCGCACCGACGCGCTGGTGAAGGAGGGGCTGAAATGAGCCTGAAGATCGTCTCTGCGCTGATGACCCAGCGTCGCTTCCTGCCGCTCTGGATCGCCCAGACCCTGGGCGCCTTCAATGACAACCTGTTCCGCTATGCGCTGGTGGCGCTGGCGACCTATCAGGGCTGGACGGTGTTCGGCCTCGACAATCAGATCATGGTGCCTTTGGCGGCCACCGCCTTCACCGTTCCGATCTTCGCCTTCTCCGCCATTGCGGGTCAGGTGGCGGACCGGTTTGACCGCACGAAGATCATGCGCATCGCCAAGTTCGCCGAGATCATCCTGATGATCCTCGCCGCCATCGGATTCTTGTTCCAGCTGCCGCTGGCGCTCCTCGTCACGCTCTTCCTGATGGGCGTGCAATCGACCTTCTTCCTGCCCGCGCGCAATTCCGCGCTGCCCTCTCTGATGGCGCCCGAAGAGCTCGTCCCCGCCAATGCCGCGCTCTCGGGCGCCATCAATGTCGCCATCCTTGTGGGCGCCATTGGCGGCACGCTGCTGATCGCGCCGGACTGGGGCGTGCCCCTGATCAGCGCGCTTCTGGTGGTGATGGCCGTGCTGGGCTGGTTCGCCATGCGCCAGCAAACCCCGGCCCCGGGCGGCAATCCGGATCTCAAGGTCCGCTGGGGCGTTCTGGGCGTGGTCTGGGAAACCCCGCGCATGCTGGGCTTTGCGTTCCGGGCGCCGGACGTGATGCGGCCCTTGCTGGGCGTGGCGTGGTTCTGGATGCTGGCCGCGGCGGTCATCACCGTGCTGCCGCTCTTCACACGCGATGTTCTGGGCGCGGATGAAGGCGTGGTTGCCGTCTTCCAGCTGATCTTCACCATTGGCGCGGCTCTGGGCGCAGTGATCTGCGGGTCTCTGGCCAAATCCGGCGACGCCCTGCGTTTCTCGCTCATTGGCGCGATCATGCTGACCGTCTTTCCGACCGATATTGCGCTCTACACGCTCGGTCGCACGCCCGGCGAGGCGTTGATCAGCGCCGACGCCTTCCTGACAGATCGCGCGAACTGGCGGATCCTGTTTGATCTTGCGGCCTCGGCGGTTGGCGGCGGACTGTTCCTGGTGCCCTTGCAAGCCATGGCGCAACGTCGCGCGAAGGAAGAGATGCGCGGGCGCCTTCTGGCGGCGTCCGGCGTGCTCAACGGGCTGGGCGGCACTCTGGGCCCGCTGGTGCTGCTTGTGATCGGGGCCAGCGCCCTGCCCTTGCAGGCCGCTTATGGATTTGTCGCCCTGGGCTCTTTGGGGGCCGCGCTTTTCATCATCTGGCGCATGCTGGCGCGGCGAAAAAGCGCTCAGTGAGCAGAAGGCTCGCCAAAGGGCGAAGTTCGGTATAATCGAGCACGCTATGGAATGGATCGCCGATACTGAGTCCCTCGCCCAGGCGTGCGCCAAGCTGCGCCAGGCTGAATATGTCGCCGTAGACACAGAGTTTATGCGCGAAAGCACCTTCTGGCCGCAGCTGTGCCTGATTCAGGCCGCAGGCGATGACACAGAAGTGCTGATCGACCCTCTGGCCGAAGGCCTCGACCTTCAACCCTTCTATGATCTTCTGACCGATCAGAACGTCATCAAGGTCTTCCATGCCTGCCGGCAGGATCTGGAGATCTTCTTCCACGAAGGCGGCGGCATCATCCCCAAACCGCTCTTTGACAGCCAGATCGCGGCCATGGCCGTGGGGCTGGGCGACTCGATCTCCTACGACAATCTGGTGCGCGCGCTGGTGAAGGTGAATCTCGACAAGGGGTCGCGCTTCACCGACTGGTCGCGCCGCCCGCTGTCGGACAAGCAGAAGGAATACGCGCTCGCCGATGTGACCCATCTGCGCGACCTGTTCCCGATCCTGCGCGAGAAGCTCGCCAAGGTGGGCCGCGAGGCCTGGCTGGCCGAGGAGATGAAGACCCTCACCGACCCGGCCACCTATGAAATGCACCCTGAAGACGCGTGGAAGCGTCTGAAGCTGCGCAAGACCACCGCAAAATGGTTGGCGGGCCTGAAGGCCGCCGCGCTGTGGCGCGAGACCGAGGCGCAGACCCGCGACATTCCCCGCTCGCGCATCATCAAGGATGATGGCCTGTATGAGCTGGCCCATGCCGCCCCGACCTCGCTCGATGATCTCAAGGGCCTGCGCGCGGTGCCCAAGGGCTTTGAACGCTCAAAACCGGCCGAGCGCCTGATCGCGCTGATGACCGAAGCGCTGGCGGACCCCAAGGCCTATGCCCCCAAGGTGGACAAGCCCGAAGCGAGCCCGCCCAATCTGGGCCCGATCATCGAAATGCTGAAAGTCTTCCTCAAGGTCGTGTCCGACCAGGAAGGCGTCGCCAGCCGCCTGATCGCCACCGTGCCCGATCTGGAAAAACTCGCCGCCGACGACAATGCCGACATCCCCGCCCTCAAGGGCTGGCGTCGGGACGTCTTTGGCGCCGAAGCCCTGCGCCTCAAACGCGGCGAGCTGGCGCTGGTGCTGGAAAACGGCAAGGTCGAAGCTGTCGAGCTGGAATAGCGGTTTCGCTATGGGTCCCCGGATCAAGTCCGAGGACCGAGATACAAGCGCATAACGAAAAAGCCCCGGTCCAGATGACCGGGGCTTTTCAGTAATCAGTGCGACACGCTTTAGAGCGGAATATTGTCGTGCTTCTTCCAGGGATTGGTGAGTTCCTTGTTGCGCAGGGTGCGCAGGGCCTTGATCAGGCGGAAGCGGGTGTTGTGCGGCTGGATCACATCATCCAGGAAGCCGCGTGAGGCCGCGACGAACGGGTTCGCGAAGCGGTCTTCATAGGCCTTGGTGTGTTCGGCCATCTTGGCTTCATCACCCAGATCCTTGCGGTGGATGATTTCCGCCGCGCCCTTGGCGCCCATCACCGCGATTTCCGCGCTCGGCCAGGCATAGTTGATATCGCCGCGTAAATGCTTGGACGCCATCACGTCATAGGCGCCGCCATAGGCCTTGCGCGTGATGACAGTCAGCTTGGGGACGGTGGCTTCGGCATAGGCGAACAGAAGCTTCGCGCCATGCTTGATCAGCCCACCATACTCCTGCTTGGTGCCCGGCAGGAAGCCCGGCACGTCCACAAAGGTGATAAGCGGAATTTCAAAGGCGTCGCAGAAACGCACGAAACGCGCGGCCTTCTTGGAGGCGTCAATGTCGAGCACGCCCGCGAGCGAGAGCGGCTGGTTGGCGACGAAGCCCACGGTCTGGCCTTCCAGACGGCCAAAGCCCACCACGATATTGGTCGCATAGTCGGGTGCGATTTCATAGAAATCGCCCTCATCGGCCACTTTCTCGATCAATTCCTTGATGTCATAGGGCTTGTTCGGGTTCGGCGGAACCAGCGTATCAAGGCTCGGCTCGGCGCGGTCGGGCGCGTCGAACACCTCCCGGAGCGGCGGCTTTTCACGGTTGGACGCCGGCAGGAAGTCGATCAGGCGACGGACCTGAACCAGCGCCTCGATATCGTTCTCGAACGCGCCCTCGGCGACGCCGGATTTCTTGGCGTGGACGGACGCGCCGCCTAGCTCTTCATGGGTGACGACCTCGTTGGTGACGGTTTTCACCACGTCGGGGCCGGTCACATACATGTAGGAGGTGTCCTTCACCATGAAGATGAAGTCGGTGATGGCGGGCGAATAGACATCGCCGCCCGCGCACGGGCCCATGATGACGGAGATCTGCGGGATCACGCCCGAGGCCAGCGTGTTGCGCTGGAAGATCTCGGCATAGCCGCCCAGCGCGTCCACGCCTTCCTGGATACGGGCGCCGCCGGCGTCAAACAGGCCGATGATCGGCGCGCCGTTCTTCAGCGCCGCGTCCTGCACCTTGCAGATCTTGCGGGCGTGGGCGGCGGACAGCGAGCCGCCGAACACGGTGAAATCCTTGGCGAAAACATAAACCAGACGGCCATTGATCGTGCCGGAGCCCGTCACCACGCCATCGCCGGGGGTCTTCTTGTCGGCCATGCCGAACTCGGTGCAATCATGCTCGACGAACATGTCGAGCTCTTCAAAGCTGCCTTCGTCCAGCAGCACGTCCAGACGCTCGCGCGCGCTCAGCTTGCCCTTTTCATGCTGGGCCTTGATGCGGGCTTCGCCCCCGCCCATGCGGGCCGCTTCACGTTTCGCGTCGAGCTGTTCCAGGACGGCTTTCATCAGCCTTCACTCCCAAGTTTTTTGTTCGTTGTGAGCTAGCTAGCACCGGTCTGGCGGTGGGCGCAAATCATGGGTGGTGCTGAGCTGAATTCCCTCATCCTCTTTCCCCGCATAGGCGGGGATCCAGAGGTAATGAAACGTTGAGCTCTCGGCTCTGGGCCCCCGCCTGCGCGGGGGAAGAGAAGTGAGTGGGTTTGGTCGCTCCGCTTGGCCGGGATTCAACGTCTGAGCTAAAGCCCCGCCTCATCAAGCGCCCGCATGACGGTCTCGCTGGCGATGAGATCGCGCTTGCGGTTGGCGGCGGCGAGCGCGGCTTCGGCGTCTTCGCCCCAGCGCTCGATCTGATAATCGTCATCCACGCGCGCCGCTTTCCAGACGGCTTCGGCGTCCGCCTCGCCTTCGAGCAGCGCGAACGCCAGGATCGCCGAGCCAAGGATGGGCGTGACGCTGACCAGAGCCGTCAGACGCAGATCATCCTGCGCCAGAGCGCGGGCCTTGAGCGCCGCGATGGAGCTTTCAGGCTGTTCCAAAGCCAGCACGGTCGCAGCGGCGTTGAGCGGCGCGTCGAGCGCGGTTTTCGCCCATTCGAGATACGGGTCCCACAGTTCCGCCTGACGGGCGGCGAGCTGGGACTCCTCAGCGCGATGGCTCAGAAGGTCAGTGCGGCCGAAATTCGCCACTTCCTCGGCTGCGCCTTCGCGCACCGCTTCCATCCGGTCGAGCGCCACGTGCAGGATGCGGGTGATCGGCATGGTGAAAGGGTCGATCACCGTCTCCTGCGCCGCCCATTCCGCCGCGAGCGCCGTCGCCAGCGTTTCGGACGGCACGTGCAGGGCGCGCTTGGCCGGGGTCTTCACTGGACGTCCATCGAGCAGGATCGACCAGCCGCCCTCGCCGGGCTGAGTGCTGACCTCCTTATAGAACCGCTTGGGCAGTTCCCGGTTCTCGGCTTTCGCCTTGGACATGCTCATGCCGCGCTGGCTCCGTTTTCCGCAAAGGCGTCGAGCGCCGCATTCAGACAGTCAAATTCATCATGGATGGAGTGGGCGCCGCCCTCGGCGATCTCCTCAGGGGTGTGAAAGCCCCAGCTGACGCCCAGCGCATGAGTATTCGCCGCTCGCGCCATGCGCATATCCCAACTGGTGTCGCCAATCATCACGGTGCGATGGGCGTCGACGCCGGTTTCCTTCATCGCATCCAGCACCATGCGCGGATCGGGCTTGCCCGCCCCGCCATCCACGGTCTGGAAGGTCTGGAAGTATCTGTGCAGGTCGTGATGCTCGAACACGATGTCGAGCCCGCGCCGCGCCTTGCCGGTCGCCACGCCCAGAAGCCAGCCCTCATCGGCGAGCCGTTCAACGGTTTCTTTCGCGCCCGCATAGAGCGGTTCTGAGAACCCGTCCTGGGCGCGCATCTCCACAAAGGCCTGCTTGTAGAAATTCGCCAGCTCGGGCACGCGCTCGGCGGGATAGTCGGCCGGGGCGAGTTGTGCGACGGCCTCGCCCAGCTCCAGCCCGACGATCATGCGAACCCGGTCATACGTGATCTCGCCCAAACCGGCGCGATCAAAGGCGCGTGTCATGGCGCGGTGGATCACCTCGCGGCTGTCAACGAGCGTGCCGTCAATATCGAAGACGGCGAGCTTGAGTTCGCTCATTCGAGCGCCTCCTCGACCAGCATCAGATTGTCGCCCGGATTGAACCCGAGCGCGTCAAAGCTGTCGGCCATGTGTTTGGGCAGGTCCGCCTCGATCACCAGCGGTTTCTGGCCTTCGCGCGGAATCTCGATCTTGCGCGCATGCAGGTGCAGCTTGCGCGACAGGCCTTCGGGATCGGGATAATCGCAGGTGTACTTGCCGTCGCCATAGATCGAATGCCCCATGGCCTGCATGTGCACGCGCAGCTGATGGGTGCGCCCGGTCTCGGGCCGCAGCACGACCCAGCTTGCCCGCGCGCCGGCATTGTCGGCCACCGCATAGCGGGTCAGCGCATGCTGGGCGCCCTCCTCGCCATGGCGGGCGCCGACCATCAGCTCGCGATCGCCTTCCATGGATTTCTTCATGAAGCCCTTGATCTCGCCCGCGCGCGGCGCCGGAAGCCCCAGGCAGATCGCCCAATAGGTCTTCTTCACGTCACGGGTCTGGAACAGGCGCGCCAGACGCTTGGCGCTCTGGGCGGTCTTGGCCACCACCAGAACGCCGGAGGTGTCCTTGTCGAGCCGATGCACCAGCCTGGGCTTCTGATCACCCTTGCCGAAGGCCTGCAGCAAATGATCCAGATGCATCGTCACCTTGGAGCCGCCCTGCACCGCCAGTCCCGGCGGCTTGTTCAGCGCGATCATCTGCTTGTCTTCATAGATCACCAGCGAACGCGCGAACTGCGCATCCTGACGGGTGATCGAGCCCTGCTCGCGCGGCTCGCCGGCGTCGGGCATGGGCGGCACGCGCACGGACTGGCCCGCGCTGAGGCGCTGATTGCCTTTGGCCCGGCCGCCATCCACGCGAATCTGGCCGGTGCGCAGCAATTTCTCGATCATGCCATGGCTGACATGGGGAAAATGCTTCTTGAACCAGCGATCGACGCGCATCTCGTCTTCATCGCGGGTGACTTCAACCGTCTGTACTCCGCTCATGCGGCAAACACCTTTCGCGCCAGGATCAGCCCGACGAACACTGCGGCCAGAGAAGCCATCAGCGTTCCGCCCGCATAGATCGCGGCCATCACATAAGTCTTGCGCTCTATCATCACCAGCACATCCAGGGAGAAGGCGCTCATCGTCGTGAACGCGCCCAGAAACCCGACGCCCAGCGCATAGCGCAGCTCGGTGGCGTCCGGACGGCCAGCACTGGCCAGCCAGCCCACCAGCAGCCCCATCATCAGACAGCCCAGCACATTCACCGTGAACGTGCCGTACGGCCATTCCGGCCCGATGAGCCTGAGACCCGCCTGATTGACGAAGTGCCGCGACACCGCGCCCAGCGCGCCGCCCAGCGCTATGAGAAGCACATGTTGCATGGGCGAGAGGGTTAGGCGCGTGAGCGCGATGGCGCAAGGGGATCAGGCGGCATTCAGGGCATTCAATGCCCAGACCGTCAGCCCGCCCATCGCCGCCGCCCAGCCAAAGCTCGTCAGCGTACCGATAATGACATACTCGCTCTGGCTGCGTTTGTGAGCGTATTGGAAGCGCAGCACGGATTTGGCGGCGAGCAGGAAGCCGATGGCGGTAAACTCGCCGATCAGGATCAGCACGAAGATCACCGCCCGCTCCAGTAGGCCGATCCAGGCGCCGCCATCCTCTAGCCCGGAATCAGGGGCTTCGGCGCTTGGTGCGACGGCCTTTGTTTCCAGCTCGGGCAAGGCAAACCGGTCCAGGAACTTCCCGATGGTGAACTGCCCCATCCGGGTCGCTGCGATCAAGCCGGCGAAACAGGCATAGACGCTGACAAGTCCTTGAGCGTGCTCCCCTAATCGCCAGCTCCACTCGCCTTGCGCAAACGCATCAGGGAACATAAACGCCGCCAGCACGATGACGCCCAGATGCGCCAGCTGGTCGAGACTGAACGCGGCAAAGTCCCAGCGCGGCTTCTCCCAGCGCTCCACCGTCAGCCCATAGGTCTTGATGGCGTCTATGACCGCATGACTGACTGTCACAACAGTAATCGCCCACAGGGCGTCCGAGGCTTCGAAGCTCAACACCCCCAGCGCCAGCACGCTCGTCAGCAGCACGATCCCGGTATGCAGGGCGAACGCTTCAGGCTTGCGTTTGTTCGTGATGATCCAGTTGAACTGGAGCACGAAATCCGCAGCCATATGGGCGGCCAGCAGCGCGATCGCCGTTTCAAGCATTCTGACCGCTCCACAGGTTCATAACCCTGTTTCCGTCCTTTACAGGCTCTGGGACCTGTCTGGAAACGCCTGCCCACCGGCGCATGCCGGGTAACAGCCTCTGGAGCCTGTAAAGCCCAATTACAGGCTCTGTGACCTGTAATACGATCACAGCCATTCCACCGCCTCAACTTGCTCAAGCAGATCAAGAAGGAGCGGGCCATGCGCACTTTCAAAATGCTGCTGAACGGTCTGTTGGGTAACCCCGATGCGAGAGGCGATGTCGGTTTGCGTCGGCGCGGGGAGCGGCAAGATGTGACGCATCACCAGCGCCTGTTTCTGCGTCCAGTTCTCTGCAACAGCCCCCGCCAGCGCGAAAGACACCGCGCGCCAGCTGTCTTCGGACACGGTCAGACCCGTGCGCTTCAAAGCTATCTGCGCACCTCTAGGCATGGCTTCCAACAATCGGCCGGAAATGCGGAAGGCCGGGCCGTCAGACGCGCCCAGCCCGGCCGGGTTAAGTCCTTCAAGCGGACCTGTTCCCACAGCGATGCGGGTGGCGATGGACCGGTCCACGGACGCCACCGCCGCCGAAAACATTAGCGCCGCACGCAGGGCGAAGCGCGGATCACGCACCAGCACTTGCCAGCCATCGCCGCGATACCGCTCGATGGCCGTCCCGCCCTGAGAGTCGAAATCACGCACAGCGTCACCCGCTTTGAACAAAGCGTCAAAGGCCCGCTCGACAATCTCGCGATCCGTCTTGGTGGAATTAATAAGATCGCCCGTCAGGACGGCGCAGAACTGGGACACGTTTCGCCTCGAACCAGAAAGAAGTCCAAAGTCTAAAAGGGTTCGCTCAACCGACCAACACCCTTAATCCCCGCGCTTCGCCCGCTCCGCCCTGACCGCGCGAAACCGCTCCAGCCGTTCCAGCAGGGCTGCTTCACGGCCCTGGGGTTTGGGTTCGTAGAAGGTGGGGGGCTTGCCCATTTCGGTGGGGAAATAGTTCTGGCCCGAGACGCCGCCCTCCACGTCATGGTCGTACTCATAGCCCTTGCCATAGCCCACCTCTTTCATGAGCTTGGTGGGGGCGTTGAGGATATGGGCGGGCGGCATCAGAGAGCCTGTGCCCTTGGCGGTGCGCAGGGCGGCTTTCCAGGCGGTGTAGACCGCGTTTGATTTGGGCGCGCAGGCGATATGGACCACGGCCTGGGCCAGCGCCAGATCGCCTTCCGGACTGCCCAGAAACTCATAGACATCTTTGGCCGCCAGCGCGGCGTGTACGGCGCCGGGATCGGCGAGGCCAATTTCCTCATTCGCCATGCGCACGATCCGCCGCGCCAGATAGAGCGGGTCTTCCCCCGCGCTCAGCATACGCGCCAGCCAGTAGAGCGCGGCATCCGGGTCCGAGCCGCGCACGGACTTATGCAGCGCCGAGATGAGGTTGTAATGCTCCTCCCGGTCCTTGTCGTAGACCGGGGCGCGCTTTTGCAGCACCGAGGAGAGGTCCTTGAGGTCCAGAGGCGTCTCGGGTTTCAGCGCGATCAGCTCTTCAGCGAGGTTCAGCATGTAGCGGCCATCGCCATCCGCCATGGCGATCAGGCCTTCGCGCGCCTCTTCGGTGAGGGGCAGCGTCGTCCCCTCCTCGGCCTCGGCGCACCTGAGCAGCTTTTCCAGCGCTTCGGCGTCGAGCCGCTTGAGCACCATCACCTGACAGCGCGACAGGAGCGCGGCGTTGAGCTCGAAGCTGGGGTTTTCCGTGGTGGCGCCCACAAGGGTGATGATCCCCTCCTCGGCGACCGGCAGAAAGCCGTCCTGCTGGGCGCGGTTGAAGCGATGGATCTCGTCCACGAACAGCAGCGTGCCTCGCCCCGCCTGACGACGGGCGCGGGCGCGATCAAACGCCTTCTTGAGATCGGCGACGCCGGAGAAGACCGCCGAGATAGCGTCAAACTCGAGCCCCGCCCTTTCAGCCAGGAGACGCGCAATGGTGGTCTTGCCCACGCCCGGCGGCCCCCACAGGATCAACGAGGACAGGCGCCCCTGCGCGAGCATGCGCCCCAGCGGGCCATCCGGGCCCAGCACATGGTCCTGGCCCACCACATCCTCGAGCGTTTGCGGGCGCAAACGGTCGGCCAGCGGGCGTGGCGCTTCGGTCTCAAGACCGGCGGAGGAAAACAGATCGCTCATGGCGCGGACTATGGGCTAAGCTGACCCGTGTTCGCAAATGTTCACACCAGCGGAGCGCAGAGATGAGTGAGACGACGAAACCCAACCCCGTCACGCCCTATCTGAGCGTTCGCAATGGCATAGAAGCCATCAGCTTCTATGAACAGGCCTTCGGCGCGGAAGAAGCTGAACGCTATGAGTTTGAAGGCAAGCTCGGCCACGCCGCCCTGCGCATCAATGGCGGAGTGATCTTCATGGCGGACGAGTTTCCCGAACACGAAGCCATGACCGGCAATGTGGCGCCGCCAACGCTGGGCGACCGCACCACCTTCACGATCAGTCTTCAGGTGGACGACGCGGACGCCTGGCACCAACGCGCGGTCGAGGCCGGATGCACCTCGATCCGGGATGTCACCGAGGAGTTCTTCGGCCGGCACGGCAAGGTGCGCGACCCTTACGGCCATGTCTGGTCATTGGTGACGATGAAGGCCAAGGCCTGATCAGGCGTCCGGCCCCACCTTGTAGTGATTGCCGATCAGCATGACTGTCAGGAGCGCGCCGGCGATGATGCTGGCGAAGCCGAACCAGGGCTCCCAGTGGAGCGCGTAGCTGAGGATCAGCACGAGGATGCCCGCCAGTACGGGCAAAGCCCAGAGAAGGATGGTTTTCGGCGTCAACGCGGGACGGGCGGGCGTTTCACTCATATCGGCTCTCTCTGGCCCGGACTGCGACAAACAGCCGGGAACGGTTCTCTTTTGTACGCTTTGCCTGTATATGGCGCGCCTTGCTTGAGCATGAAACCCTGACCATGACCGATCTGCACCTGGAAATCTCGAAGGACTTCACCTTCGACGCCGCGCACCATTTCGAGCACAAGGACGCCAATCATCCGTTTTCGCGGATGCACGGGCATTCCTTCGCCGGCACGGTGACGCTGACCGGTTCGCGTGCGGCCGAAAGCGGCATGGTCAAGGATTTCTGGGAAATCGAGGCCGAGATCAACAAGATCCGCGAACAGCTCGACCACCGCCTCCTCAATGATGTGGAAGGTCTGGAGCATCCGTCTCTGGAAGCGATCGCCTATTGGGTGTTCGAGCGCCTCGAGAAAACCCTGCCAGGTCTGACTGCTGTCGAGATCCGCCGCCCGAGCTGTGGCGAAAAGGCCGTGGTGCGTCGGGGTTAGCGTTCCGATACTCGGTGAAGGTCTCAGAGAACCGCTTGTCCGGCTAACGCGGATTCATCCTGTCATTAAAACACTTCTCTTGCCCTGCGAAGGCAGGGGCCCAGAGCCGAATGCGCAGCGCCAGACGATCTCTGGATCCCGGCCTACGCCGGGAAAGAGGGTTTAATGTCCCCATTCACTCTTCAGGATGAAGCGTAACAGCAAACCGAACCCGCAGGGCTCGCAAGCGCGACCGCGCGCCCGCAGCTTTAGCGAGGATCGTCACGCCCACGGGCGTGACCCCAATCATAACGCCTCAAACACATCCCGGCTGAGCCTGGGGTCGAAATGCTGGCCGCCATCCACGCACAGCACCTGACCGGAAACAGACGGCGTATTCACAAAGAAGCGCAGCGCCGCGACCAGATCCTCCGGCGTCGAGCCGCGCTTGAGCGGATTGTCGTCATGCACCCGCTCGAACTCGACCTCGGAATGATGCGCGCTCGGCAAGGTCAGACCCGGCGCAATACCGTTCACCCGCACCTTCGGCGCGAGGGATTTCGCCAGCATCTCCGTCATCGTCTTCAACGCGGCCTTGGAGAGTGTGTACGAGAAATAATCGGCATTGAGATTGAAGAGCTTGTAATCAAGCACATTCACGACGCTGGCGCGCTCAAGCCCTTGCCCGGCCACCGCCTTTGTCAGAAGCGCCGGCGCCAGCGTGTTCGCCGTCATGTGACGGTGAAAGCTCTCGGCGCCCAGATCCTCAAGCTGGTCCTGCTCGAAGATCGAGGCGGAATTGACCAGAACGCCCACGGGACCCAGCGCTTGATTGGCGCGTGCGACCAGGCTTGCCGCCTCTTCCGGCTTTGACAGATCGGCGCCCAGCGCGATGGCGCGCACGCCTCGGATCTCTTTGACCAGCGCCTCGGCCTCATCCGCCGAGCTGTTGTAATGGATGATCACATCATGGCCGTCCGCAGCCAGCGCCTCGATGAAGGCGCGGCCCAGTCGCTTGGCGCCGCCGGTGACCAGCGCTGCAGGTTTTTGGCTCGAAGGGTCGCCCATGATCATCCTATCTGCACTCTATCGGCCCAGAGCGGTTTGGCGCCGGGCCATTCCGGCTTATACCGCTCCTGAAGACTGGATGTAGAGGCCGCTTTATGAAACTCGACGCCCTGGCTGCACAAAACGCCGCGAACGCCCGTCCTGATTATGCAGGCGAGCGGGTCAGCGTGCGCGTCAATCGCCTCCGCCTTGAGGCGGAAGTGGGCGTCTATGATTCAGAGCGCGGCCGCAAGCAGCCTTTGGAGATCAGCCTGACCGCCGAGGTCGCGCCTGAAGCCACGCATCCCAATGGCGCCCTCGGGGAAGCGGTGAACTACGCCGCCATGGCCGAGACCGTGCGTCAGATCGTGGGGTCCGCGCACCATGATCTGCTGGAAGACCTCGCCCAGACAATCGCCGACACCCTGTTCGCCGATCCGCGCGTGAAACGCCTTGACCTGACGCTCGACAAGCTGACCGCACTCGAGGATGCCGAGAGCGTGGGCGTCAGCCTCAGCCGCTGGCGCTGACGACTCAGAACTTCGCGCCTATCTTAGGCCCATGGTCAAAGCCAACCGCCCCGACGCGCCCCCGCTCGACAAAGCCTCCGACGCTGGCCCCAGGCCTGCGCCGAAGGAGTATCGCACCGGGCCGGAGATCATCGCCGACTATGTAAAGAACCTGTCCCAGGGGCCGGGCGTCTACCGCATGTATGGCGAGGATGGCGAGGTCCTCTATGTGGGCAAGGCCAAGAAGCTCAAGAACCGGGTGTCGAACTACGCCAAGTCCGGCGGGCACACCAATCGCATCGCCCTGATGATCTCGCTGACGCGGTCGATGGAGTTTGTCCTCACCCGCACCGAGACCGAAGCGCTGCTGCTGGAAGCAAACCTCATCAAGCGCCTGAAGCCCCGCTTCAACATCCTGCTGCGTGATGACAAGAGCTTTCCCTACATCCTGATCCGCCGCGATCATGAAAGCGCGCAACTGACCAAGCATCGTGGCGCGCGCAAGGCCAAGGGCGATTATTTCGGCCCCTTCGCCAGCCCCAGCGCGGTCAACAACACGCTGAACACACTGCAGAAGGCTTTCGGCATAAGAACCTGCACCGACAGCGTTTATGAGGGCCGGACCCGTCCCTGCATGCTCTATCAGATCAAGCGCTGCGCAGGGCCTTGCGTCGATCTTGTCAGCCCGTCCGACTATGACGAGCTGGTGCGCGAGGCGAAGGACTTTCTGTCGGGTCGGTCAAACAGCCTGCGCCAGCGGCTTCAGGACGAGATGACCGCGGCCTCTGAAAATCTCGACTTTGAGACCGCCGCCAAGCTGCGAGACCGCATCCGCGCCATCGCCGCCGTCACAAGCCAGCAGGACGTCAATCCGGACGGCGTGGAGGACGCCGACGTCATCGCGCTCCATCAGGAAGGCGGGAAGACCTGTGTGCAGATCTTCTTTTTCCGCGCCGGGCAGAACTGGGGCAATCGCGCGCTCTATCCCAAGCATGAGCAGGACGCCGCGCCGGACGAGGTCCTGTCGGCCTTCATCGCCCAGTTCTATGACGACAAGCCGGCGCCGCGCCTGATCCTCACGAGTTCTGACCCGCAGCAGGCCGAGCTCCTGGCCGAAGCCCTGACCCTGCGCGCCGGTCATCCGGTCGAGATCCGGACCCCCAAGCGCGGCTCGAAGAAAGCGCTCGTGGAAGCGGCCGAACGCAACGCCAAGGAAGCGCTGGGCCGCAATCTGGCGGAAAGCCGCTCCCAGGCGCAACTGCTGGACGGCGTGGCGCGGGTCTTTGGTCTGGAAGAGCGACCGGAGCGGATCGAAGTCTATGACAACTCCCACATCCAGGGCACGAATGCGCTCGGCGCGATGATCGTGGCGGGCCCTGAAGGGTTCGAGAAGCAGAGCTATCGCCGCTTCAACATGAAAGGCGATGACGCGGCGACCAATGACGACTTCGCCATGATGCAGGCGATGATCCGGCGCCGCTTCACCCGGCTCCAGAAGGAGCGTGAGGAAGGAGCGCCAGTCCCTGACCTGATCCTGATCGATGGCGGCAAGGGCCAGCTTTCATCGGTCATGGAGGTCATGGAAGAGCTCGGCGTGGATGATGTGGCCGTCGCTGCGGTCGCCAAGGGCCCGGATCGGGATGCGGGCCGCGAAGTCTTCTACATGCCCGGCAAGCCGCCTATCCGCATGCCGATGAACGATCCGGTGCTCTATTACCTCCAGCGTATCCGCGACGAGGCGCACCGTTTCGCCATCACGGGTCACCGCGCCAAGCGCGCCAAGCAGATGCGGGAGAATCCGCTCGACGAGATCGACGGCGTTGGCGCCACGCGCAAGAGCGCGCTTCTGAAGCATTTCGGCTCTGCCAAGGCCGTCTCCCGCGCCAATCTGGCGGATCTCGAAGCCGTTGAGGGCGTCTCCAGAGCCCTCGCCCGGAAGATCTATGAGCATTTCCATGAATAGCGTCCTGCGACAGCTGCCCAACATCCTCACCATCGGACGCGCCCTGGCGGGCGTGATTGGCGGCTGGGTGCTGGTGCAAAGTTCGCTGGCGATGCTGGAATCAGACGCGGTCCGACTGGGGCTGATTGCCGCAGCAGTCTTCGTGGTCGCGGCCCTCACGGACTGGCTCGATGGATGGCTCGCGCGGGCCATGGGCGCGCAGAGCGCCCTCGGCGCCCTGCTCGACCCCATCGCCGACAAGGTGCTGGTGGGCGGGTATCTGATCGCCTACTGCGTCATTAGCGGTTTTGACGCCTATCTCGTCTTGCCCGTCATCGCGATCATCGGGCGGGACGCCGCCATTACAGCCCTACGTTTTATCCGCCCCTCCAAAGCCGCTCTGACCGTAACCTCGACCGCCAAGATCAAGACCGCGCTTCAGATGGTGATTACCGCCGCGCCCTTCGTTCTCGTGATGATCGGCATGACCGACCTCGCCCTGTGGTATCATTACTGGGTTGGGGCAGTCTGGTTTCTGGCGCTGCTGACGGTCTGGTCGGCGCGTCCCTATGTGCTGGCGGCCTTCAAGAACTGACGCCACACAACGCAGACGCGAAATGACCTGTTAACCAGACTGAATCGAGTGTGTGAACGTGCTCAATTTCGACGCTTCACAGCTATCCCGCAGGTCACCATGTCGTTCTCGATCGATTATAAAACGCGCATCGCCTTCATGAAGATCAAGGAGCAGGAACGCGAGCTGCTTCGAGAACTCAAACCTGTCATCGCCCGGGAATTTCCCGCCACCCTGGACGCTTTTTACGAGCATCTTAAGGGCTGGCCGGAAATCTACGGCATGTTCGGCGGTGATGCTGGCGTCAAACATGCTCGCGACAAGCAACTCGAACACTGGATGAAAATCGCGGACGCCAAGTTCGATGACGAGTACACCCGCTCCGTCACCGCCATCGGCGACGCGCACGCCCGACTGAAACTCCAGCCGCAATGGTATTTCGGCGCCTACAACTTCCTGATGATGGGACTGATCGAAGCCGTGCTGAACGATCAGCGCAAGAAAGGCTCACCCATCAACTGGAAACGCCATTCCGAAGCCGCGCGTCAACGGGTCTCGGTTCTGGTCAAGGCTGTCATGCTCGACATGGAGCTGGTGCTGACCGTGATCTATGAGCGTCAGAACGAAGAGCGTCTGGCGATCTTCGATCAGCTGGCCACCGAAATGGAAGGCCAGATCGGAGCGATTTCAGACACACTCGCCAAGACCTCGACCGATCTGGCGGAAAGCGCGCGCTCCATGGCGAGAGACGCGGAAACCTCATCCCAGCAGGCCTCCACCGTCGCCGCGGCCGCAGAGGAAGCCACCGCGACCGCACAAAGCGTTGCGGGCGCGTCATCGGAACTGACCAAGGCCATCCAGGAGATTTCAGCCAGCGCAGGCGAAGCGGCCTCCGGATCCTCGCAGGCCGCCCAACAGGCGGAACGCACACGCGTCACCATGAATACGCTGGATGAAGCCGCTCAGAAAATTGGTGAGATCATCACCCTGATCGAGGGCGTGGCCGAACAGACCAATCTGCTGGCGCTGAACGCCACGATCGAAGCGGCGCGCGCCGGCGACGCCGGCAAGGGCTTTGCCGTCGTGGCCAGCGAGGTGAAGTCACTGGCCGGACAAACCGCCAAAGCGACTGACGAAATCTCCCAACAGATCAACAATATCCAGACCGTCGTGAAAAGCGCGGTCGAAGCCATTGAAGACGTGGCGCGGTCGGTTGAACGGGTGAATGGCGTCTCCACCTCGATTTCCGCCGCCGTGGAAGAACAGAACGCGGCAACCGCCGAGATCAGCCGGAACACGGAACAGACCGCCCAAAGCTCGGGGTCTGTATCCCAGACCATCGCTGGCGTGCTCAACAGCGTGCAGAGCACGGCGACGTCCGCCAAAGGTTTGGTGCGGTCTTCTGATGAACTGGGCCAACAGGCCGCCAAGCTCCGCTCGGATGTGGCCGACTTCCTTGCCCGGTTAAGGGCCGCTTAAACCTCAGACCCTATGCAGGACGCCACAATAGAGATGTAGTTCCAAGTTATTGTATAATAACGTTATTCGGAGCACTCTGGCGCAACTTGCATCGGGTACTAATGATATGAGCGAAGTGTCTGACTCCTTCTCTGCGGATGTGGCCGAAGCCTCCGCCAGAATTCGAGCCGACTTGGGTTCCCGCTTGGAATTTCTCGACTTTTCAGAGTCGGACCGTGAATCTCTGCGCCGGCTGAAACCCTTTATCGAGCAGATACTGCCGGGCGTGCTGGACCAGTTCTATGCCGATGTCCTCGACACGCCTGCAACCGCAGCTTTCTTTCCCACTGACGCCATTCGCCGCCATGCGCAGCAGAAGCAGTTCGAGCACTGGATGGAAATCTGCTCGGCCCGTTTTGCTCAGGACTACGTGACTTCGGTCTCCAGGATCGGGATGACCCACGCCCGCCTTGAACTGGAGCAGCGCTGGTATTTCGCCGCCTACCAGAAAGTGATCAGCGGCGTGCTGTGCGCACTCAATCGCCTGCGCCTGAAAGAAGCCGGACTGATGCGCCGAGGCGTCATCGAGCGTCTCGACGCCGATATCCAGGCGCTGACCAAGGCGGCCTTCCTGGATATGGATCTGTGTCTGAGCACGATCGAGGCGGATATGCGCAATCGCCGGGACGCCGAACGTCGACGGCTGGCGAACGATTTCGAGCGGTCTGTCTCCACGATCGTCCGAACCGTCTCGAGCGCGGCTGCAGAACTCTCCGAGACAGCCCGCTCCATGTCCCATACCGCCCAATCGGCCTCGTCCCGCTCGGAGACCGTCGCCGCCGCTGCAGAAGAGGCGAATGTCACAGCGCAAATAGTGGCCCAGGCCGCATCCGAGCTCGACGGCGCCATTCAGATGATCGCGCAGAATGTGACTCTGTCCTCCGAAACCGCCAGCGGCGCGCATGCGGAAGCCGAAGAGACGAGCGAAACCATGGCCCAGCTGAGCGCTGCGGCGGATACGATCGGTGAGATCATCTCGCTCATCGAAACCGTGGCGGACCAGACCAATCTTCTGGCGCTGAACGCCACCATCGAGGCTGCGCGCGCCGGTGAAGCGGGCAAGGGTTTCGCCGTCGTCGCAAGCGAGGTCAAGGCGCTGGCAAGCCAGACCGCCCAGGCCACCGATCAGATTTCACAGCAAGTTTCCCATATCCAGAGCGTGGTCGCGCGGGCTGTGAGCGCCATCCAGGCCGTCACCCGCTCGATCCAGCAGGTCAATGAGGTGAGCACCACCATTTCAAGCGCCGTGGAAGAACAAAGCGCAGCTACAGCCGAGATCAGCCGCACCACGGATCAGACGGCCCGAAGCGCCGGTTCGGTGTCCGAGGAGATCCTGCTGGTCCAGACTGGCGCCGAGGAGACCAGCACGGCGGCGCACTCCGTCGTTCAGGCCTCTGATTCGCTTGGAAAGCTGGCCAGCCAGCTTCAGAGCGACATGACCGAATTCCTGGCCAAGCTGAACGCCGCCTAGAACAGGCTGCCCTGATCCGGACTGGACGGTTTCTTTCGGGATTTCGTCGCGGATTTTGGACGCGCAGCAGGCTTGGAAGCGCTGGAGGGCGAGGCCGAAGATGCGCCGTCAACGATGGCCCCCCTCGTCGTGTCCTCAAATACCAGCGTCACCGCCTGACCGGAGGTCAAGGCCGCGCCCTGGCGCACCAGCGCGCCGGACTCATCCTTCACCAGAGCAAACCCGCGCCTGAGCACCGATTTGTGCGAGAGCGCCTCGAGTCGCGCGCCCAGAGATCCGAGCGTCCGGGCCTGATCACCGAGTTCCCGGCGAAACGCCTGTTCCAGCCGGGCGCCGGACTGCTGGAATCGATCGCCCTTGATCGCCAGATCGCGCCTGAGGGCCGTGGGCCGCATCTGGAGCGCCGCCGCCTGCAATCGGGTCTGCTTGCGCTCCAGACCCGACTGAGCCGCGCCATTGAGCCGGCTGGCGATGAAGTCGAGCTTTTGGTTGTTCTCATTGAGTGTGGCCCGAGGGCTGGGCAGGCCGCGAGAAGCGGATTTCAGATCCGCCGCCTTGCGATCAAGACCGCGCACCAGGGCGCTCATCAGCCGGGCGGTGGTTGTGGAGATGCGTTCAACCAGTTCGCGCCGGACCGGCACGGCGATCTCGGCCGCGCCTGTCGGCGTGGGCGCGCGACGGTCCGAGGCGTAATCGATCAGCGTGGTGTCGGTTTCATGCCCAACCGCTGAAATCAGCGGAATGCGAGAGGCAGCGGCGGCGCGCACGACGCGCTCTTCGTTGAAGCACCACAAATCCTCGATCGAACCGCCGCCTCGCGCCACAATCAGAACGTCGGGAACTGGCACTGGCCCGCCCGGCTCAATCGCGTTGAAACCCTCGATCGCATGGGCGATCTGATCCGCCGCCTTCTCGCCCTGCACCAGGACGGGCCAGAGCAGAACATGGACCGGGAAGCGGTCTTCCAGACGATGCAGAATATCGCGGATCACCGCCCCTGTCGGAGAGGTCACGACCCCGATCACGCGCGGCAGGAAGGGCAGTGCGCGCTTTCCATCAGGAGAGAACAGGCCTTCGGCCGCGAGCGCCTTCTTGCGCGCTTCCAGAAGCGCCATAAGCGCTCCTTCGCCCGCCGGCTCCATCCGCTCGATGATCATCTGGTATTTCGAGCGCCCGGGGAAGGTCGACAGACGCCCCTCGGCGATCACCTCCAACCCTTCCTCTGGCCGGAAATTGAGATGAGCGGCGACGCCTTTCCACATCACCCCGTCTATGACCGCCTTGTCGTCCTTCATGTCGAGATAGACATGGCCGGACTTGGCGACGGTCACGCGGCCCAGCTCCCCCCTCACACGCACATGGTCATAGGCCTGCTCGACCGTCCGCTTGAGAGCGTTGGAGAGTTCGGAAACCGTATATTCGGGCGTGTTGGAAGCGCTGGCGTCTGTCATCCCGTCACCCTAGCCGCGGATTCGGATTGCGTGTACCGCTCAGGCGCCGTTGACCTGCGCGCCCGTCGGGGCCATTCAGCTGTCGCAGACCTTCTGACTTCTCGCTTTCAGGACCACAAGGGCGGACCATGAACATTCTCATCATCGGATCGGGCGGCCGCGAGCATGCCCTTGCCTGGAAGATTTCCCAAAGCCCGCTGGTGGACACCATCTGGTCTGCGCCCGGCTCGCCGGCCATGGACCAGTTCGGTCCCTGCTTCGACGTGCAGCCTGATGATGTGGAGAAGCTCGAACAGCTCGTCCTGCAGCTAGAACCCGATCTCATCGTCATTGGTCCTGAAGTCCCCCTCGCGCTCGGCGCCGCGGATCGTTTGCGCGCACGCGGCTTTGACGTGTTCGGCCCGAACAGGGAGCCGGCCCAGCTTGAAGCCTCCAAAGGCTTCTCCAAGGATCTGATGGCCAAGCTGGGCGTGCCGACCGCCCGCTATGGCCGCTTCACCGAGGTCGACAAGGCCAAGGCGTTTCTCGACACGCTGGAGGCGCCCTATGTGCTCAAGGCGGACGGTCTGGCCGCAGGCAAGGGCGTCGTCATCGCCCCTACCCTGGACGAGGCCAAGGCGGAAGCCGAGGAGATGCTGTCGGGCAAGTTCGGCGATGCTTCGGCAGAACTGGTCATTGAAGAATTCATGCATGGCGAGGAGGCCAGCGTCTTCGTCCTCACCGACGGGGTGAACCGCATCACCCTGCCCGCCTGCCAGGATCACAAGCGGCTTCGGGACAATGACGAAGGTCCCAACACCGGCGGCATGGGCGCCTATTGTCCCGCTCCCGTGATGACGCCTGCGCTCATGGCCGAGGTGGATGAAAAGATCGCCGCGCCGATGATCAATGGCCTGAATGAGGCCGGCCATCCCTATCAGGGCGTTCTTTACATAGGCCTCATGATGACCTCGGAGGGGCCGAAAGTCGTCGAGTTCAATGTGCGTTTTGGCGACCCTGAATGTCAGGTGCTCATGGCGTCCATGCTCGACGATATCGTGCCCGTGCTGCTGGCTTGCGCCACGGGCGGCATGCCAGCGCGGGATTTCGCACAATTGCTGCCAACTGTGGACCAGGCCCGTCCGTCAGCCACCGTCGTGATGGCGACCCGGGGCTATCCGGGCCATTACCACAAGGGCTCGGTCATCTCGAACGTCAAGGAGGCCGGAGAGGTCGAAGGCGTCACCATTTTCCACGCCGGGACCGGGACCAATGAAGTCGGCGAGCTTGTGGCCAATGGCGGTCGGGTGCTGAACGTCACCGCTGTCGGCGATGACCTCAAACAGGCCGTGGAGCGCTGCTACACCGCGGTGGACATGATCGACTGGCCCGAGGGCGTCTGCCGCCGCGACATCGCCTGGCGCGCCCTGGCGCGAGATTGATGCGGACCGCGCACACTCTTTTTTTGTGACAGTCTTGTAACGGCTCCGAACGGACCTACTTACAGTGTGGTTATGCCTTTATAACTCACTGGACGCCTCATGCGCATTCTCGAAGAAGGACAGGGTCGGGTCATACTTGATGTGGGGGACGCCTTCACGGCTGAGGCCGCTCAAAGCTTCCTTCAATTCATGCAGACCTGCCCCTATCGCAACCGCATTCGCCTGCTTGTCCTGCCAGGCCTCTCAAAGTCGCATCTGGACGAGGCTGACGCGATCGCGTTCGGGCGTGCTATTTCCGCCTGCCTGAGCGGCGGGTCGGGGCGGATTGCGGTCGTTTACGACCCCGCCTCCGAGCGCCAGGAGCTGGAATACACCCTGATCGACACAACAATCAGTCTGAATCACCGGCTGATCGCGCAATTTCGCGACATCGACGAGGCCAAGTCCTGGCTGGACTGGGACCTCGCGATATCCGAACGCAAGCAGACCGGTTAGAGAGACAGCGTCCGTGAGAAGCGTTCGCCCCGCCGTTCGATTTCCATCGGCCAGCTGTCCGCGCCCTCTTTCTCTCGCAGAATGCGGTTGAGATCGACCAGATTGTCCACGCGCTCATCCTGAATGGACAGGATGCGGTCGCCGGGCTGGAAACCGAAATAGGCGGCGGCGGAGCGGCGCGCGACCGAAGACACCAGAACCCCGTTCATGAAGGGGTCGATGCCGTTCTCTTCGTTGAAGGCCGGGCTGAGCTGAACCAGCTCGGCGCCATGAAGCGGGTTCTCGCCCGTGATCTCCATGCGCGCGCCCTCAATCGCGCCTGGCGCAGGTTCCGCATCCACGCGCAAGACACGCTCACGCCCGTCCCTCAGAACCGAAAGCTCTGCAGTGTCGCCAATCATGCGCGTGGCGAAGCGGAAACGGGCGCCCACCTCATCATTCACTTCCACGCCATCAACGGCCACCACCACATCCCCCTGCTGGAGACCGGCCCGGTCCGCGGCCCCGCCCTGCCAGATATCGGCGACAATCGCTCCACGCGGGCGGTCCAGCCCCAGGGAGCTCGCCAGGTCCTGGGTGACCGGCTGCAGGCGCGCCCCCAGCCAGGGGCGGATGATCTCGCCATCCTGAAGCGCGGCCTCGACGACCGTGCGCACCATTTCAGACGGAATGGCGAAGCCGATGCCGTTTGATCCGCCCGAGCGCGAAAAGATCGCCGTGTTCACGCCGATCAGCTGTCCGTCCATATCCACAAGCGCGCCGCCGGAATTGCCCGGGTTCACGGCTGCATCGGTCTGGATGAAGAAGGCATAGTCTGAAATGCCGACATCGGTTCGGGCCAACGCCGACACAATGCCGGAGGTGACGGTCTGGCCCACGCCAAACGGATTGCCGATGGCCAGCACCAGATCGCCAACCTCGCTGTCGCCCGCCTCATCGAACGGCAGGACCGGCAGTGCTTCGTTCGTGTCGATTTTCAGAACTGCGAGATCGGTGCGCTCATCCGCCAGGAGCAGCTCCGCCTCGAACTCCCTGCGGTCGGACAGGACGACGCGCAGATCCTGTGCGCCCTGCACGACGTGATTGTTGGTGACGATGACGCCGGTGGAATCCACGATCACGCCGGAGCCCAGCGAGTTCACCTCGCGCTCTCGCACCTGCGGTCCGAAAAAACGCTCAAAAAAGGGATCGCCTGCGAATGGGGTGCGTTGAGCAATCACGCGACGCGAATAGACATTCACCACAGCCGGCGCCGCCTCCCGCACAACAGGGGCGAAGGAGAGCTGAACCTGAGCCTGTGTTTCAGGGACCGCCCGCTCCTGCGCCGCTCCCGGAGCGACAAGGGCCACACTGGTCAACAGCGCAAGCGACAGGGTTCGGATCATGGAGCAATCTCCTCGGGCTAAGCCAGCAAACACGAAAATATTGATAGGCCGATGTAAGATCAGGCAAGCGGCCTGAACAGGGGCTGAGCGATTACGGTTTCGCAAGATCGTCGCGGCGTTCGCTCTCAAACGGGATATACTGCCCCCAGGGGGATGCATCATGCGCAAACAGATCGAGACCTTCATCTTCAGACGCGGCAAGGGCGACAAGGCTCTGGAGAAGATCCAGTCCCGCGCCGAGAAAGCCTATGCGCCGCTTTACAAGGACGGCCGGACCAAAGCGCTCGACCGGGCGGAAGAGCTGGCCCATCAGCGGGTGGAGGAAGCATCCGAGCGTACCGAGGCGGAGTTCGAGCAGGATGAAGCCAAGGTCGAGGCCAATTTCTGGCCGAAGGTCCAGCGTGTGGCGCGCCAGATCCCGTTCCTGGAGGATCTGGTCGCCGCCTATTACGCCATGCGCGATCCTGAGACGCCCTTGCAGGCCCGCGCCGCCCTCGCCTTCGGCCTGCTCTACTTCCTGTGGATCGTCGACATCATTCCCGATTTTCTGGGACTCGTCGGCTATGCCGATGACGGCACAGTGCTGACGACCATCATCCTGCAAGTTGGCGGCGCCATTACCGATAAGCACCGCGCCAAGGCCCGCAAGGCGCTTGGCGGCGATTAGCCGACCTCAGGCGAGCAGACCGCCTTCAGTCCAGATATGCTCGAATTGCGATTTGGGCCGAAGCGTGAAGCGTGCGCCGGTCAGCCGCGCCTCCCGGATCCGGTCACATCTCAGCGTCCGCGGCTCGCCCCTGAGATGATCAAAGGCGATGACATACCAGACCGGGTATTTCAGCAGCAGGTAATGCGGCTCGATCCGCCGCTCTGTGACCATCAGGTCCTCGCGCTGATAGCAGATATCGAGGACTTCCTTGTCGATGAACGCCTGGTGCAAAGCCTTCACCACTGGATCGGGCGGCAAAGACGCGCTCGCCTGTACAAAAGTGGACGAGGTGACGCCGACGAGAATTCTCGATTTCAGCGCCTCCACCCTCTCGCGCTTCTCTGGCGAGAAGGAAGCGATCAGCTGGCGTCGGACCGCGTCCAGGCTGGCCAGGAAGATCGGCGATCCTAATTGCTGCGCCACCTCGATGCCGATGAGCAGATCCACCGCCTCTGCATAAGCGAGGTTCAGTCGTCCGACGCCCCAGCGGCGATCCAGTCGCACGCCGCCTCCGCGTCCGCGATCAGTCTCGATCGGCAGCCCCTGCTCGCGCAACAACGCCAGGTCCCGCGTCAGGGTGCGCTCGCTGACCCCATGGGTCTTGGCCAAATCCTTGATGACGCAAAACGGCTCAGCCTTCAGCTGCGCCGTGAGCCTTTCAAGCCGCTGCATTCTGGTGGACGCGTCTGATCTCGTCATTCACCAAATACGACATAAAATGTCATATTTGGAAATAACCTTGTCTCTCAACGTCACAGACGCACTCAGGAGAGACAGACGTGCAAATGAATTATTTCGTCGCCGGTACGAACAATATGGAGGCTGCAATCCGCTTCTACGACCAGCTCTTCAGCCATTTCGGCATCGTACAGGCCGCACAGACCGACCGGATGTCCTACTGGCTGGGCGACGGGTTCGCTTTTGCGGTGGCGGCCCCCTTTGATGGGAAGCCAGCGACACACGGCAACGGAACAATGATCGGTTTTCATGTCGGCGCGCCCGAGCAGGTCGACGCGATCTACAGGAGAGTTCTCGAACTGGGCGGGACGGATGAGGGAAAGCCGGGACAACGCGGCCCCTATTACTCCGCCTATGTGCGCGATCTCGATGGCAACAAGATCTGTTTCAACGCCTAGAGGCGCTTAGTCCCGCGCAAACGAAAAGGGCCGCATCCCGAAGGATGCGGCCCTTGTCTCGTTCGAAAGTGCGAAGACCTTAGTCTTCAGCGCCCTCGACAGCCTCCTCACGCGCACGATCGGCGGCGCCTTTGGCTTCGGGATCGCGATCAACCAGCTCGATCACAGCCATCGGCGCGTTGTCGCCATGACGGAAACCGGCTTTCAGAACGCGGGTGTAACCACCATTGCGTTCTTCGTAGCGCGGGCCGAGGGTTTCAAACAGCTTGGCCACCTGATCCTTGTTGCGGATCTTGGAGATCGCCTGACGGCGAGCATGCAGATCACCGCGTTTGGCCAGGGTGATGAGCTTGTCCATGATCGGCTTGAGCTCTTTGGCCTTCGGCAGGGTGGTGACGATTTGTTCGTGCTCGATCAGCGACGCGGCCATGTTGGCGAACATGGCGCGACGGTGAGTCGAGGTGCGGTTAAGCTTGCGGTGGGCGACGCCATGACGCATCGGTTTTCTCCTTCAATCCCGGTTAGGGACGCCTCGCGGCGTTCCTCCTAGATTTGATCCTCATATTTCTTGGCGAGATCTTCGATGTTCTCCGGCGGCCAGTTCGGCGCGTCCATGCCCAGATGCAGACCCATCTGTGCGAGAACTTCCTTGATCTCGTTGAGCGATTTGCGACCGAAGTTCGGGGTGCGGAGCATTTCCGCCTCGGACTTCTGAATGAGGTCGCCGATATAGACGATGTTGTCGTTCTTCAGGCAGTTCGCCGAACGCACCGACAGCTCCAGCTCGTCCACCTTTTTCAGAGGGCCGGGTTGAAGTCCAGCTCCGGCTTGTCGTCCTCGGCCGCACGGGCTTCGGAAGGCTCTTCGAAGTTCACGAAGATCTGGAACTGGTCCTGCAGGATGCGAGCGGCATAAGCCACGGCGTCCTCGGGGGTCACAGCGCCGTTGGTTTCGACTTCCAGGATCAGCTTGTCATAGTCGAGCACCTGGCCTTCACGCGTGTTCTCCACGCGATAGGCGACGCGCTTGACCGGGCTGTAGAGCGCGTCCACGCCGATGAGGCCGATCGGGGCGTCCTCGGGGCGGTTGCGGTCAGCCGGGACATAGCCCTTGCCGGTGTTCACGGTCAGGACCATGCGCACATCCGCATCCTCGTCGAGGGTGCAGATGACGTGATCCTTGTTGATGATCTCGACGTCAGCGGTCTCTTCGATGTCGCCGGCGGTCACTTCGCCCGGGCCCTGCTTTTTCAGGGTCAGACGCTTGGGACCTTCGCCATGCATGCGAAGCGCGACCTGCTTGAGGTTCAGGATGATGTCGGTGACATCCTCCCGCACGCCCTTGATGGACGAAAACTCGTGCAGAACGGAATCAATCTGCACCGCCGTGATCGACGCGCCCTGCAGCGAGGACAGCAGAATGCGGCGCAGCGCATTGCCCAGGGTCATGCCGAAGCCGCGCTCGAGCGGCTCAGCAATGATCTTGGCTTGGCGCACCGGATCAAAGCCAGGTTGGATTTCCGGCTTCATCGGGCGGATCAGTTCCTGCCAGTTCTTTTCAATCACGGACATCACCCCTTCAGGCGTGCGGCGCGACAGCCAGAAGGCTGCGCGCCGGACCAAAGTCGTCAATCAGCGCCTCGGACGCTGAAAGAATTTAGACGCGGCGGCGCTTCGGCGGACGGCAGCCATTGTGCGGAATCGAGGTCACGTCGTGGATCGTCGTGATCGTGAAACCGACAGACTGCAGCGCACGGAGCGCGGACTCACGTCCCGAACCCGGGCCGGAGACCTTGACTTCAAGCGTCTTGACGCCGTGCTCTTGCGCCTTGCGGCCTGCATCTTCAGCAGCCACCTGGGCAGCGTACGGCGTGGATTTGCGCGAGCCCTTGAACCCCATGGCGCCAGCCGACGACCAGGAAATCGCGTTTCCTTGCGCGTCGGTGATGGTGATCATGGTGTTGTTGAAGCTGGCGTTCACATGCGCGACGCCAGCCGTGATGTTCTTGCGCTCGCGGCGGCGGACGCGGGACGGTTCTTTTGCCATTACCCTCGTTCCTTATTTCTTCTTGCCGGCGATCGGCTTGGCCGGGCCTTTACGGGTGCGCGCATTGGTGTGCGTGCGCTGGCCGCGGACCGGAAGGCCACGACGGTGACGCAGGCCACGATAGCAGCCCAGATCCATCAGACGCTTCACGTTCACCGCGACTTCACGGCGAAGATCGCCTTCCACGGTGTAGCCAGCGTCGATGGCTTCACGGATCTGCAGAATTTCAGCGTCGGTGAGCTGGCTCACACGCTTCTCGGCGGGAATACCCACCTTTTCACAAATTTCCGCCGCCATAGCCGGGCCGATGCCGTGGATATAGCGCAGCGCGATCGTGACGCGCTTGTTAGTCGGAATGTTGACGCCGGCGATACGTGCCACGACGCTCTCCTTGTCTCATCAGCCTTCGCAGCAGAAGACGCTGAAAGAGCGCAACCGGTTTGGCGGCGCTTATTTCGACGTCTGCCCCTGCGAGCGAAGGGCGCTTATTATAGGCGCTCACCTGTCGCGTCAACCGCGATAGGAAGCCACCCGTCCTGTTTTTCCAGACCGGACCGGCCTGGAAGCTGCTCTTTACTGGTCGAGCGCCGCTGCAATACGTGCAGCAACCTCGTCCATCTGACCCATGCCGTCCACATCAGACAATTTGCCCTGCCCCTCATAGTAGGGAATCAGCGGCGCGGTCTGGGCGTTGTAATTCTCGAGCCGAACCTTGAACGCCTCGACGGTGTCGTCGGCGCGGCCTTCCTGGGCGGCGCGTTTTTCCATACGCGACACCAGCTCGTCCTGATCCACCACAAGCCGCACGACCTTGTCGATCTGCGTGCTGCGTGACGCCAGGAGTTCATCCAGCGCTTCGGCCTGGGCCACGGTGCGCGGGAAACCGTCGAAAATGGCGCCGCCGGCGATTTCAGCCTCCGGCAGGCGTTCCTCGATCAGGGCGATGACGATCTCGTCGGAAACAAGATCCCCACGGTCCATGATATCCTTGACCTTACGGCCCAGTTCGTTGCCGGCCGCAATGGCGGCGCGCAGCATGTCGCCCGTGGAGAGCTGAAGCCATCCGTAATCGGCGACCAGACGCTTGGCTTGGGTGCCCTTCCCCGCCCCCGGCGGGCCGAACAATACCAGGTTCATCGCTTGCGCCCCCTCAGTTTGGTCTTCTTGATCAGGCCTTCATACTGGTGGGCCAGCAGATGGGACTGGATCTGACCAACCGTATCGAGCGTCACCGACACCACGATCAGCAGCGAGGTGCCGCCAATGTAGAACGGAATGCCCGAAACTTGCGCCTTCAGGAACTCGGGGAGAACACAGACCAAAGTCAGATACGCAGCGCCAATGACGGTCAGGCGCGTCAGCACATAGTCCAGGTACTCGGCCGTACGCTTGCCAGGGCGGATGCCCGGCAGGAAGCCGCCATACTTCTTCAGATTGTCCGCGGTTTCTTCCGGATTGAAGACCAGCGAGGTGTAAAAGAAGGTGAAGAAGATGATCATGGCGGCGTAGAAAGCCAGGAACAGCGGCTGTCCCGGGCCAAGCATGGCCACGATATTGGCCAGCCAGTCCGGACCGGACTGGGAAAAGCCCTGAATGGTCGCCGGCAGGAGCAGCAGCGAGGAGGCGAAAATCGCCGGAATCACGCCCGCCGTGTTCAGCTTGAGCGGCAGGAAGCTCGATTCCCCGCCCATCATGCGATTGCCCACCTGACGCTTGGGATACTGGATCAGCAGACGACGCTGGCTGCGCTCCATGAAGACAACGAACGCCAGCACGACGACGATGCCGACCAGCATGGCGATGATGACCGGACCGGCGATGCTGCCTGAAGCGCCCGCCTGCAGCGCATTGACCAGCGCGCGCGGAAGCTCGGCCACAATGCCGGCGAAAATGATCAGGGACACGCCATTGCCCACGCCGCGAGCGGTGATCTGCTCACCCAGCCACAGCAGGAACATGGTGCCGCCCACCAGGGTGGTGACGGTCGTGATCAGGAAGAACGGACCCGGATTGATGGCGATGGACGCGCCGTCTGTCACGGTCTGCATGCCGATGGCGATCGCGAAGGCCTGGGCGGCGGCCAGAACCACGGTCAGATAACGGGTGTACTGGTTGATCTGCTTGCGACCCTGCTCCCCGCCATCCTTCTTCAGACGCTCCAGTGACGGAATGGTCGCCGCCATGAGCTGCATGATGATGGAGGCCGAGATGTACGGCATCACGTTCAGCGCAAAGATCGCCATGCGCTCGACGGCGCCGCCGGACATCATGTTGAACATGCCCAGCACGCCTTGGGATTGCTGCTGGAAGGCCAGCGCAAACTGTGCGGGATCGATGCCCGGGACCGGCACGAAGGTGCCGACACGGTAGATGACCAGGACCAGGAGCGTGAACAGAATGCGCTTCTGCAGCTCCTTCGCTTGGGCGAACGCCCCGAAATTCATGTTCTGGGCGAGCTGTTCAGCGGCTGACGCCATATCGGTCGGATGCTCCCTGAGAAAGCCCTCAAAGCGCGGAGGGACCGCTTCCAGTTAGGAAGCGGTCCATCTCAACGCCAGCTTATTCGGACTGATCTTTGGCGGATTTGGCGAGGACGGTGACTTTGCCGCCTGCTTTCTCCACCGCTTCGATCGCCGGCTTGGAGCCGCCAGCCACCGTCAGCTCAAGTTTCGCTTTCAGCTCGCCGCCGCCGATCACACGCACGCCGTCCTTGGCGCGGCGGATGACGCCAGCCTTGATGAGCGCTTCGGCGTCGACCGGCGTTTTCGCGTCGAGCTTGCCAGCGTCCACAGCGGCTTGCAGCTTGGCCAGGGTCACTTCAGCGAACGCCAAGCGGTTCGGCTTGTTAAAGCCGCGCTTGGGCAGACGTTGATAGAGCGGCATCTGACCGCCCTCAAAGCCCTTGATGGCGACACCCGAGCGAGACTTCTGGCCTTTAACGCCGCGTCCGCCGGTTTTGCCCTTGCCAGAGCCGATGCCACGGCCGACACGCATACGCGACTTGGTCGCGCCGTCGTTATCGCGCAGTTCATTCAAGCGCATCGTTTGTCTCCTTGGTGAGAGGGCGCGGGATTAACCGCGCTCCTCCACGATCTCAACCATGTGAGCGACCTTGCGGATCATGCCCCGAACAGACGGGGTGTCCTCAAGCTCGCGCTCGCGGCCGATGCGGCCCAGGCCCAGACCCTTGAGGGTCGCGGTCTGGTCCTTCGGACGGCGGATGGGGCTGCCGGTTTGGCGCACCACCAGGGTTTTCTTGTCAGCCATGCGTCCCTCCTAGGATTCGATGGCTTCCGGCGAGCTGGCGCCATCTTGGCGACGCTCGACCAGATCCGCGACCTTGATGCCACGCTTGGCGGCCACGGTGCGCGGGCTGTTCTGGGCCTTCAGGGCCTCGAACGTGGCGCGAACCATGTTGTACGGGTTGGACGAACCGGTCGATTTCGCGACCACGTCCTGAACGCCGAGTGATTCCAGCACCGCACGCATCGGACCGCCGGCGATGACGCCGGTGCCCGGAGGGGCGGAGCGCAGGATCACCTTGCCGGCGCCCCAACGGCCTTTCGCATCATGGTGCAGGGTGCGGCCTTCACGCAGCGGCACGCGCACCATCATCTTCTTGGCTTCTTCGGTCGCCTTGCGGATGGCTTCCGGCACTTCACGCGCCTTGCCCTGCCCGAAGCCGACGCGGCCCTTCTGGTCACCGACCACCGCGAGTGCGGCGAACTGGAAGTTCCGGCCGCCTTTCACGGTTTTGGCGACGCGGTTGATCTGGACCAGCTTGTCGACCAGTTCCGGTTCGGCGTTGTCGTCGTCCCGGCGGCGGCGATCGCGGCCGCGATTGTCTTCTCGTGCCATGCGTTCGCTCCTTAGAAGTTCAGACCGCCCTCGCGAGCGGCGTCAGCGAGCGCTTTCACACGCCCGTGGAAGATGTAACCGCCGCGGTCGAACACCACATCGGTCAAACCTTTTTCCTTCGCCCGCTCTGCGACCAGCTTGCCGACCTCGGCAGCGGCTTCGACGCCGGACTTGGTGATCTTGTTGTCTTTTTCCATCGTGGAAGCCGACACCAGGGTCACGCCGTTCGCATCGTCGATGATCTGGGCGTAAATGTTCTTGGACGAACGGAAGACCGAGAGTCTCGGACGGCCGTTGCCCATTTTGCGGAGCCGGGTGCGCGTGCGCTGAGCGCGGCGCCGCATTTGTTCTGCAGCAGATTTCATCGCCTGGCCCCTTACTTCTTCTTGCCTTCCTTACGGCGGACATATTCGTTCGAATACTTCACGCCTTTGCCTTTGTAAGGCTCCGGCGGACGGAATTCGCGAATTTCCGCCGCGGTCTGACCCACGGTCTGGGCGTCAGCACCCTCAATGGTGATCTCGGTCGGCTTCGGCGTCGCGATCTTCACGCCCGCGCGCGGGGTGTAGACGACGTCGTGAGAGAAGCCGAGCGAGAGCTTGAGGTCATTGCCCTGCATTTGAGCGCGATAACCGACACCGATCAGTTCGAGGTCCTTCTTGAAGCCCTCGGTCACGCCTTGCACCATATTCTTGATGCGGGCGCGCGCGGTGCCATACATGGCTTTCGCGAATTTCGAATTTTCAGCCATTTCGACCGAAATGGCGTTGTCCTCTTGCTTGATGCGCACGCATGCGGGCGCTTCGAAGCTGAGTTCGCCTTTCGGGCCTTTGACCGACACCTGCGCCCCGGTGACGTTCGCCGTCACACCGTTGGGGATTTCGACAGGCAGTTTGCCTAGACGCGACATAGTTCTGGCCTCCCTGTCTCTAGCTGACGTGGCAAAGGATTTCGCCGCCGACGTTCTTGGAGCGAGCGACTGCGTCGCTCATCACGCCTTGCGGGGTCGAAATGATGGCGATGCCCAGGCCGTTCATGACGAGCGGCAGATCGCGCACCTTGCGGTATTCGCGACGGCCCGGCTTGGACACGCGTTTGATGTCGGAGATCACCGGCTGGCCTTCATGATACTTCAGTTCGATCTCGAACTGCTTGAAGCCCTTGGCGTCGGTGGTCTCGGTGTAACCGCGGATGAAGCCCTCTTCCAGGAGCACTTCGAGCACGCGGCCGCGAAGTTTCGAGGACGGGGTCACCACGGAGGTCCGCTTGCGCATCAGCGCGTTGCGGATACGGGTTAGCATATCGCCGAGAGGATCGTTCACGGACATCTAAATCCCTCCTACCAGCTCGACTTGACCATGCCCGGGATCAACCCGTGGCTGGCCAGCTGACGCAGCGCAATGCGCGACATCTTCAGCTTGCGATAATACGCGCGCGGGCGGCCGGTCACCTGGCATCGGTTACGGATGCGGGACGGCGCCGAGTTGCGCGGCAGCGAGGCCAGCTTCAGTTGCGCCGCAAAGCGCTCTTCAACCGGCTTGTCCGTGTCGCGTGCGATCGCTTTCAGAGCTTCACGCTTGGCAGCAAAACGCTGAGCCAGGCGTTGGCGCTTGAGATTGCGTTCGACTGCACTCTTCTTAGCCATTCAGTTTTCTCCTCGCGTGCGAGACCCTCACGGTCCCGCTCTCCTGCTGCGTTAGTTCGAGAACGGAAAGTCGAACTCGGCCAGCAGGGCCTTCGCTTCTTCGTTGGTGCGGGCCGTGGTGCAGACGACGATGTCCATACCGCGGATCTTCTCAACCTTGTCGTAGTCGATCTCGGGGAAGACGATGTGCTCTTTCAAGCCCATCGCATAGTTGCCCCGGCCATCGAAGCTCTTGCCGTTCAGACCGCGGAAGTCGCGGACGCGCGGCAGAGCAATGGTCACCAGGCGATCAAGGAATTCGTACATACGATCCTTGCGCAGGGTCACCTTGGCGCCAATCATCTGTTCTTCGCGCAGCTTGAAGCCGGCGATGGATTTCTTGGCGACCGTGCCAACCGGCTTCTGGCCGGCGATGGCTTCGAGATCGGCAAGCGCGCCGCGGATTTTCTTGGAATCCTGAGCCGCTTCGCCAACGCCCATGTTGATCACGACCTTGTCCAGGCGCGGGATCATCATCTCGTTCGCATAACAGAACTTTTCCTTCAGACGCGCGCGGATTTCCTCGCGGTATTTCGTCTTCAGGCGCGGTTCGTATTCAGCAACGTCAGCCATCGATCACCTCACCGGATTTCTTGGCTACGCGCACTTTCTTGCCGTCCTCGACCTTGAAGCCCACACGGGTGGCTTCGCCGGATTTCGGATCGACCAGAGCCACGTTGGACACGTGGATAGACGCGTTTTTCTCAACAATACCGCCCGGGGTCGTCTGGGCCGGACGCTGGTGGCGCTTGACCACGTTGACGCCCGACACCACCACACGGTCTTCCTTGGGAAGGACCTGGGTGACCTCGCCGGTCTTACCTTTGTCGCGACCGGTCAGAACGATGACCTTGTCGCCCTTTTTGATCTTCGCAGCCATGGTTACAGGACCTCCGGCGCGAGCGAGACGATCTTCATGTGGTTCTTGGCGCGCAGTTCACGGGGAACCGGGCCGAAGATCCGGGTGCCGACCGGCTCGTTGTTGTTGTTCAGAATAACAGCCGCGTTGCCGTCGAAACGGATGACGCTGCCGTCGCGACGCTTGATGTCGCGAGCGGTGCGTACGACGACGGCCTTGCGGACGTCGCCCTTCTTAACGCGGCCCTTGGGCGTGGCTTCCTTGACCGAGACGACAATGATGTCGCCGACGCCGGCATAGCGGCGTTTCGCGCCGCCCAGCACTTTGATGCACTGCACGCGGCGGGCCCCGGAATTGTCGGCCACGTCCAGATTGGTTTGCATCTGGATCATCGCGATCCTCCGTTAATAGTGGATCATCCACGATCAGGCTTACGCCTGGTCGGAGACGACCTCCCACCGCTTGAGCTTCGACTTCGGCGTGCATTCCTGGATCTGGACACGCTCGCCAACCTTGATCGCGCCCGACTCGTCGTGGGCGTGATATTTCTTCGTACGGCGCACGGTTTTGCGCAGCAGGGGGTGCAGGAAGGTGCGCTCAACGCGCACGATCACGGTTTTAGCCTGCTTGTCGCTCACCACGACGCCTTGAAGGATGCGCTTCGGCATGGACCCAAGCCCCCTTAATTTTCAAGCGCGCGGCGGCGCTGATCCGTTTTGACCCGGGCGATGTCCCGGCGGATCTGCTTAAAGCGCGCAGTGTTTTCCAGCTGGCCGGTGGCCTGTTGGAAACGCAGGTTGAACTGTTCTTTTTTCAGCTTGAGGAGTTCGTCCTGAAGCTGATCGTCGCTGAGAGCGCGGACGTCTTCGGCTTTCATGCTTCCCTCCTCTTACTCACCCGGACGGGTGACGACTTTGGTCTTGATCGGCAGCTTGGCTGCGCCCAGGCGCAGTGCTTCGCGTGCCACATCATCCGGAACACCATCGATTTCGAAGATGATCCGGCCCGGCTTGACTTTGGCCACCCAGTATTCCGGCGAGCCTTTACCTTTACCCATCCGGACTTCGGTCGGCTTCTTGGACACCGGCAGGTCCGGGAACACCCGGATCCACACGCGACCGGCCCGTTTCATGTGACGGGTGATCGCACGACGGGTCGCCTCGATCTGACGGGCGGTGATCCGCTCCGGCTCGACCGCTTTCAGGCCATAGGATCCAAAGGTCAGCGTGAAGCCGCCCTTGGCCTGACCGTGAATGCGGCCTTTGTGCGCCTTGCGGAATTTGGTGCGCTTCGGCTGAAGCATGGTGCTACTCCCTCGTTCCGCTTACGCTGCCTGACGGCCAGAGCGGGTGCGCTGCTCGCCAGAGTCGAGCATGCGACGCTCTTGCGCCATCGGGTCGTGTTCCATGATCTCGCCTTTGTAGATCCAGACCTTGATGCCGATGATGCCCATCGCGGTCTTGGCTTCAGCGAAACCGTAGTCGATGTCCGCACGCAGGGTGTGCAGCGGAACCGAACCTTCAGAATACTTCTCGACGCGTGCGATCTCGGCGCCGCCCAGACGGCCGCCGCACATGATCTTGCAGCCTAGGGCGCCCATGCGCATGGCGGTCTGCAGCGAACGCTTCATGGCGCGGCGGAAGGCCACGCGGCGTTCGAGCTGCTGGGCCACGCTCTCGGCGACCAGGGTCGCGTCGACTTCCGGCTTGCGCACTTCGACGAGGTTCAGGAACACTTCGCCCTCAACCATCTTCGAGACCTTGCGACGCAGCTTCTCGATATCCGCGCCTTTTTTGCCGATCACGACACCCGGACGCGCCGTGTGAATAGTGATGCGGCACTTCTTGTGCGGACGCTCGATGATGATGCGCGACACGGACGCGTTCTTGAGTTCCTTTTTCAGGTACTCGCGAATGCGCAGGTCTTCGTGCAGCAGATCGGCGTATTCCTCGCCCTTGGCGAACCAACGCGATTCCCAGGTGCGGTTGATGCCGACGCGCAGGCCGATCGGATTAACCTTCTGACCCATTAGGCGGCCTCCTCAACTTCACGCACGACGATCGTCAGCTCGGAAAACGGCTTCAGGATCTTGGCGCCGCGACCACGCGCACGGGCGCGGAAGCGTTTCATGACCAGGTTTTTGCCCACATAGGCCTCGGACACGACCAGAGAGTCGATATCCAGACCGTGGTTGTTTTCCGCGTTGGCGATGGCGCTCTTGAGCACCTTCTTGACGTCGGCGGAATGACGCTTGCGCGAGAATTCCAGGTCAGCCAGAGCGCGTTCAACCTTCTTGCCACGGATCAGCTGGGCAATGAGGTTGAGCTTCTGCGGGCTGATGCGGATCATCCGCAGCTTTGCGCGCGCTTCATTATCCGCGACGCGGCGGGGATTTGCAGCCTTGCCCATCGCTTACTTCCTCTTGGCTTTCTTGTCCGCCGCGTGGCCGTAATAGGTCCGAGTCGGAGCGAATTCGCCCAGCTTGTGACCGACCATCTCTTCGGAGACGAGAACCGGAATGAACTTGTTGCCGTTGTGGACCTGGAAGGTCAGACCCACAAACTGCGGCATGATCGTCGAGCGGCGCGACCAGGTCTTGATCGCTTGCTTGCGGCCGCCGTCATGAGCAGCTTCGGCTTTCTTCAGGAGGTATCCGTCGACAAACGGACCTTTCCAGACAGAACGAGGCATGGCGCAGCCGTCCCTTAGCGTTTCTTGCGCTCGTGGCGCGAGCGAATGATGAATTTGTCAGTGGCTTTGTTCGACCGGGTCTTGCGGCCCTTGGTCGGCTTGCCCCACGGGGTGACCGGGTGACGACCGCCCGAGGTGCGGCCTTCGCCGCCGCCGTGCGGGTGATCGACCGGGTTCATGGCCACGCCGCGAACGGCTGGGCGTTTGCCCATGTGACGCTTGCGACCGGCTTTACCCAGATTGGTGTTCAGGTGGTCCGCATTGGAGACCGCGCCAACGGTCGCCATGCAGTCCTGGTGCACCATGCGCAGCTCGCCGGACATCAGGCGAACCTGAGCATAACCGGCATCGCGGCCCACCAGCTGAGCGTAAGCGCCGGCGGAACGGGCGATCTGCCCGCCTTTGAGCGGCTTGAGCTCAACATTGTGGATGATGGTGCCGACCGGCATCGCTTTCAGCGGCATGGCGTTGCCCGGCTTAACGTCCACGCGCTCGCCTGCGACAACGATGTCGCCGGCAGACAGACGCTGCGGAGCCAGGATGTAAGCCAGTTCGCCGTCTTCGTACTTCACGAGTGCGATGAAGGCGGTGCGGTTCGGGTCGTATTCCAGACGCTCGACAGTCGCCGGCACGTCAAACTTGCGACGTTTGAAGTCGATGACGCGATACAGCTTCTTGGCGCCGCCGCCGCGACGACGAGACGTCACGCGACCGGTGTTGTTGCGACCGCCGGATTTGGTCAGACCCTCAACGAGGGTCTTTTCCGGACGACCGGAGTGCAGCTCGGACTTGTCCACCAGCACGAGAGCGCGGCGGCCAGGCGAGGTCGGCTTGAAAGTCTTCAGAGCCATGGGTCTCTCTCCTCTGCGCGCTTACAGGCCGGTGCTGACGTCGATGGAGTGGCCCTCTTCCAGGGTCACAACCGCCTTTTTGACGTCGTCACGCTTGCCCGCAATACCGCGGAAACGTTTGGTTTTGCCTTTTTGAACGATGGTGTTCACGGCCTTAACCTTGACCTTGAACAGCTCTTCGATCGCTTCGGCGATGTCTTTCTTGTTCGCAGACAGCGGCACGCGGAAGACGACCTTGTTCTCTTCAGAGAGAATGGTGGCCTTCTCGGTGATCACCGGCGACAGAATGGTGTCGTAATGGCGAGCAGCGGGCATGTTACGCAGCCTCCTGCGGCGCGAGCCGCTCGTTGATCTTCTCGACAGCCGCTTTGGTCAGGACCAGCACGTCACGACGCAGCACGTCGTAAACGTTCAGGCCTTGCGCCGGCAGAACGTCGATCAGCGGGATGTTGCGGGCGGCGCGGGCGAAGTTCTCGTCCAGCGTCTCGCCATCAATGATCAGCGCGTTCGACCAGCCCAGCTTCGAGAATTTCTCGGTCAGAGCCTTGGTCTTGGCTTCATCAAGACGCGCCTCGTCCAGGATCACCAGCTGCTTGGCGCCGGCTTTGGTGGACAGGGCGTGCTTGAGCGCCAGGGCGCGCACTTTCTTCGGCAGTTCGGTCGCATGGGAGCGAACGCGCGGGCCATGGGCCACGCCGCCGCCCACGAAGATCGGGGCGTTGCGGGAACCGTGACGGGCGCCGCCGCCGCCTTTCTGGCGACCAAACTTTTTCTTGGTGCGGGCGATCTCACCGCGCTCTTTCGTCTTGTGGGTGCCGGCCTGACGGCGCGACAGCTGCCACTTGACGGCGCGCTGGAGGATGTCCGCGCGGACCTCTTCGATACCGAACACGGCATCAGAGAGATCAATCGAGCCGGCTTTGCCGGCATCGAGCGTCACAACATCGAGTTTCATCAGTTAGCCCCTTCGTCCTGGGCTTCTTGAGCCTCAGCCGGAGCCTCGGCCGGAGCCGAATCGGCTTTTTCGAGCAGCTTGGCCGGATACGGCAGATCCTCAGCGCCAACGCCTTTGACAGCGTCGCGGATCTCGACCCAGCTTTCCTTGGAGCCCGGCACGGCGCCCTTCACGAGCACGAGGCCGCGCTCAGCGTCGACACGGACGATCTCAAGGCTCTGGATGGTGACACGCTCGGAACCGAGGTGACCGGCCATTTTCTTGCCCTTGAAGACCTTGCCCGGGTCCTGACACTGGCCGGTCGAACCGTGGGAACGGTGAGAGATCGACACGCCGTGCGAGGCGCGCAGACCACCAAAGTTCCAGCGCTTCATGCCGCCAGCGAAGCCCTTACCGATCGAGGTGCCGGACACGTCGACTTTCTGACCGACCACAAAGTGCTCGGCGGAAAGCTCGGCGCCCGCTTCGATCAGCGCATCTTCCGGCACGCGGAACTCGACCAGCTTGCGCTTGGGCTCGACAGAAGCCTTTGCGAAGTGGCCGCGCATCGCCTTGGAGGTGCGCTTGGCCTTGGCTTTGCCCGCGCCCAGCTGGACAGCGGTATAGCCATCATTTTCAGAGGTGCGCTGTGCCACCACCTGGAGACCGTCCAGGTGAAGCACCGTCACCGGCACATGATCGCCGTCTTCGGTGAAGACGCGGGTCATGCCCAGCTTCTTGGCCAGAAGGCCAGTGCGCATGGATGCAGCCTGCTTCATGGCCTTACGCTCCCAGCTTGATCTCGACGTCCACGCCGGCAGACAGGTCGAGCTTCATCAGCGCGTCCACGGTCTGCGGGGTGGGGTCTACGATGTCCAGCATCCGCTTGTGCGTGCGGATTTCGAACTGCTCGCGCGACTTCTTGTCGACGTGCGGACCGCGCAGAACAGTGAATTTCTCCAGCCGCGTCGGCAGCGGAATCGGTCCACGCACATTCGCGCCGGTGCGCTTTGCGGTGGAAACGATCTCACGCGCCGAAGTGTCGAGCACGCGGTGGTCGAACGCCTTCAGGCGGATTCTGATGTTTTGTTGCGCCATCGGTCCGGTCCCAACATGCACAAGAGCCGCGCAAAGGACGGAACGCCCCGGCAGCTCTTGCAATCCAAATTTTTTTCGCTTCGAGAACTGCGTTTGCCCAAGGGCACTGCCAGTTCGTCAGAGGGACCGTGCAATACGCGTTCCGCCCCTCCCCGTCAACACCTAGTCACAAGATTCACCACCACATCGGCAGTTTAAACTCTTCGCCAGGTGCGGCTTACGCACAGACGGGGAATTGATCGCCCTGTCGGGCTGTCAAAGAGCTTAAACGACGCCAAAGCGTCCGGTGCGGCGAGTGACTCGACGCTGACACCGCGTATGTATCCCGAGCGCGGTTGATTCACAACAGACCGTCGCAGATGCGACTGCGAGAATCATCACGATCGCCACACCCCCACATGCAAAACGCCCCGGAGCGGGGCTCCGGGGCGTTCTGTCAGCTTGCGCTGTCGAGTGAAGCGTAAGGCTTACTCGATGATCTTGGACACAACGCCCGCGCCGACCGTCCGGCCGCCTTCACGGATGGCGAAGCGCAGCTTCTCTTCCATCGCGATCGGCTGGATCAGCTCGACAGACACTTCCACGTTGTCGCCCGGCATGACCATCTCCGTGCCCTCTTTCAGGATCACCACACCGGTCACGTCCGTCGTGCGGAAGTAGAACTGCGGACGGTAGTTGGAGAAGAACGGGGTGTGACGACCGCCCTCTTCCTTCGTCAGGATGTAGGCCTCAGCCTCGAACTTGGAGTGCGGGGTGATCGAACCCGGCTTGGCCAGAACCTGACCACGCTCAACGCCTTCACGGTCGATGCCGCGCAGCAGCAGGCCGACATTGTCGCCCGCTTCGCCCTGGTCGAGCAGCTTGCGGAACATCTCAACGCCCGTGCAGGTCGTCTTCTGGGTGTCGCGGATGCCCACGATCTCGATCTCGTCGCCCACGTGGATGATGCCGCGCTCGATACGACCGGTCACCACGGTGCCGCGGCCGGAGATCGAGAACACGTCCTCGATCGGCATCAGGAAGTCCTGATCCTTCGGACGTTCCGGGGTCGGGATGTACTCATCCACAGCCGCCATCAGTTCGCGGATCTTGTTCTCGCCGATTTCCGGATCACGGCCTTCCATCGCCGCAAGCGCAGAGCCCGCGATGATCGGAATGTCGTCGCCCGGGAAGTCGTAGGAGGACAGAAGTTCGCGAACTTCCATCTCCACGAGCTCCAGAAGCTCCTCGTCGTCAACCTGGTCGACCTTGTTCAGGAACACCACCAGAGCCGGCACGCCGACCTGACGGGCCAGAAGGATGTGCTCGCGGGTCTGCGGCATCGGGCCGTCAGCCGCGTTCACCACCAGGATGCCGCCGTCCATCTGCGCAGCGCCGGTGATCATGTTCTTCACGTAGTCGGCGTGGCCCGGGCAGTCCACGTGCGCATAGTGACGGTTGTCCGTCTCGTATTCCACGTGCGCGGTCGAGATCGTGATGCCGCGCGCCTTCTCTTCCGGCGCGCCGTCAATCTGGTCATACGCGCGGAAGTCACCGAAGTACTTCGTGATCGCGGCGGTCAGCGTCGTCTTGCCGTGGTCAACGTGACCAATCGTGCCGATGTTGGCATGCGGTTTCGTACGCTCAAACTTTTCCTTGGCCATTGTCTCTTCCTACTCTTCAGACAGGCGTCGTTTCTTTGGATCGATGATCCGAATTACGCGATTTTGGAGATCACTTCGTCGGCGACGGCTTGCGGCACCGGCTCGTAGTGGTCGAATTGCATGGTGAACTGGGCGCGCCCCTGAGTGGCCGAACGCAGGTTGTTCACATAGCCGAACATGTTGGCAAGCGGCACGAAGGCATTCACCACCGTGGCGTTGCCGCGCATCTCCTGGTCGCGGATCTGGCCGCGGCGGGAGTTCAGGTCGCCGATGACGGAGCCGGTGTACTCATCCGGGGTCACCACTTCGACCTTCATGATCGGCTCAAGCAGCTTCATGCGCAGCGCAGACTTGGCTTCGCGAAGCGCAGCACGGGCGGCGATTTCGAAGGCCAGCACGCTGGAGTCCACGTCGTGATAGGCGCCGTCGACCAGGGTCACCTTGAAATCGATGACCGGGAAGCCCGCCAGAAGGCCGGTTTCGCGGACCGAGTTCAGGCCCTTTTCGACGCCCGGGATGTATTCCTTCGGCACGGAGCCGCCGACGATCTTGGACTCGAAGGTAAAGCCTTCGCCCGGCTCGGCCGGTTCGATCTGCAGCTTGATCCGCGCGAACTGACCCGAACCACCCGACTGCTTCTTGTGGGTGTAGTCGATCTCGTGAGCAACGCCCACGGTCTCGCGGTAAGCCACTTGCGGCTGGCCCACATTCGCTTCGACCTTGAATTCACGCTTCATGCGGTCGACGAGAATGTCGAGGTGCAGTTCGCCCATGCCGGCGATGATCGTCTGACCGGATTCCTCATCGGAGGACACGCGGAAGGACGGATCTTCAGCCGCCAGGCGCGCCAGAGCCACGCCGAGCTTCTCCTGGTCGCCCTTGGATTTGGGCTCGATGGCGATCTCGATCACCGGATCCGGGAACTCCATGCGCTCCAGGATGACCGGAGAGGAGGGGTCACACAGGGTGTCGCCCGTGGTGGTGTCTTTCAGGCCCGCGATTGCGACGATGTCGCCCGCATAGGCGTCCTTGATGTCTTCACGGTTGTTGGAGTGCATGAGCAGCATGCGGCCGATGCGCTCTTTCTTCTCTTTCACCGTGTTCAGCACGGTCTGCCCCGTGGACAGGGTGCCCGAATAGATGCGGCAGAAGGTGAGCGAGCCCACGAACGGGTCGTTCATGATCTTGAACGCCAGCAGGCCGAGCGGCTCGTCGTCCGACGCCTTGCGCACGATCGGCTCTTCGGTCTTCGCATCGATGCCCTTGATCGCGGACACTTCCACCGGAGACGGCAGGAAGTCCACAACGCCGTCGAGCAGAGGCTGAACGCCTTTGTTCTTGAACGCGGTGCCGCACAGGATCGGGTTGAAGGCCAGAGAGATGGTGCCCTTGCGGATCAGCTTCTTCAGCGTTTCCTCGGACGGCTCTTCGCCTTCCAGATACGCTTCCATGGCCGCTTCGTCCTGCTCGACGGCGGTCTCGACCAGCATCTCGCGGTATTCAGCGGCCTGGTCGGCCAGCTCGTCACGGATGTCGCGCACTTCCCAGGTCGCGCCCAGGTTCTCGCCCAGCCAGATCAGCTCTTTCATGGCGACGAGGTCGATCAGGCCCTCGAAGTCGCTTTCCATGCCGATCGGCAGCTGCACGCACAGCGGGTTGGCGCCCAGGCGGTCCTTGATCATCTCGACGCAGTTGAAGAAGTCCGCGCCCAGCTTGTCCATCTTGTTGATGAAGATCATCCGCGGGACTTTGTACTTGTCCGCTTGACGCCAGACGGTCTCGGTCTGGGGCTCGACGCCGGCGTTGGCGTCCAGGCAGCACACCGCGCCATCGAGCACCCGCAGCGAACGCTCGACTTCGATGGTGAAGTCCACGTGGCCGGGGGTGTCGATGATGTTCAGACGCTTTTCTTTCCAGAAACAGGTCGTCGCAGCAGACGTGATCGTGATGCCACGCTCCTGCTCCTGCTCCATCCAGTCCATGGTCGCAGCGCCATCGTGCACTTCGCCGATTTTGTGCGATTTGCCGGTGTAGTAGAGGATCCGCTCGGTCGTGGTGGTTTTACCAGCATCGATGTGAGCCATGATGCCGAAGTTGCGGTAGTCCTCGATTTTATAGTCGCGGGCCATGGGGAGGGTCCTTAATCAGGATTCAAGCGTCAGCTGGAATTACCAGCGGTAATGCGCGAACGCGCGGTTGGCTTCGGCCATCTTGTGCGTGTCTTCACGCTTTTTGACCGAGGAGCCGCGGTTGGAAGCGGCGTCCATGAGCTCAGCGGCCAGCCGCTCGCGCATGGTGTTCTCGTTGCGGTTCCGGGCCGCGGCGGCCAGCCAGCGAATGGCGAGCGCCTTGCGGCGATCCGGACGAACCTCGACCGGAACCTGGTAGGTGGCGCCGCCGACCCGGCGGGAGCGCACTTCGATTTCCGGAGCCACATTGTCCATGGCTTCGTGGAAGACGCGAACCGGCTCGCGCTTCACTTTTTCCTCGATGATGTCGAGGGCGCCGTAGATGATGGCTTCAGCGGCGGATTTCTTACCGTCGATCATGATGTAGTTCATGAACTTGGTCAGATCGCGATCGCCGAATTTCGGGTCGGGAAGAATCTCGCGCTTCTCAGCGCGGTGACGACGAGACATGAACGCCTCTCCTTATTTCGGACGCTTGGCGCCGTATTTCGAACGACGCTGACGACGGTCTTTCACGCCCTGGGTGTCCAGAACGCCGCGCAGGATGTGGTAACGCACGCCCGGCAAGTCTTTCACACGGCCGCCGCGGATGAGCACGACGGAGTGTTCTTGCAGGTTGTGACCTTCGCCCGGAATGTAGCTCACGACTTCATAGCCGTTCGTCAGGCGAACCTTGGCGACTTTACGAAGCGCTGAGTTCGGCTTCTTCGGGGTCGTGGTGTACACGCGCGTGCAAACGCCACGGCGTTGCGGGCACGCCTGAAGCGCGGGAACCTTGTTCCGCTTCGGCTTGTCTTTCCGCGGTTTGCGGATGAGCTGGTTAACTGTAGGCATCAGGCCTCTATCCGTTCCTGTTCCTGTTTTCCCGTCCGGTTGCGTGACGAAGACGCGAAAACCCGACCGGGGCGCGACGACTGTTGCCGTTCGTCCGCGGACGGTGTTGAAGCTTGTGTTTTTCTGTTCCGGGCGACGTCTAATCCAAACCCTCGCCCGCAGCGGACTCAGGACGGATTACGGCTCACCCCCGAAATCGAGCGCGGAACCTACTCAGGGCAGGCCATTCCGTCAAGATCACTGACAGGGGAAATTTGCAGGCCCGGCAAGTACCGGATATCGCCCGTCTTTCCCTGTCAACCAAGGGGTTCACACCCCCCTGCCCGCCTCACTCGCCTCATCGATTGCCGAATGCGGGCGGGACAGGCGCCGGATACAGGATTGATTTCCCCTTAACAAAAGCCGTCCGGGACGGCTGCGAATCCCTGAATGCGACCTTCACCAGCAAAAAGCCCGCCAGCATGCGCTGACGGGCTTTCCGTTTTAGATCGGGGCGGGAACGCTAGTCCTCGCCCTGAGCCTCTTCGGCGGCGGCTTCGGCGATTTCGGCCGGCAGGGCCTCGTCGCCTGAGTCCACGGCTTTCTTCTGCTCCGCAATCCGTTCCTCGTCACGCGCATCGGCCTCGACCTGATACTCGCGCATCATCGAGCCCGTGCCCGCCGGGATCAGACGGCCCACGATCACGTTCTCCTTGAGGCCCTCAAGGGTATCCACCTTGCCCTGCACCGAAGCTTCAGTCAGCACGCGGGTGGTCTCCTGGAAGGAGGCCGCGGAGATGAAGGAGCGCGTCTGCAGCGACGCCTTGGTGATGCCCAGAAGAACCGGGTCAGCCACCGACGGACGCTTGCCTTCCGCTTCCAGCTTCTCGTTGGTTTCAAGCCATTCGATCTTGTCGACCTGCTCACCGGTGAGATAGCCGGAATCGCCCGGATGGGTGACTTCCATCTTCTGCAGCATCTGCCGGACAATCACTTCGATGTGCTTGTCGTTGATCGGCACGCCCTGCAGACGATAGACCTCCTGGATCTCGTTGATCAGGTAGTCCGCCAGCGCTTCCACGCCCAGGATCCGCAGAATGTCGTGCGGAGCCGGGTTGCCGTCGAGCAGATACTCGCCGCGCTGGATGATGTCGCCTTCCTGGACCGTCAGGTGTTTGCCCTTCGGCACCAGGTATTCCACCGGTTCCGCATCATCGCCTTCAGGCGTGATGGAAATGCGGCGCTTGTTCTTGTAGTCGCGACCGAATTCGACGCGGCCGGTCATCTCGGCGATGACGGCGTGGTCTTTCGGTCGACGCGCTTCGAACAGCTCCGCCACACGCGGCAGACCGCCGGTGATGTCGCGGGTCTTGGCGCCTTCGGTCGGGATACGGGCCAGAACGTCGCCCGGCTGGACCATGTCGCCGTCATTGACGGAGAGAATGGCGCCCACCGACAGCATGTAGTTCGCCGGCTTGTCGGACAGCTTGACCGGTTCGCCGTTCTCGTCGGTGACAACCATGGCGGGCTGGATCGACGCGGACTTGGAGCCCGTGCCGCGCCAGTCGACCACAACCTTCGAGGCGATGCCCGTGGCTTCGTCGACGTCTTCCTTCACCGACAGACCGTCGATGATGTCGATGAGCTTCACGCGACCGCCCGCTTCGGTGACGATCGGCATGGTGTACGGGTCCCACTCGGCCAGACGCGCGCCGCGCTTGACCTGCTCGCCGGCGTCCACGCGCAGCTTGGCGCCGTATTGCAGCTTGTAGGTCTCGAGCGGATTGCCGTCCTGGTCCGTGACCTGCACCTGCATGTTCCGGCTCATCACGATGAAGGAGCCGTCAGAGGCTTTCACCGTATTGCGCTCCACAAAGGCGACCTTGCCCTCGTGGGTGGCTTCGATGAAGGACTGCTCGGACACCTGCGCCGTACCGCCGATGTGGAAGGTCCGCATGGTCAGCTGGGTGCCCGGCTCGCCGATGGACTGGGCCGCGATCACGCCGATCGCTTCGCCCATGTTCACCTTGGTGCCGCGCGCCAGATCGCGACCATAGCAGGTCGCGCAAACGCCGACGCGGGTTTCACAGGTCAGCGGCGAGCGCACCTTGATGGTGCTGACGCCGGCGTCTTCAAGCGCCTGGGCCAGCTCTTCATCAAGATAGGTGTCTGCCGGAGCCAGGACCTCGCCCGAGGACGGATCCTTGACCGCTTCCGCAGTGTGACGCCCCAGAACGCGCTGGCTGAGCGGCTCCACGATGTCGCCGCCATTGACCACGGCGCCCAGGGTGATGCCCTGAGAGGTGCCGCAATCATGCTCGGTGACGATGCAGTCCTGCGCCACGTCGACGAGACGACGGGTCAGATAACCCGAGTTCGCCGTCTTCAGCGCGGTATCCGCCAGACCCTTACGAGCGCCGTGAGTGGAGTTGAAGTACTCCAGGACCGTCAGGCCCTCTTTGAAGTTCGAGATAATCGGCGTCTCGATGATCGAGCCGTCCGGTCGGGCCATCAGGCCCCGCATGCCGGCGAGCTGTTTCATCTGGTTCTTCGAACCCCGGGCGCCGGAATGGGCCATCATGTAGACCGAGTTCACCTCGCCGTCGCGGCCATCCTCGGCCTTAACGGGTTTGGAGATCTCGTCATACATGGCGTCCGCCACCTTGTCGGTGCACTTCGCCCAGGCGTCGACGACCTTGTTGTACTTCTCACCCTTGGTGATCAGGCCGTCCACATATTGCTGCTCGTAATCACCAACCAGAGCGCGGGTTTCACCCACGAGGTCCTTCTTGGCGTCCGGGATCAGCATGTCGTCCTTGCCGAAGGAAATGCCGGCGCGCGCCGCTTCCTTGAAGCCCAGGGCCATGATCTTGTCGCAGAAGATCACGGTCGCCTTCTGGCCGGTGTGGCGATAGACGATGTCGATCAGGCCGCCGATGGCCTTCTTGGTCAGGAGGCCGTCGAGCACGTCCGGCTGCACTTCAGGGTGCTTGGGCAGGTGCTCGAGCAGCTTCATGCGGCCCGGCGTGGTCTCGATGACCTTGGTGTACTCATTGCCTTCGCGATCGACGCCGGAATAACGCGCCTTCACCTTGGCGTGCAGGGTGACGACGCCGGCATCGAGCGCCGCCTCGATCTCGCCCATGGAGCCGAAGACCATGCCCTCGCCCGGTTCGCCGTCCTTGATGATGGACAGGTAGTACAGGCCCAGCACGATATCCTGGGACGGCACGATGATCGGCTTGCCGTTGGCGGGCGACAGGATGTTGTTCGTCGACATCATCAGGACGCGCGCTTCGAGCTGGGCCTCAAGGCTCAGCGGCACGTGCACGGCCATCTGGTCACCGTCGAAGTCGGCGTTGAACGCGGCGCAGACCAGCGGGTGCAGCTGGATGGCCTTGCCCTCGATCAGCTTGGGTTCGAACGCCTGAATGCCCAGACGGTGCAGGGTCGGCGCACGGTTGAGCATGACCGGGTGTTCGCGGATGACTTCATCGAGAACGTCCCAGACTTCCGGACGCTCTTTCTCCACCATCTTCTTGGACTGCTTGACGGTGCCCGACAGGCCCTTGGCGTCCAGACGCGCATAGATGAACGGCTTGAACAGCTCGAGCGCCATCTTCTTGGGAAGACCGCATTCGTGCAGTTTCAGCTCCGGGCCCACCACGATCACCGAACGACCGGAATAGTCCACGCGCTTGCCGAGCAGGTTCTGACGGAACCGGCCCTGCTTGCCCTTGAGCATGTCGGACAGCGATTTCAGCGGACGCTTGTTGGCGCCGGTGATCACGCGGCCGCGACGGCCATTGTCGAACAGGGCGTCGACGGATTCCTGCAGCATCCGCTTTTCGTTGCGGATGATGATGTCCGGCGCGCGCAGCTCGATCAGGCGCTTGAGGCGGTTGTTCCGGTTGATGACGCGGCGATACAGGTCGTTGAGGTCCGACGTGGCGAACCGGCCGCCGTCCAGCGGGACGAGCGGGCGCAGTTCCGGCGGAATGACCGGCACGATGGTCAGGATCATCCATTCCGGCTTGTTGCCGGAAAGCATGAAGGATTCGATGAGCTTGGTGCGCTTGGCGAGCTTTTTCAGCTTCAGCTCGGAGCCGGTTTCACCCATCTCCTCGCGCATCTGCTCCACTTCTTTTTCCAGATCCATCGTGGAGAGGATTTCGCGGATGGCTTCCGCGCCGATGCCGGCGGTGAAAGCGTCCTCGCCGTACTCGTCGACGGCTTCGTAATACTCTTCCTCGGTGAGGATCTGGTTCTTCTGAAGCGGGGTCAGGCCCGGTTCGATCACCACATAGCCTTCAAAGTAGAGCACGCGCTCCACATCCTTGAGGGCCATGTCCAGGAACAGGGCGATCCGGGACGGCAGGGATTTCAGGAACCAGATGTGAGCCACCGGCGCAGCTAGCTCGATATGGCCCATGCGCTCGCGGCGCACGCGCGCCAGGGTGACTTCAACGCCGCACTTCTCGCAGATGATGCCCTTGTACTTGATACGCTTGTACTTGCCGCACAGGCACTCATAGTCCTTGATCGGGCCGAAGATACGGGCGCAGAACAGGCCGTCACGCTCGGGCTTGAACGTGCGGTAGTTGATGGTTTCGGGCTTCTTCACCTCGCCGAACGACCAGGAGAGAATCTTCTCCGGGCTGGCCAGCGAAATCCGGATCCGGTCGAAGGTCGGGCCTTCGGCGGAAGGATTGAAGATGTTCATGACCTCTTGGTTCATGGTCCGTCTCCTTGACGGTGGCGGCGGCGGGGCCGGTTTGAGGGGGCCGGGCCCGCCGCCTGATATCCGCTACGCGATCGCTCGCTCTCTTGTCTGATCCGGTCAGCCTACTGGTTGACCAGCTCCACATTCAGACCAAGCGAACGCATTTCCTTGACCAGCACGTTGAAGCTTTCCGGGATGCCGGCTTCGAAGGCGTTGTCGCCGCGCACAATGGCCTCGTAGACCTTGGTGCGGCCCGCCACGTCGTCCGACTTCACCGTCAGCATCTCCTGCAGGGTGTAGGCGGCGCCATAAGCCTGCAGGGCCCACACTTCCATCTCGCCGAAGCGCTGGCCGCCGAACTGCGCCTTGCCGCCCAGCGGTTGCTGGGTGACGAGCGAGTACGGGCCGATGGAGCGGGCGTGGATCTTGTCGTCCACCAGGTGGTGCAGCTTGAGCAGGTACTTGATGCCCACAGTGACCGGGCGCTTGAACTGGTCGCCGGTCCGGCCGTCGTAGAGGACGGACTGGCCCGACTTGTCAAAGCCCGCACGCTGAAGGTGATCAACGATGTCATCTTCCCGTGCGCCGTCAAAGACCGGGGTCGCGATCGGAACGCCGTTGGCGAGGTTGCGGCCCAGTTCGGCGCGCTCTTCCTCGGTCTCCGGCAGCTCCTGATCATCGCCATAGGCCTTGATCAGCATCTTGTTCAGATCACCCTGGTCGCCATTGCGCTTGTACGCTTCATAGGCTTCGCCGATCTGACGACCCAGGCCCTTGCAGGCCCAACCCAGATGGGTTTCCAGGATCTGACCCACGTTCATGCGCGACGGCACGCCCAGCGGGTTCAGAACGATGTCGACAGAGGTGCCGTCTTCCAGGAAGGGCATGTCCTCGATCGGATTGATCTTGGAGATAACACCCTTGTTGCCGTGACGGCCGGCCATCTTGTCGCCCGGTTGCAGCTTGCGCTTCACCGCGACGAACACCTTGACCATCTTCATCACGCCCGGGGGCATCTCGTCGCCGCGCTGCAGCTTCTCGACCTTGTCCTCGAAGCGACGATCCAGGCGCGCCTTGGACTCATCGTACTGCTTCTTCAGAGCCTCAACGCCGGCCATGGCGGCTTCGTCTTCAAGGCCGATCTTCCACCACTGGCTGGCCGGAACCTCTTCCAGCGCCTCAGCGGTGACTTCGCCCTTCTTGAAGCCTTTGGGGCCCGACACGGCGGACTTGCCGATCAGGATCTCGCGCAGACGGCCATAGATGTCGCGCTCGAGAATGGCGAGCTCGTCGTCCCGGTCTTCGCCCAGACGCTCGATCTCTTCACGCTCGATGGCGATGGCGCGTTCGTCCTTGTCCACACCATGACGGTTGAAGACGCGGACTTCCACGATGGTGCCGGTGGTGCCCGGCGGCAGACGCAGCGAGGTGTCGCGCACGTCAGACGCCTTCTCACCGAAGATGGCGCGCAGCAGCTTCTCTTCCGGGGTCATCGGGCTTTCGCCTTTCGGCGTCACCTTGCCCACCAGAATATCGCCGGCTTCCACTTCGGCGCCGATCGCCACAATGCCCGCTTCGTCAAGGTTGCGCAGGGCTTCCTCGCCGACGTTCGGGATGTCGCGCGTGATCTCTTCCGGGCCCAGCTTGGTGTCGCGGGCCATGACCTCGAACTCTTCCAGGTGCACCGAGGTGAACACGTCGTCACGCACGATACGCTCGGAGATGAGGATGGAGTCTTCGAAGTTGTAGCCGTTCCACGGCATGAACGCGACGAGCACGTTCCGGCCGAGCGCCAGATCACCCAGATCGGTCGACGGACCGTCCGCGATGATGTCCCCGGCCCGCACATTGTCGCCCACGCGCACGATCGGGCGCTGGTTGATGGCGGTGGACTGGTTGGAGCGCTGGAACTTGGACAGGCGATAGATATCGACGCCGGATTCCGCCGCGCCGATCTCGCCGGTCGCACGGACCACGATACGCTGGGCGTCCACCTGCTCGACCACGCCGTCCCGGCGCGCCGCCACGGCGGCCCCGGAGTCACGCGCCACGACAGCTTCCATGCCGGTGCCCACGAGCGGAGCTTCCGCTTTAACGAGCGGCACGGCCTGGCGTTGCATGTTCGAGCCCATCAGAGCGCGGTTGGCGTCGTCATTTTCCAGGAACGGAATGAGCGAGGCCGCAACCGACACCACCTGCTTGGGCGACACGTCGATATAGTCCACATCCTCACGCGGCACGAGCGTGGCGTCACGGCCCGGACCGACGCGGCAGTTGACGAACTCGTTCGCCAGCATGCCGTTCTCGTCCACGCCGGCGTTCGCCTGCGCGATGGAATAGCGGCTTTCCTGCATGGCCGACAGATAATCGACCTGGTCGGTCAGCTTGCCGTTCTCGACCTTGCGGTACGGGCTCTCGATGAAGCCGTACTTGTTCACGCGCGCATAGGTGGACAGCGAGTTGATCAGGCCGATGTTCGGGCCTTCTGGCGTCTCGATCGGGCAGATCCGGCCATAGTGGGTCGGGTGCACGTCACGGACTTCAAAGCCGGCGCGCTCGCGGGTCAGGCCGCCCGGGCCAAGCGCGGACATGCGGCGCTTGTGGGTGACTTCCGAGAGCGGGTTGGTCTGGTCCATGAATTGCGACAGCTGCGAGGAGCCGAAGAATTCGCGCACGGCGGCGGCCGCCGGCTTGGCGTTGACCAGGTCGTGCGGCATCACGGTCTCGATATCCACCGAGCCCATGCGTTCCTTGATGGCGCGTTCCATGCGCAGCAGGCCGACGCGATACTGGTTTTCCATCAGTTCGCCGACGGAGCGGACGCGACGGTTGCCCAGGTTGTCGATATCGTCGATCTCACCCTTGCCGTCCCGCAGGTCCAGAAGGACGCGCAGCACTTCAATGATGTCTTCCTGACGCAGCACGCGGACATCGTCCGGGCACTCGAGGTCCAGGCGCATGTTCATCTTCACGCGGCCGACCGGGGACAGGTCATAGCGCTCGGGATCAAAGAACAGGCCCGCGAACAGCGCTTCGGCCGTCTCCGGCGTCGGCGGCTCGCCCGGACGCATGACGCGATAGATGTCGATCAGCGCCTGCTCACGGGTGTCGTTCTTGTCAGCGGCCAGCGTGGTGCGCATGTGGCCGCCGATGGACAGGCCATCTATGTCTAGCACATCCAGGCTGTCCACGCCTGCTTCGTTGATCGCGTTGATCACTTCCTCGGTCAGCTCGTCGCCGGCTTCGGCGAAGATTTCACCGGTTTCGGCGTTCACGAGGTCCTCGGCGGCGAACTTGCCCATCAGCTCTTCAGACGAGACAAGCAGTTTCTCGAGACCGTCCTCGGCCATCTTGTTGGCGGCGCGAGCGGAGATCTTCTTGCCTGCGGCGGCGACCACTTCACCGGACTTGGCGTCGATCAGGTCGCGCTGCGGCTTGATCCCGCGCCAGCGTTCCTTCACGAACGGCATGGTCCAGCCGTCCTTGCCCGCCTCATAGGTCACACGACCATAGAAGGTGGACAGGATCTCTTCCTTGTCGAGACCGAGCGCGTACAGCAGGGTCGTCGCCGGCAGCTTGCGGCGGCGGTCGATGCGCACATGCAGGATGTCCTTGGCGTCGAACTCGAAGTCCAGCCAGGAGCCGCGATACGGAATGATGCGGGCGGCGAAGAGGTATTTGCCAGACGCGTGGGTCTTGCCGCGGTCATGGTCGAAGAACACGCCCGGGCTGCGGTGCATCTGGGAGACGATGACGCGTTCGGTGCCGTTGACGATGAACGTGCCCTTGTCGGTCATGAGCGGAATATCGCCCATGTAGACGTCCTGCTCCTTGATGTCCTTGACGGACTTGGAACCGGTCTCTTCGTCCACATCAAAGACGATCAGACGCATCTTGACCTTCAGCGGAGCGGCATAGGTCATGTCGCGCTGAACGCATTCTTCAACGTCGTATTTGGGGGGTTCGAATTCGTAGGAGACGAACTCAAGCAGAGCGCGCTCGGAGAAGTCCTTCACCGGGAACACGGACTTGAACACCGCCTGCAGCCCTTCATCCGGGCGGTCCGCAATAGCGGTGTCCTTCATCAGGAACTGTTCGTAGGAATGCTTCTGAACCTCGATGAGGTTCGGCATTTCGACCGCACCGGGAATACGGCCGAACGATTTGCGAATGCGCTTCTTGCCGGTAAACGACAGACCCATTTCCGCTCCCTTCGCAGGCTCTACAGCCTGGCGCTTGCGTTAGGACCCTAAGGTCCCCCAAGACCCGCTCTGGTCAACCGCGCCTGGAACGAGGGGTGTTCCGTCGCGGTCCATCTGCAGGCCCCAGAACGGAACGACCTGCAGAGGAAACTTTAACGGCGTGACGGGCGCGCGGGAATCCCCGCACGCCCGTACGTCGTATTACGTCTTCGGACCAGAACCAAGCCCGGCCCGAATACGCCTTACTTGAGCTCGACTTTAGCGCCTGCGTCTTCGAGCTTCTTCTTGATGTCTTCAGCTTCGGCCTTGGCGGCGCCTTCTTTGACGGCCTTGCCGCCGGCTTCCACCAGTTCCTTGGCTTCTTTGAGGCCCAGGCCGGTGATGGCGCGGACTTCTTTGATGACGTTGATTTTCTTGTCGCCAGCGTCGACCAGGATCACGTCGAACTCGTCTTTCTCTTCAGCAGCAGCGGCTTCGCCACCAGCAGCCGGGCCAGCAACGGCCACAGCAGCGGCGGCCGGCTTGATGCCTTTTTCTTCAAGAAGGTCGTTGAGTTCTTTCGCTTCCAGGATGGTCAGCGACAGCAGTTCTTCGCAGAGTTTGGCGATATCAGCCATGGTTCAGTTCCTTGCGGTAATCAGGGTATCGGTTCGATGTGCAGAGACGACTAGGCTTCGGCTTTTTCCCGGATGGTCTCGATCTGAGCGGCCAGCGTGTTGCCCGGCGCGGTGAGGCGCGAGACGATTTCGCCAGCTTGGCCCAGGAGACGACCCGCGATGGCGCCGATAAGCTCTTCGCGAGACGGCAGTTTGGAGAGTGCTTCCACGCCCTTGGCGTCGAAGATTTCCTCTTCCATGAAGCCGCCCACCAGGTCGAACTTGTCGTTCGACTTGGCGAATTCCACGACAACTTTCGGCGCAGCCGTGAAGTCTTCAGAATAGGCGATAGCGACCGGGCCTTCGAACATGTCGGAGGCGGCCTCGCCTTTCTGACCCTTCAGCGCGATCTTGGCGAGACGGTTGCGGACAACTTTCAGTTTGCCGCCCACCTCGCGCAGATCACCACGCAGCTTGGTCATTTCCGCAACGGTAAGACCCGAATAACGGGTCAGCACGACGGATCCGGCGCTTCCGAAGATTTCGGAAAGCTCCTCGACCGCCGCTTCTTTGGTCGTACGATCCATTGCGGTCTCCCTTTTTGAGCCGCCCCCTATGGACGGCTCGCTCAAGCCGCCGCAGGTAAGCCTGCTCCACATCGGATCAGGCCGCCTTGCGGCGTTGGCCTGTCCCAGGGCTCGAACCGACCCTTCCAGCGCGAGGCGGAAGTATCGATTGTCGCTCTGTCTCACCCGGGGCCGGTTGGATTAAGAGGCGCGAAGCCTCCCCCAGGATCTCGGACAGGTGGACCGGTTCATGAGCCGAAGCCCCCTTCCCGGTCCGGACATCCGTCAGGACGATCAGATCGCCCCGACGGAAACTCAGGTCCAGCGATTACGCTTACGCGTTTTCCGCCGGTGCAGACGCTTCAGCCACGTCCACTTTCACGCCCGGGCCCATGGTGGAGCTCAGCGCGATGGCCTTGACGTACTGGCCCTTGGCGCCAGTCGGCTTGGCTTTCACCAGAGCTTCCAGCAGAGCGCGCACGTTCTCGGCAATGGCGGCTTCAGAGAAGCTGGCCTTGCCGACGCCGCAGTGAACGATACCGGCTTTTTCAGCGCGGAATTCAACAGCGCCGCCCTTGGACGCTTCGACCGCTTTGGTCACGTCCATGGTCACGGTGCCGACTTTCGGGTTCGGCATCATGCCGCGCGGACCCAGCACCTTACCCAGGCGACCGACCAGCGGCATCATGTCCGGGGTGGCGATCACCTTATCAAAGTTGATCTCACCGCCCTGGATCTGCTCGACCAGGTCTTCCGCGCCGACGACTTCGGCGCCAGCAGCCTTGGCTTCATCAGCCTTCGGACCACGGGCGAACACAGCCACGCGCATGGAGCGGCCGGTGCCGTTGGGCAGGTTGGCGACGCCGCGGACCATCTGGTCAGCGTGACGCGGGTCAACGCCCAGATTGACGGCCACTTCAATGGTTTCATCAAACTTGGCGGTCGCACGCTCCTTCACCAGCTTCACAGCTTCAGTGACGGTGTGCAGTTTTTCGCGGTCCAGACCTTCGCGGCCGGCGGCGATACGCTTAGCAATCTTGGCCATGCTTACACCACCTCAAAGCCCATGGAGCGCGCAGACCCTTCAATGATCTTGGTCGCAGCGTCCAGGTCGTTAGCATTCAGGTCCTTGAATTTCGCTTCCGCGATTTCACGGCACTGGGCCGCGGTCACGGTGGCGATCGGCGCAGCCTTGCCGGCCTCGCCAGAACCCTTTTGAACTTTCGCGGCCTTCTTCAGGAAGAAGCTCGCCGGAGCGGTCTTCGTGATGAAGGTGAACGATTTATCCTGATAGACCGTGATGGTGGTCGGGATCGGCATCCCTTTTTCCATCTCTTGGGTCTTGGCGTTGAACGCCTTACAGAATTCCATGATGTTCACGCCGCGCTGACCCAGAGCCGGCCCGATGGGCGGCGACGGGTTGGCTGCGCCGGCGGGAACTTGCAGGTTGATGTAACCCGCGATCTTCTTCGCCATGTCCCTGTCCTCCTAACAGCGCCGCTAGCAGCGCCTGGGGATTGCACAATAAGCCGCGCTCATGAAAGCGCGGCTCCTCTCGATGGGCGGCGCGGTGCGGCCCCGGCATGGTCTTTCGCCGGAACCTCCCGCACCTGTCTACGATCAGGCGATCTTCTCGACCTGAGCGTATTCCAGCTCGACCGGGGTGGCCCGGCCGAAAATATTGATGGCGACCTTGAGAACGCCCTTCTCGTCGTCCACTTCCTCGACGAGCCCGTTGAAGCTCTGGAAGTGACCGTCGATGACGCGCACGGTCTCACCCACTTCGTAAGAGACAGTCGGCCGCGGACGCTCGGCGTCCTCTTCCATCTGCCCCATGATGCGGCGCACTTCAGCTTCCGGAACCGGGGTCGGACGGCGGCCCGAACCCAGGAAGCCCGTCACGCGCGGGGTGTCCTTGACGAGGTGATAGGCCTCGTCGGTCATGTCCATTTTCACCAGCACATAGCCGGGGAAGTATTTGCGCTCTGCGTTGACCTTGCGGCCGCGGCGCACCTCGACAACCTCTTCGGTCGGCACGAGCACTTCCTCGAACTTGTCCTCAAGCCCCTGCAGGGCCGCTTCGGCCTTGATCGCCTCGGCCACCTTCTTCTCGAAGTTGGAATAGGCGTGAACGATGTACCACTTTGCAGCCATTCGCTCAGGCTCCCAGACCCAGAAGAAGATTGACGACAAAGCCGATGATCGAATCGACCCCGAAGAAGAAGAGCGCCGCGAACGAGGCCATCACAACGACCATGATCGTGGAGACCAGGGTTTCATTGCGCGACGTCCAGGTGACCTTGCGGCCTTCCTGACGCACCTCGCTGAAGAATTTCAGCGGGCTCGTCGTCCGCTTGCGGGCGGGCGGCGCAGATTGCGCAGCGCCTGCCTTGCCAGCAGCGCCGGTCTTGCCGGACGGACGGTTTTTCGTGTCTCGCGCCATGGCGTTCGTCATCTTCCCTTCGGCACGTCACCGATCACGTGTTGCGGGCCTGGCAGGGGCGGAGGGGCTCGAACCCCCGACCTACGGTTTTGGAGACCGTCGCTCTACCAGCTGAGCTACACCCCTAGACCCAGCGGCCCGCGGCGCGTGCTCGCACCATCCATGTAGGGATTGCGCGCGCACAAACGAAGCGGGCCGTTATTCGGAAGCCGGTCTTTTAACGAGCCTGAGCCCAGAAGAAAAGCCCTTTTCCCATATAAAAGCGGCGGGCCTCACACAAGACCCGCCGCCCTTCAAATATGAGGTTCGATCAAGACTTAGAAGGTCTTGCGCGCACCCACATACCAGCGACGACCAATGGCGTCGTAGATGGCGCCGTCCGTGCCGGTGCCAGTGGAGTCAAAGCCTTGACCGTACTTGATGAACTCGTCGGTCAGGTTGTCCACGCCGAAGACCAGCTCGAGCTGGTTCTCGAACGCCCAGCGCACCTGCACGTCCTGGAAGGTCGCAGACGGGACCATGGCTTCAGACAGGTCGCCCGTGGCTTCCAGACGGGTTTCCGGCATCCAGTTCATGTCATAGGCGACGGTCAGCGGGCCGTTGCGGTAGACGGTGGAGAACAGGACTTCGTGCTCGAACAGACCGGCGGTGTCGGAATAGTCGATCACCTCCGCGCCCGGGAACGCCTGCTGCTCCCACTTCTCCAGATAACCGTAGGTCAGGGTGAAGTTCAGATCGCCCAGACCCCAGCTGGAGTTGGTGAACACGTCGTTCAGGCCCAGGAAGTAGCTGGCCTGCACGTCGATGCCGGCGGTTTCGATGGTGGCCAGGTTCTGCTGCAGGGCGTTCAGCTCCTTGATGGCGCCGATGGACGGGCCGGAATTGTAACGCACGATGTTGGAGCAGAAGACGGAATTGGCGTTATAGGCGCCCGTGCCGTTGTCATAGCACTGGTTGACGGACGTCTGACGCGCAATCCCGGCGATCGCGTCTTCGATCTCGATGTTGTAGTAATCAACAGAGAGCGCGAAGTTGTCGATCCACTGATTGCCGAACTCCGGAGAGAAGACCGCGCCCAGCGTGATGGAGGTCGCCGTTTCCTCGGAGAGGTTCGGGTTGCCGCCGTTGAAGCCGGCGATGCCCTGGATCTCGCCCTGGGTCGGGATGTAGAAGCCGTCCCGGTCCACACGCGCCGCAACGGACGGATCCGCAAAGCAGGCCTGGGCCAGCGAGGAGTTGACCGTGGAGGAGTCCACGCCGGAGGTGGCGTCGTCTGCGGCGTTGAAGAAGGCCGGATCGGAACCGGACAGGGTCAGGCCCGCACAGACGTCATCAGCACCCTCAAAGGTCTCTGACGGCGGCTGGAACAGCTCGCCAATGTTCGGCGCACGCACGGATTCCGAATACTGCGCCCGGAAGCGAAGCATATCGATCGGGGTGTACTGAACGTTGGCGGCCCAAGCGAAGGTCTGGCCCACAGTGGTGTAGTCAGACGCACGCGCGGACAGGTTCAGACGCAGGTCCTCGACATACTGACGCCCTTGCACAAGCGGGATTTCCGCTTCTGCGAAGAGCTCGGCCACCTGGAAGTCACCGTAAACGGCCGGAGACACGTTGCCGCCATTCAGGCCCGACTGGCTCAGCGCGTCCGGAACGCTCTCGGATTCCTCGGAGCGGTATTCCGCACCGACGACAACCTGGACATTCTCTTCCGCGAACGGGGACGCAAAGCCCAGATCGCCGGACAGGAAGCCCGAATAGACCTGCTGGGTGATTTCCGCCTGACGCGAGGACGGGGCGTTGATGTAGGCGGCAGCCTCCGGCGAGATCGAGCCCTTGCCGAAGATATTGACCGGCACGCAGCCCTGAGCCCGCGCGATTTCATCTGCGCAGACGATTTCGCCGTTCAGCGTGGTCGCGTTGAGCGCCTGACGCAGGTTCAGGACGTTGACCTGACCCGAAGAGCGTTGCGACTGGGTCGTGCGACCCAGGTTGGCGCTGACTTCATAGGACCAGTTGTCCGTCAGATCCCCTTCCAGGCCGAACACGATCCGTGCGGTCTGGCGGGTGTTGGCGGAAGCGCGCTGACCGACCTCGGTCATACGACGCACGAAACCGACCACCAGATCCTCGTCGGCCACATCCTGGATGCCGTCGCCGTCAAAGTCGGCGGCGTCACGGGCCGCCTGGCGCATGGCCAGCGGGACGTAGGGGTTGAGGATGGAGATGCCGTTGGTGGAGCGGTCATAGACGCCGTCGCCGTCAACATCGACGAACTGGGCGGCGTTGTCGCCGAACACGTCATCAGAGGCCAGAGCGAACGGCTCCAGGGAGGACGTGGTCTCGGTCGAGGCGTAGGTGCCCTCGAAGAAGAAGTTCATCTTCTCGTTCACTTCGTAGTTCACGAGCGAGGAGAAGGTGAAGCGTTCGGTCGGCACGGCGATCGCGCGGTAGGCCTGACGGTTGAAGCCGTCGAGCGCGGAGCCGTCTGGGTTCGCGGAGGTGAAGGGACGCACCTGACCGGTGGTCTCGTCAAACACCAGATTGGCCGCGTTCGTCGGCGTGCCGCCTGCGGACAGGCCCGGGATGAGGATGCGGCCGCGCTCGGAATAGGAAGAGTAATACGGGATCACGTCTTCCTGCCAGTTTTCGACGGTCGGGTCGAAATAGGCGCGAGACAGGCCGTCACGGTCCAGACCTTCACGGTCGCGGGCGTAGACGCCGTTCTCACGCGACCAGGTGGTGGAGACGACGGCATTGCCGCGGCCCTGGTCGAACATGGAGCCCATGGTCAGCGAGGCGCGGTAGGTTTCGTCATCGCCCTCGTCGGAGATGCCAGCCTGAGTGGAGGCGACAACACCTTCGAAGTCATCCTTCAGGATCACGTTCACGACGCCGGCGAGCGCATCGGAGCCGTAAACGGCGGACGCGCCGCCGGTGACGACGTCAACGCGATCGATCAGCTCGGTCGGGATGGAGTTGAAGTCCACATTGTTGGTGCCCGGCAGGCCCGCCACGAAGCGACGGCCGTTCATCAGCACCAGCGTGCGATCTTCAGTCAGGTTGCGCAGCTCAATGGTGTTTACACCCGAAGAGGCAACCGTGAAGTTGGAGTTGGTGGAGGTCAGCGAGGACACGCCGACCGCCGGCAGGGTGCGCAGCAGTTCCGCGGTATTCACGGCGCCGGACAGTTCGAACTGCTCGGAGTTGAAGGTGTTGACCGGGGTCGCCTCGGTCATGTTGCCGCGCTGAATGCGCGTGCCGGTCACCTGGATAATGTCTTGCTGGGCGTCAGCGCCCTCTTCCTGAGCCAGAGCCGGCGCGCTGACAGCGCCCAGACCAGCAAGCAGGCTTGAGGCCAGCGCCCAAGTCTTGAGATTCTTGTAGGACATTCATGTCTCCCCGAAATCAGAGGCAAGACCTGCTCAGGGCAGGTCACGAAACAGGTCGCACTCGAAGCCGAGTGGATGCCCCACGGTAGGCGCCGCATATTTCGCCTTAAAAGTGAACTTTTCAGGGTGACGTGTTTGCGCAATATCACTGTTGCAAATTTGCCCAATATACGATTTTGAATTGTGTTCTTATCCCCCAATATACCTCTTTATGTCCAGAATAGACATATTTTGTCCACAATATGGCAATGTGTCTAATTGGTAACTATTACCTCGGGGCAATGATCTCGAAAGCTTCCGGCAACAACCTGTGATGGATTTCCACGAAAGAGGCGCTTTCCCAAGCCTGCGAGGCTGTAACGCAGACGCCGGAGTACGGCTTTTCGCCGAACCGCCCGCCCCGGCGAGCATCAGCCTCGGACGAATCAAAACGAAAGGGGCGGCCAGTGGCCGCCCCTCTGCATGCCGGACGCGATGAACGCCCTAGAAGTTGGCTTTCACCGCCACCGTATAGGTGCGTCCCAGAATATCGTAGAGGCTGGGGAAGGTGTTGCCGCTGTTGAACGAGGTCGTGCCCGTATCGGAACCGATGATCGGAGGCTGCTCGTCCAGCAGGTTGTCGACGCCAAAGGACAGATTGACGTTCTCCGTCATGTACCACCGAGCCGTCAGATCGAAATAGCTGTAGGCATCAATGGAACGGAACTCTTCAAACAGGGCGGAGGCCTCGTTTGGCTGGGCGTCCAGGGAGCCGAGATAACGCCACAGCAGGCTCACGTCGAAATTGCCTGCGGTCCAGGTGGTCCGCTGCACGAAGCGGAGCTCCGGAACCGGATCGCAAGAGCTGCCGTAGAAGCCGTTACAATCGGTGACCGGGCTGAACTCGGCCGACAGACGCTCATTGGCCAGATAGTAGTTGGCGTTCAGGCCGATATTCAGGCTGCCGAAGCCGTCGGGCAAATCGATGTCGGTAGAGGCCGACAGCTCGAGACCTTCAGCCTTGCGCCATTCCAGATTGGTGATGAAGGCCTCAACGCCCGCACCCGCGGTGCTCAGACCGCCGCCGATCCGCTTGACGCCTTCGCAAGCCGCGTCATCGCCGACCACATAACAGGCGTCCAGAGCTTCCTGACCGGACAGCGTGCCGATGTAATCCTCGATCTTGATGTCATAGTAATCAAGCGAGATGGACGTGTTGGAGAACACGCCTCCCAGCTCCGGTTGCCACACGGCGCCCAGAGTGAAGGAGGTGGAGGTTTCCGGATCCGGCAGAATGTTCGGGTCGGTGCCTGTGAACACATTGATCTGCCCCGACACGATGTCGTTCACATTACCGACCTGGCTATCACGCATGCCGGTAGCGATACAACGCGCACGCAACTCGGCGTCGATATTGCCGGCATTGGTGGACGAGCACGGATCAGACAGAGCGTTGTCCAGGCCCGTGGTCACCGGAGACGCCAGCTCACCCACGTTCGGCGCGCGAACAGCTTGCTGCTGCATGATGCGGAAGCGCAGCTGATCATTCACAGCCCAGCTCAGACCGGCTTTCCAGGTTTCGTTGCCGTCGCCAGGATCATACTCGGAATAGCGGAAGCCCAGTTCAGCCTGCAGGCTCTCCATGAACTGACGACCTTCGACCAGCGGGATGATAGCTTCGCCGAAGCCTTCATAGACGCTGAAGCCGCCCGCAATCGGCAGTTGGTTGCCGCCTGCGCCGCCCTGGCAACTGACCGGCGGAAGTTTCAGGCATTCATCCGGAATGAACTCGCCGTTTTCTTCACGATACTCGGCGCCGAAGGCCAGCAGGACAGAGTTTTCAGCAAACGGGCTGGTGAGAGGAACCGAGCCGGACATGCTGGCGGATGCGATGGTCTGATCATACAGCTGCTGTTGCAGCGCTGTGGCGCTGGCGTAGGCGGCCGCTTCCGGAGTGATGGATCCGAACGGGCCGAAGATATTGATCGGCACGCACCCCGCGGTCACAGAACCGTCAGGGGTTTCACACTCGGTGTCGGAAATCGTGTTCAGAGCCGTCGCGACATTGGCCACGTTGGTGTAGCCGCCGCGAACGGTGGTCCGGTCCGATTCCGCATACTGGAACGAGGTGTCATAGGTCCAGTCGCCGAAGAACAGGTCGCCACGCATGCCGACCACGATCTGGAAGATGTTGGAGTCGAAATCTTCCGATCGGGTGCCCAGTTCCAACGTGCGACGACGAACCGGAACGCTGATGGAATCGCCCATATCCAGGACGCCATCGCTATTGCGGTCAATCACGCCCGCATCAACCAGGGTCAGAGTCGGATCCGCCGCCAGCTCGCCATTGATGTTGGCGATGATGCTCTGACGCGCAGAATCGGTCAGGAACGGATTCATCAGCGGGATTTCGAAGACGTTGCCGAACACGCCCGACGGAGCCACCTGCTGGCGGACATTCGTCGCAGAGAAGGTCGCACGGGTATAGAAATCAAAGTTGTTGTTGATTTCGTAGTTGCCGACCGTCGTGAACGAATAGCGTTCCTGCGGGGTCTGGTAATAGTTGTACGGGTTGAAGTTGAACCGCGTGCAACGGCTGCCGAGCGATCCGTCAGCGCGGAATTGCAAAGAGCCGCCAACCAGGTCGAGCACCGCCGGCATGGAGGTGGTGGAACCCGAGCCGGACACGCCGACGACATTCGGGCTCTCGCATTCTGCGGGTGGTGGAACGATGGAGCCGTCCAGCCCCGAGCCATTGGTCGAACTCACCCCGACGATGCCGAAATCGCGATCGCCCAGAAGCACGCCTTCGCGACGGGTATAGTTCGCGCCGAGCATGACATGGCCAGCGCCGTTGTCGAACTGGGTGCCGAGCAGCGTGTCGAGGGAATAAACCTCGCCGTCCGCGTCTTCCGTGATCGAAGTGGAGCCCGAGACTTCCAGGCCTTCGAAGTCATCGCGCAGGATGAAGTTGATCGCGCCCGCCATGGCGTCGGAGCCGTACACGGCAGAGGCGCCGCCGGTGACGATGTCGATCCGCTCCACCATGGAGGCCGGCAGGGTCTGGATGTCGACAAGCCCATTATAGTTGTAGGGCACCATGCGCTTGCCGTCGATCAGGATCAGCGAGCGTCCAGAGCCCAGCCCGCGCAGGTTCACCGTGGCTGCGCCAGCGGTGCCGTTGTTGACGTTGGCGCCATCCCCGGGAATGGTCACGGGCAGGTCCCGGAAAACCCGCTCGAGCTCAGGCGTCAGTTGGAATTCAAGCTCCTGCTGACCGATGGAATTCACCGGGCTTGTCGCAACCACATTGGGCGCCTGGATGCGCGTGCCCGTCACCGTGATGGTTTCGGTATTCGCGTCATCATCCTCTTCCTGGGCCAGAGCCGAGGGCGCTGCCATGGCCATGCCGGACAGCATGGTCGCGCAGAGCAGAGTTCGAGTCAGTGCTTTGCTTCGAAGCATAAGTATCTCCCCGCTTCATGTGAAAACAAAGCCGTCCGCACCTCCCCTTTTAAAAGATGCTGACAGCCTATGCATGAGCGCCCCTTTGCACACGCAAAAGGGGTGCAGGGAAAGCCTATTCCCCTGAAAAGAGAGTGGTCAACCAAGGATTGTGGCCCCAATCCCCCTTATGGGGAACGGTGACAGAGTGATCACAGTTTTTCCAACAGGTCACTGAAGCCGGAATTCATTCCGCTTGGGGGGCTTCTTGTAAATGAACTTTGAAATAGGCGAACCTTTTGTGCGCCTTATGCGGGCAAGGCCGAATCCGCCTCATCCCGGAAACAGCAGATGCGCGCCTCACGACGAGCAACAATCTGTGCGGGAGCTCTTTCTATGAGCTTCGCTTGTGAAGGCTTTCATCCCACATGCAAAACGCCCCGGAGCGGGGCTCCGGGGCGTTCTGTCAGCTTGCGCTGTCGAGTGAAGCGTAAGGCTTACTCGATGATCTTGGACACAACGCCCGCGCCGACCGTCCGGCCGCCTTCACGGATGGCGAAGCGCAGCTTCTCTTCCATCGCGATCGGCTGGATCAGCTCGACAGACACTTCCACGTTGTCGCCCGGCATGACCATCTCCGTGCCCTCTTTCAGGATCACCACACCGGTCACGTCCGTCGTGCGGAAGTAGAACTGCGGACGGTAGTTGGAGAAGAACGGGGTGTGACGACCGCCCTCTTCCTTCGTCAGGATGTAGGCCTCAGCCTCGAACTTGGAGTGCGGGGTGATCGAACCCGGCTTGGCCAGAACCTGACCACGCTCAACGCCTTCACGGTCGATGCCGCGCAGCAGCAGGCCGACATTGTCGCCCGCTTCGCCCTGGTCGAGCAGCTTGCGGAACATCTCAACGCCCGTGCAGGTCGTCTTCTGGGTGTCGCGGATGCCCACGATCTCGATCTCGTCGCCCACGTGGATGATGCCGCGCTCGATACGACCGGTCACCACGGTGCCGCGGCCGGAGATCGAGAACACGTCCTCGATCGGCATCAGGAAGTCCTGATCCTTCGGACGTTCCGGGGTCGGGATGTACTCATCCACAGCCGCCATCAGTTCGCGGATCTTGTTCTCGCCGATTTCCGGATCACGGCCTTCCATCGCCGCAAGCGCAGAGCCCGCGATGATCGGAATGTCGTCGCCCGGGAAGTCGTAGGAGGACAGAAGTTCGCGAACTTCCATCTCCACGAGCTCCAGAAGCTCCTCGTCGTCAACCTGGTCGACCTTGTTCAGGAACACCACCAGAGCCGGCACGCCGACCTGACGGGCCAGAAGGATGTGCTCGCGGGTCTGCGGCATCGGGCCGTCAGCCGCGTTCACCACCAGGATGCCGCCGTCCATCTGCGCAGCGCCGGTGATCATGTTCTTCACGTAGTCGGCGTGGCCCGGGCAGTCCACGTGCGCATAGTGACGGTTGTCCGTCTCGTATTCCACGTGCGCGGTCGAGATCGTGATGCCGCGCGCCTTCTCTTCCGGCGCGCCGTCAATCTGGTCATACGCGCGGAAGTCACCGAAGTACTTCGTGATCGCGGCGGTCAGCGTCGTCTTGCCGTGGTCAACGTGACCAATCGTGCCGATGTTGGCATGCGGTTTCGTACGCTCAAACTTTTCCTTGGCCATTGTCGTGGACCCTCAAGCTGGAACATGGATTTGCGGCGCTTGCATCAGCCGACGGTCCGACTGCTGAACGATGCGCCAGGGCGATTGCGCGGGGCATAGCGCCCGTTCTCGTCCAAGGCAAGGGAGAAAGCGTCCGGAGCGCAGGCTTCTGCAGATGAAGGCGCCCGCCCACCGCCTCTGCGCCGGCTTTCCAGACTGTTGGAACGAAGGCCCAGCCTCAGCCGTTTTACCGGCCGAGGCTGGGATTTGTCTCATGCCGTCATGAAAGGAGAACACCATGCGTATTCTCATCGCTGGCGCGACCGGCCTGACCGGCCGCCATCTGACTCGCAAGATCCAGCAATCGGGCCGCACTCCGGTCGCCCTCGTCCGCAAAAGTTCTGATCTCGGCGCCCTGCCTTCAGGAACGGAGACCCGCACCGCCAACCTCGTCAGCCTGCCTGACGATGTGGCGGAGGGCATGGATGCGGTCATCTTTGCGGCGGGCTCGGGCGGCGACACCCCGGCGGAGCTGACCGACAAGATCGACCGCGATGGCGCCATATCCCTGATCGAGAAGGCCAAGCGCGCCGGAGCGCGCCGCTTCGTCATGCTCAGCTCGGTCGGAACCGACAATCCTGAAGAAGGCCCGGAAGGCCTGCGTCATTATCTGAAGGCCAAGAAGGCGGCCGACGAGCATCTTCAGACCGCGGGCATAGACTTCGCCATCGTGCGTCCGGTCTCCCTCACCAACGATCCCGGAACAGGTAGCGTCGAGGTTTCGCCCGAGCAGGTCAGCGGCTCTGAAATCCCGCGTGAGGATGTCGCCGAGGTGCTGGAACGGTGCGTCAGCGTTTCTGAAGCTTCAGGCGCGGTTTTTCAGCTCAGCCAGGGCAAGGACTCCATCAGCGACGCCATGGCGCATGTGAAAGCGGCCTAGTCCGGCGCGTCCGGGTCGGAGCGCGCCTGGTCGCGCTCCACCCGTACATCCTTGGGCGTCGGCGGCGACCAGCGCCGATCATTCATCGCGCCCAGAACACGCCCGCCTCCGCTCAGCTCATCCTGCTGCCGGGCGAAGACCTCACGGGCCCGGGTCACGAAGGCCAGGTTCTTGTGGTTGGGAATTTCCGGATCATAGACTTCAGCCATCTCGCGCAGCATCTTGCGGTCTTCCTGAACAAAGGCGCGTGACATCTGTTCAGCGTCGAACGCATGCGCTCCCAGCGCCTCGAAGGCGCTGCGGCCGATCCGGACGCTCGAATCAAATGTTTCCCGGATCATGTCCCGACACCCCACCGCATACAGGTCATAGACATGTTCGCGCGAGACGGCTCTCGCGATCACGTGAACATGCGGGTGATGCTTGCAGACATGGCGGACCAGCTCGGTGATCTGGTCACGATTGTTCAGGGCCACGATCAGCAATTTCGCCTTTTCGATGCCCGCGGCATGCAGCAGGTCCGGACGCGTGGCGTCGCCAAAGAAGACCTTGAATCCGAACGCCCTCAGCGCCTCAAGCTGGCTGGAGGAATAGTCGAGCACGGTCGTCTCGTGGCCATAGGCGCGCAGCATGCGGTTGACGATGCCGCCCACGCGGCCGTGACCGGCGATGATGATCTCGGCATGGGAATCGATCTCGTCCGCCTCGGCGGGCCGGGTCTGCTTGGCCATGAGGGCGCAGATCCGGTCATAGAGCACGAACAGGCCGGGCGTGAGCAGCATGGAGAGCGCCACCACCAGCAAGAGCTGGCTCGACACCGTCTGCGGCAGGATGCTCTCAGACACGGTCAGCGTGAGCAGAACGAAGCCGAATTCGCCCGCCTGCGCCAATCCCAGCGTGAACAGCCAGCGGTCCGAACCGCCAATGCGGAAGGCGAGGCTGAGAGCAAACAGGATCAGCGCCTTGATCACGATGAGCCCCAGCGTCATCGCCAGCGTGGTCCACAGCTGGTCAGCCAGGAGCTGGAAGTCCACGGCGGCGCCCACAGTGATGAAGAACAGGCCCAGCAACAGACCGCGAAACGGATCGATATGGCTTTCGAGCTCGTGCCGGTATTCGGAATTGGCCAGCACCACGCCCGCCAGAAACGCGCCCAGCGCCGGAGACAGACCGGCCAGCGTCATCAAGAGGGCGATTCCCACCACCAGCATCAGGGCGGCGGCGGTGAACAGCTCGCGCAGGCGCGCCATGGCGATGAAGCGGAAGAGCGGCCGGGTCAGATAGCTGCCAATGCCCACGACGATCGCGATGGCCGCAAGACTGACCAGCCCCTTCGCCCATCCTGGCAGATGCTCGAACGGCGCGAGATCGCCACCCGCGCCATGCCCGCCGGCCGCGTCGGCGCCATGCGCGCCCGCGCCATGGGAGGCCACGCTCGCGACCAGGTCCGGCGCTGAGAGGAGCGGAAACAGCGCCAGCATGAAAATGACGGCGATGTCCTGAAACAACAGCACGGAGAAACTGCTGCGGCCGCCATCCGAACTCATCAGCCCGCGCTCGGTCAGGGTCTGCAGCACAATGGCGGTCGAGGACAGCGCCAGGATGAAGCCGATCGCCACCCCCTGTCGCCAGGGCAGTTCAAGGAACAGGCACACGCCGAACACGACAAGCGCCGTGATCCCGACCTGCAGACCGCCCAGCCCCAGAAGACGTCCGCGCATCTCCCACAGGCGCCGCGGCTCCAGCTCCAGCCCGACAATGAACAGCATCATCACCACGCCGAACTCGGCGAAATGCTGGATGGCGATCACATCCACATGCAAAAGCCCAAGGATCGGGCTCAGCACAATTCCGGCCAGCAGATAGCCCAGCACCGACCCCAGGCCGAGTTTCGACGCGATGGGCACGGCCAGAACGCCGGCGCCCAGAAACAGGGTCGTCAGCAACAGGAAATCACCCATGACCCGTCTCCCCGTCATTCAGGACCGCGTCGAGCGTTCCGGCTTGCAGAATGTGGACCTCCCGCGCCCGCTCATAGTCGTAATGACCTTCACGCAGACCGATCAGCAGGCGCTTGTAGCCGTCTTCATGCACCTGAAGCCGCTCATCCTCGGCCGCCTTCAGCGCCTCATAGAGCACATAGGGCGGCAGGAAGCGCATCTGGCACAATCGTGCGGCCTGCTCGAGCGGGGTCAGGAAGGTGCGCAGCGGATAGTGCTGGAAGCCTTCGGATGAATACGCGTCTTCCGGCGACGAGGTCGTGATGGCGCAGAGCAGCGCCTTGCCCTTCAGAGCCTCCCCGCCCTCGCCATAGGCGAAGCCGTGTTCGAGCACGAGATCGATCCAGTCTTTCAGGAGCGAGGGCGTGGAATACCAGAACAGCGGGAACTGGAAGACGATGACGTCATGCTCCAGCAACCGGTCCTGCTCGGTTTCGATCTCGATATCGTGGCGGGGATAATGCTCGTAAAGGTCGATATAGGTGATGCCCGCCAGATGACTGACTGTCTCCGCCATCCCCAGATTGGCTCGCGAATAGCGCCGTCCGGGATGGGCGAAATAGACCAGTATGCGTGACATGCTTCGCCCCTCTCACCCCGGATGACCCGTTCAAGTCAGCATGCCGCGCTTCGGGTGCAGAGTGCAATCGGGCTGGACGAGCGCTGGGCGCTACTCCCCCACCTCAACGCTGATCCGCTGCTGCGCGCGATCAAGCACGCCCTGGGACAGGCCGGCCCAGAGCGGGCCTTTCAGGCGGGTTTCGATGATCTCGTCCATGGTGGCGCCCGTGGGTTCGAGGTCCTCTATGTAGATGATCATCAGCTCTTCGCGCGGATCATTGGGATCGATGACGTGCTTCATGGTCGCGTTGATGGTTTCCGCCGGCAGGGCATAGCCCGCATCGGCCAGGACAGCCCGCATCATGGCGTTGTCGGAACCGGGCTCGGGCGTATCCCCCTCGCCTTCGCCAAAGCGCGCCCGTACGAAGAATTCGGCTTCTCCAAGCTGACGCCGCTCCAGATCGGACAGGTGAAAGTCATACCCCGCATTGGGCAGGCTTGGCAGATAGGCCTCGAACTGAATCCAGTAGAGCCGGTCGACAATGCGATCCTCGCCTGCCTCCACAAACAGATGCATCTCGGCATCCACCGCATCATGGAGCGCCCAGCGCTGCGCCCCGACATGGACCGCCTCGTCCGGCACGCTGATGCGGGCGTCAGGCTGGTAGGGCGAAGACAGGCTGGCGCCGTCGACCGTGCGCATGGGCGCTGGCCAGGTCCGCGCCTCCAGACACGCCGCTCCGGAGCAGGCATTGAGGACGGCTGTCAGGGCGAGCGTGCAGATAGTCAGGGGCATTCAGAGCGGTCTCCGTCTGGCTGAGGCAAGACCCAGCAGACCCGAGGCAGGCCGCAAACCCTAGTGAAGCATCGGTAATATGAGGCTCGCGCGCAAAGTCGCTGCGCGTTCCAGGGCCGTCAAAGGAAGAAGAAGAAGAATGGAGCGGGTGATGGGCTTCCGCACCCTGTCCAGCAATGTCCAAGCCTGTTCAACGTACCCGGTTTTCACTCTGATTCTATTGAGCAATTCAGACCCACCTGTCCAAGGCGATATCAGAAGGCCTACGGGTTTCCAGCCCGATTGTGAGTAGAAATGTGAGTAGAGAGCTGAGCCAGCCATGCCCCTGACAGATGCCAAAATCCGGGCCCTCAAGCCTGCCGACACCCTATACCGCGTATCAGATTCCAACGGACTCTCGATTGAAGTGACTCCGAAAGGAGACCGATACTGGCGCTTCCGATACCGTTTCAACGGCAAGGCCCAGATGATGGGCTTGGGACGATACCCTTCAGTCAGCCTCAAGAAAGCCAGATCAAAGCGCGATCATTATAGAGAGCTGCTGGATGAAGGCCTGAACCCTTCTTTAGAGCGGCAAACAAGACAACAAGAACTGGCGCAACTTGAACAATCCTCCTTCGGCTCGATAGCGACGGAGTTCTTGCGCAAACGCGAGACCGAAGGCGCGGCGCCTGCAACGCTCAAGAAACTACGCGCGCTCCTTCGTTTGCTTCTCCCTGATCTCGCGCCCCTACCCATTCAGGAAATAACTGCCCCGCAGCTCTTGCAGGTTCTGAGAGCCACAGAGTCGCGCGGCAAGCATGTCGTCGCCACCGAAGCGCGCGCCCTAGCAGGCCGCATCTTCCGTTACGCCATCGCGACCGGACGATGTGAACAAGACCCCAGCTATATGCTCCGTGAGGCACTGGTGACGCCAAGGGTCAAAGGTTACGCGGCCATCAGAGAGCCAGAAGCCTTTGGCGCTCTTCTCGCACGTATCGAGACTTACGAAGGCGACACTCTGATCAAGAATGGCCTCCTTCTGCTTGCCCATACATTTGTACGGCCAGGCCAGTTGCGTTTGGCCCAATGGGAGGATTTTGACCTTGAAGCGGCTCTATGGCGTGCGCCTGCAGACCGTACGAAAATGTCCCGCTTTCATATCACGCCGCTCTCCAGCCAAGTCGTCTGTCTCATCAAGGAAATGCACCGCAACAAGGCAGACGACACACTGGTAATGGGCTCCCGCGTCAAACCCGGCCACCCCATCAGCGATATGACGTTCAACAAAGCTCTGCGCTCCCTCGGTGTGATGGGTGATGTTCATGTTGCTCACGGATTTCGAAAGTCCGCGAGCACCATGCTCAATGAGCAGGAGTACAATTATGACTGGATCGAACGCCAGCTTGACCACGTGAGTCAAAACCGCATCAGAGGCATCTACAACGCCGCCCAATATCTGCAAGGGCGAACACGCATGATGCAGGAATGGTCCGATTATCTGGACCGTCTGAAAGATGACGGCACGCGGGCCAACCACCTTGTTCCTGCGGCTGAGTAAGCTCAAATGCACTTCAAAAGAGACCTCAGCTTTCGCAACATCGCGATCGACTATCTGATCGATTGCGAGTTCCGGGGCGCCGCTCCCGCGACGCTCAAAAAGATGGAGAGCCTGCTACGCGTTTTGTTACCAGTCCTGGGGCCCTGGGACATATCAGAGCTCACCGCAAAACGGCTGCTGGTCGCGCTCAAATGGAAGGTCAAACGAGGCAGGCATGACACTGTCAGAGACGCCATCAAGCTGACCAATCAGATCATCAAATATGCGATCGAGACGGATCGGTTTGAGGGTGACAATGAGTGTGATTTTCTCCTCTACCATCTGCCCAAGCGGAAGAGGAAAGGCGTGCGTCCGGCCCGAAGTTCGCAGGCTTTGGGCAACCTGATTTCAAGCATCAAAACCTACCATGGAGATCTACTTGTGCGGGCGGGATTAATGGCGCTCGCACATACATTGGTCATGCCCATGCGCGTGCGATTTGCGCGTTGGGAAGACCTTGATCTTGAGGCAAGGCTCTGGCGCTTGCCCACTCACGGAAAGAGCCCTGAGCGGTTAGTTCGGCTCTCCGAACAGGCCGCTTCAATTTTCGTGGATACCGCACGGTTTCGAACGCCTCGCTCCGAATGGATATTCAGCTCATTGCGCCAACCCAACTACCCTGTCAGTGACATGACATATACCAGCGCACTGCGTGCGCTCGCCCATGACGAGAAGCCATTTTCCGGAAGCAGTTTCCGCAAGTCGGCAAGGCATCATCTGAAGCGTTTTGGGTATACGCCAGCCGCGATCAACCGGCGCCTTTCAGGCCTGAATCCTGATGTGCTGGAAAGCTCAAATGAGTACGAACAGGCGCTTGAAATGTCGCAAACCTGGTCTGATTTTCTGGAAGCCTTGCCTGCCCAACCGCACCAGCCTCCGTCACACGTGTAACGCGAGCGCCGGGCCCGATTTGGACCTGGGAACAGATAAGGTACACATCGCAAATCTTCCCGCGACAGGATAGAGCTTTGATAAGTCTGCCACATCCCGATTTGGGTACAGGGTGTTCCTTATTCGATTCTCACTATTCAAACGCCAATCGAGCCTTAAATTTCATTTATTTCAAAAGGTTGACGCAAGGCTCAACCCTTGAGCGCACCGTGCATATTGTGTGATCAAGTACGCCGCTCATGCGGTGGCGACCTTCGGCTTCCAAATTACTCCTGACACACTCCGCAAAAGCGTTGTCGGGTACGTCTCAGAACATGTACGGCAGCCTCAGGGAAATCATCGCTCTTACACGGCGAAACTTGTTCGCGTCTCGTCGCAACCATACGCTCGCAATTGAGCGCAACTGCTAGGCGATTCTTCCATGCACATTTCTGCCCGACAACTCGCTGATTGGGCGAGCACGCCGCAGGCCCGCTCAGAGCTTCCACGTATTATCCGTCGCCTCTCGGCCAGCGCCGGATCGGTCACCGCACTCAGCATGCCGGCAGGCGCCTCCGTGCAAGCGCCGGGCTGGGATGGAGAGCTTCTGAGCACAGAGGGAGATCCCTGGGTGCCGTGTGGGCGATCGTTCTGGGAGCTGAGTTGTGAAGGCAGTTCCGCTGGCGCAATAACCCGAAAAGCCAACCGCGATTATTCGAAGCGAATGGAGGAAACGCCTGCCTCGGTTCGACAGAACTCAACGTTCATATTTGTCACCGCGCGACACTGGTCGACGAAGGCGAAATGGGTCACTGAACAACGCCAACAGGGTCTTTGGGCGGATGTCCGCGGCTATGACGCCGACGACCTTGAAGCCTGGCTCGAACACAGACCCGCCGTCAGTCTGTATCTCGCCAGTCAACTCGGTCTGGCGGGGCCCGGAGTCGCACCCCTTGAACGCTTCTGGTCAGGCTGGGCGGATCAGTGCGCCCCGGCTATTTCCAGACCAGCCCTTCTGGATCATCGGGAAGCCACCAAAGGACTTCTGCTGCAGACGATAACATCAGAACTGGCCAAGCCCTCGCCGGTCTCCCCGATCCCGATATGGGCGGACAGCGCGGGAGAAGGCGCGGCTTTCGCCTGCGCGTCTCTGCTTGATGACCTGCCGCTCTCTCGCGAGGCGGTAGTCGTGACCAGCGAGGAAGGCTGGCGGTTTGTAGAGACGAACGAGACCATCAAAATCGCCATTGCAACACGGCCCGAATTTTGTGAGGCGCCGCCGCAAAGGCGCGGCCTTGTAATCGTGGTCCCACATGCTTCGGGTGAGAGCTTGAATGCGCGGCAGGTGGATGACTCGCCCGACGCCCCCAGCCGGATCAAACTTGACCGGGTGGAACACCACCAGTTTCGCGACACACTCATCGCAATGGGGGTTGAGAACAGCGACGCAGAAAAGCTGGCCAACTCAACAAGCCGGTCCTGGTCGATCTACAGGCGCCTGCGAGCCACCAATACGGCCATCACTCAGCCCAAATGGCCCCTCCGCGCCCCGACCGCCCTGCTCCCGGCGCTCAGCCTTATAGACGGATGGGTCGCAGGCAATCTGACTGACGAGGCGATCGTTTCTGACATCACAGGCCTTGATATTGAAACGATTGAGCGAGAACTCGCGGGTATCGCACGCTGGGACGACGCCCCGATCATGCGGATCGGGAAGGTCTGGAAAGTGCGATCCCGGCTAGAGCTCCTCTTGCTGTACGGGCCCCAACTGACGCGCGGCCAGCTTGAGCGTTATTTCACCCAGGCGGCCGAGCTTCTCAGCGATCTGGATCCCACGCTCGAACTCCCCGCAGACAAGCGTCACGCTGCCCAGATCTATGGCAAGACGCGCCCTGAATCGCCCTTGTTGCGGCGGTCCTTGCTGGGCGCTTTGCCCATGCTTGCGGTCCGCGGGCGGGAGCTTGAACCCCTTGCCTCCCTTGATGTTGAGGGCAGAGTTCAGAGGGTTGTCCGAGACGCACTGATAGACGCCAGCCCAGAACAATGGCTCTCCCGCACCTCAGACTTGCGCAGTCTGGCGGAAGCGGCGCCCGACGCGTTCCTGGACGCCGTCCTGAGCGATCTTCGCCGTCCCGGACCCGCTATCAAAGCATTCTTCAGCGAGTCCGATAGCGATCCGCTCTGGGGCAGGAGATGGCATGTGGACCTTCTCTGGGCGCTGGAACTGCTGGCCTGGGCGCCCCAACGGCTGGAGCGTGTCTGCGACGCGCTGTGCCAACTGTCGAGTTTCAAACTACCAGACAACCTCTCCAATCGCCCTTTTAACTCGCTCATCAGCGTTTTCAGATCGTGGATGCCTCAAACCGCGGCAACGCTTGAACAGCGCCTGAAGGTACTCGACCGCCTCATCGCGAAGCATCCTGACCTTGGATACGAGCTTATCAATAAGCTCCTATATACAGGTCACGATTACGCCACACCCTCATCTCGCCCAGTCTGGCGGGAGGAGGACGCCGGCGCCGGGCGCGGCGTGTCCCCTAAAGAGCGAAATGATGCCCTGTGCGCCTTCGCAGACCGAGAGGTCAGCATGGCTCATGGCGTCCCGGAGCGACTGGCAGCCCTTTTAGACAAGATCGACAATCTGTCGGATCGATGGGCGGATCCGATCCTCGCCGCTATTCGCGACATCGGGAGCGAAAAGCCCGGTGATGACGCCCTCGCCCTCTTGCGTGACGCTATACGCAAAAAAGCTGCACAGGCTCCTGAACTATCGCGATGAAAGTGACGCCGGCGCCTCGATCCTGATCGAACAACTGCAAGAACTTTACGCGCTCACCGAGCCGGATGATCTGAGTTGGCGTCATGCCTGGCTGTTCGAGAACAGCTGGGTCGATCTGCCCGCCTTTAAGCGTCTTGAAGACTACAAGGCGGAAGACGCTCTGAGAACTGAGCACCGCAAACAGGCCCTTCAGGAGATTCTGGACCATTCCGGCCTGGCTGGCTTGCTTACCCTCGCTGCGCACAAGACCGATGCCTATCTGATTGGCTGCACTCTGGGTCAACTGGACGCCGCTCCTCCCCTCGATGAAGTCGTGACCTTTCTCGTGTCTCGACAGAACGGGTATCTGAGACAGGACCCGATAGGCCAGCTGACCTCAGGGTATCTCAACCACATCCTGAAGTCAGGCGAGGCTGAGCCCCTTGAACGCGTCCTGCTCCTCGCGCGCGAGGCGGGTCACGATGCAGACAGGCTTGGACGTCTGCTGAGCTGCGCGCCACAGCGCGCATTCGTATGGGATTTTCTGGAGAGCCAACCGGCCGACGTTCAGGCCAGCTATTGGCGCTCTGCGACGCCTTACTTTCTTCAAGACGCCGGTTCAGACCGCGCAGAGACAATCATCAATTGCTTGCTCGATGCGAAACGGCCTTACACCGCCTTGAATGCCCTCAAGGGACAATTTGATACTGTCTCAGCTGACACGCTGGCCAGAATTCTGGAGGCCATCGCCCAGTCTCAAGACGATGAGGAACGCTGGCCCCTTGATAGCTATAGCGTGACAGAAGCGATCAAGGCGATTGAGAACGGCGACGGCGTTGCCGAACATCGCATCGTCCAACTCGAGTTTCTCTTTTTCAGAGCCTTGAGCTTTGGCCGGTGGAGTGAGGCCAAATCCCTCTACCGTGCGATCACGACCCAACCCGCTCATCTGATCGAGCTTATCAAGATGGCCTTCAAGGAACGCTCCGCTGAAGCCAGAGACATGACGGATCAGGAGGTGTTCAACGCCGAAAACGCACTTGATATCCTGATGGATGGCAAAGCCTATCCAGGACTGGATGAGACCGGAACGATCCGCCCCGACATTCTGGATCGATTTGTCGACGAATCCCTGGCTCTGGCGGAGGCGTGTGACCGGCGCGAGATAACGGAACAGATCATCGGCCAGATGCTGTCTCACGTTTCGGACGGATCAGACGGCGTCTGGCCGCATGAGGGCGCCAGAGCGCTGCTGGATCGTGAAGCGTTTGAGGACCTGCGACTAGGTTTCGTCATTCAAATCCACAACAACAGGGGCGTGCATTCCGCCACAGACGGCGCGGAAGAGCGCGCGCTGGCCGCCCGCTATCGCGCCCATGCGGATGCCTTGATGCTGGACTGGCCCAGACTGGCGGGCGCGCTCAACTCTGTGGCCGAGGACTATGAACGGCAGGCGCAGCGAGAAAGCGTCGAGAGCCGCTTGCGGCGGGAGATTTGAGCCCACTCGGGCAGGCCAGACGCGCTTCGCCTGAACCGCCGTCTCACCGCGCAAGTCTCATTCGCCGAGAAAGACGGCCGCCAGACCAGATCCTCGCCGCTGAGCGTGCTGCCGAGGCTTTCACTGAGGGTCTGACCCACGTCGTTCGACGTGAAGTCATACGCGACCTCCGCCCCCGCGCCATTACACGCCGAGGCCGCAGCGCCGGTCAGATTGATGTCATGACAGCGGATATCCCCGCGCGCGGAATAGCCAAAGAGCGCCGCCCCGCCATTGGCGTAGCTGACGCTCTGCCGGCGCGACTGGGCGTACGTCAATTAACTTCCATTGACCACCCAAACAATGAGCGCAGTAAAAAAGCCAGAATATTAGATTGCAAACCCTAAACACTATTCGTCTACAAAAGAAACTAATATTGGGATATCACCACCTCCAATATCATAAGAATTTAAACCGCATCTGGCTCTTGCTTGAATTTGCTCACCCCCCGTATATATGACACTACCCTCAAAGCTCTCAATATTGGATACTATTGATTCAACCTCCACAGAATTAAATGTATCTTTTGAGAAGCCAAATTTTTGAATAGTGTATATGCAATAGTCTTCACCATTAAGACGAGAAACCGCACTGCCATTGCCACATGATGCAGTGAATACAAGCAGGACAAAAATCCAAAAGCCTTTAATCATTTTAGTACTCCGGACTTAGTGTAGGTATTGTACCGTTCAGGACTTCACGCGGGATACCTCGATAGGGCGTAATACGATACCACAAGACCTGATTAAGCCCTGCATCCATTTCAACATGCACCCTATAATTATTGTAGTTCTTGTTATCAATCCAAATACTACCTGGAGTCTCAAAACCAACATATCGCCTACTTCTAAAGGTCCCTATTTTCTCCCCCATCACGACCCTAGAGACTGAAAGATTAAAGGTTACTGTTGTATCAGGCAAGAACTGGTCAGCAAGAAATGTTTCAACACTTCGACGCTCCAACATTTCAGCGGCTTCATCAACATTTCGAATAAGCACTCGCCCGTAGGCTGCGGCCCCTCGAATATCCACAGCGTCCCCATAAGGCCAGACAGTAACCATCATACCTGAAACGTCAGCGGGCATCTCGAAGCTCGCAGCACGGGCGCTAATTTGGGATGACACACCTTGAATTGTAGGAAGTGAACGCGCCGATGCCTCTGGATCACTATGACCCCTTTGATCAGATAAGCTGCCCAGATTCAATTTTCCGCTGCAATTCGCGCCTTCCCGATTGTCTCCATTCTCATCCTTGATCCGTGTTCCGCACAAGCCGCTTGAGTCTCGCAGGTTCACCGGATCATTGCCCACATAGGCGTAGAGATTCATCTGGTCGGCATAGCCGATGGGATCGGTCTGCAGAAAGCGCCCCAACTCCGGATCGTAATACCGCGCCTTGTAGTAATAGAGCCCGGTTTCCGGATCGAGTTTCTGCCCCGTAAACCGGAACGGGAAGCCGCCATCGCCCTCGCCCGCCTGGCCGAAGGGGGAGTAGGTGTGCGTGTCGATCACCGCGCCCGCACTATCGCTGATCACAATCGTGGAGCCCAGACGGTTGGGATGCGCCCAGCGTTCGCGGTCGCCCGCAGGCAGGCTCTGATCGATCATCAGGACCGCTTCATCGACCGAGCCTGGCAGGCGCACATAGCGCCGGAGCAGGGTCGCGCCGTCATATTCGGCGATCTCCTGATTGGCGGCGAACTCAGTGTCCCCGGCGTCGAGATAGCCGAGGCCGCCCATATAATAGAACTGGCTGGTCAGATTGCCGGGCGCGATCTTCTCTGCCCGCGTGCCGTCCGCGTAATAGCGGTAATCGGTCGTGCCCGTGCCCGAGACCGTCGCCGTACGCAGCACATTCTCGGCGTCGAAGACATAAGACCGGCCCCGCCCATCCGAGGTGAGATTGCCATTGCCGTCATAGCTGAGCGTCGTCCCCGCGACAGTCGTGTACTGGTTCAGGCCGTTTACGGCGTAATTATCATTGGCCGAGAAGGACGGTCGCCAGACCAGATCCTCACCGCTGAGCGTGCTCACAAGGCTTTCACTGAGGATCTGCCCCACGCCGTTCGACGTGAAGTCATAGGCGATCTCCGCCCCCGCGCCAGTACACGCCGAGGCCGCAGCGCCGCTCAGATTGATGTCATGACAGCGGATATCCCCGCGCGCGGAATAGCCAAACAGCGCCGTTGAACCATTGGCGTAGCTGACGCTCTGCCGGCGCGACTGGGCGTCATAGGCGATACTGGCGAGGCGCCGCCCCGCAGACGCGCAGGGATCGTTAAAATTCGCCGCGCCCTCTTCGGCGCAGACCACCCGGTTCAGCGCGTCATAGCCATAGGCCACCCGGCTGGCGTCAGGATAGGTGAGCTCAACAAGATTGTTCGCCACGTCATAGGCGTAAGACACCGCAAGCCCGTTCTGATGGGTTTGGGATGTGATCCGCCCGAACGTGTCGTACTGATAGCCCAGCGTCAGCCCGTCATGCACCGCCGTTGTGCGCAAGCCCATCGGATGGGCATAGGCATAGGAATGGGTGACGGTGCGGCCGTTGGCCGAGTGGGTCGGCGCGCCGGGGACATGCCGGTCCAGAAGCTGACCCAGGGCGTTATAGTTGTAATCGATCACATCGCCACGACGGGTGCGCTTGCTGGCCATGAAATCAAGCCCGTCATAGCCATAGGCCTCGTAATCAGAGCTGGACCAGGTGCCCGGCGTCGTCGGCGAGGGGAAGTTCACCTGCGTCAGGCGGTCATGGGCGTCATAGGCGTATTTGGTGACATTGCCGCCCGCATCCATGATCGTGTCGATCTGGCCGGTGGAGGTGTAGGTGGTGTGGCTGTAGCACACCTGTTGCTGGCCCTGGGCGGCGAGCGTTCGCATCTGGGCGCAGTCAAGCGTTGAGCCCGTGCCATTATCATTGCCCGCCCAGGCCTGAATGACTGTCTCGATCTGATTGAGGGCGGTGTAGACTTGGCGCGTGCGGCGCCCTTCGCCATCCTGGGTGACGATGGGCCGGTCCAGCGCATCATACCAGGTGTAGCTGGTGTGATTGTCAGGGTCGCGCACCGAGTAAAGACGCTGGCGCGCATCATAGGTATAATCCGTGCTGGCGATCACGGTGGCGCCCACCAGCTGCTCGGTCAGATCCAGCAGGCCGTGACTGTTATAGGTGTGGCGCACATCCGCCCCGAGGGGCGCATCAATAAAGACCGGCGCAGCGGCGTAGGAGCCATCGGCTTGCAGTGCGCCGTCATCCGGCCCGCCAAAGCCCAGATAGGTCGTTGTGGTGACATTACCGCGCGGATCCGTGACCCGGCGACGATTGCCCGACAGATAGGCGGTCGTGACGCTGGAATAAGGCTGGACGCTGGCGTCAAAACCGTTGGCCGTGAGACGCGCGGCGATGACGCGGCCCAGGCCATCATATTCGGTCAGCGTGCCGACAATCGCGGTGGATGCGCTGTTTGACGGCAGGGATTCAAACGTCACCCGATTCAGCGCGTCATAGGTGCGCCGGCTGATGCGGGTCTGCCCCGTGCTGGTGTCGGAGATTTCGTCCTGCACCGGACGGAGGAAACCATCATACCGGATGACCGTCTGAAGATCGCCGCGCGTGATGGTCTGAACCAGCCCCTGGCTCGCGCCCGGCACATAACTGATCGTGGTCGGAGCGGAATACTGGCCGGAGACATTGGGCGGGGTGACCCCGCTAAGCCAACCGGTCGCGGTATAACTGTAGCTCGTCGTGAAGCCATTGGCATTGGTGCGCGTGCTGACCCAACCATTATCGTCAATCGTCTGGGTGAGAACCACGCCATCAGGCCGGGTGATCGTCTCGGCCTGACCGCGCCGCCAGTCATCCAGACTGACCTGCTGGTTCAGCGCATCGCGCACCCAGGCGAGCGCGCCTTGCTGGCCGCTCGTCGTGTGATAGCCGAAGGTGGCGTAAAGCGAACCGTAACGGTCCTCGCGCGTAACACGGCCGAGCGCATCATAAGTGAAATCCTTCCACAGGATCCCGTTGCGCGTCACGGTGTCCGTGAGACCCAGAATCCAGTGGTTGAGATTGTGGGCGTAAGTGGTGGCGATGATCCGGGAGCCCGATTGAACAGAGCTCGACCGGGTGACGCTCACCGGGTTGCCGAAACTGTAGTTCGAGGCGGTTTGCGTCGTGTTGAACGCTCGCAGCGTGGTGTAGGAATCCCCGTCCTGGGACAGGACCTCGGTCGTGACATGGCGCGGACGGTCGAACTTCGCGGCGTTCTCGTTGAGCAAGAGCTGGGAGCCCAGCGAAGCCTCTGCAGTCATCGTGTAGTCCACGGAGCGGACCAGCACGCCGTCAGCATAGGTTTCCGTGCGTGACAGCATGCCTTCAAACAGGCCGCCGCGGTGATAATGCGTGCGCAAACGCTCACCCGTCGGCAGCGTCACCTCGCCCCATTTCGTGGCCGGAATCGCCCCTGAGGTATAACCCGAATAGGCATAGGTCCACGTGACGGGACTGGCGCCGCGATCGCTCAGGCTGCGTGAGATCAGCGACATGTGGTCGTAATAGGGTTTGTCATCGGCCAGATGATCGGAAATGCAGCTCGCGGTCATGCTGTCATTGATCACATCCCCTTTCAGATGACGGGTTTCACGGAAGGTGAAACTGCCTGTCACGCCATCGGGATGGGTGACCGAGATGGTGTAATCGGGCGCTGCGCAATCATGTTCCGAGCGCGCGCCTGATCCGAATGCGTTCATGCTGAACGACCAGGACCGGTTATCGGGCAGCGTGACCGTTTCAAGCAGGGAGCGCCCGTTCACCAGCGTATAATCGTACACCCAGTCCCGACCGTTGACGCTGACGGTGGTTACAAGACCGTCCGAGCGTCGGGTGAGCGTGATCTCGCGTCCGTCATTGGAATGAATCCGCGTCAGGCGGTTCTGGGCGTCATACTGGTAGCGCACCCAGTTGCCGTTCACATCGGTGACCTCGGTGGCCAGCAACACGGCATCCACCCGGCCAAGCGCGCTGCTCTTCTCACCCTGGGTGACGGGAATGGCCGTCTGCGGCGCCCAGTCAAACAGATCAAAACGGTATTGGTCGCCATTGGGCGCGTGGGCGATCATGCCGCTTTGCGCGCCTGTGGCTGTGGCGCACTCGAACCACCAGAAATCGCGTGTCACCGCGACGGCTCCGCTGGGCCAGCTCACCCCGGAAGGAGAGGCCAGCAAGCGCTGGGACCCGCGACCCGGCACGGTCATCGTCATGCCATTGGAGATCTGGTACCCCTCGAAGAAGGGGTCCTCGAGCGACGGCGCATCGCCCGGAAATGTGTAGAACGCGCCTGCAGGCAGCGGCAACGCACACATGTCCGGCCCTGTGCTGGCGGCGGTATAATGGCGCGACAACTCGGTCAGCTCGATTCTGGGCAGCTCGAGAGTCCAGTCCGAGAAATCGTTCGAGATCGTTCCGCCAAAGGTCAGCGCATCAAGGTGAGGAAACGGGAAATCCTGGCCCCTTGATCGACGCAAGGCGACCTCGAGCCCGGAGTTCCCGGGTATTGAAACATCCACATGTTCAAAGCTGACCGACCCGGTGTTCAGATCAACGCTATCCCCCAACAGACCATCTGAATGCATCTGGAGGCGGTCTTCAACATTGGCCCGCTTGATATGCTCGACCGCAATCGTGGCGGGCGGCGCCTCCTCCTCTCCGCCGCCCTGCGCCTGAGCGTTGGACGCGCCCAATGCGCAAGCGGCGAGCACGCACGCCAGGGTGCTGACACAAGATTGAAGCATGGACTGTTCCAGTATTCTGATCCGCATGACCGCCCCCGGTTAGAAGCCTGGCAGGCAGATAAATCCGCCGCAGCCACCTGTTACATTCACGGTCACGGTCGCCGTATCTGTACCGCCTTGCCCGTCACTGATGGTGTAGTTGAAAGTGTATGAGCCAGCCTGCTGCGGTGCGAAGTAACTCACCGCTTTCTGGTCCGGCATCACCTGGGCGCTCGCCCCTCCGCTCACAGCGCTAACGCCTGTCACCAAGAGATCATCATCATTGAGATCGGTATCGTTGCTGAGAACAGGCAACACCAGGATCTCACCCGCGGTCATGGAATATGTGTCATTGACCGCGTTCGGGGCCTGGTTCGGCGGTGCGCTCGTGGTCACAGTCACGGTCGACGTATCGCTGCCCCCGCGACCATCAGACACCGTATAGGTAAAGGTCGAGCTCGCGGGACCCATCGGCGCGACAAATCGCGCCTGGTTGCCATTCCTGCTCACAGAACCCCCACCCGAAACGCTTGACACGCTTGCAAGCGAGAGGCTGTCGCCATCCGGATCGCTGTCATTGCCCAGAACGCTGAAGTTCGTCGTAGAGCCGGACGCCACCGTATAGCTGTTATCGACGGCTATAGGCGCCTGGTTCGGCGGTGCGCTCGTGGTCACAGTCACGGTCGCCGTATCGCTGCCCCCGCGACCATCAGACACCGTATAGGTGAAGGTCGAGCTCGCGGGCCCCGTCGGCGCGACAAATCGCGCCTGGTTGCCATTCCTGCTCACAGAACCCCCACCCGAAACGCTTGACACGCTTGCAAGCGAGAGGCTGTCGCCATCCGGATCACTGTCATTGCCCAGAACGCTGAAGTTCGTCGTAGAGCCGGACGCCACCGTATAGCTGTTATCGACGGCTATAGGCGCCTGGTTCGGCGGTGCGCTCGTGGTCACAGTCACGGTCGCCGTATCGCTGCCCCCGCGACCATCAGACACCGTATAGGTGAAGGTCGAGCTCGCGGGCCCCGTCGGCGCGACAAATCGCGCCTGGTTGCCATTCCTGCTCACAGAACCCCCACCCGAAACGCTTGACACGCTTGCAAGCGAGAGGCTGTCGCCATCCGGATCACTGTCATTGCCCAGAACGCTGAAGTTCGTCGTAGAGCCGGACGCCACCGTATAGCTGTTATCGACGGCTATAGGCGCCTGGTTCGGCGGTGCGCTCGTGGTCACAGTCACGGTCGCCGTATCGCTGCCCCCGCGACCATCAGACACCGTATAGGTAAAGGTCGAGCTCGCGGGCCCCGTCGGCGCGACAAATCGCGCCTGGTTGCCATTCCTGCTCACAGAACCCCCACCCGAAACGCTTGACACGCTTGCAAGCGAGAGGCTGTCGCCATCCGGATCGCTGTCATTGCCCAGAACGCTGAAGTTCGTCGTAGAGCCGGACGCCACCGTATAGCTGTTATCGACGGCTATAGGCGCCTGGTTCGGCGGTGCGCTCGTGGTCACAGTCACGGTCGCCGTATCGCTGCCCCCGCGACCATCAGACACCGTATAGGTGAAGGTCGAGCTCGCGGGCCCCGTCGGCGCGACAAATCGCGCCTGGTTGCCATTCCTGCTCACAGAACCCCCACCCGAAACGCTTGACACGCTTGCAAGCGAGAGGCTGTCGCCATCCGGATCACTGTCATTGCCCAGAACGCTGAAGTTCGTCGTAGAGCCGGACGCCACCGTATAGCTGTTATCGAAGGCTATCGGCGCCTGGTTCGGCGGTGCGACCACGTTGATGTTGAAGCCACAATTCACCGTACCCCAACGTCCGTCATTAATTCGGCAGTTCAGGATCGCCTGCCCCGTGGAGGACGGGGCCTTGAGATGAATCGTCTGACCGTCCTGGCTGATCTCGGCTCGATCGAAAGCCAGCAAGAGCACGTACACATTTTCAAACTGCAGCTGATCCCCATCCGGATCAGACGCGCCGAGGTCCACCAAGGTCAGATCAAGTTCCTCACCGGGAGCCATTTCAATCGAAGGTGGCATTGGGGAGGTCAGAACAGGTTTGCGGTTGACCGTCAGGGTCAGCTGGGCCGCATCCTGCTGACCGGAAGCGTTTTCAACAGTGTAGCGGTACACCTCGGCTTGATAGGCTCCCGAGGTCGGATAGCTCCCATTGTCTATGATGCGAACACGGTTGTTCACGACAGATGCCGTACTATTGCCAGATACTCGCTCAACCGAAATCAAGGTCAAACCCGTCCCGGCATCATTCGCCAGGACATCAAAGCTCTTGGTCTCGCCGACAACCATGAAACCCGTATCACCCGTCGCGAAATCGCCCGGTGTGGGATCTGGGTCAGGACCGGGATCAGGGTCAGGATCGGGATCGGGATCGGGATCGGGATCGCCGCTTGTCTGAACCGTGAGTTGAACTTGGGCCTCATCTGTCAGGCCGAACGCATCCTCAATGCGATAAGAGAACCCATAGTTTCCGTTTACTCCAGGCGCCGTGATCCGAACCTGCCGACGATCATCTTGAAGCTGCACGCCTAGAGCGCCCGAGGAGGCGGCAGGCACAGAGCCCTGAGTGACAGAGACAATGCGGATGGGATCGCCATTGGGGTCATCATCTGCGCTTCCGCTCCCGTGAACGGCGAGCAAGTCAAAGAGCCCGGTCGCCCCAGGAGCAAGGACAATCGTGTCACTGGCAGCTACCGGAGGCTGATTGCCGGCGCAACTCCCATCGCCCGCAAGCACGATCCGCTCGGTGCGGTTCCCCGCAGCGTCATAGAAATACCGGATAGTGGAGCAATCGCTATAGCTTGCACGGATGAGCCGGCCTCGTTCGTCATATTGATAAGATTGGGCGGCCGCATGAGAGGCGCAAACGACAAAAAGCGCCCATAAGGCAAGCGACCGAACAATCATGAGATTCCCCCTCAAATCCCGTAAAAAGAGATTTGTGAGGCAGAAAACACCGATTGAGGCGCATCGCGCAAGGGGCGACTAACAAAAAATTTATCACCTGCGGCGCGCAAGCTCGCAGTCTTCCGGATTAATCGACCCGAGGTTTCATCAATCAAACAAGCTGATAGTCTGTGTCTGCTCGCCTTCAAATCGCACAGAGTCCAGCCCTATAAAGGCGACACGTCCCGCTTCGGTCTCGCTCCCGACCTGGAGTGTGCTTTCAACGCCATCCAGCAGCACAACCGCAGATCGCTCGCCATTTTCGACAACAATACCGATCAGATCGATGACGACATCTCTTCTGGGCGGCGTCGGAGCAGGCTCTGGGGCAATCACCGGACGTGCATAAGGCTCGCGGTCAGGCGAAAAGGGCGAGCCTAGAGACAGAGCGACCGGGTCTGGCTCAGCCCGATTCTGGACAGGGACCGGAATGCGCTCCGCAGCCCACGTATTTTCAGACAAATCTTCAGGCGAAAATGGCGCGAACACGCCCGAAACGGCCACAGCCAAAAGCGCCACAGCCGCCAAACCTGGGTAAATCTCTGCGCGAAAATGGCGCATCATTCCGCCCCCTCCCGGTCAACGAGAACCACGAACTCCGCAACAAGCGCGAGCGTATCTTCCGGGCGACGCAAACCTATGACCTCGACAGAGAGCGACCGGACTTGAACAGGCTGCAGGTCTTCACTGAGACGGTTGAGCGCCTCATCCAGGTCAATGAGATCACCTCGCCCCTCTACGCGAACAACAGCCCAGCTAAAGCCGCTCTCTTCAGTCTCAATCTGCGAAGCGTATCGCGCTCCCTCAAAGCCCTCAAAAGCTCGCCTTACGCCTTGGTCTAGTCGGGAAAGGACAAACGACGGGTCCCCCGAGACAGACGCAAACTCAATATCGCGCACTTCAGGAAAGCGTCTCGCCAGCTCTGAGGATTGGTCTTTTAGGCGTTCCAGCCTGTCTTTCTGCGACTGTACGGAGGCAAACCGGTCGAACAGCGTGGAAGCGGGTTGTAGAAAAACGAAAACGAACAGCGTTAGCAGTATCAAACCAGCAGCGGCTTTGGAGACAGATGGGGTCATTCCGACGCCTCCTCAGAGAGACGTTGAAACTGCAGCCCGGCGCTCTCGGCGCTGCCTGTGACCTCAGTGGAGCGCCACCAGCCCCCGATCTGAACATCAACGCTTTCGGGCGCCTCCTCGCGAAACACCATTCCCAAATGGTCTGGGGACCAGGTCAGACTTCTCAGAGCGGCAGCCGGGGGAAGGTCTTGCATGATCGCGGTCAAATCAGACCGAAGGGTCGAAATCGAGCTATAGTCCAAACCCGCCCCGAGGGCGCTATTCAGCTCAGCCTGGGATAAAGCGTCCCGTAACTCCACAAGGTGAGTTCGGGCTTTAGCTTCACGCTGGGTCAAGAGGTCGCTTTCACGCTCAAGCGCGCTGTTCCAGCTGACCAGGGCCAGCCAGAGGGCGCCCGTAAGAGCCGCCCAGCTCCCGTAACTCAGCCCCAGTTGGCGAATATGGCGTTTATAACCGGCCTCGCTCAGGACCTTTAGTTCCGGTTCGCTCTCAAGCGCAAAACTGACCGAGCGAGCGCCCCCTTTCAGAAGCTCCTCGGTCCAGGCCTGAAGATCGGAATTGCGGAACGCGACAATGGCATAACGGGCGCTCTCTTCCTTTTGCTCTGGAGTTTCTCCCATCACCACAGTCAGCTGACGGGGCGGAAGCGGCAACAGGGAGTCCAGCTTAAGCGCCAAGCCCCGCTTGTGCTGATCGGCTTCGCCCTGCGGCAAGGTCATGCGAGTGCGAAAACCAAGATGATCTGGCATCAGGCAGAGAACATCCCGCCCCTGAACGGACACCTGATGGCGTTCACGCCAGCCTATGCGTTGTTGTGCCGGCTCCAGAAGCGCACGGACTTCCCGAAGCCACCACCGCAAGGCCCGTTCATGGAAGCTGACTTTGGCGTAGGGGGTGGGCTGATACTCAAATCTCATCAGCGACACCGTTTCGCGACGCTGTCATAGCGGCAGTTGAAAGGAATCTCTCGCGTCCTTGGAAAAGCGATAAGCAGCTGATTGTTCTGAGCGGATGCAAGCGTCATGACATGATCGTTAAAGCTCCAGTCCGCCGCAACGATCTGAACAAGATCGCGTTCAAGACTGACGCCATTATGCGTCAGGCTTAGTGAGGCGGCGCCCTCCGGCTGAAGCGCGACCTGGAGCACTGAGTAATCCCCTCTTCGCAGTTCAAGCGCGTCAGGAGCCAAGCTCCCGGCATCGCTATCTGCTGCTTCCAAAAGGCTCAGGAACCGGTCAAGGCTGCGATACTCACGCAAGGTTTCGACTGAGCCCGTTACGCGGTGATAGGCGCGCGCGGTAAGCGACAGAAGCTGACCGACCGAGACGATCAAAGTGCTGGCCACAGCCAGCGCCACAAGCATTTCCGTAAGCGTGAAACCTGCCTGGTTTTGGTCAGTCTTCTTCATCTTCAAACCCCCGACGATACCCGACCAGGGAGACGCTCCTGATGTCCTGCCCCACACGCCATGGGACTTCGATGCGGACCTCAAAGACATCATCGCCAATCGCCAGAGGCGAAATAGTGCGCGTCCAGACCAGACCGTCCTCACCATAGGGGCCTTCCGTCGCCAGCTCCGCCGGGTCGCCGGTTCGCGCGCTCCAAAACAGCGTCTCCGCCATCTGGAGCGCAAAGAAACGCTCTTGCGCTTCGGTGCTGGCGCGAACAGCCGTTCGCACGCCCGCCAGGACGCCGACTGCCGCGGTGGCGACCACGACAAACGCGACAACGGTCTCGACCAGAGAAAACCCGTCTTCTTTCGATGGCTGTGTTCTCATCAGATCACCCCATCGCCAATACTCGCGAGCCCGCCCAGGAAGCTGGTCATCACCCACGCAAGAAATCCGCCCATAGCCACGATCAGCGCTGGTCCTGCTGCCGCAGCCAGGCGGTCGAGACGTCGAAGCGCACGCCCCAACATGATTTCGCTGGCGCGCACGACCATGGGCCCGAGCGTGCCCGTCTCTTCGCCGACCATCGCGAGGTGGCTGATTTCATGGGGCGCGTCTTTGACCGCCATCAGGGCTCCCGCCATGCTGGCGCCATCGCGCAGCGCCTCGCCGCAGACCTCAAGTTTCTTGCGCCAATATGCGTTGGCCACGGTCGCGCGCGCGAGATCCACAGCTTTCGCCGCCGGCGTTCCCCCTGCGAGCAACGCGCCTAGCGTCTGGGCGAAAGCGCCGATATTGAGGTCCCTGACAACACCTTTGACCAAGGGGATACGCGCCCGCAGGACCGCCAGCGCAAACTTGACCGCCGGTCTTTGGAACACCCAGACAAGACCCGCGCTGACAGCGATGAGCGCCAGAACGACAACGACCGCCTGCTCACGCACAAAAGCCCCGAAGCCCAGCACCATGCGCAAGCCATCTGCCTTGCCGTTGGTCGTCTCGGCCAATAACGGCTCCAGAGCCGGGCCTGCGACGAGAGACAAGGCGATCACGGCAAAAAGCGAGAGCACAAGCAGGAAGCTCGGATAGGCCATCGCGGATCGCAGGCGTTTGACGAATTCCGCCTGACTGCGCAGCACTTTCGCGCCTGCCCTCAGGGTCAACTCAAGCTCACCTGACAGCTCACCAGCCTTGGCGAGCTCGGCGGCGAGCTGGATATCATTCGCGTCGTCCACACGGGCGGCTGCGCTCAATTCAGCCCCGGCGTCCAGACGATCCGCCATGAGGCGCGCCAGCCTTGCAACTCGCGGCGTCACCGCCTCACCGGACAAGACATCGAGCGCTCGGCGCAAAGGCACGCCGGCCTTATGAAGCGCGGCGAGATCATCCATGAAGTCCGCAAGCTCCAAGCGGCCGGGACGCGCGGAATCCAGAAAGCGCAGCAAGCCTCTAGCATCCGCAATCCGAACCGCGAGCTCGCCGCGGCCTTCGAGAATGCGCGCGGCGTCCTCTGGAGATGCGGCTTCAACGAGCCCTTTGCGGGCCTGTCCCGAGCGTGTCAGAGCGCTATAGCGATATCGGGTCATGAGCTCAGAACCCGCATCAGTTCAGTCGGCGACGTCTGCCCCGTCCTGACCTTCAGCACGCCATCCTCTATGAGGGAGTTCGGCATCAACCGCTTGGCGTGGGCCGAGAGATCTTCGTGTTGCCTGATCGATTGGGCGAAGTCCTCATTGGCCTGAAAGGCTTCCGCAATCACGATTCGCCCTTGATAGCCGGTCTCAGAGCAATAGGCGCAGCCCTTGCCCTCGAACACCGCCTCCCCTGCTTCGAGCCCCAGAGCTGCGGCCTCGCTTGCTGTGGCCTGACTCTCGGTCTTGCACTCCGGGCAAAGCCGTCTGACCAGACGCTGGGCGACAACGCCCCGCAGACAGGCCGACAACTGAAACGCCTCAACGCCCATATCAAGAAGGCGCGGCACTGCCCTGCTCGCATCGATCGTGTGAAGCGTCGCGAGCACCAGATGCCCTGTCAGTGCAGCCTGGATGGCCGTCGCTGCGGTCTCGCCATCGCGAATTTCTCCCACCAGAATGACGTCCGGATCCTGCCGCAAGAAAGCACGAATAGCCGAGGCGAACGTCACTCCTGCTTTCGGGGCGGTCTGGACCTGTGTGACGTGCTCGAAATGGAACTCCACCGGATCCTCGACCGTGATGATCTTGCGATCATCCCTGTGCAGCGCCTCAAGGGCGGCGTAGAGGGTGGTCGTCTTTCCCGACCCGGTTGGGCCGGTCACAAGAAACAGGCCATGCGGCCATTCAATTGCGCCGTTCAGCAGATCAAGCTGACGTGGCGAAAAGCCGAGCTTGTTAAAATCGAGCTCGACCCCGCCCCGGTCCAGGATCCGCATCACGGCCGCTTCACCATGAACGGACGGCACAATGGAGACGCGGATATCAATAGGCCGTCCCGCAACGACGACCGTCGTCCTGCCATCCTGTGGCGCGCGACGCTCACCTAGATCAAGATCCGCAAGGACCTTCACACGCGCCATGACGGCATTGGCGGCTTCCAGGCGTTCCATAGCGACCGTGTGGAGCACGCCATCAATGCGATAACGCACGGTCAGCGCATTGGGTCTGGGTTCAATATGAACGTCTGACGCTCGCGCTTCGACAGCGCGCATCAACCAGTCTGCGACGCGGCGCGCGACCGGGGCGTCGCGATCAAACTCAAGGGCATTCCTCAGCGCATCATCTGCGCGGTCGCTGTTCTCCAGCTGCCACCCCTCGCCGCCCTCTTCAAAGAGCTGGCTGTGAAGACGTCGCTGATCGCCCGCTTTTAGAACCCCGATCCGCATCTCGCGGCCCAAAGCAAAACGCAAACCGGAAATCGCTGCGTCATCGAGCGGATCAACAAGCCCGATCTCGGCCCAGTCTTCATCACAATCGAGGAGCAAAGCGCGTCGCGCGCGCAGAAAAGCTTTGGAAACCCGCCGCTCCTCTACCAGCGCCAATGCACTCTCACTCACCTGTGGCTTGGCCAGAGGCAATCCTGTGAGCGTTGAGAATGCCGACTGGAGCTCACCGTCATCAAGCGCGCCGAGCCTGTTGAGCACCAAAGGTCTGGGCTCGCCGCGCGTCGCCATGGCCTTTGCGACCATATCTTCGGATATAGCACTTACCAGACCGCGCTCGCTCAGCCAGCTGCAAACCGCATCGTATGTAAGGTGATCACCCATGGGCGGAGCCCATCCGCCCCGCCATCAAGGATAGCTGATGTCTGTCGCCCGGCCTTCTCCGCCGGCAGCGCCGTCGGCGCCGTAGGACACAATAGACGGCGGAACGTTGTCAGAGTCAGAGGGCACAATGACATAAGGATTGCCCCACGGGTCATTGAGTGTGCGCTCAGAGCGGACATAAGGGCCGCTCCAGCCCTCGATATCAGACGGCGCCGTAAGAAGCGCTTCAATTCCCTCTTCCACAGTGGGGTAGCGGCCAACATCCACAAAAAACTCATCCATCGCAGCTGCAAGCGTTCCGGCTTGAAGGGCTGCTGAACGCTCCTGGCTCGTATTAAAACGGCCTAGTACAGCGGGCGTGATCGCAGCCGCCAGAATGCCCAGCACCGCAATGACGATGACCAGTTCGGTCAGTGTGTACCCAGCCTCTTTCGACGGTTTCGCTTCTTGCCGTGTCTCTTGAATGCTCATCCCTCACCCCTCCTATCCGCAAGCGTTTAATTGCCCGCGATCAATCAAGCGCCAATCCATCATCCGCGACGGATCAAAGCGGTCCCCAGTCATCAACAGAACCATGTCCGCCATCTGATCCTGCCCCTGCTCCACAGCCAGGAGCCTGATCCGCGTACCCGGCGTCGGCCTGTCAAACACGCCCTCGCGATCAACCCCTTCGCCGAATCTGCGGCGACCGCCGAACACAGTGAAACCAGCCCTCAGACATTCTGTGACACGGGCATCTTCAAATGACAAATCCCCAATCAGGCGTATTGGCGTCCCGCTCTCACGGGCCGTTTCGACCTGACTCATCAGTGCCTGGACATGAGAAGTGTGGCTCAGCAGGTCTTGAGCCTGGGTCTCGATCATGTCGAGCTCGGCGTAATTGAGATCGAGCTTCTCGCTCTCCCACTCAAGCGACACATCAAAACTCACGCCCTCAATCGACAGCGTCTGCCGGGCATCATCAAAGCGCAAAGTCCGTGCGTCGGGCTCCTTGGTTAGCTCTGCGGCTGTTAGGACAGCCACGGATTCATAGAGCAGCATCATCTGGACACGCTCTTCTTCCGCACGGACTCGGCGAAGCTCCCCGACTGCGATCATCAAAATACCTGTCGCAAGCGCCCCCAGTATGATCATAGAAATGGTCGCGCTGGCGAGGATATATCCGTCTTCGCCTGACCGGCTCATTGGAACTCTTCAAGTCGGAGGCGCAGACGCTCAAGGGCGGCCGGCAAAGCCAGCCAGACATCCGAGGGTTGGCTCGGATCCGTGATAACAGTCGGCTTGAGCAGAATGACCAACTCTGTGCGATCAACGCTCTCGCTGTCGGATCCGAAGACGCGGCCAACAACCGGAAGCTCCCGCAGAACTGGCACCCCGCGCTCATTGGTCGTGCGTGTGGTCGCAATCAGACCGCCCAGCGCCACCGACTGCCCTGACGGCACGAGGAGTGTCGACGTGATCCGGCGCTGGCGAATGGTGGGCGAGTCGATCCCAGAACTGCTGGTCTGCACCACAGACGAGACTTCCTGAGTGATGTCGATCTCGACAATCCCGCCAGCACGTACATGGGGCGTCACGCTCAGAATGACGCCGGTATCGCGATAGGCGGTCTGATTGACAATAGGCGCGTCCGGATTGGTCACAGAGACGGCGCTCTGGGTGATGACCGGCACCTGGTCGCCCACTTGCAACTCGGCTTGCTGGTTATGCAGCGCCATCACATTCGGCCGAGAGATGACCTCGATCTCCGTGACTGCGTCGAGCATGTTCAGCGTCGCTTCAATATCTGTGTTGAGATAGGTCGCGGAGAAACCGGGAAAGACAGACGCGGCGGTCCCGTCTGCATTGTCGGCGAAACGCACGTCAATCTGCTCGCTGGGTGCCGCGCCCCAGTTCACGCCAAACCGAAACTCATCCTGCAGGCTGACCGAGATGATCGCCGCTTCAATCGAGACTTGCGCTCGCGGCTGATCCAGCAGCTCCACAAGGTCGCGCACTTCAGAAATGCGTGCCTCTGGACCGCGCGCAATGATCTTGTTTTGGCTCGGCACGGCGCTGATCTGCAGGCGGTCCTCGTCATTGTAGGACTGGGAAGAGCTCTGGCTCGAACGTGAGGCTGAGCCCGTGTTCACGCCTGAAGCATTTCCACCATAGACCCCGCCATACTGCCCGTATCCCAACAGCTCCCGAACCGCCGAGACAAGCTCCTCAGGGTCGGCATGACGGACCGTATACACAAGCTGGCGCGGATTACTGGACGCGCGGCGCGGCTGATCAAGTTCCCGAACCCAGCGCTCGACCAGAGCGATGCCATTAGGTCTTGCCGAAAGCACCGCGAGAGCGCTGATCCTGTCCAACGCAATCAGTTCAATCGTTGATGCGTACGGCCCGAGTAGCGGTTCAATGTCCTGGATCAGGTCAGACGGCGCCGTTGACTGAAGCGGGATGAGACTTGTCGAAATCTCATCAAGCCAGTCCACATCCATCAGAGCTAGCGCTTCCGATGCGGCGGTGAGCGCCGCAGCTTCCCCTCTGACGACAATCACTTGCCTTTGATCATCAGCCAATACGACCTGAGCGCCTGTTCCAAGGGCGTTCAAAAGCGTCTCCACATCAGAGGGATGGGCCTGCTCCAAACTCAGCATGGCAACGCCGGCCCCGGCCGGCGCGGCCTGCCCTGGCGTCAGAATGACAGAAGCCCCTTGTTGCTGACCTCCGCCTCTGACCACGGCGATAAAGTCGCCTCGATCAATCAATGAGATCGATAGAGGGGCCAATACATCGCGGAGATTCTGCAACGCATCGCCGCGGGTCGCAACATCCTGCATGCGCAAGGTCACTTGGCCCTGAACGTCCGGCGCGATCGTAAAGTCAGTCTGTAGATGCTCACCCAACACCTGATTGATCACGGTGGCGATGTCGGCATTTCGATACACAAGGGAAAACGGACCGCCCGGCAAGGTATCTGCGCCCCCCACCCCCGCCTGATCAAATGGTTTGAAGAATTCTCCGCGGCCAATCTCATGCACAGGCGCCTCATGCTGTGGCACCGGCTCATCCCCGACGGCTTGTTGGACCTGCGCGGAGGCGAATTCAACCCACAGGCACGCCATCAGACACACCGCTCCGACAACGGCAATTTCGCCAAGCTTCGACATTGTATGCAGTATTCCCCTGCCGCCCGATAAAAGCGGTCAGGAGACATTATCGGAGAAAACCAAGCCGACAATCAACCAATAAGGGAAGCTCTGATCCACGAAACCTGTGGACGCGTATGTTTCAGAGATAGCAAAAGCAGTGCTGTCATTTAGCGGCAGTACAAGCGTTCATCCATTGCCGGACATCTTCCCGACTCCACGCCACCCGCCTTGCCGCCAAACGTCGAGGCCTTGGAAACCTTCCCGCATCCACCAACGCATAGATCGTAGATCGGCTAAGCGAGGTGAGTTTTGTCACCTCTTTGATTTTCAGCATTTGCTCGGTGGCGTCCGGTTCAGAAGTCATGAGTTTCGATCCCCTTGTTTGAGATTGCTTTACAGACCTGGTGCAATTCTGCACCCCAGACCTCCTAGACCGAAGTCAGCTTGCGTTCCAAGGTTACTGAAGAGCAAACGCCATGCCCGCTTTCAAAGACACAGATGCCGACGGTAAGACGCAAAAAAACGAACCGCGAAAAGGTATTACATTCCGCTTCCCGAGCCCTCTTTATGATGAGTTGAGCGCTTCCGCCGAGAGAAACCAGCGAACGATCACGCGTGAAATAGAAGTCAGGCTTACCCGGTCGGTCGATCAAGATGTAGGACGAGGGGGGCGGGAAATCGCGGCTTTTCTTGACCATCTTGGGGCAATGGCCCAGCTGATAAGCTCTCAGATGGAAGGTGAAAGCCCTGCAGCGCGAATAATCGCTATTGAGCAAGCTTTTCTATCGTCCATTACTCGGTTTCTAAGGCTTCCACTCGAAGAAGCACGAGAAGCGTTAACCGGACAGATCCAGCAACCAGATCCAGACAAGTATCATGCTGCACTATCTGCGCGTCAGGAGGCTGGGGCAGCTTCCACGTGTGAACAAGAAGCGGTGCCGCTTGCCTTAACCCATGCGGTAGCTCCTGGCGTGCTTGAGTTCGCAATGGAGCCCCCTACACGGACAATCGCGAATATACAGAGCTTGTTATACCGGCGGGCAATATTGGAACGGGCCGGTGTATCCCCACGAGACTACGCGCTCGTCATTCATGACTTCGAATTCAGCAAAGTGAGCTTTCCTGCTTCAAGCTCGGACGCGCTTAAGAACGGGGCGGTCGATGGTCTGAAACAGGAACAGCTCTATGGCCTCAGAGCCCATCCCGTCACATCTGAGGAATGGGACTGGGCTGAAAATTACGACTCTTGCCTAGCTCAATATCACGATATCGAAAAGGAGACGCTCAGCGCTCAACTGACTGCAAAAGGAGCGCTTCAACTGATCGAAGATCGCTATGGGTTCAAATTTACGGGCAACCCTTAACCGCCCCCCCTTAACAGCTCATGTGAAATCAAGGAGCATGCTCACCATCAAACTCAGCGGTTGCTATTGTGAGTAGAAATGTGAGTAGAACCTCGGCCGAGCCCAAACAAAGCTCTAATAAATCAATGCTTTTCGGGAGGGCGCTGGAGCGGGTGATGGGAATCGAACCCACGTATGCAGCTTGGAAGGCTGCCGTTCTACCATTGAACTACACCCGCGCCGGGACCGACTTGATAGCGCGGCCCGCCTGCCCTTGTCGAGACGGCACAGGCGGCTGAGTTGCAGATGGAAGTGAGGGGGAAGATTTAGGCTTGCCCAGACGAAGCTCGCGCAGCGAGCCCTCAGAGACGCTTCTTCGCAAACGCTCTTCCCGAACCGGATTTAAGATAGGTCTCAAATTCTAGCGCCCGAGCGCGATCTTCAAACCCGATATAGGTGCGCAGCTTCCATGGTCTGCACTTGGATGTATGTCTCACCTGTCCATCATTGTGGGACGACAACCGCTTTTTCAAATCCTGAGTTTGGCCGACGTAGAAGTGAGCCCCACAACGCGATTCAAGGATGTAGACATAATGCATGCGTCACCTCTAACGCATGCTGTGTCCTGACCCTGATTGATTATATCGCGAAACTGAAACGCCGGTAGTCCGCTTTCGCCTACGGCTTCAGCGCGACATCCTTCGCTCGAATGAAAGGTACGGGCTTGCCCAGCCAAAGCTCGCGCAGCGAGCGAATGATGGTGGAGGGGGCTGGATTCGAACCAGCGTACGCCGAAGCGGGCAGATTTACAGTCTGCTGGATTTAACCACTCTCCCACCCCTCCACAGGGTCCGCATCCGCGGCGACGACTGATTGGGAGCTCAGCCGCCGGGCCATTTCGAGGATCTACCGCATCAAGCGATTGCGCCGGAGCGCCAAGGGCTTTAACGAGGCCGCTCCCCGATTTGGAGCGCGGACTATAGTCATGGCTTTTCAACGGCGCAACACCGATAAAAAGGGTTCTGCAGCGCGAAATGCAGCCCGGCGAGACAGCCCCGATCAGGGCTGGATCTGGGGCCGCCATGCGGTCCTGGCCGCCCTGGCTAACCCCAAGCGAAAACACATCTCTTTGCATGTGACGCGCAACGCCGCGACCGAGCTGGACGACACGTTCAGGAAGCTTGCGGACATCGAATTGCCCGGTCAGATCACGTCCCGCCTGCCCGACGGCGCGGTGCACCAGGGCTTTGCCCTGAAGACCAGCGCGCCGCCCGCGGAATCACTCAACGCCGTGCTGGAGCCGACCCACGGTCTTCTGGTGGTGCTCGACCAGATCACCGATCCGCACAATGTGGGGGCCATCCTGCGCTCCTGCGCGGCCTTCGGCGTGCGCGCCGTCATCTGTCAGGACCGCAAATCCCCGCCCTTCTTCGGCGCGCTGTGCAAGACGGCGGTCGGCACTGCGGAGACGATCCCGCAGGTCCAGGTGACCAACATCGCTGACACGCTGATCGCGCTGCAGGAGGCCGGACGTCATGTCATCGGGCTGGCTGGCGAGGCCGAGGCGCGGCTGGGCGACGAGATCGCCGCCCATGCCGGACCGGGTCTGGTGCTGGTTCTGGGCGCTGAAGGGTCGGGTCTGCGCCCGCGTGTGGCCGAGCATTGCTCTTCACTGGCGCGTATTCCCATGGGTCCCAAGGCGGAAAGCCTCAATGTGTCGAACGCGGCGGCGATCGCATTGTATGAGGCGTCCCGCTTTGATCCCCGGATCAATCCGAAACCGGAATGACCTTACCGGCCGGTGGTGAAATCGCCGCCGCCCGAGGTGTGGATGCGGCGCTCGCCGGTCACCGTACGGATATAGGCGTCCGACCCGCCGCTGATGCGCAGATCCACATCCTCGGCCGTGCCGCCGAACCACAGATCGGAGGATCCGGCGAGGACGGCTTCCACACTGATCGCGCGGCCCTGCTCGATTCGGATATCACCGGACCCGCCGCTGGAGACGTTGAGCACGCCATCCATGCTGGCGACCGTCAGGTTGGACGAGCCAGAGCTGCGCACATGAACGTCGGACGTTGCGCCGACGCTGAGATCGCCGCTGCCGGATGCTGCGTAATGCACGCCGGACGGAGCATTGCCGATCTCGACATTGCCGGAGCCGGACACGCTGGCGTCCAGGCTGGCCACATGGCCGGCGCGCACATGGCCGGACCCGGAAATGCCGATCTCCATATCGCTGCCCACATCCCCAAGCTCAACATCGCCGGAGCCCGAAACCGCAAGCTCCGCCGTTTCGCCGATATCACGAGCCGTCAGGGCGCCGGAGCCCGACAGCGCGGCCTGCAAGGCGCCGCCAACTTCGCCGATGCGGGCATTGCCCGAGCCGCGAATGGCGAGACGGGCGTCATTGTCCACATCACCGGCAGACAGTGACGAGCAATGCGAGAGTTCGATATCGAGACGGGATGAATCCCCCATTTCAGCCCGCACAATGGACTCACCCAGTTCAATGGCCGCCGGCGCGGGCGTGGTGATGATCAGGACCGGCAGATCATCAAAGGATTTCGCGTCCCGCCGGCTGCGTCCGACACGCTGCTCGCGCCAGCCGCCATAGCACTGCACGCGACGCATGCTCACGCCGCCGTCAATCGCGAGCTCACCGCCCGAATTGCGAATATCCGCCCGGGTTTCCCCGGAGTTTTCAATGCGGGCGTCCAGCGTGGCGCCTTCAACCACGCGAACCGTACCGATGAAATTTTCAATCTCGACAACCGGAGCGCCGCCCGCTTGCATCGCCGTCGCCAGCGCCAGAACCATGACCGTCATATCGACCCTCATTCGTTGAGTTTTATTGTCAGACCGGCTCCGGATGTCCCCCCGATCGCCGACCCTGCCTGCATGCTGAACGAACACACCCCACGACAACATTGCAGCAGTCTAAACTTTTCGCCATGTCGCTCCTGTCGACAGACACCGCGCATCGCGCTTTGATGCGCGTCATGAGACATCACGCCCCCCGCTCCGACCTTTCCACCCATACTGTCGCCAATCAGTCCGAGCCGCTTGTCGGCGTGAACTGGTATGCGGATGACGCCATGCTCAAGAGCGCGCTGTCGCGCAATGGCGCGGATGTGCATGCCGAACGGCTGTCGTCCATGGGCGCCGAGGTCGGATCGGACGGCGTGCAGGACCTGGCCCGGATGGCCAATGAAAACCCGCCCAGGTTCAAACCCTTCGACCGGTTCGGTCACCGAATTGACGAAGTGGAGTTCCATCCCGCCTATCACGCGCTGATGGAGTTGGGGCTGGGGCATGGCGTGTCCTCCGCCGCCTGGACGGTGGAACAGGCGCCGCATTCGCTGCATGCCGCCCTCTTGATGCTGATGGGCACGGCTGACGCCGGCGTGTGCTGCCCGCAATCGATGACCTATGCGAGCGTTCCCGCCCTGAGGAAGTCTGACTGGACCGGCCCGTGGATCCAGGGCGTCACGGCGGGGCGGTATGATCCACGCTTCCTGCCGCCGGAAGAGAAGGTCGGGCTTACGCTGGGCATGGCCATGACCGAGAAACAGGGCGGATCCGACGTGCGCGCCAACGCCACTCGGGCGGAAAGTGCGGACGGCGACATCGTCACCCTGACCGGTCATAAATGGTTCTGCTCGGCGCCCATGAGCGACGGATTCCTGACCCTCGCCTATGAAGGGGATGGGGATGACGCCCAGCTCAGCTGCTTTCTCGTCCCGCGCTGGACCCCGGACGGCGAGCGCAACACGATCGAGATCCAGCGCCTGAAGGACAAGCTGGGCGACAAGTCCAACGCCAGCTCGGAGATTGAATACAAGCAGGCCTGGGCCCGCCGGGTGGGCGAACCCGGCCGCGGCGTCCGCACCATCATCGAGATGGTCAACCATACGCGCCTGGACTGTCTGGCGGGATCGGCGGGCCTCATTCGAAATGGCGCCGCCTATGCCGTCTGGCATGCAGATCGTCGCAGCGCTTTTCAGCGGCGTCTGATCGACCAGCCGCTCATGCGAGAAGTTCTGGCCGAAATGGCCATGGAGGCCGAAGCCGCGCTCGCCCTCGCCTTCCGCGTCGCCGAGAGCTTTGACAAGGCGGACAGCGATCCCAACGAAGCGGCGTTGGCGCGGCTTCTCACGCCTATCGCAAAATACTGGATCTGCAAGCGGGCGCCCTATCTGACCTATGAGGCGATGGAGGCTCATGGCGGCGCCGGCTATGTGGAAGAGCACCCCCTGCCCCGCATGTTCCGCCAGAGCCCGCTCAATGCGATCTGGGAAGGGTCGGGCAATGTCATTGCGCTCGATGTGCTGCGCGCCCTGGCGCGCGACGAAGCCGCGCGCGAAGCGCTGACCGCCGAGCTGGCGCCCGCCTATGGCCGTCACCCCGCGCTTGATGCGCGCCTGAACGCCCTCACAAGAATGGCGGCCGGAGGGATTGGCGAAGCGGACGCCCGCCGGTTTGCGGAATGGGCCGCGACCGCGCTGACCGCCAGCACCCTGATCCGGGCCGGGCTGGACCCTGCGGCGGACGCCTATATCGGTCGCCGCATTGCGGAAAACCCGACTTCGCTCGGCGCTGGCGAAGCGGCCATTGATCATGAATGGCTGATCAATCGCGCCCGGCTTGCCGTCTAGATCAGGATTTGATCAGCGGTTTGGTATCTGAAGGCCCGACGGACGTGACCTGCGGCTTCTTGCCGGTGAGGGTTTCGCCCAGCGCCTCACACTGCTCAATCACCACGACCTCAAAACCGGCAGCCGCTTTCTCCCGGTCGGAATCCGGGAGACGATCCGCTGCGGCTCCCATCAAGGTGACAGCCGCCGCCAGAACATTGACGACCTGTACCACGGCCTTGCCGACAGCCTTGAGCCTGATCCCGATCCGCATGATGACGCTGCCGGCGCGCGCCTCCAGCAGCTCCACGCTCAGCTCGTGCTGGCTATCAAATTCGAGTTCGGAAGCGCCGGACCACCACTCATCTTGAGTGCTCAGCGCCTCATGCAGCCAGGCCTCAAGGCGGGGCCTGATCATCTGACGGAACGTTTCTGCATAAGCTTGCGGATCATCGGTTTGCGCATCGAGACGCACCTCAAGCTCGAGACGCATCTCGAACTCGTCATCTCCGCCCTCGTCCATCCAGAGGCGGTTCCCTCCCCCGGAGCCATTCGATTGCGGTAGAGAATAATCAACCATGTGCGCCCCCAGCCACCCGATATGAGAAGTATTTACAACCCAGAATAAAAGAGCAAGACCATTCGCTCTTCACCTCGAAAGGCCGCGTCCCGGACGCGCGAGCGAACGCGACTTGCCTGTGCGCATGGAGATCGGCTAACCGCCCTGTTGAACAACTGGAGGGGGAGACGGCATGTCGGCGCTGACGATCGGGCTGATCGCCTACATTATCCTGCAAATGGGCATCGCCTATTGGGCGTCGCGCAAGATCGCCGGGGATTCCGACTATCTGGTCGCGGGCCGGCGCCTCGGCGTTTTCACGCTTGGGGTCTCGCTGTTCGCCACCTGGTTTGGCGGAGAGACCGTGATGGGGGCCAGCGCCGCCATCGCCAATGAAGGTTTGGCCGGCGCGCGCGCCGAACCGGTTGGATACGCGCTGTGTCTGGTCGCGTCCGCCCTCTTCGTGGCCGGCGCCATGCGCGCCAAGGGCTATATGACCCTGGCGGACTTCTTCCGCGAGCGCTTCGGCAAGCGCGCCGAGGTCACGGCAGCGCTGGTCGCCATCCCGACTTCCATCATCTGGGCCGCCGCCCAGCTCATCGCTCTCTCCGCCCTTCTGAGCGCAGTGACAGACCTGCCGGTGACGGCCACGCTGCTGGGCGCCGGAACGCTGGTGATCGCCTACACATTGATGGGCGGTCTGTTGGGGGATGTGGTCACCGATCTCGTCCAGACGATCGTGGTTCTGGCGGGGCTTCTGATCATGATGGTGCTGCTGCTGCAGCGCACGGATGGGCTCGCCAATGGCTTAGCCCTGATCGACCCTGCCCAGTATGTCCTCGTGCCGCCCGGAGAAAGCTGGATCGAACGCATCGACGCCTTCGCCATCCCGATCCTGGGCTCCATTGTCGCCCAGGAGATGATTGCACGCTTTCTGGGGGCCAGAACCGCGAAGACAGCCGTTCGCGGCGGTCTTCTGGCCGGCGGCCTGTATCTGTTGTTCGGCGCCTTCCCGCTGGTCTTCGGCCTCATCGGCGCAGGGGCCGGATTTGACCCCGCAGCAGGCGATCTCTACCTGCCGCTCATGGCGGCTGAGCTGATGCCCAGCGCCCTGTTTGTGGTGTTCGTCGGCGCGCTGTTCTCCGCCGTTCTGTCCACTGTGGATTCCGCGCTTCTCGCGGTTTCCGGCCTGGCCAGTGAAAACCTCTATGGGCGGCTGCGCCCCAACGCAAATCCGCAGGAAAAGTTGATCGCCGCACGCGCACTGACCGTTGTCGCCGGTCTCGCCGCCCTGATCGTCGCCTTTTCCGGGGACAGCATTTACGGGCTGGTGGAGCTGGCCAGTTCGCTGGGATCCGCAGGCCTGTTCGTGTCGCTCCTGATCGGTTTGCATTTCCGCTTCGGCGGCGAATGGAGCGCCCTCGCCGCGCTGGCCGCCGGTCTGGTGACGATCTGGCTTGCGGACTTTGTTCTCGTCATCCCCGGCGGGTTTCTGCTGTCGATCACGATGGCCGCCATCGCCTATCTCGGCGTCGGCTTTCTGGCGCCGGGCACAGCGGCTGCAAGCGCCGAATAGACGCCGGGGCGGACTGTGTCCGCCCCGGCGCTTTGTCCCAGGAGATCGGGCCTAGCCCAGAATGCTGAACACCAAAGTGCCAAGCACTGTGCCCAGCGCATAGCCGAGAACGCCCACGAGAACGCCCGGCGTCACAAGATCGCGCCAGCCTTTCGCCGCCGCGAGCGCCGGAGCCGTGGTGGCGCCCAGAATTGCGGCGTTCGACGCGATGATGATCTCGGGCAGGGACAGCTTGCAGAACTTCGCCAGCGTGAAGGCGATCCCGGTGTGGATGGACAGAAGGATCGCGATATAGGCGATGATCATCGGCGCATTGGTGACGAGCTGGACGACGTTGGCGCCCGCCGCGATGGCGGCGAAGAACAGGAAGGCGAACACCACGCCGAGTTCAAACCCGCCATGAAGTTTCGCCATCCGGTTCGGGATTGCGGTGGGCAGAACCAGGGCCAGCACCGTGATGATCACATAGCGCAATTGCGGCTGACCGCTCAGCCGGGTCAGGAAATCGCCAACCGCCACGACGATCAGCGCATAGGCCAGAGTCAGTCCGAGGCTCAGAGGCGTTGCGCGACCCTCGCTGGCCTCACCGGATTCCTCGACTTCACCCGCCGTATGATCACGCTTGACGAAGCGCCTGGCGATGAAGGCGAAACCGGGAAGGATGGCGAGCAATCCCAGATAGGCGGCGCTGGCCATATTGTCAGCGGCCAGCATGGCTGAAACGATGCCGGGCGCCGTCTCGGCGAGGCCTGTCACATCCGTCAACGCGGCGAAGTTCACCGAGCCGCCCACATAGGAGGCGGTCAAAGAGGACGCGATGCCGACCTCATGCTCGCCGAGCGGCAAGACGAAAGCGGCGACCAGAGCGCCCACCAGCGTCGCGAACGCCGCGATCAGGAAGGCGCCTGTCATGCGGGTCGTTTCAAAGAAGATGCGCTTGAGGTCCGCCTTCATCAGGAACAGCGGGATCAGCACCGGGACGGCATAGGTGAATACAAAACCGTAGGCGGGCGCATCAAAGGGCAGAAGGCGCAGATTGGACGCCAGAATCGCCAGGAGGATCGTCCAGACCGTGCCGGTCAATAGCGCGCCGAACTTCGTCTTTTCCAGAAGGAAGCCGGCCGCGGCGATGGCGGTCAGGCCCGCCATGACCGCGAGATTGTTGTCTGCGGGGATCAGGGATGCGTCCATGATGGAGTCCTGGGGTTTTAGGCGCCGGGCGGGATCACCGCGTCGGCTTCAATTTCAATGATGAAATCAGGGCCGGCCAGCGCCGCGACCCCGATCATGGAACAGGCCGGCGGAAAGTCGGCGAACACCTTGCGGTGCGCCTGCCCGACCGCCCTCTGCGTTTCAAGGCTCATATCGATCACGAACAGGCGCGTTCGCACCACGTGGCTGATATGGGAGCCCGCCTTCTCCAGCGCTTGCGCGATGATTTCAAGACATCGTGAGGTCTGGGCCCCGGCGTCTCCCGGGGCGAAAGGCTGACCGGCGTCATCCACGGCGACCGTGCCCGCCACGAACACCTGATCGCCCACACGCACGGCGCGTCGATAGGCGACCAGGTCTTCCCAGGGCGCGCCCGTGGTGACGCGTAGACGGTCCCGCCCCGCCTCGCTCATCCCTCCTCGCCCTGCGGCACGCCGTTGGCGAACAGATCGAGCGCAATCGCGACCATGCCTTCAGAGGATACCGTCACGGCGCCTTCGCCATCGGGATAGAAGAAGGGCGAGTGGTTGGCCGGCGGGGTCTCGCCGCGCGCCTGATACTCGTCCCACACGGTCTGCGGAGCGCCGCCGACCCAGAACATGAAGATCGGCACGTCCTCATCGGTGCGGCCATAGCGGGAAAAGTCCTCGCCCCCGGTCACCGGATCCGCCGTCGCGACAGCGTCCTCGCCGAACCGGGCGGCCAGGACGGCGCCGGCCTGATCGGACAGGGCCGGGTCATTGTAGAGCGCCGGCGTATAGGTCTCCTCGACCTCCATCACCGGCATCAGCTCCTCCGGCAGGCCTGCGGCCATCGCCTGACCGCGCGCGATGCGCTCGATCCCGCTGATCAGACGCTCGCGCACCTCATCGGTATAGGAGCGCACGGTGATCTGAAGATGGGCTTCATCGGAGATGATGTTGTGCTTGGTCCCCGCATTGAAGGCGCCGACCGTGACGACCCCGGTTTCAAACGGCGACAATTCGCGGCTGACCAGCGTCTGCAGGTTGGTCACGATCTGGCTGGCCAGCACCACCGGGTCCTTGCCCAGGTGCGGCGACGCGCCATGGGCGCCCACTCCGCGCACATACAGATCGACCGAGTCCACATTCGCCATGGCCCAGCCCGGCGCATAACGGATCACGCCCGCCGGCATATAGCCCCAGGTATGATAGGAGACGACGGCGTCCGGCGTGGGAAAGCGCTCGTACAGGCCATCTGACAGCATGGCGAGGGCGCCCAGCCCCACTTCCTCGGCTGGCTGGCCGATCAACACCAGCGTGCCGGACCAGTCATCGCGGTTCTGGCTCATATAGCGAGCCGCCGCGACCAGAGAGGTCATATGGGTGTCGTGCGCGCAGGCATGCATGACCGGGAAGGTGTTGCCCATCCGGTCCTCGCCCATCACTTCAGACGCATAATCGACCGGCGTGTCCTCTCGAACAGGCAGACCGTCCATATCGGCGCGCAGCATGATGGTCGGCCCCTCGCCGTTTTCCATCACGGCGACGACGCCTGTGCGACCCACGCCTTCGGTCACCTCGAACCCGGCGTCGCGCAGCTCCTGCGCCAGACGCGCGGCGGTTTCGGTCTCCATGAAGGAGAGTTCCGGGTTTTCGTGGAAATGCTCGTAGAGCGATTGCAGATGATTGTCCCAATCCGCGCTGATGGCGGTGCGCAGATCATCCTGCGCAAGGGATGGTGCGGTCAGCGCCAGCCCAGCGGCGGCGGCCATGAACAAATGACGCATAGTGCGACTCCCCGATTATCTGGGCGGCATTGCAGACCGCCAGCCCGGAGAGGTCAACGCATAAAGGTAAGGCTGCTTGCGACCGCCTAGTCGAACAGGGCGTCCGCCGCGGCCTGGGCGGCGGCGCTGTCATCAATGCCCTCGCCCTCGATACGACCCTGCACCGCGGCTCGCGCCGCCGCCAGCAGGGATTCGATCTCGCTTCCCGCCATGGCGGATGCGCCTGCGAAATCGCCGTCCCGGACCTTGTCCTGCGCGCGTTGCAACTCGACATTCACGGCCGCAACGATGGTTTCCAGATGCGCCTTGAGCGCGTAGTCGACCGCTGCATAGGCCGCGATCACCGTTTCCTTGCCCACATAATTGGTGCGCTCGAAATGCTCCTCATAGCCCACAGGCTCCCAGGCCAGCACGTCTTCGGCGAAATCGGGCATATCGGGCAGCATTTCAAGAAGCATGACCACTTCATTGAAATGGTTGAGATAGTCGGTCGCGAGCCCGGTGTCGGGATGCACGTTGGCGGCTTTCAGCGCGTCCGCTGACAGCACCCCCTCGCCCAAGGTCGCCGCTTCGCTCATGGCTAGCCCCATCGTCCAGTCAGGCGCTGACAATGCCAAGTCAGCCTAAACGAAAGACTAACCGTAATGTGGGAATTCAGCGTCGCAGTTCGCCTCTAGCTGGCGCCGCCAAAGCGCTCTGACCATTCGGCCACCTGATCATCCTCGATCTTGGCGAACAGGATATCGGCCGGTTCAAAGCTGCGACCCGGCTCCAGCGCGGACAGCATCGCCTTTGCGTCGCCCGTGGGCCAGTCCTGCGCGCCCTCAAGACCCAGCGCCGCCAGGATCTTGCCCGCAGCCTGAGGAATGACCGGTTGCGCCACGATGGCGCACAGACGCACCAGATTGATCCCCATGCGCACGCCCAGCGCGGCCTGGTCCTTGTCGGTCTTGAAATGCACCCAGGGCTCGGCCCTGGTCAGGTATTCATTGCCCGCCGCCCAAAGGGCGCGGGTCTCGGCTGCGGCCTTGCGGAACTCCATCGCCTCGTAATGGCTGGCGATGTTGGCAAGGCGCGTTGCGACTTCGGTCTCTAGCCAGGCTTCCGCCTCGCCCGGCGTTCCGCCCTCGGGGATGACGCCTTCAAATCGCGAAGCGCCGAATTTGAGAATCCGGTTCACGAAATTGCCCAGAACGTCAGCCAGATCCTTGTTCACGCTCGACTGGAAATGATCCCAGGTGAACTGGGCGTCAGAGCCCTCGGGGCCATAGGCCGTCAGATACCAGCGCCAGTAATCGGCCGGCAGCAATTCGAGCGCCTGATCCATGAAGACGCCGCGCTTGTTGGAGGTGGAGAACTTGCCGCCATACCAGGTCAGCCAGTTGAAGGCTTTCAGCGCATCCACCGTCTTCCATGGCTCTTCAGAGCCCAGAAGCGTCGCGGGGAAGCTGACGGTGTGGAAGGCCACATTGTCCTTGCCCATGAATTCCACATAGCGGACGTCATCTGCGCCCTTGTCGGTGCGCCACCAGCTTTCCCAGTCGCCGCCATTTTGCTCCGCCCATTCCCGGGTTGCGGAAATGTAGCCGATGGGCGCGTCGAACCAGACATAGAAGACCTTGTCTTCAAAGCCTTCGCGCGGCTGGCCGTTCTTGGTGACCGGCACGCCCCATTTCAGGTCGCGCGTGATGGTGCGGTCACGCAGCCCCTCATCAAGCCATTTGTAGGCGATGGACTTGGCGAAGCTCGGCCAGCCGTCAGCCGCATCCACCCAGGCGCGAATGCGCTCCTCCATCACCGTCTGTTTGAGCTGGAGATGCTTGGTGTCGCGCACTTCAAGGTTTTTCGAGCCTGACACGGCCGAATAGGGTTCGATCAGCTCGATCGGATCGAGCAGCTTGCCGCAATTATCGCACTGGTCGCCGCGCGCTTTCTCGAACCCGCAATTGGGGCAGGTCCCCTCAACATACCGATCCGGCAGGAAGCGGCCATCATCAATGGAATAGACCTGCTGCTCGACGACTTCGGCGATCAGACCGTTCTTCTCGAGCGTTTCGGCGAAATGCTGGGTCAGTTCGGCGTTCTGCGGCGAGGAGGTGCGTCCGAAATAATCCCAGCTCAGACCAAACTGCTCGCCGATGGACTTCTGGATCTCGTGCTGCTCGTCGCAATAGGCGCGCACATCCTGACCGGCGGCGGCGGCGGCCAGTTCAGCGGGCGTGCCGTGCTCATCGGTGGCGCAGATCGCGAGCACATCATGACCTTGCAGGCGCATGAAGCGCGCATAGACATCCGCCGGCAGCATGGATCCGGCCAGATTGCCGAGATGCTTGACGCCGTTAATGTACGGCAGAGCGCTGGTGATGAGAATGCGGGCCATGGGCGGTCACGTCCAACTGATGACAGAGTATGCGCGCACACATAGCGCTGCAGGGCGCAAAGGGGAACCGGCCCCTTCACTCAGTCGGCCCGTCCCCGTGCAAACCCTCAGGGCACCACAAGGTGACGCTGTCATCTTGCAGATCGAACACCAGCCGGGCGCATTGTCTCAGGACATCCCGCCCCAGGCTGGCGCGTGGGACACGGTTTGCGCCCGAACGCTCGGTGATGGTGATGACATCAATACGCTCTGCGTGACCCGAGCCTGTCTGCGCTTCATGCATGGCCAGTTCGGCGTTACTGAGCTGGTAGGCGAGCATCTGTGGGAAATATCCGGCGATCAGCAGCCCGTGATTGGGGTGCAGCAAGGCCTGCCCCATGGCGAACATGCCGATGGGTTCGTCAACAGCGTCGGGGAGAGGCTCATCAACCAGCCCGGTTTGCTCAGCCTGTCGGAATATGCGTCTGTCCAGATGCGTCCGCTGGATCAGGCTGAGCCCCAGATCGACAGCCCCCAGCGTGGAGGAGGCTTCGAATCGCCACTCCAGCAGCCCCCTCTTTCCCGGGAGCACAGTTGCAGCGGTTTCGGGGGCGGACGCGTCCATAATCAGTTCGATCTGATCGAACGCCTCCAGAGCGCCAAGCCCGACATAGCCGTCTGCAAGCGGGGTGAACTCATAGTCAGGAATCCATATCGCTCGCCGGCGAATTCCGGCTGCGGACCCAACAGACAGGCGGGGCCTCCCCGTCCGGCCACGCAATGTCGCTTCGTCCCGGATCTGAATGGAGACCCCACGCGACAAAAGCGGCGTGGCGCGCAAACCGGCGCGTTCGGCCGTACTGGCGTTGACCAGCAAGAAGGCCGGAGCATCCAGGGCAACAATCAAACGCACCGGCTCTCCTGAGAGCGTCGCCTCCACGATAGGCTGCGCACCGTCCAACGCTTCCACGCGCAAGACCTGCGCCCGGGCTGACGGAGGGAAGGCCCCGAACAGGCACGCTGTCAGCACGACCCAGCCAACCGCCCGCCTTAATCGACCCGACATCTATCGACACCCTCTGATTGCCGTCTCTTCAGAATTCCCTCAAATGGCTAGGAACGCAAGCTTCACCCCGGCGCCTCTCTCTGTGCAATCAAGCCTGCAAGCCTGCTTGCCGAACCGGTCGTCTCCCGCGTAGAAAGCGCTGATGCGCCGGCTTAGCTCAGCTGGTAGAGCAGCGGTTTTGTAAACCGAAGGTCGGGGGTTCGAGTCCCTCAGCCGGCGCCAGATCTCCCGAATTCCCCCTGCCTGTTCACGCGCAGTCGCGCGCTCGAGCCTTCGGCGTCGCCGGGTTCACGCCGGGCCATCGCTGCGCTGCCGACCTGATTTCCGTCACATTGTGCTCTATCTGTAGCGCCTGAAAGGGCATGCCGCAGGCGCCTGCGACTCTTGGCGCGTTTGCCGGCTGTCGGCCTGCGCGCTAGATGCATGCCCGAACCTGAGTGCAACAGGAGTAAGCGCCCATGCGTATGATTTTCGCCGGTTTCGCCGCCCTCGCCCTGACCACAGCCGCGCACGCGCAGGATGACGCCGAGTCCGCCATCCTGTCCGAGCTGGGTGAGCCCTATGTGAGCGCCAATGTGGACAATGGCGCACGGATTTTCCGTCGCTGCCAGGCCTGCCACACGGTGGAAGAAGGCGGACGCAACATGGTCGGCCCGAACCTTCACGGCGTGTTCGGCCGCGAGTCCGGTCACAAGGACGACTTCCGCTATTCCCCGGCCATGTCTGAATCCGAAGTGGTCTGGTCCGCCGAGACGCTGGACGCCTATCTGACCAATCCGCGTGAATATATCCGCGGCAACCGGATGAGCTTTGCGGGTCTGCGCGATGAACAGGATCGCCACGACCTCATCGCCTGGCTGGCGATCAACACGCACTAGGCGGCCTGTCGCCAAAAACAAAAACCCCGGAGCCTCGCTCCGGGGTTTTTCCTTACTCGGCCGGGGCCGCAGGCGGATCGACCGGATCGGCGCCGCGCACATCGCGGGCTTCCTTCTCCAGCTGCCGTGACACCCAGTTCGGCGTCTTCGTGTACCGCCCCAACACGCCATACACGGCAGGCACCACGAACAGGGTGAAGAGCGTCGCCACCATCACGCCGGTGAAAATCACCAGACCGATCGTCACCCGCGTCTCCGAACCCGGGCCCGTGGCGATGACCAGCGGAAAGGCGCCGATGGCGGTGGAGACGCCGGTCATCAGGATCGGACGCAGCCGTGTGACCGAGGCTTCCAGCGTCGCTTCAGCGAGGCTGAGCCCCTCTTCACGCAGCTGGTTGGCGAACTCCACGATCAGGATGCCGTTCTTCGCCGCGAGCCCGATCAGGATGATCAGGCCGATCTGGGAGAAGATGTTCAGGCTCGATCCGCCCATATAGAGGCCGAACAGGCCGCCCGCGACCGCCAGCGGCACGGTCAGCATGATCACGGCGGGCTGGATGAAGCTCTCGAACTGGGCCGCCAGCACCAGGAAGACGATCAGCAGGGCGAGCCCGAAGGCGAAGTAGATCGCATTGTTGGATCGCAGGAATTCACGCACCTCGCCCACATAGGTGGTGCCCACTTCCGGAGGCAGGGTGTCCGCCGCCCACTGGTCGAGCCATTCCACGGCCTGACCGATGGTGTAATCGCCCTGGATGGTGGCCGACACCGTCACCGCGCGCTGACGATCAATGCGGGCGCGGCTGGGCGCCTCGCCCACTTCACGCAGGTTCACGAGGCTGGAGAGCGGAATGAGATCGCCGGACTCGGCCCTGACAAACAGGGTCTCAAGATCGTTCTGGCTGGAACGGTCCGCCTGACGGTTCTCAAGGATGACGTTGTAGGCCTCGCCCCGGTCGATGAACTGGCCCACGCGACGCGATCCCAGATGCGTCTGCAGCGTGCGGCTGATGTCGGAGACCGACACGCCCAGCGCCGCGGCGCGTTCCCGATCAATATCCACCAGAAGACGCGGCGCGGTGGGCTGATAGTCCTTGCGCGCCCGGATCAGGTTCGGATTGCGTTCGGAGATGTCGGCGATCAGGCGATCCGCCTCACGGTTGAGCATGTCGTAGTCGGGGCCCTGCAGGACGAACTGGATGTCGTCGCCGCCCCCGCCGCCGCCCAGGGGCGAGCGCATGGAGACGAAGGCCCGCACGCCGGGCAATTGTCCGAGACGCGCATTGATCTCGTTGACGATCTCATCACCCGGACGACGCTCGTCCCAGTCCGCCATGCTGCCGATGACGATCCCGGAATTATAGCCCGATCCGCCCCATCCCGGAGACACAACCAGCACCCGGCGCAGCTCGCCAGTCTCGAGATAGCTGTTCACGACCTCTTCGGCCTGCATCATCTGGCCGGTCATGTAATCAAAGCTGGCGCCCTGATGCGCCTGAACGAAACCGAAGAAGCTTCCGCGATCCGAAGGCGGGGTCAGCTCGCCCGGCAGTTTTGAGAACATGAAGGCCGAGCCCGCCACAGCGACGAGAATGAGCGGCGCCACGATCCACGGCACGCCCAGGATCAGCTTAAGGCTCTGACGGTAGGAATTCTGAACCTTGTCCAGGCCGTCATTGACCCATTTCGCAGGACCACGCAGCTCCGTGCTGGGTTTGAGGAGCTTGGAGGTCATCATCGGAGACAGGGTCAGAGCGACAAAGCTCGACAGCACCACCGCGCCGGTGATCGTCACAGCCAGTTCCGCAAAAATGCGACCAATCAGCCCAGGCAGGAAGATCAGCGGCATGAACACGGCGACCAGCGTCGCCGTGGTCGCGATCACCGCAAAGAAGACCTGACGACCGCCGCGCTCACTCGCGAGCATGGGCGGCTCGCCCAGATCCACCCGACGCTGGATGTTCTCGAGCACCACAATGGAATCGTCCACGACCAGACCAATGGCCAGCACCAGCGCCAGCAGGGTCAGGATGTTGATGGAAAAGCCCCCGGCCGCAAGAATCGCAAAGGTGCCGACCATGCAGACCGGAACCACCGCGGCGGGCACGATGGCGGCGCGGAAACTGCCCAGGAACAGGTAGATCACCAGCACCACCAGCGTCGCGGCGACCGCAAAGGTGCGCCACACTTCCTTGATGGATTCCTTGATGAAAACGGTGTCGTCGGAACCGCGAATGATCTCCATGCCTTCAGGCAATTGAGGCTGGAGCCGGTCGATGGCGGCGTTGATCTGCTCGGCGACGGCGACGGAGTTCGCCTTGCTCTGACGCACAAAGCCCAGGCCCACCATGTTCTGGCCATTGCCGCGGAACATCGCACGATGCTCTTCCGCCGCCAGTTCGACATCCGCCACTTCTCCCAGACGGATGACATGACCGTCCTCGGAAACGCGGATCGGCATGCGGGCAAAGGCCTCCTCATTGGCGAAGAGACGCTCGACGCGCACGAAAAGCTGGGTGTCAGTGGTCTCCACGGCGCCGCCGGGCGCCTCGACATTCTCCGAGCGCAGCGCATTCTCGATATCAGCGACCGTGATCGACCGGGCCGCCATTTCATAAGGATCAAGCCAGATGCGCATGGCGTAGCGGCGCTGACCGCCGATACGAACGTTCGCAACGCCGTCGAGCACCGTGAACCGGTCCACGATATAGCGGTCGGCATAGTCGGTGAGCTCTTCGGAGGTCATCCGGTCCGAACCGAGCATATACCACAGGAAGGGCCGCGCATCGCTGTCCTGCTTGGACACTTCCAGGTTCTGCACGTCATCGGGCATGCGGTCTCGAATACGCGACACCGCATCCCGCACATCGTTCGCCGCCGCTTCGATATCGCGTTCCAGCGTGAATGTGATGGTGACCCGGGACGATCCATCGCGGGAGGACGAGCTGATCGTGTCCACGCCCTCAATGCCCGACAGGCTGTCCTCAATGACCTGAGTGACGCGGTTTTCCATCACTTCGGCATTGGCGCCGGGATAGTCCGCGCTCACCGAAACCACGGGACGGTCCACATCGGGCATTTCCCTCAGGGGCAGGTCACGCAGCCCCATGAAGCCGAAAACAATGATCAGGGCGCTCGCGACAAAAGCGAGAACCGGCCTGCGGACAGCAACATCGGTCAGGGTCATTGCGCAGCCTCCCCGGTCTGGATTTCAAGGCCGCGGCCGCCGCCCTGGGCGGGCGCATTCGCTATACGCAGGGCGCCGCCCTCTCGTACGCGGTGAACGCCTTCGGCCACGATGCGTTCGCCGACCTCAAGACCACTGGTCACCTCCACCATGCCTGCGATCCGCAATCCGAGCTCGATATCTCGGCGCACGGCGACTGGCGCGTTTTCCCCTTCGGCGATGACGTAGACAAAGGTCTGTTCGTCAAACCTTACGATGGAAGAGCCCGGTATGGCCGGGCTGGTGCGTTCATCACGACGCAGCTCGACCGTCATCAGCATGCCCGGACGCAGGCGGCCGGCCTCATTGTCGATCAGGGCGCGCACCGTGACCGTGCGTGTGGCGGGATCAATCCGGCTGTCCACCTGATCCACCTGCCCGGCGAAGACCTGGTCGGGAAAGGCCGAGCTGCGCGCCCGCACCGTCTGCCCCCGCTCGATGACCGAAAGGAAACGTTCGGGGACAGTGAAGTCGAGCTTGATGACCGAGGTGTCGTCGAGCTGCGCAATCACGTCGCCCGGGCCGACCAGCTCGCCCACGCTGACATTGCGAAGGCCGATGACGCCCGAGAAGGGCGCGCGAATGATGCGGTCGGCCATGCGGGCCTCAATGGCCTCGACCCGGGCGCGGGCGCGGTCATAGGCCGCCTGCGCTTCATCAAGCCGGGTGCGCGAGGCCACGCCCCGATCCGTCAGGTCCTGGATCCGGGAGATGTCACGCTGGGTTTCCCGCAAGGTGGCGCGGGCTTCGTTCAGCCCCGCCGCTTCTTCGGTATCCAGAAGCTCGACCAGGATATCGCCTTCCTCGACCCGGGCGCCGGAATCAAAATCGAGCCGGGCGATAATGTCTGACACCTTGGCGGTGAGGTTGACGGATTCGTTCGCTCCGGCCGTGCCCAGCGCTTCAACGACGTCCGCAAAGACTTCCGGCTGGACGGTGTACGCCGAGACCAGGGTCTCCTCACCGCGCCATCCGCCTGCCTGTTCACCACCACCGGATAAGGCGCGAACGGCCACTGCAAGCGCCATGATCGCAAAGATCACCCCCGTAGCGGCCAGAAAAAGCCAACGCTGCATAACCCCGTCTCCTGAAGAATTTCACATGCCCGATATGCGCCGTTTAATGCGAAAATCAAAAATCGCACATTTCATTGCATTTAGAATTCACGCCAAAACGACAGCATGTACGCCTGCTCGGGCGCCAATCTGTCGCTGTGCACTGAATTAATCACGCCAATCTGTAAGGAAAGCCTCTCACACAGGGGCGCAATCACGGAAAGGTGAAGGCGATGGCTCTCAAAGGGGCTGTGATAGCCGCCCCAACCGTTCTGGCCCCATGCCGAATAACCTTGGGCCAGAACGCGCCAGCCTTCAGCCGGACGGACGCCCAGCGTGAGGTCCAGACGCGTCTCGGCCCGTGCTCCGTCCCAACCTGATCGGCGTCCGAGCTGGGCCTCCATGAAGACCGCCTCTCCCACGGACCGCCCGATCTGGAGACGAGCGTCTGCGCCCCAAACCGCTTTGCCGCCCAGCAGGGGGTTCGGATCCGCGCTGAACCGCACCAGGGACGTCTGGGCGCTCACCACCCAGTCGCCGGAAGTCAGGAGATTGGCCCGCAATCCGATCTCGCTCTCCCCCAAAGCCTGACTGACGGAACTGAGGGATCGAAGGGTCGGGGCGCCGCCCTGGCGTTGTTCAACTTGGAACCGGCGCTGTCGTGTCTCCTGCGACAAACGTCCGGTCAGCGTGAAACGGTCGGTCAGGCCGTACTCGGCATAGAGCGCGGTTTCAAACTTGGAATAGCCAAATCCCTCCGCCCCCAGGTCAAACCGATGATGCCCGAACGAGGTGATGAGCAGTCCGTCTCCGGCCGGCCGGGTCCAGGCGCCTGCAAACGCAGGGGCGGAGATGATCGAAAGCAGGGCGGCCACAAGAAAGGCGGCCCCGGGCAAGAGGCCGCCAGTTCTCCGAAAGTGCTGGACGCCGCCACACATCGCGCCTCTCCCCTGAGGGAATACAAACGCAAGGGTGGCGATCCGTCCAGAAAATTCCCCTTATGGGGGATTTCTACGCGTCGTAGCCCGGGCTTTCACGATCCACGCGGCCGCGCAATGCGTGCCAGGCGATTTCAAGGAAGAGTTCATTGGTCACGCCTTCCTCGCCCTGCTTGAAGACGCGGGTCTGCATGGCGTCATCCCATTCGATCAGCTCCGCCCCGGCGCCCTGCGCCAGTGTCTGGATCGAGCAGGCCCGCTCCAGAAGATACATGCGCAGATAGCAGTTGAAGGGATGGTCCCCGACCGTGAGCGTGCCGTGATTGCGCAGGATCATCAGGTTGTTCTTGCCCAGATCCCCGACCAGACGCTCTTTCTCGTCGGCGTCGAGCGCGATGCCTTCATAGTCGTGATAGGTGACATCCTTCATCACATTCATCGCGAGCTGGGAGATCGGCAGCAGACCGCGCTTCTGCGCGGAGACCGCAACTCCCTGGTCGGTATGAAGGTGCATGGCCACTTTAACGTCCGGTCGCGCATGATGAATGGCGGAGTGGATGGTGAAGCCTGCCGGATTGATGCCATAGCGAGATGGCGGCAGCACATTTCCGTCGATATCAACCTTCACCAGATTGGACGCTGTGACATCCTCGAACAGCAAGCCGAAGGGATTGATCAGGAAATGCTCATCCGGTCCCGGCACCCGCATGGAGATATGGGTGAAAAACAGATCATCCCATTTATGCATCCGGACAAGGCGGTAAAGCGCAGCGAGATCACAGCGCGCCTTCCATTCTTCCTCGGTGACCTGATCCTTGACTGAGATTTGGCTGGCGTCGTCCATAACGCTCCTCCCTCTTGATGCGGCGTGCGATCCCCGCTCTGCGGCGGCTTTGTAAACACTGTTTACCGCATTTTCGCGCCCCTGCCCATGCCTCTGCAGGCCTGAGGGCGCGGCTAAAGGTCCTTCGCCAGGCGCAGGCCCGTCATCTGCCATTGAGCGTCCGGCGGAAAGAAATTGCGATAGGTCGGCCGGGCGTGATCCGGCGGTGTCAGACAGGAGCCGCCGCGCAGCACGAACTGCCCGCACATGAACTTGCCATTGTATTCGCCGATCGCCCCTTCCGCCGGCTGATAGCCGGGATAGGCGGAATAGGCCGAACGGGTCCATTCCCAGACCTCGCCATACAGGGCCTGAAAACTTGACCCCTGTTTCAGGGGCTGAGGCTCGAGCAGCCCGTCAGGGTCAGCCCAACGCCCCTGTGAAGGGTCCATATCCCGCGCGGCGCATTCCCATTCGCGCTCTTCAGGCAGACGACACCCGGCCCAGCTGGCGAACGCGCTGGCCTCGAAATAATCGACATGACTGACCGGGGCGTCCGGGTGCAGCATCTGTTCGCCATGCAGGGTGAAGTGCGTCCACCGCCCATCCTGACGACGCCAGTAGTAGGGATGGGAACGGCCTTCCTCCTGCATGCGCGCCCAGCCTTCAGACAGCCAGTGTTCGGCTTGCTGGTAACCGCCATCCTCGATAAAGGCGAGAAACTCGGCATTGGTGACAGGCCGGCTCGCCAGGGCGAACGGCTCCAGCCACGCCTTGTGGCGCGGACCTTCATTGTCAAAGGCGAATTCAGCCCCTTCATGCCCGAATTCGATCAAGCCGCCCTCGAACCCGATCCAGACCGGATCCGGACGCGCGCCGGCCAGTTGAGGCGGCGTCTGCATCTGGCGCGGATATCCGGCTTCAGGAAAGCTGTTTCGGGACAAGACATGCTTGATGTCGGTCAGGAACAATTCCTGATGCTGCTCTTCATGCGCGAAGCCGGTTTCAATCACCGTCCGGAAGCCCTGGACCGCTTCAGCGTCCGCCTGATCGAACCAGGCGCTGACCGCCCGGTCCACATGAGCGCGATAATCCAGCACCTCGTTCAGTCCCGGCCGCGTCAGGAAGCCCCGCTCCGGGCGGGCATGGCGTTCTCCGACAGCTTCATAATAGGAATTGAACAGATAATTGAAGCGCGGATCGAACGGCGTGTAGCCAGCCTGGGCCGGCTTGAGGAGAAAGGTCTCCCAGAACCAGGTGACGTGGGCGAGATGCCATTTGCCCGGCGACACGTCCGGCATGGTCTGTACGCAAAGATCTTCAGCAGTAAAGACTGCAGCCAGGGCCTCCGTTCGCGACCGAACCGCATTAAAGCGGGCCTTGAGATCAGTAAAAGCACCTGCATTCATGTCTTTAGGCACTGCAATCTCCGCCGTTGCTAATGATTCACTAACTAAGATTCAGTCAGTTTGTTTCCTACGAATCGCATGGTCAGGCCGATTTCGCATGAGGGGTTAATGCTGCGTTCGACCTCAGACCCGCTGGCTGGACGCCCGCCGCCCTCGGAGCGCGCGGGGCGAAAGGCGTTGGCTCTGGCCGATCTTTGCACGCTTCGGGCGCTGCCTGAACCGGTGCTGTGCGAGATTGACGCGCATCTCACAGGGTTTTTACGCGCAGCGGAAGCGCGCGTCCGGGCCCGGGCCGCCATTCGGCTGGCCGAGTGCCCGTGGGCGCCGGTAGAGGCGATCCGCTCGTTGGCGTTTGACGCCTTTGAAATCGCCTCGCCCGTCCTTCAGCATTCCGAAAGGCTCAAGGAACAGGATCTGTTGGCGCTCGCCGCCTTGGGACCGCAGCAACGCCTTGCACTCGCTCGGCGCAACACGATCAGCGAAAAGCTGGCGGAACGCCTGTGTTCCTTCGGCGACCGCGATTGCCTTGAAAAGCTCTTCCGCAATCTGGGCGCCAGGCTTAACGCCCGGTGTGCAGAACAGACCGCCGATCTGATCAAGGCGGATTGCCTGCTGCGGGAGGCCCTGTCCGGGCGTGGAGCGCTTGAGGTCGAGTTCGCCCGCAGCATGTATGAGATCGCTGGAGACGCCGTCTACGCGCTGCTGGACGACATCTGCCCCCAGGCCCTGCCCCGACTGGCGGGGCTGGATGCGAGGCCGGACGCAGTCGATCTCGACGCCCTGGGCGAGACACTGAGCCACCAGCTTCACGAGATCGAGGCGCTGAACGCCGAGGATGTGCTGCGCGCCACGCAGAACGGTCGCACCGACATCGCCGATCATGCGGTGGCGCGCCTGACCGGACTGGAGCCGGCGGACTGGCGCCAGACCCTGCGACGTTCGCCCGTGCGCGTGGCGATTCTTGCGGCGCGCGCCATGGCGATGAGCATTGATCACGCCCATCTGTTCTATGCCGCCCTGTGCGAGCAGGGTCGCGCTCATCCCTTGCCCGTTGAATCCGCCAAGCGCGCCGTGGGGGAGCTTTATCAGCAATACTCACGCGACGCCGCACGTCAGGCCTTGCACCGGATGAGTGCAGACGGTTCAATCCATTAAGCCCTTCCCCCTTCCCGAATTTCAGGGCGAGCTGACTGGAGCCGACATGCGCCTGGCTTACCACGCCTCCGATCGTGACGACGCCCAAGCGGCGAAGGCGGAACTGATTGAACGCTATGGCGAAGTGGACTTGCTGGACGCTGACGTGCTGATCGCCCTGGGCGGGGATGGCGTCATGCTCGACGCCCTGCATTCGGTCATGGGACGCAAGATACCGGTTTTCGGCATGAATTTCGGCTCTGTCGGCTTTCTGATGAACGAGCCGCGGATGGATGAGCTGATCGAGCGCCTGAGCCAGGCTGAGCGCGCTGAAATCCACCCCCTGCGCGCCATTGTGCGCGACACGCGCGGACAGACCTTTGAAGCGCTCGCGATCAATGAGGTCTCGCTGCTGCGTGAAACCCGCCAGACCGCCAAGATCCGGGTCAGCGTGGACGGCAAGACGCGCCTTGAGGAACTCGCCGCGGACGGCGTCCTCGTGGCCACGCCCGCCGGATCAACCGCCTACAACTTCTCCGCCCATGGACCGATCCTGCCGCTGGACGCCACCTTGCTGGCGCTGACCCCCATCAGCGCGTTCCGCCCCCGACGGTGGCGCGGCGCGCTACTGCGTCAGTCCTCGATGGTGCGCTTCGACATTCTCGAGCCGCGCAAACGCCCGGTGGCGGTCGTGGCGGACAACAAGGAGTTCCGCGACGCGGAAACGGTCACGATCTGCCAGGCGCCGGGCCACACCCTGACGATGCTCTTTGACAAGGGCCGCGCGCTGGATGAGCGCATCCTTCTGGAACAGTTCGCCACCTAACCCCATGGCTTACCGGGCATTAAAGACTGATTGCTAGGGTGGGGACACACTGGCAGGGAGCCCCTCTTGAAGCCCAGCGACGCCTATCTGACCCTGGATCGCATGACGGTGCTGATTGTTGACGACAATGCGCCGCTGCGCGGGATATTGCGCACGATCCTTCACGCCATGGGCGCTGCAAGAATCTATGAAGCCAGCGATGTCCCCGCTGCAATGGATATCCTCCAGCATGAGCATCTGGACCTGCTCATCTGTGACTGGAAGATGAAGCCTGTCGACGGGATCGAGCTGGTGCGCTGGGTTCGCAATCCCGCGAAAAGTCCGTGCGCCACCCTGCCCATTCTCATGCTGACCTGTTATGCTGACGCCGAGCGCGTGAAACGCGCGCGAGACGCTGGCGTGACTGAATTCATGGTGAAACCGTTCAGTCCGGAAAGCATTTACCAACACATTTCGTCGATGTTTAGAAAACCAAGGCGTTTTGTGGATTCGAAGAGCTTTTTCGGACCTGATCGGCGCCGTAAGATGGATTCGCGCATTGGCGATGACCGACGCGTGCGTTCAGGGGTCAAGAGTTAGATCGGGAAGCGGAGCCTCCTCAGCATGGCAAAACCTGACAAATCGGTTGAGATCATCAATCCGCCGAACATGCTCAAGGCCAAGGTGGGCGGCAAACTGCCGCCTGCTGACCAGGCAGCGATCGAACGCGCGGAAATGGCTCTGGGCCAGATCAAGCATCAATTCCAGGACTGGCTGGCCGAAGAGGTCACCAAGATGGAAGCCCTGATGGATTCAGTCAGTCAGGACGGTCTGCTGGGCGAGAGCGGCGAAATGCTCTTCACCTGCGCCCATGACCTGCGCGGTCTCGGCTCCACCTATGAATTTCCCATCATTTCGCGGATTTCAGGCTCTCTGGCCAAGCTGATCGAGACCAAGCAACGCCGGTCGATCGCCCCGATCGCGCTGGTTCGCGCCCATGCAAGCTCGATCCGCGCAGCGCTCATCCAGAATATCCGTTCTGATGAAGACCCGGTCGGTCGCCAGCTCGCTGAAGAGCTGGAAACCCAGGTTGTGGCGCTTGTCGGCGCGGATTGATCCGCGCCGACCGCAATCATTTCTGTAATCGAAGTCCCGGTTTACGGACGTTAGCTGGCCGCCGCGAGATGGCGACGGCTCAGCTCGGTCTCGTCGGCATCCAGACGATCCATGATGTAATCCAGCTCGGCCTGAGGCACGCCCTGGAACTGGGTCAGGATGCGTTCGGCGAGCAAACGGCGGAAACGGACAATGTCCGGCGTGCCGTTCGGGCCGATTTCAAGCGAATGCCAGGCTGACACGGCGGCGCGCGCCACCGGCAGGATCCGTTCGGGCATGCCTGCGCGTTTGAAGAGGGTCTCAAGCCCCAGAGAGCCGGCGTCATGAACCAAAAGCCAGGCCTTCTCATGGCTCAGGCCGGTCATTTCGGCCATGCAATGCTCGAAGAAACTCATATGGCCGCGGAAGAGCGAGCGCAGGATCAGGGACGGCGTCAGCCGGCCATTCATCTGCAATTGCTGCACGAAACGGCGCGGCTCGTCCGACAGGCCCGCCTGCTCGACGAGATCCACGGTCGCCCGCTCACGCGCGCCTTCCGCCAGCTCGACAGCCAGCTGGGCCGGCAAGGCATGCCGGTTGACCAGCTTCTGCATCGCCTCGTCCGATATGTGGGCGATGAGCTTCTCGGTGATGTTCACGGGCAGCGCATTGCGCAGGACGAACTGGTCCAGCACATCCGCATCGCCATCAAACCGGTTGAGCGCTGAGGCATAGCCGCGCTCGTCGAACCGGGCGCCATTATTGGACGCCAGGATCTTGACCGCCTCGCGATCGCCCAGCTCCACAAGCTCGTGAACCACGCTTTCCGACACCGAGGAACGGGCCGCCACAGCCGCCTGACGTCGCGCCGAGGAGGTGCGGACGATCTCCACAAGGTCGTCATCGCTCAGAACCGGAGATCCGGCGATGACCGGCAGGGCGATGGAATCCACATCCTTGGCGAGTTTGCGCGCGACATCCGGGGGCAGATGCGTGGAACGCTGCAAGGTCACCGACAAGGAACGGCGCACCATTTCAGCCGCGTCTTCGGCGAGGAGGCGGACCACCTCGGCGCCAATGGCGCGTTCGTCGTCACTCAGGTCCACGGACGCAAAGCGCGCGCAGAATTTGCGGGCGGCGAGCGCGCGGCCTTCAGAGTCTGTCGCACTGGACAGGCGCTGAATGTCGTCACGGGTCAGTCGCGCACGAAGGGTCTGAACAGTCATGGCACTACAAGCCTCATTCTAGGTCTGTTCGCGCCTCTAGCGTCTCAACAAGAAGTTAACGACCTGTTGCGCGACTTATCGCCGTTTCATCTTTCGGAAGAGGAACGCTCCGGAGCGCGCAGGGACGCGAGGATCTCGACCACCGCTGGAGAGAGCACCCCGTCGCCTACCCGCGCCGCGCCATATCCGCCCTGGGCGAAACGCGCCCAGGACGAGGCCATGGCCGTCACCGGCGATGAGGCGTCCGTGACCTGGGCGACCTCACGCGTCAGCGTGACCGCTTCACCCGTCAGCTTCTCCATCAGCTCCCCGGCGTTCAGCGCCCGCCCATTGTCGTAAAACACTGGACGGTTCGCCGCCGCAGCGTTCGGGAACAGCTGATCAGCCCTTTGGGTCGGGTTGGATTCCACACCCTGGATAAGGCGGATCGCGCCGCCTGCGCCGAGGAAATGCGCAGCATAGAGTTCGCCGCTTGTCGGAGAGCGGCCAATGGCGCTCTCGATCCGCGAGGCGTTTTCCGCCGCCAGCTCGCCCGCCATGAAAGCAGCGGCCTGCGGATCAAAGCGCAGATTGAGCACGGCCTCTCTTTGAGACGGATCTGAAATTTGGAAGCGTCCGTCAGCATTCTGTTCGATCGAGGCCGCAGCGTCGCCCATGCCATGCTGGTCGCCATAGCGGGCGACCATGGCGAACCAGGTCTGCTCGATGAACTGGAACATGCCCGCTGCGCTGGACGTTGCGGCCCGCGCCCCGGCGTCAAAACCACTTTCGCGAGACGCCGTACGCATCAGGAAATCGAAATCCGCCCCTGTGCGCTCCGCCGCCTGCGCAATCAGTCTGGAAGGCGTGAAGGCGTTGCCGCCCGCAGGATTGATGGGATTGGACATGGCGCTCACCGCGAATCGTTACCCGTTCACGATGACAGCGATGTGGTAAACATTCGTTAAGACCTGAGCGCCTGGCGCTGCGGGGAAAAGTAGTCAGCAGTCGCGCTTCGGGGCGTCGCGCCCATGGCTTCCAGCATGAGTTCGGCCATGCCCGGCGCCGAGAGCACGCCATTGCGATAGGCGCCCAACGCCAGATACAGCCCCGGCGTCACTTCCCCGACGACCGGCATGGCATCGCGCGATTGCGGACGCAGCCCGGCCCAATGCTCCACGAAATCAGCCGACTGCAGCCCGGGCAGGGCCTGTCGGGCCGCCTTCACCAGACGCTCAAGCGTCTCAGGATCAGTCTCAAGACTGGTCTTGCCGGGCTCAACACTGGCGCCGGCGATCAGGCGTCCTTCGGACTTGGCGGCCAGATAGATCGAGAGCCCGCGCACAACACGCCGCGGCGCCTGCCCTGACGGCAGGTCAAACCGGACCATCTGCCCTTTCACGGGGATCATGCGCGCACCCTCGGCAAGCTCGACAAACCGCTCCGCGCCGGTGGCCAGGATGACGCAATCCGCCTGGCGCTCCGCCCCGTCCGACATGCGGACGCCAACCACCCGGCCGCCCTGGCGCACCAGGGATTCCACACGCATTCCTTCCTGGACTTCGCCGCCCCTGGCGCGAATGGCGTCTGCAAGAACAAGGCCCATGATGCGGTTATCAAGCTGGCCATCGTGCGGAAACACCAGGGCGCCCAGCCCCGGGGCGAGCACAGGTTCAATCTGGCTCAGAGTGCGGGCGTTCACACGCTCCGTAACGACGCCGAACCGGCGGGCCAGAACCTCCGCCCTATCAAGCCGCTCATGGTCCTGTGGCTTGAACGCCGGCGTCAGCGATCCCCGCTGATCATAGCCCAGGCGATGGGGGCTGAGCGCCTGCACTTGCGGCGCCCAGTCGCCCCACAGCCTCTGGGACCGCCTGAGAAAGCCCGCATAGGGATCGGCGAGCGGATGCCCCGGCTCCAGTTCAAAACAGGCCTCGAATCCGGCCGCCAGCATTCCGCCAGAGGCCCAGAGGGCGCCGCGCCCGACCTGCGCGGCTTCAAGGACAGTCACACGTGCGCCCGCACTCGCCAGCGCCCAGGCGCAGGCCAGTCCGACCGCGCCGCCCCCAACGATCAGGGTGCGATCGGGAAGGTTCTGGGCTAGACTGCGAGCGGGCATGGGGCGGGTCATCCCGTAGGGCGTGAAGACATCAGCGCGTTTGATGTACTCCGACATGAAAGGCATAGCCATGGCGCAAGCTGCAACCGTATCGGCCCTGTGTGCATGGGTCGCGCTCTCCGCCGCGCTGACCGCGCCTGAACAGGCCCGGGCCCAGGACGCTGACGAAACCACACGCGACTGCGTCCGCATCATGAACGTCAACGGCTATTCGACGCTGGATGACCAGCATCTGCTGCTCAATAGCGGAGCCAGCCGACACTATCTCGTGACCACGAGGCGCTCCTGCTACGGGCTTGAACGCGGCATGCAGGTGGGCCTCAGCTTTCCCGAACGCACCCGGATCTGCAATGCGAGCCTTGAGTATGTGGTCGTGCCGGATGGCGGGCGTTGCCGCATCTCCACGATCGAGGAGGTGGAGGACGCCGACGCCGCCCGCGCCCTGATCGAGGCGCGCGCCGAAGCCGGCGCCGACGGTGACAGCCGCTAGCAGCGGTCAGCTTCCAGGTGCAGTCAGAGCCTAGCTCGCCGCTTCGGACGCGCGTTCTTCCTGCTCGACACGCGCGGCGCCGTCTTCAAGCACGGCGAGGCAATCGCGGATGAAACGCTCGCCGTCATGCTCGGTGCCCGTATCCATCCAGGACCGGCCCAGCGTGCGCGTGTAGAATTCGATGATCGGGCTGCGCCAGCGATCAAGAGTGCGCGTGCGTTCGGGCGCTCCACGGGCGCCCCGAGCCGCACTCTCCAGCGCCGCTTCGTAGACATCGCGCAGATAGGTCAGGGTCGAGGGCGCGTCCGCGAGCAGAGCGAGAGAGGTTTTCGCGGCGGACTTCACCTGGCGGTCGCCTTCGCGCAGGGCCGCGGCATGGGCGGAATCCGCGCCGGCGGGGCCAGCCTCGTGCATGTCCGGCACGAGCTCGATCAGTTCAGAAAGCAGGCATAATCCCTTGCGCAGATCCTGGCGCAGGCGAATGGTCTGGGTGGGACGCCCGCTGAGCTGCATCTGGTCGAGATAGACCCGCCCGGCCTCCTCCAGCACTCGCTTGAGTGCGCCGCGATGAAGGGTCTTGATGTCATGCCGAGCGGAAATCCGATCGAGATCCGAGTCCGTATAGATCGGATCATTCTCGATGATCACAAACTGGGCGCCGCCTGAACTCAACCGTCCCATATCCGCCTCATGGCTGGAGATTCGCTTAAGGAAAATATGGTGTCGGAAAACGCCGAACTAACAAGACCTCGCGTTAACGATTTGGGCGGAACCTGTGGAGCAACTCGATAACCCCCAGCAGAACAAGGGCTTGAGAATCACAATTCGCCCCACACGCGAAAGCCGCATCTGAAGGCTCCATCCTGTCTTGAAAGGAAGATGGTACCGCCTCCCCGGTTCGAACGGGGGACCTCTAGATCCACAATCTAGCGCTCTAACCAACTGAGCTAAGGCGGCACGCTTTGCGCCCTGTCGGGGCGGGAGCCCTCACGACAGGGCGCGGAAACTAGCGCCGGGCGCGACGGCGCGCAAGACCCGTTTCTGCGCTTTGCGCACCCGTGCTCAGCGCCCTAGGCATAGCCTTGTTCAGCAATGTGACGCTGCAGATTTTCAATGCGCGTGGCGTCAGACGGGTGGGTCGACATGAACTCCACCGGGCGACGGGCGTTCTGGGCCGATTTGGCGCGCCAGAACTCCAGCGCCTCGGATGGGCGATAGCCGGCCCGGGCCATGTAATCGACGCCCAGGATATCGGCTTCCAGTTCATGCTGACGCGAATAGGGCAGCAGCACGCCATAGGTCACGCCCGTGCCCAGAATGCCTGACCAGGTGTCGAGATTCTGCACGTTGGCCGCCCCGAGCCCGGCATTGACCACAGCGAGCCCGAGGCCGGCCGTCGCTTGCTGGCGCGCCCGCTGGGCGGCGTGATTACGGCTGAGATGCGCCACTTCATGGCCCATCACGGTGGCTACCTGGTCATCATTGCTCATGGTCTCAAGGATGCCGCGATAGAAAGCGACCTTGCCGCCGGGCAGGACCCAGGCGTTCTGCTGATCTGAATCGAAGACCACGAATTCCCACTCATACTGGGTCAGACCCGAGGCGGGCACGATGCGTTGCCCGACGCGGCGGACGGTGTTGTTCAGCGTCCGGTCCCGGCTGATGGTTTCCTGCTGGCGCGCCTGCTCCCAGGCGGCCTGGGAGGCCTGCATGATCTGGGCGTCCGAGACCAGCGCCGCGCCCAGCCCGCCGCCATCCGTCGCACACCCGGCGAGCGGGAATACGGTTCCAGCCGCCAAGCCCACCAGCAATTCCCGCCGGCCCATGGTGACGCGCGGCAGTGCGTTGAGTTCGTCTTCGGTCATGGATCGTCCCCTGTTCCAGCTTTTTGGCGCTTCGCCATCAAATCGCCCTCACCTTCCCTTACCGGCTGGGGTCTGGTTGAGCGATATGGTAAATCATTGTCGCTGATCGCGGGAATTCCGCAAGCTCAGCCTCGTCGCCGCCGCCCTACCGCGCTCTCGGGAGACACCTTCATGCGCCGTCTGCTTATCGCTCTTCTGGTTCTTGTCATTCTCGTGATCGGCGTCGCCGTTCTGGCGCCCGCCCTGGTCCCCACGGACCTGATCCGCGAGCGCACCGAGACCGCGGCGCAGGAGGCTCTGGGCCGGGAGGTGACGCTGGCCGGCGATATCCGCTTGCAGGTGCTGCCCCAGCTTCAGGTGCGCGCCAATGACGCCCGCATCGCCAATGCCGAAGGCTTTGGCGAGGAGCCTTTCGCCGAGATGCAGGAAATGCGGGTCGCGGTGGCGCTGATCCCGCTTTTGCAGCGCCAGATCGAAATCGAGGAGTTCGTCCTTGTTGATCCGGTCATCCGCCTGCAGAGCAATGCGCGCGGCAACAACTGGACCTTTGGCGACAATACGGAGGCTGTTGCGCAAGCCACTCCTGAAGAGGGCTTCCAGCGTCAGCCCGGCGCCCTGCCCTTCGAGGCCAGCTTTGGCGATGTGCGGATCGAGAATGGCGCCGTCACCTTTGATGACGGCGTCCAGACCCGCCGGTTTGATGCGCTCAATCTGTCCATTGATCTGCCGTCGGTGGACCAGCCGGTGCGCTTGCGCGGTTCGTTCGAGGCCGATGGCCGCCCGATGAATTTCAACGCCGAGCTTGGATCCCTGCGCGGTTTCTTCGAGGGCCGGGAAACGCCCTTCTCGACCACGCTGAACGGCCCCCTCGCCGATCTCACGCTGGAAGGCCGCTTCCTGGAAAGCACCGAGCTGGCGTTTGACGGGGATATGGATGTAACGCTGCCCTTGCGCGCACTTGCGCGCTATCTGGGCGCAGACCTGCCCGATGGCGACATTTTCCGCCAGTTCAGCGCGCGCTCCGCGGTCTCCGGAGAGCCGGGTCTTTTGCGCCTGCGCGAGGCGCGCATCAGCTTTGACGATATCGACGCCCAGGGCGCCATGACGCTGAATTATGGCGGCGCCCGGCCACGCATTACGGGGGAGTTGAGCACCGCCATGCTGGACCTCACCCCTTACATTCCTGCGGACAGTGAGCCGGACGCCAATCGCGCCGGCGCCCCTGCCGGCATTTCCCAATGGAGCAATGAGCCGATCGATCTGGCGCCGCTTCGCACGCTCGATTCCGAGCTCACCATACGCGCTGAAGAGCTCAAAGCGCGTGACATCGAAGTCAGCGACGTCACCGCTCTGGTGACCGTGGATCAGGGCCGCATGACGGCGCGCCTCAACCGCTTCCAGCTGTATGGAGGCACGGGCGAGGCCGTGGCGGTCATTAATGCGCGCAGCAATACGCCGAGCTTCTCCTTCAACGCCAATCTGGATGCGCTGGAAGCGCAGCCCTTCCTGCTGGCGGCGGCGCAGTTTGACCGTCTGATCGGGGATGGCGGCTTCAATCTGGATCTCACCGCCAGCGGCTCGAGCCCGGCGGCGATCATGAATTCCCTGTCCGGGACCGGCGGGTTCGAATTCAATGACGGCGCCATCAAGGGCGTGAACCTCGCCCAGATGATCCGCACCGTGCAGACCGCGCTTCAGAACCGCGCCCTGCCCACCGCCTTTGCCGAATCCGAGCAGACCGACTTCTCGAGCCTCGGAGGCACCTTTACCGTGACCAATGGCGTGGTGAGCAACCAGGATCTGCAAATGCTCAGCCCGCTTTTGCGCGTGCTGGGCGACGGCCGCATCGATCTGGGCGCCCAGAGCATCGACTACCGCCTCACCCCGCGCGCCGTGCAGTCCCTGACCGGTCAGGGCGGCCAGCTCGATCTTCAGGGTCTGGAAGTGCCGGTGCGTCTGCAGGGCGGGTTCAACAATGTCTCCGCCCGCATCGATTTCGAGGCCGTGGCCCGCAACCTTCTCAGCCAGCAGGCGGGGCGCCTGCTGCGTCAGAATGGCGACAGTGAAACGGACGACGACGCCCCCGCCTCGCCTGAAGATGTGGTCCGCGGCCTGTTCGGGCAGCTCCTGAACAACAACCGCAATCAGCCGGATGAAGAGGCGCCGGACGAGGAAGATGGCGGCGAACAGCCGAACTAGTCCTTGATCGCAGACCAGTCGGCTTATCTACTGGCCCCGAAAGGGCGGACCTCGACGTCCGCCCCTGCACTCGGGGAGCAAGCCAATGAACAAGATCGCAGCCGCCGGTATGGTCGCCGCCATGGCCTTTAGCGAATTCGGAGCGTCAGCCGGCGCGCAGGACTTCTATCCCGGAGACCGGGTGAGCGGTGATCATTTCGCGACCCGCTCTCCGGTGACCGCGGTCCATGGCATGGCCGCCACGGCCCATCCGCTGGCCACTCAGATAGCGCTCGACATCCTCAAATCCGGCGGCAACGCCGTGGACGCCGCCATAGCGGCGAACGCGGCGCTCGGCCTCATGGAGCCGACCGGCAATGGCATTGGCGGGGACATCTTCGTCATTGTCTATGATCCCGAGACGCGACAGGTCTATGGCCTGAACGGCGCCGGACGCTCGCCCCTTGGCCTGAGCTATGAAGAGGTCGTCGAGACGGTCGGCGAAGACGGCGCCATTCCGCCGCTGGGCGCCATGCCGGTCTCCGTGCCCGGCACGGTGGATGGCTGGTATACCCTGCACGAACGTTTTGGCGAAATGCCGATGGATGAGGTGCTGGCGCCCACGATCCGCTATGCCGAGGAGGGTTTCCCCCTCACCCAGACGATCGCCTATTACTGGGATCGGAACATGTCGATCCTCGAGGCCCGCCATGCACAGGACGAGATCGAGGAATTCGACAACGCCCGCGCCACCTATCTCACCGAGGATGGCGACGCGCCCCGCGAGGGCGAGATCTTCCGCAATCCCGACCTCGCCAGCACCCTGCGCCAGATCGCCGAGGGCGGACGGGACGCCTTTTATGAGGGCGAGATCGCCCGCACCATCGACGCCTATATGCAGCGCATTGGCGGCTGGATTCGCTATGAGGATCTGGCGAACCATCGCTCCGAATGGGTGGAGCCGGTCAGCGTGAACTATCGCGGCTATGATGTGTGGGAATTGCCGCCCCAGGGTCAGGGCATCGCCGCCCTGCAGATGCTGCAGATCCTTGAAGACTACGACCTCGCCTCCATGGGCTTCATGAGCGCAGACGCCCTGCATGTGCAGATCGAGGCCAAGCGTCTCGCCTTTGAGGACCGCGCGCGTTTTTACGCCGATCCCGACTTTGCGCCGGCTCCGGTCGAAGCGCTTCTGAGCGAGGAGTACGCCGCCGAGCGCCGCGCTCTCATTTCCATGGACCAGGCGATGCAAAGCGTCACCCATGGCGACCCGGCGATCCTTGAGGATGGCGACACCACCTATCTGACGGTCGCGGACGGCAATGGCATGATGGTCTCGCTGATCCAGTCGAACTTCCGGGGCATGGGCTCGGGTCTTGTGCCGGACGGGTTGGGCTTCATGTTCCAGGATCGCGGCGAGCTGTTCAGCCTCGACCCGAACCACCCCAATGTCTACGCGCCGGGCAAACGCCCCTTCCACACCATCATCCCGGCGATGATCACTCAAGACGGTGATGGCGTGATGAGCTTTGGCCTTATGGGCGGCGGCATGCAGCCCCAGGGCCATGTGCAGATCGTTTCCAACATCATCGATTTCGGGCTCAATGTTCAGGAAGCGGGCGACGCGGCGCGCTGGCGCCATGAAGGCTCCACCTCCGAGACCGGCGTCGCGGGCGAGACCGCAGGCGTCGGCGTTGTGCATCTGGAAAGCGGCGTGCCGGCCGAAGTTCGCGCCGAACTGGAGGCCCGCGGCCACGTCATCGGCGCATCCGATGGCGGCTTTGGCGGCTATCAGGCGATCTGGCGCGACCGCGAGACCGGCGTGCTCTACGGCGCCAGCGAGATGCGCAAGGACGGAAACGCCCAAGGCTATTAAAGCCTTGTCATGAACACGGGGGCGACTTCGCTTTCAGTCCCGGTTCAGGTTGGACGGCCCATAAACCCCGGCATAGTCTGATCTGGTCATTAGGAGACTGAGATGCGTTTCGCCCCTGTTCTGCTTGCCGCCATGGCCGGTCTTGCCGTGACCGCCGACCTCGCTGAAGCCCAGCGCCACGATCGGGGCCGCGGTCCGTCGATCACCCTTTATGACCAGCCCAACTATCAGGGCCGATCTGTGGTGATCGACACTGACGCCGAAAATCTTGACTGGCTGAACTTCAACGACATGGCCAGCTCGATCCGGGTCAGCGGCGGGCAATGGGAAGTCTGCATCGATGCGAGCTATCGCGGCACCTGCCAGGTTATCGACTCTGACCTGCCGAATATGAGCCAGTGGGCCTTCAATGACCGGATCAGCTCGATCCGTCCCGTTCATGACCAGGGTCGCCGTGGCCGGACGCGCGACAACGGCGTCACGCTCTGGTCCGGACCGAACTTCACGGGCCGCAGCGTCACCCTGATCGAGCCGAGCGACAATCTGAATCGTCTGGGGTTCAACGACGCCGCCCAGTCCATTGAGGTGCATTCGGGCGACTGGACCTTCTGCCAGCACGCTGACTATGGCGGACGCTGCGTCGAGATTGATCGCGATGTACGCAATCTGAACGCCTACAACCTCAACCGAGAGATCAGCTCGGCCACCAATCAGCACCGTCCGCGCGACGATGATTACGGCTATCCGGGACGCCCCGGTCACGGCTCCAACCGCATCGAGGGCGGCGTGCAGGGCGTGCAGTCGGTCTTCTTTGCGCGCCCGACCGCAAACGGCTACGCCATTTCCGCCTGCGACAGCCGCAGCTATGGCCGGTGCGGAGATCAGGAAGCCGACGCGCTGTGCCGCGTCAGCGGCATGAACCGTGCGGTTCATTATGGCGTCGAGCGGGCCCGGGGATCGGTCTGGTCGCTGGATGAGCGTCGTCCGGTTCGCGGCGACGAAGCACTCGTGGACGTGCTGTGCGTACGCTAGGCGCATCCACATAAGTCAAAAGAAACCCCGGCTCCGGGCGCCGGGGTTTTTTATGTCCAGACCGGACTGAGATCAGGCGCCGGCGCGCTGGAACGGATAAAAGTCTGATCCCAGACCCAGAATGCTGGTCAGCGCATCCAGCGCCTCGCGGCTTTCATTCACAAGGGCCGGATCGCCCAGATCCCCCGGCGCCAATGCCTCGCGATAATGGGTTTGCGCCCAGTCGGTGAGCTGCGCATAGAGCGCGTCATCCATCATCACTTTGGGATTGACGGCGTGGCGCTCGGCCTCGGTCAGCACCACGCGCAAGCGCAGGCAAGCTGGCCCGCCGCCATTGCGCATGGACTGGCGCACATCGGCGAACTTCACCGCGCCAATGGGCGTATTGCCGTCCACAAGACGCTGGCAATAGGCGTTGGTGGAGGCGGTTTCCTCGGTCTCTTTCGGCGCCACGAGAACCTGGCGCGCCTCGCCCGGCCAGATCAGAAGCTGGGAGTTGAAAAGGTAGGACGTGATGGCGTCCTCCAGCGGCACCTCGGCGTCGGGCACTTCCACAAAGACCGGCTCGAAGAGGCCGTCCGCCGCCTTGCGAATGGCGTCCAGTGCAGCGGCCTTGTCCTCAAAGGCGTGCTCATGGAAGAACAGGACAGGACCGGTTCCCACGCACACGACATCATTGTGGAAGGCGCCCGCCTCGATCGCCTTGCGCGACTGGCGGATATGGACGGTGCGCTCAGACTTCAGACCATGGCGGCGCTCCACCGCTTCGCACGCCTGCAGGGTCTGGCGCGCCGGGAACTTGCCGTCCCAAGCCTCGAACGCATCCCGGCCATGAACGAAGATTTCAACGCCTTCCGCGCCATGCTCGGCGCACAGGCGCACATGGTTGGCGGCGCCCTCGTCTGCGAAGGCGGACTGATAGGGCAGCGTGTCGTGCACGGCGAAGCGCGCCGCGTCCGGAAAGATCGCCGACAGGGCGCGACGGGTCTGCTCGCCTTCGATGGAACGGTGCAACGCCGTCAGCAGGTTGGCGGGGGTGAAGTGAAGACGCCCGTCCGCCGTATCGGCGCTCGGGCTGACCGTGGCGGCATTCGCCGCCCACATGGAGCTGGCGGACAGCATGTTCAGCGCCAGCGCAGGCTGGGCCTTGTACGCGGCTTCCCAGATTGCGCCGTCACTGGCGCCTGAAAAGCCCAGCGCTTTGAGGTGCGGAATGTACGGGCGCTCCTGCGGCGGCAGCACGCCCTGCACCAGACCGGCGTCGGCGAGGCTTTTGGCTTTCGCCAGCCCTTCCAGCACGCCCGCACGCGGCGCGGCGATGGAGCCGGAATTCTTGGCGCTCGCCAGATTGCCCGGCGCGAGCCCGCCATAATTATGGGTCGGGCCGACAAGGCCGTCGAAATTGGCTTCCACCGCGCTCATGATCAGAGCCCTTTCACAGGCATTTTCTCGACCGTCGCAGCGGCCTGGGTCGCCACCGGATAGGCCACATAGTCCGCGGCGTAATAGGCGCTCGGGCGCAGATTGCCCGACTGGCCCGGCCCGCCGAACGGCATGGTGGAGGCCGCGCCCGGCGTCGGACGATTGCGGTTCACGATGCCGGCGCGGCTGCCCGCCCAGAACTGCTTCCAGAGATCTTCAGAGTCAGACACCAACCCGGCCGACAGGCCATAGGCGGTATTGTTGGCTTCCTTGAGCGCCGCCTCGAAACTGTCCGCCCGGCGTACCTGCAGGAGCGGGCCGAAGACTTCCTCGTCCGGCGTGTCCACGCCATCCACATCCAGAAGCCCGGGGCTGACAAAGGCGTCGCCGAGCGCCATGGCTTCGGACTTGACGATGGGTCTGGCGCCCAGAGCAATGAGCTCATCCTGCGCCTTGAGAACATTCGCGGCCGCCTGAGCCGAGACCAGCGGCCCCATGAAGGGTTCGGGATCGGCGTTCCACACATTGACGCTGAGCTTGCCGATCATGCCGACCAGCTGCTCGACCACGGCATCGCCCGCTGCGCCCTGGGGCAGGATCAGGCGACGCGCACAGGAGCAGCGCTGCCCTGCTGTAATGTAGCTCGACAGCACCGCAATGCGTGCGGCGGCCTCGGCGTCGGCCGCATCCCAGACCACGAGCGGGTTGTTGCCGCCCATTTCGAGCGCCAGTTGCACGCCCGTGCGGCCTGCAAACTTCTTGTGGATGAAGGAACCGGTGTTCCAGCTGCCGGTGAACAGCACGCCATCCAGTTCGGGATCGTCCAGCGCCGCGGCGCCGGTTTCACGCGCGCCCTGCACCAGGTTCAGAACGCCGGCGGGCAAGCCCGCCTTCTCCCAGCACTGGACCATGAATTCGCCCACGGCCGGAGTCAGCTCGGACGGCTTGAACACCACGGTGTTGCCCGCCAGAAGCGCGGGAATGATATGCCCGTTCGGCAGGTGTCCGGGGAAGTTGTACGGACCGAGGACGAACATGACGCCCAGCGGCTTGTGATCGAGCACAGCCTCGCCGAATTCGGTTTCGGTGACCTTGCGCCCGGCGCGCTCATCATGGGCGGCGATGGAAACGCCGACCTTGGCCGCCATGGCGCCCGCCTCGCCCTTGGTTTCCCAGAGCGGCTTGCCGGTCTCCCGGCTGATCAGCTGGGCGATGTGATCGGCTTCCGCCTTGACGATGTCGCCATAGGCCTCAACCACCGCCCGACGCTCTTCATAAGGGGTCAGCGCCCATTCGCCGAACGCGGCGCGGGACGATCCGAACGCCTCCTTGACGATGTCAGGCGTGGCGCTCTTGCCGGTCCAGACCGTGTCGCCCGTGGCGGGATCGGTTGAGCTCATCGCGGCGGCGCCGCCTGACACCCATTGTCCTGAGATAAAAGCGGAATGCGCCATCAGCTTAGCTCCTTGGTCCATAGGCGTACGGTTTGTCCCGCGCTGACATTCAACGCGCGGGCGGCGTCTGCATCCAGAGAAACGGCGTCCCCGGTGACGCTGACCTCTGCATGCACGCATCGGAAATCAGGCATCTGATTGTTGGAGACCAGAGCGCGCAGCGTGTCGCCGCCCGGCGCGCCGTCCGCCACGCTCATCAGATGACTGTCCTTGATGGTGCGGACATCATCGGTCTCACAGCTGACCAGCGGCCCGCCATCGAAAATGTCCACATAGCGGTCATAGCGAAAGCCTTCCGACTCCAGCAATCGCAATGCATTGGCGCCATGGGGATGGGTCTTGCCGATCACGGCCTGGACCTCGTCCGGCAAGAGATCGAGAAAGATCGCCGAGCGCGGCATCAGGTCGAGGATGAACTGGTTGTCCGTGGCTGCTGACAGGGAATCCGCTTCCTCAAAACTCATGCGGAAGAAGGGACGCGTCACATGCTCGTAGAAAACGGACTCGCCCTTGTCGTCTACAACGCCGCGCAACTCAGACAGCATGCGATGGCCAAAGCGGGTTCGGTCCGCCGCCACCAGCATGTAGCGGCTCTGCGAGGTGAGCCGCCCTGCCCCTGACCCGCGCAGCGCGTCGCTGACAAACAGCGACCCCACTTCCGTGCAGCCGGCGAAATCATTCACGAGCAGCATGGCGTCCATGTCAAAGCGGCGATCCGCTTCTCTGGAAGACTGGGCGATGGTGAAAATCTTGAAGTCGAAATAGGGCTTCTTCACCCCCACTTCGGCTTTCACCGCCGCGGTGCCGTAGACCTGACCAGTGACGGAATCCTCCAGCATCAGCTGGTAGACGCACTCGGAACGGTCCTCGAGCACGCCTTCAAACGCCTGCTCGGACTTCAGGAGTTTGGCGTGCAAGGCCTCGTCATCCAGCGACAGGCTGGTGAAACCCGGACCCGCAGCCCGCGCGAGTTCTACGAATGCGGCATGGTCATCTGACCGTGCGGCGCGCACCACGAGCATGGCGCGTCCCCCTTGTTCTAACCGGCCTCTGACAGAGCCCGGGCATCCTGCGCATTGAACCGTCCGCGCGCGAACTGCATCAACATCACTGCTGACAACTGCGCCCGTTCGACGAAGCTCGAAAGCTTCGCGATCTCGCGGTCAGAGTGAATGTCGGCGCCGCGCACACCCAGCGTGTCCACATTGGGACAACCGGACGCCCACAGATTATTGCCTTCGCAGACGCCGCCGGTATCGGCCCACTTTATGTCCAGACCTATGGCCTGACCCGCCGTCCGCGTCCAGTCGAACATGCGCTGGTTGGCGGGGCTCATGGGTTTGGGAGGGCGCGTGAAACCGCCGTGAAGGTCTGCAGTGATGCCGTCCCGCGCATCGGCGGCCCGCACCAGCTTTTCCATCTCGGACTTGGCCCAGATGGCGTCCTCTTCGGTCTTCACCCGCACATTGAAGCGGCAAATCCCCAGATCCGGCACCACATTGGGCGCCCCGCCCCCATCAATGCGGGAGACATTGAAGGTCACGTCAGGGCGCTGACCATTGAGAAGGTCGAGTGAACGCGCGAAATCCGCCGCCGCCACGATGGCGTTCCGGCCCAGATGGTGCTCGCGCCCGGCATGGGCGGCGCGTCCCAGACAGCGTAGCGAAAAATTACCCGAGCCCTTGCGGGCCCCGGCCAGCGAGCCATCCGCCAGCGCCGGCTCATAGGTCATGCCCACATGGGCTTTCGAGCCCAGTTCCATCAGGACAGGGCCGGACCCCAGCGAGCCGATCTCCTCATCCGGGCTGACAAGGATGTCATAGCCGATCTGTTTGGCCCAGGGGCTGCGCTCAAGCGCCAGAAGGCCATGCAGCATCACAAGAAGGCCGCCCTTCATGTCCGCCACGCCCGGCCCGTTGATCGTGTCGTCATCCACAAGACGCCAGTCCTGAAACCCGCTGTCCTTCGGGAACACTGTGTCATGGTGCCCGGTGAGCACGATGCGGACCGGCGCTTCGGGCCGTTTGGACACCTTCATCGAAGGCGTATAGGGCACCTCGCGGATTTCGCCGTCGAGTTCGACCGTGGTGGAGGGTTCGAGCTCCACTGCGCTGACATCTCCCTCAAGCTCGGAGAACGCCTCGGACAGGGCCGTGCGCATGGTCTCAAGACCGTCAGCATTGCGGCTGCCCGAATTGATTTTCGACCAGGCCTTCACCGTGTCGATCATGTGATCGCCGCGGCTTTCGATCCAGTCGAGGATGGCGCGTTCGTCCTTGTCGAGGGAGATATCAGTCATGGCGGTCCTTTCCGATCAGGCGTCCTTGAGAGCTTGTTCAAAGTCGGCGATCAGGTCGTCCGGATTCTCGACCCCGATCGACACGCGAACCATGCCCGGATCAAACCCCAGGCGCTGCTGAAGCTCCCGGTCCACCGCGGCGTGGGTGGTGCTGCCCGGATGGCAGATCAAGGTCTCGGTGCCGCCCAGCGACACGGCCAGCTTGGCCACCTTCAGCGCATTGAGCATGCGGAAGGCCGCATCCTGCCCGCCCTCGACGTCAAAGGCGAAGGTCGAGCCGTGCATGTCGCCGGACTGGCGCTTGTGCACTTCGTAATCGCGCGTGCCCTCCTCCAGGAAACCCAGATAGCGGACCTTCTTCACCTTGGGGTGATCGCGCAGATATTCCGCCACCTTGCGGGCGCCTTCGAAGGCGGCGCGCATGCGCAGCGTCACGGTTTCAAGCGAGCGCGCCAGCATCCAGCAGGTATGCGGGTCCAGATTGGTGCCCATGCCCGAGCGCAACTTGCGCACCGGAAGCATCTGGTCGGACTTGCCCAGCGCCGCGCCCCCGATCAGGTCGGAGTGGCCGCCGATATATTTGGTCAGCGAATAGACGACGATATCGCCGCCCAGCTCCAACGGCTTGTGGCCGATGGGGCCGAGAATGGTGTTGTCCACCACCACCGGCGGGCGGTGGCCCTGACGCTCGCCGATCTCATCGGCCAGCTTGGCCATGAGCTTGAGGTCCACCACCTCATTGGTCGGATTGGTCGGGGTCTCGCAATACAGAACCGAGATGCGCCCTTTATCCAGGGCCGCATCCACGACCTTGCGGATTTCCTCTTCAGAGGCGCCCGCGAAGAAGTCGGCGCTGGCGATGCCGTATTGCGGCAGGATCGAGCGGATGAGGGTCTCCGTGCCGCCATAGAGCGGCGTCGATTGCAGGATCACGTCGCCAGCGCGCGAATGGGCCATCAGCACCGTCGAGATCGCGCCCATGCCCGACGAGAACACCAGCGCGTCTTCGGCCCCTTCAAAGACCGCGAGCCGGTCCTCGAGCACTTCCATGTTGGGGTTGTTGAAACGCGAGTACAGCAGCCCCGCCGTCTCCGGATCACCCGCTTCCTTCTTGCCGCCCATGATGCGGAAATAGGCCGCGCCCTCTTCCGCCGTCGCGAAAGCGAAGGTCGAGGTGAGAAAGACGGGCGGCTTGATGGAACCTTCCGACATCTTAGCATCGAAGCCGTAGCTCATCATCAGGGTTTCAGGGCTCAGCGCGCGGTCGCCCAGCGCGCGTTTGCGATAGGGAGTGTCCGGCTTGCTCATGGGCCAGGTCCTTGTTCAGAACGCCCTGCCGGGACCGGGCGGGCGTAAAAATCTAAATCGGTGATGGCAGGTACTTGCGATGCGTGCGCGGCCTGGTCAACCCGCTCCCAGGGAAGGATGCCAGCCCTGCGGCGCCTGCACACAGGAGATTGCGTTGCGATCACGCAAGCCAGGCCAAGCGGGCTTTACGGCGCCAACGAAAACGGCCCGGGGCGAGACGCCCCGGGCCGCAATCTTTCGCCAGTGCGATAGACCTAGTTGAGGTCGATCATCACTTCAGCGCGACGGTTGAGCGGCTCACGCACGCCATCCGGGGTCTCGACGGCCGGACGGCTTTCGCCGAAGGCTTCGAGAGAGATGGCGGACGCCGGAACGCCGAGGCGAACCATTTCGTCGCGGACCGCACGCGCACGGCGCTCGGACAGGCCGACGTTGTAGGACGCAGCGCCCGAACGGTCAGCGTGGCCGTCGATGCTCACGGAAGCCACGCCGCAATTGCGAGCCTGACTGACCGCCTGGTTGATCACGGCAGCCGCCTGGCTGGAGATCTCGGAACGGTCCCAAGCAAAGTACACCACGAAGCCGGCGTCTTCACATTCCGGCGCCGGAGGCGGCGGAGGAGGCGGCGGCGGGGGCGGCGGCGGCGGGGGCGGCGGCGGGGGCGGCGGCGCAGCAGGCTCCGGAGCGGAGAACAGATAGCGCAGGCCGATCCAGGCCTCATGACCGCCAACGCGACCCAGCTCCAGGTTCGGAGCATAATCGGTCTCGCCGTAGCCGAAGTAACGGTACTCGGTGTCGAGGGTCAGGTTGCGGGCGAGCTCCCAGCCGATGCCGGCGATCAGCTGATAGCCGACCGTTGCATCAGAATCGTCGACCGTCACGAAGGTCGAAGCCGGGGAGTAGGTGCCAGTGTCCCAGCCCATGGCGGAAATGTCGGACTGAACCCAGCCCAGACCAGCGCCGATGTAGGGAGTCCAGAACGAACCCGTGTCGAAATCATAGATGAGGTTCAGCATGCCGGACCACACCTGGAAGTCCGAGCTGCTGTTCTCGAAGTTGCCGACAGCGCCGGTGTCGTTGAAGCGGTGAGCCAGCTCACCTTCAAGACGCCAGTTGTTGGCCCACTGGTAGCCGAGAGCCAGCTTTTCGCGAATATCGCCTTCGCCCTGGATCTCGCCGTTCAGGCTGCCGGAGACATCAACGTCGCCCGGAGCGCCATAACCAAGCGCACCGCTGACGTACCAACCTTCATCCGCAACCGCCATGGACGGCGCGGCGAGGATGGCCCCAACGGCGACTGCCGAAAGAAGCTTTGTTTTCATCCTATCCCCCTCCGGGCGGAGAACGCCCTTCGTGTGAGCATTAAAATTAACATCGTGCCCAACGCACCAAGACGAGCATTGGTTCCATGTCACGCACATCGATAACTGATTTGATTGCACAACACCACTGGAATGGCGCGGATTCCGCCCCCGTTAGCGCACGACGGAACGCTCCTGGAGCGCCAGAAACTCATTTTCATCCACCCCGAGGCGTTCGTGCAACACCTCCTGGGTGTGTTCCGCGAAACGCGGCGGCGCGCGATGATATTGCGGCGGCGTCTGGAGCAGGCGCATCGGATTCGCAATCATGGGCGCGTCGCCAATGCCGGTCATGGGCAGCGTGAACGCCAGCTCTCGCGAGCGGGCCTGTTCATGGCTGAAGACCTGATCCAGTTGCAGGATCGGCCCGCATGGCACGCCCGCCTCGTGCAGTGCGCCTATCCAGTGATCCGTGCCCCGTGTCGCCAGGACCAGGGTGATCTCAGCGACGAGGATTTCCCGGTTGGCGACGCGATCCGAATTTCGCCTGAAACGCGAGTCCGCCCCCCATTCCGGTCGCCCCAGAGCCGATGCAAACGCCTGGAACTGGCCATCATTGCCCACAGCCACCGCCAGTCGCCCGTCCGCCGTTGGGAAGTCCTGATACGGAACGATATTGGGATGCGCGTTTCCGGCGCGCCCTGGCGGCTTGCCGGAAACGAAATAGTTCGCCGCCTGGTTGGCCAGCATTGCGGCCTGCACATCAAACAACGCCATGTCGATATGTTGGCCGCCCCGACCCGTAGAGCGGGCGATCAGCGCCGCCATGACCGCGCCCGCCGCATACACGCCGGTAAACAGATCGACGGCCGGCACGCCCACCTTCATCGGCGCATCTTCGCCGGTCACGCTCATCAGGCCGCCCATGGCCTGGATCAGAAAGTCGTAGCCGGGCTGGTTCGACCACGGGCCCGTCTGGCCGAAGCCGGTCACCGAGCAATAGACCAGATCAGGGTTGATCGCGCTCAGGCTGTCGTAATCGAGCCCGTACTTGCGCAGGCCGCCGGTCTTGTAGTTCTCGATCACCACATCGCTCTCGGCGGCCAGCCGCTTCAGAATCGCCTGACCGTCCGGATCCGTAATGTTGACGGCGATGGAGCGCTTGTTGCGGTTGGCGCACAGATAATAGGCCGCATCCGCCTCCGCGCCGCTCTCGTCCTTGAGAAAGGGCGGCCCCCAGCGACGCGTATCATCGCCGGATGCCGGGTTCTCCACCTTGATGACGTCGGCGCCCAGATCCCCCAGGATTTGCGCGCACCAGGGCCCCGCGAGAACCCGGGACAGGTCCAGAACCTTGATATGGGACAACGGCGCGAGGGTCATGTACGGCTCCAGAGCAGAACGGTTAGGGCGATGTCCTGTCTGGGCTAGCCCCGCCTCAGGCCCAGCGCAAGCAGCGCTTGTGTGTTGCCCCGGCTTTTGCGCCGCCTAGCCTGCGCACATGCTCCACTCCGATTCGCCCCCCTCCCCCCAACTCGACAAGGCTCGCGCCAAGATGGCCGAGGTATTCGGCTATCACGACTTCCGGCCCGGGCAGGGGGAAATCATCGAGAGCGTTCTGCAGGGCCGCGACGTGCTCGCCGTCATGCCGACCGGACGCGGAAAGTCGATGTGCTATCAGCTGCCTGCGCTGATGCGGGGCGGCCTCACCGTGGTCATCTCCCCGCTTATCGCCCTGATGCGCGACCAGGTGAGCGCGCTTCAGACGGCCGGGGTCAACGCCGCCGCCCTCACCTCTGCTGATGAGGCGGATGACCGCGAGGCGGCCTGGAGAGCGCTCGACGAAGGCAGTCTCCGGCTTCTCTACATGGCTCCCGAGCGGATGGCGGTTCCAGGCCTTGCCGAACGCCTGGGACGAGCGGGGCTGACCATGATTGCGGTGGATGAAGCCCATTGCGTCTCGCAATGGGGCCATGACTTCCGCCCCGACTATCTGCGCATCTCGGACTTCGCCCGGGCCGCCGGTCGCCCGCAGATCGCCGCCTTCACGGCCACCGCCGACGCAGCGGCGCGGCGGGACATTTCTGCGCGCCTGTTCGAGCAGCCCCCTGCGGAATTCGTGTCCAGCTTTGACCGTCCGAACCTGCATCTGGCTGTTGGCGCGCGCCGTCAGGGCAACAGCCAGGTCATCGACTTCGTCAAGGCAAGGCCCGACCGGGCAGGCATCATCTATTGCGCCAGCCGAAAGGCCTGTGACGACATGGCCGAGAAACTGCGCGCCGAGGATGTGTACGCGCTCTCCTATCACGCCGGACTGGATTCAGAGACGCGCAGCTTTCGTCAGGACGAGTTCGTCAAGGGCGACGGGGTTGTCATGTGCGCCACCATCGCCTTCGGCATGGGTGTGGACAAACCTGATGTGCGCTACGTGGTACACGCCGCCCTGCCCAAATCCATGGAGGCCTATTACCAGGAGATCGGACGCGCCGGGCGCGATGGCGATCCGGCGGATACATTGATGCTGTGGTCGCTTGGCGATGCCGCCCTGCGGCGGCGCCAGATCAATGACAGCGACTCCGATGATGACCGCAAGCGCATGGAGATGCGGCGCCTGTCCGCACTGATCGCGTATTGCGAGGCGCCCCAGTGCCGCCGGCAAACCCTGCTTGGCTATTTCGGCGACGAGATCTCGCCCTGCGGTCATTGCGACCTGTGTGATGACCCACCTCAACTGATCGACGGCGCGGTGCTGGCCCAGAAGGCCATGTCGGCCATCGCCCGGACCGGGCAGCGATTCGGGCTTGAGCACCTGATCAGCGTTCTGCGGGGGCTGAAGACCGACAAGGTCATGGCGCGCGGGCACGACGCCTTGCCCACCTTCGGCGTCGGAGAGGACCTGTCCAAGGAACAATGGATGAGCGTGTTCCGACAGCTCTTTGCGTCGGGCGCCATAGATCAGCCCATCGACGGCCATGGCGAATGGATCATCACCGCCAAGGGCAAGGACATCCTGTTCGCAAAACAGGGCATCCGCTTGCGGCCGCCCGAGGAGCAGCGTGGAGTGCGGTCCTCTCGGGCCCGCCCGAGCGATGCAGCAGATCAGCTGCTCTCCGAGGCGGATCGCACGATTTATATTGCACTGCGCAAAAAGCGGCTGGAGCTCGCCAAGGAGAGCGGCAAGCCGGCCTATACTATATTTGCAGACCGCACTCTGATCGAAATGGCGGCCGAAAAACCCCAGACTCCTGAGGCGCTATCGCGCATTTTCGGGGTCGGCGCCCGCAAACTCGAGCGATACGGCTCAGAATTTCTCTCGGTGATCAAATCTGAGATTTAGAACCACTTTAGTGAACAATTGGAGCCAGTTTTTACGAATCATGCACGATTTTGTAGATTGACCGCTCTTGCATCGAGCACCTTATCCCTCTTTGTCCGAATATTTTTCTTTTTCTTTTGCTGAACCGTCATGAAGCTGTGAGCGTTCACGGGCGGCCTCGGGGTCGTCTCTAAAACTAGAAGGCGGGCTTGACCCGCCTTTTTTTCTTCCTTCAAAATTTTCCATGTATTCATCGCGACTGTGACCTCACGGCCATAATTGTCGCTATGGGAAACAAAAATTTTCACTTTTTTGTTGCAGCGCAAAATACACTCTGCAAAGCTTTTGTTAACGAGAGACGCGGCCCGAGCCGCGCCCGCCCTTAGAGACGCACCGCCGGCCGCCGCAAACCGCGACGGAGGCAAGGATGAGACAGGATCCAGTCGGCGCTGACCGGCTTTCAGGTACGCCATCACAGCGCGTCCTTCGTCGCTTTCATTCGACCCGACTGGCCGGCTCCGGGGAGCACCCGGCCCGTCAGCGTGCGACCGAGGACAAAATCATGACAGACTTTAACGGCGCGCAGTCCGTACTGCGCGCACGCGCCACGCGCCTGGGGGCTATGGCGCTTGCGGCGCTCAGCTTCACCTTTCTGGCGTCTCAACCCGCCTTCGCCGAAGTCAGCGAGGAGACGGCCTATATCTTCAATACGCTGCTGTTCCTGATCGGCGGCTTTCTGGTGATGTGGATGGCGGCCGGTTTCGCCATGCTCGAAGCCGGTTTTGTCCGCACCAAGCACGCAGCCGTCATCTGCCTGAAGAATATCGGCCTCTACGCCATCGCCGGCCTGATGTTTTTCGTCATCGGCTATAACCTCATGTATTCGGGCGTGGATGCGCATGGCGGCTTCTTTGGAACGCCCTCCATGTGGTCCCCGTCCGAGACCGCTGCCGATGAGGTAATCGACATCACCGCCAGCGGCTACGCCAGCGCCTCTGACTGGTTCTTCCAGATGGTGTTCGTGGCGACCACCGCCTCGATTGTTTCCGGCGCTGTGGCTGAACGCGTCCGGATCGGTTCCTTCTTCATCTTCACCGCCATCCTGGCCGGCGTGATCTATCCGATCCAGGGATCCTGGGAATGGGGCGCAGGCTGGCTTGACAGCCAGTTCGGCTTCTCTGACTTCGCAGGCTCCACCCTGGTGCACTCCACGGGCGGCTGGGCGGCGCTCGCCGGCGTCATCCTGCTGGGCGCGCGTCGGGGCCGGTTTGTCGACGGCAAACCCGTGACCATGCACGGATCCTCGCTTCCCCTGGCCACGCTGGGCACCTTCATCCTGTGGTTTGGCTGGTTCGGCTTCAACGGCGCCTCCCAGCTCGCTCTGGGCAGCGCCGCAGACGCCACGGCCGTGTCCCAGATCTTCGCCAATACCAACATGGCCGCTGCGTCAGGCGTCGTCGTCGCCTACATCCTCTCCATGCTGCTGGGCAAAGGCAAAGCCAATCTCGGCTCTGTCCTGAACGGCGCCCTGGCGGGCCTGGTCGCGATTACGGCGGAGCCGCTGACTCCGACCATTCTCGAAGCCGTCCTGATTGGCGCGGTCGGTTCGGTCATCGCCACCTTCGGCGCGGTGCTGCTCGAGGCCGTGCGCCTAGATGATGTGGTCGGCGCGATCCCGGTCCACCTGATGGCCGGCATCTGGGGAACGATGGCGGTTCCTTTGACAAACTCGGATGCAAGCTTTTCCGGTCAGGCTGTCGGTGTTGTTGCAATCGGAGCCTTTGTATTTGTGACCAGCTTCGTGCTCTGGCTGGCGTTGAAAGTCACGCTCGGCATCCGCCTGAACCCTGACGAGGAAGACGTCGGCGGCGATCTGTCCGAACTCGGACACAGCGCCTATCCCGAATTCGTCCCCGACAAAGTCAAACCGGCTGAGTAAGCCCGAGGCGAGGCGGCGCCGCCGCCTCGCCTTCCTTTCCCGGACGCAGCCCGATCCCAATTACAACCTTCGATGGAGAATACTCATGAAAACCACTATTTCTCTCGCCAGACGTGCGCTTCCGGCCCTGCTTCTGGGCGGCGCCTGCCTGACCCCGCTCACAGGCGCGGCCAGCGCCCAGGAAGTCTCGGCCAATGTCGCCATGACCACCGACTATCGCTTCCGCGGGGCTTCGCTCAGTGATGAGGCCATCGCCATCCAGGGCGGTTTCGATCTGGCCCTGGACACCGGTTTCTATATCGGCGCCTGGGGCTCCAGCATCGAACCCGTCGGCAATTCGGAGATGGAGCTTGATCTCTATGCCGGCTATGGCGGAACCGTCGGAGCGCTCAGCTATGATGTGGGCGTGCTGGGGTATTTCTACCCGGGCGGCGAGGATGTCGCCTATGGCGAGGTTTATGGCAGCCTGACAGGCACGATCGGCCTCTTTGAAACCACAGGCACCATCGCCTACGCCCCCGAGCAGGACAATCTCGGCGATGATGACAATCTCTATCTCAATCTCTCCGGCTCCGCGCCGATCGGGGATTCCGGCCTGAGCCTGTCGCTGGGCGTCGGGTATGAGACCGGCGCGTTCGGCGATCTCGACGGGGACGGCGATGACAAGATCGACTGGACCCTCGGCATTGGCGGATCGGCCTATGGCGTGGACTGGACGCTGGCCTATGTGGACACCAGCGAGGACACCGATGGTTCGGACGCCACGGCGGTCTTCACCATCGCCAAGGAATTCTAGCCCTAATCGCCACCTGATGCGGCCTGAAGCGGTGATTCCGTTTCAGGCCGCCCGTGTTTTCCTCTTTCGCCAGAGCCTCTGCCATGCGCCCCGTCTTCCGTCTGCCCCATGACGTCACGCTGACAGCTGCAAGCGATATGGATCTTCGCCTGTTTGTCGCCCGTCAGAAATACAATGTGCGCGCCAAGCGCCTGGCCGAGAAGGAGTTGCGACGACGCATGATGGCGCCGATCGCGACGTCAGCGCCTCGGCCAGCTGGGGAGACCGCCCCGATCCAGAGCCGCAAGACGGACCGCCCCAAGGGCAGCCTGGCGGACATCGCCTGGCTCGGCGTCATGCTGGGCGCCGGCGCCCTGGCCCTTCACGTGATCGGCTGGTGGGCCAGGCTTTGAACGATCAGAGCTAGGACGCCCGGATCTGGGCCAGGAACTGATCGACCTGGGCGCGCAGGGTTTCGGCCTGCACGGTCAGCTCACTCGAAGCGGTGTTCACCTGCGCCGCGGCGGATGACGATTCTGTCGCCGCCATGACGACCCCGTCGATATTCTCCGAGACATTGCGCGTATTGTCCGCAGCGCCCGACGCGCTCCGGGCGATTTCAGAGGTGGCCGCCGCCTGCTCTTCCACCGCCGCGGCGATCTCCTGCGCCGTCGCGCTCAGCGCCCCGATTACATCCGCGACGCTCTGGATTGCAGCGGAGGATTCCCCGGTCGCAGACTGAATCTGGGAAATCTGGGCCGCAATGTCCTTGGTCGCCGAAGCGGTCTGTGAGGCCAGCTCCTTGACTTCCTGGGCCACGATGGCGAAGCCCTTGCCCGCTTCTCCGGCCCGCGCCGCCTCGATGGTGGCGTTCAGGGCCAGCAGATTGGTCTGTTCGGCGATGGAATTGATCAGGTCAACCACTTCCCCGATCCGGCTGGCCGCCTCCGTCAGATGGCTGACCTTCTCAACCGTACCGGCCGCTTCGCCCATCACATGGCGCGCCTGATCCGCCGTCATCTGCGCGCGCGATCTCATATTGGCGATGGAGGAAGACATTTCCTCCGCCGCACTGGCGACATTCTGGACATTGTTCGTGGTCTCGCTCGCAGCGGAAGACACCACCTTGGTCTGCACCGACGTCTCCTCAGCGGCGGCCGACAGGCTCTGAGAGGCCGCACTCAGCTCGGTCGCCGCGGAACTGACAATGGTCACAACCCCGCCGACCTGCTGTTCAAAGGCGTCCGCCAGGCGTGTGCGCTCTGATTTGCGCACCGTCTTGGCCTCTTCCTCCATGTCTCTCTGGCGTTGTTCCAGCTCGCGCTGACGGATCGAGCTCCGACGGAAGCCGTCGAGTGCTTTTGACAGGGCGCCGATCTCGTTGGTCGCCTCCTGATAGGGCACCTGCAGCGCCAGTTCACCGCCCGAGATCCGATCCGTAATCCTTGCTAGCTGGGAGATGGGCTGCGCCAGCTTGCGCGCCAAGAAGAAACTCAGGGCTGACACGATCAAGGTCACAACAATGGCCGTGATGATGATGCGCCAGGTCAGCGCCCGCGCCACGGCGAAGGTTTCGTGGGTGGATTGGGTCACCACGACGCCGAAATGCACGCCGAGAAATTCGAAATGATCCCCGATGGCCATGGCGTGCACGCCCCGCCAGTCATCGGCTTCGATCACATGGCCCTCGCCAGCCGCGTGGAACGTCATGTCCACAATGTCCGCGGGCAGCTCGATGCTCAGGCGGGCCTCGCCATTATTGAAGCGCGGCTGAGTGCGCAGAATTCCATCCTCACCAATCAGATAGGCGTCCCCGGTCTCTCCCAGACCGACCGTCTCGGCCATCAGACGGTCCAGTTCACGGGTCGGCATCTTGACGACGATGGCGCCCAGCCGGTTGCCGTCATGGTCGAACACGGGCGAGCCCATGAAACTTGAGGGCAGCCCTCCGCCCGGGGCATAGGCGGCATAGTCCGATAGCGCAGTCGCACTCTGATCAATGGAGAGCGACTGCTGCATCACGCGCGACAGATGCGTGTCCCGGTAGGGGCCGGTGAGCAGGTTCGTTCCGAAATCATCCTTCTTTTCCGTGCTGTAAAGAAGATTGCCCTGCATATCAAAGAGATAGATGTCGGCGTATTCGCGCTGATCATGATAGTCGCGGAACCAGGGGTGCAGATCCTCATGTACGGCGGAATACATTGAGCCGTCCCCGGCATCGACCAGATTGATGCGCTCCGCCCCCTCATAGGGGTTCTCCTCGCGATACAGGCGCCGAATTTCCGCGCCTTCCGCCCCGGGCATCTGCATCCACGCCTCGTGAAAACGCTCGATCGCATGGATCACGGCCGTGCTGTGCGCGAGCAGGTGCACATCATCCTCGACATATTCGAGATAGTTCCGGATCGAGGTGAGACGGGATCGCTCGACCGCCTCCAGTCGGGAAATCGCGGAATGGCGCTCCGCCTCCCGGCTTTCAAGGACGGCAGCGCTCCCAAGGACTCCGCCCAGCACAAGACACCCGCCCAGGCTGATCAGGCCGAACAGGTGGGCGACTGGCATTTTGTGAAACATGATTCACCCTCAAGGCTTTCAATCGAGGGTGCTGATAAAGTTGTGATGAAAGTCTAAATCACCTGCAGCGTGAATTTTCTGATAACCATGATTTCAAGGACTTGCTCGATTGCCTCCTGCCAACTCTCTAGTCGGCGGCCGAGGTATGGTCGTGAACGACGCGCCAGCCCTCCTCCTGCTTGCGCAGGATCAGTGTGAACAGCCCCGTCGGTTCATCACTCTCGCGGTACAGCGTCCAGCGTCCGAACACATAGGCCGCGTCATCAGACAGCTGGGTGACATCCAGATCGGTGAAGGCCAGCCAGCCCATGGCTTCGGGGGTGTCGTAGCGCGTCAGATATCGCTCCAGCGTCGCGCTCCAGCCCGAGGTGACAGACCCGCCGGAGGCGAACCGCAAATCCTCGCTCCGCCAATAGCCGGCCATGAAGCCGGGAATGTCGCCCTCATTCCAGGCGTTTTGCTGGGCGCTCAACACCGCGCAGATCGCCTCCACTTCAGCGCCGACGCCTGTGCAGGTCGACTCCTGAGGCTGCCCTTGAATGAGAAATACCGCCGCCAAAGCACTGACAATCATGATGTGAAGCCCCATCTGTTCTCTGAAGACAGACACAGTGAAGCGCGCCCCGAGCTCAGGTCAACGTTTCAAGCAATCATGAGGACAAGTGAAGACGAGGATTGATCCCGCCATGCGGGAAACACCACTGTCCGCCAGTCACTGAATTTTCAGGGGGAGGAAGTGGTGAGCCGACAGGGATTCGAACCCTGGACCTACTGATTAAAAGTCAGTTGCTCTACCAGCTGAGCTATCGGCTCTCCGTCTCGAGAGGCGCGGAACCTATAGCCGGTTCCGAAAGTGGTCAACCCGGCTATATGCGGGAAATCACCTCTTTTGCAGTTGCGTGATCGTGATAGGACAAAACCATGAAGAGCCTCTTTCTCAAAGCACAGATCAGCGCCTTTGCCGCCCTTGTCCTGACAGCCTGCTCGAGCCTGCCAGACCTGCCGCGGACCCCGCTGGGTCGGACCGAATCCGTTGCGTCCGACACGGTCGGCCTGCCGCGCGCGCGCCCGGGTCAGATCGTCATTGATGATGGCGATGAAACCGTGCCCACCCCGTATGGCGGCTCCGGGGCTGAACGGACCTGCCAGACCGTCGCGCGGGATATTGCACGTTTGACCAGTCTTCTGGGCCCGGATGTGGAGGCGCCGGGACCTGAGCCGGTCTCTGAAGGAATGGATGAAGAGGAAGGCGTGATCGACCGCTCGACGCGCTTCGCCAGCTCCATCGCGGAGGATGCGCCCGAGCTCGCCGCCGACACGGCGCGGGACACCATTGTGGGGCTGAACCCCACCCGTCCGGTTGTGCGCTTTCTGGGCCGGGCCAGCGAAATCGAAGCCGCGGCGGCGCAAGAGCGTGAACTGGCGCAGAAACGCCGCGCCTGGCTGCGCGGCGCCTTTGATGTCCAGGCTTGTGAACGCGAGACCCTGATCGAGGCGCTCGCCGCCTATAATCTGCTCAGCACTGAGCAGGAAGGGCTCGACTAGATCGCGTCCGGGCCCTCGGCCATTCGGGCGTGGAACTGGTTGCGGAAGGCCTCGAACTCGCCTGCTGCGATGGCGGCGCGCATGCGGGCAGTCAGGTTCTCGAAATAGGCAATGTTGTGCCAGGACAAGAGCATCGAGCCCAGATACTCGCCCGCCCGGATCAGATGGTGCAGATAAGCGCGCGAATAGTCCCGGCTGGCCGGGCAGTCGAGCGTCTCGTCCATCGGGCGGGTATCTTCGGCAAAGCGGGCGTTCTTGACGTTCACCGGCCCCCAATCCGTCCAGGCCTGACCGTGGCGGCCCGAGCGGGTCGGCAGCACGCAGTCGAACATGTCCACCCCGCGCGCGACCGCTTCGACGAGATCAATCGGTTTGCCCACCCCCATCAGATAGCGCGGGCGCTCATGGGGCAGATGGGGCGTCGTGACGTCGAGGACCTGGCACATCATCTCGAACCCCTCGCCCACAGCGAGGCCGCCAATGGCGTAGCCGTCAAAGCCGATCTCGATCAGGCCTTCCGCGCTTTCCCGGCGCAAATCCTCATAGGTGCTGCCCTGGACAATGCCGAACAGCGCCTGGCTTGAGCGCTCGCCAAACGCTTCTTTCGAGCGCAAACCCCAGCGCCGTGACAGCTGCATGGAGCTCGCCGCCGCATCGCGCTCGCACGGATAGGGCGTGCATTCATCGAGCTGCATGGAAATGTCCGCGCCCAGAAGGTCAGCCTGAATCTCGATGGAGCGCTCGGGCGTCAACATGTGCTTTGAGCCATCAAGATGGCTTTTGAACGCCACGCCCTTCTCGCTCATCTGACGCAGATCGGATAGCGACCAGACCTGGAAGCCGCCTGAGTCTGTCAGGATCGGGCCGTCCCAGCGCATGAAATGATGCAGCCCGCCCAGACGCTTCACCCGTTCTGCGCCGGGGCGCAGCATGAGATGATACGTATTTCCCAGTATGATATCCGCGCCCGCTTCCTTAACCTGTTCAGGATAGAGCGCCTTCACCGTCGCCGCCGTGCCGACGGGCATGAAGGCGGGGGTCCGGATACCCCCGCGCGGGGTCTTGAGCACACCGGTGCGGGCGGCGCCATCCGTGGCGTGAAGATCGAAATCGAAGCTGGGCATCAGAACCTGGCGAGACAGCGGGAGTGACTTGAATGAGCTGGAAAGACGAAATCGCCCATTTGCGCAAGCGTCAGGCGCTGGCCCATAACATGGGCGGGGCGGAAAAGCTCGCCCGCCAGAAGGCGGCAGGGCGCCTCAACGTTCGGGAAAGACTGGACCTTTTGCTTGATCCGGGCAGTTTCCGCGAAATCGGCTCCATCACAGGAAAAGCGCGCGCCGGGTCTGATGGCGGGCTTGAGGACTTCTCCCCCGCCAATTGCATCTTCGGGCGCGGCACGGTGCGCGGACGGCCCGTGGCGGTGGTCGCGGACGATTTCACGGTGCGCGGCGGCGCCGCTGACGCCGCCATCGTCGAGAAACAGATCGAGGCGGAGAAGATGGCGGGCGAGCTGGGCCTGCCGCTGATCCGTCTGATCGAGGGCACGGGCGGCGGCGGCTCGGTCAAATCCATCCTCGACATGGGCGCGAGCTATGTCCCCTTCAATCCGGCCTGGGACCAGGTGGTCGCCAATCTTGAACGCGTGCCGGTGGTGTCTCTCGCCCTGGGCCCGGTGGCGGGCCTCGGCGCCGCGCGCGCCGTGTCGTCGCACTATTGCGTGATGGTCAAGGGCCAGTCGCAAATGTTCATCGCGGGCCCGCCCGTGGTCGCGGGCATTGGCGAACACGTCACCAAGGAAGAGCTTGGCGGATCGGATCTGCAGCTCGCCGCCGGCGCCGCAGACGACGCCTATGCCAGCGAGGCGGACGCCATGGAGGCCGCGCGCTGGTTCCTCTCCTACCTGCCCGACATGGCGGGGGATGCGGCTGAACGGGTCACGCCCAGCGATGATCCGAACCGGCTGGATGAGAGCCTTCGGGAGATCGTGCCCAAGGACAAGCGCTTTGGCTATGACATGCGCGCCATCCTCAGTACGACGCTCGATCAGGGCAGCGTGTTCGAGATGGGCCGTCATTTCGGCAGCTCGGTCCTCACCGCGCTGGCCCGGCTTGATGGCTGGCCGGTCGCCGTGCTCGCCAGCAACCCCAATGTCTATGGCGGCGGCTGGACGGCGGAAGCGGCGCAGAAGATCATCCGCTTTGTGGATCTGGCGGAAACCTTCCGCCTGCCGGTGGTTCATTTCGTGGATGTCCCGGGCTTTGTGATCGGCACCCGCGCCGAGCGCGCCGGCACGATCCGTCATGGCGCCCGCGCCCTGTCGGCGATCTATCAGGCCAGCGTGCCCTGGTGCACCATGCTGATCCGCAAGGCCTATGGCGTCGCGGGCGCAGCGATGATGGACCATACCCGCTTCCGCTATCGCTATGCCTGGCCGTCGGGCGACTGGGGCTCGCTGCCGCTCGAGGGCGGGGTGGAAGCCGCGTTCAAGTCGGTGCTGGAAAAAGCCGAAGACCCCGAAGCGCTGAAAGCTGAATTGCGCGCGCGGATGAAGGATCTGTCGGATCCGTTCAAGACCGCCGAGCGGTTCTGGATCGAGGAGATCATCGACCCCGCCGAGACCCGGCCGCTTCTGACCGAATTTGCGAACCTGACCGCCAAGCTGCGCACACGCCAGAAACCGGGAACGCGTTACCGCCCCTGATCGCGGCGCTCGCGTTCCAAGCGGATCATCGCGTGGATGCCGTTGAGGTCTTCAATGTCCTCGACGGTCATCCCGTGCGCCCCGCAAATCATCTCGGCCCGCTGCGCAATCTTTTCGGCCTCTCTCAGAAGCGCCAGCTTGTCCCTCCCGAACCAGTGCAGGAAGAGGTAATTCAGAGTCAGTCCCGGATGCGTCCCCGTCAGAAAATACAGCGCTCTGGAGAGCCAGTTGCGCGGCCAGTCGCGCATCCAGACGACCAGTTCATCGAGGTAAGCGACAGTCTTCCCGCCCCGGCTTGAAATCATGAACAGGCTGCCGCTGGTCACGCCGGGGGCCTCGTATATGACCAAGCCCTCGGGCGCGATGATCCGGCTGACCGGCTGGACCACCTCCCCGCACGCCTTCGCCACTGTCGCGGCAATCGCGTCCGCCGCATAGATCCCGGCATCCGGACAACGCGCCTTCCAGGAGGCCAGACCAGACGTATGTGCGGCGTTGGGGGCGATCAGGGCGGTGATCCGACCCAGATGGCTCAGAGCCTCCAGATACACGCCGTCCGGATCCGGCGGCGGACTGAGCACCGCCAGCTCCAGCTCGCCCAGACGGATCGCCAGCGCGTTGACCTCGCCAAAGGCCGGGCAGTCATAGACCGCACGCCAGACGCCGCTTCCTTCCAGGCATTCCGTCCAGACCGCCGTCATGGGGCCGCTCCTGTGCTGCGCTGCACGCACTATAGACCCGCTCACTCACACGCACACAAACTATCGATTGGACCGTGATCGCGATGATGGCGCAGTGTGACGGCTCACAAAGGAGCCCGCCATGATGAAAGACGAATACGAGTATCTGTGCCTGATGGTGCTCGATGACGCCGAGGCCGTGAAAGCCGATCCGGAGCTCGCTTGCGGCTGCGCGGTCTATCTCAGCCGCCAGGGCTATGACGAGGTGGATAACCAGGCCTATTGCCCGGCCGAGTAACGGATTTATTCGCAGTCCGCGCCGACGCGATGATTGCGTCTCGCCTGAGCGCATCCCATGTTGGCCCCGCTCCCGGGCGCCCTGATGGCAGCCGCGATCAGTCCCGGTCGAGCTGACGGGCGGACTCATGGATCTGGTGCTTTTGGGACTTGGCCTCGCCGGGCTGGTCTTCGGCGGCGACATGCTGGTGCGGGGCGCGTCCGACCTCGCCCGTCGGGCCGGATTGCCGCCGCTGGTGATCGGCCTGACGCTCGTGGGCTTTGGCACCTCGACGCCGGAACTGGTGACCAGTCTTCAGGCCGCCTATCTGGGCTCGCCGGGCATTGCCGTCGGCAATGTGGTCGGCAGCAATATCGCCAATATCCTGCTGATCCTCGGCGCAGCGGCGGTTCTGGCGCCCATCGCCATCGACAAGACCGCCTTCCGCCGTGACGGCCTCGTGCTGGCGCTGTCCACCCTCCTGTGCGCCGTGATGATCCTCTACGGCCAGCTCACACCGCTGTTCGGCGCCGTCTTCATTCTCGCCTTGCTGGCCTATCTCGCCTTCACGGTCTGGAGCGGATTGAAAACGCCGCAAGCGGCAGGGGAGGCGCCGGACGACGCGGCGCAGGATACCGCCCTAATCCCGGTCTGGCGCGATATCGCCTTCTTCGTCGGCGGTCTGGTGCTGACCATTCTGGGCGCCCGCTTTTTTGTGACGGGCGCGATCAGCGTGGCGGAGTTCCTGGGCGTCTCCGAAGCCGTGATCGGGCTGACGGTGGTGGCCGTCGGCACCTCCCTGCCCGAGCTTGTGACCACGCTGGCCGCCGCCCGGCGCAAGCAGGCCGATATCGCCTTTGGCAATATCGTCGGCAGCAACATCTTCAACGTGCTGTTCATTCTGGGCGCCACGGCGCTGGTGAACCCGATCGAGGTTCCGCGCAGCATCCAGAGCTTTGACGTCTGGGTGATGTGTGCGGTCACGGCGCTATTGCTGGTCTTCTCGGTCACCCGCTGGCGCATCAGCCGGATCGAGGGCGGCGTCTTCCTGCTGGGCTATGCCGGCTATATTGGCTGGCTGGCGCTCGGGGCCTAGCCCTTGCGCCAGAGCAGGCTGGAATCGCCATAGGAGAAGAAGCGGTAGTGCTCACGAATGGCGTGGGCATAGGCCGCGTGCATGTCCTCAAACCCCGCCAGCGCGCTCACCAGCATGAAGAGCGTGGATTTGGGCAGGTGGAAATTGGTCATCAGCGCGTCGATCACCTTGAAGCGACAACCCGGCGTGATGAAGATCGCGGTGTCGCGCGCCTCGGCGCGGACCGTCCCGTCCTCCTCCGCCGCGCTTTCCAGCGTCCGGATCGAGGTGGTGCCCACCGCGATGATGCGCCCGCCCGCCTTGCGGGTCTCGTTGATGGTCCGCGCCGCTTCTTCGCTGACCGAATACCATTCGGCATGCATCTGATGCTCGGACAGATCCTCGGTCTTCACCGGCAGGAAGGTCCCCGCCCCCACATGCAAGGTCACATGGGTGCGCTTGATCCCGCGCGCATCGAGCGCGGCAAACAGACGATCGGTGAAGTGCAGTCCCGCCGTGGGCGCAGCGACAGACCCCGCCTTGTCCGGCGCGGCGTAGACCGTCTGATAGTCCTCAAGATCAGCGGCGTCCGCCGCGCGCTTGGAGGCGATATAGGGCGGCAGCGGCGGCGCCCCGGCCTCCACAATCGCCTTGTCGAGTTCAACGCCCGCACGATCAAAGGTCAGAACGACTTCCCCGCCCTCGCGCTTCTCGCGGACTTCAGCGGTCAGCCCGCCCTTGAAGTGCAGCGTGTCGCCCTCTTTCAGGCGCTTGGCGGGCCGGACAAAGGCGCGCCAGACGGCTTCATCATCGCGCTTGTGCAGATTGATCTCGATCTCCACACCCCCGCCGCCGCCATGGGCGCGCGCCGGGCGCACACCGGTCAGCGCCGCCGGGATGACGCGGGTGTCGTTGAAGACCAGAAGATCGCCCGGTTCGAGCAGGTTCGGAAGATCGAGCACGCCCAGATCAGACAGACCGCCATCCTTCACCTGCAACAGGCGCGCGCTGTCACGCGGCCGCGCCGGGCGCAGGGCGATCCGGTCCTCGGGCAGGTGAAAGTCGAAATCGGACAGTCGCATTTGGGTCATAACCTTCCTTCAAGCTGGCGGTGATATACGCACCCTATCGCTCGCCTGCCAGACATCCGGACAGATCGCTTCATGACCCCGACGCCGAGCCGCCTGCCTGCGGCGTATCAAATTCTCGCCTGGCTGGCCTGCATGGGCGCATGTCTGGGACTGGCGCTTGTCATCGGGCTAAGCTTGACCGGACGGGTCTATCCCAAGGCGGATGTCTTCAACATGGTCTGGCCCCTGCCGGTGCTGGCCGGGGCGACGGTCTTCACCACGCTATGGGTGTTCAAGGCGAAGGGATTGTTCGCGCTGCGCGCCATTGGCATGGCGCTCAGTGAGGCGCTGGTCTTTCTCGCCCTGCCCTACGCCCAGCTTGTTCCCCGGCCCGAGGCCCTTCCGCCCCGCAGCGAAACCGGTGAGGCGCTAAGGCTAATCAGTTTCAATATGTGGAATCTCAATCGCGATCCGGATGCCGCTATCGCCTTTTTGCGGGAGGGCGATTTTGACGTGGTGTTTCTGCAAGAAGTGGGGGGCGCGCTGCGCGGCGTGCCCGCAAGCCTTCAAGAGACCTACCCCTACCAGCAGCGTTGCAGATGGGGGGCCGCAGTCATTTCGCGTCTGCCGCTTCTGGAGCGGGGCTGCGACCCGTACGAGACCGTGCCTGTCGCCTTCATTGAGATCGAGTTCCAGGGCGCGCCCCTGCGCCTGACCAGTACGCATTTTGCGCGCCCCACCCGCCCGGACCTCTATCAGTATCACCGCGAGCAACTTGGCGAGCTGATCACAGATCATGCCCATCAGTCCCAGATCCTCGCGGGTGATTTCAACACGGCGGAAAACGGCTTCCAGATGCGGCTGCTGGCTGACGCCCTCGCCCCGCTGGAGCGGATCACACATGGTCTTCGGACCTGGCCTTCAGAGCGGGTTCTGCCCCTGCCCGTGATCGGGATCGACCATATCTGGGTCAGCGAGGGGCTTTGCGCCTCTTACACCGGCGCAGCGGCGGACGCTGGTTCGGATCATCGCCCCGTCTTCACGCTGGTGGAGCGCTGCGACGCCTGATCCCGCATATGAAAACGGGCGGCCCGATGGACCGCCCGCTTCAAATCGAGAACCCAATCGCCTAGCGCAGGAACGCCTTGACGATCTTGCCCGGGTTGGCCGGCGGCTCGCCCTTGGGCAGCGCGTCCACATGTTCCATGCCCGAAGTCACTTCCCCCCAGACGGTGTACTGACCATCCAGATACGGCACGGCGTCCAGGCAGATGAAGAACTGGCTGTCGGCGGAATTCGGGTCCATGGCGCGGGCCATGGACATGGTGCCGCGCACATGCGGCTCGTCATTGAACTCGGCCGGGATGTTCTGGCCGGAACCGCCCATGCCATTGCCATTCGGGCAGCCGCCCTGGGCCACGAAGCCGTCGATCACGCGGTGAAAAGTCAGGCCGTCATAGAAGCCGTCCGCCGCCAGCTCGGAAATGCGAGCGACGTGCTTGGGCGCCAGATCGGGGCGCAGGCGAATGACGACATCGCCGCCTTCAAGGGTGAAAACCAGTTCTTGGTTGGCGTCGGACACGACGGCCTCCTTTGGGGATGTGTTCTTAGTCGAGGACGCGCACAGGCACGTCGATTGAGCAGATATCAGGCACGCGGCCGTTATCGCGGCTTGCGGCCAGGGCTTCAAGATAGGCGCTGAAACTGGCGGAGCTGGTGTCCATCACCTGTACCGTCGGCGGATTGTCCATCTGGGTCGCCATCTCGAATTCCTCGATGATATCGGGACGGAAGCCCAGGGTCTGGCCCTGGGTGCCCACATTCAGGCTTTCCACGACGTCCTGGCCGAGGCGAACCTTGCCCCACACCGTGTACTGGGTGTTCAGATGCTCGGCCTCGCCGCGCACAATGTAGAACTGGGCGGTGGCGGAGTTGGGATCATTGGTGCGCGCCATCGCGGCGGCGCCGTCGCAATGGATCAGCCAGCTGTCGACGCGACCATCCGCCACGATGCCCGCCAACGCAGAGGGCTGGGTGCCGACCGGAAACCCGTTCCAGAACCCGGCTTGCGCCATGGCGCCGCGGGGGACGGCCCGACGTTCCTGGATCTCGTTGACCATGATCTCGTTCGGATCGCGACGGATGCCGAACTCGCCCTGAATGGACTCAAACGGCGCATCGATATTGGGATTGTCCACGGCGCCGCCGCCCTGGGCCATGAAGCCGTCAATGACCCGATGAAAGACCTTCCAGTCCATCCAGTTCGCCTCGGCCATCTCCCGAATGCGTGCGGCATGGATCGGCGTGAACTCATCCTGGATCTCGATCCAGACCTCGCCCTTGTTGGTGACCAGATGCAGCAGGTCGTCAGGGTCCACCGTACGCCATGCGCTGTCCGGCGCGTTCGCGACAATGTCGGCGCCGGGCGCCGGCGCATCGGCGTCAGCACTGGAGGCTTCGGCGGCGGTCTCCGCCTCCTGGGCGTTCGTTCCGGTTTCGGCTTCAGCGCAGGCCGTCAGCATGAGGGCGGAGAGACAGGCCGTGGCGAACAGAGGGGCGGTGCGACGCATCAGACGAATTTCTCCAGCAGGCGCTCTTTGACAAGCTGCGGCACGAAGGGATCGATATCCCCGCCAAGCTTGGCGATTTCCTTCACAAGACGCGAGGCGATCGCCTGATGGCGCGGATCGGCCATCAGAAACACGGTCTCGATGTCCGCATTAAGGCGCTGGTTCATGCCGACCATCTGGAATTCATACTCGAAGTCGGAAACCGCGCGCAGGCCGCGAATGATGGAGCTGGCGCCCACCTTCTCGGCGAAATGCATCAGCAGCCCTTCAAAGGGCAGCACCTCGATCTCGGTGTCGCCAGCCACGGATTCCGCCAGCTCGCGGGCCATGTCCACACGCTCGTCAAAGCTGAACAGCGGCCCCTTGGCGTCATTGCGCGCCACGCCGATGACCAGCTTGTCATAGAGCTTCACGGCCCGGCCGATGATATCCAGATGGCCGTTCGTGATGGGATCGAACGTACCCGGATAGAGCGCGACGCGCTTTTTCATGGCTTAACTCCCCAAAGCCAGGCCTGGTGGTGAAGACCCGGTCTAGTTCTCGTCTTCCGGCGCGTCCGGAGTGTTCGGGGCGTCGCCCGCTTCACCGCCGTCCTCTTCCGCGCTGGCGTCATCCTCGCTCTCGGCGATGCGGACAACAGACACGACTTTTTCGCCTTCCGCCAGACGGATCAGACGCACGCCCTTGGTGGCGCGCGCCGCGATGCGCACCGTGTCCACCGGGAAGCGGATCAGCTGACCGCCATCGGTGACGGCCATCACCGTGTCGCCATCAATGACCGGGAAGCAGGCCGCGAGTTCCTTGACCTTGCTCATATCGTGCGCGGCCACGCCCTGATTGCCCCGTCCCATGACGCGGTAGTCATAGGCGCTCGAACGCTTGCCGAGGCCGTCCTGGGCCACGGTCAGCACGAACTCTTCCGCAGCGCCCAGCTCGGCGATGCGTTCAGGGCTCAACGCCACGTCTGCGCCGGCTTCGCCGTCTTCAGGCGCGCTGACGACAGCATCGTCCTCTTCAAGCCCGGCGGCCCGCCGCATGGCGTTAGCGTGTCTCATGTAGGCGCGCGCCTCGTCGGTGGTGACGTCGATATGGTTCAGGATCGCCATGGAGATCAGACGATCGTTTTCTTTCAGGCGGATGCCGCGCACGCCGGTGGAGTTGCGCGATGCGAAGACGCGCACATCGCCCACCGGGAAGCGGATCGCCCGCCCCCCGGCCGAGACCAGCAGCACGTCCTGATCCTCATTGCACAGCCGCACGTCGAGGATTTTCGAGCCCTCTTCGTCCAGCTTCATGGCGATCTTGCCGTTGCGGTTCACCTGCACGAAGTCGGACAGCTTGTTGCGACGCACCGTGCCCGCCGTGGTGGCGAACATGACATCGTACTGATCCCAGCTCTCCTCATCCTCGGGCAGCGCCATCACCGAGGTGATCCAGGCGCCGTCATTGAGGCTGGGCAGAAGGTTCGTGAGATACTTGCCCTTGGTGTTGGGCGCGCCCAGCGGCAGGCGCCAGGTCTTGGTCTTGTAGACCATGCCGTCCGAGCTGAAGAACAGGAGCGGCGCATGGGTCGAGGCCACGAACAGCGTCGCCACGAAATCCTCGTCCTTCATCGCCATGCCCGCACGGCCCTTGCCGCCGCGGTTCTGGGCGCGATAGGTCGAGAGCGCGGTGCGCTTCACATAGCCGCCATGGGTCAGGGTGACGACCATGTCCTCCCGCGGGATCAGGTCTTCATCCTCGATCCCCAGATCACCCTCGATGATAGCCGAGCGCCGCTCGACGCCGAAGCTGGCCTTGGAGTCCAGAAGCTCGTTGCGGATGATGTCGCGGATGCGGGTCGGGCTGCGCAGGATGTCCAGTAGGTCGGCGATGGTTTCGGCCAGCTTGTTGGCCTCATCGCCGATCTCGTCGCGGCCCAGCGCCGTCAGGCGGTGCAGACGCAGATCGAGGATGGCTTTCGCCTGCTCTTCGGTGAGGCGGATCTCGCCGTCCCTGATCTGCGAACGCGGGTCGGCGACCAGCTCCACCAGCGGCGCCACATCCTTGGCCGGCCAGGCCTTGTCGCGCAATTGCTGACGCGCGGTCTGCGGATCGGGCGCGCGGCGGATCAGGGCGATGATCTCGTCGATATTGGCCACGGCCACCGCCAGGCCGATCAAGACGTGGGCGCGGTCGCGCGCCTTGCGCAGATCGAACTTGGTGCGGCGGACCACCACCTCCTTGCGGTGATGGATGAAGGTCTCAAGAAAGACCCGCAGGCCCGCCTGTTGCGGGCGACCGCCGATCAGCGCCAGCATGTTGACGCCGAACGAGGTCTGCAGCGGGCTCCAGCGATAGAGCTGGTTCAGGATCACCTCGGCGTTGGCGTCCTTTTTCAGCTCGATCACCACGCGCACGCCCGAGCGGTCGGATTCATCGCGCAGATCGGAGATGCCCTCGATACGCTTGTCGCGCACCAGCTCGGCGATCTTCTCCACCATCGTGGCCTTGTTCACCTGATAGGGAATCTCGTGCACGATGATGGCTTCGCGTCCCTGACGGATATCCTCGATCGAGGTCTTGGCGCGCAGGATGACCGAGCCGCGGCCTTCCAGGAGCGCCTTGCGGGCGCCCGACCGGCCGATGATCTCGCCGCCCGTGGGGAAGTCCGGCGCTGGCACGAATTCCAGAAGCTCGGTGTCGGTGATGTCGGGCTGATCGAGCAGCGCCACGGTCGCGTCCACCACCTCGTTGAGGTTATGGGGCGGGATGTTGGTGGCCATACCCACCGCGATGCCCCCGGCGCCGTTGACCAGCAGGTTCGGATAGCGCGCGGGCAGCACGACCGGCTCCTGCTTGGAGCCGTCATAGTTGTCCCGGAACTCGACCGTATCCTTGTCGATATCGGCCAGCAGCGCTTCAGCCGGGTGGTCCATGCGGATTTCGGTGTAACGCATGGCCGCGGGCGGATCGCCGTCCATGGAGCCGAAATTGCCCTGGCCGTCCATCAGGGGCAGGCCCATGGAGAAGGGCTGCGCCATCCGCGCCAGGGCGTCATAGATCGCACTGTCGCCGTGCGGGTGATAGCGGCCCATCACGTCGCCGACCACGTTGGCGGACTTCTTGTACGCCTTGTCCTTGCTGTAGCCGCCCTCATGCATGGCCCACAGGATGCGGCGGTGCACCGGCTTCAGGCCGTCGCGCGCATCGGGAATGGCGCGGCTCACGATCACGCTCATCGCGTAATCGAGATAGCTGCGCTTCATCTCGTCTTCGATGGCCACCATCGGGCCGCTCGGCGCGGCGGGAAGGTCTTCATCCATGGGCGTTTCAGGGGGCAAATCGCTCAAAGTCGTTTCGTCCTGGCTGGCGCGCGCCCCTCACCCTCAAGGATGCGGCGCGCGAAAAGAGACGTCGGTCGGGCGCAGGCCGGCGGACACCGCCGTGAATCACCTGCGCACGGTTAGAGGACATGTCTAGCAAGGCTGGGAACGGGCGGCAAACGCGGGTGACGGCTGTGTCCACGGTTTCATGGCGGTTTCAGGTTCAGGACCGGATTGGCCGCAAAAACGCGACGGATTTCAATGTCCGGGCTCGCATCCCGCAAGATGTCCATTAGGTTATGCGTGTAGCCAAAAAGGAGACGCCTCATGAAACGCCCATTTCGCACCCTGGCCTGCACCGCAGCTCTGGGCGCATCCGCCTTCAGCGTCCCGGCCCTCGCCGCCGATCACCATCAGGAGAGCGCACACGCCCCCGACGAAGCGCACGCCACGCTGATCGATCGCGCGCGCAACGAGATCGGGCATGCGCGTTTCCAGCAGGGACCAACCGGCGTGCTGATCACCATCGAACTCGACACCCCGGTTCAGTCCGCCCATGGCTGGCACGGCGTGCACCTGCACATGATCGGCGATTGCTCGAACGAGGATTTCACCAGCTCCGGCGGCCATATCAATCCGTCGAGCCATGAGCATGGTCTTCTGAATGCTGAGGGCCCGGACAATGCGGACCTGCCCAACATCTATGTGCATGAGGACGGCGCCCTGCGCGCCCAGGTCTTCACCGACCGGGTGAGCCTGCATGGCGAGTACGACGCGCCCGCGCTTCTTGACGACAACGGCTCGGCGCTCGTCATTCACGACAATCAGGACGACCATTCCAGCCAGCCCATTGGCGGCGCCGGCGCCCGCCATGTGTGCGGCGTCATCGAGGCGTCCCGCTAATGCTGTCGCGGCGGGAAACGCTTGCAGGGATCGGCGCCGCCGGACTGGCGCTGAACCTTGGCGGACGCGCAGGGGCGCAAACCGCGCCCGAGCCGCAATGGAATGCCGGCCCGGACCTGCCCATGCGCGTTCAGGAAATCTATCCCGCCGTGCTGGACGAGGTGATCTATGTGGCGGGCGGGCTGAGCCCCAATGCCGGCCGGGGACGCATCGGGGTATCCGATCGCGTCTTCTCGCTGGCGCCGGATGCGACAAGCTGGCGCGAACGTCCGCGCCTGCCTGTTCCGCTGCATCACCCCAATCTCGTCGGCCTGGAAGGACTGGTCTACGCCGTGGGCGGCTTCACCGCCCAGACCGGCGGCCTGTGGGCGATGAGCGAGGGCGTGCGCGTCTTCGACCCTCAGCGCAATCGCTGGCGCAATGGCCCGGCCATGCCCCAGCCCTATGCTGAAACGGTCGCCGTTGCGATGAACGGCAGACTGCATGTGGTCACCGGACGGCGTCCGGCCGGCCTCTCCAACAAGGCCTGGTCAGACCACGCGGACACCAACGCCCATATCGTGCTCGACCCCGCCGCCCAGATCTGGACCACGGCCGCCCCGGCGCCCACGGCGCGCAATTCCGCGGCGGGCGCTGAACTGAACGGCCGCCTGCACGTGGTGGGCGGTCGCACCGTGTCGGGCGGCAATACGCCGGTGCACGAGGCCTACGACCCCGCAAGCGACAGCTGGGAAATGCGTGCGCCCCTGCCCGAACCCGAGGCGGGTCCGCGCGGCGCCGGCGGGTTGGCCTGCGCCAGCGTGGAAGGCGCGCTCTATGTGTTCGGAGGAGAGTGGTTCGACAACTCCGGCGGCGGCGTCTACGCCCAGGTCTGGCGCTATGATCCCCAGTCAGACAGCTGGACCGGCATGGGACGCATGCCGACGCCGCGACATGGTCTCGGCGCCGTGGCCGTGCGCAATGCGATCGCCACGATCGCCGGCGCCGCCCAGCCCAGCGGCGTCGAGACCACCGCCAAGCTCGACTGGTTCACCCCCTGAGACGAGCCTTGAGCGAGCCATGCAAAAAGCCCGGCGCGACGCGCCGGGCTTTTCGGTTTCATCGACAGGACAAATCCTAGAACGGAATGTCGTCATCCAGCGTGTCGGAGGTGAAGTCCTCACGCGGGGCGTTCTGGCGCTGTCCGCCGCCGCCCTGACCGCCGCCATAACCGCCGCCGGACCGGTCATCCATCTGGTTGTTGTTGTAGCCGCCGCCCATGCGGTCGCCGCCGCCGTCGCCGCGACCGTCCAGCATGGTCAGCTCGCCGCGATAGCGCTGCAGCACCACTTCGGTGGTGTATTTGTCATTGCCGTCGCGATCCTGCCATTTGCGGGTCTGAAGCTGGCCCTCGATATAAACCTTGGAGCCCTTCTTGAGATAGTTCTCGGCGACCTTGGCGAGGTTGTCGTTGAAGATGACGACATTGTGCCATTCGGTCTTCTCGCGGCGCTCGCCCGTGGCCTTGTCGCGCCAGTTCTCCGAGGTGGCGATGCGCAGATTGACGACCGGATCGCCATTGTTCAGCCGGCGCACTTCCGGGTCCGCACCCAGATTGCCCACCAGGATCACCTTGTTCACACTGCCCGCCATGCCGCGTCTCCCGCTTGTCTTTCGCGTCGTATTTGTTCACATTCCGTTCCGCGCGTCAATTGAAGCGCGAGTCGGAAGTTAACGAAGCCCATCCGGGGCTCCGAGTCCATCACCGGGCGCCGCTGTCGGCGCCTGAACGGTGGATAGCGGGCCGGGAGAGTCCTAAGTAACGCCCGATACGCCGGCCCGGCAGACCGCCAGTGAAGGATTTTGCGTCATCCATGTCTGACAAGCTCAAAACCATTTCCGTGCGCGGCGCGCGCGAGCACAATCTCAAGGGCGTGTCGGTGGATCTGCCGCGCGACGAGCTGATCGTGTTCACGGGCCTGTCGGGATCGGGCAAGTCCTCGCTCGCCTTTGACACCATCTACGCCGAGGGCCAGCGCCGCTATGTGGAGAGCCTGTCGGCCTATGCGCGCCAGTTCCTGGAGCTGATGAGCAAGCCCGATGTGGATTCCATCGAAGGGCTGTCCCCCGCCATCTCCATCGAGCAGAAGACCACCTCGAAGAACCCGCGCTCGACCGTGGGCACGGTCACCGAGATCTATGACTATATGCGCCTTCTTTGGGCGCGGGTGGGCGTGCCCTATTCCCCCGCCACCGGCGAGCCGATCTCGGCCCAGACCGTGTCCCAGATGGTGGACCGCATCACGGCTCTGGGCGACGGCGCCCGGCTTTACCTGCTGGCCCCCATCGTGCGCGGCCGGAAGGGCGAATACCGCAAGGAGTTCGCCGAGCTGCTGAAGCAGGGCTTCCAGCGCGTGAAGGTGGATGGCGAGTTCTACGCCCTTGAAGAGGCGCCCGAGCTCGACAAGAAGTTCAAGCACGATATCGACGTGGTGGTGGACCGGGTGGTCACCAAGGAGGGGCTCGAACAGCGCCTCGCCGACAGTCTCGAGACCGCGCTGCGGCTCGCCGACGGCATCGCCATGGCCGAGTTCGCCTCTGACCATGGCGAACACAAGACCGGCGAGCGGATCGTGTTCTCCGAGAAATTCGCCTGTCCGGTCAGCGGCTTCACGATCGAGGAGATCGAGCCGCGCCTGTTCTCGTTCAACAATCCGTTCGGCGCCTGCCCCGCCTGTGACGGCCTCGGCCAGAGTCTTGAGTTTGACGAGGATCTGGTGGTCCCCGACCGGGACAAGTCGCTCTATGACGGCGCCATTGCGCCCTGGAGCCGCGCCACCTCCAAGCTCTACCAGCAGACCCTGCAGGCGATCGCGGACCATTACGGCGCCAGCATGTACACGCCCTGGCGTGATCTCGACAAAGCCTTCCAGAAGACCGTGCTTTACGGGACCAGGGACAAGATCAAGTTCACCTATGAGGACGGGCTGCGCCAGTTCACCACGTCCAAGGCGTTTGAAGGGGTGATGCCCAATCTGCAGCGCCGCTGGCGGGAGACGGATTCAAGCTGGGTGCGCGAGGATCTGGCGCGCTTTCAATCGAGCCAGCCTTGTGATGTCTGCGACGGCAAGCGCTTGAAGCCCGAAGCGCTGGCTGTGAAGATCGCCAAGCACGACATTTCCGAAGCGGGCGAGAAATCGATCAAGGATGCGCGCGACTGGTTCTCCTCCATCGAGGAGACGCTGTCGCCCAAGGATCAGGAGATCGCGCGCCGCATCCTGAAAGAAATCCGCGACCGCCTGAAATTCCTCGTCGATGTGGGGCTCGATTATCTCACGCTCAGCCGCGCCTCGGGCACGCTGTCGGGCGGGGAAAGCCAGCGCATTCGTCTCGCCAGCCAGATCGGCTCGGGCCTGACGGGCGTTCTGTATGTGCTCGACGAGCCGTCCATCGGCCTGCACCAGCGCGACAATACCCGTCTGCTCGATTCCCTGCGCGGACTGCGCGATCTCGGCAATACCGTCCTCGTCGTCGAACACGATGAAGAGGCCATCGAGACGGCGGACTATGTGGTCGATCTCGGTCCGGCTGCGGGCGTGCATGGCGGCGAGGTGATCGCGGCGGGCACGCCGGCAGAGATCGCCGCCAACCCTAAATCGCTGACCGGGCAGTACATGTCGGGCAAACGCATGGTGCCGGTGCCCGAACAGCGCCGCCCGGTGGACCTCAAGCGCGCCGTGACCGTGAAGGGCGCCACCGGCAACAACCTTCAGAACATTGACGCGGCCTATCCGCTGGGCGTCCTGACCTGTGTGACGGGCGTCTCGGGCGGGGGCAAATCAACGCTCACGATCGAGACGCTCTACAAGGCGGCGGCCAGGCGGCTCAACAACGCCTCCCAGGTCCCCCTGCCCCATGACACGGTGGAAGGCCTCGATCAGGTCGACAAGATCATCGATATCGACCAGAGCCCGATCGGCCGGACGCCGCGCTCAAACCCCGCCACCTATACCGGCGCGTTTACACCCATCCGCGAATGGTTCGCCTCCCTGCCTGAATCCCAGACGCGCGGCTACAAGCCGGGCCGCTTCTCCTTCAACGTCAAAGGCGGGCGCTGTGAGGCGTGTCAGGGCGATGGCGTGGTGAAAATCGAGATGCACTTCCTGCCCGACGTCTATGTCGAGTGCGATGTCTGCCACGGCAAACGCTTTAACCGCGAAACGCTGGAAGTGACCTTCAAGGGCAAGTCCATCGCCGATGTGCTGGACATGACCGTCGAGGAAGCCGCCGAGTTCTTCAAGGCGGTCCCCTCCGTGCGCGACAAGATGGAGACGCTCAAACAGGTGGGCCTGAGCTATGTGAAGGTGGGTCAGCCCGCCACCCAGCTTTCGGGCGGTGAGGCCCAGCGGGTGAAGCTGTCCAAGGAACTCGCCAAGCGCTCAACCGGCAAGACGCTCTACATCCTCGATGAGCCGACCACCGGTCTTCATTTCGAGGATGTGCGCAAGCTCCTCGAAGTGCTCCATGAGCTCGTCGATCAGGGCAATACCGTCATTGTGATCGAGCACAATCTTGATGTCATCAAGACCGCGGACTGGCTGATCGATCTGGGCCCCGAAGGCGGGTCCGGCGGCGGCGAGATTGTCGCCGAGGGCACGCCCGAAGACGTGGCCGAGGTCGAGGCGAGCTGGACCGGCCGCTATCTCAAACCGCTTCTGGAGCGGGACAAGGCGCGTCAGGCGAAGCTGGCGGGGTAGGTTCCGCTACCCCTTCCGCCCCCGGATGATCAGGCCGATCAGCATGATCGCGCTCAGCCCGCCCATGGCGATGAGCTGGGCGTAGGTTTCCGGACCAATTGTGACGCTTTCAACGCCCGCCATGCCGGTGGCCGAGCTGAACACCTGCGCCACGGCGGTGTGGATGGTCTGTTCGGGGTCGGAAGCCATGAGGGCGAAGGTCGGCGCGATGACCGCGACGGCGTTGAAGGCGCCATGAGCGGCGGCGGCCTCGATCATCGAGCGGCGCCACAGCGCGGTTAGCGCGAAGACGAGCCCGGTCAGGCCGATGCCCGACAGCGCGAGCACGCCATACATCAGCCCGGAAATGAAGACATGCAGGTGCAACAGGGCGAAGGCGAAGCTCGCTGTGAACACGCCGAGAACCTTGCCCCAGCGCGCCGTCAGCGCGCTCATCAGCCAGCCGCGAAAGACCAGCTCTTCAACCCCGCCCTGGATGAGAAATCCGATGAACAGCCCCGCATAGGCGATCAGCGCCGCCTGACCGAGCGCGCGCGCCGGATCCAGCTCTCCCAGTGCGTCGTTCGCCGGCGCGGCGCCGAGATTGAGCAGTGTGGCGGCGACGGAAACGAGCACCACCAGCACCATTCCGAGCGGCAGCCCCAACAGGTACCGCCCCAGAAAGCCTCGCCCCTCGATCCCGATGGTGGAGAAGGGCCGCTTCTCGAACAGCTTCACCCAGACCAGCGTCATGACCACCCAGGTGATGAACTGCAGCAGCATCAGGGGGAGCAGGATGGTGAGCGTGTTCTCGCTCAACGCGGACTGCGCCGCCATGGGATCGGTGGCGCCGGAGGAGACCGTCAGAACGAGGGTGTAGATCACCGTCCCGATCACCACGGGCACGGAGGAGACGAGATAGCCCGCCACCATCAATCCAAGGGCGCCCCACCCCCAGGTGCGTCGGGCGGTTTCGGGCCAGGGCGCATACAGGGCTTGGGTCATCTCAATCAGCCTTTTCAGAGGGAGCCGGCATGGCCAGAGCCAGCTTGGCGCTGACGCCGCGTCCCATCAACATGATGACGCCCATGATCAGCATGACCGAGGCTGAGGTCAGCCCCATCCAGGGCAGGTCCTGATCCGTCGGCAGGGTTTCAGCATAGAGACGCATCATGATGAACGGGTCCTCTGTCCGGGTGCTGATCGTTTCCATCATGGCGAGCACTTCGTCCATGACATTCACCGTGTACACCCCGTAGACGACAGCCATCGCCAGGAGATAGACGAGGAAGAAGACCAGCCAGGCGATACAGACCCCGACCAGATGGCGCCAGGCCGTGCTGACCGCCTGCCCGATATCGAAACGGCCCGTAACCGCGTGCGCCGGCAAGGCGGTGAACAGGGCCAGCCCGGCCAGCATCAACCCGAACAGGATCAGCCCCAGCACAAGGGCGATGACGCCTATCCCGGCGGGATCCCCTCCGCTCTCCTGCACCAGCGCGACCCCGACGAGGCTGGTCGTCATCACGATCACCAGCACGATCAAGGCGGCGAAATAGACGCCGAAGATCACGATGAAGCCCAGCGTCATCCGGCCCAGATTGCCCCAGCCCGGCCACAGGGTGAATCGCCCGCTCATGAACAGCACCAGCCAGACCGCCTCCAGCCAGAGCCAGAGCGGCGCGCTGATGACCGAGAACAGGGAGCTGAGTCCCGACAGGCGCATGTTCAGCGCTAGGGCCTCGACCATGTCGCCCGCTTCCGCAAGCATCAGGCCCTCACGCGCCATGCGCCCCATGAGGCCGTACTGGACCGCCATCAGGGCCGCAAAGACGACGGCCTGAAGGACCAGCAGGAAGGCGACGGCTCCCGGCCGCGCCCGCAAGACCGCAAAACCGAAGCCCAGCGCCCCGCCCACCGTGAATCGGTGAGCGGGCGTCGTCGCCATATCCGTCATGATCAGCCCTCGGAGGGCGCCTGTCCCACCGAATCCGCGGGCGCTTCCAGCGGGGTTTCGGGCGGGAAGCCTCCATCATGGCGCACCGCCACATAGGCGCCCACGCCGTGCCAGCAGCCGTGCACGAACATCTCAAAGATCATCTGCAGAACGATGGCGATGCCGGCCATCACCCAGAAGAGCGGATTCTGCAACGCCTGCATGAGAGCGTTCATGAAGACTTCCGGGTCGGAGCCGTCCTCGATCTGGATGAGGGCGCCAATCAGTTCGGCGCCGCCGATCATGATGAACCCCTGCTGGATCACGCTCAGCACCACATAGCCGATGATGGCGACCAGAATCAGCACGAGATAGGACAGGAACATCCACCCCATCACGCCGCCCGCGGCGCTGAAGCCCTGGAAGATTTTCACGCCCCGCTGGCGCACCGTCAGGCCGGGCGCCGGCGCCATGCCCAGGGCGAACAGGATCCAGCCCACGACCAGCACAATGGTCAGGAGCGTGTTGGCCAGCGCCTGAAGCGCCACGCCGCCGCCCTCTCCGCTCGCCATCAAGCCGGCGTTCACCGCCGCGTAGAGCAGGACCGTCACGATATAGCCGGCGAAGATCAGCAGCCCCATGACGATGTTGACCAGCAACAGCCGCAACTCGTCCGCGCCGAACCGGAGCGGAATGCCGCCCGCGACTTCGTTGCGCGTCAGCAGGCGCAGCCACGCGCCCTGCATCATGAGCGCGGTGATCAGAAGGCCGATCGTGCCCAGCGAGTAGAATCCCACGCCCTGCATCACCGCCTGTATCGCTTCCGCGTCAGAAGGCTCGCCCTTGCCGCCATAGCTGATGACCAGGTCGATCAGCGGCCAGAAGCCGTAAAGGATCAGGGCCGCAAAGGCGGCATACAGGATGATCTGCCACACCGCGATCCAGGCCACGCTCAACGGGCGCGCCCCGAAAACCTTGAAGAAATAGAAGGTGGCGTCGATGAAGTTATAGCTGGGCTTGGACATGGTTCCCCCCGAGTGTCCGAACGAAGCATTCGCGTGAGAAGATAGCCCAGACGCCCGAAAAGGTCTTGTCCTAATCGGCCTGAATTTCGCCTTCTGCGGCGTATTTGCGATAGAGCGCGGACAGCGCCGCGATCAGGGGCGCAGCCAGCAGGGCGATCTTGCCCGCGCCGTACAGGGCCGAGATCAGCAGCATGAGCACCGGGCTGACCGTCAGCTGTCCCGCCTCGCCTGCGGCGGACTGGGCGATGACCGGGCCAGCGCCCAGCAGCGCCAGACAGATTGCATTGAAAACAGCGAGGATCAGCACGCCTGGCGCAAGGCTGGCGAGGCTGGTGAGCGTGATCTCGATGCTGCGCGCTCGCGACAGCGGCCAGATCGACAGGACGCGAACCGCCCGTTCGTTCAGGGTGGCGGGCGCGGTCAGCGCCAGACGCGTGATGAGCCACAGGCTGAACAGCACGAAAACCGTCACGAGCACCACCGAGACCGCAAGCGCTCCGGGGCCCATCAGCTCGAACAGGTTCACATAGCCCTCCGGCTGCGGCGCCCCCGGATCCATGTCCGTAAAGGCGAGACCGGCGATCATGAACGCCATGGCCACGCCGGCTGTCATCAGGATGATGGTCAGAAGCAGCAGGACCAGGAAGAGCGCCCAGGCGAGCCGCCCTTCATCCCCGCCCAGCGTCAGACCGTGAAAGCCTTTTTGCGGCAGTCCCAGCGCCTGACGCCCCAGGCTGGCCCAGCCGACCACAAAGGCGCCGAAGGCGGCGATCATGAACAGGATCATGCCCGGCGCGGCGCCTGGCGCATAGGCGTGCGCATAGGCGGTCAGTAGCGATTGCACCGAAAACACCACGCCGTATAGCCCGGCCGCAGCCAGCACAGGCGTCGGGTTGTCCAGCACAAAACGGTAAGCGGCGCCGACAGCGCGAAGATCGATCAGTTTCATGGTGCGCCAGTTAGCCCGAAATGCGGGTCAGGCCAAGGATCAGGGCGCCGAAAGCCTGTTTGGGAACGATTGAGCCGCACCCGCTTCGCGACTATATGCTCGGGCCATGACTGATATGACCCCGATCCACATCATCGGCGGCGGCATGGCCGGCTCCGAAGCCGCCTGGCAGGCCGCAAACGCGGGCGCCCGCGTCATCCTTCACGAGATGCGCCCGGTGCGTCCGACCTTCGCCCACCAGACCGGGGGCCTGGCGGAGCTCGTGTGCTCGAACTCCTTCCGCTCAGACGATGCGGAAACCAACGCCGTCGGCCTCCTGCATGAAGAGATGCGCCGCGCCGGATCATTGATCATGGCCATGGGCGACAAGCACCAGGTGCCCGCCGGCGGCGCGCTGGCGGTGGATCGCGAAGCGTTTTCGGCGGATGTGACCGCCGCGATCGAGAACCATCCCAATATCGAGATCGTGCGTGAAGAGATTGCAGGCTTGCCTCCCGAGGACTGGGACAGCGTGATCGTGGCCACCGGCCCCCTCACCTCGCCCGCGCTGGCCGAGGCCGTGCACGAGCTCAGCGGCGAAGGCGAGCTGGCCTTCTTCGACGCCATTGCGCCGATCCTCTATGCGGAGTCCATCAATATGGACATCGCGTGGAAGCAATCGCGCTATGACAAGGGCGACACCGAAGAAGACCGCGCCGCCTATATCAACTGCCCGATGGACAAGGACCAGTACGAGGCGTTCGTGGACGCGCTTCTCGCGGCGGACAAGACCGAGTTCAAGGACTGGGAGAAGGACACGCCCTATTTTGATGCGTGCCTGCCCATCGAGGTGATGGCCGAACGCGGCCGCGAGACCTTGCGCCATGGCCCGATGAAGCCGCGCGGGCTGACCAACGCCCATGACCCGGACACCAAACCCTATGCCGTGGTTCAGCTGCGCCAGGACAATGCGCTGGGCACGCTGTTCAACATGGTCGGCTTCCAGACCAAGATGAAATACGGCGCGCAAACGGACGTGTTCAAGATGATCCCGGGGCTGGAGAACGCCAGCTTCGCCCGCCTCGGCGGCATTCACCGCAACACCTTCCTGCATTCGCCCAAGCTTCTCGATGGGGTCATGCGTCTGAAAGCGCGCCCGTCCCTGCGCTTCGCCGGTCAGATCACCGGGGTCGAAGGCTATGTGGAAAGCGCCTCCATGGGGTTGCTGGCGGGCCGGTTCGCCGCCGCCGAGAAGCTGGGTCGTGAGATCTCGCCGCCGCCGCCCACCACGGCGCTGGGCGCGCTTCTGACCCATATCACCACCGGTCATGTGCCGGGCAAAAAAGGCGCGTTCCAGCCGATGAACGTCAATTTCGGCCTGTTCCCGGATATCGAGGCGCCCACCAGGGACGCCGAAGGCAAACGCCTGCGCGGCAAGGACAAGTCCGTCGCCAAGAAACGCGCCATGAGCGCGCGCGCCCTGAGCGATATTGACGCCTGGCTGGGCGAGAAAGCACAAGCTGCTGAATAAAGGGCTGTTACAGACTCTTCTCTTGATTTGAGGGAGCGCTGCATGAAGGTTTCCCCCAGAGGGGGATTCCATGCTCACATCCATACTGCGCGCCGCTGGCGCTCTTCTCATGTCCTCGGCGCTGGCCTCCGGCTCAGCAGCGCACGCTCAGGACTTGCCGGCTTCCGCCTTTGCCCGGCTGCCGGGCACCCAGGGCGTTTCGATCTCTCCTGATGGATCGCGGTTCGCGTTCGTCACCCATGAGGGCGAGGAGCGCTATGTGGTGGTCATGGACCTTGAGACGGGCGTGCAGGAAGCCGCCGATTTCAGCACCATGCGCGCCTATTCCACGTTCTGGACGGATGAAGACACGCTGATCGCCACAGCCGGACGGACCCGAGAGCTGGGAATCGTCTCAGGTGATGTGAACTTCCAGGCCTTCGTCACCATCAACGCGGATACGATGGAGGCCGAACAGCTGATCCGCGAAGGCCGGGATCTGGGCTATAATTTCGACACGGCGAGTCTCGCCGGCGAAGACCCTGAAACGGGCCGGTTATTCATGCCGCTGCGAGACACGCGCGGGGCGCTGAACCTCTATTCGGTCGATCCTGAAAACGGGCGTCGCATGTCGCTCGTAGCGCGTGGCGACGAGACGACCAGGGGCTGGATATCCTCGCCGGACGGGCGGAGCTTTGTCCGCCTGAGCTTTAATAACAGTCTCAACCAGTACCAGATCGCGATCGAGGAGAACGATCAGTGGCGCATCCTGTATGAAGCGCGGCAGAACCTGATCGACATGTCAGTGGCCGGCTTCACCGCCGATGGACAAGCGCTGCTGGTGAGGCGGTATACTGACGGGCCTGGACGCGTCAGCGGCTTGCAGCGCCTCTCCCTGAGCGACGGCGCCTGGGGCGATATCTACTATCAGAATGACCGCTATGATGCAGGCGACGTCCGGATTGATCCTCACCGGGGCTACGTGGCCGGGGTCACAATCACGGCGGAACGAACCTCCACGCAATGGTTCGATGAAGAGCTGGCGGCGCTGCAGGCCAATCTGGATCAGGCCTTCAATGGCGCCCGCGTCACGCTTGTGGACTGGACGCCGGACCGGATGAAGTTTGTCATCGCCGTGTCCGAGGCTGATGCGCCATCCGTGTATCATCTGGTCGACCTTGCGAGCTGGAATGTCACTCCGCTCCGGGCGCGCTATCCCGAACTCTACGGACAGACGCTGCCCCAACGAGACCCTGTCAGTTATACGGCGCGTGACGGCGTCACGATCCCGGCCTATCTCGCCCGGCCTGCAGGCGAGGGCCCTCACCCCTTCGTCCTTCTGGTCCATGGCGGCCCGGCTTCGCGAGACGTGGACGGGTTTGACTATTTTGCCCATTACCTGGCGAGCCAGGGATTTGGCGTCCTGCAGCCGCAATATCGCGGCTCAGCCGGCTTCGGCGAACGCTGGATGGAAGCCGGTTATGGCCAATGGGGGCGTGGCGTGATGCAAGATGATCTCACGGATGCTGTGAACTGGCTTCGCGAGCAAGGACTGGCGAACCGGGTCTGCATCGCCGGGGGCAGCTATGGCGGCTATGCGGCTCTGGCGGGCGCAGCCTTCACGCCCGGCCTGTATGATTGCGCCATCGCCATCAACGCCCTGTCGGACGCCGACAACTTCCTGAACTATATCGAGAACCGGTTCGGGCGGGAGTCACAGTCCTTCCGCTACTGGAACCAGCATTTCAGCGGCGAACCGGATGGACGCGCCAGCGGTGAGCAATTGCGCGCCCTCTCCCCCGCCCAGCATGCGGAAGCGGTTGAAGCCCCTGTTCTGCTTCTTCACAGCCGCGATGATACGGTCGTTCCCGAGGAACAGAGCCGGATCATGGAGCGTGCGTTGCGACGGGCAGACAAGGAGGTCGAGTTCACCCGCCTGCAAGGCGGCGATCACAGCCTGGAGGATTACCCAACGCGACTTGCCGTTCTGGAAGCCATGGCGCAATTCCTGGACACGGAAATCGGCGACTAGACCCGTCCCGTCAGCGACGCCCAGGTCAGGCGCGCGTTTTGCCCAAGCGGCGCGCGCGCGATCTGTTCGCGGAAAGGATCGCCTAGCCCCTGAGCGCTTTTCAGATACCCGCGGGCCAGCGAGGCATAGCCCACCGCCGGAAAGACCTCGGCCGGCAGGGCGCTGCGGGTTCGGCTGAGCATGCCCGCAGCCTCCTGCGCTTCGGTGATCAGCCCCGAGAGCGCCGCCCTGGCGACCTCGGGCTTGCGCCCCGCTCTCAGATCCGCCTCGCTCATGTCCGCGCCCGCGAGCTCGTCCGCGCTGTAAGGCGGACGTCCGGCCTGAACGAGCGGCGCAAAGGCGCGCAGCAGCCCTGCAAACCCCCACAGGCGGCCCGCCGCCTGGATGGCGGCGCCCGCTTCGCCGCCGAGATCAAGATCCGGCTTCAGCAGCCGTGCGGCGATCCGCATCAGCGCGGCTGAGGTCCGGTCCACATAATCGCGGCGGTCTTCGCGGGTCGGAAACGGCCCCTCCCCCAGGTCGGCGCTGCGCGCCTCTACAAGGCCGACCAATGCAGCCTCGTCAGGAGCGCCCGGCGCTTCGCGCAATTCAGACAGCGCTTCATAGACGTCATGGCGGCGCACCTTGGGCGGGGCTGCAAACAGATCCGCCGTCGCTTCGCGCGCCCAGGCCAGCCGCATCTCCCCGATCACAGGCTCTGACACCTTGTCGGGAATCTGCGCGATCTCGTGATAATAGGCATAGAGCGCATACAGGCGTGCGCGAAGTTCGGCCGGCGCAAACAGCGCGGCCATGCGCCGTTCAGGGTCGTTCGCGGCCAGCAGGCTGTCGAAATCAGTCACGCTTTTCTCTCTCGCCAGTAGACACATACGGGTTGGAACCCATATCTAGCTCGTGCGTAATACCTGAGTATGGCGGTCTTCCAACAGGCCGCCGCACCCTATGAGCACCCTCTCGCTCACACTCCCAAAGGAGGCCGACATGGCGTTCACTCTTCCCGACCTGCCCTATGCCCAAGATGCTCTGGCGCCGCATATCTCCGGCGAAACCCTGAGCTTCCACCACGGCAAGCACCATAAAGCCTATGTCGACAAGGCCAATGACGCCATCAAGGGCACCGACTATGAAGGTCTGAGCCTGGAAGAGGTCATCAAGAAAAGCTGGTCCGAGAAGAATATGGGCGTGTTCAACAACGCAGCCCAGATCTGGAACCACACCTTCTACTGGAACTCGATGAGCCCCAATGGCGGCGGCAAGCCGACGGGCGCCATCGCCGAAGCCATCGACAAGTCCTTCGGTTCCTACGACAAGTTCGCTGAAGAGTTCAAAGCCGCCGGCGCCGGCCAGTTCGGGTCGGGCTGGGCCTGGCTCGTCAAGAACGGCGACAAGCTGGAAGTGCGCAAGACGCTGAACGCGGAAAACCCGATCACCGACGGCGCCACCCCGCTGCTGACCATGGATGTCTGGGAGCACGCCTATTATCTCGACTACCAGAACCGCCGTCCGGACTATATCGGCGACTTCCTGGGCAAGCTCGTGAACTGGGACTTCGCCAACCAGAACCTGGCCAGCGCCTGAATTCTTTAAGCGTTGACGAAAAGAGCGGCTGCGGTGACCTTCACCGCAGCCGTTTTTTTTATGTCTTTGGGGGCCATATGCGGATCGACCTGTCACACTGGCGCACCGGCGCCTCTCTCGCCGCGCTTGCGCTGGCATTCACCCTGTCCGCCTGTGGCGACCCTGCAGGAACGTCAGCGCCCGAACCGGCGCCAAGCCAAAGCGCCGCCCCGGCGCCCGCCGCTCAGGGCTTCAGTGAAGAGGGTCTCGCCCAGCTCGACAGTCGGCTCGTGGAGCTGGCCGCCGCGCGTCAGCGCGCCGGTTATGTCGCCGTGCTCGCGCGCAATGGCGAGGTGATGCACACCGCCACGGCCGGCTACGCCGATCTGGAAGCCGAGCGCCCCATGACAGCCGATACCGTGGTGCGCGTCGCCTCCATGACCAAGCCGGTGACGGCGGTGGCTGCGCTGATGCTGGTTGAGGACGGCGTGATCGCGCTGGATGATCCGGTCAGCGATTACATCCCCGCTTTCGCGAATGTCCGCGTCGCCACCTCGCTGCAACGCGATGAGAACTATGAAATCCCCACGGTCCCGGCCGCGCGCGCGATGACGGTGGAAGACCTTCTGACCCACACGTCCGGGCTCGGCTATGTCTTTGACTATGAGAGCAATCTGGGCGCGCTCTATATCGGGAATGACATCTATTCCGCCGAAGGCGACATGAACAGCCGCATGGAGACCCTGGCGGGCCTGCCTCTGTATTTCCAGCCGGGTTCGGCCTGGTTCTACTCCTACGCCAGCGATGTGCTGGGCCACCTGGTGGCCGTGGCGTCAGGACAGAGCCTTGAGGACTTCAGCCAGCAGCGCATTTTCCGCCCTCTGGGCATGAGCGACACCACTTTTTTCCTGCGCGATGATCAGCGCGATCGTCTCGCCGCCGTCTACACCCATGGGGAGGACGGCGCCCTGACCCGATTGTCTGACAGTCAGGACACCATTCCGGACAGCCCGATCGAAGCGGGCGGCGCGGGGCTGCTGTCCACGGCGAATGACTATATCCGCTTCGCCCAGATGCTCGCCAATGGCGGCGAATTCGAAGGCGTGCGCCTGCTATCGCGGGACACCGTCGCGGACATGGCGACCGCTCACGTCCAGGCGGACCGCATGCCCGATCGCATGGATGCGATCGATCTGGGCTATGGCTATGGCGTAGGCGTGATCTATGACGGCCCTGGTGAGCACCCGGTCCGCAATACGGGCGATTTTGGCTGGTCGGGCTATTTCGACACCGAATTCTTCATCAGCCCTTCGACCGGCGTTGTCGCGGTGATCATGAGCCAGGAACAGCCGGGCCCCACCACATCGGAGACCATAGGCGCGCGCGCTGTCTTTGACCGGCTGGTCTATGGCGCGATCACGCCGGAATCCTGACTTCAGGCTGAAAGCGCGCTGAGCGGATCGTCGCCGAGATCCCGTCCAAGGTGGTCGGCGGCGGCCTGCCAGCTGGGAAGGGCGATCGCCTTTCCGCCGCGCATCAGGATGAGCTTGCTCAGATGCGCGGTCCGCATGCGATTGGCGTCGTTATAGAGGTAGATGAACAGATCCGGCTTGGTCCAGATATCGCCTGTCCGCTCAAAAAAGGTCGAGATGTCATGGGGCTCGATAATCGGGTCGCCCCTGCGATAATCCACAATCAGGACATCATGGTTCAGGGCCTTGCGCGTATAGTCTTTCACGGCGCGCTCGAGGATGGGCTTCATCGTGAACCCGACAATCGCCGTATAGCTGATTGTTCCGTCCAGAGTCCGTTCAATGATCTGAAGCGTCTCGCCCGTATTCGGCATTTTTCAACTCACTTAAGAAAAATCGTGAAAAAGCCTCATACATAAGGGACTTAATCGCATCCGGATAAAACCTCAGACACGGTAAACAGACTCTAAACCGAGATCAGCGCCGCGGCGACATTGCGCCCCTCGCCCGCCAGAAGATTATAGGTCCGGCATGCGGTTGCGGTGTCCATGACCTCAAGCCCGATACCGGCGTCCCGGAAGGCCTGCCGGACAGCGGCGGGCGGATGTATCAGACGCTCGCCAATACCCAGTATCACCATGTCGGGGCGATCCGGCCGGTCGATGAAGATCCGCAAATCCTCAAGGGTCAGGGTCTCTCCCTGACGCGTCCAGGGGCGAGCCGCCCCATCCACAATCAGGGTCGCCCCCTCCTTGCGCACGCCGGCGATGCGAAAACCGTCATCGCCGAACGCGTCAATCGGAGGCAGGCCTGTGCCTGACGCATTACGGGGCAAGAGCGCCCCCTTCGGCGTCGTCGTCGGAAGTCCGTTTCACGCCGGTCAGCGTCAGAAGCGGCGCCGCCACGAAGATGGACGAATACGTACCCACGCCGACACCCCAGATCAGGGCGAGTGCGAACCCCTGCAGGGCCGGGCCGCCGATCACGGCCATGGCGACAATGGCGATCATCGTGGTGCCGGAGGTCAGGATGGTGCGCGAGAGGGTCGAGTTGATGGCCCCGTTCAGCACGTCCACCGTGGGGCGTGTCTTGAACTTGCGGAAGTCCTCGCGGATCCGGTCATAGACGATGACGGTGTCGTTCATCGAATAGCCCACGATCGTCAGGATCGCCGCGATGGTGGACAGGTTGAATTCAAGCTGGGTGATTGCGAAGAAGCCGATCGTGGCGATCACGTCATGGATCAGCGCCAGGACCGCGCCCACCGAATACTGCCATTCGAAGCGGAACCAGATGTAGACCAGCATCAGGAAAAGCGCGACTCCGATCGAGGTGGCGCCCGCCACCACAAGTTCGCCGGACACCTGAGGGCTCAGCGATTCGATCTTCTGGAAGGTGATGCCGGGAAACTCGCGCTCAAGCGTATCGGACACATACTGACGCACGGCCTGCTGGGCCTCCGCATCATTCTCGACCGCATGCCCCTCAAGCTCGTTCACCCGCTCTGCCGAGACCTGGCCAACACGAACCAGCGCTTCATTCTCCGAGCCAAAGCCCTGGACCTGGACATCGCCCAGCTGCAGGCCCTCCATCACAGAACGCAGCGCGCCAAGATCGGCCGGTCCTTCGGTCCTGACCTCGATGGCGGTGCCGCCGCGGAAATCGATGCCGAAATTGAGCCCCAGGGTGAAAAACGCCCCGAGAGATCCCAGTATCAGGGCCACGGACACCAGGAAGGCGGCGAAGCGGACCTTGATGAAGGGGATGTTGGTGTCAGTCGGAATGAGACGGACGAGTGCAAGCGCCATGATCGCCTCCCCTTACATTGCCAGCGTTTTCGGCCGGCTCGTGCGGAGCCAGATCGAAATCAGAAGACGAGAAAATACAAAGGCGGTGAAGACCGAGGTCAGGATGCCCAGGCCCAGCGTCACCGCAAATCCGCGCACGGGTCCCGCGCCGAGCATGTAGAGCACGGCGGCGGCGATCAGCGTGGTGATGTTGGCGTCCAGAATGGCGGACAGGGCGCGCGAATACCCGGCCTCAAAGGCTGTGGTGACGGTTCGTCCCAGCCTGTACTCCTCCCTGACCCGTTCAAAGATCAGCACATTGGCGTCCACCGCCATGCCGATGGTCAGAACGATGCCGGCAATGCCCGGCAGGGTCAGCGTCGCCTGGAGCCCGGACAGAGCGCCCAGAAGCAGCAGGATGTTCGCCAGCAGCGCCAGGGTCGAGACAATGCCGAAAAAGCCATAGGCCAGCGCCATGAAGACGATCACGAGGCCAAAGCCGATCAGGACGGCCGTTTCACCACGTGCAACCGAGTCTGCACCGAGAGACGCCGTGACGGTCCGTTGTTCCACCGGGGTCAGACGCGCCGGCAGCGCGCCCGCATTGAGCATGTTGGCGAGGTCGGTCGCCGACTGCATGGTGAAGCCGCCCTCGATGATGCCGGAGCCGCCCGTAATCGGATTTCGGATCACGGGCGCAGAGATGATGGTGTCATCAAGCACGATGGCGAAGCGTCGGCCCCGATTCTGGGTGGTCGCGTCCGCGAACGCGCGGGCGCCCGTCGTGTTGAAACGGAAGTTCACCGCCGGCTGGCCGTTCTGGTCAAAGGCCTGACCGGCGTTGACCAGTTGCTCGCCTGTGACCAGCGGACGGCGCTGGACCGCAAGGAAGGGTTCGCTGGACCGTTCGGAGGGCAGGATCATCACGCCGGGCGGCGTTCGGCCCGTGCCATCGGGATTAATGGTCACGCCCTCTTCCACCATGTGGAAGGTCAGACGCGCGGTCGTCCCGACAATATCGATGATGCGTTGAGGATCGTTTTCGCCCGGCACCTGGACGAGCACGCGGTCCTCGCCCTGACGCGCGATATTGGGCTCGGTGGTGCCGGTGGAGTCCACGCGACGACGGATGACCTCGATGGACTGGGTCACGGTGCGCTGACGGATGGAGTCCAGGGCCGCCTCGGTAATCGCCATCCGGATGGTGCGATCATCATCGCCCCGGGTGATGGCGAGGGTCTGGTTGAGACCCTGGGCGCCGGTCGCTGTGGTGATCGGCTCGCTCAGCTCCTCCAGCCGCTCCATGGCCCGGTCCATGTCTTCAGGCCGCGACAGGCGGACCAGCACCTGGCCTTCCACTACAGCCGGCGACCCGGACAGCAGGATCGGCGGATCCTGCCGCAGGGCGCTTCGGGCGTCATCCTGCAGGTTTTCCAGACGCTCCTGACGCACTTCATCCATGTCCACCTGGAAGACCAGGTGTGAGCCGCCCCGCAGATCCAGCCCCAGATTGATGGTCTGGTGCGGCAGGACCGTGAACACGCCCTTGGGCTCGCCATTGGCGTCCAGACGGACGTTCTCGGGCACGAAATTGGGCAGGGTGAAGAGCAGGCCGATCAGGATGACGAGGGTGACGACCGTCGTCTTCCAGGGAGCGAAATACAGCATGGGGCACTCAAGCGTCCGGCGGCGCCGGGCCCAGGACCCGACGCCGGAATGTCAGTCAGGCCTTAGTCAGCAGACTTGGCGTCGGCGGCGTCATTGGCCGGCTCGGTGCGCGTGCGCACTTCCATGATGGTGTGCTTGAGCACTTTCACCCGGACGCCTTCGGCCAGCTCCACAGTGGCTTCCGCATCGGCCACGCGGGTGACCTTGCCGATCATGCCGCCGGACGTGACGACTTCATCGCCCTTGCGAAGACCTTCCACCATTTCACGGTGCGCCTTGGCTTTCTGTTGCTGCGGCCGGATCAGCAAAAAGTAGAAGACCACGAAGATCAGGATGAACGGGGCGAACTGCATGATCATGTAGCCCAGCCCACCTTGGGCGCCGGAGGCGGCGGTGGTGGCGAGAAAGACAGAGTCGGTCGCAGAAAACATGGCGGCTCCGATGAGAACGAGCGGTTTAGGGTTGCCGGAATATATCGGGGTGCGCGCGGCATGCAACAAGACCCGGCGGTACGTCCTCACCGGATTTGCTCAGCCCGGCCCTATCGCGACGGCAAAACCTGCATCGGATCGACCGGGCTGACCCCGCGCCGGACCTCGAAATGCAGGGCGGTGCGGGTTTCCGAACCGGAAGCTCCGGCGTCGGCAATGTGTTGCCCAGCGGTGACCCGGTCGCCCACATTCACCCGCAGAATCGAATTCAGGCCATAGGCCGTCACCCAATTGTTCTCGTGACGAATGAGGACAAGCTCGCCATAGCCCTGCAACTCATTGCCCGCATACACCACTTCTCCATCCGCCGCAGCGCGCACCGGGTCTCCGAGACGCGCGGCGATCCGGATGCCGTCAATGCGGGCGCCCTCAGCGCCGCCATACGGGGTGATCACCTGGCCCAGCAGCGGCCATTGGAAGCTTGGCGCATTCGCGGTCGAGGCGCGAGGCGGCGGGCTGGCCCGTCGCGTCGGCGCGGAGGGCTGGGCGCTGGCGCCGCTGCTGGCCGGCTGGGCCTGTGCGACAACGGACCGCGCCTGTCCGCGCACGGCCAGCTCCTGTCCGGGATAGATCGTGTAAGGCTGACGCAGGCTGTTGAGCCGGGCCAGCTCTTCGGTGCTCATGCCGTGAGCCAGCGCGATGCGATAAAGATTATCGCCCCTGCGCACCGTGTAAACGGACGGGCCGGGCAAGCGCACGGTCTGTCCGCGCTGCAGGGTATAGGGTTCACGCAGACCGTTTTCAGCGGCCAGATCCGCGAGGGAAACCCCGCATCGCTGGGCGATGGCGTACAGCGTATCGCCAGACTGAACCGTGAGGCTGCGTCCGCATCCCCCCTGTGCGCGCGCCGCGCCGGAGCCGCCATGCTCGATAGGCGCGGGCGCACGTACAGGAGCAGCGCAAGCGGACACGGCCGCCGCGACGCTCAGTCCCAGCAATATTGTGCGCAGTCTGGGGCGCATGCACCCTGCCCTATCGTGTCCTACGAAGGGGCAGAATGACTTATGAGCGTTAACCGTGTGTTGACTTTAGCTCGCGTCTTCGGGAAGCGGGCTGAGTTCCTCGAAGGTCCCGATCGAGCAACTGCCGACCGGTGAGTTCATGCCCTGATCCATCACGGTGACGATCTCGCCGCGACACAGTTGCGCGCCCGGAACGCTGTAGCTGAGATAGGTGAAAGGCCGCGTCGCCGCACGGCAGCCGCCATTCACACGCGAGACATAGGCATCCCGGGAATTCGTGGTCACGAGCCAGGCGTCTTCATTGAGCGGCGTGATGTCATCAATGCTTCTCAGCGGAAGACAGGTGCGGGTCTGCCCCGTCAGCTCATAGCCTTCAGGCACGAACGGGTCGTCTGACATCGCATCTGACTGCGCCAGGGCGGCGCCGCCCATGACCAGCGATGCGCCAAGAGCCGTCATAGCAGCAACGTATTTCATACCGAGCTCCTTTTCTCCAGGCGGGCCTCGGCCCGCCGCGTCTCCCCCTGCAGGCGAGGTTAACACGAGATGGAGCGAATTGAGAGGGTGATCTTTATGACCGCTAGAGCGCGCGGGCCTCGCCCTGCACGAGCGGCACGAAACGCACGTCAAATAGAGCCGTCTCGCTGAGTTCGCCTGTTTCCGAGCAGTCATAGCGCATCAGGGTCTGAACGGTCCCGTTCTGGACCGGGGCCACGCAAATCCCGCCGGGCTTGAGCTGTTCCAGCAAAGTCTCAGGACGCGAAGCTGCGGCCGCCGTGACAATGATCCGGTCAAACGGCGCCTGTTCAGGCCAGCCGACCGATCCGTCGCCAATACGGGGCACGATGTTGGACAGGCGCAACTGGTGAAACCGGGCCTCAGCCTCCTTGGCGAGGGTGCGGTAGCGCTCCACCGTATAGACCCGGCGCGAGAGGCGCGCGAGCACGGCGGCCTGATAGCCCGAGCCGGTTCCGATCTCGAGCACCTTGCAGCGATCATTGAGCTTGAGCGCCTCCGTCATCGCCGCCACCACGAAGGGCTGGGAGATGGTCTGACCGCAATCAATGGGCAATGGGCGATTCTCGAAGGCCTGATCGGCGAAGCCCTGCGGCACGAAGAGTTCGCGCGGGGTGCGCTCGATGGCCATCAGCACCTGCTTGTCCGAGACGCCCGCCCGCCGCAGCGCCATCACAAGCTGGATCATGCGGGTGTCGGGCATGCCGGTCATCAGTCGAGCGTCTCTCCAAGCGCATCCTTGAGTCGGGTCCGGGCCTCGTAATTGGTCAGGTCCAGATGCAACGGCGTCACCGATATCCGGCCTTCATACACCGCGCGCAGATCCGTGCCGACAGCCGGGTCGGACAGCTTGCCGTTAAAGCCCAGCCAGTAATAGTCACGCCCTCTCAGGTCGGTGCGCGCATCCGCGCGCAGCACCACCTGATCGCGTTGCCCCTGGGCCGTGACTTCCACGCCGGCGACCTTGTCGGGAGCCCGGTCGGGGAAGTTCACATTCAGCAGCGTGTTCTCACTCCAGGGCGTCTCAAGCAAGGCCTTCAGAACCCGTGGCCCATGCTGGCGCGCCGTTTCCCAGCGGATCTTGGCGCGTCCCTCAAAGCCATAGGCCTGGGACAGGGCCACCGAACGCACGCCCATCTGGACGCCATGCATGGCGGCGGCGACCGTGCCGGACATGGTCACGTCCTCGGCGATGTTCTGGCCTGAGTTCACGCCGGAGAGCAGCAGGTCCGGACGCGCATCTTTCATCAGGATGTCCATCGCCATGTGGACGCAATCGGTCGGCGTGCCGGACACCGAATAGCGCTTGTCGTCATACTGGTGCACGCGCAGAGGCGCATTCAGGGTCAGCGCCCGGCCCATGCCGGATTGCTCTTCCGCCGGCGCCACTGTCCAGACATCGTCTGACAGGGTGCGCGCGATCTCTTCGAGCACGCTCAGGCCCGGCGCGTGAATGCCGTCATCATTGACGAGAAGGATGCGCGGCTGGCTCACGGCTGGATCGCCTCGACGCCGCCCATATAGGGGCGCAGCGCCTCAGGGATGTAGACCGAGCCGTCCGCCTGCTGGTGGTTCTCAAGGATCGCGACGAGCGCACGCCCCACCGCCAGCCCCGAGCCGTTCAGCGTGTGCAGGAAGTCGGGCTTCTTCTCGCCCTCCTTGCGATAGCGCGCATTCATGCGGCGCGCCTGGAAGTCGCCGCAGGTCGAGCATGAGCTGATCTCGCGATAGGTGTTCTGGCTCGGCATCCAGACTTCGAGGTCATAGGTGCGACGCGCGGAGAAGCCCATATCGCCCGTGCACAGCTTCATGACGCGATAGGGCAACTCGAGGCGGCGCAGCACTTCCTCGGCGCACTGCGTCATGCGCTCAAGCTCGTCTTCGGACTGCTCGGGCGTGGTGATCGAGACGAGCTCGACCTTCAGGAACTGGTGCATGCGGATCAGACCGCGGGTATCGCGTCCCGCCGAGCCCGCTTCCGAACGGAAGCACGGGGTCAGCGCCGTCATGCGGATCGGGAAGCTGTCTTCGGCATGGATGGAGTCGCGCACGAGATTGGTCAGCGGCACCTCAGCCGTCGGGATCAGCCAGCGATCATCCGTGGTGCGGAACAGGTCTTCCGCAAATTTCGGCAGCTGGCCCGTGCCGAACAGGGCTTCATCGCGCACCATGTAGGGCACCGAGGTTTCGCGATAGCCATGCTCGGTCGTCTGCAGATCGAGCATGAACTGGCCCAACGCACGCTCAAGCCGCGCCAGCGGGCCTTGCAGTACGGCGAAACGGGCGCCGGACATGGCGGCCGCGCGCTCGAAATCAAGGCCGAGGCGCTCACCCACGGTGACGTGATCGACCGGTTCAAAGTCGAAGGCGCGCGGTTCGCCCCAGCCGCGCACTTCCTCGTTGTCATTCTCGTCTGCGCCTTCGGGCACATCCTCCGCGGGACGGTTCGGCAGGGCCGCCAGATGCTGGTTGAGCACTTCCTCGGCCGTGCGCGCCTCCTCGGTCAGGCGCTCCATTTCCGATTTCAGGCTCTCCACCTCGGCGCGCAGGGCGTTGAAACGGTCTTCATCGCCCTGGGCCTTCGCCTTGCCGATCTCCTTGGACTTTGAATTGCGCTCGGTCTCCACCTCTTGAAGGCGCGTTGTCGCCTCGCGGCGGCGCGCGTCCAGATCGATCAGGCGCTGGGCTTGGGGCTCCAGGCCGCGCTGGGCCATGGCGGCGTCGAAAGCGGCCGGCTCGTCGCGGATCAGGCGGATATCGTGCATGTCAAAACTCAAGGGTCGAACGGGTGAAGGGAACCCGCGTGATACTCGCGCAGGCGCCTATCGTCCACACTTCAAATGGATGTGTCAGCCGCGTGTGCAGCGGCGGATGAAGGACTAGGCGTCCTCGTCCGGCTTACGCTCCACGAGCTTCACAGCGAGGATCGACAGGGCGTACAGCCCGAACATGGCCGCGCCCAGGAAGAGCTGGCTGATCGGGTCCGGCGGGGTCACAAAGGCGGCGAAGGCCGCAATGCCCACCAGCGCAAACTTCCAGAACCGGATCAGATCGCCCGAGGTGATGATCCCCGCCTTGCCCAGAAGCGAGAGCAATACGGGCAGCTGGAAGCTGATGCCGAAGGCGAGCGCCAGCGTGGTGACGAGGTTGAGATATTCCGACACGCGCGTGAGCAGCTGGATGCTCGCGCGGCCCTCCTGCCCGATCTGCTCCTGGCCCAGCGCAAAGCTCATCACGAAGGGCAGGATGACGTAATAGACGAACGCCATCCCCGCCGCGAACAGGATGGGCGAGGCCAGAAGGAAGGGCGCGAAGGCCAGACGCTCATTCTTGTACAGACCGGGCCGCACAAACGCCCAGACCTGATAGGCCAGCATCGGAAAGGCCAGCACGATGGCGCCGAACAGGGCCAGCTTGAGCTTGACGAAGAAGAACTCGAGCGGCGCGGTGAAGATCAATTGCAGATCCAGCGCGTCGCCGCGCACCTGACGGGCCGCATTCTCGAACGGGACCAGCAGCACATTATAGATCCACTCCGCGAAGACGAAGCAGATCACAAAACCGATGACGACGGCGCCCATCGCCCAGATCAGGCGGTCGCGCAGCTCTTCCAGATGCGCCATGAGCGGCGCACGCGAGGCTTCGACCTCGTCTTCATGCTCAAGTTCGGGGGTGGACATCAGCCCTCTCCGGGCTTGCCGGCATCACCGGCGGGCGCGCTCGCCTTCGGCGCTTCAGGATCAGGCGTCAGCGCCTCGCCCCCCTGGGGTTCAGGGTCGTTCATGGGGCGCGCAATGCGCGGGTGCGGACGCTCTTCCATGTCCCGCATCATCTCGCGGTCCGCTTCGAGGAAATCGCGCTCCATTTCCTTGATCGGATTATTGGCCTTCAGAGAATTGATTTCCTTGCGCAATTCGGCGAGTTCGGCCTCGCGGCCAAGCTCGTCAAAGCTGCGCTGGAACTCACGCGCCGTGGCGCGGATCTGGCCGATCATCTTGCCCACCCGGCGCACCATCAATGGCAGGTCCTTGGGCCCCACCACGACCAGCGCCAGAATGACGATGACGATCAGCTCCTGAAAACCAAAGGCCGGGTTCATGGCCTAGCCTCCGGTGCGCTCGTCCTCGCGGGCGGTGGAATTGTCCCGGGATGCGCCCTCGTTGAGCGCCGCCGTGGATTGGGAGGTCGTGGACTTCTCCTCATCCGGGGTGTCGCGCAATCCCTTGCGGAACTCCGTTACGCCCTTGGCCAGATCGCCCATCAGCCCGGAAATCTTGCCGCGGCCGCCAAACAGCAGCACCAGCAGGACGATGACGATCAGAATACCCGTCCAATGCGCACCCATGAGACGCTCTCCTTGCAAACGGTGTCCGAGGCCTGGCGCGTCAGCCGCACACGGGCGCTCAGTTCTCACTTCACTAGAGGATATCCGCGCGCGGGTCCAATAACCCGGTCAGCTCCGCCTCAACATTTCAGTGACAAGACTCTCAGGCGTCCGGATCCTCGCCTTCCAGGAAGTCCATATGGAACTGGGCCGCCTCGTCCTCGCTGAACAGCTCCTCATCGGAATCAGGGATGATCTGCCCGGGCGCCGGTATGGAGAAGTCCGGCGGCAGGCGGCTCGAAAGCAGCCCCGCCGCCTTGAGATCGGACACGCCCGGCAGGTCAGACAGATTGGCCAGCCCGAAATAGTCCATGAAAGCGTCCGTAACGCCATACGTCACCGGACGACCCGGCGTCCGCCGACGCCCGCGCAGGCGGATCCACTTCATCTCCAGGAGCTGGTCCAGCGTGCCCTTGGAGACCGCGACTCCGCGGATCTCCTCGATCTCGGCGCGTGTCACCGGCTGGTGGTAGGCGATGATGGCGAGGGTCTCGAGCGCGGCCTGGGACAGCTTGCGCGGCTCCTCGCGCTCGGTGCGCAACAGCCAGCTCAGATCCTCAGCCGTCTGGAAGCGCCAGCGCCCGCCCACCTCGACCAGATTCACCCCGGCATCGGCGTATTTCGATTGCAGCGCATTGATCAGCCCGCGCACATCGGTGTCCTCGGGCAGGCGCGCCCTCAACGTGTCTAGATCAAGCGGCTCGGAGGCCGCGAACAGCAAGGCCTCGACGATCCGCAGCAGGGCCGCGTCATTGTCGATCGCGAGCCGCACGCCGGGCGGACCGTCATCGCCAGCCGGAGCTGACTGCGCCTGCTCACGCAACGCCTTGATCGCCTCGGTGATCGGGTCATCGTCACGCTCAGCCATGACCGGCGCCCTCCCCTGTTTCGGTCAGGCCGGCCGCTTCGGCGACCCGACGCATCCAGATGGGGGCGTAGGTCTCGTCCTGACGCAGACGCACTTCGCCATGTTTGGTGATCTCCAGCGCCGCCAGCAAGGAGGACGCCAGCACCGAACCCTGGCTTGGCGCGTCATAGCCCAGCTCATCCTCGTCAGGCAGCAGCTCGTCGAGCCTCGCCCAGCCGCTTAGCGTTCGCGCGACGCCCGTAAGACGCTTGCGAGCATTCTCCAGGCTGTAAACATTGGGCGATTTGGGCTGGTAGGTGGCGAAGGACTGCCGCTCTCGACGGGTCGCGTAGGCCTTGAGCAGATCATAGAGCTCGGCTTCATAGAGCGGCGTCCGGATCGAGCGCACGCCCTCGGGCGCGCCACGGGTAAAGACATCGCGTCCCTGAAGCGGGCGCGCAAACAGCGCATCGCCGGCCGCGCGCATGGCTTCGAGACGACTCAGTCGGAAAGCAAGAGCCGCCGCCATTTCCTCTGGCTCCGGCTCATCGTCGGCCGGTCGCGGCTTGGGCAGCAGAAGACGCGATTTGAGATAGGTCAGCCAGGCCGCCATCACGAGATATTCCGCCGCTATATCAAGGCGGTGGGTGCGGGCCTTGTCGATGAAGAGGAGATACTGGTCAGCCAGCTCCACCATCGAGATGACCGCGAGGTCCACCTTGTTCTTGCGCGCCAGCGCCAAGAGCAGGTGAAGCGGGCCTTCCCAGCCCCCGATATCGAGAATCAGCGCTTCGGTCGCGCCAGCCTCCTTGGCGGCGGAGAATTCATCCTCCTCGAAACCGTCAAACAGGTCGGTCATGACTGAAGCGGCACGCCTCCCTCGACAAAGAGAGCTTTCAGACGAGTCACGCCTTCGGCGGGATCAAACACGTTCGGGCTGTGCCTGGCGTCAAGCGCCAGTCCAGCCCTTTCCCGCGCCCGACCGGAGAGGTCCGGCGCGGCGTGGGCGACTTCGACCATCTCATCCATCTGGCCATTGCAATGCATGAGAAGCTCACACCCCGCCGCCAGCGCGCGCTCGCCGCGATGGCGCAGAGAGCCTTCCAGCGCCTGCATGGACAGATCATCGGTCATCAGAAGGCCATCAAAACCGATGGCGCCGCGGATCACCCCGTCGATCACGTCACGCGACTGGGTGGCGGTGTGCTCGCTGTCGATCGCGGCATAGACCACATGGGCGGTCATCGCCATCAGCGCGCCCTTGATGCCCTTGAAGGCTTCAAAATCGCGCGTATAGAGGGTTTCCGCATCTGTCGTCACAACGGGCAGTTCGAGATGACTGTCCGCCGCCGCGCGGCCGTGACCGGGCAAATGCTTGATGACGCCCAGCACGCCCTGATCGAGCAGGCCCTCCAGCGCCGCCGTACTCATCTGCGCGACGGGCTCCGGTTCGGTGTGGAAAGCGCGATCGCCAATCACGTCATGGGCGCCGGGCACCGAAAGGTCCGCACAGGGCGCGAAATCCACATCGATCCCGAGTTCAATCAGCTCGTGGGCCAGCAATTGATGGTTCAGCTTCACTGCGGCGAGCGCCAGCTCGGGGTCCCGGTCGTAGAGTTCGCCGAACACCCGGGCCGGCGGGGCGGCGCGCCAGTGCGGCGGACGCAGGCGCTGCACCCGGCCGCCTTCCTGGTCGATGAAAATGGGCGCTTCACGGCCGACCGCATCGCGCAAGGCGCCCGTCAGACGGCGCACCTGCCTGGGGCTGTCCACATTGCGCGCAAACAGGATGAAGCCCCACGGATCCGCATCCCTGAAAAAGGCTTTCTCATCCGGGGTCAGGGTTTCCCCTTCCAGCCCATAAAGCGCTGCCGTCACACTCATCGACGCGCCACCAGGCAGGCCTGGCCCCGTGCGTCCAGGGACGCGCAGAAATTGGCGGCGTCTTCACGCGTGGCGAAGGCGGCGACCCGCAAGCGGTGGAACACGCCGCGATCGCCCAGGTCGGCGCGCTGAATATCCGGCGCGTGTCCCATGGCGAGGTCTGAGAACCGGCTGGTGAACGCCACCCATCCCGCTTCCGCGTCCTCGACCGAGCGGAACGCGCCGATCTGGGCCACATAGGCACCCTCGACCTGGGCTGCAGGCCGTGATGGCGGTTCTGCCCGCGCGGGGGCGGGCGACGCCGGTTCCGGGTCCGGACGGGCCGGCTCAGCCCGGGCTGGCGCAGGCTCGGGGTCCGGCTGAGACGCAGCCGGTTGGGGGTCCGAGGGCGCGGGATCATCCAGCGCATCCGCACTGGCGGTCTCCACCTGCAGGGCCGGCATGTCCTGCGCTTGAGGCGCCGGGTCCTGGATCACGGGTTCTTCGGAAACAGTCCGCGCCGGCGGCGTCTCGAGCTCGGCTTCCCCTTCGCTGTTTTCACGCAGCTCATAGGCGGAGAGGTCCTGATCGGGCGCTTCATAACCGCCCGGATCCTCGGGCGCGACGCGATAGGGCTCGGCGTCGGCGGTGATCACGGGGTTCTCACCGCGCTCGCGCACACCCAGCTGGAAGGTGTTGTAAACCACCGCCACGAACAGGACCATGACCACCGCCGAAGCGCCCAGGAACAACCAGCCGCGGCGGTCCTGTTCCTCTTCACGCGCGTCATAGGTGTCATAATCGTCAGGCGGCGGGGCGTACGCCCCGTAACGGGTGTCGTCGTCGGTCATCTCACGTCCCACACCGGAGAGCGTCGCCGTGATTCGGCGATCTATGGCAGGTCAGACCATAGCAAGAGCCGCGAGTGTGAGTCGCCCTGTCAGAAATGATTTTCCACAGACGGGCTCGGCTCAGCCCCAGCCTTCCACATGGAAGAGCTTGCGGTGCTCTTCGATGGCGTAGCGATCGGTCATGCCGGCGATGTAATCGCAAACGACACGCGCCGTCGCCTCCTCCCCGACCCCGCCCGCTTCGCGCTGCAGCTCGGTCGGCAGCAGCATGGGGTCGGACAGGAAGGCCGCAAAGAGATCGCGAACGACCATCTTCCCCTTTTCCTTCATGCGCTTGACCTTGTAGTGCAGGTACATGTTCGCATAGAGGAAGCGCCGCACGGCCGCGAGGCTTTCGGTCATGCCATCAGAAAAGGACACCATGGGTCGGTCCAGACGACGCACGGCTTCAGGACTGTCTGCGCCGCTGTCTTTCAGGCGCCGCCGGGTCTCGTCCAGCACATCCGCCACCATCAGGCCGATCATCTCGCGGACCGCCTCGTGGATCAGGATGTTCTCGGAAATATCGGGATAGCGCGCCCGGCAACGACGGAAGACGTCACCCACCAGCGGCAGGTCCATGAGCTGTTCGATCTTCAGGATGCCCGAGCGTAGCCCGTCATCAATGTCGTGATTGTTGTAGGCGATGTCATCGGACAACGCCGCAATCTGCCCTTCAATGCCGGCATGGGTGTGAAGCTCCAGCGCCTGCCAGCCGGGATAGGCGCGGAACCCCCAGGGCAGCACCTTCGGATCATCGCCCGCCTGCATCAGCGGGCCGTTATGCTTGACCACGCCCTCCAGCGTCTCCCACGCCAGATTGAGCCCCTCGAACTCTGGATAGCGGGTCTCCAGCTTGGTCACGACGCGCAGGGTCTGGGCATTGTGATCAAAGCCCCCGAAATCGACCATGGATTCAGACAGGGCGTCCTCGCCCGAATGACCGAAGGGCGGGTGCCCGAGATCGTGGGCGAGCGCGCTGGCTTCGGCGAGATCCTCATCCACCTGCAGCGCCCGCGCCAGGGTGCGGGCAATCTGGGAAACCTCCAGCGAATGGGTCAGACGGGTCCGATAGGCATCACCCTCATGGGCCACAAAGACCTGGGTCTTTTCCTTCAGGCGGCGGAAGGCGCTTGAATGGATGATGCGGTCGCGATCGCGCTGGAAGGCGCTGCGCATCGCGCTTTCGGGCTGAGGGTGGTGACGGCCGCGGCTTTTCGCCGGATCGCAGGCATAAGGGGCGCGCATCGGGGCCATCTCCAGCTCCTGTCACTGTTGAGGTCTTTTTTCAGGCGTCGGGAACGTCCATATACTGATGCGAGGCCGAAACGCCAGCCGTGGAAAGTCAGACGCTCATGAGCACCACCCTCGATACGACGGACATTTCCCTGTCCCCCTCCGCCGCCGCGCAGATCAATGAGATCACGAAGGCGCAAGGCTCGCGCTATCTGCGTCTCTCGGTCGAGGGCGGGGGCTGTTCGGGCTTTTCCTACAAATACGATCTCACCGACGAGGCGCGCGAGGATGATTTGCGCATCGAACGTGACGGAGCCACCGTATTGATCGATCCCATGAGCGTGGAGTTCCTCTCCGGTTCGGTCATCGACTATGTGGACGAGCTGATCGGCGCGAGCTTCCAGATCAAGAATCCCAACGCCACCGCCGCCTGCGGTTGCGGCACGAGTTTCTCAATCTGATCACGTCCGGGTGAGCCTGTCGTCTTGATCTGGACATTCGGGCTTGTTTCGCGCTCCCCTGCGAAAAACACGTCAGGGGAGATTTCATGAGCCTTTCGGTCAAAGACGCGCTGCACAAGCGCATTTCCACGCGCGCCTTTCTCGACAAGCCGGTGACTGAAACCGAGCTGCGCGCGCTCATAGACGATGCGCGCTTCGCCGCGTCGGGGGGCAATTTGCAGCCCTGGAAAGTCGTCGCAGTCGCGGGCGAAGCGCGCCAGCGCGTCATGGATGCAGTGTCCAAGAAGCTCGCCGAAAACCCTTTCGATGATGAGGCCCAATTCCCGGTCTATCCTGAAAAGCTGTGGGAGCCCTATCGCACCCGCCGTTATGAGCTGGGCGAGGACATGTACGCCCTGATGGGCGTGCCGCGCGAGGACAAGGCGGCGCGCCTGAACTGGTTGATGCAGAACTACCAGTTCTTCGGCGCTCCGGTAGGCCTGTTCTTCCTGATTGATGAACGGATGAACCCCAACCAATGGGCGCATCTGGGCATGTTCATGATGAGCCTGGCGCTCGCCGCCCAGGAACGCGGACTCGCCACCTGTTTTCAGGAAGCCTGGACGCCGCATTGCAAGACTGTCGGCCGGGCGCTGGGCGTTGAAAGCCCCGATCAGGTCTATTGCGGCATGGCGATCGGCTATGCCGATCCCGACGCCGCCGTAAACCAGCTGCGCTCCAAGCGCGCGCCGGTGGACGAGATCGCGCGATTCGAGGGGTTCTAGAGCGAAACCCCGCAGGTGAAACTGCCGTCGCACACGCTCATGATCAGGGCGAAATAGGCCAGCACGGCGACCACCCAGGCGACAGGCGGAAAGAAGACCAGACGAATGCCCGTCTTCGGCGCCCTGAAGAGCAGAAAACTGATCCATCCCAGGATCAGTCCCGCCGCCGCGATCACGGGGCCTGCGGACAGGAACAGAAAGGCGGCCAGCGCCGCCTTGTCCACATCGTCCTGACTGAGGACCTGGGAAAAGGTCATCAGATTGGGCAGGTAGAGGCCAAAACTCAGGAAGCCAATGGCGACTGCGACCAGCGTCGCAAGCCCCATCAGAATCACGGTCAAAACCGTGTAGGGTTTCGGCGCGGGCTCATCCGCAAGATCGCGCATCCAGCATCCCCGTTATTCGGGCCCCATTGGTCGGGAGCATCACATGACCTTGTCCGTCGCTTCGTGGAACGTCAACTCGATCAAGGCGCGCCTGCCCAATGTGCTCGACTGGCTGAAGGAGGCGAGCCCGGACGTGGCCTGCCTGCAGGAGATCAAGACAGTCGATGAGGGCTTCCCCCGGCTCGAGATCGAGGAGCTCGGATACAATGTCGAGACGGTTGGCCAGAAGACCTATAACGGCGTCGCCCTTCTCTCAAAACGCCCCATCGAAGAGATCAGCCAGCGCGCCCTGCCCGGCGATGATGAGGATGATCAGGCGCGCTATATCGAGGCCGTGATCAGCGCGGACAGCGGCCCGGTCCGCGTCGCCTCGATCTATCTGCCCAATGGCAATCCGGCGCCCGGCCCGAAATACGATTACAAGCTGGCCTGGATGAAGCGCCTTAAGGCGCATGCCCGGTCGCTGCTGGCTTTTGAGGAGCCGGTGATCCTCGCCGGGGACTACAATCTCATTCCGCGAGACAGCGATGTGCATGACGCCGCCGCCTGGGAAGGCGACGCCCTGATCCGCCCTGAAAGCCGGGACGCCTTCGCCAAGATCCTGTGGTTGGGCTATTCCGAAGCCTTCATGCAAGCCGATGGCCGCGCGCACCAGTACACCTTCTGGGATTATCAGGCGGGCGCCTGGCAGAAGAACAACGGCATCCGCATCGATCATCTGCTGCTGAGCCCGCAAGCGGCGGACCGTCTGAAAGCGGTCGAGATCGCCAAGGATGTGCGCGGCAAGGAAAAAGCCTCTGATCACGTGCCCTTCGTGGGCGTGTTCGATCTGTGAGTCAGCCCGCACAGACCCTCGCCGCCATCACCTATCTGGTGGCCGATTATGACGAGGCCATCGACTGGTTCACACGCGCGCTGGGCTTTGAACTGATTAGCGATCAGGACCTGGGCGAAGGCAAACGCTGGGTCGAGATCGGCGCCGGGGATGGCGGCGTGAAGCTCCTGCTCGCCAGAGCCAGAGGCGTCCAGCAGGTCGCGGCCATTGGCGCCAGTGCAGGCGACCGTGTCGGTTTCTTCCTGCATACGACCGACCTTGAGACCAAACGCGCCTGGATGGAGCATGAAGGCGTCCGGTTCGAGGAAGCCACGCGGCACGAACCCTACGGCAAGGTGGCTGTCTTCAGGGACCTTTACGGCAATCGCTGGGATCTGCTGGAGCCAACGGCCTAGAGGACGCCCCCGCCCTCGCTCGGCGGTTCGAGCACGGTGTTGATGATATCGTCGATCATCGAGAACTCGCCGTGCAAGCTGGCGATGCGGCCATGATCGGTGAGCGGCTTGAACATGGAGCCCGCCTCGAACTTGTTTCCAGTTTCCGCAACGATCAGCAATTCGCCCCGCCCGGCGCCCTCGCCCAGCTTCTCGTCAAAAACACAGCGGACATTCTTGCCCTTCAGCACGCGCTCCAGCTTGAGCAGTCGCTCCATGAAGGATGGGGTCAGCAGATAGCGCGCCATCACCTGATCGGTGCCATAGACCTCGAACGCCTTCTCGAAAGTCGGATCCACCAGACCGATCCGCTCAAGCTTCTGGCCGCCAAACGTCTTTTTCGCCCAGCCTTCCAATGCGTTGAAAATGCCGGCATCCCGGGTCACCAGCGTGACGCCCTCCACCGTCCGAGGGAAATTGATCCGGATCAGGACGCCGCGAAACACCGTGACGTAATAGGTGCGTTTCTTGGTCCGGCGTTTCTGTTCGAGATGGGCCTCATACAGATCGAAATCTGCGCCGTGCGCCTCGCCGGAAAAGTGATCCTCGAAGCTGCGCCGGTCATAACCGGGAAGCAGGTCATGCTCACGGAAGGCGTTAAAGCGGATAGGGTCCTGAACCTCGGCGCGATAGCGCATGCCGAAGGCTTCCGCAAAACGGTCATTGAGGCCTGTCTTGACCGTCTTGCGCAATCTGTTGAGCGGCTGGTTGCCCCAGACAAGACCCAGGACGAAGATCACCCCGCCCCCGATCATCATGACGGGCGGCGGCCAGGACGCAGCTACGCAGACCAGAACGAAGGCCGCCGCCACGACCAGCCCAAGCACCAGCCCCTTGTAACACTGCGCCACCGCGGACTTTCGCTCGCTTTCAAGGCTCTCAAGCCAGGGAGTCAGGTCGGCTATCGCCTGGTTCAGATCACGCATGGGCAGCTCGTTTACAGAGAGGGGCCAAAGAAAACGGGCGCCGTGACACGGCGCCCGTTTCATATGTCAGATCCTGCGCAAGACCGGTTAGCGGCCGCGGCGCGCAATCCGTTCGATCTCGGCCTGCACCTTCTCTTCCACGATGGAGGGCAGGTTTTCGTCGAGCCATTGCTTGAGCATCGGACGCATCAGTTCGCGCACAATGCCTTCCAGAGTCTGGCCCTGCTGGGATGAGACGCGCAGATTCTCCGACAGGGCCGCGAACATGCCTGCAGCCGCGGAGGCCGGAGCGGCGTCGATAAGGCTGTCCTCCTCGGGCTCCTCCTCAGGCTCGGCGTCAAACTCGACTTCCGGCTCGGGTTCGGGATCCGGCTCGCGGTCCATGATCATGAGATCATCGGCCACGTCCATCGGCTCGTCTTCATCCTCGACACGCTCGGTCAGCTCCAGCGCGTCATCCATGTCCATTTCCGGTTCCGGCTCGGGTTCGGGCTCCGGTTCGGCCTCGAACTCGACTTCAGGTTCCGGCTCAGGCTCGGGTTCCGGCTCGGCCTCGAACTCGGGCTCAGGCTCCGGCGCAGGCTCCTCCGCCTCGGCTTCGGCCTCTTCAGCCTTCGGCTCTTCTTCGTCTTCGTTAATGATACGGCGAATGGAGGCGAGGATTTCCTCCATCGTCGGTTCTTGGTCGGTATCCTGAGCCATAGAGACGTCCTTCGTCCGTCGAGGGGTAAACGGCGGCGCACAGGTTAGGCGCGGCAAGCCTTGGCTGTCCAGCACCCTTCCTTGATTTCCAATGGTCTAATTCCAGGGCGTTAAGTCGAAGTTAGCCCCACGAGCTTCTTCAAAACGCGACCGCACATCTTCCGCCTCGACCGGCAGCCCCAGGCTCTGGGCGTCAAGCTGGCCCATCGCCTGCAGAAGCGCATAGCTAGCCACCGTCAAGTCACGCTCGGCGCGCACCAGTTCAAGACGGGAGTTCAGCAATTCCTGCTCGGCGTTAAGCACGTCCAGGGTCGTGCGAAGGCCCACAAGCGCCTCCTGCTCAACCCCTTCAAAGGCGATTTCGTTGGCGCGAACAGCCTCGCGGCTGGATTCGATGACCGCCAGAGCCGCCAGATAATTGTTCCACGCATTGGTGGCGCCCTCGATGACCTGACGACGCACCGTCAGCCCCGACAGACGCGCCTGATCGGCCGCCGCGCGCGCCTCTCTCACATTCGAGCGGTTCAGCCCCCCGGTGAAAATCGGCATGGTCACATTGGCCGTGATCGAGGCGGTGCCGCGACCCTGACCGGAGAAGTCACTTTCGCGCCCCTCGGACACAGAAGCGCGCAGACCGATTTCCGGCAGTTGCGCGCCGCGGGCGACCCGGACGCCATATTCCGCCGCCTGCTCGGCGTACTGGGCCGCCAGCAGGTCGGGATTGCGGTTGATCGCCACTTCGGCGGCGTCGGCGAATTCTGCGGGCACCTGCTCGGACGGGCCGGCATTGTCAGGCTCCACAGGATCGACCCCGGTCACGCGCGCATAGCCCGCGCGGGACGCTGCGAGGGCGGCCTGGGCTGCGGAAAGCTGGGCGCGAGCGCCAGACAGGCGCGCCTCGGCCTGGGCGACATCAGTGCGGGTGATCTCACCCACTTCAAACCGGTCGCGGGCGGCGCGCAGCTGCTCGGCCAGCACCTCGACGTTATTGCTGCGAATGGCGACAACCTGCTGGTCGCGCACCACATTCATGTGGGCGCTGACAGCATCGAGCAGCACCGACTGTTCGGTCGAGCGCAATTGCTGGCGCGCGGCTTCAATCCGCGCCAGCGAGGCGTCGATGGAGCCGCGCGTCCGGCCGCCCCGGTAGATGGACTGGTTCAGCGTCAGCCCATAGCTGGAGGAATCGTTCTCCGGAGCCCCGCCCCAGGTATCGACCGTTTCACCCACGGACCCGGTCGCCGACAGGCTGGGCAGCAAGCCCGCGCGCGCCTGGAAATACCCCTCTTCAGACTGACGCAGGCTGGCGCGCTGAGCGCCGAGCGTGGGGTTGGATTCATAGGCGGCGGCGAGCGTCTCGTTCAGAGACTGGGCCTGCGCCAGTCCCCACGGCGCAAGACCTGCAGACAGAACCGACAGTGCGGCGGCGCACAGAAAACGTTTCATGGGGCGTCCCTCTTGACCATCCCTTGCGCAAAAACGCGCAATCCCGACACGCCTTCTTATACGGCGCTCGGCGTGCGGTGTACGGTGCAAAATGTCACCCTAGCCATACGGTTCTGTAACAGACCGCTCTAGAAGGCGAATTTTGCTTCCGGCTCGAAACCCGGCAGATAGGGCGCGGTCGTGTCGAACACGCTCCGGTCACCCACGGAAGTCTGCGCTTTGGTATAGATACGCGCTTGCCCGACAGTTCCGTCGCGAACGATCACAGCCAGCCGCCCGCCGACAGCGAGCTGGTCAAGCCAGGCCTGTGCAGGCTCAGCAACGGCGCCGTTGACGATGATCACGTCAAACGGGCCCTGTCCGGGCACGCCCTTGGACAGGTCCCCCTCGACCACGACCGCATTGTCGGTCTCGATGGCGTTGAGAGCGTCGGTCGCCTTCTCGACAAGACCGAGATCCTTCTGCTCCAGGCCAACGACGGTCTCCGCCATGCGCGCCAGAACCGCGGTCGAATAGCCACGGCCGCAGGCCACATCAAGAACCACGTCCGTGCGGCGGATATCGGCCGCCTGGATCAGCTTGGCGAGATCACGCGGGGTGAGCATGAAGCGGCCTTCCGCCACTTTCGCCTCGATGTCGGCATAGGCTTTGGCCGATTGCGACTTGGGCAGGAAGCGCTCGCGCGGAATGTCGGCCATCGCGTCCTGAATACGATGATCGGTGACATCGTTCGGACGAATCTGGCTGTTGACCATGGCGAGGCGGGCGGTCTCGAATTCGGACATGGCGCGACGGCGTCCCCTTGTTGAATCTGCGGGCCGCTTATATCGCGCCCGCTTTCAGACCTGCAAGGCCAAGAGACGCCCCTGCGGCGCCAGGCCACTGCAATATTGTACAGCACAAGCTGTCAAAGCCCCCTCAAACCGCGTTGCGGGCGCCTTCGCGCTTTTGTATAGATGGCGAGCCACCACACGGCGGCGCTATGGCGGAGTGGTGACGCAGCGGATTGCAAATCCGTGTACCCCGGTTCGATTCCGGGTGGCGCCTCCACCCTCTCCCACGAAACGCCCCTCAGCGGTCCCGCAGGGCTGACGGACTATTCCGCGGCTTGCGCGTGCGGATGATCCAGAACGCCTGCCTTGACCAGTTCAGGCTTGAGACGCCCCGTGAACGCCAGCGCCGTCATCCGGTAATCACTGATGAACGACCAGAACGGGTGAATGAAGGTCGCCGGCTTGTTGCGCTCGATAAAGGCGTGGCTGACCCAGGCGAAACCATATCCCGTCAGCGGCCAGAGCAAAATCGCCCACCAGGTCTGCGTGACCAGAGCGGCGGCGAGAATCGCCGTACCAATCACCGTACCGGCGTAATGCATGTAGCGCGTGCCCGCCTCGGCGTGCTCACGAAGGTAAAAGGGCCAGAATTCCTGGTAGCTGGCGCTGCGCTCGGCCATGACGACCTCCCCGTCTGCTTTGTTTTAAAGGCAAAGTATCACAGGGCCGGGCTTTCCGCGAGCAGATCGGAGTCTGTGGGGAAATGTGGAGAATTTCCATTAACGTTAGGCCGTTGTTAACTCTCGACTCAGTATTTGTTTACCCGTCTTCCTTCGAAGACACCCCACCATCCACCCAATGCCTTTTCGGGAGCTTCCGGGCTCCCGATTTTTTTTGCCTGCACCGCGGCGAACTGAAACGAAACTGCATCGGGCTGCACTCAGCCGCTTGATCGCGTCCAACGCCATGGATATACACACCACCTCATCGCTGATGAACGTTCCTCGGTAGCTCAGTTGGTAGAGCAAGCGACTGTTAATCGCTGGGTCGGCGGTTCGAGCCCGTCCCGAGGAGCCATCAGCGGCGATGACCTCTCAAAGAGTGTGAGCTGCAAGCCCCGCCTTGATCCTCAAGGCGGGGCTGCTCGCATCTGAGCCCCCTCAATTCGCCATGCGCGCAAAAGAAAAGGGACGCCCATGGCGCCCCTTCCCTCATGCAGAGTCGTGTCTCAGGTCCTAGCTGACCATGCGCACCGAATCCGTGGGCGCATCCCAGGGCAGGTGGTGCTCCTTGAGGACGGCCATATTGTCCGCCGAGATGATTCGCGGCTTTGATTCATAGCCCAGAAGCTCGGACGGCTCGGAGTCACAATTCCGCGCCAGGAGCAGGATCTCGGCAGACGTGAAGTTCGACATGCCGCGCGCCAGCTCTTCGCCCGCTTCATCATAGATGTGCAGCACATCGCCCTTGTTGAACTCGCCCTGCACCGACACCACAGCCTCACGACCGATATCGGTGCGATCCTTGCGCAGCTGCTTGGCGGTTTCCTCGTCGACCACGAGCCCGCCCGCCTGCTGCAGGCGGTCCGTAAGCCAGATCGCCCAGGAGCTGTCGGGATCGCCCAGCGCCACGCATTTGGTGTGACGGCGCTCATCCTTAAGAAGCGCCGAGACGGGGCGGTCCACTTCACCCTGACCGATGATCGTTTCCACGCCAGCGTTCTGCGCCATGTTCGCGGCGCGCATCTTGGTCAGCATGCCGCCCGTGCCGAGCGCGCTGACCGAGCTGGTCACCTCGAGATATTCGGACACGTCCTCGACGACCGGCACGTGCTGGGCACCTTCTTCTTCCGGATTGCGGTCATACAGACCATCCACGCTCGTCAGGATCACCAGCTGGTCGGCCTGGACCATCTGGGCCACCTTGGCGGCCAGACGGTCATTATCACCCACCTTCAACTCCTGGGTCGTGACCGAGTCGTTTTCATTCACGATGGGCATGACGCCATGCTCGATCAGCCGGGTGATGGTGTTCTTGGTGTTCAGGAAGCGGCGACGATCCTCAAGATCATCCAGCGTCACCAGCACCTGAGCAATGTCGAACCCGTACTCAAGGGCAATCTGCTTGTAGGCGTTCATCAGGAGGGGTTGCCCGCAGGCGGCGGCCGCCTGCTTGTCCAGCAGACCCGCCTCTTCCGGCGCCACGCCAATGGTCGACAGGCCGATCGCCACGGAGCCCGACGAGGTCAGGACCACGTCAATGCCCTCTTCGCGCAACCGGGCGACATCCTCCATCACCCCGTGCATGAAGGCGTAGCGCAGGGTGAGATGCTCCTCGTTTGCGAGCAGCGATGAGCCGATTTTAACAACGACGCGTTGGCGATCTGACAAAACAATACCTCTCCTGTGACGCGGCGCAGCATGCCGCTCAGACGGGGGAAACATACTTTTTGTTCGAAATAATTCAAGGGCAGACACCCTGAAATTCCACCCCCGTAAAAGGGCTTTAAAAGCGTAGTTTACAGGGTGTTTCAGCGCCTAAACTCTGCATCGAGTTGAAAAAGCTTACTTCGTCATCTAAATGATGCGGCGTCGCGTCATACTGGATTGACGCACATGTGTTGCATAGCGGAGACGGAGGCATCGTGCGCTGGAATTTGATTATGGTCGGATGCGGAAACATGGGCGGCGCCCTGCTTTCGCGGTGGATCAAACTTGGCGGCGTCGGCGTGACGGTCGTCGATCCGGGCGAACCCAAACTGCCCCTTGGGGCGAAATGGGTGAAGTCGGTGGATGATCTGCCCCAGGATGAGCGCTTCGACGCCATGATCCTGGCCGTGAAACCCCAGCTGATCGATGTCGCCATCCCGCCCGCCGCCAGGTTCGTGAAAGAGGACGGATGCGTGGTTTCAATTGCTGCCGGCGCCTCCGCCGCCAAGGTTTCCGAAGCCGCCGGCGGGGTCAGCGCCTTGCGCCTGATGCCGAACATGCCCGCGCGTGTGGGACGCGGCGTCAGCGGTCTCTACGCCGATGATCGCGCGACCAAGGACCATCGAGAGCTCGGAACGACCCTCGGCGAAGCTGTGGGTGAAGCGATCTGGCTTGAGGACGAAGACCAGATCGACCGCATCACCGCCGCCGCCGGCAGCGGGCCGGGCTATGTCTTCGAATTCGCCCGCACCTACCAGAAGGCGGTCGAAGCGCAGGGCTTTGACCCAAAAGACGCCCGTCGCCTCGTCATCGAGACGCTGGCAGGCTGCATGGCTCTCGCGCTTGAAGACGAAGCCGGGTTTGAAGACCTGCGCAACTCGATCATGAGCAAGGGCGGCACCACAGCGGCCGGCGTCAATGCTCTCAATGGCGACGGCGTTCTGGATGAACGCCTGAACGCCGCGCTCGACGCCGCCTATTCCCGTGCAGTGGAACTGCGCGGATAAGCTTTAACTCGCACGCCCCCGATAACAGACGCTACAAAGGAGCCAGCAACCGTATGACCGCTGTTCTCAGCCGGATGAATGACATGACCGACACCAACGACGTCACCGCCTATGTGAACGAGCTGGGCCGTCGCGCCGCGACCGCCGCCCGCTCTCTCGCCTCTGCCTCGACAGAGCGCAAGAACACGGCGCTGACGGCCGCCGCCCAGGCCCTGCGCGACAATTGCGGACGGCTGCTCGAAGCGAACGCCAAGGATGTCGACAGCGTCAAGGCTGCGGGCAAACCCGCCGCCTTTATCGACCGTCTGATCCTGGATGAAGAACGGGTGGGCGCCATTGCGGATGCGCTGGACAAGATCGCCGAGCTGCCCGACCCGGTGGGTCGCGTTCTGCACACGACGGAACGCCCGAACGGCCTGACCATCGAGCGGGTCGCAACGCCTTTGGGCGTGATCGGCATGATCTATGAAAGCCGCCCCAATGTGGGCGCGGACGCCGGCGCTCTCTGCCTGAAATCGGGCAATGCCGTTATCCTGCGCGGCGGCTCGGAGAGTCTGAACTCCACCCGCGTGATCGTCGAATGTCTCGCCAAGGGTCTGGAAGCAGCCGATCTGCCGCTCGATTGCATCCAGATGATCGACACCACCGACCGCGACGCGGTGCAGGCGCTGCTGACCTGCGCGGATTACGTGGACCTTGTGATTCCGCGTGGCGGCAAGGGTCTTGTCTCTCTGGTGCGCGATCAGGCGCGCGTGCCGACCCTGCTGCACCTGGATGGCAACTGTCACACCTATGTGCATGCAGCGGCGGATCTGACCAAGGCGGCGGCGATCATCAAGAACGCCAAGCTGCGTCGCACCGGCATCTGCGGCGCCACGGAGAGCCTTGTCGTGGACCGCAAGGTCGCCAAGGACTTCCTGCCGATGGCCATGGACGCTCTCGGCGATTGCGAAGTGCGCGGCGAAGCCGAAGCGCGCGAGATCGATTCCCGGATCAAGCCGGCGACGGACGAGGACTTCTACACCGAGTATCTCGACACCATCCTGTCGGTGAAACTGGTGGACGGTCCAGACGAGGCCATTCCGTTCGTTTCAGAGCACTCTTCCGCCCACACCGACGCCATCGTCACCGAGGATGCGCAAGTGGCCGAACGCTTTCTGAACGAGATCGACTCAGCCGTGGTGATGCACAACGCCTCCACCCAGTTCTCCGATGGCGGCGAGTTCGGCATGGGCGCTGAGATCGGCATCGCAACGGGCAAAATGCACGCGCGGGGTCCGGTGGGGCTGGAGCAACTGACCAGCTTCAAATACCGTGTCCGCGGCAACGGCCAGACCCGGCCGTAAGCCCAAAAAACATAGATTAATCGAACCCATTAACGCGTTCACTCGGGGGCCAATATGCAAGTTGAAGCGCTTGTATCGCTTGCGGGGTATTTTGTCCTGATGCTGGGCATCGGGCTCTATGCCTACAAGAAATCTACTGATGACGTGTCCGGCTACATGCTGGGCGGGCGTCAACTTCACCCGGCGGTCGGCGCGCTCTCTGCGGGCGCGTCCGACATGTCGGGCTGGATGCTGATGGGCTTGCCGGGGGCGGTGTACGTCTCTGGCCTCGGCGCAGCCTGGATCGCGGTAGGCCTCGTTATCGGGGCGTATTTCAACTATCTGCTCGTGGCTCCGCGCCTGCGCGTCTACACCGAGGTCGCTGACGACGCGATCACCATTCCGGACTATTTCGAGAAGCGCTTCCACGACAATACGCGCGTGCTGCGCATCCTGTCGTCCGTGGTGATCGTGATCTTCTTCACCCTCTACACCTCGTCGGGCGTGGTCGCGGGCGGCAAGCTGTTTGAAGCCAGCTTCGGCCTTGATTACCGTCTGGGCCTGTTCCTGACCGCCGGCGTGGTGATCGCCTACACCCTGTTCGGCGGTTTCCTGGCGGTGAGCCTGACCGACTTTGTCCAGGGCGTGATCATGTTCATCGCCCTGATCATGGTGCCCATCGTCGCCTTCACGCAGCTGGGCGGGCTCGGCGATATCGTGGAGACCACGAATGCGGTCTCCGACGTGCCCCATTACCTCTCGATGATACCGGACCCGCTCACCTCCATGAGCATACTGGGCATCATTTCGGCGATGAGCTGGGGGCTGGGCTATTTCGGTCAGCCGCACATCATCGTGCGCTTCATGGCGATCCGCACCCTCAAGGATGTCGCCGTGGCGCGCTGGATCGGCATGAGCTGGATGATCGTCACGGTCATCGGCGCGGTCCTGACGGGCATTTTCGGTCTCGCCTTCGTCACCCAGAACGGCGCGGTGATCGAACAGGCCCATATCGAGTTCACCGATCCCGAAACCATCTTCATCCTGATGAGCCAGATCCTGTTCCACCCGCTGGTGGGCGGCTTCCTGCTGGCGGCGATCCTGGCGGCTATCATGTCCACCATCTCCAGCCAGCTTCTGGTGTCCTCGAGCTCGCTGACGGAGGACTTCTACAAGACCTTCCTGCGTCGCAACGCCAGCCAGAAGGAGCTCGTGCTGATCGGTCGCCTTTCGGTTCTGGTCGTATCGCTGGTGGCCATCGCGCTCGCCTTTGACCGGTCGAGCTCGATCCTCGATCTGGTGTCCAACGCCTGGGCCGGTTTCGGCGCCGCGTTTGGTCCGCTGATCCTGTTCAGCCTGTATCGCCGCAATATGAGCCGTTCGGCCGCGATCGCCGGCATGGTGGTCGGCGCGCTTGTGGTGCTGTTCTGGCTGTATGCGCCCATCACAATCGGCGGAAACTCGCTGTCCTCGATCATGTACGAGATGGTGCCCGGCTTCATCGCCTCCACCCTCGCCATCCTGATCACGGACGCGGTCACCAAGCCGCCGCGCGGCAAGGTGAAGGAGCAATATGAGGCGATGGAAGCCCATATCGAGGAACACGGCTAAGGCGAGAGCCCATAGCTGTCACCTGAAACGCCGGCCTCGATGAGGCCGGCGTTTTCATCTTCAGGGTCTAACAATCATCACCGCGTCAGACCGCCACATTGCAGCAAACATCGCTGGACACCATATCATTTATCAATTATCGAAACTGATAATAAATGAGGCCAACATGACCATCGGACGCGCAGTCACCCTTCTGGCCGGGACCATGATCCTGGTCTCCCTTCTGCTGTCACAGCTCTACAGCCCGTACTGGCTGTTGCTGACGGCGTTCGTGGGGCTGAACCTTGTCCAGTCCAGCTTCACGGGCTTTTGTCCCGCCGCCATGATCTTCAAGCTCATGGGGGTGAAGCCTGGCGGCGCCTTTTCCTAGAAGGTTCGCCCCAGTCGTCAGGCGAGAAGCCCCGGCGTCCCCCACGCCGGGGTTTTTCTTGTCCGCCGTCAGGCCTGACTGTCGCGCACCTTGGTGATGCCCAGCATGTCCAGCATCATGCGCTCATAGAAGGGTTCGCTGACCCCGCGACGCATCTTGCCCATGAAATAGCCTTCGAACGCCGCTTTCGCCATGTGCACCCAGCGCCCTTCCATGGCCCAGTTCACATTGCGCGGCGGGATTTGCGGCATGGCGACGAAGGCGACTCCGCCATCGCCGAAGTCCGCGATGCAGACCGCGTTCCAGGTGGATTCATGCTTCATCGGACGCCCGTCAATCAGGGCGCGGATATTCTGCGCGGCGGCGCGCACCATGGATTCGATCATGAAACCGGTCTTCGGCACGCCGACTGGCACCGGATAGCTCGCCACCGGCGGGATCGCGACGCAGACCCCGACCGAGAAGATGTTCGGCCAGTTTGGGTTCTGCTGATGGCGATCCACCAGCACGAAACCCTTCTCGTTCACCAGCCCCTCGACGCCGAAGACCGCATCCACGCCCTTGAAGGCGGGCAGCACCATGGAATGCTTGAAGGGCAGCGCGTGTGTCTCGACAACCTCGCCCTTGCGGCCAACCTCCTCCACATGCATCAGCCCCGCCTCCACTTTGGTGATGCGAGCGGAGGTGATGAACCGGATCGACCGCTGGCGAAGCTCATGCTCCAGCAGCCCCTTGGTGTCACCGACCCCGTCCAGGCCCAGATGGCCGATATAGGGTTCCGAGGTCACGAAGGTCATGGGCACCTGATCGCGGATCTTCTTGCGCCGCAGATCGGTTTCCAGCGTGAAGACATGCTCGTAGGCCGGACCGAAGCAGGACGCGCCCTGGACGGCGCCGACAATCACCGGTCCGGGGTCTTCGACCAGCCTTTGCCAATCTTCATAGGCCGTCTCGGCATGGTTCACATGGCAGACCGACTGGGTGTGGCCGCCATGGGGCCCAAGCCCTTCAATGGCGTCGAAATCCAGCTTGGGTCCGGTGGCGATGACCAGATAGTCGTAATGCACGCTCTCGCCATTGCTCAGGGCGATTTCATTGCGCTCGGGATGGACCTTGCTGGCGGCGGAATGGATGAACGCGATGCCGCGCTTTTTCAGCAAGGGGCCCAACTCGATCTTGATCTGCTCGGCCTCGCGCCAGCCCACCGCCACCCAGGGGTTGGAGGGGGTGAAGTGAAAGGTCGATGAATCGCTGATCACCGTGATGGTGTCCGACTTGCGCATCTGTTCGCGCGCTTCGAACGCCATGGGCAAACCGCCCAGTCCGGCGCCCAGAATTACGATATCCGCCATATCATGCCTCCCGATCCCTGCGTCGCTTCCTGATGAAGGCGCATCTGTTTTGGGAAAGCATCGACCTCGTGGTCCGGCAGCGCCATTAGGCAGATCGTCGCATATCAATTATCGAAAGTGTATAGGGTTAGAAGGAGCCGCCCACATGCAGGAAGACGCCGCCTGCTCCCTCCTCTCCCACGCCGCCGCCCAGGATCACCGGCCCCAAGACGGTGTCGAGCCCCAGATAGACTGCGCCGGAATAGGTCGCGCCGGCCTCACCCGGCCCCAAAATGTCCAGCTCCACATGGGCCGCCTCCAGAAGGACGCCCACATAGACTGGCATGTTGAAGACGGCGCCCGTCCGGTCGAGACGCTGATACGCCTCGAGCGACCCATAGACATAGCCGTTGGTCGGAATGGCGTTCTGGGCATAGGCGGAGAGGGACCGGAAGCCTCCCAGCGTGATCAGGTCTATGGGATCGTCATTCGCGTTGCGAACCTCGCCGGCGCGCACGCTGGCCAGAAGATGGCTCTGACCCAGTGAGAAAGCGCGCAGAGCGGAGGCCTGAAGCTGGACGGTGTCCGAGCCCTCATCCCCGATGCTGTAAAGCTGGAACGCCTCACCGCTCAGCGCCATGCCGTGCGTCGGCCAGCTCACATGATCCAGCGTATCCACGCGCACCCCGCCTCCGAAACCGGCCAGGGTGTAGACCAGAGGATCGAGCTCGCCGAGCAGGGACACCTTGCTTTCCGTGCGTCCTCGCCGCATCTCGCCGCCCGCATAGACCACCCCCCAATCTCCCAGCTCGCGCCCGAAACGCAGGCGAGCCCCGGCCTTCTGATCCCAGAACTCGGCGACGCGCAGATCCCCGATATTGAGCGGGATCTGCTCGCCTTCATAATAAAGGCTCGGCTCGTAGAAATAGCGCCCGGCTGCGCCGAAAGGCTGCTGAAGCACGGCTTCAAGCCCGTTGGTCGTGCCGAGCTCAAGCGACAGGCTGAAATCGCCTCCATGATGGGAAAAGGGGCGTCGCGAATAGCGCGCCAGCACCGAGAAGGTGGAATCTCCTGCAAACGTATTGGACAGGCGCACGCCGCCCTCGAGCTGGGAGCGCCCGATATCACGCTCATCCACCATCAGGACGAGCCCCTGCCCGTCCTGCGCCAGATCCGCCTCTCCCAGCGCACCGAACGCCGTCAGGGCATTCAGACGCCGCGACAGCAGAGCCTCGTCATCCTCCAGCGCCGGGCGCACATTGGCGCGCGCGCTCAGCAGCGTGTCGTTCAGAGGCGTGTTATTGATCACCCGCAACTCCGCATCCGCCATCTGGGCGGGATGGGTGCGCGCGATGTCCCTGGTCCGGCGGGGCGCCGCCAGATCCGCTATGGCGCGCAGCCGGGTCTCATGGCGCCGGGCTTCCTGCTCGCCGGCCGCCACGCCACGAGATGCGCGCTCGAACGTGGTGGTGCTCAAGCCCTCAAGGGAGGGCGACAGCAGCAGGTCATCGCCGTCCAGGCGCGCCACATCCTCCTGCCGATTGCGCCAGACCGAGACGCGGATCAGCTGTTGCAGTGTGTCCGCCATGGACGGGGAGGCCGTGGGCGCTGGCGGTTCGACCGTGGTGTCGATCGCGATGATGATGTCCGCGCCCATCGCCTGAGCCATCTGCACGGGCAATTGCGCGGCCATACCGCCATCCACATACAGCGCACCATCGATCTCACGCGGCTGAAAGGCGCCCGGCACGGCCATGCTGGCGAGCATGGCCTGCACGAGATCGCCCGAGGACAGCGCCACCGGGTCACCAGTCGCGAAATCCGTCACCACGGCCCGATAAGGCACGGCGAGCGCATCGAAGTCGGCATCCAGCGGCACGTGGAAGGTCAGTTGCCGGAAATGGCGGCGTAGCCCCCGCATGGAGCGTATGCCGCCGGGCAATCGGATGCCGTCATCGCCCAGCCCGATCAGCGCGCCGGTCAGATAGTCCGCCGAGCGTTCAGACTGCAGATAGGACTGGTCCTCACGCGGCGGGCGTCCGCCGAGCACCTCGGCCCAGTCGGTATAAACGAAGATGTCCGCGATTTCGGCGGCTGAATATCCGGAGGCGTACAGACCACCGACGACCGCCCCCATGGAGGTGCCGACCACGCAGTGAACCGGCACGCCAAGCTCCTCGATCACCTTCAGGGCGCCGATCTGGGTGCTGGCCAGCGCTCCGCCGCCGCTGAGCACCAGCGCCACATCCGGCCCGTCGGCATCATCAAAATCGCAAGCCTGGGCGGACATGGTGAAAGATGTCGCCAGCAACAGACCGCTCAGAGCGGCCCTGAAGAAAGATAAACTCATGGTGTGCGTCCCCGCCTCGGCCTGCGTCCCGACAGGCCGGGCAGGTTCTTATGCACGAATCCGGCGAAAAAGCGGCCTGCCGGAAAACAGGCGAATCACGCCAGCTCGCCTGCCTCCGCCTGACGTCGCCACATAGCGGCGTAGCGCCCCTCACGGCCAAGCAGGGCGGCATGATCGCCCTGCTCTGCAACATGACCGTCTTCCAGAACGATGATCTGGTCCGCCTTGGCGATGGTGGACAGGCGATGCGCCACCGCAATGGTGGTGCGCCCGCGCGCGGCCTCGGCCAGGGCGGCCTGAACCTCGCTCTCGGTCTCGGAATCCAGCGCCGATGTGGCTTCATCGAGAATGAGAATGGGCGGGTTCTTCAGGATCGCCCGGGCGACGCCCACCCGCTGCTTCTCGCCGCCGGAAAGCTTCAGCCCCCGCTCACCGACCCGGGTCTCAAGACCCTTGGGCAAGGAGCGGACGAAATCGCCCAGCCGCGCCCGCTCGACCGCATCCCAGAGCGCGTCCTCATCCGCTTCGGGATGACCATACAGGATGTTCTCGCGCAGGGTGTCGTTGAACAGGACCACATCCTGCGGCACCAGCCCCAAGGCGTTACGCAGGCTCGACTGGGTGACGCCGGCAATGTCCTGACCGTCGATCAGCACCCGGCCTTCATCCGGGTCATAGAAGCGGAACAGGAGGCGCAGAAGCGTGGACTTGCCCGCTCCGGAAGGACCAGCAAGTCCGACAAAGCTGCCCGGCGCGATCTCGAAGCTCACCTCGGAGACAGACCGATCGCGCCCGTCATGGGCGAAGCTGACGCCCTCGAACCTGACCCCGCCGCCCTTCAGGACGAGCGCAGGTGCATCAGGCTTGTCGGCGACTTCAGGCTTGAGCTTCAGGGTCTGGAACAGGCGTTCGAGGTCCACGCTCGCCTGTTTGATCTCGCGATAGGCCCAGCCCAGGATGTTCAGCGGCTGGTATACATTCATCAGCATCAGCGTCAGAGCCGCCACATCGCCCGCTTCCAGCTGACCATTGAGCACCTTGTAGGCGCCCGTCAGCGCCACCGCCAGCAAACCGCCATTCATGATCGCGGCCTGAGCCGCATTCAGTCCGGCAAGACTTTGCTGGGACTTGGACGCCGCCTCGGCATAGCGCTTTTTCGCTGTATCAAAACGATCCGCTTCGCGCTGCTCGGCGGCAAACGCCTTCACCGTCTCGAAATTGGTCAGGGTATCGACGGCGCGGGCGTTCACCTCGGTGTCCGCCTCGTTCATCTGGCGACGCAGCTTCACCCGCCATTCTGTCATCAAACCGGTGATGACCGCATAGGCGATCACCGCCACCACGATGATCACCGAGAACGCCCAGCCATAGAGCACGGCCGCGACGATGGCGGCGAGTGACAGCTCGACCAGTGCGGGCAGGATGTTGAAGACCAGAAAGCGCAGCAGGAAATCGACGGCGTTTGCGCCGCGATCAATGATGCGGTTCATCGCGCCAGTGCGCTTGGTCTGGTGAAAGCTCAGCGACAGGGTCTGCACATGCGCAAACCCCTGCACGGCGGTCAGACGCTGAGCGTCCTGGGAGACCGGCGCAAAGATGGCGTCGCGCAATTGCGGCGCGCCCGTGGAGGCGAAGCGCAGCAAACCGTAGGCGAGAAACATGATCGCTGCGGACCAGAACAGGCCGCTCGCCATCGCGCCGTTTGAGACCCCGCGGGTCAGCACGTTCACGCCCTCGCCAAACGCGATCGGCGAGGCGACGGCGAAGCCCTTGGAGGCGAGCGTGATCAGGAAGGCGATCGCCATGCGCGGGCGCCAGCGCCGCATGTCGTCCGACGCCAGAATGGCGAGCAGGCGTGAAATGGCCTCCCCCAGACGCCCTTCGGGTGCAGGGCCTTCTGTGGGATTGGCGGAATCATGATGTCGCATGGAGCCCTATTTAGGGCGAAGGACGGGGCGGCGCCATGCCGCCCCGGCGCTTATTGCTGGGGTTCGTCGTCAGACTGTTCATCCGGGGCGTTGAACACCTGGCCGGGATAGATCAGGTCCGGGTCGCGGATCTGGTCGCGATTGGCCTCGTAGATCACGGTGTATTGCAAGCCCTCGCCATAGAGACGACGGGCGATCCGCCAGAGCGAATTGCCGGGCTGGACAATGACGCGGCCCGATTGCTGAGCGGCGCGCGCGGCTTCGGGCTCAGCGCGTTCGAAAGGCAGAACGATGACGGCGGTCACCCGGCCATCGGCGTCCAGCTGGTCCACCTGCAGATCATAGACGCCCGGCGCGAACGCCGATCCGGCGCGGATCACCCAGCGCCCGGCGTCATCGGTGGTGGTGCGGCCCACCACTTCGCCATCGGCCAGAACGCGCACATCCGCCCCCGGCTCGGCGCGGCCGGCGAAAATCACGGCGCCGCTTTCGTCATAATCCACCGTGGACAGTGACAGCGGTCCGACCGTCAAACCGTCGAACGGGCCCTGCAGCACGCGACTGGCTTCACCCGGACGGCCCAGCACCACAAGCGGGGTCTCGTCCCGGCCCTCGGGCACGGAGACGACCACGACCTGATCGGAGCGGATTTCCTGTCCGGCGGGCGTAATCATCAGAAGCGACAATTCCACCGAACCGGCCGGCAGCGGACGGTCCACGATCATCACCCATTCGCCCGCATTATCGATGGCGACCCGCGCAATCTCCTCTTCGCCCACCATCAGCACGACCTGTGAGCCCGGCGCGCCCCGGCCAGCGACGACCGCGGTGCCGCGCGGATCCACGCGCACAATATCGAAGGTGGGCGGGATCAGGGCTGACGCTTCCTGGCTGGATTGAGCCTGGGCATCAGACGAGTCCGTCACCGCCGGCGTCTCCGGCGTGCTGATCACGCCAGGCCCTGGACGCATGACGATGAAGACCGCCGCCGCGGCGACGGCGATGATCAGAAGGGCTGTTGCAATCAGAAAGGACCGCGTTGCGGCCATGAGCGTGCTCCTCACGTTCTGACGGGTCGGCACTGCTATGCAAGCCTCGCGCCGGATGCGCCATCTTGGTAATGCTGGACGTCTCGTCTGTACGTTTCAATCCGCGTTTGCAGACTTTATCGAAAATTTGTGAGGCGAAAATGCGGAGCATCTGCGTATTTTGCGGGTCCAGCGACGGCAGCGACGCCCGGTTTGCGAAACTGGCTGAAGACACAGGCCGCGAACTCGCCCGCAAGGGGCTCCGACTGGTCTATGGCGGCGCGGAAGCCGGACTGATGGGCCGCATGGCCCGCGCGGCTCTGGATGAAGGCGGCGAGGTTCTGGGCGTGATCCCGGAATTCCTCATTCCCCTGGAAGGCCTTCAGGACGGCGTCGAACCGCGCATCACCGCCACCCTCGCCTCCCGCAAGGCCATCATGGTCGAGGAGGCTGACGGCTTCCTGGTGCTGCCAGGCGGCGCTGGCACGCTCGAAGAGATCTTCGACATGATCATGCTGCGCCAGCTCGGCCGTCACCAGAAACCCGCCGCCTTCGTGGACGCCGATTTCTGGGGACCGCTTGAAACCCTGCTGCTTCGCGTGGTCGACGCCGGCTTCGCTCAGGATGATGTGATCCGGACCATCAGCTTTCATCCCGAAGCCGGCGCCGCCATTGAGCGGCTTCAATCGGAATGGGCCTCCTGACCCAGCTCTGCGAAGCAGATCAGCTCACCGCTGGCGTTCTCAAGACGCAGCGTGGCGAAGACCAGACCCTGACCCGATCCGCCAACGATGGTCTGGCCAGGCCGCAAACCGTCCAGCCCGGGGGCGGGCCCTGAAGCGGTGGCGAGCTGTAGGCGCGCCAGATCTGTCGCCCTCTCCGGGCGATCACGAAGATCGCCGGACTGCTGCATCATCATGGACGGACCGCCAGCCTCGAGCGTCCAGAAACCGGACAGGCCCGGCGCGGCCTCCGCCACCAGTTCGCGTCCGTACGGCGCTTGCACCAGGCTGAGCTGGCATAGCGGCATCGGCTCCAGCGCCTCGACAGGGCGGTCCGGCTGGGCGTGCGCGCACGCGGCGGCCAGTCCCAGAGAGCCCGTCAGTCCCAGAAGAAGGGGTATGATGAGCATGGTGTCATCCTCCTGTTCAGGCGTGGCGGTCGACGCAGCGCGCCGACCGCTTCACGCACCGATCCTCAAATCTAGAATCCGCCCTGGATGACCAGGGTCACATTGCCCGAACCGCTCTGATGCACATCGGTGAACTGGCCGCGGCCGATCTGGATGACGCCCAGCGCATTGTTGGAGCCTTCCTGATGGGTGATCGCCTGATGACCTTCACCGATCTGGGCGACGCCCACGACATTGCCGTAGCCGGACTGGGAGCTGAAGGCGTCGTTGAGCCAGCCTTCCTGACCAATCACAACGCGGTTGCGACGCCCCTGCTGACTGAGGCCGGCCTGATTGTCGCCGCCCTCCTGAGACACCTGGGCGCCGTTGCGTGTGCCGTCCTGCAGGGTCGAGATGAACTGGCGGACGCCGCGCTGCTCGAGGCTGAGCCGATTGCGATGACCGTCCACGCGGGCGGCCAGCTCGTTGGCGTAGCCCGACTGGCGGATCTCGATGGAATTGCGCGACTGGGCGTGCGCGGTCGGCGCCAGCGCGAGGACGGCCAGGCCGAGACTTGCGGCGAGAAGCGAGCGTTTAAGCATGAAGGGTCTCCCTTGGGGTTAGGACATCAGCGTCCGTGACAAGGAGAGACTGGCAGGCTTGAGCTGAACCGGAACGGAAAAGCCCGTTCAGCTTCAATTGATTGAGCTGAACGGGCCATTCAGGGACAAGGCAGGATCAAGGCGAGGGTCAATCCGGCTCGCCGTGTGGATCGAAAACGTCTTCGATCTTCGCCTCGAAGGCCTCGGCGATCTTGAAGGCCAGCGAGAGTGACGGGTCGTGCTTGGAAGTCTCCACCGCATTGATCGCCTGGCGAGAAACCCCCACCCGTTCCCCGAGGTCCGCTTGGGACCAGCGCCGCTCCGCGCGAAGCACTCGGATACGGTTCTTCACTGGTAGCGCCTTTTCACGAAGATCTGCGCGATGCCCGATACGGCGATGAAGGCGGGCAGATACCAGACTTCGTAAATGCCCGGCCAATCGGTCACCCCGCGCAACATGCCGTAGGTGAAGCTGGCAACTGCGACCACGATGGCGCCGATCAGGGTGGATTCCAGCACGATGCGGGCCTGCACTTCATCCATGGCGCGCACGAAGGCGATGATGGTTCCGATGCAGGCGATCACCGGCAGGACAGGCAGGAGGCTGAGAATGATGCGGACAGGCTGGGCGAGATCGAGCTGGTTGTCAGCCCAGACGGCGCCGAACAGCAGGACCATATAGGCGCCCATCACGATCAGCATGCGTCGCAGATAGGTCTTTGCGGCCGGGGTCATGGTCATGCTCAGTCTCCTTCCACGACACGTTCGATTTCAGCATAGAAGCTTTCAGGCTGGTCGAGCATGATGAAATGGCGTGAGTCGGCGACACCGCGCGCTTCAAGATCGACCTTGCCCTCATACTGACGGACGAACATGGAGCGGATCTGCTCGGGCGCCATTTCAGGGAACTCGGCATAGAGCAGGGTGACCGGCGCTTCGACCTCGGCCAGCCAGGGCGCAAAATCGGTGGACATCAGCTCTGCGGTCGCGGTTGCGACAGTCGCCTGGTCCGCGCCTTCGATCCAGCGCAACACCTGCGCCTGACCGTCCTGGGTCATCGATTGAACGCGCAGCCCCTGCGCCATCATCCCGAGATAGGCGTCACGCGGCATGGCGCTCATCTGCTGGCGCATCGCGGCGGCTTGCGGCGCCATCATGTCCGGGGTTACGCCCGGCTGCATCAGCCCTGCGAAGAAGGGGGCGGAATCCACGACCACCACATGAGACACCCGGTCTGCAGCGGCGCCCGCGGTCAGCAGCGCCACCTGTGCGCCCATGGAATGGCCCACCAGCACCACATCTTGCAGGTTTTCCGATTCCAGATACGCAGCGATGTCGAGCGCGGCGCCCTCCACCACATTGTCCAGTTCTTCCGGCGCCTGAGTGTCGCCGCCGAACCCTTTCAGCGTCACCACATGATTGTCCCAGTCCGAGTGACGCTCGACCGTGGGGCCGTAAACAGCGCCCGGCGTGGCGAGGCCGGGAATGTAGACCACGCTCGCGCCCTGTTCGGCGCCCGAGCGCTCAACCACGACCCGGTCTTCAGCGCGGGCCTGATTGGCGGAAATGATCGCCACGGCGACGCCGACAGCGATGGCGACAAAGGCGCCGATGCGATTGGAGTTTTTCGAACACATGATGCGTCCTTTCAGGACTAGCTGACGATATGTCATGTATACCTGACACCGACGGAGCATGTCAACTACACCTGACAAAAATACTGACCTACTTGTCTTTTTGTCGGGTTTGCCCTTGTATAACACACAGAAAAAGCCCTCACGGCGAGCGCCGGAAGGGCTGAAAAGCTCAACTAGAAAAGCGTATTAGCCGCGACCACGATAGGATGGCACGCCCTGATCGGGGATCCACAGGCCCTTGGGCGCCTCGCCCCATTGGGCGAACACATCGATCGGAATGCCGCCGCGCGGATACCAATAGCCGCCAATGCGCAGCCATTTGGGATCGAGCTCATCCACCAGGCGCTGCCCGATCATGGTCGTGCAGGCTTCATGGAAGGCGCCGTGATTGCGGAAGCTCTGCAGATAGAGCTTCAGCGACTTGCTCTCCACGATCCATTTGGACGGCGCATAGTCGATCACGAGATGGGCGAAATCGGGCTGTCCGGTCACCGGACAGATTGAGGTGAATTCCGGACAGGCGAAGCGGATCATGTAGTCGGCGTTCGGCGTGGGGTTCTCCACCCGCTCGAGACGCGCCTCTTCAGGGGTGTCGGCCGCTCTCGCGTCCGACCCCAGCATGTCCAGCTTGGAATAGCGTTCATCGGTCATGGGCGCGCATTTAGCGCCGAAGCGCTCCGGCGGCAATGGGCGAACGCCTCACGCGTTATTGAACGCTCATCGCGCGGCGGGAGAAGACGGTGCGCATGGCGATGTTGGAGACCAGCCGCGCCACGCCCGGAAGACCGGACAGGCGCTCGCGGTGCACCCGCTCATAATCGCGCGCATCGCGCACCTGCAGCTGGAGAAAATAGTCCTCGGCCCCGGTGGTCAGATAACAATCGCTCACATGCTCGATCCCGGTCACGGCGGTCTCGAACGCCTCCATGGTCTCGCGTTTCTGGTTTTCCAGCGTCACCAGAACAATGACAGTCAGCCCACGCCCCACCTGATTGGCGTTCAGCAGCGCTGTATAGCCCGCGATCACGCCTTCGCTCTCGAGGGTCTTCACCCGGCGATGGCAGGCCGAGGGCGACAAGCCGACCCGCTCGGCGAGGTCAGCGTTGGTCAGCCGGCCATCGCCCTGAAGCGCGCCGAGTATCGCCGCATCGATATCATCGAGTTTCATGCCCCCTCCAGACTGTCGAAGCTTCTCGCGCTTTCCGACTGAACACATGCAATGACGCAGCGCATCATGGCGCTTTATGACAGCATAACGCAAAATAATTCGAACAACACAAATTTACTTGCAGGATGCTGCACACAATCCCTATTTTCCGCGCAAAATCACACCGTCGAGACCTCCCCTTTCGAGTCTCGACCAGCCGGGAGGCGGATTGATGCGCATTGGCGTTCCGACCGAGATCAAGAACCATGAATATCGGGTCGGCCTGACCCCCAATGGCGCGCGCGAGCTGATTGCGCATGGCCATGAGGTCTACATGCAGGACGGCGCCGGCAATGGCGCGGGCTTCTCCAACGAAGAATATGTCGAGGCGGGCGCCCAGATCCTGGCGGACGCCCAGTCGGTCTTCGACACCGCCGAGCTGATCGTGAAGGTGAAAGAGCCCCAGCCGTCTGAAACGGCGATGCTGAAGCCGCACCACACCCTGTTCACCTATCTGCACATCGCGCCCGATCCCAAACAGGTCGAGGGCCTGCGCAAATCGGGCTGCATCGCCATCGCCTACGAGACGGTGACCGACGCCAATGGCCGCTTGCCGCTGCTGCGCCCGATGTCGGAGGTTGCAGGCCGCATGTCGGTGCATGTGGGCGCCAACGCGCTGCACAAGGCTGCGGGCGGTCGCGGCGTTCTCATGGGCGGCGTGCCGGGCGTGACCCCGGCCAAGGTCGTGATCCTGGGCGCGGGCGTGTCCGGTTCTCACGCAGCGGAAATGGCGCTCGGCCTGCGCGCGGACGTGACGGTGCTCGATCGCTCGCTGCCCAAGCTTGCCGAAACCGATCAGTTCTTCCGCGGTCAGGTGAAGACCCGCTTCTCCACCCAGGGCGCCATCGCCGAGGAAATCGCCGAAGCCGATCTCGTCATCGGCGCCGTTCTCGTGCCGGGCGCAGCCGCGCCCAAACTGGTCACCCGCGACATGCTGGGCACCATGAAGGAAGGCGCAGTGCTGGTGGATATCGCCATCGACCAGGGCGGCTGCTTTGAAACCTCCCACGCCACCACGCACCAGGATCCGACCTATGTGGTCGACGGCATCGTGCACTATTGCGTGGCGAACATGCCGGGCGCCGTGGCGCGCACCTCGACCCTGGCGCTGACCAACGCCACCCTGCCCTTCACGATCGCGCTGGCCAACAAGGGCGCGAAGAAGGCCCTGAATGACGACATCCATCTGGCGCGCGGCCTGAACGTCGCCGAGGGTGAAGTCACCTTCAGGGACGCGGCTGACGATCTGGGCGTGCCCTGCGTGAAGCCGGACTGGCTGACCGTGCTGTAACTCCTCTTGCAGCGCGACCCCTGAAACCCCGGCTCGGCGAGCCGGGGTTTTTCTATTCGGGCTCGGGTGCGTCAGATTTTGCGTGTCCGGGATGGGCGCCAAACAGAGCGGGAACGAACAAGCCCTGAAGCGCCGCTGTAGCCGCGGCGAGCCCGGCGAGAACGTTCCGGGCGCCATCCGGTGAGCGATCAGCAACAGGCAGACCGGTGTAGATCGCGCCGGAATTGATCAGCAGGGTGAACCCCAGCATGCCCAGAATCAGCATGAGCGGCCCCGAGAGCGCCAGAAAGACGAACATGCCGCTGCGGATATCCTTGAGGTCGTCTGGCGTGGCCGGTCGTGCGCCGTCCATGACCACATAGGTGATGACCGCCACAGCGTATCCGGAGCTGAGCGGGATGAGAATTTCGGCCAGCTCATGGCGGCTGATCCCGCCATCCAGCTCCAGCCCGACCCAGATGCAGCCATAAACGACCAGATGGGCGAAGAGCGTCAGCAGGCCGACAATGATGGCCAGGTGCTTTCTCACCCTGAGCCAGGCAAGAGGGTTCATGGCGCAAGCCTCCGACAGGTTCGTGGATTATATTGCCGGCTCAAAAGGGCCTGACGCATCGGGTTTCTGGCGCTTTGCGGCGTTCCCGTCGGGCATCCGGTCACGAAGCGCCCCTCGATGAGGAAGTTGTTCAGACAGACCGTCAGGGCTTCGGCGTAGCGGGTGATGTTGAGATACATGTCATCGCCATAGGCGGTGTAACCCGAAGGTTCCGGGGATGGGACGAACCGGTTCAGAGCCGACACCAGCGGTCCCAGCAGGAACAGGTCCTCGCCCACATAATCACCGGGCTGGCGCTCCATCCAGACGGTATAGTTGACCGCCGCCTGCTGCGCCTTGAGCTCGGACAGATCAAGCTCAAGCGTGAGCTGCTCCCATTCCTCGTCTTCACCGGATCGCACTTCGGCTCTCAGATTGGAGAGAACAGCGCGCACGGAGAACTTGCCGGCCCGGTGCGCGCCCCATTGCGGACGCCTGGGCTGCATGAGGTCGTCGGGATGCTCGGGATACCAGAGCCGGAAAAAGCAATCGAGCGGATCTTCAAAACTGCGTCCCAGCGCCTCATAGGGCAGAGACGGCTCGACAGGCTCCCAGACATAGCGCCGTGTGATCGGCGCTGTTTGCGGGGGCCTGGCCCGAACCCAGTCGCCCACCGGATAGGCCCTGCCCGCCAGATTGGTCACTTCCAGATGCACGCTGATGGGAGCGATGGTGCGGACGGGGCGGATCGCGCCGGACATCGAGACCGGCTCGCGCGGCACTCTGACCTCACCGGCCAGGCGCCGGGACAGGTCGGCCGACCGCCTTGCGGGCTGATCATCCACGCTGACCAGCAGAGCCAGACCTGACGCGCTCGGGACCCCCGCCTCGATCCTCGACACCGCGTCGGACAGGATCGCCTGTTGATCCGCCGCGGTCAGTTGCGGGGCCGAGACCATGAGCGTTCCCGAATACGATCCGATCAACGGCGGATGCGTCACGGCGCCGTCAACGAGTTCAAACAGCGGGTCGCCATTCTCGAAGCCAACGGCGTGAAACTGGTAAACCTCACAGGCCTGCCCGGTCGCCTCCCTGGGCGCGGCAAGCAACAATTCCCCGGCTTGCTCCAGATCGAGGGTCCGCCCTCTATAGGCATCGATCCAGAGCTGCGCCTGGGTGTCCGGCAGGGCGAGCTGGAACTCGGTTTTAAGAGACAACTCTTCAGGGGTGACCGATCGCGGACACGCCTGCCCGCTCCAGATTTCCGCCGGCTGAAGGGCGAGCCAGGCGCCAACAAGCAATGAGAGAGCTTCCAAGACCCGATACCCCCGTAGAGCGAATTTCACACTAGCGGCGCCCTAGGGGAGTTTCAATCAGGGTTTGAATATCCTTATTCAGACCGGATCCGGAGCGATCCGGCTTACCGGGTCTCCGCCTGCCGCCATTCCGGCGCCAGCGGTGTATGGCGGGCGCTGTCATTGGCGGCCTCGACCGCATCGACCAGGGAGTCGAGTTCCTCACGGGACAGGATGTCGCCATGACTGACCACGGCCGCGATGCTGCGGGTGTTGCGAATGTCCTCGAGCGGATTGGCGTTGAGCAGGACCAGATTGGCGCGGAAACCCGGCAGGACGCGTCCCGTATTCCAGTCCATGAACCGACCGGGCGTCGCGGTCGCCGATTCCAGCGCCTGCGCCGGCGTCATCCCGGCATAGACCAGCGCTTCGAGCTCCTGATGCATGGAATAGCCCGGCGCCATGAGGGGCACATTGGCGTCGGTGCCCGCCACCATGGGCACGCCCGCTTCCAGTACAGCCTCGAACATCAGCTGTTGCGCCTCGGCATAGGTGGTCCAATAGGTCTCGTAACGCTCGCGCCAGCCGTCATTGCGATACTGCTGAGGCACCGAATAGATGTTCACATCGGGCAGCCAGCCCATGGCGCGACCTTCGGCGACGCCCGGATTGACCAGCCCCACCGGCGCTGTTTCCAGAGCCGCTTCAGTTTCGGTCTTCTGCTGGGCGAAGCTTGAGACCAGCGCCAGCGTGGACGCCAGCACGATCTCGTTGTCGATCATGTGCTGGGCGACCGCGTCGCGGTGCTGCATCACATAGTCGAGATACTCACCGGCATTGCTGACGCCGTAACCGCCAAAGTCGCGATCGAGCCCCTTGATCAGCTCCTCCACATGGGCGACCTCGCTCTGGTTGGACGCCCACAGATCATCGAGCCGCGCCGCCACCGGCACATGCCCCACCAGCGGAATGCCGGCGTCCTCGCTGGCCGCGCTGACCGCCTCATATCCGCTCAGGCTGAGATAGCTGCTGGCCTTCACCGCATCATAGCCGTCAGCCGCCAGCTCCCGGACCAGCTGGTCCGCCGCCTCTGGCGTGCGGGCGACATTGCGCTTGGACGTCAGGGACTGCCACAAGCCTTCGGCAAAGTCATAGGTGGCGATTTGCGCCGCCACCACGAAGATGTCCGGACCCAGAAGCTCGCCTTCACTGATCTGATCGCGCCATTCGAGATGATGGGGCTGGCCATGCATTTCACGGATCTGGGTCACCCCATAGGCGAGATACAGCGCCAGATCGTTCTGGCTGTTCCACAAATGCACGTGGGAATCGGTGAGGCCGGGCATCAGATAGCGCCCCTCGCCATCCATGGCCGGGGCATTGGCCCGCGCCGCCAGATCCAGCCCCATATCGGCGATGACGCCGTTCTCGATGACCACGTCCATGGGCTCCGAGAACTGCTCCGAGCCCGGCTCCAGCACACGCACATTCGCCAGGACATAGCGTTCAGGCGTCTCATCGGAGGGCTGCAGCGCGATGACCGGCGTGCGTCCGCCAAACATCTCAAAGACCGAGCGGTCGATCACATAGGCGCCAATTGCGCCCAGCACGTTCAGCAACACGAAGACGCCCAGAATTCGAAGGCCCCATTTCAACATCTCTATCTCCTCAAGGCGTCTGACCACGCCTGTATCTTTACATTGTCAAGATACGCTAGCCGCGCTATCTTGTCAGTGTCAAGTTTGAAATCGAAGCGGGTGACGAAAATGGCGATGACCGCGAAGCAGCCGTACCATAAAGGCGATCTGCCGGCCCTTCTGCTGAAGGCCGCCGAGGAGGAATTGTCGGAAAACGGGCTGGAACGCTTCTCGCTCCGCGCCGCGGCCAAGCGCGCCAATGTCAGCCATGCCGCCCCGGCGCACCATTTCAAGGACATGACGGGACTTCTGAGCGCGCTGGGCGCGGAGGGCTATCGACGCCTGATCGCGGCGCAGGAGCACCGCCAGGCGCAGGCGGCGCCAGACCGCGTGTCACAGTTTGTGGCGCTCGGTCTGGGCTATGCGGATTTCGCCGAAGCCCATCCGGCGCTGTTCCAGCTGATGTTCGCGTCAGAAAAGCCCGATCGCAGCCATCCCGACTTCGCCGAGGCCTCGCTCGCCGCCTTCGCCAAGCTCCAGGACGGGGTCAACGCGCTTTATCCCGATGAAACGGATGAGGCGCGTCGCACCACCATGCTGATGACGTCCTGGTCGGTGGTGCATGGCCTCGCCGAGCTGATCATTTCAGGCCGCGCCGCGGCGCCCATGCAGCTCGACGTGCGCACGCCGGAAGAGCGGGACGCGATGATCCACGCCATTCTGATGCGCGTGCATGAGGTGAAGGGGCAGCAAACAGAACGAAGCAGCTAAGAAAACTGCCTCATTAAAGTGTCAAACAACCTAGCCCTTAAGACACTCGCATTTTTGCACAACTTCATATTTGAAAGATGGGCCAATTCTCCAAGCGTCAATAGGAACCCACCAGAACTATAATACTTTGGTACGTCCCCAAACATTCCTTCGTAATACTCTTTACTAACGCCTCGAACTCGTGACTTCGGGAAGGAACATTGATGAAAAGAGTTTTGAAAATCAGACTTAGTGTAAAGAAACCCTAACGCAACCATTTCCTCAATAGAGAAAACACTTCGAGAAACAAGAAGATCGGACCTCATAAACGATTCATTCAAATCAATCCCCAAAAGCGCTAATCCTAAGTCCTTATAATAGTTATCTAAAAAATAATCAGAACCATCTGAATCATGGAACAAATTAAATATATAATCCATATTATAATTCAAACGATACATTAAGTTTTCTTCAAACAAAATCCCTAGATTTTCAGGCCATACTGTTTGGCTTACACTAGCCACTTCCATTCGGACATCGCCAAGTTTAACATCCGATAAGTTTGCTTCAGATAAATTTGAAAAACTTAAATCGTATCCAGTAAGGTCCAAATCACCAAAATCTACGCCACTTAAATCAACCCCAACAAGGTCAGAAGAAACATCAACTTCCGCTACATCAATAAGCTGCTTCAGAGTTGCGCCCCTCATCCCAATGACACGCTCAAATCTATCCAAAGAGTCCGGGTTTATGTGTATCCTATTTGGCAAATTTAGCATCACTCAGAATAAATTCTGACCCCTGTTTTTGAATCTCCTTCTTCAGCAAAACCTCAATTACAGCCCTAACTTGCCTATCTTTATTTGGCAGCAAACGCCCCGTATTGATTTCGCAGCAATCTATCACAATAATATCTGAGACACTGAAGCAAATTTCGGTTACAACATCGCCTTGATTCTTATCTATAATAATGTCGCAAATATTATCGTCCCCTAGATATTTTCCCTCTAGGAGACCACCTCTTATTTCTTGTATTTTCCAACGCCCATTAGGGAGCGCTAACACTCTATCGTGGATCGACGCGTAACTTTCAGACTGAATTTTACGCGCCAATACACCCTTTTCCGCATTAGCTCTCAGCTCTGCCTTTGCTCCCACACTTGAAACTCCAACCACAGCACCAGCACCAACTTTTTTTCCTGAAGAAAGTTCAGCTTCATGCCTTAAATCATACTGTACTTGCATGGGCTTTTGCCGATTAGCTAAACGGGAAGAGTTATCTATCTCTCCACCTTCAACGCAAATCTTTACATAGGCCCTTTTAATTCCAAAAGTAACCTCAACTCTCTCAGAGAGAATTTTGGAAAAACCGAATGTAAGACTGACATTTAGGGGCAGTAGTGTATCTGACCCTCCCTGCGTCTCTTCAACATCCAAGTCGCATAATTCCGGCTCATAGTTCTCAATATTAAACTTTACCCGGTCAGGCCTTGAGCCAGAATCATGCACCATCAAACTATTTCCTGCAGATGCGCTGCTTGGCGGCTTCGTACTGGGCCTGAAGCTCGGACACATAGGCGCCGGCGCTCTGGACCTTCTTGATCGAGCCCACGCCCTGACCGGAACCCCAGATGTCTTTCCAGGCCTTGGCGTCGGTATTGCCGCCAGAGCCAAAGTTCATCGCGGAAGGATCGCTCTCGGGCAGATTGTTCGGGTCAAGCCCGGCATCCTCGATAGACTTGCGCAGATAGTTGCCGTGTACGCCGGTGAAGAGGTTGGAATAGATGATGTCTTCCGCGGTGCTGTCGACGATGGACTGCTTGTAGGCCTCGCTGGCGCGCGCCTCTTCGGTGGCGATGAAGGCCGAGCCGATATAGGCGTAATCCGCGCCCAGCGCCTGGGCTCCGAGGACGCCGGCGCCGGTGGAGATGGAGCCGGACAGCGCAATCGGGCCGTCAAAGAATTCGCGGATCTCGCTGACGAGACCAAAGGGCGACAGGGTGCCGGCATGGCCGCCCGCGCCGGCGCAGACCGGGATCAGGCCATCGGCGCCTTTTTCCAACGCCTTGTGCGCGAACTTGATGTTGATTATGTCGTGCATCGTCTCGCCGCCCCAGCCATGCACGGCCTGGTTCAGCTCTTCGCGGGCGCCCAGCGAGGTGATGACCAGCGGCACCTTGTATTTCTCACAGGTGGCGAGGTCGGCCTCGAGCCGGTCATTGGAGCGGTGCACGATCTGGTTCACCGCAAACGGCGCGGCAGGCGCGTCCGGATTGGCCTTGTTGTAGCTGTCGAGCTCGGACGTGATCTCGTCGAGCCATTCATCAAGCTGGCTCTGCGGGCGCGCATTCAGCGCCGGGAACGAGCCGACAATGCCCGCCTTGCACTGGGCGATGACCAGTTTGGGGTTGGAGATGATGAACAGCGGCGAGCCGATGACGGGCAGACGCAGCTTGCCTTTGAGGCATTTGAGTTCGGACACGCGGGCTTCCTCCCCTGCGGTTGGCATAACAGTGTTTTGCCCAAGGCTAGCGCAGATTTCGCGCAAGAAAAGCGCTCAGAGCGGTTTAACAAAATACACGGTGTCGATGCCGACGCCACGATCATCCTTAAGGCGTAATCTTTCTTCAAAGCCCAGCTGGGCGATGAGCGGCAAATGGGCGGCGTTGGTGCTCCAGGTGCGGGTCGCGACCGAGGGCTCTGCGGACCAGCTCTGCGCCAGTTCAAACAGTCGCGCATATAGCTGTCGCGCCAGCCCCCGTCCCCGCGCCGATTCGGCGACGATCAGGGTGGACAGATAGGCCGCAACCGTCAGCTCCAGCGCATCAAGGCGCTTGTCCCGCGCCACGCTCATCATGCCGAGCACGCGCCCGTCTTCCGCTGCCGAGATAAGGGCGTGCTGCTGGATCGAGGTCCAATAGGCGTCCGGCTTGGCGTCCAGCACCTCGCCGGCGCCCACCGACAGGCCTTGCTCCGGCGTGCGCGCCCGCAAGGGCGGCCAGAAGGCGTCATCGGCTTCAAGCACCAACGCCCACACATCCGCGCGAACAGCGTCTGGCGCCTCCGCCAGCGTGTCATGCACCGTAAACGTCACGCTCATGCCGGGCCGGTCTCCACGGGCAGGTCGCGGGCGCCCCAATCGGCCCAGCTGCCGTCATAGAGGCGCACATCGCGGAAACCGGCGCTCAGGAAGGCCGCGCTGAGGATCGCCGCGGTCACGCCCGACCCGCAGGTCGTGATGATGCGCGTGTCGCGGCTGATGCGCGGCAGCGCCGCTTCCAGCGCGTCTTCGGACTTGAGCTTGCCTTCGGGCGTCAGAAGCTGAGGGAAGGGCAGATTGACCGAGCCGGGGATATGGCCTGACTTAAGCCCCTTGCGCGGTTCGGGCTCCGTGCCCTCAAACCGCCCCTTGGATCGCGCATCCACGACCAACGCCTTGCCCGATCGGGTGGCGTGGGAGACATCCTCCCAGGTCACCGTGTCGTCCCAGATCATCCGCGGCGTGCGCTCAATGGCGGGATGGCGGCGGAAAATCTCGCCGCTTTCAATCGCTCCGCCCGATTTGCGCCAGGCGTTGAGCCCGCCATCCAGAATGCGCACATCGCAGCCAAAGCGGCGGAAGGTCCACCAGACCCGCGCAGCGCCCACCATCGAGGTCTGGTCATAGATGATGAATTTCTCTCCGCCGCTTAGGCCATGCCAGCTCAGCCAGCGGGCGAAGGCCGCCGCGCCGGGCGCCATGTGCGGCAGGGTGGAAGTGGCGTCGCAAACGCCATCGATATCGAAATAGACCGCGCGCGGCAGGCGGCGCTCCTCGAACACCTCCTCGCCCGTCATGCCCGATCCGGGCAGGAACCAGCTCGCTTCCACAAATACAGGGTCTGCTTCGGCCAGCGCCTGTATCGCGCTGATTGTCACCGTTTCCCGCATCAGGGCGATTCTCCCGAACTAATCGTATTCACCGTACCAGCTTGTCTTGTCCGCGCCATCTGGCTGGGCCAGTCTGGACGAAATGACGCGAAAAATCGCGCGCTTACGGGAGGAAAACATGACCCCAGCCACACCCCTGGCCGGGCTGAGAGTGCTTGACCTGACGACCGTCGTCGCCGGACCAATCGCCAGCCTGACCCTCGCCCAGCAGGGCGCCCATATCATCAAGGTCGAACCACCGGGCGGTGATCTTGTCCGCCGCCTGGGCTTCATCGCGAAAGACGGCTCGAGTTCCACCTTCCAGACGCTCAATCGCGGCAAGGCGCTGATCAGTCTTGATCTTTCCACCGAAGACGGCCGCGCCGCCCTGGCCCCGCTGGTCGAGCAATCTGATGTGGTCATGCACAATTACCGCCCGGCGGCGGCGAGGAAGCTGGGCCTCGACGCCGACAGCCTGCGCGCCCGACATGACGGGCTGATCGTCGCCGAAGTGACGGGCTTCGGCCCGTGGGATCCCTTGAGCGATGTGCGCGCCTATGACCCGGTGATCCAGGCCGAAAGCGGGCTCGCAGCCCGCCCGGACAAGCCCGAGCCCGAGCTGTACCCCCAGTATATCTGCGACAAGGTGGCGGGGCTCTATCTGTGCCAGGCGATCACCAGCGCCCTTGTGGGCCGCGAGCGCGATGGCGCGGGTCGTCATGTGGCCGTCTCCATGCTGGAAGCCGCCCTCGCCTTTTCCTGGATGGATGTGCACATGCCGCTGACGCTGAAGGACCCGCTTCAGCCCGGCCCCAACATCGCCAAGGTCTATCGCCCCTGGAAGGCGGCCGATGGCTGGTTCGTCGTGGTGATGTTGTCAGAAAAGGAATTCGGCGCCTGGTGCGAAGTGGTCGGGGCGCCTCAGCTGCTCGATGATCCGCGCTGTGCGGACATGGCCAGCCGCTTCATCAACTGGGATTTCATCCGCGAAACCTGCGCGCCGCTGGCCGAACACCAGTCCGCGGATGAGCTTCTGGACCGCCTGCGCGAGGCGGGCGTGCCGGCGGGCAAGGTGAATACCTCTGACGATATTCTGAATCATCCCCAGCTCGCCAATAGCGGTTTCATCTATGAGGGCGAAGCGGACGGGCCAGGCCCTGTGCGCCTGCCCGGCGCCGCGGCGCGCTTTGACGGCGAACGTCCCGGTCAGGGCGCGACCTGTTCGGGTCAGCTGGGCGCGGACACCCGCATGGTTCTTGAAAAAGCCGGGGTGGATGACGCCCTGATCGCACGTATTTGCGGAGACTGAGATGAGCGAGTTTTCCACGCTTCTGTACGCCGTCGAGGGTCGTGTCTGCACGATCACCCTGAACCGCCCCGAGCGCCTGAACGCCATCAATGACGCCATGCCCGGCGACATTTCCCGCGCCATCAAGACAGCCGAACGCGATCCGGCGGTGCATGTGATCGACCTGCAGGGCGCGGGCAAGGGCTTCTGCGGCGGCTATGACCTCAAGGATTATGCCGAACGCGAGGGCGAACTGCCGGGCAGTCAGGACATGCCCTGGGATCCGATGATCGATTATGCCTTCATGCACCAGAACACGCTCGACTTCATGAGCCTGTGGCGCTGTCACAAGCCCACCATCGCCCGCGTGCACGGCGCAGCGGCGGCGGGCGGCTCGGATATCGCGCTGTGCTGTGATTTCGTGATCATGGCCGAGGATGCGCGCATCGGTTATCCGCCGGCCCGCGTCTGGGGCGTGCCGACCCCGTCCATGTGGGTCTATCGCCTCGGCCCCCAGCAGGCCAAGCGCATGATGATGACCGGCGAGCTGATCGACGGCAAAGAGGCCGAGCGTATCGGGCTGGCGCTTGAAGCCGTGCCCGAAGCCGAGCTGGACGCCGCCGTCGAGCGCCTGGCCGGGCGGTTGCAGGGCGTGCCAAAGAACCAGCTGATGATGACCAAGATGGTGGTCAATCAGGCCTATGAGACCATGGGCATTTCCAACACCCAGATGCTGGCGACCGTCTTTGACGGCATTTCGCGACACTCGCCCGAGGGCATGTGGTTCCGTCAGCGCGCCCAGGAGGTCGGATTCAAGCAGGCCGTCGCCGAGCGTGATGGCGGCGGCCCCATCGCGGCCGAGGTGGAGAAGACGCCCTATGACCGCATGGAATGACTGAGCCGAACGCCATGACGGCGTTGCAAGACGGGATGGGGGCGGCTAAGCCGAAAGCCTGACTGTCCCTCCCGCCAAGAGAGCCTCATGAGCGTTCGCCTCGCAGACCCCAAAGCCACGCCCTTCCTCGCTGATATGGAAGCCCGCGGCCTTCTCAACCAGAAGACCCCTGAGCTGACTGACGCCTATATCACTGAGCATAGGCCGGCGATGTATGTGGGCTTTGATCCGAGCGCGCCGAGCCTGCATGCGGGCAATCTGATGCCGCTTCTGGGCATGGACCGCTACCGCCAGCGCGGCGGTCAGGTTGTGGTGCTCTTGGGCGGCGCGACGGGCCTCATTGGCGACCCGTCCGGCAAGGACGCCGAGCGCAATCTTCAGACCGAAGACGTGGTCGAGGCCAATATCGAGGGCCAGCGCAAGCAGTTCGAACGCCTGTTCGCGCTGACCGACGGGCCGGAGCCCATCTACGTCAACAACGCCGACTGGTGGCGGAAGATGGATGTGGTCAGTTTCCTGCGCGATGTGGGCAAGCACTTCTCGGTCAACGCCATGCTGACCAAGGATTCGGTGCGCAACCGCATCGAGAACCGCGATCAGGGCATCTCCTTCACCGAGTTTTCCTACCAGCTCTTGCAGGGCTATGACTTCGTGCACCTGCACCGCGCCCACAATGTCCAGATCCAGATGGGCGGCTCGGACCAGTGGGGCAATATCGTGGGCGGCGTCGACCTGATGCGCCGCATCGAGGGCGTGCAGGCCCATGCGGTCACCTATCCGCTGCTGACCAATTCGGAAGGCAAGAAATACGGCAAGTCCGAAAAGGGCGCGGTCTGGATCGATCCGGACCTGACGAGCCCCTATGAATTCTACCAGTTCTGGCTCAACAGCGCCGACGCCGATGCGCCGAAATTCCTCTCCTGGCTAACCGATGTGGATCTTGCTCAGCTCGAAGAGCTGACCCAGGCCGAGCCGCATCTGCGCCTGCCGCAGAAAGCCCTCGCCGAGCTTCTGACCGCGCGCGTGCATGGCCAGAAAGCCGCCGATCTCGCGATCGAAGCCTCCCAGGTGATCTTCAAGGGTCAGTCGGACAATCTCAGCGCCGAGCTGATCGACATGATCGCCCGCGCCGTGCCGACGCTGGACGCCAGCGCCAACGAGCCGCTGCCCCTGATTGACGCCCTTGTGGCCGAAACGCTGGGCGCCAGCGCCTCCAAGAGCGAGGCGCGACGCCTGCTCAAGCAGAATTCTGTCTCGCTCAATGGTCAGAAAGTGCAGGACGAAAACGCCGATGTGCGCGAGCACCGTACGGGCGCCGGCGCCGTGGTGATGAGCGTGGGCAAGGCCAAGCGCTTCCTCATTCGTTTTAACGGATAATCGACATGACGCCGCTGTCCGAGTTCGACGCCGTCTTCATCTGGGGCTTCGGCAAGGAAGGCCGCGCCGCGCTCAACCATGTGCGCACGCGCTCTGAAGCCGCGCTCTATGTGATTGACGCGAAAGAGCCTTCCGACCTGCCGGACGGGGTTGAGTACGTCGCGCAGGACGATCTGGCGCAAGTCATCGAGAAAGCGGGCCAGTCCCTGATCGTGAAATCGCCGGGCGTGTCGCTCTATGATGCGCGCCTGGCTGAAGCGATGGATCTGGGCGCGGAGCTCACGAGCCAGACCAATCTGTGGTTCGCCTCCAAACCCGCCCATCAGACCGTGATCGGGGTGACGGGCACCAAGGGCAAGTCCACCACCTCGAGCCTTCTGCATCACATGCTCAAGGCGCTCGATGTGAACGCGGTTCTGGCGGGCAATATCGGCGAGCCGGTGATCGACACGTCCGAGGACGCCGAGATCGTGGTGCTGGAGCTGTCGAGCTATCAGATCGCCGACCTCGTCCATGCGCCAGACTGGTTCATCTTCCTCAACCTCCTCAATGATCACGCGCCCTGGCATCGCGGCGTCGAGCAATACCGCCGCGACAAGGCGCGGCTCGCCATGCTCGATCCCAATGCGCGCGGCGTGATGAGCGCCAGGGATTCCCGGCTCAACGCGCTGTTCGTCCATCGTCCCAACACCGTCTGGTATGACCAGAGCGAAGGCTTTCATGCGCCCGACGGCGTGATCCATCATGGCGCTGAAGCTTGGGGCCGCATCCCCGCCTTGCCCGGCGCCCATAACGCGGCGAACGCCTGCGCGGCCTTGGCGGTGATCGAAGGATTGGGGCTGAGCGCCTATGAAGCCTTCGAGAGCCTTTCAAGCTTCAAGGGTCTGGCGCACCGGCTCGAAACCGTTCACACGCTCAATGGCGTCGATTTCATCGACGACACGCTGTGCACCACGCCGCAATCCTGCCTGCTCGCCTTGGCGGCGTTTCCGGACCGACCCATCAGCCTGATCCTGGGCGGGGAAGACCGCGAGCAGGACTATGCACCGCTCGCTGAAGGTCTGCGCGATGAGACCCGGATCAAGGCCATTGTGACCATTCCCGAGAACGGTCCCGCCATCATCGAGGCGCTGAAATCAGGTCCACATGCGGATATAACCACTTACGAGCCTGACTTTGAGCTGGCCGTGAAGCGCGCTTACGAAGCCCTGCCCGATGGCGGCATCGTGATGATGAGCCCGGCGGCCCCACGGGGTGCGGCCTTTACCTATTTCGGCGCCCGCGGCGACGCCTTCACCCAAGCTGCGAAGAAGCTCGGGTAAAACGCACTCACTGATTCAATTCAGGGTTTGAGCTTTCAGGCGCGCAACTTCACGCACAAGATCAGCTTGCCGCCATAAGCTCGGCGACCGGTCCCGGCATACGATGCTCGGAGCGCGCATCCAGCGCCTGCGCCCAGGCCAGCTCCAGGTCTGCGCGATCCCACTGAGTGAACAATTCACCCTCAATCGACTGTATCAGCGGAGCTTTCGCCCACTCCGCATCACTCAGAAGGTGGGTGATGGCCGCCGCCACTTCGCGCCGCTCTCCGACGCACTCCCAGGGCTTGGCGTCGGTCAGACCGGCGATCTCGCGCAGGAAGTCGAGATTCCTGGGATCATGGAGGGGCTGGCTCTGGAAGACCCGCGCATGACGCTCCACCGGCAGGAAGGGCGCCAGCAGCACGGCGGTGTAGACGCACTTGGCGCATTCCCCGCACCAGCGCCGGTCCCTGGGCAGGGCGTTGGGCCCGGCGAACACGAAATTGCGGTTGCAGCTGGCGAAAATCTCGAGCGCATCCTCGCCTGCCGTGGCCAGATAATGCGCAGTCCACAATTCGCTGACCGGGCGCAGGATCGAGAAATAAGTCACCGGCACGGCGTTGCGCAGCGCGTCCTCGAACTCGAGGGATTTGGAGAACTGGTGGTTCACCGGATGGCCGTTGCTCTCCATGGTCGGCTCGCTGGCCGCACGCTCATTGGCGAACACTACCCAATCCAGCCCCTTGGCGGCGGCGTAAAGCGTCATCAGACAAGAGTTTACGCCCGTAATCGGAATATGGCCGTTCAGCGCCCGACCTGACCGGCTCAGCTCGATCAGGTGCGGGTCAATCCGGCGCCGGATCAGCGTCACCGGCGCCTCGCTCATCGCCACAAGGCGTTCGCCCACGCTGTCAGACAGGATCAGGGAGACCTGTTCGACCTCGGCCCCCACCGCCTTGATGACGCTGGCGGCCACATGGCTGTCCTTGCCGCCGCCAAAGGCGACCGCGGCGCGCACATCCTCCGTCTTGCGTGCGGGCGTCTGGAGCGCGTCCATGCGAGGTTCAGCCTTGATGGTGAATTCAGGCGGATACGGCAGTTCGTTGCGTACATAGAACTCGCCCAGCCCCGGCCCGTACGCCAGCTCAAACAGGTGACGTTCTGCGTCGGTCAGCGCGAAATCGGGCTCGATCAGGTTGGCCGGCGCGGCCTTGTAATAGCTCGTCCCGATCAGGATGGCGCACATGCGCACCAGACCCGCAAGCACGCTGCGATCCAGGCGGTCAAAGTCCGCCTCCTCGGGAAACACGACCGTCTCTGTAAACGCGCCAATGCCGGGAACATCATATTCGAAGGCGTACCCGTTCTGCCCATCAAGGCGTCTGGGGAAGCAGAGGCGGAAGGAGGTCATGTCGGCTCGCGAAATTCGGTGTTGGACAGACCCTAGCGGGCCTTGCGCGCTTAAACCACCGCGTCGCGCTGCGCCGTGATGATCATGTGGCCGGGCTTGTGAAAAATCGCCAGCTCCGGCTTTGCGTCCAGCACCACAGCCTGGGGCGTCACCCCGCACGCCCAGAACACCGGTACATCGCCCTCTTCCAGGACAGGTTCATCACCGAAATCGGGCTGCATGATGTCCGCAATGCCGATCGCCGCCGGATCGCCGGCATGGACGGGCGCGCCGTGGCTGCCAGGAAACCGTCCGGTAATTTCGCTGACCCGCTCCACAAGCTCGGCCGGATATCCCCGCATGGAGACGACCATGCCGCCCGCAAACGGCCCAACCGGCGTGCACTCAAGATTGGTGCGATACATGGGCACATTGCGGCCCGCATCGATATGGCGAACCGGCAGGCCTTCGGCCAACAGCGCATGCTCGAAGGTGAAGGAGCACCCCAGCAGCAGAGCGACCAGGTCCTCGCGCCACAGCTCGGTCAGGTCCGTGCGCTCCTCGCTGAACTCGCCATTGCGGAACACCTCGAAGCGCGGCGCATCGGTGCGCACATCCACATCCAGCTTGGGGATGGTCGGATCGCCCGGCTCGCTCATGCCCAGAAGCGGACAAGGGCGCGGGTTGAGCTGAGTGAACAAGAGGAAATCATACGCCATGGAGGCCGGCAGAATCACCAGATTGGCCTGGGCGAAGCCCGGGCACAGCCCGGTGGTGGGCTGGTCAAAAGCGCCGGATCGAACCGCCGCAAGATGGGCGTCACGAAGCGAATGCGGGTCAGTCATTGCGAAGTCCTTGATCTGACGCCAGTTCACGTCAGTTCAGCGCAGCACGCAAGCCATGATTAACGACTCATTGCATCCCGGACCGCATCGACGCGAGAACGCCCCACCGGCGCCTCGGCGCCACCAACAAGGCTGAGCGCATAGCGACTGCCCGGACGGGTCAGCAACGCCTCCGTCTTGGCCATGTTCACCGCATAGGAGCGATGCACGCGCAGAAGTCCCGGCCCGGCCTCCTCCAGCACCGCCGCCAGCCCGCGCTGATCGAGCAGCCAGTCGCCGCCGCAGCGATGCACCTCGGTGTAATTGCCTGCGGCCTTCAGATACAGCACGTCCTCAAGCGCGACCCGGTGCAGGCGCCCGGTGGATTGCACCGTCAGCGCCGCCTGTTGCGGCGTGGCGTCGGTCGCCTGTGGTGCAGCGGCGGGCGATAAGAGGTCCGGCGCCCGCACCATCCACACCCCCAGCGCCACAGCGGTGATGGCGTAAACGCCCAGATCGATGAACCGCCCGGGCGCCACAAGGTTCAGGAACAGCAGCGCAATCCATACCCCCGCCATAGCCAGGGCGTTGCGGTCGAGCCGAATGCCAGCGAGCAGAGTCCACACCAGACTGCCCAGCAAGGCGCACATGGTCAGTAGGATGATCTTGCCGTCATAGCCGTCAAACAGGAGCACGCCCAAAAGGGCGCAGGCGGTCGTGATCCCGATGGCGGCGCGGCTCCAGACCCGCCCCAGCACCCAGCGCTTGACCAGAAAGCCCAGACAGCCCGCTGAAAAGCCCGCCATGCCCATCAAGATCACGGCCTGTCGGGGCTGATGCCAGCTATAGGGATAATTGACATAGGCGCGCGAGATTTCCGCGAGCGCGGCGATGACCAGAGCGCCCAGACCCGCCGCCAGCCAATACAGGGCTTTGTCCGCGCGGTCCTGTCCCAGACGGATCAGCCCCACGGCCAGAACGACCAGAATGCCCGCCAGCCCCAGCGTCGGCGCATAAAGGCGCAAAGACCGCCGTGCATCGGCGCGATAGGGCGTGGTGCCCACGGTTTGCAGGATCACCGCCGGATCATAGCCCGCGCGCGTGCTGGAGACCTCAAGCTCGATGATATTACCGCTGGGACGGATCAGGTTCGACGGCAGCGCGATCAGGCTGTCGATCGGCCCGGCCCGCTCTGGCCCGTCCGGGCCGAGGGGACGGCCCTTGGCCCCCACCCTCTCGCCATTCAGAAAAGCCAGAGCGGAAAACGGTCCCGACAACTCGAGCGCCATGGGGGCGCCGGTCTCAAACGCTTCATCGGGCGCCGCCCAGCGCACACGTACGACGCCTTGCGCCGGATCGACGCGCCATATCTGTGCGCTTGCCCAGTCTGAAGAGACCGAAGGATCGGCGCCCGGCGCCAGAACGCTGACCTCGCCCGCGCGCCAGATCAGCGTCTCTTCACCCGGCCAGGGAGCGATCAGGATCAGGGCGCAGACCAACGTCGCCAAGGCGGCTTCCCAAGGACGCAGGGTTTGCCCGATGCGGGCTGTCAAAGCCTTGAGCTGTTCACCCCGCATTTGAGCATTTCGTCCTTTTCAAGTTTCGCGGGCGCAAAACCGCCTGCAGACAGAGGGTGTTGGCGGTCACCGCCTCTCCCCACGCAAACGACAACAAGGACGCCTTTAATGCAAACCCTCATTGCCGCACTCGGCTCCGCCGCGCTGATCACCCTTCCGGCGATGGCCCAGAGCCAGACCGAAACCGCCCAGGCGATCTTTGATCAGTTCGCCGCCGGTTATCCCGCCCTCAACGCCACGGTGATGGTGAATGGCGAGATCGTCTTTGAAGCCGAGGGCGGCACGATGCGCAGCGATCACGATGGCGTCGATACGGACTATAACGTCTATTCAACGGCGAAAATGTTCACCGGCCTCGCCTTCGCCCGGCTGGAAGCCCATCAGGGGCTCGATCTCGATCAGTCCGTTCGCAATATCGATCCCGCCCTGCCCGACCCTTATCAGGACGTGACCTTGCGCCAGCTCCTCAGCCATACCGCAGGCGTGCGCGGCTATACCGGTGATACCGACTGGATCGCGTTCAATGATCTGCGTTGCGAGCTGCCGTCAGACGCACTGGGCCATTTCATCAACGATCCGCTGATCCATGCACCCGGCGCACGCCATGAGTACACCACTTATGGCTTTGTGCTGTTGAGCCATCTGCTGGTCGAACTAACAGGCTCGGACAGCTTTGACGCGGCCATGGAGCAAACACTCGGCGACGCCTATCTGGCGCACAAGGATTCCCTGAACGCGGACAAGGCCACGCCCTATTTTGACGCCGGTGAAGGTCTTGAACCCATGCCCCTGTCAGCAGAGTGCAAATTCGGCGGCGGCGGTCTGATCGCCTCCAGCCGGGATCTGGCGGCCATGGGGTCCGCTCTGGTGGAAGGCCAGCTCTTGAGCGCTGAAGAAATTGACGCCGCCTTCCAGCCGATCCAGACGACAGGTGGTGACGCCGTGAGCTATGTCTACGGCATGGAAGCGGGTTTTGAGCCGAGCCTGAACCTGCATTACGCCGCCCATTCCGGCGGCAGCCCGGGCGGCCGCAGCTTTGTGATGGCCTATGTGGAGCCGCAAGTGGTTGTCGCCACAACCGGAAACGCCGACGGCGACAATCATTACCCGCTCGCCCTGGCCCTGGCGGACCTGTTCGCAGGCTACGCCCGATAAAGTCATCGGGCGCCCGGCTTGCACCGGGCGCCCGATCCAGGCGGAAACCAATGCGGTCGCTGCAGGCCGACCGATTGGTCCGCCACGGATGCGATCCGGATCAGCCCCGCTCACATGGCGCTGATCAGGGACCAGCACCGCATAAGAAACGCGCGCCGAGGCTTTTCGTTCACCGATCGTGCAATCACAGATCCGGCGGCGCGTCGGCATGGCGCCACATATAGCGCGCCAGATAGGAGCGATAGGGCGCAAACCGCGCCGCTGTCCGGACGGTCTTGCGGCGCTTGCTCGTCAGCTTTTCCAGGGTCTTGCGCGCCGTCACATCCCCATCAGGCCAGATATCCGGTTCGCCGAAATAGAAGATGTTGGCCATGTCCGCCGTCCAGCGGCCCACGCCCCAGATTTCGACCAGCCGGTCAGATCGGTCCTCAGGCGGCATCGCCCTGAGAACATCGGCCTCGAGCGCGCCCTGCCGGTTCGCCTCGGCAATGGCGAGCAGGGTCTTCACCTTGGCGCCGGACAAACCGCAGGCGCGCATCCGGTCGGCTTGATTCTCACAGAAGGTCTCAAGCAGGCTGTCCTGCGTCTCGCTCAACGCAGCAACCCGCGCCCAAATGGAGGCCGCGGCCTTCACGCTCAATTGCTGACCAGCCACAGAGCGGCACAGGGATAAAGGAAAGGCCAGGCTCGGAGCGCGCCAGGGCGCCAGCAGGCCCTGCCGCGCAATGGAGTGATGAAGCTCCGGGCTCAGATCCGCCGCAGCAGACAGGCAATGGTCGTGGGCATGCTGGGTCATGCCCCTATCGGGCCTGTTCGCGGAGAGACGGTCAACTGCGCGAGCCATATCGATTCTGCAATTCATTCTCATTTTATATTGATATTGAGAATGACACGCATTAAGCATGCCGCAGATTTGATACGGGGTTTTCTCATGACTTTCCGCTCCTCCCTGCTGGGCGCCTGCGCGCTCATGACGCTGGCGACTTCCGCCCATGCGCAAACCGAGACGAACACGTCCGGTGAAACCGAAGATGTGATCGTGGTCACGGGCGCTCTGGGCGCGTTCGGCGCCACCAAGTCCAGCGCACCGATCCTGGAGACCGCACGCTCTGTGTCGGTCGAGACGTCCTATGACTTCATCTCGCGCGGCGCCCTGAACCTCAGCGACACGCTCAATTACACCTCGGGCGTGCTGGGTCAGGCTTATGGCTTCGCCACCCGCGGCGATTTCTTCACCGTGCGCGGGCTCGACGTGCCGGAATATCGCGACAATCTTCAGGCGCTGTTCGGCAATTACAACAACACCCGTCCCGACCTTTACACCATCGACCAGGTGGAAGTGCTCAAAGGGCCGGCCTCTGTGCTCTATGGCCAAGGCTCTCCGGGCGGCATTGTGAACCTTGCATCCAAGGTCGCAGGACCGGATCTCGGTCAGGAGATCGTGGCGAGCTATGGCACGCATGACCGCGCCGAACTCGCTGGCGATTTCAGCACCACGCTGATCGAGGACACGCTCCATGCCCGCTTTGTCGGCGTGGTGCGCGACAGCGACACCCAGGTCGATTACGTCAATGACGACGCAATTGCGCTGGCGCCGTCCCTCACCTGGACACCGGGCGAGAACACCGAAATCAACCTGCTGTTCAACTATGATGACCGCGACGGCGACGCCGCCGGCCAGTTCATCCCGCTGACCGGCACCTATTATCCCGGCCCCAATGGCGAGACGATCGAGCCGAGCACCTATCTGGGCGAGCCTGGCTTCAACACCTATGAGACGGACTCCACCGCCCTCACAGTGATCGGCAGTCACCGCCTCAATGACATCTTCACGCTGGAAGGCACGGCGCGCTGGCGCGATTCCGGTTCCACCTATCGACAGACCTGGGTCGCCTTCGCGGGCGCAGGCGTTCCGCGCATCCTGCCCAATGGCGACAGCCGGTATGGCCGCCGCTGGTATGACAGCGAAGCCAGCTCCAAACAGCTCGCCTTCGACACGCGCGTGCGCGCAGATTTCGTGACCGGCGCGTTCGAGCACGAGGTTCTGGGGGGCGTAAACTATCAGAATGTCGAGCTGGACAGCGAGTCCTCCTACCTCCTGCAAGGCACGATCAATGTCTTCAATCCGGTCTATGGCGACGGTCTGCCGACCCAGGCCGAGATCGACGCCGTGCGCAGCTACACCTCCAGCGAGACCGACTATTGGGGCTTCTACCTGCACGACCAGATTTCCTGGGGGAACTGGATCTTCAATGCCGGACTGCGCGCTGATGAGGTGAGCAATGAAACCGGCGCCGTGAGCCAGGATGATGACGCGGTCACCTATTCGGTCGGGCTTCTGTACGCCTTCGATAACGGGTTCTCGCCCTATGTCAGCTATGCGGAATCCTTCGAGCCGGTGATCGGCATCGACAGCTTCACCAATCAGGCGCTCAACCCGCAGGAAGGCGAACAGGTCGAGATCGGCGTGAAATACCAGCCCGCCGGGACCCGCACCTATCTGACGCTGGCCTGGTTCGACATCACCCAGACCAACCTGCCGAACCCGGTCGCCCTGCCGACCGCACCGTCCCAGCAGGAGGGCGAAGCCAGCGTCACCGGTTTCGAGTTCGAAGGCGTGACCACGTTCGAGACCGGCTATGGCGACCTGAAGCTGGATGCGGCGCTGACGCTTCTCGACACCGAAGACGCCAACGGCATTCCCTTCTCGGTGATCCCTGACGAGCAGGCCTCGCTGTGGGCCGAGTTCCGCCCCGCCGCGCTTGACGCCCTGCGCATCGGCGCCGGCGTGCGCTATGTCGGCGAACGCGAGAGCAATGGGGTCAGCGTCGTCAATGGCGACATCGTGCGCATCGTGTCTGACAGCTACACCCTCGCCGACCTCCTCATCGGCTATGAGCTTGAGGACTGGAGCGTCGCTCTGAACGTCCGCAACCTCTTCGACGAAGCGTATTACGGCAGCTGCCTGGCGCGGGGCGATTGCTTCCCCGGCGAGGAGCGCACCGTCAATCTGCGCGTCGCGAAACGCTTCTAGGATCGAGTGCTGAGATCGTGGCGACCTCTTCGATAGCAGCACTGATCGTCGGACTGGCGCTGGGCCTTCTGGGCCTGGCGCTGGTCCGTCAGTCCTGGCTCAGGCGTCAGACCCGGCATACGGGTCTGATGGCGACGGGCTGGAGCCTGATGATCCTTGCCACAGCCCCCCTCGTGGTCGCGCTTGGCCCCGATCTGGGCGTTACCACTGCTTTCATGGCGCCCATGCTCGGCGCCATTGCGCTTTTGAGCCCGGGCATGATCCAGCCCGTCGGGGCAGCCTCAAACGCCGTCAGTCCGGCGAGCGCATCACGCACGCATTGGCTGGCGAGCTTGCGCACCCTCATCGTGTGCCTGCTGGCCGGTCCTGCCGCCCTGACCGTGACGCTGATTGCATCCATCGCCCTGCTTCGGATGACACAGGGCATTGGCTGGACCATGCCGGACAGCCTGTTGTTGGTCTTCCTGTTCGCGCCTCTCGCCTGGGCCGGGCTCGCCGTCATCAGCGCGCTCGACGCCCCCTTGCGCTGGCGCAGCGCCAGCCTCGCAGCCCTTGCCGCCGTGTTCGCCATCCTGGCGCTTCTACTTTCGCCTTCCATTTCGTGAGACGTCCCATGGCCGCCCCTGCCCGCCCTTCGATCTGGCCTGATCTGTCCGCCAAGCTGGTGGCGCGCATGCTGTCGGCCCATGCCGGCCTCGGCGTCATTCTGGGCGCCCTGCTCTACATCGTCTCGCTGAGCGGGGTTCTCGTGGTTTTCCACGCCGAGTTCGCCCGCTGGGAACAGCCGCATATCGTTGAGAGGCAGAGCGTGTCGCCCGAGCTGGCGCAAAGCGCAGCGCAGAGCGTGCTCGATCATGCGCGCGCCATGGACGATACCCCCGACGAGATCATGATCTTCATGCCGACCCCGGACTCACCGCGTCTGGCGGGCGGCTATGACGACAGCTACTGGTTCATCGATGATCAGGCCCGGCTGGGCGAGCGGATCGATCACGGCTTTTCCGAATTCCTGATCGACCTGCACTACTATCTGCACCTGCCCTCCACGCTCGGCCTGATCGTCGTGGGCCTGATGGGCGTGATGATGCTGGCGCTGGTGGTCTCGGGTTTTCTGGCCCATCCGCGCGTGTTCAGGGACGCCTTTCGCAGCCGCAAGCCCGGCAATGGCCAGCTCAGCCTGGCGGATCGCCACAACCGGCTGTCGGTCTGGGGCGCGCCCTTTCATGTCATGATCCCACTGACCGGCGCCGCCCTGGGGCTGGCGACGATTGTCGCTTTGGTGCTGGCCCAGTCCGAGCCCGAAATGACAGTGACGGACATGTTCGACACGGTGTTCGGCGCGGGCGCCGAACAGACGGCGCCCGCCGGCCCCCTGCCGGACGCCGCGCAGGCCTTGCGGGTGGTGGCAAAAGACTTCGCCGAAGACGGGCTGATCCCGTGGATCATCCAGATCCACCATCCGGGCGAGGACGAGCAGACGCTGCAGATCCTGACCGCCGCGCCCGACCGCCTGATCTTCGGCGAATACCTCCAGTTCTCACCCGATGGCCGCTTCATCGGCCAGACCGGGCTAGAGAACGGGGAGTTCGGTCAACAGGCCATGGCGTCCGTCTACAACCTGCATTTCGGCAATTGGGGCGGCGCGCCGATCAAGCTGGTCTATGTCGCGCTCGGCCTCGCCCTGTGCGTGGTGTGCGTCAGCGGCGTTCAGCTCTGGCTCTACAAGCGCGCCCGCAAGAAAGGCCCCCAGCCCCGGCTTGAACGCGCCTGGATCGCCCTGGTCTGGGGACCGGTGGCGCTGATCGGACTGTGCCTGACGCTGGATCGGGTCTTCGGGATTGCAGATTCGCTGCTGGCGCCGGTCTTCTGGATCGGCCTGGTCGCCCTCGCCGGTCTCAGCCAATTCGCCCCCTCCAAGGCAGGACTGTCCTGCGGTCTCAAACTGACAGGATCAACGCTGCTCCTGATTGGCGCCAGTGCGCATTTCCTAGCCTATGGGGCCAGCGGCTATCAGAACCCGGCCGCCTGGGGCGTGTTCGCGGGCATCATCCTGAGCGCCCTGCTGCTGACAGGCGACGCACTGCGCCAACCTCGCGCCGGGGTGACGCCTGCCGTGGTCCCGGGAGACTAGATCAGGACCACGGAGTCTTCATCGTGATTAGGCAAGGGGTCCGAAATTGAGCCGTCGCATCCCAGCCAGCCCAGCACATCGCTCCAGTCGGTGAAAGAGCGCGCATCCACGGCGCGTTCTCGCAAGAGATCCACCATGAGCGCCGCTGGGCGGCTGTTTCGCCCGCTGCTGAGATAGCTGACCCGTAATCCGGGCGGCACATGGATGCTCATGCTCAAGGCCAGCTCTGAATACTCGTTGATCAAACGCCGCAGGACCGCCGCCCTGTAATCAATGATGAGACCGCTCAGAACCGGGCGAGCGAGCCGCCTTGCCAGATCCCGGATCAAAGCCGCAGACTGCTCGAGCGTACCCCCTGCCCCCAGAGCGAAGCACCAAACCCTTGGCGCTTCAAAGATCAGCTGACTGGCGTAGACGGGATGCTTCATCCTGCCGCCTTGCCCGATTATAATTTAATAACTTCTGAGCGATTTGAGCGACGAGGCGCATTCTTGCTAGAGCCAAACAGTCGAAGGAATGGGATCCACCGCATACGGACAGCCAAGCCATTTCGCCATGACCTCCCACTCCGCGAAACCTCGCACGAACAAACCGTTCTCAATCAGCAGTTTGATCATTAAAGCCGCTTGTGGCGCATTTCGACGATTGGTCAGATAGGCCACCTGAAAATAGGGCGGCAGAAAGAGACTGAACCGTTTCGCCAGTTCCGCGAATTCACCGGCCATCAAGTTCAAGCGCGCCGCACGATAATCAATGATCAGTCCGCTCAAACGCTCTTCGACTATTCGCCTTGAGAGTCTTTGAAGGTTTCTGACTGATTTGTCTATGGTGACTTCACCGCCTACAGCCGCATACCAGATATTTGGCGCCTCGTGCAGCAAGAAGCGCGCATACAGTGATCTATCCAAAGCCAGGACCCACTACAAATGACTACCTAAACTTCACTTGTTTGTAAATTTGGATTCGATAGATGCATATTGGCAATATGTATGATTATTTTTTACAGTTAATAATTTCTATTCCTATAGAGCCGAATAAGTCATGAAACTCCAGCAAGCTACAATTGCATAAAATCCAGATTGGGGATTCTTTGCATCCAATTACATCATTTTTATGGTAACTGCTCTTGATTATCACGAAAACCTTCGCATCAGGATTGTCAAAGGTCAGGCCTTACTCGCCATACGTGTAAAGCGCTTACTCCTGTGGCCGCAGCGTAGCGAGGAGCGAAAGTCCGGACGGTGTTAAGCATCGGGAAAAACTGGTGCGGGCGGCCGGAGTCGAACCGGCACGGGCGTTGCCGCCCAACGGATTTTAAGTATTATCGCACGAAGTTCAGATGGTAAAACCAATCACCGTTTTCGCTAAGCTATGCTTGGAGATAACTCATACGCGCTCGATCTAATTTTAGAGCCCTCGCGTCACATGTGACGCGAATTGTGACGTCTCGCGTCACATACTTACTGATCCGCGTCACATTACGTCGTCATCAACATTGAAATTTTGAAAGTCATCCGACCAATGAAGGCTGAACAAATACAACCCATTCTTAATTTCCTGAATAAATCGCAGACACTCCTCTGATGATATAACATCAAGATCATCATACAAAGCAGTCATTCTTGCCAAATTCGTGGAAAAAGCCCCATCCACAATTGCTGTATTGGGCCAATCATCAGAACGAACTGAAAGCAAATCAATGACTTTTAGATAAAGCATCACGATATCCATCGCTCTCCCTATCTACACTTAAATTCTCCGAAAAATAAGATAAGAATTTTTCTACCATAACCTCATCTTTATTGGAAAATTTAATATTCTTTATAACGCTAGCAATAACTTGATCAGCGGACATGAAAAAGCTGTTTGAGTAAATAATCCAACGCAGGGCTCTTCGCAGCTTCTTTTTATGATCTTCTAAATCCTTCGTACTTGCCTCCCCTTCTGCCCGAAGAATGGCTTTTCCTAGCTCCTCAAACGCATGAACGGACAGCACATAGGCCGATCTGATACGCTTGTGGGTAAACAGCAATTCAGCATCCTCAATGAGCTGCTCGGCATTGCGATACGCTGGAGATCGGTCCAAAAACAAACTCTCGGCCCCTTGGTGGAATGGTAGACACAGCAGACTTAAAATCTGCGGCTTTCGGGCGTCCCGGTTCGAGTCCGGGAGGGGCCACCAAAGTCAAACAAGTTTAGCTCAAGAAATTGCCGCGTCACATGTGACGCGCCTCGTGACGCATAAGCGTAGCCTGAAATCACATAAAAGGTTGAGAGATGACAACTGGTTGGCAGGCGCCAACAATTGGAATTTTGAAACCGTTTCCAATAGTCGATTGTACTTTCAGTGCTTTTAAGTCCGGTGCGTCTACCAATTCCGCCACGCCCGCCGCGTGTGTTGCGCGAACACCGTTCGTTCTGAATACGAAACGGGCCGGACTTTTCCAAGTCCGGCCCGCTGTCGTTTGGCAGAAAGATAAGGCGGTTAGCGCTTGATCTCGTCCTGGCTGGTGATGATCTTGCCGCACAGGCCATATTCAACCGCATCCTTGGCCGAAAGCCAGAAATCGCGGTCGGTGTCCTTCTCGATCTGATCGAGCGACTTGCCCGTGGCGTCAGCGAAAATCTGGTTCAGACGCTGACGCATGGAGCGCATCTCACGGACCTGGATCTCGATGTCGGACGCCATGCCGCCCGCGCCGCCGGACGGTTGGTGCAGCAAGAAGCGGGTGTTGGGAAGCGCGTAGCGGTCTTCCTTATTAGCGCCCACATAGATCAGCGCCCCGGCGCTCGCCACCCAGCCCGAGCCGAGCACGATCACGCGCGGTTTGATGAACTTCATGGTGTCGTGGATCATGTCGCCCGATTCCACATGACCGCCCGGAGAGGAGATGACCATCAGGATCGGGTCGTCGGACTTGGCCGCCAGCGCGAACAGCTGGGCGCAGACCTCACGCGCCGTCTTGTCCGAAATGCCCCCGGTGATCAGGATGGTCCGGCTCTCAAACAGCGCCTTGCCCACATAATCGGGGGTTTTCGGCGCGTTATTGTCTTCGCCGTCTTCGTCGTCATTGCGGATGATCGGGTCGGTATAGCCGTAAGACATCAGCGGCGGTCCTCAAATCAGGCTGGAAGCCCTGAAGCTCAGGGCCGGTAAGGCAGGTTCAGGCCAAAACGTAAGATGGCCCGCGCGGGACGGCAAGCATGGCCTCCAGCGCGTTAAGGCGCGGTTGCTCCCCGCGCCTATTGCGCGAGCCGGTGCAGCGCCCGCTCCACCTCCGCCAGCGCCTCCGGATCCACGCCCCGCGCGACGAGCGCCACGCCGCGGGTGATGGAGCCGTCCTCGGTCTCCTGGAACCAGGGATAGGAGCCCAGCGACACTTCCGGATAATCGATCTGCAGCTGGCCCAGCGCTTCGGCCAGATCGCCTTCCCGCGCGCCCTCGAGCCGCACCGTGACAGACTGGGTGACAGCGCCCCGGGTCAGGCGCGGCGCGACATCCTCCAGCATGCCGCGGGCGATCTTGGGGACCCCGGCAAGGACGAAGACATTCTCGATCTGGAAGCCCGGCGCCCCGGTGACCGGATTATCGATCAGGATTGCCCCCTCGGGAATGCGCGCCATGCGCAATCGCGCGGTCGTGACCTCGGTCTTGGCGCGGGCGTACCAGTCTTCCAGGATGGCGAGCGCATCGGCCCGCACGTCTATGCTGCGTCCGAAGGCGGCGGCGACCGCGTCGGCGGTGATGTCGTCATGGGTGGGCCCGATGCCGCCCGTGGTGAAGACATAATCGCACCGCGCGGACAGCGCCTGAACCGCCTCGATGATGGCGTCCTGGTCATCGGAGACGATTCGCACTTCCTTGAGGCCGATACCCAGCGGCGCCAGGAACTCGGCGATCTGCTGCACATTGATGTCACGGGTGCGGCCCGACAGGATTTCATCGCCAATGACGACAATCCCCGCGCTGACGGTCTTGTTCCCGGTTTCACTCATGGCCGCCCCTCTCTTGCGTGCGTGGTCGGGCAGACTATGGTCCGCCCCTTCCCGCTCTCCAAGGTCTTGTGATGCGATTTCCCGCCCCGCTCCATCCCGGCGTCCTGATCAAGCGCTATAAACGCTTCCTGGCCGATGTGGCGCTGGACACCGGAGACACCGTCACCGCGCACTGCCCCAATCCGGGCTCCATGATGGGATTGAAGGAGCCGGGCAGTCGCTGCTGGCTCAGCCATGCCGACGACCCCAGACGCAAGCTCAAATACACCCTGGAGGTTCTTGAAGCCGACGGCGCCCTGGTGGGCATCAACACCCACCGCCCGAATGCGCTGGCGGAAGAGGCCATCCGGGAAGGACGCATTCCCGCCCTGTCCGGCTATGGCAGCCTCAGGCGCGAGGTGAGATACGGCGTCAATTCGCGCATCGACCTGTTGCTCGAGAGCGAAGACCGGCCGGCCTGCTATGTGGAGGTGAAGAACTGTCATCTCATGCGCACCCCGGGGCTGGCGGAGTTTCCGGACAGCGTGACGACACGCGGCGCCAAGCATCTGGGCGAGCTCAGCGAGATGGTGCGTCAGGGCCATCGCGCGGTGCAGCTCTTCATCGTGCAGCGTCCCGATTGCGACGCGCTGTCCCCGGCGGAGGACCTGGATCCCGATTACGCCCAGGCTCTGCGTGACGCTGCGGCTGCAGGCGTCGAGGTCCTCGCCTGGGCGTGCGCAGTGACGCTGGACGGGATAGAGGTGATCCGCGAGATCGAGGTGAGACTGTGAGCGAGACCCACGTGCTGAACCCTGAAGACGCCGGCTGGGACCTGCCCCGGCCCTTCATCCTGCCCGTCACGGTGAAGACGGAGGATATCGACGACTTCGATCACGCCAACAATTCGGTCTATCTGCGCTGGGCGGACCAGACCGCCTGGGCGCACTGGGAGGCGGACGGCTACACCCGTCAGAATTGCCGCGATCTTGATCGCGGAATGGCGATCCTGCGCACCGAGGCGGACTATCTGGGTCATTGCCGCAAGGACGAGGACATCGCATGCGCCGTGTGGATCGCCCGGTCAGACGGCAGATTGCGCGCCGAGCGCTGGTACCAGTTCCGTCGCGTCTCGGACGGAGAGACCGTTTTCCGCGCCGTCACGAAACTGGTCTGCTTCCAGCTCAGCACAGGCAGGCCGGCGCGAATGGTGGACAGTTTCGCCCGCCATTACGGCAAGCCCGCCGAGGATCTCAGCCAGGCGGCGGACGCGCTGGACGCCCGCCTGAAACGCGGCTGAAAACCGGCCCATCTGCGCATTACAGACCGGAAAGTTTTCCCGCCGCCTGGACAGGCCTATAGTCCGCGCGTGATTAAGGGGAGACTTTCATGCGTTCCATTCTTGCTGCTGCGGCCAGTGCCCTTGTGCTGACCGCCTGCGCCACCGTTCCGGCGCCCGAACAGGCCCAGACCCAAACCGCTGCGCCGGTTGTGGCGGCGTCCTCCATCGAAGCCCATATCCGCTTCCTGGCTGACGACCTGCTTGAGGGCCGGGAAGCCGGTGAGCGCGGCTATGACATCGCCGCCGCCTACATGGAGAGCCAGTTCCGCCTGATCGGCCTCGAGCCGGGCGGCATGGACGGCTATCGCGCGCCGGTTCCGCTTCAGGTGATGTCCGCGAACCAGGACGAGGCGAGCTTCGTTCTCAACGGCGAATCCCTGACCCCGGGCCAGGACTTCGTCGTGTCCGCACATGCTGCGCTCGATGAAGCCAGCATCGAGGCGGACGCCGTCTTCGTCGGCTATGGCCTCGACGCGCCGCAACTGGGACTTGATGATTACGAGGGCCTCGATGTGGAGGGCAAGATCGTGGTGGTGCTGATGGGCACGCCGGGCGAGCTGCCGTCTGACATTTCCGCGCACCTCAATTCCAGCCGCACCAAGGCGCAGTACGCCGCCGACAATGGCGCGATCGGCATGATCGCCGTGATGCCTGAGGGTCTGTCGCGCTTCACCTTCGAGCGCATGGCGCCCTACGCCGCCGGCGAGAGCATGACCACCGAAGCCGCCTCCGCCGCCTCGGAGCTGCAGGTGCGCGCCGCCATTTCCGACGCGGTTGCAACGCGCATGTTCGAAGCGGCCGGTCAGGACTATGCCGCCATGGTCGAGGCCGCCATCAATGGCGAGACGCCCGAGGGCTTCGACTTCAACCAGACCCTCGCCCTGTCCGCCAAGACCGAGCGCGAAATGGTCTATTCCGACAACGTGGTCGGCGTTCTGCCGGGCTCTGATCCGGCCCTGGCCGACCAGCCGGTGATCGTGACCGCGCACCTCGACCATATCGGCATCTGCCGCCTGGAAGAGGATGTGGACCGGATCTGCAACGGCGCGCTCGACAATGCGTCGGGCTCGGCGATCATGATCGAGACCGCCCGCGCCATGGCCGAGATGGAGCGCCAGCGTCGCCCGGTGATCTTCGTCGGCCTGACCGCAGAAGAAAAAGGCCTGCTGGGTTCGGCGCATATCGCCGCCAACATCACCCCGGCCATGAACGGCATGGTCGCCAACGTCAATCTCGACATGCCGGTCATCCGCTACGAGTTCAACGACCTGATCGCCTTCGGCGCCGAGCATTCCAGCCTGGGCCCGATCGCGGAAGCCGCCGTGGCCAGCGCCGGCGCGACCCTGTCGCCCGATCCGCTCCCGCAACAGGCCCTGTTCGTGCGTTCGGACCACTACAACTTCGTGCGCCAGGGCGTGCCTTCGCTCTTCCTGATGACGGGCTTTTCCAGCCCCAATCCCGAGGATGATGAAGGCCAGGGCTTCCTGAACTTCCTGGGCGGCGACTATCACAGCCCGGGCGATGAAGCCGATGCCGGCGTGATGTTTGACCAGGGCGCCAAGTTCGCCAACATCAACCTCGCCATCATCGAGGCGATCGCCAATTCCGACGAGACCCCGCACTGGAACGAAGACAGCTTCTTCGCCCAGTAGACCCTCGGTACTGCGAACGAATGCGCGCCCGGGCCCGTGGAACATTCCATCACGGCCCGGGCGCGTTTATATAGGGGTCAGGCAACGAACGGATGAGACGTGACTGACACCGGGCTAGAGATCGACGACGCGCCGACGCGCGATGGGCATATCAAGCGCCACAAGCCGGAAGATTTCGACGGCATGCGCAAGGCCGGGCAATTGTCCGCGCGTGCGCTCGACATGCTGGTCGATCATGTAAAGCCCGGCGTCACCACCCAGGAACTCGACGACCTGGTTCGTGAATTCTATCTCGACCACGGCGCGGCTCCGGCCACGATCTTCTATCGCGGCTACACGAAATCGAGCTGCACCTCGATCAATCACGTCGTCTGTCACGGCATCCCCAACAAGAAGCCCCTGCGCGAAGGCGACATTGTCAACATCGACGTGACCTGCGTGCTGGACGGCTGGCATGGCGACACCTCGCGCATGTTCGGCGTGGGCGAGGTCAAGCGCAAGGCGTCCCGCCTTGTCGAAGTGACCTATGAAGCCATGATGCGCGGCATCGAGATGGTCAAGCCGGGCAATACGTTCGGCGATATCGGCGCCGCCATCCAGGAATATGCCGAATCCCAGCGCTATTCGGTGGTGCGTGATTTCTGCGGCCATGGTCTGGGGCGCCTGTTCCACGACGCGCCCAACGTGCTGCACTTTGGCGAGTACGGCACCGGGCCGGTGATCGAGGAAGGCATGTTCTTCACGATCGAACCCATGCTCAATATCGGCAAGCCCGGCGTGAAGATCCTCAATGACGGCTGGACCGCGGTGACCCGCGACAAATCCCTGTCGGCCCAGTTCGAGCATTCTGTGGGCGTGACGAAAGACGGCGTCGAGATCTTCACCAAATCGCCCGCCGGTCTCGATCAGCCGCCCTGCGGCTAGGCGCGAACTTATCCGCCCCCTCTGAGAGTCGAGCCATACTGCTCCTCGTTCCTTCCATGACGGGCGGCCGGCGCGTTCAGGCTGGGAGGGGCGGGATGTCCCGAGGACAGAGGCCGTAACGCAGCCCCTGGCCGAAAGGGCGGGCCCTCACCGGGCGGTCCAGGGCAGCGGCGTCTGATGAGACGCTGACTGCACCGGCGGCGCGACAGCGCAGAAGTCTCCGGACGGTGACCCTGAAAAATCATCTCAAGCGCGGGAGCCGGGTCCGGTTCTCAAACTGCACATCTTCAACACAAGACGACCCGCTCTCGCGCGACCCGTCTTATGCTTTCCCCTGCGTTGGCGCGCGGGGTTGTTGGTGCATGGGTCCCCGGGTCAAGCCCGAGGACCGAGATTTGGAGCTTTAACCTCTCCGCCTTCGGACGTGATCCGGAGGCCCATAAACAAAAAACCCCGGAGCCTGGCTCCGGGGTTTTGTCATTCACATGAAAGCCAGATCTAGACGGTCACGCCGTTGAGACGCGCCTTGGCTTTTTCTGCACCGATCAGCGGCAGGAGCTCGGCCATTTCCGGTCCGCGTTGCTGGCCGGTCAGCGCCATGCGCAGCGGCAGGAACAGGGTCTTGCCCTTGCGACCCGTCGCCTCTTTCAGCGCGTTGGTCCAGACGCCCCAGCTGTCCGCGGTCAGCTCGCCTTCGGGCAGAAGCTCGGCGGCCTGGGCGGCGAAGTCGGCGTCTTCATCGGCGATGGCCGGAGTGACCGGGCCCTCGATCAGACGCGCCCATTCCACCACATCCTTGAGCACGGTCAGGTTCGGACGCACGGCCAGCCAGAAGGCTTCGCCGCCATCTGCATCCAGCCCGGCCAGGCGATCGCGCACATCCGCGTAATCCATGGCGTGCACCAGCTTGGCGTTCAAACGCCTGAGTTCTTCAGGATCAAAGCGGGCCGGGGTGCGCGAGAGCTTGCCAAAATCGAACTCGTCAGCGAGCTGTTGCAGCTCGGAGCGCGCATCCACGGCGTCAGAGGTGCCGATCTTGGCGAGCAGCGAGCAGACCGCCATCGGCTCATAGCCTTCGATATCGCGCAGGTCTTCGATGGACAGCGAGCCCAGACGCTTGGACAGCTTGTCGCCATCCGCTCCCACCAGCAGGGCCATATGGCCCATGGCGGGCGCCGACCCTTTGCCGCCCAGCGCCTCGAAGATCTCGATCTGCGCGGCGGAGTTGGTGACATGGTCCTCGCCGCGGATGATGTGGGTGACCTTTGAATCGAGGTCATCCACCACGCTCGGCAGGGTGTAGAGATAGCTGCCATCGGCGCGGATCAGGATCGGATCGGAGACAGAGCTGGTCTCGATATGGCTCGGCCCGCGCACCAGATCGGTCCATTCGATGCGCCCGCCCGACAATTTGAAGCGCCAGTGCGGCTTGCGGCCTTCGGCTTCCAGCTTGGCTTTCTCTTCATCGCTGAGGCTCAGCGCGGCGCGGTCATAGACCGGCGGCTTGCCCTGGGCGCGCTGGATCTTGCGTTTGCGATCAAGCTCGTCCTCGGTCTCGTAGCACGGATACAGCAGGCCCTTCTCGATCAGCGCAGCCTTGGCGGTCTCGTATTTGTCGAAGCGCTCGGACTGCTTGAACGTCTTGTCCCAGCTCAGACCCAGCCAGGTGAGGTCGGCGCGGATCGCATCCTCGAATTCAGCGGTGGAGCGCTCCAGGTCCGTGTCGTCGATGCGCAGCAGCACCTGCCCGCCCTGGCCCCGCGCGAACAGGACGTTCATCAAGGCGGTGCGCACATTGCCCACATGCAGCTTGCCGGTGGGGCTGGGGGCGAAACGGACTTTCACGGTCATGGATATCGACTCTGATTATGAGACAGGCGCGCGACGGGCGCGCGAACTAAAGCGCGGCTTTAGACCGCCGCCCTCGCGTCGTCAAACGGGTGAGTGCGGAGAAACGCTTGATGATTGAAGCGGACAAGGCGATCCTTGCCGCCTTCGCTGGGGGAAAGTGATGAGCCAAGAGCCGCAAACGCCGGTCGGTCCGGGACCCAAAGGGCCCCAGCTCGATGACATGCTCGACAGTCTGATGGGCTGGAACCGCAGCTTCATCCGGACGCTCAAGGACGGCTTTCTCAAGCCTGAAGAGGTCGCAGGCGCGATCCTGCAGCAGGAAAGCTCAAGCTACGCCAACCCCATTCGGCTGCTGGTCTTCCTGTTCGGGATCTACATGACCCTGACGGTCTTCATGGTCGGTCCGGATGCGCAGAATGTGGAAGCCTTCACGCCCGCCGCCCCCGAAGTCCTGAACGCCTGGCTGATCGCACAAGGCTCCAGCCTGGAAGAGGTCAATGAAGTCTGGAGCTTCTGGCTGCAGATCATGATCTGGCCGATCATGGTGATTTCCTCCCTGCCCTACGCGCTGCTGTTCAAGGCCTATGCGCCCGGGCGCACGCTCTACGGCGCGGTGCTGGTCTATCTGACCACCATCAACACGATGACAGCGGCCCAGATCCTCCTGACGCTGGTCCTTGCGATCTTCATGGACAATGCCGCGAGCGTCGCTCTGGGTCTGCTGATGGTCATGGTCCTGTATTTCTACATCACCGGACGCGTGATCTACGCTCACTACGCCCGGACGCTGACGGGCACGATACTGAAGCTCTTTTCCTTCGTCCTGTTGACCCCCGTCACCATAGTGATCACCTTGCTGCTTCAGGTCCTCACCTTCGATCAGGTTATGGAGCATCGCTTTGATCTGAACGTGTCGGACATCATCGAGCTGAGGGGAGACACAGCGCCATGAATTCTCGCGAAATCCGCCTGACCCAGCATTTCACGGGCCCCGTGAAATCGGACTATTTCGAGATGGCGGAGGTAGAGCTTCCCGAACCGGGCGAAGGCGAGGTTCTGGTCAGGAACGCCTGGCTGTCCGTCGACCCCTACATGCGCGGTCGCATGATCGGCGTGAAAACCTATATCGACCCTTTCGAGGTCGGCGCCCCGCTTGAGGGCGGCGCGGTCGGACAGGTCGTTGCGTCCAATGCCGACGGCTTTGCCGAAGGCGACTGGGTCATGAGCATGAAGGGCTGGCGCGAAGGTTATGTGGCGCCCGCCAACACCCTCACCAAGATCGACGCCAGCGTGCTTCCGCCTGAAGCCTATCTGGGCGTGGCCGGTCTGACCGGCATGACCGCCTATATCGGCCTCAAGCGCATCATCGAACTCAAGGCTGGCGAAACCCTGTGGATGAGCGCAGCGGCCGGCGCGGTCGGCTCGGCCGGCGTTCAGTTCGCCAAGGCCATGGGCGCCAATGTCATCGCCACCGCCGGCGGCGAGGAAAAGACGGCCTTCTGTTCTGAAATCGGCGCGGACGCCGTGGTCGATTACAAGGCCACGGACGATCTCGCCGGCGCCGTGCGCGCGGCGGCCGAGCCGTTCGGCGGCGTGGACGCCTATTTCGAGAATGTCGGCGGCGATCACCTGCAAGCCGCGCTCGATGTCATCAAGCCCCATGGCCGCATGGCCGTTTGCGGCATGATTGCCCGCTATAATGACGACCAGCCCCTGCCCGGCCCGACCAACCTCACCCAGATCATCGCCAAGAAGCTCAAGGTCCAGGGCTTCATCCTGTCAGACCATTTCGATCTGCAGGGCGAGTTCATCTCGGATCTGTCGGACTGGATGATGGCGGGCAAGGTGAAAACCCGCGACACCGTCTATGAAGGCATCGAGCAGACCCCGGACGCCTTCATGGGGCTCTTCACAGGCGCCAATATCGGCAAGATGCTGGTCAAGCTCTGACGCTGCGCCGGTCCGGCGACGCCAACACAGTCGCCGGACCGGACTTCAACACGGCCTTGATTCCAAGGCTACATTCACAAGGCGAGTTCCAGTCGGCTCGACACGCCTGTTATACGTCTTGTGAAGACTTTGGTTCTAATGGTTACCCGTACCGTTATTCGAGACAGGACGGTCGTCTGTCAGAGGACCGAGGGTTTCCATGAACGTAGATCAGTTGAACGCGCGTGCAGAGGGCCGTCTCGCCGGCCTTGTCGGGCTTGAGGTTCTCGAGGCCACTCAGACCCGCATTCGCGGAGCGCTTGTGGTGCGGCCCGAATTGCAGGCGCCGACCGGTTTCCTGCATACGGCGACCATCATCGCCATGCTCGACACCCTCGCCGGGTATGGCGCGGGCATGAACATGCCTGATCGCGCCATCGGCTTTACGACCATCGAAGTCTCCTCGAGCTTCTTCGGAACCGCCCGCGAAGGCCGGGTCATCGGCGAAGCCGTCCCCATTCACCGCGGCAGCACCACCCAGGTCTGGTCGGCCAATTGCTGGCGCGAGGGCGACAACAAGGAAATCGCGGTCTTCCGCTGCACCCAAATGGTGCTCTACCCCCAGCGGCGCGGCGATCACAAGGAAGACTAGCTTCAACGCGAGCGCGTTTCGGGCCACACTGTCCCTTCCGGGGCAAGGGGGCGCGCATGAGCGGGTCAGAGATTGAGGATCAGGACCGCAAGGATCGCGAGGATCTGATCGAAGACACGCTGGGCTTCAATCTGCGCAGCATCAAAACGCTCTACGCCTTGCTGGCCAGCCCCCGCTCGGTCATGCGGGCCATTGTGGAGCGTGACCGTGAACGCTTCACCCCCATGATCCGTCTCTTTCTGGGGCTGATGGGCGTGCAGGTCGCCCTGTCAGTCATCTGGGGCGGCCATGCCGGCATACTCGAACAGTCGCTCAGCCGGCTCTCTGAAGAGCAGCTGCAGGACCTGCAGACCCTGGTCGACAGACCGCTCGACGAATTCTACGCCATTTTCGGAACCATCATCGGTTTCCTTCAGCCCATCCTGGTCGGCCTGTTCACCGCGGGCTCGGTGCTGGTCCTGCGCCTGATGGGCGAACGTCGCCCCTTCAGCGTCAATCTCAACCTGATGTTTGCGACCCTCAATGCCGGCAGCACGATCGGTCTGGTGGTGATGATACCCCAGACCCAGCTGGACCTTCCCTGGTCGATCGGGATGGGTCTGGTGATGCTGGGGTATTTCCAGGCGTTCTTCAGAGGCATGCCCGAAAGCATCATCGGCACGGGCTTGAAGCGCTGGGGTTACAGCCTGCTCATGACGCTGGTTCTGATCATCCTGATCCTGATCGCCGGCCTCGTCATGCAGGTCACGGCCTTGTTCGGCGCCTATATCTGGCCCTGACGCGCCGCGCGTTGCATCCGCCCGACTATGCCGCCGCCTATGACCGCGGCGACAAAGCAGGCCAGCGTGCCGTTTCCGAACATGTGAACGAAGCCTGCATAGGACAGGCAGGTGGCGGCGACCGCGAGGCCGATGGCGCTGATTCTGTTCAGCCATGAGACAGGTGCGTAGGTCATGGTTTCCTGAGAGCAAACAACAGGCCGTTTTCGTAGCCATTTGTTTACCATAACGCGTAATTTCCCGTTAGGACTGCACACCAATTCAGCGGAAACGCCTGTATAGCCTTGCAATCAACGATCAGAATCGCGCTTCATGGCGCTGTCCAACGTTGGCGGGTTGCGATTCCCACGCTTCCGCCTTTTTTAAACCAAGGGGGGAACCCTGATGAATAAATCTGAACTCGCCAAAGCCATCGCCGACAAAGCTGGCATCACCAAAGCCCAGGCCAGCGACGCAATCGACGCGTTCGCAGACGCCATCGTCGGCGCAGCGAAGTCTAACGACTCCGTGCAGCTGGCGGGCTTCGGCACCTTCCACGCCAAACACCGCGAAGCGCGCGAAGTGCGCAACCCGCGCACCGGCGAAAAAATGATGTCCAAAGCCAAGACGCAACTGGCCTTCCGCCCGGCGTCTGCGCTGAAAGACATCTAAGCGTTTTCCGCCCCCGGGCGGACATGCTGATGCGAAACCGCCGCCCGAAAGGGCGGCGGTTTTCTTTTGCGGCTACGCGCTGAGGCCTGGGATCAGGCGCTGGCCGGGAAGAGACGCTCCATCGCAGCATCGGCCGCCTCAAGCGCCCCCTCGATAAGGCCGCCATGTCCTTGCGACGCCTCCGCGCCCGCAAAGGCCAGACGCCCCTCAAGCCAGGTCTGCGACAAGGCCGGCTCGCCATACGGGGGATGCTCGCGCGGTCCGGGGCTGTCGGCAGGGGTCGCGGTGAGCGGATCGGACGCCCAGTCCTTGAACACGATCTCGACCGGGCGCCCGGCCTCGGCGCCAAACAGGCGCTCCAGCTGGCTCAGGGTCTCGGCCTGCAACGTCACCGCCCGACGTTGCCGGACGCCATGCGGCCAGCCGTAAAAGCCAAAGAGCGCAAACCGGCCCGCTTCATCATCGCTATGGTCCACCACTTCCATCAAAGGTCCGACCTGGCTGACCGCCGAGCCTGACAATCCCGCCTCACGCCAGAACGGCGCGTCGTACCGCAGCGATATCTTGGCGTGCGCGGCCATCCAGGTGGGCCAGCGCGTCAGCGCCGCCTTCAGCGTATCAGGCAGCAACGGGCTGAAGCTCCAGCCTGCAATCAGCGGCGGCGGCGCAGCAAGGATCACATGGCGCGCCTGAATACCCTGCCCGTTCGCAATCCGCACCTCGACTCCCTCGCCTGCAAGCGCGATTTCATGCACATGCGCGTTCAGGGCCAGCCTGTCAGGCGGAAGGGCTTTGGCCAGACGCCGGGCCAGCTCATACGGGCCGCCTTCCAGCCGCGCCGCATCGGCGTAGCGTTTGGGAAAATCCAGCGTCTGCACGCCCGCCGCCGTTTCATACCGCAAGGCGCCGCGCTCGGGCTGGGCGAAGACGCGAAGGCCGAGGGCCTCGATCAGGGCGCGCACGCGCGGCTGGTGCGCGGGCCAGACCCAGGACGGTCCCAGATCCAGCCCGGCTTCGGCATAAGCGCGACCGCCAACCCGGTCCCGCGCTTCAACGATCTGATAGTCGAGCCCGAGGGCCTGCGCGCGCGTCGCCGCACGCAGGCCGCTGATCCCGGCTCCGATGATCACAAGGTCCAGCATGGCCCCGAGGTCGAGTGAGACCGTCTATTCCGCGGCGACCTGACCGCGCTTCAGGCCCTGGGCGGGCTTGAGGGCGTCCGAGATCTGGAAGGCCATCTCCAATGCCTGATCCGCGTTCAGGCGCGGATCGCAATGGGTGTGATAACGGCTCGACAGGTCCGCTTCGGACAGATGACCGGCGCCGCCGACGCATTCGGTCACGTCCTGCCCCGTCATCTCGAAATGCACCCCGCCCGGCTCGGCGCCCTCGGCGCGCAGCACCTCGATGAAGGTGCGCAGCTCGGCCAGCACCTTGTCGAAGTCCCGCGTCTTGTAGCCATTGGCGGCCTTGTGGGTGTTGCCGTGCATCGGGTCACACGACCAGATCACATTGCGGCCCTCGGACTGCACCTTGCGCACCAGCGGCAACAGGCCATCGGCCACCTTGTCCGCGCCCATGCGCACATACAGGATCAGACGGCCCGCCTCGTCGCGCGGATTGAGCACGTCGATCAGACGGATCAGTTCGTCGGGATCGAGCGTCGGGCCGCATTTGAGTCCGATCGGGTTCTCGATGCCGCGCATGAACTCCACATGGGCATGGTCCGGCTGACGAGTCCGGTCGCCAATCCACAGCAAATGGGCGCTGGTGTCGTACCAACGGCCCGAATTGCTCTCCATCCGGGTCAGGGCCTGCTCGAACGGCAGGTGCAGCGCCTCGTGTGAGGTGAAGAAATCCACCCCTTCCAGAGACGGCGCGCCGTCCGGGGTCACGCCGCAGGCGCGCATGAAGGCCAGCGCCTCGCCAATCCGGTCCGCGTATTCCTGATAGCGCTCGCCCGCCGGGCTGCCCGCCAGGAAATCCAGCGTCCACTGGTGCACGTTGTGCAGGTCGGCATAGCCGCCCGACGCCAGCGCCCGCAGCAGGTTCAGCGTCGCGGCCGACTGGTCATAGGCGCGGATCAGACGCTCGGGATCGGGCACCCGCGCCTCTTCGGTAAAGGCCATGTCATTGATGGAATCCCCGCGATAGCTCGGCAGGGTGACGCCATCGATGGTCTCGGTGTCTGACGAGCGCGGCTTGGCGAACTGGCCCGCTATACGGCCCACCTTCACCACCGGCTTGGCGCTGGCGAACGTCATGACCACCGCCATCTGCAAGAGCACGCGGAAGGTGTCGCGCACGGTCTCGGCGGAAAACTCCTTGAAGCTTTCGGCGCAATCACCGCCCTGCAGCAGAAAGGCCTGACCCGCGGACACATTGGCGAGCTGGCTCTTCAGCCGACGCACCTCGCCTGCAAAGACCAGCGGAGGGCGCTTGGCGAGCTCGGATTCCACCCAATAGAGCTTGTCCATATCGGGATAAGCCGGCATTTGCTTGCCAGGTTTGGATCTCCAGCTCTCAGGGCTCCACAGGGTCATGGCCTTCGCCTTTCTCGTATTTGGCCGGACATAGTAACGGCGATTGTGCAACGCAGTAAGCCCCGAAGGTCCGCTTCGGGGCGCACTGCGTGCAAAAAGCAACGATGATGGTTACGGGGTGATGCATTCACCCCACAGGATCGACGACTTTATTCCGCAGCGCGCAATTCGGGCGGGATCCACTTCTCCTTCATGGTCACCAACTCCTCGGCGACACTGGGATGGACCGCACAGGTGGCGTCGAACTGCTCCTTGGTCAGCCCCGCCTTCACGGCAATGCCGACCGCCTGGATGATCTCCGGGCTGTCATCGCCCACCAGATGCACGCCGATCACGACCTGATCGGAGGGGCGCACGATCATCTTCATCATCATGCGGTCGGGATGATCCGTGATGATGCCCTTCATGGGCCGGAACTGGGATTTGTAGATATCCACCTCGCCATACTGATGGCGGGCCTCGGCCTCGGTCAGCCCGACCGTGCCCACGGGCGGCTGGGTGAAGACGGCGCTGGGAATGGTGGAATGATCATAGGCGTTCGGCTTGCCGCCGAAGACCGTGTCCACAAAGGCCGCGCCCTCGCGGATCGCCACCGGGGTCAGGTTCACGCGGTCTGTGACATCGCCCACCGCATAGATGTTCTCAACGCTGGTCCTGGAGTATTCATCAACCTTGATCGCGCCCTTCTCATCGACCTCGACGCCCGCCGTCTCCAGACCCAGGCCCCGGGTATAGGGATCGCGGCCAATCGCGAAGACGACCTGGTCCACATCCTCGATCACATCGCCATTCTTCAGGGTGACGCGCTTGGTTTTCGCGTCCTCGTCAACCTGCTCGACCTTCTCGAACACGGTATGGGTGATCACGCGCACGCCCGCCTCCTTGAGGCCTTCATGGACGGCGGTGCGCACATCATCATCAAAGCCGCGCAGCACGGTCTCGCCCCGGTAGACAAGGCAGGTCTCGACCCCCAGTCCGGCGAAGACCTGGGCGAATTCGACCGCGATATAGCCGCCGCCGGCGATCACGATGTGCCTGGGCAATTCGGGCAGGTGAAACAGCTCGTTGGACGTAATGGTGTGCTCGACGCCCGGAAGGCTCTCGTCCTTGTTGGGCGCGCCTCCGACGGCGATCAGGATGTGTTTCGCCGTCACCGTACGATCCTGATTGACAAGGCGTATGGTGTTCGGCCCTTCAAGCTCGGCGCGGTCCTCGATCAGCTCGACGCCCGCATTGGCGAGATTGCGCGAATAGATGCCCGACAGACGATCCACTTCCGCATTCATCGTGTCGCGGAAGGTCGGCCAGTCAAAGCTCGGCTCGCCCACATCCCAGCCATAGGCCCTGGCCTGCTTGAAGCTCTTGGAGAAGCCGGACGCGTAGACCATGTATTTCTTGGGCACGCAGCCGCGGATAACGCAGGTGCCGCCGGGACGGTATTCCTCGGCCACGGCGACCTTTTTGCCCATCATGGCGCTCAGACGCGAGGCCCGCACGCCGCCAGAGCCTGCCCCGATTGTGAACAGGTCATAGTCAAACTCGTGATCGGCCATGTCGCGCCCTTCCGTGATTCAGTCTCGTCAGTGTGCGTATGTGTGCACACTGACCGGTTAGGTCAAATCACGGGGGTGTGGAAGATGGGGAAACCGCTTACTCGGTCATGATGGCGTCGATCTGAGGCTGTATGCCCATCATGGCCGAAATGCCCAGCTGCTCGGACACCCGCCCGACCTGGTCCATGAGCTGGGGCATGGCCACCACCAGCTTCTGGCCGGTCTCGGTTTCATAGAAGGCGTTGATCTCTTCCAGCTCTTCCAGCGTGAACGCTTCGGCATAGGCCGACGCGCTCTGGACGATGATCTGCGGGACAAGATCGGTCAGGGTCTGCTCGATCAGGGCCATGGCCTGCGCGATCTGGGCGTCAGAGGCTGTCGCGTACTGGCTTCGCAGGGCCGGCTCCATGCTGGGCATCATCATGCCCATCATCATGGCGGCCGCATCGGCGCTGCCTGTCAGCTCCATCATGCGCTCGGCCTCGGCGAGACGCAGTTCAGGATCGCTCTGCGCCAGGCTTGGCGCCGTGAGAAACAGGGCGGCGCTGACGGCCAGGACAAGACGGATCATATTTCCCCTCCAAGATCACTCGATAGCGGCTATTCTCCTATCAGGCGAATAGCAGTCTGGCGAGCCCCACATTGAGCGAATCCCCAAAGTCCCCAACACCTTCTCACCATGCCGGCCATCGCGACCGATTGCGGGCGCGCTTTGCCGAGGCCGGCGGTCCGGGGCTCGCAGACTACGAGCTTCTGGAACTGGCCCTGTTTCGCTCCATTCCCCGCCGCGACGTCAAACCGCTCGCAAAGGCGCTGATCGCCCGATTTGGCGGTCTGGGCGGGGTGTGCGCAGCGGACCTGCATCAGCTCAAGGAGGTGAAGGGCGTCTCTGAAAAGACCGCGCTCGATCTCAAGCTGATCGAGGCTCTGGCGGTGCGCATGGCGCGTGAACAGGTGGTGGGACGGCCGATTCTGTCAAGCTGGTCGGCGCTTCTCGATTATCTGCGCACCGCGCTTCAGCACGCCGCCACCGAACAGTTCCGGGTTCTGTATCTGGACAAGAAGAACCGCCTCGTCGCCGACGAGCATCAGGCGCGCGGCACGGTGGATCATGCGCCCGTCTATCCGCGCGAAGTGGTCAAGCGCGCCTTGGCGCTCGACGCCAGCGCGCTCATCCTCGTGCACAATCACCCCAGCGGCGATCCCACCCCGTCCCATGCCGATATCGAGATGACCAAGCTCGTCATCAGCGCCGCCAAACCGTTCAACATCGTGGTCCATGACCATCTGGTGATCGGGCGCGAACGGACCGCGAGCTTCAAGAGTCTGGGATTGCTTTAGAAGGGCGGGACAGCCAGCCCGCTAGGCCGGCGGCGTTCCCGGCTCCCACAGCTCGATCTTCACCCCGTCAGGATCCATCACCCAGGCGAAGCGGCCATAGTCAAAGCTCTGAGGCTCGCCGATCAGATCGGTTCCCGACGCCGCGATACGTTCAAGCAGGGCGTCCAGATCCGACACGATGAGATTGATCATGAAAGTCTGGGCGGACGGTTCGAAATAGTCCGAGCCGCTCTCGAAACGGGCGAAGATCGTGCGTGCCCCCTCCCCGAAGGCTTTCGCCGCATCCGCATGGGCGAAATCAAATCCCCCATAAGAATTAAGCTCTAAACCCAGAACCTCTTGATACCAGCGCTTGCTCGCGTCAGGATCGCCGGACTTCACGAATATGCCGCCAACACCCAGAACCGGCATGCCTGCCTCCTTCTCAACTTGCCCTCACGGTGACCCATGCGCCCTGCCCCGTCCAATTATTTCACCCATCTTGAGTGCTCCATGACGGGGACGCGACTGGACAAGGACACGGCGCATAACCTGTCTCCCGAAGGCTGGCCGCTGCTGGCGCGCTATGACCTTGAGACGATGAAGCGCGAGGTAGACCGCGACGCCATCGCCGCTCGTCCCGCCCATGAAGAAGCCGGGTTCTGGAAATGGCGCGAGCTGTTGCCGGTCGCGCGGAACGAGGACGTGGTCTCTTTGGGCGAGGTGGACACGCCTTTGATCGAAACGCCGAAGGTGGCCGCCGCGCTGGGGCTCACCGCCCCGCTCTGGGTCAAGGATGAGGGCCGCCTGCCCACCGGCAGCTTCAAGGCGCGCGGTCTGGCGCTGGCGGTGTCCATGGCGAAATCGTTTGGCGTGAAGACCATGGCGATGCCCACCAATGGCAATGCCGGCGCAGCGCTCTCCGCCTATGGTGCGCGAGCCGGAATGACCACCTATTCCTTCTGCCCCGCCGATACGCCCGAGGTGAATGTGCGCGAGATCGCGGCGCAGGGCGGGCAGGTGTTCCGGGTGAACGGGCTTATCCACCAGTGCGGCGCCATAGTGGGCGCGCTCAAGGAGGAGATGGGCTGGTTTGACGTCTCCACCCTCAAGGAGCCCTACCGGATCGAGGGCAAGAAGACGATGGGGATCGAGCTCGCCTGGCAAATGGGCTGGAAACTGCCCGACGCCATCTTCTACCCCACCGGCGGCGGCACCGGCCTGATCGGCATGTGGAAGGCCTTCGACGAGATGGAGAGACTGGGCTGGATCGGCTCGGAGCGTCCGAAGATGTTCGCCGTGCAGGCCGAGGGCTGCGCGCCCATCGTCAAGGCGTTTGAGGCGGGCGAAGAGCACGCGCCCGAATGGCTGGACGCCCATACATTCGCGTCGGGCATTCGCGTGCCCAAGGCGATTGGCGGTTTCCTGATCCTGCGCGCCGTGCGTGAAAGCGGCGGGTCGGCGCTGGCGGTTTCAGACGCCCAGATCGAAACGGCGCGCCAGCTCTGCGGACGCGAAGACGGTCTGCTGTTGTGCCCGGAAGGCGCCGCCACCCTGGCCGCCTGTCAGTCCGCCTTGTCACAGGGTCTGATCCAGAAGGATGCCGAAGTCGTATTGTTCAATTGCGGATCCGGGCTGAAATACCCGCTGCCCGACCTGGCCCGAACCCTTGATCGCACCCAGCCCATAACCCCGGCCATGCTGGCGCCGTGAAGGACGCTCTGAAAACCCTCACTGAATTGTAATGAACACGCCGCTTTAACGGAATCGTCTCTCTATCGCATAACCCGGCCTCTTTTGAGCCGCCCCCGAGGGATCGCCATGAGCACCCCCGCGCCTTTCACCGCGAAACGACCCGCCGCCAGAAACGCCTGGACGGCTCTGGGCGTTCTGCTTGTGGTCTACCTCGTCAACTTCATGGACCGGCAGGTCTTTGCCGTGCTTCAGGAAGAGTTCCGAACCGATCTCAACCTGAGCGACAGCCAGCTGGCCTTGCTGGGGGGCACGGCTTTCGCCCTGTTCTACGCCACCCTGGGCATTCCCATCGCCATCCTGGCCGACCGCACCAATCGGGTCCGGCTGATCGCGGCGGCGTGTGTTGTCTGGAGCGTGTTCACCGCGCTCTCGGGCATGGCGTCCAACTTCATCCAGATGCTGCTGGCCCGCATCGGCGTGGCGTCGGGCGAGGCTGGCGGCGTATCGCCGTCCTACTCGGTCCTGTCTGACTATTTCCCGCCCTCCAAACGCGCTTTCGCCATCGGCCTGTTCTCGGTGGGCGCGCCGCTGGGGCTGACCGCCGGTTCGGCTCTGGGCGCCTTCATCGCCGACGCGCTGAGCTGGCGCTGGGCCTTCGTGCTGGTCGGCCTGCCGGGCGTGCTGCTGGCGCTGGTGCTGGTGGTTCTGGTCAAGGAACCGCGTCGGGGCATGTTCGACACCGAAGCTCTGCGCGCGCAGAAAGCCAATGCGCTTGGCGCCCTGAAGCTGGTCTTCGCCACGCCCTCGCTGCGCCTGTTCACGGCGGCGGCGGCCGTCACCTCCTTTGCCGGATACAGCCTGTATCAATGGGCGCCCTCCTTCCTCATCCGCTCTCAGGGCATGACCCTTGAGGAAGTGGGCGCCGGGCTGTCGCCGCTCTTCGCGCTCGGACTTGTCGGCTCCGTGGCGGGCGGCTGGATCGCGGACCGGATCGGGCCAAACCGCCCCGAAGCCTATGGCGTCATTCCCGGACTGACTCTGCTGCTGACCGTGCCCTTCTTTCTGGGCGGGCTGATGGTGCGCGATGGCGGGATGAGCCTGATCTTCTTCGCCATTCCGCTGCTGCTCAGCTATGCTTGGATCGGTCCGGGGTTGGCCGCGACCCAGACCCTCACCCCGCCGGCCTCTCGCGCGGCGGTGGCGGCCATCATCGGCTTCTTCAACAATCTTATCGGCATCGGCCTCGGACCGCTTGCGGTCGGCGCGCTCTCAGACTTCCTGCGCCAGAGCCACAGTGAAGGCGAAGCCCTGCGACTGGCGCTGATGGCGGGCAGTTGCGCCTTCGCCCTGGCGGCGGCGCTGTTTGTCGCGGCGGGCTATGCGCTCAAGCGTGATCTGAAGTCGCGGACTTGACGCGGCGGGCCGGTTGGCGCTGTTTGCGCGCAAACTTCACCGTTTCGCTAGACGTGAGAGCCGCGCCCCATGATCCCTCGCTATACCCGGCCTGAAATGGCCGACATCTGGTCGCCCCAATCGAAATACCGCATCTGGTTCGAGATCGAGGCCCACGCCACCGACAAGCTGGCCGAGCTGGGCGTGGTGCCCGCCGACGCCGCCAAGGCGGTCTGGAAAGCCAGGGACATGGAGTTCGACGTCGATCGCATCGACGAGATCGAACGCGAGGTGAAGCACGATGTCATCGCTTTCCTGACCCATCTGGCCGAGCTTGTCGGCGAAGACGCCCGCTTCGTGCACCAGGGTCTCACCAGCTCTGACGTTCTGGACACCTGCCTTGCGGTGCAGCTCAAGCGCGCCTCTGATGTGCTGCTGGAGGGTATGGACCGTCTGCTGGCGGCGCTGAAGAAGCGCGCCTTCGAGCACAAGATGACCGCCTGCATCGGCCGCAGCCACGGCATCCACGCCGAGCCGACCACGATGGGTCTGAAGTTCGCCCGCTTCTACGCCGAGATCGACCGCAACCGCGCCCGTCTGGCAGCGGCGCGCGAGGAGATCGCCACCTGCGCGATTTCCGGCGCCATCGGCACCTTCGCCAATGTGAACCCGGCGGTTGAGGCTCATGTGGCCGAAAAGCTCGGCCTGGCCATCGAGCCGATCTCCACCCAGGTGATTCCGCGCGACCGCCATGCGGCCTTCTTCGCCGTGCTGGGCCTGATCGCCTCTTCGATCGAGAACATCGCCATCGAGGTGCGCCACCTTCAGCGCTCGGAAGTGCGTGAGGCGCAGGAATTCTTCTCCAAGGGCCAGAAGGGCTCCTCGGCCATGCCGCACAAGCGCAACCCGATCCTGACCGAGAACCTGACGGGTCTGGCGCGTCTCGTGCGCTCCGCCGTCACCCCGGCGATGGAAAACGTGGCGCTCTGGCATGAGCGGGACATTTCCCACTCGTCCGTCGAGCGCGGCATTGGCCCGGACGCCACGGTGCATCTCGATTTCGCCCTGCACCGCACCGCCTCGATGATCGAGGGCCTGATCGTGCATGAGGACCGCTGCCGTGAGAATCTGGAAGCCTATGGCGGCATCCACAATTCCCAGCGCGTCCTGCTGGCGCTGACCCAGGCTGGCGCGTCGCGAGAGGATTCCTATCGTCTCGTCCAGCGCAACGGCATGAAGACCTGGGATGAAGGCGGCAAGCTGGTCGACCACCTCAAGGCGGATGAAGGCGTGACCGCCCTTCTGACGAACGCGCAGATCGAAGCCTGCTTTGACGAGGGCTATCACTTCAAGCACGTGGACACGATCTTCGACCGGGTCTTCGGCGAGAGCTGATCGCAACCTTCCACCTCGAAGAACGAGAAAACGCCGCCCGTTCGGGCGGCGTTTTTATTGGGGACAGATGGACGGGGACAACGCACAAACGAACGAATAGGCAAAAGGTTCCAAACATTTCGCACAAAACTGCACATACATATTTCTTGGAACCCAGCCCCTGCACTCCGCTTTGATCAAGTTCACCGGCGCTACCCGTGAGCTTGATAATGAAACACTACAAATCCACTGCTGCCGCCTTTGTTCTCGCAGCCGCGATAACCTCCCCCTCCCCGGCCTTCGGACAGAGCTCCACCGTGCTCTCCAGTCTCGAACCCGACATTGTGGGCGAGCAGACCGGCCCGGCCGGCCGCATCCCAGATGGCAGCCTCTCTTCGGCCATTGAAGCCGTCCTTGATCCCGCCCCTCAGTCTGGCGCGCACGATCCCGACCATGCTGTTGATGAAGCCCTTTACGCGGCTTACGCCATGCGTGTCTTCGATCCGATCTGGACGCAAGACGGCGCCCAGGCCCTGATCACCGCCTATGCCGAAGCGCCCGGCGAAGGCCTGTTGCTCAGCGACGAGGTGCTGCGCACCCTGCGAGAGGCTTCGCGCGCCCTCGACGCCGACGATGCCGAGGCGGCGGCGCGGGCGGACATTCGCCTCTCAGCCGCCTTTATCGCCCTCGCGGATCGCCGCCTGAACGGGCAGGCCGCGCCCACCGCCGACATGAGCGATACGCCCCTGCCCCTGGACCAGATGTTGCCGCGGGCGGGCGCGGGCGTACTGGATTACGAGCAGCTTTCCGTCACGCATCCCGAGTATGAGGACCTGATCAAGGCGCGGCGCACCTATGACGGCTATATCAAGTCCGGCGGCTTCACACAGGTGCCCGAACCTGAAGGTCTTCTGGAGCTTGGAGACTCAAGCCCGGTTGTCGAAACGCTTCGTGTTCGGCTGCGCGAGGAAGGCTATCGGATCGAGCGCCCGCGTCGGCCGTCTCTGATGGCGGAAAGCCAGCCGCCCCTGACCCAGGTGTCCTTCATCACGGCGCCCGACGCCGCCGCACCTGTCAGCGCGGCGGACTGGCGTCGTGAAATGCAAAGCTTCTCCCCAGAGCTTGAGGCCGCCCTGCGGGACTTCCAGGCGCATAATGGTCTGGAAGTGGACGGTGTGCTCGGCCCGGCGACGATCGCCGCGCTGAATGTCAGCGCCGAGGACAAGCTGGCGCGGATCGACGCCAATCTCGAGCGCTGGCGTCGCGCCTCTCCCGATCTGGGCGAGCGCTATGTTGAAGTGAACATTCCGGCGTACACCGCACGCGCCGTTCGCGATGGCGACACCGAGCTCGAAATGCGCTCGATCGTCGGATTGCCCGCGCGCCAGACCCCGCTGATGAGCGAACAGATTGAACACATTGTCGCCAATCCGCACTGGTATGTGCCCGAAAGCATTCTGGTGCGCGACAAGCTGAGCCATATCCGCGAAGACGAGGCCTATCTGGAAGATCGCGGCTACAAGGTCGTCGATCGCGATACGGGCGAGCCGCTGAGCGCGGAAACGATCGACTGGAGCGCAGACGGAATCGCCGACCAGGTCCGCCTGATCCAGGATCCGGGCGACAATAACGCCCTGGGCGAGCTGAAGATCATGTTCCCCAATCAACACTCGGTCTATCTGCATGGCACGCCGAGCCGCCATCTGTTCGAGCGCGACCAGCGCGCCTTCTCTTCAGGCTGTATTCGTCTGGAGGATCCCCAGGCCATGGCGGCCTGGGTGGTCGAGGCCGTCACCGATCAGAACGCAGAAGCGATGATCGCCCAAGCGGTCGCTTCCGGCGAGAACCAGCACATCGCGCTGGACGCGCCCCTGCCCGTTCATGTGGTCTATCGCACCGTCGAGGTCGAGGACGATGGCGACGTGATCTTCCACCATGATGTCTATGACCGTGACCCGGCGCTGATTGCGCTGATCCACAATTCGCCGCTGACCGTTCGCAATCCGGAGCAGATCTAGGCATGAAACTGAGCGCATCCGCACTCACACTCAGCCTGTGCCTGGCGAGCTCGACCGCCTGTCAGGGCCAGACGCCGACACAAACCCCCGACCCTGATCGCGCCAGCCTGTCAGAACCGGCAGAACCGGTGACCGACAGGAAGGCCGCGTTGAAGGACCGTCTGGCCGAGCTGGCGGGCACCGAGCCCTCGGCGGAGACGGCCCTGCCCGTGAGCGTGAACGGGAACGCCATGCCGCATTCCATCTGGCAGGCGACCCTGATGCCGGGCGAGACGCTGGAGCTTGAAGCAGAAACGGACATCTCGGTCTCCATAGACGGCGGCGAACCTGCTGATCTCGACGCCACACACAGCTTCACCGCGCCGGAGACGCCCGGCGCGCACCAGATCCGCCTCTTTGATCTTGAGGGCGGGCACGCCCTGATCTCCGTCTTCGTCCTCAAACCCCTTGAGGGACAGGAGGTCGTGGAAGGCTATCGGATCGGGTCCTATCCGAGGAACACGCCCGAAGGTCTGATCCGGGTCACACGCGATGATCTTGATGTTCCGGTGTCGCCCAGCTTCACGCTGGGTCAGTTCCTGTGCAAGCAGCAGCCCGGACACTGGCCGAAATTCGTTCTGGTGAGCCCGAGCCTGCTCAACCGTCTTGAAGCCCTGCTGGCCGAAATGCGCGCAGACGAGCTGACCCGGGCCGAAAGCTTCTTCGTCATGAGCGGCTTTCGGACCCCCTTCTACAACACGGCCATCGGCTCGGCCCGCTTGTCGCGGCACATGTATGGGGACGCCGCTGACATCTATCCTGACGTGGAAGGCGGAGACAGCGTGATGGACGATCTCGATGGCGATGGTCGAGTGACGCGCGCGGACGCCAATTTCCTCTATGATTTCGCGGACCGTCTGTTCCGCAACCGCGAGGATCTCGATGCTGGCGGCATCGGCGCCTATGGCGCAAACGCCGTGCACGGTCCCTTTGTCCATGTGGACGGCCGCGGCAGCCGCGCGCGCTGGGGACGCGGAGAATCCTGATCGAGGTCCAGTTCACAGCGCTTTGATCGTGTCGTCAGGTCCGGGCTGATAGGATAGGTCGATCTCGAGTGGGAGCCGGCCTCAATGATCCGCCTTTTCAGCCTTGCACTGCTCGCAATGAGCCTTCTGAGCGGCTCCGGCCATGCGCAAGCGGACCCGGACGGCGAGCCTCGCCTGGTCGCGGCGCTCTTCCGCTCGAACTGGTGCGGCCCGTGCAAGGTTCTCGAGCCGCGCTATGAGCGTGTGATGGCGAGCTATGCCGAGGCGCCGCTGGAGCGGGTGCGGTTTGATTCGTCCTTCGGAAGACGCGGCGCGCTCGCGGAGCGGGCCAGCGAGGAAGGCATCCGGTCGGTCTATGACTCCGTGAACGGGGCCACCGGTTTTGTCCTGCTGATTGATCGCGACACCCAGGACGTGCTGGCGCGCATCACGATGGAGTATTCAGACGCGGACATGGCCGGCGCGCTCGATTACGCGCTCGAGGTCGTCTCCGATCGCGAGGACTTCGGCCTCTAGCCCTCGCCCGACATGAAACCGGCGGCGCAGAGCCTGCGCCGCCGGTTCCGGATCAGGATGAGACAGGGTCTAGCCGTTGCGAACCTGCTCGCGCGCTTCTTCGAGAAGCTGCTCCATCTTGTGACGGATCTGGTGATCGCTCTGCTCGATGCCGCGGGCGTCGAAATCGCCGCGCACCTTGCGGAACACGTCCTCGTCGCCGGCTTCCTCGAAATCGGCTTTGACGACGTCCTTGCCATAGGCTTCGGCGTCATCGCCGGTCAGGCCCATCAGCTCGGCGGCCCACAAACCCAGAAGCTTGTTGCGGCGCGCAACCGCCTTGAATTCCAGCTCCTGATCGTGAGCGAATTTGTTTTCAAACGCGTTTTCGCGATCGTCAAAACCTGACATGGCGGTGGTCCTTCAACCCCAGACATCGATACTGTTGAGGGAAAGAGTTAGCCTCAGCGGCGCGGTTTATCAATCGCGTTGCCCGGAGCGGAAACAGGCTTCAGCACAGATATTGATGTAAGGGCCTGCCTCGCGTATGTAGGCGCCACGATAGCGGCCCGCGGCGACGGGCCGTTTCGCGTTTCTCATGGCATGGCCCGGGCGCGACGTCTCTGTTCCCAGCGACATCAAAGCGGGCTCACGCCCCACTCGCGCGCCGCAAGACGCGCCTCAAGCCGGAGCGAGGCTGCCGATGTCCCGCCGCAAAATGCTTTACGAAGGCAAGGCCAAGATCCTCTACGAAGGTCCGGAACCCGGCACCGTCGTGGCCTATTTCAAGGATGACGCCACCGCCTTCAACGCCCAGAAGAAAGCCGTGCTGGAAGGCAAGGGCGTTCTGAACAACCGGATCTCCGAATTCGTGATGGAGAATCTGGGCCGTATGGGCATCCCCACCCACTTCATCAAGCGCCTGAACATGCGCGAGCAGCTGCTGCGCGAAGTGGAGATCATTCCGCTTGAGGTCGTGGTGCGCAATGTCGCCGCCGGCTCCATCGCCAAGCGCTTCGGCCTGACCGAGGGAGATCCGCTGCCGCGCTCCATCGTCGAATTCTATTACAAGAACGACGCGCTGGAAGACCCGATGGTGGCCGAAGAGCACATCACCGCCTTCAACTGGGCGACCACCCAGGACATGGACGAGATGATCGCCATGGCCCTGCGGGTGAACGACTATCTGTCCGGCATGTTCATGGCCGTCGGCATCCGGCTAATCGACTTCAAGCTCGAATTCGGCCGCGTGTACGACCAGAACGACATGCCGCGGGTGATCCTCGCTGACGAGATCAGCCCCGACAGCTGCCGTCTGTGGGACGCCCACACCAATGAGAAACTCGACAAGGATCGGTTCCGCCGCGATCTCGGCAATGTGACCGAAGCCTACGCCGAAGTGGCCCGCCGCCTCGGCATCATGAAAGAAAACGGTTCCGTTACCGAAGAGGGGTCTCCGGAATGAAAGCGCGCGTTCATGTCTACCTCAAACCCGGCGTTCTGGACCCGCAAGGCCAGGCCGTCTCCAACTCGCTGAACCATCTTGGGTTCAATGAAGTTGCGGGCGTGCGTCAGGGCAAGCTGATCGAGATCGACCTCAACACCGCCGACGCCGAAGAGGCCCAGCAACGCGTGGCCGAGATGTGCGACAAGCTGCTCGCCAACCCGGTCATCGAAAATTACGACATCGAGCTGAGCGCCTAGGGCGCCCCGGCGAGCAAGAAGCGGATCCGACATGAAAACCGCCGTCATCGTCTTCCCCGGCTCGAACTGTGACCGCGATGCGGCCATGGCGCTCGAAGCCGTCACCGGCCAGAAGCCGGCCATGGTCTGGCATGAAGAGACCGAGCTGCCCGAGGGGCTGGACTTCATCATGGTCCCCGGCGGCTTTTCCTATGGCGACTATCTGCGCTCGGGCGCGGTCGCTGCGCGCTCGCCCATCGTCAATGACCTCAAGAAGAAGGCCGAAGCCGGCGTGCCCATGCTGGGCGTGTGCAACGGGTTCCAGATCCTGACCGAGGCCGGGCTGCTGGACGGCACGCTGATGCGCAACGCCTCGCTGCATTTCGTTTGCGAGAAAGCGCCGCTGCTGGTGGAGACGGCGAACACCCGCTTCACCAAGGGCTATGCCGACCGCAAGGAGATCCTCATTCCGGTCGCGCACCATGACGGCAATTACTTCGCCGACGAGGCCACGCTCGACCGGATCGAAGGCGAAGGCCAGGTGGTCTTCCGCTACGCCAACAATCCCAACGGCTCCGCCCGCGACATCGCCGGCGTCACCAATGCGGCGGGCAATGTGCTGGGCATGATGCCCCACCCCGAACGCGCGGTGGACGCCGATCACGGCGGAACCGATGGACTGGCCCTGTTTGAAAGCGTGCTGGGGAAACTGTCATGAGCGAAGCTGTGAACCCGCGTTACGCCGAAGGCATCACTGAAGAGATCGCCCTCGATCACGTCACCGCTGACGAATACGAGATCATCCTCAAGGAGCTCGGCCGCGCGCCGAACCTTGTGGAGCTCGGCATCTTCTCGGTCATGTGGTCCGAGCACTGCTCGTACAAATCCTCACGCCTGCACCTGTCCAAATTCCCCACCAAGGGCGAGAAGGTGATCTATGGCCCCGGCGAGAACGCCGGCGTCATCGACATTGGCGACGGTCAGGCCGCCATCTTCAAGATGGAGAGCCACAACCACCCCAGCTATATCGAGCCCTATCAGGGCGCGGCCACGGGCGTGGGCGGCATTCTGCGCGACGTCTTCACTATGGGCGCCCGCCCGGTGGCGCTGATGAACGCGCTGCGCTTTGGCGATCCCAAGCACCCCAAGACCCGTCAGCTGGTCGCGGGCGTCACCGCCGGCATTGGCGGCTATGGCAATTGCGTGGGCGTGCCGACGGTCGGCGGCGAGACCAATTTCGACAAGGGCTATAACGGCAACATTCTGGTGAACGCCATGGCCGTGGGCCTCGCGGACACCGACAAGATCTTCACCGCAGCCGCCCGCGAGCCCGACTTCCCCGTCCTCTATGTGGGCGCGAAGACCGGTCGCGACGGCATTCACGGCGCCACCATGGCGTCGGCGGAATTCGGTGAAGGCTCGGAAGAGAACCGCCCCACCGTTCAGGTCGGCGACCCCTTCACCGAGAAGAAGCTGATCGAGGCGTGTCTCGAACTGATGAGCGAAGACGCCATCAGCTCGATCCAGGACATGGGCGCGGCCGGCCTCACCTCCTCGTCCGTGGAGATGGCCTCTTCGGGCGGCCTCGGCATCGAGCTGGATCTCGATCACGTGCCCCAGCGCGAAGAGAACATGACCGCCTATGAGATGATGCTGTCGGAATCCCAGGAACGGATGCTGATCATCATCAAGCCGGGCCGTGAGCATGTGGCCGAGCGCATCTTCCGCAAATGGGATCTGGATGTCGCCACCATCGGCAAGACCGCGCCCCATGGCCGTCTTGTCCTGCGTCACAAGGGCGAAGTGGTCTGCGACCTGCCGCTCGACCCGATTGGCGAGAACGCGCCCAAATACGACCGGCCCTGGTTCCCCGCCGAAGCGCGCGGCTCCATCGATCCGGCGGACCTGCACCAGCCCGAACATCTGGGCGAAGTGCTGGCGAGCCTGATGGGCAGCCCGGACATGGCGTCCAAGCGCTGGATCTGGCGTCAGTATGACCGTCACGTCATGGCCGACACGGCCGCCAGCTCGGAAGATCCCGCCGACGCGGCCATCGTGCGTGTTCACGGCACCAACAAGGCGCTGGCGATCACCACCGATTGCACACCGCGCTATTGCTTTGCGGACCCGTTCGAGGGCGGCAAGCAGGCCGTGGCCGAAGCCTGGCGGAACCTCACCGCCGTGGGCGCCGACCCGATCGCGATCACCGATTGTCTGAACTTCGGCAATCCTGAACGCCCCGAGATCATGGGCCAGTTTGTGGGCTGCGTGGAAGGCATGGCCGAGGCCTGCAAGGCGCTCGACTTCCCGGTCGTGTCGGGCAATGTCTCGCTCTACAACGAGACCGATGGCGTCGCCATTCCGCCGACCCCGGCGGTCGGCGCTGTGGGCCTGATCCCGGACATGAGCCAGCGCATGGGCTATGGCGGCCTGAAAGACGGTCAGGTGCTGCTGCTGGTGGGTGAAACCCGCGGCGAGCTCGGCGCCTCGCTCTATCTGCGCGAGATCGAAGGCCAGGAAAAAGGCGCTTCGCCGCGCGTGGACCTGGCGGTCGAGAAACGCAATGGCGACTTTGTCCGCAGCGCGATCCGCGCGGGCAAGGTCAGCGCCGTGCACGACCTGTCTGACGGCGGTCTCGCCTGCGCGGCGGCCGATATGGCGATGGCGGCGGGCGTGGGCGTCAAGCTCGCCTATACCGGCGCCCTGCCCGTCTTCGCCTGGATGTTCGGCGAGGATCAGGGCCGCTATCTGATCGCGGCGGACGCGACCGACGCTGAAGCCCTGCGCGCCGACGCCAAGGCCGCCGACGTGCCGATGGACGTGGTGGGTCTGGCCGGTGGCCGCTTCATCTCCATCAATGGCGGCCACGCGGTTGACCTGATCCGCCTCAAGCAGGCCCATGAAGGCTTCATGCCGGCCCTGATGGACGGCGAGCCGGAGGCCCGCGTCGCCGAATAGGCTGCATCAAACGCGAATAAAAAAAGGCCGGGGCGTCGCCCCGGCCTTTTTCGTTCAGCCTGTCAGCCGATCAGCTGTTGCACTGGGCCAGCGCGGAATTGTGCGCGACAGCCTCTTCACCGGCGCCCAGCTCTGCGGCCCGGGCGAAGTCAGCGGCGGCGGAAGCATGGTCGCCTGCCAGCCAGTAAGCGCCCCCGCGGTTGGTGAAGGCTTCCCATCCTTCGGGATTACGCTCAATGGCCGTGGCGCAGGCGTCCGCCGTGCCGGCATCGCCTTCATTGGCGAGCGCGGCGCAAAGATTGATGGCGGCGGCGTTCTTGTTGCGGTTCGAGGTGCCAGACTCCAGCGCTTCTGACGCAAAGTGTGCGGCATTGCGCCAGTCACCCTGGTCCACCCGGCGTGCGGACTGTCGCACATCAGAGTTCGGGCCGGACACGCCGACAAACATCGGCTCGGTCGGGCATTCCTGCGCCTGAGCCCCGCCAAAACCGGCCAGAACAAGTGCTGCGCCAGCGAAAACAGTACGAAGTGCGGTGGACATGGTCCTCTCCCTGATGACACCCATGATCGGGTATGCGCCGTCAATTGCGACGTATACATAGGTGCATCACCACACTTTGAAAAGTGAACGGTGTTTATTTTTGTTATGATTTCATGCCGCGGCGCAATTGATGCGCCGCGGCAATCACTTGGCGAATTGGCTAGTTCTCCGAGCCACCGCCTACAACCGTATCGAGATCCGCATCGATGCGCTCGGCCAGCTCGACCGCCACGCTCACCGCGCCCAGGAAGAAGTCGGGATCAATGGTCTCGAACTCGTCAGACGGCTGGTGATAGTGCTCGTGATCCTCGACCCCGAGATAGAGGAAGGGGATGCCGCCCATATGGAAGGCGCCCTGATCGGACAACAGCGTCCAGTCATTGCGCGGGTCTTCGTCCGGGCTGTCATAGCCCGCCGCGAGCGTGATCGACGCGTCGGCCGCACTCTCTTCCACGATCGGCGTCAGAGCCGGCGTGTGATACGGACCCGCCGCCCAGATATCATTGTCCGGGCTATAGCCCAGCATGTCGAAATTGAGATTGAAGGCGACGGGCGCCGCGCCCTCGACCGGGTTTGAAACCACCTCACGGGCGCCGCGCAGGCCGGATTCCTCGGCGTCGAACGCCATGATCAGGATGTCATGCCGGGGCGGGTTGGCGATGAAATGCTCGGCCGTCGCCAGCAGGGCGGCCACGCCCGAGGCGTTGTCATCGGCGCCGTTATAGATCTCGCCCGCTTCATTCTGGCCCACATGGTCGTAATGGGCGGTCACGGCGATGGCGCGCGAGCGATCTGCGCCCGGAATCACGCCGATCACATTGACGGCGTTCACGGTCTCGCGCGGGGAGTTCGGGTCGCGGAAATCGAGCGCCTGTTCATAGCTGAAGGGATGCTCATAGCTGTCGCCCACGGTATCGACGCCGATCTCGGTCAGGCGCTCGATGATATAGGCGCGGGCGCGGGCATTGCCTTCGGTTTCCACCAGGCGCCCCTTCATCTCGTCCGAGCTGATCACGCACAGATCCGCCCAGGGCTGCGGCTCGAGATCCGCGCAATCGGAGATGGCGGGGACGGTCATGACCGAGGTGAGAAGCAAGGCGGACAGCAACATCAGACGAATCTCCGTAATATCCCTGTGAAAGCTAGGGTTCCGGGCTCGCCCGGTGTGATGGTATGGCTCACCCTAGCACTGTGCAGGAGAGACGCCATGCCCATGAATGCTGAAGACATTGTCAGCCTCATCAAGGAAGGCGTGCCCGGCGCCGAAGTGGAGATCACCGATCTCGCCGGCGATGGCGACCACTACAAGGCCGTGGTGACCTCGGACGCCTTCTCCGGCATGCCGCGCGTGAAACAGCACCAGATGGTCTATGCCGCGCTCAAGGGCCGGATGGGCGGCGAGCTGCACGCCCTGGCGCTGGAAACCCGCACGCCGGACTGACGCATCGCGATTGAACTTTCCCGCTCGCCCTCCCATCTTTGGGCGAACGCACCATAAGGAACCCTCTGCAATGTCTGACGACGCCACCCAGGAAGCGATCAGGAAAGCCGTCACCGAAAACGACGTCGTCCTGTTCATGAAAGGCACCCCCACCTTCCCGCAATGCGGCTTCTCCTCGGTGGTGGCGCGCGTGCTCGATCATGTGGGCGTGGAATACGCCGCCGTGAATGTTCTGGAAGACCACGCCGTGCGCGAAGGCATCAAGGTCTATTCGGACTGGCCGACCATTCCCCAGCTCTATGTGAAGGGCGAGTTTGTCGGCGGCTGCGACATCATCAAGGAGATGTTCGAGGCTGGCGAGCTGCAGCAGCTCCTCAAGGAAAAGGGCCTGGTTGAGGCCTAAGCCCAAGGCCCCTCCAACGCACAAGAGCCCGCCTTTCGAGGCGGGCTTTTTTGTCCCTGATACTGACCCGACAAAGAAAAAGCCCGCTGCGATGCAGCGGGCTTTTCCGTGTCTCTTCGTCCTCGAAATTACGAGGAGTAGAATTCGACGACCAGGTTCGGCTCCATCTTCACCGGGTACGGAACTTCGTTGAATTCCGGCTTGCGGGTGTAGGTGGCCTTCATGGCTTTCGGATCGAGATCGATGTAATCGGGCACGTCGCGTTCCGGGGAGCCCAGCGCTTCAAGCACCAGAGCCATGGAGCGGGACTTTTCGCGCACCTCAACCACATCGCCCGGCTTGACCATGTAGGAGGCGATGTTGACGCGCTTGCCGTTCACACGGACATGGCCGTGGTTGACGAACTGGCGAGCCGCGAAGACGGTCGGCACGAACTTGGCGCGATACACGATCGCGTCCAGACGGCTTTCCAGCAGACCGATCAGGTTTTCAGCCGTGTTGCCCTTCAGGCGCTGCGCTTCGGTGTAGATGCGCTTGAACTGCTTCTCGGTGATGTTGCCGTAATAGCCTTTGAGCTTCTGCTTGGCGCGCAGCTGCAGACCGAAATCCGACAGCTTGCCGGCGCGGCGCTGGCCGTGTTGACCCGGGCCGTAGGAACGCTTGTTAACCGGGGACTTGGCGCGGCCCCAGATGTTCTCGCCCATACGGCGGTCAATTTTGTATTTCTGCGAATGACGCTTCGACATAGTCTTTCCTTCGTGACGCGGCCCGGCCCTGATCCCTCGGTCAGGGCAATTCAAACGGCGGTCCACGCATCGTCCGTTGCCATGAAAACAAAGCTCGTCCGGCAGGCCGGCGAGCGAGGGAAGCGCGGGTTATGAGCAAACACAGGCCCTGAGTCAATCACCGGACTGCCAAGACGCCTGTCGCCACAGGGTAAAGAGCGCACTGAGCGCACTCAGCCCCCCGACCGCCAGCAGCTTGAGCGCCAGACCGGGCGCGCTGACCTCCTGCAGGGCCGCCCAGTCCAGCAGGCAGGACGAGGCCTCATAGCCGTAACGGCCCGTTCCCCCGTCAGGCAGGGCGCAACCGGCAAACACCGACGCCTGGATCGCGCCCTGCGCCAGAACGCCCGCAACGCCAAGAATGATCAGGGCCAGAGCCAGCGCGGAGTGTCGGCAGCAAAGCGCAAAGGCCAGCGCCAGCAAGGGCGCCAGCATATGCAGGTCCTCGAGCCCGGCGGCGTAGCCCTGCAGCCCCAGTAGCAGCACGCTGAGGGTGAAGAGCGGCAGGATGAAGGCGAGCGCCCTGGCGAGCGGCGGCAGGCTGGACCAGTGAAACTCCCAGCGGATGAGGATGAAGACCAACAGCGCCAGCGGGACCAGCCGCCAACCCGGCTCAGGCAGGATGACCGACGCGCCTCCGTCTTCTGAAAAGCCTGCGACAATGGCCCATAGGCGCTCCAGAAATCCCGGCCCCAGCACCGGCGTCATGGGCGCGGCATGGGGGCTGGTCATCACATAGATCAGCCAGCCCGCGCCTATGAGCAGTGCAAGCCCTATGGCGAACAGGCGCAGGACCAGCCACTCGCCATCCAGAGAATCCTGCCTGTGCAGCGTCCATCCGCGCCAGACGAGATATCCGGCCAGCCCCGCCCAGATAAGGACGACCAGCGCATCCGCCCAGATCCCGAGCCCCAGCGCCAGCCCGAGCCCCAGGCTGGCCATCAGGTCATTGCGCCTGGACAACGCCATGAAAGCGACACTGGCTGCGCCAATGCAGGCCAGCGCCGTTCCGCTCCCGCCAGCCAGCGCCATCTGGGAGACAAATTGCGGGAAGATCAGCGGCCAGGCGGCCATCAGGGCGGCGCCCCGACCATCCAGATACCGGTAATGCACGGCCGCCGTCACTGCGGCTGCAAATCCCGCCATAGCCACCGACCAGAGGATCACACGGTAAAGCCGCAACCGCGCCGGCCAGCTCCATGACGAGGTCGCAAAGCGGACCGGAGCCAGCAAGGCCAGCGTCAGGGGACGGGCGCGGTAGCGTTCGGCGTCCGCGGCCGGCCCGGGCTGGGCGGCTTCAGCGACATCCGGGTGCGCGAACCGGGCGTATCCGGGCCGCCCCTCCTGCGCCAGAGAGCGCGGCCAGGGACCTGCAAAGCCCAGCGCGTCCGGGCTCAGGCGTGCGTCATCGGACAAGACCAGGCGTCCGGTCGATGCAAATGTCTCCAGAGCGGCCATCTGCGCGGCTTCCTGCCGTCCCTCAAAGGCCGGCACGAAGACGGCGTATCCCAGCCCCGCCAGAAAGACGCCCAGCAACATGCGCCGCCAGGCCGGGCCTAGAGCCTGATCGAGACGCAACAGAACGGCGCTCCAGAGCGTCATGACGCGCTCCTGCGCTTCAGCTTTCAGACAGGCGCGCTTCGCATTGCGCCAGTGTTTCGCCCTCGGCTTCCAGCGTCAGGCGGATGGAGCGAACCAGCACCGCCTGCCCGTCTCCCGCATCGCCGGGCCATATGCCCAGCCATTCCGCACCATTGGGTTGGGCCGCCGGAGAGACCTGATAACACAGCCCCGTCGTGGACCAGCTGTCGGTCACAGGGCGCAGGGTCCGCTCGGAATCACCGTGCCCCACGGTGAAATACCCCAGCCGGATCTGGTCGATCCGCGAATCGGGAGCGGCCTGCGCCTCCACTTCGAACCGCACGATGCGTCCGACGGCATTGGCTTCCCAATCGGCGGGCAAGGCCGCGCCGACGCCCGCAGACAACAGCCCCGCCGCTTCGAAGGAGGCGGTTGCGCTCAGACGTGCGATCGGTTCGCCCATAGGCCCGAATGTCAGCTCGAAACGCGTTCCGGGGCCCGGAATGAGCTGCCCCAGCGCCTCTCCCTCCATGACGAAGGATGAGTCGGTGATTTCAGGCTCAACGGTTCCAGGGCGCACATTCAGCGCCAGAACGATGAGACCGGACGCCACCAGCACGGACAGAGGCAGGAACACCCAGTCAGGCGGCGACCAGCGTCCGGAGCGACGCAGGATATCCAGGAATATAGTCGCGGTGCGGGGTTCAGTCTGGGCCATGACTCTGCTGGCGGATCCTTCAAACCCTCATTCACTATAGGATATCGGCGCGTCTGGATACCGCCTGACGCAACCCCGTCCTGAAAGGCTCAGGCCGCCCTCCCTGAGGGAGGACGGCCTGCACTCAGCCTCGCCTGCGGGGGATCAGGCGGCTGTAGGGACTATCTCGCTGCGCGACTGCCCGCTCTTGCGCCGCTCCGGGCCCCGATAGCCGGGGTCATCGCCTTCACGCCGGTTCAGCGGGCCTTCCTTGATCGCCTCGAAGAACTGCTCGACCGCTTCGCGCAGCGTGTCGGACTGGCTGGTGAAGGCGTCAGACGTCTGCTCAAGCAGGCCGGCCGCGCTTTCGGTATCAGCGACGGCCTCGCCCACATCGCGCACGCCCTTGGCCAGCGTGGAGGTGCTTTCGGCGGCGCGTGACGTGCTCTGGGAGATTTCGCGTGTCGCGGCCCCCTGCTCCTCGATCGCGCTGGCGATGGAGGCGGTGGCCTCGTTGATCTCTTCGCTCATCCTGGCGATCCCGCGTATGGAATCGACCGATCCGCTCATGGACGTCTGGATGTCGCGCACCAGACTGGCGACGCTCTCGGTCGCCTTGCTGGTCTGTTCGGCGAGATCCTTCACCTCGCTGGCCACAACAGCAAAGCCCTTGCCGGCGTCGCCCGCGCGCGCCGCCTCGATCGTGGCGTTCAGAGCCAGCAGATTGGTCTGTTCGGCGATGTCGTTGATGAGATCGATGACGTCATTGATGCTGGACACCCGGTCCGCCAGGGCCTCGATCTGATCCACGGACTGCTGGGAGCGCTCTCCGGCGTCCGACACCTTTTCAGACGCGCTTTCGGTCAGGCGGGCGATCTCCTGGATCGAGCTCGCAAGCTCTTCCGCCGCCGCAGCCACGGTCTCGACGCTGGACGCGGTCTCGCCTGCAGCGCCGTCGGCGGTCTTGGCCTGCTCGTTGGCGAAAGTGGCCTGGGAGTTCAGCCGGCCCGCCGTGTGACGCATCTCATGGGTGCGCTCGGCCAGAACCTTGAGAATGGTCTCGACCTTGTGACGGAAAACATCGATGGCCTCATGCGTCGCCTGGGAGCGCGCCTCGCGTTCCTTGCTGGCGGCCAGCGCCTCTGACTCCATCCGGATACGATTGATCTCGCCGGCGCGCAGATCCTCGACGGCGCGGAACAGGTCACCCAGCTCGTCCTTGCGCTCGACGCCGCTCACCTCGAATTGCAGCTCGCCGCGACGCACCCGGGCTATGCCGGCGACGACAGCGCCCACATTTGACATGATCAGGCGCACCACCATGAACGCGCCCAGAATGGCGAGACCGAGACCCACCACGCCCAGCAGCGTGCTGACCAGCTTCTGATGGGTAAACGCCGCCTCGATCTCATCGCCGGCCCTGTCCTGCAATTGCACCACGTCTGAAACGACAGTGCTGACCGCACCCGCCATTTGAGGCCCAAGCTGGTCCAGCTCGTTGCGGGCCAGAGCGTTCAGTTGCTCGGTTATGCCCACAGCGGCTTCAAACCGGCTGGCGTAGGTGGTGACGTCGTTCAGGATCGGCTGGACCGCTCCCGCCATGATCTGTCCATCCGACTGCAGCATGCGATTGAGCATGCCCAGCATGGTCTGGAGCTCGGACTGGGCCCGGTCGAAACTTGCGCCATATCCCTCGGTCAGCGCCCGGCGACCATAATAGCGCGCCTGGAGCAGGGACCGGATGCTTTCCGCCATCAGCAGCATAGACTGGTCCGCCCCCATCATTTCCGCCACGGCGAGCGTGTCGCCCATCTGTCCCAGAAGGCGGTCTTCGAACTCGGTCAGGGCCGTGATCTCTTCATCCAGAAGCTGGCGACGCGTGATGTACTGCTCAAACGCCTCGGCGTATTCATCCCCGAACTCATCCACCCGGGAGAGATCCTCGCGCACCGTGTCGTTGGACAGCCGGTTGCGGGCGGCCAGGATCTCGGCTTCAAGAAGCTCGCGCTTGGACCAGGCCTGATCGGCGATGGCGGGATCCCCGGTCACCCGGTAGACATAGGTGTCGTTCCGGAAGCTCGCGACAGTCTCCTGGATCTCGGCCATATCGACCGAAACCTGGGAAATGGTGCGGAAGCGGGCGAAATTCGCGCCGCTGGCGGAGGCGAACAAGAACCCCGCCACAACCATAACGATGACAATGACAGCCATCATTCCGAACCCGCCAAACAACTGGGTTCTCAACGACAATGAATTAAGCACGGTGCTCTCCCTGTAAGCACTTCACAGGCTTGCAGGATGACGCAAATTCGGCTCAGGATTGTAAATCACGTGCGCCTGTTCCCGCCACAGGGGATCGCGCCAGGCGATGTTTGGCAAAGCCCAATCAACTTCTGGATTTAATTGATTATTCGCGTTCAATACGCGCCTTGCCGCGTCCGATGGCGAGCGCCTTGATGACCCCGCGCAGGGTCCGGACCTCCTGCTGCGTTAACCCTCCCCGCGCAAATGCGTTGATGAGATTCTGCATCATCAGAGGCGTCTTTTCCGGCGGATAGAAGAAGCCTGCGCGATCAAGCTCCTGCTCGAGATGGGCGTAGAACGCCGTCATCTCCTGTTCTGTCGCCCGGTCATCAAGCGGTTTGAAATCCTCGGGCGTGGGCTCGCCCGCTCGCCATTCATGGGCGAACACCCCGACCGCCATCGCGAGATTGAGCGAGCTGAAACTGCGGTCCACCGGCAAGGTGATGATCGCATTCGACAAGGTGATCGCCGCATTGGGCAGGCCGGACTTCTCGGCCCCGAACAAGACGCCAACCCGCTGCCCGGCCTCCACATGCCCCCGGATCTCGGCCATGCCCTCACGCGCGGTGAAGACCGGCTTGACCATGTTGCGCGGCTGGGCGGTGGACGCGAATAGCAGCTGGCAATCGGCGACCGCCTCCTCGAGCGTATCGAAGACACGGGCGTCATCAAGAACCGGTGAGGAGGTCGCCATGGAGACGGCCTTCGGGTTCGGCCAGCCGTCGCGGGGATTGACGATCCGCAGCTCCGGGATCCCGAAATTGCCCATCACCCGGCACGCCGCGCCGATATTCTCGCCCATCTGGGGCTCGACCAGGATGAATACAGGGGTCTGGGGTTCGACCATGGTCGGGTCTGACTCAGTCACGGGCGCCCTCTTTCTCTTCACGCGAGGCGGTGCTAGACACCCGCCACACATTCGTCCACCCCTCGACACGGCATGTCGCACTCCCGAGCTGCGTCACCACATGCCCATAGAACATGGAAGACACGCTTCATGGCCAAGATCAAAGTCGACAATCCGGTCGTCGAACTCGACGGCGACGAGATGACCCGCATCATCTGGGCGCTGATCAAGGAAAAGCTGATCCTGCCCTATCTGGACATCGACCTGAAATACTACGACCTGTCGGTCCAGAAGCGCGATGAGACCAACGACCAGATCACCGTTGAGGCCGCTGAGGCCATCAAGCATTACGGCGTCGGCGTGAAATGCGCCACCATCACCCCGGACGAAGCGCGGGTGGAGGAATTCGGCCTGAAGCAGATGTGGAAGTCGCCGAACGGCACCATCCGCAACATTCTGGGCGGCGTGGTGTTCCGCGAGCCGATCGTGATCAAGAACGTGCCCCGGCTGGTTCCGGGCTGGACCAAGCCGATCGTCATCGGCCGTCACGCCTTTGGCGACCAGTACAAGGCAACCGACATGAAGGTGCCGGGTCCGGGCAAGCTGACCCTGACCTACACCCCGTCTGACGGCGGCGAGCCGATCACCCACGAAGTGTTCGACTTCCCGAGCGCAGGCGTGGCCATGGGCATGTATAACCTGGACGAGTCGATCCGCGACTTCGCCCGCGCCTCGCTGCGCTATGGCCTCGACCGTAAATGGCCGGTCTACCTGTCCACCAAGAACACCATCATGAAGGCCTATGACGGCCGCTTCAAAGACATCTTCCAGGAAGTCTACGAGAACGAGTTCAAGGCCGATTTCGACAAGCTGGGCATCATCTACGAGCACCGCCTGATCGACGACATGGTGGCGGCCGCGATGAAATGGTCCGGCGGTTTTGTCTGGGCCTGCAAGAACTATGACGGCGACGTGCAGTCCGACACCGTGGCGCAGGGCTTCGGCTCGCTGGGCCTGATGACGTCCGTGCTGATGACGCCGGATGGGAAAACCGTGGAAGCGGAAGCCGCGCACGGCACCGTGACCCGTCACTATCGCCAGCACCAGCGCGGCGAGAAGACCTCCACCAACTCCATCGCCTCGATCTTCGCCTGGACCCGCGGCCTGAAATACCGCGGCAAGATGGATGGCAACGAGCAGGTCGAAGCGTTCGCGGAAAGCCTGGAGCAGACCATCATCAAGACGGTGGAAGCGGGCTACATGACCAAGGACCTGGCGCTGCTGGTCGGCGACCAGCAAGGCTGGCTGTCCACCGAGGGGTTCCTCGACACCGTGGCCGAGCGCTTCGCCGAGGTCATGAAAGACAAGGTGTAAGGCGTTCCGCCTCACATATGATCTTGTGGAAAGGCCGGGCGAACGCCCGGCCTTTTTGCGTTCTCCATCCGCTGTCCAAAAATTCACTCGCGCGCACCAGGCCCTTTGGTGTTAAAGTCTCACTTTAATTCACGGAGGCCGTCATGAAACCTCGCCGCCTTGTGGTCCTCAGTCTGATCACCCCTCTCGCCCTGTCGGCGTGCGTGTCCGTCGACACCTATGACCGGCGCGCCGCCTTTACCCAGTGCCGGGAGATCAGCGACAGGGATGCGCGCGATCTCTGCATCGAGCGGAGCATGGAAGCGGCTCGGACCGAGCGCTACGAGAACGCGGAAGACTTCCAGCGCCGTCAGGAAGAGTTCGAGGATCGCTATGCCCGCGACCGCGCCATGGGCGTGCCCGAAGATCTCGCGGGTCGCCGTCCGAGCGACATTCTGGACGACCGCCCCAACTAGCCGACGGTTTCTGGCTGCTGGCCCAGCAGGAACAGCAGGGCCAGCATCAGGGCGAAGCCCGTGCCCAGAGCCCAGAGCAACCAGCGCCCGTGCCGCCAGGGCGCGCGGAAGCGGGACATCTGCACCAGAAGGTCTGCCGGATAGCCTGCGCAATAGAGCACATTCGCGGCCATCGCCATGACGATGAGCTCGGGCAGGCTGAGCCCGAACGCATTCCAGTTGACCACGTCCAGACCCTGAACCGTCAGCACCGCCATCAGCAGGATGGCGTTGTAGATCACCCGGCCGCGTTCCCAGAACACGAGCGCATCGCTGGCGACCGCCTGGAAGCTGACACTCTGGCTCATCAGACGACCTCCGAGGCGTAGACATCCTCGCGTTCCGCAGCGAGGCGGTCGCGCACCGTGTCCGCGCTCAGCCCCATATCCTCCAGCGCCCGGCCGGCAAGCTGAAGCGCCGCTTCGGCGGTTTCCAGGGTCACATGGCTGGCGCCCGCCGCTTCCAGCTCCGCCGCGTGGCGGCGGTCGCGCGCCCGGGCCAGGATCAGCGCGTCAGGGCGCAAGCGACGCGCCGTGCGCACCATGTCGGAGGCCTTCTGGGGATTGTCCACGGTCACGACGAACATGTCCGCCCGCGCAGCCCCGGCCCGCTCCAGAAACTCTTCCCGGCCTGCATCACCATAATAGACGGGCCAGCCTTCCTTGCGGCCATCGGCGACCTTCTGGGCGTTCATGTCGAGCCCGATCAGGGAGACATTCTCGGTTTCCAGCACCCGCGCCATGGTGCGTCCGACTCGGCCGAACCCGGCAATGATCACATGGCCCTCCAGCTCCAGAAGGTCAGCGGGCAGTTCGCCCTGCCCCTGCGCATCCTCGGGTTCAGAGGCGAGCTTGCGGCCGAGGGCGGCCAGGGCCGGCGTCATCAGCATGGACAGTCCCGCGATGGCCGCGACCAGAGTTGAAATGTCAGCGGGGATAATGTCGCCCGCGCTGGCGGTGGCGAGAACGACAAAGGCGAACTCGCCGGCCGGGGCCAGCAGGAAGGCGGCTTCCAGCGAAAGCCTATGATCGCCCGCGAACAGGCGGCAGGCGAGATAGACCAGCAGGGCCTTGACGATCAGCATGACCACGAGGCCCGCGATGACGACACCCGCATTCTGCCAGACTGCGCCCAGATCGAGGCCCATTCCGACCGTCATGAAGAAGACGCCCAGCAACAGCCCCTTGAACGGCTCCAGATCGATTTCAGCCTGGTGCTTGAACTCGGTCTCGCCCAGCATGAGCCCGGCCAGGAACGCGCCCAGCGCCAGGGACAGGCCGGCGCCTGCGGTCAGCATGGAAGCGCCCACAACGACCGCCAGGGTCAGGGCCATCAGGAGATCCCGGCCGCCCGCCTTGGCCACCAGCCGGAAGACCGGTCGCAACACCAGACGCCCCAGCAGCAGGATCCAGGCGAGCGCCAGCAAGCCCTGGAACAGGGCGCTCAGCAGCGCCTCGCCCAGATCGGCGCCGGAATCTCGGGTCAGAAAGCCCACCAGGATCAGGATGGGCGCCACCAGGATATCCTGCATCAGGAGAACCGCCAGGGACGCCCGGCCCACCGGCGCCGCCGTCCGGCGCTCCTCGGCCATGATCTGCATGACGATGGCGGTCGAGGACAGCGCCAGCGCCAGACCGATCACAAGCGCTGCGGGCGCGGTCTGACCAATGAAGAAGCATGCGGCGCCCAGAATGGCGGCGCTGCCGAAAGCCTGCAGCCCGCCCGCGCCAAAGACGGCGCGGCGCAATTGCCAGAGCCTCTTGAAGGAGAGTTCGAGCCCCAGAAGGAAGAGCAGGAAGAGGACGCCCAATTCCGCGAAGGGCTTGGCGGCCTCAGGCTCGGAGATCGTCACCCATTCCAGCACGCTGAAGCGTTCGGCCAGTCCGCCTAGCGCAAACGGGCCAAGCGCCAGGCCCGCGATGAGGAATCCCAGAACCGAGCTGAGCTTGAAGAGGCGAAAGAGCGGCACCACAACGCCGGCGGCGATCAGAAAGACCACCGCATCCTTCAGCCAGATTTCATAGCCATGCCCGTGTTCCATGATGCGCCCCTCATCGCCCGAATTGACGTCGAGATTAACCCTAAACGGGAAAATGCCGACGCTTTATGAATGAGGCGGACAAAAGGGGTGCGGCGAATGCGCTCTGATCTATCCGGGCCGCTTGACCGGAAGCTTGTCCGGATTGCGCATGGTGTAGAGCCAGCCAATGCGGGACGGCTCCTGACGCGACGGCGCCAGCGTCGTGACATGGTCCAGCGCGCCCCCCTCCAGAATCGCCATGCCCGGCGCGCCGTTCACCATCACCAGCACAGGTCTGGCGCCGATCTGCTTGCGGGTCGCCAGAGCATGCATGACCTGGGCGGTTTCATCGGCGCCATACAGCGGCCTGAGCGCGGCGCGCGCCTTGCCCCCGCCATCAGAGATCGCCACCACATCCTGGGCCAGAAGATCGCGAATGGCCTGAAGGTCGCCGCTGGCGCTCGCCTGCATCAAACGCTCCAGCAACCCCATCACCGCATCCCGGGAGGCGCCAAGCTGCATGGGGGCGGCGCCGGTCTTGGCCCGCGCCCGGCTGACCAGCTTGCGGCAGGCCGTCTCGCTCTTCTCCAAGACTGACGCAATCACCGCATAGGGCTCCTCGAACGTGTCATGCAGGACAAAGGCGGCGCGTTCGTCGGGCGTCAGGAATTCCATCACCCAGACCAGCGCCAGCTCGGCCTGCTGAACCGTCTCCAGCCGCGCCGTGAAGTCGCTGGCCGGGTCTTCCAGAACGGGTTCGGGCAGCCAGGGTCCGATATAGGACTCCCTGCGCGATCGCGCCCGTCTCAAAGCGTCAATGGCGAGACGGGTCGTGATCGTGCGCAGCCAGGCGGCGGGTTGGTCGAGCGTCTCGGGCTCGACCTTGCGCCAGCGCAGCCAGGCCTCCTGAACGACATCCTCGGCGATCGCCCGCTCGCCCAGCATCCGATAGGCGAGCGCCATGAGCGAAGGCCGTTCGGCTTCAAAGACGGCTGTCTGTGTCATCAGGACTGCACCGTTCGCGTTTCGCCATCCACCCTGAGCCTCAGGCAGGCCTGCCCGTGTCCCAGAGCGCGCTTGAGCAGAGGATAGCTGCGAGCCACCAGAACCGCATAGGCCACGGCGAGCGCGGCGCTCTGGCCATACTGGCGGATGATGGCGTGACGCAAGCCCTGAACGGCGTCATCGCGGCGCATCAGGGCCTGGGCAAAGCGAAAGCCCAGGGCTGCGCTGTCTTCCGTGCGATCGAACGCTCCATCGATCAGGGCGTTGATCACGGAGGGGCTGACCCCGCGGGCCAGCAACATGTCCACAGTCAGCTGGGCGCAAGGTCCGCAATCCTCTTCCAGCATGGCGCCCAGCGTCGCCCCGGCGGTCAGCAGGTCCGGCGCCGCCCCCTGAAAGGCCGCGAGTCCCTGAAACTGCTGGAAGCGCACCAGCGTGTCCGGCGCCATTTCGGTGATTTCGTGCAGATAGCTGGCGTCATAGGACCATTGCCGCTCGAAGCGCTCTGTCAGCTTGTGCTGCAGGTTTCGCCCCCCAATTCCGGGAGCGAGCGCAGGCACTCTGAAAAGGGCGAAACCGGCGGCGATCACAGGGGCGATGACACCGAAGAGATCAGTCCCAAGCGCCCCCAGGCTGGTCGGGCCCATGGCGACCAGCCCGACGGCATGCAAGCCCGCATGAAGCGCAGGCCAGCTCAAGCCGGCCATCATCAGGCCTCGCGCGCCCATCCAGGCGCCGACGGCCAGAACGGCGCCGGACGCCAGAAAGGCGAAGCCGATATCAAGAACAAAGTGCGCATTGTAGGGCCCGGTCATCCGCACGCCGGGCGTCAGCGCATACCAGAGCGGGCCGGACAACAGCATGGTCAGCCCGGTGGCGATCAGGACCAGGGCGCAGGCGTAAACGATCAGTCGTGCAATCATGTCAGTCTCCCTTTGCTGGAAGACTTGACGGATGACTGCTCCCTGATGTGACGGACGGGCTGTGATTTATCCGCGCTTGAGCGTCACGAAGACTTCCGACGCGATGCGCCAGCCATCGCCATCCAGACGCCATTTGGCAAAGTAGCGGCCCGAATAGCGCACGTGGACGCCGTGCGCGGACCAATCGCCCTTCCAGCGGCCGGTCTCGGCGGCCAACAGACCGTCCTCGCCCACATCGATGCGCATGGGCGTGCGCAGATAGCTGACATTGGGCGCCTGATTGATGATGGAGCGCCAGGCGTCCAGCTGGACGTCGCGCCCGGCCATCAGCTCGGCGTCATCGCCGGGCACGAGCGTGCAATCCTCGCACAGGGCCGCCTCGATGGCGCTGAAATCCCGCTCGGACAGCGCCTGATTGAAGGCGGCGCGGGCGGCGGCGATCTGTTTCGCCGCCGCCTTGTCGCCTGTCAGCTGGATATCGGCGCCGGGTTTGGCTCGCTTGACCATCAGCCCGCCAGAACCTGACGAATGGCCGCCAAGGCATCTTCAGCCTTGTCGCCATCCGGGCCGCCCGCCTGGGCGAAGTCCGGACGGCCGCCGCCGCCCTTGCCGCCCACTGCGGCGGAGCCGGCGCGGACGAAATCAACCGCGCTCATCGAGCCTGTGAGGTCGTCGGTCAGGCCCACGGCCAGCGCGGCCTTGCCGTCATTGACGCCCACAAAGGCCGCGATACCCGAGCCCATCTGCTTGCGCGCCTCGTCCACGAGACCGCGCAGATCCTTGCCGCCAACGCCTTCGACCACACGGGCGATCAGCTTGATCCCGTTGATCTCTTCAGGACCGGCCGGCGCCGCGCCGCCGCCCCCGCCCCCGCCCATGGCGAGCTGTTTCTTGGCTTCGGCGAGTTGGCGTTCCAGCGTCTTGCGCTCGGCCTGCAGCGCCTCGATGCGCTCCACCAGCTCCACGGTCGGCACTTTCAGCGCCGCAGCCGCATCCTTCGCCTTGTTCGCCTCGGCTTCCAGCCATTGACGCGCGGCCTCGCCGGTCACGGCCTCAAGACGGCGCACGCCCGCCGCGGCGGAGCTTTCACCCACGATCTTGAACAGAGCGATGTCGCCCGTGCGATTGACGTGGATGCCGCCGCACAGCTCGACCGAATAGGCCTTGTCGTCGGATTTGAGCGAGTCGCCCATGGCCAGCACGCGCACCGTCTCGCCATACTTCTCGCCAAACAGCGCCAGCGCGCCGGCCTCAATCGCCTTCTCGGGCGTCATCTCGGCGGTTTTCGCCTCGGCGTTCTGCCGGATCACCGCATTGACCTGCGCCTCGATGGCGGCGGTCTCGGCCTCGGTCAGCGCCTTGGCGTGGGAGAAGTCAAACCGCAACCGGTCCGGGCCCACATAGGAGCCTTTCTGGGTGACGTGCGGGCCGAGCACATCGCGCAAGGCGGCGTGCAAAAGGTGGGTGGCGGAGTGATTGGCGCGCACCTTGGTGCGGCGCTCGGCGTCCACAGACTGGGATGCGGCGTCCCCGATCTTGATCCCGCCCTCTTCCAGCACGCCGATATGGGCGTAGATGGAGCCCGCGCGTTTCTGCACGTCAGAGACGATGAACCTGGCGCCATTGTCGAAGGTGATGACGCCCGCATCGCCGATCTGGCCGCCGCCTTCGGCATAGAAGGGCGTGGACTTGAAGATCAGCTCGGCGCCCTGGCCTGCAGAGAGTTCAGACTGCTCGGCGCCATCGGAGACAATGGCGGTGAGCTCAGACTGACCGTCATGGGTGTGATAGCCGACGAAGTCGGTCGCGCCGAGACGATCACGGACCGAGAACCAGAGCGCTTCGGGCGCCGCCTGGCCAGACCCGGTCCAGCTGGCGCGCGCGTCGGCGCGCTGGCGCTCCATGGCGGCGTCAAACCCGGCATGATCAACGCTCAGTCCGCGCGTGCGCAGCGCGTCTTCGGTCAGATCGAGCGGGAAGCCATAGGTGTCGTAAAGCTTGAACGCGGTCTCGCCCGGCAGCGCATCGCCTTCCTTCAGATTGGCGGTCGCTTCATCGAGCAGGGTCAGACCGCGACCCAGCGTGCGCTGGAAGCGTTCCTCCTCGCCGCGCAGGGTCTCCTCGATCACCGGCAGGGCGCGCGGCAGTTCGGGGAAAGCCTCGCCCATCTCGTCAGACAGGGTCTTCGCCAGACCGAACAGCACCGGCTCATTGGCGCCCAGAAGGTGCGCATGGCGCATGGCGCGGCGCATGATCCGGCGCAGCACATAGCCCCGGCCTTCATTGGACGGCGTGACGCCGTCGGCGATCAGGAAGGAGGTTGAGCGCAGATGGTCCGCGATGACCCGGTGGCTCGCCAGCGCATCCCCCTCGGCCTTCACCTTCAGCGCCTCTTCAGAGGCGTTGATCAGGGTCTTGAACAGATCGACGTCATAATTGTTGTGAACGCCCTGCAGTACGGCCGCGATGCGCTCGAGCCCCATGCCCGTATCGATGGAGGGCTTGGGCAGGTTGATGCGTTCGCCGCCCGCCTGCTGCTCGAACTGCATGAAGACGAGGTTCCAGATCTCGATGAAGCGGTCACCGTCCTCTTCCGGCGTGCCGGGAGGGCCGCCCCAGATGTCCGGGCCGTGATCAAAGAAGATTTCCGAGCACGGACCGCACGGGCCGGTATCGCCCATGGACCAGAAATTGTCCGAGGTGGAAATGCGGATGATCCTGTCGTCAGACAGGCCCGCAATCTTGCGCCACAGCGCCGCCGCCTCATCATCCTCGGAATAGACCGTGACCAGCAGCTTGTCCTTGGGCAGGCCGAACTCCTGGGTCACCATCTTCCAGGCGAACTCGATGGCGTTGTCCTTGAAATAGTCGCCGAAGGAAAAATTCCCCAGCATTTCAAAGAAGGTGTGGTGGCGGGCGGTATAGCCCACATTATCGAGATCGTTGTGCTTGCCGCCCGCGCGCACGCATTTCTGCGAGCTCGTGGCGCGCACATAGTCGCGACGCTCGGCGCCTGTGAACACGTTCTTGAACGGCACCATGCCGGCGTTCACGAACAACAGGGTGGGATCATCCTGGGGCACCAGCGGCGCCGACTGGACGATCTCATGGCCTTCTTTGGCGAAGAAATCGAGAAACTGGCTTCGGATATCGCGCAAGGCGGTCATGGGGCACTCCGGGCGCTGGCGCGCGGCGTTTGAGAGGATGGCCGCCTGCTGGTGCGGCGGCCCTTGGGTGTCGGTTCTCCCCCATATACGAACGGGCGCCCGGTCAAGCCAAGCGCCCGTTGTATATTCATCACCGAAATCAGGGGTGATGCGGCAGTTTCAACGCAGCCCTAGCCGGTGGCTTCGTCGTCCAGATCATCATCCTCGCCCGGACCGACCAGCAATTCGTCAGCGATCAGGCCGGCATTCTTGCGCACTTGCGCCTCGATCCGGTCGGCGATCTCGGGATTGTCGAGCAGGAACTGGCGCGCATTCTCCCGACCCTGACCGATGCGCTCGGAGTCGTGGGAATACCAGGAGCCGGATTTCTCGATGATATTGCCCTTCACCCCGAGATCGAGCAGTTCGCCGGTCTTGGAGATGCCTTCGCCATAGAGAATGTCGAACTCGACCTCGCGGAAGGGCGGCGCGACCTTGTTTTTCACGACCTTGACGCGGGTCTGGTTGCCGATCACCTCGTCGCGGTTCTTGATCGCGCCGATACGGCGAATGTCGAGACGCACAGAGGAGTAGAATTTCAGCGCATTACCGCCGGTCGTGGTTTCGGGCGAACCGAACATCACGCCGATCTTCATGCGGATCTGGTTGATGAAGATCACCAGGCATTTGGACTTGGAGATCGAAGCGGTCAGCTTGCGCAGCGCCTGGCTCATCAGGCGGGCCTGAAGACCGGGCAGGGAATCGCCCATATCGCCTTCCAGCTCCGCCCGCGGGGTCAGCGCCGCCACGGAGTCGATCACCAGCACGTCAATGGCGCCGGAGCGCACCAGCGTGTCGGCGATCTCGAGCGCCTGTTCGCCGGCGTCCGGCTGGGAGACCAGAAGCTCGCTCACATCCACGCCCAGCTTGCGGGCATAGACCGGGTCCAGCGCATGCTCGGCGTCCACGAAGGCCGCCGTGCCGCCGCTTTTCTGGCATTCCGCCACGGTGTGCAAAGCGAGCGTGGTCTTGCCCGAGCTTTCCGGGCCGTAGATCTCCACGATCCGGCCCTTGGGCAGACCGCCCACGCCCAGCGCGATATCCAGGCCCAAGGAGCCGGTGGAAATCGCCTGAATATCCTGGTCCGGCTTGGCGCCCAGCTTCATCACCGAGCCCTTGCCGAAGGCGCGATCGATTTGAGTCAGGGCCGCTTCAAGCGCTTTTTGTTTATCCATGTCGCCGTCTTTCACCACGCGCAGATTTGACTGTGCCATCAGGTCGGCCCTCCTTATTTCACGCCCGACCGAGTCGGGCAATGAAGCCAACCGTACTTATTTTGTTCCGGGAACGCAACAGGAACATATTCCGCGGTGGAACACCCGCTTCCGCCCAGCGCAATCAGCGTCTTAGGCCCGCTGGCGCGCCGCGAGCTCTTCCTTCACGCGCTCGGCGAGCTGCTGGATGTCGAACGGCTTGGGCAGGAAGGAAATCTCGAGATCGTCCGACAGCGTGTCGGAAAACTCTTCCTTGGCGTAGCCGGAAATGAAGACGATTCGCGCATTGCCCAGGAGATGCCGCGCCTCCTTCAGAAGGCCCGGACCATCCAGCCCCGGCATCACCACGTCGGAAATCAGAAGATCAAAGCTCTCGGGCTCTTCCTCGAGGATTTCCAGCGCTTCCTCGCCATCACAGGCCTCGACGACCTCATAGCCCCGCCGCACCAGCGTCTTGGCGGCGATGGCGCGCACGGCGTCCTCGTCCTCCACGAACAGGATACGCCCCTTGCCGGCGAGATCGGACGGCACGGGTTCGGCGGTCTTGGCCGCTTCCTCGCGCGCCAGCTCGGTCTGCTCTTCCTCGCTCGGCACATGGCCGGGCAGGTAGATGTGGAAGGTCGTCCCCTTGCCAACCTCGGAGTCCACGAACAGGAAGCCGCCCGATTGCTTGACCACCCCATAGACGGTCGCAAGCCCCAGCCCTGTGCCCTGCCCGGCTTCCTTGGTGGTGAAGAACGGTTCGAAGATCTTCTTCAGCGTCGCCTCATCCATGCCGGCGCCGGTATCGGACACATGGATCGCGGCCCAGTCGCCATCCTTGGGGTTCGGCGCCCCGGCGCGGGCCACATCCTCGGCGGAGACCGCTGCGGTGGTGATGGTCAGCACGCCGCCGCCTTGGGACTTCATGGCGTCGCGGGCATTGGTGGCGAGGTTCACGAGCACATTGTCGATCTGGTTGCGATCCGCGCGCACCAGCGGCAGGTCGCGGCCATGCTTGATATCGAGCCGCACGGTCTCTTCCAGGATCTGGCCCAGCATGATCGAGCAGTCCGACAACACATCTGAAATATCGAACACGGTGTTGCGGAAGGTCTGCTTGCGCGAGAACGCCAGAAGCTTGCGCACCAGCCCTGCCTGACGGGTGACGGTGGAGTTGATCTGCTGCAAGTCCTGATAGGACGGATCGCCCACCGGGTGCCGGTTCAGGAGCTCGCCGACATTCAGGCGGATCGCGGTGAGCATGTTGTTGAAATCATGCGCCACGCCGCTGGCGAGCTGGCCCACCGCCTGCATCTTGCCGGCCTGGGCGACCTGTTGCTCGAGCGCCTTCCAGGACGAGATATCGACCACATAGGCGACCCGCTTGCCCTCACGCGACGGCGACAGGAAGACCTGCACCGCGCGCTCGCCATCCTCGCCCGCCTTCAGGCGCACTTCGCTGGGCTCGCCGCGGCCCGCGAGCGCGGAGGCGAGCACATTGTCGATCCGGCCATCCCCGCCGATTTCGAACAGGGATTCAAAGGTCGCGCCGGGCACCGCCGCGCCGCCCGAGAGCTTGAGAAGCGCCGGATTGGCGTCCTCGATCACCGCCACGGCGGGATCGGCGTCATCCAGTCGCGCCACGCCGAACGGCGCAGTGGCGAACATTTCATCAAAGGACCCGCCCGCAAGCGAGGTTCCGACCGGAGAGGCTTCCTGCACGGCGTGCGGAACCGCCACGCCCGGAGGCGCGCCTGTGACGGAAAGCTCATAAACCACCGCGCGCGCCTTGGCGGGGCGGTCGTCATTCCAGCTGACGCAGATGACCACAGGGCTTTCCTCGCCATCGAAATGCCTGAGCCGCGCATCCAGGCGCGTCACCCCGTCGGCGCCGCGCGATTGGGCAAAGGCGGAGGCGGTGTCGCCCGACGTGATGTCCTGCAGCTTCAGCACGGCTTCCTCGCTGACGCCGAGCCAGCGACGCAAGGTGGCGTTCGCTGCGAGGATCCGGCCTTCGGCGTCCGCGCTGAACAGACCGGCCGGCGCATGATCGGCCCAGTCGGGCGTGTCCTCGGCCTCAAGCGGCCCCTCGTCGCGCAGCTCGGAAAAGCGCCAGAGCACGCCGCCATCCTCCAGCACGGAGACATCGGCGGCATAGACCACGCTCTCTCCGCCCCCCAGCGGAATGCGTCCAACCACTTCACGCGCCCGTTCGCCTGCACTCGCAGCCCGATTGAGACGATAGACGGCCCCCGCCCCGGCGCCGCTGAACAGGCGTTCGGGCGCGGCCGGCGTCTTGTCGGCGCCGACTCCCGCCAGCGCCTCGGCCAGCTTCACATAGGCGGCGTTCGCCCAGGCGACCCGCCCCTGGGGGTCGGTAATCAGCACGGGGTCCGGCCAGACCGCCATGGCGTGCGCCGCCTGGCCGCCCGCAGCGCGTTTGCGTTCCGTCGGTTCGATCAGGGACCGGCCCGCCGTCTCGCCCGCCGCCAGCGCATACATCAGCAAGAGCGCCACCGATGCGATGCCGGACAGCAGGATCACGCCATTCCATCCCGCTCCGGCGCCTGCAAAGATCGCGACCGCCGCCGCAATCAGCGCGCCCAGACTCGCGGTCCAGAAGATCAGCCGGGTCAGCGGTCGGGTCAGAGGGCTCTCGGCGGGGGCGGACTCGGCCTCCCGCCCGATCTCGGCGGAGGGCGAGGCCTCCGAAGCGGACGGAGCGCGTTGAGCGGAAAGCGGGAGGTCTGACATGACAGGCTCCGAAGGGTTCAGGCCGGGGTTGGCGCGGTGGCGAGTCCACGATTCGAACGCGCATCATCACAGGTTAAAGTTAACCATACTTCAGCGTCAGGGTCCGCAAACGCCCGTCGCGCGCATTCGAGCGCTGCGGTCAGGATTTGGGTCCCTTGCCCGCCAGCATCAGAACATACCCGATAATCTTCGCCACCGCAGTGAAGTGTTCGGGCGGGATGACTTCCTCCAGCTCGACGCTGGCGAACAGGCCGCGCGCCAGAGGCGGATCCTCGACAATGGGTATGTCGTGCTCTTCCGCCAGCGCCCGGATGCGCAGCGCCACCTCGTCCGTCCCCTTCGCGACGCAGATCGGGGCGGGCGTCCGGCCCTGCTCATATTCAAGCGCCACGGCGTAGTGGGTCGGGTTCGTGATCACCACGGCCGCGTCCGGCACCCGCGCCATCATCCGGCGCTGCGCCCGCTCCTGCCGGATCTGGCGCAGCTTGGCGCGGATCATCGGATCACCTTCGGTGTCCTTCATCTCGTCGCGGATTTCCTTCCGGCTCATCTTGTGCCGGTCGATGTACTGCTTGCGCTGGAACAGGAAATCGAGGACGGCGATGGCGGTGTAGGCGATCAGGGCCGCGATCATAAGCTGGATGGCGGCGGAATAGACCTCTTGCAGAATGCCGATCGGCGCCACGCCCGGCAGCACCGCGAGCTCGTTGCGCCGGGGCCAGAGCACGGCGGCGATGGCGAGACCGACAATGGTCATCTTGCCGACGCCCTTGAAGAAATTCATCCAGCCCTCGGGCCCGAACATGCGGGTCAGCCCCTTGATCGGATCGAGCTTGTCGAGCTTGGGCGCGATCTTCTTGGGGGTGAACATCACGCCGGTCTGCACCAGATTTCCGAAGATCGCCGCGACCAGAAGGGTGGCGAAGGCCAGTCCCACCACCAGCACCAGACGCATGGCGGTCGCCGCCGCCAACGTCACCGCCCCGGTCGGGTCCACCGCCAGCTCGTGGGGCTGGGCCAGAAACACCAGAAGCATTTCGGCCAGATTGGTCACCATCCCCGGCGCCAGGAAGGCCAGCATGGCCAGCCCCGCGGTCAGGGTGAACCAGCCCGACACTTCCTGGGATTTGGGAACATCGCCTTCTTCCCGCGCCTGTCGCAGCTTGCGGTCTGTCGGTTCTTCGGTCTTTTCTGACTTGTCCTCGCCTTCGGCCATCGCGCCCGCCTCAGTTCAGCGTCGAGGCGAACCGCTCGTAGCGATCCGTCCACAGCATCACCATGGCGCCCAGCGACATGGCCATGATGGAAAAGCCGATCAGGATGTTGAGCGGCATGGCGATGAAGAAGATCTGCGCCTGCGGCATCAGACGCGAGAGCACGCCCAGCCCCAGATAGAAGACCAGACCAAAGACGATCAGCGGGCTGGCGATCTGGACCCCGATGACGAAGGCGTCGATGAAAAGCTCCAGCGCCCAGTAGGCGGCGTCGCCCCACATGGGCGGCTGCCCCGCCGGCATCAGCTCATATGACCCCGCCGCCGCCAGCAGCATCTCCTGGTGCAGCGGCGTCACCAGAACGATGACAATGAAGATGAGGTTCAGGAACTGGGCGGGCAGCACGCCGGCCTGCCCCTGTGCGGGGTCAAACGATTGCGCCATGGCGAGGCCGGTCTGATAGCCGATGATCTGGCCGGCAATGGCGCCCGCCGTCAGAAGGATGCGCGAGGCCGCGCCGATCATCACGCCGATCAGGGTTTCCAGGCCGACCGTGATGGCGACCCCGGCGAGCGTATCCGGCGGCGCGGGAAGCGACGGCGCGACGATCGGACCGATGACGAAGGAAAAGGCCAGGGCGAAGGCCAGACGCAGGCGCACGGGAATCGAGGTTTCGCCAATGCCCGGCATCAGCATCAGGATGCCGCCCATGCGGGCGAACACCATGGCGGCGGCGAAGATGGTCAGGGAGAGGTCAAAACCGGCCAGCATGGCCGTCAGCCTGCGACGATTCGGTCGGCGATGGTTTGCATGAAGCCGTTCAGGAGCGCGCCCATCATGGGCAGGAAGATCAGCAGCGCCAGAAAGATGACGATGATCTTCGGCACGAAGACCAGCGTCATTTCCTGCACTTGCGTCAGCGCCTGGAACAGGGCGATCAGAACGCCCACCGCCAGCCCGATCAGCATGACGGGGGCCGCCATGCCCAGCATGACCCAGATGGCCTCTGCGCCGATATCAAGGACTTCGCCCGCGGTCATCCTGCGCTTCCTTCTGATGCGCGCTCACTTGTGGGACCTTCATGCACGGATTCTATGAAAAAACGCAAAGGCGGAACGCGCCGCGCCGCGTTGGCGCTTGCCGGTTAAAGTATTTGTCATGTTCGCTCTCATTGGCGCGCGCACCGCAAAGGTGCAGCATGACGCCAACCACGCGGTCCGGGGGCCGCCCAAGGGGAGACCATGATGATCAAGCTTCTTCTTTGCAGTGCGGCCTCAGCCGCGCTCATGACCGCCGCAGGCCACGCCCATGACGGCGCGCACATGGCCGCGAACGCCGCCAGCGTCAGCAGCGCCGCCGCGCAGGCCGAAACCCAGGCCGAACAGACCGAAACCGAGCGTCTCTACGCCTACTTCCAGCAAGTCTTCATGGACGAGGTGGCCCGCTCGCCCGAAACCCAGACCTATCTGGGCATGATTGAGGACACCGAAGCATACGGCCGCTGGGACGATCGCTCGGACTCCGCCCAGATCGAGAATTACGAACGCGGCCAGCGCCAGACCGAGGAGATGCAGGCCCGCTTTGACCGCGAGGCGCTCACCGACGCCGGCAAGGTGTCCTATGATTTCGCCATCCAGCTGTCGGAAAACGATGCGCGCCAGTTCGCTGTCCGCGACAGCCGCTATGTCTTCTCCCCGATGGGGGATTCGGTCTCGGAACTGACGACCTTCCTGATCAACAATCACCGGGTCGGCTCCCAAGCCCATGCCGAAGCCTATGTGTCTCGCCTGGAAGGCATTGGCGAAGTCATCGACACGCTCACCTCTCAGGCCGAGGCGCGCGCCGCCAACGGCGTCACCCTGCCGCTCTTCGCCTATCCGCGTCTGACGGCGTCCGCCCGGTCCCAGCTCACCGGCGCGCCGTTCGAGGAAGGCGCCGAGGACAGCGCGCTGTTCGCCGACTTCAAGAGCAAGGTCGACGCGCTGGAGATCGATGACGCCGCCAAGGCGGATCTGATCATGCGCGCCGAGGACGCCCTTTTGAACGTCTATGTTCCCGCCATGGAACGGTATCTGGCCGCGCTGGATCGCATGGAAGCGATCTCAGATGATCGCGCCGGGGTCTGGAAGCTGCCCAACGGCGAAGCCGCCTACGCCGCCTCCCTGGCGCAGTTCACCACCATTCCGGACATGACCGCGGAGCAGATCCACGAACGCGGCCTCGCCGAAGTGGAGCGAATCCATGGCGAGATGCGCGAGATCATGGCCGAAGTGGGCTTTGAAGGCTCGGTGCAGGACTTCTTCGCCTATATGCGCACCGCAGAGCAGTTCCAGCTGCCCAACACGCCGGAAGGCCGCCAGGAATATCTCGATCGCGCCACGGCGGTGATCGACCATGTGATGGAGGTCGCCCCCGCCTATTTCGACACCCTGCCGGAAGCGCCGCTGGAAGTACGTGCGGTGGAAGCCTGGCGTGAAGCGACCGCAACCGGCGCTTTCTACAACCAGCCGGCGCTCGACGGTTCCCGTCCCGGCTATTACTATGTCAACCTGTCGCAAATGCAGGACAATCCGACCTATCTGCTGGAAAGCCTCTCCCTGCATGAAGGCGCGCCGGGCCACCATTTCCAGATCGCCCTGACCCAGGAACTCGAGGATGTGCCGATGTTCCAGCGCTTTGCCTGGAACTCCGCCTATGGCGAGGGCTGGGCGCTCTACACCGAATGGCTGGGCAAGGAGATGGGCTTTTACGAGGATCCGTATTCGGACTTCGGTCGCCTGTCCTATGAGGTGTTCCGCGCGGCGCGCCTGGTGGTGGATACCGGCATTCACCACTATCAGTGGACGCGTGAGCAAGCCATTGACTACATGCTGGAAAGCACCCCAATGACGGAAGGTGACATCACGCCGGAAGTCGAGCGTTACATCGTCTGGCCCGGCCAGGCGGTATCGTACAAGACCGGCATGATGTTCATCCAGGACCTCCTGTTCCACGCTCAGGAAGAACTCGGCGATGAGTTCACCTGGGGCGGCTTCCACGACGCGGTTCTGACCGCCGGGCCGCTCCCGCTTCCCATGCTGGAAGAGCGAGTGAACGCCTGGATCGCGACGGTGAAAGCGGGCTAGCCCCCTCAAACCAGCCTGCTTTCGCACAGAAGCCCCGCAAGGACTGCAGCCTTGCGGGGTTTTTCATGCCCGGTTGTCGCGCAATGGCGCCCCACCATGAGGCACCCCGAATACCCCCATACGTTCGGACAATTTTGGCCTTGCCGACCCTTCCCTAACCTGTCCAAAGTTTCACTTTGGCCTGAAGTTTAACGAAACCGGGCCCAAATGGGGAAAGACTTATGACTGAATTTACCAAGAGCCGAGGCCTTCGGGCCCTCGCCCTGGCCGGGGCTTCCTTGAGTGCGCTCATCGCAGCGCCAGCCTTTGCGCAATCTGCGGAAGACGAGACTGCAGATGAGGCCCAATCCCGTGACACCATTGTGATTACGGGTTCGCGCATCCAGAGCGATGGCACCCTGGAGGCGCCGAGCCCGGTTGTCGCTGTCGGGGGCGACGATATCCGGACGTCGGGCCAGATCGACATTACCGCCTTGCTGCGCGAATCACCCCAGCTGCAGGCTTCGCTGCCGGGCACCTTCTCCGCCTTCAACGGCACGCCGCTGGGCGCCTCGCTGCTCAACCTGCGCAATCTGGGCACCACGCGGACGCTGGTCATCGAGAATGGTCGCCGCCATGTGGCCGGCATTGAAGGCACGTCCTCGGTGGATGTGAACACCATCTCCACCGCGCTTCTGAGCCGTGTTGAGGTGCTGACGGGCGGCGCTTCGGCCGTCTATGGCGCCGACGCCGTGACCGGGGTCGTGAACTTCATCATGCGTGACGGCGCCTCGTTTGACGGCATGGAAGTCCGCACCCAGGCCGGCATTTCGAGCGAAAGCGACGCGGAAGAGTACTTCATCTCGCTGGCCAACGGTTTCGAAAGCGCGGACGGCCGCGCCGACATCGTGTTTGCGGCGGAATATCAATCCACCGAATCCATCGAGGCGGGGGATCGCGATTTTGGCGGCACAGGCCTCTTCTCGCTGGTGCCCAACGGCCCTGCGACCGGCATTGATCCGCGCTTCTCCAATGTCTGGCTGCCCAATTACCGGCTGCCGATCTCGAGCCATTACGGCATCATCGCCCTGGGCGATGGCGGCGCCAGCGCCTTTGTCGAAGCGGTCTCCAGCGGCGGCGTGCCCGGCTGTGACACCCTCGGCCTCGCCGGCATCCCGACCTGCCAGATCGTTGACGAGACCGGCACGCTGCGTCCGTACAATCCGGGCGATATCTTCATCGACGGCTTCAACGCAAGCGGCGGCGACGGCGTCTTCGCCGAGCCCGATGACGAGCTTCTGCTGCCCCAGACCGACCGCTTCCTGTTCCAGACCGCATTCAGCTATGAGCTGACCGAGAATGTCGAGTTCTTCGCGGACGCCAAATACGTGTTCACGGAAACGATCGAGAGCAATCAGGTCAACGGCTTCAACGACGATATTCCGATCTCCGAGGACAACCCCTTCATTCCGGCCGCCCTGCGCGCCCAGCTCGCCACCTTGCGGGCGGAAGGCATTGACCCGGTGATCGCGATTTCCCGCGATGTTCTGGACACCACCACCCGCTCCAACCCTGTGGCGGAGCGCAAGACCATGCGCGGCGTGGCCGGGTTCCGCGGCTTCATCCCGCAGCTCGGGTTTGATTGGGAAATGTCCTACACCTACGGTCGGACCGATGCGGACATCACCTCGCGTCTGCGTCTTGAAGACCGTTACTTCGCCGCCATTGACGCAGTGATCGATCCGTCGACCGGCGACATCGTCTGCCGTTCCGACATCGATCCCACGGCGAACGTGCCGCCGTCCTCGCCCTATCCTGCGCAGAACGCCGGCTTCCAGATCACGACCTTCACGCCGGGCGACGGCCAGTGCGTGCCGATCAACATCATGGGCGCGAACTCGATCAGCCAGGAAGCGGCGGACTTCATCTTCCAGCCCGCAACCGCGCAGAACGAGATCGAACAACGTGACTTCCTGGCGACCCTGTCGGGCACGTCCGAGCAGTTCTTCTCCCTGCCCGCCGGCCCGATCGGCTTCGCTCTAGGCTATGAGTACCGCAAGGAAGAAAGCGCCTTCACGCCGGACGCCTACAGCGCGGCAGGCCTGACGTTCGGCACCATCAACTCCAATGGCGGTCCGACCAATGCGTCTTCGGGCCTCATCGAAGTGTCCGAATTCTTCGGCGAGCTTCAGGTTCCGATCATCTCCGATGTCCCGTTCATCCAGGACTTCGAGCTGAACGGTGCCTATCGCTATTCCGACTATGACACATTTGGCGAGACCGACACCTGGTCGGTCGGCGCACGCTGGACGATCATCGACTCACTGACTGTCCGGTCGACCCTGTCCCGCGCCGTCCGGATCCCGAACATCACCGAGGCCTTCTCGCCGAACTTCACGGTGTCGCTGGGCGCCAGCAACGACCCCTGCAACCCGCAGTTCATCGATGCAGGCAGCCAGTTCCGCCGGGCGAACTGTGAGGCGCTGATCGGCATTCCGATCGACACCTACAATTCCACCGATTACGTCTCCGCGCGTATTCCGGGCCAGAGCGGCGGCAACCCGGACCTCGAGCCGGAAGAAGCCGACAGCTTCACCCTGGGCGCGATCTGGCGTCCGGTGGAGGATTTCGGCGGCCTGTTCGACGGTCTGACCGTCACGGTCGACTACTACAAGATCGAGATCGACGGGCTGATCGACCAGCTCGGCGCGTTCGACATCGCCCAGAACTGCGTGGACGCTCCCACGATCAACAACCAGTTCTGCGCCGCGATCGACCGTGATCCGACCATCGGCTTCATCACCGGCTTCCGTTCGGGCTTCGTGAACCTTGCGGCGGTTGAGACCAGCGGCATTGACTGGCGCATCGAGTATGCGTTCGACATGCCCTCGATCCTCGGCCTTGAGGACGCCGGCGAACTGCGCCTGTCCTCGCTGGGCACCAACTTCCTCTCCAATGAGGAAACCCGCGATGTGTCCGCGCCGGATGAAATCACCGACGTGCTGACGACGATGAGCCGTCCGGAATGGATCTTCAATCTCAACGCCACCTGGGCGATCGGCGATCTGTCGCTGGGCTGGAAGGGTCGTTACGAATCCGAACAGCTGCTGGGCGGCATTGAGCTCGATGACCTCGAGAGCGATCCGAACTTCGCCAACATCACCCATGCCGACGGCGCCTGGGTGCATGATTTCTCGATCTCCTACTTCCTCAAGGACGAGCTGGAGATCTATGGCGGCATCAACAACGCCTTTGATGAAGAACCCTATCTGGGTCAGTACTCGCGTCCCGCCGGGCCGCGTGGCCGCTTCTTCTACGCTGGCGTTAACGCCACCTTCTAGGCGGCGCTGCATCCAAAAAGAGACCCCCGGAGCCTGGCTCCGGGGGTTTTCTTTTGCACACGCTGCCGGGAAAGTCCGGCTGGCTCCGCCAGACGCCTCTAGATCGGCATGCGCAGGATTTCCTGGTAGGCGCGGATCACCTGGTCGCGGACAGCGACCACGCTCTCCAGCTGCACCTCGGCGGCGGCGACTGCGGTCACGACGTCCACAAGCTCCGCCTGGCCGGTGGCGGCCTGCGCCGTCAGGGTTTCAGACTGCTGCAGCGTCTGCTGAACAGATTCCACCGCATTCATGACCATATCGCCGAAATCGCCGCCCTGGGCTTCATTGACGGGATTGGTCTGGGATGCAGGTTGTACGCCGGCAGCCTGTTGAGCGGCGGCGGTATAGGCGCGGATGGCGGCGAGATCCATGGGTCAGCCCCTTTCTAGAGCCCGAATGACCGGAAACTTATCGGCGCAGCAGGTCGAGCGTGCGCTCGAGCATGCGACGGGTGCCCTCCACCATGGTCAGATTCGCCTCGTAGGACCGCTGTGCATCGCGCATGTCCATCAGCTCCACGAGCGAGGAGACATTGGGGTATTTCACATAGCCCTCGCCGTCCGCCGCCGGATGGCCCGGCTCGTAGACCATGCGGAAATCGGACTCATCAAGCGCCACATCATTCATGCGCACCAGCTCGGTTCCGACCTGACGGTCGAACTCGGATTCAAACACCGGGATCTGACGCTGATAGGGGTTTTCCTCGGGCGTGCGCGCGGTGGATTCCGCGTTCGCCACGTTCTCGGCGATGACCCGCATGCGCGAGGATTGCGCGCGCAGGCCGGCCGCAGAGATCTGCAGGGTTTCAGAGACGCGATCAACCATAGCCGTTTGCCTTTCTGGCGTTGCTTAGGATCACTGACCCGGCGAGCGGCTCGCCATGCGGATCATGTTCAGGCTTTTCTGATAGAGGCTCAGCGCCGTCTCGAACCGCATCCGGTTCTCGTTGGCGTCCACCATCTGCTCCTCGATGACGACCGAGTTGCCGTTGACGGTGGTTTCACTGTCCGGCGCGCGTTCGGTGCGGAACTGCGCCGACCCGCCGCCCGTCTCACCGCCATAGTGCTGGGCGTGCGTGGTGCGCAGACCGACGGCGCCCAGCCCCTGCTGTCCGGCGAGCACCCGCTCGAATTCACTGCGAGGAATGTCGTTCGGCGTGTATCCGGGCGTATTGGCGTTGGCCACGTTTTCAGCAATCACGCGCTGACGGGCGCCATGATAGCCCATCGTGTCGCGCAGCATGGCCAAGAGCGGTATGTCATCCGGGCGCATTGGCGCCTCCGCCAGAGTTAACTTTGCATTCATCACCCTGCGCTGCGCCGGTTAAGGAGAGCTTAACTCCCCCGCCGACTCCCGTTAGGGCTTGTAGGCTCAGGAGACGCGCCTGCGTGTCCGGACCTCGCGAACAGGACGAAGCGACTTTGGACCAGCTTGATATCATTCGCTATTTCGCCGCCCTGATCCTCGTCTTGGGACTTCTAGGCGGATTCGCGGTGCTCGCCAGACGCGCGGGCTGGACCGGCGCGCTGCCAGCCCTGGATCGCTGGTCGCCGCAGGCGCGCAAGCGACGCCTGTCCGTCACCGAGACGCTGATCCTGGATCCGCGGCGCAAGGTGGTGATCGTCAGGGTCGACGACACCGAGCATGTGCTGCTGCTGGGCGGGGAGCGCGAACAGGTGCTCGAACGCGGCCCCGCTCCTGCAGAGCCTGTGTTCGAACCCGTGGCGCCTGATCATGATGAAGCAGAGGACGACGACACTCAGATCGCCTCCGTGACACGGCTGGGAGGCGGGCAATGATCCGCCTGCGCTGGCTGCAGATCGGAAGCGCTGTCCTGATCGGCCTTCTGGCGCTTCTGCTCGCGCCGGACGCGCACGCCGCCGCCACCGGGCCGGGCCTGTCGATCTCGCTGGGCGGCAATGACACCGCCCTGACCGAGCGCGTGCTGCAGATGATCGCGCTGCTGACCGTGCTCAGCCTGGCGCCCTCCATCCTTATCATGACCACGAGCTTTATCCGGATCGTGGTCGTACTCTCCCTGCTCAGGACCGCGATGGGCCTGCAGCAGAGCCCGCCCAATGCGGTGCTGATCTCGCTGTCGCTGTTCCTGACCGCCTTCATCATGGCGCCGGTGTTCACCCAGGCCTATCAGGATGGCGTGGAGCCGCTCCTGTCGGGCCAGCTGAGCAATCAGGAAGCCTTCAGCGCCGCGGCGCAACCGGTGAAGACCTTCATGCTGGCCCATACCCGGGAGGAGGATCTGGGCCTGTTCCTGAACATTTCCGGAGAAGAGCCCGAGACGGCGCAGGACACCCCGGTGCATGTGGTGGCGCCCGCCTTCATGATCTCTGAATTGCGGCGCGCCTTCGAGATCGGCTTCCTGCTATTCATCCCCTTCCTGATCATTGACCTCGTCGTGGCGAGCATTCTGATGTCGATGGGGATGATGATGCTGCCGCCCGTGATCATCTCGTTGCCGTTCAAGCTCATCTTCTTCGTGCTTGTGGACGGGTGGTCGCTCGTGATCGGCTCGCTGGTGCAAAGCTTCGAGCGAATGCCTCCGCCCGGCTAGGTCTCGCCTAGCTTTCGGGGCCAGCCTCGTCATAGCGGCCAAAGCCCGCCATCAGCGCATCGGTCCTCTGCACATTCGCGATCTGGCCCACCAGAGCGCTGAGGCGGCTGTCGCCCGGCGGCACGCTGCGATTGGCGACCGTGCTGAACGCTGCGGCGTGCTCGGTCTGCCCCATGGCCTGGCCGTAGCGCGCGACGACCCGGTCCATGCCGGCCTCGTCCTGGACCAGGGCGTAGGCGATCAAAGCCCGCAGCACGTCATGGGCCTCTGCCGGGTCGAGAGGACGGTCGCTGCGCCAGCGATCGCCCAGCAGGGTCTCCATCAGACGCCCGGCCTCGGACCAGTTGCGGCCGTCCCAGGCAATGTCAGCGCGAAGGCGATCCGCCTCCGGCCCCTGATCATAGGCGACCAGCTCTAGGGCGTGCTCGGTTCGTCCCAGCGCCGCAAGCGCACGCGCCTGCAGGACCCGGCGCTCATCCACAAGATCGGTCGGCAAGCCGGCGATCCGCGTGCTGTCGAGCGCGCGCAGGGCGTCCGCCGCCCGATTGTCGATCAGATAGACCCGCGCCAGATCCGCCGCCACCTGGGCGCGGGCCAGAGCGGTCATGGTGATGTTGCGCTCGAACACCTGGTGCGCCAGCAGCTCGGAGGCCGGCTCGAGAAGATCCACCTCCACCAGCCGCGCCGCGATCCGGCGCGCCATGCGCAAACCGTCCGGCCCTGGCGGGGTCAGGTCCTGATGCTCGTACCAGAGCGCCAGCGCCTCCATCGGGTCCATCCGATCGCCATCGCCGTTCAGGAAGATATCCCGGAACAGGGTTTCCAGACGCACGCTCAGACGGCGCGCCTCGGGCGTGTTGGAAAAGCGCGACAGGGCGTTGGTCATGGTGTCGAGCGCCTCGGCGTAACGGCCCGCCTCGGCATACACCTCGCCCAGCATGGTGGAGGCTTCCACTTCCACGTCATCGCCGCGCCAGCGGAACCGCAGGCTTTCAAGCATCTCGACCGCTTCATCGAGCGGGATGCGCTCATCAGCGACTTCAAGCCGGACCTTTTCCAGCAGCGCCCGCGCATGCGCAGGGCGCCAGTCAGACCGGCTGAGTTCATCGTAGAGCGCAATCGCCTGGTCGATATTGCCGGAGGCGGCCGCCAGGCCCGCTTCAACCAGCCCCGCCTCCGCACGCGCCTCGGGATCGTAATCCTCGGCGATGACCACGTTCAGCAAGGGTTCGACCGCGCCCAGATCATTGGTCTTGAGCGCGGACATGGCGTGAAGCGCCGTCAGACGCGCGCGCCAGACCGGATCCATGAAATAGATGGCTTCCCGCCCCTGCTCGAAGCGGCGGCGCGCCAATGGCCAATCGCCCAGCTGGGCGGCCGTCGCCCCCCGCCAGGGCTGGGCGGCCGGGTCGTTCACCAGGACCGGGTTGGAGAAATACCGCTCCGCATCCTCATAGCGCCCCATCATGTAGCTCGCCACGCCCCGCAAGGCGGCGATCTCCGGGGTCGCATCCAGCGAGGGGTTCTCCTCGACCGCCAGTTCGACCAGGCCCAGCGCCTCGGCCGAGAGCTGCCAGCCCAGCTGGAAGCGCGCGAGATTGAGAATGGCTTCCGGGTCCAGACTGGACGCCCGTCTCTGCAGCATCACCTTGCCGTCACGATACGGGCGCTCGCCGCGATAGCTGGCCAGGTCCAGAAAACCGGGCGTGACCGGACGGTCGAGCGAGCCCGAAAGCCCCGGGCTGGCCGCCCGCGTCAGAGCGAGACCCCCGGGCCGGGTCAGATCGGCGCCGCCGGGACGCACCGTGAATTCCAGATCATCGGCCAGGGGTTGCAGCGCCACGCCCTGGGTGGAGGGCAACATGATGGCTTCCACATACTGACGCGGTGAGATGACCCCGTATTTCTCGCCATCACTGGTGAGCACCAGAAGCGTGTCGCCGACGACCGGATCCGTCACTTCGCGCACGCTGCGCGCTCCGTTGAAATTGAAGCGCAGGCGGGCGGGCCGGTTCACGCCGGTTTCGCGCAGCACGCGGATGGGCGCAGGCGGCTGATCCACGGTTTCGCCAAAGGTCAGAACCCAGCTTGTTCCCACCGGACGCACATCGGTCTGGGTGGAAGTCGGCGCCTCGATCCGGATCGCGGTGTAGTCCGGCCCTCTCAGCACGTCAAAGCTGCGGATGTGCCGCCCCGCGAGGGCGGACAATTCGCCCACGTCCAGATCCGCCGCAGCGTCAAAGACCACCCAGATCGCCGCGCCGCGCCGGAACACCGCCGCGCCGGGAAGCGACTCCCAGGGGACGCTGAGCACGACATCGGTTCCGTTGCGCCGCGCCTCAAGCGGCACGACGCCCGAGGCTGGAACCGGGTCAACGCGATCCTCGATGACGGGCGCGCCCTCATCGCCTAGTCCCTCTGCAGGGTCTTCCGCGATGGACGGATCGTCCTCGCTCTCGCTCTGAGACGCCTGAGTCGACTGCGCCTCCATCTGGTCTGCATAGTCCGACAGGGCGGCAAGAACGGATTCCGCACCGCCTGCCGCGCCCACAGACACGTCAAACACCACGCGGCCCGGCTCATCAGACCAGACCCGCGCCTCTGCGCCCGGAGACAGCAGGAAGGACAGTGACAGGGATTCCGCATCCCTTTGAGTGACCGCATCAATGAAACGCGGCGGAGACGCCGTGAGCTCAGACAGATTGATCTCGGCGGCGCGTGAAAAGGTCAGCACGGCCCGGTCATCGCCCTGTTCGAGCGAATAGGTGACCTCTTGCGGCCACTGGAAGACCAGTCTCGTGTACTCCGTCGCCTCCCCGACCCGCAGATCGACCGGCAAGGCCGGCGGCGGAGCCGCAGCGGCGGCCGCAGCCGCGGCGGCGCGCGCCTGCGCCTGCCGTTCGCGCTCCCTCTGGGCCAGCTCATAGGGGCTGACGACATCCGGCAGGGGGGTCGCGCCAGGCGGGGCGATATCGATGGCGATGATGTTGTGTGACACCGAGACCCGGCCTTCCAGCGTGCGGTTCAGCGCCAGACGCAGGGTCCGGCCATCGGGATCAAGCCGCGCCATGGCGACATAATCCGGCAAGGCGCTCGTGATCTCGGCCGTGTCCGCCTCAATGGCCTCGGACAGACGCGCCACGAGCACCGCGCCGGCGGCGACCTCGGCATTGGCGGTCAGGCCTTCGCCCTCGCTTTCGGGCAGACTTATCTGAACGCGCGCGGTCGGCCCCTGACGCGACACGTCGATGCGCGCCGGCGCCTGAGCCAGCGCAGACGCGGACATCACGACGCCCAGCGCCGCTCCGGCAAGCAGCTGGAGCCGGTTATCCCGCCGCCGCATCAAGGCGGGCCTCCGCTTCCGCGGTGGTTTCTGGCGGTTCGGCGCGCATGCGCAGCATGTAGGTCAGCTCGGCGGCGAAGCTGGGCTGCATCTCCGCCATGATGGCTGCGAATTTCCGCGCATTGGTGTTCTGAAGCTGCTCGGCGACCAGCAACAAGGTGGTCTGATCGGTTTCCCGCATGGAGGTGAGGATGTCGGCAGCAGCAGGCGGTTCGAGCTGGGAATACACCGCCACGATCGCGTCGATCTGTTCCTGGCGACGCTCGTCCAGCATGCCCAGCAGGCCGCGGACCTCGTCGCGCAGCGCTTCAAGTTCGCTCACCCGGTCATCCACGCGCTGCTCGGCCACGGTCAGCAACTGCTCACGGGTATCAAGCTCGGCCTCGCGCTGGTCCAGAGACCGGCGACGCTCCGCCAGACGACGCTCAAGGCCCAGCTGGGCCGTGGTCGGCGCGGCGCGCAAGGCCGGATTGGCCGAGGGCGGCGGCGCAGCAGGCGGCGCCGGGCCTTCATCAACCTCTTCAGCAGGCTCATCCGCGCCATGTGCGTCATCCCCGCCGCCGCCATGGCCGTCATCGGCCGGCGGCGCGCTCGCCGCTTCGGCGCGTTCGGAAATCAGCGTCGCCGCCTCATCCGCCAGCGACAGGGCCTTCAGGCCCAGCAATCCGCCCAGAACGACGGTCAGCAACATGAGTGGACGAACAGCGGTCATGATCAGCGCAGCGCCTTCAACGCATTCAGCCGACGGCGGGACCGAGTGGCTTCCGGGTCATCGTCCTGGGGCTGCGGCGCCTCACGCCGAGGACGCTGCGTCAGCCGTTCCGCGCTGAGTTCCGCCTCGCCGGACAGGAAGCGCAGCTCATCAGCCAGCTTGCGCGCCCGATCGACCTCCTCGCGCAGACTCTCGCCGCCGTCCCGCGTGGCGCGATCCAGCGCGCTCAGCGTGGCGCGGGCGCGCTCAACCGCATCATTGAGACCCGTGATCGTGCCAACCAGCCCGTCCTGACCGCTGCGCAGGGCGCGCAGGCGCCGGTCCACGCGCCAGCACATGATGACGGCCATCAAGAGTAGAACACAGACAAGCGCCTCAAAGGCGAGACCGGCGAGCGTCATGAGAACCCCATCAAACTTTTCTTCGCCGTCGCGCTGAGCGGACGGTCGAGGCGAACGCCTATGTTGTGCCCGATTCGGCCCATATGGCCGTGCGCCAGGGGAACCGTGCCGCAGCGCAGCTCGATCAGGCCGTCCGGACCGGCGTCCAGCATCAGCGTATCCCCGACCTTGAGCTGCATCACTTCGCCCAAGGGCTTCTGCATCTCGTCGAGCACCGCGCTGACTTCCATCTTGGTGGACCAGAGCTCGGTCGCGAGGTGGCTTTCCCAGATATTGTCGCGGCCGAACTTCTCACCCATGAACTGCTGCAGCAGCATTTTCCGGATGGGTTCGAGCGTGGCGTAGGGCAGCAGCAATTCGATGCGCCCGCCCCGGTCCTCCATGTCGATGCGCAGCTTCACCAGGATCGCGGCGTTCGCCGGGCGTGCAATGGCGGCGAAGCGCGGATTGGTCTCGACGCGGTCGAGGTCGAAATCCACTTCCGTCAGCGGCGCGAACGCCTGGCGCGCATCGGCCAGCACCACCTCGATCATCCGCTGCACAAGCGTGCGTTCGATCGTGGTGTAGGGACGGCCTTCAACCCGCATGGCCGAGGTGCCGCGGCGACCGCCCAGCAGCACGTCCACGATCGAGTAGATCAGGTTGGAGTCCACCGTCAGCAGGCCATAATTGTCCAGCTGCTTGGCGCGGAACACCGCCAGAATGGCCGGCAGCGGAATGGAGTTCAGATAATCCCCGAACCGGATGGAGGAGATGTTGTCCAGACTCACCTCCACGTTGTCGGACGTGAAGTTTCGCAAGCTGGTCGTCATCAACCGCACAAGGCGGTCAAAGACGATCTCCAGCATCGGCAGGCGCTCATAGGAGACCAGCGCGGAGTTGATGATCGCCCGGATGCCCGAGCGCTCATTGGCGTCGTCATCAGAAACCGAGAAGCCCAGAAGGGAGTCGATCTCTTCCTGATTGAGGATGCGCTCGGGGCCGGAAGACTGGTGCTGGGGCAGGAAGGTCTCGCCGTCCCCGTCGACCATGGCCTCCCATTCGGACGCCAGATCATCGCCGTCATCGCCCAAGGAGTCGAAGTCAGGCTGTTCGCCCGCAGCAGCGGCCTCCCATTCAGCCGCCATCGCATCCTGATCGATTTCGTCGCTCAATTCCGGTCTCCGATTATTGCTGCATCACGAAACTGGGCAGTAGCACGCCGTCCACAGTTTTCGGGGCCAGCACCAGATTGGTGCGGCGGATCAACTCCATCCGAATGCGGTGTGATCCGGTCGATCCGTCAATGTCTTCCACCCGCAAGGCCCGGAAGAATTCCACATATTCGTCGCGCAGGAGCATCTGGACGTCCTCGCGGTGCAGCATCTCGCCCACTTCCGGATCGGAAAAGGCCAGCGCGATGCGCACTTCCAGTAGAACCGAACGATTGTCCGGACCGGACATGTCCACGATCAGCGGCTCTTCAAACTGGAAAAGCTCCGCCAGATGCGGGGCCTCATGACCGTCGCCGCCGCCATGGCCATCGCCATGACCGTCAGCGGAGGCCTCGCCATGCGCCTCGCCATGCTCGCCCTCGGCCGCGGCTTCCTCATCGCCGCCGCCCAGGAAGAACAACGCGCCCGCCACCCCGGCCAGGATGACGAGGATCACCGGCAAGCCGATGAAAAGGATCATTTTCTTGAGGCCGCCTTTCTTGGCGCCCTCTTCACCTTCTTCGCCTTCGACGCCGTCTTCGCGGGTCTCGTCTTCGGTGTCTTCAGCCATGAAGCTGATTCCCTTGGCTTGCGGATTTGCACTGTTCCGCCAACGATTAATCAGTGCTGCGGTTAACGATCCGTTTGGAAACGGCTTCGCTGGGCAGATTTTTCCCACGCCCTGCAGTCAGACAGGCAAGGCTCGCCGCCCAAAGCGCCTGATCTCCCAATCACATGTATATTTTTCAATGCGTTAACCATGGCACGGTGTTTGCCATGAGTCTGGTGTCGCTGCCAGAAGCCGCAGCAATCGCGTTCAGAAGGACTACAGGCGATGGACAACACCATGCTGATCGGACTGACCCGCCAGCTGACCCTGCGTCGGCAGATGGATGTGGTCGCCAACAATATCGCCAACGCCAACACCCAGGGCTTCAAGGCCGAGCGCATGATGCTCGAGCCCGACACCTCCATGCGCGCCCGTCACCAGGATGGCCCCAACCGCGCCCGGTTCGTAGATGAATGGGCGATGGGCCGCGATTTCAGCCAGGGCGCCCTCACCCATACCAGCCGCCCGCTTGACCTGGCGCTGCAGGGCGACGGCTTCTTCATGCTGGAAACGGATGCGGGCGAACGCTTCACCCGCGACGGCGCCTTCACGCTGAGCCCGCAGGGCGAACTCGTCGCAGGCGATGGCGCCCGCGTTCTGGATGCAGGCGGCGCGCCGATCATTCTGGATCCGGCGGCCGGTCAGATTTCAATCGGCGAAACCGGGATCGTCACCCAGAACGGCCAGCAGATCGCCCAGGTAGGCGTCGTCCGCTTCGCCGATCAGGGCGTTCTGAACAAGACCGGCGACAATCGCTATGTCGCCCCTGAAGACGCCGAACGCGTGATCGAGGACCTTCCGCAGGTCAAGCAGGGCTTTCTGGAAAGCTCCAATGTGCGACCGATGCTCGAAATCACGTCCATGATGGAAGTGAGCCGGGCCTACGCTTCGGTCAGCCGCATGATCAAAGACACCGACGAGCTTAGCCGCAAGGCGATCGATCGCCTCGGCCGGCCATAATTTTCTGTTCTGAAGGAGGGCGCTCACATGCGCGCACTGTCTACCGCCGCCACCGGGATGGAAGCCCAGTCACTGGCCGTCGAGGTGATTTCCCACAACCTGGCCAACATGAACACGATCGCGTTCAAACGGCAGCGCGCCGAGTTCGAGGATCTGCTCTACCAGACGATCTCCCAACCGGGCGCCAACTCCTCGAACGCCGGCACCATCGTGCCCACGGGCGTTCAGGTCGGCCTCGGGGTGAACGCCGGTTCGGTCTACCGCATTACCGAACAGGGCGGGATGAGCGAAACCAACAACCCCTATGACGTTGCGATTTCCGGCCAGGGGTATTTCCGGGTTCAGCTGCCGGACGGCAATGACGCCTATACCCGCGCCGGCAATTTCTCCCTCAGCCCCAATGGCGAAATCGTCACCGCAGACGGCTATGCGGTCATGCCCGGCATCGTCATTCCCGCTGAGGCGCGGCAGGTGGTGATCAACAATCAGGGGCAGGTCCAGGTCCTTCTGGACGGCCAGCCCCAGCCTCAGGTCGTGGGCCAGTTCGAGCTCGCCACCTTCCCCAACGAGGCGGGCCTGGAGCAGATTGGCGACAACCTGCTTCTGGAAAGCGCGGCCTCGGGCGCGCCCAATCTTGGCGCCCCGACCGATCCGGGGTTTGGCTCCTTGCGCCAGCGCTTTGTGGAAGTCTCCAACGTGGATGCGGTGACCGAGATCACCTCTCTCATCCAGGCGCAACGCGCCTATGAGATGAATGCCCGCGTGATCACGGCGGCGGACGAGATGCTCGCCACCTCCTCCAACCTGCGCTGAGGACGCGATAGGTCATGCTCCGCACACTCACCCTTATTCTGGCGCTCTCGGCGGGCGCCGCGCAGGCGCAGGAGGTCGCAACGCCCGTGGTGCTCAAGGAGCGCCTGGTCAGCGCCGACGGCGTCATCACCCTGTCCGACCTTTTCGACAATGCCGGCGTCGCCGGCGACGTGCTGCTCGCCCGCGCCCCGGCGCCGGGCCGGTCGATTTCTCTGGACCCCAATTTCGTGCGCGATGTCGCCGCCCGTCAGGGGCTGCAATGGGCGAATGCGGGCGGCGTGCTGCGCGTCACCGTGGAACGAGAGGCCAGGACGGTCAGCGTTTCGGAAATCACCGCGATGATCGAGGAAGCCCTCTTTGTGGAGACCGGGCATGTGCATGCGGTCAACCTGTCCAGTCTGAGGCAGGATCTGTTTGCGCCCGTGGACACGCTTGGCGGACCGGAACTGGTCAGCTTTGACCATGACGCCGGCACCAACCTGTTCCGCGCCCAGATCGCGCCCTATCCCGGCGGTGATCCGCTGACGGTTTCAGGCCGGGCGCAGCGTGTGGCCGATGTGCCGGTGCTGAACCGGACGATCGCCCGCGGCGACACCATCACCGCCGCCGATGTGGACTGGGTTCGCCTGCCTGAGAATCAGGTCCGTGGTGAAATCATCCTGGCGGAAACTGGCCTTGTGGGCATGACGGCGCGACGCGCGCTGACGGCTGATCGTCCGGTGCGCAGCTACGATGTGGAGCCTCCCGTCGTGGTGGAGCGCGGCGAGCTGGTCTCGCTGGTCTATCAGGTCGGCCCGCTGACCCTGAGCGCGCAGGCGCGCGCCCTGGAGAATGGCGGCGAAGGCCAGTTCATCCGTTTCGTGAACCTTCAATCGAACCGCACGGTCGAAGCCTGGGTCGAAGGCCCGGGCCGCGCGAGCGTTCTCGGCGGCCGGTCCGGCGCGTCATCCGTGGAGTCCTGAGCCATGACCTTCAAACGCATTCTTCTCGGCGGCGCCGTCATTCTGGGCGCGTTTTCACTGACCGCCTGCGCCACAACCGACCGGCTCTCCTATGTGGGCCAGACACCGCCGATGCACGATATCGACAATGCGGCGGCGCTGACAGGACAAGCAGGGGCCAATGGCCCGACCGCGGGTCAGGCGGAAGCCGCACGCCTCGCGCGCGCCCGCGCTATTGCGGAAGCCCGCGCCCAGAGCAACAATCCCAATTCGCTCTGGCGCGCCGCCAATTCCACCACCTTCTTCGGGGATCCGCGCGCCGCGCATGTGGGCGACATCCTGACGGTGAACATCGACATCTCGGACAGCGCCCAGGTCTCCAACCAGACGACCCGTTCGCGCACCACATCCGAGGATTCGAACCTGACGAGTTTCTTCGGCGGAGAAGCAGCGCTCGACCAGTTCTTCAATGACGCGGTCGACCCGGCGAGCCTCGCCAGCTTCGGTTCGGCCTCCTCCACCCAGGGCGCAGGCAATATCAACCGCTCCGAGAGCATCACGCTGACCGCCGCGGCCATCGTGGTCGACGTCCTGTGGAACGGCAATCTGGTCATCCATGGCCGCCAGGAAGTGCGCATCAACAACGAGGTGCGCGAACTCCTGATCTCCGGCATCGTGCGTCCCCAGGACATTGCCGCGGACAATACCATCGACCATCAGCAGATCGCCGAAGCGCGGATCTCCTATGGCGGCCGGGGACATATTTCCGAAATGCAGCGTCCGCCGGTGGGCCAGGAGCTCTACAATCTCCTCTGGCCTTTCTAGGTGCGCTGATGAGTCTGTCAGTTGAACGGACCGAATATGCTGAAGGCCGCGTGCTGGGCATCCACATGCAAGGCCTGAACAAGGCCGAACACAGCCTCATCAACGCGCCCAAACTGTGCGAGCGCGTCAGGACCCATGGGTATGAAGGCCTGATCATGAACTATCAGGGCTGCCGGTTTGATCACACCGTCAGCCAGTTCGCCAAGGTCGCCGAGATACTGAGCTCAGGCATGCCGCCCGCCCTGCGCATCGCCTATGTCTATGACGAGACGAACCTGATGCATGCCGCCTACATCACCCGGCTGATGAAATCAGCCGGCCTGAACGCCAGGGCGCTTGGCGGCTTTGAAGATGCGCTGGCCTTCGCATCCGGGGAGGCGGATGACACGTCCGAGACTGTGAAGGCTCAAGGCCCGACCAAGCCCAACCTGCTTCCCTGAGTCCGCCAGAAGCGCTCAGGCCCCCGCACAAGGCGTGCCCCTCCCTGGTCACGCTTTTTTTGTGCAAGCCCTGGTCGATCCTCGCTAATCCCATTCACTGTAAGGCTTTATCAAGGACGTATGCGTTAGAATTCCATAGCGTCCCAGTCATCAGACAGGCAATTCCAAGCATGACACCTCACGGCCTCGAACGCATAGAAATGCCGGAGATCGGAGTATTGCGGTACAATATCACCGGGCTGGAAACCAACGCCGAGACCGAACCCGGACTGGTCAATATCTGCCGTCGCCTGGAAGCGGAACCTCAATGGACGGGCGTCCTGTTCGACCACAGCCAGTCCCAGATCAGTTACACGCTCGCTGAATTCAGCGAGCGCGTGGACTACGCGATCAAGCATTTTCCGCGACGCGTCAAAATCGCTTACGTCTTCAATCCGCAGACCTTCGTGGTCTCGGCGCGGGCGTCCAAGCTGCTCTCGAGCTCCGGCATACAGGCGCAAGCCTTCCCGAACGCCAAGGATGCGCTGGACTATCTCGTGTCGACGGAAAACTGGGTCAGACGGGCCTGACAGCCCTAGTCGTCGCGATGGACGCGCTCTGAACGCTCGTGACGTTCCTGGGCTTCAAGGCTCAGCGTCGCTACCGGACGCGCATCCAGACGCGCCAGGGAGATCGGCTCACCCGTCTCCTCGCAATAGCCGTACTCGTCTTCCTCAATACGGCGCAGGGCTGCTTCAATCTTCGAGATCAGCTTGCGCTGACGGTCCCGGGCCCGCAGCTCCAGAGCGCGATCGGTCTCGGTCGAGGCGCGATCCGCAAGATCGGGCAGAGCGCCGATATCTTCCTGAAGGTTTGATAGGGTCGAACGGCTTTCGCGGAGGATCTCCTCCTTCCAAGCCAGAAGCTTACGCCGGAAATATTCTTTCTGGCGTTCATTCATGAAGGGTTCGGACTCGCTGGGACGGTAGCCCGTCGGCAGCTCAATGCTTGAATCCATAACACTCATGAGACCGTCTCCGTATGCAGCCCCCGCCGGCCTGAGCGCGGCGGAGAATATCGACCGTCAAGGTCAAGTCAATCTGCTCATACGGTTGCAACGTTAATTCAGCAGCGTCATGAACAAGCTGTGACAGACGTATTGACCTTTGTCACAAGGGGATCAGGAGCTTAGCTTGGCCAGCTCGACCGCTGCACGGATCTCCACCTCATCGAGCGCTGCTTCCAGACGCGGGTCATGAGTCGCATCGCGGCGCGATTGCAGGGTCTCCATCAGCTTGACCAGGGTCTCGCGCGGCAGGACGCCGTCGAGCAAGGCCAGCTTGAGATCATCAAGAATATCCAGCAATGAGAAGGCCCGCTGCGTGGCCTGGCGCTTGCCGGACAGGGCGTCGCCTGCGCCCTGAAGCGCGAGCAAGGCGTCAACCGAGCCGATGGCCGAAGCGCTGCTGAGCGCGGTCGTGGAGACCGGCCCGCCAGAAGAGGCTGCGCCTTCGGGCGCAAATGCGCTGGCGCTGGACGCGGAATCCTTCCGCTTCGCGCTGGATGCGCCCTGCAGGGGTCGGGAGGAATTGACCTTCATGATGCCCTTCGAGTCCTCTCAAAGCATGCGGACAGTGTGCTTAATCAAACTTAACGACTGCTTAAACCGAGCCATGGGCAGGTATTGCCCACCCCGGACAAGCTGGAGGCTGGGCGGCAAGGTTTTCCCACTCCTGGTCATTAAAGATCAAATACTTACGGGCGCCCAAACTGGCATGTTTCTAGCAACAGGATCGATGTAGAAATTTTCTTGTCGGAGAACTCCGCCAGCATGACCCGGCTTTTCGTAACGCTTGCCCTGCTCTTTTGCCTCGCCGCCCCGGTCGCCGAGGCGAATCCGCGAATCAAGGATATCGCGGATGTGGAAGGGGTTCGTGACAACCAGCTGGTGGGTTACGGCCTGGTGGTGGGCCTCGACGGCTCCGGCGATACGCTGCGCAATGCGGTGTTCACCCGTCAGGCGCTGAACTCCATGCTGGAGCGTTTCAACATCAATGTGCGTGAAGCCGACCTGCGCACGGGCAATGTGGCGGCGGTGATCGTCACCGCAGAGCTGCCGCCTTTCGCCATGCAGGGCTCTCGCGTGGACGTCACGGTCTCCGCCCTGGGCGATGCGGACAGCCTGCAGGGCGGCGTGCTGATCGCCACCCCGCTGATGGCGGCCAATGGCGATGTCTATGCGGTCGCCCAGGGGTCCCTTGCTGTCGGCGGCTTCTCTGCAGAGGGTGACGGCGCCTCCATCACCCGCGGCGTGCCCACCAATGGCCGCATCGCCAATGGCGGCGTGATCGAACGCGAGCTCGAATGGGATCTGGCCGGCCAGGCGCAGATCCGCCTGGCCCTGCGCAATCCTGATTTCACTACGGCGCGTCGCATGGCGCAGACCATCAACGCCTATCTGGGCGCGGACGCCGCGGCGGCGCAGAACCCTTCCACAGTCGCGCTGACCCGCCCGCTCTATTTTGACGGCGACATGGTCGCCCTCCTCGCCGAAGTCGAGCAGCTGCGCGTCGAGACCGACATGCGCGCCCGCGTCGTCATCGATGAATCCACCGGCACCATCGTGATGGGCGAGGATGTCCGCGTCTCCACAGTGGCCATTGCCCAGGGCGGTCTGACCATCACGGTGACGGAAAGCCCGGAGGTCAGTCAGGCCCTGCCCTTCGCCGATGGCGGTCAGACGATCGAGGTGCCCCGCACCAATGTCACCGCCGAGGAAGAGCTGCGCGAGTTCGGCGTGCTCAACGGCACGGTCAGCCTGCGCGAGCTTGTGGATGGTCTGAATGCGCTCGGGGTCAGCCCGCGCGACATGATCACCATCCTGCAAAGCATCAAGGCGGCGGGCGCGCTGCAAGCTGAAATCGAGGTGCTGTAATGGACGGACTTCTCGACGCCCAGATGCAGAACGCCATGCTCGCCGCGCGCGGCACGGCGTCCACTTCCCGCCCGAACGGTGCGCAATCGCCCGAACAGATGCGCAAGACCGCCGAGGACTTCGAAGCGGTCTTCCTCGCGCAGATGATGGAGCACATGTTGGGCGAGACGACAGAGTCCACTTTTGGCGGCGGCCCCGGCGAGAGCGCCTTCAAATCCATGCTCAATGAAGAATACGCCAAGGTGATGGCCAAGGCTGGCGGCATCGGCCTGGCTGACTCCGTCATGCGTGAAATGCTGGCCCTGCAAGAAGGAGGCGCAGAATGACCGAACTCGCGGCCGCCAACCCGACCGAACGCGCCCAGGCGCTGATCCAGCTGACGGGACGCCTGACCGAACTGCTCGAGCAGGAAACCGAACTGTTTGAAGCCCACATGCCCCACAAGGCGGTGGAGTTTCAGGCCGAGAAGACCAAGCTCGCCACGCTCTATCGCACCGAGACCAAGCTTGCGAGCAAGGACCGTTCGCGGCTGTCCGGCCTTGCCCCCGAGCTGAAGGCGCGCCTGAAAGCCTCCACCCAGACTTTTGAAGCCGCTCTCGCCCGCAATGGCGATGCGGTGGAAGCGCTCAAAACGCTGACCGAAGGCCTGGTGAAGGCCATCGCGGATGAAGCTGCGCGCCAGCAGCAAACAGCCGCCGGGTACGGCCCGGGCGCAAAGAGCGCTGGCGTTTCGGCCCTCGCCTACAACCAGACTGTCTGACCCAGAGACCGGACAGACAAAAGCCCCGGAGCCTGGCTCCGGGGCTTTTTCATGTCTGCAGACGTCTTCGGATCAGAACAGGCCGAGCGTGGATCCGCCGCCGCCGCCCAGCAGACGGTCCAGACCCGCCTGATAGTTCTGGACCTGCGCCGTCAGATAGGAGGGCACGGCTCCGCCGCGCTTGCCCGCTTGCGGCCCGTCCAGAAGCGCTTTCAGGGCCGGGTCCGTCGTCAGGTCGCGATAGGCGCGCTGGATGACCGATTGCGCCTTGGTGAGGGCCTCGAGCGCCTTGGTCGCGGCGTCCTTGCTGGAGATGGACATCGAGGTCGGCAGCTCCATGGCGAAGATTTCGGGGGCGTCAGACGTGCTCTCATCCTTGTCCAGAAGCGAGCCCTTGCCAATGATCGACCCCTCAGGCAGGCCAAGGCCGGACAGCGCGTCACGGCCCTGATCGCCTGCGAAGAGTTCGATCTTCACGCCCTCACGCGGCTTGATGCGCAGCATGTCGCCATTGGCCGAACGGCGCACGTCAGACGTGCCGTCGAGCACCAGAACCGCATTCAGCTTGAAGGTCAGAGACCGCATGGTCTCATCCGCATCAATGGTGATCTTCTTCTTCCGGCCGCCATCCACGGAAATATAGAAATGGTCGCCTTCGCGCACGCTGGAGCGCGCCGTGATCACGCGACTGTCGGCATAGCGCACTTCGCCCGTCGGGAAGCCCAGCTTGTCGAGCGCGTTATCGCCGGTGGGATCCACCACAACCGCATTCGCCTCGGCCAGACCGCCGCGACCTGACAGCTGCTGGGTGAAGGTCACCGCGCCGCTGGTGGTGTCGAACCCGGCCACAAAAGCGTTCCGGTCCCCGGTCTGGGTCTGCCCAGGCAATGCGCCTGAGGTCTTGCCCGACACATAGGCGACGCCATTGCTGACCGTGACAGAGCTGGCGGAATTGTCTTCGGCCGAGCCCAGGAAGGTGGTGAAATCCACGCTGGCGCTCGGGCCGTCGGAAATCTTCATCAGGAAGGCGTCGCGTCCGCCGGCATTGGCCGTCAGGGGAGCCGAAGGCGCAAAGCCCGCGCCCGCGGCGCCCGCCAGATAGATCGCGCCATCATCGCCCACGGTGACTTCGCCAATGCGACCGCCATCCAGATCGCCCAGGTCCATGGACCACACCGCAGCGCCCGTTCCGTCATCGCCAGCGGCATACTTTGTCAGGACCGCGCGGCCTTCAACCTCGCTGGCGATGATAAGGCCGCCATCGGCCGCCTGGGCGATGGACTGGGCGCTGTCTTCCCCCGCGCTGGCGCCTGCCGCACGCGTATAGATGACATTGCCGTCGCCATCGATGGCGCGCAGATAGCCGTCGGACTTGCCCGCATTGACCACGCCGCCCAGGGGGGCGTCGGTCTGACCCGCGACATAGATGGTCCCGTCTGCGCCGACGCTGACCGCCGTCGCGCTGTCATCCTGATTGCCGCCAAAACGCTTGGTCCATTGCTCGACGCCATCGGCGGAGAATTTGGACACCAGCGAGTCCGAACCGCCCAGCTGGGTCGTGTCGCCCAGCTCGCCCTCGATGGACCCGGCGACGACGACATTGCCATTGGCGTCCAGTGCAATGGACGCGCCTTCCGCGCTGCCCGCAGCGCCCAGCGTCCGGGCCCAGACCTGCTTGCCGGTCGTGTCATAGCGCATCAGGATCAGATCCTGTTCGCCCTTGATCGTCTGACCGGCCACGCCATTGGAGGCATAGCCCACCACATACAGGCCGCCATCTGCGCCCTGCACGGAATCAAGGATGCGCAAGGGATTGGATTCGGTCTTGGTGCGGGTCTCGGTTTCGCCCTCTTCGCCGCCCGGCACCGCCACATCTTTCGTCGTGACGCTGCCTTCGGCCTCGATGCGACGCATGAACGCCGCCTCGCCGCCATTGGCGATATCGACATACTTGGTCAGCTGTCCGCCCGCGCCCTCGCGGTCGCCGGACACCCCGACCATATAGACCGCCGGATTGCCGCTGGCGGGCTCAAAACTCAGGGTCTCCGTCAGAATACCCTTGATCTTGAAGCCGAAATCATTGCCGGGAATGATTCCGTTCTCGTCCTTCTCACCAATCTTTACCCGCTCGATCCGGCTCAGCATGCCGGCGGCTTCAAGCTCGGTATTGATGTAATCGGCGACATTGTCGAGCGTGCGCGGGGTCGCGCCCATATTCGCCAGATCAATGGCGACAGGGGTGCTGACGCCGGACTTCTTCACATTGATGGTGAAGGAGACATCGCCCTGGAAATTGTCCACTTCCGCATCAAATGCGCCCGAGTGGACAATACCGGTCGTGTATTCGGAAACGCCGCGGGAAATGGCGAGCGTGCTCTCCGCCTTGGACAATTCCTCACCCTTGAGGACAGTCACGCCTTCAAGATCGAGTTCGCCAAAGAAACTGTTGAGCTGCTCAAGCCCTTCCTGGAACCGGCGGTTCAGGAAATCACGGCGCGTGTCGGTGGTCGTCTTCTCGGTCGCTTCCGCCCCGAGCGCCTGCAAACGACGCAGGCCCTGATACATGGCGAAGAGCTGTTTTTCGTCCTCGCCGACATCGAGCTTGGCGAAATCACCCAGCTTCTTGTCAAAGAAGACGCCGTTTGCGAGGGCGCTGCGCTTGAGCACATCCAGCGCCTCGATCTCGCCGCGGGCATCCCAGGGCGGCAACACCTCGCTCGACCGGGACTGGCTGGCGTTCTGGGCATTGGACGCAGAGGAGGAGAACGCTGTCGTCCGCGACAGCGCCACTGCACTCTGCGCGCCATACCAGGCGCTGAGAAGGTTGGACGAAATGACCATCGTCTACAGCCTGAATCCCGAACGAACGACGCACCTTTTGCATCGAAAGGCAGATTACGCCCCGACGAGCAAACAAATCGTTAGGATTTAGAGTAAACGCCCCGGCAAGCCTTTATGCGGCGAAGGGAAACCGCATGGGGCGGGTTTCAACGCTGGCGCGCTCAGAGGACACCAGGCGCGCATAATCCACCCGGTCGGCATTGAGCTCGCTCAGATCGGGGCGCCGCAGGCAGAGCGCCGCGATTTCCGCTGCGCTCGCCATCAGGGCCTTGCCTCCCAGCTCGGCGAACAGCGCCTGCAGGAAGGCGGCGTCCTCCGGCGTCTCAAGCATCCAGCGCAAATGCTCCAGCCCGCCGCCCGGCCCGGTCAGGTTGGCGCGGGTCAATCCGTGATGGCGGCGGATCCAGCCGGTCACCGAGCGGCGTTCGGCCAGCGTATCGGCCTTGCGATCGGCTTCCGCCAGGAGAATCGCTGAAAACGCTTCACAATCAAGTCCATGGGGAAAACGCGCCGGCATGGTGTTGGAGGCGTAATCCGCGCTGGCGTCAGTCAGAAGCGCCAGAACGCCTCCAGCGATCACCGGATCGATCAGCGGGCACTGGCTGGTGATGCGCACCACGGTTTGCGCTTCCGCCTCCCGCGCCGCCTGAGCCATCAGTCCCAGAGGGTCAGCCGCAGGGCCGCGCACGACCATGACGGCGCAATCTGCGGCCTCTTCAGCGACAAGATCATGGTCCCGATCATCCGGCGCCGCACAGACGACAAGGTCTACGCCGGGAATGCGGCGAGCGCGCTCCAGCGTGCAGGCCAGTGCAGAGCGGTCGCCCAGGAAGACAAGCTCGCGGTCGGGCAATGCGTTAAGGCCGCCCCCCGCCTGTACGATCACTGTCGCGCCCATCATGTCCCCCGAGGCTGGAAAGCTGTCGCTTCCTTCGAATCCCAGTATCAGTTTTACCCGCCTAACGGGCCGTTAACCGACACCACTGATCGTGGCCTGAATACTTGATCCATGAATGATGGAAAGTCGTCTCGATGAGCCAGCCGCCGAATAGCCCGAAACGCGCGTCTGATGACGTGGATCGCCTGTTTCTCGGGCGCGACTTTCGCAGCCCCCGCATCGACCTGAATGGCAAGACCATCCTCATCACGGGGGGCACGGGTTCTTTCGGGCATCATTTCGTCCAGACCGTCATCAACGAGTACAAGCCAAAAAAGCTGATCGTGTTCTCGCGCGACGAGCTCAAGCAGTACGAGATGGCCCAGCGCTTCAATCCCGAAGAGCACCGCTTCATGCGCTATTTCATCGGCGATGTGCGCGATGAGGGCCGGCTCGACATGGCCATGCGCGGCGTGGATGTCGTGGTTCACGCGGCTGCGCTGAAACACGTGCCGATCGCCGAGTACAATCCGTTTGAATGCATGCGCACCAATGTGTTCGGCGCCGAGAATGTCGTCCGCGCGGCGATCAAGCGCGGCGTGAAGCATGTGTGCGCCCTGTCCACCGACAAGGCGGCGAGCCCGATCAATCTGTATGGCGCGTCCAAGCTGGCGTCTGACAAGATCTTCACCGCGGCCCAGCATATGGGCGGGGAAGACGGCCCGACCTTCTCGGTCGTGCGCTATGGCAATGTGGTCGGCTCACGCGGGTCGGTCGTGCCCTTCTTCAAGAAGCTGGTGGCCGAAGGCGCAGACCATCTGCCCATCACCGATCCGCGCATGACGCGCTTCTGGATCACGCTCGAGCAGGGCGTGAACTTCGTGCTGTCCGCGCTGGAAATGGCCAAGGGCGGCGAGGTCTTCGTGCCCAAGATCCCGTCCATGAGCACGGTGGATCTGGCTCGCTCCATCGCGCCGAACCTGCCGCACAAGATGGTTGGCATCCGCCCCGGCGAGAAGCTGCACGAGGTCATGGTGCCGGCGGACGATTCCCGCGCCACGGTGGAGCTGGAGGATCGCTATGTGATCCTGCCGCACAATTCAGAACGCCTGCGGGCGGAATGGTTCGCTGACGGCGCCGTGCCGGTGCCCGAAGGTTTTGAATACCAGTCCGATTCCAACCCCGAGCGCCTCGATGCGCGGGCGCTGCAAAGCATCCTCAACGAAAAACTCGCCCTGAAGGCCTGATCCATGTCCCATGATCCCGTGAACACCTGGTCGGGCGAATTCGGCGACGAATACACCCAGCGCTGCAGCCCGGAGGAATTCCGCATCCGGGCGCGCACGCGTCTGTGGTCGCGCTGGCTGGACGCCTTTGGCACGCGTGAACCGCAGACCATTTGCGAAGTCGGTTGCAATCTGGGGCTCAATCAACGCGCCCTGCAGCGCCTGTGCGACGCCGAGCTGTTCGCGATCGAGCCCAATGACAGCGCCCGCGAAACCGTGATCAAGGATGGCGTGCTGCCCGAGAGCCATATCCGCGCTGGCCGCGGCGAGGATCTGCCCTTTGACGACGCGAGCATGGATCTGGTCTTCACCAATGGCGTGCTTATCCATGTCCATCCCGACAATCTCGGTCAGGTCGCCGACGAGATGTATCGCGTCTCCAGGCGTTTCATCCTGGTGTCGGAATATTTCAATCCGGATCCCGTCGAGCTCGTCTATCGCGGCATGACCGACCATTTGTGGAAGCGCGACTTTGCAGGCTTCTTCCTGGACCGGTTCAAGGACCTTGAAGTGGTGGCTGACGGCTTTGCCTGGAAACGCACCAGCGGTCTGGACAACCCCACCTGGGCGCTGATGGAAAAGCGTCCCGCCTAAAGCCCCAGAACGACCTTCAGCGCTGAAACCACCCGCTCCGGGTCTTCGTCCGCCATCATCGGATAGAGCGGCAAAGACAGCGTGCGCGCGTAATGATGCTCGGCTCCCGGCAATGTCCGCTCCCCGTTCAGCCGCACATAATAGGGGTGCTGGTGCACAGGGATGTAGTGAACCTGGGTCCCGATACCCTGCTCGCGCAGCTCGGTCATCACCTGGGCGCGCGGCTTGCCGAGGGCCTGAAAATCGATCCGGATATTGTAGAGATGCCGGCAGGGATCAACGCCAGCGCGCCCGGCAGACGGCGCTAGGTGCGCCCCCTGCCCCTCCAGCAAATCGTCATAGGCGCGCGCCAGCTGGCGTCGGCGGGACGCGAACAGCTCCAGCTTGTTGAGCTGGGACAGTCCGAGCGCCGCATTGATGTCGGGCATGCGGTAGTTCCAGCCCAGCGCCTGCATCTCGTACCACCAGGGCTCGTCCGCGCGTGCGGACCGTTCGAACCGGTCAGCCTCGCGCACAATGCCGTGAGAGCGCGCCAGCGCCATGCGTTCGGCCAGCGCCGCATCCCGTGTCGTCACCATGCCCCCCTCCCCGCACGCCAGCGTCTTGACCGGGTGGAAGGAGAACACGGCAGCGTCCGAATGCGGGCAGGCGCCAGTGGGCGAGCCGGCCTCATCCAGACTGCCGACCGCGTGGGAGGCGTCCTCGACAACCGACAGGCCGTGCGCCCGCGCCAGCGCTGCGAGTGCGGGCATGTCACAAGGCACGCCGGCCAGATGGACCGGCGCGACCAGGCCCGGACGGCCCTCCAGTTGCTTCAGCGCCTCAGACAGCGTGTCCGGCGTCATCAGTCCGTTATCGGGATCCACGTCGCACACGATGACATCCGCACCGCAATACCGTGCGGCGTTGGCGGTGGCGACAAAGGTGATCGCGGGCACGATGGCGCACTGGCCCGGCCCCAGCCCCAGCGCGTCATAAGCCAGGTGCAAACCAGCCGTGGCCGAGTGACAGCTCACGGCGTGGGGCGCCTGAACGACAGTCGCGAACGCGCGCTCGAAAGCGGAGACGGCAGGTCCCGTCGTCAGATAGTCCGACTTGAGGCAGGTCGTGACGGCTTCGATATCCGCGTCGTCAATCCACTGGCGTCCGTAAGGCAGAAAGCCGTCGCTCATTCCATCCGCTCCCTGAGGCTTCGCATCAGAGTGTGCTGAGTCCGCCCCGCCCTGAAAACAACAAACCGCCCGACATCGGGAGAAGTCGGACGGCTCGCCGTGGTGGTGATGTCAGAAAGGCGATTAGCCGCCGAAAAGATTGAGGATTATCTGAGGCTCGGAGTTGGCGATCGACAGCGCCTGAACGCCCAGCTGCTGCTTGACCTGAAGGGCCTGCAAGCGTGCGGATTCCTTGGCGAGATCGGCGTCCACCAGATTGCCCACGCCTTCGGTCAGACTGTCAGTCAGCTTGCCCACAAAGGTGCGGTGGGCTTCCATCTTCTTGAGGTCTGAGCCCAGATTGGCCAGCGCCTGGTTCACATTGTCGAGGCTGGTCTGGATGGCGCTGACCACATTGCCCGCCAGCGTGACGGTCCCGAGGCTGGCGTTATTGGCCAGGGTGATGATCGCGCCGGAAATGGACAGGTTCTGGCCTTCAAGCGTCACGGACCGCGTCGCGTCCGCATCGGCAAGGAAGGCAATGCCGTTCGTCAGGGAGCCATTGAGCAGGTTCGCGCCGTCGAATTCGGCGTTGGTCAGGATGACCTGCACCTGATCCAGCAGCTCCTTGAAGTCGCTGTCATAGGCCTGACGGGAGAAGGTGTCGATTGAAGGGTCCAGCGCCGCGGTCGCCTTCTCCCGCATCTGGATGAGAAGGTCTGAGATGGACTCCCCGGCCGCGATGGCCACGTCGCCGATCGAGACCGCCCGGTCGAGCGAGGACTTCACAGAGCCCAGTGCGCCGATATCCGAGCGCATGCCCTGCGCCACAGCGTACACCGAGGAATTGTCCTTCGCGCCCGCAACGCGCAGGCCGGTGTTGATCTTGTTCTGAACGCCCTGGATGTCCTCATTGGTCTTGTTGAGGTTCTGCAGGGCGATCATCGCCGAGGTGTTGGTGTGGACGCTGAGCGCCATTGGTCTTCTCCCGATTGCAATTCTGCGCCGCATTCGACGGCCGCTCATCACAGTTAGGAGCAATCCATGGGCCAATTCGGCCAGAGCGCTCAAGTCGCAATTAAAACAATGCTTTGAATCAAAATCTCGTCGAGCCGCGATCCGCAGCCGACGACCTGCATGGTTAATTTTTGCCGATGCGCCGGTTCAAATCTGCCGACAGGTCAGACCCGCTCATCCACCACGCCGCCCTGCTGGTCCTTCAGGAAGGCGATCAGGTCGAGATACTTCTCTGGCGGCCAGCGCCGCATGACCTCGCCGGTCTCCGGATCGAACAGGCGGTAGATGAATTTACCGCTCTCTTCTTCGCGATCGATCTGCAAACGGGTCCGAAGGCTCGCATTCACACGATCGCGCAGCGACTCGATGCGTTCGAGGTCTGCGGATTTCTGAACCACGGCCGAGCCCTGCTCGGCGACCGACTTGTCGGTCTCTTCTCCGCCGATCTGGCCCCGTTTCGACAGCGAGGCGACAGCCTTCTCTGACGGATCAGGTTCAGGGGCGACGCCCTGGGCGTTGGTAACCGGTAAGATGTTGCCGATATTCATGTTCTTCTCGTCGACGCTTTGGCGGCGTCGGCGCCTCCTACTTTCTCCCTATGCTCTCTGACATGTCACCTGGGAAAGTCGGCCGGGGCGGAACCCCACGTTACACCCCGGCCGATTTCACTATGGATTACCGGAAGTAACCCAGGATGTTGCTCGGCGCAGAGTTCGCGATCGAGAGCGCCTGGGTACCCAGCTGCTGCTTGACCTGCAGCGACTGGAGACGGGCGGATTCTTTCGCCAGGTCTGCGTCGACCAGGTTGCCGATGCCTTTTTCCAGAGAGTCAGACAGTTTGCCCACGAAGGTCTTGTGGACTTCCAGAGACTTCGAGCCGGTGCCCAACTTGGCCAGAGCCGTGTTGAGGTTGTCCAGCGAGGTTTCAATGGTGGCAACCAGACCGGAGGCCGCCGCGGCCGTGGTGAACGACGCCGTCGCCGCCACAGTCACGTTGGTGCCGCCCAGCGACATGATTTCCTGACCCACATTGAGGGTGTTGGAGCCGTCAGCATTGGCCAGAGCCGAGATGCCGCCGGTTTGCGTGCCGTTGATCAGGTTGGTGCCATTGAATTCGGCATTCGCCACGATGGTGCCGATCTGGTCACGCAGCGCCTTGAAGTCTTCGTTCAGGGCATTGCGCGATGCGGTATCCAGAGAGGAGTCCGCGCCAGCCAGCGCCTTTTCCTTCATTTCCACCAGAAGATCGGAGATCGCTTCACCTGCAGCCAGAGCCACGTCCACAGTGGACTGCGCCAGGTCGAGAGACTGACCCACCGCTTTGTAGCCCGCCACGTCGGCGCGCATCGACTGGGCGATGGCGAACACGCCGCCATTGTCCTTGGCCGAGCTGATCGCCAGGCCGGTGTTGATGCGCTGTTGAACCTGCTGCAGATCCTTGTTGGTCTGGTTCAGGTTCTGGAGGGCGACCATGGCCCCCGGGTTGGTATTGATCGTCGCCATTTCTTGGCTCCTTCAAAATTTCCGTTTCTACGGGTACGACGCACTTTTTGTGCGACACTTCCGAAGGCGGGCCATTTTCTATGAGCCCGCCTCCGAAGCCTTAGGGATTACCGGAAGTAACCCAGGATCGAGCTCGGCGCAGAGTTCGCGATCGAGAGCGCCTGCGTGCCCAGCTGCTGCTTGACCTGCAGCGACTGAAGACGGGCGGATTCTTTCGCCAGGTCTGCGTCGACCAGGTTGCCGATACCGCGCTCCAGTGCGTCAGACAGTTTGTTGACGAACGTGGAGTGGATCTCCAGAGACTTCGAGCCGGTGCCGAGGCGGGCCAGCGCGGAGTTCAGATTGTCCAGAGAGGTCTCGATCGCAGACACCGCAGCATTCGCCAGGGTGGTCGTGTTGATCTGGGAACCCGCCGTCAGCGTGATCGTGGTGCCGGTCAGGCTGAGGTCTTCCGCACCGATGGTGATGGTGTTGGAGCCGTCAGCATTGGCCAGCGCCGTGATGTCGGTCGCGCCATTCTGGATGAGGTTGGTGCCGTTGAACTCCGCGTTCGCCACGATGGTGCCGATCTGGTCACGCAGCGCGGTGAAGTCTTCGTTCAGGGCATTGCGGGACGCGGTGTCCAGCGAGGTGTCTGCAGACGCCAGCGCCTTCTCTTTCATTTCGACCAGCAGGTCGGAGATGGCTTCGCCGGCGGCCAGCGCCACGTCCGTGGTGGACTGGGCCAGATCCAGCGACTGGTTGACGGCCTTGTAGCCCGCCACGTCTGCACGCATCGACTGGGCGATGGCGAACACGCCGCCATTGTCCTTGGCCGAGCTGATCGCCAGGCCGGTGTTGATGCGCTGTTGAACCTGCTGCAGATCCTTGTTGGTCTGGTTCAGGTTCTGGAGGGCGATCATGGCCCCCGGGTTGGTATTGATCGTCGCCATTTCTTGGCTCCTTCAAGTGTCCGTTTCTACGGGTGAGACGCGCTTTTTGCGCGCCGGAGATCCGGCGACCGCGCCATCTTCTATGACGCCGCCGCCGAAACTGGGTTTGAATTACCGGAAGTAACTCAGGATCGAGCTCGGCGCGGAGTTCGCAATCGAGAGCGCCTGCGTGCCCAGCTGCTGCTTGACCTGCAGCGACTGGAGACGGGCGGATTCCTTGGCGAGGTCCGCGTCGACCAGGTTGCCGATGCCCTTCTCGAGAGCGTCAGACAGCTTGGTGACAAAGGTGGAGTGGATTTCCAGAGACTTCGAGCCGGTGCCCAGGCGCGCCAGCGCCGAATTGAGCGTATCCAGACCCGCTTCGATCGCCGCCACAGCAGTGCTAGCGGCCGCCACGGAGTTGATCTCGGTCGCCGTGCCGATGGACAGGGTGCCGCCGGTCAGGCTGAGGTCTTCCGCACCAATGGTGATGGTGTTGGAGCCGTCCGCATTGGCCAGCGCCGTGATGTCGGAGGCGCCGTTGGCGATCAGGTTGGTCCCGTTGAATTCCGCGTTGGCGACAATGGTGCCGATCTGGTCGCGCAGCGCCTTGAAGTCTTCGTTCAGCGCATTGCGGGACGCCGTGTCCAGAGACGCATCCTTGGAGGCCAGAGCCTTTTCTTTCATCTCGACCATCAGGTCGGAGATGGCCTCACCCGCCGCCAGAGCGACGTCGACCGTCGACTGGGCCAGGTCCAGCGATTGCGACACGGCGCTGTAGCCGGCCACGTCAGCACGCATGGACTGGGCGATGGCGAACACGCCGCCATTGTCTTTGGCAGAGGAGATCGCAAGACCCGTATTGATCCGTTGCTGGACCTGCTGGAGGTCCATGTTGGTCTTGTTCAGGTTTTGCAGGGCGATCATCGCGCCCGGATTGGTATTAATCGTCGCCATTTCTTGGCTCCTGTAACGTTTCTACGTTTGATGTGACGTGCTTTTTGCGCGTCAGACCTTCTGGTCCGCGTACTAAGGAGCAAAGCTGGGGCCAGATTCACCCTTTGCTGCAGGATCGCCCCCTAAGCCATTGATTGTTCGTCGAGCGGCACATGGAAATCCGTTTACCCTACGCGTGCAGCGCGGCAGTTCTTGCCGGTTCGAGCAGGCAAATATTGCCGGGCGCGGCACTTTTTGCCGAGAGAGGCGCGTCGCCAGACGTTTGATTTGGTTAATGAAATATTGAAGCAAAGAAAAAGCCGGGATTGCGGCAGCAATCCCGGCCCGATCCGTTCGCCCTAGCCGAAATAGGACAGAATCGACTGCGGCTGCTGGTTGGCGATCGAAAGCGCCTGAGTGCCCAGCTGCTGCTTGACCTGCAGCGCCTGCAATTCAGCAGACTCCTTGGCCAGATCCGCATCGACAAGATTGCCGATCCCGACTTCCAGAGCGTCGGAAAGTTTTGTGACAAACGTGGAGTGGATCTCCAGCGACTTGGATTTGGTGCCCAGACGCGCGAGCGCCGAGTTCACCGAATCCAGCGTGGTGCCGATCTGAGAGGCGATATTGCTGGCCTGGGTGGCGGTCGCGAACGACGCCGTGGCCGACAGGGACACGATCGAGCCGGAGAGCGACATGTTTTCCGCACTCACGGTGATGGTGTTCGAGCCGTCCTGATTGGCCAGCGCCACGAATGAGTTGGTCGAACCATCGATGAGGTTCACGCCGTTGAACTCGGCATTGCTGACGATCGTGGAAATCTGCTGACGCAGAGCTTTGAAGTCTTCATTCAAAGCACTGCGGCTCGCCGTATCCAGGGATGCGTCTGACGCCGCCAAGGCCTTCTCATTCATCTCGATCAACAGATCCGAGATCGCTTCGCCGGCGGCAAGCGCAACGTCGAGCGTCGCTTCGCCCCGGTCCAGAATCTGACCGACAACCCCATAGCCTGAAACCTGGGAGCGCATGCGCTGGGCGATGGCGTAGATGCCGCCATTGTCCTTTGCGCTGGACACTTCCAGACCGGTGTTGATCCGGTTCTGTGTGGTTTGCAGGTCCATATTGGTCTTGTTCAGATTTTGGAGCGCGATCATGGCTCCAGAGTTGGTGTTCACAGAAACGATCATTGTGGGGTTCCTCCGTTCTGGAAGCGAACGGCCTGTTCTTGGCCGGCGGACATTTTGTCCCGCTCTAGCCAGAGCAATCCCCATGCCGCGCACTGCGCGGGTGCGGCATAAATTACGGTATATTTTTCAGATGCTTGAAATTAGCCCACGCAGGCGCGAAGCCCTTGCACCCCGATCGGCCCGGCAATTTCGACCGGCTGGGTAAAAATGCCGCTCAATCAGCCCCCCGAGGGGGAAAGGCCCTGCATGATGGTGCGGTTGATATCGATCAGCGTTTCGACATCGGTCTCGCCGCGCATCGCAGCGCTCGTCTCTTTGGAGACAAAAATGGACAGCGAGATGATCCCGGCGCGCAAGGAGTCGGGCAGATTATTGTGAGAGCTTGCGCAATCCGCCGCAAAGGCGGACCAGACCCGCCGGTTCCGGTCCAGCGCTGCAACGCGCTGGCGAATCTCGGACTTGGGCGCATCCCGCACTTCCATGAGCCCGCGCGTCACCTCGCCCAGCAGGCGGTATTCCGTCTGACGCGGATCTTCTGTGCGCGAAGATGCGGTTTTATAGGCCTGGTACGACATGAACGCTTCGCCTCTTTAAGCCCCGTCCGGTCCAGCCAGAAGCTTGGCTTCGTACTGGATCAGCTTCCGGCAACGCAGCAACGCCTTGTAGAACTCCCCCGCCATGACCTCGCGGCTTACTGACACGCATTCGGACAGGACTTCCGACGAGCCCACGGCGTTCATGAACTCTGTCATACGCAGGACGAACTCGTCATATAATCCGTCCTGACTGGTTGATGAGAGGTACATCATCATGACCGGGAAATAGATGCGCTTGGCCGGGGTATCGACTTCATGCTCCTGCATGATGTCCTTTTCCCGCAGGACGCTGGCCTTGTTCTGCAGCACCAGGGTCGCCCGGCGGTCCCCGTTTTCAACGACGGCGCCGTTCAGAACGAACTTCTCACCCGGCTTCAAAGAAAGCTTTAGCGGCATGGCTGGTCTGACCCTTCATCGTCGGCGCGGCCCGACGGTCACCGACCTCGCCACTCAAGCAGGACAGAATGAAGAAACCGTTGCTGAGCCGCAGTCGCTCATTATTAGCACAACCTTAATCGAACCATCCGTTGCTGGCCTCGTAAACTGCAAGGGATAATGCGTGATGAGCGAATTGCTCGATCTTGAAGCTGAGCTGGCGGCTGGAGAAGAAGAGGCCGTCCGCATCATTCAGGGCCGGCGCGACGAAGCCGCCTCCACAGAAGTTCAGCGCGCCCTGTCCTCGGCCAAGAGCAAGGACGACAATCTGCCCCCCAAGGCGATCGGCCTGCTCAAGCGCGCCATGAAGATTGTCGATGATGATCGCGCCGCAGCGGCGAAAGCCGCCAAGCTGTGTCTGGATGCGGTGGATATTGCGCCGGAAAGCTCTCTGGCGAACCATGCGCTCGCAATCTGTCTGGAAAGACTCGGGCGCCTGGCCAAGGCGCTGCAATTTTACGAACGCGCCTGGCAGTTCAATCCGCACAATTCGGAGATTTATCTCAACCTGGCCATGCTGGCGTGGAAGCTGGACATGCTGCCGGCGGCGGAAAAATTCCTGAGGCTGTTCGTGCAGATGGCGCCCAACCACCCTGCGGGGGTGATCAATCTGTCCGGCGTCCTGCGAGATCAGGGCAAGTTCGAGGATTCCATCGAGATTCTGCGCGCCGCGATCTACGCCAATCCCGAGGAGAAGGATTTCTGGAATTCTCTCGGCACGACGCTGCTCGAAAAGGGCGAACCCGATCAGGCCCTGACCTTCTATGCCGAAGCGTTGCGTCTGCAGCCCGACTTCGCGCGCGCCCACCATAACACCGCCTTCGCCTATGAGCTCCTGGGCGAACCGGAAAAGTCCGCCCATCATTTCCGCGAGGCCCTGAAGACCGCCGCCTCCCAGAAGGACGTGATCATCATGTCCCATGGCCTGGCCCAGTCCCTGCTGGCGCTCGGCGAGCTTGAAGAGGGCTGGGAGCTCTACAAGAGCCGGCTGGAGCCCGAATACTCCCAGGTCACCCATTTCCTGATCGACGCCCCCCGCTGGGATGGCGATGACGTCGATGCATTGCGCGGCAAGAAGGTGCTGTGGGTCGGCGAACAGGGGCTGGGCGACGAGATCCTGTTCCTGCAGCTCGGTCGGGACCTCATCGACGCCATCGGCCCGGACGGCCAGCTTTACATCGCCGTCGAAAAGCGACTGATGAGCATGGTTCAGGCTACCTATCCCGAAGCCATCGTCGGCTCCCACCGCACCATCAAGCGCGAAGGCAAGGATTTGCGCGGCGTGACGGGCTTTGAAGACGGGCTGAAGTTCGATTTCTGGACGCCCTTCGGTCAGCCCGCACGCGCGTTTCGGACCTCGCTGGACTCTTTCGCCAAGACGCCGACGCTTCACCCGCCGCAAGCCGACGTGGATCACTGGCGTGAAAAGCTGGCGGAACTGCCCGAAGGCCTCAAGGTCGGGATTCTGTGGAAGTCGCTGAAGATGGACGCCAAGCGCTCCAAGCACTTCTCGGCCTTCGAACTGTGGAAGCCTGTCCTCAAAACGCCCGGCGTCACCTTCGTGAACCTGCAGTACGGGGATGCGGAAGAGGATATCGCCTTCGCCAGGTCAAAGTTCGGCGTGGATGTGCACACGCTGGACGGCATCGATCTGAAGAATGACCTCGATCAGGTCACGGCGCTGGCAAAGGCCTGCGACATCGTCATCGGCCCCACCAATGCCACCACCTCGCTCGGCGCCGCGGCCGGCGGCAATATCTGGTATATCCACCCCCATGGCCGCATCTGGAGCCATATGGGCGCCGGCCGTTCGCCCTGGTTCCCCACGGCGCGATCCTTCTTCGGCAAGGGCTATGCGGACTGGATCGCGATCCTCAAACAGGTCGCGCGTGCGCTGGCTGAGGAAGTCGAAGCCGCAAGAGCCGCCTAGGCCGGCTTTGTCAGGTGAAGCTGAAAGGCCGCTTCGTCATAGACGGGGCGGCCATTTTGCAGCTCGGCCCCAGCCACGCGAACCCTGCGGCGGTCAAAGACCTGATCAATATCGAAGCCCTTGAACAGCGCCTTCAGTTCTTCCAGATCGTAGAAAACGCGATGGCCGAAGACCGGATCCTCCGAGCCGTCCCCCATCCGGGCATAGCCGTGATCAGTGCTGGCGATTTCGAAGAAGGCCCGCCCGCCCGGTTTGAGCGCTGTGAGCATTTCCTGCACATAGGCCGCCGCCAGAGCTTTCGGAATATGCTGCAGCGTAGCGCGCTCGATGATGACGTCGATGGATTGCGGGGCGAGCGCCAGCGCATCTCCGCTGACAAACAGGCCCAGACGCCCATAGGTCTGACGCCCCTTGATCAGGGCCTGCTCGGACACATCGCATCCCAGAAGCGCCGCATCCGGATACAACCCGCGCAGGAAGCCGAGATTCTGGGCATTGCCGCAGCCGAACTCGAACACGACGGCGTCCGGATTTCGCGCCAGCGCAATCAGGGCGAAGACCGTGGCGTCCGTATAGGGCACGCGCGTCTGGGAGGTCTTGTAAAACGCATCCCATTGACGGGCATTGTGGGCGCTCAGGCTCATCTGACGCGGTCTCCATCTGGCTTCATTCTTAATGAACCAAGACTCCCCATAACAGTAAACAAGCCCCCTCAACTGGCAGGAGCGTTGTCATGGCCGCCCCCTCTTCCGTGTTTGACCAGATCGAGGATACGAGCCGCCCGCCCGTCATCGTGGCGGAATTGTCGGCCAATCACAGCGGGGATCTGTCACGCGCGCTCGAGATCATCGATGCCTGCGCCGAAGCCGGCGCGGATGCAGTGAAGCTTCAGACTTACACCGCCGACACCATCACGCTCGACCATGACGGGCCGGGCTTTGTGCTGACAGGCGGGCTGTGGGACGGGCGCAAGCTGCACGATCTCTACGAGGAGGCGCACACGCCCTGGGACTGGCATGCCGCCCTGTTCGAGCGCGGTCGCAAGCACGGCATGGAGGTGTTCTCCTCCCCGTTCGACTTCACCGCGGTCGACTTTCTCGAACAGTTCGAACCGCCCGCCTACAAGATCGCATCCTTTGAGCTGATCGATCTGCCATTGATCACATGCGCCGCCCAGACCGGCCGTCCGCTGGTCATGTCCACCGGAATGGCGACCTGGGACGAGATCATCGAAGCGGTGCTGACCGCGCGCCAGGCCGGGTGCGAGCGCCTGTGCATCCTGCATTGCACCTCGGGCTATCCGACCCCGATCGAACAGGCGGATCTGAGATCCATACCGGACCTGATCGCCCGTCTGCAGCTTCCCATTGGACTCAGCGACCATACCCCCGGCATTGCGGCCCCTGTCGCCGCGACCGCGCTCGGCGCCCGGATGATCGAAAAGCACGTTACAATGCGTCGCTCGGATGGCGGACCGGACGCCGCCTTCTCGCTGGAGCCGGACGAGTTGGCGAGCCTTGTGAAAGAAACCCGCAACGCCCATGCCGCGCTTGGCGGCGTGCGCAAGGGTCTCGCCCAATCCGAAGTCGGTTCACGCACTGTGCGCCGCTCGCTCTATGTCACGCGCGACATCAAGGCGGGCGAGACCCTGACGGAAGACAATATCCGCTCGGTGCGTCCGGGCGGCGGTCTGCACCCGCGCGAATGGACCAGAGTTCTGGGCCGGACGGCGACCCGCGATCTCAAATTCGGCGATCCGCTGGACTGGTCAATGATTTCTGACAGAACCGCATGACAGAGCGCGCAGAGCAAGCCCTCGCCCAGGCGTTTGACGGCGGACAGGCCATCCTGTTCGGACGCGCGCGCTCGGCCCATCTGGCGCTCTTTGAAGCGCTCGGCCTGCATGGCCGCTCCTGCATTCTGATCCCCTCAAACGCCTGCCCCAGCCTTCTGGCTTGCGCCTGGGCCAGCGGCGCTGAGGTCCGTCTGGCGCCCGTCAGCGCCGAGACCGGCGTGAACGCGGACGCGGCCCTCGCCAGACAGCTTCGCATCCTGTCCCGACCGGGGCGGAGGGGCGCGGTGCTTCTGACCCATCTTTACGGTTTCCGGCTCGACTTCACGCAGACCCGCAAGGCCGCGCAGGAACTGGGCTGGATCGCCATAGAGAACGATGCGAACGCCTCAAGCTTTGCGCCGAAGACGAAACTCGAGGATGCCGCGCGAATAGTCAGCTTTGGTCCCGGCAAGGTGCTGGACGCAGGCTCCGGCGGCGCCGTGATCACGCGTGACGCCAGGCTGGCCGAAGAACTCAGACGGATCGCCTCGCGCTATCCGGCTCTGGATGACTGGGCCGAGCGTGACGAGGAGAGGCTGATGCTCGATCGCCGCGCCCTGCGCAATGCCGGGCGATCTACAGAGATCGAGGCCACCCTCGTCCGGGAACTGCGCCAGCTTCGCTTCGGCTTCGACCCGGAGGCGGAAGAGCCGCTTCTGGGCGCCCTTGCCCACTTGCCGACCCGGCTGGCGGAACGTCAGGAACGGCGAGAGGCCTGGATCGAGGCGCTGAGCGGTCTGGAGCCCCAGCTTCAAATCGTTGACCTGAATCAGACCGCGCCCTGGCGATTGATCGTACGGGCCAACCCGAAGGTGAGAGACCCCGTGGTGAACGCCCTGCGCAAGGCCGGCATCGATGCGGGAACCAATTACCCGTCGCTTTCCCATTCTTTCCCTATGCTGACCCGAGAGGACGCGCATCCTGATGCGGACGCCTGGAGCCGGTCAGCCATCAATCTCTGGCTCGATGCGCGGTATGATGCGGCGAGAATCAACACGGCGCGCACCGTGATCGAGACCGAACTGGAGGCGCTGACATGACTTCGCTGATCATCCGCGTGGACGCCCTGCACGAGACCGGACTGGCTCACGCAGCGCGCTGTTCGCGGCTGCTGGAGCTCCTGCCCCAGCGCCCGACGGTTCATGTGCTGGGCCAGGGAGAAGCGCTGTCGGACTTCTTCCCCTATGACAAGATCGTACCGCTCAAGGGGCCGGTGGATGTCTTCCTCAAGGCGCTAGTTATTGAAACCGAGGCCCAGGCCGTCCTCGTCGACCAGCCGACGAAAGACCCGCTCCTGTGGTCCGCGCTCGAGGCTATGCCACAGCTCAAGCGCATACTGATTGATGATTTCGGGTCGGATGCGCCGGCAGACCTCGCCATAAACGGCACGGTCATTTCCGATTATCACGCCTATCCCAATCTGCGGGACGGCGGACAGGCGCTGTGTGGCGGAGACTACGCCCTGATCGCGCCGGTCTTCGCCAAATCCCGTCACGATGCGCCCCGCAAAGGCCCCGTCATTGCGGTGTGCGGCGGCGGCGAACGCGCGACAGATTGGGCGATGATGCTGGCGGAACACGGCCCGGCGCTCGCAAAGCCCCATCCCTTCATCATCATCGTAGGATCGAGCTTTCCCGACTTTGAGGCGCTCCGTCAGATGGCGGTCTATAATGGCGGCATCGCCAAGCAGGGTTTGCCGGTTCACCAGCTCGCCAGCCATCTGGCCCGCGCGCCGGTCGCGATCATGACCGGCGGGATGGTTGTCTACGAGGCCCTGGCCGCCGGAACGCCCGCCCTCGTCTTCCCGCAGCTTGAAAACCTGATCCCCGAAATCGACTGGTTCGCGGACCATGGCGCCCTGATCAATCTCGGGCATGAGAGCGGGGACAATCTCGAACAGCTCTCCTCGCACCTCAACAGCTTGCTCAAGAATGAAGACGCCATTCAGGCGCTCAGTCACAAAGGGCCCGAACTGATTGACGGGCTGGGCATGAGCCGCGCCGCCGAGGCGATCAGCGCCTTGCTCGAGAGTTAGTCATGACCATTGCGATCATCGACTATGGCATGGGCAATCTGACCTCTGTCCGGAACGCGTTGGCCCATCTCGGCGCGGATGTTGTGATCAGCCATGATCCGGGCGTGTTGCGCGCCGCGAAGGGCGTGGTCCTGCCCGGCGTCGGAGCGTTTGGCGAAGGCATGGCGCACCTGCAGGAGCTGGGTCTTGCTGCGCTTCTCAGAGACGAGATCGCAGGCCAGCACCGACCGCTTCTGGGCATTTGCCTCGGCATGCAGCTCCTGCTCGATGAGAGCTTCGAGCATGGCCAGCATCAGGGTCTGGGCATCCTGCCCGGCAAGGTGCGCCGTCTGGCTCCGCCGCCCCATGATCCGCCCTATCGCGTGCCGCATGTGGGCTGGAACCATGTGGAGGCGTCAAAGACCGACGGCCTGTTCAAGGGCCTGCCCGAGAACGAAGCCTTCTACTTCGTGCATTCCTTTGTCTGCGAGCCTGAACGGTCAGACGACGCTGCAGGCTGGTCCGAGCATGGCGAGCGCTTTGTCTGCGCGCTGGAGCACGGCTCGGTCTGGGCGGCGCAGTTTCATCCCGAAAAAAGCCACAAGGCCGGCCTGGCCCTGCTGACCAACTGGCTGGAGTTCGTCGCCTCATGCTGATGCCGCGTCTGATCCCGGTTCTCTTGCTGATGAACGGCCAGCTGGTCCGCTCTGAAACATTCACCACCCACCAGATCATCGGCGATCCGCTGCACGAGGTGGCGCGCTTCAACGAGTGGAAGGTGGACGAGCTCATTTATCTCGACATCTCCCGCACCGCCGGACTGGCGCAGGGCCGCCGGGATGCCGGCAATCGCGCCTATGCCGACGCGATGGACGTGCTCGAAGCGGTCGCCAGCCATTGCTTCATGCCTTTGACCTGGGGCGGGCATGTGACCTCCCTCGATCAGGTGCGCGACATCTTCAAGCGCGGCGCCGACAAGGTCGCGATCAACACCGCCGCCTATGAAACGCCCGATCTCATCACCCAGGTCTCCAAACGCTTTGGCGCGCAGGCCATGGTCGTCAGCATCGACGCGCGCCAGATCGAGAATGGCTATGAGGTGATGACCCAGGGCGGACGCACCGCGACAGGTCGTGATCCGGTGAGCTGGGCGAAAGAGGCGGAAGACCGCGGCGCGGGCGAGATCCTCCTGCAGAGCCTAGACCGTGATGGACGCGGCACGGGCTATGACACCACCCTGATCGAGCAGGTCTCACAGGCTGTGACCATCCCCGTCATCGCCTGTTCCGGCGTCGGGGTTTACGAGCATTACGCCAAAGGCCTGAAGGCGGGCGCGGACGCGGTCGCCGCCGCCAATATCTGGCACTTCAAGGAACTGGCCGACCGCGGCGGCAAGCGCGCTTTGCAACGCGCCGGGTTCGATGTGCGGATGTAAACGCCTTTACCCCTCTCAAAGCGTCATTCACCGGTTTATCCGGTGAACCCATGCCGTGACCTATAATACGACCAACCGGCATGGATCCCCCGCATGAAGCGGAGGATGACAGGCTGAGGACATTTAAAAATGTTCTCTTTCCCGGCTAAGGCCGGGACCCAGCGATCATGGAACGCCACATATCCGTCTCTGGGTCCCCGCCTGCGCGGGGAAAGAGGTAAAATGACACGCCCTCGTCATCCTGACGAACGTCAGGACCCAGGGGATGGCAGGGCGTCGTATTTCCGGCTCTGGGTCCCGGATCAAGTCCGGGATGACGAGAAAGAGTTCTCTAGCCAGACGCCAAAGCCGCCTGCGCCACGCCCAGATCCCGTGTCATCTCTCCGCACCCGCGCACGAGCTTCGCCGTGTCCGGGCCCAGATTGAACAGGGCGTCAACGATGGACAGGTTGGGGATGAAGGCCTTGCCCTGGCTGTATTCAGGCGGCGTGAACGCCTGCCAGTAATGGGTGACGCCCTTGGCGGAAAAACCCGCCTCATCCACATAGCTCGCAGCCCCCACATTGGAGACATAGGCGTCGGCGTTGGCCGCATGACACAGGGAAATGAGCCGGTCCTGGCCCTCGCCCTCATGGTTCAGCTCGGCGCTGTCGATAATCTGCGCCTCAAGCTCCAGGACGGCGCAGACATGCCGGATCAGCGCACAGTTGAGGTCTGACAGGTTTTCGTACTCCGCCTCGATCAGCGCCTCGATGGCGGGAAAATACCCGTCGAAATGCGGGCGCTTTCCATAGACCTGTTTCAGCGTGGTCAGATGCTTCTTGCGCCAGGGCTCCTCGGCGATTTCGGTCTGGCGGATCGTGCGGCTGAGATCGCCGGATTTCTTCACCGGCACTGACAGGAAGATCGCGTCCTTGCCGTTCCGGACCCGGTTGCGCTGCTGCCAGCTATGGCGCTGGAACTGCACGTCCGGCAGCAGCACGAACACATCGCTCAGGGCGATCTTGTGAAACAGGATCAGCCCCGGCAGGTAGACCGGCTGGTGTGCGCTTAGGATCCGCAACGCCGCATCCTTCCCCTTTGTGGTGCATCGCTTGGGCTAAACTTAACGATTGAGGCGTTTTGTTACCCTTAAGCACGGCGATGATTCGCCGCCGCGATCGACCCAGCCAAGGGAAGCGCCATGAGTGTCCAGTTCTGCAAGACCTGTTTTTACCCCAGCTCCTCAGCCGCGCCGCTGACCTTTGACGAGAACGGGGTGTGTTCAGGCTGCCGGGTGGCGGGCCAGACAGTGGATATCGACTGGGACGAGCGCTGGACCATGCTCGAAGAGCTGGTCGCCGATTACCGCAACCCCAAAGGCTATGATTGCGTCATTCCCGTGGGCGGCGGCAAGGACAGCTATTACCAGACCCATCTGGCGGTTAAAAAGCTGGGCCTGCGCCCGCTATTGGTCACCTATCATGGCAACAACTTCCTGCCTGAGGGCGAGTATAATCTCCAGCTGATGCGCGAGGCGTTCGGCGCCGATCACATCATCTATCGCCCCGGCCTTGATACGCTGATCAAGATGAACCTTCTGGGGTTCAAGCTGCATGGCGACATGAACTGGCACAACCATGCCGGCATCAAGACCTATCCGATCAAGCAGGCCGTGCTGCACAATATCCCGCTGATGCTGTGGGGTGATCATGGCTGGGTCGATCTGGGCGGCATGTTCTCTTATTCAGACTTCCCCGAGTTTACCGCCAAGACCCGTAAAGAGCATGATCTGCACGGGCTGGATTGGGATGACTTCACCGATGAAGGGCTGGAGCGCCATGGCCGCCCGGACCTGAAAATGGGGCTGACCGAGAAAGAGCTCGACTTTGCGATCTACCCCTCTGACGAGGAGATTGACCGGGTCGGCGTGCGCGGCGTGTATCTGGGCTTTTACGAAAAGTGGAACGGCAACAAGTGCGCCGCCGTGGCCGAAGCCGAATATGGCTGGAAGAAAGCCGAATACCCGTTCGAGCGCACCTATCGGAAGATCTCCAATCTCGACGACATGCACGAGAACGGGATTCACGACTATCTGAAGTTCATCAAATTCGGCTATGGCCGCGCCACCGATCATGCCAGCCAGGACGTGCGGCTGGGGATCATGGACTACAAGACCGGGCTCGAAATGGTCAGAAAGCATGACCATGTGAAACCGCGCCGCGATCTCGAACGCTGGCTGAACTACGTCGATATGAGCGAGGCCGAGTTCGACCGGATCTGCGACACCTTTCGTGATCCGCGCGTCTGGCGCATCGAGAACGATCAATGGGTCAAGGATGATGTCTGGGGCGGCGCGTCGAGCTATGGCCCGGTGCATCTTGAGCCCAATGATCCGCGTCGCGAGCAGTACATGGTCAAGGGCGCCGAGGTATGAGCCGCACGACGACAGCCGAGTTCACCAGTTTCGCCGATGTGAATGTGCGCGGCCGGGGGCGCCCCATCGTGCTGGCGGGCGCCGGCAATATCGCCGACAAGACCCTGCGCCGCATCAAAGGCGTGACGGGGATCGTCGACAACAATCCGAACCTTCATGGCGAGACCCAGGCCGGTCTGACCATCGCAACGCCCGACAGCCTGAATGGCGCGACGCCACGCCCCTTTGTCGTGATCTGCACGACTTCCTTTGTGGAAGTGGGCGAACAGCTGGCGAGCTTCGGCCTCACCCCGGGGCAGGACTTTGTCGTCAGCCCGGTGCTCAATGATCTGCGCATCATCGCGGAGATGGAGGGCCTGGAAGAAACCGTGCTCTTCACCTGCGGCCTGCCGCCGCTCGATGATCCCGAAGCCGGCGGCGGTCTTTATGAGCTGACGATCTCCGGCGCGCGGCACAGCTTCCGCAAGGTCTTCAAGGGCAATTTCCACGGCCTGCGCCCCCATGGCGAACATTTCATCGCCATTGATGACGAGCGCGGCCTGATCACCTTTGATCGCGACTACAATATCCTCAGAGCCTTCGCCCTGCCCCAGGGCGCGCGCTGTCATGGCGTGAGCTGGTCGGAAGAGAAGCGGCGATACTTCATCGCCTGCTCCTATCTTGATGCGATCCTCGTCTATTCAGAAGATGGCGACGAGATCGACCGCATCCCGATCAGCCCCAAACAGGCGCGCTCCGGCTCGGCGCAACACCATTGCAATGACATTCTGGTGCTGGGCGACAGCGTGTACCTGTCCATGTTCTCCGCCACCGGCAACTGGAAGCGGGACGTGTTTGACGGCGTGGTGCTGGAATACGATCTGGCCGATCGACGCTGGGTCGGACCGGTGATCTCGGACCTCTGGATGCCGCACTCGATCGACTTTGTGGACGGCTCGCTGGTGGTGCTCGATTCCCTGCGTGGCCGCCTTCTGAAGAACAACGCCCAGAGCGTGGGGCAATTTCCGGGCTTCGCCCGCGGCCTCGCCCATGACGGCGCGCGCTTCTTCATCGGTCAGAGCCGGAACCGGAACTATTCCGCCGCCATGGGCGTGAGCCAGAACATCGCCATCGACACCGCCATCACCGTGTTTGACGAGCACACCAAGGTGTCCAAGAGCTTTCACCTGCCCTCCACGGTGTCGGAAATCCACGGCATCGCGCTGAACACAAAGCGCTGAGCATGAAGATCGCGGTCATCCCGGCGCGCGGCGGCTCCAAACGCATTCCGCGCAAGAATGTGCGCCCCTTCCACGGCCGTCCCATGATCAACTGGCCGATCTCGGCCGCGCTGGAGACGGGCCTGTTTGATCATGTGGTGGTCAGCACCGATGATCCTGAAATCGCCGAGGTCGCAAAGGCCGCCGGCGCCAGCGCGCCCTTCCTGCGTCCGGCGGAGCTTGCGGATGACTTTACCGGCGTCATCCCGGTGATCGCCCACGCCATGGCGGCGATGGAAGAGGTCACCGGCCAGGCGCCGGAGCTGGTCTGCGCGATCTACGCCACCGCTCCGTTTCTGAGCCCGACGGACCTGGCGCGCGGACATAACGCTCTGGTTGAAGCGCCAGAGCAGGATTACGCCATCTCGGTCACCCCCTTCGCCTTCCCGGTGCAGCGCGCGCTGAAAGCTGTCCACAGCAAAACCGGGCCCGGTCTTGCGCCCATGTATCCTGAATTCATCAGCTCACGGTCGCAGGATCTCGAAGAGGCCTTCCACGACGCCGCACAGTTTTTCTGGTGCCGCCCCAAGGCCTTGAGCAATCAGGCTCCGGTCTTTTCACCTCGCTCCATACCGATCATGATTGCACCTGAACGCGTTCAGGATATTGATACCGAGTATGACTGGCGCCGCGCCGAGCTTATGTTCGAGGCGCTGCGCAAGGATGACGCGCGCTAGACCCACCGCTAGAGTGCACACGAATGCGCTGCAACCGGTCGTGGGGGACGACCGGACGAGAGAGAACACAAAACAGGGAAAACACCCGATCATGCGTTTTGAAGGCACCAAGGATTATGTGGCCACCGAAGAGCTGGCCGCTGCAGTAAACGCCGCCATCATTCTCGAACGCCCGCTGCTGGTGAAGGGCGAGCCGGGCACCGGCAAGACCGAGCTGGCGCGTCAGGTCGCGGCCTCGCTCGGCGCGCCGCTGATCGAGTGGCACATCAAGTCCACCACCAAGGCGCATCAGGGCCTTTACGAGTATGACGCCGTGGCGCGCCTGCGCGACTCCCAGCTGGGAGACGACAAGGTCCACGACGTCAAAAACTATATCCGCAAGGGCAAGCTGTGGGAGGCGTTTGATTCCGATGTCCGCCCGGTCCTGCTGATCGACGAGATCGACAAGGCCGATATCGAATTCCCCAACGACCTCCTGCAGGAGCTCGATCGGATGGAATTCTACGTCTACGAGACCGGCGAAACGATCAAGGCCGAGCAGCGTCCCATCGTGATCATCTCGTCCAATAACGAAAAAGAACTGCCGGACGCCTTCCTGCGTCGCTGCTTCTTCCACTTCATCGCCTTCCCGGACGAGGAGACGATGGAGCAGATCGTCAATGTCCACTTCCCGGGCATCAAGGGCGATCTTCTGGCCGAGGCTCTGGAGATGTTCTTCGAGGTGCGCAGCGCGCCGGGCCTGAAGAAGAAGCCCTCCACCTCCGAACTGCTGGACTGGCTCAAGCTGCTGCTCGCCGAGGATATTGATCCCGCCATCCTGCGCGAACGCGACACCCGCAAGCTGATCCCGCCGCTCCACGGCGCCCTGTTAAAAAACGAACAGGATGTTCAACTCTTCGAGCGCCTGGCTTTCATGACGCGTCGGGAAGGGTAAGGCTCGGATCATCAGAGCCTTTTCCGAGTTCCCCGACTGAAAGCCATGTTTATGAAGCCTCTCCTCCTCGCCGCCGCCCTGAGCCTGTCAACGCAGCCGGACCCCAGCTTCATGGAGCCCCTGCGCGGCGCCATGCAGGCGATGTTCGCCAGCCAGTACGAACAGGCTGAGGAACAGGCCCTGCTAGCGCTGGATGCGGCGCCGGACGCGCTGTCGCAATACCGGGTCCGGCACATGCTGACCGATATCAATGCGCGTCAGTCCGATTGGGAAGAGGCCGCGATGCACGCAGCCGCCGGCCGGGACATCCTGAGCGAAATGGGGGAGCTGCCGCCTCCTCTCGCGGCCAACCCCGCCCATCTCGCCGCCGAGCAATGGCGCGGCGTGGCCATGGCCGGCGGAGACGGGACGGCGCTGACCGCGCAATTCGTCAGCCTGCATCCCGAGAATGCGGGTTGGCATGCGGACGCCAATACGGCGGTGCATGACCAGCTCAGCTGCGCGATGATGGAGGACGGCTTCCTGCTGTTCGACATCTACGAAGCGCCGGGCTGCCAGTACTGGTCTCTCGATGATTTCGGCCTGCGGGTGCAGTTTGTGGACGCTGACGACAGCCCCGACGCAATGGACGCCCTTCTGAACGCCATTCCCGAGGCGCGCCGCGAGAGCTGGACCGAGCTTGAAAGCGCGGATGGCGTCAACATGTATGAGCGCGTGTTCGAACATCCCGCGCCGACCGGCGTGCAACGGGTGGTTCTGGGGACGCGCACCCATGACGGCGCCCTGGCCGCGTATATGATGCGCTATCCGGCAGCAGACCAGGACGCGGCGCGCGCCGATCTGTTCGCCCTCGTGGACACCTTGCTCGCGGAGTAGCCATGGCTCTTTTCCACCGCTTCTTCACCGATCTGCGCGCCGCCAAGATTCCGGTCTCCACCCGGGAATATCTCACCCTGCTCGAAGCCCTGAAAAAGGGCGCGATCGAGCAGGAGGTGGACAGCTTCTATGCCGTCAGCCGGGCGGCGCTGGTCAAGGATGAGCGGAATTTCGACAGGTTCGACAAGGTCTTCGCCCATCATTTCGAAGGCATCGAGGCCCTGGGGGATCTCTTCAAGTCTGACGAGATCCCCGAGGACTGGTTGACCGCCCAGATGAAGCGCCATCTCACGAAAGAGGAAATGGAAGCGCTTCAGGAAATGGACTTCGACCAGCTCATGAAGACGCTCCAGGAGCGCCTGAAAGAGCAGGAGAAGCGCCATGAGGGCGGCAATAAATGGATCGGCACCGGCGGCACCAGCCCCTATGGCAATTCAGCCTGGAGCCCGAACGGGGTGCGCATCGGCGGCAAGTCCAAGAACAAGAAGGCCAGCAAGGTCTGGGAGAACCGCCGCTTCAAGGACCTTGATTCCGAGCGTGAGCTGGGCACCCGCAATCTGAAGGTGGCCTTGCGCCGTCTGCGCCAGTTCGCCCGTGACGGGGCCGAGGAAGAGCTCGATCTTGAGGGCACCATCCGGGCCACCGCCAACAAGGGTTATCTGGACGTCCAGATGCGGCCCGAGCGGCGCAATGCCGTGAAGGTGCTGGTGTTCTTTGATGTGGGCGGGTCCATGGACCCCTATATCGACCTGACCGAACGCCTGTTTTCGGCGGCGCGGGGCGTGTTCAAGAATCTTGAGTATTTCTACTTCCACAACTGCATCTATGAGGGCGTGTGGAAGTCCAATCTGCGCCGCCGCACCGAAACCCGCTCCATGTGGGACGTGCTGCACAAATACCCCAGCGACTACAAGGTCGTGATCGTGGGCGACGCCGCCATGTCGCCCACCGAGATCACCCATCCGGGCGGGTCTGTCGAGCACTGGAACGAGGAAGCCGGCGGGGTCTGGCTGCGGCGGATCAAGGAAACCTATCCGCACATGGTGTGGCTGAATCCCACGCCCGAAGGCTGGTGGCCGCATACCTATTCGGTTCAGCTGGTGCGCGAGATCATCGGTGATGAGCGCATGTTCCCGCTCACCCTGTCCGGCGTCGACAAGGCGATGAAGGAACTGGCCAAGCGGCGCTAGACACAAGAAAGGGGCGATTGAACCGCCCCTTTTTCAATGCCCGTTCAGCTCGCCCTATTCGGGGTCGCCATGCACGGCCGCCTGACCGTGCTCGATCCCCAGCGCGCTCTCCACCCGGCGCACCCAGCCGTTCACGGCCGGAAACTCCGAGAGGTCAAAGCCGCCCTCATCGGCGACGCGGGTATAGGCCACCAGCGCAATGTCGGCCGCGGTCATTTCCTCGCCCACCATGAAGCTCTGCGAGATCAGGTTCATCTCCATCACCCCGAGCGCGCGGCGCCCCTTGGCATAAAGATCCGGATCAAGATCGGCCTCGTTCGCGCCCTTGAAGCGCAGGGCGCTGCGACGCACCGCGATATAGGGCTCGTGGGAGTATTGCTCCCAGAACAGCCATTGCATCATCACCGCGCGCTTGAACGGATCGGACGGGATCAGTGCAGTGCCATCCAGCAGGTAGAGCAGAATGGCGTTGGACTGCGCCAGGGTGCGGCCGTCCTCATGGCGCAGCACCGGCACCTGACCGGCCGGATTCAGCGCCAGGAATGAGTCGCTGCGCGTCTCTCCGCCGAAAATGTCCACTTCAACCCACTCATGGGGCACGCTGGCGATCTTCGCCGCCCACAGGGTCTTCAGACAATTGCCGCTTTCGATGTTGCCATAAAGGGTGACGGGCTGCATGACGCTCTCCAGAAAACCTGATCCCGTTTTAGCTGCACCCTCGCGCGATGCAATGCGACGAAGGGGTTTGGAGCGCTGGAAGTTCAGCCTATAAACGCCGCCATGACCTCACAGACGCCCCCTCATTTCGATCTCGATGACCTCAATGCCCGCACGGCGCCGGAAGCCTGCGAGACCATGATCGAGGTGCGCGATGGCGTGGACCGCATGGACCGGGCGCTGGTCGCTCTGATCGCCGAGCGCTCGCGCTACATGCAGGCCGCCGCCCGGATCAAACCCAGCCGGGATGTCGTCCGTGATGAAGACCGGATCGAGGATGTGGTCGCCAAGGTGCTGAAAGCGGCGGACGCCGCGGGCCTTCCCGCCGAGATCGCCGAGCCGGTCTGGCGCGAGATGGTCGAGCAGTCGATCGCCTACGAATTCAGGGTCTGGGACAAGACGCGCTAGCCGCGCACCGCCGCCATGGCGTTGCTGGCGCGGTCCGCTGCGGTCTCGACCGCCTGCATCGCCTCCGCATCCTTGTAACGCCCTTCGGCCAGCTCACACGCCTCGCCGAGCTCCATGGCGCCGACCCCGCGTGACGCGCCCTTCAGCGTATGCGCCGCTGTGCGCCACTCCGCCTCGCTCGTCGCCGCCTTCATGGCGCTGATGCAGGCTTCCATCTGGCTGGACAGAAGGCCGAAGAGCTCTGCTTCAAGCGCGGTGTCACCGGCGGTGTATTGTTCGAGATGGTCTCGATCCAGTACGGGTGCGCTCATGACGCCCAGGCCCTCCTTCCAGTCAGTGACGCCAGCCTAGGCGGAGGGCCGTTAACAGACTTTCACGCAGCAGTGAGGCTTGTTCAGCGTCTGTCAGGGCAGTAAGGCCAGTCCGGACCGCCATTCGTGCAAGAGGACGCCCTTTCATGACGCTGACAGACATCATCGGACTGATGGGCGTGGCGTGCGTGCTGTCGGGCTATTTCCTGCTGCAGATCGAGAAGGTGAAAAGCGATGGTCTCGGCTATCTGCTGCTCAATCTGTGCGGCGCGCTCCTGCTGATCGTCTCGTTGATGGTGACGTTCAATCTCGCCAGTTTCGTGATCGAGGTCTGCTGGCTGTCCATTTCCATATTCGGTCTTGTGAAATGGGCGCTGAAGCGGCGCCGGAGCCAACAGTCTCTTGACGGTTAAGGGCTTTAGCGTTCAAGTGACGCCATGAGCTTGCTAGACACATACAAGGCCCGCGTGGGCCAATCGCACTCGTCGGACTGGTTTGAGGTGACTCAGGATCAGGTCAACGCCTTTGCGGACGTGACCAGGGACCACCAGTTCATCCATGTGGACCCGGAACGCGCCCGGACGGAAAGCCCCTTTGGCGGACCGATCGCCCACGGCTTCCTGACCTTGTCCATGCTCAGCCATTTCGCCGAGCAGGCGCTGCCGCCTTTCGCCGAAGGCGTGATCGGCATCAATTACGGCTTCGAGAAGGTGCGCTTCCTGACCCCCGTGCGGGTCGGTTCAAAGGTGCGCGGCACGTTCACGCTGGCCAGCGTCACCGAACGCAAGCCCGGCCAGCTTCAGCTGGTTCAGGACGCCGTTGTGGAGATTGAAGGGTCCGAGAGCCCGGCTCTGATCGCCCAATGGCTCAGCCTGGTCGCTCAGGGCTAAAGCCTTTCCAGCGAGAGCGGGACCCGGCTTCGCGGTTCGGAGGCCCTGCCCTCAAGGCCTGTAGCCTGTCAGGTCGAATAAGATCGACCAGGGCGGCTTTATCGGTCGAACGCCTGCCCGACTTCATCCAGTTGCGCTTCCAGCTTGTCGAGCAGACTCATGAGCTGGTCGCGCTCCGCATCGGTAAAGGCTTCGAGCAGCTTCTTTTCATAGTTCAGGGCCAGAGGGGCGACTTCAGCGTAGATCGCCTGTCCCTCCGCGGTCAGCGACACATCGCTGGCGCGCCGGTCCTGCTTGTTGCGGATACGCATAACAAGTCCGCGCTCATCCAGCGCCCGGATCGCGCGACTGACGCTCACCTTGTCCATGGCGGTCGCCTCGCAAACCGCCTGAGCCGTCATCGCGGCCCCTTCGCCCAGCACCGCAATCACCCGCCACTCCCAGATCGTCAGTCCGAACCGGGCCTGATAGGCCTTGGCGATCAGGCTCGACGCCTTGTTGGACGTCACCGACAGGCGGTAGGGCACATAGGACGGCAGGCGAAGGCTTGCGCCCTCGCCTGCGTCCGGGGTTATGCGGGCGTCTTCCGCCAAGTGCTTATTGCGCCGGCTCGGTCTTGATCACGCCGCGGCGGATCTGGTCGAGCTCGATGGATTCAAACAGGGCTTTGAAATTGCCCTCGCCGAAGCCTTCATTGCCCTTGCGCTGGATGATCTCGAAGAAGATCGGACCGATATTGGTCGTGGTGAAGATCTGCAGCAGCAGGCCATCGCCGGTTTCGGGATTGCCGTCCACCAGGATGGAGTTCTTCTTCAGACGTGCGAGATCCTCGCCATGGTTCGGCACGCGCTCGTCCACCAGCTCGTAATAGGTCTCCGGGGTCGACTGGAACACCACGCCATTTTCGCGCAGCTTCTCGACAGTCTCGTAGATGTTCGGCGTGGTCAGGGCGATGTGCTGGATGCCTTCGCCATTGTATTCACGCAGATATTCGGAAATCTGGGACTGGTCGTCGGAGCTTTCGTTCAGCGGAATCTTCAGCTTGCCGCACGGGCCGGTCATGGCGCGCGACAGAAGGCCGGTATGCTGGCCCTTGATGTCGAAATAACGGATTTCGCGGAAGTTGAAGACGTTCTCGTAGAAGCTCGCCCACTTGTTCATATTGCCGTTGATGACGTTGTGGGTCAGGTGGTCGAGCACCTCAAGGCCCACGCCGCCGGTGTCCTCGGCGCCCGGGAGAGCTTCGAACAGATCGTCATAGATCGTTTTCTCGCCATAGGTGTCGACCAGATAGAGGACCGAGCCGCCGATGCCGACGATCGCCGGGATTTCATCAGTCCAGACACCGTCGCCAAACGGCTCCGCGCCGCGCTCGATGGCGTCGGCATAGGCCTTCTTGGCGTCCTGCACACGGAACGCCATGGCGTTCGCGCTCGGGCCGTGCGCCTTGCGGAAATCCGCCGCCTGGCCGGTCTCTTCCTTGTTCACAAGGAAGGTAATGTCGCCCTGCTTGTAGCGGATGATGTTCTTGGTCTTGTGCTTGGCCACGGCGGTGAAGCCGAGGCTCTCAAACAGCGCTTCGAGCTTTTCCGGTTCCGGGCTCGTATACTCGACGAACTCGAAGCCGTCGGTGCCCAGCGGGTTCTCAAACAGATCGGCCATGGGGCGCTCCCTTAAATCAATCGTGATGCGCCGACAGGCTTGATCAGCCCGGTTTCGGCGCGCATCGTCGTGTGGCGGAAGATAGTATCATTTGCAACTAAATTCACCCCCTATCTCAGCGAACAGCCCCCAAACTGCGGAGAATTGATCCATGAAACTGGTCCTGCACGGTTATTTTCGCTCCGGCACCAGCTATCGCACGCGCCTTGCGCTGAACTGGAAGGGCGTCCCGTATGAGTATGTGGGCGTGAATCTGGTGGAGGGCGAACAGCATTCGGACGCCTACAAGGCCAAGAATCCGCAAGGTCTCGTCCCAGCGCTCGAAGTGGATGGGGAGATCCTGACCCAGTCGGTGGCGATTCTTGAATGGATCGAGGAGACCTTCCCTGACCGCCCGCTGCTGCCCTCTGATCCGATCAAGCGTGCGAAAGTTCGCGCCTTCGCAGCCGCCATCGGCTGTGACATTCATCCGCTGCAGAACCTGCGCATCCTGAAAAAGGCGCGCGAACTGGCTGGTGATGATCCCGAAGCCGGCCCCGCCTGGGCGCGTCACTGGATCAGCCTCGGGTTTGAGGCTCTCGAAAAGCTGGCGGAACAGGGGGATGGCCAGAACGGCTTCCTCTTTGGCGACGGGCCGACGCTGGCGGAAATCTATCTCTTGCCGCAAATGTTCAACGCCCGCCGCTTTGGCGTCGACCTCACGCCCTATCCTCGGCTCGTCGCCGCGGACGAGGCTGCGCGCGCCCAGCCCGAATTCGAGCGCGCCGCGCCCGAGAACCAGCCCGACGCGGTCTAGCGTTTGAACCAGTCCCCGCTCTCGATCAGCCGGGCGCCCTCGACGCCCAGCACCCAGACATAGACCCAGGCGTCCCGGTCCGGCTCGATGAGCCGGACCTTGCGCCGCTCATAACGGGAGCGGGCCGGATCCTCGGGCCAGTAATCCTCGAACGCGTCCACGCGCGGCATCACCGACGGATCCCGGACCTCGAAGATTTCACCGATCACCTGCCCCTGACCTTCCACAAGGCCGGGATAGGCGCCCAGATCATAGAGCTGGCCGCGCAGGGTGCAGGGACCGAGCGGGGCGAAGGCCTCTTCCAGTCCGAATTGTGCGAAGCCGCTTTCCCCCGCCCTCAACAGGCCATAGACCGCGAAGGCGTCCCCGGTCCGGACGCTGTTCATGCCTCGGATTTCTTCATGAAGGGCTGGAGCTTGCCATAGCTGAGGCTCCGCCACAGCCACTCGAACGGACCAAAGCGGAACACGCTGAGCCAGATCGGCGAGACGATGAGCTGGATGATCCAGATCAGGATGACCAGCCGCGCCTGGTCAACGCGCTCAAGCTGGCCGAACAGGCCCAGGCCAACGCCGCCCACCGTCAGGAAGACCATGGTGATCGTCTGAGTGAGATAGTTGGTGAAGGCCATGCGCCCCGCCGCAGCCAGCGGCAGGCGCGCCAGCTTCAGCCAGGGCGCCTTGCAGGCGAGATTGATCAGCGCCGCATAGCCGAAGGCGACAAGCAGGCTGCCGGCGTAATTGGTGGCGGTGTGAAGCCAGAGCGTGTCCAGGGCGAAGTCATGGGCGATCGCCTGTTGTCCGCCCCAGGCGACGATGGGCAGGCCGACGCCCAGACCGATGGCGGCTGCGATGACGTAATTTCGAACGCTCCACCGGCCGAGCAGAAAGCCGAGCTTGAAGAGCGCCATGCCGACCAGCATCACGCCGACAATCCGGCCGCCGAAGAACCCGAACATCAGGATATTGCCCAGGCCATTCAAGGCGTTGGGAATACGGCTCTGCAGATAGCCGCTCTGATAGGCGTTCACGAGATCGGCCAGCTGCTCATCGGTATAGGCCATGCCCACATCCACCGCTGTCATGTTTTCGGGCAGCAGGACGAAGCTGGCGAAAATCGCCACCATCAGGAGCCCTGACAGCGTAATCCAGAACAGGCCCCAACCGATCAGCTTGGCGGGCGACATGCGCCTGAAGAAGACGATGATGAACCCGGCCAGCGCGTAGGTGACGAGGATATCGCCGAACCACAGCCCGAACATGTGGATGAGACCGATCACAAGCAGCCAGGTCATGCGCGAGAAGTGCAGCTTGCGTGAGGCGTCCGGCTCATCGCCCACCATCAGCATCACCCCAGCGCCGAACAGGGCCGAGAAGATGGTGATGAACTTCATCTCGAAGAAGACGTGCGTGAGAAACCAGACGGTCAGATTGGCGCCGGACACATCCATGTGCGCCGGCGGATAGACATAGGCGTTGGACGCCATGGTGAAGGCCTGGACATTGACCATCAGGATCCCCAGCACGGCGAGGCCGCGCAGGACATCAAGGCTTTCAAAGCGGTCCTTAACGGCCACTGGTGCTGTATGCTGGTTCACGACGCCCCCCGTCTTCCTGTTCAGAGCCCTCAAGCTCGACGCATTTTGACCGATGCGCAAGACTGTTATCCGCCCCGAACCGGGCTTGCTTACCAAGAGTTCATGAAAATCCCGACCCTGTGAACTTGTATCCCGGAGGCGCTCGGCGCATAGATTTTTTGCGCATACATATCCGGTTCTGTCATGACGCTTCTGGTCGACATCGCACACATGATCCTCGCCGCGACCCTGTCCTTTCTCGGACTGGGATATGAGCGCGCGCAGGACGCCCATGCCGTCCAGGTGTCCCCCAAGGAAATCCGACAGGACATGGAAGGCGCCTTGCTCTCGCCGGCGACGTTGTCTGTCACGATCCAGAACGCCCAGAGCCTGTGCAGCCCGAACCTCGTGATCCAGGCCGACGCCGCCTGTTCACAGGAGCGTCCCCTGAACGCCACGGCGCAATTCATTATTCTTAATGATTGCGAAACCATACCGAGCCGACCGGCGCTTCCCACGCTTTGAACGACTCAGCATCTGGCTTTAAACACGAGGTCTGAACAAACAGGCCTGCAGAGCTGCGCGTTTCTGTTAGGATAGCCAATTCACGGCGGTATCCGCATGTGCGAACGCGCCAAACCAGACGAGACGTCATGGCTGCCAACGACTCGAAAGAGACTGAAAAGCTTGAGGAAAGCGTGATCACCGAAGCGTCCGGCGGCATGCTGGACACGGTTAACCGCAAACCCCTCGCTCCCTTGATGGATGCGCCAGCACCGAAGACCGAAGGCGGCGGATGGCTGGCCTTTGGCGGCGCGGCCTTTGGTCTTTTGTGGTTTGGCGGCGCCGCGGCCTATCTGGCCGGCTATACGGACCTGACGGCGCTGAGTCCGGCGCAGCTGGCCGGCCTGTCGGTCTTCGCCGCCGCGCCGGCTCTGTTGTTCGTACTGGCGGGGCTTCTGGGGCGTGAAGTCTCGCGCGCCGGGTCCCGCGCCCGGCGGCTGGACGCCGCCGTCCTGCGCCTGGCAACCCCGACCGAGCATGCCGAAGAGGACGCCTCGCGCCTCGCAGACGCCATCACCATGCAGGTCGATCGGGTCAACAAGGCGATGGAAAGCGCCCTGGCGCGTCTTGCGGCCATGGAAGAGGTGATCACCCACCATGCCGAAAGCCTGGAGGACGGCTCCACCCGCGCCCGTGAGCGCGCCGAGCAGCTGACCCGGGAACTGCGCGAGGAACGCCTGCGCCTCAATGACGTCTCCGAGGGGCTCGATGACAAGGCGGCGATGATCGCCGCCGCCATTCAGGACCAGTCCAAGATGGTCGCCGCCGCCGCAGAACTGGCCGACGCCAAGGCGGCTGCGGGCGAACGCCTGATCAAATCGGGCGCCGAACGCCTGAGCGCCGCAGGCCAGGCCGCCGAGGAGGCTGGCGACCGCGTGGCGCTGTCGCTGGATGCCCGGGCGACCGAATTGCGCGATTTCTCCGACATGCTGCGCAACCGCACGGACGGTCTGGAAGAGGCCTATCTCAAGCATCGCGACCGCTTGCAGGACGTGACCGAAACCCTGCGCAAGGAGCAGGAGAAGATCGGCGCGGCGCTCGACTTCCACAAGGCCGAGCTGGAAACCATGACGCGCAAGGCGCGCGATGGCGCCGAAATCCTTGAAAGCACCGCCAAGAATTCCGGAGAGGTCTTCCTGGACGCAGTCGACAAGGCGCTCGGCCAGGCCAAGGATCTGGCCAATTCCCTGTCTGAACGAAGCGAGGAGGCCGCCCGCGCCCAGGAGCGCGCGCTGGACCGCATGCGCGACGCCGCCCGGGCCGCACGTGAAGCCGCCGAGGAAGCGGGCGAGAGCCTCAAGAAACAGGCTGATGACGCAGAAGCGGCGCTGGAGCGCGTCAGCGAAAGCGGGTTTGAAGTGGCCCGACGCTCGGACGAGGCCTATCAGGCGCGTCTGCGAGAGGCCGAGGATCTGACCGCGCGAGCGGAGAAGGCCGCCGAGGAAGCCGCCGAGGCTGTGCGCAAACAGCTCTCTGAAACCCTCGACGCCGCGCGCCGCGAAAGCCGGCGCATCGAGGACGAGCTGTCCGGCCTGCGCAGCAAGCTTGAAGACGCGCCGGATGCGGCCCGCGACGCCGCCAAGGCCATGCAGCGCACACTGGAAGACGGACTGGCGCAGCTCAATGAGACCGCCCAGACCGCATCCGACCAGGCGCGCGATATTGATGCGCTCTTCCAGTCGCGCATTCGCCAGAACTATGAGCTTCTAAGCGACTTCATCCTGCGTATGGGCGCCGTGGCGGGCGGACACAAACCGCTGGATCTCAACATCAATGAGCTGCCCGATCCGCTGAGTGCGCGTCGCAAGGACGAGGATGCGCCCAGAAAGGACGGCATCGACAAGAAACCGACCTCCAAACGTCTCGAGAGCGAGAAGCGCGACGAGGACTGGGAGGCGGCCAAGGTCGAGGAGCGCAAGGCCGAACGCGCTCGCCGCAAGGATGAGACCAAACCGGCGCTTCGTTCGATTGAACCGGATCGCAGTCGCGAGGATGAAGAGAGTGAAGAGGCCGACTTCGTCGATGACGAGGACGATCCCGTGCGCGACAGCATCCGTGACGGCGTCGCCAAGGCGCGCAAGGAAGCCAGCTGGCGCTGGCGCGACCTGCTGGCGAACATGGATTCAGACTCAGGCGACACGCCGCCCGCCAACAAGAATGGCGACAAGCGCAATCGCGGCGGTCGGGACAACTAGAGCCCACTTCAGCAGGCACAAGAAGGCCGGCTTCCATCAAAGCCGGCCTTCTTCGTTTAAGATCAGGCTCCGGGCGTCAGCAGCCGCTGTCGGCGCACACCACTTCGGCGGACCACTGCGCCAGGGAACGCGCGGTATCATTGGTCGCTTCGCTGAAGGCGGCGATCAGTGCGCTCTGACGGTTGTCGCTGGCCCGCACGCTGACATCAAACCGCCGCGCCGCCGCAAGCGTCCGCTCTTCGCGATCGATCAGACGCGCCATCACGCGCATCTGGATGACCGGCGCCCGGCTCGGCCCCTGATCATATTCAGCCTCGAACCGGCGCAGTTCGATCTGCAGGCGATAGCGCGCATCCACGCCGTCTTCGGTGCGCGCGGGGATCAGCTCCGGCGTTTCGCTCTGCAAGACGTCCAGGATGCGGTCCTGAACCATCACCGGCGCCGGCGACAGCCAGGCCGCGCCCGCCATATAGGCCAGCTCGCCCTCACGCAGCAGCGCGACCCGGTCCACGGCCAGCCCGCGCGGCGCCGTGATGCGCTCGATCACCAGCGTCTGGGCGTTCGCGGACGGCGCCTGTTCCTCATCCACCAGAGCGTTGAGGCGATAGAGCGAAACCGGTTCGCTTTCCGGCAGCAGGGAAATACAGCCCGGCGTCGCCACTAGGCTGATCGCCGCGAGCGCGCCCAGCGCGTATTTGCTCATCGTGCTCATCGCGGCACCTCCACTTCAGCGCCTTCAGGTTCGGCGATAAATCCGGCCGGATCCGCCTCCAGCTCCAGGGCGACGCGTTCCAGCGCAGCCACCAGAGAGCGCAGATCCCGCAAGGTCGCGGTCAGCTGGGTCAGACCGTCTTCGGAAAACTCTTCCACGCCGGGCCGGATCGCTGTGAGTGCGTCATAGGTTTCCTGCGCGGTGCGATCCACTTCCTGGGCCGCCGCTGCGGTATCCAGCGTCGCGGGGGTCAGGTCATTGACCACATAGCGCTCGGTCACTTCGGCGAATTGCTGCATGGCGCTGGCGGCGACGGACACATCATCTCCAGCCTGGCGGATGGAGTGAAGCGCGGCGCGGGCCTCAGACATCAGCAGCTCCCGCTCGGCCAGATTGCCGGTGATCGTCTCGATATGATTGAGCGTGTTCGTCAGGCTTTCGAGATTTTCGTCGCTCAGCAGGCGGCTCACCCGAACAAAGCTGAGCTGGGCGGATTCCAGAAGGCTTTCGCCCCCTTCCACCAGTTGATCGATCTGGGCCTGTGTGGCGTAGATGCGCGGCGCGCGATCGCCCTGCCGGCTTTCCAGCCGGGCGGCGTCCGGCGAGCCTGCGGAAATCTGGATGTAGGACAGACCGGTCAGCCCCTGGGGTTCAAGCTGGGCTTCGGAGTCCGACTTCACCGGGGTTTCCACATTCACACGGATGCGCGCAATGACCTGGCCCGGATTGTCCGGATTCAGTCCCAGTTCGGTCACCTCGCCGACCTGGATGCCGTTGAAGCGCACTTCGGACGCCGGTCGCAGACCGCGCACGGCGCCATCAAAGACGACATCGTACTCGCGGAACTCCTTGTCGAGCGACGCGCCCGAGAGCCAGAGCGTGAGCATCACCCCCGACACCGTCAGGAAGACGACGAAGAAACCGACAATCGCGTGATGGGCTTTGGTTTCCATGACCTGTCCTAGTCCTCGGCCGCTTGTCTTAACACGGCGCGTCCGCGCGGACCGCCAAAATATTCCTGGATCCAGGGGTGCTCATTGCGGGTCAGCTCCGACAATGGCGCATTTGCAATCACGCGCTTGTCCGCCAGCACCGCCACCCGGTCGCAGATCGCATGCAGGCTATCAAGGTCATGAGTGATCATCACCACGGTCAGCCTGAGCGTGTCCGAGAGCTCCTTGATCAGACTGTCAAACGCGCTCGCGCCGATCGGATCAAGCCCGGCGGTCGGCTCGTCCAGGAACAGGATGTCCGGGTCGAGCGCCAGCGCCCGGGCCAGGCCGGCGCGCTTCTTCATGCCCCCAGACAGCTCGGCCGGGAACTTGCCGCCCGCCTCGCCAGCCAGGCCGACAAGTCCGATCTTCAGGTCGGCGAGCTCCTTCATCAGGCTCGCCGGCATGCGCAAATGCTCCCGCATCGGCGCCATGACGTTCTCCTGCACGGTCAGCGATGAAAACAGCGCGCCCGACTGGAACAGGACGCCCCAGCGTTTTTCCAGCGCCAGCCGGTCCTTGCCGCTGAGCCGGGACATGGCCTGGCCGCGAAAGTAGATCTCGCCGGCGTCAGGTTTCTTCAGACCCAGTATGGTGTTGACGAGCACGGACTTGCCGGTGCCGGATCCGCCGACAATGCCCAGAATCTCGCCCTGACGCACTTCAAGGTCGAGATTGTCGTGAACCACATGGGAGCCGAACTGGCTGCGCAGGCCGCGCACTTCGATCAGGGGAGCATCGGTCATATGTCGAGCTCCAGATACATCATGGCGAACAGGGCATCGATGACAATGACGGCGAAGATCGCCTGCACCACCGAGGTGGTGACGCGTTTGCCCAGGCTTTCGACATCGCCGCCCACCTGCAGGCCATGACGACAGCCCACAATGGCGATGACCAGACCGAAGACCGGCGCCTTGGACATGCCCACGAGGAAATGCTTGAGGTCGATCGTGTCGTTGAGGCGCGTCAGGAAAAAATTGGGCGAGATGTCCAGCGTCATCCAGCTCACCAGCATCCCGCCGAACACGCCCGCCACCATGGCCGACAGCGTCAGCAGCGGCGCCATCACCACACAGGCGATCACGCGCGGCAGGACGAGCACTTCATAGGGGTCGAGCCCCATCACCTTCATGGCGTCGATTTCCTGCTGCATCTTCATCGAGCCGATGGCGGCGGTGAAGGCGGAATCTGATCGCCCAGCCAGCAGGATGGCGGTGATGATGACGCCAAACTCGCGCAGCACCGCAATGCCCACCAGATCCACGGTGAACACCGAGGCGCCGAAGGTCTCCAGAAGGCTCGCGCCCATGAAGGCGACCACCGCGCCGATGAAGAAGCTGAGCACGGAGATGATGGGCAGGGCGTCCACGCCCGCCGTCTCCATCAGATGGATCGTGGAGGTCCAGCGCATCTTGGTGGGATTCACCAGCACGCTCAGACCGGTGGTGAAGGTGCGCCCGAAGAAGGCGAAGGACTCAACCGTTTCCTTCAGCCCGTCCTCGACGCCCTGTCCGATCCGCGCCAGCGTGCTGATCACGCCCCGCGGCTGGATCTCGTCCTCGGGACAGTCGGCGAGACGCTGCAGCATTTCGCCCATCATCCGGCGGGCGGTCTGATGCTCGCCGATGAAATGGCGGTCTGCATCGGGTTCACGGCATCGGCTCAGGGTCCGGCCCAGCACATAGGCCCCGGCCGTATCGATGCGGCCCAGCCCGGACAGGTCAATGACCAGATCCTTGGGGTCTGTCTCGCTCTCGATGCGACGCAGGCGACGATCAAATCGTCCCACAGCCTCCATCAGCCAGTCGCCCTTGGGCTCGACGATCAGACGGGCGCCGTCCTGACGCGTGGTCAGCTCCGCCGGCTGACGCTCCTGGGCGATCGCTGCTGTCATGGTCCCCGTCTTCCCCTGCATCCCTGACGATAACCGGGAGTATGGCCCCATTATGTCTGTGTTCGCGACGATTGCACGAGCCAGAGTGCGAAGATCAATCCCAGACCGGAGGGAAGGGCCATGAGGGCGAACCCGCCCACGCCAAACGCCTTGAACGCAAAGCCGGAGGCATAGGCCGCCAACGCCAGCACCAGACCGCCTGAAAACGCCGAGTTGATCGCCTGGGCCATGGAGGCGAACCGTTGCGGACTGTGGTCTGCCGCGTATCGCAGGAACCCCAGATAAGTTGCGCTGAAGCTGAGCGCATGCAGCAGCTGCAGGGGGAAGAGGAGCCAGAGCGGCGGTGAGGCCGCAAGCGCGAGCCAGCGCAGGATCGAGGCCGCGCCTCCGAGCGCCAGCATGAGAGCCGGACTGAGCCGCCCGAGAAGCCGTCCTGAAAAGGTCAGGAACACGATTTCAGCGCCCACCCCGGTCGCCCAGAGCAAGCCCACTGCGCTTGAGGGCACGCCTTCGGCGCGCCAGGCGACTGCGGAAAACCCGTAATAGAAGCCATGGGCGCCCTGGATCAGGGCCGAAGCGGCGAAGGCCAGCGGCAGACCGTTCGAGATCATCGCGCGCAGCACGCCATGGGACTCGTCCGGGGCTAGCAGGCGATGATGGGGCTGGTTGCGTCCGACGGGCAGCATCAACGCCGTGAGCACCGCGAGCGCCGACCCGACCAGCGTCCAGCCCAGGGCCGCCTCGCCGCCCAGCTGTCCGATCAGCCAGCCTGCGCCCACATTGCCCAGGATGAAGGTCGCCGAACCAAACGCGCGGGGCGGCCCGAAAGCGAACTTCTTGCGAGTGGATTGCTGGATCGCGAAGGCGTCGATGATCGGCATGATGCCGGTGAAGGCGCCCCCGGCGATGCCCGCCAGCACAATGATGGCCCAGGGGTTTGTCGCAGGCACGAAAGCGGCGAAGGCGAAGAAGGAGACAAGGGTATAGGTCAGCACCGCCCATTGCTTCTTCGGCGCCCGATCCGCCAGCATCGCGCCGAGCGGCGCTGCGATCATGCGCCCCGCCATGGACGCCGCCGCGGCCGCGCCGATCATTTCCGGACTCAGCCCCCGCGCTTCATACCAGACGGGCATGTACGGCAGGTAGGCGCCGAACCCCAGATAGAAGGCGCCATAGAACAGCGCGAAGCGCACGGGGCGCGGAATCTGGACCGGCAATGCGAACATGGACTTGGCTTACCCTGAGCGCGGACAAGAAGAAAGCATGCAAGACGGTGGAGTGAACACTGTTTGCTCTTGGTTTCCGGCGCGGCTGGCGATAGCTTCGCGCACTCATGAGAGACGCCGTCCCAGATCCGACCCAGACCCGCTCCGCGCGCCTGCGCGTGCTGGTCTCCAGTTATCGCTCTGCGCCCCATGTGGGCGGTCAGGGCGTATATGTCCGCGCCCTGTCGCGCGCCCTCGCCGATCAGGGTTGCGAGGTGTCGGTGATTTCCGGCCCGCCCTATCCCGATCTTGACCCGGATATCGGACTGATCGAACTGCCATCTCTGGATTTGTTCAGCGTCGATAACGCCTTCCTGCAATTGCGCTGGAAGACGCTGTTCGACCGGGCGGACCGCACCGAATGGCTGTCACACAATACCGGCGCCTTCGCCGAGATGATCAGCTACGCCATCCGGCTCGAAGCCTGGGTCGCCCAGCATGGCGACCAGTTCGACGTGATCCATGACAACCAGACCCTGGCTCTGGCCATGGCGGGCGTGGACCAGTACCTGCCGGTCATCACCACCTTGCATCACCCCATCGCCATTGACCGCGACTTCGCGGTGGCAGGAGCGGCGAACTGGTGGCGGCGCGCCCTGACCCGGCGCTGGCATTCCTTTGTGGATCATCAGGCGAAAGCCGCGCGGGCCCTGCCGCGCTTCCTGGCGGTGTCGGACGCAGCGCGACAATCCTACGCCCGGCATTGCGGCGTTGATCCTGACAAGGTGCGCGTGGCGTTCAACGGGCTCGACCTGGACAGCTTCAAACCCGATCCGACCGTCGAACGGGATGCGGACCATGTCCTGGCCCTCGCCAGCGCCGATGTGCCCATCAAGGGGCTCGATGTTCTGATCGATGCGATGGCCAAGCTGAAGGCCCGCGGCCGCACGCCCCGACTGACGGTCATTGGCCAGCTGCGCGACGGGCCTACCAAGCGCGCCCTGGTCGAAACCGGTCTTCTGGACAGCGTCGAGTTCGTCTCGGGACTGAGCCTTGATGAAATCGTCGCGCTCTATCGCAAGGCGACGGTGTTCGTCTCCGCGTCCCGTTTTGAAGGCTTCGGCTTTCCGGCAGCGGAGGCGATGGCCTGTGGCGCCCCGGTGATCGTCTCGCGCGGCGGCGCCCTGCCCGAAGTCGCGGGCGAGGCCGGGATCGTCACCGAAGTCGAGGACGCGGACGGACTCGCAGACGCGCTGGAGCGCGTGCTGTCGGATCCCGAGCTGCAACAGCAGATGAGCGCGGCCTGCGCGGCGCGCGCCCATAGCGCCTTTCGCTGGGACGAGCATGCGCGCGCCAGCCTTGATCTTTACTACGACGCGCTCTCCGAGCGCGGACGCCTGCCGGATGTGACGGAGCTTGCCGCCCAATGATGGTGACGCTGGACCTTGATGCGCTGGACCTTCAGGACGGTCAGCGTGTCCTTGACCTGGGCTGTGGCCGGGGCCGCCACAGCCATGCCTTCTACTGGCATGACAAGGCGCTCGACGTGACCATGCTCGATCTCAGCCTTGAGGATCTCAAGAGCGCCGTCGACGGCTTTTTCGAGCTGCCCCCGCCCCCGCAGACCCCGCCGCGCAGCGCGGTCTGGTGCGTCGGCGATGCGGGCCGCCTGCCCTTTGCCGATAACAGCTTTGAGGTGGTGATCTGCTCTGAAGTGCTCGAGCATCTGCCCGATGTGGATGCGGCGCTCGATGAGATCACCCGCATTGTCAAACCGGGCGGGCGCTTTGCGCTGTCCGTGCCGCGCTACTGGCCGGAGAAGATCTGCTGGGCCCTGTCTGAAGGCTATCAGAACACCCCCGGCGGACATGTGCGCATCTTCCGCGATCATGAGCTTCGCGACCGGGTCGCGAGCCGCGGCTACCGCCCCTACAAGCGACACTGGGCGCACGCCCTGCACTCGCCCTATTGGTGGCTGCGCTGCGCCAAATGGGAACGCCAGGAAGAGAGCCGCACGGTCAACGCCTTCCGCAAGCTGCTGGAATGGGATCTGATGGAAAAGCCGCGCCTGACGCGCTGGACCGAAGCCGCGCTCAACCCGATCATGGGCAAGTCCGTCGCGCTTTATTTCCAGAAGGACGCGGCATGAGCCATCGCCCGCAATCCATCGGCGTCGACATCGCCGCCTGCGCCGACCGGATCGAGGACCTGCAATTGCGCGACGGCGCGATCCCCTGGATCGAGACCGGCGTCTGGGACCCCTGGAACCATGGTGAAAGCGCCATGGCGCTGGCGGTCGCAGGACGCGAGACGGCGGTGCACGCCGCCCTTGATGCGCTGGCCGAGCGTCAGCATGAAGACGGCTCTTGGCTGGGTGAGCTGGGCGCTGGCGTGCCCATGGATGAAAGCGGGGACCGTATCGCCCCGCCTGAAAACCCGGTCACCGCCCGTGACACCAATTTCACCGGCTATGCCGCGGTCACCGTGCTGCGCTGTGCGCTGGCGCTCGATGAGCCGCGCCTGATCGCCCGCCATGCCGGGATGATCACGAGGGCGCTCGACTGGGTGGTCAGCCACCAGACGCCCCATGGCGATGTGGTCTGGCGCAAGCCCGATGACGGCCAGCCGCTCGAAGACGTGGACTCGCTCAAGGCCGGCAACGCCTCGCTCTACAAGAGTCTCGAGTGCGGATTGCGCATTGCCGATGCGCTCGATCAGTCCCGCCCCGACTGGGCGCGCGCCCGCAAGACAATCGCTCAGACCTTCACGGACCGGCCACACCGGTTTGATCGGCTGGGCGAGGATCGCTCCCGCTACGCCATGGACTGGTATTATCCGGTTCTGTCCGGCGTTCTGACCGGTCTGGGCGCCAAGGCGCACCTGCACGCAGGCTGGGACAAGTTCGTGGTCGAGGACCTGGGCTGCCGCTGCGTCAGCGAGGAGCCCTGGATCACCGCCGCCGAAACGGCCGAACTGGCGCTGGCCTGTCTGAGCATTGGCGAAACCGTGCGGGCGCAACGTCTCCTGGGCGCGCTGGCGCCTCTGGCGCGGGATGGTCTGGGCTACTGGATGGGCTGGCAGTTCGAGCTGGGCCAGGTCTGGCCCAAAGAACGCCCCAGCTGGACGGCGGGCGCGGTCGTACTGGCCGCTGACGCCCTTTACGGGCTCAGCAATGGATCAGACCTTCTGATCCGTCACGCCCGGCCGGACGCCTGGCTCAAAGGCGACGCAGAATCTCGAGCGTATTGATCCGCTCGACCGGCTCGAACAGGCCCGACGCGACCGCGAGCTTCCAGATTTCATAGGGCGGGCGTCCCCCGTCCTCGGGATTGGGGAAGACGTCATGGATGGCCAGCAGGCCGCCACGCGCCACATGTCCCGCCCAAGCGCGATAATCGGCCAATGCCGTATCCATGGCGTGACCGCCATCAATGAACACAAAGCTCAGGGGCGCGGACCAGTGTGCGCCAATGACAGCAGACGGCCCGACAACCGGAACCACGTTCTGCTCAAGATCGGCGAGCGCGATCGTGCGGCGAAGCGCCGGCAGGGTGTCGACCCGGCCCAGTTCGGCGTCAAACAGGTCGGGATCGTGATAGCCCTCGCCCGGCTGATGCTCTTCAGAACCGCGATGATGGTCGATGGCGAACAGCACACGGCCCGCCTCCCGCGCAGCGCGGCCCAGATAGACGCTGGAGCGACCACACCAGCTGCCGATCTCGACAAAGGCGCCTGGCGCAGTGTGTGACGCACGGATTGCATGACGGGCCAAGGCCTGGCCCTCGTCATCGGCGAGGAAGCCCTTGACGGTTTGAGGGTCGAGCGCATCGCCCGGAAGAGTCTCTGACATCAGCTGGACAGGCCCTGACTGGATTGCGCCGCCCAGCGCCGTTCAGCCAGCGCGTCGGCGGCATCGGCAAGGCGGGTCTTCTCCGCCGCAAGCAAGGAGAGCGCTTGCGCAATCTGCGCTTCGTCCGCGTCCGGACCAAAGCCTTCGGAGACAGCCTTGAAGAAGTCCTCTGCGCGACGCACTGCGCCCAGCGCGCCTTCAGCAGACGCAAGATCCTGTGTCAGCGTCGCCTGGCCGAGACCCTGAGCGCTCTCGCTGACATTGTCGGCGGCGTCCGCCACCCCCTGCGCCAGAGTGGTCAGTTGAGCGATATCCTCATGGAAGGCGAGCACAACATTGGCGCCCTGGGCTTCTACATAGAGGCTGACAGGATCCGATTGCGCGTCAGCGTCCTCGCCGCCATTGATCAGGCGGGAAAAGAATTGTCGCGCGGCGTCTGCAGGTCCGGCCGTGAGGGTCCAGCCCTCCTCGTCCACCAGCGCGCTCAGTCGCGCCGCCTGTGAACGCAGACGCGCCTCCGCCTCGATGTCCGCCTGGGAGTCCGCGCCCAGGGTGATCGGTTGACTGGCGCATCCGGCCGCAAGGCTGCAGGTGCATAAACCGACTACCAGGCCCAGAGTCCTGAAGACCGTGTGCATGTCGAAGCGATCCTTCATACAGAGACCAACTCCCCCTCGCGAAGCTGGTTCCACATAGTGATAAAACGACATAGTCTCACGGTAAACAGACTTGAAAGTTAATCCGCTGATTAGCACGGAAAAAATGGACACAGCACGCTCTCATCGCCGTCTTGGGCTGTATCCGCCCCTGACCCCGGTCCACACCGGATTTCTGGACGTGGGTCAGGGTCACAGCCTGTATTACGAGGACTGCGGACGCCCGGACGGCGTGCCCGTCATCACCCTGCATGGCGGGCCGGGAGGCGGCGCGGCCCCCGCCATGCGGCGCTTCTTTGATCCGCGCCGCTACCGCATCATTGTCTTTGATCAGCGCGGTTGCGGACGCTCCCGTCCCTATTCCTCGCTGGAACACAATACCACCGCCCATCTCGTCAACGACATCGAGCAATTGCGCGTCCATCTGGGCGTGGACAAATGGCTCGCCTTTGGCGGGTCCTGGGGCGCGACGCTAGCGCTCGCCTATGCCCGCGCCTGTCCGGACCGCGTTCTGGGCCTGGTGTTGCGCGGCGTGTTCACCTGCACCCGTCATGAACTGAACTGGTTCTACCGTGATGGCGCCAACCGTCTCTTCCCCGACGCCTGGGCCCGGCTGACCGATCGGCTGGCGCCGGATGAGCGCGAGGATGTCATTGCCGCCTACTACACGCGGCTGACCTCGGGCGCGAGCATGGACCAGCGTCGCGATGACGCGCTGGCCTGGTCAAGCTGGGAAAGCGCGCTGATCTCGATGGGCACGACGCCCGATCATGTGAACCCTGATCCGCACCGCTCCGATGCGCTGGCGCGCATTGAGTCCCACTATTTCCATCATGGCGGCTTCTTTGAACGTGAAGGCGTCCTGCTGGAGGATACCAACCATCTCAGGGAGATCCCCGGCGTCATCGTGCAGGGGCGGTATGACATGGTCACCCCGCCGCGCACGGCCTGGGAATTGTCGCGCGTCTGGCCCGGGGTGCAGCTGAATTTCGTCGCGGATGCGGGCCATGCCGCCGGCGAGCCCGGAATTGTGGACGGGCTGGTGCGCGCTACCGACATGTTCGCCCGCCGCTTCGGCTAGGCCCGGCGTCATGCAACTACAAAAAAGCCCCGGTCATCAGACCGGGGCTTTTGTTTGAGTTGGATCAGGCCCTAGCCGATGAAGGGCAGGCTGATGCCGAACATGCTGGCGAGACCCGTGACGATGATCAGGCCCACCGCCACCGGCGCCAGCCAGCGGATGGTGAAGCGCCAATAGGCGAAGAACTTCTCGCCGGCATGCGGCAGCTCTTTCTGCATGAGCGACTTGGACACGACCCAGCCGGTGAACAGAGCGATCAGAAGACCGCCCAGCGGCAGCAGGATCGTGCCGGACACCTTGTCGAGAATATCGAAGAAATCGCCCGAGAAGGCCGCGGCGACGCCGAACATGTAGATGATCGCGCCAAAGAACAGCGCCGAGCCCACACGGCCGAAATCGGTGTGCTCCTCGCCAAAGGCGACGATCACCTGCAGCAGCGAGATCGAGCTCGTCAGGGCCGCGATGAGGGCCAGGAAGAAGAAGGCGGCGCCCACCCACTGGCCGCCCGGCATTTGCGAGAACGCTGCCGGCAGGGTCTGGAAGAACAGGCCCGGACCCGCATCGGGGCTGAGGCCGAAGGCGAAGACGAACGGGAAGATCGCCAGACCTGCAATGATCGCCACCAGCGTATCTGACCCCGCGATGATGCCGGCCGATTGCGGCAGGTTGTCGTCGCGCGACAGATAGGAGCCATAGGTGATCATGATGGCCGACCCCACGCTCATCGAGAAGAAGGCCTGGCCCAGCGCTTCCAGGAAGGTCTGCGCGGTGATCTTGGAGAAGTCCGGCGCGAACAGATAGTTGATCGCGGCGCCCATATCGGCGGTCAGGCCGGCATAGATCACCATGCCCACCAGCATCAGGAAGAAGAGCGGCATCAGGATCGACACCGTGCGCTCGATCCCCTTGATCACGCCGAAGCACACGATGGCCATGGTCACGCCCATGAACAGGGTATGCCACAGGATCACGGTGCTGGTGTCGCCCACCAGCTGGCCGAAGACGCTGGACACCTCGGTCGGATCCATGCCGACCATGGCGCCGGTGAACATCTTGTAGACATAGGACGCCACCCAGCCCGCCACGACCGAGTAGAAGCACAGGATCATCACGCCGCCGGCCATGCCGACCCAGCCGGCGATGGACCACAACTCGGACGCGCCGGCGTCAAACGCCATCTTGCGGGTGGACCCCACCGCCGAACGCCGGGCATGACGGCCCACGCTGAGTTCCGCCATCAGGATCGGAAAGCCGATCAGCGCCACGCAGGCAAGGTAGATCAGAACGAAGGCCGCGCCGCCATTCTCACCCGCCGTATACGGAAACCGCCAGAAATTCCCCAATCCGACAGACGAGCCGATCGCCGCCATCAGAAAGCCGAAACGGCTGCTCCAAGTCCCGTGCGCGCTCGCGCCGCCCATCGCCATTGATGAAGTCTCCTCCCCTCAGCCACGCCTCTGGGCGCGCGCTATAAATCCGATACCGTCCTGCGACGGTTTGGCGCGGGAGGTTGGTCGATCCGCGCCCTGCGGTCAAGTTGGGCAATGCGGCGTTAACCGAACAATCCTGCACCTTTCGGCGGTTCGGTGTCGCGGTGCACGTGCGCGCCCAGGATCAGCCCGAGCCCGATCAGAACCGTCATCATCACGGTGCCGCCATAGGAGATCATCGGCAGGGGCACGCCCACCACCGGCAGCATTCCCATGACCATGCCCACATTGATGAAGACGTAGAGCGAGAAGGTCGTGGCCACGCCCATCACGACAAGCCGCAGGAAGACCGAACGGCAGGACGTCGCGATCATGATGCAGTTGGCGAGGATCAGCGCGTACAGCGACAGCACCACCAGCCCGCCGATGAAGCCGAACTCCTCGCCCAGCATCGTGAAGATGAAGTCGGTCTGCTTCTCGGGCAGGAAGTTCAGGTGCGCCTGGGTGCCTTCCATGTAGCCCTTGCCGGTCATCCCGCCCGATCCGAGCGCGATCTTGGACTGCAGGATGTGATAGCCCGCGCCCATCGGGTCCTCTTCCGGATTGAGGAAGGTCATGATCCGGCGACGCTGATAATCCTGCAGCCCGTACTGGAAGAAGAAGCCGCCCGCGATGCCGCCCAGCACGCCCGAGCCTATGATCACCTTCCAGCTCAACCCAGCGAGGAACACGATCACCACCCCGGTCGCCGCCAGCAAGAGCGACGTGCCCAGATCGGGCTGCTTGATGATCAATCCCATGGGCACGGCGATCATCAAAGCCGGAATGATCAGCCCGCCCAGCGACGAGACCTTCTCCTCGGGCAGATCGTGATAATAGCGCGCCAGCGCCAGCACGAGGGCGATCTTCATGATCTCCGAGGGCTGCATGCGGATCGGACCGATATCGATCCAGCGCTGCGCGCCCATGGCGGTGGTGCCGATCAGCTCCACACCGATCAGCAGGACCAGCGCGCCCAGAAAGGCGGGATAGGCGATGCCCATCCAGAACCGCGGCGGAAACAGCGCGATCACCACCATGGCGATCAGGCCGACCCCCAGCCTGAGGGCGTGGCGGGAGGCGTAAGGATTCCATGCCCCGCCCTCGACGGAATACAGCATGCCGACGCCGATGAGGCCGACCAGCAGGATCAGGAGGACAAAGGCCCAGTTGATCTCGAACAGCTTGCCCCGGAAACCGCGCGGCGCGGACTGGGTGAAAACGCCCATGTCCTAGCCCTCCGTCACGGGACGGGCTGCGGACGCATACATGTCCGGCCGGGTGTTTGACGGATCGCGACGCACCAGATCACGCAGAATGGCCTGAGCGGGGACAGCGGCGCGCGTGCCGCCAATGCCATGCTCGAGCACCACCGTGACGGCGTAGCGCGGCGCGGCGACCGGCGCATAGCAAACAAACAGGCCGTGATTGCGCAATCGCCACGGCAGGTCTTCCTGATCCCGCAAGCCAGCGGCGCGCTCCTCGGCGCTGATGGAATAGACCTGGGAGGTGCCGGTCTTGCCCGCCATCTGTATGCCCTCAAGGTCGATGCCCCGGGTCTGCAGCGGCCAGTAGGCGGAGCCGCCCGGCTCATTGACGACGCCGGACATGGCGCGATTTACCTCGGACAGGTGTTCCGCCGTCCATCCCATGGATTCAAATTCAGGCGGCGCACCGGACACCGGCGACAATGTCGGGATGACACGACGTCCCGTGGCGATGCGCGCCGTCATCACCGCCAGTTGCAGCGGTGAACTCAGCAACGCGCCCTGACCGATGCCCACATTGAAGGTGTCCCCGGTCGTCCAGGGTTCATTGCGGCGCGCCCGTTTCCAGGCCGGGCCGGGCACTAGCCCTTCCGCGCGTCGCGGATAGGGCAGACCAATGTCGAAGAACTGACCCAGACCGCAGCTTTCGAGCATCTCGTTATAGCGCTCTATGCCCAGCCGGTTGGCCATTTCGTAGAAATAGACATCGCATGAGCCCTTCACGGCTTCATGCATATTGACCCGGCCATGGCCCTGCCGACGCCAGCAGTGGAAGTCGCGATTGCCCAGTCGTGTGTGACCGCCGCAATAGATGGTCTCTTCAGGATCCACCACGCCATGCTCGAGCGCGGCCAGGGACGACATCACCTTCACGGTGGACGCTGGCGCGTACAGCCCCGTCGTCGCCTTGTTGAACAGGGGGCGGTAGGGATTGTTGTTGAGCGAGGCGAAGGCGTCCTGGCCAATGCCCAGCACGAAGGCATTGGGATCAAAGCTGGGCGTTGAGGCGAGCACCAGGATTTCTCCCGTGATCACATCCAGGCCGATCGCCGCTCCGCTCTGATCGCCCAGCGCTTCCATGGCGGTGCGTTGCGCGCGGGCGTCGAGCGTCAGCGTGACGTCGCGGCCCGGCACGGACGGAATGGACTGCTCGGGTATCTCGCGCATGACCCGGCCGGTGGCGTTCACCTCCACCTTCAGCTGGCCGGCCGAGCCCCGCAGCTCGTCCTCATGTTGCAGCTCGGCGCCGGTCCGACCAATGCGGAAGCCCGGGTGCAGCAGGAGCGGATCATCATTGGCCGCTTCCGGCGGCGCGGCCTGCACATAGCCCGTCACATGGGCGAAGTCATAGGGGCGCGGATAGGTGCGCACCTCGCCCACATCCGGCGTGATGCCCGGCAGATCCGGCAGATGCAGGTTGATGCGCGCGAAGGTCTCCCAATCGAGATCCTCGGCCACGGTGACCGGCGTGAAGCGCGAGGTGCGCGCCACGGCGCGCAATATGCGGTCAATGCGGGTTTCGCTCAAAGGCATGTAGCGCGACAGGCGCTCCAGCGCCGCGCGTGGATCGCCGGCCTGATCACGCACGATCATCAGCCGGTAGCTCTCCCGGTTTTCCGCCAGCGGTTCACCGAACCGGTCGAGAAGCCGTCCGCGCGCAGGCGGCTGAAGTCGGAAGTTGAACTGGTTCTGTTCCGACAGCAGGCGATAGGCGTCCTGCTCGAGCACCTGCAGCCCGTACATGCGCGCGCCCAGCGCGGCGAACGCGCCCGCCCCGAGGCCCGACAACAGAAGCGAGCGACGGTTGAACTGGGCCTGGGCTTCCTGCTTGTCGCGACGCATGCGCGCTCTTTCTCGGGTCTGCTGCGTTAGGAGAAGGTGCTGCGTTCCTTCCGCCGGGCGAACAGCCAGGCGAAGATCGGAAACAGAAGGATGGTCAGAACCGCTTCAGTAATCAACGGTCCTGGCGCCACAGGGGCGCCAATCGCGAAGGACCCCGCCCCCCAGGCCACGCCGAAAGCCGCGCAGGCGGTCAGGGTGAAGCGGAGCGCAAGCGGGCCGACTTCACCGGCGCCGTCCGTTTCTCGCAGGCGCAGTACGCTGAAGGCCACGAGGAAAGACAGAGCCCAGACGCCCATGGGCGCGCCCGCCAGCAGATCCTGTGCGACGCCGACCAGAAGCAGGACAGGCGGTGAAATGAACCAGGGCTGCCTGACCGACCAGATGAATAGCGCGATCAGCGGGAAGGCCGGGGCCAGATCGGGACCGCTGCCCAGACGACTGGGCAGGGCGTGCAGGATCAAGGCGATCAGCATGGTCACGATGAACATGACCAGATCGGCGCCGCCATTGCCACGTTCAACCGAAGGCCGCATCAGTTCGCCCCCTCCTGGAACAGGTCTTCAGGAACCGGATCGGCTTCCGGCGCCTGGACCGGCTCGAACGGCCAGATCCAGATCAGATCGATGGGCGCGGTGCGGCTGAACAACGCCACGCGCCAGCGCCCATCCCGATCCCGGACCGCCTGCCCCACCGGCACGCCTCGAGGCATGACATTGTCGTCGCCCGAAGTGACGATGCGATCGCCTTCCTGCAGGTCCGGCTCGGCGCCCAGATACTCCAGACGCGGAAACTCGGTGTTGTCGCCCACGAGAAGCGCACGGGCGTTCGAGCGGTCCGCCATCACCGCCACGCGGGAATTGATGTCCGTCAGAAGCAGAACGCGGGTCGAGCTGCGGCCCACTTCCACGGTCCGGCCCACAAGGCCATAGACATTCACCGCCGGATAGCCCGGGCGAACGCCGTCATCATAGCCGGCGTCGATCAGGCGTGAGCGCACGAAAGCGTTGGAGCGATCGGCCACGGTCCAGGCGCTGATCCGGTCCTCGGCGGCGTCCGCCTGCAGATTGAGGGCTTCACGATAGCGCGCATTGCGTTCCTGCAGCGAGAGCGCGGCGTCGCGCCAGGCCCGCATTTCAGCCGCCTGCATGCGCAGGGCGCGGTTCTCTTCCGCCAGTTCGAACTGGCGTTTCCACCACGGACCGATATTGGCGAATCCCCGGAAAGGCCGCACGCTGAGATCAAGAACCGGCGTGGCGAGATCATTGAAGCCCGCACGCAGACCGGTCAGGGCCTGGGGCCGGCTCTCGGGGCGATCCAGATAAATCAGAATGCAGCTGACAAAGATGCAAACGATGAAGAGCAGCGTGGGAAACCGCACGCCCTCATCATTTCGCCGTCTGGAACTCCGCCTCTGAGCCAAGCTGGAAGTCCCCCCTCACAGGCTCGCCTGTCCCGGTTAAACCGCTTCCGCGAGGATCGGGCGCCACAGGCGCAGATTCTCGACCGCCTTGCCGCAACCCAGCACAACGCAGGAGAGCGGCTCGTCCGCCAGGCTCACCGGCAGGCCGGTCCGATCACGCAGTTCGGTGTCGAGATTGCGCAGCAGGGCGCCGCCGCCGGTCAGCACGATGCCCTTGTCCACGATGTCCGCCGCCAGTTCCGGCGGGGTCGCTTCCAGCGCCTGCTTGACCGCTTCCACGATCTGCTCGACCGGCTCGGACAGGGCGTCGGCGATCATCGCCTCGGTCACCACGATCTCGCGCGGCACGCCGTTCATGAGGTCACGGCCCTTGATGTCCAGCGTCAGGCCCTCGCCTTTCTGCGGCGGGGTCGCGGAGCCGATTTCCTTCTTGATCCGCTCACCGGAGGTTTCACCGATCAGAAGGTTCGCCGAACGACGGATATAGTTGATGATGGCTTCGTCCATCTTGTCGCCGCCGACGCGCACCGAGCGCGAATAGACAATACCCGACAGCGACATCACGGCCACCTCGGTGGTGCCGCCGCCAATATCGACGATCATGGAGCCGGTCGGCTCGTCGATCGGCAGGCCCGCGCCCACGGCGGCCGCCATCGGTTCGTCGATCAGGTAAACCTTGCGCGCGCCCGCGCCCACGGCGCTCTCGTGAATGGCGCGGCGCTCCACGGCGGTGGCGCCGGACGGCACGCAGATCACGACCTGCGGGCTAACGAAGGTCTGACGATTATGCACCTTCCGAATGAAGTGCTTGATCATTTCCTCGGCCACGTCGAAGTCGGCGATCACGCCGTCGCGCATGGGCCGGATGGCTTCCACATTGCCCGGAGTCTTGCCCAGCATGAGTTTGGCTTCGGCGCCGACGGCCTGCACGTGCTTGCGGCCCTTGTCGACCTTGTAGGCCACGACAGAGGGCTCGTTCAGAACGACGCCACGGCCTTTGACGTAGACCAGTGTGTTCGCCGTCCCCAAATCGATGGCGATATCCGCGGAAAGGAGACCGAACACGCTGGAGAACATTCTCTGCCTCTTTGTCTGTCAGGCGCAGCAGGCGAGTCGCCGCGCTAGGGCAAGTATCATGACTCCTTGTGCGATGGCGCGTCACTGATTGCAAGCCGCTCACCCGCCTCAGCTTCAGCGCCGGTTGAGTCTTCCACGGGATTTTTCAACTCTGTTGCTGGCCCGCGCAGCCAGCGGCGCGCCATCAGCATGAACACGATCCAGACCGCGACAATCCCTATGAGCGCAAGGATTGCGGGCCATCCGCCCCCGGACAGAAGCGACATCAGCCCTCCGCCTGCAAACACCACAAGCGCGGTTTTGGGCAGGACCCCCACCGCCAGTCCGCCGATGAATGCAAAATAGCTCATACGCGAAACACCGGCCGCCATATTGACCACGATGAAGGGCGCGCTCGGAACGATTCGCACGATCATGGAGGCGAAAAAGCCGTTGCGGCCGACAAACTCGGAGATGCGATTGACGGTCTGGCCGCCATACCGGCGCACGGCGTCAGCCCCTGCGAGACGGCCTGCATAGAAGGTCACGGTCGCCGAACAGATCGTCGCGATCCACGAATAGGCGAACCCCATCACCGGACCGAAGGCGAACACGGCCGCGCCGATGAGCGCGAATTGCGGCGCGCCGACAAAGGCCAGAACGGTAAAGATCAGAATGGTCGCCGGCAGGGCGTACCACTGGTCCGCCGCGCTCTCGAACCAGGTCCCGATCTGGCCCGGCTCGATATCGAGCACGAACTTGCCCGTGAGAAAGATGGCGAGCACCAGCGCAAACAGACCCAGCGAGATATAGATCGCGCGGGCGGCGCGGGCGTCCATCCGGGTGAAGAAGCGAACAAGGGGGTTCATGGCGGTCATATCCGGCAACAGGGGCCCCTCGCCCCCGGACAGTCATCCATCCGGCGCGAGGCGGCGGTACGCATACGCCTTTTTACACCGCAGGCAATCGGGCGCCGCAATGATTTCGCTTAAGACCCTCAGTCTCCGAAGCTGGACGACCGGCGGATAAGCCTGCCCGTGTCTTCCAGCGGATGCTCTGACGCCTTGTCGCGCATGGCCTTCAGCCCGGCCCGCCCCTGTTCGTAGTCCGCCACCCAGCGTCGGGCGAAATCGCCCGCGGTGACGTCCTTGACGATGGCTTCAAACACCGGGCGCACGGCCTCCCGGATCGGGCCTTCCACCTCATGCGCGCCAAATTCGGCGGTATCCGAAATGGCCTCATACATGCCTGCAATGCCGCGGGACTGGATCAGATCGGCGATGTATTTGATCTCGTGTACGGTATCGATATAGGCCATGATCGGACTGATCCCGGCGGCGACAAGCTGTTCATAGCCCTCGCGCGCCAGCGCGCAAACGCCGCCCACAAGCACCGCCTGCTCGCCCAGAATGTCGGCCAGCGCTTCCTCGCCGAACGTGGTCGTGTAGACGCCCGCGCGTCCGCAGCCGAGCCCGCCCAGATAGGCTTTCGCCCGGGCCTCGGCCTTGCCTGTGACGTCCTGGTGCACGGCCCAGAAACCGATCAGCGAGCCGCCCTTCTCAAAGCTCGAGCGCACCGCCCCGCCCGGTCCCTTGGCGGCCGCCAACACCACATCGATGTCGTCAGCCGGTTCGATCACGCCGTATTCAATGGAAAAGCCGTGGCACAGCAGCAGCGTCATGCCCGGGCGATAGTACGGGGCGATATGCTCGCGCCAGATCTCGCCATGGGCTTCATCCGCCGCCAGAAGCGACAGCATGTCGGCGCGCCGGGCCGCCTCGGCCATGGAGACGACGTCAAACCCGTCCGCTTCCGCCTTTGCGCGTGACGGCGAGCCCTCCCGCAGCGCGATCAGGACTCTCTCCGCCCCCATATCGCGAAGATTGAGCGCGTGGGCGCGGCCATGATTGCCATAGCCGATGATCGCGATGGTCTCGGTCTTGAGCGGCCCGAGATCGAGATCGTTCTGGTAAAGCGGTTCAGCCATCATGCGGCTCCGAAGAAAGGCGTCAGAAGAATCTGGTCCAGCTCGGCCCTGGCCGTCACAGGATCAAGCGAGTTTACCCGCACCCAGTCCGGATGCTGATTGGAGAACCAGGTGAACTGGCGCTTGGCGTATCGGCGCGTATCACGCTTGGCGAGCGCGATGGCTTCGTCAAGGTCGAGCCGTCCCTGGACATGGGCGATCAGGGGCGGCAAGCCGACCGCCTTCATGGCGGGCAAATCCGCCGCCAGCCGCCGCTCGGCGATGGCGCGGGCTTCCTCCAATGCGCCATGCGACACCATCTGGTCAAAACGGGCTTCGATCCGGCCATACAGCCCGTCCCGGTCCGGAGCGATCACCACGCCCACAGCGCGGTCCGGCTCGATCAGGGGACGCGTCTCGGCCTGGATCTCCGACAGCGGGCGACCGCTGGTCCTGGCCACGGCGATCAGACGCATCAGGCGCTGGCGATCGCCTGCCTCGATCCGGGCCGCGCCGACCGGGTCGAGCGCGTGCGCCGCTTCACGCAGCGCGTCCAGACCGCCGCGCGCATAGAGCGCATTGACCTCCGATATGACGGCCTCCGGGACGTCTGGCGTCGGTGCGAGCCCGTCGACCAGCGCCTTGAAATACAACCCTGTTCCGCCCACCAGTATCGCGCGCTTGCCGCGACCGGTGACATCGCTGATGGCTTCGAGCGCCAGCTTCGCCCAGCGCCCGACCGAGCAGCGCTCTGATGGATCGATGACGCCGAAGAGGTGATGAGGAACTCCCCCCATCTCATGAGATTCGGGACGCGCGGTGATCACCCCCAGCCCGTCATAGACCTGCATGGAATCCGCATTGATGACTTCGCCATCGAGCGCCCGCGCCGCATGCAGGGACAAGGCGCTCTTGCCGGACGCCGTCGGCCCGGCGAGGAACAGGATATCAGGCTTGGACCCCACTAGAATGCTCTAGCGGCGCAGGGTTTCAAGCACGTACTGACCCTGACGGTTCAGGCTGAACAGCACAGGCGCGCCGTCTGCGCCGGCGCGGGCCGCCAGCTCCCGCGCCTGGGCAAGACCTTCAACCCGGGTCCAGGCAATCTCCTCGACCACATCGCCCGGACGCACCTTGCCTGCTGCATCGCTGTTGGGATCAACTTCGGTGACCACGAGCCCGCTGGCGTCAGTGGGAATGCGATAACGGCGGCGAAGGGCGTCAGAGATGGGCTCCAGCGTCATGCCGAAGAGATCACCCTCGATCGCCGCCGCGGCGCTGTCCTCATCCAGCTCGGCGCCGGCGGGCGGTGTGGGGCGATTGTCTTCCTCCAGCCGCTCCACATTCAAGGGCAGGGTCAGGGCCTCTCCGCGGCGGAACACTTCCACATCCACACGCGATCCCGGTTCGGTTTCGGCCACGATGCGCGGCAGGACACGGTCATCGGCGACAGGACGCCCGTCAAAGGCGAGGATGACGTCGCCTTCCTCCAATCCGCTGTCCGCTGCAGGGCCTTCAGGATCAATGCGTGTCAGAAGCGCGCCGCGCGGCTCGTTCAGGCCCATGGCCTGGGCCATGTCGCGGGTCACTTCGAGCACATTGACGCCGATCCAGCCGCGGCGCGTCTCGCCATACTCGATCAGCTGATCAATGACCGGCACGGCGATGGCGCTCGGCACGGAGAAGGAGATGCCCACAGACGTGCCGGTGGGGGAGAAGATCGCCGTGTTCACGCCAATCACATCGCCGTCCATGTTGAACAGCGGACCGCCGGAATTGCCGCGGTTGATGGCGACATCGGTCTGCAGGTAATCGTCATAGGCGCCGCCGATCTCGCGCCCGCGCGCCGAGATCACGCCGGCAGTCAATGACCCGCCCAGACCGAACGGGTTGCCGATCGCAACCACCCATTCGCCAACGCGCGCGCGCTCACTGTCGCCGAACTGCACGACGGGCAGCGGTTCTTCCGGGTCAACGCGCAGGACCGCGATATCCGTCGCCGGATCGCTGCCCACGATCCGGGCGTCCAGCACCAGACCGTTCTGCAGGACGACCTCCACCTCGTCCGCACCGGCGATGACGTGGTGATTGGTGATGACGATGCCCTCTGCATCAATGATGAAGCCCGACCCCAGCGAACGTTGCATGCGTAGCCGATTGCCCGACAGGTCGTTATAGCGCTCAAGCGGAGTGCCCGGCGCAAACAGGGGCGAGCCTTCTTCGCCGCCCACACGCTGGGCGGTGGCGATATTGACCACGGCCGGGCTCAAGCGGTCATTGAGATCCGCAAAGCCGTCATTGGGCTGCGCTGCAGCCATCGCCGCCGACGCCAGCGCCAGGCCCAGAGCAAAGATCGCAGCGGCAAGCACGCGCATGAACATTCCCCGTGGTCAGAAGTCTCTTGTATCTGGCCACAACTCTTAACGGCGCCGCCCCTACCCCGCCAAGCGCAGACCTGACATTGAAGCCCAAAAAGTGAAACGGCCGGGCGTTTTGCGCCCGGCCGATCCCTGAATTCAACTCTCAACAGGTCGTTAACGACCGTCCTGGGAGCCGAAATAGTCAAAGAAGGCGCTATCGGGCGCCACCACGATGGGCGTGCCGTCACGCAGAGCCGTCTCATAGGCGATCATCGAGCGATAGAAGCGGAAGAATTCCGCATCACGGCCATAGGCCGCCGCATAGATGGCGTTCCGCTGGGCGTCGCCTTCACCGCGGATACGGTCCGCATCAGCGCGGGCGTTCGCCAGGATGACCGTCTGTTCGCGATCCGCAGAGGCGCGGATCTGACGGGCGCGTTCCTCACCTTCAGCGCGGATGCGGGCTGCTTCCTGCTGACGCTCCGAGCGCATGCGCTGGAAGACCCGCTCCTCGACCTCATTGGGAAGGTCGGCGCGCAGGATGCGCACATCGATGACCTCGATGCCGAGATCGGCGCGGGTCACCGCGGCGTCCACGGACCGCTCCACCCGGTCCATCAGCTCGGCGCGCTGGCCGGAGATGACGTCCTGAGAGGAAATCGAGCCGACCACGGCGCGCAGCGCGTCTTCCATGATCGAACCCAGACGGGCATTGGCGCCCGCCTCATTGCGCACAGTCTGGTAATAGCGCAGCGGATTGACGATCCGATAGCGCAGGAAGGCGTCCACTTCGAGACGCTCTTGGTCGCCGGCCTGCAGCTGTTGCGGACGCATGTCGAACTCGACATTGCGGCGATCGAACTGCAGCACCTCTTCCCAGGGGAGCTTGAAGTGAAGGCCGGCTTCATCGTCGCCGATCTCGTTGATGACCCGGACCGGATCACCAAAGCGCAGCACCAGCACGGAGCGGCGTTCGTTGACTGTATAGGTGGCGGTGGCCGCGGCGATCAGGACTGCGACCAGAATGACGCCAAAGGCGATCGTGAGAAATCTCATGGCTTAGCCTCCCTGACCCGAACCTGCGGCGCGATTGGCGTCGCCCCGATTGCGACCGAGCTGATCGAGCGGCAGATAGGGCACCGCCCCGTTGCCGTTCTGATCGAGGATCAGCAGCTCCGAACGACCGAGCACCCGTTCCATGGTCTCCAGATACATCCGCTCGCGGGTGACATCCGGCGCCTGGGCGTATTCGTCATAGATCGCATTGAAGCGATCAGCCTGACCTTGCGCCTCGGCAACCACCTGATCGCGATAACCGCGCGCTTCTTCCAGAAGGCGCACGGCGTCACCGCGGGCTTCAGGCACGATGCGGTTGGCGTAGGCGGTGGCTTGCAGGGCGTTCGCTTCAGCATCCTGTTCGGCGCTGATGACGTCCTGGAAGGCGGCGATCACATCTTCCGGCGGCGCGGATTCCTGCAATTGCAGACCCACCACCTGGATGCCGGCTTCGTAAAGATCGAGCGTGTCCTGAATGATCTCTTCGGCGCGCTGAGCGACCTCGCCCCGGCCCGTACCGATGATCGGCTGCAGATCCGAGGTGCCGACCACTTCGCGCATGGCGCTTTCCGAGACGGCCTGAACCATCGCGCGCTGGTCACGGACATTGAAGACGTAATCACGCACGCGGGTCGGATCGACCTGCCACTGCACCGTGAAGGACAGATCCACGATGTTCTCGTCGCGGGTGACCATCAGGGCTTCCTGCGGCGTGGTGCCGATCGTGATCGAGCGGATTTCGGTGACATTCACCGTCTCAACAGTCTCGATCGGATAGGGCAACTTCACACGAAGGCCCGCGCCGGCGGTGCGGACATATTCGCCAAAGCGCTGAACCACGCCCGCTTCACCAGGACCGACCTGATAGACCGAGGCTGCGGTGATAACGCCCACGACGATGAGGGCGCCCACGACGCCGACCACGCCGCCACCGGATCCGCCCTTGCCGGAACCCCCGCGACCGCCGCCGCGCGGACCCTTGCCGCCCAGCCATTGCTGGAACCGGCGCACCAGTTCCTCAAGATCAGGTTCCTGACCCCCGCCGTTCGGGCCGCGACCCGGACCGTTGGGGCCGCGCCCCCAGGGGTTGTTGTTATTCTGACCGCCGCCGCCGGAGCCCCAAGGGCCGCCGCCGCCTGCATTGTCGTTCCAGGGCATGAATCTCCCCGCTGGTTATAAGGTTTCGTGTTTTATTCGGTATATGAGTATTTGGCGGGTCCGCGCCTCCGGTTCAAGTAAAACCGGTATCGGGATGCTGCGCTATGACGCCCGGACGCGATCCAGCACCCGTAGCGTAAAGCCCGCATCATCGCCTTCAGCCGCCTCGACCGTCTCCGCACTCACCTCGCGCCACTCTTCGGGCGACAGATCGGGAAAGCCTGCATCGCCCTCAGGCTCGAGATCCACCTCGGTGAGATAGATCCGGTCCACCTTCGGCAACAGATCGGCGTAGAGCTGCGCCCCGCCGATCAGGCAGACCTCATCCACCCCCGCCTCGACCGCCGCGCCGCGCGCTTCCTCAAGACAGGCCTCAACATCGGCGAAGACATAAGCGCCCGCTGCGGCCGTCACAGACCGGCTGATGACGAAGTTTGCTCGCCCCGGCAGGGGCTTGCGCGGCAGGCTGTCCCAGGTCTTGCGCCCCATGACGACCGGCTTGCCCAGCGTGACTTGCTTGAAGCGCTTGAGGTCGGACGGGATGCGCCAGGGCAGATCGCCGTCCCGGCCAATAACGCCGTTCTTTGCAACCGCGACCACAATTGCGAGCTTGATGTGGGTCATGCCTACACCGCTACCGGCGCCGAGATGCGCGCGTGAGGGTCGTAGCCTTCGAGCGTGATGTCCTCGTACTCAAAGGCGAAGAGGTCGGTAATCTCTGGGTTGAGCTTCAGCGTCGGCAGAGGACGCGGATCGCGCGAGAGCTGTTCGCGCACCTGATCGAAATGGTTTGAATAGATGTGGGCGTCGCCGAAGGTATGCACATACTCGCCCGGCTCATAGCCGGTCGCCTGCGCGACCATGGCGAGCAGCAGAGCGTAGCTTGCGATATTGAACGGCACGCCCAGGAACATGTCCGCGCTGCGCTGATAGAGCTGCAGGTGCAGGCGCCCGCCCAGCACCTTGAATTGGAACAGCGTATGGCAGGGGGGCAGCGCCATGGAGGGTACGTCGGCGGGGTTCCAGGCGCTGATGATGTGGCGGCGGCTGTCCGGGCTTTGCCTGATCTGCTCGATCAGGCCCGCCAGCTGGTCGATCTCACGCCCATCCGGGCCTTCCCAGCGGCGCCATTGCTTGCCGTAGACCGGGCCGAGCTCACCATTTTCGTCCGCCCATTCATCCCAGATCGAGACGCCGCGCTCCTGCAGCCATTTGACGTTGGTGATGCCCTTGATGAACCACAGAAGCTCCACCGCGATGGACTTGAAATGGACCTTCTTGGTGGTCAGGAGCGGAAAGCCGTCGCTGAGATCACAGCGGATCTGACGCCCGAACACGCCCCGCGTGCCGGTGCCGGTGCGGTCGGTCTGGTCCTCGCCCGTTTCCATGATCTCGTGCAGGAGATCGAGATAGGCGCGCTCGATCGGAGAGCCGAGATAAGGCTTGGGCGTGTCTGCGAGCACCATGGCGATCTCCTTCGGTCCGGGGTCGGGTCGAAGTCTAACCCGGCTGATGATTCGATAAAGGCCGCGCTGACAGGCCGGACCGCGCTCTTGCGCGGATAAACCGCAGCCAGTCTTCATCTTGAAGCACTTGCATTGGATGCCGCGAGCAACGATCTGATCGGCATGACCCAGACACCCACCCCTTCCGCTCTCACCCTGTCTCTCTCCGGCCTCAGCTGCGCAGGCTGCGTGCGAAAGGTGGAGACGGCTCTGACCAAGGCCGAAGGCGTCGAGCGGGCCAATGTGAACTTCGCCACCTCCCGCGCCCAGATAACGGGCGACCATCTGGATGAAGCCGAACTGATCGCGGCGGTCGAGAGCGTCGGCTTCAAGGCCGAGCGCTATGATCCGGCCCCCGATCGCGCCGCCCGCGAGGAAGCGGAAAAAGCCGCAGCACAAGCTGATCTAAAGCGTCAGCTCATCCTAGCCGTTCTGCTGACGCTGCCGGTCTTCGTGCTGGAGATGGGCGGGCACATGATCCCCGGCTTCCATCATCTCATCATGTCCACGCTGGGACAGACCTTGAGCTGGTCGATCCAGTTCGTGCTGACCTCTCTGGTGCTCGCCTTCCCCGGGCGTCGGTTCTTCACGCTTGGCGGCCAGGCGCTGTTGCGCCGGGCGCCCGAAATGAACTCGCTCGTCGCGCTGGGCGCTGGCGCCGCGTGGGCCTATTCCACGCTTGTCCTGCTGGCGCCGGAGCTGTTCCCGGTCGATGCGCGCCATGTCTATTTCGAAGCCGCCGCGATGATCACGACGCTGATCCTTGCAGGCCGGTACATGGAGGCGCGCGCCAAGGGCCGCACCAGCGCTGCGATCAGGAAGCTGATCGGCCTGCGCCCGCAAACCGCTCGCGTGGATCGGGACGGATCGACTGTCGAGCTGTCCCTGGATGAGGTGGCGCCGGGCGATCTTGTCCATGTGCGCCCCGGCGAACGTCTGCCCGTGGATGGCGAAGTGGAAAGCGGCCAGTCCTATGTGGACGAATCCATGCTGACCGGCGAACCCATCCCGGTTCATAAATCCAAGGGTGATGCGGTGGTCGGCGGGTCGATGAACGCCGAAGGCGCCCTTGTCATCCGCACCGGCCGGACTGGCGCGGATACGGTGCTCAGCCAGATCATCGCCATGGTGGAGCAGGCTCAGGGCGCCAAACTGCCCATCCAGTCCCTGGTGGATCGCGTGACGGGATATTTCGTGCCCGCCGTCATCGCCATCGCGCTCGTCACCTTCTTCGCCTGGCTGACGCTGGCGCCCGAAGCAGGTCTGAGCGAAGCGCTGGTCAAGGCGGTCGCCGTGCTGATCATCGCCTGTCCCTGCGCCATGGGGCTCGCCACCCCCACCTCCATCATGGTGGGCGCAGGACGCGGCGCAGAGCTGGGCGTTCTATTCCGCCAGGGTGAGGCGCTGCAAGGCCTGTCCGATGTGCGCGTGACGGCGTTCGACAAGACCGGCACCCTGACCGAGGGCAAGCCCGCGCTGACCGCGATTCATACGATCGGGACCGTGAACGAAGAGGCGGCGCTATCCCTCGCCGCCGCTCTGGAACGCACCAGTGAACACCCGATTGCGCGCGCCATTCTGGGCGCCGCCGAAGAGAAATCCCTTTCACTGCCCACGCTCGAGAACTGGACCGCGGAATCCGGCTACGGGGTCAAGGCGGAGCTGGATGGCGAGCCCGTCTACCTGGGCTCCAAACGCTTCATGCGCCGGCTTGGCGTCGAGCTTGACCCGCTCGCCGACGCGATCACCGCGCTCGATGAACACGGAGTGACCGTGATTGTCCTGGCTCGCGGCCAGAACCTTCAGGCCGCTTTCGGCGTCTCCGACCCGATCCGAAAGGGCGCGTTCGATGCGCTGAACAGCCTGCGTGAACACGGCCTGACCCTGGCCATGATCACGGGCGACGCCGATGCGCCGGCGCGCGCTGTCGGTCAGGCGCTGGGCGTCGAGGATGTCCGGGCCGAGACCCCGCCGGATGAGAAGTATCAGGCCGTCGCCTCACTGCGCAAAGCCTATGGCCCGGTCGCCTTCGTCGGAGACGGCATCAATGACGCCGCCGCGCTGGCCGAGGCGGATGTGGGCATAGCCATGGGCTCAGGCTCGGACATTGCGCTTGAAAGCGCGGACGTCGTCCTGATGCGCGATGATCCGGCCGCGGTGGCGGTCGCCTTGGGCCTGAGCCGCGCAACGCTGAACAACATCAAGCAGAACCTGGTCTGGGCCTTCGGTTACAATGCGCTGCTGATCCCGCTGGCGGCAGGCGTTTTCACCCCTGTCTTCGGCTGGTCGCTCTCCCCCATCTTCGCCGCCGCCGCCATGGCCGCGTCCAGCGTCTGCGTGCTGGCCAACGCCCTGAGACTGCGCGGCTTCAGGGGATAGCCGCGTTTTTTCCATGCATGAGCATGCGAATTAACTTGCCGAACGAACGGGCGCGTGGTTCCCTCCACTATCGAACAAATGGGGAACGCACCATGATTGGCTATGTGACGATCGGGACAAATGATCTTGAGAAAAGCGCGGTCTTCTATGACCGCATTGCAGCGCTGCTGGATACGCCGCGCATGATGGAGGATCCGGGCAATTTCATCGCCTGGGGCAAGCCTGATGGCGGCGCCGGGATTGGCCTGACCAAGCCCTTCAATGGCGAGCCCGCCACGGTTGGCAATGGCGTCATGGTGGCTCTGGCGGCCCGTGACGAGGCGCATGTGGACGAGATCTACAAGACCGCGCTTGAACTGGGCGGAACATGTGAAGGCGAGCCGGGCTGGCGCGGCGACCAGTTCTACGCCGCCTATTTCCGCGATCTCGACGGCAACAAGCTCAACGCCTTCATCATGAAGATGGGCTGACGCCTCGTTTTTTGCGCCATGACATAATGGCGCTCCAGAGGCCCAGACCGGCGCTGGCCCCCATCATGAGGGCCAGCGCCAGGGCCAGGGCGACCGGAATCGTCCAAGCGCCCAACACGTCCTGCTCGACATTCTGGTTGTTGGCCGTGCCGAGAAGCCAGACGCCGTCAGAGAGCCTGAACACCCCCACGGACTGCGGATCGCTCATGCGCGCCAGAGCGGCCGCCAGCATCAGCATGGCCAGAATTCCGGATGCTCCGCGCGCCAGACTGGCCGCAAAACGGACCATCTTTCTGCGGGCGCCCCCGGACGGCGCTTCAAGAGGCGCTTCGCTCCATTCAGCCGCGATCTCTTCGGGCACGCCCAAACGCGCAAGGGCTTCATCCACACGCTGAACACTGGCTTGCGGGTCCGACTCCAGCGCCTCGATCAGATGGCTCTCGAGCTGATCTCGGGCATTGTCGCGCGCGACTGCGTCTCCGACATAGGCTTTTGCGAAGCGATCAAACCAGTCCCGTGCATGAACACGCGCTGCTTTGTCAGCAAGGTCCTGAACTCTGACAAGGTTCATCAAAATCCCTCCTGAATGGCGTCGGCCAAGTGTGCGAAGCGCGTCCCGAGACGCTGTAGCGCCTCCCGGCCAGACTCCGTGATCTTGTAGACCTTGCGGGCGGGTCCGGGCCGTGAGGTATCCCATTCGGTTCCGACCCACCCCTCCGCCTCAAACCCCGACAGCAGAGGGTAGAGCGTGCCTTCAGGTATCGAGGCGCCGAAAACGGCATGAAGCGATTGCGCGAGGGCATAGCCGTGCTGCGGCGAACCCGCGAGCGCAGACAGGGCAGCCAGACCCAGCAACCCCTTGCGCATTTGCCGGTCCAGCTTGGCCTCACTGTCTGTCATGGCGGTTGGTTCATCCCGTGTCAGTCCCCGTCCCGAATAGCATTTAAATCGAAAACTTGAATACCTTGTATTTCGAGGCATTGTCTTTTTCAGGTTAAATCTGGAGGTCGAAATGAGGTCGTTTTCACGCTTGTCGCTCGCCATGCTGATCGGATTGTCAGTGCTTGTCGGCGCATGTTCAGCACGCGCGGATCCAGGAGCGGATGGCCCGCCGACGGCGGATGCCCTGTTTGACGCCTATCTGGAGGAGGATCGAGCGCTCGAAGCCGAGCTCAGAGCCCTTGCCCCCGAGGCGACGCTGGAGATCCTGCAACAGCGCACGGCGCGGGATCAGCGTGTCCGCTTTCTGATGCTTGAGATGCTCGAGACGCCAGGCGCAGGGCCGAATGAGGCCACGCTGACCTGGCTGCGTCTGATGCGGCACATGAACGGCATTGATCGCGAAAACGCGAACTGGCTCAAAGACCAGCTGTCTCAGATCGTCTGGTTCACGCGTTCGGATTATGGCGAGGAAGCGGACAATAACGCATTCCTGATCGTCCAGCACGCCACTCATGACCCCGACTTCATGAGAGATGTTCATGTGCGGTTTGCGCGTCTGGCCGAGAGCGGAGAGATTGCGCCTGACAACTATGCCCTCCTGACCGATCGACTGGCCGTCATGGACAACGCGCCTCAACCCTATGGGTCGCAGTTTGAATGCGTCGACGGCGAGCAGCGTCTGCAAACGCCGCTGGCAGACCCGGAAGCCGTGGTTGATGCCCGGCGCGCTGAGGTGGGGCTGCCGCCATTGGCGGATTACATGGCCGTACTGCCAGACTGCAGCTCGCTTCCGGGCGGCGGATAGGCTTTGAGAGGCAGGAGTGTGATGCGCCCGCCCTCTTTAACCCAGTGGGCGCATCACCTATATTCATGATGTTCGCTTCGGCGGACTATGGCGATAAACGCGCGTGTAATAACCAGGCTGGACCCGGGTGCGAATCCCGGCGGCTCCACCAATCCTCTTCCGCACGTTGGGCGGCGAGCATGGGGCCGAATAGGATCGACAGATGGCTAAAGACGTGGCTTTCGCCCGAATGGGCTTCGTTACCAGCCCATATTTAGTAGTTGCCAACGACAACTATGCTGAAGAGGTCGCTCTCGCTGCATAGCAGCGCGGGTATCTCGCACTTAAGTCCTGACCTCTAGCAAGGTCAGGCGGGGCTCGGGGGCGCCTGGCAACAGAAGCCCCCACTTTCCCGCCCTTTCGACGAAGGTCGCATAGCCCAACCCGACATGCGGAAGGTTTTGTTAATCGATCCGCGCCGAAGCTTGAGCGACAGATTCGATCCGTTTGGGGACCGGCATGTCATCCCGACCTGACCCCGCCGACTCTTTTGCAAGCCCAGAAACGTCTGAACCCGCTGAGGCGTCCCGTTCAGATGCGCTCTCCGCCTTCGGCGTGTCCATGGCCGACGTCTCTGGCCTGATCGATGAAACCTCCCAGGCCATTCTCGGACTGAAAGACGCCTTCGCGGCTCTGGGCCAGGACGCCGAACAAACACTGGGACAGAGCCGATCCATCCTGTCCGTGACGGAAGAGACAGAGACCCATGCCCGCTCCGCCGCATCCGCGATGGCTGAAGCGCAGGGTGCGCTGAACCGGACGGGAGAGGACATCTCCACGCTCGTTTCGACGGTCAGCGCCATGCAGGATCAGGTCAGGGTTCTTCTGGATGCGCTCAACCGGGTCGGGGACATGTCCGACGCCATCGAACGCATCGCCAGCCAGACCAATCTTCTGGCTCTGAACGCCACGATCGAGGCTGCACGCGCCGGAGAGGCTGGCCGCGGCTTCGCCGTGGTCGCCGGCGAGGTGAAGGCGCTGGCCGGCGAAACCGCCAATGCGACGCTCACGATCCAGGGCCTTCTTACGGAAATCCGCGGCGAAAGCGACGCCCTGGTCAATCTGGGGCGGACCGCGGCGGGCGCCGGAGATCAGGTCAGCGAATCCACCACGCAGCTGAGCGCCCTGGTCAACGGCATGTCCGACTCCGTCTCGGGGATGTCCGCCTCCAGCGCAGCCGCGGCGAGCGATGCACGCGCCATTCAGGATCGCACGGCGGATCTGACCAGCAAGGTGCGAGACCTGAACAGCGTCGTCAGCCGCTCGAGCGAAGCGCTCGACCAATCCGCCAGTCGGATCAGCACCACTGTCGACGAGGCCGACGCCATGGTCGTGCGCGCCGCCATGTCCGGCGCACAAACGCGCGACAGCGCTTTCATTCGCACGCTTCTGGACGCCCGTGCGAAGATCGAGACGGCCTTTTCAGAAGCCATTGCGAACGCAGAGGCGCAGCTGGAGGACTTCTTTGACGATCGGTACCGCCCGATCGAGGGAACGAATCCCCAGCAATTCATGACCCGGTTCACGCCGATCACCGACCGCCTGCTTCCCCCGATTCAGGAAGCCGTGGCGGAGAGCCATCCCGATATCGTGTTCTGCGCGGCGGTGGATCAGAACGGGTATCTTCCAACCCATAACCTGAAATTTTCCAGACCCCAGGGCGATGACCCGGACTGGAATGCGGCCCATTGCAGGAACCGGCGCATCTTCAATGACCGCGTCGGTTTGCGCGCCGGTCAGAACACCGAGCCTGTCCTGCTTCAGACCTATCGTCGGGATATGGGCGCGGGCCGCTTCGTGATGATGAAGGACATCAGCGCCCCCATTCATATCGGCGGCAGGCACTGGGGCGGCTTGCGCCTTGCCTATCTGTCGGAAGCCTCGGCCTAGGCGGTTCGCACCGATGCCGACGCCTTGAGTCCCCGCCCCGCTTCCGACACGGCGTCCGACACCGCCTGAACCAGCACATCCTGGCGCAGGGGTTTGGCCAGCGTATCCACAAAGCCGGCCTCGATGTAGCTTTCCACCTGATGGGCCATGATATTGGCGGTCATCGCGATCACCGGCGGCATGTCACGACCGTCCGCCTTGCGGGCGGTCTGCAGATCGCCCAGCACCGCCACGCCGTCCCGTCCCGGCATGCGGATATCCATCAGAACCAGGTCGAAGTCGGCTTTTGTACAAAGGTCGAGCGCCGTCTGGGCGTCACCGGCCAGGCTCACTTCGACGTCACAGGCCCGCAACAGGCCCGCCGCGACGGTCTGGTTGGTCTCGCAATCATCGACCACCAGAATTCTCAGCCCGTGCGGCAGGGTGTCGGCACAATCACAGGACGGCTTCACGATGACGTCCGCATCCCCGCTGCCGACCGGACGGAAGGGCAGGTAGACGGTGAACAGCGTGCCCACATCAGGCTCGCTCTCCACATCGATGCGTCCCTTCATGACTTCCAGCAGACGCTTGACGATCGAAAGGCCGAGCCCCGTTCCGCCATATTCACGCGAGGTGGAGGCGTCCGCCTGCGTGAACGGCATGAAGACCCGTTCGAGCTGATCGACCGTCATGCCGCAGCCCGTGTCACGGACCCGCAGGATCAGCTCTTCGGTGTCCTCATCCTGAGCGAAGCTGAGCCGGACTCCGCCCTTGCGGGTGAACTTCAACGCATTCGAGACCAGATTGTGCACGATCTGGCTAAGCCGCGTCGGGTCGCCGACCCGCAGACTGTGCGCGCTGACCCCCTGCTCGTAGCGCAGTGAAAAACTCAGTCCAGCCTTCTCGGCCTGGGGCGCGTACAGGGCTTCGATCTGCTCCGCGACATCGCCCAGCACGAACTCGACGGTCTCCACATCCATCTGGCCGGCATCGATCTTGGCGAGGTCCAGAATGTCATTCAGGGTCGACAGCAAATGGTCGCCGGACATCCGGATCACCTCGACCGCCTTGCGTTGGCGCTCATCGAGTTTGGACAGGGCCAGCACCGCGGTCATCCCCAGAACCCCGTTCAGGGGCGTCCGGATCTCGTGACTCATATTGGCCAGGAATTGCGACTTGGCCTGATTGGCCTGCTCGGCCTTGGCCTTCTCGGCGGCGAGCGCCTTGACGGCCGCCATCATGTTGAAGCGGAAAAAGGCCGCCGAGACATATACGAAGATCTGCGAGAGGATCAGCCCCGCCAGCAAGGTTTCCAGAGATGACGGCGCGGCGCCGCCTGCCCGGCTCATGAAATAGGTCGCCAGATAGACCCCGATGCTGAACAGCACGATCATCAGGCCATCTGACACGCCCAGCACCAGACAGAAGGTCAGAACCGCCGGGATCAGACCCAGATTGCAGACATTGGTCAGGTTGCCATTGATCAGCGACAGCAGGCCGAGAACCCCCACCACCGTCAGGCCGATCACCCGAACGCGAAGATTGAAGTTCGAGCGCCCGTTGATGAGGTAGGGCGCGATCAGCAACAGCGCCGATACGGCGAAACCCGTTCCGACCTCGGCTGCGTAATCGGGCAAGAAGCGGGTATTGATGATGTTGACGCACAGACCGCTCAACCCCGCAAGGATGCAGAAAACGGTCAGCAAACGCTCGGAAGCGACCCCCATGCGGTCCTGACTGCCCGAGACGGGCCAGTATCGATCGAGTACAGAACGCATCATCCGCCTCCCCGGGGCTGCAAGCCGCGTCCATCCCCGGCGCCCCGCTCCACCCCAGCTCGATACACCACAGACCTTAGGGTTTCGTTGCCAGAATCCTACACAAATGGCGCGATGTCACCTTTTACGATTGCCGAGAGCCGAATTTCTCCCGATCGACGAAATCGCACAGGTGCGCACAGCGGCCACGATCGATTGACGCCTCGCAGGGAACAAGTACCCTTCCCTCCAGATTGCCGTGGCTGGGAAAGGGCGATGCAGGTGGCCAAAGACCTGATGCAATATGAACAGCTCGCGCAGGAAGCTCTGCGCGATGTTGTTCGGAAGTCTCTGGAACGGGCGGCGGGCGACGGCCTGCCGGGCGCGCACCATTTCTACATCACGTTTCGCACCTCCGATCCGGGATGCGATATCGATGAATCCCTCGCCAGCGCCTACCCCGAGGAAATGACGATCGTACTGGAACATCAGTTCTGGGATCTCGAGGTCGATGACGCAGGCTTTGAAGTCACGCTGAAATTCGGCGGCGTGCCGAAATATCTCAAGGTGCCGTGGCGCGCGGTGACCCGCTTTCATGATCCCAGCGTCGGCTTCCGTCTGCACTTTGATTACGCCGCCCCCTCGCCGGACGACACTCCGGGCCAGGGCGATGGCGACGACCAGGTCAATGAGGGCACGGTCGTCAGCCTTGAAGCGTTCCGGAACAAAGAGTGAGTTCGTCGCCGTCACGCAGGGATGAACTGGTCGCGCTGTTTTCCGATCCGGACCATTTGCCGGCGGCCACGCGCCATTTCGGCTTTTCGCTGATCGATCTTGATCCCGAGGCGAACTGGGTGGAAGCCTGGTTCGAGGCGCGCCCCGATTTTCTCAATCCCAACGGCTCCATCCAGGGCGGCATCGTGACCGGTTTTCTGGATGAGGCGATGAGTCTGTCGGCTTTCGTCGCCGGCGATTTGAAAGCGGCTGTGCCGACACTTGAAATGAAAACCAGCTTCCTGCGCCCCCTGATGACTGATCGCGCCCGGGCGCGTGGCCAGGTCGTGCGGCTGGGCTCCAGCGTCATTTTCACTGAAGGCTGGCTGTGGAACACCGAAGGCGTGCTGTGCGCCACCGCCAGCGCGACCGCCGCGCGACGCCCGTTCGGGGATGACTGAGCTTCCAGGCAAAGCGCGCCATCTGGCGCTCATCGCCCTGTCCCAGGTTCTGGCCCTGTCTGTCTGGTTTGCAGGCGCAGCCGCGCTGCCCGGGCTGCAGGACACGGGCGCGCTTTCCACATTCGACGGCGCCGCACTCTCCAGCGCCGTCCAGCTGGGCTTCGTGCTCGGGGCGCTTGCCAGCGCCAGTCTCGGCGTGGCGGACCGGTTTGACGCCCGCAAGGTCTTTGCGAGCGGAGCCTTGCTGGCAGGCCTCATGAGCCTGTGCGCCCTGCTGACGCCGCCGGGATCCCTGCTCATGCCGTTCAGTCGGATGATCGCCGGCGCCGCACTCGCCTTTGTCTATCCGGTCGGCATGAAGCTCGCGGCCAGCTGGGCGAAAGGCGATACGGGCCTCCTGATCGGCCTGCTTGTCGGCGCGCTGACCCTGGGCTCCGCCAGCCCGCATCTGGCGCCGCTCCTGACCGACGGACTGGACTGGCGCGCGCCATTCGCCGTGTCGGGTCTGGCGGCCCTGGCCAGCGCCGCCCTGATCCTGAGCTCGAGGGCCGGTCCGGCTTTTCGACGCGCTCCGGGTTTTGACCCCCGGGCCATACGCCTGACCCTGAGGGACCCGGGATTGGCGCGCGTCAATCTGGGGTATCTGGGCCATATGTGGGAGCTCTACGCCTTCTGGGCTTGGGTCGGGGTGTTTGTTGCGATGTGGACGCAGGAGCGTCAGCTCGCCCAGAGCATCTCGGGGCCAGGGCTGACCTTCGCGATCGTCGCCATAGGCGCGGTCGGCTCGCTGGGCGCAGGCTGGCTGGCGGATCGGGCAGGCCGCACCCTTGTCACGAGTCTCGCCATGACGCTTAGCGGAAGCTGCGCCCTGCTGAGCGCCTGGGCCTGGTCAGCGCCCGCCCTCGTCATGATCGTCCTGCTGCTGATCTACGGAATCACGGTCATTGCGGACTCGGCCCAGTTTTCCGCGGCGGCCGCCGAGCTCGCCCCCCCAGACAAGGCAGGCTCCATACTCACCCTGCAGACCGCGATGGGCTTTGCCCTGACCCTGGTCACGGTGCAGCTGCTGCCGGTCTGGGCGGAGCATATCGGCTGGCGATTCGCCTTCTGGCCGCTGGCGCTTGGGCCGATCGTCGGGGTCTGGGCCATGCTCAGCCTGAGACGCCGGCCGGAATCCCGGGCGCTGGCTGACGGACGTCGGTGAACGCCTTTAGTGCAAACATATATTAACCGGCGAAGCGCACACCATGGTTAAGGATTGCGCTGTCCCTGCCTGAAAGTCTGACACGAGCTGCGCAATCGAGCAGAAAGACAGGGGTCGAACCATGATCAACAAGCTGGATCAGTTCTCGCTGACAGCGCGTCTTCGCATGATTGCGGGGGCGTCCATCATCCTGATGCTGGCCTATGTCGGCGCCAACTTCCTGATGGGCACGGTCAGCCAGCGCGTGGATGACCGCGCGACCAAGGCGACCGAGAACCTTGTTGCAGCCAGCGGACTTGAGAAGGACCTCACCTCTCTGCTGCGCGACACCTACCTCATGGCCAGCGCGCCGACGCCGGAACGCCGCGACGCCGCCCTGGGCAATCTGGCGGACTTCGAAACATCGCTGAGCGATGTCGAGGCCATCGTGACAGATCCTGTCTTCCGCGCCGCGCTCGCCGAGATCCGCGCCGACGTCCCGGGCCTCAATCAGCTGATCGAGACGGCGGCGGCGAACATCTCGACCTATTCCGATGTCGAGATGCAGCGCTTTATCGACGCCCTTGCGGTGTATGACGACCGGATGGACACGAATATCGAGGTGGTCCGGGATGGCGAACGCGCCCTTCTGGACGAGGCCTGGGCCGCTCGCGACAGTGTTGCGGCGACCTCTCAATGGGTCAGCCTGGTCGCCCTGGTGCTGACCGCTGCGGGTCTGATGGCCATGACCCAGATCATTGGCGGCAGCATCACCCGCTCCGTCAGCTCGATCCAGTCCCTGGTCGGCAAGCTGGCGGATGGCGAACGCGACATGTCGATTGACGAAACCCGCCGCAAGGATGTGTTTGGCGATCTCGGCCGCGCGATCGCCACGCTTCAGTCCGCACTGAGCAACGCCGACGAGGTTCATGCGAACCAGACCCGGGAGGCCGCCCAGCGTCTGGAGCGCCAGAAAGAGATCGAGAGCGCCGTGGTGCGCTTCGAGAGCAGCTCCACCGAGCTTCTGAACTCGGTCATGGCCGCCTCCCAGCAGCTTTCCTCCTCGGCCTCGCAAATGCAAAGCTCTTCCAGCGAGGCTTCGGGCCTCTCCCGGGATGCCCAGACCGCGTCGGGCGCGGCCGCATCCGGCATTCAGGCCGTCGCCGCCGCCTCCGAGGAGCTCGCCGCCTCAATCCGGGAAGTGTCCGAGCAGGTCACCCGGACGTCAGAACTGTCGCGTGAAGCCGGCGACGAGACCGAACAGAGCTCTACGGTCGTGACCCAGCTGTCCGAGGCCGCACAGGCGATCGGCGAGATTGTCACGCTGATCGAAACCATCGCTGACCAGACCAATCTGCTGGCCCTGAACGCCACCATCGAGGCGGCCCGCGCGGGTGAAGCCGGCAAGGGCTTCGCGGTTGTCGCGAGCGAAGTGAAGGAACTGGCCGAGCAGACCAGCAACGCCACCCAACAGATATCCGCCCAGATCACCGCGATCCAGTCCGCCTCCGAGAAGACGGCCGCCTCGACGGACCGCACCCTTCAGGCGGTGCGCCAGCTGGGCGAACTGGCCACCAGCTGCGCTGCGGCGATCGACCAGCAACGCGTGGCCACCACCGAGATCGCAGAATCCGCCCAACGCGCCGATTCCGGATCCAGCGACGCTGCATCAAGCGTCGCCAAAGTGGTGGAGTTCACCCACCAGACTGACGAGATTTCCAAATCGGTGCTGTCCGCAGCCCAGGAAATGGCGGATCGTCATGAAGCCTGGAAGGAAGAGTTCGAGAGCTTCGTGCAAACAATGCGCGCCTCCTGAACCCGTCTCACATCATGCAAAAAGGGGCGCACAGCGCCCCTTTTTTTGTGTCGCGTCACTCGCGCCTGACGGCGCAACCGAAAAAGACAACAACCCTAGGGCAAGACTAATTTAATAACCGGCCGCTCAGGATCGGGAGAATGTTGGCGCGTGATTCTCTTTTAACGGGAACACATCTGATGCTGGAGACCCTCATGTCGAACTGGACGTCTGCTCTCTCGCCGTTTTCCCGTCAGGGGCTTCCGACCCTGCCTCTCCTCCTCCTGCTTGTGTACGCAGTGACGAGCTCGCTGCTGGGGGCCTCCATCCGTCATCTGGAAAACCAGTCCCGTGACAGCGTGGAGCTGACCTACGCCGCTTCCACTCTGGGCAAGGACCAGGCGTCCCTGATGCGCGACGCCCAGGCCATGATCGGCGCGCCCAGCCAGCTGCGCATGCAGGCGCTCCTCATCAATTTGGAAGAATATGAAGCGGCCCTAGACGCGGTCAGGCTCAGGACCGATCGGGACAGCGCGCTCCAGGCGCCTCTGGATGAGCTGGAAGCCGCACTGCCGGCCATTCGCAGCGTCATGCTCCAGGCCGCCCGGATGGATGCGGACCGGGCGGACGCGGCGATCCAGGCACAGGTCATGGAGCTGACGCGCCTTGATGAGGCAATGCAAGGCCAGCTTGCGCAGCTCGACACCCGACTCACCAGCACGCCCGGTTATGCAGAGCCCTTGGCCAATCAGCTTCGTCGGCTGTCCTGGATCGTGCATCTGCTCGCCATTCTTTTGGTGGGCGGTCTGATTTTCGGAGCCATAAGGTCGTCCAGGCCTCAGGATCTGAGCGCGCAGATCGCAGACTGAATACGCCTCCCAGATGCGCATAACCCCATCCAGTTGATCTGGATGGGGTTTTCGCGTTCGGTCATGCTGAACACCTGACTAACCAAACTTGAAGCATTTCAGTCCGTAATGCCTGCAGTATCGGGTGGCCTGTTGGGGGCGTCCGGTTTGGCATTGTCTCCAACCGAAGAGGCTGGACATGAAATCTTACAAACTCTCCCTGCTGCTGGGGGCAGGCGCCGCGCTTCTCCCTCAGGCGGCGCTGGCGCAGTCGGCGGAGGTTTTCGGCGACTTCCGGGGCCGCTATGAATCCGTGGAGCAGACCGGCAAGCTGGAAGCGGAGTCCCTGACCCTGCGCAGCCGGGTCGGCGTACGCTTCAAACCGGCGGATACGCGCTTCTCCTTCCTTGCGGAAATTGAAAACAACATCACGCTGGCCGGCGACGAGGATCGCAACACCTCGCTTGATCCGTTGCCGCAATACGCCACGATCAACGATCCGGATTTCACCGAGCTCAACCGCGCTCAGCTGGGCTTCAAGCCCAACGAGGACTGGTCCTTTACGGTGGGCCGTCAATATCTGGGCTTTGATGGCAATCGCATCATCGGCTCACCGGGCCACCGCCAGGACAAGAACTCGCACGACGCCGCCATGGCGACCTTCGGACGCGGCGCCTTTGAAGCCAGCTATGTCTATCACTGGCAGCTCAATCGTGGTCCGGGCGATGACGTCAACTGGGAAACCGACGCGCATCTGTTCCATGCGAGCTATGACGTCAATGACGCGCTGAAACTGTCCGGCTTCGTCTACCTGATCGACATTCCCGAACCGGGTCGCGAGAACCTGTCCAACACCACCTATGGCGCTCGCCTGACCGGCTCGACCACCTTGGGCGAAGTCGGCGTCAGCTATGATCTGCTGGTGGCGGCGCAGAACGACTCCGGATCCGCCACCGCGGACTTCGACAACACGCTGATCGATTCCGGCGTCGCCTTCTCGCGCAACGGCGCTCGTCTCGCTCTCGGTTATGATGTGGTGTCCGGCGATGGAACCTACGCATTCGCCAACCCGTTCGCGGCCAATCACGGCACCGCAGGTTGGGCGGACGTGTTCCATGGCGGCGGCCGGGCAGCTCCGGCGAACGGTCTTGAGGACTTTCATGTGGAAGTCAGCTATGGCGCGAGCGTCGAGGCGTCCGCGATCGAGAGCTGGCGCGCCGGCCTGATCTGGCATGAGTTCGAGGCGGAAAACACCAGCGACGATCTGGGTCAGGAACTGGACCTGTTCGTCAGCTTCAGTTTCGCCAATGATGTCAGCCTGTCGTTTGAAATGGCCGATTATGACGGCCCGGACGCCGCCTATGCGCCAGCGGACCGGACCAAATACTGGGTCACGCTGGGTTACAAGTTCTAGACCGAGCCAGACCGCCAACAAAAAACGCCAAGGCCCCGGCCCTGGCGTTTTTTCTTGTCTGCACCTGTCGCGGATCAGGCGGCGTCAGCCTGGTCCTTGTGGGTCAACTCGCCGATGGGGCGCGCGCGGACCTTCACCCGTGCGCGTTCGCCCAGAACCTTCTCCACATGCAGGCGCTGGACCTGGCTGTCATCGTGGAAGACGACGCCCGTCAGCGCATCCAGAATGGCTTTCGCCACATTGTCCACGTCATGCACGGGGCTGTTCTCGGTGCGCTCGATCTCGATGATCACCTCGAACGGCCCGTATTTCGGGCGCACGCGCTTGAACTCGGTGCGAAAGAAGGCGGCGATCAGCTCCTTGAACTTGCGCGTCTGTGAGGTCAGCGCATCCACACGCACATTCAGAGATCCATCAATGGCGGAGGCTTGCACCTTCCCTCTCCCGGTCCAGTCGAGTTGATCCCAGTACTCCGGCGGCAATGACGTGAAGCGCGGCATGGGACCTTGTTCGTTCTTCCTATGACGATTCGGCTGTCTCGCCCGCCTCGTCAAGCGTGGCGCTCCAGTCGCCCGCCAGCCAGGCGGCATAGACAGGATGGCGGTCCTGCATGGTTTCGGCAAGCAGCGCCATCCGGTCCACGAACCAGTATTTCGCGACCGCCGACCCATGCCAGGCCAGGGCCGCCGCCAGCACCTCCAGCCGGATATAGGCGATGACGAAACCGATCATGAAAAGGCCGGACAGGGTCGAGGTCAGCAATGCCGCACGCTTATAGCCCTCGGGCACCGGAACCGCCTTGCGGTTGATGAAGATGCGCTCTCCGATGACGCCCTTGCTCGCCCAGCTGCGCCCGGTCTTCGGCGGCGGGGTCAGGCGCGGATTGAGCCACATCCAGAGGATCGCCATCCCGATCAGCCCCACGCCATACCAGCCGATCCAGACCGGACTCCACAGGCATATGAAGATCAAAGGCGCCGCCAGCATGCGGCTCCATACGCTGAGCGGATGGGCGTGCCTGGCCCAGATGGCGTCGCTCATCCCGATGAGGCGCGCCGCACCCTGAAAGGCATCCATCTGCATCTCCCCTGGCTGCCGGTACGCCCTTCAGGTGCGCCCTGACGGGCATCCGGTTCAATCAAGGTGCAGATCACGCTCATTGCGACCAAGGCGCGGCTTGCCTGTCTTTGCCCTGCAGGCCTATAGACGCCCCATACAAGGCCCACGCCGTACTGGAGAAAGACCCATGACCGAGATGCGCGTTGAAACCGATTCCTTCGGCCCCCTCGAAGTCCCGTCCGACAAGCTCTGGGGCGCCCAGACCGCGCGCTCGCTGATGAACTTCAAGATCGGCGGCCAGACCCAGCCCCTGCCGCTTGTGCGCGCGCTGGGCGTGGTCAAGCATTGCGCCGCAAAGGCCAACATGGCGCTCGACAATCTCGAGCCCAAGCTGGGCGACGCCATCGCCGCCGCGGCGCTCGAAGTCGCCGAAGGCAAGCTCAACGACCATTTCCCGCTGGTGGTCTGGCAGACGGGCTCCGGCACCCAGTCGAACATGAACGCCAACGAGGTCATCTCCAACCGCGCCATCCAGATCCTGGGCGGTGAAGTCGGCTCCAAGGACCCGGTCCACCCCAACGACCATGTGAACCGCTCCCAGTCGTCCAACGACACCTTCCCCACCGCCATGCACATTGCGGCGGCGGAAGTGTTCAAGCACGATCTGGTCCCGGCGCTGCAGACCCTGCGCAATGCGCTCAATGACAAGTCCGAAGCCTTCAAGGACATCATCAAGATCGGCCGCACGCACCTGATGGATGCGACCCCGCTGACGCTGGGTCAGGAATTCTCCGCCTATGTGCACATGATCGACAACGCCATCCGTCGCGTCGAGGCGGCCCTGCCGGCGCTGTACGAGCTCGCCCAGGGCGGCACCGCGGTCGGCACCGGCCTGAACGCCAAGATCGGCTTTGCCGAGAAGTTCGCCGAGGAAGTGGCGAACCTCACCAAGCTGCCCTTCGTGACCGCGCCCAACAAGTTCGAGGCGCTGTCCACCAAGGACGCCATGGTGGAAGCGCATGGCGCGCTAAATTCGGCGGCGGTGTCGCTGTTCAAGATCGCCAACGACATCCGCCTGCTGGGGTCCGGCCCGCGTTGCGGCATCGGCGAGATCGCCCTGCCGGCGAACGAGCCGGGCAGCTCCATCATGCCGGGCAAGGTGAACCCGACCCAGTGCGAAGCCATGACCATGGTCTGCGCCCAGGTGATGGGCAACAACTCCGCCGTCAGCTTTGCGGGCAGCCAGGGTCAGTTCCAGCTCAACGTCTTCAAGCCGATGATGTCCTGGAACGTGCTGACCAGCGCCAAGCTGCTGACGGACGCCTGCCATTCCTTCACCGACAATTGCGTCGTCGGCATTGAAGCGAACGAGCAGCGCATCGCCGACATCATGGAACGTTCGCTCATGCTGGTGACGGCGCTGGCGCCGACCATCGGCTATGACAACGCCACCACCGTCGCCAAGACCGCCCACAAGAACGGCACCACCCTGCGTGAGGAAGCCATCAAGCTCGGCTTCGTCACCGAGGAAGAGTTCGACCGCGTGGTGCGCCCCGAAGACATGATCGGCCCGAAATAGGCCGTACGCTTTGCTCCGCCGCTTCGGCGGCGGAGCCTGAGAGGCTCCCATGACCCAGCCGATCAATCTGCGTCAGTTCCGCAAGAAGAAGGCGCGTGAGGACAAGGCCAAGCAGGCCGAAACCAATCGCGTCCAGTTCGGTACGCCCAAGGCCCAGCGCGAGCTAGAGAAAGCCCGCGAAGCCAAACTCAAGGCGGCGCTGGAGGCGCACAAGCGGGAGCCTGACAAAAGGTCCGATACATAAAAAACGGCGGCTCGATGAGCCGCCGTTTTCATTTCGGGACGTCCCGTTTCTAGAACCGGTGACGGATTGTCAGGCGCGCATTGAGCGGCTTGCCGGTCGAGATATTGTCGTTCGAGTGCGCGTCGGGGAAGTATTCCTCGTCGAGCAGGTTCTCGATATTGAGCTGCAGGCGGGTCTGTTCGGTCAGATCATAGAACACCGCCGCATCCACGCGGGTGTAATCGGGCACTTCGACAGCATTGTTCTCCAGTACGAAGAAGCTGTCCTGATAGGTCACGCCCAGCGCGAGCGCGAGCTGATCAGTGGCCTGGTACTCGTTCCAGATCGAGATCATGTTCTCGGGGGTCTGGCGGGTGGCGTTGCCATCAAATGCGCCGCCCTCGACCGTGCTGTCGAGATAGCTATAGCCCGCATTCACGGTCCATTGATCGGTCAGCCGGCCCAGCAGCTGAACCTCGAAACCCTCCGTCGTGCTGCCCGGCACCAGCGTGACGATGGAGGGGTCATCGGGGTCCACCGTGGTGAACTGGCCGCGCTCCAGACGGAACAGGGCCGTGGTCAGGCTCAGACGCTCTGCGAAATCCCATTTGACGCCGACTTCGGTGTTCTCGAACCGCTGGGGCTCGATGTCCTCGCTCGTGGTCGTCAGGGTCAGGAACTGATCGCCGGAGCTCGGCAGGAAGGTCTCGGCATAGCTGACATAGACCGAGACGTTTTCCGCCGGCTTGTAGATCGCGCCCAGACGCGGCGAGAATTCCTCGTCCACCCGGCCCCGACGGCCGTCATCGGTCGGGCTGATCGCCAGACGGTCCAGCACCGCCACGTCAAACCGGTCATAGCGACCGCCCAGCACCAGCTTGAACTGGTCGGTGATGTCGATCTGGTCCTGAAGGTAGAGCGAGACAAACTCCACATCCGAGGAGCGGTCGCGCACATTGCTGGTGAAGGTATAGCTCGGCACGACCACCGGATCGGTCAGGCTGACGCTGATCTGGTCGTCCTGAGTCGCGGCGAACAGGGTGTCCTGGCGCGCATTGGTGGTGGACTGGTCGCCATATTCAGCGCCCAACAGCAAAGTGTGCTGGAAGGGACCGGTGGCGAACTCGCCCACCAGATTGCCCTGGATGATCAGGTTCTGACGTGTCGTGGGATCGCGATAGCCGTCGAGCGTGAGCGTGTCGGTCGTCGCATCAAAACCCGCCGCGTAAATGTTCTGATAGAGCTTGTCATAGTCTGCGTACTGCACCGTGACATTGCCGCGCAGCGCGTCCGAGAAGGTGTGTTCGACACGGCCGCGATAGATGCTGGCGTCCAGTGTCGTGTTATTGCCGTCCGCATCGCCAAAGAAGGTATCGCGATACCCCTCAAGCGGCGCATCCGGACCATTGGCGACGGAGACCGACGGCACGCCCCGATCCACCACGCGATCATCGCTCATATACTCATAGCTGAGCACGGCCTGAGTCCGGGCGCCGAGATCGAATGTGAAAGTCGGATTGATGGCGTACCGCTCGCCGTCAAACACATCCCGATGGCTTTCCAGATGCTCGCCATAGGCGTTCAGGCGAAACGCAATTGCGTCAGACAGCACCGTGTTCACATCGCCCGCCAGCTGATAGGCGCCGAACGTGTCCACGCTGGCGTTGAGGCCTGCAAAGTCCTCGTCCAGCTGCGCGGTCTTGGTGACGCGGTTGATCACGCCCCCGCCGCCGCCGCGCCCGAACAGAAGCGCGTTTGATCCGCGCAGGATCTCCACCTGCTCGAGATTGTAGAGCGGACGGTAGTACTGAACATCATCACGCAGACCATCGAGGAAAAAGTCCGCCGTGCTCTGATTGCCGCGGATGATGATGGAATCGCGGTGCCCCTCGCCCTGGCTGACCGCCAGGCCCGGCGTATAGCGCAGGATGTCGCCAATCGAGGTGAAGGCCTGATCCTCGATCTGGGCGCGGGTCACGATCGACAGGCTCTGCGGCACGTTCAGGATAGGAGTGGGCGTCTTCACGGCATTCAGCTGGTCGATCGACAGATAGCGGCCCGTGACCACGATCGTGTCCTCAACTGTCTGATCAGAGGTTTCAGCCGCCTGAGCCGAGCCCAGCGACAGGATGGCGGCCAGCGCCGTCATCATGCGCGCCTTGGTGATGAGCATGGAGATCCGTCCGGTTTGAAGATGAGAATGCTTTTCGTTGTTATGAATTATAAAATGCCGTTTCGATAATCAATCTCATTATCAGTCGCAACTGCAGACACTATGATCCGGAGCTCGAAGGCGCCCACGGGGAAGCCCGGAAAATATCCTCATAGGCGAAACTGCGTATTGCTCTGAAAATTATGGAAAATATCTTGGTCTCGGCAATCCGAGGGGCGCCTTCCCCAGACAAGTCCCTTGATTGTCGCGCGCGATATATCCAACTGATCGCCGTTCATTCGTGCTTTCAGGGGACCCTTCATGCCGAACACCAACGCCCTCTTCCAACCGTTCGAGCTTGGCTCGCTCCAACTCAAGAACCGGATCGTCATGGCGCCCATGACGCGGTCCAAAAGCCCGGGCGGCGTGCCCAACGACAATGTGGTCGGCTATTACGAGCGCCGCGCGGACAATGATGTCGGCCTGATCATCACCGAAGGCACCACCATCAATCGCCCCGGCGCCAGCTTTGATCCGGCGATCCCGAACTTCCACACCGAAGAGGCCCTCGCCGGCTGGAAGAAAGTGGTGGACGCTGTCCACGCCAAGGGCGGCAAGATCGCGCCCCAGCTCTGGCATGTGGGCCTCGCGCGCAAGCCGGGCACCGGTCCGCATCCGGACGCGCCGTCCGACAGCCCGTCCGGCATCATGCCCGGCGGCAAGACCGTCGGCGAACCGATGACCCAGGCCGAGATCGACGACACCATTAAGGGTTTCGCGGACGCCGCCGAGAACGCCGCGAAGATCGGTTTTGACGCCATCGAGCTGCACGGCGCGCATGGCTATCTGATCGACCAGTTCTTCTGGGAGGGCATGAATCAGCGCGACGACAAGTATGGCGGCAGCCTGCTGTCGCGCACTGAGTTCGCTCAGGAAATCATCCGCGCCGTCCGCGCCCGCATCCCGGCGGACCTGCCGCTGATCCTGCGCTACTCGCAGTGGAAGCAGCAGGACTACAACGCGAAGCTGGCGCAAACCCCAGACGAGCTTGAAGCCTTCCTCGCCCCGCTCTCTGAAGCCGGCGTCGACATTTTCCACGCTTCCACCCGTCGCTTCTGGCTGCCCGAGTTCGACGGTTCCGAGCTGAATCTGGCCGGCTGGACGAAAAAGCTGACCGGCAAACCTGCCATAACAGTGGGATCTGTTGGCCTTAATAGTGACTTCATTGGCGCCTTTATGGGGGAAGCCTCTGAAAAGTCTGGCCTCGACAAGCTGATCGAGCGCCTGGACGCGGGCGAATTTGATCTCGTGGGCGTGGGCCGGGCCCTGCTGTCTGATTACGCCTGGGCCCGCAAGGTCAAGGACGGCCGCTTTGAGGATCTGGAAGACTTCAACGCCGAAGCGCTCAAGGAACTGGCCTAGACACCATGCTCAAGAAACGTTCAGTCACCCTCAAGGGACACGCGACCTCTCTGGCGCTCGAGCCGGATTTCTGGTCAGTGATCGACGATGAGCTGAACGATACAGGCGGATCTCTGGCCGGGCTCATCACCTCGATCGACGAGATGCGCGAGCCTGATCAGCCCCTCTCCAGCGCCTGCCGGGTGTGGGCGCTCAAACGCGCCCTGGGCGCCGGTCAGGACTGATCCGGAGTTGACGATACGGGGCGAGCGGGGTTTGAAGATGGCATGAGCACCGCCGTCACCCCGCCGCCCCTGTCGCCGCTCGACAAACTGCTGCGCTATCTCAAGAACAGCTTTGCTGACGGGCGCTCGCCTGCGCTGTGGCTGCTGGCGCTGGTGGTGGGCGTTGTGGCGGGCTACGCCGCCATCGGCCTGCGTCTCGCCATCCAGTCCGTGCAACTTGTCGCCTTTGGCGAATTCTCCGAACGTCTCGCCAGCACCGCCTCCACCCTGCCCCCGGTCATGGTGATCCTGGCGCCGGTGACTGGCGGCTGCGTCGTCGCGCTTCTGCTCTATGTGGGCCTGAAAACAAACTGGCTGCCGGAAGTCCGCGCCGAGGGCGTCGCCGACGTCATGGAAGCACGCGCCGCACAGGGCGGGAAAATGGCGCTGATGCCCAGCGTCTGGTCCGCCCTGATCCACGCTGTCTCCATCGGCGCAGGCGGCTCCACCGGGCGCGAGGGGCCGTCGGTCAATCTGGGCGCCGCGCTTGCGAGCTTCATCAGCCGCCCGCTGAACCTGCCGGCCCGGGGCGCGCGCATCATGCTCGCCTGCGGGGCCTCCGCCGCCGTCGCCGCCAGCTTCAACGCGCCGGTCGCCGGCGCCCTGTTCGCATTCGAGGTGGTGCTGGGCCATTACGCCCTGCGCTCCATCGGTCCGGTCGCCGCAGCCAGCGTGATCGGCGCGATCCTCTCGCGCATCCATTTCGGCGCCACGCCCGCCTTTTCGGTGCCCGAGATCCCGCCCGCAAGTCTCGCGGACTTCATCGCCATCATTCCGCTCGGCCTCGCCTCGGCAGCGCTCGCCATCGCCTGCGTGATGCTGTCCTTCAACCTGCCGCGCGGCCTCGCCCTGCGTGCTCAGGCGCTCTCGGTCCCGCTCTGGATCCTGCCGCCCTTCGGCGGGCTGCTGATCGGAGGCCTGGGCGTCCTGGCGCCGGAAGTGCTCGGCGTCGGCTATGAAGCGACCTCGATCGCGCTGGCGGGCGGCTACGCCATCGGCACGCTGGCGGCGCTGATCGTGCTCAAGCTCGCCGCCATTGTCGCCACCATGGCCTTCCGCTTCGGCGGCGGCATCTTCGCGCCCTCGCTCTATCTCGGCGCCATGCTGGGCGCGCTCTATGGCGCGCTGATCGCCCCGATCCTGGGGCCTGACAGCGCCGGCAGCGCCTATTTCGCCGTCATCGGCATGGGCGCTGTGGGCGGCGCCGTGCTGGGCGCGCCGCTTTCGACCACGCTGATCGTGTTCGAGCTGACCGCCAGCTATGAAGCCTCGATCGCGCTGCTAGTCTGCGTGTCGCTGGCCAGCGTCATCACCACCTCGATCACCAAGGGCAGCTTCTTTCACAAACAGGTCGAGCGGCATGGCTTTGACCTCACCCAGGGCGACGCTCGCGTCATCCTGCAGACCATTCGCGCCCGCGATATCATGACCCCGCTCGACAGCCATGACACGGCGGGCGAGCTCGATGAGGCCTGCGTCTATGACGATGATTATCTGGGCCGGGTGATGGGTTTCTTCTCGGCCGAGAAGATCGACGGCGCCCAGGTCCGCTCCCGCCATGGCGACCAGCCCATTGTGGGCTACATCACCAAGGCCGACGCCCATGCCGCCTACGCCAGCGCGCTGCAAGCGAGGCACGAGGAAGAGCATCGCTAGCGTGACTTGATTTGTTGCGTGTTACGCACTACGTTACATCATGATCCAGAGCTTTGCGGACAAGGCGAGCCGAAGCTTCTTTCTGACCGGCAAGCTTACGAAAGGCTGCGGCTGGTCGGATGTGCAGCGCGTTGTCGCCCGCAAGTTACTGGCGCTTCACGCCGCAACCGCGCTGGAAGACCTGAAGGCTCCACCGGGCAATCGTCTGGAAGCTTTGAAAGGCGACCGCGAAGGACAGCACTCGATCCGGGTCAATGATCAATGGCGCGTCTGTTTCGTCTGGACGGCGCAAGGGCCTGAAGACGTCACCGTCACCGATTACCATTAGGGAGGACTGTAATGACCAAGATTGACACCCCCCTGATGACAGGGCTGACCATTCATCCTGGCGAGTATCTGGCTGAGGAATTCCTTGAGCCACTGGGCCTGTCCATGCGTCGGGCGGCCACTGCGCTCAATATCAGCGCGGCGAACCTGTCCCGGTTCGTGGCGGGCAAACAGTCTGTCTCCACCGAGCTGGCTGTGCGGCTGGGCGCAGCCTTTGGAACGTCGGCGCAATTCTGGCTTAACCTTCAGCAGGCCTATGATCTGGCCGAACTCAGAGCCGGGCGCTGGACCGATATCGAAGCCGAGGTTGAGCGCCTCTCCGCCTGACCGATGACATCGCCGCCCCTACGCTTTGCAAGCGGATGTGCTAGTTTCGTTCTCCTGTGCGAATCGAAGTGCGAAAGCCTGCGTCATGTCCTCTGTCCCCCTTTCCCAGCAGGCGGCCCCACGGGCGCCGCGTGCGGACGCCGCCTATCTTGACGGGTTGAACCCCGAACAGCGCGCCGCGGTCGAGGCGGTGGACGGCGCGGTGCTGGTGCTGGCGGGCGCGGGCACGGGCAAGACCCGCGTGCTGACCACGCGGCTGGCGCATATCCTGGCGACCGGCAAGGCGCAGCCCTGGAACATTCTGGCGGTGACCTTCACCAACAAGGCCGCGCGCGAGATGAAAGAGCGGGTGGGCAAGATCATTGGCGAACAGGTTGAGGGCCTGCCCTGGCTCGGCACCTTCCACTCCATCGCCGCCCAGATCCTGCGCCGCCATGCCGAGCTGGTGGGACTGAAATCCACCTTCACCATTCTGGACACCGACGACCAGCTGCGCCTGCTCAAGCAGATCCTCGAGGCCGAGGGCATTGATACCAAGCGCTGGACGCCGCGCCATCTCGCCAGCCTGATTGATGGCTGGAAGAACCGCGCCCAGACGCCCGAACGCATCCCCGAAGAGGACAAGTGGAGCTTCGCAGACGGCAAGGCGCAGAAACTCTACAAGCTCTATCAGGATCGCCTGAGCGTGCTGAACGCGTGCGATTTCGGCGATCTTCTGCTGCACAACATCACCATCTTCCAGAACCATGACGATGTGCTGGCGGATTTTCACCGCAAGTTCCGCTATCTGCTGGTGGACGAGTATCAGGACACCAACGTCGCCCAGTATCTGTGGCTGCGCCTTCTGGCGCGCGGCTCGGGCAATGTGTGCTGCGTGGGCGATGACGACCAGTCGATCTATGGCTGGCGCGGCGCGGAAGTGGACAACATCCTGCGCTTTGAACAGGACTTCCCCGGCGCCACCGTCATTCGGCTCGAGCGCAATTACCGCTCCACCGGCCATATCCTGGGCGCTGCGGCGGGGCTGATCACCGCCAACAAGGCGCGGCTGGGCAAGACGCTGTGGACCGAGGATCAGGCCGGCCACAAGGTCCAGGTCTCCGGCCTGTGGGATGGCGAGGCGGAAGCGCGCTTTGTCGCCGACGAGATCGAGGCGCATATCAAGGGCGGCGGGCGTCACTCCGACATCGCGGTTCTGGTGCGCGCGTCCTGGCAGATGCGCGCCTTTGAAGACCGGTTCATCATGCTGGGCCTGCCCTACAAGGTGATCGGGGGGCCGCGCTTCTTTGAACGCGCGGAGATCCGCGACGCTCTCGCCTATCTGCGGCTGGTGCGCAGCCTGTCAGATGATCTGGCGTTCGAGCGCGTGGTGAACACGCCCAAACGCGGCGTGGGCGATACGTCCGTGCAAAAGATCGCCATGGCCGCACGCGGCGCACAGGTCTCGATGGCCGAGGCCGCGCGCCTGATGACCCAGACTGACGAGATCAAGGGCAAGGGCCGCACCGGCCTCATCGCCTTCCTGCGCGACCTTGAACGCTGGGCTGAACAGGCCGAGACCATGCGCCATGACGAGCTGGCGGAAGTCATCCTCGATGAAAGCGGCTATACGGCCATGTGGCGCGAGGACAAGAGCCCGCAGGCCGCAGGCCGGCTCGACAACCTCAAGGAACTCGTCCGCTCCATGGGCGAGTTTGACAGCCTTGAAGCCTTCCTTGAGCACATCGCCCTCGTTTCGGATGCCGACCGCACCGAGAACGGCGATGAAGTCTCGATCATGACGCTGCACGCCGCCAAGGGCCTTGAATTCCCGCTGGTCTTCCTGCCGGGCTGGGAAGAGACGGTGTTTCCCTCCCAACGCTCCATGGATGAAGGCGGCACGGCGGCGCTCGAAGAGGAACGGCGCCTCGCCTATGTGGGCATTACCCGCGCCCGCGAACGCGCCGTCATCAGCTTCACCGCCAACCGGATGATCTTCGGTCGCTGGCAATCGGTGCTGCCCTCGCGCTTTATCGACGAAATGCCGGCCGAGCATTGCGAAGCGAAATCGGAGACCGGCTATTACGACGCCGGGCCGGGCTTTGAGGGCGTCGCCGAAGTCGCTGACCCGTTCAAGTCGAGCTATGAAAGCCCTGGCTGGAAACGCTTCCAGGCCAGCAAGGCGTCCGGCCGCCGCGCCGATCCCGGCGTCATCGAGGGCAAGGCCACGCTGATCGACACCAGCTCGGTGAGTGGAAACTCGAAATGGAAACGCGGCGACCGCGTCTTCCACCAGAAATTCGGCTACGGCACCGTCAAAGCCGCCGACGGCGCCAAGCTCACCGTCGCCTTTGACAAGGCCGGCGAGAAAAAGGTCGTCGCCAGCTTTGTGGGAGCGGCGCCTTAGTTTTCCTTTATTTATCGGTGTCATCCCGGACGCCACAGGCGATCCGGGATCTACCGGAACCACTCTGTTCTGATCGCAGAAACGCTATCAGTAGATCCCGGCTCAAGGCCGGGATGACACTCTGTGTTTCCAGCTCGCCCGGGGTTTCATTTGGTTGAAATGTTTATCGGCGCTAGTTTGATCTGAAAACAGAACCGGATACCCCCATGCGCCTCGCCCTCTGCCTCACCGCTGCCCTCCTCCTCTCAGCGCCTGCGTGCGCTCAAGACCCGTACGCCGACGCGCGCCCGATCAGCTGGCGGGATCTGCTCGACCGGGAACGTGCGCCCGCCGACGCCCGGATCGAATACGGCCAGGGCGAGGAGCAGTATGGCGAGCTGTGGCTACCAGAGGGCGACGGCCCCTTCCCGCTGGTGATCATGATCCATGGCGGCTGCTGGCAGGCGGCCATTCCGGGCACCATCCTGCAGGACCAGCTGAACGCGGACCTCAAGGCGCGCGGCATCGCCGTGTGGAACATCACCTATCCGCGTCTGGGCCATGAGACGGGCGGGTATCCCGGCACCTTCAATAGCGTGGCCATGGCGACCGATTATGTCCGGGCGCTGGCCGAGACCTATCCCATCGACCTTGAGCGCTCCGTGCTGATGGGCCATTCCGCGGGCGGGCATCTGGCATTGTGGGCCGCCGCGCGCGGCCAGCTGCAGGACACGCCGCTTTATATGGAAGACCCGTTCATCCCCAACGGTGTCATAACGCTCGCGGGCATCAATGATCTCGAGCTTTATCGCGCTGAAGGCCCCGGCCGCTGCGGCGAGCCGGACACGGTGGACGCCCTGATCGCGGGCCATCCCGGCGATGCGCCCTATGCCGACACCTCACCCGATCAGCTGCTGCCAATGCATGTGGAGCAGGTGATCGTTTCAGGCGAACTCGACCCGATCGTGCCGCCGCAGTTCGGCGCGGCCTACGCCGCTGAAGCCGAAGCCGCAGGTGATACGGTGACCGAGATCACGCTGGAAAACGCCGGTCATTTCGAGCTGATCGACCCGACTGCGCCCGCGTGGGCGGTTATTCTGGATGAGGTCGAGCGGTTGCTGGGGGAGTAGGCGCTCACTTTCTCTTCCCCTGCATAGGCAGGGGCCCAGAGCCGACAACGCAAAGTCCTGATGATCACTGGGTCCCCGCCTTCGCGGGGAAAGAGGAAATTCAAATACCTCGCACACATGTCATCCCCCGCTTCATGCGGGGGATCCATGCCGGTGGCTCAGATCACAGGTCACGGCATGGGTTCACCGGATAAACCGGTGAATGACACGTTGAGAGGGAGAGGCGCTCACCCCCCGATGAGCGCCAGCCATTCATCCTCGGTCATCGTCTGGACGCCCAGCTCCTGCGCTTTCTTCAGCTTGGAGCCCGCGCCGGGACCGGCGACGAGGATGTCGGTCTTGCCCGAGACGGAGCCCGAGACCTTGGCGCCGAGTGATTGCGCCTTGGCCTTCGCCTCGTCCCGGGTGAAGCGTTCCAGAGAACCGGTGAACACCACCGTCTTGCCCGCGACGGGGCTTTCGGCGGCCACCTGTTCGGCGTCTTCGACCGTCACATGGGCGAGCAGGGCGTTGAGCGCGTCCTGATTGTGGCTTTCGGCGAAGAATTCGGCGAGGGCTTTGACCGCCGTCTCGCCAATGCCGTCAATGTCCATGAAGGCGGCGAAGGCTTCGCCAGGCTCGTTCGCGGCTTCCGCTGTCTCGCGCACGACCTGCCAGCTGGTGAAGCTGCGCGCGATCAGACGCGCGGTTTCCTCGCCCACATGACGGATGCCGAGGGCGAACAGGAAACGCGCGAGGCCAATATTGCGGCGCTGATCGATGGAGCCAAAAAGGTTCGCCGCCGAGCGCTCGCCCCAGCCTTCGCGGGTCTGGATGGGCGGGTTGATCTCGCCCGCCTCGTTGCGTGCACGCAGGGTGAAGATGTCGGCGGGTTGCTTGACGAGGCCTTCATGGAAGAAGGCCTCGATCTGTTTGGCGCCCAGCCCTTCAATGTCGAACGCCTTGCGGGAGACGAAATGCTTGAGCCGCTCGACCGCCTGTGCGTCACAGATGAGACCGCCCGTGCAGCGACGGACGACCTCGCCCTCCTCGCGCACGGCATGGCTGCCGCAAACGGGGCACAGGGTGGGGAAGGCGAAGGGTTCGGCGGCCTCGGGGCGCTTGTCGAGGACGACTTCAACCACCTGCGGGATCACATCGCCGGCGCGCTGGATAATCACGGTGTCGCCCACGCGCACATCCTTGCGCTCGATTTCATCCTGATTGTGCAAGGTGGCGTTCGACACCACCACCCCGCCCACGGTGACGGGTTCGAGCTTGGCGACAGGGGTCAGCGCGCCTGTGCGGCCCACCTGGATCTCGATGGCGTTGAGCCGGGTGACGGCCTTTTCGGGCGAGAATTTGTGCGCAATCGCCCAGCGGGGCGCGCGGGCGACAAAGCCCAGCCGCTCCTGCCAGTCGAGCCGGTCCACCTTGTAAACCACGCCATCAATGTCATAGCCGAGATCGGCGCGTTTGGCTTCGAGCGCGCGGTAATGGGCGAGCACATCCTCGACGCTCTCAACCCGCACCATGTCGTCATTGATGACGAATCCCAGCTGCCCGAGGCGTTTGACGGCGTCATACTGGGTCTCGGCCAGAGGCTCGCTCAGCTCACCCCAGGCATAGGCGAAAAAGCGCAGCGGGCGCTCTGCCGTCACATTGGGGTCGATCTGGCGCAGGGAGCCGGCGGCGGCGTTGCGCGGATTCTTGTAGGCGGGCTTGCCGCGTTCTTCCTGCATGGCGTTGAGCTGGGCGAAATCAGCGTGGCTCATATAGACCTCGCCGCGCACCTCCAGCACGTCCGGAACATCGCCCTCAAGCCTGTGGGGAATGTCGGCGATGGTCTTGAGGTTGGCGGTGACGTTCTCGCCCGTCCGGCCATCGCCCCGCGTGGCGCCGATCACCAGCTCGCCCTGTTCATAGCGCAGATTGGCGCTCAGCCCGTCGATCTTGGGCTCGGCGGTGAAGACGAGTTTCTCGTCCTTGAGATTGAGGAAGCGGCGGATGCGGTCGGCGAAATCGCGCACATCCTGATCTTCGAACGCATTGCCCAGCGACAGCATGGGCACGGCATGGACCACTTCACCGAACTGCTCGGACGGTTTCGCGCCCACCCGGTCAGACGGGCTGTCCTTACGCTTGAGCTCGGGAAAGCGCGCCTCGATGGCGCTATTGCGCGCACGCAGGGCGTCATAGGCCGCATCCGAGATCTTCGGCGCGTCCTTTTCGTAATACGCCTTGTCGTGCCTGGAGATTTCACGGGCGAGACGTTCAAGCTCGGACGCGGCCTCATCGGAGGTCAGCGCGTTTACATCCTTTAGCGCAGCGGTCATGAGCCCATCAGCTGGTCGGCGGCGGCGCGGGCCGCATCGGTGATTTCCGCGCCCGACAGCATGCGGGCGATCTCTTCTCGGCGGTCGGCTTCGGCGAGGCGCCGCACCGTGGTGCGCATGCCCTCGCCCTGCTCCGCCTTCTCGATACGATAGTGCGCATCGGCGCGGGCGGCCACTTGCGGGCTGTGGGTCACAACCAGCGCCTGACCGGTTTCAGCGAGACGCTTCAGGCGCGAACCGACCGCATCGGCGACGGCGCCGCCCACGCCCTGATCCACCTCGTCAAACACCATGGTGCGGGCGTCATCGCCCACAAGGCAGACCTTCAGCGCCAGCGCAAAGCGCGAGAGCTCGCCGCCCGAGGCGATCTTGTCGAGCGGACCGAACGGCGCGCCGGGATTGGTGGCGACTTCAAAGGCGACCTTGTCCCAGCCCGAGGTGCCGGGCTTGTCTTCATCGGTTTCGACGCGGACCCGGAAGCGCGCCTTGTCCATTTTCAACGGCGCGAGTTCGGCCTCGACCGCGCCAGCGAGCGTATCGCCCGCGCTCTTGCGCTTTGCGGTCAGGGCTTTCGCGGCGCGGCCGTAATCGGCTTCAGCGGCCTTGAGCGCGCCTTCGGCCTCTTTCAGCCGGTCGTCGGCGTGCTCGATCATGTCGAGACGACTGGCGAGGCGATCGCGCAGCTCGGCCAGCTCATCCACGTCCACATGATGCTTGCGAGCGGCGGCGCGCAGGGCGAACAGGCGCTCTTCCACCTCATTGAGCCGGCCCGGCTCCACATCAAAGCGGGCGGCGGCTTCAGACAGCGCCTCCTCGGCCTCGTTGAACTCGATGAGCGCGCGATCGAGCGCCCCCGCGGCGCGCTCGACCGAAGCATGGGCTGCGCCCGCCTCGCCTTCCCCGCCCTCCGCGCCTTCAAGAGCCGCGCGCACGCGTTCGAGACCCCGCAGGGCGGTGTTGAGACGGTTGGAGAGGCCATCGCCCCCGGCCACCGCATCCATGGCGTCGTTAAGTTCGGAGAGCGCTGATTCGGCCTGCTGGAGGAATTTGCGCTCGGCGGCGAGACCGTCCTCTTCGCCGGTCTGCGGGTTGAGCGCTTCAAGCTCTTCCACGCTGTCACGCAGGAACGCCTCTTCGCTCGCGGCCTTGTCGCGCGCATCCGTCAGCTCATCCAGGCGATGGCGGGCTTCGCTCAAGGCTTTCCAGGCCGCCTTCACGGATTTGAGCTCAGCGTCCGCATCGGCATAGGCGTCCAAAAGGCCGCGATGGCTCTTGGGGTCCATGAGGCCCCGCCCGTCATGCTGGCCGTGGATCTCGACCAGCACTTCGCCGAGTGAGGCCAGAAGACCCACGCTGGCGGGCTGATCATTCACATGAGCGCGGGAGCGACCATCGGCGGTCAGGGTGCGGCGCAGAATCACCGGCTCACCCGGCTCCACAATGACGCCCGCCTCATCGAGCAGCGCATAAACAGGATGGCCGACAGGCGGTTCGAACAGGGCGGTCGCCACGGCCTTGTCGGCGCCGGCGCGCACCTGGGCCCGTTCGGCGCGCTCGCCGCAGGCCAGCCCCAGAGCGCCCAGAAGTATGGATTTGCCCGCACCGGTCTCGCCCGTCAGCGCGGACAGACCAGCGTCAAACGTCAGATCGAGCGTGTCGATCAGGACAATGTCGCGGATGGAGAGCGAAGCCAGCATTCAGGTTCGCAATCTGGTTCGAGCCTAGCCGAAGACGCGGTTCAGGGCGCGCCGCAGCAGGGACGGTTCGCGCTCCTGATCCTCCGATCCCGGCACGGCGATGCCGCGCGAGGTCAGAAGGTCATAGCTGTCCTCATACCACTCCGAGCCCGGAAAGTTGTAACCCAGAACGGCCGCGATCTGACGCGCTTCCTCGTCGACGCCCAGACTGACATAGGCCTCGACCAGTCGGTGCAGCGCTTCAGGCGTATGGCTGGTGGTCTCGTAATCGCGGATGACGTTCTGGAAGCGGTTGATCGCCGCCAGGTGATAGCCATTGCGCAGATACCAGCGACCCACGCTCATTTCCTTGCCGGCCAGGTGGTCGCGGGTCATGTCGATCTTCAGACGGGCGTCCTGAGCGTAGGGCGTGTCGGGATAGCGCCGCACCACCTGCTCCAGCGCTTGCAGCGCCTGCTGGGTGGTGGACTGGTCGCGGCCCACATCATAGATGCGCTCATAATAGCTCAGCGCAATCAGGTAATAGGCGTAAGGCGCGCTGGCATTGCCCGGGTGGAGCGCGATGAAGCGCTGCGCATCCGAGATCGCCTCGTCATACTTGGACTGGCGGTAGTTGGCGTAGGCGGCCATCAGCATGGACCGGCGCGCCCATTCGGAGAACGGGTGCTGGCGCTCCACCTCGTCGAAATAGGCGGCCGCCTCGTCATAGCGACGGCGCTGCATCTTGTCGAAGGCTTCCGCGTAGAGCGTCTCGACAGGCTGCTCCACATAGGCCAGCTCTTCGCGATCCCGCCCTGCACAGGCAGTCAGGGACAAGGCGACGGCGCCCAGTAGTGCAACACGCAGAACAGTCTTCATGGACGTACGCCCTCAAGCCGGCGACCGCCTGCCCCGGGGTTCGGAACGCAGCGGACTCTTAGGTATTGAGAATAGTTTAACCCATCGCGGGCGCGGGCAAAAGCACCCTGTCAGGCCGAGTGTGAATAAGATCGGCTTTTGACGGGAAAATCAGGAATGAACGAGACGCTCGCTCTGCACCGAGCTGTCGCTCATGGAGGTCCAGCGCCAGGCGCTTTCATCGGCCAGCAGCGCCGCGAGGGCCTTGGCGTTCAGGCCATGCCCCGGACGATGCGCCTTGTAGAGCCCGATGATCGGGGCGCCAAGAAGATACAGATCTCCCAGTGCATCGAGCGCCTTGTGACGCACGAACTCGTCCGCAAAGCGCAGACCCTCGGGGTTGGCGACGCCGTCATCATCAACCACCACGGCGTTTTCCATGGAGCCGCCGCGCGCCAGTCCTGCTTTCAGGAGCGCGCTGAACTCACGACGGAAACCGAAGGTGCGCGCCGGCGCGACCAGCTCCTGGAAATTGGCGCGGCTGACCTCGAAGGCGAAGTGCTGGCGACCAATGGCGGGGTCGTCAAAGTCGATCTCGACATCAATGCCGGGGCGCAGGGCCGGCAGGAAGACCGCATGACGCGCCCCATCCTCGACCTCGACAGGCTTGAGCACCTGCAGCGCCTTGCGCGGCGCCGGGCGGGTCTTCAGGCCGGCATGCAGGATCAGGTCGACAAACGGCGCGGACGAGCCGTCCATGGCCGGCACCTCAGGACCGTCGAGCTCGATGATCAGATCATCCACGCCCAGACCGGCCAGCGCCGCCATCAGATGCTCCACCGTCGCCACCGAGGCGCCGGCGTCATTAACCAGAGTGGTGCCCAGATCCGTCGAGCGCACAAACTCGCGGCGCGCAGGAACAAGACGGTCCGACACATCGAGATCGGTCCGCTCAAAGACAATGCCCGACCCCAGAGGGGCGGGCTTCATCGCCATGCGAACACGGGCTCCGGTGTGCAGGCCGATCCCGGCGCAAAGCGCCGGCGCCGCCAATGTTGCGCGTTCAATCATGAAGCAAGCCCAATCCAGTCTTTTATCAATCCAGGAGCCTGACATGCAGGAAGATGCTTAACAGGCTCCGCCCCTCGCCCTGCACACTACGGGCCGTGATGCATCCCGCAATTAAAGGATTGTTGCACCGTGTTACGAAACCGGGGGCGCAATGAAAAACGCGCCGCTCTGGACTGACAGAGCGACGCGTTTTCAAGGAGTTGGCGCTAGAGCCTAGTTGGCCTGGCGACGCAGGAAGGCCGGAATTTCCAGCTCGTTCTCGTCCAGTTCCTCGCCGAACAGGTCGCCAGACGGCTGGCTCGGACGCGGTGCGGACTCGACCGGACTGACCACAGAGGGACGCTCGGGCTGGGCCGGCGCCTTGTTCTCGACCGGGGCGGACTTGCGGCGGCCGAACAGCGACAGACCGCGACGCGGCTCACGGGCAGGCTGGGCGTCTTCGGCCTTGGGCTGTTGAACCGGTTGCTGCGGCTGGACCTCGACCGGCTGCTGGTGCTGCATGTGCGCCTGCGGCTCGGCCGGGTGGGTCATTTCACGCTCAAGGCGCTCACGGGTCTCGACAACGGCCGGCTTGGCGACCGGATGGACCGGCTGTCCGCCGGTAAAGCTGTCCGGCGCACTGACCGTGTCGCCACCGCGCGCCGTGACTTGCGGCGCTGACGGGGCTTCGGCCCGCGGCGTTTCATTCACCGCGACGGCGTCAGAAGCGCGACGCACCAGGGGCTCGGCCTGCCGCTGGGGGCGGGTTTCACGACCTTTCCAGACCGGAGCCACCGGCTCGGCGCCCTGACGGCGACGCGGGTCATGCATTTCGTTGAGTTCGGCGTCGATGCCGGTGGCCACGACGGACACGCGGATGATGCCTTCCAGCTCGGGGTCGAAGGTGGAGCCGACGATGATGTTCGCGTCCGGATCGACCTCGTTGCGGATCTCGTTGGCGGCCTCGTCGACTTCGTACAGCGTCATGTCCATGCCGCCGGTGATGTTGATGAGCACGCCCTTGGCGCCCTTCATCGACACATCGTCGAGCAGCGGATTGTTGATGGCGTTGTGTGCGGCTTCCACGGCGCGTTTCTCGCCGCTGGATTCGCCGGTGCCCATCATCGCCTTGCCCATCTCGTTCATCACGGTGCGGACGTCAGCGAAGTCGAGATTGATCAGGCCCGGCATGACCATGAGGTCGGTGATGCCGCGCACGCCCGAATGCAGCACCTGGTCGGCCATGCCGAAGGCTTCCGCAAAGGTCGTCTTCTCGGTGGCGATCCGGAACAGGTTCTGGTTCGGGATGATGATCAGGGTGTCCACATGCTCCTGCAGGCGCTCAATGCCCGATTCGGCCAGGCGCATGCGGCGGGTGCCCTCGAAATGGAACGGCTTGGTCACGACGCCGACGGTCAGGATGCCCTGCTCCCGCGCAGCGCGCGCGATTACAGGCGCAGCCCCGGTGCCGGTGCCGCCGCCCATGCCGGCGGTGATGAACACCATGTGCGCGCCTTGCAGGTGCTCCTGGATTTCCGCCAGGGAGTCTTCCGCCGCCTGTTCACCCACTTCCGGGCGCGCCCCAGCGCCCAGACCTTCGGTGATCGCAGCGCCCATCTGGATGCGGCGATCGGTGCGCGCGCGCTGAAGCGCCTGCGCATCGGTGTTGGCGACCACAAAGTCCACGCCCTCGAGCTGGGCGTCGATCATGTTGTTAACGGCGTTGCCCCCGGCGCCGCCGACACCACACACAAGAATGCGAGGTTTCAGTTCGGTGGTTTCCGGCGCGGACAGGTTCAAGGGCATGGCAGGTCTCCGTGGGGCGGCAGGGTTAACGAATCACCCCGTGAGACTGCGCTCGCTTGTTTAATCGAGCGTTAAGCCGCTCCCCTCAGAGCAAACCTTTTTTCGCATAGAATAACAGGACCCTGAGTCTGTTCGAGGAGTCTAGAAACTTTCCGCGAACCAGCGCCAGACCGCCTTCATGCCGCCCTCGCCCGTCGCCCGTTCGCGAATGCGGGCCGGACCCTGGTCAAACCGGGGCGGGCCGGAGATTGCTTCTGATGGCCCCTGAACACATCGCAGCAGCAGACCGGCCGCCGCGCTGAAGCCCGGACCGCTGACCGCATCGCCCAGTCCGGCGAGCGAATCAGGACGCCCCAGACGCACCTGCTTGCCCAGCACCCGACCGGCCAGCTGGGCGGCGCCCGGCAATTGCGCCGCGCCGCCAGTCAGGACCACAGAGCGGCCCGACGCGCTGGCGGCGCCGGCGGCGTCCAGCCGATCACGCACCATTTCGAAGACTTCTTCCAGACGCGGCCGGATGATGGCGTTCAGAAGCGCCTTGGGCTGCTGGTTCATGGTCACCACGCCAGACCCGGCCACGGGGGGCGTCTCGATCATGATCTGATCGTCATCGGGACTATCAAGCGCACACCCATGCAGCGCCTTGATCCGCTCGGCCGCGTTGACCGGCGTGGACAGCCCCCGGGCGATGTCGTTGGTGACATGGGCGCCGCCGACCGGCACCCCGTCCACATGCTGTAGAGAGCCTTCATTGAAGACGGCCACGGTCGTTGTATGTGCGCCCATATCGATCAGCAGCGCGCCGAGATCGCGCTCATCCGGCGCCAAGGCCGCAATGCCGGAGACATAGGGCGTCGCCGCCACGCCCGCGACGGTCAGCTGGCAGCGCTCGACGCAGGAAATGAGGTTCTGCAAGGGGTCGGCGGCGGCGCTGACCAGATGCAGGTCCACGCCCAGGCTTTCGCCGAACATGCCGCGCGGATCCTTGACGCCGCGATGGCCGTCCACGCGCCAGGAGAGCGGCAAAGCGTGAAGGAGAACCCGGCGTTGTTCATGGTGACGGCGCAGCGCCTCGGCGAGAATGCGGCGCAAATCCCGGTCGGTCACTTCACGGGCGGCGAGATCCATCTCGACGGAGATGCGCGCGCTCGCGGGGGCGCCCGCGGACGCCGCCAGATACACCTCGCTGACCGTGTGCCCGGCCATGCGCTCGGCGTTCTCCACCGCCGCGCGGATGCTGTCCACCGCCAGATTGACGTCCACCACCTGACCGGCGCGCACGCCTCGCGTGGACTGGTGGCCGACCCCGATCACCCGCGGACGCAGGCCCGCCAGCGTCTCTTCGGTCTTGGCGATGAAACACACAGTCTTGGACGCGCCGATATCAAGCGCGGCGAACACGCCCGCCTTGCGCGGCGGCGTGGCGGCGCTTGCAGCGCCTCCTGACTTGAAAAACCCCATCGCACCCATCGCTTAAGCCCCTCGCCCTGCGCGTTCCGCCGCCCGGTCCGGCCAGGGGCGCATGACCATCTCCCCGGCATTTCGAAGATCAAGGATCTGCGCCTCGTAATCGAGCACGCCGCGTTCCTCATGCATCGCCGCCAGCAACGCCAGCGCACTCGCCGGATCATCCTCTGGCAACAGCACATCGCCGCCGCTCTGCAGGCGCAGATTCCAGCGCCGCTCGCCCACGCGAATGGCGTTGGTCACACGGTCGCGAATTTCAGGATGAAGCTCGAGCAGCGCAATCACAGCATGGGCTTCACGGTTCGCGCCTTCTCCCACCACGCGCGGCAGGTCCAGAAAGTCGCGGGGATCCGCCGCATCGATGACATAGCCATCGGGATCAATCACATGATGGGTCTGGTTGATCTGCCAGATGGCATAGGGCTGGCGCTCCTCGATCAGCACCGCGATCCGGTCCGGCCACAGGCGCAGGACCTCGGCGGACTTCACCCAGCTCAGTGACTGGATGGAGTCGCGCGCCGCATTGAGATCCACGCGGCTCAGCCCCCGGCCAGGCGCGGCGCCCACAGCGAGGGCCACTTCTTCAACCCCCGTGCGTTCAGCGCCCGCCACATCAAGCCAGTCCAGCGTATAGCCCGCGGTTTCAAGCTCGCGCTCGGCCCGACTGGCCAGCATTCCGCCCACATCATCGATCTGGCCAAACGCGGTGAGGATCAGGACCGTGCCCGCCAGGAGGACGCCGCAAACGGTGAGAATCAGCTTGAAGGCGTAGCCCGCCCGGTTCCGCGCCGCACGCCATTGCGCCGCCGCCCAGTTGGACAGCTTGCGCCCGCCCGCCGCTTTGGGGGCTGTCTTTGACTTGCGCCGGGCTTTCGATGTGTCTCGAGCGCCGGCGGCCTTCAGTTTGGACACGCCGCATTCTCCACCATCCACGCTACGAGATCGGGAAAACCGATGCCGCAGTGCGCCGCCTGTTCGGGCGCGAGGGATGTGGGAGTCATGCCGGGTTGGGTGTTAATTTCGAGTAACCACACGCCGCCTGTTTCCGGATCATACCGGAAATCGGACCGGGTCAGGCCGCGGCACCCAAGGACCTGATGGGCCTTCAGCGCCTCGGCCATGCACTCGTCAAAAACAGCTTGCGGCACATCGGCGGGCAGCTGGTGCACCGAGCCGCCATCGGAATACTTGGCGTCGTAATCATAGAAGGCGGTCTTGGGGACGATCTCGGTGACGGTCAGCGGCTTGTCGCCCATGACCGCAACAGTCAGCTCGCGGCCCGGAATGAAGCGCTCGATCAGCACTTCCTCGTCATAGGGCCAGTCCTCCGAGCCCAGAATGGCCGGCGGACGGTTCGCGCCCTCAGGCACGATCACCACGCCCACCGAACTGCCCTGCGCATTGGGCTTGGCCACATAGGGCGGCTTCATGACATGGTCACGCGCGGCTTCGAACCGGCTGATCAACTGGCCTTCAGGGCACTGGATGCCCGCCTCGCGCAGCACCGCCTTGGCGCGTTGCTTGTCCATGGCCAGCGCCGACGCCGCGACGCCCGAATGGGTGTAGGGATAGCCCAGATAATCGAGCACGCCCTGCACCCGGCCATCCTCGCCCCAATCGCCATGCAGCGCATTGAACACCACATCAGGCTTTACGCCGTCGAGTTGGTCGATCCAGTCGTGATCGCGAGGATCGATGGGGGAGACCTGATAGCCCTTGGCTTCCAGCGCCTCGATCACCTTCCTGCCCGATACAAGCGAGACGTCGCGCTCCGGACTGCGCCCGCCCAAAAGAACCGCCACATGCTTGCTCATTCGGGCTCTCCGATCCGTTTGACTTCCCAGTGCAATTGAACGCCGAACTTGTCTTTCACCTCGGCGCGCACGGTTTCGCCCAGGGTTTCGAGATCGCTGGCGGTCGCCGTGCCGTCATTGATCAGGAAATTGCAATGCTGTTCGGAAAAGCGCGCGCCGCCAATGGGTTTGCCGCGCCAGCCCGCCGCATCCACCAATTGCCAGGCCGAGCGCCCGCCCGAGGTTTCCGGATCGGGGTTCTTGAAGGTCGAGCCGGACGTCTTCTCGCGAATGGGCTGGCTCGCCTCGCGCCGCTCGGTGATGGCGTTCATGCGTTCTGTGACGGCTTCAGGATCATCCGCCTGCCCTTCGAATACCGCCTCGATGAAGATCCAGTCTTCCGGCGCGTCCGAATGGCGATAGGCGTAGCCCAGCTCTTCCACCGGCGCGATGATGCGTCGTCCGGTGCGATCAAGCGCGACGGCCTCGACCAGAACGTCCTTGGTTTCGGTCCCGTAGCAGCCCGCATTCATGCGCAGCGCGCCGCCAATGGCGCCCGGCACGCCCACATAGAATTCCAGTCCGGCGATCCCGGCTTTCGCGGCCGCCTTGGCGACCATCTTGTCGAGCGCGGCGGCGCCCGCGCGAATGCGATTGTTCTCCAGCGCCTCGACCTTGCCGAAGGCGGGGGTGAGCTTGACCGTCACGCCCGGCAGGCCGCCATCGCGCACCAGCGTATTGGAACCGGCGCCCAGCACCCGCACGTCGATATCGCGCGGAGTTTCGGCCAGAAAGCGCGCCAGATCAGCTGCGTCGGCGGGCAGGAACAGAACCTGCGCCGGACCGCCCACACGCAGCCAGGTGATATCAGCAAGGGACGCGTTCTCGATCAGCTTGCCGCGCACGGACGGCAGGCGATCCAGAAGGGACGGCCAGCCCATGCTCAGCCCTCCAGACGGGCAGGCAGGTCTGCGGCCCAGGCGGTGATGTCGCCTGCGCCCAGACAGACGATCAGATCCCCCGGCTGCATCACCGATTTGAGGTCGTCAGGCAGGGTCTCGCGGGTCGTCGCATTGGGATTGCGATGGCCGTGACGTTGCAGGCCCGCCACCAGGGAGTCCTGGCTCGCCCCCTCGATCGGGGCTTCGCCCGCAGCATAGACCGGGGTCACCCAGACGCTGTCGGCGTCGTTGAAGCAGGTGCAGAAATCCTCAAACAGATCATGCAGGCGCGAATAGCGGTGCGGCTGCACCACGGCGTGCACCCGTCCCGCGCCCACGCGCTGGCGCGCGGCTTTCAGCACCGCCGTGATCTCGACCGGGTGATGACCGTAATCATCCACCACCGTCACGCCATGCGCCTGGCCCGTGATCGTGAAGCGGCGCTTGACCCCGGTGAAACCCGACAGCGCCGTGCGCGCTTCCTCCTCGCCGCCGCCCAGCGCCTGAACCACCGCCAGAGCGCCTGCGGCGTTGAGCACATTGTGTTCGCCCATCATGGGCAGGCTCATCCCCGCCCAGGTGACCGGCTCGATTCCACGCGGCTGGAAGGTCAGGTCGAAATGACCACCCGTCTCGTCCATGACGAGATTGGACAGGCGCACATCCGCTTGCGGAGAGAAGCCATAGGTGATGACCCGGCGATCCTCGATCCGCGCGGCCAGCGCCTGCACTTCAGGATGATCGATGCACAGCACGGCGAACCCATAGAACGGCAGGTTCTCGACAAACTGGGCGAAGGCGTCGCGCAAGGCGTCGAACGAGCCGTAATGCTCCATATGCTCGGGATCGATATTGGTGATGATCCCGACCGAGCCGCGCAATTTGAGGAAGGAGCCGTCGCTTTCATCGGCCTCGACCACCATCCACTCGCCCTCGCCGATCTTGGCGTTCGAGCCATAGGCGGAAATGATCCCGCCATTGATCACGGTCGGGTCAAAGCCCGCCGCATCCATCAGGCAGGCCACCAGCGAGGTCGTGGTGGTCTTGCCGTGGGTGCCCGCGACCGCCACCGCGTGCTTGAGACGCATCAGCTCCGCCAGCATCTCGGCGCGGCGCACCACCGGGGTGCGTTTGGCGCGCGCGGCGACGAGTTCAGGATTGTCCTTCTTGACGGCGCTCGAGACGACGAGCGCGCCCGCGCCCTCCACATTCTCCGCGGCGTGGCCGATATGGACGACCGCGCCCTTCTCACGCAGGCGCTGGACATTGGCGCTGTCCTTGATGTCCGAGCCCGTGACCTTGTAGCCGAGCGTCAGCATGACTTCGGCGATGCCGCTCATGCCGATGCCGCCAATGCCGACGAAGTGAACAGGACCAACCGAGGCGGCGAGATCAATGGGCGGCATCAGAGTTTCGGCTCCGCAGCTTGTACAATCAGATCAGCAAGACGCTCATGAGCGTCAGGTCGGCCCTCTGTCCGGGCCAGGCGCGCGCGCGCATCCAGAGCTTCGCCGTCCGCCAACAGGGTTTCAAGGCGCGCCCGCAGGTGATCCACGGTGAAGTCGGCCTCGGTGATCATGTCGGCTGCGCCCTTGCGCACCAGTCCTTCGGCATTCGCCGTCTGGTGATCATCCATCGCAAGTGCGAGGGGCACGAATATGGCGGGACGGCCGATCGCGGCGATTTCGGACACCGATGACGCGCCCGAGCGCGAGATCACGAGATGGCTCTCGGCGTAGAGCCGCCCCATATCGCGGAAGAACGGGCTGAGCTCCGCCTGAACACCGGCTTCGGCGTACACCTGGCGCGCGCTATCAAGGCTCTCTTCACGCGTCTGCTGAACGACCTTCAGGCGCAGGCGCAAGTCTTCCGGCAAGGCTGCCACCCCCCGGGGCACGGTTTCAGACAGGATGCGCGCGCCCAGCGACCCGCCCAGCACCAGAAGCCGGATCTCGCCTTCCGGCCCGGGCGGCGCATAGTCAACTTCACGCGCCTGAAGCACATGGGCGCGCACGGGATTGCCGGTGACGGCGTGCACAGCGCCCTGGGGCATCTTGTCGAGCCGGGCGAAGCCGGACGCGACACTGACCACCGAGCCCGCAAACAGGCGATTGACCCGTCCCAGAACGGCGTTCTGTTCGTGAATGATACGGGGAATGGAATAGCTCCACGCCGCGCTCAGAACCGGAAAGGCGGGATAGCCGCCAAACCCGGCGACCACATGGGGCTTGAATTCAGCCATGATGGTGCGGGCCTGAAACACGCCCCGGGTCAGCTTCAGCACCGACTGCGCCATCCTGACCGGGTTCTTGGCGAAGGGGCTCGACGCCTCGATCTCACTCACCGGCTCTCCGGGAAAGTCTGTCGCGTGACGCGCCCCGCGCGCATCGGTGACCAGCTTCACCGACCAGCCGCGCGCCATGAGCGCGTCCGCGGTGGCGCGAGCCGGGAACATATGGCCGCCGGTGCCGCCGGCGGCGATGAGCAGACGTTTGGGGGTCACGCGGACAAATCTCCCTGACGAGGGCGAGGCGCATAGGCGCCGGGACGGCGGCGGGTCAGCGCCAGCAGCAAGCCCGCAGAGAAACACAGGGCCAGCATGGACGATCCCCCGTAGGAGATGAAGGGCAGGGTCATGCCGGTGGGCGGGGCGATATCGAGATTCACGCCGATATTCACAAGCGCCTGCAGCGCGAAGAGCAATGCCAGGCCCGACGTGGCGAGCTGGGCGAACGGATCGGTCAGACGCAAACCCAGCATCCAGGCGCGCGCGAACAGGAGCGCGTAAAGCCCGATGATCGCGAGGGAAGCGATCAGGCCATATTCCTCCGCCGCCACCGAGAAGACGAAGTCCGTATGCGCTTCAGGCAGGAGGTGCTTGACCTGTCCCTCGCCGGGACCCGCGCCCCAGACGCCGCCGCGCGCCATGGCGTCGAGCGCGGTTTCGGTCTGTGTGCGCTCGCCGCCCGGGCCAATGAAATCCAGGATGCGATCGCGGACATGCGGCAGAGCGACATAGGCGCCGCCGCCGCCCACAAGCGCCAGAGCGCCCAGAACCATGGAATGCAGCCAGGACAGGCCGCCCGCCCACAAGAGCGCGCCAAACACCAGCGAGATGAGAACGGTCTGGCCAAAATCGGGCTGCAGCATGAGAAGCACGACCGAGACGCCGTAGAAGCCGAACGCCACCAGCCGTCCCGGCACCGGCGCGCCGCGATCCTCTTCGGAGAACAGCCAAGCGGCGATGACCACGAAGGCCGGCTTGAGAAATTCGGAAGGCTGCAGTGAAAAGGATCCGATCCTGATCCAGCGCGTCGCGCCCTTCACATCCGCGCCCAGCACTAGCACCAGAACCAGCGTGATTAACGCCGCGACGAGCGCCAGCCCCGCGAACCGCCTGACCCCTGTCACGGACAGCGCGGAGGTGAAGCCCAGAATGCAAAGCCCGGCACCGACGAAGAAGAGCTGGCGATACAGGTAATAGAACGGATCGTCGATCCAGCTGGTGCGCTCGACTGCCGCCGGGCTGGCGGCGAAGGCCAGAACAATCCCGATCGTCATCAGAAAGATCACGATGACCAGGATCGGGCGGTCCAGTCCGCTCCACAATCCGGCCTTGCGACGGGTGCTCATGGGCTCTTCCTAGTTCGGCGGCTCCTTGCGCGGCTCAGACCGGCAAGCGCGCCCTATCGCAGCTTCAGGGTCGACAGGCCGATCAGGGCCAGAACGAAGGCGATGATCCAGAACCGCACCACAATGGTGGATTCCGCCCAGCCCAGCTTCTCGTAATGATGGTGAATCGGCGCCATGCGGAAGACCCGCTTGCCGGTGAGCTTGAAACTCGCCACCTGGACCATCACCGACACGGCTTCGAGCACGAACAGGCCGCCAATGATCACGAGAACGATCTCGTGCTTCACCGCCACGGCGATCGTGCCCAGCGCGCCGCCCAGAGACAGCGAACCGGTATCGCCCATGAACACCATGGCGGGCGGGGCGTTGTACCAGAGGAAACCGAGACCCGCGCCGATCATTGCGCCGCAGATCACGGCAAGCTCGCCGGTGCCCGGGGTGAAGTTCAGGAACAGGTATTCGGAATAGACCGAGGAGCCGACGAAATAGGCGATGAAGCCGAAGCTGCCCGCCGCGATCATCACCGGCACGATGGCGAGGCCATCAAGGCCATCGGTGAGGTTCACCGCATTGGACGCGCCGACGATCACCACCATGCCGAACAGGTAGAAGGCGAAGCTGAGCGGGACCATCAGATCCTTGAAGAAGGGCACGGCCACGGACGTCGCGAAGTTGTCCGGCGTGTCCGGCGCGGTGTCGAGCAGGTAGACCATGGCCACCACCGCCACCGCCGCGATGGCGAATTGCAGGATCAGCTTGCCCTTGCCCGACAGGCCCTCGGTGGATTTCTTGGTGACCTTGCGCCAGTCATCAATGAAGCCGATGCCGCCAAAGCCCGCGGTCACGAAGATCACCACCCACAGATAGGGGTTGGAGATGTCGCCCCAGATCAGCGTACCCGCCAGAATGCCCGCGAGGATGATGAAGCCGCCCATGGTGGGGGTGCCCGCCTTGGCGACGATATGGCTTTCCGGACCATCGGTGCGAATCGGTTGGGAGCCCTTCGTGCGCAGCCAGCCAATGAAGGGATTGCCGATGGCCAGCGCCAGAATAAAGGCGGTCATCATTGCCGCCCCGGTCCGAAACGTCAGGTAATTGATCAGGTTAAGGGCCTGGAACTGGTCTGCGAACGGAGACAGCAGAAGATAAAGCATAGTCGGTCAGGCCCTTCAGGCGGAGGCAGGTTTGGCTTTGTCGCGCAGCGATGACACAAGTTTATGAACACCGGAAGCGTTTGATCCCTTAACAAGGACCACATCGCCATCCCGCGCCAGTTCGCTCAAGGTTTCAATTGCGCTCTCTGCGGTCTCGCACCAGGCGGCGCGATGCTCCGCAGGCAAGGCATCCATCAACGCCCGCGCGCCCTCGCCCACCCCGATCACCTGATCGACGCCCGCGGTGATGAGCGGTTCCGCCAGAGCGGCATGCAGGGCGCGACTGTCAGGCCCGAGCTCGAGCATTTCGCCAATAACGGCGATCTTGCGGTCCTGCCCTGACGGCTTGCGCAGCTTGAGCACGCCAAAGGCCGCCCGCATGGAGGCGGGATTGGCGTTATAGCTCTCATCGACGACTTCGATGACGCGCCCCCTGGAGAGCTGGGCGTAAAAGGCGACGCCCCGCCCCTCGGTCGGCTTCAGCTCTGACAGGGCGTCCAGCGCCAGGTCCGGGTCGACGCCGGCGCCCAGCGCCGCCGCCACCACTCCCGCCGCATTCACCGCCTGATGCGCGCCGGGCAGGCGCAAGCGGAAATCCATCGGCTTGCCCATCACATCCATGCGGCCCACGCCTCCATCCGGTCCCTCATCATAGGACAGGATGCGCACCGCGGCGCCCGGAGTAAGACCGAAATCAAGCATGAATCCGGCGCCCGATCCCTGCACCGCCTGCATCAGTCGCGGGGCGAACTCGTCATCGGCGGGGATCACCGCCACGCCGTCCGCTTCAAGCCCTTCAAAGATTTCGGCCTTGGCGTCGGCGATGGCCTCCATCGAGCCCAGATTCTCAAGATGGGCGGGCGCGATCTTGGTGATCATCGCCACATGCGGACGCACCATGCGGGTCAGCTCGGAAATCTCACCCTTATGGTTCATGCCCATCTCGAAGACGGCGTGACGGGTCGCTTCAGGCATGCGCGCCAATGTCAGCGGCACGCCCCAGTGATTGTTATAGCTCTTCTCGGACCAGTGCGCCGGGCCGGCCTTTATGAACACCGCCGCCAGCGCCTCTTTCACGCTGGTCTTGCCCACAGACCCCGTCACGCCCACGCGCACGGCGTCCGAGCGGCGACGCGCGCCCTCGCCCAGACGGATCAGACCGTCGAGCACATTCTCGACCACCAGGCGCGGCCCCGAGCAGGCCTCCGGATTGGACACGAGAACCGCGGCTGCGCCCTTGTCGAGCGCAGCCTGAGCGAAGTCATGGCCATCGCGCTGCGCAGTGAGCGCCACAAAAAGATCGCCGGGTTGCAGGGTCCGCGTGTCGATGGAGACGCCGGACGCAGCCCAGCCGCCTTCAGTCAGCCGCCCCTGCGACGCTTCGGCGGCGTCCCTCGCCGTCCAGAGCGGTGCGGTCATGCCTCGCCCCCCAGCTCCTTGAGAATGCGGGTGACGATCTCGGTCTCGTCAAAGGGAATTATGCGATCGGCGAGGATCTGACCGGTCTCATGCCCCTTGCCCGCCACCAGCAGCACATCGCCCGCTTTCAGCATCTCGATGCCGGCCCGGATCGCCGCCTCGCGGTCACCGATCTCCTGCGCGCCCGGACAGGCGGCCAGAATGGTCTTGCGGATACCGGCGGGGTCCTCAGAGCGAGGATTGTCATCGGTGACGATGGCGACATCCGACAGGCGAGCGGCGATCTCACCCATTGGGGCGCGCTTGGTCGGGTCGCGATCCCCGCCCGCGCCAAACACCAGAATGATCCGCCCCTGGGTGTGCGGACGCGCGGCGCGCAGCAGCTTGTCCAGGCCGTCGGGCGTGTGCGCGTAATCGAGCAGCACAGGCGCGCCATCCTTCGTTGTGCCCACCGTCTGCAAACGTCCGGCCACACCTGTCAGCTGGCCCATGGCTTCAAAAGCGGCATCCGGCGAGACGCCGCTGGCGATCGCCATGGCCGCAGCGCCCAAGGCGTTCGCCGCCTGGAATTCGCCAATCAGCGGCAGGTCGACCTCCCGCTCCTCGCCCTTCCAGCTGAATCGCACCATCTGGCTCGCCGGATGCGGCGTGATTTCGTGCACGGTCAGATCCCGACCGCGCCAACCGATTTCGACCGGCGACAGACCCGCCGATTGCGCGGCCTGGGCGACACGCTGGGACCAGTCGGAATCCATGTTGATGACGGCGGGCGCGCCCATCGGGGCCAGTGCCGAGAACAGCCGCATCTTGGATGAAAAATAGTCCTCGAAATCAGGATGGTAGTCGAGATGGTCCTGGGTGAGGTTGGTAAAGCCCACCAGCGAGAGGCGCACCCCGTCCATGCGGCGTTGCTTGAGCCCGTGCGAGGAGGCTTCCATGGCGAGATGGGTCACGCCCTCCTCGGTCAGCAGGTCCAGGCTCTTGTGAAGGGCGATGGCGTCCGGGGTCGTATAGCCCACATCGGTGCGACCCGAAGCGCGGGTGACCCCAAGCGTGCCCAGCGCCGCCGCCTCGATTCCGGCCTTCGCCCAGATCTGGCGCAGGAACTCGACGGTGGAGCTCTTGCCATTGGTGCCGGTAATCGCAGCGATGGTGGCGGGCTGACGCGGATAGAAATTCGCCGCGATGGCGGACAGGGCTTCGGCGGGATCCTCGGCCTCGATCACCGGGACGGGGGCGGTCACGCCCTTGGGGGCCAGAATGCAGACCGCGCCCTTTTCGATCGCCATCGGGATGAATTGCGCGCCGTCCACCTTCACGCCCGGCAGGGCCGCGAACAGATCGCCAGGCCTTACCTTGCGGCTATCGAGCGCCAGCCCCGTCACCTCTACGCCATCCGCTCCCTGGGGCGCGCTCAGCGTCTCGGGCAGAAGGTCAGCAAGCGTGCGGATCATTGCAGGTCCTCGGTTTCGGCGTCTTCCAGCGCGACCGGCTCTTCGGACGGAGCCACCAGCCGCGGACGGGGCGCAAACAATTCAGCGACGACTGAGACTTGAGCCTCAGGGTCGGCGTCATGACGGTCAATGTCCAGCACGCCGGCCAGCGACCGAATGATCTCGCCGGCTGCTGGCATGGAGGTCCAGCCCGCGGTCGAGAAACCATGGGTTTCCGGGGTCGGCTGGGGCCGGTCCATGGACACGGTCAGCACATATTGCGGATCATCGAACGGAAATATGGCGACAAAGGTGTTGAAGGTGTTGCGCTCCATATACTGGCCGCCCACCACGCGTTCCGCCGTGCCGGTCTTGCCCGCCACCGCCAGGCCTTCCACATCGGCCGATCCGGTCTGGGACCGCGCCACATATTCGCGCATCACGCCCAGCACCTGGGCCGCCACGCTGGGACTCATCACGGGCACCCCGGCGACCGTTTCGCCCGGAGCGACCGGACGCAGGGTCGGCGGCGTATAGACGCCGCCATTGGCGAGCGCGGCATAAGCCGCGGCCAGCGCCAGCGGGCTGACCTGGAAACCGTGCCCATAGGATGCGGTCATGGTCTGGATGCGGCCCCAGCGACGCGGCAGGTTCGGTCCCGCCGCCTCCATCAGCTCGATGGGCGGCGCCTCGAACAGACGCAGGTCGGAATAGAACCCTGTCAGATCATCCGCGCCAATGACATCCGCCATGCGGGACGCAGCAATATTGGAGGAATAGAGCACCATTTCCCGCGCCGTCAGCGGCCGGTTCTCGCCGCGATAGTCGCCGATCGTGTGTCCGCCAATCCGCACCGGCGAGGACGCATCATAGACGTCATCCATGTGCACGCTGCCCGCTTCCAGCCCGGCCGCCAGCGCCAGCGGCTTGAACACCGAGCCCAGCTCGTAGACGCCCTGGACCGGCTGGTTGAACAGGGGATCAATGTCAGAGCCCGGGGCGGTCGCTTCGGCAAAGCGGTTGGGGTCATAATCTGGCAGCGAGGCCATGGCGATGATCTCGCCCGTCCCCACGCGCATCAGCACGGCGGAAGCGCCCGCCGCTTGGTGCGCGGCCATGCGTTCGCGCAGCACGCTCTCGACACGGTATTGCGCCGTCAGGTCAATGGACAGGCTGACCGGGCGGCCGCCCTCCGCCAGCTCCGCCTCGAAGGCGCGCTCGGCGCCGGCGACCCCCTGCATCTGTCCGTCCACATAGCCCACAAGATGCGCAGCAACGCGCTGTTTGGGATAGATGCGACCCGGCTCGACCTCGAAATAGATGCCAGGCAGGCCCAGAAGGTGGATCGCCTGGCGCATGCGCGGACTGAGCCCGTCCGCGATGGGCACATAGCGGGAATTGGACGACAGGCGCCGGGTCAGACGCTCCACATCGAGATCCGGCAGGACCGTGGCAAGCTGCTGCGCCACCTCTTCCGCATCCCAGACATAGAGCGGGTCAGCGTAGACCGAGTGAAAATCGAGTGTGGCGGCGAGGATTTCGCCATCACGGTCCAGAATCGAGGCGCGGCGCACCGGAGCCGTTTCGGCGACCACCATTTCCTCTTCGTCATTCGCCAGAGCGCCAAAAGCAGCGATCTGCACCGCGCGGCCCGCCGAGATGACGAAGCCGACGCTCAGAACAAGGCCAATGACGCTGAGACGCGAGCGACGACGCCCCGCCTTGTTGGCGCGGTTCTCGATGCGCACCCGCTGCATGGCCCGCGCCGGGGCGCTCTCCACCGGCGCAGGCGGCGTGGCGCGACGGTCATCACTGACCCGCACTCGCCGCGAGAAGCGCCGGAGGAACTTCATCATTGACGTCCGGGTTGAGCGTAGGAGACACGCGCCGTCGCCAGCGCGTCCTGCGGATCGCGCAGGCCTTCCGGCGCATCCTCTGCGCTCAGACGCGGCAGCTCGGAAAAGGCCAGCTCCTGTTCGGGGCGCACCGGCTCAAAGCCCAGATAGGCGCGCGCCAGACGGCGCAGATTCTCGGGCTCTTCCTGGTGAGAGATCTCTGCGTCCAGCGCACTGATCCGCCCCCGCTCCCGTGCGAGCTCGGCCTGGAGCTGAGCGAGCTTCTCCTGATCGTTCGCCGTACCGGACTTGGCCACGTAAAGCGCGGCGAGCAGAACGGCGGCGACCAGAACGCCGACGATTTCAACGATGCGGATCATTGAACACACTCCTCAAGACGGCGATAGGACGGAACGCCCGCAAAGCCCTCATCCTCACGCGGCCAGGCCTCGTGCTCATTGCGGATCGCGGCGCGCAGCTTGGCCGACCGAGAGCGCGGGTTTTCAGCGGCCTCGGCTTCGGTGGCGGACAGGGCCTTCTTGCTGACCAGCGCAAAGCTGGGGTCGCGTTCAGCCTGGATTTCCGGTTGATGGCGCGAGCCGCCGCCCGTGAGCCCGGCGCGTTCGCGCAGAAAGGTCTTCACAATGCGGTCTTCCAGCGAATGGAATGTCACGACCACCAGACGCCCGGCGGGCCGGAGCACGCGTTCGGCGGCCTGCAACCCCCGCACAAGTTCGCCCAGCTCGTCATTGACGTAGATGCGCAAGCCCTGAAACGAGCGGGTGGCCGGATGGATGCGCCCCGGCTTGCCGCCGACAGCCCTGCCGATGATATCGGCCAGCACCAGCGTGCGGGTGATCGGCTCGACCTCGCGGGCGCGCACGATGGCGTTCGCGGCGCGGCGCGCATGACGCTCCTCGCCATAGACCTTGAAGATCGCCGCCAGCTCATGGGCTTCAAGATGGTTCACTGCATCCGCCGCCGTCGGGCCGGACTGGGACATGCGCATGTCCAGCGGGCCGTCCTTCTGGAAGGAAAAGCCGCGCTCGGCCTGATCAAGCTGCATCGAGCTGACCCCGAGATCGAGCACTACGCCGTCCACGCCAGAGCTGCCCGCCGCCTCGATGATGTCTTCCATCATGGAGAACGGACCGAACCCGAAGGCGAACCGGCCCTTGTAGGCGGGCTTCATCCGTTCGGCGGTTTCCCGCGCGCTCGGATCGCGGTCGATCCCGAGCACCCGGCAGTCCGCGGCGCCCAGAATGCCGCGCGTATAACCGCCCGCGCCGAAGGTGCCATCCACATAGAGGCCGCCATCGCGCGGCTGCAGATGGGTCAGCACCTCGTCGAGCATCACCGGGATATGCGGCTGATCGCTCATGCCTCATCTCCCCGGCGGCGAGACGGACGACGCAGCGCAGACTTGTTGTCGCGCGCAAAGCTCAGATCATCGACCTGTTGTTCGGCATGGGCGGTCGGATCCCAGATCTCGAAGCGCTTACCCATGCCGATGAAGACCGCCTGCTTGTCGAGGCCGGCATGGTCGAGAAATTCCTTCGGCAAGGAGACCCGGCCCGTGGAGTCAAAGCTCAGCGCCTTCGCGCCGCCAAAGATCACACGCTCGAACGCGGTCCGGGCCGGATCATACGGGTCCAGATCCTCGATGGCGTCCGAATAGTCTTCGAGAAGGCGCTGGCCGCCCCCTTCCAGGAAGGGGCCGTTGAAGGAGCGCCAGACATAAATGCCGGGAAAGCCCTGGCCGGACACGGTCGCGCGGAAATCGGCCGGTACAGACACCCGCCCCTTCGCATCGATTCCGTTTGTCGTCGTGGAGACGAACATGACCGGTTAAGCCCCATACTCACCCGCGCCCCATCTTGGCGGGTTAACTATGGGATAACATGGGAAAGCATGGGTTACAATGGTTCTAACCTGTTGCGCAGATCGTTTTCCCGCATGAAAACAGAAAATCCCGCGTAAAGCGGGACACAAGATCAAGAACAGATTGAGAACAGATCAGGCGTCGCGTTAACCTTTTGCGCACCATAAACACCTGAAAAACAGGATCAGAGGGCCTGTAAGCCGGGTTCTGTCCCATGTCATCCCATGTGATGACCGGGGGCGACCATTCCTCTAGGACGCCGCTTGCACGACGCCTCCAGCAACCTACCCGGACCTCGACGCGGAGGCGCGTCTGCTGCGCCGAAGCACAGCGCGGGTCCCTATTCGGTCTTGCTCCAGGCGGGGCTTGCCGTGCCCCCTTCCTTGCGGTCGGGGCGGTGGGCTCTTACCCCACCGTTTCACCCTTGCCGCACCTGAGTGCGGCGGTCTGATTTCTGCGGCGCTGTCCCTGAACCGGCGAACCGGCCCGCCGGGATTTCCCCGGCGCCTTGCCTCCATGGAGCCCGGACTTTCCTCTCCTGCAGGGTTTCCCCTCTCGCAGCAGCGGCCGCCCGGCCCTCTGATGGATCATCCCATCAAGAAAAAGGCCGCCGCGGTCAAGCGCGACGGCCAGTCTGTCTGACTGCGAGGCAAGCAATCAGCGGATAGAAAGCTCAAGCTCGACGCCTGCCTCTCCAACGGTCACGGCCGCATCGCGGAACCGGGGCGGACCGAAATTCATGGGCGGATCATTGGAGATCACAACCGGCTCGGCCGGGATGCCGAACGCCATGGTGCGCATCTCGCCATCCCCTTCAGGGTCCCGCCAGACCTGCACCGCCCATTGCCCCGCCGGCACATCGTCGAACACGAAAACGTCTTCAGCCGTCGCGGCTCGGCGCAGGCCATGCTCGCAGGCGCCGCTCAGGAAGGTGTCTTCCGAACAGATGGAGACATACATGTCGCCTTCCGGGTTCGGCGTGCTGACGGTGACGGACACGGAGCCCAGAGCGGCGATCAAGGACAACAACATGGGGCAAGCTCCTTTGCTTTGTTGCCCCGAGACTGCCCGTGTCCCGCCCCCTGATCAGGTTGCAGGCGTCACCTTTTCGAAGTGACAGATGTCACCTTCCGACGCAGACCCTCGATGAGGACGCACGTCTCCTCATCCGCATTTCCGCTCAAGAGGTCTGGACGGAAGCGTCGCTGGAAGGCCAGAACGACAGACTTCAGGGCGTCGTCATAAGCCCCCGTACGCGCAACGCCATAACCGATCTCAAAGAGGGACTGACGCAAGGCCTCGACAGCCTCGCCGTCATCGCCAGGCGCAGACGGCGCAAAACCGGCCGGCGCCGGATCAGGCCACAGACCGACGCCATTCTCGGCCAGACGCTTCCAGGGAAATTTCTCGCCCGGATCCTGCTTGCGGTCAGGCGCAAGATCAGAGTGTCCGATGACATCACAGGCCGCAATGGGATGACGGGACAGGATGGCCCGGGACAGGGCCAGAACCGCCACGATTTGCGCTTCGGGATAGTCCGGCAGACCGAAATCATGGCCGCCATTGACGATCTCGATGCCGATGGAGGCCGAATTCACATCCTCGCAGCCACGCCAGACGCCCTTGCCCGCATGCCAGGCGCGCTTGTCCTCGGCGACCATCTGGATGATCCGACCTGTCTCCTCGACCACATAATGCGCGCTGACGCCCGCATCGGAATCGGCCAGACGCTCGATCGCGGCCTCCCCCGTTTCCATCCCGGTATAGTGCAGGACCAGCATGGAGAGCGGCAGGCGGCGCTCGTTGAAATTGGGCGAGGCGTGCTTGATCACCTGCATTCCGATCTCCTAACGCGGTCGCCCCATGGGCGTCGCCGGATCGACGGTCTTGGCGCGGCGCGCGGCGACCACGCCGACGCCCGCCAGCGCCAGCAGGCCGCCAACGATCAGCTGCCAGGTCACCGGATCGCCCAGCAACACCACGCCCAGAATGACCCCGATCAGCGGGCCCATCAGCGTCATGGGCGCAATGAGCGAGGCGTCATAGCGGCGCAGGAGGTAATAGAAAGAGCCATGGCCAAAGATGTTCACCAGCAGAACCGTAAAGGCCAGCGAGGCGACGAACAGCCATCCACCGTCCAGAGAGGACGCGATCTGGTCGCGTTCGGACAGCAAGGTCATGATCAGCAGCGGCGGCCAGGAGATCAAACCGATCCAGGCCTGGAGCGACATGGCGGACATGTCCGCCTTCTTCACAAGGATCGAGCCCGCCGCCGCCGCGAAAGCAGCGCCGACACCGGCCAGCAGCCCGGCCGTAAAGGAGAACTCGGCCGGTTTGAACACCACCAGCGCCGCGCCCACAAAGGCGATCGCCATGCCCGAGCCACGCACCCAGCGCACTTTCTCCTTGAGGAAGAGAATGGAGAGCACTGTGGTGAAGGGCACGGCGAGCTGCACCACGATCGCGATCGCCGATGGGGAGGCGTATCGCAAACCCACGAACAGGAGCGCGAACTGGATCGCGCCCATGGTCAGCGCCGCCCCGATCACTGCGCCCATGCGCTTGGGCACGGGCCGCAGCCAAGGACCGAGCACGGCGTAGAGCAGAAAGAATCTCAGAAACGCGAAGAAGAAGGGCGGACTGCCCTCGAACCCTTCCACCAGCACAGGCGTGCCTGAGAGCGACCATTTCGCAACGACGAAATTGAAGCCCCAGACCAGGCAGATACCGAACAGAAGAGCGAAGTGGCGTAAAGACATGAACCGGCTCTAAGCGAGCCGGCCCCAGCCTGCAAGCACTGTATCGCTCACGATGCTTTTCAGAGTGTGACGCCTAGGCGCCGCGGGGCTGGTCCTCACCATCCACCGTCCAGCCGTGGGGGCCGCGGCGGGCCACCAGAACCGTCTCGTCCGCAGAGCGCTTGTGCGAGCCCCGGGTCAGCTTCCGCCAGGCCCAGTAGCCAGCCGCGCCAACGGCGGCGACGCCGGCGACCACAAAGGCCGCCATGGTCAGAAAGGCTGCAAGCACCAGGACAAGACCTATCACGGCGATCGCCGCGACACCGGCGAGAAGCGCACGCAACGCGTTCATGAGGTTGCCCCCGTCAAAGGTCGGTTGGTGCGTCATAATCAGCTCTCCACGGTGAGTCATCAGTCCCAGCCTTACAGTGATCATCTGGGAAGTGAACGCCTCAGGTCAATGTTCGATCCCGAACAGTGAAGGATTTGTCATTCAGCAGGTGCGGCCAGTCCGCCGCCCGTTTGTCTCTGGCGATTGATGGCGGCGTAGGCGGCGTTGATCACCGCCATCTTCTCCACCGCAATGCGTTGCATCTCCGCCGGCGCGCCGCGCGCGATCAACCGGTCAGGGTGATTTTGAGACGCCACGCGGCGATAGGCTCTCTTCACCGCCTGATCATCCGCATCCCGATCAATGCCGAGAATCACATAGGGATCATCCTCGGGCGCCCCCAGATGCCCCACGCGGATACGGTCATACTCGCGCTCGGAAAATCCGAACAGATTGGCGACCTGCGCGAGGAAGTCATCCTCGTCCTTCGTCACGCGGCCATCGGCCTTGGCGATGTGGAACAGACCATCCAGAACGTCTTCGAGCACAGCCGGATGATCCTTGAAGCGCCGCCCCAGTCTGCGGGCGTAGCCGTCAAAGCCCAGGGTCGTCTGCTTGGAGAGATCGAAGGCGCGACGCAGGGATTCTTCAAAGCCGGGCGGCGCCCGGAAGACCTGCAGGAAGGCGCGCTCTTCATTGCGCGTCACCACGCCATCGGCCTTCGCCATCTTGGCGCCGAGCCCGATCAGGGCCATGGCGAATTCCGCATCATCCACCGCCCGTCCGGGCGGGCAGTCCTTGCCCCGGCATTCGAACGGATCATGATGTCCGGTGATGAAATCGGCCAGTCTGCGCCAAAAACTCATGCCCCCGCCTCCCGTGGCGAGCCGCCGCCGAGGCGGCATGGGATGAAAGGACGACGCTGCATCCGCGAAATAATACCCAAGAGGGGAGCTTTGCGCCATGATTTCCCGCATCCGACTCCTGTCGCACATGTGGGCGCGTTCTTGCTCTGTCCGGGCAAGGTATGCTGTTCATAGCGGCAGGCCTTCACAGTCGCCGCCAAGGAGTTCCGCGTGACCCGATCTCAAGCCGCCCAAGCCGAATGGGAAATCTGGATTGATCGGGGCGGCACGTTCACGGACATCATCGGGCGAGCGCCGGACGGCGAGCTCAAGGCCCTCAAACTCCTGTCCAACTCCGACGCCTATGAGGACGCCGCGACCGAGGGGGTGCGTCGTCTTCTGGGCGTTGAGACCGGCGCTCCGCTGCCCCAGGGCGCGCTCGCTGCGGTGAAGATGGGCACGACGGTGGCCACCAATGCCTTGCTGGAGCTCGATGGCGCCAAGACGCTGTTCCTGGTGACGTCCGGATTCGGCGACATTCTGAGTATCGGCGACCAGACCCGCCCGGATATTTTCGCGCTGGAGATCAAGCGACCCTCGCCCCTGCCGGCCCAGACAGTCGAGGTCAAAGGCCGCATCGCCACGGATGGTCAGGAAGTCGAGGCGTTTGACGCCGAAGCGGTCAAGGCCGCGCTGAAGACCGCCCGGTCGGACGGGTTTGAAAGCGTCGCCATCGCCTTCATGAACGCGCACGCCAATGACGCTCACGAACAGGCCGCCGCCTCTCTGGCGCGCGAGGCCGGGTTCGAACACATCACCTGTTCCAGCGAGGCGAGCCCATTGATCAAGCTCGTGCCGCGCGCCTCAACCGCCGTGATCGACGCCTATCTCGAGCCTGTGCTGCGCGACTATGTGGGCCGGGTGGATCGGGGCCTCGAAGGCGCGCCGCTCTATTTCATGCAATCGGGCGGCGGTCTTTCGAGCGCCCGGCGTTTCAAGGCGCGCAATGCGGTGTTGTCCGGGCCTGCCGGCGGCGTGGTCGGGATGGCGCTGACCGCCAAATCCGCCGGGCATGACAAGGTCATCGGTTTTGACATGGGCGGCACCTCGACGGATGTCTCCCGCTTTGACGGGGACAGCTATTCGCGCACCGACATGGCCAGCCTTGATGGCCGGGTGCTGCGCGCGCCCATGCTCAGCGTGCATACGGTGGCGGCCGGCGGCGGCTCCGTGCTCGACTTTGATGGCGAACGCGCGCGGGTGGGGCCGCGCAGTGCGGGCGCCGATCCGGGACCGGCCTGCTATGGACGCGGCGGACCTGCGGCTGTCACCGACGCCAATGTGGTTCTGGGCCGCATCCAGCCTGACTGGTTCCCCAAGGTGTTCGGCCCCAATCATGACGGGCCGCTGGATGTGGACGCGGCCCGCACAGCGCTTGGCAAGCTGGCGGACAAGATGGGGCTCGACAGTCCCGAGGCCGCTGCGGAAGGCTTCCTGTCGGTCGCGATTGAAGCCATGGCCGACGCCATCAAGCAGATCTCCACGGCTCAGGGCGTGGACCCGCGCGGCTATGCGCTGAACGCCTTCGGCGGCGCGGGCGGCCAGCATGCCTGCAAGGTGGCTGAAGCGCTTGGCATGCGCACTGCGCTGATCCATCCCAAGGCCGGGCTTCTCTCCGCCTATGGCATCGGCCTCGCTCCGCTGCGCGACACGCGTCAGGCCGGGTTGGAAATCGTGTTTGACGATGAGGGCCTGGCCGCTGCGGAACGGGTTCTGGCCCAGCTGGAAGACGAGGCGCTGTCCTCACTCAAGGCCCAGCACGCTCGCGACATCAAGGTCAGCCGGGAAGTGCGCATCAGGGTCCAGGGCTCTGACACCGCCCTGCCCGTCGCCTGGGCGGACGACGCGCAGATGCGCAAGGACTTTGACGCCGCCCACAGTCAACTCTTCGGATTCACGCCGGAGAACGCCGTGCTGATCCTGGATTCCGCTGCTGCGGATGCGGAGGGCGCGCCCGCCGGCGCGCCGCGTGCGGAAGCCGATTTGCCAGCACAGAGCGGCGATGTGGACGCCCGTGCAGAGGCCTCCATGCACATCAAGGGCGAAACCCGCTCCGTGCCGGTCTACGACCTCGCCGATCTGGGCGCTGAGGCGCGCGTTCAGGGCCCCGCCCTGATCATGGACGCCAACCAGACCATCGTGCTCGATCCGGGCTGGCGGGCGGATCGCCTTGCGGACGGCATGCTGGTGCTGACCCACGAAGCCGCCGCCCCCCTGCAAGCGGGCGATACGAGCCTTGATCCGATCCGGCTTGAATTGTTCAACCGCCGCTTCATGTCGATCGCCGAACAGATGGGCGTGGTGCTCGAACGCACGGCGCACTCGGTGAACATCAAGGAGCGGCTCGATTTCTCCTGCGCGGTGTTTGACGCCGAGGGCGGTCTGGTCGCGAACGCGCCCCACATGCCCGTTCATCTGGGCTCGATGTCCGCCAGCGTCCGCGCGGCGGTGGATGCGCATCCCGATCTCGGCCCCGGCGACGCGGTGGCGGTGAACGCGCCCTATAATGGCGGCACCCACCTGCCGGACGTCACCGTGATCCAGCCTGTGTGCGACGAGCGCGGCGAGCGGATGTTCTATGTGGCCTCGCGGGGGCACCATGCCGATATCGGCGGCATTGCGCCGGGCTCCATGCCGCCCTTCTCGAAAACCATCGACGAGGAGGGCGTGATCTTTGACAGCGTGAAGATCCTCACCCGGGGCCGCTTCGAAGAAGACGCCGTGCGCAAGGTCCTTGCCTCGGGCGCCCACCCCGCCCGCAATCCCGATCAGAACATTGCCGACCTCAAGGCCCAGCTTGCCGCCTGCTCGAAGGGCGCGGCCGAGCTGACCAAGCTCAACACGCTTGAGGGCACGGCGGTGGTCCGCGCCTATATGGGGCATGTGCAGGACAATGCCGAACGCGCCGTACGTCGTGTGATCGAGGCTCTGAAGGATGGTGAAGCGGAAATGCGGCTCGAGGACGGCGCGGTCATCAAGGTGAAGATCAGCGTCGACCAGAAAGACCGCACCGCCGTGATCGATTTCACCGGCACGTCCGAACAGCGCCCGAGCAATTTCAACGCGCCCAGCGCCGTGACCCGAGCGGCGGTGCTTTATGTGCTGCGGTGCCTCGTGGATGACGCCATCCCGCTCAATGAAGGATGCCTCAAACCCATCACGCTCATCGTGCCCGAGGGCAGCCTGCTCAATCCCGTGCCGCCCGCCGCAGTGGTGGCCGGCAATGTGGAGACCAGCCAGCTGGTGGTGGACGCCCTGTTCATGGCGACGGGCCGCATGGCCTGCGCGCAAGGCACGATGAACAATTTCACCTTCGGCGACGAGACTCGCCAGTATTACGAGACGATCTGCGGCGGGGCCGGCGCAGGCTATTATGCTGACGGTTCGGGCTTTGCCGGCGCCAGCGCGGTACACACCCACATGACCAATTCACGGCTCACCGATCCCGAAGTGCTTGAGGCGCGCTATCCGGTCCGGGTGCAGACCCATGCGATCCGCCAGGGCTCTGGCGGCCAGGGCCGTTTCCCGGGCGGAGACGGTTCAATCCGGCGAATCACATTTCTGGAGCCAATGCAGGCGGCGCTGCTGTCCGGGCGCAGGAGCGAGCATCCGGCCGGACTTCGCGGCGGCGGCCCGGGCGCCACAGGCGCACAATGCCTCTGGCGAACCGATGGCAGCCAGCAACTTCTGGATGCGCTCTTCAGAATTGAAGTGAACCCAGGCGAAACACTTGAAATCCTTACTCCGGGTGGCGGAGGCTCCGCCTAGACAGGCAAATACAGCTCACAATGAATACGCGTAAAACTGCTTAGAACTACAATAAATGCGTTCACTGTAGCGAATTCGCCTTTTTTCGTCGGCTGACTTCCATAAGTTCCTAACAAGTTTGAAGGAATCCATCAGGAGACTTGGGTGTTCCGAGTCGCATATCGCAGCGTGTTGCGCGCCGATCTCGGCGTAGCGGAAATTGAATCGTTGCTGACCAGCAGCGCAGAACATAACGCCCGTGTCGGCGTGACCTCTGCCTTCCTGATGAATGACCGGCGCTGCCTGCATGCTATGGAAGGCTCTCCGAAGGTCATCCGCTCAATTCTCGAATGCATATGGGATGATCGGCGCAATGAGGAATTCGCCATTCTGGACATCGCCTATGGCGAAGCGGCGCTTTTTCCCGACTGGCCGCTCAAGGTGATCACCGCTGAAACCCTGCAGGAGGATGACAGCCTTCAGCAGCATCCCGGCGTCCTCTGGCTCGCCAATATGGGGGGCGGTCTGGACGTGTACTTCCAGCCCGCGCAGCGCGGCGCGGACTAACGCCCGATTGCGCCGGGACGCTCAACCCCCGGTCGAACGTAAAAATTTCCTGTCATTAGTGAACTGAGATTGATCCGGTTGCGCAGACGCTGCGTAACCATGGGTGTTCCAGTCGCATTGGAACGCCGGCAGGCATACCGTCTGCAGGCCTGATCACACCCATATGGGAGACCAGACATGCGTAAACTGACTGTTCTGACCGCCGCCGCTCTGAGCGCAGCCCTGGCCGCGCCGGCGTTTGCGACCCCCGCCGAAACCTCTGCTCCGAAAATGAGCAAGGACCATCACGCCAGCCAGCCCTCCATCGTCAGCATCGCCACGGGCGATGAGAACTTCTCCACCCTGGTGACGGCGCTTCAGACCGCCGGCCTGGTCGACGCCCTGTCCGGTGATGGCCCCTTCACCGTGTTCGCGCCGACCAATGACGCCTTCGCCGCCGTGGGCGACGATACGCTCAACGCGCTTCTGCAGCCGGAAAACCGCGATCAGCTGACCGCGATCCTGACCTACCATGTGGTTCAGGGCGAGTATTTCGCCGAGGACGTTGCGCCGGGTTCCTATGACCTGACCACCCTGCAGGGCGACACGGTCAATGTCGTTGTGGGCGACGACGGATCCGTCATGGTCGACGGCGCGAATGTCATCGCCGCCGATGTGGACGCCTCGAACGGCGTCGTGCACGTCATCGACAGCGTGATCATGCCGGGCATGTAATACCGGATCGCCCGGGCGCTCCCTGAGCGCCCGGGCGTTTTCTTATTCCGCCGCTCCGGCGTCCGTCGCCTTGGTCTTGCGGCGGCGCGCCGGCGGACGGCGCAGGGCGCGCACATGGGCTTCGATATGATCAATGATCATCTCGGCCACATCCTTGCCGCTCGACTTCTCGATCCCCTCAAGACCGGGCGAAGAATTCACCTCGAGGACTTTCGGTCCTTCATCCGAGCGGAGCATGTCCACGCCCGCCACAGAAAGCCCCAGCGCCCGCGCCGCCTTCACAGCGGCGGAGCGCTCTTCCTTTGAAATGCGCACACGGCTGGCCTGGCCGCCGCGGTGCAGGTTGGAGCGGAACTCGCCCGCCTGGGCTTCGCGCTTCATGGCGGCGACCACCTTGCCGCCAATGACAAAGCAGCGAATGTCCACGCCCGAGGCTTCCTTGACGAAGTCCTGAACGATGAAGTTCGCATCCAGCCCGCGGAAGGCGTCAATCACGGATTCGGCCGCCTTGCCGGTTTCCGCCAGCACCACGCCTCGGCCTTGTGTGCTCTCCAGCAATTTCACCACCAGCGGCGCGCCGCCCACATGCTCGATGAGGTTCTTGGTGTCCTTGGGAGAGTGGGCGAACGCCGTCGTCGGCATGCCGATCCCGGCGCGCGCCAGCACCTGATGGGCGTAGAGCTTGTCCCGGCTGGCGCCAATGGCGTCAGGCGTGTTGAGAATATACGCGCCCGTCATGGCGAACTGGCGCAGAACCGCCATGCCGTAATTGGTCATCGACGCGCCAATGCGCGGTATGACGGCGTCATAGCGCGGCAAGCGACGACCATCATAATAGATCGCCGGGGACAGGGCGTTGATCGCCATGGTGCAACGCGCCGTGTTGATCATTTCCGCCACGTGGCCCTGGGCCTCGGCGGCCTCTTTCAGACGCTGGGAGGAATAATTCTTCGGCTCACGCGTCAGAATGGCGATGCGCAAGGGACGGTGCACCGGCTTGCTGCGCGGCAGGTGCTGATAAAGATCATAACTCAGCGCTTTCTGGGCGCAGGACTGGGTCGGGCTGACCACCATGTCATCAAGGATCGCCGAGCGCCCCAGCAGCATGCGGTACGCCATGTTCTCACGATTGGTCAGCGTGACCTCGATGGGCCAGGTGCGCTCACCTATGGTGACTTTCGCCTCGATCACCCAGCGCAGCTCGGTTTCGCCATTCGAGGACGTCACCTCCCGGCGATCCACCGCCGGGGCGGCGCAAACCACCTCCAGATCCGGCTGATCCGGGATCGGGTGCATGACGAAGCGGACCTGCGGCTTGTTGGCAGGACCGAAGGGCTCGATCGCCACGGCATGCAAAGCGCTGGTCTTCGCGCCGGTGTCGATCTTGGACTTGATGGCGGGAAGCGCCAGCCCGGGAAAGGCGGCCCATTCTTCCCAACCCAGGACGAACGGCTCTTGGGACATGCCGTCGTTTCCTCCGGTAAATAGTCAAAGGCGATGCGTTACAGCGCTCCTAGGGTTTCGTCCATCGCGACATGATGCAAGGACTGATTATTCTCAAATCGGAAAAGCTGCCTGTCTGATTGCGCCCTCGCCTTGAGGGTGTCTGGCCCCCATCTTCCTTCTGAACAAGGAAAACGGAGGCTTTGATGAGCGCTCACTATCGCCCCATCGTCAAAATTACCCAAGGCCGTCCCACCTCTGATGGCGCGGGCGTGAAGCTGACGCGCCTTCTGGGCACGCCCGATCTGCAGGTGCTCGACCCGTTCCTGATGCTGGACAAGTTCCACTCGGACAATCCGGGCGACTATCTGGCGGGCTTCCCGCCCCACCCGCACCGCGGGTTTGAAACCGTGACCTACATGGTCGAGGGCCGCATGCGCCACAAGGACAACAAGGGCCATGAAGGCGTGATCGAGCCGGGCGGCGTGCAGTGGATGACCGCCGCACGCGGCATCGTGCATTCCGAAATGCCCGAGCAGGAAGACGGGCTGATGAGCGGCTTTCAGCTCTGGGTGAACCTGCCCAAGGCGGAAAAGATGAAGGATCCCGGCTATCAGGAGTTCGACGAGAACCGGGTGCCCTCTGACGTGCGTGAGGGCGTGGTCGCCAAGATCGTCACCGGCAGGACCTCCGCCGGGATCGAGGGTCCAGTGCGCGACGTCACCGTCGAGCCGCTCTACGCCGAACTGCGCATGGAGCCTGGCGCGACCTTCGAGGAACCGATCTCTGACGCCAAGACGGCTTTCATCGCCGTACACACGGGCGATGTGGAAGCGGGCGGCCTGAAGCTGACCGAAGCCCAGCTCGGCGTGTTCGGACGCGGCGACACGATCCGCATCAAGGCCGGCCCCAAGGGCGCGCGCCTGATGCTGGCGGCCGGCAAGCCCATTGGAGAACCCATCGTCTGGGGCGGTCCGTTCGTGATGACCACCGAGGGCGAAGTGCGCCAGGCGATGCTCGATTACCAGCAGGGCCGGTTCTAGGTCGGCTCATCACTCTGCAGGGGCGCAAACAAGGAGAAACTCATGGGATTGCTCGTCGACGGCGTCTGGCATGATCAATGGTACGACACCAAGTCCAACGGTGGGCGCTTCAAGCGCTCTGAAGCCATCTTCCGCAACTGGGTGACAACGGACGGTTCGGCCGGACCGACTGGCCAGGCCGGGTTCAAGGCCGAGCCGGGCCGCTACCATCTCTATGTGTCACTGGCCTGCCCCTGGGCGCACCGCACCTTGATCTTCCGCCGCCTCAAGGGCCTGGAGGAGATGATCGATCTCTCGGTCGTGCACTGGCTGATGCGCGAGAACGGCTGGACCTTCAAGGACGGGCCCGGCGTCATTGCGGACCCGTTGCACGATGCCGAATTCATGCACCAGGTCTATACCGCCGCAAAGTCCGACTATTCGGGCCGGGTCACGGTGCCCGTGCTGTGGGACAAGAAGACGAACACCATCGTCTCCAACGAAAGCGCGGACATCATCCGAATGTTCAACTCCGCCTTTGACGGCGTGGGCGCCAAGCCGGGCGATTACTATCCCGAGGCGTTGCGCGAGGAAATCGATGCGGTGAACGCGCGCGTCTACGACGAGATCAATAACGGTGTTTACAAATCCGGCTTCGCCACGACGCAGGACGCCTATGAAGAGGCGGTGACGACGCTGTTTGAAGCGCTCGACTGGATTGAGGACCGCTTGTCAGACGGCCGCGCCTATCTGATGGGCGATGACGTGACCGAGGCCGACTGGCGGCTCTACACCACGCTGGTGCGCTTCGACCCGGTCTATCACGGCCATTTCAAAACCAATCTCAAGCGCCTGATCGAATACCCGCACATCAACGCCTATGCCCGGCGCCTGCACACGCAGCACGGGGTCGGTGATGTGTTCAATCTCGAACACGCCAAGCGGCACTATTACGAAAGCCATGACATGATCAATCCGACCGCGGTCGTTCCGCTCGGACCGGACGTGCATGTGGCGGATGGCGACGCTGAATAGATCCTATGGGGCTGGCGGCACTGTAACCTCAACGGGGTCCCCGAAGGATCCCTCTGGCGTCCAGGCCGTCAGCACCCAGTCTCCTTCCGGCAGCATCAGCGGCAGCCTCTCTCCCGGATAGAGCATCAAACGCTCGACGGGGATCATCCCAAGGTCCTCACCGGGCGCCCGGGCCTCGATGATGATGCGCGTCTCTTCCGGAAGCAGGGATGCAGGAACGGCGACAGGCCGATCGCCGATGGCGTAGCGCCAGTCGGGGCGTCCATCGGTAAAGCGCATGGGCGGACGCCCGAGAAACAGATCAACCCAGCCCGGCTGCCTCTGGGAGACGAGCAAGCCAGAGCCATCCACCAGCGGGCTTTCGGTCAGGGCGACCATCCCAGCCCCTGACTCGACGCTGCAAGAGGTCTGGGTAATCGTCAGGGGGTCGATGCCCGTCTTGTCACGCAGGCGCGCGGCGAACCAGCGCGACGTCTCCTCGCCGTCTTCGCCGCCGACTTCATTGAGATGGCTATACCCGACATGCACCAGGATGCGGGCGTCCGGATAGGCTTCGAGCGCATTTGCGATGAAATTGACCGCCTGCGCCTCCTCGCGCTCGGCAATGCTCGCCATGTATCCTTCGCTCCGATCCACAAGGCGTTGCTCGCGCGTGATCTCGTAAGCCGCGAAGCGGTATCCAAGATCGACCAGCGTCCTGAGCTGACGCCCGTAAATCGGCTCGCTTGAATACCAGCCGATATCCATGCTCGCTTGTGGAACCAGCGCGTCCACATCCCCTTCGTTTGAAAAGGTCTCGGCAGCGAAGATCGTGAAGTCAGGCGCCAGCGCCTCGGCCAGTCGGGCGATGACCCAGCGATGATAGGGGTCGTCATGCGCCTCGTTGATCATGACGACCCGGGCGTCTCCAACAGCCTCCAGGACCGCCTGCAAGCCGTCTTCACGCAGCACAGGACACGTTGGCTGCATGTAGGCGGTGTCCTGCAGGCGCTGGGTCAGATCCTCGCGCCCGACAAAACTGAAGAGCTGTGTCGCCATGCCGAGTTCATTGCCGTCTGGCGCATAACCCTCGAGCACCTCCGGCGTCATGTCGAAGTAGGACACGATCCTGTCAGGCAGCCCGTTGTCCGGCCCGGCATCTGACTGAGCGAATGCCGACTGAAAAAGCATTGCGCCTGCAAAGGCGACATAGATGGTCTTGTGCATCGAGTTTCTCCCCTTGGGAGAACCAAACCATGATGCTACATTTGTCGCAAGCGCTTTCTATTCGGCCGCTTCCGCCGCCGCAACCGCCTCTGCATCCGGCTCATAGCCGAGGATCGGAGCGAGTTCCTTCTCCACCCGTTTCAGGGTCCAGCCCTTGCGCTTGGCGTAGTCCTCGACCTGATCCCTGGCGATCCGGCCCACCGCGAAATAGACGCTGTCGGGATGGGCGAGGTAGAGCCCCGACACGGACGAGGCCGGGCTCATCGCCCAGCTTTCCGTCAGGCTGATGCCCGTACGGTCGGTCGCTTCGAGAAGCTTGAACAGCAGATCCTTCTCGGTGTGATCGGGCTGAGCGGGATAGCCCGGCGCCGGGCGGATGCCGGCGTAGGCTTCCTTGATCAATTCCTCATTGGACAGCGTCTCGTCGGACGCATAGCCCCAGATCGAGCGGCGCACGCGCTGGTGGAGATATTCCGCGAAGGCTTCGGCGAACCGGTCCGAGAGCGACTTGAACAGGATCTCGGAATAGTCGTCATTGTTCGCCTTGAAGCGGTCAATGATCGCCTGCTCGCCCTCGCCCGCCGTCACCGCGAAACCGCCGATCCAGTCGTCCTGCTTGGCCGAAATGAAATCGGTGATCGAGAAATTGGGCTTGTCGCCCTCTTTCCTTGATTGCTGGCGCAGACCGAAGAAGCGCCCGGCCTCCTCGCTGCGTTCCTCATCAGCGAAGACAATCACGTCATCGCCGTCGCGGCGCGCCGGCCACAATCCGACGACGCCCCGCGGCTTGAGCCAGTCCTCTTCAACCATGGTCTTGAGCATGGCCTGCGCATCCTTGAACAGGTTGCGCGCCGCCTCGCCCCGGTTGGGATCGTCGAGAATGGCGGGATAGCTGCCCTTGAGCTCCCAGGAGAAAAAGAAGGGCGTCCAGTCGATATAGTCCACGAGATCGGACAGCCGGACATCGTCGATGGTGGTCAGGCCGGTCTTTTGCGGCGCTACGGGTTGATAGTCGCCCGCATCGGCGTCGAACGCGTTCTGACGGGCGTCCTCGATGCTGACGCGTTCGCGACTGCCCTGGGTGCGGGCGCGGGTTTCACGGATCTTTTCGTAGCGGGTCGAAACTTCGTCCCAGAGCGGCTGCCGCTCTTCCCTGGACAGAAGGCGCGAGACCACGCCCACAGCCCGGCTGGCGTCGGTGGTGTGGATGACGGGCGCCCTGGAATAGGCCGGTTCGATCTTCACCGCGGTATGGGCGGGCGAAGTGGTGGCGCCGCCGATCATCAAGGGCAGGTCAAAGCCCTGACGCTGCATCTCGGACGCCACATGCACCATTTCATCGAGCGACGGCGTGATCAGGCCGGACAGGCCGATAATGTCGGCCTTCTCGGCGCGCGCGGTCTCGAGAATGGTCTCGGCGGGCACCATCACGCCCAGATCGACCACGTCATAGCCGTTACACTGCAGCACGACGCCGACGATATTCTTGCCGATATCGTGCACATCGCCCTTCACGGTCGCCATGATGATCTTGCCGGCGGCCTCTTCCTCGGCGCCGCTCGCGAGGCGCTCCTCCTCCATGAAGGGGAAGAGATAGGCGACGGCCTTCTTCATCACGCGCGCGGATTTGACGACCTGGGGCAGGAACATCTTGCCTTCGCCGAAGAGGTCGCCGACCACATTCATCCCCGCCATCAGCGGGCCTTCGATCACGTGCAGCGGACGTTCGGCGGCCTGACGGGCCTCCTCTGTGTCCTCTTCCACACAGGCGTCGATGCCCTTGACGAGGGCGTGCTTGAGCCGCTCCTCCACGGGCAGGGCGCGCCAGGCTTCATCCTGTTTCTCGGCGGCTTCGCCAGAATCCCGATAGCGCTCGGCGGCCTCGAGAAGGCGCTCGGTCGCATCCTCGCGGCGGTTGAGGATCACATCCTCGACAAGCTCGCGCAGCTCGGCGTCAATCTCGTCATAGATGTCGAGCTGGCCGGCGTTGACGATCCCCATATCCATTCCCGCCTTGATGGCGTGGTAGAGGAAGACCGAGTGCATGGCCCGGCGCACCGGCTCATTGCCGCGGAAGGAGAAGGAGATGTTCGACAGACCGCCCGAGACGTGACAGCCGGGCAGGTTCTCGCGGATCCAGCGGGCGGCCTCGATGAAGTCCACCGCATAATTGTTGTGCTCCTCGATCCCCGTCGCCACCGCGAAGATATTGGGATCAAAGATGATGTCGTTGGGGTCAAAGCCGATCTTGTCGACGAGGATCTTGTACGCGCGCTCGCAGATCTCGATCTTGCGCTTGGCCGTGTCCGCCTGCCCCTCTTCGTCGAACGCCATCACCACGACGGCGGCGCCATAATCCTTGCAGGCCTGGGCGTGCTTGAGGAACTCGGCCTCGCCCTCCTTCATGGAGATGGAGTTGACGATGGCCTTGCCCTGCACGCATTTCAGGCCCGCCTCGATCACCTCCCATTTGGAGCTGTCGATCATGATCGGCACGCGGGCGATGTCGGGCTCGGCGGCGATCAGATTGAGGAAGGTGGTCATGGCCTGCTTTGAATCCAGCAGGCCCTCATCCATGTTCACGTCAATGATCTGGGCGCCCGCATCCACCTGCTGACGCGCCACATCGAGCGCAGTCGCATAATCGCCCGCCTTGATCAGCTTGCGGAATTTCGCAGAGCCAGTGACGTTGGTGCGTTCGCCCACATTGACGAACGTCGCGCGAGAGGGTGAGGCGTCAGACATACGGGCTCCTCAGGCCAGCTCGAAGGGTTCAAGACCGGACAGGCGCATGGCCCTGGGCCGGTCATCGCGTTTGCGCGGCGCGCCGGCGCGCGCGTCCCGCGCAATGGCGGCGATATGGGCGGGCGTGGTGCCGCAACAGCCGCCGGCGATATTGATCAGGCCCGATTGCGCCCAGTCCGCGATGAAGGCGGCGGTCTCGTCCGGGGTCTCGTCATACTCGCCAAAGGCATTGGGCAGGCCCGCATTGGGATAGGCCAGCACATGGCATTCCGCGATCCGCGCCAGCTCGGCCACATAGGGTCGGAGTTGCTTGCCGCCGAGAGCGCAGTTCAGACCCACCGCCCAGGGCTGGGCGTGTCGGATGGAATTGTAGAAGGCTTCGGTGGTCTGGCCCGACAGGGTCCGGCCCGACGCGTCGGTAATCGTGCCCGACAGGATGATCGGAATGTCGGCGTCGATCCGGCCTTCATTGCGCAGATCGAGAATCGCCTTGATCGCCGCCTTGGCGTTGAGCGTGTCAAAGATCGTCTCGATCAGGAAGAAGTCCACATGTTCGGCCATGGCCTCGACCTGCTCGGCATAGGCCTCGCGCACCTGATCGAAGGTCACTTCGCGAAAGCCGGGATCCTCCACATTGGGCGACAGCGACAGCGTCTTGTTGGTCGGGCCAATCGCCCCCAGCACGGCCTTGGGCGAACCGGTCTCGGCCTCGGCGGCATCGGCGGCCTCTCGCGCCAGACGCGCCCCCTCAGAGGCGATCTGGGCGGCGAGGTCTTCCATCTTGTAGTCGGCCTGGGCGATCTGGGTGGCGGAGAAGGTATTGGTCTCCACCAGGTCGGCGCCGGCGTCGAAATACTCTTTATGGATGGCGCGCACGGCGTCGGGGGTCGACAGGTTCAGGATGTCGTTATTGCCCTGGATCGGGCAGGACCAGTCCGCGAACCGTTCGCCGCGATAGCCCGCCTCATCCAGCTTCAGGGTCTGGATCTGGGTGCCCATCGCGCCGTCCAGGATAAGAATGCGCTCCAGCGCCAACGCGTCCAGCGCGGCGCGGCGTTCAGCTTTGGTCATGTCGCTCGTCCTGTCAGGCGGCTTTAACGTCTTGAAGGGACTTAACGCCCAGCAACGCACAGGTCGACAGCGCCAGTCCGGCCCGGTTCAGGGTGTAGAAGTGGAACGCGTCGGCCCCGCCCTGATTGAGCGTTTCGCACATTTCGGCGGCGAGGTGAGCGGTCACCAGTTCGCGCGTATCGGGATCCTCGTCCAGACCCTCATAGACGGCGTGAATCCGGTCGGGTATGTGCGCGCCGCACATTTGCGCCATGCGCTTGAGCCCCTTGAAGTTGGGCTGCAGCATCACGCCCGGCACGATCGGAATGTCGATGCCGGCTTTGCGCACGCGTTCGAGATAGCGGAAATACACGTCCGGATCGAAGAAGAACTGGGTGATCGCCCGGGTCGCGCCCGCGTCGATCTTGGCCTTCAGCATATCCAGATCCGCATCCCAGTCCGCACTGTCGGGATGTTTCTCGGGATAGCAGCCGACAGACACTTCGAAATCGCCAATGGCCTTGATGCCCCTGGTCAGATCCGCGGAATTGCCATAGCCGCCCGGATACGCCTGATACCGCTCGCCCAGCCCTTCGGGCGGATCGCCGCGCAGCGCCACGATGTGGCGCACGCCCGCATCCCAGTAATCGCGAATGACCTCGTCCACCTCCTCGCAGGTGGCGGAGACGCAGGTCAGGTGCGCGGCCGGCTTCATGTCGGTTTCGGCCACGATGCGGCGCACGGTGCGGTGGGTGCGGTCGCGGGTGGAGCCCCCCGCGCCATAGGTCACGGAGACGAAGTCGGGGGCGAGCGGGTACAGCCGTTCAATGGACGACCACAATTTCGCCTCGGCTTCCTCGCTTTTCGGCGGGAAGAATTCAAAGGACACTTTCGGCCCTTGTGAAGAGGAGCGGCCCATAACGGTCATCACCATCCTGCCCTGGCTGGCGCCGCGCCGACCGCGCGACACATCCACATAAAGATATCTTTATGCGATTATTGATGATCGAGCAAGGCTGTATTCACTCCGGAACAGTACCTAATGGATCACACTGACTTGATATCGCGCCCCCAGACACGACATTGCTCCCAACCGAATATACGACCCAAAGGACCCTCCATGCGCATTGACGCTCTGACCTCTTACGCCGCAGTCCTGCTGGCGGCGCTCAGCCTGACCGCTTGCGCATCGCGTGAGCTGGCGCAGGAGACCGGCGACCCGTTCGAGCCGACCAACCGGGCCATCTTCGCGGTGAACCAGACGCTGGACGATGCGGTGATTGGTCCGGGCGCGCGCGCCTATGACGCCGTCACGCCCGATCCGGTGCAGACCGGCGTGCGCAATTTCATGACGAATCTCAACCAGCCGGTGGTGTTCGCGAACGCCCTGCTGCAAGGCGATGTGCATGCGGCGGGCGATACGTTCGGCCGTTTCCTGATGAACACCACGATCGGCGTGGCGGGCGTTTTTGATGTCGCCACCCATGAGGGCGTGCCCGAACATCGCCGCGACTTTGGCCAGACCCTCGCCCATTGGGGCGTTGGCGATGGGCCGTATCTGGTGCTGCCCGTGATCGGCCCTTCGAACGTCCGCGATGCAACCGGACGCTTTGTCGATCGTTATCCTCATCCGCTCAACTGGAATGAAGAGGAATCCGGCGAGGCCTGGGCCTGGGGCGTTCGCGGACTGAACGGCGTTCAGACCCGCGCCGACCTTGATGACGCCATCGGCAGCCTCAATCGCACCGCAATCGACCCCTATGTTCAGGCGCGTTCAGCCTGGCGTCAGTCCCGCCGCGCCTTCATCCAAAGCCAGGGTGAGACGGACGAGGATTACCAGGACCTGCCTGAGTTCGAATAAGCACGCCGAAACGGCGGCAAGGAGCACTCCCCGATGATGAAACTGCTGATTTCGGCGTTTGCGCTGGCGCTGGCTGCGCCTGCAGCTCTCGCCCAGTCCACAACGGCTGAAGACGCCGAAGCCTTTGTCCAGACCCAGGCCAACCAGGTCATCGAAACCCTGTCCGAACTGCAATCAGGCCAGACCGATCTGGAGGCCGTTCGCCAGGACTTCCGTGATCGCATCGACGAGCTCGCCGATGTGGAGCGCATCTCCAACTTCGTGCTGGGCCGCTATCGCCGCACCGCCTCCGAGGCCGATCTGAACGCGTTTCGCACCGCATTCCGCAACTACGCGATCGGCGTCTATGAAAGCGAGCTGAGCGCCTATGCCGGTCAACAGCTGGACGTGACCGGTTCGGTGACCCGCAATCCGGGTGACTACATTGTCCGTTCGCGTGTCTTCGGCGGCCCCCAGAACGAAGAGTACGAAGTGAACTGGCGCATTCTGGAAACCGATGGCGACCTCAAGGCCGTGGACGTGGAAGTGCTGGGCGTGTGGCTCGCCCAGACCCAGCGCGAACAGATCCTGTCGGTGATCGGCGACAATGGCGGCGATGTGAGCGCGGCGACCGAGATGCTGCGTAATCGCGAGCCGGGTCAGGACAGCTAGACCCACGACATGGCGTCGCGCCTGGGCGACCTCAGTTGAATGGCCCGCCGGGGCGCGCTAACGAGCGCGCTCCGGCGGTTTCGTATCCGGCCTTCGCGTCGCATGATCCGCCTCTGTCAGACCGGACCCGCGCCATGACCGCCTTTCCCGCCCCAGAAATCCTCCCTGCGCAGAGCACGCCGTTTGAGCGCACCGCCCAGCTGAGCTGGTTTGACGGCATGGACGATCCGCGGCTGAACCTCAGCGCCGAGCTGGAAGCGCCGGATTTTGTCACCAAGGCCAAGTCCGGGGTCCTGCCCCCCTTCGCCGTGCTGTTTCACGCGATTTGCGGAGCCAGTCTGGATGTGGACGCCTTCCGCTGGCGCCTGACATCGGACGGTCAGCCCTTTCGCATCAATGCGCTGTTGCCCAGCTACACGGTCCGGAACGCCCAGGGGCATGTGAATTTTTCCTACGTCCCGTTCACTGAAGATCTCGACGCCTTCATCACCGCCTATCACGCCGACAAGCCCGAAGCGGAGAGCGCGACCGAGATGCGCACCAATGTCGAGACCGGGCCGGAATGCGGCCAGCTCTATTGCACCGGCCTGCCCTTCCTGCGCTTCAGCTCGATCGAGCATCCCAGAAGCGGCGGCGGCGCCTTTGCGGCGACGCCCAATATCGCAGCCGGCCAATGGCGCATGGAAGCCTGGGGTCGCCTCACCCTGCCGCTGTCAGTCCAGGTCCATCACGGACTTGTGGACGGCGCGCATGTGGCGGATTGGTTCGAGGCGGTGAGCTCAAGGCTTGAGCGCTTCGTGAAGGGCTAGGTCCTGTCCAGAAATCCCAGCAGGGCATCGGGCATGCCCGGCGCAGGATGGGCGGGCGGCGCATCGGATCTCAGATCGAGATAAGCCGTCACAGCCGCCTTCAGTGCGTTCCGAACAGCATCGGGGTCAGCCTCCGCCAACGTCGCCTTGAGCGCTTCCGCCCCCGGCGCGTCATCGAGCTTGCGCACGCCGCGTTCGGGCCAGCCCAGACGCCGCGCCAGCATCGGCCCCAGCACCTGCTCGCGGAAAAAGCCCAGCATGCCGATGGCCTCAAACACTTCGCCCCGGCCCAGCTTGGCCGCCCCGTAGTGCAGCCAAATCCAGGCCCGGTCCTCGAGCCATTGCGCATCCGCTTGCGGCCAGGCGATCTGCGCCTGATCCAGTCGCGCCTCCAGCGCCGCCCGGTCCCGCGCCCATAAAATCGCCGGACGCTCCACCCGGTGATCAAGGTCGGTCGCGTCTGCGAACTTCAGATCCACGTGCAGAAGCTCGGGCCCGTAAAGCGTGATCAGCAGCCGCGGCTCGCCCACATGCTCTCCGGTGAAGGACGAAACGAGATCCCCCAGCCGCATCGCCAGCGCGCGCTTGTCATTCAATGTGACAGGCGGAGCGTCGTAAACGAGCACCAGATCAAGATCGGACCAGGCGTCAAACCCGCCATGGACCAGAGAGCCGCCGCCCAGGACCGCGGCCAGTCCCGGTTCCTGAGCGAAGACAGCGAGGGCGCGGTCCAGAAACCGCTGATGATGTTCGGGAAGCGTGCTGGTCATACCATCCTCCAGGCCAGCACCTCAGGATTATCGAGGCGCCCCCGCACGCGCAACGCCAAACCTGCCCTGTCAGGAAAACTTCACGCCTAGCCCGGCGCGGTCAGGAAAGCCGGCAACAGCCCTTGTGCGGCCAGCGCGCCCAGCCCGACCCCCAGCGCATTGTTGACCGCATGAGCGAGTATGGCGGGCCAGATCGAGCCTGATTGCTCATAGAGCCAGATCAGGACGAGCCCCATCACCGCCGCATTGATCGCCTGATGCGGGACGATATGGGACGCCCCGAAGATGATCGAGGAGACAAGCGCCGCCAGCCAGACCGGACGATGCCCTTTCATCCATTTATAGACAAAGCCGCGAAAGAAGACTTCCTCGGCGAACGGCGTGACCACAAGCGTCATCCCCACAAAGGCCGCGATCATGCCCGGCGAGGCGGACGGTCCGAAATCAAACGGCGCCCGGGTCATCATCGCCCAGGACGGGATCAGCCCGGTCAACGCCTTCACCAGCATCAGCCCCGTCACCGTGAAGCCCAGGCCCGCCGCCGCGCCGGTCAGAAGCCAGCCCGTCCCGACGGGCCTTAATCCCACCGCACGCCAGTCGAGCCCCTTGAGCAAAAGTCCCAGCCCCCAGAGCACGCCCAGAAGCGCGACCGCCTTGCTGAGCTGACTGATGACGAGGATTTTGAGCGGCAGTCTGTCGCCGGAGCCAACATAGGCCTCCATGCCGACCGTCTCGCTGACGAGCGCCATATGCGCCCAGCTTAGCGCCGTGTAGGCGGCCATGGCTGTGGCGAGCACAACGATCCCGTCCCGAAACCGCCACAGCGGCTGTGTCACATCTTGATGCATGATGTCCTCCCTTGCATGGGAGGAGGCTGTCGCGCGGAGGGTTTTGCACCTATCGACGGATGTCAGTGATCTGTCAGTCTGCAGATGTCAGCGCGGCGCCGCGGGCGAGTTTCACCGCCTCGCCGCGCCCTTGAACGCCCAGCTTGGCGTAGAGGGTGCTGTTATAGGTGCGCACGGTCGTCGGAGAGAGATTGAGCCGCCGCGCAATCGCCTTGTCGCTCAACCCTTCCGCCAGAAGCGCCAGCAGGGCGCGCTCACGCTCTGTCAGCTGATCCGCGATGACCGGGTCCAGCCCCGCCTCTTGTCGGGAGGCTCGCTCGATGGACAACAGAGCGCCAGAAGCCGGGGCGTAACGCGCGGTCAGCCAGACGCCCGGCGTCACCGCGCCCGCCATATCGTCCTCAAGCGTGAACCGCCGCCCTTCAAGCTCCAGCGTCGCACTCAGGCCTGAGAACAGGCCGGGACGTCTTCGCCAGTAAACATGGGCGACGCCGCTGTCCATTTCGACCGCATCGCCTTTGAGATCATCCAGTGCGCCGCGCCATTGAAGGGGCGCACGCCAGCACCGCGCCACGACGATCAGCACGGGCAGCAGGAGCACCAGAACAGGGGAGCGGAACACCCATTCGGGCCGCGCAATCATGAAAACGATGAGCGCGGCGCCCGTGAGCGCCGCGCAGATCACCGCCAGAGACGCCCACCGCCGTCCCGCCATAAATGCGGTCAGGCGGCGGCGTTCAGCGGACGTCATCGTCGAAGTCCTAGCGTTCGAACTTCTGGAACTTCACGCGCTTGGGCACCAGCGCGTCATCGCCCAGGCGGCGCTTCTTGTCGGCCAGATAGTCGGTGAACGAGCCTTCGAACCATTCCACATGGCTGTCGCCTTCAAAGGCGAGGATGTGGGTGGCGATCCGGTCGAGGAAGAAGCGATCGTGCGAGATCACCACGGCGCAGCCGGGGAAGTCCTCGAGCGCGGCTTCCAGGGCCGACAGGGTTTCAACGTCGAGATCGTTGGTCGGTTCGTCGAGGAGGAGCAGATTGCCGCCCTCCTTGAGCATCTTGGCGAGGTGCACGCGGTTGCGCTCACCGCCGGACAGGATGCCGACCTTCTTCTGCTGGTCGCCGCCCTTGAAATTGAACGCGCCCACATAGGCCCGGCTCGGCACTTCCTGCTCGCCCAGCATGATCATGTCATTGCCGTCGGAAATCTCTTCCCAGACCGTCTTGTTGGGGTCGAGCGCGTCACGCGACTGGTTCACATAACCCAGTTTCACGGTCTCGCCGAGGGTGACAGACCCGCTATCGGGCTGTTCCTCGCCGACGATCATCTTGAACAGGGTGGTCTTACCCGCGCCGTTCGGACCGATCACCCCCACAACGCCGCCCGGCGGCAGTTTGAAGTCGAGATCGTTGATCAGCAAGCGGTCATCAAAGCCTTTCGACACATGGTCGAACTCGACCACATTGCCCCCGAGGCGCGGGCCCGGGGGAATGCGGATGACGGCGGTCGAGATCTTTTCCTTCTCCGCCGCGTCCCGCTTTTCCTCATAGGACTTGATACGCGCCTTGGACTTGGCCTGACGCGCTTTCGGCGCGGCGCGGATCCATTCCAGTTCGCGAGCCAGAGCGCGCTGCTTGGCGCCCTCTTCGCGGGATTCCTGCTCGAGGCGCTTGGCCTTCTGCTCCAGCCAGTCCGAATAGCCGCCCTTGTAAGGCACGCCCTGACCGCGATCGAGTTCGAGAGTCCAGGTGGTGATGGCGTCCAGGAAGTAACGGTCGTGGGTGACGATCAGAACGGCGCCGGGATAGTTCTCCAGGTGATTCTGGAGCCAGGCGACGCTTTCGGCATCGAGGTGGTTGGTCGGTTCGTCGAGCAGCAGCATGTGCGGCTTGGACAGAAGAAGCTGGCAGATCGCCACGCGGCGGCGCTCACCGCCCGAGAGGTTCGTCACATCCGCATCCGGCGCCGGGCAGCGCAGGGCGTCCATGGCCATCTCGATCTTGGAATCGATGTCCCACGCATCGCGCGCGTCGACCTGCTCCTGCAGCTCGGTCATCTTCTCCATCAGCTCGTCGGAGTAATCCTCAGCAAGCTGCATGGCGATGGCGTTGTAGGCGTCATAGATCTGCTTGTCCTCAGACCCCTCAATGACGTTCTCCCACACGGTCTTGTCGGGGTTGAGCTTGGGCTCCTGCGGCAGATAGCCCACGCGCACGCCCTTTTCCGCCCAGGCCTCGCCGGTGAAGTCATTGTCCTGACCGGCCATGATGCGCAGCAGCGAGGATTTACCCGCGCCGTTGACGCCCACGACGCCGATCTTGGCGTCCGGCAGGAAGTGCAGCGAGATGCCGGAGAAGACCTGTTTCCCGCCGGGATAGGTCTTCGCCAGATTGTCCATGTGATAGACGTATTGATACGCGGCCATAGGCGCAGCGCTCCATTGATGAGGGGCTGAAACTTTGCGCCCGCTATACCGGAGATAGGGGGGCGGATGCAATCGGGGCTGTAGGCCAGACCGCGCAACGCTTTCCAGAGTGTAACGTGAAACCGCGCGAGCGACGTGTCAGGCTTTCCCCAAACGGGGGAGATGCTCATGAACGCCTTGATCGCGCTGGCGCTGGCCGCCGCGCAGCAGACCGCCCTGCCGAACTCGGTTTCGGTCAGCCGGACCGGGGAGGACTGGAGCACGGTCACCCTCACGCTGGGCTTTGACGCGGAGGCGGGCGACAGCCTCGCCTTGCGCTTCCCCGAGCAATGGGGACCCGCGGAAAACCTGACGCAGCTTGTCAGCGATGTGGCCGTCAGCGGCCCGGATGGGCCTCTGGCGTTCGAGCGGGCTGGCGCGTCCCTGTCTGTAACCGCCCTGCCCGCTGGCCCGATCGAGGTCCGCTATGACATAGCGCAGGATTATGAGGGTGAACCGCAATGGGGCGCACAGCGCCTGCCCGGCATGCGGCCCGTCCTGCAGCCGGACTACGCCTTCTTTGCGGGCGGCGCGGTGCTGCCGTCTTTTGACGAGGCGACAGATGACGTCCGCGTCATCCTGCCAGACGGCGGCAGGATCAACCGCCCCGTTGATGAGGCAGGCGAAAGCGCGCCTGTCTCTTACGCCGCGCTGACCAACGGCCTGTTCGCTTTTGGGGCGTTCCGGATGGAGACAACCGATGGGGACGGCCTCGCTTTGCGCTCGGCGATCCGGGGCGACTGGGCGCTCGATGACACGACCTTGCATGCCGTGACAGCGGACACGCTGGGCCAGGCGGCGAGCCTGTTCGAGGACCCGGCGTTTGCGCAATACTTCGTCATGGTGACGCCGCTGCCGGAGCTGCCTCAGGGCTCGGCGGTGATCGGATCGGGCTTTGATGAGGCCTTCTTCCTGCTCGCCACGCCCAATGCCGATCCTGAAAACCTCATCCACACGATCACCCATGAAGTCCTGCACGAATGGATTCCGCGCCGGGCCGGTCAGACCGATGAGGCGACCGATCCTGCCCGCGCCTGGTTCACCGAAGGCTTCACCGAGTATTTCACCCAGCGCCTGCTCCTTCAGACCGGCCGCATCACGCTTGATGAGTTCGCGGCCAACATGGACGCGCTTTGGACGGCCTACAGGACATCGGACGTGAACACACTGCCCGCCGAGGCGCTCAATGAGCGCCTGTTTGAGAGCGAACAGACCGAGCGCCTGCCCTATCAGCGCGGCGCCTTGCTGGCCCTGCATTGGGATACGATCCTGAAAGCGGAGGGCGATGAAGGCCTGACCCGCGTGCTCGCCACTCTCATTGACCGCGCCGACGCGCTGGAAGGGGACGGACACGCGCGCACCCTCTCAGACGCCGCGCTGCACGCCGCCCTGCGCGACGCGCTCGGCCAGCAGTTCGACGCGGATTACCAGCACTACATTGTCGAGGGCGGGCTGATCGATCTGCGCACGCTGACCCTGCCGGAGTGCCTGGAAGCCGACGCCCACGCCCATCTGCGGATCAAGCCGGCTTCTGAAGCGCTTGAGGCGTGTGCGGCAGGGATTGTGGGGAAATAGTCGCGAGCCACTCAGGGCATTCTCAAGAGCCGAAAATGGCGTATGGTTTCTCCAATAGGGGGAAATCACATGAAACGGCTCATTCTTCCAGCCCTGCTTCTGGCCAGCCCGCTCCTTGCCGCCTGCGAGCCTGAAACGCCGCGCACGGTGACAGTGACCGCCGAAGGGTGGGCAGTGGAACCCGCGCACTATGCTGTGGTCGAAGTTCACCTCGGCGCACGCGCGGAGACTCAGGCTGAGGCTTTAGAACAAGCGCAAGCCCTTTTCACGACGTTAAACAGTCAATTGCCCCGATTAGAAGGCATGGAGAGCTTCGCCCTGAGCACTCAAGAACTTGATATTCAGCAAGACTGCCCAAGGGGCCAGAACCGCAATATCTACAGGGGGACACCATGCGAGGCGGAGGGATATGTGGTGACTCAACGCATCACAATTACAATTTCGCCGGCAGCTCTAGCTGGAAACATGGCGAGCCTTGCCAACGAGCTGGGCGCAGCCGATGCCAGCATTTACGACTTTCTCGCTGGAGATGCGGAGAGCGTTGACAGAAGAGCGTTGCAGGATGCCTTGGCGAACGCCCAGCACAGCGCCAATGCCTTGGCTGAGGCCTCCGGTCTCGAGCTTGGGGACATCATCTCCATTCAACCCGCATACGGGCGCGTAGATGTGAATCGCAGGCGTGTTGATGAGGAAACAATCACCGTAACCGCGCAGATGCGCGCGCCCGTTCAAGAATTGGATATCTCGCCCTCGGATATCCGGGCAGGTTCAGAAATCACCGTCGTCTTCGAACTCGCCGATCCGGTCCCAGCCTCTAACGACTAACCCCTACTCCGGCCGCTCCACATTCGCGCAGGCGTATTCGGCGATATGGCCGGAGATGGCGTTCGGGTCGATGGGCTCGAAATGGTAATTGCGGTGGTCCGCGTTCATCTCGTCCACCGTATGGCCCTGCCCCAGATAACGCACGAGGCCCTCGCGGCAGTTGATCTCGCGCTGCACGAAGGTCTCCCCGCGACGGCCCACGCGGCGGGTGACGATCTCCAGATTGCCGCCGCGGATCGGCACCAGCATCAGCACGTCATAGCGCGCCGCCGGATCATTCGGCACGTCGATCACGGGGAAACGCTGGGCCTGCGCACTGACGGCGAGGCTGGCGGAGAGGGCGAGAGTGACGAGTACAGGCATGGACGCCTCCCAGAAATTGAACGCTTCCGGACATTCTCAGTCTCGCCGAAGAATGCTTAAGATCAGTTACGAGGCCGCCCCGACATTGTCCCCCGCGCGCCCTGCCTGTAGCTTCGCGCCCGACAGAACAAGAGAAGGGGAGTTCTCATGCGCCACGCCCTGTCCACCTGCGTGTGCCTGCTGGCCTTGATCGCCTGCGCGCCATCCACAGACATCCAGGCCTCCGAGCCCGCAGACCCGGCGGCCCTGAGCATTGATGATGTGTTCGGCAGCGCGAACCTCGCCGGCGCCACGCCGCGCGGCCTGCGCTTTTCACCTGATGGCGAGCGCGTGACCTTCCTGCGCCCCAAGGATGACGACCGCACGGTGACCGATCTCTGGGCGATGGATCTCAGCGATGGCCGGACCTACATGCTGGTTGATTCCGCCGTGCTGGCGCCCGATGAGCGGGAGCTGTCCGAGGCCGAGATCCAGTATCGCGAGCGCGCCCGCATCTCCACCTCCGGCGTCGTCAGCTATGACTGGGACGAGACGGGCGAAGCCATTCTGGTGCCGCTCGATGGTGATGTCTTCTACGTCGATGTGAACACCGGCGAGGCCGAGCGCCTGATGCAGACCGAGGCGTTCGAGACCGACGCCCGCGTCAGCCCGGACGGGTCCTATGTGAGCTTCATCCGCGACCAGAACCTCTGGGTGCACGATCTTGAAACCGGCGAGGAGCGCGCCCTGACCACCGAGGGCGGCGATGCGATCAGCTGGGGCGTCGCCGAATTCGTCGCCCAGGAAGAGATGAGCCGTTACACCGGCTATTGGTGGAGCCCGGATGGCCGCTATATCGCCGCGGCGCGCATTGACGAGACCCCGGTCGAGATCGTGCCCCGCTTCGGCATCAACGCCGAGGGCGTCACCGTCACCGACCAGCGCTATCCGCGCGCGGGCACGCCGAACGTGCTGATCGAGCTGCATGTCATCGATGTGGCCACCGGCGAACGGACGCAGGTCGATCTCGGGGAAGAGACCGACATCTATCTCGCCCGGGTGAACTGGAGCCAGGACAGCGGCACGCTGTACGCCCAGCGCCAGAACCGCGCCCAGACCGTGCTCGACATTCTGGCCGCGAACCCGGAGACCGGCGCGACCGAGACCGTCCTCACCGAGCAGAACGACGCCTGGATCAACCTCACCAATGATTTCCGCGCGCTCGAGGATGGCGGCTTCCTGTGGACCTCCGAACGCACGGGCTTCCGGCACATCTATCATGTGAGCGCGGACGGCGCGGTGCGCCCCCTGACCTCGGGCGAGTGGGTGGTCGATGATATCGCGGGCCTGTCTGAAGACGGCGCGACGGTCTATTTCGAAGGCTGGGTGACGAGCCCGCTCGAGCGTCATCTGTACGCCGTGCCCTTTGAGGGCGGCGAGCCGGTCCAGATCACCGAAGGCGAAGGCCGCTGGAGCGTGAGCCTCGGTCAGGGCGGCACGGGCTTTATCGGCAGCTATTCCGATCCCGACACCCCGCCCCAGACGGCGCTCTACGACATTTCCGGCGAGCGCGTGGCCTGGATCGAGGAAAACACCATCAATGAAGACCACCCCTATGCGCCGTTCCTCGCGAGCCATCTGGTTCCCGAATTCGGCACGGTCCTCGCCGATGACGGGGAGACCGAGCTCTACTGGTCCATGCTCAAGCCGGACCATTGCTCGGCGGCCAATCCCTGCCCGGCCATCGTGCAGGTCTATGGCGGACCGCACGTCCAGACCGTGTCCGGGGGCTGGGTCGGCGCGCGTGATCAGCTGTTCGCGGACGAGGGCTATATCCTCTTCAAGCTCGACAATCGCGGCAGCTGGAATCGCGGCCTCGCTTTTGAAGCGGAGCTCCATGACCGTATGGGCACGGTCGAGGTGCGCGACCAGCTGACGGGGCTCGATTACCTTGAAAGCCTGGATTTCGTGGACAATGACCGCATCGGTCTGTGGGGCTGGTCCTATGGCGGCTACATGACGCTGATGACCACGCTGCAGGCGCCGGGCCGGTTCGACGCCGCGGTTTCGGGCGCGCCGGTGACCGACTGGTCGCTCTATGACACCCATTACACCGAGCGCTACATGGACACCCCGCAGAACAATGAGAGCGGCTATTATGAAGGCTCCGCCTTCGCCCATCTCGACGGGTATGAAACCCCGACCCTGCTGATCCATGGCATGGCGGATGACAACGTCACCTTCGACCATGCCACCCGGCTCTATGCCGAGCTGCAGGAACGCGGCGAGCTCTTCGAGATGATGACCTATCCCGGTCAGCGTCACGGTGTGCGCCCGCCCGCCCTGCAACGCCATCTGTGGACCACGATCTACGACTTCTTCGGCCGCGAACTGGCCGAGGAGGACCAGGAGTAAGTCTATCGGCGGACCAGACGCGAAAACCCCGGAGCCAAGCTCCGGGGTTTTTGTTTGCGCAGGCGCAAGCCGCCTCTAGAGTGTGCAAGCACACGCAATAGGGGATGCGAAACATGATGAAGACGATGGGTGTAACGGTTCTGGCAAGCTGCCTGCTCTGGGCTGCACCTGCACCCGCACTCGCTCAATCGGCCAGTTCAGCGCCAACCTTGGACATTATGGTCAGAGGCAAGGGCTCAGTTTCTCAAGAGGCGCAAGAAGGGGTTCTTCTTATTAGTGGTAACGTTAGTACAGATTTTGATTGGGGCGCGTTTCGATCTGGCCTGATAGAGCAAACAAATGTCACGGCGTTAGAACGAAGCAATGGATGGGTTTTGTACCCACCACTGAGCTCGGCAGATGAAGCTTCAGAGCAAACTCCTGTTTTCAGTTACTTTGAAGGCTCCGCTGATGAAATTTCAGCAGCTCTGAGTTACATCTCCGATGCTGACCTGGATGTTTCCACATCCATTCAATGGATCACAAACCCAACACCAGAGACTGAAAGCCGAGCTGTTGAACGAGCGACAGCTGATGCCCGCAACAGAGCCGTCATCGTAGCTTCGTCTGCTGGATGCAACTTGGTCCGCCTCAGCTCGATAGAACTCATCAGAATAGAACCAAGTGAAAACAGTGAAAACAATGATGACGCGCTCATCAGCCCTAGCAGCTTGAGTGAATCGTCTGAGCATTCAACGCACGTCACGGCCACACAACCACTCGCTTTTTTTGAAGCTCATATTTCAGCGTCATTCTTGGCCCAGTGCCCATAAACAAATAAACCCCATTACAGCCTTCCCTCACTTCTGCATTCTGTCATCCCGGACGCGAAGCGATCCGGGATCTACCGAAACCGCTCTGTTTTGATCACAGCAATGAAACCGGTAGATCCCGGCTCAGGGCCGGGATGACACTCAGAGGGAATAGAAGAAGCACCCCCATCCCCGCCGCAAGACGGCGAGGGCATGAGCAGGGCGCGCGGGAGCAGTCCGGGCGATTATGGGTCTGTTGGTTTTGTTATGGAGCCCGATAAGGCTCCCGCGCGCGGTGGTGTTTTCTACGGCCTCGACCGGCTTGCTGACGCCATTTCTACGCAGCCTGTCCAAGCTGGACGTTTGTCAGACGTCCGCCCAAGGGATTCCTGCCCCAGGGGCGCGGCTCCAACAGGATCGCCGGAATGTACGAAGTCCCGCCTTTTCGCTGCAGCGCGGTGCGTTAAACCGCGCCCGCTCGGGACACCACCACCCCTCCCGAACCCAACGCGCCGGCCGCCCGCTCTGAAGGAGTGGGGGCAGTATGGGGGAAGAGCGGGAGGGGGAGGATAAGTTGAGGGTTGTCCTCGAAGAGTGCGGATGAAAGCAGCGTCGCATGGGCCTCCGGATCAAGTCCGAAGGCCGAGTGGTTCAGGCTCTACTCTCGGTCCTCGGGCTTGACCCGGGGACCCATGAGCCCCTACCCCGCCTGCGCTTCGAGCCATAGATCGAAGCGGTCATGGCCCCAATACTTGTCCGCGCCATCAATCAGGAAGGGCACGCCGAAGACGCCGTCTGCGTCGGCTTGCTCGCTATAGCCGTCCAGGATCGCGTTGAGCGCCTCGCCGGTCGGCAGGGCATCGGGATCAAATCCCTCCCATTCCGCCATCATCGCCGCTTTGCCGAGCACGTCCGGCTTGGAGATATCGAGCCCCTGCCCCCAGCGCAGGTCGGAGACCGCCAGCGCGAACGCCATGCCCTGCCCAGCGGCGCTTGCAGCGTGAAAGGCAGCGTTTGAAGGCGCGTAGTCAGGATCAAAAGGGTCGGGCAGCGCCAGCGGCAAGCCCTGACGCACCGTCATGCGGTAGACGTCCTGCACCAGGTAATCGCGCTTTTTCGGATTGGACAGCGGATCGACGAAACCGCTCTCCGGGCTGAGGATGAAGGGGATCAGGTCACCCGTGAACCCGGCCCGCGCCAGCTTGTGCAGGCCCAGGCGTGAATAGGGGCTGCGGAAACCGAAATAGCATCGCAGGCCTGAGGCGGTCGTGTCGTTCATGTCGCAAATTCCCGGGCGCGAGGAGAAATTGATCATCTGCAGCTTAACAGCCACGCCGCAGGGCGCTAACGTTCTGTTAACAGCATCGCGTATGGCGGCCAGTCACATTTGAATGAGCCGCGATGCAGGTCGAGGGGGCCTCTGCCATGGGCGTCAGAACCGAGGGGGATGAGCGGCGATGACATCGGAAGTCATGATCATGAACCGGCAGGCCGTGGTGCTGGCCGCGGACAGCGCCGTCACCTATGGCGGCGGGCCAGGCTCGGTCGTCACGCTGGAAGCGGAGAAGATCCTCCAGCTCGGCCCGAACATGGCGCTGATGGTGTATTCGCGCGGCGACGTGCTGGGCCGGTCCTGGTCGCATATCGCCCACGCCTTCAAGCGCGCCCAGGGCGAGCTCGACTTTGACAGCGTGCAGGCCTGTGCGGACGCCTTCTTCGCCTTCATCGACAATAACCGCCAGCTCTTCCCCGAGAAGGAGGAGCGCGAGGAGCTCGAGGACCTGATGCGCGCGGCCATGCTGACCGTGCTCAATCACGCCCGCAATCTTCGCACCCATGCGCCGGGCCAGTACGAGACCGACGCCGCAGCCTTCGAGGGCGCGCTGGATCTGTATCGCGCGCACCTGCTGCAGGATGAGGGCGGGGCGGAGCGACCAAGCCTTGAAGTCTTTGCGGCTCTGGATCGCGACCGCTTCTACCAGCAATACGCCAGCATGCTCGACAGCCTGATCGGCGAGGCCCTCGGCGAATTCGGCATGCAGGAGAGCATCCGCAACAAGCTCTATGACTTCGCCTATCTGATCATCACGCGCCCCGCCTTCCTCGAGCCCTATGCCGGGCTTGTGTTCGCCGGATTCGGCGAGGGCGACGTCTTCCCCGTCTATTGCCACTATTATGCGTCGATCATGGTCGATGGCGTCATCAAGCGCGCTCATGACGAGACGACCCAGGTCGGCGTGGAGAACGGGCCGAACGCGTATCTGCGCACGTTTGCGCAGGCGGAGATGACCCATGCCTTCCTGCGCGGGGTCCATCCGTACATGTTCGATGTGATGGCCTCGATGAACATGGTGACCAATGAGGCCGCCAGCGAGATCGCCCTGCGCAAGGCCGGCCTCGACGAGGCCGAGATCAGTCGGGTCATGGGGGAAATGCGCGACTCAGAACTGCTGTCCCTGTCCGCCGAATTCATCCACACCGCGCGCACGATTTCACAGGAAGAATTCATCGACCCGTTCATCGCCGTGGTCGCCGCTTCGGGCAAAAAGCAAATGGGCGAAACCGCCAAGGCTCTGGTGGAGCTCAACATTCTCAAAAGCGACCTGCACCAGACCCAGACCGGCGTGGGCGGCGAAGTCGATGTCGCAATGATCTCGCGCACCGGCGGATTTGAGTGGTATGCTAAAAAATCGTAAACTGCCCCTCCACCCTCACACGTCCTTGAGGAGGTGATGATGAGCGAAGACCCCACACGCCTGAACATCGAACGGGCCCGCGAAGCTCTGGCCCGCGCCCGCCTTGATGATGTCGCCATGGCGGTGCGCGCCCCGCGCCCGGCGGACCTGTCCCGGCTTGAGGAAACCCAGGCGCGGGCTGAAAATCTCAGCGCCCGGGCGGACGCCTTTCGCGACACGGTGCGCTCGCGCATGGGCCTGTCCGCCTATACAGGCGGCGCGGCCAGCTTCACCTCGGGACTGTCGGGCATGGACGCAGCGCTCTGCGACGCTGATGTCTGCGCTCCGGCTCCGCCTGCCATGACTGACGCCTCGCGCGCCGCGCTGATGGGAGAGGTCGAGCGGGCGCCCGCGGTCGCACAACCCTCCGTCGCCGACAATGCCAGGGAGTCCCGCAGCGCCGAGCCCCGAGAGCCGCGTCGCCGCCGCTTCTTCTGGCTGTTCTAGGCCGTCAGCAGGATCTTGCAGATCGCTTCAAGACCCGCCTGATCCTCGGCGTCAAACGCGTCGAGTTCGGCTGAGTCCACGTCCAGAACGGCAGCGAGCGCTCCATCGGCGTCAAGGACCGGCACGACGATTTCCGATCGAGACCGGCTGTCGCAGGCGATGTGGCCCGGAAACGCTTCGACGTCCCGCACCAGCTGGGTCTCGCCGCTCTGCGCAGCCGCGCCGCACACGCCGCGACCGAACGGGATCCGCAGACAGCCCAGCGTCCCCTGATACGGGCCCACCACAAGCTCCTGAGGTTTCTGCGGATCCACCACGTAGAAGCCGGTCCAGAAAAAGCGCGGGCCGAAATTGTGCGCCAGCAGACAGGCCGCCGTGGCGTATCGCGCGGTCCGGCTGGTCTCACCGGCGACGATCGCGGCGATCTCCTTGCCGATCCGGACATAGGCTTCGGCCTTGGTTTCACCCTCGACCGCGGTGCTCATTTCTTCGGCCATAACAGGTTCCTGCATGCTGTGACGTCATTATTGCGCGCACATCTAGGCGCAGGATCGTCCTGACGCCAGCACCCGTCTGTAAAGAAGTGTGATCACGTCTTTCTCACGCGCTCGTGCAAAGCTGTGTAAAGCGGTAAACGGATACATCGCGTATGCCTGCCCTGACCGGCGATTGTGCCGATGAGATGGGAGTTGATCATGCGTAAAGCCTTGTTCCTCGCCGCCGCTCTGGCGGCTGCCGGCGCCGTCCTTCCTGCGGACGCCGCCTGGGCGGAAGACCCGATCTATACCGGCCGATTCAGCAATACCGCCGTCGGCGGTTACGACGCCGTCGCCTACCATACCGAAGGCCAGGCGATCCGCGGCGAGCGTGAATTCTCAACAGAATGGCGCGGCGCCGAGTTCCGCTTCGCCAGCCAGGCCAATCTCGACCTGTTCCTGTCCGACCCCGAGGCCTATGCCCCGGCCTATGGCGGGTATTGCGCCTGGGCGGTCTCGGAAGGCTATACAGCCAAGGGCGATCCCAATGTCTGGAACATCGTCGATGGCGTTCTCTACCTGAACTACAACGCCCAGATCCAGGACCGCTGGAGTACCGACATTCCCGGCCATATCGAGCGGGCGAATGCGAACTATCCCGGCCTTGTGGACGAGTAGGGAACGGATATGGCCGGCTCACTCCTGCGCAAAATCCCCGCTTACGTTCTGGGCGTCTGGATCTCCGCGATCTTCCTGGATTCCCTGCGCTTCAAGTTCACGGGTCACGAAACGCCCCGACACATCTTCGAAACCCTGCGCGACTGGTCGGGCATCGCGCTCTTCTATCCCGCGGGTCCCTGGATCATCGGACTGGCGGAGCTGACCGCCTCCTTGCTGGTGCTGGGTGTTCCCTTCATCATCCTGCTGACCACGCGAAAACCGGTCCAGGCCGCGCTGAGTCAGACCCTGGGCGGTCTGCTGGCCCTCGCGGTCATGAGCGGGGCGATCGTGTTTCACCTCTTCACGCCGCTTGGGATCGAGACCCCGACCGCCTGGGACAACGGTCAACCGACCGATTGGAGCCCCGCCCTCTTCATCGCCGCTTGCCTCACATGGGTCGCAGGCGCGATGCTGGTTCTCCTGCGTGGCGGTGAAGCCCTGCGCATCCTGAAAGGAAATCCTGACTGATGAGCCCCGCCCCCGCCTCCGACACGCAGACCCGGGACAGTCACAGCCTGTTTGCGGCGCTGGAGGCGGAACTGGCGCAGGGCGCAAGCCGCGGCGCGGACAAGCTTGCGCCACATGCGGCTGGCGGGCTGGAACGGGCGGCGAGACATCTCGCTCAATCCCGCAGCCCGCTCGCCCTGTTCACAGGGTTTTACGTCGCCCACGCTGCAAAACCCGCAGCGGAAACCGACGGGCCGCTGACCGTAATGGCGATCGCAGAAGCGCTCTTCGCCCTGGGACGCGAGGCGGTAATCATCACCGATGCGCCCTGCGCGCCCGTGCTCTATCGCCTGGTGGCCGAAGCCGGCCTGCCGGCGGATGTGCTGTATGTTCCCGAAACGCCAGACATGCTCGACCCTGCACTCAGGGCGCGTGGGGTCGACACCGTGTTCGCCATTGAGCGCCCCGGACGCGCGATCGACGGACGCTGTTACTCCATGCGCGCTCAGGACCTGACAGCCCATACGCTCGCCTTTGACGCGGTCTTCAGTCCCCGGTCTGGCTATACGCGTCTGGCGGCGGGGGATGGCGGCAATGAAATCGGCATGGGCGCCCTGCCGAAATCTGCGCTTTTCAGCCATATCGCCGATGGCCAGACCATCGCGAGCGCCACCGGCGCCGACGCCTTGATCGTGACCGGCGTCAGCCACTGGACCAGCTACGCGCTCGCCGCCGCCATGGCCGCTGTCGCGCCGGGCGATTCCGCGGTCTGGCGCGACGCTGTCAGCGATGCCCGCGAATGCCACCGTCTCTCAGCAGCGCTCAGCGCAGGCGCGGTGGATGGCGTGACAGCCGAATCCGCGCCGACGATTGACGGCCTGCCCCTCGAAATTCACCTCGCCAAGCGGGACCGCCTGTTCGCCCTCGCACGCTGACTGGACGCGCCGTCAGAGCCTCCCGCTCCTGCGATTATGTCACGCACGATGGAACAACCGGTCAGGGTGTCTCGTTGATCCCGTAATGCGAATGCGCAAAACGAGGACCCTCCCCATGGCTCAACTCACCACCATCAACCCCGCCACCAACGAAACGCTCAAGCAGTATGACCTGATGTCGGATCAGGACGTCGAGCAGGCCATCGAACTCTGCCATGCGGCCTATGAAGACTGGCGGCTGACCTCACTGGCCAAGCGGGCCTCGGTCATTCGCGCCATTGCGGACGCCCTGCGCGCCCGCAAGAACGAGTACGCCGAGCTGATGACCCGGGAGACCGGCAAGCGTTTTCAGGACGGACAGGCCGAGATCGAACTGTGCGCCAGCATCTGCGAGTACACGGCGGATGAAGGGCCCTCGGAACTCGCCGATGAAACGCGTGAACGTCCGGACGGCAAGGGGCTCGTCACCTATTCGCCCATCGGGGTCATCTATGGCATCCAGCCCTGGAATTTCCCCTGCTACCAGGCTGTGCGCTATTCCATCGCCAACCTCATGGCGGGCAATGGCGTCCTGCTCAAGCACGCGGAAAGCTGCACCGGAAGCGGGCTGTTGCTCAAGCAGATCTATGAGGAGGCCGGCTTGCCCAAAGGCCTGTTCACGGTGCTGCTGATCGACCATGACCAGTCCGATGACGTGATCGCCCATGACAAGGTGCGCGGCGTGACCCTGACCGGCAGCGAGGGCGCCGGCAAGACCGTCGCCAGGAAGGCCGGGGAACACCTGAAAAAGACCGTGCTCGAACTGGGCTCCAATGACGCCTATGTCGTTCTGGAGGACGCGGATCTTGATCTTGCGGTTGAGACCTGTGTTCAGGCGCGCCTGTTCAACAACGGCCAGACCTGTGTGAACGGCAAGCGCTTCATCGTCACGGACAAACACTATGACGCCTTTGTCGACCGTTACGCCACGGCCATGGCCGAAATCAAAATGGGCGACCCCATGAAAGAGGAGACCGAGCTCGGCCCCATGTCCCGTGTTGAGCTGCGCGACCAGCTTCACGACCAGGTCCGCAAGAGCATCGAGAACGGCGCCCGGGCTCTGTGCGGCGGTGAAGTGCCGGACAAGGACGGCGCCTATTATCCCGCAACCGTGCTGGTGGACGTCAAGCCGGGTCAGCCCGCCTATGATGACGAATTGTTCGGTCCGGTCGCATCGGTCATTCGCGCCAAGGACGATGAAGACGCCATGCGCATCGCCAATGACAGCCGCTACGGTCTGGGCGGCGGCATCTTCTCGCAAGACAAGGACAAGGCGCTCAAGCTGGCGCGCGACCATTTCGACACCGGCATGGTGATGATCAACGGCTATGACATCGCCACGCCCAACCTGCCCTTCGGCGGGGTCAAGAATTCCGGCTATGGCCGCGAGCATGGCGGCTTCGGCATGAAGGAGTTCGTCAACGCCAAGGCCGTCTCGGTCCTGAACTAGACCCAGAGCCTAACAGCAGAATCAGGCCCGCCCGCACGATCCGGGCGGGCCTTCTCATGGGAGCGATCCAGTCGGCCGCTCGCACCATGACCAGCGCATCATTGATCTGTCGGTTGTGATTGAGCTGATGCACGATCACGACGTCATGCTCGGAAACTGCGTGCTGGGCTACAAAGTCGGGATACAATTCCAGGGACCGCCCCGCCCCTTCAAGCGTCGGCGTGGATGGGGCGGCGTCACAACCTGTCAGAGCCAGGGCCGCAACGCCCGACAACAATCCGTATCCAAGCTTCATGTGCTGACCTTCCATGCTGGGGGACAGTCTAGCCTCCAGCACGGAAAAATCCTTGCGATTGCACCGGTCAAAGCCCGCCTGAACGCATAATCCCCCCGGCGCGGAGGCCGGGGGGATCAGCGGAACGCAGACAGCTCAGGATGGGTGGAGCTAGAAGCTGGTCTCCCAGCTCAGCAGACCGTTCGTGCCGGCGAAGAAGAGCACCATCGCCACCGAGGCGATGATCACAACACTCCACAGCTTGGCGAACCAGCTCTGGGCGCTGGTCCAGACCACGAAGGCGTTCCAGACCGTCGCCGCCAGCGCAAGATACAACAGGAACTGCGCGGCGATGGCGATGTAGAGCTGGCTGATGAAGCCCGAACCCAAGCCCGTCAGGTTCGCGAACATGGTCTGGAAGGTCAGCCCCCAGATCAGCAGAAAGGCGAAGACCAGCACAATGCCGCCGCGAGCGGCGCGATAGGCCAGCGCCTCCCGCCCCGTCAGCGGGAAGGCCCGCTTGTAGCGCCAGCGCACGATTGCGCGGACCGGCCAGAGCGCCAATGTCGCCAGAAGCGCCAGGATCGCCAGAATCAGGACCGGGGTCACCAGTGAAGCCGTGCGCCACCAGGGCGCAGGGATCAGATGCATGATCGGAGAGACCGGCTCGAAGGTCACATATTCGACCTGACCGTCCTCATCGAGAACGGCGGCCATGCGTTCATACCCGCCCACATGTCGCCAGACGAACGGCTCGACCTCTCGCCAGACCACGGGTGGGCCGAACAGCGGAAAGACCAGATCCCCGTCTTCATTCTGCGTAATCGTCGATTGCCCGGCGAAACGCAGGATGGCGGCGAAATTGGTCTCGATGGTGCGCGAGCTCTCATAGGTCCCGGCGACCAGCGCGCCGTGCTCCATCGCCGTATCCAGGCGCGGCCCGACCGGCTGGGTGACTTCGGGGAAATAGCGTTCCTCGAACCGCGTGGTCACGGCGAAGCGCAGCGCCCCCGCTTCACCGGCCGGCCCGGTGCTGTACACCGTGACATAGATGCCCACGCCGTCATCAAGCATGACGTTGAGGTCGGAGTGGAAGAAATTGGTGTCGCCGCCATGCCCGCGAATGCGCAAATCGCCCTTGTCGAGCTGCCAGAAGCCCAGCGCCATCGCGTTCAAGGGGGGCGTCAGCGGGTAGAGCGTCTCATACATCTGCTCCCAGGTTTCCGCCGACATGACCTCGGGATTGCGCTCGAGCAGCGCAATCATGAACCGGCCCATGGCCTCGCCGCTCGCGGCGACCGAGCCGGCGGGCGACATGGGCACCAGCTCGTAATACTGGGCCACGCCATCAGATGCGCTGGCATACCCATTGACCATGAAAGGCTCGAACTCGGCCGGCAGAGGCTGGCGGAAGGTCGCCCGCTCCATGCCCATGGGGGCGAAGACATGCTCGTCCACATAGTCCTCAAAGCCCTGCCCCGTGACGCGTTGAACGATATAGCCTGCGAGCGCCGTGCCGTAATTGGAATAGCCCGGCGTTTCACCCGGCGGGAAGATCCGTGAGGGCGGCGGCGCCTGTTTGAGAAACTCCTCCAGCGACAGGTTGAGCGCAGGATCCCCGATGATCAGGTTGTAAAGCCGTTCCTGGAAACCGGCCGTATGGGTCATCAGGTTCCGCATGGTGATCGGTGCGTCGAATGCGTCGGGAATCTCGAAATCGAGATAGGTGTTCACATCCGCGTCGAGATCGATCCGCCCCGCTTCCACCTGCTGCATGACCGCAATCCAGGTAAAGAGCTTTGAGATAGAGCCCGGCCTGAACATGTCTCCAGACCCGTCCACCGGCGTGCGCGCCTCGAGGTCGGAGTACCCGAAGCCCCGGGCCGTCAGGATCTCGCCATCCTTCACCACCACAACCTGAGCGCCGACAATATCGGCCACGCTCATGGCATTGGGCATGAAGCCGTCCAGCCAGGCGTCCACATCGGTGCGGGTCAGACTGGCCGGCCCCTGCGAGACAGGCTCTGGCGTTTCAACACGCGGAACCGGGCTGTCGAGCGGTTGCGGATCGGCCCCGCCCTCCTGCGCCAGCGCGGTGGCGCAACTGAGCGCCAGCACCAAGCTTCCAAGCCATTTCATCTGCGTTCTCAAAGACATCAACGCCTCCCGACATTTCAGGTGAAAGCTCATGGGGCGCCGCCCTGGAGCAGGGTGAACAGACCCACGCCGGCGAAATTGCCCAGCACATAGCCAAGAATCCCCGTGAGGATTCCGGGCGCGACCAGGTTTCGCCATTTGAAAAGAATTGCGATCGCCGCCGCGATGGGCGGGCCGGCGATACAGGCCAGAGAGGCGGTGACCATCTCGGCATAGTTCAACTTCAACAACCGCCCGACGGCCAGAACGGCCAGGGCATGCACCACGAAGATGCAGCCCACCATCACGAACATGCCCGGCGCGGCCTGCAGCATCTCGCCCAGATCCGCCCCGGCGCCGATGATGGCGAAGAACAGATACATGAACATCATGGCGATCACGTCCTCGCCCTTCAGTCCTGCGAGCACTGAGCGACCGAGTGTTGCAAGGACGGTCACGATCACCGTCAGGACCAGCATCTCGTAATTGGCGATGCCCAGCGCGGTTGAAACGGCGCCGCTGACCGCAACAGCCGCCGCTGAAACCGCAAGCGCGGACAGAAGACCGAACAGGCTGGCGCCGCCAGCGTCTGCGTCCTCTACGGGAAGGAGGCGTTCGCCAAGCCGGTCCGCCCGCCAGCCATACCAGCGCTGGAACAGGCTCCAGCCCGCGGCAAGATTGAGCAGGAGGATGAAGCCGACGCCGAAGATATTGTCGATGGCGAGCGCAGCCGAGAGCTGGGAGCTGTCCTGCAGGCCCACCGCCTCCGCCACGGCGACGAAATTGAGGGAGCCGCCGGTATAGGTGGCGGCGAACACGCCGGCGATCCGGGCTTCATTGACGCCCAGATCAACGATCAGCGCCGCGAGCGCCGCACCGGCGATCGTGCCCGCCATCCCGGCCAGGAACGCGATCAGGACGCGCCCGCCTTCGGTGAAGACCTTGATCAGGTCCGCCTTGAGCAGAAACAGCGCGATCGCCAGAGGCACCAGATAGGTCCAGATCGTTCCATAGAGCGGCGCGCTTCTGGGAATGACGCCGAACTGCGCCGCGAGCAGCGCCGTCAGCAGGATGATCCCCGCTCCGGAGATGCGACGTCCCCAGGCTGTGCGTTCCAGACCCGCGGCCAATGCGCATATGCCCAGAAGCGCCGCCATGAGACCGAAGATGTTCTCCGCTCCGATCATGAGGCCGCACTCCCACGCTCACGCGCGAACAGGCAGGGGGGGGGCAGGGTCACGCACACCCCCAGAAATTCCGGGTCGGCGCCTCGACCAGCCCCTCATGATAGCGCATGGCCGGCGCAGTATCGGATTTGAGATTGAGCGGTCCGTCCAGATCGACGAAGTCGCAAAGCTGGGCGATGACAAAGGCTGGCGCCATGGACAGGGATGTGCCCAGCATATTGCCCACCATCAGGCCCTTGCCCGCCGCCCGCGCCTCGCGCGCCAGCAGGAGCGCTTCCGTCAGCCCGCCTGTCTTGTCGAGCTTGATATTGATCATGTCATAGCGGCCCAGAGCCTGAGCCAGCTCGCCGCGATGCAGGCAGCTTTCATCCGCGCACAGGGGGATCGGGGACTTGAACCCTTCCAGCGCCGCGTCATCGCCGCGCGGCAAGGGCTGCTCCACCATGGCCACCCCCAGCGCCGCAAAGGGCTCGAGCACGGACTGCAGCATGTCGAATGTGAAGCCCTGATTGGCGTCGATGATGATCTGGACATCCGGGCGCGCCTTGCGCACCGCCATGACCCTCTCTACCGGATCCACGCCGTCGAGCTTGATCTTGATGAGCTTGAAATCCCGAGCGCGTGTGGCCTGTGCGGCCATGAGATCGGGCTGCTTCTGAATGCCCAGCGTGTACGCCGTCCGGCACGGCTGAGGGCGGATGTCCGCCATGTCCCAGACCGATTGACCGGTGCTCTTGGCCTCCAGGTCCCACAAGGCGCAATCAACCGCGTTGCGCGCCCCGCCGGCCGGCATCAGATCCAGCAGCCCTTCCCGGGTGATCCCGGCCTCGATCTCGGCTCGCACCGCCTCGATCTGGTCCAGCATTTCGACGGCGCTTTCCTGAAGATAGTAGACCGGCACGCCCTCTCCCGATCCGCAGACGCCCTCACGCTCCAGGGTCACGACCACAGCCTCGAGACTGTCAAAGACATGCCCTGTGATGACGAAAGGCGCCGTCATGGGCCAGCTTGTGCGATGCACGCTCAAACGCATGGGGAAGTCCTATTCTTCAAGCAGTTTGTCGACGATGCGGGCCGTGCCGTCCCGGATCGGATCGGCGACCGGAAGGCCCGTCTCGCGTTCATAGCGGGTAAAGAGCTCGCGCCGCTCGGCATCGGAGAGCGAGGAGCTGTTCACCGACAGCCCCACAAAGCGCGCTTTGGGATTCACCCGGCGGGCGAAGGTCAGGCATTGCTCGATGGCTTCCGGGATCGGCAGGATCGGAAATTCCTGACGGTCCTGAGCGCCCAGCAGATAGGTGCGCGACGGGTCGTGACAGAGCACCAGCGCATCAGGCTGTGCGCCGTGAAGCAGGCCCAGACTGACCCCGGCGAAGCTGGGATGAGACAAGGCGCCCTGACCTTCGATGACGTCCCAATGGTCCGACGCAGCCGCCGGCGAGAGCATCTCGGCGGCGCCGGACAGGAAGTCGGACACCACGCAATCCATGGGCACGCCCGTTCCGGCGATCATGATGCCGGTCTGTCCGGTGGCGCGGAAATCGGCGTCGAGTCCGCGCCGACGCATTTCCTGTTCAATCGCCAGGGCGGTGTACTTCTTGCCGACGGCGCAATCGGTGCCCACGGTCAGAAGTCGCTTGCCCGGGCGCTTTGTCCCGACCCCGATCGGAATGGTCTTTGGCGGCGTCCGCACATCGATCAGCCGCGCGCCGGACGCGCGCGCCGCCATGGCGATTTCCGGAAAATCTGACAGGCGCACATGCATGCCGGACACGACATCGAGACCGGCGCGCGCCGCTTCAGCCAGATCCTTCACCCAGGCGCGCGGAATTGAGCCGCCCTCGGAGGCGACGCCGATTATGATCGAGCCCAGCCCCTGGGCGGCCGCCTCGGTCACGCTCATATCGCGCAGACCGCCATCGACCTGGCATCCGGCAGCGCGCAACTGCCCAGCGCAGAGCTCGCGTCGCCACTGGATCAGGCCGAGACCTGTCTTGGCGTGACCGTAATCGCGGACATCCCCGAAATAGATCAGATAGGGAGGCTTGAGCTGGACCGCGCTGAGCCCGTCCGGGGCGACGGCTTCGCCGTGGAGTTCGTCATGACTGGCGAGAGACACGGGGTTCCTCCGTAACTGGATTGTCAGACGCTGCGATCCTGAAAATGCCGAGCGTCAGCAATGGCGCGACGACCACTGCGATGAAGGCGTAAGAAAGGGCGCCATAGCCGCCCGCGATGAGGTCGATGATCCCGACGGCCTCGGCCAGGAAAATCGCGATGGCGAGAAATCCGGTGGCGAGCACGAAGCGCGCCCATTGGGGGAGACGGCGTCCGCTGGCCTTGAGCGCGATGGCGACGCGTTCGTTGATGGCGTGGATGATCCCGACCCCGGTTTCCACGAAGGTGCCGAAGAGAACGACCTGGAAGGCCGCCGCGAGCCAGACCGCATTGAGCGAGCCCAGAAGGACCACCACCGGAACCGCTTCGGTCTCGATGCCGGGAAACCGGGCCAGCATGGCGATGAAGACAAGAACGCCGGGCAATATGCTGACCGCCCCGGCGATGGCGCCGGACGTCACCGCTTCCCGCCGCGTCTTCAGGTTCGGAAGGACGAACAGGACGGCGGCGAATGCGACCAGATTGTAAGCGGCGTAGCGCACGCCATCGAGCACCCAGTTGCCCTCGGCGCTCGCGCCTGAAAGGGCGGAGGCTATGGCCTCGCCCTGGGAAACGCTGACCCAGACAAAGAACACGCCGTACAGGCTGAACAGCAGCACGGACCACCAGGTCATGACCTTCGCGATCGCGCCGCCTCCGAAAAAGGCGAGGACGCCAATGGTCAACAGCAATCCCAGCGCGCCAACCACGGTGGGCGCCCCGAAAGCGGTGGCGATCATCTGCCCGGCGGCGGAGCCCAGCACCGACAGGACCAGCAGGGCGATCAGAAGATACAGGATTTCAAACAGACGCCAGAACGGCCCCAGCAGAGCCGAGAAGAAAGTCTTGTAGTCATAGCCCTTGAACACCCGGGCGAACTCGAAGCCGACAGCGAGCAGCACGGCCCAGGTCAACGCCGTCACGCCAAAGCCCAGCAAGCCGCCAAGCGCGCCATGAGACAGGAAGTATTCCGCGATTTCCCGTCCCGTGCCGTAGCCGCCGCCAATAATGACGGACTGGAACACCAGGCCTGGCAAAAGGTAGGTCTTGAAAATGGAGGTCATGTCATTCGCTAACGCATTCATGTCTGGACCCGGCTCGACTGCCGCGCCCCGGTCCGGCGAGCCCAGGGGAAAGCTCGCCGGACACATGTCGCCGCGTCCCCTAGTAGCGCAGGGAGAGGCTCAGCCCGACCGCACGCGGCCGGTTGACGCTCGCGGCGATGATGGGCGCATCAAGCGCGCCGTCCGCCGTCACGAACTGCTGGAGCGGGTTCGATCCGATGCTGACCGCCTCGACATCATTCAGCAGGTTCGTGCCGTACAGGTGCAGACCCCACCGATCATTCGAGACGCCAATCCGCAGGTTCAGCAGCTCCAGGGAATCAAGTTCCGCGGACTCAAAGTTCTGAACGTTGGAGAAGCGTTGCCCGACATACTGGAAGGAGCCGTTGGAGTTCAGGCTCCAGCCTGACGCGCCGATCGGCCGCTCGAAGGAGTAACCGGCGGCAAGCGTGTATTCGGGAATATTGGCCGGAGCATTGCCCTTGCGCAGGTCAAACTGGCCATAGGTCCCGCCGGGCGCGGAAGTGATCAGCTTGCCCTGATCGAACTCGGCGTCGATGACCGAGAGGTTCAGGAAGGTCGACAGGCTGTCATTGACCTGCAGCCGGGTTTCCAGCTCAAGACCCAGAATGGTTTGTTCAGGCCCGTTCACCGTGTTGTTGGCCGGCGTGTTCACCTGGATCTGGGTGTCTTCATAAGTGGTGTGGAAGACGCCGAGATTGGTGATCAGATCACCATCGAACCAGGAGGCTTTCACCCCTGCATCCACCGACAGCACCTGATCATCGTCGAAGGTCAGGTTCTGGAAGAACACATCCTGGCTGCCGCCCGATGCGCCCAGGGCGGCAATGGCGTTGCCGATGCCGCCATTGCGCGCGCCCTGCGCAATGTTGGCGTAGAGCAGCATGTCTTCGGACAGCTCGAACTCCACGCCGGCACGCGGCAGGAATTTTTCAAGCTCGAACTCGAACTCGGTGCCGAAGCCGGCGCCGGTCAAAAGATCCAGCGTGCTGACAAAGCCGATCGGGTTGCTTTCCGTCCAGGGAATGAGATTGCCCTGGCCGTCAAACTGGGGAACGAGGTTCACCACATCATCCTGTTGGAGAATGGCCGTGACGGTGTCGTTCACATAGCGGACGCCGCCAATCAGGCGCAGACGCTCGGTCAGCTCGAACGTGAATTCGGCAAAGGCGGAATACTGTTCAGACTGGGTGCTGGACAAGCGGGTCGCAAGATTCGAGCTCGACGGATTGGTCACGGTGACGAACCCGTCGCCGGTCAGGAATTGACCGCTGACATCCTCGCGATCGCGATAATAGACGCCGGCGGTGAAATTCAGCGGACCGCTGAAGTCTGACACGAACCGGAACTCCTGGGAGAATTGTTCGAACTCGCTGGAGCTCGTGTTGAACGCCGTCGTGTCAATCGTCGGAAAGAAGGGCGCCAGGCCGAAAGAATTGCCTGCGCTGAACAGGGCCGAGGCCGTGCTGCGCTCGTAATAACCGGTGATCGAGGTCACATCGATCGCGTCAAAGCTGTAGGTGACCCGCCCGGCGTACAGATCGAAATCGTCGGTGTAGCTGCCAGAGCGCGGCGACGCCGAGAAGGTCAGGTCCTCGGGATCCGAGCCGGGATCGATCTGGGTGGATTCCCCGAGTTCGTCCCGGGACAGGAAGGCCGAGAGCCTGACTTCCAGCCGGGGCGACAATTGCGCCAGAAGAACGGCGCGACCGCCGCTGGTCTCGAAATCGTTGACGTCCTCTCCCTCGCTGGGATTGTCGATGAAGCCGTCATCGTTGCGATGGAAACCGGACAGGCGCAGGCCGACCTTGCCCGGCACGAGCACCAGCGAGGTCGCGTTCTGGACCGTGTAGGCCGTCCCGCCATCGGTAATGGTTTCATAGCGCCCCGCCGCTTCGCCGGTGATGCGCGGACCGTCCAGATCGGGATCGTTGGTGAAATAGCGGATCACCCCGCCGACCGCGCCTTCACCGAACAGGGTCGGCTGCGGTCCGCGAATGACCTCGATCCGGTTCAGGTCAACAGAACTGAAGTCCCGCAGATTGCCGGCGCCCGTGACCGAGACATCATCGACAAATACGCTGAAGACCGTGCTGGTTTCATATCCGCTGCCTGCGCTGCGCACGCCGCGGATCGCAATGTCATTGGAGTTCTGACGCGTCTTCACGTTCGCCATGCCGGCAATGCTTCGCGCCAGATCCTCGATGTCCTGAATGCCCCGCTCCCGGATTTCCGCTCCCGAAATGCCGGCGACGCTGGCGCCGATATCCTGGACCGTCTCCTCCCGGAACCGCGCGGTCACGGTAATCACATCGTCCGTCACAGACCGGACGTCGGCGTCCGGGCTCGTTTCCTGGGCGGCCACGGGGGCCGCGAACGCAACGCTGGCCAGCAGCGCTATTCTCAGATGATTGGTCATGTTGGTCTCCCCATTTCGCGGCCATGGCGCATATCGGCTCTTTTGGCTGCCTTAAAAAACCTTATGGCAGTTTTATTGCGATGGGAAGGATGAACTCTAATTTCGATAGAACTGTTTATCCCGAGCCGGAGCAGAAAGCTGAAGAGCTGCACAGGCTCAATGCGTTACGCACATACAAAACCGCCCCGCGCACAGGGCGCGGGGCGGTTCCGGATTTCGATTCAGGCTGGAATTCAGGGCTGACCGGGAACCTTCAGGTCCTGGGTATAGAGCTGGTCATGCATGAAGACGGCGTCCAGAACCCGCTCCTCTGAGCTGGTCAGGATCTTGTGAACCTGGGCGCGTATCTCATCCGTTGCATCCTTGCGGATCGCTTCGACCAGAGCGCGTTGATGCTCCCACGAATAGGGCAGTGTCCGGTTCAGTTTCACATACAGCCAGTAAATCCGCATCGTGGTGTCCTCCAGCTGCCGGATCCAGTGGATCAGCAGGGGATATTTCACGTGCTGGGCCATGTAGACGTTGAATTGCTTGTTGGCTTTCAGAAGCTTAAGCGCAATTTCATCGTCATCCAACGGCGCCTTGTGGGAGGTGTCCTCGTTCATCCGCGCAATCAGATCAGCATCCACCTGGGACGCCGCCATGGCGAAGATCTCCGGCTGCAGCATTTTGCGCATGGCGAAATTCTGCTTCACGTCCAGCAAGGTCAGCGGGGCGACGCGCGTGATTCTGGGCGACACGGATACCAGGAATTGCTGGGCGGTCAGTTGCTCCATGATGTTGCGCGCGGTGGTCCGGCTGATGTCGAACATTTCAGTGAGAATGTTCTCGCTGACCTTCTGACTGGGCGCGAGCTTCTGGGTCACGATGGCGTCCATGATGACGTCATAGGCCGAAGCCGGATCCGTCGCCGCCGGTTTCGCCTGCTTGTTCTGCGCCGTCTTGCTCATGATCCGCCCCAGCAGAGATTAGTATGGAGGCCTTATTTTAAAATAAGGCTGTATTAAATGATCTGTTTCCGTTAGCGTACCCACCATACCGGGGATGAGGAAGCAGTTTGTCATGGCCAATCTGACGCACAGGACCGCAGCGAAACAGACTGGCGCAACACGGCGCCGCCTTCTGAAGGGCGGCCTCGCCGCAGCGCTTGCAGCCCCCATGATCAATTCGGGTCAGTTCAAGGTCTTCGCTCAATCTCAGCGCACTTATTCCGCCCGCACGATCGAGCTGATCGAGAACAATGTCGTCATCGACATGCTCTCGATCATCGCCGATCTCGGCGACATGCTCGACGCCATGTACAGTCCGCGTCCCAAGCTCGAAGACGGGTTGGGCGTCACCGACGAGCACCTTGAGAAACTGCGCAGCTCCGGCGTCAATGTCTTCCACCCTGCGGTGGGTCTGGGCGGACGCGACAGCGCCCTCTCCTTCATCGCGAGACTGAACGCCTATGCCGCCGAACGCCCCGACGTGTTCCGCCGCATCGACGCGGTCGAGGATTTCGATCGCGTGATGGAAGAGGGCCGGCTCGGCTATATCGTGGGGGTCCAGAACGCCCATCATTTCGATGCGCCGGACGATGTGAACGAGTTCTACACGCTGGGACAGCGGGTCAGCCAGCTCACCTACAATTCACAGAACCGGATCGGCGCCGGCTCCACCGAACGCGTGGATGGGGGGATCACCCATTTCGGCGCCGCCATCGTGGCCCGCATGAACGAGGTGGGGATGGCGGTGGATGTATCCCATTGCGGCGACCGGACCACGCTGGACGCCTTTGAATTGTCCACCGCGCCTGTCCTGATCACGCATTCGAACGCCCGCGCCCTGGTCGGCGACCATCCGCGGGCCAAGCCCGACGAGGCGATCCAGGCCATGGCGCGCTCAGGCGGCGTGATGGGCATTTCCGGCGTACGCAATTTCGTACGCGACCGCGAACCCACGACCATCGAGCACATGCTGGACCATTACGACTATGTGGCGCGCCTTGTCGGCGTGGAGCATGTGGGAATCGGCACGGACATGGATGCGGACGGATATGACGATGTCTCGCCTGCCGCACATGCCCGACTGACCAGCGGGTATGACGAGTCCTACGCCTTCCGAGGCCGTATCGACACCGATGGTTTCGATACGCCGCAGAAAATCTTCAATCTGACCGAAGGGCTGATCCGGCGCGGTTATTCCGACACCGATATCGCGCTCATGCTCGGCGGCAACTTCAAACGCGTGCTTGGCGAAATCTGGAAATAAAAAACACGCCGCTTCGCGCACCGAGGGGAGAGTACAATGACACGCACTGCATTTGCTGCGGCCGCGACCGCCTTGCTGTTGGGCTCGGCGACTGCGTCCGCTCAGGAACTCACAGCCGAACGAGCGAGCGCGGCGGCCAGGCAGGCCGTCGAGGATTTTGATGTGACCGGGCTCTCCGTTGCGGTCGTGAAGGGCGATGAAATCGTCTTCATGAACAGCTATGGCGTGCGGGATGTCCGTCAGCCGGATGTGCCGGTGACCACTGACACGATCTTTCCCTTCGCCTCGGTCAGCAAGGCCTTCACGACCACGGCGATCGCCATGCTGGTTGATGACGGGGTGATGGACTGGGATGACCCGGTCCGGGACTTCATCCCGGAATTCGAGATGTCCGATCCCTACATCACCGCGGAATTCTCTGTGCGGGACCTCGTCACCCACCGTTCGGGCCTGCCGCTGGGCGCGGGTGATCTGCTGGTCTTCCCCGATGGAAAGCCCGAAGTCTCAGACATTCTGGCTGCGATCCGCAACATCCCGCCGGCCACCAGCTTCCGCTCCGAATACGCCTACGACAATCTGATGTACATCATCGCCGGCGAAGTGGTCGCACGCGCAGCCGGCCAGCCCTGGCACGATGTGATTGACGACCGGATCTTCACGCCGCTTGGCATGGACAGCTGCGAAGCCCTGCCCTCCGAAGCCGCAGCGGCGGAGAACACCGTCACCCAGCACACCCGCGCGCCGGGACAGACCGAAGCCGTCCCGATCGACCCGCTTTACATCATTGGCGACAGCACCTCTCCGGCAGGCGGGCTGAGCTGCTCCATCGCCGACCTCGCGATCTGGGCCCAGTTCTGGCTCAATGAAGGCGTAGGTCCGGATGGCGAGCGCCTGCTGTCAGAAGGCCAGGTTGCAGAGTTGTGGTCGCCCGTTACGCCGCAATCTGTGAGCCCCCTGCTGGCGCAGCTCGCAGACTCCCATTTCTCGCTCTATGCGCATGGCTGGTCTGTGCGGGATTTTCACGGCGAGTATTTCGTCGGCCATAGCGGCGGCCTTCTGGGCGCCTCCTCCTATCTCGGCCTCCTCCCCGATCAGGACATAGCCGTAGTGGTGACCAGCAATGTGTCGACCTACGCCTCGACCGCTCTGGCCCTGCAGCTGCTCAGCGACGCCGCAGCCCCCGAGGCGGAAGCGGACTGGCTGGGCCTTTTGCAAAGCGTCTACGCCGCCAATCGTGAAACGGCCCTCGAGGACTCAGGCGCTGGCGAAACGGCCGATGTCGCTATCGAGCCGGTGCGCGATCTGGATGATTATTCCGGAGAGTATATCGATCCCTGGTACGGGCTTGTGACCATCGAGCAGCGCGAGGACGGCCTGTTCATCGACATGAGCCGGTCCGAGGTGCTGGACGCACCGCTGATCGCCGTTGCGCCGGACCGGTTTGTAGCGCGCTGGCCGGACCGCAGCCTGAATGCGGACGCCTATGTGGATTTCACCGTGGTAGACGGACAGGTCACCGGCATGACCATGCAGGCGGTGTCAGAGACCACTGACTTCTCCTTCGATTTCCACGATCTCGATTTCACCAAGCGCGACTAGGCCGGAAGGCCGGTCCAACGCCTGCAAGGAGGTCCGGACCATGCTCAAGACACTGACCCTGGGACTGGCGCTCGCGGCGGCTTCAGCCCCCGCACTCGCTCAGGGCGCCCAGCCCTATGACATCGTCATCCTCGAAGGACGCGTGATCGATCCCGAAACCGGTCTCGACACGATCCGTAACGTGGCGATCCGCGATGATGAGATCGCGCTGATCACCGAAGACCCGATCGAGGGGGAACTCGTGATCAACGCAACGGGTCTCGTCGTCGCTCCCGGGTTCATCGACCTTCACGCGCATGGCCAGACCCTCCTGGCGGGCCGCGTTCAGGCGCTGGATGGCGTTACGACCGCCCTTGAACTTGAGGCCGGGGTTTATCCTGTTGCGGACTTCTATGCAGACGCCGCCGAAGAGGGCCGCACGATCAATTATGGCGCCGCGGTCAACTGGGCGGCCGCCCGCAACGCGGTGCTGACCGGCGCCGAGCCTGATGAGGCCGGTGCGCTTCACGCCCATGAGGACGGGCCGGACTGGCGCTACACGCCGGCCAGTGCAGAGCAGACCGCCACCGTCCTGGAACGCGTGCGGGACGGTCTGAATGAAGGCGCGCTCGGCATTGGCGTTCTGCTGGGTTATGTGCCCGGATCGGGACGGTCGGAATATTACGCCCTGCACGAGCTGGCCGCTGCCTATGACGTGCCCAGCTTCACCCATGCGCGGTATCTGTCGAATCTCGAACCGGACAGCTCGCTTGAAGGCTTTCAGGAAATGATCGCCGTCTCCGCCGCAACGGGCGCGGACATGCACATTTCCCACCTCAACAGCATCAGCCTGCGCGACATCAATGTCATTCGCCCCATGATCGAGGCGGCTCAGGCGCACGGCGTGAACATCACGGTGGAAGCCTATCCGTATGGCGCAGGTTCGACCTCCATCGGGACAGCGCTGTTCGAAGGCGCAGACTGGCAGGCCCGGTTCGGCGGCATCGAGAAATCCGATTTCACCCTCGCCGGAACGCCCTTGAGCGATGAGGCCTTCGACCGCCTGCAGGCGGAGGCCCCGGACACCACGATCGTGGTGCACTTCCTCGATATCGAGAACGACCCCGCCGACCGGGCCATCCTGTCCCAGTCCATCCTGTTTCCGGGCGGCTCCATCGCGTCTGACGGCGGCGACTGGATGGTGAACGGAGAGGTCTTGCCGGCGGAGACCTGGCCGCTGCCTGACAATGCGGATTCTCACCCGCGCAGCGCCGGCACCTTCTCGCGGTTCCTGCGTGAATATGTGCGTGAGCGCGAAGCGATCAGTCTGAGTGAGGCCTTGGCGAAAACCAGCCTCATCCCCGCCCGGATCCTGGCGGACGCCGTGCCCCAGATGCGCCGCAAGGGACGCCTGCAAGCGGGAATGGACGCGGACATCGTGATTTTCGATCTCGCCACGGTCAGCGACCAGGCGACCTATGAGGCGCCCGCCCGGACATCGACTGGCTATTCCTACGTGATCGTCGGCGGGACGCCGGTCGTTCGCGAAGGCCGGCTCGATACCGAGGTCCGGCCCGGACGACCGGTCCGGCGACCGACGCAATAGCCCAGCTCCGCCCGGACACCGCCGAACAAGGCGGGCCGGCGACCCGTCACATGGGGAGAGAAGTGTGACCTGGAAACAGAAGAGAACCGTCTGGCGTGGCGCCATCGCCGCCTTCGCCCTGATCACAGCCTTGCCGGCCCCTGTCCTGGCGCAAGCCGGGGGCGCAGGGGGCGCGCTCAGCGAGATGCAGCCTGCTCATCTGGCAGGCCTTCAAGACTTCGTTGATGGCGTGATGGCCCAGCAGATCGTCAGCCATGAACTGGCGGGCGCGACCCTGGCCGTGGTGCATGAGGGCGAGATCCTGTTCTCGGCCGGCTACGGCTTTTCCGATATCGAGGCAGGCGCGCCAGTGGACCCGGCGCAGACCCTGTTCCGCCCGGGATCGGTGTCCAAGCTCTTCACCTGGACCGCTTTGATGCAACAGGTTGAAGCTGGGCGCGTGGCGCAGGACGCGGATGTGAACAGCTATCTCGATTTCGAGATTCCGCCCTTTGAGGGCGCGCCGGTCCGCATCGTCGACCTGATGTCTCACAGTCCGGGCATGAGCGATGTGAGCGGCATAACCGCGCCCACCGTCGAAGAACTCACGCCCTACGATCTCTGGATCAGGGACAATGTGCCCGAGCGCTTATGGGCGCCCGGCAAGGAAGCGGCCTATTCCAATTACGGCACGGCTCTGGCCGGTTACATCGTCGAACGGGTGTCCGGCGAGCCGTTCGCCGATTATGTCGAGCGTCACATCTTCACGCCGCTGGGCATGACCTCCACCAGCTTCCGCGAACCCTTGCCCGAGGCGCTTCAGCCGCGCATGGCCAGGGGATACGAGCTGGAGAACGGACGCCTGGTCGAGCAGCCTTTCGAGCTGTTCAGCAATATCATGCCCGCGGGCTCCGCCTCCTCGACCGCACATGACATGGCGCGCTTCATGCTCGCCATGCTCAATGACGGCGTCTATGAGGGCGCGCGCATTCTCGAACCGTCTTCGGTGTCCACACTGTTCAGCGACAGTCTGCGCAACGCACCGGACCTGCCGGGCATGGCGCACGGCTTTTATGTGGTGCGCGAAGCGGGCCCCCGGCTCGTCGGGCATGCCGGCAATACCGGCGACTTTCACTCCAATCTGATCCTGGCGCCGGAACACGGCTTCGGTTTCTTCGTGTCCACAACAGGCGGCGCTGAAAGTTCGGCGGCGCGCACCGACCTGTCCAACGCCATTATCGGACGGGTCTTCCCCGAGACCCCTGCCCCGCGTCAGGCGCGCCCCGCCGGTGAAGTATCTCCGGCAGGGACCTATCGCGTGAACCGCCGCAATTATTCGCGCCCGCCGAACGAAGCCTATGACATTACAGTCGAGCGCGTCGGCGAAGACGGGCTGGAAATCACCAATCAGGGCGAGACGACCTATTGGGAGCGGATCGGACCGCTGACCTATGAAAAGGTCACGGGCGCGCGCAATGGCGGACCCTATGAGCGCATCCAGTTCCATGGCGGCGACGAGACGCTCGTCCTGTCCTTCAATTCCCAACCTTACATGGCCTATCGCCGCCTTGCGGCCGAGGAGCAAGACTGATGACCCTGCCCGATTTGAAAACCCTCGCCTCCGTGGTCGCGCTGTCGGCGGCCGCATTCGGAACCCCGGCGCTGGCGCAGGACGCGCCTGAGCTGACTCAGCCCGAGAACTGGAGCCTCGAGCAATCAGACAGCGTATCGGTCGTCACCGCCCCCGAAGGCAATCTCGACATAGCGGTGATCGAGGTCGGACCGGCCGAGGACGCGCTGGCCGCCGCTAACGCCGCCTGGGCGCTTTATGATGCGGACGCCGGACGCGAGGTCGAGCTGACCACCAACGCCGCGCCGGACAATGGCTGGGAAGAACGCGTCTCGATCAGCTATGTCACCGCCCCGTCCGAACAGGCGATCGTCAGCGCCCTGGCCCTGCGTCAGGGCGAAAACTGGACGGTGATCATCGTCAACGGCGCCCAGTCGACCGCCAATGTTCGCTCCGCCGCCCTGTCCCTTGTGCGTGATTCCGTTCGCGCGGAAGGCTTCGAGCAGGAGGATTTTTCCGGTCAGACCGCCCATCCGCTGACCGCGGAGCGCATCGCCGCGCTCCGCGATTTCGTCGCCGAAGCCGCAGAGCTGCTTGATGTCCCCGGCGTCGGGCTGGCGCTGATTGATCAGGGCGAGGTCGTCTATGAAGGCGGGGTCGGCGTGCGCGAGCTGGGCGGTGATGCGCCGGTGACCGCAGACACCAAGTTCATGATCGCATCCAACACCAAGGGCATGTCCACGCTGCTGCTGTCCATCCTGGTGGATCAGGGCTTGCTGGACTGGGACCAGCCTGTGGTCGATCTCTATCCGTCCTTCCGTCTGGGCTCGGATGAAACCACCAACGCCACGCTGGTCCGTCATCTTCTCTGCGCGTGTACGGGCCTGCCGCGCAAGGACTGGGGCTTCATCCTCGCGGATCTTGATACGCCCGCTTCAGACGTCTTCCGCCAACTGTCCGAAACCGCGCCGACGAGCGCTTTCGGAGAACTGTTCCAGTACAACAACAATATGGCGGCGGCCGCAGGCTATGTGGGCGGTGCGCTCGCCTATCCCGACATGGAGCTGGGCGCCGCTTATGACCGCGCCATGGAAGAGCTGATCTTTGAACCGCTCCACATGGATGACACCACCTTCGATTACGCTGAGGGTGAAGCGGGGAACTGGGCGCCGCCGCACGGGCTGAACATCGACGGCGAACAGACCGTAATGTCCAACTATTTCAATCAGAGCGTCTATCCCTATCGTCCGGCGGGCGGGGCCTTCTCGACGGCGTCGGATATGGCCCATTACGTCCAGCTTGAGCTGTCCAGGGGGCTTACGCCGGAGGGCGAGCGTCTCGTCAGCGAGGAAAACCTGCTGGCCCGGCGCGAGCCCGGCGTTCAGGTCGGAGAAGGCGTCTGGTACGGCATGGGTCTGTTCAATGAGGAGCATTGGGGCGTCCCCGTCGTCACCCATGGCGGCACGCTCGTCGGCTATCACAGCAACTGGTACGCCCTGCCCGAGGCCGGCGTCGGCGCGGTGATCCTGACCAATGCCGATACAGGCGCAGCCATTCTGCGACCCTTCCTGCGCCGTCTGGTGGAAGTGCTCTATGATGGCCGCCCTGAAGCCATGGCGGAAATCGAGGCCATGGCGGCAAGCCTGCAAGCCCAGGCCAGCGCTCGGCGCGAAGGCCTGACCCTGCCCGGCGACCCCGAAGTGCTCGACGCCCTGGCGTCTCGCTATGAAAGCCCGGGCCTGGGGCCCCTCAGCATTTTCGAACAGGATGGCGAGACCTGGGTCGAGGCCGGCGCCATTCGCGCCCCCATCGCCACGCGTGTGAACGCGGACGGCACCGTCTCCATCGTGTCGGTGGGCCCCGGCATCATCAGTCTGGAAGCGGAGATCGGCGAACAGGACGGGCTTCGCACACTGACAGCGCGCGATAGTCAGCACGAATATGTCTATGTGGAGGCTGAAACCTAGACGTCGGCTTACGGTCGTCAGACATCTGGGCCCGGGCCGGTTCTGATCCGTTGGCCCGGGCTTTTTTGTTTGAAACTCTGAGCTGGCCCTCGTCGGCCCCGATCCGCTCCTGCCCCTCTCACACGCGAGGGAAGGGCCCGCCCCTTTTTCTGCACCGCAATCGACACAGCTTAGGGGCTGAGAGGCGGGTCGCCCGCTTCGGAACCGGAATTCAGAGACGCCAATCGAGGAGACAATCATGGCGAGCTACGCAATCTTCGGCGGTGCAGGCGGTGTCGGCTCGGCGCTGGCACGCAAACTCACCTCCAATGGTCACGAAGTTCACCTAATCGGGCGCACGGAAGACAGCCTGTCCGAACTCGCCGAGGAGATTGGCGCGAGCTACGCCGTCGCCGACGCCACCGACTGCGATGCGGTTGAACAGGCGATCGGGCAAGGCCCGGACTCGCTGGACGGCATGGCCTATGCCGTGGGCACGATTGATCTCAAACCCTTGCGCCGCGTTACCGCAGAGGACATGCGCCACGCCTTTGACGTCAATGTCATCGGCGCACTGAACGCCGCCCGCGCCAGCCGCGAGCGTATGGGAAAGGACAGCGCCATGGTGCTGTTCTCGTCTGTGGCCGCCCAGAAGGGGTTCCAAAACCATACCGCTATCGCCTCGGCCAAGGGCGCGCTCGAAGCGCTGACCCGTCAGCTGGCCGCCGAGTACGCGCCCAAGACGCGCGTCAACGCCATTGCGCTGAGCCTCACCGACACGCCGCTCGCTTCAGCTGTGCTCAAGAGCGACGCCATGCGCGACGGCATCGCCAAGAGCCACGCCCTGCATCGCCTGGGTCAGCCCGAGGACCCGGCCGCCTTGGCCCGCTTCCTGTTGTCCGAAGAATCGAGCTGGATGACGGGAACCATCCTGAATGTGGATGGCGGACGGACCGCGCTCGCCTGATCCCGAACCAATCACAAGCCGTCCAGGACTCCCCCTTTGTAGCCCACCTGAGAGTGGCGTTTCTTGTCCGGTCACTGGACATTTCGACCGCAGCGCCGCGATGATGCGTGTCATACTTGCCGCTCCAGAGCCATCCGGCTTCGCCGCAACGCCTCATCAAAACGCCTTCAACACCGAAAGCGCCCGCTATGACATGCCTGAACACACACCTCGCCCTTTGCCTGACCGTCACGCTGGCCGGCTTCATGACGGGGATGTCGGCCCAGGCGCAGGAGTCGTCTCCGCCGGTATTTCCCATGAGCGAGGTCGAGCACAGCCATCCCGAGCTTCCGCCCATCCTGCCTTTGCGCGACCGGGCCGAGGTGATCGATCGCATTCTCGAGGAGCGGCTGGACACGATCATCCCGCAGATCATGCGCGAACAGGGCGTCTCCATGTGGGTGCTGATGGCGCGGGAATATTTCGAGGAGCCGGTAGTGGAAAGCCTGCTGGATGCGCGCAGCATGGCGGCGCGCCGCCGCACCATCCTCATCTTCTCAGATCCCGGCGAGGGCCAGCCCATCGAGCGGCTGACCGTCAGCCGCTATGGTCTGGCGGGCCTGTTCGAACCGTCTTGGGATCCCGACGAAGAGCCGGACCAGTGGCAGGCCGTGGCGGACATCATCGCAGACAGAAACCCCGCCACTATCGCCATCAACTTTTCCGATCTGACCGCCTTTGGCGACGGCATGACGCTGAGCCAGTACCGGCTCATGATGAACGCCCTGCCCGCCGACTATCACGAGCGCATCGTCTCGGGTGAAACGCTCGCCGTGCGCTGGCTGGAAACCCGCACACCCTCGGAGCTTGAAATCTATCCCGGCGTGGTGCGCATCGCCCACGCCCTCATCGACCAAGCCTTTTCCAATGCCGTGATCACGCCGGGCGTGACCACCGCTGACGACGTCGTCTGGTGGTATCGCGAGGAATTGTCCCGCCTGGGCCTGGAACCCTGGTTCCACCCCTCCATCGGCATCCAGCGCGAAGGCGCCGACGCCATGCTGCGCGACGATACCGTGATCGAACCGGGCGATCTTCTCTGGACCGATTTTGGCATCACCTATCTAAGGCTCAGCACCGACACCCAGCATCTCGCCTATGTGCTCAGGCCCGGCGAGACCGAAGCGCCCGCAGGGCTGCGCCAAGGCCTCGCCGCCAGCAATCGGGTTCAGGACATTCTGATGTCGCATTTCGAAACGGGGCTGAGCGGCAATGAGGTGCTCGCGCGGGCGCGCGAAGAGGCGATTGCGGAAGGGCTCGACCCGTCCATTTATTCCCATCCCATCGGCACGCACGGCCATGGCGCCGGCCCGGCCATCGGCTTCTGGGACAATCAGGACGCCGATCCGCGCGGCGCCGGATTGATCAACGCCAACACTGCCTGGTCGATCGAGCTGACCTCCTATAACGCCGTACCCGAATGGGGCGGCCAGATCGTGGATTTCCGCACCGAGGAAGACGCCTTCTTTGACGGTGAAACCATACGCTTCCTCGACGGCCGCCAGACCGAGATCAAGCTGATCGGTTCGGGACAATAGGTTCACGGAGCCGGAGCAGGAGATCGGTTTACCCCGCCTGAATAGGGTGGCGCCGTCATATTCGGCATCACCCCGGAATGAGGCGGCTGACCTGAGCGTGGGGCGCGGAAGACTCTCACCCCCCCTGCCTTCCGGACATCTCCGATCAGCCTCCCTGATGAGGGGCGCCTTGTCGTTTATCGGGTAAATCAGGGTGTTCATGACATTCTTGGGCCAGGCCGCTTTCTGGCGCCTGGCCGGCGCCCTATCCAGCCCTTGTTACGTGGAAGTCTCTCAAGGCTTTGCGGCAGATCAGGCTGGGGGGCCATCAGTTCATGATGCAGGAATCCGCAGCGTCACAGGCTCTGCCTGTGCACTCGTCCGCTCTGTCGTGAACACTCACGCCTGACAACAAGAGCTTCCCTGAGATTTTGGGTCCCGCGCCGCTGAGACGGCGCGAGGGAGAGGGACGATTATGAACAGCTGGGTCTGGAATGCGGCGCGCACGGCCGTCATGGCGCTCGCGGGAGTGTTGTGTGGGACCGCCTGGGGGCAAACCACGGACTTCAACACGGGCACGAACGGCTTTGTGATTGACCAGAGCACGAGCGGCTCCTTCTCGACCACCGTACAGGGCTGGACGGTTGTGGTCGCGACCGATCCCGGCGCCACCACGACGCGGCTGCGGCTCGGGACCAGCACGCTGACAGGCGCGCCCAGCGCGGGCTGGATTCGCGGCGAAGGCAGCGCGGGCCTGTTCAACTCGCTCGAATTCCGGTCCGCCAGCCAGTTCGACCTCGACAGCATCTGGACCGCGGCCACCGCCTCGACAACCATTCAGCCGCTGAACGCGTCCTATGCGCCGATCGGCTCGGCCGTGGCCTATTCTCCGGGCTCCAGCCAGACCGAGATCAATCTGAGCGCCAATACGGATTTTGACGGCATTTACGGCTTCCGCATCGTGCCCTCGGACGGCAACACCCTGCAGCCCATTTCCCAGGTCACCATCAGCAATGTGGGCACGCCGCCCACCGTCACGCTCGCCGCCTCTCCGGCCAGCATGGGCGAGACGGGCGGCAGCTCGACCGTCACCGCCACCCTGTCGGATACGGCCTCCACGGCGACCACGGTGAACCTCGCCTTCAGCGGGACGGCGTCCGGCGGCGGGACCGATTACACCGCGAGCAATACCTCCATCACCATCCCCTCCGGCAGCACGACCGGCTCGGTCACCCTGAGCGCGGCTTCGGACGCCATCGCGGAAGGCAATGAGACCATCATCGTCGACATTTCCAGCGTCAGCGGGGGCGATGGCGCGACCGAGAGCGGAACGCAACAGGCGACCGTCACCATCACGGACGATGACAGCGCCGCCGTCACCATCGCCGATGTGTCCCAGGCCGAGAACGGGGGCGCAGTGACCTTTACGGCCACCCTGTCTGCAGCGGTGCAGGGCGGGTTCACCGTCGATGTGTCGACGGCGGACGGCACCGCCACGGTGGCGGACGGGGACTACACCGCCGTTTCGGGCCAGACCCTCACCTTTGCCGGGACATCGGGCGAAACACAGACCTTCACGATCACGCCCGGCGCGGACACCAAGGTCGAGCCGAACGAGACCGTGACGATCGCCATGAGCAATCTCACTGGCGCGTCCGGCACGGTCGACATCAGCGACACCGCCACCCTGACGATCAGCAATGATGACAGCGCCGCCGTCACGATCGCTGACGTCTCCGCCAATGAGGACAATGGCGCGATTACTCTTACCGCCACGCTCGACAATGCCGTGGCGGGCGGCTTTACGGTCGATGTTTCAAGCGCAGACGGGACGGCGACAACCGCGGATTCAGACTACACGGCCCTATCCGGCCAGACCCTGACCTTCGCCGGGACGGCCAGTGAGACCCAGACCTTCACGATCACCCCGACCTCGGACACGAAGCTGGAAGCGAACGAGACCGTCAGCGTGTCGATGAGCAATCTCGCCGCGACGGCCCTTAGCGTCACCATCACCGACACCGCCACGGTGACCTTCAACAATGACGATACGGCGGCTGTGACCATCGCCGACGCCTTTGGCGACGAGGATGCAGGCGCGGTCACCTTCACCGCTACCCTGTCCAACGCCGTGCAGGGCGGCTTCACGGTCGATGTGTCCACCAGCGATGGAACCGCGACGACGGCCAACTCAGATTACACCGCGGTTTCGGGGCAAACCCTCACCTTCGCAGGCACGGCCAGCGAAACGCAGACCTTCACCGTCACGCCCACCAGCGATAGCGCCATCGAGGCCGCCGAGACGGTGAACATCGCCATGAGCAATCTGGCGGGCACCAGCCTGGGCGTAGACATCAGCGACACCGCCACCCTGACGATCAACAATGATGATGCGGACGCCACCGCGCCGCGTGTTCAGTCGGTCACGCGGTCCAACCCAACCACATCGCCCACCAGCGCAAGCACGCTCGACTGGGCCGTGGCGTTCAATGAAACCGTGAACAATGTGGACAGCACGGACTTCGTGGTGAGCGGCGCCAGCGTTGCGCCCTCCATCACGGTACTGGGTTCAGGCGCGAGCTATACGGTGCGCGCCACGGGCGGCAGCCTGAGCGGGATGAACGGCACGGTCACCCTGAGCTTCGCCCCAGGCCAGAACATCGCCGATACATCGGCCAATGCGCTGAGCAACACCACGCCGATCGGCGCCAATGACAACACTTTCCTTATCAGCAATCCGACGCCGCCCGCTTTCAGCCTGGCCTTTTCCCCGTCGAGCATGGCTCAAGGCGCCGCCAGCACGCTGACCTACACCCTCGACAACAGCGCCAATGTGGTGAACGCCACATCGCTGGACTTCACCAACACCCTGCCCGCGAATGTGATCGTCGCGGCGACGCCCAACGCCTCAACCAGCTGCACAGGGGGAACCCTGACCGCTGCGTCTGGCGCGGGAAGCATCAGCTATAGCGGCGGAACCGTATCCGCCTCCGGCAGCTGCACGGTGTCGGTGAACGTCACCTCCAGCACGGCCGGAAACTACACAAACACGACAGGAAGCCTGACGTCATCGCTGGGCAATAGCGGGACCGCATCTGGCGGACTGACCGTGACGGACGGCACGTCGCCGACCGTCACCTCCATCACGCGCCTGACCCCCGCCAGCGAAACCACAGACGCGGACGCCGTGACCTGGCGCGTGGTTTTCAGCGAATCCGTGGTCAATGTCGGCGCGGCGGACTTCACCATCAGCGGGCCCTCCGGCGCGTCCACAGGCGTGACCGGGTCGGGCAGCACCTATGACGTCACCGTCTCGGGCGGCGACATGGCCGGTTTGAACGCCACCATCACGCTGAACATCGCGGGCGGCAATGACATTGCCGATGCGTCCGCAAACGCGCTCGCCAGCACAACGCCTTCCGGAACCGACGAGCGCAGCTACATCATTAGCAATCCTAATGCGCCCGGTTTCACCGCCGCCTTCTCACCCAATACGGTCGCGGTCGGCGGCACGGCGACCCTGACCTTCACGATCAACAATGGGAGTAACGTGGTCCCTGCAACGGCGCTCGGCTTTACAACCACCCTGCCCTCCGGACTGACCCTCGCCTCCTCGCCAAACGCCGCCACCACCTGTACGGGCGGCGCGCTGACAGCCTCTGGCGGGGCCAGCAGCCTCAGCTATGGCAGCGGCTCGGTTGCAGCCGGCGCGACGTGTTCCATCAGCGTCGACGTCATTCCGGATTCAGCGGGCGCCTTCACCATTACATCCGGCGCCCTGACCTCTTCACTGGGCGCGAGCGCCTCAGCGACCGCCTCGCTCACGGCGACTGATGCGACGCCTCCGGTGCTGACGGCGTTTCAGAGACAAAGCCCCAGCGACGCGCTGACCAATTCGGATACGCTGGTGTTCGCCATCAGCTTCAGTGAAGCAGTGTCTAATGTCACTGCCGATGATTTCAACAATCCGGGCACAACGGCGACAGGCGTGCTCTCCGGTTCCGGCGCCAACTACTCGCTGACCCTTTCGGGCGGAGATCTGGCGGCGCTGGACGGCTCGGTCAGCCTTAATCTTTCCGGCGGACAGGACATCACGGACCTAGCAGGCAACGCCCTGCCAGCGGGCGAACCCGGCGTCGACCAGAGCTACACTCTGGACAACACTTCGCCTGGCGTGACGCTTTCCACGGCCTCGAACGCCCCGGCGTCGGGACCCTTTACGCTCTCGATCACCTTCACGGAGGCTGTGACAGGGTTTGCTCTTGGCGACCTGACGGTGAGCAATGGCGTTGCGTCAGACCTGACTTCGCTCAGTCCTTCGGCTTACACAGTGACGATCTCGCCAAGTGACGATGGCGTCGTGACGGTGGATCTGGGCGCCGGCGTCGCAACAGACGCCGCCGGAAACTCCAACAGCGCCGCCGCGCAAGTGTCGCGCACCACTGACAACACAGCGCCGAGCGCAGAGATTAGCGGTCCGTCTGATGCAGCTCTGTCCGGTCCGTTCGCAGTGACGATCACCTTCTCCGAGATCGTATCCGGCTTCACCCTGGACGACATACAGGTAGGCAACGGATCGGCGTCTGACTTCAACGCCACCTCAGAACAGATTTATACGGCTCTCATCACCCCATCCGATGACGGCCCCGTCACAGTGGACGTGGCGGCCAATGCGGCTGAAGACGCGGCCGGGAACGGGAATCTGGCGGCAGACCGCTTTGCCACTTTCAACGACGCCACATCGCCGACTGTCACTCTGACCCGGGCCGGAAACGGTCTCGCTGCGGGCCCCTTCGACGTGACGATCAACTTCTCCGAACCGGTGAGCGGTCTGGCTCTGGAAAACCTGGCTGTCAGCAATGGCGCAGCTTCCGCCCTGACCGGCTCTGAGGCGCAGTATGCAGTGACAATCACGCCAACGACCGATGCCGAAGTGACGATTGACCTGGCGGCGGGTGTCGCCGTGGATGCAGCCGGCAACCCCAACCTTGCCGCAGACACGCTGAGGGTCAGCGTCGACAGCACGGCGCCGGTTCTGACCATCGACCTGCCCGGCGCCACAACGGAAGGCGCCTTCACCGCCCGCTTCACCTTTGATGAGAGGGTGAGCGGCTTTGAAGCATCCGACATCATTGTCACCAATGGCGCCGTTTCCGACTTCATGATTGAAAGCGATCGCAGCTTCACTGCTCTGATCACGCCCGCCACCGCAGGCCTGATCATGGTTGAGGTCGCGAGCGCGGCCGCGTCCGATCAGGCTGGCAATGGCAATGAAGCCGCCCAAGCCATCATAGAAGCGATCACCGGCACACAGGATGTGGAGATCGTGATCGACCAGACCACGGGCGATGTGACCGATATCAAGGCGGAGGTCCGGATCGGCAATCCGGGCAGCCAGTCGCTGAACTTCCGTATCGAGGTCGACGTGCCCTGGATCGCGGTTGACCCTGTGTCCGGGGTCATTCCGGCGCTTGGCGATATCTTGCTGAATGTGCAGGTCCTGCCCGAAGCGGTCGATCTGCCCGCGGGCGTCTATTCGGGCGTCATCACGGTCGTTCGCGACCTGCCTGCAAGCCCGTTGATGAGACCCAGCGCGACGGGCCGGGCGGCGACGGAATCCATCATTGTGGAGATCCCCCTGACCGTGACCATCGAGGAGCGTTTCGGCTCCATCCAGCTGGTTGCGACAACGCCGGGCGGCGTCCAGCGCGACGCCACCTTCCTCTACGCCTCCAGCGATGCGGATCTTGACGGCCTCCAGCTGACGACGGTTGGCGGCTCCGCCGCCTCCGCCAGCTTTGAAAAGGAAGCGGGCCTCTATGACGTCAGCCAGTCCGCGCCTGAAGGCTGGCGTCTCGATGAAATCAGCTGCTCGGGCGATACGGATGACGGCTCGGTCATCACGCTGAGCGACGAGCGGGTCCTGATCGACCTTGATCCGAACGAAGCCATAACCTGCACATTCTCCAATACCCGTGACGAGGATGCGGTCCGGCTGGCGACCCAGCGCGCCATCAACAATTTCATGATCCGGCGCGCTGATCGCATTCTGGCGGCGGCTCCGGATCTGTCCCAACGCCTGCGCGAACGCGAGACCGATACCCCCGGCCGGTTCAGCGCCCATATCGAGGGCGGCCGCAAGGCGCTGAGCCTGGCGACCAGCCTGTCTGGCATTCGCAATCATGTGCAGGCAGCCCAACCTCAAATGCCGGGGACTGCGGACCTTCATGACCAGGATCGTCACAGACTTGACGTCTGGATGCGCGCTGATTTCAGCGCCTTGTCCGATGATCGCGACGGGGGAGATGTGTCCAGTGATTTCGGTCTGTTGCAGATCGGCGCGGACTGGACACTGGGTGACAGTGCGTTGGTAGGGGTCATGGTCCAGCGCGACTGGATGGATGATCGCTCAGGCGAGATCGCGGAAAGCGCCGGGGCCTTGCGCGGGGCTCGCGTCGAGGGCGAGGGCTGGATGGCCGGGCCTTATATGGTCTGGAGTCTCGCCGACGGCGCCTGGCTCGATATGCTGGCGATGTGGGGCCAGTCACAGAACACTGTCGATCCGCTTGGCCTTTATGAAGATGAGTTCGACACGGACCGGCTGATGATCCGCGCCAATCTGAGCGGGGAATGGCAATCGGCCAACTGGCGTGTCCGGCCCTCGATCTCCCTGGCGCATTTCGAGGAGACACAGGGCGGTTACACGGATTCGCTGGGCATCGAGATTCCCGAACAGACGATCCGGATCGGACGGCTGCAGGCGGGACCGGAGGTCTCCTATCGCTTTGAACGTCGGAACGGCAGCTGGTGGGAGCCGGGTCTGAGCCTGAACGGCGTCTGGGATTACGACCCTGCCGCCCTGATGGATGAGCTGGGCCAGCGCATCTCCACAGGCGCGCTGCGGGCGGATGCGGGTCTGAGCCTGCGGGCCAGATTGTCAGACGGCGCAATGCTGTCAGGCGAAGTCCGGCTCGACGGACTTGGGAACGGCGATTTCTCGGCCAATAGCGGCCGCCTCGAAATCCGACTGCCCTTCTAGACCCCTTTGCACGCGCATGAAAAAAGGGGCCGCATCGCAAAGGCGATGCGGCCCCCTGCCTTTGCAGCTCAGCCCATGAGGGCCTGAAGCTTGTCCTTGAATTTGCGCCCGACTGGAATGACCTGGCCGTTGCGCAAATGAACCAGAAGCCCGCCCCATGACGTGCGTGAGGTCTGGATGCAATCGCGAGCGGGGACGATGTAGGAGCGATGGACGCGAATGAAGCCTTCCTCCGCCATCTCTTCCTCAAAGGCGCTGATGGATTGCCGGTGCAGCAGGCTGCGCTCGCCAATATGCAAGCGTATATACTCCGCTTCAGCGGACACGTATTCGATCTGGGATGGCTCCACCCGGATATTCTGTCCGCCATTGCTCACCCAGATGGACACAGGCCCCTGGCTGGAGCGCGACCGGGTCTCGCGCAATCCCTCAAGATGCGATTGCAGTTTCTCCAGACGGCTCATCGCTTCACGCGAGCGCAGAAGCTGCCGTGCGCGAGACAACGCCAGCTCGAGCCGGGCGGGCCGGATGGGCTTGGTCAGGAAATCGATCGCGCCCGTGTCATAGGCCTGGGCCGCCATGGCCGGAAAGGCCGTCGCAAAAATGAACAAGGGCGGCTCATCGCGGAAGGTGGCTTGCGCCAGCGCCTCCACAACATCGAAGCCATCGAGCTTGGGCATCTCGATATCCAGAAAGACCAGCTCGGGTTCCTCAGCCTGGATCAGGGCGATCATGTCCTCGCCATTCTGCGCCTCGCCGCAGATCTCGATATCCTCATCAAGGGCGAGCATCTTGCGCATGCGTTCACGCGCCAGCGGCTCATCATCCGCGAAGCAGACTCTCATCCTGGCTCTCCTTGAAACGCAATGGCAGCGCCAGAACAGAGCGGAAGCCGCCCGCAACCGGGCCCGCTTCAAGCGCCGCCTGATCGCCATACACGGCCGCCAGACGATTTCTGATATTGTTCAGGCCTGTCCCCGTGCCTGCTCGGACGCTCGCATCGGGCGCCTCGGCACACCGGTCCGAAACCTCGATCACCAGTGAATCCGCCAGTTTTGACACGGCGATACGAACGGTCACGGTCGTCGTGTGCGCGGAGACGGCGTGCTTGATGCTGTTCTCGATCAGGGGCTGGATCATCAAGGTTGGCGCCAGCGCCTGCTCCAGCGCCTCGGGCAAAACCACTTCGACCTCCAGCCGGTCGGGAAAACGGATCCGCTCAATATCGAGATAGCGCAGCTGGGCCTCTATCTCGTCCCGGACCGGTGCCAGCTCGGCCTGAGGCGCGATCAGGGCGCGCTCATAATAGCTCGCCAGCATGTCCACCATGCGCTCAGCCTCCTCCACACGCCTCGACGTCAGCAAGGCGGAGACCGAGTTCAGCGCGTTGAACAGGAAATGCGGATTGACCTGATAGCGGAGCGCGCGCAGCTCGGCCTGTCGCTGGGACTTCTCGGCCTGGATCGCATCCGCTTCACGCTGCCTCAGCTGCCGCGCATACAGGAACGCCACCAGCACGACGCTCTGGGCGAAGAAAATGTGCACGCTCGCCGACCAGGCCACCAGGCTATGCAGAAACAAGGGCTGATTGGCCGCCGAAAATGTCGTGATCATCCACCAGTTGAAGACCGCGAAGGGGATGGCGGTGACAGTGGAGGCCAGCACTACGAGGGCGGCCGTCAGCCAGACTGATCGCCCCCAGAAAAAGCGCAACACGGCATACATGCACAAGGACAGACAGGCGCCCACGCCGATCACGACGAGACGCCCGGGAAGAAAGCCGAGCACATCCCTGACGCGCACAAAGTCGAGCACGATCCGGGTGAAGAAATAGAACCCCCAGCACAGCATGATCAGCCCGAACGCAATGAGCGTTTCTCTGACGAGCGGCGAATTGGGCATGAAAGACGGCCTTTGCCGACGGTCCGGTATCTGTGTGGTCCCCATCCGGCAATACTAGACCGGACCGTGCAGGCCATTCAATTTGCCCGCTAGGTCGTTCACCCGATAAATCAGGTCGTTGGTGGCATTTCCAGCCTCTGATCGCGCTCATGGCCGCGTTCATGACTTTGCGCTGGCGCGCTCCCCCCGCACGCAGAGTATGTCCCGCTTCAACGGGCGGGCTTCCAAAGCCACGCCCAAGCACAGAGGGGAGAATGTTCAAGCATGCAACAGTTTTCATTGATTCAAGCCGGCCTGGTGAAGGACCGAGGCTTGAGACTTCGGCTCCTGTCGAGCGCCCTTGGGTGCGGCCTGCTGGCCCTGCAGCCTGGGGCCAGCGCTCAGGACGCCCCGAGCCAGAGCATCCATGTCGAGACCGATGGGGACGTGGATATCGTCGTGGACGCGCCTCTGGTCACCGATCAAGACGGCAAACCGGCGATCCTGGGGCGGTCCTTTCTGGGCGGCGTCACCATCAACAGCCATGACGTGCTGACCCATGGCGCGATGTCCGACGGCATTTTCGCGCAATCCTTCGCCAATGATGGCGAAGTCCTGATTGTCAGCGGCGATGTGGAAACGACCGGCATCGGCTCAAGGGGCATTGTCGCTCGCAATGAGGGCGCTTTCCCCAGCAGCCGGACACAGGTTTTCAGCGGCAATGTGACGACTGCCGGCGCCGACGCCATAGGCATTCACGCTACCGCCATGGCGGGCGTTATCACGCTTGAAAGCCAATCTGTCACGACCAGCGGCGACAGCGCCATCGGCATTCAGGCGCACGCTGAGTCCGGCGATGTCCAGCTGCTGAGCAATGAAGTGAAGACATCCGGCTTGAACGCCGTCGGCATCCAGGCTGAAGCCAGCGACTTTGTCATTGTCGACAGTCTCGCTGTGACCACCTCTGGCGACGGCGCCCATGGCATTGTCGCAGAGGCCGGCATGAGCGCCTATGTGCGCAGCGAATCCGTACAGACCGAAGGCGAACAGGCGCACGGCATCGTGGCGTCCAGTACAGGCCAGATCGCCTATGTGGAAAGCGAGACCCTGGCGACCCGGGGCGATGGCGCGATCGGCATCCTGGCCCGCTCCAATGGCAGCGTGGCCGTCCGCAGCGGCAGCGTCTCCACACAGGGGGAAGCCATAGCAGGCGGCGATGGGGGCGACTTGCCGCCCGGTGATGGCGGAGACCTGCCTCCTGGCGATGGCGGCGATCTGCCTCCGGGCGATGGAGGCGGCGATCCCTTCCCGCCCAGTGAACCGGTAGACACCCTGCCGGCGACGCCCAATGGCGCCGCCATAGGCATCCTGGCGATAAGCGATGGCGCCGATGTCTTTGTGGAAAGCGGTTTCGTCTCAACCGCAGGCTCGGGCGCGACCGGCATTCATGCCTCGGCACAAACCGATACGATAGTGATCAGCGATGAAATCCAGACATCAGGTGAAAGCGCGATCGGGCTTCTGGCTCGCAGTCGTTTTGGTGACGTTAGCGTTAGCAGCGGCGCTGTATCAACTCAGGGAGATTTCTCCACCGGCATCTCACTCCTCAGTGAGTCCGGAAACGTCCTTGTACTAAGCGAAGCGCTCTCCACAGCAGGCTTTGACTCCGCGGGCATTCGGTTGACAGCGGACAAGAACGTCATTGTTGACAGCCAGTTGGTCGAAACCTCCGGAGATTCCTCGAGCGGCATCCAGGTTCTCACCCAGACGGGCGAAGTCGACATCATCAGCGGCGACATCATAACACAGGGCGAGGATAGCGACGGGATTTCCGTCATCGGTCTGGGCGGCGGATCAGACGTCCGGATCAGCTCAGGAAGCCTCTCGACGGTCGGCGACGGCGCTGACGGCATCTTCGTCAACACCTTCGGTGATGTCAGCATCGCGGCGGACACCATCGCCACGGCCGGCGTAAGCGCGGCCGGCATTTATGCCGATGCAGGCGGAGACCTGTCCGTTCAGGTCAATGACGTCACCACGGACGGCGCCTTGTCCGCTGGCATAAGCCTGCAATCGAGCAATGGCGGCGTCACCGTCAATGCAGGCCGGATCTCCACAACCGGCGACAGTTCCGCGGGCATTGAAGCGGTCGCCTTCAATGGTGACATCGCCATCAACGTGACCGAGATTGATGTCTCCGGTGACCGGTATATCCCCGGAGATGGCGGCGGCGAACTGCCTGTGGATCCCAATCCCGGCGGCGGCCCGGCTTCGACCATGATTAATGGCAATGTCATCGGCATCGCCGCCAGCAGTTTCAATTCCGACATCTCCGTAACGGCTGACAAGGTCACTGCCAGCGGCTTGAACACGAATGGCATCAATGTATTTGCGACCGGCGGTCGCGCCGATGTCACCGCTGGAACCGTGGACGTTGACGGCGTGGGCGGCGTCATTGGGTTACGGGCCCGCGGCGATCTGGGCGCACACGTCATCGTCGACAGCGTCACGGCGGTCTCAACGCTTGAGAACACGGCGCCGGGAGAAACCGATCCCTTTGGCGAGGCCATTTCCGTGGGCGCCGTCACCGGTCAGGCCCGCGTGCAGGCCAATAGCGTCCGCACCGAGGGCACCAAGATGACCGGGGTGGAAGTGATCTCCGTCAACGCCTCGATCCTGGCCGAGATCGGTGATGTCGTCGTGATCGGTGAAGGCGGCGGGGGCGGCATCCGCACGCTCAGCGGCGCTGACGAAGGCGACGGGGGAAGAACCGATATCCGCGCCAACTCCATCGTGACGGACGGCGATTACATAACGGGCGTCCGAGCCGTTTCTCTGAAGAACTTCAACGATATCCGTGTGGGTCAAATCCAGACAGACGGACGGCATTCCGTCGGGGTGTTCTCGGCGAGCCAGTCAGGCGCGAACATTGAGGTCGGTGAGATCGTCACCACCGGCGATGTGTCCGATGGCATTCAGGCCATCAACCGCACCGGGCTGAATGGCGGCGAAGGTCCGCTCATGCGCGATCCGGATGAGTATATCATCGGGGACGGCGAACCGGATGAAGGTCCGGGTTCCGGCGAGGACGGTGTGTCCTTCGGGACCGGCGAGGCCGCAGCAAATGAACCCTTGCCCGGTGCGATCCCTGATGGAGACATCGTGATCACTGCCGGTTCGGTAAGCACGTCGGGTGATTCCTCACGCGGCATTGCGGCCCATGCCAATGGCGATGTGATCATCGTCAGCGGCGCCGTCACCACTACGGGCGAACGCACCCGTTATTTCTCCACCACGGATTACCAGTTCGGCCTGAGCGTGAGTGGTCTGTTCGAATTCGAAGGTCCGGCCTCCCACGGCATCGACGCCCGCAGCGATTACGGGGCTGTCGCCATAGAGAGCCAGTCGGTCACGACGCTGGGCGCCGGCGCCCACGGGATTCGCGCACAAACGGCCGAAGGCGACATCACAGTCCAGGCGGGCGACATCTCGGTGTCCGGGCAGGATGCTGACGGCCTGCATCTGGTCAGCCAGACCGGCGATGTCACCGCCACGGTCGAGGGCCATGTCCGTGCCGAGCTGGGGGCCGGCGTTCGCATCGCCAGCGCCGGCGCCATCGAGCTGATTATCGCTGATGGCGGTCAGGTGGACAGTGCGGACGGCGCGTTCGCGATCGTGATCGAGCCCGGCCTTGTGCCAGACGATCCGATCATCCCTGAAGACCCGGTGAGCGTGCTCGCGGCGCAATCGCTGGGCGGCACGGCGACCCCGGTCACGAGCGGCGCTTCGCTGACCGTGGATGAAGGCGGCGTTCTGCAAGGCCGCATCCAGCTGACGGACGGGGATGACACGCTTCAGATCGCCGGGCGCTTTCTCGCCTCCGGAACCAGCCTGTTCGGCGACGGCGAGGATGTCCTGGTCAATACCGGCTCGGTCTTCGTGACTGATGGCGCCGCGGCCTTTGACGGTCTCGAGCGTTTTGAAAACCAGGGCCTCTTCAGCCTGGCCAATGGGGATGCCGGCGACAGCCTTGATCTGTCAGACATCGCCTTCATGGGCGGCGAAGGCAGTGTGCTGGCGTTCGACGTCCTCAGCGACGGCGCCGGTGGCGTCCTGGCCGATGACATCACCTTCGGGCTGGTTCAGGGCACGACCGAAGTGGAGATCGCGGCCGAGGCCGGGCTGACACTTGACGCCAGCGTGGACCTGATCACCTTCACCGAACCTGTAGCGGATGACGCTTTCCGCATAAGCGCAGGAACCGCGGACGCCGGGTTCATGCAGTGGACGCTGCGCCAGTCTGCGAACCGTCTCACCCTGGCCGCCAATCCCGACGTGGAGGTCTTTGAGATTGTCCAGGCCGGCGGCGTCGCCACAGACCTCTGGCATGAAGGCGTACAGGTCATCCGCCAGCAGGCCGCCCTCTCTCGTTCAACACAAGGCGGAAGCGGCGACGGCCTTTCAGGCTGGATCGAGGCCGCGAGCACGGACCGGAACGGCGCAGACATGAGCCTGAGCACGCAATATGCCGGGGCCACCTTGTCCCAGACCCTGTCTCGCGATCTCAGCGCCAACTCGGTCTCAGCGGGCCTGACCTGGCGCACCGGCGCGGCGCATTTCGGAGCCGCATTGGGGTATGTCGATGGCCGCGCTCAGTTTGACGGCACAGGCAACGAGATGGAGATGGAGGCGGTCAGCCTGTCTGGCTATGGCGGCTGGAGCACCCAGCGCTATTTCGCCAACGTGATCGGCAAGCTCGATACCGGGACGCTCGACCTTAATGTCGTCAGCGCGAATGAGCGTAGCAATGTGGATGTCACCACCTGGGGTCTGAATGGCGAGCTGGGCGCCCGTTTCCAGTCCGGTAATGCCCATGTCGAACCGACAGTGTCGATGAGCTGGGTCTCCGCCTCCCTGGACGAGGCGGCGTTCTCCACCGGCACCTTCGATCTGGAAGACGGCGATAGCCTGAAGGCCGAGATTGGCGCCCGGGTCGGTCACGCCTTCACTGCCGGCGCCTGGACGGTTCGTCCGAGTGCAGCGGCCTATCGGGTGGAAGAGCTCGCAGGTGAGAACACGGCCCGTTATGCCTCTGGCGCGAGCCAGCTGGCTTTGCAGGACGAGCCGGCCGGATCCTACACCCGTCTGGAACTCGGAGCCTCTTTTGAGACGGGCGCGGGCCTGGTGCTGAGCCTCTCCGGGGAAGCCTTTGACGGCGACCAGTCCGGTGGGGCCATCCGCTTGGGAGGACGGATGCAATTCTAGGAGCGCCCAAGCTGCTCCTTCCCTCCCTGCCCCCGTCGAGGTTCCCCCACCTCGACGGGGGCTTTTCGTATCCGGATTCAGGATGGTCTCTTCTCGAAGACGTTCTCAACGCCTCAGGCGTCGTGTGCGCTGCCCGGCGGTTTCAACAAAATGGTGGTCTTGGGATGACGCCGCGATGACGCGAGACGCTTTATTGACCGGCTTCGGCGCCTTGGAGCGACTGGGTCGTGTGCTGACGGATAATCTCTTCTGTCAGCACCTGCGGGAGGATCACGCCTTCATCAATCCCCGCCCCCTGCTCGAAATAGAGATAAAGAGGCACCCCTGCGCGCCCGTACTCGGCAATGAAGCGGGAAATCTCCGGATCCTCACGGGTCCAGTCGCCCACCATCAAGCGAATGTCATTGCGCTCAAAATGGTCAAGCGTGGCCTGCGTCCTGAGCGCCGTCGCTTCGTTCACTTTGCAGGTGATGCACCAGTCAGCCGTGAAATAGAGAAAGACCTTCTGATCGTCTGCGAGCAGCGATCCCAGGGCCTGCCGGGAGAAGCCCTCTCCTCCTTGGCTTTCAACGAGCTCGGCGGATGCAGAAGCGTCTGAGAGCCAGGCCAGGGGAAGCACGCTGCTCGCCCCCAGAACGATCAGGCTTGCGCCCAGGGTCTGGCCAACCCGCCCTCCATGGGACAGCGCCTTGGCCGCAGCGGCCAGCGCCAGGCATGCCAGAAGGCCTATGGCCATTCCATCATGACTGGTCTGCGCGCCGAGCACCCAGAGAAGCCAGATCGCGGTTACAAACATGGGAAAGGCGAGAACCTGCTGCAGGGCCTGCATCCATGGGCCAGGCTTCGGCAACAGGTGCTGCGTCGCCGGGGCGTGCGTGATAACGAGATACGGCAGGGCCAAACCGCCGCCCAGAGACACAAACACCGCCAGTGCGCCCAGAGGGGATGCAATCATCGCATACCCCAAAGCCGACGCCATGAATGGCGCCGTGCAAGGGGCCGCCACAAGAACGGCGAGCATGCCGGTCAGGAACGCGCCGCGCAGGCCCTGACGCGTCTGAAGAGCGCCCCCGAGCCGCTGCAAGCTGCCCCCGAGCTTCAGAACGCCCAAGAGGTTCAAACCCACGCCCGTCATCAGAAGCGCCAACCCCATGACGACGACGGGATTCTGCAATTGGCTGCCCCAGCTGGCAGCTGGCATGACGCTTCTGCCGATCAGGACCGCCAGTCCGATCAGTCCGAAACATGACAACACACCTGCAGCATACGCCCAGCCATCCGCCCTCATCGCGGCCGGCTTCAGGCTGGCGGTGCGCGCGAGAGCGATCGCTTTGAGTGACAGCACCGGCAAGACACAGGGCATAAGATTCAGAATCAGCCCGCCCAGAAAAGCGAACATGATCGCCTTCCATACGCCTTGAGCCGTTGCAGAGGCGGCGACCTCACTGGAAGGGCTCTGCGCATCCAGCGGCAGAGCAACACTCACACCCCGATAGGCGCCCTCCCCGTCGGTGAAAGCGAGAACGCCGGAAAGGCGAGACCTGTCCCCCTGATAGAAAGGGTCAGCCCGCACGGAGAGCTCATGCTCGGTTGAGGAAACCCGAGTCACCGTCTGTGGATCCGCGTGCCATATGACGGGCTCTACAGGGAAGAAGTACAGATCATCGATGACTTCCGGAGCGATGATCTGCAGCCTGAATTCACCCTGCGCGGTGCTCGCATCAAACCGCCACTGATCAGCGCTCTCCGGGAGGGTCAGAACGTCCGGGTTCATTTCTGGTCGTGAGGTCTCTGCTGAAGCGGACACCTCGACATCGAGCGACAGGCTTGCGCCACCCTCAACACAGTCCCGTTCACGACAGGCAAGCCACTGAAGCTCGAGCTCTACGCTCTTGATGTCGCCCGGACGCGCAGTGTTCGGCGCCACAATCCGGAACGGCAGAAAAAGGGTTTCATCATAGCCATAGCCAAAAACACGCCCCTCCCCGTCCATGATCCGACGCGGCGTTGGCCACCCCTCGGCTTCGACGCTCCACCCCTCTGGCGCCTCCCACCGTGCGACAATGGCTTCACCCGCACCGGGATTGATCCAGAACGTGCTCCAGCCGGGCTGATGCTCCAGCCTGATGCGCACATCGGCGGCGCCACCCGGCTCCATGCGGACAGACACGGGGCTAAGGGTCGCCTCTACCGGCGACGCATTTTCGGGAAGAGGCTGTGCGCGGCTGGGCGCGAGGCAAGAGAGCGACAGGGCCAGGGCGACAGCCAGCATGCGAACAGCGTTCTGAAGCCTGCCTGGGACGCGCCTCAAGCTCAACCGGTTGCGCCTAGTCTTCAACACGCAGCAAAACCCGGATCGGGTGTTCGATAGGCGGCAGACACGTGTCGCCGTCGCAGGTCTGGTATTCCACCATGCCTCGGATCAGCATGTCTCCGGATGGCGTGCGGGGGTGAAACCTCACAGGCTGAAACAGGCTGACGACCTCACCTGTCAGGATATCGTAAGCGCCAAAGGAGATGGGCTCGGGAAACCGGGCGTCGGCGAATTGCGCATACTCATGATCGCGCATCGACACGGACGTCTCGACAAGCCCCTGACCGGCATTCACCCCTGTGGGGGCGTACAGATACCAGCCCCTTTCCAGTTCAACGCGAACCTCGATCTCGAACGGCGTCCCGGGCGCTACCGACTCAGGCGCAACGACCTCGACATTGACAGGCTGGG
>NZ_CH672428.1:1204831-1257190 GCF_000152745.1 Oceanicaulis sp. HTCC2633
CGACAATGAAGACCTGCGTGAGGAAATGCAGGCGCTCGAACAACGGCTGGGTCAGTTCCTGGAGCCGGTGGACAGTACGCGCCTTCAAATGCTGCGCGGCTATGAGAGGCAACATGGTCATGTCTGGGTCTATGTCCGTTAGAGGGGGGGCGGCCGCGGTGGCGTGTGCTGCAGCGCTGATTGCTGCAGCACACGCCACCGCGGCCGCCCCCCCTCTAACGGACATAGACCCAGACATGACCATGTTGCCTCTCATAGCCGCGCAGCATTTGAAGGCGCGTACTGTCCACCGGCTCCAGGAACTGACCCAGCCGTTGTTCGAGCGCCTGCATTTCCTCACGCAGGTCTTCATTGTCGAAGTACACAAAGGTGCTGCGGAACCGATCCCGGAACGGCTCGTCCGGACCTTCAACGCCGGCTCTGCGGTCGAGCGCCACAAGCTCGTCCTGCAAGGCCTCGAACGCTTCAAGCTCGGCGTCACTCAGCCCGCTCTTCAGCGTCAGGCTGCGAGACCAGTCGCCAACGACCAGGTCCAGAACGCCATCGCCGTTGTAATCTGTCAGGGCGACCGACGCGCGCGAGCCTCGAACAGGGCTGTATTGCCCGGGGCGGACCACGTGTGCGGGAATATGCTCTCCGCCGCGCACAGAAGGCAGCAGCCTCTCAGGCGCTGCGAAGGCGATTTCCTCTCCACCCAGATTGCGCAGGAAGTAGACAGCGCCGGATTGTGTCCCGACGATCAGATCCGGATGCCCGTCGCCATCCCAGTCTCCCACGGCAGGCACGAGATATTCCTCGTCCTGCATCGGTCCTGCGCCGCCTTCCACCACTTCGAAAACGTCCAGCTGATGGCTGCCGCCCCAGCTGAAGGTGGCGAAGACCGGTTGCCCCTCAACGGGTGTGATGCCGGGTTGGTGCGCCGGACCATGATTGCGACGCACGACGAGATCGCCCTGAGCATTCCCAATGATGAGATCCAGCCGGCCATCATCGTCCCAGTCCAGCCAGGCGGGCTTGGCCGCGTAAGCGAGATGGGGACCCTCATCGACTTCGTTCAGCCGAGTAATGACATCAAGGCCGCCCCAGTCCGTCAGCGATTGTCGCGCCCGGAAGCCGCCATCCTGACCCTGGAACCAGTAGATCAATCCCGGAGAATACGAGCCGGCGGTAAGATCGGCATGACCGTCTCCGTCAATATCTGCAAAACTGGGGCCCGCCGCCACGCAACACCAATTGCGGACGATCGCCGTCTCCCCTGCCGCCTCGATCCACTCATAGCCCGAGAAGACTGGCGCTCCGGGCTCGCCCTCATTGAGATAGAGCCGGAAACGCCCTGCCGAACCGCCGATGATCAGATCTTCAAGACCGTCTCCATCATAGTCATGGAAGGTGGGGCCGGCATGCCCGTTCTTGTCTTCCTCGAACCAGACGCCCGAACGGCTTGGCGTATCGCTGGCCGTGTCGATGAGCGCGCCATCCGCACGCAGAAGGATCGCCTCTTCATACCAGTCGCCGAGCGGCGTTCCGTCTTCATTGATCTCGAGCGCGACCGCCTCAAAACCGAGCAGCGATACGCTGGCGATAGCGAGCGACAGGACACGGGCGAGCGATCGCCGTTTCAGGCGGTCCTGCGCCACAAGGTCTGTCTGACAGGCCCTTTGATGTCGGGACATGGCGCTACCACTCCTTGCTGAGGCTGAGGGTGAACAGGCGGCCGAAGGGGTCGGCATTTGTCGGGTCGTAGTTCACGCCCAGATCAGTGCCGATCGTCGACGCCGAGTTCGACCGCGCGAAAGGCGGATCCTCGTTGAACAGATTGCGGACGTTGAACCCCACCCTCACTCCGGAGAGCAGATCGCCATGGCGCTCCTGGAAGGAGAACCCGGTGATCAGATCGACCGTCACCCAGCGATCCACCGGCTCAGCCGGGGTCACTGACGTATTGGTGTAACTGTCGACATAATTGAGCTGGAGCTGGCTGGACCAGCCGCCATGCTGGAACCCGGCGTTCAGGCGCCCGCGAAACTCGACCGGGTAGGTGAGCGTGCCCACACGCTCCACGACCGGCGCGCCAGCGCTGATGCGCTCCTTGTTTTCGAGCATGTAGGTGAACGCCGCCCCGACATTCCAAGCGCCGAATGACGTAGGCGCACTATAGTCGAGCGAAACGTCGAAGCCGGAGGTCTGCTGGGAGGCGATGTTCGTCAGGCCGTTATAGATGATGTGGGTGACATCGGCCGCGATCGCGTCCGGATCCAGCGTCGTTGAATAGTCGCCGGTCCGGGCGTCAAACAGGCCGAGCGCCCCTGGCAGGGTGTCCGCGATGATCGCGGGCGAAACCTCATCCGTGATCAGGTCGAAATAGGTCTCCGGATCCGCTGCGATTTCGAACGCGTCAGGCGGCTGAGCAATCCGGTCTGTATAGTCGATATTGAAATAGCTGCTCGAGAGCGTGAGGCCTTCGATGCGCGCCGGGGCGAAATCGAAGCCCAATGTAAAAGCCTCGGAGGTTTCAGGTCCCAGGTCAGGATTGCTGATCGGTCCCACGACGTAATACACCGTCGATTGATCATTGGAGAATGGATCCGGAAACGTCCCGAGCGGTCCCTCGACTGGCAAGATCACATAGCTGGTCTCGCTCGGGATCAGATCGGGCAGAGTGGGGGCGCGAAACGCCTGGCCATATGTGCCACGCAGCTTGAGTTCATCATTGATGGCCCAGAGCAAGCCGACTTTCGGATCAAAACTGTCCCCGAAATCAGAGGTGTCGGTGTAACGCCCGGACAGGTTCAGCTCGAGGCGCTGAACCAGAGGCACCGCCATATCCTCATTGATCAATGGAACAGCCAACTCGCCAAAGGCGTAGCTCGTCGCCCGGTCAGCCCGCATCGGACCGAATCCGAGTTCCTGCTCAAGATAACCGCCGCCCAGAGCGAAACCGACATCCCCGGAGACCAGGGAGAGCAGAGTCCCATCGAGCTTCCCTGTCACCTCGAGCGAGCTGAAATCCTGGGCGCCGTTCGTCTCACGCAGGCGCCCGTCATCGAAGAACCTGACAATGTTCAGGTTGTTCGTGTAATCGCCATAAGTCGCCAGGAGCTCGAATTGCCAGTCCCGCACCGGCTGGATACGCCCCCCGACCGTGGCGACCACCTGCTCGGTCTGGGTGTTGCTCAGTGATGTGGCCTGAAAGAACCCGTCCTCTCGCGTCGAGGTTTTCGTGTGCCGATCGGTGTACAGAATGTCAGCAAACACTTCGGCCGACGCGCCAAGATCCTGGCGCCCCGAGACAAAGGCGGAATAGCGCTGATCCAGCGGCGCCAGATAGGTATCGGGCGTATTGCTGAAGTCGACTTCATCCGTCAGGAACGGGCCGGACGTCGCAGCAGAGAGCGAGGCGATCACTCCGCCTCCAGACCAGCTGGTCCCCAGAACCTGATCAAATTGCCCCGCCGAATAGCCGCCATCGCCTCTCGTGGTGTAGCTGACCGAGGTCTCCGCCCCCTCAAAGTCATCCCGCAGGACAAAATTGACGACCCCAGCAACAGCGTCCGCGCCATAGATCGAGGATGCGCCATCAGTAAGCACCTCAACACGCTCCACTGCTCCCAAAGGGATGAGCGATGCATCCGCCGTCTCACCCACGTCCGCCAGCGGCAAACGCCGTCCATTCAGAAGCGTCAGGGTCGATCCCGCGCCCAGACCGCGCAGATCAACGGCATTGACCGAACGGGCATTGAGTTCACGACTGACGGCGAGCCCGCCAATCGAGCTTGTGGTGTTGATGTTCTGTGGAATGGCGCGCAGGAGCTGGTCTGTCGTCAGAACGCCAAGCCTCTGAAAGTCTTCTCGAGAGTAAACATCCAGCGGTGAGCTTTCCGGATTCACGCCCCGGATGCTGGTGCCGGTCACCGTGATCGTGTCCATTTGCAAGACATCAGGCTCAGCTTCGGCACTGGGCTCGATCAAACTCTCTGACGCCGCGCCTTCAGGGCGGGTCGGTGCTGGATTCGTCGGCTGTGATGAAGGGGTGTCACGCGCTTCCACAGCCGCGGCCTGGCGCAGCAGGATCGCGCCTGATGCGCTGCGCTGCATATCGAGGTCAGCACCAGACACCAGGCGTGAGAAGGCCAGCGTCGGCGTCATCCGGCCCTGAACCGCATTGGCGGTGTGTCCCTCAACGAGGTCCGGCGAATAGAGAAGCGATTGTCCGCTCTGGCGCGCAAACTCGATCAGCGCCGTCTGAAGCGGTTGCTCGGCAATATCAAAATCCACGGCGAGTTCAGACGAGGACGCAATGTCATTCCCCTGTGCGCCCGGATCTGACTGCACGAGCGCGAATGCCGCGTCGGACCCTGTCAGAAGCGTGAGTGATGCAACGGTGCTCAACGCCGCTGCACGAAAGCTCGTACGAACCATGAAAGTCTCCCCATGCCAGCCGCTGGTCTTGTTGTTTGCGGCCCATGACAGGGAAGACGCATCCGGCTGCCGAACCCGAACATGCGGGACGAAAAAACTTTCAGCCGGTCTGAGACTTTGGCGCTAGATCGCGCTGCGCAGGATTATGGCGTGATCGGTTTCATCAATCCGCACTTCAGGAAAATACTCCGCCAGAGCCTCGACAAAGCCAGAGGACTGACCTGCGCTGAAGGCGCCGCTCAATCGCAAGGCTGAGAGCTGCTCATCGGCGATCACGATGGGACGGCGGGCATATCTGTTCATTTCCGCCACTGCGGCCGAAAGCGGCTCATCCTCGAAGATCAGCAAGCCATCCAGCCAGCTCGTCAACCGGCGAGCATCCACTGTCGCCACGCTCGGCGGAGCGTCTGCGACCTGCACCAGCTGTTCGCCGGGGGAGAGTTCGGCGCGCTCGGATCGTGCAAATTCTCCTGCGGCGCCCTGGTCCACCGACACCGGCGCATCGACGACAACATTGCCTTCAACAAGGGTGACTGAAAGCTGCGCGCTGTCCACACGCACTTCAAACGCTGTGCCGACCGCCGTCACGCGCCGCCCCGCAGCCAGAACCACGAACTCGCGTCCGTCCTCGTGGGCCACGTCGAAATAGGCTTGTCCCGACACCAGCTCCACCAGCCGCTCCTGGTCTGAAAAGGCGACACGCGCCCGGCTGGATGTGCCAAGGGTCATCGTGGACCCGTCAGCAAGAGGCGTCGTCAACCGCTCGCCTATCTGTGTTTCGAAGTCAGACGCCGCCTGCTCGGCAATCACCATCGAAGGCTCAACGGATTCGCCAGGCATGGCCCAGTTGGCCAGCACGAAACCAAACCCGACACAGACCAGAACACTCGCTGCGAGCACGCTCAGTCGCGCCGCGCTGAACACTGGCTTTCGTTCGGACGCCGCGCGCGACAAAACCTTGTTCCGCAGCTCAAGCATCTCGGGTTCATCGGCGACCGAGCGTGCAAGACGCCAGGCGGCCTCAGCCTGCCGGAAGGCCTCACGCTTGGCAGGGTCGTCGCCGCACCATTCCTCGAAACGGGCACGCAAGTCAGGATCCGCGCCCGCTTCACGCAAACGCTCGCTCCACAGCGCCGCCGCTTCACGGTGCGTGTCAATCTCATGTCTGGCGAGTTCTGGCGTACGCATGTTCATCGGCCCGTCTCGTCCCGATCCAGCGCTGCGCCGACATAGGCGAGCGCCTTAGCCATATGCTTCTCCACAGACCGGGTGGAGATCGCCATCAGGCGCGCAATATCTGCATACTTGTAGTTCTCGAACGCGCGGAGCACGAAAACATCCTGAGTGCGCTGAGGCAATTCCTGCAGCGCCTGCATCAGACGGTTCAACTCCTCCTTGCTGAGTAAGACGCGCTCGGGAGAAAAATCCGAACCGCCATGCTGCTCGACATCAAAGGGCTCATGCGCATCCGTTCGACGAACCTGATGACGTCGCAGATGATCGGCCAGTACGCTTCGAGCAACTTGAAACACATAGCCCCGGATATGATCGATCTCTCCGTGATCGCCGCGACGGATCAGTCTCAGGAACACGTCCTGTATGAGATCGCTGACTTCGTCACGATCCGAAACCCTCTTTGAGAAGAAGCCTCTAAGCGGCCCCTGGAACTCATGATTCAGGGTTTCCCAGGCTGAAGTCTGCTCAGCATCATCACTGGGCGGGACGGGTGACAGACCACCGCCTCTTGTGCTCTCAGCCATCCCCCCGCCCTCACGCTGTTCGAAACCCGTCATGCTCTATGACCGTCGACTCCGTATCACTCAATCGGACAGGCTGGCAAATCCGGGCGCACGACAAGACACGCCCGCGCGTATGACCGCACGCCGCGCACGCGCTGCGTGTCGCTGACCTTCCGGACGATGACCGTTATGGATAACAAATCGTAAAAATGGTGGGCCCGGAGGGAATGGAGAGGCGTGGAATTTCAGTAGGTTATGCAGGCTAACCTCGGAATTTAGCCCTATATAAAACAAATGGTTACAAGTGAGAAGGCTAACTCTCTATTCCCGCCCACCGCCACAGATGACAACTCGTTAGGTCACGCCAGTTCTGTCTCCTCCCCTACCGAAGAGCTGGTTTCAGGAAGGGAGCGGGTACAGTTTTCACTCGGTAATTTGGTTTGCTGACAACCATTCTAAACGAGAACATATAGACAAGAATGGACCACGTATGAAAAATCAAAAGTTCTGGCCTAAAGCTGAACCCATCCCCGAAGATGAAGCCCAAGCCATGGCGACAGCCGTGATCGCGCTCTTCGACCGTTGGAACCTGTCATTGGAACAAAGATCTAACGTGCTAGGAGGCATCCAGCAGACAACACTCGATTGCTGGCGTCGGGGAGAATTTGAGCCCATTGAGCAGGATCTTGCCATTAGACTTTCCTTACTTATGGGAATTCATAAAGACTTACGTACACTCTTCATCGAAGAAGATCGGGCATATGCTTGGGTCTCCACGCCCAATTCTGATTTTGATGAACGCCCACCACTCGATAGTATTACGGAAAGAGATTTCTCAGGGCTTTACCGGCTCAGATCTTATCTTGATACGGCCATACATGCCTAATTAAGAACAAATGCAGCAAGACAGCTTTATCGGGAGGTAACATGCCCCCCCCCCCGCACCGCCTTCATTTTATTGGAGCGCCGCAGGTTGATAGGTGAGCGCTTCTTGAAAAATACAGATTGCGCCAATTGATATCAAAATGAAATAACCAATTTCAAAAATAATAAAACGTGGATACACATATTTATACGAGAAATAATCGCCCGCCTATTTCCACCCCCCCTCACGGGAAACGCAACAAAGAACCCACCTGTACTTGGTATAACTAAGCGGCTCACGCCCGTGTATGGCGATCCCTTACCGATACACCAGCCTCAACGCATATTGCCCCTGGCTGGGGGGAGTGATGACGAGAAAAGAGGAGAGCTGAGCGGCTCTTGTCACCCCGAAGGGGCGTAACGAAGTGCCCGACCGGGCTTTAGCCCGGTTGACGAGCGACGATCAGATCGCAGCTTTGCTCATCACTTCCTCCAAGCCGCAGGCCATATGGCCTGCTTAAAGAGTGCCGGGCGAAGCCCGGTTCCTGATCCGGCCCGCAGACGCGAAGCGTCGAGGACACGGGCCTCGGCGCTTACGCCGAGGGAACCCAAGTAGAATCCAAAGGGTTAACCATTATTCTTTCTAGCCTAAATGATCGCATAAAGAGTATAGTCCATTGGTGGACAGCATTCATTTGGAGCACACTTTATTTCGACTACAAAATTTGCTATTACACGTATAGATGGAGGGCGCTATGGCATTTAAGTTTCTTGCAGGTCTGGCAGCATCATTTCTACTGGTGAGCTGTGTGTCTGACGATGTGAATGGAGATCACTTAGGCTCTGATTCAAACCGCTCAGCTGCGGTTCCAATAACGGAATCAGCAGACAATCCAGCCCCACAGATGGTTATAGGAACTGGATGCACAGGCGCATGTGATAGGGAACTTAGGAACGCATACGCATCCTGTGTAAGGAATAACCCCCCATCAAGTGTGGCCCTCCGAGTATGTCAAAGCGCTGCGAGGGACCGTTGGGCCGCTTGTAAGACAAGTTGCCGCAACGAGTCAGAAATCGAAATGAAATCTACCACTCAGTTGAGGGCACACTCCGGTGCTACAGGTAGCAGTAAGAATATGGAAGAATCTAATAGGCCTCTCTGGTGTGTTGAACGACAAAGTGGGGACACCTACTCAGTCCGTTTTAGAGAGAGAACCCAGGCTAGAACATTGGCCTGCAACCAAAACGGCGATCTAGGAGCACATGTCGATTCAACTGCTTCAGGAAATTACACACATACTATCATACTTAACGAAAATGCCGTTGTTGCTATTAATAACGGCGGATGGCAAATGATTGCCAATAACTGCCCTGGGCGGAACCCTGAATTAATCAACTGCCCCGCGCCCACTACCAGCTCGACTTCTCAGACTCCCTCTAGACTGACAGGCTTCGCAGAAGATCGCGGGGTTGGTTGGTACACGTTCGATACAAACAACTCATGTCAACGCAGTAGCCGAAACACTGATAGGATTGATGATGTTGATCGCCAAGTGCGCAACACTACGAGACGCGGACAGGACAGGGCATGGAGAGTTTGTGTCCCAGGAGCGGACAACCTTGCCGGTATCTGTGCGCATATAGGTCGAAGCTGCACCACTATCCGAGATCATGAGGGTAATCCTCAAGGATGCGGGACGTCAGATGGACGCGACCGCTCACGCGCTGTCAGGTGTGAGTGAGCCGAACCTTCGGCGCAGCCGGAGAGGATATGCGCTGCAGCGCTCGCGCCGAGCCTTAAGCAGCGTTGGCGTCTTCTGACGCTTCAAGCGCAGCGCTCGCCATGAAGGCTGATCGTGTCGATCCTACACGCTCGGCAGCACGATCGATTATATCGAGAGCAAACTCGTCAATGGTAATATTGACCCGCTTGACTCTGCCTGAACGAGCGAGGGGACGGGCCTCAAGAATTACAAAGGCATCCTTGAGGTTTTCCTGAACATCAGGGTCACTTAGGACAGCATCAAAATCACGCGCGACAGGTATAGCCAACCCCTCTTCTCGCGAGACATCGATATGCGATCGCAGGGCGCTCGCTGCATCCGCTTTGAGCTGGCCAAGAGTCTCGCCCGCTGCAACGCAGCCAGGGGCATCAGGAAAGAACGCGCTGAAGCCGGATTCAGCTTCGTCCGTGTGTACGATCATGACAAATGGTTGGGACATTTCAATCTCCATCGATGTGTATAATATACACATCCAAAACAGGCGGTACAAGTGGTGCTATTCTGGTGGCCATTTCCAACCAGCCTGCCGGTAGATGTTGCGCAAGGTTCACGGTTTGATGTCCTTGATTGGATGAGGGACCGCCACCAGAAACGCCACGCCCATTTTTTGAAATGATGATGGTCCCCTTTGACGGCGAAGCAGTATCAGCTCTGGTTTAACATCATACGGTTCGCCCGGTCGGCGATACCGGCGCAGCGCGCCATGAGCTCACTGAAAGGCTCTGCATTGGCGTGCAGCAAGCCGTCCTCAACCATGCGGCGATAATCCTCTTCCAGGATCGCTAAAGCTGCTTCAGTAGGCGCGAGTTGAAGTTTGCCGCTGATCGCTTCAACGTACTCAATGATGACGCCGTCAGAGGCCTTCTCTGAGAAGAACATGCTCTTATGCTCGGCGACTGCCTGAGCGACTGCCCGGTCCGCCAAAGCCGCCTCGACGATTCCGGCTTCGTCGAGTTTGACAACATCATGCCAGTGCCGCGCAAAACGCACGCCACGCAGCCTGGCTTGCCGGCAAAAGACATGAATTGCGGTCGCTTTTTCCCAGAAAGTCCGCTCAGCGTGCATCACACGCGGTCGAGCTGTCGGGAAAGAAACGCCGTCAACATGATCGTCTGCATCGCAAGTCACATTCCGCACGCTTGCCGGTTCGCCTGTGGAGCGTGCGCCGAACTCCAACATCACGCTGGGCGCAACATAGCCAGAACCGCTGGCTATCGCCTCATAGTCTATAAAGAGCCTGTCTCCCTCGTGACGTAGCGACACCGGCAAGTCCGAATGCGCCAAGGCGTTGGCCATCAAAGGCCGCACGGTCTTGTCGATCCAGTCTGGCAAACGCTTACCAACCGCTTTTGACCAGCGACGCATCTCGCTTCTTGTCGACGGGATCGGTTCCCCTTGCGCCTCGACCAGATCAGGTGCGAGCGCGCGGATGTCATAGGTCAGATCCACGTCCTCGGAAAACCGTTGGATCACACCATACGCCTTGGAGAGTGAGGTGCCGCCCTTGAACACCAGATGCGCACCGAGATCTGACTGGAACATGGTCTTCAAAGTCCAGACCACCCAGACGTCTTTTTCCAACAGGTGTGCCGGGCGCCCTGAGCGGTCAGCCGCTACGCCCAAGGCATCGCGCCTGTCCTCGGGATTCAGGCTTAGAAAAGCTTCAGCCATAGGCGGCCTGGGTCACAGTCTTCGCTAGCCAAGTGGGGTATTGCGAAGCCCCGGCGACCACCTCACCAAAGACCGATTGAGGCAATTTACGCTTCAGGGCCCCGACCGCACTCTTGGCCTTCTCTGGACCGAGCCAAGCCAACGCCCGCACCACTTCGCCCGCAGGCCGCCCCCCCATCGACAACTGCCAGTTCGGCGCATGCCGCAACTCAACGCTCTGTTGCCCAATCTTGAGCGTTCGGCTGCGGCCCGAGGTAAGATAAACTGGCCGCACAGAAACTTGTGTCGTCAGGCCAAGCTTGTTCGCCGCGGCCGCTCCCGCTGGCACAATGATCTCACCTCTTTGAGCAGCCACACCCTGGATCGCCTGCTCAATCGATGGCGACCGAGCTCCGAAACGACTTGCGACTGGGCGCAGATATACCCCGCGGCCTGCGCGCATCAGCTGGCCACGCTCAACCAGACGCGACAATGCCTGATCCACCGCGGCGCGATTGCCGAGATGAAGCAAGCCCTTCGCAGCGATCGGCGCACCTTCTGACAAGCCTTCAGCGAAAGCGATGATCTGTTCGGTCAGCCGTTGCATTCGAGTTCTCCTGTCAGAAATATATGCGAATTTCTGACACTTCTCAATGCGTGAAGTTTATCGTCGTGAACTAGCGATCAGTGCGAGCAAGTTTGCTTCTGGTTCGTAACGGCGGAATTGCCAGCGACTTCTGAGTAGACCCTTACAGGGGCAGAGCCACTCCCACCTCGGTTCGTTGTCCAGCCATGATTTCGATAGGATTGGAAGACTGCCTTCCGAAAAAATTATGATCAATTTACAGTGCTGGATGATAGCAACCGCCCGGCTAGCACAAAATCGAGAATAACGGCGCTCTGGTGCCAAATGAAAACAGACTGAAGCACATGCGGAATCAACAAACATGTATCTGTCTAGAATTAAAGTAGAAAACTTCCGCAACTTCCGCGACCTTGATGTCGCGCTTGGCGGTAACATTGTCATTGTCGGTGAAAACCGCGTCGGAAAGAGCAATGTGCTCTTTGGGCTGCGCTTGATCTTCGACCCCTCACTGCCCGATAGCGCCGGCAGCTCGGTCTCGCCGACTTTTGGGATGGGCTGGAGGAGATAACCGCCGAGACGACCATCACCATCTCTGTGGAGATTAAGGATTTCGAGGAAGACCTCGATGTCCTGGCGGTACTGACCGACTACCGCCTCGATGACGACCCGGAGACAGTTCGCCTTACCTATCAGTTGCGTGCTCAGCCTGGCCTCGATCACGCCCCCGCTAGTGACGACGATTTCTCATTCGTCTGCTTTGGCGGTGAGGATGAAGCTAAGCGCTTTGGCCACGATCTTCGGCGCCGCATCACGATGGACCTTTTGCCGGCGCTTCGGGACGCCGAGGGGGATCTTGCCGCTTGGCGCCGGTCGCCACTTCGTCCTCTCGTAGAGGATGCGTTCATCGGCATCGACAAGGAGGCGCTCAAAGAAATGGGAGACAAGATCGCGGAGGCAAGCGCAGCGGCGATTGAATTCAAAGAGGTGAAGGCGCTCGAAGCCAGCATCGCAGAGCTGTTTTTGGCAATGGCTGGATCGAAGCAGGATGTGCATCCATCACTTGGATTCAGCGCGACTGACGCCACGCGGATCAATCGTCAGATCCGGCTGCTGATAGATGAGGGGCGGCGCGGCGTCGCCGACGCCAGCCTGGGTTCGGCAAATCTCATCTTTCTCACACTCAAACTACTCGATCTTCAGCGATTGATAGCTGCCAACAAACGCGACCAATCATTGCTAGCGATCGAGGAGCCAGAGGCGCACCTCCATCCACACCTCCAGCGCCTAGTCTATAAGCATCTGTTTGAGACGATCGTCGATGGCGAATACGGTGTCGATGACAATGATGATGGGGAGGTTGCCGGGCCGCTTTCGGTCATTTTGACCACCCACTCGCCTCATATTGCAAGCGTCGCACCGCTGGGGTCTCTCCTGCTTCTTCGGTCGCACTTGGACGAGGGAACGAGGGGATACTCGACCGCCGAAGCCGACTTCACCAAAGCCGACACCGAAGATCTTGAACGATATCTCGATGTCACCCGCGCGGAGATGGTCTTCGCGCGCGGCGTCATCCTCGTCGAAGGTGACGCGGAGCGGTTTCTGATCCCAGCTTTTGCCGAGAATATGGACATCTCGCTCGACGAGCATGGCGTTTCGGTGTGCTCGGTCTCCGGGACCAACTTCCTTCCCTATGTGAAGCTGCTCTGTGCTTTAGGTATCCCGTTCTCTGTCATCACCGACTATGATGAAGTCGACGAGAAACCTCGCGCCTACAATCGGGCGCTCAAGCTCGTTCGGATCATAGACGTGGCCGCTGGCGGTGACGACACCAACGCGGTGATCAAATCGATCAAGGACAAAGACACCTGGGGCAAGACATTCGCTGAGATTCGAAAGTTCGGCATTTTCGTGAATTGGAGCACGCTGGAAACTGAACTGTTCGAAGGCGGCTATGCCCAAGAGATGATAGAGACCCTCCACGAGCACAATTTTAGTGCTGAGCGTAAGGCGACCCTCAACGCGTGGAAAGCGAAGCCGAAGGATTTCGATGCTAACGAACTGCTCAACATGATCGAGCAGATGGGCAAGGGCCGCTTCGCGCAAAGACTGGCGACGCGCGCAGCCGGAAAGCTCGTACCCGACTATATTGCGGATGCGATCAATCATGTCATCGATCTCGTCTAACCGGGCCCTCTATCTCAAGGCGGCCGAAGACCTGCATTCCAACGAGAAGCAGTGGCAGGCTTTTGAATCGACCGGGCACTGCGTGTTGCTTGCTGGGCCAGGCAGTGGCAAAACCAAGACGCTGACTGTCAAGCTCGCCCGAATGCTCAGCGAGGATGTGGACGAGCCACGCGGTATTGCTTGTATCACCTACAACAACGAATGTGCACGTGAGCTCGAAAGCCGCTTGGAAACGCTCGGCATCGCACCGGGCGGACGTGTCTTTATCGGAACCGTTCACTCATTTTCTCTCACACAAATTCTGCTTCCCTACGCCAAAGTGGCCGGGCTGGGCCTGCCCGATGAATTCACGGTGGCGACACGGCAGCAGAGTCGAGCCGCATTGGCCGCCGCTCATGCGAAAGTCATAAGTGGACCGGAGAACCCCCAGAACTGGGACATGCGGCTCGGCCGTCATCGGCGACGGTTCCTCAATCGCGAGCTGCCGGAGTGGAGAACGCTCGATCCGCAGCTTACCGAACTCGTCGAGACGTATGAAGCCGAACTTCGCGCACGCCAGCTGATAGATTTTGACGACATGCCGCTCCTCGCGGTGCGCGCCCTTGCCGCCAACAAGTGGCTTAGGACAGCGATGGTGGCGAAATATCCAATCCTAGCCGTCGACGAGTATCAGGACTTGGGCCGTGCGTTGCACGGTATGGTCATGGGCCTCTGCTTCAGCGCGGGCATGAGATTGTTCGCAGTCGGCGACGTCGACCAGTCGATCTATGGCTTTACCGGCGCAACGCCAGAGTTGCTGCGACGTCTTTCCGCGCGCGATGACGTCGAGACGGTGCGACTAGGTCTCAACTATCGCTGCGGCTCGCGGATTGTCAGTGCGTCCGAATATGCGCTCGGAGAGAACCGAGGCTACAAGGCGCCCGACGGTGCCCACGAAGGAACGATCTATTTTCACCCCTGCACTGGGGGCTATGCCGGGTACGCACGATATCTTGTCGAGGAGCTGATCCCGGAGATCCGCGAGCGTCGGCCCGACACCAATCTCGGCGAGATCGCCGTGCTGTATTCTGCGGCGTTCCTCGGCGATGAAGTCGCGAATGCGGCTGCAGAATATGGCTATTCCGTCATACGGACCGATGGCAACGCACTGTATCCGCGCGGCAGCAGGTTGATGCGATGGCTGGAGCAATGCGCAATGTGGTGCTGCGGGGGCTGGCGATCAGGCATACCTCGGCTGTCTCGTGTAGTGAGCGAAGGGACCAGACTATTCCATGAAACCATAACAGATGAGGATCAGCGGCTCACCTTCCAACGCGACCTCACCGCAGCGTTATGGGATAGGCGGGATGAGACGCTCAGCCTCCACGATTGGCTGGCAGCTCTGAGCGAAGACATCATCCGTCCGCGGGTCGATCTCGCCCGATCACTCGCTGATGAATATGGCACACTAACCGACTTTCTCGTGCGTATCGGTCCAGCCGGCGATGTCGATGATTTTCCGTTAGGTGAGTTCGCCGGAATCGGGAGTGGCCTCGATCGTCTCAATCTTTCGACGCTACATAGCGCCAAGGGGCGCGAATTCGATGTGGTGATCATGTTCGGCACGGAGGAAGGCCGACTGCCGCGTAACAATGCCAGCCAGAACGACGTCCGTGAGGCCCGACGCCTCTTCTATGTCGGCTTCACGCGTGCGCGATATGAGATCCATCTCATGTATGGGCAGCACAAACCGTCGCGCTTCGTGACAGAAATTCAGGAGCGCCTCGAAGGTGAATGACTATTGCTAGGATACCTATGCCAAGTTGACGTTCGCTGGCAATCACCCAGCCGTGACTGACGAAACCATACAATCTGCACTCGCGCCATCACGACAGCCTAGATTGTCCGCCCTAGTCTCGAGCAAGACTTATAAAAAAGTTCTCCGCTCCCAGCAGCTCACGTTTCCCGCTGGGCTCCTGAGATCGCATAGGGTATCAAAGTGTTAGATAGGCAAGCTTTATCAAACTTAACTCGGTTTGCAAACAGCGAATTTGGCCCTTCCTCTGGTAGTCGTCGCGCGATTGTTAAGGCAGCCTTGGGGCGAGTTTCTAGGATCGATTATTAGTATTGCGGACGTTATTAAGGTTGTGCACCTGACGATCTGGGAGGGGGAGCAATGAGCAATCAAACGAAAGACGTACCCTTATGACGTCCTTCCGCTTTTTTCATGCCGCCGACATTCATCTGGATAGCCCGCTACGGGGCCTTGCAGGGCAGGAAGGTAACGCTGTCGCTCGGGTGCGGACCGCAACTCGCGAGGCGCTTGATATGCTGGTCGGACTGGCCATCGAGGAACAGGTCGATTTTCTTATTTTCGCCGGGGACCTGTATGACGGCGACTGGCGGGACTATAATACCGGGCTTTTCTTCGCCAAGCAGATGGGGCGGCTCAAAAAGAAAGGTATCCCGGTTTATCTGCTCCACGGCAATCACGATGCTGAAAGCCAGATCACCCGGCGGCTCGAGCTGCCCGATAACGTACATGTCTTCGGCACACGCAAGCCGGAGACATTTGCACTCGACGAGCTGAAGGTCGCTCTTCACGGGCAGAGCTTTCGCCAGCGCGACATCACCGAAAACCTTGTCCCCGACTATCCGGCTCCCGTTTCCGGCGCTTTTAACATCGGTGTGTTACACACGGGCCTTGGCGGCATGGGCGGACATGAGAACTACGCCCCATGCGCCATGGAAGATTTGATCAACAAGGGCTACAACTATTGGGCTCTAGGGCACGTTCACAAAGCAAGCGTGCTGCACAAAAAGCCTCACGTCGTTTTCCCAGGCAACCTTCAGGGCCGCCATGCCCGCGAGACCGGCGCCAAGGGCGCAAGCCTCGTCACCGTAGAAGACGGTGACATCGTCGAGTTGACAACAGTCCCCTGTGATGTGGTGCGCTGGGCAGTGTTGCCCGTATCGTTGGCCGATGCGGAGCGCTTCGGCGACGTGATTGATCGCATTCATGATGCCGTAGAAGCAGCCGTGACTGAGGCTGACGGGCGGCTTCTGGCATGCCGTATTGTCCTTCAAGGGCGCACCGCTGTTCACGAGCAGCTTATTGCTTCCGAGGTCCGGATGCTGGCCGAAGCCCGCGCCGGCGCACTTGGACTCGGCGACGAAGTCGCTTGGGTGGAGAAGGTGGTCATCAATACCCAGCCGGAGGTCGATGCCGAGACGCTGGCCGAGCGCGAAGACGCAATCGGTGAGCTTCAGCGCCTGTTGCAGGAAGCCACCGGGGACGATGCCCTGCTGGCGCAGATCGAGGACGATATCAGCAAGCTGGTGCGCCAGCTGCCCCACGAGGTGCGCGGCGCCATCGACGACAGCGTGCTGAAGGCCGCAGTTGACGGCGATTATGCCATACTGATCGGCGAGGTTTCCCCCTATCTCTCCGCACGGCTCACGGCACAGGGGGATTGAGCGTGCGGATACAACGACTTGATCTGCTGCGCTACGGCCACTTCACCAAGAGGTCGCTTGAGCTGCCTGCCGGCAGGTCGGACTTCCACATCATCTTCGGCCCGAATGAGGCCGGTAAGTCTACGACGCTGTCCGCCATCGAGGATCTTCTGTTCGGTATCCACGGGCAGACACCGTACGGGTTTCTGCATGACTACGGCAGCATGCGGATCGGTGCCGTTCTGGAGAACGGCAGCGAGGTGCTGGAGATGCTGCGGAGAAAAGGCAACAAGGACACGCTACTGGGACCGGAAGGTTCGCCGGTGCCCGGCGGGGAAGCAGTGCTTCGCCCCTACCTTGCCGGCGCGGACCGGATGTTTTTCGAGCGCATGTTCAGCCTTGATCACACTCGCCTTGAAGCCGGCGGCCGGGAAATCCTGGAGGCCAAGGACGACGTCGGTCAGATGCTGTTCTCCGCCGGTGCCGGTATCGGAGGTCTGCGGGAGCGGTTGACTCAGCTCGTCGGCGAGGCGGATGACCTTTGGAGCGCACGGCGGGCCAAGCACCGCAAGTTCTACATTGCCGAAGACAAGTTTACCGAGACTACCAAGGAACTGCGCGAGCAGACGCTCAGCGCCGCAAGATGGCGCGAGCTGAAGAAGGCGTATGAAGACGCCGAAGAGGCCTACGGCAACCTCGATCGGGCCATCAGCAAAGCCACAGTCGATAGGAACCGGCTGAGCCGGATACGACGCGTATCCCGGGATATTCGCAGGAAGCAGGAGCTGGACCGGCTTCTGGAGGAACTTGGCGACGTGATCGCCCTCCCGAAAGATGCGGCCAGGCTTGTCGCCGAGGCCGAGCGCAAAGATGCCGTGGCGGCTGCACGGATCGGCACGCTGACGGAGCAGCTTCAGCACGTCGAAGAGGCGCAGGAAAAGCTGACATACGATGAGACGATCATCCAGCGGTCGGCGGATGTCCGCGAGGCCTGCGAACGCCGCATCGAGGTTCGTGCTGAGAAAGCCGACCTGCCCAAACGGGAGGCCGAGCTGCAAGCGGCCGAGAAGGAACTGCAGGGCGCTGCCGCCGAGCTTGGCTGGCGGGATGAGGATTCAGCGGCGCTGATCGAGCGCATTCCGCCCCGGCCGAAGGTCAGTGTCGTGCGATCACTGCTCAATAAGAAGGGTGAGCTGGAGGGCGGCGTCTCCGGCAAGGAACGGTTACTTGACGAAGCGAAGGAAGAGCATGCCGGGCTGAAGGATGAGCTTACCGAGGCCGGCGAGCCTGTTGACACGTCGCGGCTGGCCGTTGCGCTCAAGAGCGTCCGCGAACAGGGAGACATCGCCGGTCGGGTGCGCGCTGCAGAAGCGGGTCTCAATAACGCCAGGAGCCGTGTTGCCCGGCGGCTTGGTGCACTTGACCCCGGTGTTGCAGATGAAGGGGCACTGACCGGCAAGCGTGTGCCGGCAAGGGCGAAGGTGGAGGCGCAACGGAAAGCGCAGGATGACTGGCAGCGACGGCTGAACGAGACGCAGCAGCAAGCCGCGTCCGTTAAACAGGAGCTGGACCGGACCGTTGCAGCCCTTGAGCGGGCGATACGCGATGAGCAGGTGGTCACCCCCGAAGAACTGAAGAACGCCCGCGGTCGCCGGGATGCGGTTTGGCAGTTGGTTAAGCTAAAGCACATTGTGGGTCAGCCCATCCCTCCGGCTCAGGCTGAGCAATATGAGGACGAGATCGAGGACCTGGCCGGCGCCTTCGAGCCAGCCGTCATCAAGGCCGACGAGCTGGCCGACCGGCGCTTCGACCATGCCGAAGCCGCCGGTCGCATCGCCGAAATCAAGCGCAAGATCGGCGAGCAGGAGACCCTCCTCGGTCAGGTGCAGGACGATGAGGAGAAGCTTTTGGCGGAAAGCGATCAGCTGAAATTCGACTGGATCGCGCTGTGGAATGGGGCGCCGGTGGAGCCGGAAGCGCCTGAGGCCATGCTGGAATGGTTGGACGACCGTGACGAGGTGCTGGCGGCCATTGAGAATCGGGACGAAGCTGAAGGCGCGCTGAAGGCCGCTCGTGGAGATGAGCAGGCGGCAAGGCAGCAGCTGATTGGTGAACTGGCTAAGCTGAGTGCCGATGTCGGCACACTGGAAGCGGACGGCCTAACCATCGTCGTCGAACGGGCAGCGGAAGAGCTACGGGTTCGCGAGGCCGCAGCCGACAAGAAGTCGCAGCTGGAAGTGGATGTTGCGGAAGCCTGCGGGCTCGTAGTACGACATCAGCGAGACTTTGAGGCGGCAAAGAAGGTGCTAGCCGAATGGCAAGAAAATTGGGCTGCTGCGCTCAGGGAGCTTGGTCTTGCCGCCGATACCGCTGCCAAAGCCGTTGATGCCCAGATTGGCATTATCGATCAGATGCGGGAAACGGCCAGTCGGATCCATTCGCTGCGACACGACCTCATCGAGAAGATTAAGAGGGACGTTGCCGACTTCGAGAATGTTATCAGTCAGCTTGTGCAGGTTCTTGCACCGGACCTTGCTGATAAGGTGGCGGACGATGCTGTTGCGACGCTGGAGACGCGGCTCAACGAGGCCGAGCGGATTCAGGGACTGCGGGAGAAGCAGGACGAGGACGTTGAAGGCCTGAAGAAGCAGATCGAGACGCTTGAAGGTCAGCGGCGGGAGTTGGCAGCTTCCATATCCCACCTTAAGCAGACCGCAGGCGTCGACAACAACGACGAGCTGAAGGTCGCGATCGAGCGGTCCGACAATCAGCGGGCGCTTTGGGAGGAACGGCAGCAGATCACAGAAAAGCTTCAGCAGGACGGTGACGGCAAGACCGTTGACGAACTGGAAGCCGAGTGCGAGGGGCTGGCCATCGATGATGTGGCGGCCCGGGAGGCGTCCCTTCAGACGGAACTGGAGGACTTGAGAAAGCAGCAGGGCGAGGCAGGAGAAGTTCGCTCGCAGGCGCGCCAAGCGTACCAGGCCATCGGCGGCGATGATGCGGCCGCACAGGCTGGGGCAGCCCGGGAAGAGGCGCTTACTGAAATGGGCGAAGTGGCAGAGCGTTACGTTCGGGTGAAAACGTCCGCTATCCTGCTGCAATGGGCCATCGATCGCTATCGTCGGGAGAAGCAGGCGCCGCTGCTCAAGCGCGCAGGACAGCTATTTCAGGTCATGACCGCCGGCTCGTTCACCAGCCTGCGCGTGGACTTTAACGACCAGGACAACGCCCACCTCACCGGGGTGCGGCCGGATGAGAGCTTTGTGCCGGTGTCCGGCATGAGCACCGGCACCGCCGATCAGCTTTACCTGGCGCTGCGGGTTGCCTCGATTGAAGACTATCTTGAGAGGGCGCAGGCGCTGCCGTTTGTCGCCGACGACCTGTTCATCAACTTCGATGATGACAGGGCGGCGGCCGGGTTTCGGCTATTAGGGCAGCTGGCAGAGAAGACCCAAGTACTGTTCTTCACACACCATCAGCATCTCGTGGACATCGCGAAAGAGACTTTAGGCGCTTCTGTGAATTGCGTGTCATTGGCAGATTAGTCGGCTGTAGTTGTTGCACGAGCCACATTAACGTCCGCTATCGGGATTTGCTGGACTCAAAGATTTTTACTGAACCGTTTTCCGCCTACGGCGGTTGCTCTCACCCACGCCACGAAGCGCAAGCGCTTCACAGCATGGATGAGCACGAAGTAATACGTTTGCATGATACATATCATTATCAGCACGAAACAAATCCGCGCGCCCAAGGCTTTGACTCGTGTGGACGGTCCAGACTCAGGCGCGTATCAATTTATATCGATAAATTGTCGATAGATGTTATGATTACTACGAACAAACGATGTATAGACAGTATCGGCATCAAGAAATTAGCCCCTCCCTGATCCGGGCCTTTCGTTAGTTGAGTCTGTTCGCCTTTCTTTCTGGGTTGATATGGCAGAGGGTGACGGTTTCGCTCGGCGCAAACACAGGCCACGAGTCCCCAGAGTGCGGTGTGTGGTCACAGGGCGTTGTAGACGGTCCTCCAGTCTTCGATCAGGCTTCAGGCCTCGCCGAGCGAGGAGAACAGGCATTCGTCGATGAGGCGGCAGATGAAGCTCTCTACGAAGGCGTTCTAGGTCGGCAGCAGGATCGGTCACCGGGTCCCGACAGCCCATTTGCGGCCGCGTATCCGGCGGACCGCCAGCCCTTCTTCACGATGGATGCGGAAGACCTTCTTGTGGTTCGTATAAAGACCTTCGCGTCCGAGCAGGATGCCAAGTCACAATATCCGAACCGACGCCGTTCACTCACAGATCGCGCAAGCGTGCTCACAAGGTGTTATCAACGCCGGAGCGCTTCAGCTACCGGCACGTCGAGCGGTCCAGTTCTGCTAGGGCGCAGGCCCCCGCCGCTTGCTCAGCCCGTGCTTACCCATCATGTGATGCACGACCATGCGCTTGAGAAGTTATTTGAGTTGAGGCCCTTCAAGGCAGCATGCCCAGGCCAGTAGTCGCTTCAGACAGCCATTCTCCGCGGCAAGGCTCCTCAGCCGCTTGGGGCCGGTACGGCCATCTCGCCGAACTTGGCCTCGTACTTGTAAAAAGGAGGCTTCGGAGATCCCATAGTTACGGCAGGTCTCCTTCGTGCTCTCACCGGCACGCGCTCCCTGAGCATACCGATGATCTACTCCTTCCAAGAACGGCTCTTGCGCATGATCCACCCTCTCTTCGATAGAATCTACCATCCCGTGGGCGGAAATCAGGGGGCTGGATCACCCTAGAGGAAATGCCCCGCCCCTAGATAAGAATCGTTTTTATTAAGAACAGTAATTTAAATACTATACATTTGATGGAAATTAAAGCCCGCACGCTTTACTGCGAAAGAAATTCTGCTAGTAGCGTTGATCTTAAACGGGCGATATTAGTAGGACTTTCCAGTACTGCGTCAATGATTTCAAAAATATCAAGCATCTCTGCTTCCAACCCATACTCTCGGGCAATAATCAACAATTCCTCAGCATTTGATTTTTTTGTGATCCGTATCACCAATTCGCACAATAGCTTCAATCGTGGTTCTTTTCGCAACATTCCATCATGCAAGCGTTTAGCTGCAATCAAAAAATTTAAATTACTCTCCAGGAAGTATTTATATTTATCACTTATACACCGGCCTTCGAGCAGAATATTAGTGTCAATAAATCCGTAACTATTTGTTATCTCCGCTCCAATAAAGGCGACAACACCCTTTGGCGTCTTGAAAATTGGCGACACATTCCCCGCAACTAAATCAGCGACATCTTCCGTTACATTAAGTGTCTCTATACGAGAATATGGAAAGATCTTCTCATAATAGTGACTCGCACTGATTTTGCTTGCCATCTCATTAGAGACCCTTACGGGCATCTGGGTTTCGATGCTCAATCCAAGTTGCGCCAAACCAATACTTGTTAGAATTTCGGTAGCCGCGTGCGTATCGGCCTCGTCAACCAAGATGTCGATGTCCCCACGTCGGCCGAATGCCTGCCCTTGAAACAAACGGTGGGTAGATTCAACGCCTTGAACAAAGGTCCATTTTAAGTTCGCCGATTCGAAGAGCTCGCCCACCTCGTGAGCAAGTTTCATTTGCCGGTCGGTGAGTGCTTGATAAAGGGACTGAACTGCAGCCTGTGGGTCAAAAGCTATATAAAGAGCGCTATCAATGTTATGTGCGAACATGAAGCGAAGATCGTCTTCACCAATCACAAGACTGAGTTCTTCTTCTTGGACCTTGCCGCTGCCTTCAACGCGGGCTGCTACCGCAGAACATGCCAGTTGAATAAGGGCAAGTTGTCGATCAACAGTATCATTCGTGGCTAGAAACATTCTGGACTGACTATTTTTGCCTAGCGCGGATACGCGACTTTCGGGCATACCCACCAGGCTGACCGCTGTTACGTCGCGCATAGAGTTCAGCATGACGCGCCCAGTCTTCACTTGATATCGACCCAAGATTCGGGACGACTTCAGGTGGCTCATTATTCGCTGCGTTTTGAACGCCATACGGCATCGGGACAAGCTGCAATAGCGGCCTATGTTTGCGGAAATTCGCCGGTACGTCTGTTTTTTGAAATTGCAGCACAGTAATAATCGGGCCTGGCCACCAGTCTGACTCAATCACACTGTTTAGGACCCTATAGGTGGAGGACTGAGGCCGGTTGATTGGTGCGCAGCTCCAGTAATTCCAACCTGATGCGGAAGATGCGTTCCAACCCGTCCAAACCTGTATCGCGCCTTGTTCTGGGAAAATTTCAAGGAAAGCGGTTACGTTCTGACGCATGCCCTGAGGGGCGGTTGCGCGAAATGTATCCGCATAGCCCGGGAGGTAAATGCGCTCACACACCATCCATTGGTCAACACCTGGATATCGCCAATAGAACTCAGAGCCTGTCCAAACGAGAGAGAAGTCTATGGGCGCATATACCCACCAACCCATTGACGATGCTGCAGTAAATGGGCTGCAGAATCGACGAGCCCTTAGGGGTACAGCACCGCCTAAATCGGGGTCGGCCGGGGAAATGTCCGGTGCATCGTCAAAGAAGCGGAGAAATCGAAATTTAGGTGAAGAGAGATCGTTATCACTCCGCGGAACTTTCGCGTTCAGACTCATAACGCTCTCTCCTCAATCGAAGCCTAGACTTCTGCGCTGGCACCAGCGGTGTGACCCACACGATTGCCGTCGGTCGAGGTGGAGCCGTCTCCATTGCCGCCATTCACAAGCTTGAAATCAGCAGGATCGAGGACTTTCAGCTTGGGGAGCACAACTTTAGGCTTCTTCTTGATTGCGAAGTTCATCACGTTTCTCCATTTCAACTAATGCGCTAGTTCGCGCTTAGATATCTGGCGACAGAAGTTGTATGCGCGTCAAGTGGCTTTGCGCCCATTAGGAGAAAAAATTGGCTAGCAGTATGCTACTGCGTTGCTATATTGCTGAAAAGCAAGTACGAATTTGATACGAAAATCGCCAAATAATTGAACTTCGAAAGGCGCTCAGGTCAGCTCAACAGCATCGCGCCCAGGAGTAATACCGGAATTCACTCGCCATAAATGGCTAACTACACGCTATAGTGCCAGCGGGCTCCACCACGGAGATTGAGTATGGAATCTGAGTCGCTCTTCCGGCGAGAAGCTGTCGAAGCACAATCAGTGACTTTGGGTGGTGTCATTGCTCACACGCCTCCGGGTTTCATTCCGATTGCTGCACTTCTTTCGCTGACTTTGGTTTTTGCTATCGCGATGCTGGTTCTGTTTGAAGTGCCTAAAGTCATTCGGATATCTGGGTGGGTTCAACCCGATTCCGGCTTCGTTCACTTAGCAGCCCGCGACAACGGATTTGTTTCCGAGATAGGTGTGGAGGAAGGCGATGAGGTTAAGGCCGGAGACTTTCTAGCGCGTATCAACGGCGATTCGACTGGCGCGCCATCCCAGACGGTGAACGAACGGATCTTGGAGCGCTTTGAAGAGCGGCGCGTGCTTATTGATCGCGCGTCAGCTCAAGGCGCATTGGCAGCGGAGCAAAGAGAAGCTGCGCGAGCAGCCGAGTTGGGCGAGTTGCAAGCCGAACTTGGCATGCTCGAAGCGCTCATCCTCATCCAGAATCAGCTTGTAGCGGTGAGCCAAGATCAACTGGAGCAGGCAGAGGCGCTGCTGGACAGAGGGTCTGGCTCTCTCTTGCAGGTTCAAACCCGACAGCGGCTTCTGCTCGAGGCCCGCGCAGAAGAGGAGCGCATGCGCGGGATTCGCGCCCAGCTTACTGCCAATGAAGCAACGCTCAGTGCGCGCAACCAGGCCGAGGCGCTCGCCTTGCTTCAAGAACAAGCTCTACTACGAGACCAGGCCATCGAAGTGGAAATTGCCGCCTTGGAAGCCCAACAGAGAGCTGGCTTTGCGTTAACTGCGCCCGAAGATGGGCAAGTTGTCTCCATTGTGAAGACCGAAGGGAGCTCCGTGATGACCGGCGACAGAATCTTGACGATCCTGCCGCACTTTGAGGGATTGGAAGTTCACGCCCTCCTACCTGTGTTTGCCATTGGTTCAGTAGAACCCGGAAACCGGATCATGATGAGATTTGATGCCGCTGCTGGGGGCGGCGAGCAGCTTCAGCTAAAAGGTGTGGTTAGCTTTATCTCACAAGCGCCAATTGACGCGCGCAACTTTGACGGACCACTTTCTGCTGACGGTCGTTTCCACCGCCTGATTGCTGAAATCGATGAAGGCGATGAAAGCCTGATTGATCGGCTGAAGCCCGGCATGACCCTTCAAGCGACAGTGACCTACCGCCGTGAGCCGTTGTGGCGCGCACTTTTCCTATCGGAAGTCTAATGTCCCTGAGTTCACTAATCCAGTTCGCGTCGGGTGCCAGGCGCTCGCAAAAGCCTGTCATCCAGTCCGAAGGGGCTGAATGTGGCTTGGCGTGCATTACGATGGTTGCAAATGCACTCGGCCATGACGTGGATATTCTCAGCCTCCGCGCGAAACAACCGGTTGGTCGAGGCGGACTTAGCGTCGCAGAACTTGTCCGCATGGCATCAAGCCTTCACCTATCGGCGCGTGTTGTTCGCGTTGAGCCCGAGCATCTTGAACACCTATCAAATCCGGCCATTCTTCATTGGCGCATGCAACATTATGTCGTTCTGAGAGGCGTCAGCGGCGGCAAATTCATTATAGATGACCCAAACTGTGGTCGGCGTCGCGTGACCCATAGCGAGCTCAGCCAAGACTTCACGGGCATTGCGATTGAATTTTCGCGGAAAACTGAGTTCACGCCGCTGGAGATGCGGCGCCCAACAAAGCTGGGCGATGTTCTTGGAAAACTCACGGGTTGGAAGAGCCCTGCCCTGCTTATCTTGTTCTTTTCCTTGTTTGCCCAGCTCGGAATTGTAGCAATCCCGATGGTGATCCAGTTTGCCGTCGATCGGGTGGCTATTGCCGGCAATGGAGATCTGCTCCTAGCAGCGCTAATCGGCTTTCTGGGGGTGGCGAGTATAACCGCGCTGGCCGGTCTCCTGCGCGACTGGACAATGATCTACATTGGCAATGGCATTTTGTTCCAGACTGTCTTGCGGATTGTCAGCCACCTTCAGCGCCTGCCGGTCAGCTTTTTTGAAATGCGACATGTGGGCGACATCATCTCCAGAATTGGGTCTCTCCAGCCCATTCAGACAGCCCTAACCCGGGGTTTGGTCAGTGCGCTGCTTGATGGGGCGTTCGCACTTTTCTTATTTTTGATCATTCTCTTCTACAGCATCCCTCTAGGTATCTTCGCGATCGCTACGACAGCGGTACTGTTTTCGGTCATCCTCGCCTTTCAAAACGTGCTCCGTCGCCAGCAAGAGGAGCAGCTCGCCCATAGCGCCGAAGAACAGTCATTCTTGATGGAGACTATCCGCAATGTCAGGGCGATCCAGATTTTTGGGCGTGAGAGCGAACGGGAATCAGCCTGGCAGAACAAGTATGCTCAGGTCCTCAACAAGACCGCCGCTGCATCACGAACGCGGGCTTTGATGAAATTCTGCGAAGAACTGATTTTGATGTTTCAGCTGGCGGGCTTCATCTATATCGGCGTCAGCGCGCTGATAAACGCGAATACCATCTCCATTGGTGCATTGGCTGCGCTTCTGGCCTTCCGGCAGCTTCTAGCCGCCCGACTCGTCGGTTTTGTTGAAGAAGTGGTTCAGCTGCGTCTCCTGGGGCTCCACCTCAATCGCCTTGGCGACATCATTCATGCCAATGCCCAGCCTCTTATTAGTCCCGGCGCAGATTTCGAGGCGAATGACGAAATATTTGGAGCTTTGCGCCTTGACAAGGTGGCTTATGCTTATCCTGGAGTGAACCGGAAAGTGTTTTCTGATGTCACGCTAGACATTCCTGCGAAAAGCTTCGTGGCGTTGATTGGTCGATCCGGGGCGGGCAAATCGACCCTTCTCAAAGTTATGCTTGGGCTGCTCGATCCGGTTGAGGGTCGTGTCCATTTTGATGGCGCCCCGCTCACACCTCACTCTCTGCGAGTTTGGCGTCGTCATGTCGGCGTGGTGATGCAGGATGACCGGGTCTTCACCGGCACCATTCTGGAGAATGTTACCTTCTTCGATCCGGAGCCGGACATGAGGGCCGCCCGCGAAGCCTGTTTGCAGGCGGAAATGCTTGACTTCATTGAAGGGCTACCTATGGGTTTTAATACATATATTGGCAACCTTGGGACCAATTTGTCAGGCGGTGAAGTTCAGCGGCTCTTCCTGGCTCGCGCGCTTTACAGAAAGCCCAAGCTGCTCTTTCTGGATGAAGGTACCGCGAATCTCGACCTTGAGGTCGAGGCCCGAATCGGAGAGACGATTGCGTCTCTGCCCATTACTCGAGTGGTCATTGCGCATCGGCCGGCTCTTGTTGAGCGCGCTGACCATGTGTTCTCGATGGAAGATGGCAAGATCACTAGAGTGTCATCAGACATTCTCAGCTCGGGAATCGTTCGGCGGTCAGTTTAAGCCCCGGCTTCGCTCCAGGCTCTCATTGACCCATTCAAGATAGGTAAAGAGCCCCCAAAGGATCCGATCATCTTTCGGGGGAGATCGGTACAAATCGGCAAGGACTCGGGTATTCAGCAGGCCAGCAAAGGGACTGCGGGCGTCCTGCAGCTGATCAAGCACAAAATCTCCAAGCTCTGCGCTTAGCCATATATCCCTTGGGATTTTGAACTTCATCTTGGGTCGGGATAGCGTTTCTGGAGGCACCTGGCGGTCCAGGTAGGCGCGTAGAAATGCCTTGTCATCGCATCCTCGTTCATGAGCATCAGCGCTCAAGCTGGACATGAATTGGACACATCTCTCGTCCGCAAGTGGGAAAGCGACCGAACCGTTGGCCGCGGAAGTATCCTTTCGAATAACGTTTTCTGGCAACCACCGAGCCGCCTGATAGGCTTTGGCTTCCTCAAACAGGGTCCGCGCTTTGTTCGCCTGTGCGATGTCCTGAGCCTCTGAAACCTCCTCTTCGTCCACAGATGCAATCAGAGCCTCATCCTCCAGCAGAGCGAGCCTTAACGCTTGCGGAGTGGCGGCAATGCGTTGCAGATACCCACTCAGAGAGGTGATGTGATTGGACCAACGGCGTGGGCCTCCCCAAACTTCATCACCGCCCTCGCCAGTGATGAGAAGCCCTGGCGTTTGCGTCTCAAGCATCCACCGCGTCGGGATGTAGGCGCGATCGCAGATGGGTTCGCTTAAGTGCGAGACGAGAGAACGCAGATCGTCCAGTCCGAAATGGGGAGTGCGCCACCCCCGCCACGCGATGTTGGCAAATTCACACACATTACGCGCATATACGCTTTCATCGAAGGCCTCACTTTCGAACGCCGCTGTACAGGCGCTCATTACCCGCCCGGCTTTCCGCGCGGCGATCAGATTGGTGGTGGAGTCGAGGCCCCCACTACTGAGAAACAGCCAAGGGTCGCTCTGAGCCTCCTCCGACAATTCGGTATAAACCTGCTCGAACAGGTTCGACACGCTACCAGATAGCTTCTCTACCTCGCCGAACCGGTAGAACGGTGTTTTATATTGATGTGCGAATAGATCACTCTTGGTCGCCTTAGCGATGAGAATTTCGCCCGCTGCGAGCTTTCCCACGCCTTCAAACGGTGTGTAGGGAGGCGGCAAGAATTGCGATCGCAGATAATGCGCCAGAGCACGTCGGCACAGTGACGTCGGGCGGGCTTGAGCTAGAACGAGAGCGATGTCCGAGCTCGCTGACATCGTTGCATTCTGACGATGAAAATAGACGTCGCCAATCCCGAGTCGATCTCGTCCGGCAATTAGCCTCCTTTGACGCGTATCAACGAAAATAAAAGACACGTCTTTTGCGAGATTTGAAATCGCCTCAATTGACCCAGATGCAGCGATGTCTCGAACGCAGCTTTCATACTTTGGGTTGTTCACCCAAAACCGTATGTGGTTATCTTTTGAAATTCCGCCCGCTGAAATGGTGTAATTGCGTGGAGGTGCTAGTGCGTGCATCGTTGTCTGAGAGTCCTTAGCTTCTAATGAGCCTAAGCCTTCAAACCCCGATAACATAGGGACTTGGTGAGAGAAAGTTTTATGATGGGTTGACGCTCAGCCCGCCATCTACCACAACTATCACACTAAATCCAACCAACACCTCGCCCTAAAAACGAATCCCTAGTTCTCGTTTTAGCTGAATTTTAAACCTCACAGCACATGGGAATGGGTTATCGTCGGTTAAATTTCTGATTGAGATTTATGGCCTTAAAGTAACCTCCAATCCAATTCTAGAGCGTTGGGTGACGCGCTCCTCCAAGGCTAGTTCTGGATAATGAGACTGGTGCCGGTATGTGCGGAATTGCAGCGATTATTGATCCGATCCAGAATCCGTATGGTAAAAGTGACCATGTAGCCGACCTTTTTCGAATGCTGGAGATTCAGGAGAAACGCGGCCCTGATGAATCTGGAATTTACCATCGCAATTCCGTATTCCTTGGCCATGGTTTGCTACGCGTCATTGACTGCGATGAAAGCGTTCAGCCTCTTAGTTCAATCAACGCAGCCCTGATCATCGTCTTCAACGGAGAAATCTATAATTTTCGAGAGCTCCGGAGCGAGCTGCTAAACGAAGGCGTTCGCTTTCGCACCCAAGGTGATGCTGAAGTCATAATGGAGCTTTACCGCCTCTATGGCGCGGAATCCTTTGAGCGATTGCGCGGCATGTTCGCCTGCGTGCTACACGATCAAGCCCGCCGTGAAGTTATCGTGGCCCGCGATCGGTATGGTCAGAAGCCACTCTACTGCGCCATGTCAGGACGCAAGTGGAGCTTTGCATCCTCGCTGCGCGCCGTTCAATCTCAAGTCCGCAGCGCCGTCGATGAAGATAGCCTGAAGAGCTATCTCTGGACCCTTATGCCACAGGGCGACCGGACGATGCTGCGGTCAATCAACCTGGTCGCGCCAGGCAAATACCTCAGGATTTCTGAGGCGGGCGTCCTTCTTGAGGAAGGCAAGTTCGGTGGCACAGCTTGCCGCGTGTCGTCTTCGTCGCTGGAAGAGGCGGGAGAAGCATTCCAAAGCCTTCTCGATTGCGCGGTCCAAGAGCAGACTTTTGGGCTGAAGTCAGTTTCAACCCATATCAGCGGAGGACTCGATTCTGGCGCGATTGCAGTCGCGTTGAAACGTATCCCTGGTGTCCAAATCAAATCATTCTCATGTTCCTATCAGGTTGGGGATGGATCCATACGCGAGGACGAACGCGGGTTTGAAGAACTTCACTACGCCCGGAAGATCGCGCAGAAGCTCAATGTAAATAGCCAGACTGTTCGGGTCAGTCCAGATGACTATCTATTTGATATTGTTGATCTCGTTCAAGCACTAGAGGAGCCAAGAGGAAATCCATGCATGCCCCACTTCCAGCTCTGCCGGGTGATAGCCGAGCATGACCGTGTGATCTTGAGTGGTGAGGGCGCAGACGAATTGTTCGGAGGATACCATTGGAAGATCAATGCCGCTAAGGGCACAAATAATACAGCGCGCTTCTTTGCCTCTTTGCTTCCCGCACCGGTTGAAATCATGAGGAGTGCTCTATCTGATCAGCTTCGGGAACACGATGACATATATAGTTATGTCGCAGAGAGAACTGAAGCCAGCTCAGCAGAAGACCGGCTTCGAAATTATCTTAAATACGATCGCGATCATTTTCTTCAGTATCTACTCTTACAAGCGGACAAGTTGGCAGGTTATTTCAGCGTTGAAGGGCGCTATCCATTTCTGGATAACCGGATTGTTCAACTGGCCGAAACACTGCCTTTGGACATGCTTCTTGTCGGGGCCGATAACGCCAAGCCAGTTATCCGGCACGCCGTGATGGGCCATTTGCCGGACGAAGTCTTAAACCGTCACAAGATGGGCTTTGTTGCTCCGGAGGGAGGCTGGTACGGGCGCGAACTCTTCGGCCTTGTCAATCGCGTGCTCCTACACAAGGAAAGCTATATCTCCTCATTGTTCGCTCCCGAGGCACTAGTGAGAATTCTCAATCTTCATCAGGCCGGGAAACACAACTTCAGAAAGCTCATCTGGGCCCTTCTCATGCTAGAGATTTGGCACAAGACTGCAATTGAAGGCGTTTCGACAACTGACTACGCGCGCCGAATACAGACTTTGAGATTTCATACGCGTAACCGCATTGCGGACGGTTGGGATAACGAACCAGCTGACACACTTACAGGGAGAATAGCTCATTGAGTACCTACACGATCTTGGCCCGTGGCCTTTATTCACACTCTCAAGTAGAGCAGGATTTCAACGCGGATAGCTGGGGTGCTATGCATGATGCAGCTACACAGGCTGCCATCACCGAGCGCTGGGGACAGATGCTAGAGCGGGCCGAGGAGCTGGGGCGTTCACTTTACGATACGCCACTGTACAGATTGGGAGCGTTTGAGGAAAAAGATGGTGGATTGGTTCTGTCCTACGGACTGACGTCCTATCGCGCCTATGCGACGACGCGCGATTTGGGTCCAAAGCGGCTCCATCATCATAACGCGGATCCTATTGGCACTGCTCTGTTGGCGATCACAGTGGACGGCCTTGTGCCCATCGGCCGACGCAGCCAAAGCGCTGAAGTCAATCCGGGTCGGTTCTTCACGTTCGGCGGATTCTTTGATGTGAACGAAGACACTCAGCAGGGAAAGCCTGACGTCTTCAATTGCGCGGCTCGGGAATGGACTGAAGAGACCGGCCTAGCTATTAATCGCGAACAGATGGACTTGTTAAGCATCGTATATGACCGTCGTCACCCCCATCCGGAGATCGCGTTCATGGTCATGATTCCTGAAACGGCTGATGAATTGCGTGACGCAAATTGGCGCGCAGAGCTCTCTGATTTGACATTTGTACCCGTTGGTGAGCTCCAGGCGTTTGCCGCGAAACACGCCCACGAATTTACAGACACATTACTTGGAGCCATCGAAGCCTTCAGCTCCATCGGTCGCGACAAATGATCTCTGATTATGCCGCGCGCTTGCTTGTTGCGGAGCCTGGATTCTTCAAAGAATCAGGCTGTGCGCATAGCTATCTGGAAGATGATCCGGTGCCAGAGGAGGTTGCCACTCTACTCGCGCGCGCATGCTTCGTGCTTATAAAGCCCGATGCGTTGCTGTCTGGTAAGGCCGGCCAAATTTTTGAATTTCTTGAATCTTTTGGACTTCAGATTGTCGATTCGTTCCTGGTTCAGAAACCACAAGAATGGCACTTTGAAGAGCTATATAAGTATAATCTAACGCTGATGAATTCCCAGAACCAGATATCGGTATGGTGGTTAAATCGCCAAATATATACTTATGGCCCTTCTTTAGCTGCGGTTTTAGTGGCACCTGAAAATGGGCCCAGTGCAGTCGATTTGGTTGCACGCATCAAAGGGCCATCTACTCCGCGACTTTGCAAGCCGGAGCATTTGCGGTGGCGATTTCACGCCACCAATTCTGCCCTTAACCTGTTTCATGCGTCTGACGGACCTATATCAAGCTGGCGGGAATGGGCGATTTTTAGAAGCAAAGCAGACAGGATTGCAGCGCTGATGTCAGTTCTGCAAACTGACCGCGCGCTTAATCCATGGCACTCACTCGCAGCAGGATTCGAGCACTCGAAAGAGTCGTTTGAATTCTATTCGACCCTGATCTCTGTTAAATTGAGGGCTCTCGCAGCTGCTTGCAGAAGCCTTGGGCCATTGGCAGATAAGCTCGAGAGAATCTACCTGGAAGCCTTAGGTAGAAAAGCTAACAATCCAACCCAAGAGGTCCAGCTAATAGATCGGCTCTTGACGGCAGAAAGCAAAGCCTTGGAACTTATTAATCGCAAATCAATAGAATTTAATTATTCAGTAAAACTGATACTTGCGCTCAATAAAATTCCAATAAAGACTCCCAATGGCATTGATGATCTTTTTCGGATAATTAAGTGTTCAGATGTACACCTAAACACACGTGAGTCAATGGTGCTCTCCACATCAATTAGATACATGACTGACAATCGAAGAGACCAATTTTCGCGATGATCAAGGGTTCGGCCTTTCATAATTAAACTTATCAATGATTGTGACCAGACTCCGATAGCGCAGCCACTGTTTATGTAAGCATGGCATTGTCCCTTCTGGAAGGCTGATCGAGCCGGATCCTCCAAAGAGTGGAGGCCAGATCAGCCAGGGCGATCGCTTCCGCAGCCGGAGATTGGTAGCCCAGTTATACGTGCGACCGCACGGCGTTATAGTGCTTGCGCCATGCTCGATCGGGACCTTGTCTTCCTGCAGATAATTGAAGAGCTCCACATCCAGCAGCTCATCTTAGAGCTTGCCTTTGAAGCTCTTGCCCCAGCCCCCTGATTTCCGGCCACAAGATTGAGTAGTCCCAGTCTCAACCATGAGCAAATAGCTTCGCTTTGCGCCGCCTTTCGAAGCGGTTCATCCTTCTAGGGAAGAGCGAAGTCAGATAATCTCTCTCAGTACATGCCAACATAAAGGAAGCCCTTTCTGCCTCGTTGCGTTACGGAAAGGGATTCATTGGCATCTATTCGGATTTTTAAAGCCGCATCCTAGACGTCTTTCGAAATGCCCAGGAGTGCGCGAATAGCCCCTGAATTGAGATAATTGAGGGGACGAGGATGCCCCCTTTCTGCGAGCCGCTCTGCAGCCGCAGTCAATACCTTTAGCGCATCACCAGAAAGCTGGTCCCTCCCAGACAGCAAAACCGCGAGCAGGAGGAAACTCATGTCGCGGTCCAGTTGCTCGACTGCGCCAAGCACATCGAGGTCAGGATCGAGATAGGCCTTTTGGAGCGCAGCTGTGACGGCTTCAGAACGGCTCTGAAAACGCTTACTCGCGACGTCTGAATCTATGAGATCCAGAAGCTCGGACGGTAGGTAGACGCGGATCTGAAGCCGGTCACCTCGGTTTGGGTATGTCACTGTACCACCTATTCAGATGGTCAGTGGAGAGCTGCGTGAACACTATCCGGGACTGAAGGCCCAAAGTCCAGCTATAGTTCAGCAAAGGCAGAGACAAGACAGCCTTGTCTCACACATGAGGCGCTTGCCTCACAGATGAGGCGCACACAGACCTTTGAAATATATGAACATTCCATTTTTCGTCAAAAACAAGATTTTCGCGAATTCCATCAGTTCCGCGCACGAAGGGCGCGGATAATCGCACAAATTCAATTACTTATGCATTCTCGAAAGAGAATGCGCGCGCAGTGCATACTGTGTGTACCAAAACCGCCCCTGCGAGGCAGAGACGGCCACTCCTTCGAAGCCCCGGATTGAAGGGAGATTGAAGTTGACTTCACCCCATGAACAAGGACCGCTCTCAGAGCCTTTCGCGGATATCACTCGAACGTTTGAGTTCGAATATGAGCAGCCAGCTTGCTCGCAATGAGCGCCCAATCAGCAGGGCAGATATCGCTCCAGATTTTAGAAGCGAGCTTTCAATCAGATTTCCAGTCACTTGATTCAAACTGCTTTTTCTCTGAAAAAATTTTTGTAAAATTTGTCTTAATTTCACTTATCGAATTTCGATGAAACCATGTCATGGGGTGTCATGGTTCAGTTCATACATATTTAACCGTAGAGCATAAGGCATTGATTTTATTAAAATGCACCGCCAGTCCGATTTTGCATTATGCGCCTACGCACCCCCTGGAGGCACTCTAGACTTCAGAGAAAATATCTCAAACACTGTATTCGCGCCCGATTGCAATCCCAGAAGAAGAGGTCTGTGGAGAGACGAATGAGCAGGAAGCCCAACTTCACAAAAGGCGAAATTGAGCGTGTTTTGGCTGCTGGTCAGAAAATCGGCATGACCTCACCTGTACCCGTACTCATGCGGTATCCAGATGGCAGATGTGAACTAACCGTGCGACCAGGGGATAAAGAGGAGGCGTTATCGCCGAACGAATGGGACCGGTTCCTTGACCTCGATTAATCTCAAATATGTCTCCTCATTCAAAGACCGCCATGGAAAGCGGCGCTGGCGGTTTCGTCGGAAAGGGTATCGCACTCGGTATTTGCCGGGGCTCCCCGGTTCCGAAGAGTTTATGGCGGCTTACGCACAGGCTCTCGCCAACACGCCTTTGGAAACCGACCTCGCCAAGTCTACTGCGCGCAAGGGAACGATCGACAGGCTGATCGAGGATTACTATCACTCCAGTGCCTTCGATACGCTCGAAACGAGCACTCAGCGCACCTATCGATCCAGTCTTGAACCCTTTCGGAACACTTACGGCCACATGCCCGTCAGGACGGTTCAAACACGCCATCTGGAGCGCATCCTGTTTGACCTTCGAGAGAAACCGACCGCTGCCAACAAGCTGCTTAAAAGACTCAAGACGATCTTTGATCTGGCCGTTCGGCAAGAGATCCGTCACGACAATCCAGCCAAACCCATCAAGGCCCGAAAAGTTGACAGCGATGGCTTCCATGCCTGGACTGAGGCGGAAATTGAGGCTTTCAAAACCGCATACCCGAGTGGCTCAAAGCCGAGGCTGGCTCTCGCGCTGCTCCTGTGCACCGGGCAACGTGGTAGCGATGTTGCCCGCATGGGGCCTCAGGACATCGTCGATATTCAGGGCGGGAGTCGAGCGATCCGTGTGAAGCAACAGAAGACGAAAACCCCACTGTTGATCCCCATCCTGCCAGAACTAGCCGTTGAGCTTGCCGCGAGAAACGGCAAACACATGGTTTTCCTCACGACTGAATACGGCAAAGCTTTCTCGGTGAAGGGCTTTCAACAATGGTTCGCCGAACGAGCCAAGGCGGCTACTGGAAACCCCAAATGCACTGCGCATGGGCTGCGTAAGGCATGTGCCTACAGGCTCGCAGAGGCAGGAGCGACGGTGCACATGATCCAATCCATTACCGGACACAAAACGCTTGCAGAAGTCGCGCGATACACGGCTGGCCGGGATCAGTTCAAGCTAGCTTCTGCTGCCCAGGCACTATTGATGAAGTCGGACGAAACCGGAACATAAATGGCTAACCTCCCTCCAAGGTTAGCCACAGAACCCGGCTAAAACATTGATCTTAAATGAAACTTTCAAATGAATGGTGGGCCCGGAGGGACTCGAACCCCCAACCAAGCGGTTATGAGCCGCCGGCTCTAACCAATTGAGCTACAGGCCCGCTGAAAAATCAGCTTGGATGTTTGATAGCGCGTGAGGCGAACTTGGCAAAGCGGGGATGACGGCGAAGCGCAGCTGAACATCCGTTCAGGGAACGGCCATGAAAGAACCGCGTTTCGGTCATGAGCCTGTCGCCTGACAACGCTCATATTGATTAAACACAGACTGGGAGAGCTATTATGATCCGCACAGCATTTCTGACCGTCGCCCTGTTGGGCTCCACTGTCCTGCCGGCACAAGCGCTGGCGCAGACCGGCCCCTCCGAACAACAGATCGCGCAACTGAACCTGTCCGCCACGGGCGAGGTTCGCATCAGTCCTGACCAGGCGCAGGTGTCTGCAGGCGTGGTGACGGAAGCGCAGTCCGCTGCGCAGGCCCTGCGCGCCAACTCCCAGCGCATGCAGGCGGTCTTCGCCGCCCTGGAAGAAGCCGGTGTTGACGCGCGGGACATCCAGACCAGCCAGCTCAATGTGAGCCCGATCTATTCGCAGGTGTCATCCCGCGATGGCGGCACGCGCCAGATCACCGGCTATAGCGCCCAGAACACCGTGACAGCGCTGGTTCGCGGCGTGGACAGTGTCGGGCCAGCTATCGACGCCCTGTTCGAGGCCGGCGCCAACTCGCTCAATGGCGTCACCTTTTCAAGCTCCGAGGCCGATGAGGCCGAGGCCGAAGCGCGTCGTCGCGCCGTGGCCGAGCTTTACGAAACCCGCGATCTTTACGCGGAAGCCGGCGGCTTCACCGTGACGCGCCTTCTGAACTTCTCTGAAAGCGGCGGCTATGCGCCCCAGCCGGTGATGTTCTCGCGCGCCATGGCCATGGAAGACAGCGCCACTCCGGTGTCCGGCGGCGAGCTTGTCGTGTCGATTACGGTCAACGGCGCCTGGGAAATCGAGGGCTGATCACCAGACCAGCTTCGGCGCGACATGACGCGCATCAAGGCCGTCCTCCTTCAGGAGGGCGGCCGCTTTGTCCGCATCGAAGGCATCCCCGAACTGTTCGGCCAGAATGCCGCCCGCAATGAAGAGCGCGTCCACGCCTTCCGCCTGGGCGCCCTTGATATCGGTGACCGGGCCGTCGCCGATGGCGAGAATGCGGGACTTGTCCACGACTTCGCCGCGGAGGCGCTCGATCTCGCGATACGCGAGGTCGTAGATGGGCGGATGGGGCTTGCCCGCCATGACGACATTGCCGCCCAGCGCCGCATACTTCTCCGCCAGCGCGCCTGCGCAATACCGAAGCCCGTCGCCGAACTGGACGACAATGTCAGGATTGGCGCAGATCATGTCGAGCCGGCGCAATTTCGCTTCCGTCAACAGGTCGACATAGTCCTCCGGCGTCTCCTGTGACCAGTCAAACAGGCCCGTACAGGAGATGAAGGCGGCGTCTTCAAGCCTGGCGAAGTCGAGCCCCGTATCACGATAGAGCGCATCATCCGTGTCAGGACCCAGCTTGAATGCGGGTCCGGGCGCACGGGTTTTCAAGAGGGCATGGGTCCCCTCGCCCGAGCTGACCGCGCCATCCCACACATCATCACCGGCGCCCATCTGATGCAGGAAGTTTTCCAGCGAGGACGCCCGCCGCGGCGAGTTGGAGACGAGGATCACGGTCCCGCCCTGAGCGCGATACTGGCGCAAGGCGTCGAGCGCTTCAGGCAGAAGGTCGGAACCGTCCCGGATGACGCCCCAGACATCACACAGAATGGCGTCGTAATCGGCGGCGAGGTCGGAGAGATAGGGGAATTGGGTCATGGCCGTGGACTAGGTGAGCCCCGCCAGAGCGTCAAATGAAACTTGGAGCCGGCCTGACGCCCTAGGCCTGGCCGAACAGTCCCAGGACGATTGCATAGCGAAGCGCCAAGGCCATGACGCCCAGGCTGCTGACTGACGTCGAAACAAAGACCCGTGACCGCCAGTGCGCCGGTGACGACAGACCGCCTCTGAAATGAAGCGTGTTGCCGATCTGCAAGAAGGCGAACACCACCAAAGCGGCCACGAAGGCGACGGGCACGAAGGTTCCCGGCAGAAGCACCGCGACAACCAGCATCAGCGCGCCAAAGCCCAGATGGGCAGCGCGCAACCAGACAGGCAGTTGATGGCCTGGAGTGTCCGGGTTGGTGTCTTGCATCGCCATGGATCATCCTCCGGCGTTGCGCGATCAGTGATTGACCCTAACAGGGCAGGCTTTTCCCGATCAACCCGCCGCGCGGCGCAGCTTGTTGTCCGCCTCGCTCAGCACTTCATCGCGCACCGGACGCGGCGCGCCGAAGAGATGGCCCTGGGCGTACGCCACATCGAGATCAAGCACCTCGACGACTGTGCTTTCGGACTCGATCTTCTCGGCCACCAGATCCACGCCATAGCGGGCGAAAAGCCCCGCCACGTCTTCGGGGCGCAGGGCGCCGGGCTCCCGGCCAGCGATCGGTTCGGCGCCGTGGGCGGCGGCGATCAGGCGGTCGCCCGCCACCTTGATGAAACGCACGCCGGCGCGTTGCAGCTCGGCGAGGTCGATATTGAGATCGTTGACCTGATCGATGGAGAATCGGAAGCCGAAATCCGCCAGCCGCGCCATGTTGCGCGCCGCCGTGGCGGAACGGTTCTCGAACTGGGCGCGCGGCATCTCGAAGATCAGCGCGCCGGCCAGATCGGAATTGCGCCGCAGGAAATCGAGGAAGGCCGGGAAGAAATCTTCATCCGCCAGCGAGCGGATCGAGACATTGCAGAACACGCCGACGCGGCGATCGGACTTGGTCAGGCGACGCACGATCTGCACGCAGCGCAGCAGCAAGAGATTGTCCACATCGGTGATCAGACCCGCATCTTCCGCCGCCGCAAGGAACTTGCCCGGCGCAATGACCTGGCCATTCTCGTCCCGGATGCGGGTATAGCCCTCATAGAAATAGGTCCGCCGCTGGGGCAGGCCGACAACCGGCTGCAGATACAGATCCACCCGATTGTCATCGAGCGCCCGGCGCACCAGATCCGCAGCGTCCGGAGCCTGGGCCTCAAGCGGCGCGCCGCGACCGCCGTCAAGCCGGGCCAGGATTTCTGCGACCAAGCGCTCATCCGCGCCATGGGCGTCCGCGCCCGCATTGAGCGGCTGATTGAGTTCCAGCGCAGAAGCCGGTTCCGCAGGCTGGGCGGGATTGCCGACGGAGGCGCTTTCGGCCAGGGCCTCGATCCGGTCCTGTGCGCTGCTCAGCTCATCCAGCATGGTCAGGTTTGCGGCCTTGAGCTGGTGGATCTCGTCCTCAAAGACCTTGCGCTCTTCGGCGCGGGCGACCGAGGCGTGGACCTGTCCGCCGATGAGAAAGACCAGCGCGCCCATCATCCAGGCCAGCTCGGCCGACATCAGCCCGAAACGATCGAACGCGAGCGCGGCGACGATGGCGACCATCGCATAGGTTAGGATCACCAATATGTCGCTTGCGCGCGGCATCGTCGCTCCTGAATGTCGCCACTTCGGCCACTTCGGCCTAAGCGCAGCGAATCACACTCATTTCGGCGATACTAAGCTGCGTTAACGGGGCTTGTCAGAACGTTAACGCTGTGAGCCGTGGACAAACGGAAAAAACAAAGGCGCGCCCGCACATGCGGACGCGCCCTCGGTTAACCGCGGTCTCCCGCCTCGCAGCTTACGAGGTGTGCGGGGCGATCTTGATCTCGACCCGACGGTTGGCCGCGCGGCCGGAGTCGGTGTCGTTGGAGGCGATCGGCTGGCTTTCGCCCATGCCGGCCACATAGAGACGGTCACGCATGACGCCGCGCGCGATCAGCTCGGCGGCGACAGAGCTGGCGCGACGCTCTGACAGGGTCTGGTTGTAGCTGGCGTCGCCCACGCTGTCCGCGTGGCCGATCACGTCCACATAGGTGGCCGGATAGGTCATCAGCACGTCCGCCACATCGTTGAGGACCGGGCCGAAGCGCTGGTCGATCTGTGCGGAATTGGTGGCGAAGGTCACATCGCCCGGCATCACCAGATACAGGTCATTGCCGACGCGGCGCACGGTCACGCCCGAACCGCGCAGACGTTCGCGGAAGGCGTTTTCCTGGCGGTCCATATAGTTGCCGACGCCGCCGCCCGCGAGGGCGCCCACGCCCGCGCCAATCAGCGCGTTGCGGCGGTCATCGCCGCCCGCCAGCGTGCCCAGAAGCGCGCCGGCCGCAGCGCCGGCGAGGATGCCGGTGCCGGTGTTGTTGCGGGTCACATTGCCGTACTGGTCAGTGGTGGTGCACGCCGCAGCAAGGCCCAGCGCCATGACAGCGGCGATCAAAGAACGAAACATCATATTCTCTCCCGTAAGCGTCCCCTAAAACGCAGACTTAATCTGAAAGTTCCGCGTCTAGATAGCTCTATCTTAACAAGTATGCGCGACGGGCGCATGAACCCAGTCTGAACCGGCTCCGAAGAAGCTGAAAATATGGGCGGAAAAATGTCGCCCGGAGCCCTTGACGGTTCCTCGCCAGCCTCTTACCTCCGCGGCTGTTAGCAGCCAGGGCAGGAGAGTGCTAACGCTCCTCTCCCGGCTCGCTCAAACAGTTCTTCACACGAGCCAAAGCTCAAAAACGGAGTACCGGCAATGAACTTTCGTCCTCTCCAGGACCGCGTTGTGGTGAAGCGCGTCGAGGAAGAATCCAAGACCGCTGGCGGCATCATCATTCCCGACACCGCCAAGGAAAAACCGCAAGAAGGTGAAGTCGTGGCTGTGGGCCCGGGCGCCCGTGACGACAAGGGCGAGCTGATCGCCATGGACGTCAAGGTCGGCGACCGCATCCTGTTCGGCAAATGGTCCGGCACCGAGATCACTCTGGAAGGTCAGGATCTGCTGATCATGAAAGAGTCCGACATTCTGGGCGTGGTCGGCTAAGCGCCGCCCTTCCGCTCAAAGACTGACATCTACTCAATAGATAGGGACGAACAATGGCTGCCAAAGACGTTAAGTTCGGCGCTTCCGCCCGCGAAAAAATGCTCAAGGGCGTGGATATCCTCGCCGACGCCGTGAAAGTCACCCTGGGCCCGAAAGGCCGCAATGTGGTGATCGAGAAATCCTTCGGCGCTCCGCGCACCACCAAGGACGGCGTGTCCGTGGCGAAGGAAATCGAGCTTGAAGACAAGTTCGAGAACATGGGCGCCCAGATGGTGCGCGAAGTCGCTTCCCGCACCAATGACGAAGCGGGCGACGGCACCACCACCGCCACCGTGCTGGCCCAGGCCATCGTGCGCGAAGGCATGAAGTCCGTCGCCGCCGGCATGAACCCGATGGACCTCAAGCGCGGCATCGACAAGGCCGTGGCTCTGGTCATCGAACAGCTGAAATCCACCGCGACCCCGATCAAGGGCTCGTCTGAAGTGGCGCAAGTCGGCACCATCTCCGCAAACGGCGAAAAAGAAATTGGCGAGATGATCGCCAACGCCATGGAGAAAGTCGGCAATGAAGGCGTGATCACCGTCGAGGAAGCCAAGTCTCTGGCGACCGAGCTCGACGTCGTGGAAGGCATGCAGTTCGACCGCGGCTACCTGTCGCCGTACTTCGTGACCGATTCCGAGAAAATGATCGCGGATCTGGAAGACCCCTACATCCTGCTGTTCGAGAAGAAACTCTCTTCCCTGCAGCCGATGCTTCCGGTTCTTGAAGCCGTGGTCCAGTCCAACCGTCCGCTGCTGATCATTGCTGAAGACGTTGAAGGCGAAGCGCTGGCGACCCTCGTGGTCAACAAGCTGCGCGGCGGCCTGAAAATCGCAGCTGTGAAAGCCCCGGGCTTCGGTGACCGCCGCAAGGCCATGCTGGAGGACATCGCTGTCCTGACCGGCGGCCAGGTCGTGTCCGAGGATCTCGGCATCAAGCTCGAGAACGTCACCCTCGACATGCTGGGCACCGCCAAGAAGGTCTCCATCACCAAAGACGACACCACCATTGTGGACGGCGCCGGTGAGAAAGAAGCCATCGAAGGCCGCGTGAACCAGATCCGCCGTCAGATCGAGGACACCTCCTCTGATTACGACAAGGAGAAACTGCAAGAGCGTCTGGCGAAACTCGCCGGCGGCGTTGCGGTCATCAAGGTCGGCGGCGCTTCGGAAATCGAAGTGAAAGAGCGCAAGGACCGCGTTGACGACGCCCTGAACGCCACCCGCGCTGCGGTGGAAGAAGGCATCGTTCCTGGCGGCGGCATTGCACTGCTGAAAGCCACCAAGGCGCTCGACGGCGTGACCGGCGACAACGAAGATCAGAACCAGGGCATCGCCATCGTGGCGCGCGCCCTGCAGGCTCCGATCCGTCAGATCGTCGAAAACGCGGGCAGCGAAGGCTCCATCGTGGTGGGCAAGGTGCTCGAGAACAAAGACCCGAACTTCGGCTACAACGCCCAGACCGGCGAATACGAAGACCTGGTGAAATCCGGCGTCATCGACCCGGTGAAGGTCTCCCGCATCGCTCTGCAGGACGCGGCCTCCGTCGCTTCCCTGCTGATCACCACCGAAGCGGCGATTGCTGAAAAGCCCAAGAAAGACGGCGGCGCTCCGGCGGCTCCGGACATGGGCGGCATGGGCGGCATGGGCTTCTAGGCTCAGCCACCAGGCTTACACATGGAAAGGGCGGCTCGATCGAGCCGCCCTTTTTGTTTGACGCTGTCGCTAGAGCGACGCGACGACCCGCGTCGACAGGGAGACCGGCTCGTCGCTCCGCCCCTCAGCCATTGCCGAGACTGCGGGGCCCGTCGCTGGCGCGATCGGGGCCACCTCGAACAGTGACACCATTGCCCCCTCCGACGGCGCCTCAGCGGACACGATCGGCCCGCTCACAGGAGCATCGGAGAGCACCTCAATGGCCACCGGGGTCAGGATGAGAGCCGCCGCAACGGCGCCGCCGCCAGTAACGCCAGTGGTCAGGATCATACGCAGGGATTCAATCATGGTCAGAAGACTCCTTCGAAGCCGCTGAGCGGCTTTCTGTTTTGCACGCGCTCTCAAGTGAGCGGTGATGAAACCGCGAAGGACCCCGCTGACGGTTTCATTATCCTCATGACACTGGGCCACAAAGGCTTGCTTGAGTTCGTCAGACAGCCGCAAATCGATCACGGCAGTCTTCTTGGGGGAGCGAGGCCGGTCTTGTTTCATCACGGTGAGCCATTCCAATCAGATTTCGCCCTCAAGCTACTGAAACCGTGCCTGCACACACGTTATTTTGTGTCCATACACGCAATTGGACGCACATGACCTGAGCGAGCTCATGAAAAAGGGCGGCCCGGGGACCGCCCTTCCTGCATTGCCATCAAGGATGGGTTACGCGTCGCAACGACGGGTGTAGAGCTTGTCGCCGTCCACAGGCTTGGCGGACAGAGCGCCAATGCACGCGGCATATTCTTCCTGGACGCAGTTGTAATAGGCGAGACGGTCATCGCTGTGCAGCGCGAGGCAATAGGCCCGGGCCTCCACCATGCACGGATCGAATGGTGAGGATTGTGCGCTGGCGATCGAGGCGGATGAGACCGCCATCAGTGCGGCCGCGCTGGCGGTGACGAATGCTTTTGTCATGGTTGAGGTCTCCCTTGATAGTGACCCTGAAGGCCACGGACGGGTCGGGCGGATACGTTCATCGCCGACGCGGGAAGCGTGCCAAACATTTCCCCTGAAACGCGAGTCATAATCGGATTTCCGGCCCCGTCTCCAGCTTACATCCGTGGATCCCCGCCCGCGATAAAGGCTTATGTGACTGGTCAAACGTGCAGGCTGGCGTTATTCCGGATTCATCAAGTCTTGGGGGTTCACACCATGGTTCGTTTCGTCGCCGCGCTTGTCGCGCTTTCTCTCACGGGCGCCGCCAACGCGCAGAGCCCCGGTTACGGTATCGAAGAGATCCGGCTCGGCGTTGCGGCGCATGACCTGACTGACCACACCGAGGACGGCCCTCAGATCGTGGGCGACCTTCTGTTCGCAAGCCCTGACTTCCTGGAGCCGATCTGGTCTCCGCGCCCGTTCCTGTCCGCCAGCATCAGCACCCAGGGCTACACCAACCTGGTCACCGCAGGTCTGGCCTGGGATTACGGCTTCACCGACCGTCTGAGCGGCGAATTCTCCTTCGGGCTGAGCTATAATGACGGCGTGCTGGAGGTTTATCCCGACCGCGATGGCCCGGTGGAGGCCCAGCGCATCAAGGACACCCGCGCCCTTCTGGGATCAGACTGGCTGTTCCGCACCGGCTTTGCCCTCGATTACGCCCTGAATGATCAATGGTCCGCGGGCGTGTTCTATGAACACCACTCCCACGGCCAGATTCTCGGCAGCGGCCGCAATCAGGGTCTCGACGAGCTGGGTCTGCGGATGAGCTATCGCTTCCGCTAGCTTCTCGAACGGGCGGGGTCAGCCCCGCCCGACGCGCGTTTTGAGCGTCTGGATGTGGTTATTGGCGTCATAAAGCCGCTCAAGGCTCAGACGGCCGTCATCCAGCGCCGCCCCGACCCAGTCCACGGCGCGACGCGGAAGGTCCGGATCCGCATCCGCCGAATTCGAGATCAGCAGGAGATCATTGCCGGCTGCCAGGGCCTGCACGATCGCCTGCTCCCGGGAATACTGGTTCCGGATCGCCCCCATATCGAGATCATCGGTGATCACCGCGCCCTGATAGCCCATCTGGTCGCGCAGCAAGCCTTGCAGGATCGGTTCTGAGAGCGTGACGGGCTTGCCCGTCGGATCGAGCCGCCGGTTGATCAGATGACCGCCCATGATCAGGTGCGCCTTGTCCTGATCGATCAGGCGCGCAAAGGGCGCAGCCTCGATCTCGTCCCAGGTCTGGGTGATGTCGACAAAGCCGTCATGACTGTCGCCTTCGCTACGCCCATGACCGGGGAAGTGCTTGATGGCGCAGGCCACGCCTTCCGCTTCCATGGCGTCGATGAAGGCGCCGCAATAGGCGGCGACCGTCTCGGGATCATCGCCGAAGGCGCGCGCCCAGCGATCAATCACCTGATTGCCCTCATGCTGCAGGTCCGCCACCGGAGCCAGGTTCATGGAGAACCCGCTTTGGGCCAGCTCCTGCGCGGCCTGGGCAAAAACCGGACGCGCATTCTCAAGCCCCATATCGAGAAGCTGTTCAGCCGTCGGGATGTCGGTAAAGCCCATCTCGTCGGTCAGGCGCTGGACGAAACCGCCTTCCTGATCAATGGCCAGCCAGGCGTTGGGCGCCGCGGCGCGGAAGCGTCGGGCCAGTCCCAGAACCCCCTCCCGCGTGCGGGCGTTGTGACGCAGGAACAGGACGCCGCCAATGCGTCCCTCGGCCAGATCGCGCTCGATCCGGTCCGCGCCTTCAGCATCGGGCGTGCTGCCCAGGAAACCGAGGATCAGGCTTTCGCCCACCAGCTGGTCCAGTGTCACTGTTCCCGCAAAAGCCGGGGTCGCCCCCAACGCCGCCAGGCCCGCCAGTACGCCACGTCGTGAAATCATTGCTGTTCCGCCTCGTCCCTCAAAAGTCTTGCTAGTGCGGGTCAGCACGCGTGTCCAGTTGCATACCAATATGACGAAAACTTAAGTCTGTGGACGCACAGCCGTAAGGCGACCGGCCACACAGTGGGCGTAACAGGGAGGACACCTCATGAGACACTGGATTGCGACCGCTGCTGCGGTCACCGCCGCGCCACTGCTGGTCGCCTGCGCTTCCGCTGGAGCCGCCCAGAGCGAGTTTGCAGATTCCGATGACCGTCACCGCAATGTTCTCATTGTGAATGGCGAGCGGATCGTCGTTCAGGATGGCGCGCACGCCATTCATATCATCGAGGACGCGCTGGAGGATGGCGAAAGCGCCTCGCTCTCGCTCGATTTCGATTTCGACGCCCATAGCTGGTCCGAGGAAGACCTCGCCCAGTTCGAGGCCGAGATGGAAGAGCTCGGAGAATCGCTGGGAGCCATGTTCGCCGGCGGCTCGGATCTCCAGATCGCCGTTGACCGCCTGAACCTCAATGAAGACGCGCTTCAGGCCCGCATAGAAGTGATTGTCGAGCAGAGCGAACGCCGCGCCGAGCGGGCCGAGCGCCTGGCCGAACGTTCGGCGGAGCGCGCCGAGCGTGATGCGGAACGGATGGCCCGTCAAGCGGAGCGGCAAGCCCGTCGCGCCGAGGCGCGCGCCGTAGAGATCGAACGTCGCGCACATCATGCAGCTTTGCGCGCGGAGGAGACCGAGCGTCATGCGCTCTCGATCTCCATCAATGCAGACTCCATTGCTCAGGCTGGGCTCATGGCGGCTGAAACCGGGCTGGAGTCTGGCCTCGCCGCCATCGAGCGCACGCTGGAGCGCGGCTGGAAGACTGAAGACGGCGAACGCGTCCCGCTGACCCGGCAGGACCGTGAAGAGCTGAATGAGGCGCGTGAGGAGCTTGAAGACAGCCTTCGCGAGCTGCGTGAAGAACGCGCGGACTGGCATGAAGAGCATCGCGCACGCGCGCCGCACCCGCGCAATGACAACCACGATCGCCAGGTGCGCATGATCGAGCGAGATGGCGAAACCCGGGTCTGGGTCAATGGACGCGAACTGACGGGCGCTGAGAAGGAAACCTGGCTTGAGGCCTGGCGCAGTTCCGAACAGGCTCAGGAGCTTGAAGGCGGACCGGCCGCACCGCCCACCCCGCCGCGTCGCTAACCGGCGAACATGCACCACAGAAAAAAAGCCCGGCGTCGAAAGGCGCCGGGCTTAAAGATTCTGGTTGGTCGATAAAGAGACGTCTCCTCCCCAGAGACACCACTTAAGAGACAAGACGGTCAGGCCCTGTCTGATCAAACGTTGGCCTAACCGTCATAGGAACGTCAAGCCCCTAGAGTCAGGCGATGTTTCGCTTTGCTGCAATTTCGCCACATTCAGGCGCCAGCCAGCCGGTCCTTGATCGCGCTCACGATCTGGTCGCGTGCGACCGTGAACTGGGCGGGCTGATCCTCCCGCCATGTCTTGTTGTCGGAGATTTCCGCCGCCAGCCGCGCGCCCAGTTTCAGGTCCTTGATCTGGGCTTCGCCCTTTTCGCGTTCCTCCGAACCGATGATGACGGCGAACTCGGCTTCGCGACGGTCGGCGTATTTGAGCTGCTTGCCCATATTGCCGCCGCCAATGAAGGCTTCGGCGCGCAGGCCCGACGCCCGCAGCTCGGCCGCCAGGGCGAAATAGTCCGCCATGCGGTCCTTCTCGGCGGCCACGATGATCACCAGCGGGTCGGCCTTGGCCGCATCCAGACGCTTGAGCGCCGAAAGGGCTGCTGCAAAGCGGCTGACGCCAAAGGAGAAACCGGTCGCGGGCACGGCCTGGCCCGTGAAGCGGCTCACGAGATCGTCATAGCGACCGCCGCCGCCCACAGAGCCGAAGCGGATGGGCGAGCCGTCCTCATAGGTCGCTTCCGCCAGCAGCTCAGCTTCGAAGACCGGCCCGGTATAATAGCCCAGCCCGCGCACCACGGACGTATCCAGCGTCCAGTTGTCGGACTTGCCCAGCGCGTCCAGCACGGACGTGATGGTTTCAAGATCGGCCACCGCCAGCTTGCCGGCGTCCGTGTCGCCCAGCGCATCGGTCAGGCGCTTGAGGACTTCAGCATTGCGCGCGGCGCCCGTCAGCGCATCGCCCACCTGGCCAGCCTCGATGAACTTCAGCACATGGCGGCGTTGATCCGCCTCAAGCCCCGCGCCTTCGGTGAAATCGCCGCTTTCATCCTTGCGGCCCTCGCCCAGAAGCAATTCGACGCCCTCAAGGCCCAGACGATCCATCTTGTCGATGGCGCGCAGCACTCGCAGGCGCTTCTCGGACGCCGCATCGCCCAGACGCTCCAGAACGCCGTCGAGCAGGCGGCGGTCATTGACGCGGATGACGAACTCGTCCCCGCCCAGCCCCACCGCGCCCATGACTTCGCTGGCAAGCGCGATCATCTCGGCGTCCGCCGCCGGTCCCGGCGCGCCGACGCTGTCGGCGTCGCACTGGACGAACTGGCGGAACCGGCCCGGCCCGGGCTTCTCATTGCGCCAGACTTCACCGAACTGATAGCGGCGGAAGGGTTTGGCGAGATCCTGGAAATTCTCGGCGGCGAAACGGGCAAGCGGCGCCGTCAGGTCATAGCGCAGCGCCATCCATTGCTCGTCATCATCCTGCATGGCGAAGACGCCCTCATTGGGACGTTCTTCATCGGGCAGAAACTTGCCCAGCGCATCGGCATACTCAAAGGCCGGAGTTTCGAGCGGCTCGAAACCCCAGCGCTCATACACGGCGCTCGCCGCGCCCACGAGCGCGCGCTCGGCGCGCAGCACATGCGCGGAGCGATCCTCAAAACCGCGGGGACGACGGGCTTTGGGACGGAACGCCTTGGTCTTGGCCATGAGGATGCTCGCTCAGATTAAAAGTATCGAAGGGCCTGCGAAGTAGCCTTGCCGGACGCAAGGATCAAGCGGCGCCGGGTTTGCAGGGCGCTCTAAGCACACAAAACCGGATGTCGTCCATGTTCGCTCACACGCTTGTCACCATCGTCAGCGCCGCCAGCCTGCAGGCCGCAACGCCCGACCTTTCCGCTGATCTGGTCGCGTTATCCCAGCGGCTTCACATGGAAGCGCAAGCCCGGGCGCAGGACATGGCGCGAAGCCCGGCTGCCCCGGTCGAGGCCTTGCCGCCGCAAGACAGCTTCCTGATCGATCTCAGTGAGTTCGCGCTGGAAGCCCACCGCCTCTCCCGCGCCGTGGACGACAGCGGCGGGCCGATGGATTTGCGCTGCATCTTCCGCGGCATGAGCGAGGACGCCGAACATCGCGCCGCCCTTCTGTCAGAGCTCGCAACGCGCGCCGATCACGCACGCGTCTATCAGGAGGTCGCCCGGCTGACCGGACAGGCGGCCGAGATCGCCGCCACGCCTGATGCGCAGGCGGCGGCGCTCAGCATCTCCTGCCCTGCCGAAACCGACGCTCAGTAAGCGTATTTGACGTTACAGCCATACGGCTGGGTCTGGGCCGGGTCGGGCGTCTCGCCCGCGCTCACCGCCGCGAGCGCCATGGAGACATAATCGGTCGGTTCCGGATCGCCCGGACGCGGGCGCGGTTGATCGTCGATCCCGCCTTGATACTGCAGCACGCCCTCGGCATCGATGACATACATGTGCGGCGTGGTGCGGGCGTCATAGAGACGGCCCAGATCACCGGACGGATCCAGCACCACATGGGTCGGGCTCGCGCCGCGCTCCACATTCAGCGACAGCGCTTCCTCGGCCTCGACATGGCCCTGCTCGCCGGGCGCGGAAGAGATCACCTGCACCCAGACCACATCGTCTTCGGCGGCGCTCGCCTGCAAGGATTGCATGTGCTCGGAGCCATAATGGCGTTGCACATAGGGACAGCCATGATTGGTCCATTCCAGGACAATTGTCCGCCCGGCAAGGCTCTCAAGCGACAGCGACTCTCCGGTCGCGGTTTGAACGGAAAAGGCCGGCGCGGCTTCACCGGTCACCACATCGGCGCGCGCTTCAAGCGTGAAGGCGGAGGTCGTCAGGGCCGCGGCGGCGACCAGACCGAGCGCCTGTCCCAGGCTGCGGCGTGAAATCATCTTCATATGCGTCACTCCCCTTTGTTCAGACCTTCAAGGTCGCTCTAGTTTACGGCGTCATTGACCGCCCGGATCACGATGCCGCTTGTCAGCAGGGGCGGCAGGACTTCAGGGTCGCCGCTTTCCGGCGGATAGACAAGATACAGGGGAACGCCGGCTGCGCCATGACGGGCCAGAGCGTCCGCGATGACAGGATCGCGATTGGTGAAGTCCGCGCGAAACAGCGCCACATCCTGTTGGGCGAACAGATCCCTGACCCGGCTGTCTGACAGCGTGCCCAGCTTGTTCACCTGGCAGGAGACACACCAGGCGGCGGTAAAGTCCACAAAGACGGGACGGCCTGCAGCCTGCGCCTCGGCGACGGCGCTCTCGCTCCACTGCGCCCATTCGCTCTGCCCTGAAACGGTGCGGGTCACCGGCTCCAGACGCGCGGTCACCGACAGCGCCCCCAGCGTCAGAAGCACGCCCGCCAGCACCGTAATCCGCCCCATCGGACCGCCCAGACGCAGCGCCCAGACCGTGAAGCTCGACGCCAGCAGGGCCAGCATCAGCCACAGGACGCCATCCGAGCCCAGCTGGGCGGACAGCACCCAGACCAGCCAGATCGCGGTGGCGAACATCGGAAAGGCGAGGATTTCCCGAAACCGCGTCATCCAGGCCCCCGGCCGGGGCAGGAGGTTCAGAAGCCCGGGCACGAAGCTCACCAGAACAAAGGGGAAGGCCAGCCCCACGCCCAGGAACACGAAGATGGTCAAAGACGCGAGCGCCGGCTGCGTGAGCGCGAAGGCCAGAGCGCCGGTCATGAAGGGCGCGAGACAGGGCGCGGCCACGAACACCGCCAGCACGCCGGTCAGAAAGGCGCCGCGACGCCCGCTATCCTTCACGCCAGAGCCCACGGACTGCAGCGATGTTCCGATCTCGAACACGCCCAGGAAGTTCAGACCGATCAGGAACATCAGGGTTGCGAGGCCCGCCACGACCAGCGGCGCCTGAAGCTGCATGCCCCACAGGGCCGGCAGCCCGGCGACGCGCAGGACCAGCAGCAAGCCGCCAAGCACGAGGAAAGTCCCCACCACGCCGGCCGCGAACACGAGACCCAGCGCCCGCGCCTCACCGCGCTCGGCCCCGCGCTTTTCAACCAGAGTCAGCGCCTTCATGGAGAGGACCGGGAAGACGCAGGGCATCAGATTGAGGATCAGCCCGCCCAGCAGCGCCAGTCCGGCGGCTTGCAGGAAACCGATGGACTGCGGCTCCGGCGCGCGCAACGCGCCCTGTCCGCTGACGCCCGCCACAGATGAGGACGACGCCGCCAGTTCATTGACCCTGAGACCCTCTCGTGCGGTGAACTCGACCGCCTCCTCGCTCCACTCATTGCCGCGACGCGCCGTATACACGAGGACGCCGGTCCGCGCCTGATCGACGCCATTCCGGCTGAGATACCCCGCAGCCACATCCAGGCGCAGATTTTCCCCCTCATGGGTCACGGACTGGTCCGCCGCATGATCAATCACGCCGGAGTCGTGCGGATAGAAAGTCACGTCAGACAGTGACGCGCCGTCAAAGCGCGGATCGCTGAGCGTCAGGACGAGGCCATCGCTATCCCCTTCCAGGCCGGCGCGCATATCCGGCGCCCTGTCAGGGGCCTGCTCGAGCGCCTGGTTGATGAGCGCCTGTCCCGCGCGATCCACCGTGCTGGCGCCCACATCAAGCGTGAGGGTCAGCTCGGCTTCCTCGGGAATGCAGATGTCCTCACAGACAAGCCAGGTCGCGAAGGCGTTGATGGTGAGCGGACCCTCAGCGGCGTTGTCCGGCGCCGTCACCGGAACAGGCAGCGTCACCTCGGCGGAATAGCCGTAATTGGTCAGCGGTCCGAGATCATAGCTGTGCGGCGCCGGCCAGATCATCTCGCCCGTGCGCCAACCGTCCGGAAGGGACAACTCCAACCGGGTCGGTTCGCCGGAATCCCCCGGATTGCGCCAATAGGTGTGCCAGCCTGGCGTGATCTGCTGATGCAGCGCCAGATGAAAGGTGTCTCCCGGCGCCACGGATGTGCGGTCTGACACCAGCGCAGCATCGACCATGGGCTCGGTGGAGCCGAACTGGGCGACAGCCGGGGCGCTGACGACCAGCATCAGGAACAGGGCAAGCAATCGGGTCACGTCTCGGGCTCCTTGGCAGGCGCGTCGGACCGGTTCTCGGTCCGTACGGTGCTGATATAGCCTCTTCACGCCAACAGACGAAACCGCTCTGACGGGCTTGTGATGCCTGAACCGCAAGCAAAGAAAAACCGGCCGGGGACATCCCGGCCGGTTTCACAAGATCGCTTTCGCAACGCCTAGGCTTCAGGCGCAGCCGGCGGCGGCGGCGCGCCGACGCTGAGCGGGCGCGCGCTGGCGCGGGCGATGAGGTTCTCCCACTGAGCCAGCGACAGCATGTGCGCGTAGATGGCGCCCAGATAGGTGTTGTCGCGCAGGCTTGCGAGCGTTTCCGGCTTCAGAGCCCGCAGCTTTTCGGAGGACACGCCCCAATAGCTGGCGATGACCTGCGGCTCTCCCTGGGCTTCGCCCTGGGCGTTGCGCGGCTGGAAGGTCGCCTGTTGCTGATCGAACAGGTCCAGTTCGGTCAGACGCTTGACGAATTCTTCGGTCAGCTTCACGTCGGATTCAAAGCGACGCACAAAGTCGATCGCGCGGTTGGTGAACTCGGTCGGCTCGCCCTTGTCATTGAAGAAGGGCTGCTCGGGATTGTCCGAATACAGGTGCGAACCGGTGTCGATGCAGACCGTGAAGCGATCGCTGTCCGGGCCATGATTGGCGGCCACGAAGGGATAGCGGCGCACGAAGGCCGGCAGATAGGCATACGGCTCGTATTCGCCGGTTTCGGCGTTCACGAACAGGTTGTTGCCCGCCTGAAGGCCCATGGCGGCGACCGGGGTCTTGTTCTCGCCCAGGAAGATGATCGGGAAGCGCGAACC
>NZ_CH672428.1:1257250-1813059 GCF_000152745.1 Oceanicaulis sp. HTCC2633
CACGCCATGCAAAACGGGCGCCCCGCAATCGCGAAGCGCCCGTAACAGTCCCCAACCCCTGAGGGAGGCCCCAGCAGGGGCTCTCCCTTGTGCAGGCGTCTAGTAACGCCAGCCGAAGCCAACGCCGACAATCCAGGGATCAATGTCCACGTCTGCATTGACGACCGCGTTGAGCGCCGTGCTCGCGTCCACGGTCACATCGGTGTTGATCCAGACCTTCTTGACGTCGAAGTTCAGGAACCAGCGCTCGTTGATCGCGTAATCGACGCCCGCCTGAAGCGCGAGGCCGAAGGACGGGTCATAGTCGATGCCGTCCAGGATCGTGCCGGAGGGCAGATCGTCATTGAAGAAGATCGTGTAGTTCACGCCCGCGCCGAGATACGGACGGACCTGACCTTCAGGGTTGAAGTGATATTGCAGGGTCAGGGTCGGCGGCAGCAGGGTGACGTCGCCCAGATCAAGATCACCGACAGCGGTGTCCACCGCCATCACGTCATGCGGCGTGACGCCCAGGATCAGTTCTGCGGCGATGTTGTCGGTGAAGAAGTAGCTGATGTCGAATTCCGGCACGACAGAGGTGTCGATATCGACATCGCCGCCAATGGTCTGGATGTCCGCGCCTTCATCAGGCTGAACGGTGATGGCGCGCACGCGGAACTGCCAGTCGCCCTTTTCGGCCAGGGCAGCGGGAGCCGTCATGCCGGTCAGTGCAACAACGCCGGCGGCGGCGAGAAGGAGCTTTTTCATGGGTACGTCCCTTTTCCCATAGTGAAGATGGGGACTTTCTGCGCCCGCTCGCGAAGGTTTGATATATGGCAAGGCGCCGCGCGTCCGGCTGACGCGCGGCGCCCTGCCGCAGGGAAGGGAAGCACCCTGCTTTAGAAGCTGGTCCGGACTGCGATGCGCACATTCCGCCCCGGCAACGGCACCTGGTCCTTCAGGAAGGAGGTGTGCACCCGCCCCTCTTCGTCGGTGATGTTGCGCACGCCGAGAATGACGCGCACATCCCGGTCCGCAAACGGGGTCACTTCGAGATCCGCATTGAACATGGCGTAGCCATCGGTCTCGGTCTCGAACGCTGCGGTTTCATCCTGATCGGCCACCAGATGCGCCTCGCCACGCACGGACCAGACGCCCCGTTCGGCGATCAGCGCGATATTGGAGGACAAAGGCGGAATGCGCGGCAGATCGCCGCCGTCATCCACCGTGCCGCGAACATAATCAAGGCTGGCCTCGCCGCTGAACGCCCAGCCTCGGACGGCGCCGAGAGCCGCTGTCAGCTGCGCTTCAAATCCATAGAGCGCCGTATCGGCCTGGCGATATTCAAAGACGTCAAAGCCTTCCTCCTCCTCGCCCGTCGGAAACAGACCGATGAAGCCGTCATAATCGGCGTAGAACACATTGCCCTCAGCCGAGACGCGGGCGCCGGAGTACCGGGCCGTCAATTCGCCCGACCAGGCCACTTCCGTATCGAGATCCAGGCTGCCCCGTTCATAGGCGCGTGTGGCGGCGTGAGGCCCGTCAGCAAAGACTTCCGCATCCGTCGGCGCGCGTTCGGTGCGCGACAGGGTCGCTGCGAGGAACCAGTCTTCACGCGGACGTACGAACACCGATCCGGAACCGGACACCGTGTCGAATGAACGCGTTGCACGCTGGCCGCTCAGCTCCCTGCTTTCGACCCGCAGACCGCCTTCAAGACCCCAGTCTCCATTGTCCCAGCGCTCGGTGACGAACGCGCCCCAGTCCTGGGTGGTGACCGGCTCGATATAGCTCTCATCACCCTCGGCGGAGAAGTCCTGGGTCAGCGCCTGAATGCCCCAGGCGCCCTGGCGATCGCCTCCATGGTCATGGCCCACCTCGATCCGGCCTTCAAAGCCGTTCTTGCGGAACAGGGTCCCGATTTCCCCCTCTTCGAGCTCCGCATGAGTGTAATGGGCATGAGCAAAGCTCCAGCGAACCCGGTTGAACAGGGCGTCCCGGTTCAGCTCACCGCGCAGGTCGATGCGGGTCTGGTCGAGTACGAGGCGCGGCGCCTCTTCGCCCTCATGGGCGTGATCATCGTGATCCTCGTCGTGATCATCCTCGCCCTCTTCGTGGTCATGCTCCTCCTCATGGGCGTGATCATGGCCGGGCAGACCGTATTCGGCGTCCGTCTCTTTCACAGAGAGGCCGATAAAACCCCAGTCTCGAACCAGCGAAACGGCGCCGGAATAGGTCTCGAAGGTGTAGTCGGAATCCGGAACCGAGCCATGGGCCGGCTCTTCCTCATCGTGATGATCCTCACCGTCGTCATGGTCTTCATCCTCATGATGGTGGTCTTCACGCAGGGCTTCGGTTTCGGCGAACCCGGGAATGTCGAAATCATCGCCTTCGCGCTTGAGACCTTCGAGCTGGATCATCAGACCATTGAAGTCCGCGGTGACGCGACCCGCCGCCTGCGCGCCCTCATCCACGCTCGTGGCGCCGAGATAGGCGAAGCCATCAATCAGATTCTCATTGCGCTCGCTCGGGATGCGTCCGTCGAGCACGTTGACAACGCCGCCGACTGCGCCGCCGCCATAGGCGATCGCCGCGGGACCTCGCAGCACCTCGATCTGTCGGGCGCCCAGCGCTTCAGCCGATACCGCATGGTCGGGGCTGGCGCTCGACGCGTCCAGCGCGCCCAGACCATTGATCAGGACGCGCACGCGATCCGCGCCCAGACCCCGCACGATCGGGCGACCGGCGGCCGGGCCGAAATAGGTGCTGTTCACGCCCGGAAGACGATCGAGCGTGTCGGCGATATTGCCGTTGAGGTCGCGTTCGATCTGTCGGGCGGAGACGACACCGACAGAGCCCACCATCTCCTCGCTTCTGAGCTGGAGGGGAGCAGAGCGGACCACAATGACGTCATCGGCGTCAGCCTCTGCAGGGATCGCGGTCTGCGCCAGAGCCGCAGATCCGGTCAGCGCAAGCAGGCTGACGGCGGCCCCCAGCCGACGAGCATGTGAGAAATCTGACGCCATGGAACTACCCCGCAATGTTATAAAGTCACGTTACGTAATGTCATAACGTCACCCTCTTGGCGCATCAAGTCTGGATTCCCACTTATGCGCATGAAGAGTTCGCAATCCGGACCACACGATGATCCCCTCAGGCTGGCCCCCGTACTCGCGCCGTCCTGCGAAAGCCGTTAGAGTGAAAGCCATGACCAGTGCGATTCAAACACTCGACGCCGCCGAACGGTTCTGCACCGAGCGCGGCCTGTCGCTGACGCCCATGCGCCGGCGAGTTCTGGAATTGCTGGTGGAGGCTGGCGGTCCGGTCAAAGCCTATGACCTGCTGTCCGCCCTCAAGCCCGGCGGCGCCGCCCAGCCCCCTACGGTCTATCGCGCGCTCGACTTCCTCACCCGCGCAGGTCTCGCCCACAAGGTCGAAGCGCTGAACGCCTATACCGCCTGCCTGAACGGGCATGATGAAGAGGATCCCTGCACCGGGTCAGCCGAACTCTTCATCTGTGAGTCCTGCGGCAATGTCGATGAGCGCCACATGCACCGTGCGCCGTCCGACGCCCCCGACGGCTTCGTGATCAGCCGCAGCGTGGTCGAGCATTACGGCCAGTGCGCGCGCTGCGCCAACTGACGCCTCCTCGCTTTTACGTCCCGGAGCCCTGACAGAGCCGGCGAAGCGCCCTAGCTTTCCATCTGAAACAGATGGGAGTTCAGCCAATGCGGGTCTTGTGGCGCGGCAACGCCAATACATGGGAATGTGACGAGCTGGGCCATCTCAATGTCCGGTTCTATATGGCAAAGGCGCAGGAAGCGCTGGCGGGCCTCGCGGACCAGCTGGGCATGCATCACGCCTTCGCGCCGGACGCCACGGCCACCTTGATCCCCCGCGATGTCACCCTCCGGTTCCTGGCGGAAGCCCGTCCGGGGGCGCCCCTGCATATTTCGGGCGGCGTCATCGGTCATGACGAGACCAGCCTGACAGTGGCCATGATCCTGTTTCACGCCGCCAGCAACACGCCCGCCGCCACATTCGAGATCCGCGCAGAGCACTCCCATGCGCTGACCGGACGGGTGTTTGGCTGGCCGCAGCGCAGTCTCGAGGCGCTCGACGCCAGCCTGATCGACCGCCCGGAGCTGCTGACGACGCGCAGCCTGGGCATGGCGGCGCCCAGCGAGACTCTGTCGCTATCCAGGGCGCAGACGCTGGGCCTTCAGGAAATCGGGCGCGGCCGGATCAATCGCGATGAGCTTGACGCCTTTGGCCGCATGCGCGCCGAGTTCGGGATCGGCAAGGTGTCCGACAGCGTCATTCACTTCAGCGACGGCTTTCCCGAGCAATGGCAGGCGTTTGCGGACAATACGCCGATACGCGTCGCCAGCGCCGTCCTGGAATCCCGCCTCAGCTTCCGCCGTTTCCCCACCCAGGGCGAAGGTTTCGTCATCCGGTCGGGACTCAAATCCGCAACAGAGACTGTGCGCACCCTGGTGCACTGGGCGCTGGATCCGGTCAGCGGACGCCCGTTGTGGAGCATGGAAGCGGTCGCCTGCATGCTGAACCTTGAAACCCGCCGACTGGAGCGCGTCAGCCCGGACCGGCTCGCCCAGCTGCAATCAAGAACCCAGCCGGAGCTGGTCCTCTGACACTGGCTTACTGACCGCCCGAGCCCGCCAGTTCGCGGGCGCGCCTTGCCGCCATGCGGGCCTGGACCGCCTGACCGTCCGTGCGGGCGGCGCTGGCTGCCGTGTCAAACAATTCCGCGGCGGCCTGATGATCACCCTGATCGCTGAGAATGCGCGCCAGCCCGAGGGCCGCCTGGAAATGGCGCGGATCAAACGCCAGCACCCGCTGATAGAGCGCAACAGCGCCCTCGCTGTCGCCCATGCTCACAAGACAGTCTGCATGCGTAGAGAGCAGGTTCAGATCCCAGGGCGCATCGGCGAGCCGGGCCGCTGAGTCCGGACACACGCTTTCATCAATCACCACGTCCCCGCCCAATTGCATGGGTTGACCCGATGCAGGCTCATGAGCGGAAGTGGCGTGAGAGTGCGCAGGCGTATTGCCTGCAGGGGCAGCCTCGCCGGGGTCAGCCTCATGCGTTGAAGGCGCGGCGGACGACGCATGCCCTGACCCGCCATGATCGGCCGATGCGGCTGAGGCTTGGGACGACGCACCCTGCGCCGGCTCCGTGTGCGGGGCGCTCTCGGCCGGACGCGCCTGTTCCGTCGCGTGCGTGCGGGGCGGCGTGCGACTGATCGGGGCGGACACGCCCGTCACGTTCAGGAGCGTGACCAGAACGCCGCCCTGTCGTACTTCCGCCTCGCCGCCGGAAAAGGCGCCCGAAACGGAAATGGAGACGCCATTGGGCGCGCGGCTCAGCGCGAGCGCCGAAACAGGACCCCGGACGGCTGGTTCGATCCGGCGCGAACCTTCGGAGGATACGCCGTCCACGTGCAGGACGAGCCCTTCGCCGGGCCGCACCTGCACCGCCTGGGGTTGCTCGTCGAAGCTGAGCCAGAGCTGGGTGCGCCCGGCCTCCTGCAACACGGAGACGTCGCGCAGGTCCGCCTGGGCGGCGCTGCAGGTCAGGGCGGCCAGAGCCGAAGCTGTCAGAACGCGTATCATCATACCGCATCTCTTGCCGCGAGTCGGAAACCTGACGCCAGAAGTTCCGAACCTGACATCAGAAACGCAATCCGGGTTCCAGTTGCGCCATGGGCCCGCTCAGGCAGGCGTCATACCCCAGAGCGCCCAGCGTCTCGCCTGTCTGGTCCACCACGCGCTCATAAACGGCGCAGGCCTCCCCGGCTTCGGGCATCACATTGAGGATGAAGACCGGATCACCCTCGCCCTCACGGGCGGGCGCATCATCACTCACCACCCGCCAGCGGGCCTGTCCGTTCTCCAGCGTGCAATCCCAGCGCCCGGACTCGCCAAACCTCATCCGCACCACGGCGTCCGGGCCCGTCGCCGCCACATGCAGGACCTGCGCCCGCCCCGCCCCCCGGACAAACGCCATGGAGGAGGACTGACTCTGATCCAGACAGGTCCGGATCAGAGGCAGATAACGCGGCAATTCATCAGACCAGCTCGGTTGCGGCCCGATTTCCGATGCGCAGCCCTGATAGGCGCCGCCCTCGGTCTCGATGTGGGCGAACCGGCCATACTGGCGATCATTCACTTCGCAGACGCCCGCTTCGAGCTCGATCGTGATCGCCGCCCCGTCCTCGGCATAGCCTTCAAAGCGGCGCACGCCGTCACTCAGCCATTGGCTGTCTGGACGGAGCTCGGCGTAGACGGTGACATCGCCCTCGACGGCATGGGCGTAAACGGCGCGCACGGCTCCGTCCGCTTCCAGAAAGTGCAGATCGCCATAAAAGCCCGCCCCGTCTATCTCATAGCCCGAGGTCGGCTCCGTGTCGGGGCGCGTGTCCGGAGCCAGGCTCGGAGTGGGCGCGAAAATCCGGGACTCCGTGGGCGCGCCGAAATTCGCCATGGGCGAAGGCGGAGGCGGCAAGGTTTGCGAGCATGCGCTCGCCATCAGAACCAGCCCGAAAAGTCCCGCAAAGCGGACGAAATTAAGCCTCATATCGTCGTCATCCTGAAGCTGACCGCCCCTGCCCGTCACAGTCGGGGCGCACTTTAGCGTCCTCTCGCGCTTCGTGAAAAGCGCCAAGCCTGTATGCTGTCGCTCATGCGCAGTGATTCCCGATACGGCTATTACGAGTTCTTCTGTGGCGGCGGGATGGCGCGCCTGGGACTTGGCGCGCATTGGCGCTGCCATTTCGCCAATGATATCGACGCGGACAAGGCGAACGCCTATCGCGACAATTTCGGTGATGACCATTTCCACCAGGGCGATGTCTGCGCGCTCAAACCGTCAGACCTGCCCGGCGAAGCGGATCTCGCCTGGGCGAGCTTTCCCTGTCAGGATCTGTCCCTGGCCGGCCCGCGCTCCGGGCTGGCGGGTGAACGTTCGGGCGTGTTCTACGGCTTCTGGCGGCTGATCGAGGGGCTCAGAGCTGAAGGTCGGGCCCCCAAGCTGATCGCGCTCGAGAACGTCACCGGGCTCCTGACCTGTTCAAACGGCGCTGATTTCGCCGCCCTGTGCCAGACCCTGGACGAAGGCGGATACCGGGTCGGCGCGCTGGAGATCGATGCGCGCTGGTTCGTGCCGCAATCGCGCCCGCGCCTGTTCGTCGTGGCGCTGCGCAAGGACATCCCCATTCCCGACGAGCTGGTGCTCGATGAAGCGCCGGACGGCATCTCGCCCTTTCATACCCGCGCGGTGCGCCGGGCGGCGGAACGCCTGCCCGAAGCGCAAAAGACTAACTGGCTGTGGTGGGCCCTGCCCGTGCCGCCCATACCGAACCAGACCCTCGGCGATCTGATCGAACCGGCCCGCCGCACCCCCTGGCACAGCCCGGAAGAGACCCGGCGACTGCTCGCCATGATGAGCCCGGGCAACAAGGCCAAGCTCAAGGCGGCGCGTCAGTCTGATGCACCCATGATCGGCGCGCTCTATCGCCGGACCCGCATGGAGAAGGGCGAGCGCATCCAGCGCGCCGAGGTGCGCTTTGACGGACTGGCGGGCTGCCTGCGCACGCCCGGCGGCGGCTCGTCGCGCCAGTTCATTGTCTCGGTGCGATCCGGCCGCGTGCGCACCCGACCGATGACGGCGCGGGAATATGCACGCCTGATGGGCCTGCCCGATGAGTACAGACTGCCCCAACGCGAGAGCGCGGGCCTGCATCTGGCGGGTGATGGCGTCGCGGCCCCCGTGGTCGCCTTCCTGCGCGAGAACCTGTTCGAGCCCATCCTGGAACACGCTGAAGCGGTCCTGCCCGCAAGCGAGCCTGCGGAATAGCCATGAAGATCGCCATCATCGGCAGCGGGATATCCGGGCTGGCCAGCGCCGCCCTTCTCGCCCGGGATGGACATGCCGTCAGCGTGTTTGAGCGCTTTGACGCGCCGCGTCCGCTGGGCGCGGGCCTGCTGTTGCAGCCTTCGGGGCTTGAGGCGCTCGACGCCATGGGTCTCAGAGAGAAGGCCGAGACTTGCGGCGCGCAAGTGACCCGCCTGATCGGCCGCACGCCCAAGGGACGCACCGTGCTCGATCTGCGCTATGCCGATGGCCGGCCCGGCGATGTCGGGATCGGCATTCACCGCGCCAGCCTGTTCAACCTGCTTCATGACGCCGCGCTTCAAACATCCATCGACTGGCGCACCGGACAGGGCGTTCGCACCCTGCACGACCTGAACGACAAACCGCGACTTGAGCTTAAAACCGGCGATATGAGCGAGCCGTTCGATCTGGTGGTCGCGGCGGACGGCGCCCATTCCAGCCTGCGCCGCCAGATCTGCCCGACCGCGCGTGATCGCGTTTATCCGTGGGGCGCAATGTGGGCGATCCTGCCGGATCCGGAAGGACGGCGGAACGGCCTGCTCGATCAGGTCTATCGCGGCTGCGACGTGATGATCGGCCTCCTGCCGGTGGGCGACAATCCCGCCGATCCTGACGGGCGGCCCGGCGTCAGTTTCTTCTGGTCCTTGCGCGGCGACGCCATTCCCGCCTGGCATGCCGATGGGCTGGACGCCTTCAAGACGCGCCTTCGTGGGCTCTGGCCCCGCGCGGCGGACGTGATCGATCCCGTGACGGACGCCGCAGTCTTCGCCGAGGCGCGCTATCGCGATTGCGTCTGCCCCAGCTGGAGGCGCGGCAAGGCCGTGCTGATCGGGGACGCCGCCCACGGGATGAGCCCGCAACTGGGCCAGGGCGCCAATCTGGCGCTCGGCGATGCGCTGAGCCTCGCCCGTCAGCTCAAGGACGATGCGCCCGTGATCCATGCGCTCAAGGGCTTTGAAGCCGAACGCAAGCCCGTGGCGGGCTATTACACGCTGATGAGCCGGGCGCTGACGCCGGTGTTTCAGTCAAGCTCGAAGATCATCGGCGTACTGCGGGATGCTTTCATGGGGGTGAGCTGCCGCCTGCCCGGCATCCGCAACTGGATGGGCTGGACGCTGGTGGGGCGGGGCCGGCTGCCATGGTGACCCCCAAGGGCAGCGATGTCTTCACGCCCGAGGACCGCGCCCGGGTCATGCGCGCGGTCAAGGGCAAGGACACCAAGCCCGAAATGATCGTGCGGCGGCTGGCCCATGCACTGGGATATCGCTTCCGCCTGCATCGCAAGGACCTGCCCGGCAAACCCGATCTGGTCTTCCCCGGACGCCGGAAAGTCATCTTCGTGCATGGCTGTTTCTGGCATGGCCATGAGTGCGCGCGCGGATCGCGCCAGCCCAAGCAGAACGCCGAATACTGGCGCAACAAGATTGCGCGCAATGTGGAGCGTGACGCCGACAACCTTCAGGCGCTCGAAAGGCTTGGCTGGCAGACGCAGGTGATCTGGGAATGCGAGATGAAGGACCGCGACGCCCTGGCCGATAGGCTCAGGGCCTTTCTGGTCTAGAGCCCGTCCTTGAACCAGTCCTTGAGGTGATCAACCAGAAGCCGCACTCTGTGGGCCAGGTAGCGGTTGGAGGGGAAGACCGCCCAGAGATCGCGATGATCCGGCGCCCATTCAGGAAGAATCTCCACCACATCGCCCGCCTCCAGCGCGGCATGGGCGGCCCAGGCGGGCGAACTGGCGATGCCGGCGTCATGGGCGGCTGCGCAGACGGCCGCACGCGCGCCATTGAGCGTCAGCAGACCGGAGACCTTCACCTCGACGGAGTCCTCCTCACGCTGGAACCGCCAGAGGTTAGGGGCGGGCTTGTTGCGATCGATGATGCAGTCATGCCGGGCCAGGTCATAGGGGTGCTCGGGGGCGCCCGCGGCGTTCAGATAGGCCGGGCTCGCCAGCACTTTCAGAGGCGCCGGCGCCAGGCGGCGCGCAATCAGGCTGGAATCGGTCAGCTGTCCGATCCGCACCCCGAGGTCGAAACCCTCGTCCACCAGATCCACCATCCGGTCGGAAAACTCCAACCGCACTTCCACAGCTGGCCATTGCGCCATGAAGGCCGTGATCGGCTGGATGAGGCGCGAGGACCCGAAATCGACCGGCGCGGACACGCGCAGAATGCCCGCCGCCGCCGCCTGCTCGGCGACCAGTCCGTTCTCGATGGCGTCATACTCAGACAGCCAGGGGCCGACGCGTTCAAGAAGCGCCCGCCCCGCATCGGTCAGGCGCACGGACCGGGTGGTGCGCTCCAGAAGGCGCGCCTGCATGCGTTCCTCCAGCGCCGAGATCTGCTTGGACGCGGCGCCCGCGGTCATGCCCAATCGCTCCGCCGCACGGGTGAAGCTCTCAAGCTCGGCGACAGCGGCGAACAGGCGAAGGGCGTCGATCCGGTCCATATTTTTCCTCTTGGGAAAGAGTAAATCCCGAATTGTGGGTATTATATTCTAGAGCCGGATTTGTCATCTCACTTCTCACATCGACTTGTCCGGAAGCCCTTTCATGCCCCGTCGCCCCGCCCTCTTCCTGTCCCATGGCGCGCCCAGCCTGCTGACAGGTCAGTCGCCCGCCCGAGACTTCCTGATCGCCTATGGACAGACAACGCCTGCGCCCGCCGCCTATGTGGTGGTGTCCGCTCATTGGGAGAGCCAGCCCGTCTGCGTGACCACATCTGCGAATCCCGAAACCGTTCATGACTTCCGCGGCTTTGGCGAGGCGCTTCAGAGCTTTGTCTGGCCTGCGCCGGGGGATCCCCTGCGAGCCGCCTCTCTCGTCACCCGCCTCAGGGCGGCCGGCCTTGAGGCCCGGCCGGACGCCCGCCGCGGACTGGATCACGGCGTCTGGATTCCCCTGGCCCTCATCGAGCCCGACGCGCGGACGCCTGTCATCCAGGTCTCGCTTCCGGCACGCAACACCCCGGATGCAGAAAGCTGGACACTGGGCCGCGCGCTCGCCCCCCTGGCTGAGGACAACATCCAGCTCGTCTTTTCAGGCTCCATGACCCATTCGCTGCGCGACGCCCTGTCCGCGCCGGAGGGCGCCCCGCCTGCTCCTTTCGCCATGGCGTTTGCAGACTGGGCGCGCCAGGCCATGGCCGCTGGCGACTGGCGGTCGCTAGAGACCTGGCGATCTGCGCCTCACGCACAGCGCAATCATCCAAGTCCCGAGCACATCCGACCGCTGCTGGCGGCGGCGGGGGCGGCGACGGGCGCCGCCCGGAGCCTTCACGAGAGCTATACCCATGCCGCCCTGGCGATGGATGTCTGGTCCATACCTGTCTGAGCCCCAACGGCAAAAGGCCCGGAGCGAACTCCGGGCCTTGTCCTGTCCACGACATCGGCGCGTGGTTCAGGGCGCCTTCCAGTCCCAGGGCCCCGGGCTGAAGATGTGCTCGCGCTCGGCCTCATCCGCAGCAATGCGGCGGCGGCGCAGGGCCGGGTCTTCATGGGGCGGCTGCTGAGCCGGAGCCGGGCTGCGTGCATTGTCATTGGCGGGTGAGTCATCCATCATCACGTACATTCTGGTCTCCTTGAACAGCCCCTGATCTGGATTTGGAGCTGCAAGCACAGATCGCCAAGACGGCCCAGGATTAAACCTTGGCCATGTGCTTCATGCTTGCGCGCGTTCCTTGAGATTTCCGGACACCAGACATGGACCCACCGCCCGGCCCCGCTGGATGGGACGGGGCGGCGGGCGGTGGTTGCACACGGGCCCAAACAGAGCTGACGCCTGTAGCGGCCCAGGGGCTGCGGCCTCCAGGGGAGAGGCCGGTCGTCATGGGCGGCAGTTGAGGGGAACCGCCCGTCAGGACCGAGGGAAGCCTGACATGCCGGGGGTTGGGATCCAGAAGCGGAAACGAGACCGCTTCAAGAACTCATCGCCACCCAGCACCCCGATCTTAAGCAATAGTTTTGGCTTTACTCAAGCACATTGGTTAACGAATCTGTTAACAATTGGAATATCGATATTCTTTCAAGAGGAAAACCATCTCGTTTTTATCAGTAAATGCTGTTCACTCAGATACAGGAAAGCCGGACGCAAGGTCCGGCTTTCCTGTTCGACACACGACTCAGTCGTCATCCTCCTTGTATTCAGACGGTCCGGGCTCTGGCACCCTGTCCGCCTCGGCCCCGTCGGCGCCGGCCTCGCGTCGGCGCTGGGCCTCGCGATCAAGGGATTCCGGTTCACCCGGTACAGACTGTTCAGACGCATTCTTCATGACAGATCTCCAGACTTGTTCTCGGTCCTAGCTTTCGCCCGGGCGAATGGGCGGCGGATCGGAAGCCGGGAAGCTGTCATCAAGGGCGTCATCAAGCTTGTCGTCCTCGTCATCGGGATCCGGACTGTCGTCAGGCTTCTTCTTGGACTTTTCCTTGTCCTCGGACGCCAGACGTTCAACAGCCTCTTCGCTTGCGCCAAGACGCCCCGCGGAAGACTGGTCGACCGTCTCGCCGAACCGTTCTCCACGCGCGCCATCGAGCGCCTGATCAACCGGAACCACATGATCGCCCAGCTTGGCGTCATCGGGGCGTAGCTCGCCCTTGCGACCCGTCGCCTTTGTTTCATCAAAGGGTTGGGCGAAAGCCTGATTGTCGGCCGGGGCGGCGTCGGTGGAATAATGGGAAGCCATTTCCGCCTCCTTCTTGCTGTTGTCCTTGCTCAAACAACGCGCACGCCCCCTGCCCCGTTCCGGGAAAGATCAGTCCGCCAGCACCGCATCGACGCTGACCAGCTCCCAGTCCTGCATCTGGTCGAGATAGGCGTCGAAATAGGCCTTGTGCGAGGCGCCCACGATGACCAGCACTTTCGCGCCCGGCTGATTGCCCGCCGCCTCGACGATATTGGCCGCCATGCGCAGATTGCGGGTCTGCCACCAGCTTACATACTGGCGGGCGACCGCGTCATGGTCGGGCGTGGCGGCGGCGAGGCCGAAATCGCCAGCGATCGTGGCGCGCTGATAGCGCGGCGCATTGATGAAGCGATAGCCCGCCAGCACCCGTTCGGGGGACCCCAGATAAGTGCGCGCCTCCTCAAACACGCCATCCACCTCCGGATCGGATTGCGCCCAGACCGACTGGATGGTCGGTCCCAGCGTATCCGGCGCATGGGCATAGATGGAATCCGCCGTGTGATCATCCATGGTCGCCAGATGATCGAGTCCCAGCTCGGCCCCCAACGCCACGGCGAGAACCGCGTTCTCGTTGCGTGAGGCCAGCATGGCGTTGAACGCCTCCACCAGCGCCTCGGTCAGACCATCTTCCGCAAGCCGTTCAGCCTCCTCCAGCTGCGCCCAGTGCAGCGCAGCGGACCAGGGCTCGCCAGCCCCGTAGAGCAGGAGCGCCATCGCCCGGCGCTCGGACGCGCTCGGGGCGTCCGGGAAGTCCTGAAGCCGGGCGCGGGCTTCAATGAAGGCTTCAGGCTGGCTCATCCCCAAAGCGTCGAGCGCCGGCTGGGGATCGCGACAATACTGATCCGCCAGTCCTTCATAGAGCCCGGCATAGCGGCGCAGCTCGTCACAGCCGCGCCCGCCAATGGCTTCAATGGCGATGATGTCGGGGGCGAACGCTTCAAGCCGCTCAAGCACCAGATCCAGATCGCCGGGATTGAGCGCGCCTTCTGGCAGTTGATTGAGGTGCGCCGTGCCCAGCACCAGAACCCGCGTCGGCGCCCCGCCGAGCGGATCCTGAACACCGGAAAAATCAATGTCCGGCTCGGTCGCCTGAGCGAGCGTGAGGGCGGCGAAGGCCGTGAGTGTGATGAGCATGATGTTCTGTCCCCGTTGCGATCTCTGATCAGAAGATGCCGCATCCCGTCCCGATGGATGCAGCATGAGCCTGACAGCTCGGGTCCGGACAGACGAGTTACAAATGAAAAGGCCGGGCGAAACGCCCGGCCTTTCCTGTTCGGTCTGCGACCTTGCCTACGCAGCTTTCGCCGGAGCAAAGCGGCCGTAGAAGGTGTCACCCTTGCTGGCCATGTCGCGCAGCAGGGCAGGCACTTCGAACGGCTTGCCGTACTTGGCTTTCAGCGCATCGGCGCGTTCCACGAAGGCCTTGGCGCCGATGGTGTCGATGAAGCTCAGCACGCCGCCGGTATAGGGCGCAAAGCCCCAGGCGAGGATGGAGCCGACATCGGCTTCACGCGGGTCGGCGACGATCTCTTCTTCCATCGTCCGGGCCGCTTCGAGCGCCTGGGCGTAGAGGATGCGATCCTTCAGCTCGTCCACGGTCGGCTGCTCGTCGAGCAGCTTGCCGTTCGGCGCGAACTGATCGAGCTCGTCCCAAAGCTGCTTGCCTTCGTCGGTATAGACGTAGAAGCCCTTCTGGTTCTTGCGGCCATAACGACCCAGCTCGTACATCTTCTCGATGACTTCCGCGTTCGGGGTGTCCTCGAACGCATCGCCCAGGTCCTTCTTGGTCTGCTGAAGCACCTTGTAACCCAGATCAATGGCCACTTCGTCCTGCAGCGAGAGCGGGCCGACCGGCATGCCGGCCATCTTGGCGGCATTCTCGATCAGGGCCGGCTTCACGCCTTCGGTCAGCATGTACATGCCCTGCTCGATGTAACGCATCACGCAGCGGTTGGCGTAGAAGCCGCGGGTGTCGGCGACGACGATCGGGGTCTTCTTGATCTTCGCCACGAAGTCCAGGCACAGCGAGATGGCGCGCGGGCCGGTTTTCTCGCCCACGATCAGCTCGACCAGCATCATCTTCTCGACCGGCGAGAAGAAGTGAACGCCGATGAAATTCTCCGGACGCGAAGAGGCTTCGGCCAGCGACGTGATCGGAATGGTCGAGGTGTTCGAGCCAAAGATCGCGTCCTTGGGCAGGTGCTCTTCAGCCGCCTTGGTGATCTGGTGCTTGAGCTCGGAGTTCTCGAACACCGCCTCGACCACCAGATCGACGTCTTTCAGGAGCGAATAGTCGGTGGTCGCGGTGACGAGGTTGGTCTTGGCGTCCGCCGCTTCCCGGGTGAGCTTGCCGCGCTTGACGCCCTTGGCGAAGTGCGCCGCCACATGGGCCTTGCCCTTGTCCGCGCCTTCCTGGTTGACGTCGATCAGCACAACCTCGATGCCCGCCTGAGCGGAGACCGTGGCGATGCCGGCGCCCATGAAGCCCGCGCCGATGACGGCGATCTTCTTGATCTCGGCCTTCTGCTCGCCTGCCGGACGGCGTGCGCCTTTTTCCAGCGCCTGCTTGGACAGGAAGAGCGAACGGATCATGTTCCGGCTCTCGGGGCGCATCAGCAGCTTGGTGAAATAGCGGCTCTCGATGCGCAGGGCGGCGTCCATCGGGACCTGCAGGCCTTCATAGACGCAGGACAGGATGTAACGCTGGGCCGGATAATTGCCGTAGGTTTCCTTGAGCAGCATCGGGGATGCGCCCATGAAGACCTGAAGGCCGGCGGGGTGGTAGGGGCCGCCGCCGGGGATCTTGAACTTGTCCTGATCCCAGGGCTGCTTGCCGCCCATGGCGTCCGCTTTGACGAGTTCCTTCGCCTTGGCGACGATCTCGGAGAGCGGCGCGATCTCATGCACCACGCCCTGCTGCTTGGCGGTTTCAGCGTCGAGCTGCTTGCCCTGCAGCATGACCGGGGCCGCATTCATCACGCCGATCAGGCGCGGCAGACGCTGGGTGCCGCCGCCGCCCGGCAGAACGCCGACAAGGGCTTCAGGCAGGCCGAGCTTGGCGCCGGTATCGGTCGCCATGACGCGGTAATGGCAGGCGAGCGTGACTTCAAAGCCGCCGCCCAGCGCCAGACCGTTGATGGCGGCTGCGATGGGCTTGCCGCAGGTTTCCAGCGCCCGCAGGGACTGGTTCAGGCGATAGGCTGTGTCGAACAGCTTGGATTTCGCTTCCTCTTCGGACAGGCCCTTGAGGTCGGCCATGCCGCCGCCCAGTTCGGACAGGTCGGCGCCGGCGCAGAAGGCTTTCTTTCCCGAGGTGATGACCGCGCCCTTGATGGCGTCGTCAGAGCCGATCTTCTCGACGATCTGCCCCATCTCCTGCATGACGGAGTTGGACAGAACGTTCATCGAGACGTTCGGAGAGTCAAAGGTGATGAGCGCGATGCCGTCGCCGTCCACCTCGAATTTGAAATGCGTATAGGTCATTGTGAGGTCTCCTGTGACGATGACGCCTGCGCGTCACCGCCCCCTTGGTCATTCTTCTTGAACGTTGAAAAGGCCAGGCCGAACAGAGGCGACAGACACACGCCGATCACGATCCCGGTCGCCAGGCCAAGGGCGAGATTGCCCAGCCAGTCGCCGAAACCGATGCCGAAGATGAGGCCGAGAACCACGCCCGCAGGCAGGCCCTTGCCGATATCCATTTTCGACAGAAGCGTATTGTCCGTCTTCGAAGTCATGCTCCGGTCTCCGTGTCCGTATCGTCTTGATCCTTGGGATCGTCTGACCTGTTCAGCAGAGCTGTTCCGATAGCGACAGCGAACGGCAAACCGACGCCCGGTCCGAAGGCGAGGCCGAGGCCCAGGCCCAGAAGCGGGTTGTCCAGCGAGAGACCGAAGGCCACGCCGAGGGAAATCCCCAGCGCTGCGCCGATGGCCAGCCCGAACGGCAAGCCCTTGAGCAGGGCGTTCTGGCTGGCGGCCGGTTTGGAGTTCGCTTCAGCCATCAGATCAGACGCGCTCGATGATGGTCGCGGTGCCCATGCCGCCGCCGACGCAGAGCGTGGCGAGGCCGGTGCCCTTGCCGGTGCGCTCAAGCTCGTCGAGCACGGTCCCGAGGATCATCGCGCCGGTTGCGCCCAGCGGGTGACCCATGGCGATCGCGCCGCCATTGACGTTGGTCTTGGAGTGCTCGACGCCGAGATCTTCCATGAAGCGCAGAACGACGGACGCGAACGCCTCGTTCATCTCGAACAGATCGATGTCGGACGGGCTCATGCCGGCCTTCTTGAGCGCCTTGCGGGCGGACGGAGCCGGACCGGTCAGCATGATGGTCGGCTCGGAGCCGATGGAGGCCATGGCGCGGATGCGGGCGCGCGGCTTGAGGCCGAGCTTCTCGCCCATTTCCTTGGTGCCGATCAGGATGGCGGCGGCGCCATCCACGATGCCCGAGGAGTTGCCGGCGTGGTGGACGAAGTTGATCTTCTCGATGTCGGGATATTTCTGCATCGCGACCTTATCGAGGCCCACGAACGCCGACAGATCCTTGAAGGACGGCTTGAGGCTCGCCAGCGACTGCATGTCGGTGCCCGGACGCATGTGCTCGTCATGATCGAGCTGGACAAGGCCGAGCTGGTTTTTCACCGGCACGATGGACTTGTCGAAGCGACGCTCTTTCCAGGCGGCTTCGGCGCGGTTCTGGGACTCAATGGCGTAGGCGTCCACATCGTCACGGGAATAGCCGTACTTGGTGGCGATCAGGTCCGCGGACACGCCCTGCGGCACGAAGTAATGGTCAAACGCCATTTCCGGGTCGACCGCCATGGCGCCGCCGTCAGAGCCCATCGGCACGCGGGACATGGCTTCCACGCCGCCGCCAATGGCCATGTCGGCTTCGCCGGACATGACTTTCGCCGCGGCGAGGTTCACCGCTTCAAGGCCGGAGGCGCAGAACCGGTTGACCTGGAAGCCCGAGGCGGTCTCGGCATAGTTGGCGTTGATCGCGGCGGCGCGGGCGATATTGGCGCCCTGCTCGCCGACCGGGGAGACGCAGCCCAGGATCACGTCATCCACATAGGACGTGTCGAGATTGTTGCGCTCACGGATGGCTTCGAGTTGCTGGGTGGCGAGCTGAAGCGCGGTCACTTCGTGAAGCGTGCCGTTCTTCTTGCCCTTGCCGCGCGGGGTCCGCGTGGCGTCAAAGATATAAGCGTCAGTCATTTACTGGGCTCCCTGTGTTTGGGCTCCCGTCGCGCCGCAGGCGTGGCGGGTCCATTCGTAATGTCCGTCCGAGACAGTGATCTCGCTGTCGGAGACGCGACTGAGGATGTGCGTGTTCTCGGCCATTCGCTGGCCTTCTTCTGCGCATTGCGTGCGCGCTGCGATCCGGTCCCCGTCGCGTTCAAGCGCGAGGACGTCGCAGCTGCGTTCGTAGAGCTCGAGCCGGTCCGGGCCGAGCCGGAACAGACCCTCTTCCGCACACGAGGCGTCCATGCCCCAGCGTCCGGAGAAGGTCTGTTCAAAATAGGCGCGCGGCGAAGCCGCCTCGGGGGCGGCCTCGCTCGCTGGCGGCGCGTCAGGCGCACAGGCGACGAGCAGACCGCCCGCCGCAGCACTTATGACGAACCGCGTCAGCATTACAGCGTCCGGGCGATCAGGAGCTTCATGATCTCGTTGGTGCCGCCATAGATGCGCTGCACCCGCGAGTCCCGCCACATGCGCGCGATGGGATACTCGTTCATGAAGCCATAGCCGCCATGCAGCTGGACGCATTCGTCGATCAGCTCGCACTGGATGTCCGTCGTCCAGTATTTCGCCATCGACGCCGTCGCCGCATCGAGCTGGCCCTTGATCAGAAGATCAGAGCAGTGCTGGACAAAGACCTCGGCGATGGTCGCCTTGGACTTGAGTTCGGCGAGCTTGAACTGGGTGTTCTGGAAGCCCATCACCGGCTTGCCGAACGCCTGGCGTTCCTTGACATAGGCGATGGTCTCGGCGAGGGCGCGCTTCATCATGCCCACGGCCTGGACCGCGATCTGAAGACGCTCCTGCGGCAGCTGTTCCATCAGCTGGAAGAAGCCCTGGCCTTCCGCCTCGCCCAGCAGGGCCTCGGCGGGGACCTTCATGTCCTCAAAGAACAGCTCGGCGGTGTCCTGGGACTTCATGCCGACCTTGTCGAGATTGCGGCCGCGTCGGAAGCCGTCCAGCCCGTCGGTCTCGACGAGGAAGAGCGAGGTGCCCTTGGCGCCGCCCTTGGGATCGGTCTTGGCCACGACCACGATGAAGTTCGCGGTGCCGCCATTGGTGATGAAGGTCTTGGACCCGTTGATCTTGTAGCCATTGCCGTCCTTGACGGCCGTGGTCTTGATGCCCTGAAGATCAGAGCCGGCGCCCGGCTCGGTCATGGCGATCGCGCCGACATATTCGCCGGAGATCAGCTTGGGCAGGATGCGCTTTTTCTGCTCTTCAGTGCCGTAGTGCCAAACGTAAGGGGCCACGATGGAGTTGTGCAGGCTCGCGCCCCAGCCATCCACGCCCATTTCGGAAATGGCCATGTGGAAGGCGTAGTCATGGCGCCAGTCGCCGCCGGCTCCGCCGTATTCCTCGGGGGCTGCGGGACACAGCAGGCCGTTCTCGCCCGCCTTGTTCCAGACCTCGCGGTCCACCATGCCTTCCTTTTCCCAACGATCGCCGTGGGGCAGGCATTCCTTTTCGATGAAGCTGCGCACAGCGCCATCGAAAATGTTGACGTCTTCCTGATCCAGCCATTCAGGCTTGGGCACATTGAGAACTTGCGCCGTCATTTGGTCTCCTCCCAGATAGGTCTTGGCGAAAAAGCCCTCCGTCCCAGGGACGGAGGGCTTTTCGCAATCAGTCTCAGAACGCCTCGGCTTCGAGGGTCATCATGGTCTCGGCGCCGGATTCGATGCGGGCCAGATGGGCGTCCGCCTGCGGCAACCAGCGTTCGACGAAATATTTCGCCGTCACCAGCTTGGTCGCGTAGATCGGATCGCTGTCGCCCTTCTTGGCGGCCGCCACCTTGGCCATTTTCGCCCACATATAGGCAAAGCAGGTCAGGCCGAAGAGGTGCATGTAATCGGTCGAGGCGGCGCCGGCGTTGTCGAAGTTCTCAAGGCCCTTCTCGACCAGCCAGTTGGTGGCCTTCTGAAGCTTGGCCTTCACGTCCGCGAGACCGTCCACATAGATCTTGAGATCGGCGTCGCCCTGGTTCTCGGCGATGAAGTCATCGAGCTCGCCGAAGAAGGAGTTGATCGGACGCATGCCGGCCATGGCCAGCTTGCGGCCCACCAGGTCCAGCGCCTGAACGCCGTTGGTGCCTTCATAGATCAGGGTGATGCGCGCATCGCGCAGGAGCTGCTCGATGCCCCACTCACGGGTGAAGCCCGAACCGCCATGCACCTGCAGGCCGGTGGAGACGCTCTCATAACCCTTGTCGGTCAGATAGCCCTTCACGATCGGGGTCAGCAGCGCCATGAAATCGCCAGCCTTCTCGCGCACGGCCTCGTCCTCGGCCTTGTGCTCGAGATCGCCCTGCAGCGCGGTCCAGTAGGTGAAGGCGCGCGCGCCCTCCACGAACACTTTCTGGTCCATCAGCATGCGGCGCACATCGGGGTGCACGATGATCGGGTCGGCCGGGCCGTCCGGGTTTTTCGGACCGGTCAGGGAGCGGCCCTGGATGCGGTCCTTCGCGAAGGCCAGCGAATACTGGTAGGCGGTTTCCGCCAGGCCCAGACCCTGCAGGCCCACGCCCAGACGCGCCTCGTTCATCATGACGAACATGATCTTGAGGCCCTTGTTCTCTTCACCCACGAGCCAGCCGGTCGCCTCGTCATAGTTCATGACGCAGGTGGCGTTGCCGTGAATGCCCATCTTCTCTTCCAGGCCGCCGCACTTGAGCGAGTTGCGCTCGCCCGGATTGCCATCGGCGTCCGGCAGGTATTTGGGCACCACGAACAGCGAGATGCCTTTCACGCCCTGCGGCGCGCCTTCAACGCGCGCCAGCACCAGGTGAACGATATTGCCGCTCATCTCGTGCTCGCCGGCGGAGATCCAGATCTTCTGGCCGGAAATCTTGTAGGTGCCGTCGCCCTGGGGAACCGCCTTGGTGCGCAGCATGCCCAGATCGGTGCCGCAATGGGGCTCGGTCAGGTTCATGGTGCCCGACCATTCGCCGGAGAACATCTTCGGCAGGTAAAGCTCTTTCTGTTCCTGGGAACCGCCCACCAGAAGGGCTTGCGCCGCGCCGTTGGTCAGGCCCGGATACATGCCGAACGCCATGTTGCAGCTGGTGACCATCTCGTTGAAGGCGAGATTGAGATAGTGCGGCAGCGCCTGACCGCCGAATTCCGCCGGCGCGGACAGAGCCGTCCAGCCGCCTTCGGTCATCTGGTCGTAAGCGTCCTTGAAGCCGGTGGGGGTGGTGACCACGCCGTCATCGAGCTTGCAGCCCTCATGGTCGCCGACCTTGTTGAGCGGATGCAGCACGCCTTCGCAGAACTTGCCGCCCTCTTCCAGGATGGCGTTGACGATATCCTCGGACGCATCCGCGAAGCCGGGAATGTCGCTGTATTGCTGAACGTTCAGCAGCTCGTTCAGCACAAATTTCTGGTCTCGATTTGGGGCCTTGTAGTCGGGCATTGGGACCGTCTCCGTAGGGGTCGAGGTGGTTATAGGTATGGGGCCATGTCGGCCTGTGCGCGTCGAGTCCTGTCACGGCCTCTTCGCGAAAGCGTCATATCGGGTCGTCCGGCGCATGGCCGGACCATTGCGTCAGTCGGGCCGAGGCCAGCGCCTCGAAGGCGGCGGCGCGGCGCTTGATGTCTTCGGACGGCTCCCGGTCGGCCAGCCGCTCTTCCAGCCAGGCGCAACCGGCGTTCAGTTCGGCGAGCGCGTCCTCGATGTCATTGCGTTGCTGTTCGAGCGCCGTGATCCGCGCGCGAAACCGTTTGAGATTGCGCGACAGGGTTTCATGCGAGCGGGCCGCAAGCGCTTCAAGGTCCAGCATCTCACCGATTTCCTCGAGCGAGAAGCCCACCCGCCGACCGCGCAGGATCAGGGAGAGGCGCGCCACATCGGCGGCCGTGTACCAGCGCGATCCGCCGCGACGCTTGGGATTGAGCAGGCCTTTCTGCTCGTAAAAGCGCAGCGTGCGCGGGGTCACGTCGAACTTTTCCGCGATCTCGCGGATCGAAAGCTCAACATCAGAGGGCGCAGTCTGAGTCATGGCGGGGAGTGTATGCGCCTTGACGTGAACGTCAACGTCAATCTGGTGACATCTATGCGACGCCCTCAACCTTGTCTTATAGACGCCTTGACCGCGCCGCATTCGTCGATTGATTTGGCGGTTAACTGAAGCAGACTCGCCGTTCATTCGGCCAAGGATTTGCAAATGCGCCTGATCGCGTTCGCCGCCTGCCTTTTGCTGACCTCGCCCGCCTGGGCGCAAGGCGAAGCCGCGTCTGCGCCCGCCGACGAAATCCAGACCCTGTGGCGGGTGGATGTCTCTTCGGTCGGGTCCTCCGCCGCCCGCGAAGGCCGGTCCCGCAGCGTGCGATACGGAGAGGACTGGGCCAGCTGGGTGACCGAACAGGGCGCGCAGATGTGGCTCGATATCGGCCAGCGCGCGCTCTACGCCCAACCCGCCGATCAGACCGATATCATGCAGACCAGCCTATATGCCGAGGCGCGGCGCCATCTTGATATCTATGTCGCGCTCAGCGAGGGCGGGCGTCGCGACGTCATCAGCTTCGGCAATGCCGGGACCTTTGACAGGGTCTGGCTCGAAGCCGCCACCGGCGTCTCCTCCCAGAGCGGCGCGCTGGCCCTCACCGACACCCCCACCGGCTTTGTCGCCCAGTACAACAACCAGCTTGTCTTCAGCGCGGATTATGGCGGCGAAGGATCGAGGTGCGAGACGGACAGCATAGACAATGCACATGCCGCCAGCGCCCTGGCGTGGCTGCCCTATGTCGCTCCGATCCACCCCGAAATCATGGCGCGCCTGTCTCAGTCCTCGCGCTTTCCCTGTGCGTTCAGCTTCATCGTCTACAGCCCCGACAGCCCCGCCGGGCGCATGGAGCGCTGGACCCGTGACGTCGACGCGCCGGAGGTCCTGCCTGGCTTGCCGCCATTGCCCGAGAACGCGACCCTGATCCCGGCGGGCGCGGATCGCCTGAACCAGGTGCTCGAGGCTGCGCAGAGCGCCCTGTCCGGCGCTCGGGGCTCCGCGCCGACGCCGGTGGATTTCTTTGACGAAAGCCAGAGTCTTCAGGAAGACGGCGATTATGCGGGCGCCCTGCTGGTGCAGATTCAGGAAACCCATCATTTCGGCCCCTGCCCGGAAGCCTCCATCGGCAGCGATCGCCTGACCTGCGCCTATGCCAGCGCTCTGGCGCTCCAGGGCGCTGAGGATGAAGACTTCCGCACCCTGTCAGCAGGGCTGGAAGCGCTCGCGGAGAATGATCCAGCTGCGGCGGTTGAGCGTTTCGCCCTGTTCATCGACCGGGACGGCCATGCCGGAGCCGCAGCGCGCCTTCTGACCGCGAACGCGCTGATCAGCTGGGGGCGCGTCGGCCTGCAAGCGCATCCTGAACTCGATCCCGCGCAATTGCTGGCTCAGGCCCTGGTCCTGGACCCTTTCGCTCCCGACGCCTACTGGCATCTGGGTCAGCGCTATCTGGCCGCTGGCGCCCCCGCGCCGGCCTGGTCCCTGTTCGATCTCGGACGCGAATTGCCGCGCCCGATCGAGGATACGCCGCTCGCCCAGGTCGATGTGCTGGAGGCGCGCATGACCGAGCTGGCCCCCTTCTGGCTGCCGTCAGCCCCCTCCATGCCTGTTCAGTGATCAGATTCTCTCCAGTTTAAGAGAGATTTACGAGGCGTTAACCGCATCACCTGCTCTTGATTCAGAGTTGAGTCCGTGCGTTCGCCCGCCGGAGCGGTGATTCCATGTGGATATACCAGATATGGCGCCTGCCTGACTGGTTTACACAATATTAACCGCGTCTATAGGGTCGAGGCTGGACATTGGAGATGAGTCGGCATGCCGCCTGTGGCGCCCTGGAGTGTGAAGGGGATTGATCCCCGCGCCCGCGCCCTCGCCAAATCTGCGGCGAGGCGTGAAGGCATGACTCTGGGCGAATGGCTCAATCGGGTCATTCTGGATGACGGCGTCTCCGAACCCGCCAAGGACTGGGATGATCAGCTGTCGCGCTTCCCCGGATTCGGCGGCGGCGATGGCGGCGGATCTGACAGCGATGACGCGCTGAACGAGCTGGTGCAGCGCCTGTCTGACCGGCTGGAGGCGTCCGAGCGGCGCTCTACCCAGGCCCTCTCCCATATCGATCAGTCGGTGACCGCGATCTCGCGCCGCCTCGACATGATCGAGGACAATATCGATGACGACGGCGAAAGCGCGCAGGACGCGCTCAAGCGCACCCGCGCCCAGCAGGATGAACTTCTCGATCGCGTTCGCCGTCTCGAGCGCTCCGGACCGGGCGCAGGCGCAGACCCCGCCGCATTGAAGTCTGTCGAGACCACTGTCGGGAAACTGGCCAGCCGTCTTTACGAGACCGAGCGCGATGTGCGCACCGAACTCGATAACCTGGCGCACAAGGAAGAGCGTCGCCGCGACAGCGCCGAGCGCGGCCTCGAAAAGCTGGGCCAGCGCCTGGAGGACACCGAGAAGACCCTGACCGACGAGACCCGCGCCCTGCGCGATCTGGTCGAGACCCGCGATGAACGCACCCAGTCCCTGCTGAGCGATCTGCAGGACACTTCACGCTCGCTGCAAAGCCGGATCATCTCGGCGGAAAGCGCTACCCAGCGCGCTGCTGAAGCGCTGGCGGGTTCACAGGAGAAGCTCGATGCGCGGTTGCGCCAGCTCGAGAGCCTGCAGTCGAACGCCCTCAAGGAAGAGGATGTGCAGCGGCGCATTGATGCGCTGGCGCGCGAAGTCGCCGATGTGATCCGCGACACGCGCAGCGAATGTGCGCGCCAGATCGCGGAAGTCACCAGGAACGCGGACGGTCCGCGTCTTGAGCGCGCGCTGGCGGAGGCGGAAACGCGACTGCGCGCCGCCGAGCAGCGCCAGTCTGATTCCCTTCAGCGCATCGGCGCGGAAGTGGCCCGCCTGGCGCGGGCCGTGGATCAGAGACTGGACCGGTCAGAGCAGCGCCTTCAGCGCCGCCTGGATGAAGCCGAAGCCAAACGACAGAACAAAGAAGATCGCGCCGACATCGAAGCGCGTCTCGAAAAGGTTCGCCAGGACAATTCCGTTGCGATGCGGCGGATTGGCGAACAGGTGGCCAAGCTTGGGGAAAACTTGGCAGATCGCGTACAGCAGGCCGAGCACCGCTCGGCGCAGGCGGTCGAAGCAGCGGGCGAACGCATGGCCCAGGTTGTCGAACGACTGGAACAGTCCCGCTCCTCCAATACGGAGCAGGATCTGGAAACCCGTATCCGCGCCTCGGAAGAACGCACGGCCCAGCGCATCGAACAGGCCATGACCGGCCTTCATGAGCGTCTGGATCAGGCCCGGCAGGACACCAGCGAAGCGTTGTCGCCTGTCCAGAAGGCCATGAACGCGCTGGCGATCCGGCTTGAAGCCATTGAGGGTCGCAAGGGCAAATCCCGGGACAAGGACAAGGACGAGTCCAAGGCCATCGTTCAGGAAGCGGACGACGCCATCAACGACTTCTCCAGACCCTTGCCCGAAGCGCCAGACCGCTGGGTGAACGCAGACGATTCCGATGAGGATTTCGCGCTGCCCGCGCACGACGATTTCGACATCAAGGCGGAACCCGCTCGCGCCTCTTCCTTCACCCGTCCGGATCCGGTCCCTGTCGCCTCCGCCAAGCCTCAGCCTGCGCCGCAGCACCGCGCGCCCGAAGCCGAGGCCGAACCGCGCAAACCCGCCGCCATGGGCGCGACCGCCGATGCGGACTTCCTGGCGAAGGCCCGCAAGCAGGTGCGCGCGAACCGGGGCGGAGAGGCGGGATGGACCCCGCCCGTTCAGAAAGAGCAGCGCGGCTCCAACAAGACCTTGCTCCTGGGCGCCAGCGCGCTGGGCTTTCTCGCCATCGCGGCGGCGGCCGGCATGCTGGTGATGGAAGCGATCAATGGTCCCGAACAGTCGGCCCTGAGCGCGGACCCGTCCGCGTCGCTGTCGAGCCTTTTCTCCGAACCGGCGGACCTGTCCGCGCCCTCCACCGATACCGGCGCTCCCGCAATACAGGCCGAGCCTGCTGCGACGTCTGGGACAGAGACTGCCGCGGCAGACGCTGAGACCGTCCAGAGCCAGCCCGAGGCTGCGCCAGCTCCAACCCAAGCAGCTCCGACCCCCGCCCCGCCTCCGCAACAGCGTGCATCACAAACCGAAGCGGCGCCGAGCCTTGAAAGCGCCGCAGCCAGTGGCGACGCCGTGGCGCGCTATCAGCTGGCGCTGCAGCAGCTGGAAGACCAGCGCTATTCGGACGCCGCCGCCCTGATGCGCCGCGCCGCCGAGCAAGGCGTTCCCGCGGCGCAGCGCCGCTTTGCGCTGATGCTGGCCAATGGCGAGGGCGTGCCCGCCAATCCGGCCGCAGCCCGCGACTGGATGGCCCGCGCCGCCGGGAACGGCAATGTGCAGGCCATGCATGACGCAGGCGGCATGTTCATCAACGCCGAGTCCACGCCTGAATTTCAGGAAACCGCGGCCCGCTGGTTCGAACAGGGGGCGCTTCACGGTCTCGTGGACAGTCAGGTGAATATCGCGCTTCTCTTCAAGGAAGGCTTCGGCGTGCCGCAAAGCCCGGCTGACGCCTATGCCTGGTTCACCATCGCTGCGAATGCAGGAGACGCCGAGGCGCGCAATTCCGCCGCCGAGCTGCGCTCCATGCTGACCCCCGAACAGCGCGCGGCGGCGGAATCGGTCGCCCGCAACTTCACCCCGCGCCCATCCGATCCCGAAGCGCAGGGCGATTACGCGCCCCAGCCGTGGGAGACCGACGTCATCGCCAGCCCGGCCCAGATCGCCCGGGCCCAGGCGCTCCTGTCCCAGCTGGGCTACCAGCCCGGCCCTGCGGACGGGATGATGGGCGCGCGCACGCGCAGCGCCATTCGTGACTTCCGCCGTTCTGAAGGCCTGACAGTGTCGGACCGGGTGGACAGCACCCTGCTCTCACGGCTTGAACAAGCCGCCGCCGGTTAGGCCGGGGCGGTGCAGATCTACCTGCCCATAGCCGAGATTTCGCTGAACCTCTGGCTCTTGCTGGGCCTGGGTCTGGGCGTGGGATTTCTATCGGGCCTGTTCGGCGTGGGCGGCGGCTTCCTGATGACGCCGATCCTGATCTTTCTCGGGATTCCACCCGCTGTGGCCGTGTCTAGCCAGGCGAACCAGATTGTCGCCAGCTCGGTTTCCGGCGCGCTCGCCCATTTCCGGCGCAAGACGCTGGATGTGAAAATGGGGCTGATCCTGCTGATCGGCGGCGTGGTCGGCTCGATTTCCGGCGTCCAGCTCTTCGGCCTGCTGCAGCGCCTGGGGCAGATCGATCTCGTGATTTCGCTCTGCTATGTGGGCTTTCTGGGCGTCATCGGCGGCCTGATGCTGGTGGAAAGCGTGAACGCCATCCGTCGTCGGCGCGGCGCGAGCGGCCCGGTGCGCCCCAAGCGCCGCAAGCGCGGACTGATCGACGCCCTGCCCTTCAAGACTCGCTTTGCGGTCTCGGGCCTCTACATGAGCGTCATCCCGCCCATCGCCATCGGGTTTCTCGTAGGCGGACTTGCCGCGCTGATGGGCGTTGGCGGCGGCTTCGTCATGGTTCCCGCCATGATCTACCTTCTGCGCATGCCCACGAATGTGGTGATCGGCACCTCCCTGTTCCAGATCCTCTTCGTGGCCGCGCTGACGAGCTTTCTGCAGGCGGTGCAGAACCAGACCGTGGACATGGTTCTGGCGGGCATCCTGATCCTCGGCAGCGTGGTGGGCGCCCAGATCGGCGCGCGCTTCACCAGCAAGATCCCGGCTGAAGAGCTGCGCGCCCTCCTGGCGCTGATCGTGGTCAGCGTCTGCCTGAAACTGGCCTGGGACCTTACCAGCACGCCGGCCGACCTGTTTGTGCTCATCGACGCACAGGGAGGTCAGTGATGCTCAGACACCTCGCTCTGGTCCTGACCCTTCTCGCCGCCGCGGGCGGGACAGCCTTTGCAGCGCCGCCTGAAGGCGTCCAGCCGCCCGCCCAGATCGCCGCCGCCCTGACCGAGGATGTGGTGGAGATCCGCTCCACCTTCGCCGGCGCCGAGCTGACCCTTTACGGCGCGGCGACCGGGCTGCAGGAAGGGGATGACATCGTGGTGGCCGTGCGCGGCCCGGCTGGCGATCTGCGGGTCATGCAGAAACGCCGGGTGCTGGGCATCTGGATCAACGCCGCCCCGGTCCGGTTCGAGGATGTGGCGGGGTATTACGCGGTCGCCTCCACGCGCCCGCTGTCTGACTTCGCCAGCTTCTCGGCGCTCCGCCGCAATCAAATCGGCATGGACCATGTGCGGCTCTACGCGCCTGAAAGCATTCGCCGGGAAACCCTGTTCGGCGTGCGCAACGTGATGGTGACCGATCTTGGGGGCGAGATCGTGGACTATCGCGCAGCCCTGGTGCGCAACAAGGCCCGGCGCGGCCTGTACGGCGAAGCGCCGGGCGGCGTCGAACTGCTGGAAGGCGGGCTGTTCAGGGCCCGTGTGATCCTGCCGCCCACCACGCCGACCGGCACCTATAACGCAGATGTGTACCTGTTCCGGGATGGACAACCCATCGCAACCCGGCGCACGGATCTGACCGTGGTGAAGGCGGGCGCAGAGCGGGCCATCTATGATCTGGCCCAGAACCGTCCGGTCGTGTACGCCTTTATCTCGGTCCTTCTGGCCATGCTGGCCGGGTGGACGGCGGCCGCGGTCACCCAGCGGCGCTAATGGTTCAAGTCTGATACGAGGCGCCCGCCATGCAACGTCTTAGCGAAGCTCCCCCTCTGGTCCTGATCCTCGGGTTTGGCGGCCTTCTGCCCTTCCTCGCCGGCGCCATCGGCGTCATGGCGGGCGGCCAGGCCGCGCTGCAGGCGGCGACCGCCCTTCCGGTCTACGCTGCGGTGATCCTGTCCTTCCTGGCGGGCGGACGCTGGGCCAGCGAGCTGGTGATCCGCAGCGACAAGCCGCGCTCTGGGGTCATGGTGCTGTCCATCCTCCTGAGCCTTGCGGGATGGGTCGCGGTGGTCATCCAGGTCTGGAACCGTCCCGGACTGCCGCTAGATCTGGAGCTGACCGGCTGGGGCCTGCTGATCGCGGGCTTCGTCATCCAGTTCCTTTGGGACCGGACCGCCATTCGCGGCGCCACCTTTCCCGGCTGGTACATGCCGCTGCGCTTCATCCTGACCGCTGTTGTCGTGCTGTGCCTGGCGCTGACCGCCTTCGTGCGCAGTTCTCCGACCTTCAGCCTCTAATCGCCCAGAAGGCGGGACCCGCTGACCGCATAGACCCGGTCACGGCCCAGCATGTAGGCGTGCGGACGCTCACGGAAGAGCGGCGCATAGGCGGCGTCGCAGACATTCAGCCCACCGGTGAACGCCCCGAAGGCGGGCAGGATCAGCCGCGCGCCATCGGTGGCGAAACAGCGCCGACGCACACGGCGTCCCTGTCCTGAAATCTTCGCGCACGGATGCAGATGCCCGGCCACCTCGCCGGGATGATCACCCGCCTGCGGTTCATGACGCAGATGGAGCGGGCCCAGATCAAGCTCGAACCCGGCGCGGCCGCCAAAGCGCTCCGGCGGCTTCGGGTCGTGATTGCCTTCAATCCAAAGCCAGTCCTCGACCGAGGCGACGATCTCAGACAGAGCGTCCGCATCTTCAGGGGCCATACGGTCATCCGCGCCCAGATCATGGAAGCTGTCGCCCAGCGCCACCACACGGCGCGGCTGATAGATCGCAATGGCCTCCGCCAGCTTTCGCAACGTGGCGCGGGTGTCATAGGGGGGCAGGAACTGGCCGCGCACCGCATAGGCGCTGCCCTTCTCAAAATGCAGATCGCTGACCAGCAGCACGCCTTCCTCCGCCCAGACCGCCACGCCGGACGGGTCCGCGATCAGGCGGGCGCCGTTCACGGTCATCAGGACCGGATCGGTGAGGGGCGTGCGAAGCGGCTGGGTCATCATGTCAGTTAGGCGCGGTCCGCGGAACGAGGCAAGGCGTTCAGTCATCCTCGTCTTCATATCCCACCAGCGAGAGCGGGCGGGCCTTATAGCCCTCAAGTTCCGCCCAGCGCGCCAGGGCGTCATCGCGGCCATGAGTGATCCAGACCTCTTCCGGGTTCACGTCGCGAACCGTCCGGGTCAGCTCGTCCCAGTCGGCATGGTCCGACAGGATCAAAGGCAGCTCGACGCCGCGCTGGCGCGCCCTTGCGCGCACCTGCATCCAGCCCGACGCGAAGCTGATGACCGGATCGGAGAACCGCCGCGCCCAGGCCGTCTGAAACGAGGATGGCGGCCCGATCACGATCTTGCCGGCGAAATCCTGCTTCGTTCCCTCGCCATCCTTCAGGGTGGCTTTTGCGAGCGGACCGAGATCGACGCCATGATCCTGATAGAGCGCACAGAGCTGCTCCATCGCGCCATGGATATGGATGGGCGCGTCATGGCCCGCTTCGCGCAACAGACAGATCAGGCGCTGCGCCTTGCCCAGAGCATACGCTCCGACAAGATGGGTGCGATCCGGGTTCTCCTGCACGCTCTTGAGCAGTTTGGCGATCTCGCCCGCATCATCCGGATGCCGGAACACCGGCAGGGCGAAGGTCGCCTCGGTCACATAGACATGGGCGGGAAACACCTCGAAAGGCGCACAGGTGGGATCGCGGCGGCGCTTGTAATCGCCCGACACTCCGATCACGAGACCTTTCCATTCGAGCCGGATCTGGGCGCTGCCCAGGACATGTCCGGCCGGATGAAAGCTCACCTCCACCTCGCCGATCCTGAGGCGTTCGCCATAGGAAATGGGAACCGGATCCGGCGTGAACGCCTCGCCATACCGCGCCGCCATGATGGCGAGTGTCTCAGGCGTCGCCAGAACGCGATCATGCCCGGCCCGCGCGTGGTCGGCGTGGCCATGGGTGACCAGCGCCCGCTCGGCCGGCCGCATGGGGTCAATGAAAAAGCCCCCGGGTTCACACCAGAGGCCGCGTTCGGTCTCGCGCAGAAGCTGCTCAGGTCGGATCATGGAGAAGACATAGGGCGTCTTCGGGGGCCGGGAAACCGGAGATCCTGACAGGAAAGGAGGCGGCGCCGCTTGAGGGGGGAGAGAAAGCGGCGCCGCCCGTTACGGGCTTTGCTAGTGCAGATCGCCCGCAGACAGATGCCGGTCATGGAGGGGCTGAACCGGCCGATAGTTGTGTGCGTAGTGCGCGGTGAAGGCCGCGATCTGTTCGGCGGACGCCGAGATCGGGGTCTGCATCACGGTCCAGGCCACGCCTTCCGAACAGGGCGGCGTGGTCAGCGAACCGGCATAGCGCCAGGCGCTGTGATCCGCCGGGAGGAACGCAGCCGGATCGACATCGTCAACCTCATGATGCTCGCCTTCATGGGGGATCGCGGCCCAGAGCGCGTCGAGTGCGGGATTGGCCGCGCCTTCTTCAAAGAAGACGCCGACAACGGCCAGATGACCGTCTTCGGAGGCGTGCACGAAATGCACTTCCAGCGGATATTGATGGCCGTCCACGGTATGCTCGCTGCCCGCATGGAAGTGGAACTGGACAAGTTCATACTCGCGATCGCCCAGGTGCAGGGAGCCAGCGTCCTCAAGGTCCACCTTGATGGTGTGGCCATTGTCGGTCACCGAGCCTTCGCCGTCTTCCCAGTGCAGCGCCGGCACGGCGTCGGCATGACCGCTGACGGCATGAAGGTCGATGGGCGATTGTTCGTGCCCGCTGTCGCAGGTGGCGTATTCCGCCGACAGCATGCCCCAGTGCTCAGGGCCGCCATCCCCTTCATACCCCCAGGAGGAATGGCCGTGATGGTCGAGCGCGATCGCTGCGCCGCCCAAAGCGAGCACGGCGGACGCCGCCATGGCGGACCCCAGTAAACTCTTACGCATATCCTGCTCCCAACTGTCCCGATCAGGGAATGCGCGCTGTTTCAGCGCATGGAGCAGTCTTGGGCCAGGCGGGTTAATGACGCGTCACAGAGTTGCGCAACGCTTGGCTAATTCAACCTTAAGCACCCGAGCCGCTGGAGCTGGAACTGGCGGTGACCGCCACCGAACTCGCGGTGATGACTGAGACCATGACAGCGGTCTGGGCGGCGATGACGGCGTCCATGGCGCTCAGCGCCCCGTCCTGAAGCCCGGACCACCCCGCCGTATGAACAAGATGAGCCAGCGCCGTGCGTTCCCCGCCCATGGAGGTGACCGAGTTCGGAAGCGCCTGGCGCAGGGTCTCGATGGCAAGCGCATCATCCACGCCCAGCCCCTGGATGGCCCATTGAACGAAACGCTGCCGGAAGGCATGGCGGCGCAGGGCCTTGTGGGTCTGGCGAGCTGCGTCCAGCGCTTCAAATCGCGCCATCGCCTCGTGCGGGTCGGCCTTGAGAAGCGCGCACATTTTGCCGCCATCCCGGGTATGGCCCCGGGATCGCGGATTGGCGCGAAAGACCGCCTCGGCGGCCTCCCGCAAGGCCAGCACTTCGGCCGGGTCATCGCCGCGAGCGGCGTGAATGGCGGCATAGGTGTCCGTCACTGACGCGCTGGCGCGCCACCAGGGCGGCTGAAGCGCTTCACGCATCGCCAGGAAGCGCTCGATCGGCGTGTCCTCGCTCGAGCCCACGCACAGCATCAACGCCGCCCGTGCGCCGCCGGCGTGCAGACTGGCGCGTTCAAACCAGCCGACATGGTCCTGCAGGGCCGCACGCGCCGCCAGGAAGCGTTCCACCGGGATGTCGTTCTGCGTCATCATGGCGGCGTAGAGCCAGCGCAGCGCGCCGGTCGGTGAGCGCCAACCCAGCTCGGACTTCAGAGCGGCCTGACGGTCGCGAACTTGCGCCACAAGCGCGTCCGGGTCGTCTTCACGCATGAGCAGACAGGCTGCAGACAGCCAGCAGGCCACCTTTTCCGGACGTGGCCGACCTTCACGGAACGCCTCGTACAGTGCTTCAAGGCGGGCGAGATTGTCGGCGTCGCTCATGAGACCCTCATGTCAAAACATTGATTATTCACATTACATCGCGACCAGACTGAAAGCAAAAACCCCGGAGCCAGGCTCCGGGGTTTTCAATGAGAAAAAGGCTCTCGTCCTAGTCCTCGATTTCAAGGCCCGTGTGATAGGCGATGAAGGCCCAGCGATCCGCCGCTTCCTCGATCAGCTTGGACACCGGCGTGCCGGCGCCATGCCCGGCGCGGGTCTCGATCCGGATCAGGGTCGGCGCATCGCCCGTTTGAGCCGCCTGAAGGGCTGCGGCGTATTTGAATGAATGGCCCGGCACGACGCGGTCATCGGTATCCGCCGTCGTAATCAGAGTCGCCGGATACTCGCCGGTTTCGGGAATGTTGTGATAGGGCGAATAGCCATAGAGCACGTCAAACATTTCCGGGTCCTGCGGGCTGCCATAGTCATCCACCCAGAACCGGCCCGCGGTGAACTGGTTGAACCGCAGCATGTCCATCACGCCCACCGCCGGCAGAGCCGCGGCAAACAGGTCCGGCGCCTGATTGGCGACCGCGCCCACCAGAAGACCGCCGTTTGAGCGGCCATGGATGGCGAGGTGATCGGGGCTGGTCCAGCCCATATCGATCAGGGCGTGGCCGGCATTGATGAAGTCATCAAAGACGTTCTGCTTGTTCGCGAGGCGCCCGGCATCGTGCCAGTCGCGACCATAGGCCGAACCGCCGCGCAGATTGGCGATGGCGTAGACCCCGCCCATCTCCATCCACTGAAGACGCCGCACGTCAAAGTCCGGGCGGCGGGTGATGGCGAAGCCGCCATAACCATAGATCAGGGTCGGGCGCACGCCATTGGGATCGACATCCCGGTGATGGGCGACAAACATCGGAATGCGCGCCCCGCCCGTGCTTTCATAGAAGGTCTGGCTGACCACATAGTCATCGGGGTTGAAGGTCAGCTCCGGCGCGCGGAAGACCTCGCTCTCCCCGGTCTCCACATCATAGCGATAGAGCGTCGCGGGCTGGTTCAGGCTCTCATAGGAATAGAAGGTTTCGGACCGCTGCGGGTCCCCGCCAAAGCCGGACGCCACGCCCAACCCCGGAAGCGCCACCTCGCGCACGAAATCGCCCGCGGGCGTATAGACGCTGACCGCGCTCGCCACATCGCGCATGGTCTCGATGATCAGATGACCGCCCACATGGCTGGCGCCGGTGATCGGGCCGTCACCTTCGGCCACCACGTCGCTGAGGTCTTCCGGCGCGGACAGCGACACCGAGACGATGCGGCCATTGGAGGCGTCGAGATCGGTCTGGAACCAGAAGGTCTCGCCGTCATTGCCCACATAGGAATGGTTGTTGCCAAAGCCTTCGAAAATCTCGACCGGCTCGGCGCCCTCGGTCTCCAGATCGAGAATGTGCACGCCATTGCCATCGGTGCCGGTGGAGGAATTGATGATCAGGTATTGGCCATCATCGCTGACAAATCCGCGCCAACCCACTTCAGGATTGTCAGGATCGGCCATGATCTGGACGTCCTCGCTCTGGTCGGTCCCCAGTTCATGGAAATAGATCGCCTGGTTGAGATTGAGCGCGGTGAACGCCTCGCCCTCTTCGGGCTCAGGATAGCGCGAATAGTAAAAGCCCGAGCCGTCCTTGGCCCAGCTTAAGGGCGAGAACTTCACCCACTCGATCTCGTCAGACAGGGTTTCTCCCGTCTCAACGTCCATGACGCGGATCGAGCGCCAGTCCGAGCCGCCATCGGCAATCAGATAGGCCAGTTTAGTCCCGTCCGGGCTGGGCACCGTGCCCGCCAGCGCCGTCGTGCCGTCCGCCGCCCATTCATTGGGATCGATCAGCGGGCGCGCTTCGCCCTCAAGCCCGTCCTGAACCATGAAGACCGACTGGTCCTGAAGCCCGTCATTGCGCGAGAAGAAATAGCGCAGGCCGTCTTCGGTCTCGCGCGTCGTCGGCAAGCCGTAGCGCTCATAATTCCACAGCTCGGCCAGACGTGCGGCGATCCGCTCGCGGCCCGGCAGCTGGTCGAGATAGGCGTTGGTGACCTCAGTCTGCGCCTCAACCCAGTTCGCCACATCCTCGGACACGCGCACATCCTGTTCGAGCCAGCGATAGGGATCCGACACCGCGACCTCGCCCTCGGCCGCCGAAGCATAGACATCCACCTGCTCGACCGTGCGCGTTTCGGGATAGACCGGGGCCGCGATCTGCGTCATCGCAGGGCCGGACGCTTCAGACTCGGCGGGCGCGTCGGTTTGCGCAGCCGGCTGGCTGCAAGCGGTCAGGGCCAGAACGGATGCGAAGGCGAACAGGGCTGCGCGCATCGGGCGTCTCCTTCATGGTTATTGTGTTTCGCCGCAGACTAGGGCCTGAGCGGTACAGAGGAAAGACTGTGCCCGTCCATCGCCCATGCTATCTCTTTCGGCAATGAAACACGCCCGCCTGCCCGCCCTGCCCGACCGCTTTGAAGCCTGGTTTGAAAGCCGGGGCTGGACGCCGCGTGCGCACCAGCGCGAGATGGTCGCCGCCGCCCAGGCGGGCGAGGATGCGCTGCTGATTGCGCCCACCGGCGGCGGCAAGACGCTGGGCGGCTTCCTGCCGAGCCTGATTGATCTCGCCGACATCGCCGAACGCGAGGGCAAGGACCGCCCCCACCGCCTGCACACGCTCTATATCAGCCCGCTCAAGGCGCTGAGCCAGGACGTGGCGCGCAATCTGATGACGCCGATCGAGGAAATGGGCCTCGATCTGCGCGTCGAGACTCGTACCGGCGACACGCCTGCCTCCAAACGCACCCGCCAGCGCGCGAAACCGCCGGACATCCTGCTGACAACGCCCGAGCAGATCGCGCTGTTCTGTGCGCAGGAAAACGCCGGAGCCTTCTTTGAAGACCTCCAATGCGTGATCATCGACGAAGTGCACGCCATCGCCGCTTCCAAACGCGGCGATCTGCTGGCGCTTGGCCTCGCCGCGATCCAGCACTATGCTCCCCGCATGCGCCGGGTGGGCCTGTCTGCCACCGTGAAGGACGAGATGGGCCATGCGCGCTGGCTGTCCGCTCAGCAGCCCGAAGAAGACGCCCGCTTCGCGAGGATTGTGCGCGGCGATGCAGGGGCCGCCCCTGAAGTCGAGATCCTGACGCCCGAGGACCGGATTCCCTGGGCGGGTCATTCGGGCCGTCACGCGATGACCGCGGTCTATGAACAGATCAAGGGCGCAGGCACGGCGCTGATCTTTGTGAACACACGCTCCCAGGCCGAACTGACCTTTCAGGAGCTCTGGGCGATCAATGACGACAATCTGCCCATTGCGCTGCATCACGGCTCACTCTCGGTCGAGCAGCGCCGCAAGGTGGAAGCGGCCATGGGGGCGGGCGTTCTGAAGGCCGTCGTGTGCACCTCCACCCTCGATCTCGGGATCGACTGGGGGGATGTGGATCTGGTGATCCAGATGGGCGCGCCGAAAGGCACGTCGCGCCTGTTGCAGCGGCTGGGCCGCGCCAATCACCGGCTGGATGCGACTAGCCGCGCCGTGCTGGTTCCCACCAATAGGTTCGAGCATCTTGAATGCGCTTGCGCCGCTGAAGCCGTCTTGGCGGGCGCGCTTGATGGCGATCCGTTGAAAGCCGGATCGCTCGACGTGCTCGCCCAGCATGTGATGGGCCGCGCCTGCGGCGACCCCTTCGAGGCGGACGGGCTGTATGAGGAAATCGTCGCTGCGACGCCCTATGCCGAGCTGCCGCGCGAGACGTTTGACCGGGTGCTCGCCTTCGTCGCCGATGGCGGCTATGCGCTCGGCAGCTATGACCGCTTCAAGCGTCTGGTGCAGACCCGCGACGGTCTATGGCGGGCGCGCAACCGCGATGTCGCCCAGCGCCACCGGATGAATGTGGGCACCATCATCGAGGCGCCCATGCTCAATGTCCGGCTGGCGCGCCGCACCGGCGCCTCCAAGCCCCAGCGCGGGCGCGGCAATCGCGGGCTGGTGCGTCCCGACGAAGTCTCAAGCGGCGGCGCACAAGGCGCGACCCTGATGGGCGGCAAGATGCTGGGCCAGATCGAGGAATGGTTCACCGATCAGCTCAGCCCCGGCGACACCTTCATGTTCGCCGGCCAGATATTGAGCTTTGAAGGGGTGAGCGGCGGTGATTGCCTGGTCAGCCGGTCGAGCGCCGAAGACCCCAAAATCCCCAGCTTTGAAGGCGGCAAGTTTCCCTATTCCACCTATCTCGCCGCGCGGGTGCGCGAGCTGGTGCACAATCCTGACCGCTGGTCGCTCCTGCCTGAACAGGTGCGCGACTGGCTGGAGATCCAGAAGCGCAAATCAAAGCTGCCCGCGCCCGACAGCCTGCTGGTGGAGACCTTTCCGCGCGCGGGCAAATCCTGGCTGGTCTGCTATCCGTTTGAAGGCCGCCTCGCCCATCAGACGCTGGGCATGCTGGTGACGCGGCGCCTCGAGCGGCTCGGCAAACAGCCTCTGGGCTTTGTGGCGAACGAATATGCGCTGGCGGTCTGGGGGCGCAAGGACCTCTCGGGCGTGGATATGAGCATGCTCTTTTCCGAAGACATGATGGGCGATGATCTCGACGCCTGGCTGGCCGAGAGCGATCTGATGAAGCGCACCTTCCGCAATTGCGCGCTGATCGCCGGGCTGATCGAGCGGCGCTTTCCGGGACAGGAGAAGACGGGGCGGCAGGTCACCTTCTCCGCCGACCTCATCTACAATGTGCTGCGCGATCACGAGCCTGATCACATCCTGATGCAGGCCGCCTGGGCGGACGCCGCGGCGGGGCTGCTCGATGTGCGCCGCCTGTCCGACGCGCTGGTGCGCGTGGCGGGCCATGTGGAGGCGGTGCATATTGATCAGATCAGCCCGCTGGCCGTGCCCGTCATGCTGGAAGTGGGCCGCGAACCCATCCGCCATGGCGAGGCGATGGACGCCATCATGGCCGAAGCCAGCGAGGAAGACCTGATCAATGAGGCGATGGGGGTTTAACCGCTGACTCTTGCCTAAAGCGCAGGGTAGCGAGACTTTAAGGCATGCGTCGTGAAGAACTGATCCAGCGTTTGAGCCAGTTGCGCCCCCTTTTGAAAGAACACGGGGCCAAGTCTTTGCGCCTTGTCGGCTCCTACGCTCGCGATGACGCCAAACCCGATAGCGATGTGGATCTGATTGCGGATTTCGACCAGACGCCGAGCTTTCTGGAGCTCATCAGTCTGGAACAGGCGCTGGAAGCGGCTCTGGGTTTGAAAGTCGATCTGGCGACCGAGGCCGGCTTGCGTCCAAGCGTTCGCGCCCGCATCGCTGCTGACGCGGTTGATGTCTAGGCGGTCCGATCACGATTGGCTGGCGGACATGCTGGCTGAAGCCACGCTTCTGGCCTCCGCGATAGACACCGTTTCCATAGCGCAATTTCGCGACGATCCGATTTAGCAACGCGCCGTCCAGCACATGTTGCAAACCATCGGAGAAGCCGCCGGGAAGACGAGCGATGAAACGCTCGCCGCCATTCCCGACGTCCCGTGGCCGCAGGTGCGCGGGATGAGAAACCGCATTGTTCACGGCTATTTCGGCATCGACCCAAAGACCATCTGGCGCACGGCGGTCGAGGAAGTCCCGGCTTTGGCGAAAGCCGTTCGCGCTTATCTGGACCGAAACGCCTAATCCGCGTCCGTCACCTTGCGCATCGCCTTGTAGGCGTCGCGATCATGCACCCGGTCAAGCCAGGCCTTGAGGGCGGAGCCGTCCTTGACGCCGCCGCGTTTGGCGATCGCGTCGAGCTGGAACCCCATCAGGCAGTCCGCGGCGCTGAATTGTTCACCTGCGAAATAGTCATTGTCCTTCAGGTGCGCCTCGATATGGGCGAAGGCCTTGGCGCGCTCGCCCTCCATGAACTGATCGAGCAGGGAGTCCTTGAGCCCCGTCGCCTCGCAATAGGTGCTCATCAGGAAGGGCAGGAAGACTGCGCCTTCAGAGGCATGCATCCACTCAAGGAACTTCAGGCGCTCGGGCGCATCCGGCGCCGGGTGAAGCGCATGGTCGGGGTCAAACCGGTCGAGCAGGTATTGCGCGATGGCGCCGGTTTCCGCGAGCACCCGTCCGTCTTCAAGCTCCAGCAGCGGCGCTTTGCCAAGAGGATGCGTCTCCGCCAGCTCGGGCGGGGCGAGGCGGATCTGCGGGTCGCGCTTGTAGCGCTTGATCTCATAGGGCGCGTTCAGCTCTTCGAGCAGCCAGATGATCCGCTCGGAGCGGGAGAGTTCGAGATGGTGCAGGATGACAGGCATGATCGCCTCCGGGCAGGAATGAAAACGCCGGGAGCAGAGCCCCCGGCGTTTGTGACTAGTTGGCGTTCGGCAGGACGTAGCCCACTTCGGCCCCCGGCCCCAACGGCAGGCCGAGGAAGACCCAGGCCATCGTCATGATGATGCCCGTAATCAGCAGCCACATCGAGTAGGGCAGCATGCTGGCAGTCAGCGAGCCGATGCCGAACCCGTCCACCCAGCGCCGGCAGAACACCAGCACCAGCGGGAAATAGACCATCAGCGGCGTGATGATGTTGGTCGAACCGTCACCCACACGATAGGCGGCGGTCGCCATTTCCGGGCTGACGCCGAGCAGCATCAGCATCGGCACCAGAACCGGCGCCATCAGCGCCCATTTGGCGCTGGCCGAGCCCACAAACAGGTTCAACACCGCCGAGAACAGGACGATCAGGCCCAGCACGATCGGCAGGGGCAGGCCCGACTGCTCGATGGCGTTCGCGCCATTGACCGCCGTGATGATGCCCAGATTGGACTGGTTGAACATCTCCACGAAGTACGCGGCGAAGAAGGCGAGCACGAGGTAATAGCCCATATCCTTCATGGCTTCGGCCATCATCGAGACGATGTCGCGATGGGTCTTCACCGTACCCGCCGCCTGGCCATAGGCGACGCCCGCCAGCAGGAACAGGATCATGAAGCCCGCCACCAGCGACTGGAAGAACGGCACCAGCGCAATAGCGATGCCCTGACCTTCCGCCAGCGCGGATTCATTCAGCAGCGGCACATCCCCGCCATACATGGACAGCGCGCCGCCTGTGACGAGCGCAGGCAGGTCCACCGTCATGATCAGCCAGAGGAAACAGACCAGCAGCACGGCCCAGAGCGCACGCCAGAGGCCCTTCTTCTCGCCTTCGCTGAGCGGGGCTTCAGGATCGCTGTCATCGTCCTTGGCGTTCGTGGAGGCGCCGCCTGTCCATTTGCCCAGACGCGGCTCGACGATGCGGTCGGTGACGTACCAGATCACCGGCATGAAGATGAAGGTCATCGCGGCGATGAAATACCAGTTGCCGACAATGTTCATCGTCCACTCCGGCACCAGCGCCACCACGGACGCTTCGGTCACGCCGAACAGCAGGGCGTCCAGCTGACCGGGCAGAAGGTTCGCGGAAAAGCCGCCTGACACGCCCGCAAAGGCCGCCGTGATGCCCGCTACCGGGTGCCGGCCCGCCGCGGCGAAGATGACGCCCGCGAGCGGAATCAGCACCACATAGGCCGCGTCCGCCGCCAGATTGCCCATCATCGCCACCAGCGCCACCGCCGGGGTGAGCAGCATTTTCGGCACGTCGCGCACGGCGGCGCGCATGGCGGTGCCAAAGAGGCCCGCCCGTTCGGCGACGCCTGCGCCCAGCATCACCACCAGCACATAGCCCAGCGGGTGAAAGCCGGTGAAGATTTCGGGCATTTCGACCAGCAGATGCTGCAGGCTGGCGGCGCTGAGAACACTGCGCGCTTCCACCAGAACGGCGCTCCCGTCCGGATTGGTCTGGGTCGGGTGCAGGGCGGACAGGCCCATCACCGCCGTGATCACCGAGATGATCACCATGGCGATGATCAGATAGAGGAAGATGAAGGCCGGATCCGGAAGTCGGTTGCCCGCCCGTTCGATCAGACCGAGAAAGCCGGTCTGGTGTTCAGTCTGCGCAGTCTCGCGCGCTTGGTCGCTCATGATGCTCCCCATCACCACAGCGGCTCTTCTGCGTGAGCGCGCCGTAAACTTTTACATGTGAACAGGGATACAGGCCCCGAGCGCAAACGAAAACCCAAAGCGAATAGGGTTATCACCCCGACTGGGGTTTCAGGCGGCAATCGGCGCGCGCCATCCTATATGCTCCGGTGATGGAACGCTTCGCCGCCCTTCTGGACCGCCTGTCCTATACGCCCCAGCGCAATGGCAAGCTGCGCCTGCTGGTCGAGCATTTCCGTCGCGAGCCCGATCCCGACCGCGGCTATGCGCTGGCGGCGCTGACCGGGGCGTTTTATTTCAAGACCGCCAAGGCCGCCGCCATCCGTCAGCTGGTCAGCGAACGGGTCGATCCGGTGTTGTTCGAGCTGTCCTATGACTATGTGGGCGATCTGGCGGAGACCGCCGCTCTGATCTGGCCGCAACGCCACGGCGCCAACCGGGCGCCTGATCTCGTTGAGGTGATCGACGGGCTGATGACCGTCAGCCGGGCGGGCGCGCCCGCCCTGATCGAAAGCTGGCTGGATGCGCTGGATGCTCAGGGCCGCTGGGCGCTGTTGAAGCTCGTCACCGGCGGGATGCGTGTGGGCGTCTCCGCCCGGCTCGCCAAGACCGCTCTGGCGCAGTTTGGCGATGTGGACGTCACCGAGATCGAGGAGCTCTGGCACGGTCTGGAGCCGCCCTATGACAGCGTGTTCGCCTGGCTTGAGGGCAAGGCCGACAAGCCGGTCAACGCTGCGAAAGCGCCGTTCCGACCCGTCATGCTGGCTCATCCGGTGGAGGATGGCGGGCTGGATGGACTGGAACCGTCCGATTTCATCGCCGAATACAAGTGGGACGGCATCCGCATTCAGGCGGTCAGCGAAGACGGGGTGCGCCGACTTTACACCCGCACGGGGGACGACATCTCCCATACTTTCCCTGATGTGCTGGCGGCGCTGGAATTTGAAGGCGCGATTGACGGCGAATTGCTGATCCGCACGCCCGATGGCGGAGTCGCGCCCTTTTCTGATCTTCAGCAAAGGCTGAACCGCAAGACCGTCTCGAAGGCGATGTTGACCCGCCTGCCCGCCTTCATCCGCGCCTATGACATACTGGTGGATGGGGAGGAGGATGTGCGCCGCTTGCCCCTGACCGAGCGCCGCACGCGACTGGAAGCGCTGGTCGAGCGCGCGCCATCCGACCGGATCGATCTCTCCGACACCATTGGCTTCGAGGACTGGAGCGCCCTGGAGCCCCTGCGCGCCGACCCGCCGCATGCGCATGCCGAAGGCGTGATGATCAAACGCCGCGACAGCGCCTATCAGGCCGGTCGTCCCAAAGGCCCCTGGTGGAAGCACAAGCGTGACCCGTTCCTGGTGGACGCCGTGCTGATGTACGCCCAACGCGGGCATGGCAAGCGCTCGAGCTTCTATTCAGACTTCACCTTCGGGGTCTGGCGAGAGGAAGAGGGCGAGCAAGTGCTGGCTCCGGTGGGCAAGGCCTATTTCGGCTTCACCGATGACGAGCTCAAACAGCTCGACAAGTTTGTGCGCGACAACACGGTGGACCGGTTCGGCCCGGTGCGCGCTGTGAAGGCGCGGCCCGACTTCGGCCTGGTGCTGGAGATCGCCTTTGAGGGGCTGAACCGCTCGCCCCGGCACAAGTCCGGGATCGCCATGCGCTTTCCGCGCATTCACCGCATCCGCTGGGACAAGCCGGCGGGCGAGGCGGACTGGCTGATCCGCCTCCACCAGCTCTTGGAGGAACGGTTCGACCGTCCCGCGATTTAGTGCTATCGCAGATTAACTGTGCATTGGACCATCAAGGGGACTTACCGGACATGAGCACGACGACCGCGGCGTTCGATTTCGAACGCGCTCAGGAATACATCACCACCATCGGCCTGCAGATGGTCATGAATGTCGGCATGGCCGCGCTCATCCTGATCATCGGCTTCATGATCGCCGGCGCGGTGGGCCGCACCATCCGCTCCATTCCGGACCGCAATCCGAAACTGGATCCCACGATTGCGAGCTTCTTCGCCTCCATCGCCAAATACGGCGTGCTGGCCGTCGTCATCATCGCCGTCCTGACCCGCTTTGGCGTGGAGACCACTTCGCTGGTCGCGGCCCTTGGCGCCATGACGCTGGCCATTGGTCTCGCCCTTCAGGGCACGCTGTCGAACGTGGCGGCGGGCGTGATGATCATCTTCTTCCGCCCCTACAAGATCGGCGACTATGTCGAGATCGCGAACACCTCAGGCTCGGTCAAGGACATCACCCTGTTCTATACCGAGCTCAACACTCCCGATAACAAGCAGATCATCGTGCCCAACGGTCAGTCCTGGGGCGATGTGATCACGAACTACTCCGCCTACCCCACGCGTCGCTGCGATTTTGTGTTCTCCGCCAGCTATGACGATGACATCGACAAGGTGATCTCGGTTCTGCGCACCACCTTCGAGGCCGATGAGCGCGTGATGAAGGAGCCGGCGCTGTTCGTGGAAGTGAAGGCGCATGGCGCCTCCAGCGTGGACTATGTGGTGCGCGCCTGGTGCCAGGCCTCGGACTATTGGGGGCTGCATTTCGACATGAACAAGAAGGTCAAAGTCGCCTTCGACTCCAACGGCATCGAGATCCCCTATCCGCACTCTGTGGAGATCCACAAGGAAGGCTGATCGCCGCGATACGGCCTTATTTGCGTGAGAGACAGACGATCATGAGCGAACAGACCCCGCATTCCGCCGGACGCAAGTCCATGCTTCAGCGCGTGCTGAGCGTGCGGTTCGCCGACCTCATGGTCGTCTTTCTTCTCTGCGTGCTGGTGGGCCTGGTCCTCGCCGTGTTCCAGGTCGACCCGGCCGATCTCTGGGTCGATTTCTTCCAGACCGTGGGCGACGCCTGGGCGTCCTTCTTTGACTCCGTCGGCGCGTCGCTGCGCTGGGCCCTGCGCTATTTCTTCCTGGGCGCCGTGATCGTTCTGCCGATCTGGCTGGCCGTGCACCTGGTCCGGGCTTTTACCAAGCGCTAACAGCAAAATCCGTTCGGATAAGACAATCTCCACCTCTTGCCGCTAAACAGGTCTGATACACCTGAGAGGGGGAATGTGTGGCGGCAGAGCTGGATATCGATTTTGGCGACGAGGCGTCGTCGGGCGACGGCCTGGACTGGCGCCAGCGCGCTATCATTGTCTGCGACCCCACGCCGTTCTCACGCCGTCTGACGGTCGACATCCTGCGCTATGCCGGCGCGGAGCGCATCCAGACCTGCTCGACCCCTGAATCCGCCATCTGGTTCGCAGAGAACGCCGATCAGTCGGTCATGGTCGTGGACTGGCGGGACGAGCGTCTGGACGCCGCCCACACCATTCGCAAGCTGCGTCGCAGCAAGGGCGAGGCGAACCGCATCCCCACGCTCATCCTGTCCACCAAGAATACGCTTCTGGACATCGAAGCCGCCCGTGACGCCGGCGCGGACACCCTGGCGCTGCGCCCGGTCTCTCCTCGCGGGGTCACCGAACGCCTGACCGAAATCACCCAGCGTCCACGCGCCTTCGTGAAAACCTCCAATTACAGCGGTCCCGATCGCCGGGTGCGCAAGGCGGACGGCGCAGGCGCCTACAAGCGAGACCGGGACGTGGCGGAGGGCATGACGACGCCGCTGCAGGCTGCGCGCGCCCAGGCCCAGTCCATCATCTTCACCATGCTGCGCCGGGGCGATGAACTCTCGGCGCGGATTGGCCGGTCGCTGGAGCGCTTCCTCGCGAGCGTCGACGCCCTGGGCGATCGCGAACGCGAGATCATCCAGCTGCACCGCGCCTCTCTGGGGCGGCTTGCCGATCTTCAGGGCGAATCCCGTGAAGAGCGCATGGAAGTCGTGGAAGGTCTCGAAACGCTGGTGCGTCGCCGCCTGCGTGACTGACCGGCTGGAAAGCCGCGCCGGTTCCAAGTACAAGCGCTCCCATGAGCGATACCCTTCAAGACAAACTCGACACCCTGGCCGGGCTTCTGGTCGACGGCAGCCCGCATGCCGTCGCCCTGGGCATGAAGCTTGTGCGGGTCAGCCCTGGAGAAGCGGTAATCCGCGCGCCCTATCAGGCTGAGTCCATTGGCGATCCCGAGACTGGCGTGATGCATGGCGGCGTTGTCACCGCCCTGCTCGATCATGCCTGCGGCACGGCCGCCTTCGCCGGTCTGGGCGGGGATCAGGCGGTGGCCACGCTTGATCTGCGGCTCGATTACATGCGTCCGGCCAAGCCCGGCTGTGATGTCATCGCGGAAGCCAGGACCATCAAGGTGTCCGGGCTCATCGCCTTTGTCAGCGCCATCGCCCATGACGGGGATCAGAACGATCCCGTCGCCACCGCGCATGCGGCCTTCATGGTGACCAAGGCCAGCCAGGCCGCCGCCGAGCGCGCCCGCGCCGAGGTGGAGCAACACATGGCGAGCGAGAAAGCCGGAGGCGCCGCCTCATGAATGAGCGTCTGCATAAACTCCAGTCGAGCCCCTATGTCTCGCGCATGGGCGTGCGGTTCGATGACCATGGCGACGAGCTGACCGCCATTCTGCCTTATGACGAGTGGCTGATCGGCAATCCGTTGATCCCGGCGCTGCATGGCGGCGCCATCGGGGCGTTCATGGAGATCACCGCGTCAGCCGGCCTGCTGGCCTTCACCGAACTCGCCGCCCTGCCCAAGCCCATTGATGTGGCGGTGGACTATCTGCGTCCGGGCAAACCCCAGGATGTCTACGCCCGCGCCTCGATCACCCGGCAGGGCTCACGCGTGGCGAATGTGCGCGTGGACGCCTGGCAGGAGCGCCGCGCCTCGCCGATCGCCAGCCTGCATGGCCATTTCCTGATCAAGCCGATCAAGTCGGGCGATTGAGTTCGCGCGTTTTTCACATGCGAATTTTTTCGCTGAAATCAGCAGATCGCCCCAGCCGGATCAGACCCGGGATCGCTTCCGCCTAGCTTGAAACGCGTTGAGGCCGTCAAAGGGCCACGCTCAAACGCCGCATGCACATTACTCTTTAAACGCAAAACGCCCCGCCGGAGCTCCGACGGGGCGTTGAATCGTTTGGGGAGTGTGGGTGCGTCTAGCGCACGACAGCAGCCACCTCGACCACGCCGTTGACGCGCGCGACAGCGATGTTGAGCTGGGCTTCGCTGGCGCGACGGGCTTCAGCAACACATTCACGCGCGGCGCGCTGTTCGGCCAGGGTGCGCGCAGAACGCGCGTCGCACACATTCAGAGCCGCCAGACGGATCCGGTCGCGCAGGGCGTCCAGACGCTCGACGCTGGACAGATCAGACGGACGGAATGCGATTTCAACGGTCTCGACAGATTGGGCGGACGCAGCGCCGGTCAGAGCGACGGCGATGAGGGCGGCGGCGACAAAACGCATCGGGGAGATCCTTGTTTCATATGCGAACCGCTTGCGTGCGGTTCTTCGTTCCAACCAGGCCGGGACAACCCGGCGGGGTCGTTTCTGACAGCGTCTTGCAACGGGGATGTGACGTGTGCGCCAACGCTGGCGCAACTCCAGTCTGCATGAATGCATAACGGAGACGCCTCGGACATGCCCCCGCTCGCCGAGCGCGAAACACGCGCATGAAGAGAAAGCCCCCGCCCACGGGGATGGGCGGGGGCCAGGGGAACAGCCTCGTGAGCATTGAAGGCTGTTATTCCTGTAGTGACTGATGTTGCAGTAACTTAGTAAGCGGACTCTTCGTCCGGCCCGGACGCCTGCGCATAGGTGCGGCCCATGCCGCGCGCCTCGGCGATCTTGACCTGAAGCTGCGCCATGCCGACTTCATAGGCGTCCTGGACGCATTCGCGCGTCTGCTGGCTGAAGCGCGTGAAGACGCTGCCGTCTTCATGGCAGACCGCGTGAGCGGTGCGCGCGATCTGCAGACGGAGGCGCTCGACGCCTTCCTCCGTCAGAAGTTGTTCGCTTGCGTAATTGATTGCCTGACGGGTTTCGACGACACCCTCTTCGGCGGCGGCGACGGGGGTGAGCATAAGACCCGCCATGCTGGCGAGCATGACCGTGACCATAGACATGACCTGTTCTCCTAATTCGACCAAGGAAGCCGCGTCGCCCTCTTTTGGGGCGGATCCCGGCGTTCACCCCTGGACGCTAGAACAGCTCACCTAACCGTGCTCTGACGATCAGATGAGACTTTTGTCATGAGCTGGCCACTAACCCGACTTGCGCTGGGACGCGCAGCGACGCGAGCAGTATCTGACGTTTTCCCAGTCACGTTCCCACTTCTTGCGCCAGCTGAAGGGACGCTGGCACACCGGGCAGATCTTTTCAGGCAAGTCGCCCTTTCGTCGTCTCGGCGCCGGCCCTTTCATGAACTCAGGCCTGATCCGAAACGCCGGACCAGCTTCTGAACATGGGGGCGTACGGGAAGAAACAATCGATACAGACCCTCGCCGATCCAGACAAAGGGCGGGCATCCGCCGAGAACGCCCAGCCAGCGCCAGCCCGGCGTCGCGCGCCAGAGAGCAGCAAACGCTGCGGCGCCCGAGCGCAACCGTCCGGCTTGATCGCGGACATGAAACCTTTTCAGGGCCGCTTCACAGGAGACGCCTTCGGGCGAGGCGCCGCTCCGAGTTATATCCGTGAACTGAGCATCTGCGCCCTGGTCTTGATAATAGCTCATCTCCGCGCGGCACAGCGGGCAGCCCCCGTCATAAAACACCTCGACAGATGCGGTCCGGACTGCATCATCGGGTTTGGATTCATCAGGTTTTGAGCTTTCTTGGGCCATATCGCATCTAGAATTAGACCGCAGCGAAGAGGATGACAGGGTGGCGAATGGACGCGCAGCAGTGATCGGCGCCGGACTGGCGGGTTCAGCCGCGGCCCGCGCCCTGGCCGCCCGTGACTTCACCGTGGTCCTGTTCGACAAGGGGCGCGGCCCGGGCGGACGCATGTCGACGCGCCGCGCGGAGACCCCGCTCGGACCGGTCCGCTTTGACCATGGCGCGCAATTCATCACGGCGACCGGGGAAAGCTTCTCTGAATTCCTGGAACAGGCCCGCACCGCCGGCGCCGCCGATCTGTGGACTGGTCGAACCGTTTCCATTGACCGCGGCGGCAACGCCGAAAGCCTGCGCGAGAAGACCCGCTGGGTGGGCGTTCCGGGCATGAGCGCCATCGTGAAGACTGCGCTGGACGGGTTCGACGCGCGCTTCGGACGTCGCGCCAGCCATGTGTCCGGCGAGGCCGGCGCCTGGATGATCCATTTCGAGGACAGCCCTGTCGAAGGCCCGTTTGATCGTCTTGTTCTCACCTTGCCGCCCGAGCAATTGATCGAGTTCCTGGCGCGGAGCGACGGGGATTTTTCCGAGATCATCGCCGAAGCCCTGGCTACGAAACTCTCCCCCTGCTGGGCGGTCATGACTGTACCGGCCAATGCGGCGGATCCGGGCTTTGACGGGGCCAAGCTGCTGGGCGGCGCCGTGCGCTGGATGGCCCGGATGAATTCCCGCCCCGGACAGGACGGTCCGGACGCCTGGGTCCTGCACGCCTCGCCGGACTGGTCTGAGGCCTTTCTGGAAAGCGACGCCGACACGGTCGCCCGCAGCCTCACGGAAGAGGCCTTCATCCGTTTCGGCCTGCCCATGCCGGTCTGGAGCCAGGCGCATCGCTGGCGCTATGCCCTGGTCACCGAAGCCCCCGGAACGCCCTTCGGGCTTGATCCGAGCGGCACGCTGGGATGCGCCGGGGATTGGCGGCTCGGACCTCGCGCCGAGCTGGCCTGGGAGTCCGGTGAAGCGCTGGGCCAGACGCTCGCGGACTGATTTCAGGCTCGCCTGTCCGGATGCTTGAGGCTATCCAGCCCCGATGACGGCTCTCATCCTGACCCGCAAGCAGGTCTTCCTGCGCGCTCTGCCCATCATGTGCGCCAACATCGCCTCACCCCTGGTGGGGCTGGTGGACCTCGCAGTGATCGGCCGCACCTCCGACACAGAGGCCATCGCCGCCGTGGCCCTGGGCGGTCTGGTCTTCAATATCTTCTTCTGGTCCGTCGCCTTCCTGCGCATGGGCGCTACCGCGCTGACCGCACAGGCCGATGGCCGCAACGATGAGGGCGACGTGCGCGCTGTCCTGTGGCGTGCGGGACTTGTCGGGGTCGTGATCGGCCTTGTCCTGCTGGCGGCGCAATGGCCGATCAAGAGCGCCGCCTTCGCCCTGTTCGACAGCCCGACCGGTGTGGAGGCGCTGGGCCGCGACTATGTGAACGCCCGGCTGTGGGGCGCACCGGCCGCCTTCGCCGGCTTTGCTGTCTATGGCTGGCTGATCGGCCTGGGGCTCACCGGACGCGCCCTCATCCTTCAAACCGTGCTCAATCTGCTCAATGCCGGCCTGTCCGTCCTTTTCGTCCTGGGCTTTGACCAGGGCGTCGCCGGCGTCGGCGCAGCCAGCGCCGTCGCGCAATGGCTGCACCTTCTGGCGGCGGGCGTGATCATCGTCATGATCCTGCGTCAGCGCGGGACGGCGCCCGCAAGCCGCCTGCTGGACACAGAGGCCATCCGACGGCTGTTCTCGGTCAATCGCGATATCTTCCTGCGCACCATGGCGCTTCTGGCGGGCTTTACCTGGTTCAACATCGCCAGCCTGCGCGAAGGCGCAGACGTGCTGGCGGGCAACGCCATCCTGATGCAGTACATCTCGATCTGCGCCTTCTTCCTCGACGCCTTCGCCCATGTGACCGAGGCCGAGACCGGGCGCGCCGCCGGGGCGAGGAACTGGTCGCGCCTGATCCGCGCCTTTCGTCTGACCAGCGAACTGGCCCTGGGGTTCTCGCTAATCCTCAGCCTGGGCTTTCTTGTGCTCGGCGACGCCTTCATCGCCATGATGACCACTGACGCCGCGACCCGCGAAACCGCCCGCAGCTTCCTGATCTGGTGCGCGCTGGTGCCGCTTCTGGGCATGCCCAGCTGGCAACTCGACGGATTGATGATCGGCGCCACGCGCGGACCGCTGATGCGAAACGCCATGATCGCGGCGCTTGCGATCTATCTGATGCTTGACGCTGTCCTGCGCCCGCTCTGGGGCGCGCACGGGCTCTGGTTGGCCTTCCTGCTCTACTACCTCGCACGAGCCGGAACGCTGATGGTCGGCTGGAGAGGGCTGAAACGCAGCTTTGACGCCTAGGCGTCCACCCCGACCGCTTCCGAAACATGCTCGAACCCGTCCGCCTTCAGACGTTGGGCCAGACCCTCGCGGATCCTCAGCGCCAGTCCCGGCCCCTGATAGACCAGGGCGGTGTATAGCTGGACCGCGTTCGCGCCCGCGCGAATCCTGGCGTAGGCGGCGTCCGGGCCATCGATGCCGCCCACCCCGATGATCGGCAGGTCCGGTCCGGCCAGACGGCGGAACTGGCGCAGCACCTCGGTGGAGCGGGTCTTCAGCGGCAGGCCGGACAGACCGCCCGCCTCGCCCTTGTGACGGCTCTGAAGGCTCTCAGGGCGCTCCAGCGTGGTGTTGGAGACGATGAGGCCGGACAGGGCATGGGTCTCAACCGCCTTCACGATAGTCTCGATGCCCGCCTCGTCGAGATCGGGGGCGACCTTCAGGAAGACCGGCTCGGCCCAGCGCGCATCATTGACCTTCTTCAGAAGCTCATCGAGCGCATCCCCGCTTTGCAGGGTGCGCAGGCCGGGCGTATTCGGCGAGGAGATGTTGACCGTGAAGAAGTCCGCCAGACCCGACAACGCCTTCAGAAGAATGGCGTAATCACTGGCGCGGTCCTCGGAATCCTTGTTGGCGCCCAGATTGACGCCCACAGGCCCCTCCGCCTTTGAGGGTCTGTCCTGACGCGCTTCAAGACGCGCCTTCACCGCATCAAGGCCCTCATTGTTGAAGCCCATGCGGTTGATGACAGCCTTGTCCTCGCGCAGCCTGAACAGGCGCGGTTGCGGATTGCCGGCTTGCGGGCGGGGCGTGACCGCGCCCACTTCCACAAACCCGAACCCGGCGTTCAGAAGCGCGTCCGGGGCTTCGGCGTTCTTGTCGAATCCGGCGGCGAGACCGACCGGATGGGCCAGCTCGAGCCCCGCCAGCGCGGTTTTCAGGACGGGGTCGGCAGGCGTTGAGGCTTTCGGTCCGAACCCGGCCTTGAGCCCCATCAGGGCCGTGCGGTGTGCGGTCTCCGCCGGCAGAAAGGTCAGCAGTCTGGCAAGCAGGTCGCTCATCGGCTCAGCTCCGGCGGCAGGCGCCAGGCACCCTCTTCATCCCGTTTGATCAGATGCACGCCCGTAATGGCGCTGAACGGCACCGGCCCGTAGATATGGGGGAACATCTCGCCCCCGCGGGACTTTTCCCATTTCAGCGTATCGCCCAGGGCGCTGGCGTCGATCTCGGCGACGCCCAGACGCCCGGCGTCGGCATAATGGATCTGCAAGGTGTCCGCCAGCTGGTCCAGCGTGGAGGCGTGGATGAAGCCATCCGCCTTGTCATGGGCCTCGCCCTCATAGGCGCCGGACAAGGAGGCCGCGGCCAGGGCGGCGGGATCGGCGATGCGATAGATCAGATCTGTCATGAACAAGGCCGATACGACGCCCGGCCGCCAGGCGCAAGCGTGTGGCCCCTCTGCATGTGTCCGGACAGGGCTCATCCATTTCACAAGGATTTTTTTCCTGCTATAGGAGTGTGGAGAGTCGCGTTAGACGGGATGCCGATGCTGACCCACGCCCAGATCTGGAGCGGAATTGACCGCCTGGCCCATCGCGCAGGCCTGACGCCATCAGGATTGGCGCGCCGCGCGGGCCTTGACCCCACCACCTTCAACCCGTCCAAACGCACCAGCGCCGACGGCGCCAAGCCACGTTGGCCATCCACCGAGAGCCTCGCCAAGGCGCTTGAAGCAACCCGGGTCAGCTTTGACGACTTCGCCGCGCTCGCCATGGGCCATACGGCTGGACGCTCCGTGCCGCTGCTGGGATTCGCGCAGGCGGGCGATCATGGCTATTTCGATGACGCCGGGTTTCCCACCGGGGAGGGCTGGGAGGATATCCGCTTTCCCGGGGATGAAGGCGAAGGCGCCTATGCGCTGGAGATTTCCGGAGAGTCCATGTCGCCCGTCTATCGCCATGGCGACCGCATCGTCGTCAGCCCGGACGCCCCGCCCCGACGCGGCGACCGCGTCGTGGTGAAAACCCGCTCGGGCGAGGTGATGGCCAAGGAGCTGGGCCGGGTGACGGCGGAGAGCGTGGAGCTGATCTCGCTCAACCCGTCCTATGACAACCGGATCCTCTCGACCCGCGATCTCGTCTGGATGGCGCGCATCGTCTGGGCCAGCCAGTAAGTCGACGCCCCCGCACGCCTGTCCGTGCGAGGGCGTCAAGCGCTGTCGGTCTTAGGGGGAACCGTCAGGCGCATATTCAAAGACGTCCGTCAGAGGGGTCTTGAAGACCTCCGCAATCTGGAACGCCACTTCCAGGGAGGGCGAATACTTGCCCTGTTCGATGGCGAGCACGGTTTGCCGGGTGACGCCGATCCGCCTGGCCAGCTCGGCCTGGGTCATCTCTCCGGCATGAAAGCGCAACTCGCGGATCCGGTTCTTGATCTGCGTTGACTTCGCCATGACTAGACGCCCATCCGGTAATCGATGGCGCGCAGCACGCCCTTGACCAGTTCCGAGACCACCAGACCGCCCAGGATCATGTGCACGATCCAGAAGACATTCTGTTCGGTCAGCGCCAGTCCCAGCGCCAGGATCGCCGCCGTCCCCAGCACATAGCTCGACCGGGCGTCCGCACGCATCTCGATCAGCTTGTCGCGTTCATCCGCCTGGTCGGACTCCTTGGGCGCCGCCATGGCGACCAGGATATGACCGACCACGCCGCCGATGACGAGGAACACGACCGCCGCGAACAGATAGGGGCCGACCTGCTCCATGGATGGGCCCTCGTTCAGGGCCGGCGGCATGACCATGGCGAAATACGCCCCATAGGCCAGGGCGATGATGACCGTCATGACCAGATTGCTTTTTTCTTGGAACGACATGTCAAACTCCTTTGATCTCATGTCGAATATCTTTGACACTCCGAGATGTAAAAGGGAGCAGACCCTATGTCAAATATTTTCGACCTCATGGCCGATTTATTTGACAGAACGCCTGCGCGCCTCTGGCCAAGTGTCTGATTTTACTCTTCGAGCAGGCGCACAGCTTCGGTCTGTGCAGCGGCCGGATCGGTTTGAAGAAGCCCCAGAAGCGAGGTCGCCAATCCCAAGACCGCCTGCCCGACGGCGTCGCTTTCGGCGGTCTCGATCGCCCGGTTGAGCATCAGGGTCGCCTCCTCGCCATGGACCGCCGGATCAGCGGCGACCAGCGCGACGGCGAAGCGATAGGGGATGGCGGCGGGAGCGTCGCCCATCTCCACGGCCTGTCGCATCAGGGATAGGCCTTCGGCTTCATTGGCGTCAAACATGCCCTCTCCGGCGCGGCGCACCACCTCGAGATGCCAGGCGCCCAGCATGGCGGGGCCCCAGGGTTCTGACGGATCCAGCCGGATCGCCTCGATCATGTGATCGCGGCCCTGCTGGGGCAGGCCCATCATGACGGCCCGAAGCTTGTTCACATAGCGTGATTGATACCCCAGTCCTGCGGCGAGCCGCAGATGCGCCTCGGCATTGTCGGGCTCCAGAGCGAGCGCCGCTTCAGCGTACTCCTGCGCGCGCAGCGCCGCCTCGCGGCGATCCCGGCGCGACATCCCCTCGGCCTGATCCAGAGTGATCGGCATCAGGGCCGCTTCAGAAGCCAGGATCAGCGCGTCCACATCCGAGGTCGCGCTGGAGGCCGCGCTTTCAGCCGCCCCCCATTGCCCCGTCTCGAACGCCTCCATCGCCGACGCAGGCGCCTGGGCGTGCGTCATCGGAAGAAGCGTGAGCGAGAGCGCCAGCACGCTGGCGCCAAACATCATTCGGGTCATGGTCAACAGTCCTTCAGGGGCAAGGCCTGTAAGACTAGGCCGTCAGCACCCGTCCCGCCACCGCGTCGAGCTTTTTCACGAGATCCGGGTCGCGCTTTTCAGGCGCCGTGATGATGGCGAACTCCAGCGCCTTCTCGATGCCTTGCGGGCTGTCGGTGCGCGGCTTTGCGGCCATCGCCTTCACCAGATGGCGCACCAGGGCATGGGCGTGGGCGGTGTTGGCGTGCATGGTCTTGAGTATGTCGGAAATGTCGACATCGGCGTCCTCGGTGCGCCAGCAATCATAATCTGTGACCATGGAGACGCTGGCATAGGGCAGCTCGGCTTCACGGGCGAGCTTGGCTTCAGGCATATTGGTCATGCCGATGACGCTGCAGCCCCATTGGCGGTAGAGCTGGCTTTCCGCGCGAGTGGAGAACTGCGGGCCTTCCATGACGAGATAGGTCCCGCCGCGCTGCACGGTCTCAACGCCCGCGGCTTCCGCCGCATCCGCCGCCATGGCCGACAGGCGCGAGCAGACAGGATCGGCCATCGCCACATGGGCGACGCAGCCTTCGGAGAAGAAGCTTTTCTTGCGCGCAAAGCTGCGATCGATGAACTGGTCCACCACCACGAACGCGCCCGGCGCGAGCTCTTCCTTGAGCGAGCCGACCGCGGACAGGGACAGGACATCGGTCACGCCCGCACGCTTGAGCGCGTCGATATTGGCGCGATAGTTGATGTCGCTCGGCGGAATGCGATGGCCTTCATCATGACGGGCCAGGAACACGAGCTCCACGCCTTCAAGACGGGCATGGACGAGGTCGCTGGAGGGTTTGCCCCACGGGGTCTCCACTGTCTCCTTGCGCACGTCCTCGAGGCCGTCCAGTCCGTAAAGGCCCGATCCGCCGATGATCCCGAGTTTCCAGCTCATTCTTCGGTTCTCCAGTATGAATCGGGCACGCCGGGCGCCCAGCGATGGATTTCCGCCCAGCTCTCCGCCGACCGCAGGACGGTGGAGATGAAGGGCCGCTTGATCGCCTGATACGCCTCACGGTCGCTGCGTGTCTTGTCCGCCAGCGCCATCTTGAAGTCGCCATAGTCACGTCGGGCGCTGTCGTCATCGCGCAGGAAGTCGCGCATCAGCAGCGTGTTGCGCGCCCCCGCGGCGCCATTGCGGCGCACATGGATGTGCAGGCGCCGCGCCCCCTTGCCTTCGCGGAAATAGAGCTTGCGCCAGTCATCCGGGCCCAGAACAGGCGAGGTGTCGGGATGCGGTTCGTCGCCGGTATTCTCGGCGCGATGGACAAAGCCGGCGGCCTTCATCGCGGAGATCAGTCCGGGGTCATCCAGATCAACCACCAGCGCCTGGATATCGATGACATCCTTGGCGGCAAGGCCGGGCACGGCGGTCGAGCCCACATGATCGACGCGCAAGGCCGGTGACCCCAGCGCGCGGCAGATCGCATCCGCCCAGGCGAGGCCCTCTTCCGCCCAGGCGGGGTCGGGCGTGGAGACATGAATGGGGTCGCGGCTCATGCTCGGTCCTTTACCACCCGCAGCCTTCATAAGAAACGGGCCGCCCGAACATTCGGACGGCCCGTGGATCGTCATGGCTGAAAGGGAAGCCTAGTGCTTCACATTCGACCACACCTGACGGTAGGCGGCGTAGAGAAGGCCCGCCAGGACCAGCAGGTAGATCATGACCATCAGGCCCATCTTCTTGCGCACTTCCATGTGCGGCTCGGACGCCCAGGCCAGGAAGGCGGCGACGTCGGTCGCCATCTGTTCCTTGGTGGCCTCGGTGCCGTCGGCATACTCGACCAGACCGTCCTGCAGCTGCGGCGGCATGGCGATCACGCCACCGGTCATGTACGGGTTGTAGTACTGGCCCGGGCCGATGCGCACATCTTCAGGCACTTCGTAGTCATAACCCAGCATCAGCGAACGGATGTATTCCGGACCGCCATGGCGGGCTTTCACGATCACCGAGAAATCCGGCGGAATCGCGCCGCCATTGGCCGCAGCCGCCTGTTGCGGGTTAGCGAACGGGTTCGGGAAGCGGTCAGCCGGGCGACCGGGACGCTCGAACATGTCGCCATACTCGTCCGGACCGTCCTCGACAATGTACTCGGCGGCGATGGCGCGCACGATCGGGTTGTCGTTCGGGTTCGGATATTCCTCCGAATAGAACGGGCCGCCCTCCTCGCCCAGATTGCGGATGTGCAGCTGGTTCATGGAGTGACAGGCCGAACAGACCTGTTGGTACACCAGGAAGCCGCGTTGCAGCTGGGCGCGGTCGAAAGTGCCGAACGGACCTTCAAAGCTGAAGTCATACTCAGCCGGATGATGGCCGGCCTCGGCCGCAAGCGCGGCCGGGCTTGCGAGCGCCAGAGCGCCCGCAGCTGCGGCCAGGAGGCGTTGGATCATTTTCATCTATCGCTCTCCTTATTCAGCAGGCGCGGCGGAAGCCGACGCGTCTGATTTGCCTTTGCCCAGCACCGATTCCTCGATGGAGGCCGGGCGCGCGCTCGGTTTCTCGATGAAGCCCAGAAGCGGCAGGATCACCAGGAAGTAGGCGAAGTAGTACAGGGTCAGGATACGTCCGAGCCAGAGGAAGTTCAGGCCGATCGAACCCAGCACCGGCACCTTGTTGTCCGGCAGTTCTGCGCCGCACCAGCCCAGACCCAGGCAGGCGATCACGAAGAACACGAAGAACCAGCGGGCCAGCGGACGGTAGCGCATGGAGCGCACCTTGGAGGTGTCCAGCCAGGGCAGGACGAACAGCACCGCGATGGCGCCGAACATCATCAGCACGCCGCCCAGCTTGTCGGGCACGGCCCGCAGGATGGCGTAGAAGGGCAGCAGATACCATTCGGGAACGATGTGCGCCGGGGTCACCAGGGCATTCGCCTCGATATAGTTGTCCGCATGGCCCAGAGCGTCCGGCCAGTAGAAGACGAAGAAGGCGAAGATGATCATATAGACGATGATCGCGAAGCCGTCCTTCACCGTGTAGTACGGGTGGAAGGGCAGCGTGTCCGCCTTGGTCTTGATGCTCAGGCCCGTCGGATTGTTATTGCCCGGAACGTGCAGCGCCCACACGTGCAGACCCACGATCCCGGCGATCAGGAACGGGATCAGATAGTGCAGCGAGAAGAAGCGGTTCAGGGTGGCGTTGCCCACGGAGAACCCGCCCCACAGCCATTCGGTGATCGGCGTGCCGATCAGCGGCAGCGCGCCGAACAGGTTGGTGATCACCATCGCGCCCCAATAGGACATCTGGCCCCAGGGCAGCACATAGCCCAGGAAGGCGGCGGCCATCATCAGAAGATAGATGACGACGCCCAGGATCCACAGAAGCTCGCGCGGAGCCTTGTAGGAGCCGTAATACAGACCGCGCAGCATGTGCAGATAGACCGCCAGGAAGAACATCGACGCGCCATTGGCGTGAATGTTCCGCAAGAGCCAGCCGAAGTTCACGTCACGGTCGATGCGTTCCACAGAGGCGAAGGCGTAATCGATGTGCGGCACATAGTGCATGGCCAGGACGATGCCGGTGATGATCTGGATCATCAGGCAGACGGTCAGGATGCCGCCGAAGGTATACCAGTAGTTCAGGTTGCGCGGGGTCGGGAAGTCCACGAAGGAGTCCCAGCCCAGGCGCACGATCGGCAGGCGCTGGTCAAGCCAACGCTCCACGCCGGTTTTCGGTTCGTAAGTGCTCGGTCCGCTCATTACTCGCTCTCCCCTAGCCCAGACGCAATGTCGTCGCCGCGATGAAGGTCATCGGCGGAATCGGCAGGTTTTCCGGGGCCGGGCCACGGCGGATGCGGCCTGCGGTGTCATAGTGCGAACCATGGCACGGGCAGAACCAGGCGTCGTAATCGCCAGCGCCTTCGGTCGGCACGCAACCCAGGTGCGTACAGTTCGCGCTGGTCACCAGCATGGCGCCGCGCAGGGCCTCGTCCACTTCCACGCCTTCGTCAACGCCTGCAGACAGGGTCGAACGGTTCGCGTCGGTCGCCGGGGCGCTGTCGTCGAGATTGGCGTTGCGGGCCAGCGGGTCCGGCAGACGCGAGACTTCCACTTCAGCCGCCTCGGAGATTTCCTGGGCGGTCCGGCGACGCACAAAGTGCGGACGCTCGCGGAACATCACCGTGATCTCGGCGCCTTCTTCGAGCTCGCCGATGTTTATCTCGGTGGTGGACAACGCAAGCGTATCCGCCGCCGGGTTCATCTGATCGATGAACGGCCAAAGGGTGAGAGCGCCGCCGACGCCTACCGCCCCGACCGATGCGATGTAGAGAAAGTCCCGGCGCGACGGCTCTTCGCCGCCGGTCTCGGGATTGCTGTTCACGTCCGTCACGTGCCGACCTCTTGAATTCGAACTGCCCGCCCCGCAGGGCCTGGCAGACCCCACGCACGCTAGCGCGCGATCTCAGACTTAGCCTAACGCTGCGGCTTGTCGGTGCGACGTGCTGACGCAGGCCAACTAAGCATACAACGCGGATAGAGGGGCGGATTAATGCGACCCCCCTTATTTTTCAACCAGATTATCCCGTTTGATGCGCGTGAATCCGCTGCAAACGCAGATTTTCCCCAAGAAAAAACGCAAAAGACGCGTACGATTCAGAGACAGGCTTGGTCTCTACCGCTCGCTGACCGGCAAAATGGTCGCCTGTGCGACAGCAATGAGTTTTTCACCCTCGTCCTGCTCCGCAATGACATCCACGCGCACAGTGACCTGTCTTTTCCCGGCCTTGACCACATGCGCCTCGGCCCTGAACGCCGTACCGATTCCCGGAGCGAGAAAGTTCAGATTGAACTGCGAGGTGACCACGTCGCCCACCAGGGTGGCCGCCGCATAGGCCGCGGCGTTATCCGCCAGGAACCCGACCAGCCCGCCATGCAGAAAGCCATGGTGCTGGGTCATGTCTTCCTTGCGGAGCTCCAGCCGCGTCACAACCTCGCCAGCCTCCGCCTTCAGGATCTCCAGCCCTGTCCAGCGGGTGAAGGGCTGGACCTTGATGATCTCCCTGAGAACCGCGGCATTGACCACCGGAGCGTCAGGAGCGTTCGGGGTGAGCGACATAAGCGCCTCCAAAATAGACCGACCGGTCTATATAGACTTCTCGAACGGCTTCCTACAAGCTCGCAGGCAAGGAGCTCTCGTTCATGCCGACATCTGAACACGCTGAGGCCCCGGCCTCATCGCGCAAGCGAGGCGAGTCGCGCTCGCGCCTGATCACGGCCGCGGCTCAGCTGTTTCAGGAACAGGGGTATGCCGCGACCGGTCTGTCAGAAATTCTGGACCGCGCGAAAATGCCCAAAGGCTCGCTCTACCATCATTTTCCGGGCGGCAAGGTGGAGCTGGGAGCGGCCGCGATGGAATGCGCAGGGCAAGTCCTGCAACAGACTCTCTCGGCCCGACTGGAGAGCCGGGGATCCTCGGCCGAGGCCATCCGCGCCTTCTCCCAGGATCTGGCTGGATGGCTTGAAGGCTCTGATTTCACAAAGGGATGCCCGGTCGCCACAGTGGCTCTGGAGCAAGCCAATGGCGAGCCCGATCTGGTGGCGGCGATCCGCTCGGCCTTCGAGGGAGTCATTCAGGCGCTGTCGGACCAGCTGACGGCCGAAGGCCGGACGCCAGAGCGCGCCCATCGCCTCGCGACCTTCTGCCTTTCAGCGCTGGAGGGCGCGCTTGTTCTGGCCCGCACGCAGCGGTCCAGCGAACCTGTCCGCATGGCCGGAGAAGAGCTTGCCGTGCTGATTTCGGACAGCGCGCGCGCCTAGATCAGCTCCGCGCGCGCCAGCGCCGCTTCGAGAGGTTCAAAGCGTTCCCCCGCTTCCTTGTGGACGCCCTCAGGGTCCTTGCGGAGCGTCTCCGACCGCAACCAGGCTTCCGCCGCCGCCGCATCGGCATCCACGCCGATGAACGCCGCCGCCTTCCGCGCCGCGCCCTGCGGGTCAGCCAGAAGCTCTTCATAACGCACCGTGAACACCCGGCCGGGGAAGATCGCCTCCCAGTGTTCGCACAACCGGTTATGGCACGCCATCACCCGCGCGATATCGTCAGGATGATAGGTCCAGTGGCGCGCCTTGCGGAACCGGGTCTTGTAGATCGACCAGGCCAGGTCACGCGGGTCGCGCACGATGCGGATCATCTTGGCCGCGGGCAGGCAGACGCCATACGCCCCGGCGGCCATTTCAGACAGCGAACTGGGATCGATGATGCGCGAAACGGTGCGATCGAGCGCCTCTTCAGCCTGGCTCAGATAGCGCTTGCCCACCTCGCCCAGCACATTGCGGCCCCAGCCCGCCTCGATGGCCTCGGAAATCTCGGCGAGGGTCTGATCGCCCAGCGGGGTCGCATTGAGCCAGAACAACCCGTTCTTGCGCTGGAGCGCGCCGGCGTCATCATCAGCAGCCAGCACGTCAGCCAACCAGTCCGCTCCGGCGCAAGGCGGCGCCATGATCAGGACGGGGCGACCGTCGATGACGCCTGCATCCTCATGCTTTTCAACAAATTGAGGTTCATAGCTGGCAATCAGCGCCTTGACGGACTGCTCATGACGTTCCGTGTCAAATCCGGTGTCGTCCCGGCAAAAGGCCGCGCCTTCAGCCACCCGCATGGCCGCAACCGCGTCTTCGCCCACATCGCGATACGCCTTGGCCAGGGTATAGGCCAGAGCGCCGCGTTCGGTGGAGGACATGTTGGCGGTGTTCTGAAGCCGCATCTCTTCAAGCGCGGCAAGCTCGCCCGAGCCCGATTCAAACGTGATGCATTCTGCAAGGCCTTCCCACGCCAGGACGTCGAACCGGTCCAGGCTGATCGCGCGCCGGAAGCTCAGCGCCGCCAGATTGGTTTTGCCCAGCTCCAGCAACGCCCGACCTGCCCGGCGTTGCAGCGCCGGATCATTGGGTTGCTGGGCGATCAGCTTCTCGATGACCTCAAGCGCCTGCTGATGACGGCCCAGCCCGGACAGGGCCGAGGCCAGCCAGAGCCAGGACTGGGGGTAATTCGGCGAGGCGCGGGTCAACAGCTCGGCGGCCTTCAGCGCCGCGACCTCGTCTCCCACTTCCATCGCCAGTCCGGCGACATCGCCCCACTGGCTGCCCAGCTGGGCTTCTGCCTCGATCAGGCGGCGCGCCTCGACGGACACGCCCAGAAGGTCTTCACGACGACGCGCTTCATGCAGGTCGGACAAGGGATCAATCATGGCAATCGGAATTCCACATTCAGGCCGGCTCTCTGGCGGCGGAGCCTAAAGCCCGGCTTGCGGCTGCGCCAGCGCTTCAGGCGCCGTTTTGGCTTGCCAGCGGCGGTTCAGATGTATCTTTTCGCACGGCCCTGAAACCTGAGGAGCGAGCATGTCCGCAAACGCCAAACCCAGCGAAGACGTCCTGGCGGATCGCCGCCAACGCGCGAAAGCCTGGTTTGAATCGCTGCGCGACCGCATTTGCAGCGCGTTCGAGGCGCTCGAAGCCGCCGCAGACCCGACGCTGTATCCCGGCGAGGCCGGACGCTTCGAACTGACGCCCTGGGTGCGCGGCGACGGCGCGCAGGAGCTGGGCGGCGGCGTGATGGGCATGATGCATGGCCGCCTGTTTGAGAAGGTGGGTGTCCACGTCTCCACGGTCTTTGGGGAGTTCAGCCCCGAATTCGCCGCCCGGGTCCGCGGGGCCGAGACCGATCCGCGCTTTTTCGCCACCGGCATCTCGCTGATCGCCCACATGCGCAATCCGCATGTGCCGGCGGTGCACATGAACACCCGCTTCATCACCACGACGCTGAGCTGGTTCGGCGGCGGCATGGACCTGAACCCGACCCAGGATTACCAGCGCGACAAGAGCTTCCCCGATTCCAAGGCCTTCCACGCAGCCGCGAAATCCGCCTGCGACGCCCACGACCCGAGCTATTACCCGCGCTTCACCGACTGGTGCGACGAGTATTTCTGGCTCAAGCACCGCAACGAGCCCCGCGGCACGGGCGGGATTTTCTATGACCATCTCGACAGCGGCGATCATGAGGCGGATTTCGCCTTCACCCGCGATGTGGGCGAAGCCTTCCTCAGCGCCTATCCCGAGATCGTGAAGACCCGCATGGGCCAGAGCTGGAGCGAGGATGATCGCGAGGAACAGCTGGTGCGTCGCGGCCGTTATGCCGAGTTCAATCTCCTTTATGATCGCGGCACCAAGTTCGGCCTCGAAACCGGCGGCAATATCAACTCGATCCTGTCCTCCATGCCGCCGCATGCGCGCTGGCCGTAAGCGAAGTCTTAATCTGCGTTAACGACCGGTTAGCAGACTCACCGCATCGCTTGCTGGAATCGGCTTTCCGCCTTCAGGGAGCGAGACATGGTCAATACCGTCGGAACCCAGGGTCCGTATCTGGGCCCCAATGGCGCAACAGCGGCAACGCAGAGTGAAACGACGAAACCGCGCTCGGGCGGGTCAAACCCGGATGCCGCTCCCAAGACCGCCAGCGACACAGTGAGCCTCTCGGCCGCGGCGCGCGCCGTCCTCAACGGATCTTCCGCCCGCGTGGACGCCCTGATGGCGGACCGCGGCGACGCCATCTTCCGCAACGCCCTGTCCGGCGCCCGCGCCTATCAGGACAATTACGCCTCGGTGCTGGAAAAGCCCGGCCTGGACGCCGACACGGCCCGCGAAACCCGGATGAAGATGCTGGCGCGAGAACGCGAGGCCTTCACCGCCCCCGAACATACGGGCGACGTGCTGACCCGGGCGCGCGCCTATATCGAGTTCTATGATTCCCTGTCCGAGGAAGAGCAGAACTCCGAGCGCTATCGCGGCACCCGCGAGACCATGGCGGCGATCGTCGAGCAGGAATCGGTCAACGCCGGCGTCGAGGCGCCCGATCTGAGCCTGTCGCAAAGCCCGTTCGATACCCTGCTCGACGCCCTGTCTGACGGCGAGGGCGGCATCGCCCAGCGCGACCGGCAGGAGGTGGTGGATGAATTCCGCGCCCGTCTTGAATCCCAGGTGGGATCTGAAGCGCGCCAGCGTGAGGGGCGCGAGCTGGAGAACCGCTACGGCGCGCTGCAGGACCTGATCGAACGGGCGCGTCGCGGGGATGAAACCGCCTATGCCAGGCTCGAAGCCCTGTCCGAAGACGCCGCCTCGATCGCGCCGATCAGCGAGAGCGGCACGGACGAATAGGCCCGATCAGAGGACGCCCGGCGTCCATCCGGCCGCCAGAAGGCCCAGCACAAAGCCCAGCCCGATCAGCGCGGCGCCCGCCCCGCCCATGAGAATCCAGTTCGTCGCGAGCTGCCAGAAGGCGGATTCGGCCCGACGCGGGAAGTCGCCCACCGGATCAAACTCGCGATGCAGGGGCTGCGTGGCGCGCAGCTCGGCCATGTCGGCTGAAGACCCCGCCGAGCCTGTGGCGAACTGGCACAAACGGGCGAGCACATCGACGGCGAGACGTGCGCTGGCCTCGTCATCCATGTTCAGCATCAGGCTGCCTTCGCCATGGTTGAGCAGCTTGCCGCCCTTGTTGGGCGCCTTGCGCACTCCGGTTATCTTGGAATAGCTGCGGATCTCCTCCGCTTCCGCTTCCTCGATATCGTCAGGGCTGTCGGTTTCAGGCAGACCGAACAGGACCAGACGCAGCAGCATTTCGGCCAGGCTGGCGCGGTCCAGCGCGTTGACCCGCTGGTTCTTGAGGTTTTCCGGCCCGCCATGGGCGAGCCATTTGCCGATCATCTCGATCCGGATCGCCGCCGCGAGACCGTTCGATACGCCCTTGAGCGCCGACTTGTCCGTCGCCGGGCCGCCCAGACGCGGCAGGCCGCGCGCCGGTTTGCGGTCTTTGGGCGGCTTGGCCTTGACGAACGGACCTTCGAGCTTGCCCTTGAAATGGGTCAGGCATTCATCGAGCGCATGACGCGCCGCGCGCACCGCCGCCCCGTGGCGCACCTTTTTGGACAGAAGGTCAGAATCCAGCAGCCGGTCGGCCTCCCACAGGCTGCGGGCGGCTTCGGAGAGCGATTGCGAGACCTTCTGGGGGTCAAGCGTTTCACCCGCTTCAACCCCTTCGCCATTGCGAATCCTGTTGTCCTGCGCGGTCAGCGCCTGATCGGCCTGACTCTTGAGCGAATAGAGGATCTGATCAAACTGGCTGTCGCGCTCGCGCGGCCAGTCGTCCCGCCGCCAGCGCCCGAGCTGGAAGTACCAGCGCGATTCCCCGCGCTGCAGGCGCTGATTGAGATCGCGGCTGAATTCCAGCTGCTCCTCGCCGGGCAGCAGGTCAAAGAACGCCTCGACGAAATCGAAGACGAGGAGGTTGGCCGTGATGCCCCATTTCTCCCCGTTCAGCGGATCGCGATGGGAAATCTCGCCTTCGGTCTGGAAAAGGTTCTCGAAACCCGGCGCTTCTGCCGCAGCCGACCAGTGCGCCCGGTTCGCCTGCAGATAGGCGTCCGCCATGGTCTGGCGCGCCCGGCGGGGCAAGTCCTTGATCTTGCGCTTCTCATTGGCGGCGCTGATGGTCTTGGCGAGCTGGATGCGCAGGGCGATCTCGGCATCCACAAAGGCGTTGGTGGTCTCCGCTTCAGTGAAGTTGAGCGCCTTGGCCTTCTCTTCCAGCGCCCGGCGATCATGCAGATGCAGATCCGCGGCGAACAATTCGCCGCTGCCCACCCGTGCGCGATAGCGCAGGGAGAAAAGCTCTGACAGGCTCACCCTTTCGCCTCCGCCGCACGCGCCAGAAGCGTCTCGCGGTCGAGGTTGAAATCACTGTCGATCCAGCGCGCTTCAAGCTGTTTCATCACCGCGCCCAGCTGGGGACCGGGCTCGAAACCCAGCGCGATCAGATCGCGCCCCGTCACCGGCAAGTCCGGCTTGCGCCAGTGCGCCGCCGCGTCCAGATCAGCGTCGGCCTCGCCCTCGCCGCGCGCTTCGGCGAGTCGCATCCGGTCAGAAAAGGTCTGCGCGCCAAGCGTATAAAGCGCCCGACGACGCGCCCGGGCCTCTGCTCCCGGCCGCACCGAATCTGCGCCATCAGCCGCAGGGGCGCACATCGCGATCAGGCGATCTGTCTCTGCGTTGGACGCCTTCATCTGATGGCCCAGGCTGCGCACTGTGGTCACATCTCCCCCGCACAACGCCGCCGCCCTGATGAGCGTGTCAGGCGCGCGCCCTTTCCCTCTGTCGGCGTTAATTATGCTTAAGAGAAGGTTTAAGTCGAGCCGTTCCGGCCAAACCGGTTCAAAAACGTGGCCTTCCTGCATCGCTTTGACCACAGGTCCGGGATCGGGGGCGGCCAGAAGCGTCTTGAGCTCTTTCCACACCCGCTCCCGCGCCAGCGCTTTCAACCCGGGCGCGGCGCGCACGCAGGCGGCATGGCCTTCCGGGTCCAGCGCCGAGCCATACCAGGCGTTGAAGCGATAAAACCGCAATATGCGCAAGACGTCCTCGGCCAGGCGCTCATCCGCCTCGCCAATGAAAACCACCCGATGGGCCAGCGCGTCCGCAACACCGTCATACGGATCAAACAGGCTGCCATCCCGGCGCGCATAAATCGCGTTGAGGCGAAAATCGCGGCGGCTGGCGTCGATGGCCCAGTCGGTCGTGAAGGCGACCACGGCGCGCCGGCCATCGGTGGAGACATCCTTGCGCAGCGTCGTGATCTCGAACGGCTTGCCCTTGATGACCGCGGTGATGGTGCCGTGATCGAGCCCGGTGGGAATCGCCTTGATCCCGGCGGCTTTCAGCGCGTCCAGGGTTTCTTGCGGGGTCAGCTGCGTGGCGATGTCCACATCCTCGACCGGCGCGCCCTGAAGCGCATTGCGCACCGCGCCGCCCACGATGCGCGCCCGATCCGTCTCGCCCGGGCTGATCGCGTCCAGCACCGCACGCGTGTCAGGCGCGCTCAGAAAAGCGTGCTCGGAAGGGTCCAGCCGCATGCCCGACCTCGCTAGATCGGCTCTTCGGGAGAAGGCGGATCGCGATCCTCGAACTGTCCGGGCCGGATTTCGCCATCCTCCAGCCGGGGCGGCTGATACGCGCCGTCGCGGGAGCTGGAATCCGTCTCAACCAGCACAATGACAAGGAGCATGACCATCGCCGCGCCCAGACCCAGCACAATGCCGAGAATGGCGGAGACAGGCTGCTTGATCACGCCCACGGCCGACAGGATGCGCGCCGCGACATAAGGCAGCGCGAAGGCGGCGAGCATCAGAAGAAAGATGCGGGTCATCAACGGCTCTCCCGTGCGGAGCGGGCCATTTCGCGTGGCCGCCCCTGTGCATAGCGGATCGACAGGGCGCGCAGCATGCCCGCTGTCGCCCCCCAGATATACCGCCCTTTATGGGGCATGGCGTAATAACGCCGCAACATGCCTGCGAATTCACGGGCTTCGAGTTTGTGATTGTCCGGATCCATCAGAAAGTCGAACGGCGTCTCGAACACTTCGGCGACTTCACCGGGGTCCGGGTTCAGTTCAAATCCGGGCTCGATGACGCCAACGAACGGCGTCACTGCGTAACCGGTCACCGTCTCATAGCTTTCCCAGCGCCCCAGCAGGGTCATGGCCTCGGGCGAGAGACCCACCTCTTCCTCGGTCTCGCGCAGAGCGCATTCAGCAAGGGTTTCTCGGCCCGCCATCTGGCGCCCGCCCGGAAAACTGACCTGCCCGGCATGGGCCTGCAAATGGTCCGCGCGCCGGGTGAACAGCACTGTCAGACCGCTGTCGCGCTTGACCAGCAGCGCCAGCACCGCAGCAGGCTTGAGTTTGCGCCCCACCGGACGCGTCACATCATCCAGATCCCCGTCGCCATGGAGGGGACGCGCGGGCGCCGCCCCCTCTACCGGATCGAGCACGCTGCGCAAGCGCGCGAGAACCGCTTCGACATCCGCAGTCATGCAACAGGTCCCAGCGGAAAGAAGACGCCGCGGCTCCACACGCCCATGCAGGGCTGGCCATGCTCGTCCTCGCCGCGCTCGGCGAATTCCACAAGATCATAGAAGGCGGCGCGCGTGATCAGCGCTTCGAGGCGCCCGCGCACATGCACATAGGGTTCGGGCTCGCCATCCTCACCTGTCTCCACGCGGATCGGATGTTCAGGCCCGGCGATCACCGCATCGTCCATATTGGTCAGGAAACCGAGATTCTGCTCCTGGCCCTCGCCCGTGCGATCCACCCGCACGGCCAGGAAGGGCGCGGCCTCGACCTGGATCTCGATCTTCTCCACCGGCGTGACGAGATAGGTCTTGCCGTTCTCGTCTTTCCTGAGGATGCGGGCGAACAGGCGGATCAGCTTTTCGCGTCCGATCCGCGCGCCCTCATGCCACCAGCTGCCATCCCGGCGAATGACCAGATCCATCTCGCCGCAGAAATCCGGTTCCCACTTTTCCACCGGGGGATAACCGTCTGCGGTGTCGATCGCCTGCGCCGCCGAGAGCAGCGACTGCATTGCATCTTGTTCAGACTTCGGTGCGCCCATGGACACCTCCTCTGGCTGCGGCCATGTTTGAGGTCAGAAAACTGCCTCGTTCAAGGATGTAAGCCGATGCCCACCTCGAAGGAAGACGTACAGGCGCTTTCAGCGCGCGCAGACGCTGCAACCGGGCGTCTGGCGGAGGTTCGCCAGTCCATCGCCAAGTCCATTATCGGGCTTGATGACGTGGTCGAACAATCACTGGCCGTGATCCTGTCGGGCGGCCATGGCCTGCTGGTCGGCCCTCCGGGCGTGGCGAAAACCCGACTGGTGCATGCGCTGGCGGTCGTCACCGGGCTTGAGGACAAGCGGGTCCAGTTCACGCCCGACCTGATGCCGGCGGATATTCTGGGGTCCGAAGTGCTCGACCAGGACGCCGAGGGCAAACGCCATTTCCGCTTCATTCCCGGCCCGGTCTTCTGTCGCTTGCTGATGGCGGACGAGATCAACCGCGCCAGCCCCCGCACCCAGGCCGCGCTTCTGCAAGCCATGCAGGAAGGCTTTGTCACCGTGGCGGGCGAACGCCATGACCTGCCCCAGCCCTTCCACGTGCTGGCGACCCAGAACCCGATCGAGCAGGAAGGCACCTATCCGCTGCCCGAAGCCCAGCTCGATCGCTTCCTGATGCAGATCGACGTGCCCTATCCGGACAAGGATCAGGAACGCGCCATCCTTCTGGCGACGACCGGTACGGAGGATACGACTGCCGAGCCGGTGCTGAGCGCGCAGGAAATCCTCGACCTGCAACAGCTCGTCCGCGCCATGCCGGTAGGCGAACAGGTGCTCGACGCGATCCTCTCCCTGCTCGAACAATGCCGCCCGGACCGCTCCACCGATCCCGATGTGCGCGAGGGCGTCAGCTGGGGCCCCGGCCCCCGCGCCGGTCAGGCGCTGATGCTGGCGGTGCGCGCCCGCGCGCTCCTGCAGGGGCGTCTCGCGCCCTCGACCGAGGACGTGCTGGCGCTCGCCGGCCCCGTGCTCAAGCACCGCATGGCGCTCAGCTTCGCGGCCCGCGCCGAGGGCGTGCAGCTGGACGCCCTGATCGACCGCCTCGCCCACGCCGCCGCCTAGGATTTCGATGAGCCAGGCCGCCGCCCCTTCCTATATGACCCGCCTGCGCCATGATGCGGAGGAGGCGGCGGCGCGTTTTCCCGCGCTGCTGGCGGAGGCCGAGCGCATTGCGGCCAGCGTCTCCCACGGCGTGCATGGCCGTCGCCGCGCCGGTCAGGGCGAAACCTTCTGGCAGTATCGCCACCACCGGCCCGAAGATGGCGCGCGCTTTGTCGACTGGCGCCGCTCGGCCCAGGGCGATCACCTCTATATCCGCGAAGTGGAATGGGAGGCGGCGAACGCCGTCTATTTCTGGCGCGACGGATCGGCGGGCATGCAACTGCATTCGCGCGGCCTGCCCCTGAAGAAGGAACGCGCCTCGATCTGCCTGATGGCGATCGCCAGCCTGCTCAATCGCGGCGGCGAACGCCTGTCCGTGCTGGGCGAGACCGGGCGCGCTCGCGCGGGCCGGCAAGGGCTTGAAACCGTCAGCCGCGCCCTGGCGCTGGGCGAAGGCCCGGCCGAGCATGTGGAAGCGGCGGAGCTGCCCCGCCATGCGCGTCTTGTGATCGCCAGTGATTTTCTGGACCCGGTCGAGACTTGGCGCGCCCGCCTCAATCGTTTCGCCGCCCAGGGCGCAACCGGCGCGCTCCTGCGCATTGTCGATCCGGCCGAAGAGGATTTCCCCTTCAGGGGCCGCACCCGGTTTGAAGCCGCCGCCAGCGGCGACAGCCTGTTGTTCGGTCGCGCCGAAGACGCCCGCACCGCCTATCACCAGGCTTGGGCCCGGCATGGCGCGGAGCTCGCGGACCTGTCGCGCCAGTATGGCTGGCGCCTGATCACCCATCGTACCGACCGTCCCGCCGCGAGCGCTGTTCTGGCGCTTTATCAGACCCTGTCAGAGCCGCAGTCATGATCACACTGGGACCGCTTGCCTTCGCCGCGCCCTGGGCGCTGGCCGCCTTCGCGGTGTTGCCGCTTCTGTGGTTCCTGTTGCGCGCCACCCCGCCGGCGCCCTCGCGGGTGATCTTCGCGCCCCTGCGCCTGTTGCAGAATCTCGCGCGGACGCCGGAAACCCCGCAATCGACACCCTGGTGGCTACTGGTGCTGCGGCTTGTGATGGCCGCCCTCATCATCCTGGCGCTGGCGCATCCGATCCTCAGCCCTGAAACCGAGATAAATTCCGACCGCCCGCTCCTGTTGCTGGTGGATGACGGCTGGCGCTCGGCGCCGGGCTGGCCGGACCTGCAGGCCCAGGCCCGCAGCCAGCTCATCGCCGCCCGCGGCGAGGGTCGGGACGTGCTGCTGGTCTTCACCGGCGCGCCCGCGAGCCAGACCGATCTGCAATTTGGCCCCGCCAGCAACGCCCTCTCGCGCCTGAACGCCCATGAGCTGCGCGCCTGGCCGCCCGCCCGCGCCGTCACCGCCGAACGCCTTGAGACGATCCTGAGCCAGCAAGGGGCGCCCGAGCGCTTTGATACGGTCTGGATCAGTGATGGCGTGGCTGAAGACGAGGGCGACCGCGCCCTCGCCCGCCTGCTCAATCCGCGCGGCGCGCTCAGCGTCGTCCTGCCCGAACCCGATCAGACCGCCATCGGCCTGACCCGTGTCGGCGTGGAGCCGGACGGCTTCACCGTGCGCCTGGTGCGCGCCGACGGCGAGGTCGAGCGCCCGGTCGCGCTGACGGCCCTGGGCGCGGATGGCCAGGCGCTAGCGCGTCTGGACGGGGTTTTCGCAGCAGGCGAGCAGCGTCTGGATCTGTCGGCCAGCCTGCCGCTCGATCTGCGCAACCAGATCGCTCGCATCACGCTGGATCGCTTCGCCTCCGCGGGGGCGACCCATATCACCGGCGACCGCTGGCGGCGTCCGCGCGTGGGCCTTATCCGGCCCGAGGCCAGCGGGGAACGCCAGCCGCTCCTGTCAGACTATCACTATGCCCGCGAAGCGCTGGCGGGATCGGCCGAGCTTGTGAGCGGGGATCTTGAGACCCTGCTGCAAAGCGAGCCCTCCGCGCTCGTCATGGTGGACAATGCCCGGATCGAGGATGACCGCCTGACCGCGTTCGTGAATGAAGGCGGGCTCCTGATCCGCTTCTCCGGTCCGAACCTCGCCACCCGCACCGATCCGCTTCTGCCCGTGCGCCTGCGCGAGGGCGGGCGTCTGTTTGGCGGCGCAATGGCGTGGGAAGACCCGCAGGGCCTCGCCCCCTTCCCCGACGAGAGCCCCTTTTCGGGTCTCTCCGTTTCAGAAGAAGCGCAGGTCACCCGTCAGGTGCTGGCCGAGCCGGGACCCGATCTTGACGCCAAGGTCTGGGCGCGCCTCGAAGACGGCACGCCGCTCGTCACCGCCGACCGCTATGGTCAGGGCTGGGTGGTGCTGTTTCACGTCACCGCCGGGCCCGACTGGTCCTCCCTGCCGTTGTCCGGGCTCTACCCCGCCATGCTCGAGCGCGTGCTGTCGCTCAGCAGCGGCGCAAATCCCGCTCCGCCCCAGGGCGGCGCCTGGGGGCTGGAGCGTCAGCTCGATGCCGACGGGCTTCTGTCCGAAGCTGCGACCCAGGCCGAGATGATTGCGGCGGACGCCTTCACCATGGCGCGCGCCAGCGCCACCACCCCGCCCGGCGTCTGGACGCTGGGGGCGGCGAGCGCGGCCCTCAATGTCATGCAGCCCGGCGACCAGATGGCGCTGATCGCGCGCGACCTGCCTGGCGCCACCTATCGCACCGGCGCGGGCGGCATCGAGACCCGGCTTGCGGGCCCCTTGCTGAGTCTCGCCCTGATTCTTCTGTGCGTGGATGGGCTCATCACCCTGTTCCTGTCCGGCCGCCTGCCCTTCGCCACGCGCAATTTTGGCGCGCTGGCGCTTGCAGTCGTTCTGGGCCTGGGCGCCCTGCCGCCCGATGCGCAGGCGCAGAGCGTTCAGGATATTGAACAACAGGCGCTGGAAGTGCGCCTCGCCTATGTGCTCACGGGCGATGCGCGCATTGACGATATCAGTCGCGCCGGCCTTGCGGGCCTGTCCCGTGAAAGCACGCGCCGCAGTGCGGTCGAGCCCAGCGCGCCCGTTGGCGTGGATATAGAGACGGACGAAATCCTGTTTTATCCCATGATCTACTGGCCGCTGACCGAAGACGCCCCCGCGCTCTCTCCCGACGCCGCGGCCCGCGTCACCGCCTATATGAATGCAGGCGGGCTGATCGTCTTCGACACCCGCGACGGTCGCGCCTCGGGCCGGGGACTGGCGCCGCATCCGGGGCTGGTGCGGGTGCTCGATTCGGTCGAGGTGCCGCCGCTCCAGCAGATGCCCGACGATCATGTCCTGGGCCGGACCTTCTATCTTCTGAGCGCGTTCCCGGGTCGCTATCCCGACACCCCGATCTGGGTCGAGGCCAACCCTGAAAGCTCGGGGCGGGATGGCGCATCCTCGGTGGTGATCGGCTCCGCGGACTGGGCCGCCGCCTGGGCGATTGACGAGCAGGGACGCCCCCTCGCCCCGGTGGAGGGCGGGCCGCGCCAGCGTGAGCTGGCCATCCGCTTCGGGGTCAATCTCGCCATGTATTCCCTGACCGGAAACTACAAGGCCGATCAGGTGCATGTGCCCGCCATTCTGCAGCGATTGGGGCAGGATTGATGGACGCCGTTACGCTCTCCCTCTCCCCGCTCGTTCCGCCCGCGCTCGCCTATGGGCTGGGCGCGCTGGCGCTGGCTGTGGCGATCCTTGCGCTGGTGCGCGGCCTGAAAGGCTGGCTCTGGCGGGCGCTGGCCGGGCTGGTCCTGACGGGCGCGCTGCTGAACCCGGCTCTGGTGCAGGAAACCCGCGAGCCCCTGAGTGATGTGATGGTGCTGATCACCGATGACAGCGCCTCCATGCAGATCGGCAATCGCAGCGCCGCCGCCGAGCAGACGGCGCAGGCTTTGCGCGCGCTCGCCGAAAGCGATCCGCTGCTGGATCTCGTGGAGGTCAGCGGCGGCGCGTCCGAGGACGGCACGCGTCTGAACCGCGCCCTGCAGCAAGGCCTGTCGCAAGCCCCGCGCAATCGTCTGGCGGGGGTCATCATCGCCTCTGACGGCCAGATCCATGACGCGCCGCCAGCCGCCGACGATCTGGGGCTTGAAGCCCCGGTCCATCATGTCCTGACAGGCAATCCGAATGCGCGCGACCGCCGCCTGATCGTCTCCCAGGCCCCGCGCTACGGCCTTGTGGGCGATCCGGTCAGCTTCACCTTGCGGGTCGAGGATGAGGGCGCGGCCACCGGGACCGCCATGGTCAATCTCTATGTGGATGGCGGCGATCCGATCCAGGCCCGCGTGCAGATCGGTCAGGACGTGACCGTTCAGGCCGAAATCGCCAATCGGGGCCCGAATGTTGTCGAGATCGAGGTGGAGCCTGGCCAGGGCGAGCTGTCGCTGATCAACAATCGCGCCGCGGTGAACGTCACCGGCGTGCGCGATCGCTTGCGAGTGCTGCTCGTCACCGGCGAACCCCATAACGGCGCGCGGGCCTGGCGCAATCTTCTCAAATCCGACCCCAGCGTCGATCTGGTGCACTTCACCATTCTGCGCCCGCTGGACAAGGATGACAGCGTGCCCGCCAACGAGCTCGCCCTGATCGCCTTTCCGGTCTTCGAGCTATTTCAGCTGAGCCTTGAGGAATTCGACCTCGTCATCTTCGACCGCTATCGCCGCCGCGGCATTTTGCGCCCGCTCTATTTCGACAATATCGCCAATTATGTCGAAAATGGCGGCGCGCTGTTGGTCACCACAGGGCCGCCCTTCGCCGGCGGCGAAAGCGTTTCGCGCTCGCCGCTCGCCAGCGTGCTGCCCGCCGCCCCGACCGGCCAGATCAGCGAAGAGCGCTTCACGCCGCAGATCAGCGAAATCGGCCAGCGCCACCCTGTCACCCGTCCCATGCTATCAGGTGAAGGCGAATGGGGTCCGTGGTTCCGGCGCATCGGCGCACGGCCGCTGTCGGGCGAGACCGTTCTGGAAGCCCCCAATGGCGACCCCCTGCTGACCCTGTCCCATGAAGGTCAGGGGCGGGCGGCGATCCTGCTGTCCGATCAGGCCTGGCTGTGGGCGCGCGGATATGAGGGCGGCGGTCCGCATGACGAACTGTTCCGTCGCGTCGCGCACTGGCTGATGGGCGAGCCGGAGCTGGACGAAGAACGCCTGAGCGCACGCGTCGTTGATGGCGAGCTCGAAGTCACCCGCAATACGCTTGCAGACGAGGTGCCCGAGCTGGAGATCGAATGGCCGTCCGGCGTTCAGGAATCCGTGGAGATGGATGAGACCGGGCTGGGCGTCTACACCGAGCGCATGACCGCACGCGAACAGGGGCTGGTGCGCCTGCGCTCAGGCGACCTGACCACGGTGACGGCCTCGGGCCCGCTCAATCCTCTGGAATATCGCGATCTGCGGCCCGATCCGGAAGGCTTCGCCGCGCTCGTCGATTCAAGCGAGGGCGGGATCTTCACGCTGGGCGAGGAGATCGACTTGCCTGAATTCAGGCGGACCAATGCCCGCGCCCGACAGGCCGGGATGAACTGGGCGGGACTGAAACGCAACAACGCCTATCTGGTCACGGACGCCCAGTCCGTGCCGCTGGCGCCCGGCCTTCTCATCGCCCTTCTGGCGCTCGGCTTGCTGGCGCTCGCCTGGCGCAGGGAAGGCGCGTGACGGCGCCTGGCAGATTCCATATCGTCGCCAGACCCGAACCGTTCTAGACAGTCGTGATATCCACGCCTCCGCAGGGTGCTGAGGCGTGCGCACCGGACCCGATCATGGATCTCCTCGAGCTTGGCTTCAGAACGCTGGACGAGTGGTCCGTCTTCTTCAGGACCATGCGGCCGGGAATAGAATCTCAGCGCGCCCAGGCGCTGGACCGCATCGCCATTGAAGGCCTGCATGACCCTTATCTGGGCCTGGTCACGCCTGACAGGATTGAACTCGACAGCGCCCGTCTGCGTGAAAGCCTGATCGCCCATTCCTGCACGTCACGCACGCGGGCCATCCTGCATGTACTGCGCACTTACGCCTGCGGGCGGGAAAAGTCGCTGCGGGTCTTCGCCTCGGAACGCCTGTCGCCATTCGCCCAGCGCTTGCGTTCGATCTTTCCGCGCTTCACGGGCTCTGAATACCTGCCGCTGGCTTCGGACCGCCGGGCGCACCCACGCGTGATGCATCAGGACGTGCAGGCGCTGAGTTTCAGCGATGACAGCTTCGACATCTATGTCAGCTGCGAAGTGCTCGAACATGTGCCGGACATGGACAGGGCCATTTCGGAAGCCGCCCGCATCCTCAAACCCGGCGGTCTGTTCGTCGGCACTGTGCCGTTCAACATGCGAGGGACGGAGCGGACCATCAAGGCGCGCCTGGGCCCGGACGGCCTGGAGCATCTGGCGCCGCCGGAATATCACGGCAATCCGACACGTCCGGACGAGGGCAGCCTGGTCTTCGCCATCCCCGGTTGGGACTTCGTACAGGACCTTGAAAGGGCGGGCTTTGAAGACGCCGGCATGCGCTTTGTCATGTCAGGCTATTTTGGCCTTCTGACCAATGATGTGGGTGGGGTCTTCCTCTTCGCCGCCCGCAAACCCGTAAAGCCTGCAGCCTAGAAAACTGGCGCTTCAACCCGAACCTCTTTCGCCAGACCGGGCGTCGCGCAGACTTGCCTCCAGGCGGGCTCCAACAGGTCGAGCGCCCGGACCATGAAATCCCGGTCGCGGCTGAAGGGGAGGCGCAGATTGTGCGCCCCGCCCTGCTGGAGGAAGAAGCGCGGCCCCGGCTCCAGCTTCAGCCCCCACTCGCGGGCCGCCGCCGACAGCTCGGGGCTGACCGGCCTGGGCAGGCGCAGCCAGAGCGACAGGCCGCCCTCGACCTTCAGGCTGGTCCAGTCGGGGAAACGCCGCGCGATTTCGCCGCTCAGAAAGGCGTGCTCGTCACGCAATTGCGCGCGCTGACGGTCCACCGCATCGGGGAAGTCCTCATAGAGGATGCGCGTGGTGATCTGCTCAAGCGGCGGACCACCCAGATCAATCGATGAGCGGGCGGCGTGGACCTGATCGATGATGCGTCGGTCCGCCGCGATCCAGCCCGTACGCAAGCCTCCCCAGAACACCTTGCTGGCCGACCCCAGCCGCACCACAGGCGCGCGATAATGGGGCGGATCGATCACGGGCGGCGGCGCATCGCGCCAGAGCTCGCGCACGCACTCGTCTAACACCAGCAACGCGCCGCCGCGCTTGGCGGCCCGCGCAAGACGAAAGCGCGCGTCCGCATCCATCACCTGGCCTGTGGGATTGTGATGATCCGCAATCAGGTAGGCCATCTTGTAGCGCCCCTGCGCCAGGTCGCGCTCGAGCTCGGCCACCGACCAGCCGTTATCCGTCACCGGATAGCCGCGCATCTGAACGCCTGCCCGATGGAAAGCCTCAAGGGCATTAGGATAACTCGGCAGGTCAACCGCCACCGGATCGCCGGGTTTGAGGAAGGCGCGGATCAGCAGCACCAGCCCGTGCTGGGCGCCCTGGGAGATCAGGATCTGATCCGGCGCCAGCGCCACGCCATCTTCAGCATAGCGATCCGCCAGCACCCGGCGCAGCCCGATCTCGCCGCGCATCTCATAGCCTGAATGCGGCAGGAGCGCCGGCAGATGCGCCATCGCCTTGCGATAGGCCGGCGCGAGATCGGGATGGGCGCGGGTCGTTGCGGCCGCCAGGTCCACCAGGCCCGGATCAGCGCTCGCGCCCTCCTGCAGCGCCTCGGCGCCGTCGGGCAGCACGGTCACCGAACCGCGCCCCTGCCCGCTTTCCAGAAAGCCCTCGGCGCGCAACAGATCATAGGCTTGGGACACCGTGATCCGCGCCACCTCGAGCTCGTCGGCCAGACGTCGCTCGCCGGGCAGCTTCACCCCCAGCCCGACACGCCCGTCCAGAATGGCGAAACGCAAGCGGTTCGCGATCTGGCGATAGGCGGGCGCGGTGGCGCTGTCGCGCCAGCCCTGCATCAGGCGGCGCAGGCTGAGCAGGGAAAGCGAGCGATCTGACATGGCGTCATCCTCAATCAGGCGGCTCCGGCATCATAGCGCCAAGGTCGCTAGCTTGGCCCTATTTTTTAAGGCCAAGCTCGGGATTGATGCGTGCCATGTTGATAAAACGTCTGATCCAGTTGCACCTGGGCCTCGCGGCCTATGGCGTCTCGCTGGCCCTGATGGTTCGCGCCAATCTGGGTCTTGATCCCTGGGATGTGTTCCATGAGGGCCTGTCGGACCGCATCGGTCTGAGCTTCGGCATGACCGTCAATCTGGTCGGCCTTCTGGTGCTGCTGGCCTGGTGGCCGATCCGGCAGAAGCCGGGGATCGGCACGGTGATGAACGTGCTGCTGATCGGGACAGTGGCGGACCTGACCCTGTTCGTCATGCCCGAGCTGACCGGCTACGCAATGCGCGCCCTCCTCCTGGTCTGCGCCATTGGCCTGAATGGCGTCGCCACCGCCAGTTATATCGGCGCGGGCCTGGGTCCGGGCCCGCGCGACGGCCTGATGACCGGGGTGTGCGGGCGCACGGGCTGGCCGGTGGGCCGGGTGCGCCTGGGGATCGAGCTTGTGGTGCTGGCGAGCGGCTTTGCCCTGGGCGGCACGGTGGGCCTCGGCACCGTGCTCTATGCCGTCGCCATTGGCCCGCTGGTGCACTGGCTGCTGCCGCGCTTCACGCTCAAGCCCGGGACAGCGCCTGTTCCCGCGCCGGCGGAATGATCCTTTCCGGATCGGCAAAACTCACCGTCCAACCCGCCGGTTAATGCCGCCGCCTCCCGTCTCTATCTGTGTGTCCAACACACGAGCTAAGGAGGGTTCGTCATGATTGATGTACGGTATTTCGAAGATCTGGGCGCCTTCCAGATCGACTGGCTGAACGCGAAACACCATTTCAGCTTCGGCTCCTATCACGATCCCAAACGGATGGGCTGGGGCGCGCTTCGGGTCTGGAACGACGACGAGATCCAGCCTCGCACCGGCTTCCCCCCGCACCCCCATGCGGAGATGGAGATCATCACCTATGTGCGTGACGGCGCCATCACCCATGAAGACAGCCTGGGCAACAAGGGCCGCACGGTGGCGGGCGATGTGCAGGTGATGAGTGCGGGCAAGGGCATCCGTCACGCCGAATACAATCGTGAAAGCGAGCTGACCCGCATCTTCCAGATCTGGATCATGCCCGATGAACGCGGCGGCGAGCCCTATTGGGACAGTCGCACCTTCCCCAAGGGTGACAAGGCGGGCGAGCTGGTGGTGCTGGCCTCGGGCCGCAAGGGCTATGAAGACGCCCTGCCCATCCGCGCCGATGCGCGGGTTCTGGGCGGGACGCTGAAAGCCGGCCAGTCCGTCCGCTATGCCCTTGAAGAGGGGCGTCACGCCTATCTGGCCCTCGCCAAGGGCGCGGTGACGGTCAATGAGGAAACGGTGGGACCGCGCGACGGGGCCGCGATCGTCGATGAACCCGTGATCGAGATCACCGCGATCGAGGACGCCGAAGTCGTGATGGTGGATTCGCTCTAGGCGCCTCTTCACCCGGCCTTAAGCGCCAGTCGCTAGACAGAAGACCCGGCGGAGCCCCCTGCTCCGCCGGGTTTTTCTGTGGAGCGCGCCATGACCCGACCCGCCCTTGTGATGATCGCCCTCGCCGCCGTGATGATGACGCCCGGCTGCATCGTGGTGCAGACCGCCGATCTCGCGGTCGGCGCAACCGGCGCCGTGGTGGGCGCCGCCGGCAAGGTGGTGGGCGGCGCCGTGGGCGTGGTGACGCCGGGCAAGAGCGTGGTCGAGGACAAGTTCGTCACCGAGCTCTGCGACGACACGCCCGCCTAGGGCACATTGATCCATTTGTGGGTCTGCAGGCTGAGCATCCATTGAGGATGTTGCAGACAATACTCGAATGCGGCCTGAGCATTTTTCATCTGGTCCGGCCCGTCCATGGGCTGCAGCCGGAACTGCTTGAAATCCAGCCCTGAGAAAAGTTCAGGCATCGCCTCGGGCTGAGGGTAGACGAGTTTCAGCTCATCGCCGGAGGTCTGCTTCAAGGGCGCGGTGGATTTGGGGCTGACGCAGACCCAGTCGATGCCCTCCGGCGCCTTGATCGTACCATTGGTCTCGACCGCAATTCTGAACCCCGCCTCATGCAGGGCGTCAATCAGGGGCGCGTCGAGCTGCAAGAGCGGTTCGCCGCCGGTGCAGACCACATAGGGCTCGCCCCCGCCGGGCCACAGGCTCGCGACTTTGTCGGCCAGCGCTTCGGCCGTCTTGAACTTGCCGCCATTCACCCCGTCCACGCCGACAAAATCGGTATCGCAGAACTGGCAGATGGCGCTGGCGCGATCGCGCTCGAGCCCGCTCCACAGATTGCAGCCCGCAAAGCGCAGAAACACCGCCGGACGGCCCGTCTGGCCGCCCTCGCCCTGCACGGTGAGGAACATTTCCTTGACGGAATAGGTCATCAGCCCGCCGCGCCCTCGCGCCACTTGTTCCAGCCGGCCTTGCGCAAATCGCAGGCCGGGCAGTCATCACAGCCATAGCCCCAGTCATGGCGCTGGCCGCGCTCGCCGCGATAGCAGGTATGGCTGTGCTCGACGATCAGATCGACGAGCGCCTCTCCGCCCAGCTCATGCGCGAGCAACCAGGTCTGGGCCTTGTCCAGATGCATCAGCGGCGTCTCGATGACGGTCGGGCGGTCGAGCCCCAGCCCCAGCGCTCTCGCCTGGGTCTGGATCGTGTCCTCGCGGCAGTCGGGATAGCCTGAATAATCGGTCTGGCACATCCCCCCCACCAACACGTCGATGCCCCGACGATAGGCAAGCGCGGCGGCGACCGTGAGAAAAACGAGATTGCGCCCCGGCACGAAAGTGGAGGGCAGGCCCTGTTCGGTCATGACGATTTCCATGTCCGCCGTCAGCGCGCTTTCCGCCAGCGCGCCATAGCCCGACAGATCCACCAGACGATCCTCGCCCAGCCGTTCCGCCCAGGCCGGAAACGCCTTGAGCATCTCATCGCGAACCCGCTGGCGGGCTTTCAGCTCCACCTCATGGCGCTGGCCATAGTCAAACCCGATCGTTTCCACCCGCTCAAAGCGCGACAACGCCCAGGCGAGGCAGGTGGCGGAATCCTGGCCGCCGGAGAACAGCACCAGGGCTGCGTTTGATGAAGCGCGTGTATCCATGTAGCCAGTATATCTTGCTTAAGAGCCGCGCCTGCAAGGAGCTCGACCATGACTGAAGCCGCCAAGGGCGTCATCGTCCTTTACACCACCTGGCCTGACCGGGAGAGCGTGGAGCGCGCCGCGGGCCGTCTGCTGGAGGACCGTCTGATCGCCTGCGCCAACATTCTGGGAGAGAGCCGGTCGATCTATCGCTGGGAGGGCGAGGTGCAGAGCGAGCGTGAGATCATCGCCCTGTTCAAGACCTCGGCGGGGGCGGCGGAGCGGACGCGCGACGCCCTGCTCGCGCTTCATCCCTATGATGAACCCTGCATTCTGGCGCTTGAGAGCACCGCCCCGCTGAGCGCATCGGGCTTTACCGACTGGGTGCGCGAACAGACAGCGTAACCCCAGGTTTAATAACGCGACTTTTCGATGAACCTTCCGTGAAACACGCCTTCAATTAAGGGCGCGGCAAGGGCCGGGCGTGTTGGGTAGGCGCGATTTCACCGCCTGCCCCAGGAGCCCGAGCCCATGAGCCGCACGGTTCGCACCCTTTTGCAGAATGCGCCTGTTCTGGACCCCGTCATTACCGGATCGGAGGTCTATGACCTGTTCTCCGAAGACAGCGATCTTCTGGTCTGCGCCGTGGTTGAAGCGGGCAAGCCGATCGGCCTTGTGGCGCGCAACGCCTTCTTCCTGCGCATGGCGGACACTCATGGCCGGGCGCTCTTCGCCAAACGCCCTGTCACCTATGTGATGGACAAGGACCCGCTGGTGGTCGACAGCAACCATCTGCTCTCCCAGCTCAGCCGCCACATCGTCACCGACCGCATCTCGGCCCTGTTTGACGGCTTCATCATCACCGAGAACGGCCGTTATGCCGGGGTGGGCACGGGCGTCGGCCTGATGCGGATGATCCAGTCTGAGAGCGAGGAGCGCAATCGCAAGCTGGTCGCCCTCGCCGAGCAGCTGGGGCAGGCGCGGCTTGAAGCCCTGTCCGCGAACAAGATCAAGACCGAGTTCGTGGCGACGATGAGCCATGAAATCCGCACCCCGCTGAGCGGCATGATGGGCCTGGCCCAGCTGCTTCAGGAGACCGCCCTGGATGAGGAGCAGCGCAGGCTGACCCAGAGCATTCAGCAGGGCGGCGAGGTCATGCTCGACCTGCTCAATGACGTGCTGGACCTGTCCAAGATCGAGGCCGGCAAGATGAAGCTGCGTTCGGTCGACTTCACCCTGAACGATCTCGCCCAGGCGGCGTCCCAGCTCTGGCGCGGACGCGCACAGGCCAAGGGGCTGAACTTCGAGGTCCGCACCGAGGGCGATACGGCCAAGCCGCTGCTGGGCGACCCAGTCCGGCTCAAGCAGATCCTGTTCAACCTGATCGGCAACGCCATCAAGTTCACCGATGAGGGCGCCGTGAATGTGCGCCTGGCGCTGACCCCGCTCACCCCCACGCGCGTCATCCTGCGCGGAGAGGTGACCGACACCGGATGCGGCGTGCCGCCGATCGCGCACGATGCGCTGTTCACCTCCTTCATGCAGGCCGAACCCGAGGCGCGACAGACCGCCAGCGGGACTGGCCTGGGGCTGGCCATCTGCAAACAGCTCGTTGATCTCATGGGCGGCACGATCGCCCATGACCCCAGCCACGAGCCCGGCGCGCACTTCTGGTTCGAGCTGGCGCTGGGCCTGGCCGATACGGACAGCCCAAGCCCGGCCCGGCTTGACGATGCCGGCGGCGCGACGGCGCACGCCCCGGCGCCCCGCATCCTTCTGGTGGAGGACAACGCCATGAACCGGGCAGTGATCGAAGGCTTCCTGAACCTGCGCGGATGGGGCTGCACCATCTGCGAAACCGGCGAGCAGGCGCTGGAGCTGTTGCAGACAGACGGGTTCGACCTGATCCTGATGGATGTGCGGATGCCGGGCCTGGACGGCCTTGAGGTCACCCGACGCATCCGCCAGATGAGAAGCCCGGTGCGCGCGACGCCCATTCTGGCGCTGACCGCCAACGCCTTGCGCGAGGAGCAGGCGCAATGCCTGCGCGCCGGCATGGACGGCTACGCCTCAAAACCGATCCAGCGCGAAGCCTTCTTTGCCGAGATGGATCGCCTGCTGACCCCGGACTGGCGGATGTCCGCCCCCGACCGGATGCATGGCGCAGCCTGAGCCGCCGCCCTTCCCCATGAAAAAAGCCGGCGTCACCGCCGGCTTTTTTATGTCGCGTGAGATCTGCGGTCAGGCGATGCGATAGAGCTGGGCATTGGCGATCGGATCATTGGCGAGCGCCTGTTTCAGCCCGTCCATCAGGACATCCGCACTGACCGGCGAGCGCACCTGCGTCTCCATGGCGTTCACTCGCAAGGGCGCATCCAGCTCCGGCACAAGGCGCAGGATCGGGGTCATCGCGGCCGTGGACGGCAGCGCCCGCACATCGGCGGAGGCGTCCTCGGCCTCGGAGTCTTCAAGCTGGTGCCCCAGGATCACCGCGTCATAGGCCGAGGCGCCCAGCGCATCCACCAGTTCGACCGAACTGCCAGAGCAGGTGACCACGCAGTTGAAGGATTTGAGATAGCCCAGCAGCACCGAGCGCAGGGCCGGATCGCTTTCGCCGACCAGTATGCGCAGGCGGCGACTCGAGACCGACATCTGCTCACCATCGGCGAAGCGGTCCGCCTTGATGGAGTGACGCAGCTTCACCTCGAACCAGAATACCGAGCCGGACCCTTCCTCCGCAGGCGCATAGCCGACTTCGCCATGCATCATTTCCGCCAGCTTGCGGACCAGATGCAGACCGAGGCCCGTTCCCGCCTGCTTGATGTTGTCATCAATGGCGTCCTTGCCCATGGCGTTGAACAATTGCTCGCGCGAGCTCTCGGGCACGCCGGACCCGGTATCGATCACCGAGATCCGCAAGGCGGACAGGCCGGGCTGATCCTCACGCATGGTCAGATTGACCGTGACCCCGCCCTCATCGGTGAAGTGGATCGCATTGTGCGCCAGGATCCGGCACATATGCATCAGACGACCGCCATCGGCGCGCAGTGCGCGCGCCCCGTCGCCGTCAAACTCGACATCAAAACTGATATTCTTGGCGGCCGCATGCGGGGCGTGTTCGCGACGCAGACGGTCCGCGAAATCACACGCGGTGATGTCTTCGAGGATCAGCTCCATCCGCCCCGCGTCAATACGGGAGACTTCCAGAACCGTATTGATCAGGCCCTCAAGCTTTTCACCGCTTTCCAGCAAACGCGAGACCATCAGCGATTGCTCGTCTGACAAACGGGTCTTGTCCAGAAGCTGGCCCATGCCGAGCACGCCATTGAGCGGCGAGCGCAACTCATGGCTCATATTGGCCAGAAGCACAGCGCTCGACCGCGCCGTTTCCTCGGCCTTGCGGGCGGCCTGGTCATTGTGCTCGGCCAGCCGTGCGAGCGCCGCCGCCTGTTCGAGCGTTTTCTTGTTCGCCTCTTCCAGCGCGATATTGGCCGCCACGGAATCCAGCAGGGTATTGGCGTAGGTCTTGGCCAGCATGGTGATGCCCAGCAGGAAGCCGGCCAGCATCACGGCCCCGATGGCGCCCGTGGACAGATCAATGCGCAGCAGGGCGACCGCCCAAAGCGTCAGCGAGGGGGCGGCGTAAGCCAGGATCACGCGCCGTTCGCCCGCGGAGGTCAGCACAGCGCCGGCCGCCATGCCCGCAATCACCAGACCGACGATCTGCGATACGAGCGTCGGCGTGTTGGAAGACAGAAGATGCGGGGTCGCGCCCCAGGCCAGGCCAACCACGGCCGACAGCGCAATGTACAGATACATCTCCGCATCATTGGGCGCACGATCCGCGCGACGCGCTCTCAACATCGCCCCGAACCGCAAGAAAGGCCCGACACACAGCAGTCCCGCCCAGATCCAGAGGGACACCGTGCCGACATAGGGATGGATGATTGCGGTCAGCAGCAGCGCGTTCACGATATTCAGCGGAACGGCGCGCAGCGCGCTTTTTGACACCAGCTCATACTGCGCTTGCCGCATACGCGCCTTGATGTCGTGTTTCTGATTTTGTTCTGATGGGTTTATACGACCCATTACACCACCTCCGGGACCGCTTTTCGCGGCTCTTCAGAAGGTTTGTGACAGAAAGTTCTTAAAACTGCGTGCACTTCTCTCTCCCTCTACAGAGAAGGCTGCAATCCTTTACGGGAGTGTTAATCGTGATCTTGCGACGGATTGGTCTGAGTGTGCTTGCCTGCTTTGCGATCACCGCCTGTGGCGAGACCACGCCCGCCCCGCAAGACACGGATACAAGCCTGGTCGCCGTGGATCCCGACGCCGAAGCGGAAGTTCTGGCCTGGAGCGATCTGTTGCCGGAACAGGACCTTGAAGCCCTGCAGGCGCTCAGCGAAGGCCGCGCCGACCCGTCCCTGATGAGCATGATGGGCCAGCAAAGCGAGGTCGAGGGCCAGATCGGCACGTTCAATGTGGTCGAGGATCTCGATGGCCTCGTTGTGCGCATGCCCGGCTATATCCTGCCGCTCGATTTCTCGGAAAACAGTTCGGCGCGGGAATTCCTGCTCCTGCCCTATCACGGGGCCTGCGTGCACACGCCGCCGCCGCCGCCGAACCAGATCGTCTATCTGCGCTCGCCGGAGCTGATCCGCTTTGACAGTCTGTGGGAGCCGGTCTGGGTGGAAGGCCGGATGGAGATCGAACGGGTGGACACCGATCTCGCCGCAACCGCCTATTCCATGGTGGTGCGCTCGGTGGAGCCCTATCAGACCCGATAGCGAAACGGGCGCCCGAGAGCGCCCGTTCAGGTCCTAGTGTCGGCGATCGCACGCGTCTGTGGTGAACAGATCCGCAATCACGCCCTCGCAATCGCGATCCCGGCGCGACCGGTGATACCGGCGATCATAGCGGTCCCGGTCATAGCCATGCCCGTAACCGCGGTGATGGCGGCTCGGCGTGGCGATCTCGGCGCGGATTTCGGCCAGCGACAGCGAGACGTCGGTGAAGCGGTCCTGCGCGCGTTCCCAGGAATGAAGCGTGCCGATGCAGGCGCCTTCCTGGTAATCGCGCTGGTGCATGCAGGCGGCATAGGCCCGGCAGGACCCCTCGGCGAAGCGGTAGGCGGCGTCGAGATCAAGCTCGAAGGCGCGCAGCATCTCGGTCCGCTCGGTTTGCGGCCCTGAAGGCGGCTGATCCACGCGCAGCGTGCCCTCGGTCTCTTCATAGCGCTCGTTGACGTCGCCGCCGGACGCATAGCCCGTGATCAGGAGCGCGCGCGCGGCCTCGATGCGTTCATCCCGCTGGGCGCGCAGGGAATCCACCTCGCAAACCTGCAGCGCCGTGTCGATGGCGAGCGCGTCCGCCGTCGCCTCCACCGGGGCCGTGCTGGGCGGATAATAGGGATCGACCGGATGGACATAGGTCGGGTCGGTCTTGCAGCCTGCGAGCGCGGCGGCGCTGATCAGCACGCTGAGAAGGGTCAATTTGCGCATCGGTCCTGTCCTCTCGATCTTGCCGTCACCGGCTCGCATTGGCGTCCAGACACCCGGCGTCGGCCGGGGGGACGCGGGCGCGCATGGCGTTGCGCAGGATTTCCATCGCCCGTTCCCCACGACCGGGCGTCTCACTGGCTTCTTCCTCGATCTCCTGCCGGATCCGCGCCCAGCGGGCCTGGGCGCTCGGCGCCCGCGCCAGCTCGGGCGTCGTGCGGAACCGGCGCGCCAGATCGTGTCCCAGATCGGCGGCGTCACGCAGATAGGCGTCGGCGCGTTCGGGATTCTCCACGATGGCGCACAGGCGGTAAGAGCCGAAGACCGCGCCCGTGCCATAGATCACGGCGAGATTGAAATTGGCGTCGGGATCACCCCGCACCGCAGCCATTTCCAGCCATTCCAGCGCCAGATCGGTGTTCTGCACCACGCCCAGACCCACCGCATGCATGATCCCCAGAACGTTCTGGACGCTGGGATCACGGGCCGTCTGGGCCGCGTGACACATCAGCTGGGCGGTCTGGCGCGGGGTCAGCGAAGCGGTCTCGTCATAGCCGAGCTCACGCTGGAAGGCGCGCACGGCGCGGCGCGTCTCCGCGCCATAGGTTCCGTCAATCGAGCCATTGTAATAGCCCAGCGCGGACAGCGCGGCCTGACGCAGATTGAGCCCGATGACATCCGCCATGACCCGGTCCGGGTCGCGGGCAATGCGCGCCAGGCTGTCCTGGGTGACGGGGCAGTCCACCAGATGGGCCTGCAGGCGACGCTGGGCGAGGATCGAGGATTGCGCCCCGAACGGACGGCCCCAGGCCACCGAGCGGTTCCAGTAGCGCATCGCCGCCTCGCGCGATTCCGGCATCAACGGGCGTCCGCCGGCGCGCTCGCACCCGAAATCGATGATCGAGGAATAGGTCTCGCCGCAATCGAGCTCCAGCGTGGTCAGCTCGGCGTCCCCGCGCAGCAGCCAGTAGCGCGCGGCCTCGCTGTAGACCCGCGCGGCGATGGGCCGGGGCACGCACTCCGCCGCGCCCTCGACGCACACCAGCGTGGCGTTCGTGCCGCCGGTATCGGGGTCCACGGTTTCCACATGGAAGGGCCAGGGTTCGGCCGGGAAGGAATCGCGGTTGCGCGGGAACCAGCTCCGGTTCGGATTGAGCCAGCTGTTCGGGCCCTGATAGCCCGGGCGCTGATAGCCGGGAGACGCATAGCCGCGCTGACCGCCCCGCGGCGTCCAGCGCCCTTGCTGACGCGAGGCTTCGGCCAGGGTGCGCGGCTCCCAGTCCTCATCGCGCGAGGACAGGCTGTCGCGCTCATCCGCCGGGTCAGGCTCGGGCTGGAAATCGAAAATGGACTGACGCGCATCACTGTCCGACGCCAGGAAGGCCGCCGTGGCGCCCGCCAGCATCAGCCCCAGCGCCAGAGTGAGAAGGATGGAGAAGCGGTTCATGAATCCTCGCCCCATGCGCCCGGACTGGAGCCATAAGGCCGTTCCTGGCTTTGCGGGCCATAGGCGTCATCCGCGCCATAGCTGTCCTGGTAATAGTCATAGCGCGGCGGCTCGCACACCGGCACGCCGCAAATGTCGGACGCATCCACGCATACCCGCGCATCGCGCCCGGTGAAGGTGTTCTGCGCCAGCCGCCCGTCGAAATAGCGGCGGCGATAGGCGTCGCGCTCCAGATCTCGCACATAGGACTGATAGGCCCGCTGGGAGAGCTGAACGCTCAGAATGCCGGCGAAGCACTGGCAGTTCTTGTCGCCATAGGTGTCGGTGCAAGCGAGGTAGATCGGATCGTCATGATCCTCGCCCCACATGATGCCGGCCATGCGCCATCCGCCAAAAATCAGCAAGATGATCACGATCAGGCCCGCAAGAGCCCAGATCCAGCCTAACCCGTAGGAATATCGATCCTGTTCATGCATGTGCGCCTGTCCCGCCTCACCCCAAGCGTCCACCCTCTGTTAAGGTTAACCTATGCTTAAGGCGTCCACCCGGCAACCAGAACGGATCAAGTTTCGTTGAGTTCCCCTTTTTCGGGTCAGGCCTGCGATTTTTTCACATCACCCCGATAGGGCGTGTCCGGGTCCTTGAAGACCACATACACCGCCGGGATCACCAGCAGGGTCAGGAGGGTCGAAGACAACAGGCCGAACAGCAGCGAGATCGCGAGGCCCTGGAAGATCGGGTCAAACAGGATCACAGACGCGCCCAGCATGGCCGCCAGCGCGGTCAGAAGGATCGGCTTGAAGCGAATCGCCCCGGCCCGCAGCACGGTCTCGCGCAGGGTCTCGTCGGCCCGCGCCTCATGGCGGATGAAATCCACCAGCAGGATCGAGTTCCTGACGATGATCCCCGCCAGCGCGATGAAGCCGATCATCGACGTCGCCGAGAACGGCGCGCCGAACAGGGCGTGCCCGATCAGGATGCCGATCAGCGTCAGCGGCACAGGGGTCAGGATCACCAAGGGCGCCCGGAAGGAGCCGAACTGGGCCACCACCAGCACGTAGATTCCCGCGAGCGCCACCATGAAGGCCGCGCCCATATCGCGAAAGGTCACATAGGTGATCTCCCATTCGCCATCCCAGAGGAGGGTCGGCGCATCATCGCTGATCGGCTGGCCGAAGAGGCGAATTTCCGGTCGCGGCAGATCCGCGGGCCAGCTGTCGCTCTCGATCCGCTCGGCCACTGCGCCCATGCCGTAGATCGGCGCTTCATAGCGGCCTGCGAGCTCCGCCATCACCATGTCCGCAAAGCGGCCATCGCGGCGGTAGATCACGGGCGAACCCGCAACCTCGCGCACGCTCACCACATCGCCAAGCTCCACCACCGTGCGGTCGCCGGGCAGGAGATTCGCGGGCACCGGCGTCGAGAGCAGGCGCTCGGTCCAGACCCGGCCGGACCGCGGCAGGTCTATCGTGATCTCGAGCGGATTGCGGCCATCGCCCTGCTGGGCGTAACCCACCGCGCGGCCATCGAGCAGGATGCGCAGCGTGTCGAACACATCGCCCTGCTCCACGCCATAGAATTCGAGATTGTCCTGATCGATCACGATCTGAAGACGCGGGCGCGGCTCGCCGAAGCTGTCATCCACATCAACGATATAGTCGACCTCTTCAAAGATGCGGCGGACCTCCGAGGCCACGGCCCGGCGGGTCTCGCCATCGGGGCCATAGATCTCCGCCAGCAGCGTCGCCAGAACCGGCGGTCCGGGCGGGGTTTCGGCCACCTTGATCACCGTGCCTTCGGGCATGGGGATGGCGCTCAGAAGCTCACGCGCTTCCAGCGCGATGTCATGGCTCTGGCGCTTGCGATGGTGACGCGAGGCCAGATTGACCTGCAGATCGCCCTGCTCGGGATTGGTGCGGAAGAAGTAATGGCGCACCAGGCCGTTGAAGTTGAACGGCGCTGACGTTCCGGCATAGGCCTGGATCGACATCACCTCTTCGACGCCAGACAGCACGTCGGCGGCTTCAAACAGGACGCGTTCGGTGTCCTCGAGGCTGGACCCTTCAGGCAGGTCCACGATCACCTGGAATTCGGACTTGTTGTCGAACGGCAGCAGTTTCACCGTCACCAGACCCGCCGGGATCATCATCATGATGACCAGCGTCATCACGCCCGCGCCGATCAGGAAGGTCCAGGCGCGCGCCCGGCTTTTCACCACCCAGCCCGCAATTGACCGGTAGGCGCGACCGAGACGGGTCTCGCTGTCCTCGGCGCCATGGGCGTGCTCGCCGGCATTGCCAGCGATCTTCACCATCAGCCAGGGCGTGATCAGCATGGCGACGAAGAAGGAGAAGATCATCGCCGCCGAGGCGTTGATCGGGATCGGCGCCATGTAGGGCCCCATCAGGCCCGACACGAACAGCATGGGCAGCAACGCCGCCACGACGGTCAGCGTCGCGACGATGGTGGGATTGCCCACCTCGGCGACGGCCTGAACGGCGGCGTCGATCTTGTTGCGGCCATCCTTCATCGCCCAGTGACGGGCGATGTTCTCGATCACCACGATGGCGTCATCCACCAGAATGCCGATGGAGAAGATCAGCGCGAACAGGCTGACCCGGTTGATGGTGAAGCCCAGCGTGTTCGAGGCGAACAGCGTCAGAAGGATGGTGGTCGGGATGACCACCAGCACGACGATGGATTCCCGCCAGCCCACCATCAGCGCGATCAGCACCACAATGGAGACTGTGGCGAGCCCGAGATGGAAGAACAGCTCATTGGCCTTCTCCGCCGCCGTCTCCCCGTAATTGCGGGTGATATCGACGCTCACCCCGTCCGGGATCAGCGTGCCGCGCAGGGTCTCGACCGTTTCCAGCACATGCTCTGCCACCACGACCGCATTGGCGCCGGGGCGCTTGGCGAGCGCGAGCGTCACCGCCGGCGCGCGGGTCCAGTCCCCGGTCGCGCCATGGCCGTCTTCCGCGTGAGCGTCGTCCTGTCGAGACAGGGACCAGACGCGGTGATCGGAGGGTTGAGCTCCGATCACCACGTCCGCCACATCGCGGACATAGACGGGGCGTCCGTCGCGCGTTGTGAGCAGTAACAGACCAATCGAGGCGGGATCACGCAGGGTTTCGCCCACAAGGGTTTGCGCCACCGCGCCGTTCTGAAACACCGGCCGCACGGGGAAGGCGGAATTGGCCGCCGCGATCTTGCCCGCCAGCTGTTGCAGGGTGACGCCATAGAGCGCCAGCCGTTCGGGATCGGGCTCGATGCGCACCTGATCAGCGCGACCGCCGACAATGAAGCTGAGCCCCGACCCGTCCACCGAGGTCAGCCGCGATTGCAGCTCTTCGGCCAAAGTCAGCAAGGACGCGTCCGTCCAGCGTTCGCCAAAACCCGGCTCCGGGCTCAGCGTCAGGGTCAGGATCGGCACATCATTGATGCCGCGCGCCACGATCAGGGGTTCGGGCACGCCCAGTGGCAGCTGGTCGTAATGGCCGCGAATTTCCTCATGCACGCGCAGGACGGCGATGTCCTCGGGCACGCCCACCTTGAAGCGGGCGGTGACCAGAACCTGGTCGTCCATGGTGTTGGAATAGGTGTGCTCCACCTCGGAAATGCCCGAGATGATCGCTTCCAGCGGCTCGGTGATCAGCTCGACAGCGTCCGCGGCGGCCAGACCGTCCGCGCGCACCATGATGTCGATCATCGGCACCGAGATCTGCGGCTCCTCCTCGCGCGGGATGGTCAGGAGCGCAATCAGCCCCAGCCCCAGCGCCGCCAGCAGGAAGAGCGGGGTCAGCGGCGACCGGATGAAGCCCTTCGCCAGATTGCCGGACAGCCCCAGTTTCATGGCTGCACCAGCAGATCGCCCGGCTGCAGGCCGGAGAGGATTTCAACCTGTTGCGCGCCGTCGTCGCCCACGCGCACCCCGCCGCGCTGGACCACCACGTCATGAGGGTTGCCGTCGGCGTCCAGCACGCTGACATAATCAAGCCCGTAGCGGGTCTCGATCAGCGCGGAGGGAATGAGGATGCCCGGACGGGCGTCGGTATTGATCAGGACGCGCACCCGCTCGCCCACGAAGAAATCGCCCAGGCCCTCCACGACAGCATCGGCCGTGACGCGGCCCGCCTCGATGCGCGGATAGACCTGTCGGATCGTGCCGGTGTTGGCGAGCCCGTCCGCGGTCATCGCCCCGCCTGCAAGCGCGATGGGGTCGCCCTCGGCGATGAAGCGGGCATGGCGCTCGGGCACGGACAGGCGCAGCACGTAAAGATCGGTGGCGATCTCGGCGATCTGCTCGCCCGGCATCACCACACTGCCCGCCGTCACAGGCACGGACAGGACGACGCCCGTGGCCGGGGCCAGCACATCGCCCTCGCGTGAGCGCTGCACGGTCACGGCGCGTTGCTGACGCGCGGAGGCGACCTGGTTCTCATAGACCTCGACCTGGGTGCGCGCCGCCTCGAGGCGCGCCTCGGCCACAAGGCCCCGCTCATACAGGCGCTCATCGCGCGAGAGGTCGGCGCGAGCCTGTTCGAGCTGGGCGGTCACGGCGGCCAGCTGAGCGTTGAGCGAGCCGATCTGCGGGGCCAGCTGGTCATCCACGACCACCGCCAGAACCTCGCCCGCTTCAACGCGGTCGCCCTCATCCACGCGCAATTCGCCGATCGTGCCCGACAGGCGCGCCCGCGCCATGGTCACATCCACGCTCTGCACCGTGGCGAACACGGCCTTCTGGTCGGTGATCGAGGTTTGTTGAACCTCATAGGCGTCAGATTGCGCCCAGCCAGCAGCCGGGCCCAACACCAGCGCGAGCGATGCCAGCACCATCGAACGGATCATGCACGTCCTCCTTGTGCGCGCTCGGCGGGACTCAATCCCGGCGCACTTGTCACTTATCAAAATAGATAAGTGTTGGAGGCTTGTCACCCGCCCGCGCTGCTCTGCCGCACCTGGGGTGCTGGAACGTGGCGCACATATGAAAAACGCCCCGTGCGGGGCGTATGGATGGCGCTTGATCTGCAGGAGAAGGGGTGGTGGCGGGGGGGAGACTTGAACTCCCGACCTCACGATTATGAGTCGTGCGCTCTAACCAGCTGAGCTACCCAGCCAAACCGTGTGTCCGCAACAGGGTGGGCTGCGAACCGGAGGGAGGCGTATAACCGCGCGCGGGCCGCCTTGCAAGGGGCCCGCGCTGATGCGGCGACACCAAAGTCAGTTACGCGGCGCGCACCGAAGCGAGGAACTCGCCGACCGCCTTGCGCAGCCCCGAGGATTCGGTGTTGAGCGCATGGCTGGCCGAGTTCACCTGGGCGGCGCACTGGCCGGTTTCCGCGGCGGCGGCGTCCACCTGGCCGATGGATTCGGCTACTTCACGGGTGCCCGAGGCCGCTTCGTGGGCGGCGCGGGTGATTTCCGACGCGGCGGCGCGCTGTTCTTCCATGGCCGCGGCGATGGCGGCGGAGATGTTGTTCATCTCCGAGATGACCTCGCCGATATTCTCGATGGCGGAAACGGTCTTGCCCGTCGCGCCCTGAATGCCGGAGATCTGGTCGGAGATGGACTTGGTGGCGTTCGCGGTCTGCTCGGCCAGGGTCTTCACCTCGCTAGCCACAACCGCAAAGCCCTTGCCGGCTTCACCGGCGCGCGCGGCCTCGATGGTGGCGTTCAGCGCCAGCAAGTTGGTCTGCTCGGCGATGCCCTCGATCAGGTTGACGATATCGCCGATACGGGCGGCGGCCTCATCAAGCTGGGCCACATCGGTATTGGTCTGCTGGACGCGGTTGGCGGCGTCCTGGGCGATCTCGGTGGAGCGGGAGATCTGCTGGGCGATCTCGGCGATCGAACCCGTCATCTCCTCGGCGGCGGCGGCCACCGTGTCCACGTTCTCGGCGGCGCGGCCGCCCGAAGCGTTCACGCGGGCCGTAGTTTCACCGGCGCTGCGCGAGGAGTGATCCAGAGCCGTAGCCGCGCTTTCCATTTCCTCGGCGGCGTTGCCCACAGCGTCAAGCGCGCGGCGGGAGACATCGTCGAACTGGGCGACCAGCTCCTCGATCCGCTTGGCGCGGGCTTCACGGGCGAGGCGCTCGGCTTCGCTTTCCTGCTCCAGACGCTGACGCTCGATGGCGTTCTGACGGAAGACCGCGACGGCCTTGGCCATCTCGCCGATCTCGTCCTTGTCATTGTCCTCGATCTCCTGACCAAGATCGCCCTTGGCCAGATCCTTCATGGCGCGAGCGATGCGGGTCAGGCGGGTCAACAGGTTGCGGGAGACGTAGAAGTAACCCACAGCGCCACCCACAGCGACGGACAGGACCGCGAACACCCACATCAGGGTCGAGCCGAAGGCCATGGCGTTCAGGCCGCCCTGGCTGGCTTCCGCCTGATCGGCGAGCGCGGAATCGCGGGTCTGGGTGACGATCTCGGCGAGCGCAGCGTCCATGATGCGCGCGTCTTCGACGAGCATCTCGGTTTCGTCGATCATCTCAAGCTCGGTCAGGCGCAGGTTGAACATGCCCTGATCGCCTTCGGCATAGGCCAGAAGCGTGTCGATGGCGTCGCGCAGCTCCTGGGTCGCGACATCGCCCAGAATGGCCATGTTGATGCTCAGATCATCGGCCGCGTAATAGTATTCGTCCTGAATTTCAGAAACTTCGCCAGCGCTGTCAGCCGTGCTGAGCTCAGCGAAGCGCGCGGCGACAAGGTTCACGGCCATGGACGAGCGCAGAAGCGTTTCGATGACGCCTTCGTCGCTGGTTTCATCCAGCGCCGCTTCGAGCATTTCAGAGACGGCCGCGCGCTGACGCAGGACGCCGCGCATGGCAGACTCGCGTGCGGACACGGCTTCCAGCTTGGCGCTCACCGGGCCGGAGGCCTCGTTCACGGCAGAGCCGACGCCATTGAGCGCTTCGGTCAGCGCATCGGCATTGGCGGCGCTGAGGCCGGCCTGACGCAGGGAGTCGATAGCGGCGCGCGCCTCACCCATCAGCGTGTCGAGGCGCGAGGCGGACACCTGCTGGTCAATCGTGTCGCGCGAACGCGAAAACGCCGCCAGTTCGCCCGTCAGGGCGCCCGAGGCGGCTTCAAGTCTTTGGGCTGCGGCGGCGCGAGGCGCTGTTTCCTCGACAATGGCGTCCAGAGCGTTCCTGGAACTCGAGAACGCGAACAAGCCTGCGGCGCTGGTCGCCAGAGTAATCACGATCACGGCGGCGAATGCAGCCAGCAGGCGTGTCTGCACAGAGTGGAACGAGATCGCCATCAGTCAGCCCCAATTAAGGTTAATACTCTCACGCACAAAAAACGGCGCAGCCAATTTCTGACTGCGCCGTCTTGATAAAAGGTTTATCCGCCGAAGTTAAAATCGAAGCGGCGTTCAACACCCTGGGCGCCCGGGCCCGAGGCGTAGCGCCAATCTTCCAGCGCGCGCAGCACGGAGCGCTCGAACACGCCGGCCGGAGTGGCCTCGACAACTTCAACGTCAGACACGGCGCCGTCGGCGGTCACATTGTAACGCACCACGACATGGCCTTCGATTTCACGACGCTCGGCCGCACGCGGAAATTCCGGAGCGGACGCCTCAACCAGTTCCGGCTCCTGCGCCAGCGCCGGAGCGGCGCCGAAAGCGGAGATCAGAGACACGGCAGCGAAAACACCAGCAAACTTTTTCATAGTCACACCCAAACCTTGCAAGGGGGCCTGTTTCTGAGGCCCACAAACTTCCCAAAACGTCTACGTCAGAGCGTGTTGTCCGCCCTTTGAACGTTCGACAGTGCAGGTTTATGACAGAAAGGGCTGAATCTTCGTTTAAGGTGTATGCCTAACAGCGCGTAAATTTTCGCTCAGGTCTTCTGGTCCGCGCAGGGCCCGGTTTCGACCTCCACGGTGACGTGGGTGAGCTTGTAGCGCTCGGCCAGGCGGGACTTGATCGCCACGATGATCGCGGGCGCATCCGCCTCGGGCTCGATCCGGGCATGCAGCGTGGCCATGGGGCGGTCCGGCGTCAAGGACCAGACATGCACATGGTGGATGTCGAGCACATCCTCGATCTCCGCCGTCAGGTCCGCGCGCAGCACGCTGGGATCGATATGATCGGGCGCCGCCTCCAGCAACACCCGTCCCGCATCGCGCACCAGCCGCCAGGCCGATATGCCGATCAGCCCGGCGATCAGCAAGGACAGCAGCGGATCGATCGGCGTCCAGCCGGTCCACCAGATCACGCCTGCTGCGATAATGGCCGCCACAGACCCCAGAAGATCGCCCATCACATGAGCGAGCGCGCCGCGGATATTGAGATTGTCGGTGTCCGCACCGTGCAGCACGCCAAAGGCGGCGATATTCACGATCAGCCCCAGCACCGCGATCACCATCATGCCGGTCGCCTCGATCTCGTTGGGATCAAACAGGCGCATCACCGCCTCGCAGGCGATCCAGACCACCAGGATGGACAGCGTCACCCCGTTGGCGAAAGCCGCCAGGATCTGCAAACGGTCATAGCCATAGGAGCGTTTGTCGGTCGCCGGGCGGCGCGACAGGCGGAACGCCCCCCAGGCCAGGATCAGCGCGGCGAAGTCGGTGAGCATGTGCGCCGCATCCGCCAGCAAGGCCAGCGACCCGGTCAGCAGCCCGCCGATCACCTCGGCCAGCATGAAGCCGCCCGTCAGCGCGGCTGCGATCAGCGTGCGCGTCTCGTTGCGCCCATCCACAGGATGAGCGTGAGAATGACCATGGCCGTGATGGTGATGGTCGTCCCCATGATCATGGTCATGGGCGTGATCGTGAGACGGGTGTGCGTGATTGTCAGACATGCCCCTCCCCTAGCGCTTCGCCCGGGACAAAGGAAGCCATGACATAACGTTACGCCTTGCCCGCACCCTCCTCAGAGGCGAGGATCGCTCCCGGATGCGCTCCAAAGGGGAATCAAGATGAAGCAAAGCCTGGCGCTGACCGTGCTGTATGCGCTGTTGCTGCTGACAGCCTGCGCGAGCGTGCCGTTCTCCACGCTCGCCGCCTATTCCCGGCTTGAGGTCGAGGATATCGACTTCGCCACAGCGCGCCTCGCCGTGCACTATCCGGGCCTGACCGATCATCCCGGCAAGTGGAGCGTCACCACGACCCTGCGTCAGGATGGAGAGGTGCTGGAGGAGGCCCGATTCGACCTCGTGGCGGACCAAGGCCCGGTCGAGCGCCTGCCTTTCCTTGGTCTCGCACCGCAGGACCGGCCGATCATCCTGCGTTTGTCAGAGCGCGACGTCCAACGCGCCGAGGCGCTGCGCGACCGCATCAATAGAACCGAAGCCGGATCGCTCAGCTTCGTTTTTGAAACGCGGTTTCAGGCCGATCAGCTGTGCGGATCAGACGCCCGCGCCAATGTCTGGACGCGTCCCAATGGGGAAAGCGAGTATCGCCGCGCCGCGCGCAATGCGGATGTGGCGAGGCTGCTCGGGGACAGCCTCACCCAGGCCTGCGAGACCTGATCACACCGAAATGTGGATCGGGTGGCCCAGCGCCGTCAGAACGCCTTCCGCGAAGCCTTCGGTCAGGGTCGGGTGCACGTGAATGGTGCCCGCCACGTCTTCCAGGGTCGCGCCCATCTCCAGCGCCAGGGCGAACTCGCCCGACAATTCGGAGACGTGCTTGCCGACGGCGTGAATGCCGAGGATGACATGATCGCTCTCGCGCGCGGTCACGCGCACGAAACCGCCATCCGCGCCGCCTTCCATGGTCAGCGCACGGCCCGACGCCGCCAGCGGGAACTTGCCGGTAATGACCGTCTCGCCTTTCGCCTTGGCTTCATCCGGGGTCAGGCCGACGCCCACAAGCTCAGGCTCGGTGAAGCAGACCGCCGCGACGGAGACCGGATCATAGGCGCGCTTGTGGCCGGCGATGATCTCGGCGACCAGCTCACCCTGCTTTGTGGCCTTGTGCGCCAGCAGCGGCTCGCCCACCAGATCGCCAATGGCGTAGACGCCGCGCATGGCGGTGCGGCACTGATGGTCGATCTTCACGAAGGGGCCGTCCATGTCGACGCCCATATTCTCCAGGCCCCAGCCTTCGGTGACCGGCTTGCGGCCGACAGCAACGAGGATCTTGTCCGCCTCGATACGCTGGGTTTCACCCTTGGCGTCCTCGAACTCGAGGAAGGTCTGACCGCCCTCCTCGACCGCGCCCTTGGCCTTGCAGCCGGTGTGCAGCGCGACCTTGTTCTTCTTCAGCCACATCTGGACCGGGCGGATCAATTCCTTGTCATAGCTGGGCAGGATGGAATCGAGCGCTTCGACCACGGCGACGTCAGAGCCCATCTTGCGGAAGGCGATGCCGAGCTCGAGGCCGATATAGCCGCCGCCGACCACCACCAGCTTTTCCGGGCGCTCGGTCAGTTCCAGCGCCTCGGTCGAGCCGATGACATCGCCGCCGAACTTCATGAAGGGCAGCTCGGTTTCCTTCGAGCCCGTGGCGAGGATGACGTTCTCCGCCGTGATCTCAACGGTTTCGCCGTCCTCCATCTCAACGACACAGGTCTTGGCGTTCTTGAAGGTCGCCCAGCCGTTGATGGCCTCGACTTTCGCCGCCTTGAGCAGCTGACCCACGCCCTTGGTGAGTTTGGAGACGATGCCGTCTTTCCATTCGGTCACGCCCGCCATGTCGAGGGTCGGGTCAGACACTTTCAGGCCCATCTCGTCTTTCTGGGCGTGATGGACCATCTCCTCGAACTTGGAGCCAGCGTGGATGAAGGCCTTGGACGGGATGCAGCCCCGGTTCAGGCAGGTGCCGCCCAAGCCGTGCTTGTCCACGATGATGGTGTCCAGGCCCAGCTGGCCCGCACGAATGGCGGCGGGATAGCCGCCCGGGCCGCCGCCGACGACGAGAACCTGACACGTTTTAGACTGGGCCATGAGCAAAACTCCTGCGGGTCCGGTATAGATTGGCGTGATGTTTAGACGCTCGACGTCCAACAAAAAAGGGGCAGGCTGAAACCTGCCCCATGCGCCAGTAAAGGTCCGTACAGATTAGCTCTTCTCGACATTGACCTTGGTGTTGTCCGCCCAGCGTTTGGTCAGCCCGGCGCCGCTGGCCACGGCGATGCCCAGGAAGATCATGTCCGCGATCACGATCCAGGTGGCGGGGATGCCGACCTGCACGAGCGCCCAGGTCAGACCGCCAATCGCCAGAAGCGCGCCCATCAGGAAAATGCCGAACGTTTTCATCTCATCACCCTTTGTCTGTGCTGGGTGAGGAACGCGATGTCGCACGCGAAGGTTCCGTTCAGGGCGCGCCCTGGCCAATGTCATAGGCGGTGAAAAAGGCCTGCACGAGGTCGGAGCGGTGCACCTCGGACCGGTCCGGCCGGTTCCCCCACCACAGGCTTTCGGTATTGGCGAAGGCGATCAATGTCAGGCCGCGTTCGGGGACTTTCAGATAGATCGCGGAATAGGCCTCCGGCTGCCAGCCGGAATGAAACACAAGACGTTCTCCCTGATAATCCTGAAGGAACCAGCCATTGGCGTATTCCGAGGGCGTGCCGTCGGCATTGCTGGGCGGCGTCCACATCGCCTGTCTCTGGGCTTCTGTCAGAAGCGTGCCGTCATCCAGCGCCCGGTCAAAACGCGCCAGATCCATAGGCGTCATGTACAGCCCCGCCGCACCCCGGAAATCATCATCCGGAAAAGCCTGCTTCACCAGACGCTCGCCATCAAAAAGGAAGGGCGGCGCCAAATGGCTGAGCACGTGGTAATTCCGGGTATCGCGCCAGCCCGCCATGGTGTCGGTCATCTCAAGCGGATCGAGCACATAGGCGCGCACCAGAGCGCGGAAGTCCCGCTCATGCACCTCATCCACCCAGCGGCCCAGCCGCGCAAAGACCAGAGCGTTGTAATAAAAGTCCGTTCCCGGCTCGCCATTGACCTGCATGTTCACCACCTGGCGCAGGGTCTGGCCCTGACAGGTGAAGTCCGGGAACATCACGCCCCCCACGTCTCCGCCCGCCAGCGGAATGTCGGAGTCCAGAAACCACTCGCACAAGCCGCGCCAGTCCTCGGCGTCCGCCATGGGGCGATCGAGATCAATCTCGCCCGCCTGATCTGCGAGAAACAGCGTGGTTCCGGTCACGGTCTTGGTGACAGACGCGGTGAAATAGGTCGTGTCCGCGCTCGTCGCGACTTCGCCCTCGTCATCAGACCAACCCAGATAGGCTTCGACCTCGGCCTCGCCATCGCGCAACACCAGTACGGACAGGCTGGGGATCTGATGCGCGCGGCGATACTCGGCCAGGCCGCTCTCAAAGGTCTCGGCCGGCGTCTGGGCGCAAGCCAGCCCCCCGGCCATCAGCGCCAGCGCTGTCGCGAATGCGGCGTGTCTCATCATCTCGGCTCTCCTTATGGGAGTAAGCCTAGCAGATGGGCCGGACGCTTGGATGAATTCGGTGTAAGGCGTCACGCCTCGGCGGGACGAGCGCCAAAGCGCAGAAGCTGGCCCTCCAGAACCCCGCGCACCTGATCAATGACGAACGCCTTGAGATCGTCCGGGCTGCGCGGCATCAGGGAGGCCGTACTCGCCAGAGTCACCAGGCCATAAGCAGCCGCCAGCGCCGCGAAGGCGAGATCACGCGCATCTGTCTCGCGCTCGCCCTTCTCTGCGCCCAGCGCCAGACGCGACCAGATCATCAGCTGATCAAGCTCGGCCTTGAGCGCCTCGCCCAGTGCGGAATGGCTGTCCATATCCTGCCGCGACCGGGTCAACATCAGCGTGTGAAGATAGGACCGGTCGAGCGCGAAACGGACATAGACCTCGAACGCGGTCTGAAGCGGGCTCGACGCGTCGTGACATTCCGCCATTTGCGCGCTGAGAAGCTGGCGATAGCCCTCGGCGGCGACTTCGGCCAGCACCGCGTCCCGGTCCGGGTAGTGGCGGTAGAGCGCGCGATGATCCACGCCCACCGCCTTGGCCAGCGCGCGCATGGTCAGCGCGTCGGAGCCCTCCGCCTCGATCAGAGTCAGCGCCTGGCGGATCGCCGTCTGCCGCACCTCGCCATGATGGTATTTGCGCCCGGCCATCAGCCGGTTTTCTTGACGTGCCAGTTCACCACCATCTCAGCGACGGTCACGCCCTCGGCGTCGGCAATCGCAACGTTGATATCAAAGACGACCTTGCCGACGTCAGCGAGTTCCTGCCGGATCGCCTCGGCGTCTCGGTTCGCCACGGCGGTCGCCGTCAGATCGGTCTTGCCGGTCTTGAGATACTTGATGCTGGCATCCGCCGCCACGGGCCGCGCCGCCAGCAACTGATCGCCCAGCACGCCGCCCAGCGCCGCGCCCGAGGCCGCCTCGCCCAGCGTGAACATGGCGCCGGCATGCATGGTCTGGATGTGGTTCTCCACCTCCGGACGCTTTTTCAGCGCCGCCACACCGCGCTGGGGCGAGACTTCAACGAGCTCAACGCCTGTCACCTTCGCGAACGGCACGGATTTATCCATATGATCCCGGATCATCTTATAGATCGACATCAAAGCCTCCTAATGTCACCAGTGGTGACATTAGGAGGCGGAGGTTTGGGTGGCAAGGGGGAAGTTGGGGAATGAGTGCGACGTCGGCACTTCCAATGGGTCCCCGGGCCAAGCCCGAGGACCGAGATGTTTCTCTCTCCCCCCTCGGCCTTCGGACTTGATCCGGAGGCCCGTGCACCACCCGTCTCTCCCCATGTCATTCACCGGTTTATCCGGTGAATCCATGCCGTGACCTGTCATCGGACCCACCGGCATGGATCCCCCGCATGAAGCGGGGGATGACAGGGTTTGAGTTATTGAAAACTCTCTTCTCTTTCCCCGCGCAGGCGGGGACCCAGAGATCATGAAACGCTGCGCTCCCGGCTCTGGGCCCCAGCCTTCGCTGGGGAAGAGATAAAAAGTAGAGCGCTGAATTCCCGGGCGAGCAGAGCGAAGACCCGGGACCTACTTCCGCGTAAAGCGCCCTATCCTGCACGAGGCCCCGGCTCGGCGATGCGCTTGGCCGGGGTTTCAGAACCAAACAAAAAGCCCGGCGCAAGCGCCGGGCTTTCAGTCTGGGCCGGGCACAAGCCCTAGTCCATGAACAGCGTCGCGGGGTTTTCGAGATACCCCTTCATCTCCTGCACCAGCAAGGCCGCTTCATAGCCGTCCACGATGCGGTGATCGAAGCTGGAGGACAGGTTCATGATCTTCTTCGGCACCACGCGGCCCGCCTCGTCATAGCGCGGCAGGGTCTGCATCTTGTTCACGCCGATGATCGCCGTCTCGGGATGGTTGATCACCGGGGTGGTGACAATGCCGCCAATGGCGCCCAGCGAGGTGATGGTGATGGTGGAGCCCGTCAGCTCGTCCTTGGTGGCCTTGCCCGCCTTGGCCGCATCGCCCAGGCGCTTCACCTCGGCGGCGACTTCCCAGATATCGAGACTTTCGGCGTGCTTGATCACCGGCACCATCAGCCCGTTGGGCGTGGCGGCGGCGATGCCGCAATGCACGCCGTCATGCTGGGTCAGCAGCGAGCCATCGGTGTCGAAATGGGCGTTCGCCTGCGGGAATTTCGGCAGGGATTTCACGAGCGCCAGAACGAGGAACGGAATGATGGTCAGCTTGGTCTGATCATCTGACTTCTTCGCATTCATGTGCGCGCGCAGGTCTTCGAGCGCGGTCAGATCGATCTCGTCCACATAGGTGATGTGCGGGATGGTGCGCTTGGCGTGCGCCATGTTCTCGGCGATCTTGCGGCGCAGGCCGATGACCTTGATGTCCTGCTTGCCGGTGCGCGGCGCCTTGGACGCGCCAGCCCCACCCGCTTTCGAGACAAGACGACCGCCCGCGGCGATGAAATCATCAAGATCATTATGGGTGATCCGGCCCGCCGGACCCGTGCCCGGCACATGGGCGAGATCAATGTCGGCCTCAAGCGCGCGCTGACGCACCGCCGGGCTCGCCAGCGGACGTTCGCCATTGGAACGCGCAGGCGCGGCGGTTTTCGCCGGAGCCGCCGCCGGAGCCGGTTTCGGCTCGGGCTTGGGTTCCGGCTTCGGTTCGGGTTTCGGCTCTTCCTTGGGGGCCTCGGCCTTGGACTCCTCCTTGGGAGCGTCCTTGGTTTCCGGCTCCGCCGTGTTCTCGACATCATCGGGGACTTCACCGTCCACATCGATGACGAGGATTTCGGTGCCGACCGCGATCACTTCACCGGGCTCGCCGACAATGGATTTGACCACGCCGTTCACGGCGCAGGGAATCTCGACGGTCGCCTTGTCGGTCATCACATCGAGGATGTGCTGGTCTTCAGTGACCTTGTCGCCGGCCTTGATGTGCCATTCGACGATTTCCGCCTCGACGACGCCTTCGCCCACATCGGGGAGCTTGTACTTGTATTCGCTCATGCTCAGGCCTCCGTCACGGTCTTCATCGCGCGGGCAAAACGGTCGCGCGTGGGGAAGTACGCCCATTCATGGGCGTGCGGATAGGGAATGTCCCAGCCGGTCAGGCGGAAGATCGGCGCTTCCAGAGCGTAGAAGCATTCTTCCTGGATCTGGGCGGCCAGCTCGGCGCCGAAACCCGAGGTGCGCGGCGCTTCCTGGGCGACGACGACCCGACCGGTCTTGTTCACCGACTTGGCGATGGTCTCGATATCATAGGGCACGAGCGTCTTGAGATCGATGATCTCGGCGTCGATGCCCGCCGCTTCGGCGGCCGCCTGAGCGACGTGAACCAGCGTGCCATAGGCGATGACGGTGCAGGCTTCGCCTTCGCGGACGACTTCCGCCTTGCCCAGCTCGACGGTGTAATGGCCTTCGGGGACCTCGCCCTTGGCGTGCTTGGCCCAGGATTTCAGCGGAGTGTCCGGCACGCCGTCAAAGGGGCCGTTATAGATCCGCTTGGGCTCGAAGAAGATCACCGGATCGCCGCTTTCCAGCGCCGCGATCAGCAAGCCCTTGGCGTCATACGGGTTGGACGGCACGACGACCTGAAGACCCGGCACATGGGTGAAGAAGGCTTCCGGGCTCATCGAGTGGGTCTGGCCGCCGCGAATGCCGCCGCCCCAGGGCGAGCGCACCACGCAGCCCGAAGTGAACTGACCCGCCGAGCGATAGCGGATGCGGCTCATCTCGGAGATGATCTGGTCGATGGCCGGGAAAATGTAGTCGGCGAACTGGATCTCGGCGATGGGCTTGAGCCCCTTGGCCGCCATGCCGACCGCCATGCCGGCGATCGCCGCCTCGTTGATCGGGGTGTCGAACACCCGGTCGAGGCCGTATTTCTCCTGCAGCTTGTCGGTGGCCTTGAAGACGCCGCCGAAATAGCCCGCATCCTCGCCGAAGATCACGACGTCCGGATCACGCTCCAGCAGCACGTCCATGGCGGAGTTCAGCGCCTGAATGATGTTCATGGCCGGCATGGATTAAACCCCCAGATCCTGGCGTTGACGGCGCAGGCGCCAGTCAGGCTTGGCGTAGACGTCCTCGAAAATGCTCTCGGTGGGGCTGAGCGGGCCTTCATGCAGCGTGCCGTGGCTTTCCGCTTCCTTGTAGGATTTCACCACCAGCGCCGTCATCTGCTCTTCCAGCTTGGCGTGGCGGTCTTCATCCCACTCGCCCTTGCCGATCAGATGCTGCTTGAGGCGCTCGATGGGATCGCCCAGCGGCCAGCGGTCGAATTCGGTCTTCGGACGGTATTTGGTCGGGTCATCCGAGGTGGAGTGCGCATCGGCGCGATAGGTGAACAGCTCAAGCACCGTCGCGCCCTTGCCCTGGCGCGCCCGCTCGGCGGCCCACTGGGTCGCGGCGTAGACGGCGAGGAAGTCATTGCCGTCCACCCGGATCGACGCCAGGCCATAGCCCAGCCCCTTCGCCGCAAAGGTCGGCGCATCGCCGCGGGCGATGTTCTGGGTGGAGGAGATGGCCCACTGATTGTTCACGACGTTGAAGATCACCGGCGCGCGATAGGTGGACGCCAGCGTCAGACCCGCGTGGAAGTCGCCTTCCGCCGTCGTGCCGTCGCCAATCCAGCTCGCGGCGATCTGGTCCTCGCCCTTGTAGGCGCACGCCATGGCGTAACCGGCGGCCTGCGGGAACTGGGTGCCCAGATTGCCCGAGATCGTGAAGAAGCTGCCTTCGGCCCAGGTGTAGTGCACCGGCAGCTGACGCCCCTTGAGATTATCGCGGCTGTTGGAGATGCAATGGCACATCATGTCCACGATGTTGCGCCCGCGTGCGAACAGGATGCCCTGCTGGCGATAGCTGGGGAACACCATGTCATTGGGCTTGAGCGCCATGGCGGCGGCGACGGCGACCGCCTCCTCGCCCGTGGACTTCATGTAGAAGCTCATCTTGCCCTGGCGCTGCAGCTTCAGCATGCGCTCGTCATAGATGCGGGTGAGCACCATATGGCTCAGACCCTCGCGCAGGACTTCCGGGCTCAGCTCCGGGTTCCAGTCCCCGACCGCCTGGTGGTTATGGTCGAGCACGCCCACAAGGCCGGTGGCCAGGTCGCGGGTCTCTTCCCAGCCCGAAGACGGATCCGGGCGCGGCGCCTCGCCAGCCTTCTGCAGGTCAAGATGGGTGAAGTCGGGCTCGTCCCCCGGCCGATAGGGCGGGGTCGGAACATGGAAGCGGGATTGGCCGTTCGACATGCTTTGTCCGTACGTTTCTTCAAGCCATACAAGGCTTTTCGGGCTGCGAGGTAGCGATCTGGAGAGCGTTTGGCAAGCGACGCGCGGCGGACAAAGCCATGCTGCAGCGCGTCATAAATCGAGAAATTAAGGCGGAAGACATCGCACCGGGGCCGCAATTCACCCCGCCTGACGGACGCTGCAACGCTGCGCGCGCCACTTGATTTACCAATCAGAAGTTACACCCCGGACAATCATGACCACATGCCGAATGGGTGGACCTCATGCCTCGCGCGAATCTGGCGAACATGCTCATCTGCAACAGACCGCGGATCTGGTATCTCGCTGTGACGGGACAGGAGACGGTTCGCGGAGCCATGGGCAATCTGCAGGAATTGCAGCGGCGCATCGAGGTCGATCGCATACAGGGCGCCATCTTCGATTTCCGAAAGCTGGACGGCTATGACCCGATGCAGGACTGGATCGGCTTCCTGAAAGGACTGGCGATCAATGTGCCCCATGGCCTGCCCCTGGCCTGGCTGGCGCATTCTCATGGCGCCAACGCGGCTCAGAGACTGGCGCGGGCGGCCCAGAAGTCCGGCGCCCTGTCCCAGTTCTGCATGAACTGGGAGGCGGCGTTGATGACCGTCGGGCTTCCGCAGAAGTTCAAGGATCCGCTGCCCGGTCTTCTGACGCCCCCCGATGATGACGTCCTGTTCCTCGACTGACACGAAAAAGCCCCGACCAGCAGGCCGGGGCTTTCTCGATCAGCACTCGGCCGCCGACTAGTTCAGGCGCTCGATCGCGACTGCGGTGGCTTCGCCGCCGCCAATGCAGAGCGAGGCGACGCCCTTGGACTTGCCATGCTTTTCCAGCGCGGCGATCAGGGTGACCATGATGCGCGCGCCGGAGGCGCCGATCGGGTGACCCAGCGCACAGGCGCCGCCATTGACGTTCACCACGTCATGGCTGAGGCCCAGCTCCTTCATCGCGATCATCGGGACCACGGCGAAGGCTTCGTTGATTTCCCAGAGATCCACATCGTCCTTGGTCCAGCCCGCCTTTTCCAGAACCTTGCGCATGGCCGGAACCGGCGCGGTGGTGAAATAGGCCGGCTCGTGGGCGTGAGCGGCGGTGGCGACGATCTTCGCCAGCGGCTTGAGGCCGCGGCGTTCCGCTTCGCTCTGACGCATCATCACCAGCGCAGCTGCGCCATCGGAAATGGCGGAGGCGTTCGCCGCGGTCACGGTGCCATCCTTGCCAAAGGCCGGTTTCAGGCTCGGGATCTTTTCCGGGCGCGCCTTGCGGGGCAGCTCGTCGGTCTCGACCACCGTCTCGCCCTTGCGGTCCTTGATGGTGACCGGGGTGATCTCGCGCTTGAAATCGCCCTGTTCAGTGGCGCGGATGGCGCGGGCGAGGGTTTCCAGCGCATAGGCGTCCTGGTCCTCACGGGTGAACTGGTGCTCACGGGCGATCATGTCGGCGAACACGCCCATGGCGTTGCCTTCATAGGCGTCCTCGAGACCATCCTGGGCCATGTGATCCTTGATCACGTCATGGCCATACTTGAAGCCGGTGCGGTGGTTCGGCAGCAGGTGCGGCGCGTTGGTCATGGATTCCATGCCGCCCGCCACGATCACAGAGGCGTCGCCCGAGGCGATGGAGGCGCGGCCCATAATGGCGGCCTGCATGCCGGAGCCGCACATCTTGTTCAGCGTGGTCGCCTCGACCGATTTGGGCAGACCGCCCTTGATGGCCGCCTGGCGCGCCGGGGCCTGGCCCTGGCCAGCGCTGAGCACATTGCCCATGTAGATGAGGTCCACATCGTCGCCTGCGACGCCGGCTTCGGCGAGCGCGGCCTTGACCGCTTCGGCGCCCAGCTCATTGGCGGACAGGCCCGCCAGTTCACCCATCAGGCCGCCCATCGGGGTGCGAGCCATACCAACGATGACAATCGGATCTTCGGCACTCATGGTCCGTCTCCTATCATTATTGCGGCCGGCTCGGCGGCCGGTCATTGGGCAGGAGAAAAAGGCCTTGTTTCGCACCGCGTCAAGTCTGCTCGCATCCGCAGCAGCCCGGCTCAGGACGCTTCCGGGCCTGCAAGGCCTCGTTGAAGGAGCAGCTGCGCTGGGGCTTTTCGGGCTGACAGCCTTCGCAATTCACACACTTATGAGCCCCATTCACTTTTCTATGGGGCTGCCGGGGCTGCGCAATGATCCGGATGCATTTCTACGTCTGGCGGCAATCGCGCTCTTGATACCCGCTCTGGGTGAGGAGCTGGTGTTCCGGGGGATTCTCCAGCCTGCCCGCATGTCCACGACCAAAGACTTGGCGATCAGCGCGCTGTCGCTCGCCGCCTTCGTGCTCTGGCACCCGGTTCAGGTCTGGCTCGGCCTGCCCATGGCGCAACCGGTCTTCACCGAACCGGCTTTCCTGACCCTCGTCGCGGCTGTCGGTGCGCTCTGCACCGCCCTCACCCATCGAACGGGCAGTCTGTGGCCCGCCATGGCGTTGCACTGGGTCGTGGTTGTGGGGTGGAAGGCGGGGACGGGTTAAGCCGTCGCCCGAATCCAGCCGCCGCCCAACACCCGGTCATGATCGGGATGAGAATAGAAGACGCAGGCCTGGCCCGGCGCAACGCCCTCTTCGCCCGTTTCCAGCAGCACGAAGACGCCGTCTCCGGTCACCTCCAGAATCGCCGGTTTGGGCGGACGGGTGGAGCGCACCTTGATGCCGACGGTCAGACCGTCCGCTTCGGAGAGGTCGCCATCGCCGATCCAGTTCACATCGGTCAGGGTGATCCTGCGCACCTGCAAGGCTTCGCGCGGGCCGACAATGACCTGCGCGTTTTCCGCGTCCAGCCGCACCACATAGAGCGGCTCGCCCGTCGCAATGCCGAGCCCGCGACGCTGGCCCACGGTGTAGCGCAGCACGCCCTCATGCTCGCCCATCACCCGACCATCCAGATGCACGATCTCGCCGGGACGCGACGCGCCCGGACGCACCTTCTCCACCACCGCGGCGTAATCACCGTCGGGCACGAAGCAGATGTCCTGGCTGTCGGGCTTGGCGGCCACGATGAGGCCCAGCGCGGCGGCAAGCTCGCGGGTCTGCTCCTTGTTCAGATGACCCAGCGGGAAGCGCAGATAATCAAGCTGCTCCTCTGTGGTCGCGAACAGGAAATAGGACTGGTCCTTGCCCGCATCGGCGGCGCGGCGCAGCTCGGGCCGGTTCCCGCTCATGGTGCGCTGGATGTAGTGCCCCGTCACAAGGCAATCCGCGCCCAATTGCTTGGAGGTGGCCAAGAGGTCCGCGAACTTCACGGACTGATTGCAGCGCACGCAGGGGATGGGGGTGAAGCCCGCCAGATACGTGTCGGCGAAATCCTCGATCACCGCCTCGCGGAACCGGGTTTCATAGTCGAGCACGTAATGGGCGAAGCCCATGGCCTCCGCCACGCGGCGGGCGTCATGGATGTCCTGGCCTGCACAGCAGGCGCCTTTACGGTGCACGGCCTCGCCATGATCGTAGAGCTGCAGCGTCATGCCCACGACCTGATAGCCCGCGCGATGCAGCACCGCCGCCACGACGGAACTGTCCACCCCGCCGGACATGGCCGCGACCACGCGGTGGTCAGAGGGCTCGCCGCCCAGATTGAGGAATTCGCCCGTCAGCCCGTACTTGGCCATCAGCGCGTCCACGCGCGCTTCATCCAGAGCCGGTTTCGGCATGTCAGGCATTGACGCGCCCGCGTTCGAACGCGGCGCGTTGGAAATCAATGTCGTCATCATCCTCTCCCCCGCCGGGTCAAGATCGGCGGCGAACAGCAACAGGAGCGCGGCATATAAGGCCAAAACGGCTTCAAGGCCACACAACCAGATCACATTTTCTTTGTTAACGCCTTCGCCTCAGACTTCTTCAGCTTTTGTTAGGCACACTCATGAGTTCGTGGGTGAAGTCGATACATGGGGATTTCAATGTCCAACTCTCTAGTGACGCGGCTCGTGGCCCTGATCCTGGGTCTTGTGGCGATCGGGATCGCGCTGACCGCCATCTCGGCAGGCTGGGTGATCAACAATTCCATTTCGCGCTCCGCTTCCGAGGCGCAGGAGATGAACTTGCGGGTGGCGGCGGCCACGCTGCAGGCGACGCGATTGCCGGAACTGGAGATCAGCTATAATCGCGAAGGCGATATCACGCGGCTGGTGGCGCCCGCCCTGCCGGAGTTCAGCTCCCATGAGATGATCGACTCCATCGGCCAGCAAACGGGACAGACCGCAACGCTGTTCATCTGGTCTCCGGCCGAGAACGACTTCTTCCGCCGCACGACCAATATCGTCAAACCGGACGGCAATCGCGCCGTCGGCACGCCGCTGGGCCAGGGCGCGGTCTACAATTCCATGATGGCCGGGCAGGGCTTCCGCGGTCAGGCGACGATCCTGGGCAAGGACTATTTCACTGCCTACCAGCCGGTCTTCACCCCCGATGGCGAAACCATCGGCATTCTTTATGTGGGGGTCGAGAAAGCCGCCATCATCGCCACGCGCAATCATGTGCTCATGATCACCGGTCTGCTTGCGCTCATGGCGCTCGCCATTGCCGGCGGCGTCGGGTTCTGGGTCAGCCGTCGGGCTCTGTCCCCGCTGAACACGATGACCCAGACGATTGATGAGGTCGCGCATGGCAATTACGCGCCCAATCACCAGTTCCTGGACCGCAAGGACGAGATCGGACGCATCGCCAAGGCGGTGCAGGATCTGTGCGCAAAGCTGAAAGACGCCGAAGCCCTGCGTCAGTCCGAACTCGACAAGCAGACGGGGGAAGCCGAACGCGCCGAGCGACTGGCTGAAGAAATCTCGAAATTCGAGAATGCGGCTCAGAAAGTGCTGAGCGCCGTGATCGAGGCCGCCCGCGAAGTGCATGCCTCCGCTGAAGCGACCAAGTCCACCTCCATCGAAAGCCGCGACCGCCTCGTGAAGGTGAGCGAAGCGGCGCGCGCCGCGAGCGCCGGGGTGCAGACCATGGCCGCCTCCACCGAAGAGCTGAACGCCTCGATCGGCGAACTGCGCGGGTCAGCGGCCCGGGTGGCGGACCTCACCTCCGCCTCTGCGGGACAGACCCAGCAGAGCCGGGCGAAGATGGAGGATATCAGCGAATCCCTCAGCGACATGACCGAGATCATCGCCGGGATCGACGCCGTCGCCGAACAGACGAACCTTCTGGCGCTGAACGCCACGATCGAGGCCGCGCGCGCCGGCGAAGCGGGCAAGGGCTTCGCGGTGGTCGCGAGCGAGGTGAAGGCCCTCGCCGAGCAGACCACCAAGCTGACCGAAACCATCAACGCCCGGATCCAGAACTTCAAATCCTTGGTTCAGGACGCGGGCGAGGCGACCGAAAGCGTCGCCGAGGCCATGATCCAGATCGATCAGGCGTCTTCTGAAAGCGCGTCCGCCGTCGAACAGCAGACCGCCGCCGTGGCCGAGATCAGCCGCTCCGCCCAGACCGCCGCCGAACGGACGGGGCTTGTGGATGAGGAGACCAGCACGGTCATGCAGGGCGCGGAACAATCGGTCACCAATGCCGAGCAGATCGCCGCCCTGTGCGAGGAGCTCGAGACCAACGCCTCGTCCATGTCGCAGACCATCAACGATTTCCTCAAATCGGTCCGCGCCGCCTGAGCATAAGATTATTCGCCCTATTCCCCTCTGATGAGTGTGGTTTTGCACAGACTCATTAGGGGGGGATTAACCGAACCGGCCGCATCAGAAATCCAGTCCCCAGCTGAGAGATGCGCCATGCCTGCCCTTCCGCTTTCCGTTCGCTTCATTCTGGTCTTTCTCGGACTGATGACCTTTGGAGTGATGCTCAAGACGGCGATCTACGCCGCTCTGGGCGCGGGCTGGGTCGGCTTCTTGCTGGCGACCGCCATCGCAGGCGGCATCACCGCTGTCGCCGCCTGGCCGGTCATCCAGCGCATGTTCAAGCCCATGCTGGATCTCGCTGCGCGCATGGACGCCGTCGCCGAGGGTGATCGCAGCACCGATGACAGCCTGGACGCTCGCGGCGACGAGATCGGCCGCATCTCGAAGGCGCTCAATCACATGACCGCTCAGCTGCGCGACGCGGAATCCGCGTCCGCCGGCGAGCTCTCGCGCAAGGCCACCGAGGCGGAACGCGCCCAGAAACTCCAGGCGGAGATCGAGACCTTCAAGACCGGCGCGGGCCAGACCCTGCGGGCGGTGGAAGCGCTGCTGGAGCAGGTCGTCAACGCCGCCGAGACATCCCGCCATGCAGCCGAGGACGGCCAGACGCGCGCGTCCTCCATGAACGAAGCCGCCCGGGAAGCCAGCAATGGCGTGCAGACCATGGCGGCCGCCACGGAAGAGCTGAATGTGTCCATCAACGAGGTGCGCGGCTCCGCCGAGCGGGTCTCCAACCTCACCCGCCGCACCGCCGAGCGCACCCAGGAAAGCCAGGCCAGCATGACCGAGATGGCCTCGGCCCTGGCGGACATGGTCGAGATCATATCCGGCATCAATGCGGTGGCGGAGCAGACCAATCTCCTGGCGCTGAACGCCACGATCGAGGCCGCGCGCGCCGGCGAAGCGGGCAAGGGCTTCGCGGTGGTCGCAAGCGAAGTGAAAGCGCTGTCCACCCAGACCACCAAGCTGACCGAAACCATCGGCGAACGGATTTCCCGTTTCGAAGCGAGCGTGCAGGACGCGTCCAAAACCGCTGCCGCCATCGTCGAAGAGATCAGCGAGATCGACGCCGCCTCCGCCGAGAGCGCATCCGCCGTCGAACAACAGACCGCCGCCGTCGCCGAGATTTCCGGCACCGCCCAGACCGCCGCCCAGAAGACCCAGGCCGTGGATGAGGACAGCGCCCAGGTCATGCAGGGCGCCCGGAACGCCGTGGCCGCCGCCAACCAGATCGCCGAAATGGCGAAAGAGCTGCGCACCAACTCCGATAATCTGTCCGACCGGATTGACGCTTTCCTGGAAGCCGTGAACGCCGCCTAGCGCCCGGCCGGGCGATCGGACGTCTGTCCGCCCCCCTTCCCTCACTAGCGCATCCGGCCTATACGGCCCGCCAAAGCGAGCCGGTCGCGGCAAGGATGTTCAGGAGGCGTGCGCCATGGGTTTCAAATGCGGGATTGTCGGTCTGCCGAATGTGGGCAAGTCCACCCTGTTCAACGCGCTGACCCAGACGGCGGCGGCCCAGGCGGCGAACTATCCGTTCTGCACCATTGAACCCAATGTGGGCGAGGTGGCGGTGCCCGAACCGCGCCTGATGAAGCTGGCCGAGATCGCCGGCTCCGCCAACATCATCCCGGCACGCATGAACTTCGTGGACATTGCCGGCCTGGTGAAAGGCGCGTCCCAGGGCGAAGGTCTGGGCAACCAGTTCCTCGCCAATATCCGCGAGACGGACGCCATCCTTTATGTGCTGCGCTGTTTTGAAGACGACGACATCACTCACGTCGCCGGCAAGATCGATCCGCTGGCGGATTTCGAGACCGTCGAGACCGAGCTGATGCTCGCGGACATGGAAAGCCTCGAAAAGCGCCGCGCCAATCTCGAGAAGAAAGCCAAGTCCGGCGACAAGGAGGCGAAAGCCACCATCGAGCTCGTGGACCTGGCGCTGGCCGAATTGCGCGAAGGCCGTCCGGCCCGTAACGCCGATGTGCCAGAGGACATGGGCAAGGAGTGGAAAATGCTCCAGCTCCTCACCTCCAAACCCGTGATGTTCGTCGCCAATGTGGACGAAGACAGCGCCGGAACCGGCAATGAATTCTCCAAAATGGTGGAAGAGCGTGCGTCCAGGGAAGGCGCGGCCTGCGTCGTGATCTCCGCCAAGATCGAATCCGAGCTGGCGCTGCTGGAAGATGACGAGCGCGCCGAATACCTCTCAGAGATCGGTCTGGACGAGCCGGGCCTCGATCGTCTGATCCATGTGGGCTACACCCTCCTGGACCTGCAGACCTATTTCACCGCCGGCCCGAAAGAGGCTCGCGCCTGGACCATTCGCAAGGGCTGGACCGCGCCCAAGGCGGCGGGCGTCATCCATGGCGATTTCGAACGCGGCTTCATCCGCGCCGAAACCATCGCCTTTGACGACTATGTCGCCAATGGCGGAGAGAGCGGTGCGCGCGAAGCGGGCAAGCTGCGCCAGGAAGGCAAGGAATACGTCGTTCAGGATGGCGACGTCATGCTGTTCAAGTTCAACGTCTAGAGCCTCACACAACGGCTGACGGCTCAGCATTAAGCGCTTAAGCTCCCCGGAAAAACACATCCGGGGAGTGATATGAGCTATTCCACCATCCGCTATGAGGTGCAGGACGCAATCGCGCTCCTGACCCTGAACCGGCCTGACGCCATGAACGCCTTCACCACCCAGATGGGCGAGGAGATGGCGGACGCGTTCGACCGCTCGGACGCCGATCCAAAGGTGCGCGCCATGGTCGTCACGGGCGAAGGCCGGGCCTTCTGCGCCGGGGCGGACCTGTCGCTGGGCGCGGAGACCTTCAACGCCGTCGCAACAGCTCAGGCCGAGGGCGAGCTGGTGGACACCGATCCGAAATGGCGCGATTTCGGCGGACGCCTGAACCTGCGCATCTATGACAGCGAGAAGCCGGTCGTCGCCGCCATCAATGGCACATCGGTCGGCATCGGCGCGACCATGATCCTGCCCATGGATGCGCGCGTGGCGCTGAAGGGGGCGAAGTTCGCCCTGCCCTTCACCAAGCGCGGCATCGCCTGGGACGGCTGCGCGAGCTGGTTCCTGCCCCGACTGGTCGGCGTGGAGGCCGCACTCGACTGGGGGCTGTCGGGCCGGACCTTCCTGGCGGAAGAGGCGCACGAGCGCGGGCTCGTCAGCGAACTGGCGGACACCCCCGAAGCCGTGCTTCAGCGCGCGCTGGAACGGGCGCATCTTTTTATTCGCGACACCGCCCCCGTCTCGGTCGCGATGAACCGGCGGCTGTTGTGGCGCATGATGGGCGCGAGCCATCCCATGGAGGCGCATCGGTTGGAAAGCCGGGCGATTCTCCATCGCGGCATGTCGCCGGATGCGGCTGAGGGCGTGACAAGCTTCCTGGAGAAGCGTACCCCCGACTTTCCCGGCGCTGTTCCGGCGGATTATCCGCCCGGCTGGCCCTGGGACCAGGACCCCGAATACTGACGTCCCAGCCTGTAACGGGGTCGGGAGACGCTGAGGAGCCCCCGATGCAGCACCTGCAATCTCCCGATCCGCTTCGCCCCCAGATCGCTGTCCGGGAGCTGATCGCCATGGTCGGCTGCCTGATGGCGTTGAACGCGCTCTCGATCGACATCCTGCTGCCCGCCTTGGCTGAAATCGGCCATGCGCTTGGCGCGCCCGGCAATGACCGCCAGCTGGTGATCACCTCCTACGTGTTCGGCTTCGGTCTGGCGCAACTGGGCTTCGGACCCTTGTCGGACGCCATGGGGCGGCGCAAGACCCTGTTGATCGCGCTGGTCGCCTATCTGGCGGCGACGGTGCTGTGCCTGGTCTCCCAGGGATTGTGGGCGCTTGTAGCGGCCCGCGCGCTGCAGGGCGTCGCCGCGGCCGCCACACGAGTGATCGCCGTCGCGATCGTGCGCGATCTGGTCTCCGGACGGCGCATGGCGGAGATCATGTCCTTCGCCATGACCGTGTTCACCGTCGCGCCGATCCTCGCGCCCAGCATCGGACAGCTGATCCTGTTCGGCGGCGACTGGCGGGTGATCTTCATCTTCCTCTTCGTGATGGCGAGCGCGCTGGCACTGTGGATGATGACGCGCCTGCCTGAAACCCTGCATCCGGAAAAGCGGATCGAACTGCGCCTCGGCTCGGCAATGAAGAATTACGCGCTCGCCGCCTCCAACCGCATCACGCTGGGGTATCTGACGGCGTCCTGTTTCATCATGGGGGCGCTGTTCGCCTTCATCGCCACCTCCGAACAGGTGCTGGCGGAGCTCTACGAGCTGGGCGCGATGTTTCCAATCGCCTTCGCAGTGATCGCGCTGGGCCTTGCGGGCGCCAATATCGTCAACGCCAAGATCGTGCGCCGTCTGGGCATGCGCCGCATCTCCCATTCCGCGCTCATCGCCTATCTGCTGGTCAATGGCGCGAACATGACCCTCGCCTTCTTCGGAAAGCCGCCCTTCCTCGCCTATTTCCTGCTCCTGATGACGGCGCTGATGCTGTTCTCGATGATCGGGGCGAACTTTTCCGCGCTCGCCATGGAGCCCGCCGGCGACCGGGCGGGCACGACCGCGGCGCTCTACGGCTCCTCCACCGCCATGGCGGGCGCCGTGCTGGGCTCGGTGATCGGCCAGGGCTATGACGGTACGGTCCTGCCCATCACCCTGGGCTTTACGGTGCTGGGCGCCATCGCCTTTCTGATCGTGTTGTGGACCGAGAAGGGCAAGCTGTTCGGCGTCGGTGAAGCGAACGAGCCGGACGCCTAGGACCTTACGCGGCCAGCCTCAGATCATGTCCCAAACGCGCAACTTGTCCGAAAACCGGTTCCCACTTTTCGGGTTGCGCCAAGTCTTTGCCTGACGCGCAACTTGTCCGAAAACCGGTTCCCACTTTTCGGGTTGCGCTCCTAGAACTCATCCACCATCAGGCTGTCGTCAGTGATGCAGCCATCGAGCCGCCAGCCCGCGCCGTCATCCTGCGCCAGCAGGTCCGTCAGCCAGGGCAGCAGCTTCAGCAGACGCTCCTCGAGCTGGAAGGGCGGGTTCACGACGACCACCCCGGCTCCGGCCAGCGGGCCCTCCTCGCTCAGCTCGCGCACCCACATGTCGGCGCGCAGCAGCTTCTCGCCCTCAAGCCCCTGATCGGCGATCAGCCATTCGGCGAGCCCCACGTCAAAGCGCTCCTGCGCCCACAGATCCTTGAGCGGACGCCAGAAAATGAACGTTCCGGTGGGCCAGCGCTCCAGCGCGGATTTGGCGGCCTGGGCCATGAAGGCCATCTCGTCGCGATGCTCGAAGGGCGGATCGATGATGACCAGACCGCGCTTCTCACGAGGCGGCACAAGGCCCGGCAGGGCGCGATAACCGTCCATCGCCTGCACCTTCACCCGGGCATCGCGCGCATAGCGACGGTCGAGCGTGACGGAATCATCCTTGTGCAGCTCGCACAGATGGATGCGGTCGTCCTGACGGGCGAGACGGGCGGCGATTTCGGGCGAACCGGGATAGGCGGTCAGGGCGTCGCCGTCATTCATGGCGCGGATCACGTCGAGATAGGGGTTGAGCGCATCATCAAGCTCGGCCGGCGCCGTCGTCTTGAGCAGGCGCCCGATGCCCTCTTTCCATTCCGGGCTGCGGCGCGCCTCATCCCCGGTCAGGTCATAGACCCCAACGCCCGCATGGGTGTCGATCACCCGGTAGGGCTTGGCCTTTTTCCCAAGATGTTCAAGGCATTGCGCCAGAACCAGATGCTTGAGCACATCGGCGAAATTACCGGCATGGAAGGCGTGGCGGTAGTTCATGGGGTCTCGCTTGACGCTAGAGGCGGATCATTCGGGCCGGGCAAGGAACAAATGTGACGAAACTGTAAGAGATCACATCTTTGCTCTCACCGTCTCTCCAGCCTAGTTTGTCACACTTGTACGGCAATCAAGAGGGGAGGGCTTGGAGATGTCGCAGTTTCGCAGCCTGTGGTTTGCAGCGGCCATCGCAGCCATTTCAGCGGGTGCGCCCGCATTCGCCCAGGACGAGGGCGAAGACGAAACGGAAACCATCGAGAGCTTCACGGAAGAGTTTGAAGTCATCGACGGTCTGTTTCCGCTTTATCGCGATCCGGAGAATGGCGATCTCTACATGGAGATCGCAGCCGATCAGCTCGATGACGAGTTCGTCTATTTCACCTACGCCGAAGATGGCGCGCCGCGCACCGGTCTGTTCCGCGGTCAGTTCCGCGACAACCGCGTTCTGAGCTTCGCCAAGCACTATGGCGAGATCGAGATCAGCGCCGAGAACACCAGCTTCTCCTTTGACGCGGACAACGCCCTGTCGCGCGCCTCGCACGCCAACATCACCCGCGCGCCGCTGGCCGTGCTGGAGATCGCCGCGGAAACCGAAGGCGACGACGATGGATCGGACCGCTATCTCGTCCAGATCGATTCGCTTCTGAGCGGTGAGGATCTGTCCCAGATCAAGCCGAACGCTCCGCGCGGCCCGGGCGCCGAGAACGCCTTCTCCATGGGCCGCCTGTCTGGCGACCGCACCCGCGTTCTGGACGTGCGCAACTATCCTGAAAACACGGATGTGGTCGTTGAATACGTCTACACCGAGGATTCCCCGCGCAATGGCGGCGGTGAGGAAATCACCGACGCGCGCGCCGTGGCGGTGACGGTGCAGCACAGCTTCCTGGCGCTGCCGGAAGACGGCTATGAGCCGCGGGCGGATGATTTCCGCGTGGGCTATTTCGGCCAGCGGATCACCAATCTGACCGATACCAGCGTCACGCCCTATGACGACGTGATCAATCGCTGGCGTCTGGTCAAACAGGACCCGACCGCCGAGATCTCCGATCCGGTCGAGCCCATCGTGTGGTGGATCGAGAACACCACCCCGGTTGAACTGCGCGACACCATCCGTGACGCCGCCCTGACCTGGAACATCGCCTTTGAGGCCGCGGGCTTCTCCAATGCGGTCGAAGTGCGGGTGCAGCCTGACGACGCCGACTGGGACGCCGGCGATATCCGCTACAACGTGCTGCGGTGGACCTCCTCGCCGACCCCGCCCTTCGGCGGCTATGGCCCGAGCTTCACCAATCCGCGCACCGGCGAGATCATGGGCGCGGACATCATGCTGGAATACGTCTTCCTGACGAACCGCATCCGCTATTCCGAACTGTTTGACGTGGCGGGCCTGAGCCAGTGGCTGCCGGCCGAGCAACTGGCGGAAATGACCGGCGAGCCGGTGATCGAGCATGATCACGACTCCCACGGCGCCATGTGCAATTTCGCCGAGCACCTGCAAATGGAGACCATGGCGGGACTCGCCACGCTTCAGGCCCAGGGCGCCTCCACCGTCGAGATCGACGAGCTGATCCGTCAGTCCCTGCACTATCTCGTGATCCACGAGATCGGTCACACCATGGGCCTGATGCATAACATGCGCGCCAGCTCGACCGTCTCGCTAGAGGATCTCGCCAGCGGCGAGCGGGTGACCGGCTCGATCATGGATTATCCGGCGCTCAACCTGCCTCATAATGGCGAGGAGACCGTGCAGTATTCCCAGGAAACGCCCGGGCCCTACGACATCTGGGCGATCAGCTATGGCTACACGCCGGAAACGGACGCCCTGCCGGCCATCCTGGAGCGCTCCACCGATCCCGAACTGGCCTTCGGCAATGACGCCGACGACATGCGCAGCCCGGGCATCCATTCGGATCCGCGCGTGATGATCAACGACCTCTCCTCCGACCCCGTCACCTGGGCGGGCGAGCGTGTCGCCGTCATCAACGACACCCTGCGCACCCTCCCCGAGGAGTTCGAGATCGAGGGCGAAACCTACCAGCCGCTCCTGACGAGCTATCTGGTGCTGTCCGGCCAGCGCTTTGGAGCCGCCAACGTCGCCAGCCGGCATATCGGCGGGATCTACAACAACCGGTCCGTGGTGGGTCAGCCGGGCGCCGAGACGCCCTTCATTCCGGTGCCGCGCGAGAAACAGGAACAGGCGCTTGAAGTGCTCGACGCCGCCCTGTTCGGCCCGGACGCCTTCACGGCGGAAGAAGCCTATCTCGATCACCTGCAGCGCCAGCGCCGTTTCTTTGACCATTTCGGCTCTGACGAGGATCCGGCCCTGCATGATCGCGCGTTCAGCCAGCAACGGGCCGTGATGGCGCACCTGCTGCACCCGAACATGCTCGATCGCATGAATGACGCCCGTCAGTATGGCGGCGACTATCCCGTGGCCGACTATCTGCAGGACCTGACCCAGGTGGTCTACGCCGACGACATTCGCGGCGAGCCCAACACCTACCGTCAGAACCTGCAGGTGGAATATCTGCGGACGCTGATCGGCATCACCGGCAATGACGAGTATTCGCCGGTGGCCCGCTCGGCCGCACTCGCCTCCATCCAGGATGTGAAGGGCTGGGTCGGCCCCGACTGGATGCCGGATCTTACCGGCTCCCGCGAAGCCAAGGCGCACCGCGCCCACCTTCGTACGCTGATCGCCGCCTTCGAAGACTAGGTCGCGACGCTTCTGACCGCCCCCGTCTCCGGACGGGGGCGGTTTTCGTTTGGGGACAGGCATATGTCTGAACTTGACCAGCGACCGCCTGGGTCCTCACAACAGACCATCATGACACTCGCGCCCGGCCCGCTTCGGGACGTGAGGCGACAAGGGGAAAGGAGACGGACATGTTCCGTACCGCCGCAGCTGCGCTGAGCGCAGCGCTCATGCTTGCAACGCCCGTACTGGCCCAGAATGACGACACGCCCGAGATCCCGGAAGCGGGTCGCTGGGAATCGACCGGCCAGGTCAATGCGGGGGGCGAACGCGTTCGCTATCGCGCCATCGCCGCCGAGACCTATCTGGAGAATGAAGACGGCGAGCCGACCGGCTCGATCTTCTCCACCACCTATCTGCGTGACGGCGTGTCCGATCCGCGCACGCGTCCGGTGGCCTTCATCTTCAATGGCGGGCCGGGCTCGGCCTCGCTCTGGCTGCACATGGGCATGTTCGGCCCGCAGCGCGTGGTTCTGCCCAGCGAACCGCCGGGCGATGACGGCGCAGCGCCCTTCACCGTGCGCGAGAACCCCGAAAGCCTGATCGACGCGGCTGATCTGGTCTTCATCGACCCGGTGGGCACGGGCTGGAGCCGTCCGCTGGGCGACACCGATGCAGGCGAGGAATTCTGGGGCGTGGATGAGGACGCCCGGTCGGTGGCGGATTTCATTCGTCGCTGGCTGACCGAGAACCAGCGCTGGGCCTCGCCGAAATACATCATCGGCGAAAGCTATGGCACCACGCGCTCCGCCGCGCTGATGCGTCAGCTCGAGGCCGGCTGGAATGACGTGTCCATCAATGGCGTCATCCTGATTTCCTCGGTTCTGGACTTCTCGCTCGACGCCACGGATCCGGGCAATGAGGTCGCCTATGTCGGCCTGCTGCCCGGCTATGCGGCGGCAGCCTGGTATCACGAGAAGGTGGATCGCAGCGCCTGGAACAATGATTTCGACGCTTTCATCGAGGCGTCGCGCAGCTTCGCCACGGACGAATACCTGCCGGCCCTGGTGCGCGGTCAGAACATCGACCCGCAAACCCGCGCCGCCGTTATTGATCGTCTGGCGAGCTTCACCGGTCTGTCCCGCGCCTTTATCGAGCGCGCCAACATGCGGGTGAACCTGTCGCGCTTCCGCACGGAGTTGCTGCGCGATCAGGGCGTGTCCGTTGGTCGGTTCGACGCCCGCTTCACCGGACCCGAGGAAGATGGCGTCTCTGAAAATCCCGAGGGCGATCCCTCCGGCTATGGCATTGACGGCGCCTACACCGCCTCGATGCTCGATTACTACACCCGCACCCTGGGCGTGGACATCACCCGTCCCTACACGCCGCTGGGCGGCGTGCGTCAGTGGAACTGGGACGCTGGCCCGGCAGGCGGCGAGAACAGCTATGTCAATGTCTCGCCCTGGCTGGAGCGCGCCATGCGTCAGAACAGCGATATGCGCGTGATGGTGGCCAATGGCTATTACGACCTCGCCACGCCGTTCTTCGCGACCGAGCTGACCTTCAACCGCCCCGGTTATGACCAGAGCCGGATCGACATGCATTACTACCCGGCCGGTCACATGATGTATCTGCACCAGCCCTCGATCGAGCAGCTGGCTGAGGACGTGCGCAATTTCATCGAATAAGCGCGACAGCCTACATTCAGAACGAGAAAGCCCCGGAGCGCTGCTCCGGGGCTTTTTCATTCGCGTTTGAAAAGGCCCTATTCGCCTTCGAACGCCACCAGGCTCGCCACCTTCACGCCATGGCTCTCGATCAGCTTGGCGCCGCCAATATCGGGCAGGTCGATGACGAAGGAGCAGCCGACCACCTCGCCTCCTGCCGCCCGGATCAGCTTGATCGCCGCTTCGGCGGTGCCGCCGGTGGCGATCAGGTCATCCACGATCAGGACGCTCTCGCCCGGCTTGATGGCGTCGGTATGGATCTCGACCTCGTCCGTGCCGTATTCAAGCTCATAGGACTGGCTGATCGTCTTGTGCGGCAGCTTGCCCTTCTTTCGGATCGGCACGAAGCCGACCGAAAGCTGGTGCGCAACCGCGCCTCCCAGGATGAAACCGCGCGCCTCGATCCCCGCGACCTTGTCGATCTTCTTGCCCGCATGGGGAAAGACCATCGCATCCACCGCAGCGCGAAATGCGCCCGGATCGCCCAGCAGCGTCGTCACATCCCGGAACATGATGCCGGGCTTGGGATAATCGGGAATGGTGCGAATGGCGGACTTGAGGTGGTCCATGGGGTGCTCCGGCTTGAAGGTGACAGGCAGGCGCACCCTGCCCTCTGGGGCCTGAGCATTGAAGAGGCTGGATACAGCGTCAAGACGCTTCGTCGTCAGTGGCGGGGCCGGCTCTGGCGCAATCGCATCACGCCAGAGCGTTCAGCCGCGATTGATCACGGCGCAATCGAACCGGTCGCCGTGTCGCAGTAATAGATGATGCTGGACGTGCTGTACGCTGTCTGCGTCCCCGAGACCGGGCCCGGCACAACGCCGCCCTGCAGGCACATTTCAATGCTCAGCCCGACGACTTCGGTTTTCGAGGCGTCACTGTAATAGACAGTGCTGTAGACCGGTTCGATGGATCGCGCATAAAGCGCGCCGGCCACGCCAGCCGTGAGGGTCAGGGCTGCGCAAACAGTAGCAAGCATTTTCATGGCGGTTCTCCTGTCTGGAGACTTCAGGCTATTTACTCGCCTTTTGGGAGTCAAATTGTCGCGCAAACCCCTATGCCGGGTATAAACGGCCTGGACCAAAGCAAACGGCCCGCCAGCTGAACGCTGGCGGGCCGTCTTGAAACGCACGGGCGGACCCGTGACTGCGGAAGGTCGAGCCTAGCCGCGATCCGCCACGTAGCGGGCTTCACGGGTGCGCTCCACATGAAGGGAGCTCAACCCTTCATGAGACACGGCGCTGACCACATGCTCGACAACGTCGGCGCGGCAATACGCCTGTTCGTTGGCCTGCAGGGCGAGCGCCTCGCAATAGCGAGCGGCTTCCACGTTGAGACGCTGATAGGCCACGCGAACAGCCTGCTCGGAAGTTAACTCGGCGCGGTCCACGGCGAAGGTGAATTCCTGGGATTGCTGCGCGCTGGCGGCGAACAGGCCGGCCGAAGCCAGGACGGACGCAGCGGCGACGGTTTTGATGAGATGCTTCATTGGGTTCACTCCTCATTTTTGACACGGCCCGCCGCGCCTCTCGGCATTGCGGTCCGCTATTGGGGCTTGAGCCGGTCCAGTCCTTCTCCAGGGGGGTGAAGCCTGCGCGCTGAAGTCTCGACTTTCGCCTTGGTTATTGTTCTGTCACCCAACAGTCATATAAATGTAATACATCTGGATACGGATGAAAAGTGGGAGTCGACGTTAAATTTCACGATTCCCTAAAATGTTTAATTGACTGATTTATATAAATAATTTTGGCCGTTTGGAAAATTCCTCGCAGGGCGCAGTCCGGTCGCATCGCTCAATTCTGCAAATTTCAGAACAACTTATGCGACTTCAGATATTTTTGCAGTTTTATGTCACACTTTCTTACAGCTTGTGGAAAACTCATATTCTCTAATATATTCAATTACTAAGTGGCATTTGACGCCAAAGCGTCGGGTAAAGACCGCCCCAAAGCAGGCCCCATTCAGGATGGCGGGAGCGATTGAGGAGACAACGGGCCGCGTCGGCGTGTCTGGGCATACGCGAGCCGCCTGGCTTGAAACAGCCCTCGCTCGTCAACGCGCGCCCGATTGCGCCGAGGGCGCATCAGCAAGCGCTGCGAGGAGCGGGCGCAAGCCGCCCCTCGCCCGCTCGTTCAATACAGATAGCCAGGGCACTGACCGATCAGTTCCGTGTCATAATAGGCCGTCACATAGCCGGCCACGGGGCCTGAGGTGACATAGCCATTGGTGCAGACATCCCGACGGAAGCCGACCATGTCGGTCTTGCTGGCGTCGGAATAGAAGAAATAGAAAAACATCGGTTCGGCGGATCCGGCCTGCGAGGTCAGTCCGCTCATGGCGCCGACGGCCAGGACGGCAGCGCCCAGGACAGCTTTGTAGTTCAGCATGGGGGTCTCCAATTGAGTGGAATTTCAGAAAGGACTGGCGGCTAGTACAGATAGCCGGGGCACTGACCGATCACATGACGGGTATAGTACGCGGTCGCCGTGCCATGCGCCTGGCCGGGCACGACGTGCCCGTTGATGCACTGATCGAACGAGAAACCGACCTGGGTCGTTTTGCTGGCGTCGCTGTAATAGGTGTACTCGTACATCCGGACGGAGTCGGGCCACATCGCCAGGGATGCTGCGCTGAGCACAACGCCGGCCGCCACGGCCGCTCCAACAATCCTGAAAGTCATGAGTTCGTCTCCTCCTCGCGCTAGCGCGCTGTCATGAACAGCCCGCAGCGGGTGAACGCCCCTCAGGGGCAGGGTTCGACGCAGTTTGAGTTCCCCGACGACGGATTTCAGGTTGATTGCCTGAGCGACGCCGGTGACTGACCCACAAGAAACAGGATACGCCTGTTGGTTGTTTCGTCAACAACCCAAAAGTAAAAACCCCGCCGTTCAGAACGGCGGGGTTCGGAGTCATAGCGCTGGAAAACACGTCCAGATGACGGCGATGTCCTAGATCCAGATCAGGACGCCATCCTGGCAATAGCCAGCGAGGAAACGGTCTTCATAAGGACCATACTCCCCGAAGGTCGGGCCATAGCCGACGCCCCAGCTGTCGCAGACCTGCTGAACATAGCCGACCGGCTGGGTCATCGCCGCATCCGCATAATAAGTGATGTAGTAGACAGGCTCAGGCTGCCCTGCAGAAACCGCAGAGGCCGGGAGGACAGCAAGCGCCGCAGCCGAAGCGACAAGTGAAAGACCAAGAGTGAACGCTTTCATGTAAGTCTCCTTTGTTACGGGCTGACAAGCCCTTTGCTGTGCTCAGGATGACCCAACCTCGGCTTGCCGCGCGTCAAATCATGAGTTGAATCTGCACACTATTGAGGAGAATTATGACGCCCCATCGGTTGAGCGGTCAACACATCTGGGATTGCATTCCAAAACCGGAAAAACCCCGCAACAGTCATGCTGCGGGGCGCTTCCTCGGCTTTGGCGCAACCTAGGCTTTAGACAGATCCTCGCCCGCCAACGCCCGCTCGATCAGCGCGATCGTGCCCGGCAAGCCATAGAGCGCGGCAAGACCGCCAAAGCGTGGCCCCTGGCTCTGCCCCAGCAGGACTTCATAGAGCCCCTGGAACCAGTCGCGCAGATTCTCGAACGGCTGGCTCTTGCCCGCAGCGTAGACCTCGGTCTGGATCAGCTCGGCGTCAGTTTCAGCCGGATCGAGCGCCCTGAACCGCGCCAGCAGATCCTGCATCGCCGCCCGCTCCATATCGGTGGGGGCGCGATAGGTCTTGTGCGGTTTGACCTGCTCTTCGTAATAGGCCAGCGCATAGCCCGCCAGACGATCCAGGAACGGATCGCTCTCCGGCGTCACGTCCGGGGCATACTTGGCGATGAAACCCCAGAGCGTCGCCTTGTCCGGCGCGTTGGCCGCGGAGACGAGGTTCAGCAGCAGGGAATAGCTGATGTCCGCGCCCGCCTTGGGCGGTTCGCCGTCATGGATGTGATAGACCGGGTTCTCCAGCTGCTTGTCCTCGGCCTGATCGGGATAGGCGCGCAGATGCTGGCGATACTCGTCCACCGCCTTGGGGATCACGTCGAAATACAGGCGCTTGGCCGTGCGCGGCTTCTGGAACATGTACATGGACAGCGATTCCTGCGGCGCATAGCTGAGCCATTCCTCGACCGACAGGCCATTGCCCTTGGACTTGGAAATCTTCTCGCCCTGATCATCCAGGAACAGCTCGTAGACATATTGCACCGGCGGCTCGACGCCGAGAATGCGACAGATCCTGGAATAGATCGGCGCATTGGCCTGGTGGTCCTTGCCGAACATCTCGAAATCAACGCCCAGCGCCGCCCAGCGCATGCCGAAATCAGGCTTCCATTGAAGCTTGGTGTTCCCGCCCGTCACCGGCAGGGTGATGTCGGTCCCGTCCTCATCCTCGAAGGTGATCGTGCCGGCCTTGGCGTCGATGGCCTTCATCGGCACATAGAGCACCCGGCCTGTGGTCGGCGAGATCGGCAGGAAGGGCGAATAGGTCGCCTGACGCTCCGCACCCAGCGTGGGCAGCATCACCGCCATGATGTCATCGAACTTCTCGAGCGCCCGGATGAGCGTCTCGTCGAAGGCGCCCGAACGGTATTCCTGCGTGGCTGAGCGGAACTCGTATTCAAAGCCGAAACTGTCGAGAAAGGCCCGCAAACGCGCATTATTGTGCTGGGCGAAGCCGTCATGCGTGCCGAACGGGTCCGGCACATCGGTCAGCGGCTTGCCCAGATGCTCAACCAGCATGTCCTGATTGGGCAGGTTGGAGGGCACCTTGCGCATGCCGTCCATGTCATCGGAGAAGGCGATGAGCTTGGTCGGATACTGATCCTCGGTGAGCACGCGGAAGGCGTGGCGCACCATCGCGGTTCGCGCCACTTCGCCGAAAGTGCCGATATGGGGCAGGCCCGACGGGCCGTAGCCGGTCTCGAAGATGACCGCATCGCCCTTGAGCCCGCTCTTCTTCACCCGTTTCTCCACCAGGCGCGCCTGTTCAAAGGGCCAGGCCTTGGCGTTCTGGGCGAGCGCGGCGAAATCGGTCATCGCGGGTCTCATTTCCTACTGTGAAGTGGATTGAAGCAGCGCAAGTAGAACTCCAGCTCCGTCCGGTCAACTGTGCTGGCGTGCGTGGAGAGCCTGAAGCCCGTCACGAAACCTTAATGACCCACGGGTCAGTTTCATGTTGTTACTGACCACCTGGTCAGTTATGAAGAGGCATGACCGCGCCCCTCCGCCGCCGACGCCCCGAAGCCCGCCCCGAGGAAATCCTTGCAGCGGCGCTCGACGTCTTCACGCAAACCGGTTTCGCCAGCGCCCGGGTCGAGGACATCGCCCGACGCGCCGGACTGTCCAAGGGCGCGGTCTATCTCTACTTCCCGTCCAAGGAAGCCATGCTGGAAGCGCTGGTCGAGCAATCCGCCGCGCGCGTCGCCGATGCGCTGAGCGACCTTGCGGAAGCGGGCGCGGAACTTGATCCGGAAGTCGCCCTGCGCACAGGCCTGCGGATGGCCCTGAGCACGCTCTCGCAGCCTGAAATCTCGGCCGCGCCGCGCCTCATCCTCGCCGAAGCCGCGCGCTTCCCGGACCTTGCGAACTTTTACCGTCAGCGCGTGATCAATGTCGGACAGGCCGCCCTCACCCGCATCCTCACCGCGGGGATGGAGCAGGGCGTCTTCCGCACCGTGCAGACCCCGGTCGCCCTTCGCGCCTTCATGGGGCCGGTCCTCGCCCATGTCCTTGTCACCACCCTGTTCGCTCAGGAGGGCGATCCCGAGCTTGAACCGGCGGAGCTCGCCGACCAGCTCGCCGACTTTCTCCTTCATGGCCTCAAACCCGCCCCGCCTCATCACAGGGAGCGCTGACATGCGCACAGCTCTATCAGCCTTCATTCTGCTCACCCTCACCGCCTGCGCGCCGCCCGCCACAGAGGTGCTTTACGGGTATGCGGAAGGCGACTTCCTGATGCTGGCGCCGGAAACCAGCGGGCGCGTGGAGACCGTCAGGGTGACGGACGGGCAAAGAGTGACGGCGGGCGAGCCCTTATTGTCACTGGAAAGCGAGGCGGAACGGCTTGCGCTTGAAGCGGCGCGTCAACAGGCCGAAGCCGCCGAGGCCCGCCTGGCCGACGCCTCGACCGGCGGACGGGCGCCGGAGGTGGAAGCCGCCCGGGACCGTCTGAGCCAGGCGCGCGCGGAACAGGTCCGCGCCAGGGACGCGCTCAACCGCGCCCAACGCCTGTTTGATCAGGGATTCGCCCCAAGGGCCCGTCTGGACGAGGCGGAAGCGGCGGCCGCCACCGCCAATGCGCGGGTGGCCGAGCTGAGTGAAGCCCTGACGCTCGCCGAAATGCCGGCGCGGGATGGTCAGCTTCAGGCGCTGGCCGCAACCGCCCGCGCTGCACAGGCGGATGCGGCGCGTCTGGAGGAGAGCCTGGCCCGCCGCACCGTGCGGGCGCCGGCTGACGGCCGGGTGGAGCGCGTCCTGGCCCGAGAGGGCGAGCTCGCCGGCCCCGGCGCGCCCGGCTTGCGCTTCCTGCCCGATGGCGCAGTGCATGCCGTTCTCTTCCTGCCCGAGGAGCAGATCGGCGCCTATCAGATTGGCGATGCGTTCGCGGTCGAGTGTGACGGCTGTCCCGACACAATGACGGCGCGGCTGAGCGTGATCGATGCCGAAGCCGAGTTTACTCCGCCCATCATCTATTCCGATCAGGAACGCTCCCGTCTGGTCTTCAGGGCCGAGGCCCGGTTTGACGGCGCGACGCCGCCGCCCGGCGCTCCACTCCGTCTCGCACTCCGGTCGGGCGCCGGCTGATGAGCGAGTACGCCATCGAGGTCCGGGGGCTGACCAAGCGCTTCGGCGACAAGACCGTCGTTGATGACTTCGACATGCAGGTCCCCAAGGGCGCGATCTACGGCTTTCTCGGCCCCAACGGCTCGGGCAAGACCACCACGATCCGCATGATGTGCGGCCTGCTGACCCCCGATGAAGGCCAGGGAACCGCGCTGGGCTATGACATCCGGACCCAGACCCGCGCCATCAAGGCGCGGGTGGGATACATGACCCAGCGCTTCTCGCTCTATGAAGACATGAGCGTGCGCGAGAACCTTGAATTCATGGCGCGCCTGCACGCCCTGAAAGACCGCAAGGCGGTCGTGAACGCCGCACTTGAGGAATATGACCTCACCCCAAGGGCGAAACAGCTGACCGGGCAATTGTCCGGAGGCTGGAAACAGCGCGTGGCGCTGGCCGCCGCCTCGCTCCACAATCCCGGCCTTCTGTTGCTGGATGAACCTACCGCCGGGGTGGATCCCAAGGCGCGGCGCGATTTCTGGGACCGCATCCGCAAGCTGGCCGCCCAGGGCGTCACCGTGCTTGTCTCCACCCATTACATGGACGAGGCCGTGCAATGCGATTTCATCGCCTTCATCGCCTATGGCCACAAGCTGATCGACGCACCCGCGAGCGACATTCCCGCCGCTGTGGGCCTGACCACCTGGCGCATTGAAGGCCGCACGCTGTCCCCCGTCTATGAGGCGCTCAAGACAGCGCCCGGCGTCGACCAGATCGCCCGCTTCGGATCCGCCATCCATGTCAGCGGCAAGGATCCGGAACAACTGGAAGCCGCGCTGGCCCCCTATCGCGAACAGGAGGGGCTGGAGGTCAGCCCCGCCAAGACCGGGCTGGAAGAGGCCTTCATCTATCTGATGACCGGAAGGGAGGGCGGACAATGAGCGACGGCTCTCAAGGCTCCTTCGCCCGCGTGCTTGCAGTCGCCGCCAAGGAGTTCGTCCAGATGCGGCGCGACCGGCTCACCTTCGCCATCATGGTCGCGATCCCGGTCATGCAGCTCTTGCTGTTTGGCTACGCCATCAACTCCGACCCCAGGCATATGCGCACGCTGGTCGAGGCCGGCGACTGGGGACCCGCCAGCCGCGCTGTCGTGGAAGCGATGGAGACCAGCAATTATTTCGACATCATCGGACGCGTGGACGGGGCCGAGGCGGCGAATGACGCTCTGGTCAGCGGCCAGGCCGGCTTCGTGCTCAGCATTCCGCCCGATTTCGAGCGCGCCTATGCCCGCGGCGAACGTCCGCAAATCCTTCTGGATGTGGATGCGACCGACCCTATCGCAGCCGGGGGCGCATCGGGCGCCTTCGCCCGTATCGTGTCCGAAGCCCTCAGCCCTGAAACGCATCAGGTGGATGATCAAAGCCCGGTCGAGGCCATCGTGCACCGGCGCTATAACCCTGCGGGCCGGACCGCGGTGAACATCGTTCCGGGGCTGTTGGGGACCATCCTGACCATGACCATGGCGATGATGACCTCCATGGCGATCACCCGCGAAGCAGAGCGCGGCACGCTTGAGACCCTGCTGTCCACGCCGACGCGCCCCATCGAGGTCATGGCCGGCAAGATCGCGCCCTATATCGCGGTCGGCGTCCTTCAGACCGGATTGATGCTGGTGCTGGCGCTGGGGCTGTTCAACGTGCCCTTTCTGGGCGACCCCTTCGCCTTCGCCGCAGCGGTCAGCCTGTTCGTACTGGTGAACCTGTCGCTGGGCTTTTTGTTCTCCACCATCGCGCGCAGCCAGATGCAGGCGATGCAGATGACGTTCTTCGTCTTTCTGCCCTCGATCCTTCTCAGCGGCTTCATGTTCCCCTTCGCCGGCATGCCGGGATGGGCGCAAGTGCTGGGCAACGCCCTGCCGACCACCCATTTCATCAAGGCGGTGCGCGAGATCATGCTGAAGGGGGCGGGATTGCCGGACATTACGGGCGAGCTCTGGCCGCTGGCCGTGCTGTTCCTGGTGATCGCCGCGCTGGCCCTGAGCCGGTATCGCCGCACGCTGGACTAGCCGGCGTTCTCATCGTCGAAAATCGTCTCGATGGGCAGGCCGAACACTCGCGCAATCCTGAAGGCGAGCGGCAGGGACGGATCATACTTGCCGTTCTCGATGGAGATCACGGTCTGGCGCGAGACGTCGAGCTTGTCGGCCAGCGCCGCCTGGCTCCAGCCCCGGTCCGCCCGCAACTCCTTGATGGCGTTCTTCATGCGTAGCGCCGCGTGATGAAGAATAGCGCAATGTAATAACCCAAGGCCATGCCGGGCAAAGCCAGCACCGCCCCCGGGGTTCTGAGATCATTCTCAAGCGCGATCAGACCCCAGCCGGTCATCAGGGTGCAGACCGCCCCGCCTGCGCAAGCGAGCGCAATCAGGTGAATGCGCAGCTGCAATTCGTCCAGAGCCCGCATCAGAGCGGCAAATTCATAAACGACACCCAGTAGGCACAGCACAGCGAGGGCGCGCAGGATCAGGGTCGATCCCGCCAGTTCGAACAGCTCCGGGCTGACATAGAGCCCGATGAAGCCGAGCATCAGCACCGTAGCTCTGAAGGCGTAGCGTTGGCGGGCCGATTTCGGCGCCGAGGCGGTTTCCGGCATGAGGGATGTGATCATGGTTCGTTCCTTAGACCGATCCGGTCAATTGCTTCCAGAGGCGCGCGCGATTGGCGAAGGCCGTCCAGCCCAGCAGGGCGCCGCCCACCCAGAACAACGCCTCGGTCGAGACCGCAGCGGCGATCACGGCCGCGATGAGAAGCGGGTTCGGCCCGTCAAACAGCACCGTCAGCCCCAGAGTGACCCAGGACAGGGCGCAGACGCTGACAAGCGCAACAGCGGCGATGCGGCGGAAAGTCTGAGCAAACGTCATGGAGGTCTCCTTTCCCGAGACGATCAGGCCTGAGGTTGTGTTTGAGCAGGGACAGGCTGAGCAGCGTGCGGATCGACCGCAGCGGCGCCAAGCGGCGCCAGACCAAAGGCCAGCGCATACATCGCGAGCCAGCACATCGCTTTCATTCCTTCCGCAGACATGCCGCCCTCCCGTGTTGTGTAAAGCGTGCTTCACATATGATGTAAAGCTCACTTCACGTCAAGCACCCTTGACCAGGAAAGCGCGAAAAACGGCCGCCCCGAGTTCCGGAGCGGCCGCACATTTCAGCTAAAATACTGTAAGACTTACTTGTTCGGCTGCGGCGTGGTGCGCAGATAAGGCTTGATCTTGTTATAGCCTTTCGGGAACAGCTTGTCGGCTTCATCGTCGGAGATGGACGGCACGACGATCACGTCCTGACCATCCTCCCAGTTCACCGGGGTCGCAACCTTGTAGCCGTCGGTGAGCTGCAGGGAATCAATCAGGCGCAGGATCTCGTTGAAGTTCCGGCCCGCGCTCGGCGGATAGGTGAAGGTGGCGCGGATCTTCTTGTTCGGATCGATGATGTAGACGGCGCGCACGGTCACCTTCGGATCGGCGTTCGGGTGGATCATCGTGTAGAGCTCGGACACCGAACGATCGGTGTCGGCGATGATCGGGAAGTTCATCGTGCAGCCCTGGGTCTCCTCGATATCCTTCACCCAGCCATGGTGATCGGCGATCGGATCGACAGAGAGCGCGATGGCCTTGGCGCCGCGCTTGGCGAATTCGTCTTTCAGCTTGGCGGTGTAACCGAGCTCGGTGGTGCACACCGGAGTGTAGTCGGCGGGGTGTGAGAAGAAGACCACCCAGTCATCGCCGATCCAGTCGTGGAACTTGATCTTGCCTTCGGTGGTTTCCGCTTCGAAGTTCGGGGCGATATCGCCAAGCAGCAGACCCATAATTCATCTCCATCAGAGCATTTGCGAGGGGCGTCAAACACGGCTTTACTTGGCGTGAGGGGGCGTGCAACGCAACCCGTGTGTGCTAGTAAATGCCGTCGCCCGAGGATTCTGCCCCATGCCGCTTCTGATCGCCATGCGCCACGCCAAAGCCGTTGACCGGATGCAGGCCGAAGACGATTTCGATCGCGGCCTGACCGAACGCGGCGTGGCGGATGCGGACCGCGCCGCACAGGCGATTGAAAAGGCGGGGCTGACCGTTAGCCATGCCCTGGTCAGCCCGGCCCGGCGCACGCGTGAAACCTGGAAACGGATCAGCGCCAGCGTCGGCGAACCGCGCGTCAATGATCCGATGGCGCTCTATCACGCCTCTCCCGACATGCTGGAGCGCGCCATCGCCGAGCAGCTGGAAGACGGGGCCGAGGCGATCATGCTGGTCGGACACAATCCGGGCATTGGAGCCCTTGTCCACATGCTGGCGGTCCAGGCCGAGGCGGCGTCCGACCTGCCCTATGGCTGGCCGACCAGCGCACTCGCCGGCTTTGACGTCCGGATCGAGAACAAACGGCCGGTGGCCACAAAGCGGATTTTGTATTTCAACCCAAAAGCAGATTGATTCTCCTGTTAAGGGAATATTAACTACGCCGCATCTCGGACGCATACGGGGGCGGCGCGATGACACTGGCGTTTGGACACGTCTGGAAACGGCATGCGCCAGGCGCGCGAAGCGCCCGGACCTTCGATGTCGAGGATGCGGCCTTCGGCCTGCGCAGCCGCGCTCCTCACGCCAGCGCCGGAACCCGGCTTCACCCGCCTGCAGCGCTGCTTCTGGGGCCGCTGGTCTTCCTCCTCATCCTGTTCACCCTTCTGGGCGTCACAGCGCTCACCCTGGTCTATCTGATCGCCGCCCTCAGCGTGGCGGGGGCTTGCGCCCTGCGCATCGCCGCCGCGATCATGCCGCCGCGCTATGCAGACCGCACCACAGTGTCGGATCAGGACCTGCCCGTCATCAGCGTCATTGTCGCCCTTCATGACGAGGCCAGGGTCCTGCCGGGACTGATCGCCGCCCTGTCCCGGTTGAACTATCCGCGCAGCAAGCTCGACATCATCCTGGCGCTTGAAGCCCATGACCAGCCCACGCGCGCCGCCGCCCGGGCGCTGGCGGGCCGCAAGGCCCTGCGCGTGGTCGTGCTGCCCCCGCTTGGCCCGATGACCAAGCCGCGTGCGCTGAATGTGGCGCTGCAGACGGCCCGCGGCGAACTGGTCGCTGTCTATGACGCTGAAGACGCGCCTCATCCCGACCAGTTGCGTCAGGCCGCCGAATGCTTCGCCGCCGATGACAGGCTGGGCATCATTCAGGCGCCGCTGGGATGGTATAATCGCACCGAAAACTGGCTGACGGCCCAGTTCGCGCTTGAATACGCCACCCAGTTCAATGCCCTTCTGCCCTTGCTGGCGCGGCTGGGCTGGCCCCTGCCATTGGGCGGCACCAGCAATATCTTTCGCCAGAGCGCGCTTGTGGCGTGCGGCGGGTGGGATCCGTTCAATGTGACTGAAGACGCCGATCTCGGCTTCAGAATGGCGCGATCAGGCTGGCGCGCCGGTCTTGTCGCGCCTGGCACGCTTGAGGAAGCGCCGATCACACTCAGGGCCTGGACGCATCAGCGCAGCCGATGGCTCAAGGGGCATTTCATCACCTGGCTGGTGCATATGCGCGATCCCAGAGGGCTGGTGGACGCGCTGGGCTGGGGCGGGGTGACGAGCCTGACCTTCACCGTGCTCGCCAACATGATGAGCGCCCTCATCCATGCCCCGTCCCTGTTGATGATGGGGGCGGGAGCGCTTCTGCTGGGCCTCGCGCCCGGCTGGAGCGTACTCTGGACCGTGGGAGCGGCCCTCATGACGTGCGCCTATGCCTCGGCCATGATCTGCGCAGGCGTCGCGGCCCGTCGCGCGGGCTTTTCACCCCGGCTCTCACACATGCTGTCCATGCCCGCCTACTGGCTCTTGCAGGCGCCCGCCGCGCTCAAGGCCTTGCGCGAACTGCCGCGCCAACCCTATCTGTGGGACAAGACCCAGCACGGCGTTTCCCGCGCCCGCAGAGAAACGCCCGATGACGCTTCCCCTTACGCTCCTGCTCATGGCCGTCGCAGCCGCCCTGTTCGCGCTCGCCGCCTGGCGCAGCGGCAAGCCCTCAAATCCGCTCAAGCCGCGGCTTATTCCGTGGACGCCCCTCGCCCTGATTAGCGGGGTGTTCTTCCTGATGCTGCTGACCCATGTGTTCAGCCTGTTCGGGCTCGAGACCGGTCAGCGCCTCATGCGCTAGGCGCGCCTGCAACCAGATAGATGGCCGCCCCCATCATCACTGCGAACACCATCAGCACGCCCAGCAGGGCCATCTGACGCAGCCAGACCGGGAGCCGCGCCCAGGCCCAGAGCACGCGCTGGCCGAAAAGGAAGATCAGCACGCCCATCGCGCCATAACGCATCAGGCGCCCGATCAGCGCCGCAACGACAAAGAGCAGAGCCGGGATCTGCGCCGCGCCGGCGGCGAACGAGCTCAGCTGCACCGGCACCGGCGACAGCATGGACAGGCCCACGGCGAACGCGCCATAGGCGTCGATCCGATCTCGCGCGCCTTCCAGCGATACGGCCAGATCGGGGCGCGCACTGATGAACTCCGCCGCCAGATCGAGCGCCAGCCGCCCCGCCCAATAGCTCAGCACACAGCCCAGCACCGACCCCAGCGTGACCACCAGCGTCGCCTCGACCACCTGACGGCGGCCGCGCAACATGTAGGCCAGCAAGGGAAACTCGATCGGCCAGGGCAGAAGCGTGCTTTCCAGCACCGAGCCTGCAAAGAGCGCCGGCAGGGCCCAGGCGCCCCTTGCCGCCCGGTCGAGCCGTGCCCGCCAGATCCTTATCCGGCGACGCCAGCTCATGGGGCGTTTGGAAGGCGCTTGGGTCTCGCTCATGAGACGGACTTACACCGCAAGCGTTAACCAAGCACCCGGTCGCGTCGCCGCAGGGCGAAGCTCGGAACGACAATGTCAGGAAAAGCATGGAGCGGGTGAAGGGAATCGAACCCTCGTCTGGAGCTTGGGAAGCTCTCGCTCTACCATTGAGCTACACCCGCAAGGCGCTGAAATGTTCTTACCAGATTGCCGGTCAGCGACAAGCGCTCTGGCGCAGAGGCGCTCAGCTCTTGAAATGCTTGGCGAGCTTGAGGCCCTGGGCCTGATAGTTCGATCCGGCCACCCCATAGGGGGTTTTTACCTCTGACGACATCGGTTCGTAGACGAGGCGGGCCACCGCCTGCCCATGGTCAAGGATGAAGGGCACGTCGCGTCCCCGCACTTCCAGCACGGCGCGAGACCCGGCTCCGCCCGCCGCATCGACGCCGAAGCCCGGATCAAAAAAGCCGGCGTAATGGGCGCGAAACTCACCGATCTCCGGTGCGATGGGCGCCATTTCGGCGGCCTGACCCACCGGCACGCTGACGGCCTCGCGCGAACACAGGATGTAGAACTCGCCGGGATCGAGCACGATGCGGCCATTGGGGGCGTAGATCGGCTCCCAAAAGCGCTCGGGATCGTGCTCGCCGACCTTTACAAGATCCACCAGCGGGCTGTGGCGCTTGGCGCGATAGCCAACGGGCTCGCCCTCCCCGGCCTTGAGATCGACCGACAGCGTCACCGCGTCGAGCGCCGTCATCTCACCGGCGCGCAGGCGAACCTGCACCAGCCGGTCGCCCGGCCGGGCCAGCACCGAGAAGGTGCGCGGGGAAATCTCAACGTAAAGCGGGCCGTCATAGCCCGCGCACACCTGGTCAAAGGCGCTGGAGCGATCCCCGATCACGCGGGTGAAGACATCCAGCCGCCCGGTCGAGCTTTTGGGATTGGCGAAGGCGGCGACGGCCTCGGGCAGGCTCAAGCCTTCCTGAAGCTCGGCGAGATAGACGCATCCGGTTTCCAGCACGGCCCCGCCCTCAAGGTCGAGCTCGTGCATGACGACGTCATCATCAAGGCAATCGGTGACCGTGCGCTCGGGGCCCGGCAGGAAGCTCGCACGCAATCGCCAGGCCCGGCGCGCCAGACGCAGATCCAGGCTCGCGGGCTGGATCTGCCCCGGTTCCAGATCAACGCCGGAACGGATCCAGCCCTGAGCGAGAGCGTCAAGAAGGGCGCGGTCAGGCAGAATGCCGGGGGCGAGGGTCATCAGATCAAAATCCGGCTGGCGACAGAATCATTTCAGCGCACAGAGTGTCCGCGCTAGAACCCGGCCTTGTCCAGCAAGCGCCACTGTCGCACAAGCGCGTGGCTGCGTCCGGGCACTATTTTGCTTGAGCCCGGACGTCTATCTGGGTCTGATGCTTGCGAGCTCACCAAGGAAGGCCGCCCATGTATGAAGAAGTCACCCGGGACATTCTGATCCGCGTGCGCCCGGCCTTTCTCGAGGAGGAGTCAGAGCCCGAAGAAGGCCGGTATGTCTGGGCCTATACGATCGAGATCGAGAACAAGGGCGCAGAGACCGTGCAGCTGATGAGTCGGGAATGGCGCATCACGGACGCCTTCAACCAGACCGAAATCGTGCGCGGGCCCGGCGTTGTGGGCGAGCAACCCCATATCGAGCCGGGCGAGATGTTCGCCTACACGTCTGGCGCGCCCCTGCGCACGCCCTCCGGCTTCATGCGCGGCTGCTACGCCATGCGCACCGAAAGCGGAGACAAGTTCGAGGCCGTCATTCCCGGCTTCGCGCTCGATTCCCCCTACAACACCGTCACCCTGCACTAAGCGGCTGCGAGGCACCCCGTGAGCGCATCTGGCCGCACCGTTCTGTTCGTGCTGGGCGTCATGCTCGCCAGCCTGTCCGCCGCCATGTTCGCACCGGCGATCGCGGACCTGCATGACGACGCCCAGGCCGCGCACGCCTTTTTCGGCGCCGGCGGGCTGGGGCTGGCGCTGGGCGGGATCATGACGCTGATGGGCCGCGGCACCGCCAAGGACATCACCCCGCGCGGCGCCATTCTGCTCACCGGCGGCGCCTGGATTGTCCTGTCGGTGGCCGCCGCCATCCCGCTGAAGCTGTCAGGCCTCGACATCAGCTGGACGGACGCTTTGTTCGAGGCGACGTCCGGCATCACCACCACGGGCGCCACGGTCCTGACCGGACTGCAGGACCTGCCGGCCGGCATCCTCCTGTGGCGCTCGATCCTGCAATGGATTGGCGGGGTGGGGATCATCGTCACCGCCATGGCGATCTGGCCGCTTCTGGGGATTGGCGGCATGCAGCTCTTCCGGCTTGAAAGTTCTGACAAGTCCGAGAAGGCCCTGCCGCGCGCCGGACAGATCGCAGCGGCGGTCGGCGTGATCTATCTGGTCCTGACCTTCCTGTGCTTCCTGGCCTATCTGGGCGCGGAGATGACGCCCTTCGAGGCCATCAATCACGCCATGACGACGGTGGCCACAGGCGGTTTCTCCACCCATGACAGCTCGATCGGCGCCTTTTCGGAGGGCGGCGCGGACATCGTGGCGCTGGTGTTCATGGTGCTGGCCGGCCTGCCCTTCGTACTGTTTCTGAGGGCGGCGCAAGGACGGCCTGACCTTCTGATCTTTGACCCGCAGGCGCGGGCCTTCCTGATGGTCGCCTTCACCGCCACCGTTCTCTTGACGGCATGGCTGGTCATCCATGATCCGCACGACCACACCCATCTGCCCGCCTGGCGACTGGCGGCGGTCAATTCGGTCTCGGTCCTGACGGGAACAGGCTATGCCGTCACGGATTTCTGGCTCTGGGGCGGGGGCGCAGCCGGCATCTTCTTCGTGCTGATGTTCATTGGCGGCTGTGCGGGCTCGACCAGCTGTTCGGTGAAGATCTTCCGCTATCAGATCGCGGCCTCGGCGATGAACGCCTATATCGCCCAGTACGCCCGCCCGAACGCCGTCAAACCCATCCGCTATCGCAATCAGACGGTGCCGGACGAGACCGTGCGCTCGGTGCTCGGCTTCTTCTTTCTGTTTTTCCTGACCTTCGGGGTCAGCGCGTCGATCCTCAGCCTGATGGGGCTGGACCCGGTGACCGCGGTGACAGGCGCCGCCACCACCCTCGCCAATGTGGGGCCGGGGCTGGGCGACATCATTGGCCCGGCCGGCTCCTTCCAGACCCTGCCGGCGCCCGCCAAATGGGTGATGACCGCCAACATGATCATTGGCCGTCTGGAGATCATGGTGATTTTTGTTCTGCTGGCGCCGCGCTTCTGGCGCGGTTAGGACGCGCCCAGAGCCTTGGATCGCTCGATCACCTCATCCACCGGTCCGCGATGAACGATCACGCCCTCATGCATCAGGATGGCCTGATTGCAGACCGCCTGCATGAGTTTGACGTTATGGGTGGCCAGAACCATGATCCGCGAGCGCTTGACCATGTCGTCCAGCCGCTCCTTGGCGCGGGTCTGGAACCCGGCGTCCCCCGCTCCGAGCCATTCATCAAACAACAGGATATCGGCGTCAAAGGCCGTGGCGCAGGCGAACTTCAACCGCATGGCCATGCCCTGGGAATAGGTGCGGATCGGCAGGTCGAGATAATCGCCAAGGCCCGTGAACCGGATGATGTCATCGGCCATGCCCTCTATTTCGCGCGGGGTCTTGCCCGCCACGATCCCGGCCAGCCGTATATTCTCATAGCCGGACGCATCCATATTCATGCCGAGCCCGATATTGAACATGGTGGCGATATGGCCATCCACAGCCACCAGGCCACGCTTGGGCGGATAGATGCCGGCGATCGTGCGCAGCAAGGTCGTCTTGCCCGCCCCGTTCCGACCAACCACGCCCAGCCGGTCCCCCGGTTTGAGCAGGAGCGACATGTTGCGGATTGCGCGCACGTTCAGCGTAGAGCCCTGACGCTCGATCAGACCGCCCGAGACCCGGTCCTCGCTGGCCTGAGTCGCATCGGCAGGTTTCTGCTTCACCCGACGTGAGGTGAAGGTGACGTCCACATTGCGCAGGAGAACTCGAGCCATGGCGCTATAACCAGAAAATCAGGTCGCGACGGAAACGTGCGAAGACCCCGAAGGTCACCACCGTGCCCACCAAGGTCATCGCCAGCACAAGCCACCAGTGAAACATCACCACCTGACCATTCAGCAGGGGTTCGCGGACGATCGCGATGTAATGGGTCAGCGGGTTGATGTTGGCGAAGCGTCCCCGCGTCCCAAGCTCGTCAGCCACCCTTCAGCTGCGATCAACACCGTACAGGCGGCGGTTGCGATGAACTGATAGACCCAGAGACCGATCAGGAGGTAGGCGGCGAACCAGGAGGCTTCAGTTGAACTCAGAGCGCCAAAGAACCAGATCAGCCCGCCCCCAAAGATCAGGAAGGACACCACGATCCATGCCGCACCCAAAAGGGAGCCACGATAGAGTTGTTTCACCTCCTGGAGCCCCAGATTGACCCATAGCGTATGGCGCTCGAGGCCCTCCCGGAGATCGAAAAGGGCGTCGGCGAGAGCATTGGAGTTGGATCGGTAAAAGTAAGGCGCGGACACTCGTCGACCCTAAGAATTAATGGTGACGCAGACAATCCAGTGCCAACGCGTCGTGATCGTCCAAGCTTGGCAATTCACATAGCGCCACGCCCGGAGGGTTTTGTCAGCACAACGCATATGAACCGCTTCAATTGAAATTCAGTCTGTAGGGGCACGCATTAATGGACCTGAAGCGCCCGTGTGTCCACCGCCGCCATGCAACGTTGCGGAGCCTAAAAGTCTCTTCTGATCACGTATCGAGAATATCCCGGATGAAGGCCGCCTTGGCTTCGCGATACCGGGCCATTTCACGCCCCCTGTAGGCGCGCTTGAGAGCGTTATAGCGCGCGAGAAGCGCCCGGTCGCTGGTCAGGGCGTCCCGAAAGTCCAGAAGCCGGTCCTGTTCATCCCCCATCACCACCAGCTGCACGCCGACCTCCAGCGCATAACCCGGCGCTGTGAAGGCCGCATAGCCCTTGCGGCGAGCCGCTTGAGTGTCGGCGGCGTGGGTCCGGTCCAGATAATCGCGGGCGGCGCCGAAGGCGTCTTCGGGAACGCGCACCGCGATATCGAGATCACCGCGGGTCTCGCACCCCTCTATTGCGGTCGAGCCCACATGATCGATCCGGGCTGTGCGAGGCAATTGGCGCCCGTGCTGACGCCGCCAGGTTTCGAACGCCGCCTCGGCGCGACGTCGCGCATCGGCCGGATCCGGACTGAGCTGAAAAACCGCTGCGTCCTCACCCATCAATCGTTCGCTTTGGCGGAGGCGTCGATTTCTTCCGCCGTAAAGCGCCATTCGCTCTTGCAATACTCACAGGTCATCTCGATGGAACCGTCTTCCTTGGCCATGTGTTCCCGATCATCAGCAGGAAAACGCGCCAGAAGTTGGGCCAGACGAGCGCGACCGCAGGTGCAATAGCGTTTGACCTCGCGCTCGGCCTGCACCCGAACCCCATCCTCATGGAACAGGCGATAGAGCACGCGGCCCGCCGTCAGATCCGGATCGATCAGCTCGGCGTCCTCGACGGTATTGAACAGCGCCAGGACATGCTCGAAATCCTCCGCATCAGACGGACGGCTGTCATCGCCCGCAAGCTTCTGGATCAGGGCGCCGCCGGCGCGCCAGACAGTTTCACCGCCATCGAGCACCTGCTGACCGATCGCCAGACGCAATCGGGTCGGCACCTGTTCGGACTGGGCGAAATAATGCTCCGCGCTGGCCGCCAGCGTGTCGCCCTCGATCGCGGTGACGCCCTGATAGCGCTCCATGCCTTCGCCCGGATCGATCGTCATCACGAAGTGCCCCTTGCCCAGAAGGTCGATGGGGCCCAGAGGCCCGTCGGCCTGGGCTTCGAGCGCCTGCACGCGGTCAGGGTCGAACTTGGCGTATGCCCTGACGCCCTCGCCCGGCACGAAATCGGCCACCACGAAGCTGACGGCGCCATTGCCTTCAATGTTCTGGCCCTGAGAGCCCGGCCCGCTCGCCTGGACGATCAGCCGACCATCGAATTTCAGGGAATCCCCGATCAGGATCGCCACAAGAGCGCACTCGCCGACCAGACGCGCGACAGAGCGCGGGTAATCGTGCGCGGACAACATCTTGTCCATGGTCTCGCCAAGCCGGACATACCGACCGCGCACGCTTAACCCTTCGAGCTGGAACGTAAGAACGATATTATCGCCGGCGCCCAGTTCATCGGGACCAGGAGTAGAAATGCTATCCGTCATACGCTCCGTCTCGTTCCGCTTGTCTGTTACTCAGGCTGCAGCTCGCCAAGCGCCTTGTCGAGAGCGCTGACTGCTTCACGCACATGGTCTTCATTGATGATCAGAGGCGGAGCCATGCGAGCCACATTGTCTCCCGCCGCGCCCATGAGCAGATGGTGATCGCGCGCCTTGCCGACAAGCGTGCGGTTGCCGTAGCCGTCCTTGAGCTTCAGCCCGATCAGCAAGCCGCGTCCGCGCAGCTCCTCGACCTTGTCCGAATGCTCGTCCGCCAGACCGGACAGCGCCTGGCGCAGCTTGTTGGAGATATCGACCACCTCGTCCATGAAGCCCGGACGGGTCAGCTCGTCATACACCACATTACCGACCGCCATGGCGAGCGGGTTGCCGCCAAAGGTCGAACCGTGCGTGCCCACGACCATGTGCGCGCCCGCTGCGTCCGTGGTCAGGCAGGCGCCCATGGGGAAGCCGCCGCCAACGCCCTTGGCCACCGCCATGATGTCCGGCTGTGCGGATCCCGCCCATTCGTGCGCCCAGACCTTGCCGGTCCGGCCCGCGCCGCACTGCACTTCATCATAGATCAGCAGAAGCCCGTGTTCATCGCACAGCTCGCGCAGGCCGCGCAGGCACACATCGGGGATGGCGCGCACACCGCCCTCGCCCTGCACCGGCTCCACCAGAATGGCGGCGGTTTCCTCGGTGATGGCGGCTTTCAGTGCGTCATGATCGCCGAACTCGACCTGATCAAAGCCTTCCATCGCCGGGCCGAAGCCTTCGAGGTATTTCGGATTGCCGCCCGCATTGATGCCGCCATAGGAGCGGCCATGGAAGGCGCCGGTGAAGGTGATGATGCGGTACTTGTCCGGGCGCCCGTTGGCGAAATGATAGTGCCGCGCCGATTTCAGCGCGCATTCCACCGCCTCGGTGCCGGAATTGGTGAAGAACACCCGATCGGCGAAGCTGTCGCGGCAGTATTTCTCCGCCAGCTCGATCTGCCCCGGCACCCGGAACATGTTGGAGGTGTGCCAGAGCTTGTCGGCCTGCTCTTTCAAGGCGGCCACAGCCTTGGGATGGGCGTGCCCGAGCGCATTCACCGCAATGCCCGAGATGAAGTCGAGATATTTCTCACCGCTCTTCTCGATCAGGTAAACGCCCTCGCCGCGCTCGAAATCAAGATTGGGCGGCGAATAGGTGTCCATCAACGGCTTGGGCATGAAAGGCTCCCTGGGTGGAAAGGGGGTGAAAAATATGAATGCGCTGATCTAGGACCAGACGCGTCAGCTCTTCAAGCGCCAGCCTGAGCGCAGAAGCAGATAGGAGGCGATCAGGAGCGCGGCGTTGATGGCGAGAACCACAAGGCCGCCGATCAGAAGCGGGCTGTCATGGGCGCCGATGAAGCCGTACCGGAAACCGTCGATCATGAAGAAGACCGGGTTCACATGGCTGATCGTATAGAAGGGCTCGGGCAGGATCTCGACCGAGTAGAAGGTGCCTGACAGGAAGGCCAAAGGCATGATGATGAAGTTGGTGATGACCGCCAGATGGTCGAACTTCTCCGCCCACAGCCCCGCGATCAGCCCGATCATCGACATCATCGCCGCGGCGGACAGGCCGAAATAGAGCATGGCCCACAAATGGCTGATGGAGACGTCCACAAAGGGCGCCACGGCCAGCGCCGTCGCCGCGCCCACGATCACGCCGCGCGTCACCGCGCCGCCGATGAAGGCGGCGGCCAGCTCGCCCGGAGACAGAGGCGGCATCAGGAAGTCGACCGTATTGCCCTGCACCTTCGCCACAATCAGGGAAGAGGACGAGTTCGCGAAGCTGTTGTTGAGCATGCCCAGCATGATCAGGCCCGGCGCGACGAAGGCAGTGAAGTCCACGCCCATCACCTCGCCCCGGCGCGATCCGATCGCGAGCGAAAACACGATCATGTACAGCAAGGTGGTCGCCACCGGCGCCAGCACGGTCTGGAAGCTCACCTTCAGGAAGCGACGCACTTCCTTCTTGTAAAGGGTCCACAGGCCCAGCCAGTTCACCGCGCCCAGAGGCCGCGGCTGGGGAATTGTGGAAACATCTGTGGATTGCGGCGCCGAGGCGGCTTGATCTGACATGAGCGACTCCCCTTAAGGCTCTGTACGCGCATCTAGCACGCCGGTTGCGGCCTGTTGAGGCCATGCAATGCGCAAGAAGTTATCCACGGGCGATTCGAGTCGGCATCTTGTGCCTAGCGCCTCAGCAGATACTGTATCTCGTGTTCATACCCAAGATATAGGGCAAGGCAATGACCCTATCACTAGGTGTGGGATATGTGGATGAGCTTAATTGGGCGAGGAGCGCACCGCCATGGCGTGGACCGAAGACCGTGTGGAAACCCTGAAAAAGCTGTGGGCCGATGGCCTGAGCGCCAGTCAGATCGCCAAGCAGCTTGGCGGGGTCACCCGTAACGCCGTGATCGGCAAAGTGCACCGTCTGGGCCTGTCCGGCCGCGCTGCGCCCTCGCGTCCGGCCCGTCGCCCGGCGCCGCGCCCCGCGCCCCGTCCGGCTGCAGCCAAACCCGCAGTGGCCAAGGCTGCCGCGCCGCAAGCTGCACCGGTAAAGCCCAAGGCTGTCATCGCGGAAGCCAAATCCGCGCCGCTGACCGCGCCGAAGGATGCCGCCAAGCTGCCGAACGGTGAATACGCCACCGTTCTGACCCTGCGTGAAGGCATGTGCAAATGGCCGATCGGCGACCCGACCGATACCGAATTCCGCTTCTGCGGCCGTCATTCGGGCGTCGGAAACGCTTATTGCGAAGCCCATGCCCAGCTGGCATACCAGCCGCAAGCCAAGCGCAAGCGCAAGCCCGGCGATGACGCCAAGGCCGTGCTGGACAGCCTGCAGGCGGCCCGCCGCGTGAATTTCTAGTCTGGCGCCAAGCGAGACAGACTAAGCCCCGGTCACTGGCCGGGGCTTTTTTCATGGCGTGAGCTCGTATCTGAGGAAGCGCTGCCCGGCATGCTCATCCTCGCCCACGAACTCTGCGCCATAACGCGTCAGGGCGGAGAGATGCTTGCGGGACGGCGCCAGCAGGACGCTGATCCGATCGATCCGGTCATCCTGGCGCGCGAAATCGAGCGCTTTCAGGAAGATGCGACGCCCCAGGCCAAACGCCTCCGCTGTCAGCACCAGCCCGAAATCCCAGGCCGCGCCCTCTTTCTCGAACCCGCCCCAGCCGACATAGCGATCGCCTGCATGGATCGCCCAATGCCCCAGCCCGTCCTCGAGCCAGCGCTGAGCCTTGGCGGCCTGAAACGCGACAGCGTCATCGACCGTCCAGCGACGGGTCAGGAGCGGCAGGTGCGCCGCCACGCGCGGATCATTCATATGCGCAACAAGCTGCTCGGGCGGGACCGCGCCGAGATCGCCGAAATGCAGAGATGAGGCATCGCGTTCAATCATGGCCCCAAATTATAGGGCCAAGGCGCAATCACCCAATCACGAGCAGGTGACATGAAAAACCCCGGCGAGCCCTGCCCACCGGGGTTCCGCATGAGTGCAAAGAAGGTCGGACCTATTCCGCCGGCGTCGCGCCCGCCGTCAGGGACCGCTTCATCATCATGTTGTCGAAGTTCGACCAGACGCCGGCATCGCCATGCCAGTCGCCCTGGGTCGCGCCCTTGGAGTATTCTGTGGCGCGGGCTTCAAAGAAGTTGGCGTGCTCGACCCCGTTCAGGATCTCGGTCAGCCACGGGATCGGGTGCTCTTCCACGCCATAGATGGTCGGCAGCTTGAGCTGCTTCATGCGCCAGTCGGCGATGTAGCGGATGTAGTTCTTGATGTCCTCGGGGGTCATGCCCTCGACTTCACCCGCCTCGAACGCCAGCTCGATGAACTTGTCCTCAAGGCTCACCACCGTCTTGCAGCAATCGGCGATATCGTCCTTCACGCCCTTGGTCAGCGCGCCGGTTTCCTCGGCGAAGGTGTGGAACAGCTTCATCATGCCTTCGCAGTGCAGCGACTCATCGCGCACCGACCAGGACACGATCTGGCCCATGCCCTTCATCTTGTTGAAGCGCGGGAAGTTCATCAGCATGGCGAAGCTGGCGAACAGCTGCAGGCCTTCGGTGAAGCCGCCGAACACCGCCATGGACGTCAGGATGTCGCGATCAGTCTCGCAGCCGAACTTGCCAAGATAGTCGTGCTTGGCCGCCATCTCCTCGTACTCCATGAAGGCGGAGAACTCGGTGTCAGGCATGCCGATGGTTTCCAGCAGCAGCGCATAGGCCGCAATGTGGATCGTCTCCATGTTGGAGAAGGCGGCGAGCATCATGCGCACTTCAACCGGTTTGAAGAGCGGCATGTAGTTTTCCATGTAGTTCGCGCCGACTTCCACATCCGACTGGGTGAAGAAGCGGAAGATCTGCGTGAGCAGATTGCGCTCCTTGTCGGTCAACTTGGTCGCCCAGTCCTTGCAGTCCTCGCCCAGCGGCACCTCTTCAGGCAGCCAGTGCACCTGGGACTGGACCTTCCAGAAATCATACGCCCACGGATAGCGGAACGGCTTGTAGGTCAGGCTGGGAGTCAACAGGCCCGGGCGGTCGGAAGCGACGGTAAGCATGGCGTTTCTTTCTCGGCTCTGCGCGTTCGGTTCGAAGGGCTTGGCGCACACCTGACACGACAGGTAGCTATCGATCTCGGCCCCACACACAAGATATTGTGCAATTCGATTCCGGTTACTAGCACCTTAATCAGATTATCCACGATTATAGCGGTCTCGCAGCTTAGCTAGCACAAACCTATCAGACGTGTAGGACGCTGCATATTTTTTGAAGGGTAAAAATATGGACTTGCTCAACCGGCGCAAAGCAGCCAATAAAAAGGCCGTCGGCAAAATACCGACGGCCCCATTGTATGCTGGCTTTTGCCAACTGCTCGCCATGCCAAGCGCTATGGCTCGATCATGACCAGAACTGAGCTTGAGGGTCAGTCAAGCTCAGTAGAAAACACTACAATTCATTGCGGTGCCTTCCACTAGATATTGTGTCGCAATGAGTCCGGTTACCAGTGTATTAATCCGGTTATCCACGCGGGAAGAAACTTGACCTTGATGCGACTCAAACCGGCCGCGGGCTAGAAAGCGCGCGACATCGAGATCGCGCCAAAGCGTTGCGGGCCGTTCTGGCTCGCATACTGCTCGCTTCGCACCACATACGTAAAGGCCAGCCGGTAGGAATTGATGTGCAGCGCCGCGCCCGCCTGCACATCCCCCACCCAGACATTGCGATCCACCGAACGCGAGTCGCGATAGGTATTGCCGTCCAGGAAAACATCGCGCGCCACCGCATAGCCGCCAACGCCGACAAAGACGTAAGCCGCTATGTGTTGTGTCGGGGTGTAAAGACTGGACGGCGCGAGGGCCGGCCGCAGCCGCGGCGGCGCGAACGCATCCTGCAGATCGGTGCCGAATCGCACCGTCGCGCCGGCGGACAGATCCGTCCTCAGCGTGCCCAGCGTCAGTCCGGCATGCCCCATCACATCGGCGGTGTAATGGCCAATCCGCCATTGATGGATCCGCTCGGTCCGCTGACCAGAGATCGCGAACACCACCTCGTCATGAAGCTGGGTGTCCCAGCCGCGCGGCTCCTTGCCATCAATCAGCTGATGCCAGCTCGTCTGAAGAAACTCGCCCTGCGCGCTCGGACCAATAATGCCCACATCGACGAGAATGGTGTGTTCGCTGTTCGGAGTTCGCGCCGAAGCAAACCAGTTCACATTCAAATGCGCGGCATAAGGGTGATCGTCGAGCGGCGGGTTCTCGAGCGTGATGTCGCTGGCGGTGTAAAGTGTATGCGCGAGCGCGAAGCCCTGACGGACCCGCGCGCCCTTGAGATTGACGAAAGGCTGGGTGCGGGCGGCCTGGGTCAGCCAGCGGCTCACCTCATCCTCGGGCGCAACCCATTCCAGTCGGATGCCGTTCGTGTAATTCCGGTCCGTACCGCCAAAGAGGTCGTTCTCGACCACAAGGGTCAGAACGCCGCCATCTTCAGGCTGGGCGTCAACCGGATGGTCACGCGCCTCAGAGCGCGGCGTGTGCACGCATATCAAGGCCGCAGCTCCAAGGAGCGCGGACGCCAGTCTGATCATGATGGGCAATCCCTTTGCCGCGCTATCGGCGCAGCGTTCTCAGCTTAACGACGCAACGTCAATGAGAACGCAGCGAACCCTTCTGAAGTTTCCCAGGATTCATTGGGCAACGCATAGCGGGTTTCACGCTGGATATAGGCAAAGGAGATGTCGGCGCCGCCAAACCGGGCGGCGATGCCCGCCTGTGCATCGCCCACGGTCGCATAGGGCCCCATGGCGAGCGCGTTGCGCATGTCAAAGCCTGCGCCCGGATCATACATCAGCGCCTGCTGGTCAGCGCCTGCAAAGAACCACCAGGCCGGGCGCTCCTCGCCAAAGCCTTCATCGAGATACTGACCCAGGCGCACCGTCGCGCCCGCTTCCGCGGCCGGGCCATCCTGACCGATCGACAGGCCGGCCCGCGGCGAGACGCCCACATCGAGCCCTTCCGGGCCGCCGGGTGAGTCAAACGCGTTTTCATAGCGCAGCGTCATGCGACGGTTGGAGCGGCCGGCCGGGTCAAGGTCGCTGCCCGCGATGTCGGCATAGGAATCCGACAGGGCCGACAGCGCAGCATCAGGTGCGCGCCCGTCAAACAGCGACACCGAGATGCGCCCGCCCGACGGCGTCTGCACCAGAGTGGCGCCGGCCTGATAGAAAGCGGAGAAGCCTTCCATGGCTGCGCTGTCCGCACGAACGCTGAGCGCCACGCCCGCCAGTCGGGCCGCATCCGGCAAGGCCGTAGCCGAATCAGAGCCGATGAACTCGATATAGCCCGGAGACCGTCCCAACGCCTGCGCCGGCGCAAAATTGCTGCGGTCCGGGGCGGGCCGCGCCGGCGCCAGCTCGGCCTGGAGCGGACCGAGGATCATCGCGCGTGTTTCCTGTGAGGCCTGTCCCTGCTGCGCCTGAGCGCGCTCACACGGACCGCCGAGCGAGGTGAGACACGCCGCAGCAAGGAGGCCGGCCAGCACGCTGGCGTGCTGCGCGGATTTGCTCACCTTGCTCACATTCGGCGTGGTCATACCGGTCCCCATCGGCTTCAACCTGCATTGTTCAAATCATACCATGAACAATGGCCATTCTTTGATCAAGGAGCCTTCTTTAGGGTTAACAGTTCATAAAAATTAATACCGCTTAGAATTCATGGAATTAAATACAAAGAACCCCGGAACGGGCCCGGGGTTCTTCGTTTATTCGAAAAAAATTCGACCTATTGGCAGGCGAGGCATTCGTCATAGTCCTTGGGCGCAGCATCGCTGAGTGATTTGGACATCTCGTCCTTCTCGCCGGCGCCGGCATAGGCGGCGCGCTGCACCGATTTCGAGCGGCAGTAATAGAGCGATTTGACGCCCTTCTCCCACGCCGACCAGTGCAGCATGTGCAGGTCCCATTTGTTCACATCGCCCGGCAAGAACAGGTTCAGCGATTGCGCTTGGCAGATATAGGGCGAGCGGTCAGCCGCGTGCTCGATGACCCAGCGCTGATCGAGCTCGAAGGCGGTCTTAAAGACGTCCTTCTCCAGCTCGTCCAGGCAATCCAGATGCTGCACGGAGCCTTCGTGCTCGAGGATGGAGGACCACACCGCCGGGGTGTTCTTGCCCTTCTCCTCAAGGATCTTCTCAAGATACGGGTTCTTCACGGTGAAGGAGCCCGAGAGCGTCTTGTGCGTGTAGACATTGGCCGGGATCGGCTCGATGCCGGCCGAGGTGCCGCCGCAGATGATGGAGATCGACGCGGTCGGCGCGATCGCCAGCTTGTGCGAGAAGCGCGCCTTCACGCCGTTGTCCGCCGCGTCCGGGCATGCGCCGCGCTCTTCGGCGAGCTTGACCGAGGCTTTGTCGGCGCCCTGGCGGATATGCTGGAACATGCGCTTGTTCCAGGACTGCGCCATGGCGGACTCAAACGGCACGTTCATGCTTTGCAGGAAGGAGTGGAAGCCCATCAGGCCCAGCCCCACAGACCGCTCACGCGCCGCAGAGTATTTCGCACGCTCCATTTCATCAGGAGCACGCTCGATGAAGTCCTGCAGGATGTTGTCGAGGAAGCGGAAGATGTCCTCGAGGAAGCGCTCGTCATCCTTCCACTCGAGGAATTTCTCGGCGTTCAGAGAGGACAGGCAGCACACCGCCGTGCGGTCATTGCCCAGATGGTCCACGCCCGTCGGCAGGGTGATTTCCGAGCACAGGTTGGACTGGCGCACCTTCAGGCCAAGCTTGCGCTGGTGAGCCGGCAGATTGTTGTTCACCGTGTCGGAGAACAGGATGTAGGGCTCGCCGGTCTGCAGGCGGACTTCCAGGATCTTCTGCCACAGCTTGCGGGCATTGACGGTTTTGACCACTTCGCCGGATCGCGGGGAGATCAGCTCGAACTCCTCATCCTTGGCGACGGCTTCCATGAATGCGTCAGAGACGTTGAGGCCGTGGTGAAGGTTGAGACTCTTGCGGTTGAAGTCGCCCGACGGTTTGCGGATTTCGAGGAATTCCTCGATTTCCGGGTGGTGAATGTCGAGATAGACGGCCGCCGAACCGCGACGCAGCGACCCCTGGGAAATCGCCAGCGTCAGCGAATCCATCACGCGGATGAACGGGATGATTCCGGAGGTCTGTCCGTTCTGTCCGACCTTCTCGCCGATCGAACGCACATTGCCCCAATAGGTGCCGATGCCGCCGCCATTGGAGGCGAGCCAGACATTCTCGGTCCAGGTCGACACGATGTCGCCCAGCGAATCATCCACCGAGTTCAGGAAGCAGGAAATGGGCAGGCCGCGATCCGCGCCGCCATTGGAGAGGACAGGCGTCGCCGGCATGAACCACAGATTCGACATGTAGTCATAAAGGCGCTGAGCATGCTCGAGATCGTCGGCATAGGCCGTCGACACCCGCGCGAACATGTCCTGATAGGATTCGCCCGGCAGCAGGTAACGGTCGACTAGGGTCTTCTTGCCGAAATCGGTCAGAAGCGCGTCCCGCGAAGGATCGGTCTTAACCTTATCAACCAGTCGAAGCTGAACAGCCTTGGGCTTGCCGCGCAGGGCCGAAGCGGACTCCTGCGTGCGGGCTCCGGTAGCGTGGGCTTGGTCGAAAGGCGTCATCTCTACCCGCTCCAATTCAGCGTCGCGCGTTATGCCTGCGAGAGGCCGTTTTCCCGCGCGCTGCTTAAGAAAAACCTATACATGGTGTGCGGCTTCCCCCGGAAACCGCAACATATAGTGCTTGGGTCCCATCTGACCGTCAACGGGTCAAACCGGCTCCCAGCCGCTTTTTTCGTAAACAAAGTCCTACCAGAAAACGCTCCGGGCCCGGACTCGTTAAGGAGTCCGGGCCCGGGGATAAATGCGGTTTCTTGTGGATATCTGGCGCGAGCCGCAAAGCCCGCATTCCGCGTCCGGTTAACCCAGAGACAGAAGCTCGGGGTCCCCGCCCTGGGCGGCCACATTGATGGTCACGGTATGCTCCGCCGCGAAGCGGTAGATATAGTGCGGACCGCCAGCCTTGGGTCCGGTGCCGGACAGGCCCTCGCCGCCGAACGGCTGAACCCCGACCACCGCGCCGGTGATGTTGCGGTTCACATAGCAATTGCCCACCGGGACCGCCGCGCGAACCATGTCCGCGAATCGATCCAGACGACTGTGAACGCCGAGCGTCAGGCCGTAGCCCTTGTCCGCCAGCTGACCGGCGACCTTCTGAAGGTCGGCGCGCTTGTAGCGCATCACATGCATGATCGGGCCGAACTTCTCCTCGGTCAGTTGATCAAGAGAGCTGATCTCCACCAGCGTGGGCGCGAAATACTCACCCTTGGCCGCCATTTCGGCGCTCAACGGCGCGCGATGGAGCACCTTGGCGCGGGACTCCATGTCCTTGACGTGCTCCTGGAGCATCTCATGGGCTTCCGCGTCGATGACCGGGCCGATATCGGTCGCCGGATCAGACGGATCGCCGAGAGTGAGCATGTCCATGGCGCCGGTGAGCCCCTCAATCAGCAGATCGCCGATCTCCTCGGGAATCAGAAGCACACGCAGCGCCGAGCACCGCTGACCGGCGGATCCGAAGGCGGAGTTGATGGCGTCATCGATCACCTGCTCATGCAGGGCCGAGGTATCCACGAACATGCCATTGAGGCCGCCCGTCTCCGCGATCAGCGGCACGATCGGGCCGTCCTTGGCGGCGAGCGTGCGGTTGATGATCCGCGCGACATCCGTCGACCCGGTGAACGCGACGCCGTCAACGCCGGGCAACTCTGTCAGGGCGCCGCCGATCTTGCCGTCGCCCGGCAACAGATGGAGCACGCCCTTGGGCAGGCCCGCCTCAAGATAGATCTTCACGGCCTCATAGGCGATCAGCGGGCTTTGCTCGGCCGGCTTGGCCAGCACGGAATTGCCGGCCGCCAGCGCGGCGGCCACCTGACCGGTGAAGATCGCCAGCGGGAAGTTCCACGGACTGATGCAGACAAACACGCCGCGTCCGGCCAGACCCAGATGGTTGGTTTCGCCCGCCGGCCCGGGCAGACGCACCGGATCGCCGAACTTGGTTTCCGCTTCCACCGCATAATAGCGCAGGAAATCGACCGCCTCGCGCACCTCGGCGATTCCGTCCGGCAGGGTCTTGCCGGTTTCCCGCGCCATCAGCGCCATCAACCGGTCGGTGTTCGCTTCAAGCGCGTCAGCCATGTCGCGCAGGATCCTGGCGCGCGCCGGTCCGCCCTTGGCGTTCCAGTCCTTCTGGGAGTCATGAGCGATCTTGTACGCCGTCTTCACGTCCTCTTCGGTGGCCTCGTGAAGGGTTGAGACCGTGAACTCCCTGTCCGCCGGACTGTGCATCGCCTGGCCGTCGCCTGTGCGGGCATCGCCATTGATGATCGGACCACAGGCATAGGGCGCGTTCTCGTCGAATGCCTTCTGGGCCTCAGCGAGCCGCTCGCGCACACGCGCCTGGGTCAGGTCCATGCCCTTGGAGTTCAGACGATCCGGGCCATACAGCTTGGCCGGAATGGAGATGAAGGGGTGACGATCAAGCGTCGCCGCCGCCTTGAACGGACCGCTGGCCACATCGGCGGCGGGCACATCCTCATCAAGGAAGGCGTGCACGAAAGAGGTGTTGGCGCCGTTCTCCAGAAGACGTCGCACCAGATAGGGCAGCAAGTCCTGATGGCTGCCCACCGGAGCGTAGACGCGCACCGCGCCCAGATCCGCATAGGTTTGCGCAGCCGCGGCGTAGAGCGGCTCCCCCATGCCGTGCAGGCGCTGGAATTCATAGGGCGGATTGCCGGTCTCGGCCGCAATCTGACGCACGGCGCACAAGGTGTGGGCGTTATGGGTCGCAAATTGCGGGAAGATGGCGTCCGGCGCGGCCAGCATCTGTCGCGCACAGGCCAGATAGTTGAGATCGGTCGCCGGCTTGGTCGTCCAGACCGGGAAATCCGTCTGACCGTTCATCTGGGCGAACTTGATCTCGGTATCCCAATAGGCGCCTTTCACCAGGCGCACCATGAACCGACGGCCGGTTTCCTGGCCGAGCTCGATCAGCTTCTCGAGCACGCTCATGGCGCGCTTCTGATAAGCCTGGATGACGATCCCGAGGCCGTCCCAGCCCGCCAGCGAGGGCTCGCGCGCGAGCCGGTCAAAGATTTTCAGCTGAATGACCAGGCGATCGCTTTCCTCGGCGTCGAGGCTAAAGCCCAGATCCGCATCCTTGGCCATCTGGGCCAGCTCCAGCGCGCGCGGATAGAGCTCTTCCATCACCTGCGCCTGACGCACGGCCTGATAACGCGGGTGCAGGGCGGTCAGCTTGACGCTGACGCCGTCCACATCCTCGATCGAGCCCTTCTGGCGCTTCTCGGCCACCACGCGGATGGCGTGACGGTATTTGTCGAGATAGCGCTTGGCGTCCTTTTCCGTGCGGGCGCCCTCGCCCAGCATGTCAAAGCTGAAGAGCGGCTTGACCTTGCCATAGGTCTTCCAGCCGCGGCCGCGCTTGATCGCGCTCTCGATGTCGCGGCCCAGAACGAACTGCTCGCCCAGGATTCGCATGGCGCGCTTGACGGCGGTCCGGATGACGGGTTCGCCCAGACGTCCGGCCATCTGCTTGAAGTATTCGCCCGGATTCTTCTCGGCGCGAGAATCCACCTTGAGGATCGAACCGGTCATCATCAGGCCGATGGTGGACGCATTGACCAGCCAGTTGTCCGATTTCCAGGCATGCTCGACCCAGGAGCCGGACCCGATCTTCTCGGCGATGAGATCATCGGCCGTTTCCGCGTCCGGAACCCGCAGCAGCGCCTCGGCCAGACACATCAGGGCCAAGCCTTCCTTGTTGCTCAGACCGAACTCCTGAAGGAAGCTCTCCATCAGGCCGCCGCCATGACGCGTCTCACGCGCCTTCTCGACGAGCTTGATCGCGGCGTCGCTGGCCGCCTGTCGCCCTTCAGGGCTCAAGCCGACTGCGTCTTCCAGCTTGCGGGCCGCCTGGCGTTCATCAGCGAACTTCTCGCCGTCCAGTGCATCCCAATCGATAGATACGTCTGTCCAATCGCGCATGGTCCAAAGCCTCTCGAACCCGGAGCGGCCGGCGCATCCGGCCCTGTTAGAGCGGACAATGCTTGCTGAAGTCATAGAATTCAACCCCAGCTATTCACAATCAGTACAAGTCCGCAGAACATCGCAATGCAGCATAACTGCATAGATTTTATTTTGAGCTGAAAATAACTAAATTAACTTCAGCATATTCAATTACAGATCGACTCATGACAACGCCCTTTGAACTTTACTTCATCGCAGATTTTGATTGCAGCAATCCTATTCCGGGCAGATTTCCGAGTTGAAATTTTCTATTTCGAACAGCGCATTAGTGCTTGTATAGATTTGATAATCTATTTCTGTGGACACCTGCATGCGCTGGATATCGCGCCTGCTGCGCGGGAAATCCGCCAAGTCTGGTTTTTTGGCGAGATCCTGCCTGCTGACAGGTCCTCCTCTGAAGATTGCCTCGGACGTCCATGTTGCGCCCTGGGAGCGCAGACAAAGCTTGGACACCATATCAACGGCGCAGTCAGGGAAGCGTTCCACAGCTGACGCGCTGTCGTCAGGCCGGAGCCGGAGGTTCCGGAGAATGGCGCCGACAGCCCTTCGACAAATGGCGAAAACGCGCTAAACCGGCCTGAATAGAGACAGGTTCTGGAGGTCCTTCCCATGGAGGAAAGCGCGCCGCTGCGCATCATGCTGGTCACCGATGCGTGGGAGCCGCAGGTCAATGGCGTCGTGCGTACGCTGTCGCGCACGGTCGAGGAGTGCCGGGCCATGGGCCATGAGGTGGAGGTGATCCATCCCGGGCTCGGGTTCAAGACCTTCCCGCTGCCGACCTATCCCGAGATCAAGATGGCGGTCGGCGCCCGCAAGGAGCTTGAAGCCCGTTTCAAGGCGTTCGAGCCCGAAGCCATCCATATCGCGACCGAAGGCTCGCTGGGACAGGCGGCGCGCGCCATCTGTCTGAAGTGGAAGCTGCCCTTCACCACGAGCTATCACACCAAATTCCCCGAATATGTGAATGCGCGCTTCCCGTTCATTCCGATCTCGGCCGGTTATTGGTTCATGCGGCGCTTCCACAATTCGGGCAACCGCCTGATGGTGGCGACCCCCTCCATGCGCGATCTCCTCTCCGAGCGCGGCTTCAACAACATCACCCCCTGGGCGCGCGGCGTGGACACCGAGCTGTTCCATCCCGACAAGCGCCATATGGGCGGCAAGAGCGTCTATGAAGGCGTTGAAGGTCCGATCTTCGTGTATATCGGCCGCGTCGCCGTCGAGAAGAACATCGAATCCTTCCTCGACCTCGACCTTCCCGGCACAAAGGTGGTGGTTGGCCCCGGCCCGCAACTGGAGGAGCTGAAGGAAAACTATCCCGAAGTGATCTTCACCGGAAACAAGTCGGGCGACGAGCTGGCGCGCCATTTCGCGGACGCGGACGTCATGGTCTTTCCCAGCTTCACCGACACCTTTGGCCTCGTGATTCTGGAATCCATGGCGACCGGCACGCCCGTCGCCGCCTATGTGGCGAACGGCCCCAAGGACATCATTCCCGGCTCCAAGGCGGGCTCGGTCAATGACGACCTGAAGACCGCCTGCCTGGAAGCGCTTGAGATGAAGCGCGAGGATTGCCGGGCCTATGCCGAGAAATATTCCTGGCGCGCCTGCGCCGAGGAGTTCGTCCAGAATCTCAAGCCCCAGCCCCGCCCGGAACGGCGGCGGTTCTGGCGACGCCTGCGTCGCCTTGGCCGCGGCGGTTAACCGCCCATACCGGGACCGGAAACAAAAAAGGCTGGAGCGAGGCTCCAGCCTTTTCCTTAACAGGTGCGAACCAGCCGGTCAGGCTGCTTCGCCCTTATCCTTTTTTTCGGAGTCCCCCTCCGCAGCGTCGAGCGCCTTCTGGGCGTCGATATCCGCTTTGGTGCGCCGTGTGCGGGTGCGCTTCTTGGGCTTCTCCTCGCCCGAGGGCTGGTCGTCGCCCGCATCCGAGGAGGAAGAGGCGTCAGCGCCTTCAGGCTCGACCACCTGCAGAGGATCATCGCTGGAATTGTCCTCACGCCGGCGACGGCCGCGCGGGCGGCGCTGGCGCGGCGCGTCTTCCGACGAAGCCGAACCCGCAGTGTCAGCGTTGTTCTCATTGCCGTTGTCAGCGGCGTCATCGCTCGCATCCGAGTCGTCGCCAGAGTTGTTCTGGTCGTCACGCTCATCGCGCTTGGGCTGGTTCGCCTGCATGATGCGCAGATAGTGCTCGGCGTGCTGATAGTAGTTTTCAGCCATGACCCGGTCGCCTGCGGAAGAGGCGTCGCGCGCGAGCTGCATGTACTTGTCATAGATATGAGAGGGGGCGCCCCGAACTTTGACGTCCGGCCCGTTGCTCTCATACGAGCGGTTACTGGGCGATCCGGCCTTTCGGCCTCGTCCGCGTTGACGCTTCATGTTCAAGAACCTGATCTCTTTTCGGGTTGTTGATACCGTTCCAGCCGACACGATCCGCGAAATCCGCGTCTATCGGCGCGAACGCAAACAGAAGATTGCGGTCGAACTCGATAGCGTATGGGCCAATGGGTCAGCGGGGCGCCCGGTAATCGCGTCAGAACAGCCCCTGCTCCGACCTGCATCACCCGCTGGACTTGACCGCACCCTAGACGCAGCTGCGGGGAGATTCCAACACTTTTCTGCACGCAGAAGCGGTCAGACGGAAAACCGCAGGCTCACGACCCGATCATGACCCGCCAGATCCTTGAGGATGCGCGTCTCTTTCGCACCCGCTTCGGACGCCGCCTCCCGCGCCCGCACACCCTGATCATAGCCGATCTCGAACAGGGCGAGCCCGCCCGGAACCAGAAGGCGCGACGCTTCGGCGAACAGATGCGGATAGGGCTCGAACCCGGTCCGCCCGCCCTCAAGCGCCATGCGCGGCTCATAGGCCCGCACTTCAGGCTCCAGCTCGTCAATCACCGCGGTCGCGATATAGGGAGGATTGGAGACCAGCAGATCAAACGGGCCTTCAAGCCCGTCCGCCCAGCTTTGATGCTGGAAGCTCACCCGGTCGGCGAGCCCGGTGAGATCCGCATTCTCCTGCGCCACCGCCAGAGCCGCTTCGCTGATATCGGTGGCGGCGCCGGTCGCGTTCGGAAATTCACTCAGAAGCGCCAGGATGATGGCGCCCGACCCGGTGGCGATGTCGAGGATGCGCAAGGGCGCCCTGCGATCCGGATAAGCCGCCAGCGCCGCTTCAATGAGGGTTTCCGTGTCTGCTCGCGGGGTCAGCACGTCGCGCGTGACCTTGAGCTCCAATGTCCAGAAGGGCTGGGTTCCGAGGATGTGAGACAGCGGCTCGCGCTGTTCCCGACGCCCGATGAGTGCGTCAAAGCGCTCGAGCTCTGCATCCGGCATCTCAGACGCCATCTCGGTCAGAAGCCGGGCAGGCGATCCCTCGAACGCCGCCAGCAAAAGGCGGCGGGCGTCATCAGCCGCCTCATCGATTCCCGCCGCTTTCAGACGCTCTGCCGCGAGGCGCAGCCGGTCTGAGCGGGTCAGCCCGCTCAAGCCTCTTCCATCGCCGCGAGCTTGGCGGCCTGGTCTTCGGACAGTAGCGCGTCGATCACCTCGTCCAGCGCATCGCCGGAGAGGATTTCGTCGAGCTTGTAGAGGGTCAGGTTGATGCGGTGATCCGACACCCGGCCCTGAGGGAAGTTATAGGTGCGGATGCGTTCGGACCGGTCGCCCGAGCCGACCTGGCCCTTGCGCTCGGCCGCCCTTGCCTCATCCTTCTCCCGGCGTTCCTTCTCATACAGGCGCGCCTTGAGCACCTGCATGGCGATGGCGCGGTTCTGGTGCTGGGACTTCTCCGAGCTCACCACGACAATGCCGGTGGGGATGTGGGTCATCCGCACGGCGGACTCGGTCTTGTTCACGTGCTGACCGCCCGCGCCGGAGGCGCGCATGGTGTCGATGCGGATATCCTCGTCCTTGATGTCGATCTCGACATTCTCGGGCTCGGGCAGCACCGCCACCGTTGCGGCGGAGGTGTGAATGCGTCCTCCGGATTCGGTGACCGGGACACGCTGAACCCGGTGCACGCCGGATTCAAACTTCATCTTGCCGAACACGCCCTTGCCGCTGACCGAGGCGACGATCTCCTTGTAACCGCCGACTTCCGCCTCGGACGCCTCGACCACATCGACCTTCCAGCCGTGATTGGAGGCGTAGCGCTCATACATGCGGAACAGGTCGCCCGCGAACAGCGCGGCTTCATCCCCGCCCGTCCCGGCGCGGATTTCCAGCATGATGGAAGCATCGTCATCGCGGTCCTTGGGGATCAGGAGCAATTGCAGCTCGCGTTCCAGGCCCGGCAGTCGCTTCTTGAGCTCCTGGCGCTCTTCCTCGGCCAGCTCGACCATATCCCGGTCAGAGCCATCCTCGATGATGGCCTCGGCTTCTTCAAAGCTTTCACGCGCGGTTTTCAGCTCGCGCGCCTTTTCGGCCACCAGCTTGAGCTCGGCGTGCTCCTTGGAAAGCTTCACAATCTCGTCGGGGTCCGCGGCAGCGCTCAAACGCGCCTCGACCTGATCGAACCGGTCAATGACCTGGTCCAGCTTTGCGTCCTGAATACTCATGCTCGATCAGTTACGCCCGGGCGCGTGTTTTGGAAAGGGGGTGAGGCTGCAGCAGGAGCGGGTTTCAGACCTGCCCCGCCTCAAGCGTGGCGATCATGCCGGGATGTTCGAAGGCTTCGAACTTCTCAAGCAGCTCTTCAATGGTCTCGCCCCGCACCAGCATGGCGCGGTGCTTGTCGAGCAGGAAGCCTTCCTCGGTCATGTGATCGATGAAGCCGAGGAGCTTGTCGTAATAGCCGCTGACATTCAGAACGCCGACGGGCTTCTTGTGCCGGCCCAGCTGGGACCAGGTCCAGACCTCGAACAGCTCCTCCATCGTGCCGATGCCGCCGGGCATGGCGATGAAGGCGTCAGAGGCTTCCGCCATCATCAGCTTGCGCTCGTGCATGGAGGTGACGATGTGCATGTCCTGCACGCGCGGATGAGCGATCTCCTTCTGGTGGAGAAAGTCGGGAATGACCCCGTACACCTCGCCGCCGGCATCAATGCAGGCGTCCGCCACAAGACCCATCAGTCCGACCTGTCCGCCGCCATAGACCAGGCGGATATCGTTTTGAGCCAGTTTGACGCCCACCGCTTTCGCTGCGCGGGCGTATTCAGCTGCGGCGCCCGGATTGGAGCCGCAATACACACAGATGGATTTTTTCATACCCAAGGATTTAACGCTGTCGTCTGACGGCGGAAAGTCTTTTGTACGCATGGCCGGGATGCGGGAACAGCAGCGCCAGAATAATCCCCTCATGAGAGATTTTTTCTCTTTGAGATTGTGATTCATCGCCTCCGAATATACGACTCCAGGTAGCGCGATTTACGCGCACAGGGAGATGCATCATGCAAATCGATCACCACGAAGGCCTCTCGCCGGCGGAATTCGCCATGCAGGTCATTGAACGGCTCAATGCGCGGTACGGCATCAGGCTGGACTCCGTCCTGACGAACCCGGCGCTCAGCCTGTCCCAGCGTCGCCGTCAGGCCCAGATGATGCTGATGGAAGCGGCGCTGGAGCAGGTCGCGCGCACCGAGGCGGACAGCAATCTCGATCCCTCCGAGCTGGCGCCGGAGTTCGAAGCCATGCTCAAGGACGACGGCGACGCCGTCGAGATCGAGCCCAACTACATTGTCTCAGAGCACAATGCCGAGGTCATCGCCACCTATCGCGGTCAGGACGTGTATGACTATGTCTTCACGCTCACCAAGCGCTTCGAGAACATGTCCGCCGCCAAGAGCGAAGGACAGCTGGCGATCGAGATCGTCGCCGGCGGCCTTGTGTCTGTCGGCACGCCCATGGCGTTCTACACGATCAAGGCGCTGCGCGGCGGCGCCGCTCTCCTCAGTGCTGTGAAAACAGGCGTGACCTCGCTGGGCATGAAGACGGCGGTCGCGACCGTGATCATCATCCTGGTGGCGTTCCTGTTGTATCTGCTGCTCGAGAACCCGAAGAAGATTCTCGGCATCGTCATGAACAACACCGATCAGAACTTCGTCGTCAACAACTGGCGCAAAGGGCTGGATGGAGAGAGCGGATACGATCTCTACATGGCGCATGGCGAGATGAAGTCCTTCATGCAGGACAACCAGACCGGCGATCTGGATTCGCCCAAGGTCCAGCTCAAGTCACGCTTCTTCTTCGCGCCGGGAGACCCTGACAACTCGGTTTGCGTCGGCGTCTTCTTCGCCGATCGCAATATCGGTTTCCGCGGTTCGGAAGGCGTGATGGTCTTCACCTCCAAGGAGACAACCGATCTGAGGATCGCCCTTCAGTTCGCTGTTCCCTACACCAAGGATAACGGCACCAACATCAAGACGCTCGACAAGGCCCCGTCCGACATGGATGCGCTTTTCCGCGACATGTACAACAATCGCGGCGTTCACATCGCCCGCACGGAAAAGGGTTATCGGCTGGAATCCACGGTCAATGACGCCCGCGGCGGCGTGGTCGCCCTGATCGGCTGCATCACCCAGCTTTGATCCTGCCTCGGGCTGGCGTCAGTCTGACGTCAGCCCGTTCAGCACATCCTGCGACCAGCCGACGGTGACCGCGTCATCATTCTCGATCACCGGGCGCTTGATGAGAGTCGGAGTCTCGATCAGCAGGCCCGCCGGATCGGAGTCTGCACGAAGGCGCTGCGTCTCATCCAGGCCGCGCCAGGTGGTGGAGCGTGTATTGATGAGCGCCTTGCCGCCAACCGCCGCCAGCCAGACCGGAACCCGATCGGCCAGATCCGCCTCGGCGCGAATATCGATGAAGTCATGCGCCACACCGGCAGCCTGCAGGGACTTCACAGCCTTTTTACAGGTATCGCAGTTTTTTAGTCCGTAAATCCGGGTCATGACTCATCCCTTGTAACGTATACGTCTCTGTTCATCGCCGGGTCGGGCCTTTCAGGCAAGGCTGGCCCTGCAGCAGGGCAATCGCTGGGAAAAGACATGCCATCATCACTCAATTTTGCGCTCAAGCTGGTTCTGGGCCTCGCCCTGATCGCAGCAGGCTGGACGTTCATCGCCACGCAATGGGGCTGGAAGGCGCTGCCCGATGCGCCCGCGCCCACTGTGGAGATCCTTGACGCCCGGTTTGAAGCGGCGGGACTTGAAGCGGCCAATGTGCTTGAAACGGCGCGTCAGCGTCTGGGCGTGCCCGCCATGACAGCCGCGGTCGCCGTGGATGGCGAGCTGGTCTGGGCGGCGGGTTCGGGCTGGTCGAATGTGGAAACGCAAACCCCCGCCACACCCGACACCCTCTTCCGCATCGGCTCCACCTCCAAGGCGATGACCTCCACAATGATCGCCCGGCTTGTGGATCAGGGCGCTCTGGCGCTTGATGACACGGTCAGCGATCACCTGCCCGACGCGCCGAACCCGGACTGGAACCTGATCCGACTCGATCAGCTGATGTCGCACACGGCGGGTTTTCCCGGCTATGAGAACAATTCAGACTGGCCGGACGCCTATGAAACCCTGCGCATGAAGCGCCAGTTCGATCATGTTGAAGACAGCCTGATGCTGGTGGACGACGCCCGCCTGCTCTCTGCGCCGGGCGAAAGCTTCTATTACAGCTCGTTCGATATCGTTCTGGCAGCCGTCCTGGCCGAGCGCGCCGCGGGCGAGGACTATGCCAGCCTGCTGGAGCGTGAAGTGCGCGCGCCGCTGGATCTGCAAACCCCGGTCCTGGCCAATTCCGGCCCGGAGCCAGACACCCTTGCGCGCTTTTATGAGAGCCGCAATCAACGCCAGGTGCGCCCACGCGGCGCGGTGAATGTCAGCCAGCGCTGGCCGAGCGGCGGGCTCTACAGCCGTTCGATCGATCTGGTGCGCGTCGCCAGCGCCTGGCTGGATGACGCCTACATCTCCGAAGCCACTCGCGAACAATTCTGGACGCCCATGCGTCTGAATTCCGGCGAAGTGAATGAGCAAAGCTATGCGATCGGTTGGCGGGTGAACCCGCAAAACACCACCCGTTTCGGCGAGGATGCACCCGTGCGCATCGTCCACCACGGCGGGGTCAGCCGCGGCGCGATGAGCTGGCTCATCCTCTACCCTGAGCTGGGCATGGCCGTGGCGCTGAACATCAATACCGAGACCGATGAGTACGGTGATTTCTCCAGCGTCGAGCCGGAGATCACGCGCCTGTTCGCCGAGGCGGCAGGCCGGACGCCCTAAGGCGCCCGGAAGCCCGCTTAGACTATCAGGGCGAGCAGATTGCGCACGGCCATCACGATCAGGACGATGCTCGAAAGGCTGAACAGCACGAACCGCACGGGCACGAAGTTCACCGTCGCCTGGAAGATGCTGTGCGCCACGCGCAGGATCACATAGGCCCAGGCCAGTCCGATATTGAGCGGGTCTGCAACGCCCACCAGATGGCTGTAGATCGCCAGGGCGTAGAACACGACCGGCTGTTCGTGCAGGTGGTTGTAGTTGTCGGCCACCTGACGCACCGAGCGCGGCAGCACGTCGAGCTGGGATTTTTCCTTGAGTTCGGCGGGCTTGAGCCCGGCCTTCTGCATGGCCGGAATGCGCGTGGCGTACATCCACAGCCACATGATCAGCGTCCAGCACACCAGCATCAGGACTGGCGTCATCATGGATTGAAACATCGTCTACTCCCCTGTAGGGCCGCTCTGATGGCGGCTCGGGGAGCAGCTAAGCGCAAGCCGGACCTGCTGGAAAGCGTAAACTGGACGCTATTGCGCGGCGGCTTCGGCCGCTTCACGTTCGGCCCGCATCTTCGCGGCCTTGTCCTCGACCGCTTCGACGATGCGCTCGATCATGGTCTCGTTGGAGACCTTCTCGTCCGCCTGTCCGGCGAAGTAGAGCATGCCAGAACCCTTGCCGCCGCCGGTGAAGCCGAGATCGGTATAGGCCGCCTCACCCGGTCCATTGACCACGCACCCAATGATGGACAGCGAGATCGGTTCGGAGATGTGCTCGAGCCGCTGTTCCAGCGTCTCAACCGTCTTGATGACGTCAAAGCCCTGACGCGCGCAGCTGGGACAGGCGATGATGTTCACGCCGCGCGTGCGCAAACCCAGCGATTTGAGGATGTCGTAGCCGACCTTGATCTCCTCGACCGGGTTGGCGGACAGGGAGACGCGGATGGTGTCCCCGATCCCGGCCCACAGAAGCGATCCCATGCCGATCGAGCTTTTCACCCCGCCCGTGCGCAGGCCGCCCGCCTCGGTGACGCCCAGATGCAGCGGCGCATCGGTGGCTTCGGCAAGCGCCTGATAGGCGGCCACGGTGAGGAAGACGTCGGACGCCTTCACCGAGATCTTGTATTCGCGGAAATCGAGATCCTCGAGGATGCGCGCATGGTTGAGCGCGCTTTCCACCATGGCCTCGGGACAAGGCTCGCCATACTTCTCCAGAAGCTCGCGCTCCAGAGAACCCGCATTGACGCCAATCCGGATCGAGCAGCCATGATCGCGGGCGGCGGAGACGACTTCCTTCACCCGATCCATGGACCCGATATTGCCCGGATTGATCCGCAGGCAGGCCGCGCCCGCCTCGGCGGCCTCAATGCCGCGCTTGTAGTGAAAATGGATGTCGGCGACGAGCGGAACCTTTGCGGCCTTCGCGATCGTCCGGAAGGCGGCGGTGGAGTCCGTGTCCGGGCAGGAGACGCGCACAATGTCCGCGCCCGCGTCTTCCAGCTGACGGATCTGGTTGATCGTGGCGTTGGCGTCCGAGGTGGGCGTGTTGGTCATGGACTGCACCGAAATCGGCGCATCGCCGCCCACCGCCACATTGCCCACATGGATCTGACGGCTCTTGCGACGGTCAATCATCCGCCAGGGCCGCACCTTGGTGTGGTCTTCAACCGCCATGTCGCCGCCTCGCTTGGCAGAGGGTTTCAGTCTCACTGGGATATAAGCATTCAAGCGGGGTCACGCGAGCCCCGTTCCTGCCGCCGCCTCACACAAGTGCAGTGTTAGCCTGCTTCCGTTTCCCGAAGCGCGGTCAGCACGAACTCGGCGGCCGAGACATTGTCGACTGCCTGACCCGGTTCGCCCAGCGGGCCGAGCGGACGTCCGGCGGCGCGCACCAGCACGGCGCCTGCATCATTCGTGGAAATCGTAAGGCCCGGCTCATCGGGCGCGCGATAGAGTTCGCCCGGTTCCAGCTCGCGCGCGGCGAGGATGCGGCCAGACGCGTCCCGCACTTCAATGTCGACCCGACCGCCCGCTTCCAGAACAAGCGTATTGCCGGCATTGGCGTCCGGCAGGCCCGACCAGATGGCGGCGCGGCTCGGCGCAGAGGCTTCCAGCTCGACGAGCGGGGCTTCGGCGCGCATGAGCGCATCCATCGGCGCCGCGGCGCCGGCGAAGGCTTCAGCCCGGGTGACGTAATTGCCATACCAGCCGGCCGCGACCACAACGCCGCCCAGAATGAGTACGGCGCCCACAAGTCCGCGCGGCAGCTTGATCTCGCGGCGTTCCTGCGGCGCGGTCGGTTCGCCCCGGCCGGCGTCGCAATCCACTTCCGCCTTGAACTGGCGCACACAGTCAGCGACGTCGAGCCCGAGGAAAGCGGCATAGGTGCGCAGATAGCCTACAGCATAGGCTTTGGACGGCAGACCGCGCGGGTCCATCGTCTCCAGGGCGTCGAGATAATCGCGCTTGATGCGGGTCCGGGCGGATGCGCTGTCGAGGGTCAGACCGGCATGGGTCCGGCTCAGGCGCAGGCGTTCGCCCAGGCTGACGCCTTCAAGCGCCGGCGCCGGCGCGCTGAACACCGCGTCAACAGGGACGTACCCTGTCTCGTCAGACATCGGTTCGTAATCGCGCATCTTCGCGTTCGCCATTTTCTGCGTCACAATGGACGCTCCCTCTAGTGTGGCGCCCCAGCCTCACACAAGGTTATTCAACCAAATGCTTTAGTTTTTATCAACAACTTCTCGCGGCAATCCGATTTCTTTTCCAGCGCGGAGCATGCGATCGCGCAAGGAAGCAGGCCCGATTGTCGCGCCCTGCAGAATTTCAGCGTCCAGCCAGGGCGTCAGAAGGCTGAGGTCACACCCCGCCAACGCCTGCTTGACCGGCCCGATCGATCCTGCCGCCATGGAGAGGCTGCGATACCCCAGCGCCGCCAACACGCACGCCTCCAGCGGACGCCCCGCCAGTTCGCCGCACACATTCACGGGCTTGCCAGAGGCGTCACACGCTTGCCTGACATCTTTAAGCAAGCGTAACGCAGGTGCGCTGATCGGGTCGTAACGGTCTGAGACTCGGGGATTTTGACGGTCCGCCGCGAAAAAATACTGCATCAGGTCATTGGCGCCGACCGAGACGAAGTCGGCCAGTTCCAGACAGGCTTCGGGCGCAAACGCCACAGCCGGTGTTTCCAGCATCAATCCGACGCGCAATTTCTCCGGCGCATCATGCCCGTGGCGCTGCGCGAGATCGAGCTCGCGCTCAAGAACGTCACGCGCCGCCGCCAGCTCCTCGGCCACCGAAATCATCGGGAACAGGACATTGAGCGTCCGCCCGCCGGAGGCCCGGACCAGGGCGCGCAGCTGGTAGCGGGTCAGCGCAGGGCGGTCGAGCCCCATGCGCAAGGCCCGCCAGCCCAGAGCCGGATTAGGTTCACGCATGGATGGAATGAAGGGCGTGACCTTGTCACCGCCCAGGTCCAGCGTGCGGAAAACCACGGGCTTGTCGCCCGCGGCCTCATACACGGCCTTGTAGAGCTCGATCTGCGCGCTCAGGCGCGGCAGGGTGTCAGCCACCATGAACTGGAACTCGGTGCGGAACAGGCCCACGCCCGCAGCGCCGGTATCCTCAAGCCGGTTCATCTCCACCAGCAGACCCGCATTCATGCCCAGGCTGAGCTCCTGGCCATCTTTTGTCCTGGTGGGGGCGTCGCGCAAATGCGCGAAGGCCCGCTGGCGCTCCACCAGGGCGGCGATCCGCTCGTCATAAGCCGTTCGGACTTCCTCATTGGGGCGCACATGCAGCAGGCCGAACTCACCATCGAGAATGACGCTATCGCCTTCCTCCACACGATCAAGCGCGCCATCGAGCCGGCCCACCATGGGGATGCCCAGCGCCTTGGCCACGATGGCGGCATGGCCCGTGACCGAGCCTTCCTCAACCGCGATGCCCGCCAGGCGTGAGCGATCAAACTCCAGCAGCTCCGCCGGACCGACCGAGCGCGCGACGATGACGGCGTTCTCGGGCAGACTGTCTTCCTCCGCCTCCTCGGTGCGCGCGAGATGGCGCAACAGGCGATTGGCGAGATCTTCAAGATCGTGAAGGCGTTCCTGGAAGTGCGCATCCCGCGCCTTCATCAGGCGCGCCCGGTGTTCGTTGCGGACCCGTTCAACAGCGGCCTCGGCGGTCAGGCCGGCCCGGATCGCCTCGCCCAGCTGGTTCAGCCAGCCCCGGTCATGGGCGAACATGCGATAGGTCTCGAGCACTTCGCGCGAGGGCGTACCGATCGGCACGCGAGCTGAATCCAGCAGCTGATCCACTGACCGGCGCAGGCGGGTGATCGCCTCGTTCAGGCGCGCCTCCTCAGCAGCGGCGTCATCGGCCACAAGGCGCGTCGAGAGGACGTGAGGCTCGTGCTTGACCGCCACCCCGCGCACCACGCCCGCGGACAGGGCCAGCCCCTGAAAGCGTTCAGGCTTGGATAGGCGCACTTCAAGCTCGGCGAAGCCTTCGGCCTGCACCAGCTCGCCCGAGGTGACGATCTCGGCCAGCAGCATGGCGACGGTCTGAAGCGTCTCGATCTCTTCTTCGGTGGTCGGACGCACGGCGCCGGTCTGGGCGGTCAGAACGCCCACCAGACGACCGCCGCGCAGGATCGGCACGCCGACAAAGCTCTTGAACGGCTCTTCGCCGGTTTCAGGCTTGTAGGAGAAGCTGGGATGGGACGGCGCGTCCTCCACGGCGAAGGGGCGCGCCCGGCGCGCCACCTCGCCCACAAGGCCCTCGCCGGCATGGAGCCGCACACGGTGCACCGCCGAGGCGTCCAGACCATGGGTGGCGGACAGCTCCAAGGCGCCCGAGGGGCGCACCAGATAGATCGAGCACACATCCGCACCGGTCTCTTCCGCGATGATATCCGTCAGCCGGTCGAGGCGCTTTTGCGCATCTTCCTGGGCCGCCATCAGGTCACGGATACGGCTGAGCAGGCGGCGCGGGCCGCGCGCGGTGGACAGGCTTTTGGGCGTCATGGCGTTCTGTCAGGCATCCTGTCTGGGGCCGTCACAAACGGGGGCGCACCCGGTCGAGTCTGGCATTCTGGCGATAGAGGCCTTGTTAAAGGGGGGTTCGTCAAGCCTTGGACGGCGCCGAACCCAACCTGTAGGCGGCGTGAAGCGCACGCACAGCGTGTTCAAGATAGTCCGCGTCCACCAGGGCCGAGATCTTGATCTCGCTGGTCGCGGTCATGCGCACCGCGATCCCTTCCCGCGCCAGAACGCCGTAAAGGGTGCGAGCGACATCCGCCCGCCCCCGCAGACCGGTCCCGACAACAGACACCTTCGCCAGCCCGGTCTCAGAGCGGACTTCCAGCCCGTTGGGACGCGCCGCGGCTTCGGCCGCGGCCAGGGCGCGCGGCAAGTCCCGCCCCGCCACCGAGCACTCCACCACCGAGCCGCCCGAGCGCGCGCGGGCCTGGACGATCATGTCCACATCCACATCAGCCTCGCCCAGCGCCGCGAACAGAAGCTCGGCCGCCTGCGGCCCTTCGCCGCCATGAATGGAGAGGCGCGCTTGGTCGCGCACATAAGCAACACCTGAGACAATGCGTTTCTCACCGATCTCGAATTCCGGCGTCACTTCGGTGCCCGCGCTTTGCCCCGCTGGCAGGAAACTCGATTTCACGCGCAGGGTGACGCCCTTGGCCTTCGCGTATTCCACGGACCGTGTCTGCAGCACTTTCGCGCCCATGGCCGCCAGCTCCAGCATGGCGTCATGACTGATGCGCTCGACCCGCACGGCCTCGGGCGCAATACGCGGATCAGTAGTGAAGACACCGTCCACATCCGTGTAGATATCGCATTCCGCGCCCACAGCCGCCGCAACCGCCGCTGCGCTCAGATCAGTGCCGCCGCGCCCCAGCGTGGCGAGCCGTCCTTCGGCGTTCAAGCCCTGATAGCCCGCCACCACCGGAATCACGCCCGCGCTCAACATCGCGTCGAGCTGTTCGCCATGGATGTCGGTGATCTTGGCGCCGCCGGGCGGGCCTTCGACAAGGATGGGCAGGCTCCATCCCATCACGGCTTGGGACTGGAAGCCCTCGCGCTTGAGCGCCAGGGCCATCAGCGCCGCGCTCGCCTGTTCACCCGCCGCGAGGACCGTATCGGTTTCAGTTTCGCCCAGCCCCCCACCCAGCGCTTCGGCTGCGCCCAGCAGGCGATCCGTCTCGCCCGCCATCGCCGAGACCACCACGGCGACCTGTTTGCCGGCGCGGGCTTCGGCCGCGACGATGGAGGCGGAATGGGCGATGCGTTCGGGATTGGCCATGGAGGTGCCGCCGAATTTCAGCACGAGACGCGGAGCGGTCATCAACATCCTCCAAAGACAAAACAATCAGCAGGGCAAATGCGGCAAACGGCGCAACGGGGTCGATAATCGCGAGCGATGGGACCATATTGCGGCGCGATTGGTACAAAACCGGCGATATCAGCGCAAATGCGCAGAACCGTTCATGCGCCGGCATGTGTAAGGAGCCCGTCATGGCCCAGGCCGAAGCCCCGACTGCCTTGTCCACGCCGTCGATCGATCCCGAAGAGGTCGAGAAGTTCTCCCGTATCGCCGGGGAATGGTGGGATCCGAAGTCGAAATTCGCGCCCCTGCACAAGTTCAACCCTGCGCGACTGACCTATATCCGCGACATATTGAGCCGGCATTTCAAGACCGAAGGGGCAGAGCCGCTAAAGGGCCTGAAGGTGCTTGATATCGGCTGCGGCGGCGGTCTGGTCTCCGAACCCATCGCCCGCCTCGGCGCCTCCGTCACGGGCGTCGACGCCGCAGAAGCCAACATCAAGACCGCGCTCGTGCATGCCGAGGAAAACGGCCTTTCGATCGACTATCGTCACGGCACGGCCGAGCAATTGCTCGAAGACGGCGGGCCGGAGCAATTCGACGTCGTGCTCAATCTCGAAGTGGTCGAACATGTCGCCAACCCGGATCAGTTCCTGCGCAATTGCGCCCGCATGGTGAAACCGGGCGGCATGATGATCGTGGGCTCGATCAACCGCACGCCGCGCGCCTTCGCCACCGCCATCTTCGGCGCAGAATACGTGCTGGGCTGGCTGCCGCGCGGCACCCACCGCTTCAGCAAACTCGTCAAACCCATGGAAGTCCGGGCCGCTCTCAAGGCAGAAGGTCTGACCGTCATGGAGCCCGTGGGCGTCAGCTATAACCCGCTCAAGGACGTGTTCTTCATCACGTCTGATTCCGGCGTCAACTATCTGATGGGATCGGTGAAGCCGGCGACGTCATAACCATGACGACCGAACCGCTGTCTCAGGCCATTCTCTTCGCCTTGCTCGCCGGGGCGACCATCCCTCTGGGGGCGGCGCTGGCGCTTTGGGACAAGGTCCATCCCAACTGGATGTCGGGCGAGCTGCGCCATGGCGTGATCGCCTTCGGCGGCGGGGTGCTGGTGGCGGCGGTCGCGCTGGTGCTGGTGCCTGAAGGCGTTGATCTGATGCCGGGCTGGATGGCGCTCGCGGCCTTTATTGCAGGTGGAATCTGTTTCTTCTTCATCGACCGCACGCTGGGTCGCAGCGGCAAGTCCATGGGTCAGCTCATGGCCATGCTGGTGGATTACCTGCCCGAAGCGATCGCGCTTGGGGCCATGCTGGCGACGGGAGCTGAAGCAGGGCTGCTGCTGGCATTGCTGATCGGCTTGCAGAACTTCCCAGAGGCCTTCAACGCCTTCCGGGAACGCGCCGCCAGCAGCTCTGAAAGCGCCATGAAGACCTATCTCCCCTTCGCGCTCATGCCGCTCCTGGGCCCGATCGCCGCGGCCTTGGGCGTGATGTTCTTCGCCCCCAATCAGATGGTTCTGGGGGCGCTGATGGTGTTCGCGGCAGGGGGCGTGCTGTTCCTGACCTTCCAGGACGTGGCGCCGGATGTGAAGCTTGAGAAAAGCTGGGCGCCGCCTCTGGGCGCCGTGCTTGGCTTCGCGCTCGGGCTCGCTGGCGACATCTTCCTCTAGGCTAGTTCGCCTTCTTCGGCGGGGTCGGTGCAAAGGGCGCAGGCAGCGGCGCGCAGGGCACGCCCTCCTCGCTCAGCTTTTCACGCTCTTCAGCGGTTGTTTCGCCATAGATGAGGCGCTCAGGCGCATCACCCTTGTGAATGGCGCGGGCCTCGCGGGCGAAATCCTCGCCCACATAGTCGAAATTGGAGCGGATATGGGCCTGCACCTGACGCGCCAGGGTTTCAAAGTCCGGCGCGCTGTTGGCGGTCGCCTCCGTCTTGCGCGCGGTCCTGACCGACGGCGCCATCAACTGCTTTGAAACCTCGATGGAGCCGCAATGCGGGCACTCCACCAGACCGCGGTCCTTCTGGACGTCATAATCGTCTGAATTGCGGAACCAGGCCTCGAACTCATGCCCGTCCGCGCAAGCCAGCGCGTAGCGGATCATGGACCCGTGAACTCCCGATCATTGCTCAGCGACGGAATACGAGAGCGCGCCGCCCCGACTTCATCAAGGTCGATCTCGGCATGGAGGACGCCCGGCTCGTCATGATCAAAGGCCGCCACGATCTCGCCCCAGGGACCGATGACCATCGACCGCCCCCAGGTCTTGCGGCCATCCTCATGCTTGCCGCCCTGGGCGGGGGCGAGGATGAAGCTGCCGGTCTCGATGGCGCGGGCCCGCAGCAGGGTTTCCCAATGGGCTCGCCCGGTCGGACGGGTAAAGGCGCTCGGAACAGAAATCATCTGCGCGCCCGCCTTGGCCAGACGGCGATAGAGCGCGGCGAAGCGCACATCGTAGCAGATGGTCAGACCCAGCCGGCCGCCCGCCGCCTCGGTCAGGACGGCGCGGTCGCCCGGGGCGTAATTGGTGGATTCCGAATAGGTCTCGCCGCCGCCCAGCGCCACATCGAACATGTGGATCTTGTCATAGGTCGCCTTGAGCGCCCCGTCCGGGCCAAACAGGTGCGAACGATTGACCGCGCGTTCGCGTCCATCAGAAGACGCGCCGCCCTTGAGCGCCATGGAGCCAATCAGAAGATCAATGCCGAGGGAGTCCGCGAGATCGGCGAAGCGCACAATCGCGGGCTCCACCTCGGGGGTGTGGATTTGCTGAAACAGCTGATCGGCGTCCTTCTGGACCAAAGTGGTGGTCTCAGGGGTCAGCACGAATTTTGCGCCTGCAGCCGCCGCTTCGCGGATCAGGGCTTCGGCGTCGTCCAGATTGCGTTCCGGGTCGACGCCGGAACGCATCTGGATCAGGGCGAGTTTAACGGCGCTCATAGCGCTCCTTCATTCCGCAGCAGGTCATCAAGCTTGCCCGCATTCTCCATCGCCATCATCTCGTCGCAACCGCCCACATGGGTGTCGCCGATGAAGATCTGCGGGAAGGTGCGGGCTCCATTGGCGCGATCCACCATTTCCTTTTTCTTCTTCACATCAAAGCCGGCGTCAATCTCGTCAAAGGAGACGCCCTTCTTTTTCAGAAGCGAGACGGCGCGCACGCAGTACGGACACATCGGACGGGTATAGATCGTGACGGCGGCCATGAGGCCCTCCTTGTCTGTTCGTTCGGGGGGAGCGGTTCATCCGCATTCGCCCCTTATTTAAGCGGGTCGACGGGTTTCACAACGCGCGCCAGCGTGATCGCGGTCACATCTTCGGCGCCGGCGCGTTTCAGAACCCTTGCGCAAGCCTGCAAAGTTGCGCCGGTCGTGTGCACGTCGTCCACAAGGACAAAACGCCGCCCCTGCACGAAAGGTTTCGCCGCTTCACGCACCATGAAGGCGCCCGCCACATTGCGTCGCCGCGCCTTGGCGCTGAGCCCGCCCTGACTCGGGGTCGGACGGCTTCGAGCCAGCACATGCGGCTCCACCGGCAGGCCAGAGCTGTGCGACAAGGCCCGCGCCAGCAGGAAAGACTGGTTGAAGCGCCGCTTGCGCAAACGGTGCGCATGAAGTGGGATAGGGATCAGCGTGTCCGCGCCCTCCAGGGCGTCAGCGCCCGCTCGCATCATCCAGCGGCCAAAGACGGACACCCCGTCCGTGCGGCCGGCATGCTTGAGCATCAGCACCAGACGACGGCTTTTCTCGTCATAGACAAAGGCGGCGCGACTGATCCGGCAGGGCGGATTGTCTTGTCCAGCGCACGCCCCGCACACGGCGCCCTTCCCGATGGGATAGTCAAATGGCCGGCCGCACCTCGCACACCAGGGCGCATCCAGAAACCGGACCTCACGCCATGCCGCGGGCGACAGCTCGCCCGGCGCAGTGACCGGCTCGCCCGTCACCGGGCAGAGCGGGGGCCAGACCAGATCCGCACACACCCGCCACAGCGCCAGGGCTTTGCCTCTCAGCGTATTGGGTCCATATCTCGGGCATGAGCCCGGTGACGCTGATTTCATCCAAACCCGTCCCTCAACCCGAGGGCGGACCACCCGCCCTCTTTGACCGGCGGCTCCTTGTCCGTCGCCGGGAGCGCGCCGCGCACGCGTTTCAAGACTACGACTTTTTGCACGCTCGCGCTGCAGACGATCTTCTCGATCGCGTGGAAAGCGTAACGCGCGACTTCGACACCTGTCTGGTGCTGGGCGGCGGCGGCGCAATCGGACGCGCGCTCGCAGACCGCCCCGGCGCCCGCAGCAAGATCAATCACCTCATCGAGACCGACCTGTCGCCCAGGATGGCGCGGTTGAGCGATCAGACCGCCGTGTGTCTGGATGAGGAACGCCTGCCCCTCGCGCCGCAGAGTGTGGATCTGGTGATCTCCTGCCTCAACCTTCACTGGACCAATGACATCGTCGGCGCCCTGATCCAGATCAATCATGCGCTCAAGCCTGACGGCTTCTTCGCCGGCGCGCTGCTGGGCGGGGCGACCCTGACCGAACTGCGCCAGAGCTTCCAGAAAGTCACCGATGAAGACCCCGCGCCCCGACGCGTCTCCCCCTTCGCCGATACGGTGGACATGGCGGGACTTTTGAGCCGCGCCGGCTTCACCCTGCCGGTGTCGGACGTGGACCGGGTGAAGGCGCGCTATGGCAATTCCTTCGTCCTGATGCGTGATCTGCGCGCCATGGGGGAAACCAATGCGCTGTACGACCGGCCGCGGACACCAGGCACCAAGAGCCTGTTCGTGAAGACCGCTCAGGCCTATGCCGAAGCCTTTGCGGAAGAGGATGGAAAAGTCCCCGCGACCTTCGAGATCATCTATTTCGCGGGATGGGCGCCGCACCCGGACCAGCCCAAGCCCAAACGCCCCGGCTCGGCGCAGGTCAGCCTGGCGGACGCGCTCGGCGTCGCCGAGCACAAGACCGGGGACAAGGCGGGCTAGCCGCCCGCGCCGCCAGAGGCCGTGCTGATCGTATTGCCGACCGTCTGCAAGAGCGCCCAGAGCTGATTGCCGAGCAGTGAGACGGCGGTGATCACCACCACGCCGAGAAGCCCCACCAGCAGACCGTACTCGATGGCGGTGGCGCCGCTTTCGTCAGCGATCAGCCGACGCGCGCACCGACCAGCCTGTCGCGCAATTCCGCCGCGAGCGGCTTGTCGGCCGGAGGCATCGGATACTCGCGGAACTGATCGGTCCGAACCCAGGCGATGGCCTGACCTTCGGTCGGGCGAATGAACCCGTCCCAGCGTCGACACACGAAAAGCGGCATCAGGAGATGTCCGCCCGTTTCGAGCTTTTCCGACGCAAAGGCGAAAGGCTGCAGACATTGCTCGCATGGCTCGATCCCCAGCTCCTCACGCAGTTCGCGCACCAGAGCCTGCTCAGGGCTTTCGCCCGGTTCCACCTTGCCGCCCGGAAACTCCCAGAGCCCGGCATGCTGTTTGCCTTCAGGGCGCCGGGCCAGCAGCACGCGACCATCCGGATCAACCAGCGCGCACGCCACCACAAGCAACAGGTTCGAACTCATATCAGTAAGCCAGTCTGGTTAAAGCGATGTGTGGAGACAGGGTATATGGGCCATTAAGGCCTAGGGCGCATCCTGTCCCGGCGCCTCTTCAGGCGTATCGATATCCTCTGGCGCGACCGCGCTGGGCTCGGTCGTGCGCAAGGCGCTTGGGGCGCGGCCCGCAACCCGGGTCACCGGATAGCGCTCGCGCAGCACTTCGAGAAGATCGTCAATACCTTGCAGGGTCAGGAAGCGGACGATGTTGGGACGCACCTCTTCAAGGCTCTCGCGCGGTTGAAGACGACGGTCCATGACCTGCAGGACATGCCAGCCATATTCGGTCTCGAAGGGGGCGCTGACCGCGCCCTCATCCGTCGCGAACGCCACCTGGGCGAAGCCCGGCAGAATCCCCGTGCGGGTGAAGTACCCAAGATCACCGCCGCTGAACCGGGTGGCGAGATCGCGGCTGACCTGTGCGGCCAATTGTCCGAAATCACTCCCCTCCGCCAGCAGCCGGGCGACCTCGTCGGCCTCCTCACGGGTCTCCACAAGGATATGTCGCGCCCGGATCTCCTCCGTGCGCGGCGCAAGCCGGCTCTGCTCTTCATAGACCAGCTCGACCGCCTCATCGGTCACCGCGGAGGCGATGGCGTTCTCAACCAGGATATTGCCCAGGATCCGCTCTTCGGCCGCCGCCAGGCGCAATCGGGCTTCCTCGTCGTCCTGGACATCGCGGGCAACCGCTTCCAGCGCCAGAAGCCTCTGGTCGATGAGGTCTGACAGGGTGTCGCGAAACACCTGATCGGAGGGCATGAGCGCCTGCGGGGTCTCAGTCAGCCCCAGCGAGACGGCTTCTCGACGCACGTCGTCCACAGTGATGATCGTCTCGCCCACCCGGGCCGCAATCTGCGACTGATCGACATCACGCTGCGCGATGAAGCGCAGTCCGGCCTGGGAAGCGCTGGCGTTGCGAGGCTGTGATTCTTCAGCATCTTGCGGGCTGCAGCCCGCAGCGAACGCAGTCGTGATCACCGCAGCTGCTACAAGCAGACGGCGGGCTTGATTGACAGTCAATCAGGGCCTCCTTAAGTCACCAGTGACCTTCTACGACGTCAGAATTGCGCCCCGGCTCCGCCGAGCGCGTTCAGACCGTCTTTTATTCATTGTTCGCCCGTCAAGGCAGATACGTCATGCTCAACATCGCCCGCAAGCTTTTCGGCTCCTCCAACGACCGCGAGGTCAAGCGCATGCGTCCCATCGTGGACCAGATCAATGCGCTGGAGCCAGACTTTGTCGAGCTTGATGACGCGGCGCTGGCGCAAAAGACCGTCGAATTCCGCGAACGCCATGAAAACGGCGAGAGCCTGGACAAGCTGCTGCCCGAAGCTTTCGCCGCCGTTCGCGAAGCCGCCAAGCGCGCGCTCGGCCAGCGCCATTACGACGTCCAGCTGATGGGCGGCATCGTGCTGCACCGGGGCAATATCGCCGAGATGCGCACCGGTGAAGGCAAGACGCTGGTCTCCACCCTCGCCGCCTATCTCAACGCGCTGCCGGGCAAGGGCGTTCACGTGGTGACGGTGAACGACTATCTCGCCCAGCGAGACTCCGAGTGGATGGGCCGGGTCTTCGCCAAGCTGGGCATGACCACCGGCGTGATCATCCATGGCATGAGCGATCCCGAGCGTCGCGCCGCCTATGGCTGCGACATCACCTACGGCACCAATAACGAGCTGGGCTTTGACTATCTGCGCGACAACATGAAGTACGCGCTCAATGACATGGTGCAGTTCGGCGGCCGGCCGCTGGAAAAGGCCGAGCATCACTACGCCATCGTCGATGAGGTGGACTCCATCCTGATCGACGAGGCCCGCACGCCGCTGATCATTTCCGGTCAGACCGAGGACCGCACCGACTTCTACAAGACCATCGACGCGATCATCCCGCTGCTCGACGAGGAAGACTATACGATTGACGAGAAGGCCCGCTCCTGCACCTTCACCGAGGAGGGCAACGAGCACATCGAGCAATTGCTGAAGGAACGCGACCTGCTCGATGCCGACGCCGACCTCTATGACATCGAGAACATTTCGGTGGTTCACCATGTGAACCAGGGCCTGAAAGCGCACAAGCTGTTCGTCCGCGACAAGGACTATATCGTGCGCGAAGACAAGGTGGTCCTGATCGACGAATTCACCGGCCGGATGATGCCGGGCCGCCGGCTTTCGGACGGCCTGCACCAGGCCATCGAGGCCAAGGAGACGGTCGACATCCAGCCCGAGAACCAGACGCTGGCGTCGATCACCTTCCAGAACTATTTCCGGCTGTACAAGAAGCTTGGCGGCATGACCGGCACCGCCGCGACCGAAGCCGACGAGTTCCACGACATCTACTCGCTCGGCGTGGTGGAAATCCCCACCAACCGCCCCGTGCAGCGGATCGACGAGGAAGACGAGCTCTACCGGACGGAGGGCGAGAAGTTCAACGCCATCCTCAAGGCCATCGAGGACGCCCACGCCAAGAACCAGCCGGTCCTTGTGGGCACGGTCTCGATCGAGAAATCCGAGCGTCTGTCGGACTTCCTGAAGAAGAAGAAGATTCCGCACCAGGTGCTGAATGCGCGCTATCACGAGCAGGAAGCCGGCATCATCGCCCAGGCGGGCGCGCCAGGCGCCGTGACCATCGCCACCAACATGGCCGGCCGCGGCACCGACATCCAGCTGGGCGGCAATGTGGACTACAATCTTCAGGAATGGGTCGAGGCCGAGAAAGCCGCCGGCCGCGACCCTGAGGACGCCGCGCTCAAGGCCAAGCGCGAACAGTTCGAGGCCGAAGTCGCCGACAAGAAGACACAGGCGCTGGAAGCGGGCGGTCTGTTCGTGATCGGCACCGAACGCCATGAAAGCCGCCGCATCGACAATCAGCTGCGCGGCCGCTCGGGCCGTCAGGGCGACCCGGGGCGTTCGGCCTTCTACCTCTCGGTGGAAGACGACCTGCTGCGCATCTTCGCGCCCGAACGCCTCGACGGCATCATGCGCACGCTGGGCCTGAAAGAGGGTGAGGCCATTCAGCACCCCTGGATGACCAAGGCGGTCGAGACCAGCCAGAAGAAGGTCGAGCAGCGCAACTACGACATTCGCAAGAACATCCTCAAATACGATGATGTGATGAATGATCAGCGCAAGGCGATCTTCGAGCAGCGCATCGAATTCATGACCGCCAAGGACGTCTCCGACGTCATCTCGGACATGCGCGAAACCACGGTCGAAGATCTGGTCACCCAGCACATCCCGGCGCGCGCCTATGCCGACCAGTGGAATGTCGAGGGCCTGGACGAGGACGTTCGCAAGTATTTCAGCCTCGAACTTCCCATCAAGGACTGGGCCGCCGAGGAAGGCATCGCGGACGAGGAAATGCGCGAGCGCCTGATGAAGGTGGTCGACGAGACCTATGCCGAGAAGGCCGCCAATATCGGCCCGGACCTGATGCGCCGGATCGAGAAACAGATCCTGCTGCAGACCATCGACCAGAACTGGCGTGATCACCTGCAGAATCTCGACGCCCTGCGCTCTGCTGTCGGCCTGCGCGGATACGCCCAGCGCGACCCGCTCAACGAGTTCAAGACCGAGGCCTTCGCCCTGTTCGAGCACCTGCTTGATCAGCTGCGGTACGAGACGACACGCGTCCTGTTCGCCCTGCGCATGTCCCAGAGCGCCCCGGCTCCCGAAGCGCCGCAAGCGCCCAGGAACATCCAGGCCCAGCATATCGACCCGCAAACCGGTCGGAACGAGATGGCGGATGGCGATTCCCGTCCGCCGCAGACCACGCCCTCGCCGTCCGCGACCCGCGTGGCCGCTCAGGATGTGGATCCCAACAATCCGGGCACCTGGGGGCGCGTGCCGCGCAATTCCGCCTGCCCGTGCGGGTCGGGCAAGAAGTTCAAGCATTGTCACGGGGCGATTGGTCAGGCCTGATCGTCCTGACGCCCCCAGAGAGGCTTCATGCCCGAAACCACCCTGACACGTCTTGAGCCGGATCAGTTTGACGCCGTGAATGCGATGATCCTGCGCTCCAAGGCGTTCTGGGGCTATGATGCGGACATGATGGCCAAGATGGAGACGGTGCTGCGTCTCGACCCTGCAGCCGCTGCGGAAGGCCGCGCCATCGCCGCCTGGCAGGCAGGCGCCCCGATGGGACTGGCGCAGATCAGCGCGCCTTATGAGGCCGAGGGCGGCTTCGCCGTCATGCTGGACCTTCTGTTCATTGCGCCAGAGGCAATAGGGTCGGGTCTGGGCAAACAGCTCTATGACTGGGCGCTCGATCAGGCCCGCATGGCGGATGCAGTCAGCCTGCATATCCTGTCAGACCCCAATGCCCGCGGCTTCTACACCGCCATGGGCGCGAGCTTTGTCGAGGATCGCCCCTCCAAACTCATTCCGGACCGGGTATTGCCCTGGCTGGAGCATCGTCTCACCTGAGGCGATAAATCATCGATTGCGCGGAATTCACCTCTGAGTCATGGTTTCTAACCAGATCGAGGAGGCGAAGATGAAGCGGCTGATCGTGTGTTGTGACGGCACCTGGCAAACCATCAGCCAGAAAGTGCCGACGAATGTGGCCAAGCTGGCCTTTTCTCTTGATGGCTGCGACACGAACGCCCCTGACGGCCCCGTCGAGCAGATCGTCTATTACGACTCCGGCGTCGGGACGCCCTTCACCCAGAACAATTCAAGCTGGTTCAACCGTCTGGTCTCTTCCCTGAAAAAGAAGCGTCAGGGCGCCTTTGGCGGCGGACTGGAAGAGAAAATCTATGACGCCTACCGCTTCCTGTCGCTGAACTATCGCGAGGGCGACCAGATCTGGCTGTTCGGCTTTTCCCGCGGCGCCTACACCGTGCGGTCACTGGCGGGCCTGATCTACAATTCGGGACTCCTGCACCGGCGCAATCTGGGCAAGCTGCCCGACGCCTATGCGCTCTACCGCTCGAAGGATCTCAAGCCCTCCTCCTGGACGTGCCAGGAGTTTCGCGAGCGCAACGGCTACGAGCCGGACATCCATTTTCTGGGGTGCTGGGACACGGTCGGCGCCCTGGGCATTCCCGACCTGTCCGAGGATCACGACCTCAATGAGCGTCTGAATGAAGAGTATCGATTCCACGACGCCCAGCTGAACCGCAAGGTGCTGCATGCGCGCCATGCCTGCGCGCTGGACGAGAGCCGCAAGGCCTTCCCCCTGACCCCGATGGAGGCGTCCAGGGACGCGAAGAACGACAGGGACCCGCTCAAGCAGATCTGGTTCATCGGCCCCCATGGCGGCGTGGGCGGCGGGGAATCCGCCAACACCCCCTTCTCCGACATTGCCCTGAAATGGATGGCGGATGAGGCGCGCGAGAAAGGTCTCGCCATCGAGTATGCCGTTCTTGATTCCCGGCTGGAGCCCGATCCGCTGGCTGAGCTGAAGCCGCCCAAGGGGCTGCTCTCGGCCCTCGGCGACCGGGTGCGACAGGCCCCGGAGCCGTCAGCGGAGACGCTGGCGCTCTTTCACCCCAGCGTCTGGGTGCGATTCGATCATGGGGACCTGAACTACAGGCCCGAATCCATGCAGGGATGGGCCGATGCGGACCGGAGCGGATGGGGCCGAGCGTAAGCTCAGCCTTCCAGCAATGACCGACCGATATTGAGGAAGCGATCGCGGCGGCGCTGTTTCAGCTCGGCCGGGCTCAGCCCGTCCATGCTCGACAGGGCGGTTTCAATCGCCTCGCCCACCTTGCGGATGGTGCCTGCGCGGTCGCGATGGGCGCCGCCCACCGGCTCTTCAATGATGTTGTCGATGATCTTAAGCTCGATCAGGTCCTGAGCGCTGACCTTCATGGCGAGCGCCGCATCCTTGGCCCGAGCGCCATCGCGCCACAGGATGGAGGCGCAGCCCTCCGGCGAGATCACCGAATAGATCGAGTGCTCGAGCATCATGACGGTGTTGGCCGAGGCGAGCGCCACGGCGCCGCCCGAGCCGCCCTCACCGGTGATCACGCTCACGAGCGGCGTGCCCAGCGTCAGGCAGCGTTCGGTGGAGCGGGCGATGGCTTCCGCCTGGCCGCGCTCTTCCGCGCCAATGCCCGGATAGGCGCCGGCGGTGTCCACCAGAGTGACGACCGGCAGGTCAAAGCGCTCGGCCAGATCCATCAGGCGCATGGCCTTGCGATAGCCCTCGGGGCGCGCCATGCCGAAATTGTGCTTGAGACGGGACTGGGTGTCATGGCCCTTCTCATGGCCCATCAGCACCACAGGGCGCCCGTTCAGACGTCCCAGACCGCCCACGATCGCATGATCCTCGCCGAAGCGGCGGTCACCCGCCAGCTCTTCGAAATCGGTCATCAGGCCCGCGATATAGTCACGCAGATGCGGCCGCTCGGGGTGACGCGCCACCATGGTCTTGCGCCAGGCATCGAGCTTGGAATAGAGCGATTTGAGCTGATCCGACGATTTCTGCCGCAGCTTGGCGATCTCTTCCGCCGCATCGGGAGCATCCTCACCATTCCGGGACAGGACGCCTTCAAGTTCTTCAATCTTGGCGTCAAGCTCGGCGATGGGCCGTTCGAAATCGAGATAAGTGCGCGTGGTATCAGACATGGAAGGTCCTGGTGGATGGGCCCCTGTTGGAGGCCGCAAACTAAAGGGCGCTCAAGCGCGACGCAATCTATGCACTGTTATGAGCAAATGCCGGGCCGGTTTCACCCTTAATCGTCTGTCCCAGACTGCGCCAGCGGGTGAGCATCATGCACCAGCGCCTTCAGACGCGCTTCCAGCACATGGGTGTAGATCTCGGTCGTGGACACGTCTGCATGGCCCAGAAGGCTCTGCACACTCCGCAAGTCGGCGCCATTGGCCAAGAGGTGAGTCGCAAAGGCATGGCGCATGACGTGCGGGCTGACCTGTTGCGGATCCAGGCCGGCGGCGAGGCTCAACGCCTTGAGCAGCTGTGCGAAGCGCTCCCGGGTCAGATGTCCGTCCCGGGCCGTGCGCGACGGGAAGAGATAGCGCGACGCCACAGCGTGCGTGACGGCGGCGCGGGAGGGCAGATGGTCCGCTCTCACCGCCTTGTACGCCTCCACCGCCCGGATGGCGCTGTCGGTCAGGGGCACAAGGCGTTCCTTGCCGCCCTTTCCGGTCACGACAAGGCAGCGCTCAGACCGCGCAAACGCGGCAAGCGGCAAGGTGACCAGCTCGCTGACGCGCAAACCTCCTGCATAGAGCAACTCCAACAACGCGCGGAGCCTGAACCCGTCCGCGCCCTCAATCCTGTCGGCGGCGTCAAACAGGGTTTCCACCTGACCTTCGGAGAGAACCTTGGGCAGCGGGCGCGGCTTTTTCGGCCCGGACAGGGTTTTCGCCGGGTCATCGGCCCTCAAACCCTCCTTGAGCAGGAAGCGATAATAGCGCTTGAGCGCCGACAAGCGGCGGGCCGCCGTGGCGGGCGACAATCCATCCGAGGCGAGGTCCGAGAGAAACCGCTCCACATCCGCCGTCTGTGCGCTTTCAAGACCGGTCCCGTGCGCCCCCAGACGCTGCGCCGCATCCTCGAGATCACGGCGGTAGGCATCGAGCGTATTGCGGGCGGCGCCGCGCTCGGCCGCCATCATGTCCAGGAACAGATCGATCGAGCGTGCGCTCACGCGGCGTCCTCGATCACCCGCGCCAGAAGGTATTGCAGCGCCTGACGCCTCAGACCCGCATGATCGAGCGCCAGCATGGTGGCGGCGCAAGTCTCCGCGTCATCCGTGTGCCGGTCGAGCAGGGAGGCGGCGTGAAGCTGCGTCTCCCCTTGCGCGCCCGCCCCGGCTGCGAGGATCAGAGGGCCAAAGGCCGGAGGGGTCACCCCGCTTTGCCGGGTGAGCCCGGACAGGGCCTGTTGCAGTTCGCCCTGATCATCGGCGCCCAGCGACACGAGGCCCGCCGCCTGACACAGACGCTCGGGCGTCGCGGTCTCCAGTCGCGCCGCCAGCAACGCCATGAAGGCGTCATCGCGCACCTGGTCAAGCGCAATGGCGCGCGCGAAGTCGAGCGCCACGAGCACGCCCGGCGCAGGCGGTTGCCATTCCGGTTCGGCGTCCTCGTCCACGCTGGCCGGCTTGACCGCTTCGCCGTCCAGCGAGGGCAGCGATCCCAGATCCGTCGCCGGTTCCGTCAGCAGATCCTCGGCGGGCGGCGGCGCGGGCGGCCCCTCCAGCAGGGCCTCGCGCCAGCGCTCTGCAGCGTTCAGATCATCCGCCGCCAAAGCCGCCAGCACGAAATGCACGCCATGCGCCAGAGTGTTCACGGTAATCGGCAGGCTGGCCACTTCCGGTCCGAAGGTGATCGCCGCTTCCATGAACAATCCCTGCTGGGCAGCGTCGGACAGACGGATCGCGAGCGCTTCCGCCGCAATCTCCCGATCCAGATCCTGACCGATCAGCGCGCCCAGGGCCGTGGCGCGCTCCGCGCCCTCAAGGGTCACGGCCGTTTCCAACGCTTCGGGCAGGGTTTCCGGCAGGGCGATCGCGGGCCCCGTACGCTCGGCCGCCAGATGCAGCCATCCAGGCGCATCCTCGTGCGGGGTCAGTCGCACGCCCGGCGCCAGGGCTTCAAGCAAGGTCAGCTGCAAGGCCGTCCGGGGCCGGAAATCTTCCGGCGCAGGACGATCCAGCACAAGCGCATCAAACAGGGTGTCGAAATTCGGGCTCTCGGCCTGGGCGCGCGCCAGCTCGGCGGTCAGCTCGGCGGCCGGAATGGCGCCATCCAGCGCCAGACAGCTGGCCCGCAGGCGCAGCCAGTAGGCCGCATCCCGACCTTCAAGCAGCGCATCCGCCGCCCGGCAGGCTTCCTGGGTCCGCCCCATGGCCAGGGCGGTTTCGGCGAAGACCCGCGAAAGCGCGTCTGATTCGTTCACCCGCGGCGTGCGCGACAGCAGCTCATAGACGAGTTGGGCGCGGCTTGCGGCAAGCGCCCGATCAGCGCGCTTGGCGGCCAGACGGAAATCATCGCGTCCGCCTTGGGGCGGCTCGCCTGATGACCGCAGGGCATTGAGCGCCAGGCGGGCGGCCGCAGGGCTGGTCCATCCCGGGCTGGCCCGGTCCGGCAAGACAGACAGCGCGCCATCCAGGGCGCCGGCATGACCTGTGCTCCAGACCGTTTCGGGCAGAACGGGGCTCACCCCCACCTCGAACGGATCAACAGCGCCCAGCTCAGCCACTTCAATCTGGCGCGGCGCAGTCTGGGACTGGCCGAAAGCGGTTCCGGTCGCCAGAACGCTGGCCGCCAGAAGGGCGGCCCTAATCGAGCAGCGCATCAGTCACCTCGACACGCACTTCTTCAGGTGCGGGTGCATTGGCGTCCGCCATGCCCAGAAGAGCGATGAAGCCGCCAATGATGATCACCAGCCCAACGCCCAAACCGATCAGAATGGATTTCATGATGGTCCCTTTTCCGTCTCGCTTGCCCCTGAACCTACACTAAAGCAGCCGATTGCGGCGTTTTCCAGACGTCAGCAGCGATTGCTCGCCAATGCAGCATTGGCGTATAGCCTTACAGTGTGATGACAAATTCTGACAATGCGCCTGTACTGAACCGGCATGTGACGCTGGTTGGCCTTATGGGCGTTGGCAAAACCACCATTGGCCGCCGCCTCGCCCGGCGCCTGAACGCCGACTTTGCAGACGCCGACGAAGAGGTCGAGCGCGCGGCCGGTCGCAGTGTGAGCGAAATCTTCGCCGATTTTGGCGAAGCGGCATTCCGCGATGGCGAGCGCAAGGTGATCGCCCGGCTTCTGGAAGAACCCGCCCCCATGATCATCGGGCTGGGCGGCGGCGCCTTCATCAATGAAGAGACCCGCGCGCTCATCAAGGCGCAGGCGATCTCGGTCTGGCTGAAAGCCGATCTGGAAGTGCTGGTGGAGCGGGTCAGCCGCAAGCCCGGAGCCCGTCCCCTTCTGGCCCAAGGCGACCCCGCCGAGATCATGGCGCGTCTTGAACGCGAACGCTCGCCCATCTACGCCCAGGCCGACATTGTTGTGGACACCTCTGTGGGCAGCCATGAACAATCCGCCGACCAGGTGCTGGACGCCCTGGCGCAGTATCAGGACTCGTATGCCAGATGAGCGTCTTACGCGTGATCGCGGTCGAAGCCGCATCCCGAAGCTATGAAGTTGTGATCGGCCGGAACGCTTTGTCGAGCCGGGCGGACCGCCTTGCCATACGCGCCCCCCGCGGCCGCGCCGTCATCGTGGCGGACGCTGCCGCCCTGAGCCAGCATGAGACGCGGCTGAGGCAAGCGTTCGACGCTGCCGGCGTGAAGATCGAGCTGATTGCGATCGAGGGCGGGGAAGGCGCGAAAAGCTGGTCGAGCCTTGAGACGCTTTGCGACCACCTGCTGGCGCTCAATGTCGAGCGCTCGGAACCCGTCATCGCCTTTGGCGGCGGCACGATCGGCGATCTGACGGGTTTTGCGTCTGCGATCCTCAAGCGCGGCACGCGCTTCATCCAGATCCCCACCACCCTGCTGGCGCAAGTCGACAGCTCGGTGGGCGGCAAGACCGGCATCAATACAAGCCATGGCAAGAACCTGATCGGCGCGTTTCACCAGCCGGACCTGGTGATCGCCGACACCGCCTTTCTCGACACCCTGCCCAAGCGTGAAGTGCTGGCCGGCTATGCTGAAATCGTCAAAGCCGGATTGATTCAGGACCCGGAGCTGTTTGAACGCCTCGAGGCGCAGGGCGTTGACGCGGTCACCGGCGACAGTCTGGTTCAGGCCATCGCGGACGCAGTGGCGTTCAAGGCGCGCATCGTTGCTGAGGACGAGCGCGAAAGCGGCGTGCGGGCCCTGCTCAATCTGGGTCACACCTTCGGTCATGCGTTCGAGGCGGAAGCCGAGAAAGGCGCGCTGATCCACGGCGAGGCGGTGGCTTGCGGCCTCGCCCTCGCATTCCGCTATTCCGTGCGTCTGGGCGCGTGCCGGTCGGAGGATGCGGCGCGCGTGGAAGCGCATCTGCAAGCGGTCGGCCTTCCTGCCCGCATTTCCGATCTGCCCGGCGGCCCTTATGATGCGGATCGCTTGCTGTCGCGCATGGGCGATGACAAGAAGAATTCCGGCGGCGCGATCACCCTGATCCTTGCGCGGGGGATTGGCGACGCCTTTATCACCCGCGAGACAGATCGGACGGATCTGGCGGCGTTTTTGTCCAGTGAGGTTGAGGACTGATGACTTTTGAACCGTGGATGGCGTGGACCGGACTGGGCATTCTGTGCCTTCTGGCCTTTTCCGGGTTCTTTTCAGGCTCGGAGACCGCTCTGACCGCCACCTCCAAGGCGCGGATGCTGACCCTTGAAAAGGAGAAGGATCATCGCGCCCGCCGGGTGAACCGTCTGATCGATGATCGCGAGAGCCTGATCGGCGCGATCCTCTTGGGCAACAACCTCGTCAACATCCTGTCCGCTTCTCTGGCGTCGGCGGTGTTCCTCGCCATGTTCGGCGAGGCGGGCGTGCCCATCGCCACGCTGGTGATGACGCTCCTGGTGCTGATCTTCGCTGAAGTGCTGCCCAAGACCTATGCGCTGTCGAACCCGGATCGCATGGCGTTGGCGGTCTCACTGCCCATCCGCATCTTCGTGCTGGTGTTCGCGCCCGTCGTCGCCGCCGTGCAATGGCTGGTGCGGGTGACGCTGCGCATTCTGGGCCTGTCGGTCGAGGGACCGGTGCTGTCAGCTCATGACGAGATCCGCGGCCAGATCGACCTGCACCACCAGGAAGGCGGCGTGGTGAAGACCGACCGCGACATGCTGGGCGGCGTGCTCGACCTGCGCGAGCTGACGGTGGATGACGTGATGGTCCACCGTAAGAGCCTGATCATGTTCGACATCGACCAGCCGGTGGAGCAACTGGTCGCTGATGCGCTGAGCTGTCCGCATACCCGCCTGCCGCTCTATCGCGGGGACACCGAGAACATTGTCGGCATCCTGCATGTGCGCGATCTGGCGCGCGAGCTGCACAATGCGGGCGGGGACGCCAGCAAGCTCGATATCGGGGCGATCAAGCGCGAGCCCTGGTTCATTCCCGAAACCACAGAACTGCTCGAACAGCTCACCGCCTTCCGCCAGAAGCGTGAACACTTCGCCCTCGTGGTGGACGAGTATGGCGCGCTGATGGGCGTTGTGACGCTTGAGGACATCATCGAGGAGATCGTCGGCGAGATCGAGGACGAGCACGATGTCACCGTCGAGGGCGTCACGCCCCTGCCCGACGGCTTCATCCTGGTGGACGGCGGCGCGCCCGTGCGTGATGTGAACCGCGCGCTCGACTGGGAACTGCCCGATGATGAGGCGGTGACGATTGCGGGGCTCGTGATCCACGAAGCCCAGACCATACCCGAGGCGGGTCAGATCTTCCGCTTCCATGGCGTGCAGTTCGAGATTCTCGAACGTCGCCGAAACCAGATCACCCGCATGCGGCTCAAGAAGGAGCCCGAGGCGGAAGACTCAAACGACTGATCAGACGGTTTCTCCGGGCGCTTTCGCCTTGATGGCGAGGGCGTGCACTTGCGCCTTCAGCAGATCGCCCAGCGCCTGATTGACCAGGCGATGGCGCTGAACCCGGGCCTGGCCCTCAAAGGCGGACGAGACGATCTCCACGGTGAAATGGCTTTCGCCCGCCTTGGCCTGCTCTGAATGACCAGCGTGAAGCGCGCTGTCATCTGTGATCACAAGGCTCTGGGGCGACAAGGCTGCGGTCAGGCGATCCTCGATCTGCTGCTTTACGCTCGACATTGTCATCCTCTGTTTATTGTTCCTAAGCCCGGTGCGCCCCATACTTAGGCGCATGGATGGCGCTTACAAATATCGACCGCGGTTTAAAGACATCCGCATCAAGCCGCCCAAGAACGAGGCGCGGCAAGAGGATAAGGTGTGCGAGCATCCCCAGTGTCGCTCCAAGGCCACCGCCCGCGCCCCCAAAAGCCCCGCCAACCGCACCGAGTTCTACTGGTTCTGCCAATCACACGCCGCGCAGTACAACAAGGACTGGAACTTCTTTGAAGGCATGAGCGAGGACGCGGCCAAGGCCCACGCCGCCGCTGACTTCTACGGCCACCGCCCCACCTGGAGCTTCGGCGCCGGATCGAGCGCCCGTCGCGCCGCACAGCGCGCCAGCCAGAGCTTTGAAGAAGGCTTTGTCGACCCGTTCGACCTCTTTGGCGACCGCCCGCCCCCCGGCCAGGAAAGCGCCCAGCGCGAGTATGAAGACCCCAATGCTGGCATGGGCCGCTTGCAGAAACGCGCCCTCGACACGCTCAATCTTGATCCCAAGGCCGACAAGGCCATGGTGCGCCGTCGCTATGCCGAGCTGGTCCGGCAATACCACCCGGACTCCAATGGTGGCGACCGGTCCATGGAAGAGCTGCTGCAGAAGGTGGTCGAGGCCTATCAGATCCTCAAAAGCTGCGGCATGGGTTAGCCTGTCCAAAGTTTAATGCCTCAGACAGAATCCAGAAAGATGACCCCGGTCACCTTCCCTCCTCCATACTGGGGAGGACCACATGTTTCTATCATCACTGGCGCTGTCGCTGGCCTTATCAAGCTGCCCTGCAAACGCCCACTGCCTTGAAGACGACAACCTTCTGGCCGTTTCCACGAGCGCGGAGCGCGCCGAACTGATCCTGTCCGCCATGCAGGACGCGGAAACGCGGTTTGCTGACGTCTTCAATCGCATGCCGGGCCTGACCGCCGTTGTTGAGGACAGTTCCGAGTTTCCAGGCTTCACCGGTGAGCTGGATGAGGCCGGCTATGTCGTCAAACCCTGGGTCTCCCCTCAAGCCATGCGCGCCCAGCTGGAAGCCCAGGTGCGCCCGGCGGTCGAGGCCCAGATGGCGGGCTCTCCGCAAGCGGTGATCGACGCCACGATCGAGGCGGCCCTCTCAGGCCGGGTCGAGAACAACAACAAGGTCCGCCACGCCGATGCGATCATTGCCCACGAGCTGGGGCATATGTGGGTGAAGGATCTTTATGACTGGCCGCAAGTCGATACGGGCGACGCCCGCGCCTATGGCGCAGCCGCCGCGCCGGACTGGTTTGATGAAACCGCCGCCGTGCTGATGGAAAGCGACGCTCTGACACAGAGCCGGCGCGAAGCCCTGTGCGAAACCGCCTCGGATGATCTGCCGGACCAGTTCGAGCGCTATTTCAGCATGGAGCACCCGCTGTTGCAGCTGGCCTCTCTGGCGGCCGATCGCGCGGCGGCGGCCGCAGCCGCGTCCGGCGACACCTCGAACGGTCCGCGCATCATGGTGATGTCTGGAGAAACGCTGACGGCCCAGGGCGCCGACATGATCGGGGCCGAGCAGTTCTACAGCCTGACCCGGGCGCTGATTGACTATCTGACCGCCGAGACCGGCTCAGAGGCCGTCTTCAATGACATGGCCGAAGCCTTATCGTCCGAGCAGTCCTTTGACGGCTGGCTGTCGTCGAACGAGGCGGATCTTCCCGAAAGCCGCGACGCCCTGATTGGAGCGCTGTCCGATCAGGTGGTGCGGACCTGCGAGGCCTGATCACGCAGACGCGACATTGTGTGCTGAGCTGGAGTGGCGACAGGGCTTGGACGGGCTATGTCTGAGGCTTATGGTTTGTCCCGACCCTGTCGCGCTGCAGCAAAGAGCCTTTCCGCGTATGACCGACGATACCCTGATCAGCCTCACCCCCGACGCCAAAGCCGATTGCCAGACCCTGTTCGGATTTGACCCGGGGTTCGAGGTCGCCGCCTTTTCCCAGCGCGACGCCCATGTGCCGGACATCGACCCGACCTATGTGTTTGATCCGGCCACCACACGCGCCATTCTGGCGGGCTTCGCCTTCAACCGGCGCGTCATGGTCCAGGGCTATCACGGCACGGGCAAGTCCACCCATGTGGAGCAGGTGGCCGCGCGGCTGAACTGGCCCATGATCCGGGTCAATCTCGACAGCCATGTCAGCCGGATCGACATGGTCGGCAAGGACGCCATCGTCCTGAAGGACGGCCAGCAGATCACCGAGTTCCAGGAAGGCATCCTGCCCTGGGCCGTGCAGCGCCCGGTCGCGCTCCTGTTTGACGAATACGATGCAGGCCGCCCGGACGTGATGTTCGTGATCCAGCGCGTTCTGGAAGCCTCGGGCTCGCTGACGCTGCTGGACCAGAACCGCGTCATCCGCCCGAACCCGAACTTCCGCCTGTTCGCCACCACCAACACGGTGGGTCTCGGGGACACGACGGGCCTTTATCACGGCACCCAGCAGATCAACCAGGGTCAGATGGACCGCTGGTCGATCGTCTCCACCCTCAACTATCTGCCCGCCGAGACCGAGCGCGCCATCGTCGCCGCCAAGCTGGGCGAGTACGGCAAGACCGAAGCCGGCGCAAAGATGATTGCGGACATGGTGGCCGTCGCGGATCTCACCCGCGAAGCCTTCATCAATGGCGATCTGTCCACCGTGATGAGCCCGCGCACCGTGCTCACCTGGGCGGAGAACACCCAGATCTTCGGTAATCCGGGCGTGGCCTTCCGCCTGACCTTCCTGAACAAGTGCGATGAGCTGGAACGCCCGATCGTGTCGGAATTCTACCAGCGCGTCTTCGGCGAGGATCTGCCCGAGAGCGCCCTGTCGTCCGGCGCTGCGGCCTAAGGGCACGGCATGTCTGACGCCTCTTCTGCAGATCAGTTCCGGCGTGCGCTGAGCGCGGCCACGCGCGCGATCTCTCATGATCGCGAGCTGGACGTGAAGTTCGGCGGCGACGCGGCTCTGGCGCGCGGCAAGGTCGTGCTGCCGAACCCGCCCGAGAAGATGACGGCGGAGGATGCGGCGCGTCTGCGCGGCAAGGCGGACGCGCTGGCGCTCAGACTGCAGCTTCACAATTCCAAATCCCACCAGTCCGCCCTGCCGCCGGGCGCCCAGGCGCGCAAGATCTTTGACGCCGCCGAGCAGGCGCGTGTCGAGGCTCTGGGCGCGCGGGCCATGCGCGGGGTGGCGGACAATCTCGACGCCGCCCTGGCCGACCGATGCCGCCGTGAAGGCTGGAACCATGCCGAGGACCGGCAGACCGCGCCGCTGGAAGACGCCATCTCCATGCTGGTGCGCGAGCGCATTACCGGGCGCCCGGCCCCTGACGACGCCAAGGGCCTGATGCAGGTCTGGCGCGAGGATCTGGAAAGTCATGCCGGAGGAGCGCTCGATGCTCTGGCGGGAGCCGCGGACGATCAAAGCGCCTATGCCGAGGCCCTCAGACAGGTGATCCGGGATCTCGACCTGACCGACGAGCTGGGCGAGCACGATCAGGACGAGGACGACACCGACGACAGCGAGGACGACGCCGGCGTCGAGCAGGAGCCCGAAGCGGGCGAGGACGACACTGACAGCGACCCGGATCAGGGCGAGGACGAGGACGACGCGGCGGACGCCAAGGGCACCGCGGCCGATACCGACGACATCCATTTCGCCGAGGACAGCCAGACCCGCGTCGAGGCCGATGACGAGCCCAGCGAGACCCAGCAATCGGCCAAGCCCAACTGGGTCAGCCCGCCAGGCGAGGATCCCAACGCCTACAAGGTGTTCACCACCAAGTTCGACGAGGTGATCCAGGCGTCGGACCTGTGCGATGTCAGCGAACTCAATCGTCTGCGCCGCACCCTCGACCAGCATCTCAAGGGGCTTGAAAGCGCGGTGGGGCGTCTCGCCAATCGCCTGCAGCGCCGCCTGATGGCGCAGCAACAACGCTCCTGGTCCTTCGATCTCGAGGAAGGCCAGCTCGATCCGGCGCGCCTGCCCCGCATCATCATGGACCCGATGATGCCATTGAGCTTCAAGATGGAGAAGGACACCGACTTCCGCGATACGGTCGTTACGCTGCTTCTGGACAATTCCGGCTCCATGCGCGGTCGTCCGATCCTGGTGGCCGCCGCCTGCGCCGACATACTGGCGCGGACGCTGGAGCGGTGCGGCGTGAAGACCGAGATCCTGGGCTTCACCACCCGCGCCTGGAAGGGCGGGCGCTCCAAGGAGGAATGGCTGTCTCAGGGCAAGCCGCCCCATCCAGGCCGTCTGAACGATTTGCGCCATATCATCTACAAGGCGGCGGACGCCCCCTGGCGCAGATCCCGGTCCAATCTGGGGCTGATGCTGCGAGACGGCCTTCTGAAGGAAAACATCGACGGCGAAGCCCTGCTCTGGGCGCACAAGCGTCTGCTGGCCCGGCCCGAACAGCGCCGCATCATGATGGTGATCTCGGACGGCGCGCCGGTGGATGACGGCACCCAGTCGGCGAACTCGCCCGCCTATCTCGAAAAGCATTTGCGCGAAGTTATCACCATGATCGAGACAAAGTCCGATGTTGAGCTTCTCGCCATCGGCATTGGCCATGATGTGACGCGGTATTACCGCAAGGCCGTGACGATTGTGGATGTAGAGCAGCTCGCCGGCGCCATGACCGACCAGCTGGCGGCCCTGTTTGAAGAGGACAAACGCCGCTAGGGCGTGCATAATCCACAACCAGTCCGAGAGCTTGAACTGGGGGTTCGCATGCTTGTCCGTCTAGGCCTGTCTGTCTGTCTGTGCCCGTTTTTGATCGCGTGTGGCGGAGGGGGCGAGGCGCAGACCGCGTCCGAATCCGCCAGCTTGTCTTTGACGCCCCTGCCGCTTTTCCCGGACGATCCCGGGCGGACGCGGCTGGGCGATCTGCGCTATCTGGGCGGGGTCGCGCTTGATCTCGACGAGGAGCGCTTTGGCGGCTGGTCCGCCCTCGATATTTCACCAGACGGCGGACGTTTGCTCGCGGTCTCAGACAGCGGCTACTGGATGACCGCCTCGCTGCAATATGACGGCGATGCGCTCGTCGGCCTCAGCGAACCGCATATCACGGTGATCCTCGACGAGGCCGGCGAGCCGGTGTCCGACGACTTCGCTGACTCCGAGGGCCTCGCGGATCTGGGCGATGGCGCCTATGCCGTCAGCTTCGAGCGTGAGCACCGCATCTGGCGCTATGAGCTGGGTGAAGACTGGAGCGGTGTGGACGACGCCCTGCCGACGCCTCTCGCCAATCCGCTCGGAACCGAAGCCCTGCCCAATAACGCCGGCATGGAGGGGATCGCGGTGATCGGCGACTGGCTCTGGTCCGCGCAGGAGCACACGACGGGCAATGCCCCGGTGCACATCTTCTTCCGCACGCACCTGTTCGAGCCGGAGCAGACCGGGAATTCCTATCTGGTGGCGATGGAGCCTGAATTCGGCGTCACCGAACTGGAATCAGACGGCGCGGACGGGCTCTACATCCTGCAGCGTTTCTGGTCACGCGACGTGGGCAATCGCATCCACATCCTGCACCTGACCGCCGAACAGATCGCGGAGGCGCCCAATGTCACGGAACTCCACCCCACATTGCTGGCCGCCATCGAGCCTGATGAGATGAGCGTGGACAATTTCGAGGGCATGGCGGTCATCGAGCGCGAGGGCCAGACACGCCTCTTCCTGATCTCGGACGATAATTACAACGACAGCCAGCGCACGCTGCTGTTCAGCTTCGTCCTCGAACTGCGTCAGTGATCCTGGCGACAAACGCAACGAAAAACGCCCGCCGTTTCCGGCGGGCGTTGTTTCTCGCGTCAAGACGTGAGCGGCTTAGGCGGCCGCCGCAGCTTTTTTCAGCTCGCGCTTGATTTTCAGCGCGTTGCCGGAAAGCTGCTCATCACGAGCTTTCAGCAGGAATTGGTCCAGACCACCAACATGGTCGACGCTGCGCAGGGCCTTGGCGGCGATGCGCAGACGGAAGGAACGGCCCAGGGCCTCAGACGCGAGCGTCACCTGACACAAATTCGGCAGGAAGCGACGCTTGGTCTTGTTGTTGGCGTGAGACACGTTGTTGCCCGAAACCGGACCCGTCCCAGTAAGTTCGCAGCGGCGCGACATGGCTTCCACCTTGTTCCACAACAGTCGTAAAATTATATGCGACCGCGAGAGGGAAAACCCAAGGTGCGGCGCGAGAGCGGGCGATGTACCGGTCCGGACGGCCTGCGTCAAGGCGCAGCCGCACAGAAACTGGCGTTCATCTTGCAGCCAGACCGCGTTAGATAGGCTGAGCCCACCGGCTGGGGCCAGAGGAATAAGAGTTTCATGCTGACAGTGTCCAAACACGCCCGCACCGCTTTCGCCGCACTGGCGATGGCCTCACTGCCCGCGGCGGCCCAGGCGCAGACCGTCGAACCGCCCGAGCAGGTCTATGTGCGCTATTCCGGCTCGGTGCTGATTCTGAAGGTCGCGGACATCTCCCTGAGCGCCGGTTTCAATGATGGCGTGTATTCAGCCGGCGCCACTTTTCAGAGCGGTGGATTGCTGCGCTGGTTTGACGACACCAATATCGAGGCGACCACGAACGGCTATCGTCAGCCGGACGCCCTTCACCCCTATCGCTATGAGCATATCAATCACGCCAGCGACAAGGGACGCGTGGTCGGCATCGATTTCGAGAACAATGTGGCGATGCCTGATGTCCAGCCGCCCTTCGGATCCATGGGCGAGCCCCCGGCCAGTGACGCGGACCGGGCGGGCGCGCTTGATCCCATCTCGACCCTTCTGAGCCTGATGACCGCCCTGCCGACCGACGAGAACGGGGTTTGCGAAGGCCGGTTGCCAGTATTTGACGGCAAGGCGCGCTATGATCTGCGGCTCAACAATCTGGGCCTGGATGAAGTGCGCACGCGCGCGTGGACCGGGGACGCCATTCGATGCCAGGCGTTTATCGAACCGATCAGCGGCTATGATCCGGGCGATCGCCCCGATGAAGAGGAAACAAACCGCCCGGTGACGATCTGGCTCGCCCCTGTGGACGGGGTGCATGTCCCGGTGCGCTTCCGCGCCCAGACCCGGATCGGCGCGATCACCATCCAGGCCACCCAGCTGTATGCAGGCGACGCTACGCAATAGGCCGCATCCCTTCTAAGGTTACGGCTCAATCTCGCTGGAGAGCGTCATGTCACGCGCCCGCGCAGGCGATCACCGTATCGCCGCGATCCTCGGCCCCACCAATACGGGCAAGACCCATCTCGCGCTCGAGCGGATGATGGCGCACGGGACCGGCGTATTCGGCCTGCCCCTGAGGCTCCTGGCGCGCGAACTTTACGACAAGGTGGTCAAGGCCAAGGGGCCGGCGTCGGTGGCGCTGATCACGGGCGAGGAGAAGATCGTGCCGCCCACGGCGCGCTATTTCCTGTGCACTGTCGAGGCGATGCCGCTGAACATGCGGCCCGCCTTCCTGGCCGTGGACGAGATCCAGCTCGCGGCCGATCCCGAGCGGGGCCATATCTTCACCGACCGGCTGCTGCACGCCCGCGGCACTCAGGAAACACTGTTCCTGGGCGCGGCGACCATGCGGCCCATCTTGCGCCATCTGATACCCGAGGCCGAGATCGAGGAGCGCGAGCGCTTCTCCACCCTCAGCTATGCCGGCGCCAAGAAGCTGACCAAGCTGCCGCGCCGATCGGCTATTGTCGCCTTCAGCTCCGAGGATGTGTACTCCATCGCCGAGCTGGTGCGTCGACAACGGGGCGGAGCGGCGGTGGTGATGGGCGCGCTGAGCCCCCGCACCCGCAACGCCCAGGTCGAGCTCTATCAATCGGGCGAAGTGGACTTCCTGATTGCGACCGACGCCATCGGCATGGGTCTCAATATGGATGTCGATCACGTCGCCTTCGCGAGCTATTCCAAATTCGACGGCCGCAAGCGCCGCCGGCTGTTCCCCCAGGAGGTCGGCCAGATCGCCGGCCGGGCGGGCCGCTTCCGGTCTGACGGCACCTTCGGCGAAACCGCCGACGCCCGCCCCCTGGACCCTGACATCATCGAACGGGTCGAGGACCACGAGTTCGAACCCATCAAGAAGCTGACCTGGCGTGAAAGCCATCTCGATCTCAGCTCGCTCGACAGCCTGCGCCATTCCCTGAACGCGCCCTCTCCCGACCCCGTGCTGGAACGGGTGCGCAGCGCATCGGATGAAGATGTGCTCGATCTTGTCTCCCGCGACCCCGACATTCGCGCCCGGGCCGCCGCGCGTGGCGGCACGGCGCGCCTGTGGGATGTGTGCCGGACTCCAGACTTCCGGAAGGCCAGCCCGGACGATCATGCGCGTCTGATTTCAACGCTCTACATGCATCTGACCAGTCCAAGCGGCTATTTGCCGGACGCCTGGCTGGATGCGCAGTTGAGCCGCCTGTCCAAGACCGCAGGAGATGTGGACGCCCTGGCCCAGAGACTGGCCTATGTGCGCACCTGGTCTTACGCGGCGCACCGGAAGGACTGGACAAAAGACCCTGAATATTGGACGAGCCGTACCCGAGAGGTTGAAGATCAGCTCTCCGATGCGCTTCATGAGCGCCTGACCGCCCGCTTCATTGACCGGCGCACCAGCGCGCTGATGAAGGGGCTGCGAGAGAAAACCGATTTGGAAGCCGGGCTGAACCGCCTGGGCGAGGTCACTGTGGAGGGCCATTTCGTGGGACGATTGAACGGGCTGAGCTTTGAAGCCGACGCTGCGGGCGAACCGCTGGCGCGCCGGGCGGTGGCGAACGCCGCAATGAAAGCGGTCCGCCCCGAAGTGAACCGCCTGCTCTCCCAGCTCTCCCAGGCTGAAGACAGCGCACTGGCGCTGGGCGAGGACGGCGTGCTGCGCTGGCAGGATGATCCGGTCGGTCGCCTGAAGGCGGGCAGTGACCCCTTCACCCCCGCCGTCGCTCTGATCGGCGGCGAGCTGGGATCGAGCGAGTTGATCGCCCAGGCTGAAAAGCGCCTCATGACTTTCGCGGCCAGCCAGGCCGAGACGCGACTGGAACCGCTTCTGGCCCTGCGCAAGGCGCTCAAGGAAGACGGCAAGCTTGATGGCCTGGCTCGCGGCGTCGCCTATCAGCTGGTGGAAAGCTTCGGCGCCATGTCCCGCATCAAGCTCGCGGACGAGCTGGCGGCGCTGTCCGTTCCCGAACGCCAGTCCCTGCGCCGCGCGGGCGTGCGCATTGGCGAACACGCCGTCTTCATGCCCGCCCTGCTGAAACCAGGGGCCGCCCGCCTGCTGTCCATGCTCAAGGCGATTCATGAGGGCGATATCGAGCGCGCCGTGAACCCGCCGCCGGGCCTGACCAGCATTCCCAATGATCGCCGCCACACCCTGGCTGATTACGCCGCGGCCGGCTTCCAGCCGTGCGGGCCGCGCGCCGTTCGCCTTGATATGCTCGAGCGTCTGGCGGATCTCATCCGCGAACAGCGCTCTGAGAACAAGGAACGCCGTTTCGAGCCGAATGCGCCGATGACCGCGCTTTTGGGCTGCTCGAACGAGGATCTGCGCGAAGTGCTCAAGGCGCTGGGCTATCGCCGCGTTCAGAAGGCGGCCGAGGATCAGCCTGAGCTGTGGTCCGGCCGGTCGCGCTCGACCCAACGCCCCGCCCAAACGGGTCAGAAACCGCACGCCAAGGGCAAGGGACAAGGCAAGGGCGGCCCGCGCAAGGACGCCCGGCCCCGCCCGGCTCCGGTGAAGGACAAGCCGATCGATCCGGATTCCCCCTTCGCCGCGCTCGCCGCGCTGGAGCTCGAACAGCCCAAGCCCGCCAATCAGAAACGCCGCAAGCCGCGCAAGAAGTCAAAAGCCAAGCCCGCCGAGGCCAAGACGGACGCGTCTCCAGAACAGTCCGCTGCTGAGGCGCCGGAGACGCCCAAGGCCGAAGCGCCTGCAGACACGGCTCAAACGCCGGCCGACGCCCCTGTCGATTCTGATGCGGCAGGTCCTGAACAAGACCGCTCATGAGCGCGCACGGCGAGTCCATGCGGTGTGATGTGTGGCTGTTTCGGGCCCGCCTCTACAAATCGCGCGGTCTTGCCGGACAAATGATTGAAAAAGGCGCTGTACGGATTGATCGCAACGGACAGGTGACCCGCCTGACAAAGCCCGCCGCGCCGGTGCGGCCCGGCGACTGCCTTGTCATCCGGCGGGACGCAGACCCGCTACGGCTGACGGTGCGGGCGCTGCCGGAACGGCGTGGACCCGCGCCCGAAGCGCAGTCATGCTACAGCCTTGAAACCGAGTAATGCCTGTTCTTTTCTGGATCGATCATGTTTGAGACCTTGAAACGCCTCTTTACCGGAGCCGAAACCGCTGAAGAGCGGTCGCTGAGCCCGGAACTCTCAACAGCTGTTCTACTGGTGGAAGCGGCCCTGTCGGACGGCATCTACGCCGAGGTCGAGGAGGCGGAGATCATTACGGTGCTCTGCGCCGGTTTCGACCTGGATGCAGCCCGCGCGGCGGAATTGCTGGATGAAGCCGAAACCCTGGCCGAAGCGGCGGTGGACCATCACCGCTTCACCCATGTGGTCAAGCAATTGCCGCGCGAACAACGCCTGAGCATTCTCGAGGACCTGTGGCGCGTGGTGCTGGCCGATGGCGAAAGGGATGCGCACGAAGACGCCCTGATCCGCCGTCTGGCGCCGCTGCTGGGTCTGTCAGATCGTGATCGGGCTGAAGCGCGACATGCCGCCTCGGGCCGTTGACAAACGGGCGCGAGGGGGCCATGTCCCCGCCAACTTTCTGTCTAACAACATTGTTCCGAGGCCGCCTGCGCGATGACCTATATCGTCACTGACGCCTGCATTCGCTGCAAGTTCACCGATTGCGTGGAAGTCTGTCCTGTGGACTGCTTCTATGAAGGCGAGAACATGCTCGTCATTCATCCCGACGAATGCATTGATTGCGGCGTGTGCGAGCCCGAATGCCCGATCGAGGCCATCAAGCCTGACACCGAGGACGATGCAGACGGCAAATGGCTGGCGCTCAATTCCAAATACGCGACCGAATGGCCGAACATCACGGTGCGCAAGGACCCGCCGGCGGACTACAAAGAGTTCGAAACCATCACGAACAAGCTGGAGAAATACTTCTCCGAGAAGCCGGCTTCGTGAATCCCTGAACGCCGTCAAAATCTTAGCATTCGGTTAACCGCCTTCCGGGGGCGGAATGCTTGTTGCTGCGCATCAAGTTGAGTTTTTGTAGTTTTTCTGTTATGGTCTTTGTCTTCGGTGAGCGCAGATGCGCATATTCCGGGACAGCAACCGCCTTGATGTAACTGTTTCACAAAAAGCCCGGCCGCTGATCTTCACTCAAGATCAGAGCGGGGTTTTGCGCGGTCCATTAGACCTCGTACACAGGATCAGTTCGGCAGGCTTTGGACGAGAGGGCCTCGTATGACCAAGAAATCCGCCAACGACAACAAGACGTTCAAGAAAAGCGACTATGTGGTCTATCCCGCCCATGGCGTGGGCCGCGTTGTGGGCGTCGAAAAAGAAAGCGTCGCCGGATTTGATATCGAGGTCTATGTCGTCTCCTTTGAACAGGACAAGATGACCCTGCGCGTGCCGACCGCGAAAGCGACCGCCGCCGGCATGCGTCCGCTGGCCAGCGATGACGTCCTGAAGGATGCGCTCAAGACCCTGAAGGGCAAGCCCAAGGTCAAGCGCACCATGTGGAGCCGCCGCGCTCAGGAATACGAAGCGAAAATCAACTCTGGCGATCTGATCTCCATCGCGGAAGTCGTGCGCGACCTGCACCGCCAGGAAGACCAGCCCGAGCCGTCCTATTCCGAGCGTCAGCTTTATGAATCCGCGCTCGACCGCATGGTGCGCGAAGTCGCCGCCGTCGAGAAGGTCGACCGCGAAAAGGCTCTGGAAATGCTGACCACGACCCTGACCAAGAAAGCCGCCTGAGGCGTCAAAACCTGTCAGCGCGTCATTTCAAGCCGCCCCGTCAGACATCGTCTGGCGGGGCGCTTTGCATTCCACCCCAGCATTTCGTGAACTATCACACCATTGCGTGATCCAGCAGCGCCTGCGTTGCGTATAGGCTGATGAACTGATCAACGGCCCATGCGAAACGAAAGCGACTGTGATGTCACACTCTGCCCAGACTCGCTCCGCCCCGGCGCGCTCCGCCGACCCAGACCGCCGCTTCATGAAGCAGGCGATGGACGCCCCCCTGCTGGAGCGCGAGGAAGAGCTCAATCTTGCAACGGCCTGGAAGGAGAAGGGCGATGAGGAGGCGCTGCATGCGCTGACCACCGCCTATATGCGACTGGTCATTTCGATCGCCGCCAAGTTTCGCCATTACGGCCTGCCGTTTCCCGATCTGGTTTCGGAAGGCAATATCGGCCTGATGCAGGCCGCCGCCCGCTTCGAGCCGGAACGGGAAGTGCGCTTTTCCACCTATGCCACCTGGTGGATCCGCGCCTCGATCCAGGACTATGTGCTGCGCAACTGGTCCATCGTGCGCACGGGCACAACGGCGGCTCAGAAATCGCTCTTCTTCAATCTTCGTCGCCTGCGCGCCCTGATCAAGGATACGAGTTCGGGCCAGCTGACGCCGGAGAACCGCGCCTATGTCGCTCAGGCCCTGCGTGTGGGTGAAGACGATGTGGAGAAGATGGCCAGCCGCCTGGCCGCCGTCGACCGCTCCCTGAACGCGCCTTTCTCCGAGGATGGCGAAGGCGAATGGCAGGACCTCCTGGCGGATGAGAACCCGGATCCTGAGACCCAGGTGATGGAGGACCGCGACCAGGCCCAGCGCGCCCAGTGGCTGGGCGAGGCCCTGTCCCGATTGAGCGAACGCGAACAACTGATCATTCGCGAACGCCGTCTGGGCGAGGATAGCGTCACGCTCGAAAAACTGGGCGAACGCCTCGGCATCTCGAAGGAACGGGTTCGTCAGGTCGAGCATCAAGCGCTGAACAAGCTCAAGAAGTATCTCACCGAAGTGGTGGGCGATCCTGAAGAGGCTGGCCTTCTGCCCACGAGCTAGTCTCAGGGCAGGGTCACTGGCTCTGGCGCATCGACAATCTCGATTTGCCACGGGCTCTGCACATGGATCATCGGGCCGTTTTCAGCATAGAGCCAACCACGCACCCGCACGCGGGCACCCTCGAGGCTCGCAGGGTCATAAAGCCCCGCGGCCTCAAACCGCTCACGATCCTCACGGTTCAGGCTCACGGTGAAATCGGTGCGCCAGTTCATCCCGAAATTGAGATAGAGGCGTCCATTGCGCGCCTCCCCGATGGCGACCACCCGGCCCTCCATGATCTGCGCGCTATCGAGATGCTGGGCGAGCGGGTCGGGATCGGGTGAGCGGATCGTGAAATGGCCCTCGCCCCAGGCGCCCGCGCCAGACATGCGGGCCTCTTCTTCAAGCGCCAGCAATACGCCTGCGCGTGCATCCGCTCCGGGACGCGGCCAGACCAAGGCCTGGCCCGACTTTACCATCTCTGCGTCCAGATACGCCGTCTCTCCGGCCCGATCGAAAACGGCAATGACAATCGGGCGATCATAGCGGTCACGACCGGCCTCGGTCTCCACAAGGCTCAGCCGCGGCCCGGCTTCATCGAGCAAGGCTTGCAGCGCCTCGCGGGACTGATCGGTGTCGGCCCCGCGGATTCCGGCCAGAAGGGCGTACTCGCGCACGCCCTCCCCGGTTTCATAGAGAAAACCATGGCCCGTTCGGGCGCCTGCGGGCTCCACGACTTGTGGCGCGCCCTCTTCAACACCCTTGCAGGCTGACAGGCCAAACAGAACCAGCGCAAGCCACGCGATCCTTGTCATCGCATACTCCCCCGACAGGGGAATATACTGCCCGTCAGCCTGAAAAGCGCAAAGCCTAGAAACGCGTATTCAGACGCATCCAGACCCCGGCGCCGGCGCCCGGCACGCGCTCACCCATCGGCACACCCAGCCCGGCATTACGGTTATAGCCGCCCAGATGATCCCGATAGGGCTGATCCAGAAGGTTCTCGATCCCCGCCGACAGGCTGACCCGCTCGCTCACATCCCAGCGCCCATAGGCGTTCACAAGCACACGCCCCGGCGTCGCCTGTTCGCTGTTCTCGGTCGAGACCTTGTCCTGCTCGGCGACCATCAGGGTTTCAAGACTGGCCGACCACACTTTCTGCTCATAGGTCGCGCTCAGGCGCAAAGTTGCGGGCGTGATGCGGTAGAGATCATCATCCACATCCTCGCGCTCGCCGCGCACATAGGTCAGCACGCCGTCCGCGCGCCAGTTTTGGCTCAGCCGCAGGCCGAAATCGGCGTCAAAGCCATAGAGCCGCGCATCCACATTGGAAAAGCGCAGAGGCGTCGGGTCGCCATTCATCGCCGAGACCATTTCCAGCGGCGTATCGACCACGCCGGGCGTATCGGGCTCGGCGGGCACGCCCTGGATATAGTCCTCGATCCAGCTGACATAGGCGGTCGGGCGCAGATAGGCGCGCGGCGTTTCAAGATCAAATCCCGCCTCGAGACTGGTTGCGACTTCGGGCTTGAGATCGAGCGAGCCGACATAGGTATTGCCGTCCGCCAGACCGCCCGACGCCGTGATCGGCAGCCAGCCATAGCGTTCGACCTGCCCGCCGACCCGCGATTTGCGCGCCAGCGCCCCGCGCAGGGTCAGCGCGTCGGACACCGGCCGGGCGATGCGCAGCAAGCCATCCACCGTCACATCATCCCAGGAGCGATCGGCATGGGCGAAGGCCATCGCCAGCATGCGCGGCCCTGCGGGCAGGGCTGCACCCAGGCGCGGGGTTCCCGCATCGGCGTCATGAGCATCCACGCGCAGGCCGGCGTAGACCTCATAGGCGGAGAGCGGCCCTTCCCATTCGGCATAGACGCCAGTGCGGCCCAGCTCCACATCCGGGAAGGGCGTGACGAAGAAGTCCGCATTCATCGGGTTGGTCACCGTCGTATCGTGACGGACATTCGCGCGATCAAGGCCCAACCGGATCACGCCGCCCTGGAAGGCATGCTCTGCATCCAGCCCAAAGCTGACGGTCTCGGAGCTGGCGAAGGTTTCACGCATCTGCATGGGCGCAGGGGACGGGCGCAGATCGTAATTGTTCATGGCGTGGTCCACACGCGCATGACCGGCCTTGAAAGACAGGCTCCAGCCCCCAAGCTCGGTATTCAGCCCCACACGGCTTGAAGAGGTGTCCATGAAGCGGATGTCCATGGGGAAAGGCGGATTGCCGGTAAACCCGCCCTCCTGCCAGCGGAAATCAGCCGTCAGCTCGGTCGTCTCGGTCAGGCGCGCGCCATAGCCAAAGCCATAGACGTCGCGTGCATGTTCGGTCCCGACGAGCGTCCCATACGGCGTATCAAGGTCCTCGCCGCGCTCGGTTGAGGCCAGCACTTCAAACCGCTGCCGCGCCGTGGCGAGACCCGCTACGCCGCCCACAGCCGTGCTTTCATCCACGCTGCGCACGATGGCGGTGAGGTCGGCATGAAGCTCCGGCGTCTCGCCCTGCGCGTAACCGAGATGCTTGAACACCGCATTCACGCCCGCGCTCAGGGATGGGCCCTGGCTGACAGGGGACGGGCCCCGTGTGACTTCAAGGCGTTCCAGCATGGGCGCGGGCGCGTAGTGGAGCGGCGGGTCCATCAGATTGGGGCCGCCCGAATGGAAGGCCTGCCCGTCCAGCCGCACCGCGACGCGAGAGCCATAAAGGCCGCGATACTGCACCTGGCCCGACAGCGCGCCATTATCGATGAGCGCAGCACCGGGAAGGCGGGCGGCGAGACCGGCGGCGTCCGGGGCCGTCGCGGGCGCCAGATCAATCAGCACCGTGTCCTGATCGAGTGAGACCGGGGACTGACCGGTCACGGTGATCACGTCCACCCAGCGCGATTGCGGAGCGGGAGCAGCCTCATTGGCGAAAGCGGCAGAGGTCAGGGCCAGCGCAGACACGCCGGCGAACAGAATTTTGGTCATGGAGTCTTGTTTCTCAGAACAGATCACGCGCCCGGCGGGGCCGAGCGCCAACACGCGCTTCACAAAGCGCGACGCAAAGGGAGATCAGTTCGTGAGGGGTGGTGCGCGAAGCCCGACGGGCGGACCTGCAGGCTGGCGCGGGCTCGCCCGATCGATCCGCAAGGGGCGCGGGTCGGCCGAAACAGGCGGAACGAGTGTCAGAGCCTGAACGTCGTCCGCCAGAGCAACCGCCTGGCCCAGCATGCAGGCGACGCAATCAGAAGCCTCATGATCAGGGGCAGGTTGCGGGTCTTCCAGCCCCGTCAAGGCCGCGAGTTCGGCAATGGCCGCGCGGGCTTCCGCATCGCGCACGACCTGACCGCACATGTATTTCGCAGCGTCAAACCCGGCGGCATAGGCCGTGGTCGCAGCCGGAGACCAAAGCGCCTGAAGGGCGATGAGGACCGCAGCGAGACGGATCAGGACCGGATGGGACGCACGAAACATGATCGCGCTATAGGCCAGACAAGCGTGACTGGGAAGGCGCCGGAATGTCTCAGCCGGTCATCCCGTGCTCAAGCACAGAGACCGGGCGGAGCCATGTTCACGACAACTGTCGTAAAATCTGGGCCTCGATCTGGGCGAGCCGTTCCTTGCCGTAGAACATTTCCTCGCCCACGAAGATGGTGGGCATGCCGAAAACGCCCCGCCCGACCGCGTCCTGGGTGTTGGCGATGAGATGCGCCTTCACCTCGGTGTCTGAAGTCCGGGCAAGCAGCCTGTCCGCGTCAAAGCCAGCGTCCGAGAAATGCGCCCTGATGACCTCGTCCTGCGTGAAATCACGATCCAGTTCCCACATGCCGACGAACCCGGCGTCAAAGAAGGCGCGCAGCTGATCGGGCGCATCGAGCTCCACCGACGCCGCCATGCGCATCAGGGTCAGGGTGTTCATCGGAAAGTGGGAATTGAACTTGAAGGCGGTCAGATCGTGCGCGGCCACATAGCGGCGGACTTCCAGCATCTCGTAATCAAGCTTGTGCTTGATGTCGGCGAAGGCGAAGAAGGGCGACTGATTGCCCGTCTCCTTGAAGATTCCGCCCAGAAGGCAGGGGCGATAGCGAAACCGCGCCCCTGTGCGACTCTCGATCTGCGGCAGGACCTTGTGGACCAGATAGGCGTTCGGGCTGCCCAGATCGGTGATGAAATCGGGCTCGATCATGATTGCGCGTCCTTGTTGCGGTTCGCCCGCGCCTTGAGCGCGGCGTAGGATTGTCGGGTGATCTCAGGCGCGGCGTCGGTAGCGCTCATCTCAAGGTCTGACACCTCGACCTCACGACCCGACGCCGTCTCAAGACGCACCGGCGCCAGCGCTTCACCGGTCTCGCGCACGCTGAGGCGCACTGGCGAGCGCCCCGGCTCGAAGGTCCAGCGCTCGCCCCATTGCATGAGGGCGATCAATGCCGGGGCCAGCTCCCGGCCCTTCTCGGTCAGCTCATACTCAAAGCGCTGCTTGCCCGGCGATGTCGCCTGACGCACCAGCACGCCCTGCTCCACAAGCGTGGTCAGACGATCCGTCAGGATTTTCGCCGACACGCCAAGGCGGGTCTTGAAGTCCGAGAACCGGCGCACGCCCGCGATGGCGTCCCGCAGAACCAGCAAGCTCCAAGGGTCGCCGATCACATCGACGGCTCGGGCGACCGGACACGGATAACGGGAGAGGGAGGTTCGGGTCATGCGGCGAGACTGACCCATTTAGTTTCTTTAAGCAACTAATTTAGCGCGGCGCTTCAAGAGGGCGGACGCAAGACTTTGCAATTCAATCGGGTTTCCGGCCCACCATGGAATATAGCGCTTCCAGATAGGCATCGAACGCCTTGCGGCCTTCTGGCGTCAAGCGCGCTGTGGTCAGCGTCTTGCGTGAGACGATCTGCTTGTCGATCGAGACATAGCCCGCCTCCTCCAGCTTTCTGAGCTGGATGGAGAGATTGCCTTGGGTGGCTTTGAGCGCCTCTTTAAGCGCATTGAAGGTCTCTGCTTCTGAATCAGCCAGCAAGGTCATGATCCCCAGCCGCAAGCGGCTGTGGATCACATCATCAAGCTTATCGATATCAAACGAACTCATAAGCGATCAGATTAAGGGTTGGACGCCGAGCGGATCAGGATCCAGCCAGGAAGCGCCATCAGCAGAAGCAGCACCGCCCCCAGAACCAGCATATAGGCCCAGACCATGCTGATCAGCAGGGCCAGAACCAGCACGCTGAGATACCAGCCGGCAGCGATCACCGCGGTCCAAAGACGGCGTGTGACCAGAGCGGCCAGAAACCAGCACGCGCCCTGAAACGCCGCGACCACCATGGGAAAGAGAATCCAGACCTCTGCTCCCAATCCTGTGCGCTGAGCCAGGGAAAAGCCAAGGGCCGCCACCGCATTGGCGATCCCCACACCGGCGAAACCGCCCGTCAGCGCGCGGTTGGCGACGCCTTCAGGGGTTTTGGCGCGCACGGACAGGACGATCACGCCGACACAGAACACGCCATTGGACGCCAGCGTGCCGATCCAGAAGGTGGCATCGCCCAAGGGCGACCAGCCCAGCAATGCGAAACCGCACGCCAGCGCATAAAGCCCGTAGCACAGACCGGCCAGCCCATAGAGCTGGCCGGTGGTGCGGAGCTGCACGGGACGCTCTTTCAAGAGCGACCGGATAAAAGTCAGGTCATCACCCAAACCGGTTTCGGTTGTCATGCGGCTCCACCGTTATGCTCATTTACGCCGGAAGACCGGCTTGGTGCGTCCGTTCAGGATCCATCCAATGAAGGTCCCACGAACCAGCAAATGATAGCTGACCAACAGGATCGGCATTGCGATCAGCAGGATCAGAACCAGTTTCACCTCCGCTGGCAGCACCCAGTCAAACATCCAGATCTGGAGCGTGACCACCAAAGGCAGGTGAACGAGATACACCCAGTACGAGGAGTCGGCCAGATAGCGCCAGACAGGGCTATGATGGTTCATGAGGGCCTGAAACAGACCGATAAAGCCAAAGATGAAGCCCCACATGGCGACCCCCAGGGCCAGACCGAACAGGGCTTTTTTCATTTCAGTCAGCGCCATCATCAAGTCCGGACTGAATCCGACCAAAACAAAACACCCGGCCGTCGCCAGCGCAGCCAGGCCCAGATTGATGAACCAGACACCTTTGAGCTGGTCGAGCACGTGCATCTGACGCTGCATCATCCACCCCATCCAGAACGCGAACGGGAAGGTCACCAGCGCAGGCGTATTCGGCAACAATCCCATATCGGGTGAACGCACGCCGAACCAGATCGGGCCGGAGCTGTCTGAAAACACCAGGGCAGCAACGAGAGCCGCCGGCGCAACCAGCAGGAACGGCGTACCGGCCAGCATGGCGATCAGCTTGTCGACGGCGCGCCCCAGCGCGTCGGCGCCCGGAATGATCCTGGCCGCCAGAGCCGTCAGGATCGCCGCCGGATAGATCAGCAGCAGCACATACAGAAACCACAAATGGCTCAGCGGCAGGGTGCGCCAGTTCAGTGGCGGCGCCTCGCCTTCGGGCAGCGGGCCGTACATGGCCGTCATGCCCCAGATGAACAGGGCGATGAAGGCCACGAACATGATCGGCCAGAGGCTTACAAATGGAAGCCCGATGCGCTTGAGACGGCTCAGAGCGAACCGGCCAGCGCCCATGCGCCGATACATCATGCGGCCGAAGAAGCCCGCCAGCAGGAAGAACAGGGGCATGCGGAAGGCATGGATCACGAAGAACAGGCCCGACATCAGCGAGGAGCGGTCCGTATCGGCGATCAGCCAGACCCCCGTCGTGGGGAAGAAGGACAAGGTCGCGTGCAACACGACCCCGAGCAAGAGGGCGCTGGCGCGCAAGGCGTCCAGCGCATGAAGCCGTTCTGGGGAGGAAGTGGTCATTGAAATCTCCTTTCCCGCCCCATGTACACAAACTAGTTTATTTTATAAACCACTTTTATCGAAAAATGCGGATTTCCTTCGAGCACGCCTTCACCACGCACGCCAGAGCGAGGCTCATGCCCTTGAAATAGTTGGGATTATAGAAGACGGCGAAAGAGGCCCGCGCCGCACCCCAGTCCTCACCGGGACGCCAGACACTAAAAACCCCCGGAGCCTGGCCCCGGGGGTTCTCACAGTCCTGATCTTTGACCTAGCCGCCGAAGGTGTAGCGGAAGCCGAACTGGGCCTGCCAGCCATACTCTTCGTATTGCGAGCTCAGCTCCCGACCGGCATCGCGGAAGGCGGCGCGGAACGGCTCGTCGAAGGCGTTCTTGTAGTCAAAGTAGAGGCGGAAATTCTCGGTCAGGTCATACTTGGCCGAGAAGTCGAACTGAGTGTGCTCGAGAATGATGCGATCCTCGGCTGCGCTGTCGCCCAGTTCATCGATATAGGCGTCGCGGTAGGAGACCGCAGCGCGAAGATCCAGACGGCCATCGTCATAGCCCAGGATCAGGTTCGCCACGTTCTGGGACTGCAGCGGCAAGGTGATCTCACGGCCATCAGCCAGGGTCGCCTCGGAGTCCACATAGGTGTAGTTGGCGCCCACGATGGTGTGCTGGAGCAGACCGGGCAGCATGGTCAGCGCCTGCTGATAGTTCAGCTCGATGCCGGTCAGATCTGCCTCATCCAGGTTGATGAAAGTCGTGGCTTCTTCAAGCGCGACGCCGTTGATCACCGTGTCCTCATAGACGACCTGAGCGATGAAGTTGTCGATCGACTTGTAGAACACGCCGGCGGACAGAACGGCGTCCTCGGTCGGATAGAACTCGAAGGCGAGGTCAAAGTTCTGGGCTTCCTGACGCTCGAGGTCAGGGTTGCCGGCCTCGGCTTCCACTTCGCCCTTGTCGTTTTCTTCAAAGGCGAGACGCGGCGCCGCCTGCGCCAGGTTCGGACGCGCGATCGAGGCGTAATAGGCCGCGCGCACGATCAGGTTGTCCGACGCTTCATAGCGCAGGTTCAGACTGGGCAGCCAATCAGTGTAGGAGTTTTCAGCCGTTACGCGGCGACGATAAACGCGATCACCCTCGATCACGGTCTCATCCGCACCCGCATCGTACTCAACGTCGAGATCGCTCGCCAGCAGCTCGGCGCCCGTCAGAGACGGGGCGATGAAGCTCTCGAAGGCGCCGGTGACGTCACCGGAGACCGCCGTCTCGATTTCCTGCTCGAGGATCTCGAAACCGTGCGCGTCATACTGGGTGTCTTCCACCCGAAGACCGCCGACCAGGCGCAGGCGATTGATATCCACCGAGCCCATCAGATAGGCGGAGAACACGTCTTCCTCTGCGCCGTAATTGTCGGCGTTGGACGCCACGGCGGTGTCGATGTCGTTGAGCTCGAAATCGCCGCGATTGGCGAAGAAGAAGTCACGCAGCGCGCCCGCATCCACAGCCGGGCCGAAATTGACGGCCAGCGGATAGTCGACCGTCGTCTGGAACTGGCTCAGCAGCAGGTCCGGACCGTCAAAGCCGTCATAGACGAGCGTCGTCGCATCATAGGATTTCTCCCGCGTGCGATACTGAAGGCCGGACTGGATGAAGCCGTAGTAAGAGCCAAAGTTCATCTCGCGACGCGCGTTGAACTCGGCGGACCATTCATCATCCTTGGCGACGCCGTCGAGGAATTCGAGATCATCAAATTCATAAGAGTCCGCGTCGAAATAGGCCTGCTCGGCCCCCGCATCACCAAAGATCACCTGCGGGATCTGGGCGTCAGTGACGTTCACCCCAAAAATGCCCTGGTCGAACTTGGCGCGGAAACCGGAGTCGATCCGGCTCGGCTCGGCTTCCTCGGCGTAGGCGTAGGCCAGCTGTTAGTCGAGGGTCCAGGGACCGGCGAAAGTCTCGCCGCCCACCGCGATGGCGTAGATGGTCTGTTCTTCCAGGCGATCCTTGATGTCGCGATCCACCTCGAACTCGTCACCGGTCGACGCATCAAAGAAAGCGCCATTGCCCGAGGACAGGGCGTCGGCATAGTCCGGATCCTCGAACTTGTTCTCGATCCGGTTGCGGTACTCCTGGTCGGTGAAATCCGAATAGGTCGTGCGCAGGAAGACGTTGGTGCTCTCGCTCAGATCATAGTCGAGGTTAAACACCACGGAGGTGCGCTCACGGGTGATGTCGTAATTGCGATTCTCGAACTCCTCGGGGAACGGCACGCTCTCGTCGGTGTTCCAGGTCCCGTCAACCTCGGCGTTTTCAGAGCCGAAGGACCGCTCCTGATCGGAAATCGACAGCGCCACGCCCAGGCGGTCATTGAAGAACTTGTCGGCAAAGGTCAGCGAGCCGCGATAGCCGTACTCTTCGACCACATCGGCATAGATGCCGCGCAGGCGGAACTGCAGCAGGCGCTCGTCCTGATCCAGACCGGACAGGGTCTCGATCTCGATATTGCCGCCAATGGTGTCGCCCGGCATGTCCGGGGTCAGCGATTTGGAGATGACGATCGAGGACAGCACGTCCGAATCGATCACATCCAGCGGCACCTGACGGTTGTCCGCTTCCGGGGACGGCAGTCGCACGCCGTTCACCGTAGTGGTGTTGAGATTCGGGTCGATGCCGCGGATCGAGACGAAACGGCCCTCGCCCTGGTCGTTGAGCACGTTGATGCCGGCGATCCGACGCGCGGCTTCAGCGACGTTCTCGTCAGGCAGGCGGTCCACCGCGTCAGCAGACAGGACGGAGATCAGTCCGTCCGCGGCGCGCTGGCGGTTCAGCGCACTGGTCAGCTGACCGCGCTGGCCGATGATGAGGATGTTGTCCTCGACCGCCACATCCGCGCCCAGGACGAAATTGGTCTCTACCATGGCGTCCGCGCTGGTCAGCGTCACTTCGCGGGTCTGCGCGTCAGCGCCGAGATAATCGACCACAAGGGTGAAATCGCCGGCCGGCACATTGCCGAGACGGAAGGAGCCGTCGCGCGATGTGCTCACGGTCTGACCGGTTTCGGAAATGCGCACGATCGCGCCTTGCAGGCCCACCGAACCGGTAGCTTCTGTCACGCGGCCCGTGATCTCGCCCGCCTGGGCTGCGCCCGCAACCAGAGCAACGGCAGACACTGCGCCAAGCAATGTGGTGATACGCTTCATCTCGAAATCCCCCATGAACGTGCCGGAATTGAATGCAGAGCGCTCTGATGCGCTCTCCCCGGGGGGCTTATGGAGAGTTGAAGCAACAGTTTCGTGTCGCGGCGAACACCGCTTTGTATCAACTGAATGTATTCAAGATGACACGCGCTGAAGGGCTCTTGTTCCCCCCCTTCAGATGCCGTTATGCAGAGCGAAATTTTCGCTGTTCCGGCTCTGCATCTGGGGGTGCGTCATGCGCGCAACACTATCGACGCTCTTTATTCTGTCACTGGCGAACGGGCTGTCCGCCTGCTCCGAGGCTGAAGGCCCGACCCTGCCTCGCGTGTCGGTTCCGGCCAGTCTTGAAACCGCCGCTGTCGCCGGCGCCGGCGACGCCGCGGACGATCCCGCGTTCTGGCGCGCGCAGGCCCCGGCGCAATCGCGCATTCTGGGCACCGACAAGAAAAGCGGCCTTTATGTCTACACGCTCGACGGCGGCACGGCCCAATACCTGCCCGCAGGCCGCATGAACAATGTCGATGTGCGCTATGGCTTTGAAGCGGGCGCTCAGACGGTGGACATCGCCGTCGCCTCGGACCGCACCAACATCGCCATCGCGGTGTTCTTCATTGACCCCGCCACAGGCGAGGTCAGCCCGGCGCCGGGCGGGGTTCTGCCGCTCGATTTCGTCGATCCGTATGGACTGTGCCTCTATCAGCGACCGACCGACAACGCCCTGTTCGCCTTCGTCACCGAAGACGACACCGGTCGACTGACCCAGGAACGACTCTGGTTCGAAGACGGCGCCATGCGCAGCGAGACCGTGCGCACCTTCGAAATCGGTTCGATCTCGGAAGGGTGCGCCGTCGATGATGCAACGGGAAGGGTCTATATCGCCGAGGAGAACACGGCGGTCTGGGTCTATGACGCGGATCCGGCGACAGGTGACGCCCGCACCTTGCTGGCCGAGGTCAATTCCGACAGCCTCGTCGCCGATGCCGAAGGCGTGGCGCTGTGGCCGCAAGCAAACGCTGCGCCCTGGCTCGTCGTCTCCAGCCAGGGAGACAGCGCCTACGCGGTCTTTGACACCGCGGACAACAGCCTGATCGGGCGCTTCGAGGTGAATGGCGGGGATATTGACCGCACCTCCGAGACGGACGGCATCGATGTTCACGCCCTGCCCCTGCCGGGCCATCCCGAAGGCGTCTTCCTGGCGCAGGACGATGAGGAAGACAGTGGCGGTCAGAACTTCAAAGTCACCGACCTCGCCGCAATCCGGGCCGCGCTGACCCAGGCGCCGCAATAAGCATCAGCCGGGGTGACGACCGCGTCATCCCGGCGTATTTTGCGCTGCGTGTCCCCGTAGCTCAGCAGGATAGAGCATCAGATTCCTAATCTGAGGGCCACTGGTTCGAATCCAGTCGGGGACACCAGTGATTCCTTCGACCTTCGGCGTTTCGAGGGGGCTCTCGCGCCACCAGGCGCACGCAATTGTCGTCTCGACCGGATCTATCGTGAACAAACATTGTCCTGGAGAGCGCGCTGAGCGCCATCTTTAGTTAAAAGTCGGCAATACATTGAGTCTTGTCTGTAATCAGCTGCACGGCAGGCCTATAAACCTCATTGCAACGCTCACCTGATCATTGACGCATACGGTGATCCATTTCCCGCTTTCTTGCGAACGTGTCGCAGCTACAGTGAAAATTCATCAAACCGTTAAATAGTGGCTTTTCAGGTAGACAGGCTCACTCTAGCCTTAGCATGGACAAAAGTTTAGAAACCGGGGGGGTAGAATGGCGATGGGCAATCAAAAACCGGCCTTGCTGCTGGTTGAAGATGACGATCAGGAAGCCTTCCTCTTTGAAAAAATGCTTCGCGAAGAAGCTGGCGCCGCCTCCATTGATCGTGCAGTCAAAGGTGAACAGGCGCTCGAACTGGTCCGCGCCAACCCTCATTACGACTGTGTGGTTCTCGACCTCAAACTGTCCGGTGAAGACGGCGTCTGGGTGCTTGAGCAATTGTCGCAGGATGAGGTGTTGTCTCACATCCCCGTGATCGTCTTCTCCGGCGACACCCAGCGCCTGCAGCAGGCCTGTTCCCGATACGACAACGTGGTTTCATCCGTTCGCAAGCCGGAAACCCTCGAACAGTATCGCGCGGCGCTGACCATTGTGATGGCCATTCTCCAGGCGGCCGTACACGTCGCCTGATCCTGAGCGATAGCGATGCTTGCCCCACGTCCTTAACTGTTTAAGCTTCCGGGAAAATCATCCGGGAGGACAGAGCAGTGGATCTCAACGGTAAAATCGCCATCGTCACCGGCGGAGCCAGCGGCATCGGCAAGGCCTGCGCCAGCGCGTTTCACGCCCAGGGCGCCAGGGTCGTCATCGCCGATCTCAACACAGACGCGGCCGCCAGGGCGGGTTCAGAGTTCGGCGGTTTCGGCCAGGGTGTCGACGTCACTGATGAAGCCGCGTTGGCGCGCCTGATCAATCGGGTCGAACGCGAACTGGGCCCGGTGGACATTTTCATGTCCAATGCCGGCATCGGGGTGTCTGACGGTCCGCTCTGGGGCGCAGGCGACGCTCCCACCCCCGCCTGGGACGCATGCTGGCAAGTCAATGTGATGGCGAGCGTCTACGCCGCCCGCATGCTGGCGAAATCCATGGCCAGCCGCCATGGACACTTCATCATCACAGCCTCCGCCGCCGGCCTTCTCAACCAGATCGGCGACGCCCCCTATTCCGCCACTAAGGCTGCGGCGGTCTCTTTCGCCGAAAGCCTCGCCATCACCCATGGCGATGACGGCCTGAAGGTTCAGTGCCTGTGCCCGGAAGGGGTGAATACGCCGCTGGTGAAGGGCATAGAGGGCGGCGCCCAGGGGCTGAGCGGCTATCTCGAACCCGAGGACGTGGCGCAAACCCTTCTGAAGGCGATGGAAGAGAACCGCTTCATGGTCACCACCCATGAACAGACCGCCGGCTATGCGGCCATGAAGGGCGCTGAGCGTGATCGCTGGGTGGGCGGCATGCGCAAGCTGCGCCGCATGCTGGTCGAAGCCAATAACGGCCGTCCGCTTTAAGACCTTCAGGGGCGGCCTGAGGGCCGCCCTACTCGTTCAGCGCAATGACTCCGCACTGGCCGCCAAAATGACCGGCATGGCCCTGTTTGGCGGCGCGCCTGCAGGAGAAGAAACGGTCTTGCCCGGCAAAGGTGCAGGCCTGGATCCAGCTGATGTTTGCGGCGGGAACGCCGGCCGCCACCAGCTGACGTCGCGCGCCTTCAGACACGTTGAGGCCCGCCCCGCCCTCGGCATCACGCGGCAAGGCCATGCCTTCATCAAGCGGGCCGAACTGGGCTTCGAACTGGGCGAGCACTTCAGGTCCGACGCGATAGTTCTCGGCGCTCACGGCCGGGCCGATCACAGCCTGAAGCGTTTCGGGGCGTGCTCCGTAGGCCTCGGACAGAGCGCTTATGGCTGCCGGGACCACTTTCGCCACCACGCCGCGCCAGCCGGCATGTATGGCGGCGATGGATCGGGTCTCGCGATCATACAGGAGCACCGGGGTGCAATCGGCGGTCTGCGCACACAACGCCAGCCCGGGACGATCGGTGATCAGGGCGTCGCCCTCGCCCGCAGCCCCGTCTTCGGGCGCCGCATCCACCCGGATCACCGTGTCGCCATGCACTTGCCGGGCAAACACAGGACGGGCGCCGATGGCGTCTCCCAGGCGGCGGCGGTTCTCTTGAACCCGCTCCTTCTCGTCGCCGCGCGACCAGGACAGGTTCAAGCTGGCGTACGGCCCCTCGCTCACACCGCCCGTGCGGGTGGTGAAGCCATGACTTACACGCTCATCGCCAAAGCCCTCTGCCCGCAGGATGTCCAGCATGGCGTTACTCCGCAAGAAAGCCGACCCGCCCCCGGCCCAGATCATAGGCGGCGCGGGCCTCGGCCACATCGGTCAAAGTCTGCTCCAGGGCGAACCAGTCATCTCTGTCCGCGATCGGCGCCCAGACCGATTCCATGCGCTCAATCGTCATGTGCACAGGCGCATCCTTGTTGAAATAGGGATGAGACAGGCGCTCCGGCCGCAGCGGCGTCCGCTCCGTCAGCTTGTTCAGGACTGACGCAAACTGATCATCGCGATACAGGGCGCCGCGCTGGGACTGAAGCGCCCGCTCGCGTGAGGCGTCCCCACAGAACCAGTCGAAAAAGAGCGCCTCGAACGGGATCTCGAGCGCGCGGCTGGCGTTCAGAAGGCCGCCCACCAATGCGCTGTCGCTGTCATCCCCCTTTGTCTCCAGCCCCAGGCGATGGTGAAAGGCCGTGACGATCTCACGCTTGTAATGCTCGGGGTAGGTCTCCAACGCGGCGATCAGGGCCTCCCGGTCGCCCACCAGGCTAAGGGCGCCCGCCAGTTGCTGCAGAGCCCAGAACACGCTCTCGGGCTGACGGGCATAGGCGTATAGCCCCTGCTCATCAAAATAGGCGGCGGTGAACCCGGGCTCGAAATGCGGCAGGAAACGCCAAGGCCCATAGTCGAAGCTCTCTCCGGTCACCACCAGATTATCTGTGTTGAGCACGCCGTGCACAAAGCCGGCCGCCATCCATTGCGCGGCCAGGCGGGCCGAGCGCTCCGTCACCGCCCGCAACAGGGCGGCGGCGCGATCCTCGCCCATGTCCGCCGCCTCGGGGACAAGCCGAGTGATCGCGTATTCGACAAGTTCAGCGATGAGATCCGGCCGTTCGAAATAGGCGTGACGCTGAAAGACGCCGAACCGCAGATGGGAATGCTGGAGCCGGGTCATGACGGCGGAGCGCGTCGGAGACGGCTCGTCGCCGCGATGCAGCTGCTCGCCAGTCTCGTAGATCGCGAAGGTCTTGGAGGTGTAAACGCCCAGCGCCTCCAGCATCTCGGACGCCAGCACCTCGCGCACGGCGCCCTTCAAGGTCAGGCGGCCATCGCCAGAGCGAGAATACGGCGTCTGTCCCGAGCCCTTGGTGCCCAAATCGAGCAAGCGATCCTGAGAGTCCCGGAGCTGGGCGAAGAGAAAGCCGCGCCCGTCGCCAATCTGGGGATTGTAGGTGCGGAACTGATGGCCGTGATAGCGAATGGCGCGCGGCTCGGACTGATTGTCCGGCAAGGACTCGAAGCGATGGAAATGCGCCTTGCGCGCCTCTGCATCGAGCCCGTCCAGGCCGACCTCCTGCGCCCAGCGCCCGTTCCACCAGCGCAATTGGTCCTGCGGGAAATCGGCCGGCTGCACCGGATCGGAATACTCATCGCCCAAGGCTGCGAAACGCGGATCGGGACGGTATCGGGAAGTCATGCTCATGCTGCAGAGCTAAGCCGTGCCGCGGCGGCTCACAAGGGCCTGGCTTGAAACGCCCTGTCGAGCGCCTTCGCCGACGCCTCGATCGCGGTGACGCAAGCCGGGAACAGGCGCGACATGTTCAGGAATCCATGCGGCACCATGTTCCAGAGCCTGTACTCTACATGGACGCCCGAAGCGGTCAGACGATCACGATAGGCCGCCCCTTCATCCAGGAGCGGGTCCATCTCGGCCGCCAGGATATAGGCGGGCGGCAATCCTTTGAGGTCCTCCGCCAGCAAGGGAGAAATCCGCACATCCGCCGGATCAGCGTCGCGGATGTAATGCTTGCGGATTTCCTCGAGCGTGAATTCGGACAGAAGCGGCCCTTCCTGCCAGCGCGGGCGGTCCTTCTTTGTCTGCAAGAGCTGCATCAAGGGGTAAAGGAGAAGCTGATAGCTGAGCGCGTCACGACGCTCGCGCGCCACGGTCGCCGCAAGATTCCCCCCGGCTGAATCTCCGCCCACCGCAATGCGGTCAGGGTCGAACCCATATGCGGCGAGTTCGCCAGCCAGCGCCGCATCCATCGCGGCGAAAGCGTCATCAACCGCCGCCGGGAAAGGGTGCTCCGGCGCCAGGCGATAATCGACCGAGCAGATCCGCACGCCCGACACCGCCGCCAAACGCCGGCACAACGGGTCATGGGATTTCAGCGAGCCGACCATGAAGCCGCCGCCATGATAGAAGATCAGACCGGGGCCGTGGTCCGGCTGAGCGCCATAGGGAATATAGATACGGGCGGGACGGGGCCCCTCGCCGCCCGCAAACTCTATATCGTGCACTTCCTCCACAGGCGGAGGGGCGACCTCGACCAGCTCTTCCATCCGGGCCATGGCGTCGCGCATGGCGGTGACGGTTTTGCGAGGGTTGAACAGATCGTTCAGCCCGGCCTGGTTAATCCACGTGTCAAATAGGGATAAATCGCTCATCGCCTAAAGCTGGGTGAGCCGGAGCGTCAGCGCAAGACAAACTCCTGTGTCAGCCGCCTTGTTATTGCATCTGGATGGGGCTTTCACGTCCGATGACGCCGGCCAGCGCATCCTCAATCTCCCAGCGCAACACGCGCCAGGCGTTCGCGCTTTCATCCTCGCCCTTCTGTTCGAGCTCGGTGACCGCCATGTCGGCGTAGTTGAGCGCCATGTCTCCATGACGATCGACGAGCGTGAAGGCAATGGCGCGAATATCAAGCGGGGTGATGCGGGACGGACGTTGGGCAGGCATTGGGCGCTCCTTGAGGGTTCACTCACCTCCTGCAAAGCCCTTGCCGGATTCCACGTCAAATAAATCAATCACTTAAGAAGAAGCGTGGGTATGCGGACCGAGTCAGGACTGCCCTTGGGTCGTTTTTGCCGGGCGCTTCGAGCCCGGGGCGTAACCGCCCTCCTCCAGATAGCGCTGCTCCGCCGGGCGCGGGGTCCGGCCCAAAACGGCGTTTCGATGCGGGAAGCGGCCGAAGCGCGCGATCACATCCATATGGGCTCGGGCATGCCGGGTATTGTCGCTGTCCGGACCCAGCCGCTCCTCGCACATCAGAACGGCCAGCGCCTGATCCTCGAGATCCTCGGAATGGGAGAAAGGCAGATAGACAAACGCTCGGCGATCCTTGGGCAGCGCCCAGTCAAACCCGGCCTCCAGCATGCTCATGGCCGCCTCACGCGCCAGCGGATCGAGCCTGAACGCCGCATTCGAGCCGCGCCAGACATTGCGGGGGGCCTGGTCGAGCAGAATCACCAACGCCAGGGCGGTGTCGGGCTCGACCAGCCAGGGATGGTCCAGCACGGACCGGGTCTGCAGAAAGCTGTGACAGGCCGGCCCCAGTTTTCGGCGCACCCGGGCGTCAAACGCCGCATCAACCGTGAACCAGGCTTTCGGGCCAGCCTCCTCGAACCGGCATCAGCGTCATGATCAGACCCGCTTCTCGCCCGACAGGATCTGGGCGCGCATTTCCGCCGTCAGAGGCACATAGCCGTCCTGATCAGGATCATCGAAGTAGACCGGATCGGCGATCAGCTCGGGATCCCAGCCCTGTTTGACGAGATCGGTTTTCTTCAGCTTGAAGGTCCCGGTCGTGTTCTCGTCCTGGGTCTCCTTGCTCAGCCGCAGGAAGAGCGGGCGGGCGTAATGAGGCAGCTCCTTGTGGACGTGCGCATGCAGGGCGTTGAGATCGAGCCCCTCCTCTGCGACCAGCGCCACCATGCCGGCCTTGCCCGAATAATCCGCCACTTCAACGCCATAAACATTGGCCTGGACGACTTTTTCATGAGTGCCAAAGACTTCGGCGACTTCATTGGTGGACACGTTTTCCGACTTCCAGCGGAAGGTGTCGCCCACCCGGTCGATGAAGTAGAAATAGCCTTGGGCGTCGCGCTTCATCAGGTCGCCGGTGCGGAAGTACAGATCGCCTTCGCTGAACACGTCGCGCAGGATCTTCTTCTTTGTGGCTTCCTCATCGCCATAGCCGTCAAAGCGGTAGCGAGCGTCATCGGGACGGATTTCACCAATCGCCTCGCCCACTTCACCCGGCTTGCATTCGATGCAGCGCCCGTTGGCGTCGCGGATCGGCGCTTCCTCGTCCATGTCGAACTTGACGAGCTTGATGTTGAAGCGTTTGGACAGGTGCGGCGGCACCCGTCCGATCGCGCCCTGTTTGGAATCCAGATTGATCAGGCCGACATTGCCTTCGGTCGCGCCATAGAATTCCATGATCCGCGGGATGCCGGAGCGCTCGACAAACCGCGGCCAGACATCCGGGCGCAGGCCATTGCCGATGGCGATGCGGATCTTGTGCTTCTTCTCCCACTCGCTGGGTTCGGCAGCGACCAGAAAGCGGCACAGCTCGCCCACATACATCAGCATGGTCGCGCCCGTATCGGCGGCGTCCTTCCAGAAGCGGGTGGCGGAGAATTTCCGGCGCACGATCACCGCCCCGCCAAACGACAGCGCCGCGCCGACCCCGCACAGCCCGCCCGTGGCGTGGTACATGGGCAGCACCATCATCATGCGGTCATCCTTGTCGGCATGACCGGCGACGCCAAAGACCTGGAGATAATACAGCGCCCGGGTGTGCGCCACGATCGCCGCCTTGGGCAGACCGGTCGTGCCCGAGGTGTACATCTTCATGCACGGATCAGACGCCTTCAGATGCGCGCGATAGGAGCGGTCCGGACGCACATCGGACTGACCGGACAGAGCCGCATCGAAATCCTGGCCGCCTGGCGCCTTGGCCTGCTTGCCGTCGCTGACCCATGGGGTCAGTTTGCAATTGATGAGCGCGCAGGCGGTCTCATACTGCTCTGCGAGCTCCCCTTCCACGATGACATGGGCGGCTTCGGAGACGTCAATGCAATGGGCGAGGGATTGGCCGGTGATCTGGTTGTTGAGGAGGGCGCCCATGATGCCGACCTTGGACAGGCCGAACCAGATGGCGACGTATTCCCAGCGGTTGGCCATGTAGAGCGCGACCGTGTCGCCCGGCTTCACGCCCTGCGCCAGCGCCCAATGGGCGACGCGGTTCGCATAGCGGTCAAACTGGGCGTAGCTGATCTCGACGCCGCTCTCGGTGATGAAGGCCGTGCGCTGAGCGTGCTTGTCGACGCTGTCTTCGAACAGGTCCGGGGTCAGATATTCTGAGTCAGGCGTGATCTTCTTGAGTGCGCCCAGCATGCGCACCAACTGCGTCGTGTAAAACCATTCGCGACGGATCGTCGACCACAAGCCCATATCAGTATCCTCCCTCGTATCCGCCATTGGCGGTTTAGTTGGGGCGACAGTACGGCTCGAAAACGTCCGGTCAAGTTCGGCTCGGCATGTGGCAGCCGCATTTTTCAACCGCCAATGCGTTGCAGTGCAGCACTATTGCGAATATGACCGGATAAGTGACTGAGTCAGATTCAATAAACGCCTTCCAACGCTCCGCACCTTTGAATGGGTCTAATATTATGAATTGGGGAAAAGAGCTTAGAGCTTTTCGTCAGCGCACCGGCCTGAAACAGGAAGCGGCGGCGCATCTGCTTGGCGTGAGCCAGGCCTATGTGTCGCGCCTGGAAAATTCCACAGCCTCGCCCTCCTCGCAGCTGGAAGCGAAGCTCGAACGCCTGCTGCAGGAACCCGAGCATCGTCCGCTGTTTGAGCATTTCCGCACAACGATCAGCCATTCGCCCCACCTGATCAGCATGCTGGCTGAAGTGGACGGCAAGATCATTGTCGATACGGTCAGCGAGGCCCTGCGCGATCACGGGACGCCCTTCCATCGCCTGGCGCCTGGCGAGGTCCTTGAATCCTCGAATTCGGACGTGATCGAGATTCTCGACGCCTTTCTCGATCTCGGCGCGTTCTCGGGGCGGATCGCCTCCATGCAGGTGACCTGGACCTACAACAATGAGGGGGACCCGGTCTCTCATTGGCGGACCACGGAAATTCCGGTGCGCGATGATGCGGGACGCTGGTATCTGCATGGCGCGCACGTGGAGATCACGGCTGAGGAAAAGCAGCAGTTGCTGCGCGACTGGGACGGCCCGATCAAGGTGCGCACCTTCGCGGATGAAGACGAAGGCGCCGCGCCCAGCCCGGCCAATGACACCGAAGCCGCCTGATCGCAGTATCGGCTTCATGCAAAACAGCCCGGACCTGAGGTCCGGGCTGTTCTGTTTCTGGTCGTCGCCAAGGCTCAGAAAGCCTCGTCCGAGCTGCCGGTGTCTCCGGTGTCGCTCAGCGCCAGCTCATGCCACATGGCGTTGAGGATCGCGAAAGCGCAGGCCAGTCCAAGGCCCAGAATCCAGGTGAAATACCACATCGTCTGTTCTCCTTGTCCTAGTAGTAATCGCCGCTCTCGACCTGCTCGGTCGTGACCCGACCCCACATCACCTTGAACGCCCAGGCGGTATAGGCCAGCACGATCGGCAACAGGATCGCCGTCACGATCAGCATGACGAAGAGGGTCGTGTGGCTGGAAGAGGCGTTCCACACGGTCAGTGAGGCGTTGGGATCGATGCTCGAAGGCAGGATGAACGGGAACATCGACAGCCCAACCGTCGAGATGATGCCCACCACCGACAGCTTGGAGCCGACAAAGGTCATCGCCTCGGAGTTCGAGCGCAGTCCGAACAGCGCCAGCGCCGCCCCGCCAAAGCCCAGCACCGGCGCCAGGATCATCCACGGATAGCGCCCGTAATTGGCGAGCCAGGCCCCGCCCTCCCGCACGGTTTCGGTCAGTCGCGGATTGGCCGGCCCGTCAGGGGCGACCGTATTGGTCACCTGATAGCCCAGATCCCCGAACGCCACCCACGCGCCGGCCAGGGCGAAGAGGATGATCGAAGCGAAGGCGAAGATCGGCGCGAAGGTCCGCGCGCGATCGCGCACCGGGCCGTACTCCGCCTTCATCGACAGCCAGGCCGCGCCATGCAGGAACAGCATGGTCACGCTCAACAGCCCGCACAGGAGCGCGAACGGATTGAGCAGGCCAAAGAAGTTGCCGTCCCAGAAAATGCGCATGTCGTCATTCATCCGGAAGGGCGCGCCAACCAGCACATTGCCCACGGCCACGCCAAAGATCAGCGCCGGCACGAAGCCGCCGGTGAACAGCGCCCAGTCCCAGAAATTGCGCCAGCGCGGATCATCCCGCTTGGAGCGGTACTTGAAGCCCACCGGACGCAGGATCAGCGCCGCCAGCACCACGAACATCGCCAGATAGAAGGACGAGAAGGAGACGGCGTAGACCAGCGGCCAGGCCGCGAAGATCGCGCCGCCGCCCAGGATCAGCCAGACCTGATTGCCTTCCCAGGTCGGACCCACCGTGTTGATCGCGATGCGGCGTTCGGTATCGGTCCGGGCGACGAAGGGCAAAAGCCCCGCCACGCCGAGATCAAAACCGTCGGTGATCGCAAAACCGATCAGCAGCACGCCCAGAAGCGCCCACCAGATCACCCGCAACAGCTCGTATGACAGAGGAATGTCCATGGTCTCTCCTCCCTATTCAGCCGGCAGCGGTTCGAAACCGCCCTGGCGTTTCAGGGATGATCCGCGGCTTGGTCCGTCAGGATAGGGCCCGCGGCGGATATACTTGATCATCAGGGTGACCTCGACCACGGCCAGCGCGCCATAAAGCGCGGTGAAACCGACAGTGGTCAGGATCATCTGGGTGGGGTGCAGGCTCGACACCCCTTCAAAGGTCGGCAGCACGCCTTCGATGATCCAGGGCTGGCGACCGTATTCGGCCAGCAGCCAGCCCAGCTCCGCGGCCACCCAGGGCAGCGGGAGCGAGACCAGCGCCAGCTTCAGGAACCAGCGGGTTTCATGCTTGCGCAACGAGCTCAGCACGAACGCCGCGCCGAACAGTGCGATGAAGTAGAAACCCAGCCCGGCCATGAAGCGGAAACTCCAGAACATCACCGCCACATTGGGCACCGTATCCATGGCGGCCTGCGCAATGAGGTCCGGTCCGGCGTCGCGCGGATCGTCCACATAGCGACGCAGCAGCATGGCGTAACCCAGATCAAACTTGGCTTCCTGGAACTGGGTCATCGCAACGGCGTCATCTGGATCTTCGCGTAGGCGCATCATCGCGTCATAGGCCCTGACCCCGTTCTCGATCCGGGTTTCGGCATGGGCGACCAGCGGCAGAATGCCTTCGACCTGGGTATCCAGAGAGCGGGTCGCGATCAGGCCCAGCACCCAGGGTATCTCGATGGCGTGCTCGGTCTCGTGGGTTTCACGGTTGGGGAAACCGACCAGGGTCAAGGGCGCCGGCGCCTCTTCGGTATGCCACATGGCCTCCAGCGCTGCGAGCTTCATCTTCTGGTTGTCGGTGAGCGCATATCCGCTCTCATCCCCCAGAACCACGGCCGACAGCGCGCCGGCCAGACCGAAGGCGGCCGCAACCGTCATCGAGCGCTTGGCGAAGCCGACAAAGCGCCGGTTCAGCAGGAAGAAGGCGGATATGGCCAGAACAAAGAGCGCCCCGGTCACATAGCCTGCCGACACGGTGTGCACGAACTTCGCCTGGGCGACCGGGTTGAACAGCACGGCCATGAAGTCGGTGACTTCCATGCGCATGGTGTCGGGGTTGAACTCGGACCCGACCGGGTTCTGCATCCAGCCATTGGCGATCAGAATCCACAGGGCCGACAGGTTGGTGGCGATGGCCATGAACCAGGTGGCGGCCAGATGCCCCAGCTTGCTCATCCGGTCCCAGCCGAAGAAGAACAGGCCGACCAGCGTCGCCTCGAGGAAAAAGGCCATCAGGCCTTCAATGGCCAGCGGCGCGCCGAAAATGTCGCCCACATAGTGGGAGTAATAGGACCAGTTCATGCCGAACTGGAACTCCATCGTGATCCCGGTGGACACGCCCAGCACGAAATTGATGCCGAACAGCGTGCCCCAGAACTTCGTCATGTCCCGCCAGACCTGACGGCCCGTCATCACATAAACGCTCTCCATGATGGCGAGGATGATGGACAGTCCAAGTGTGAGCGGTACAAAGAGGAAGTGATACATGGCTGTCAGCGCGAATTGCCAGCGCGACAGCTCCACAACGGTCATGTCGACCATGTCACCCTCCAATGCCTTGCGGCAGCGGTTAAAAGAATACGCCCTCGGGCGCAGCCGATGTCTTTATGATCCAAGCGCGTTAGTTTGTATCGTCTGCAAGGTGTCGCATGGGACGAGCGGTCGCACTTCAATCCGGACAAGGGCGTGTATGTCGGGGGTCATGAGTAACACTGATTTGTCCGCTGCGGACATCAAGGCCGCCCAGAAAGCCCGCAAGGCCCGGCTGGCCGCCTATCTGAAAGCCTGGGGGGCGCCGGCGTCCGGCCTGACACGACTGGGCGCCGCTTTCGGCGCCGCGCAGTACGCCGTCTTCATCGGGTTCGCCTGGGGCGCCGCGTGGGCGGTCAGCGCCCTCGTGAACGCTCAGCCTGTCTGGCCCGGACTGGGTCTGGCGCTGGTCTGCGCGGTCCTGCGCGCCGTTCTGCAGGCGGCCGAGACCCGCATGGGCGTTCTCGCCTCTCTCAAGGTTCGTAGCACGGTGCGCGCCCTGGCTGCACGCCGGCTGGTCGAGCGTGGTCCCTCCTATGTCGAGCGTGCGGATTCAGGTGCAACCGCCTCTTCCCTGATCGACGCCGTCGACAAGCTTGACGGTTTCTTCGGCCGCTATCGCCCGCTCATGGGCGTCGTCATGGCGGGCCCGCTCGTGATCATGGCGGCGGCCTTCTCGGCGAGCTATGTGGTGGGGTTGATCTTCCTGGTCACGGCGCCGCTGCTGATCGTCTTCATGGCGCTGGTCGGCGCCGGCGCCGCTGCGGCGTCCAAGGATCAGCTGACCACGCTGCAGCGGCTCGCAGGCCGGTTCAATGACCGGCTGCGCGCCCTGGAAACCCTCAATGCGTTCAACGCCGCCGGGCGTGAACGCGATGGCCTGGCCGACGCCTCCGACGATTTCCGCCGCCGCACCATGAAAGTGCTGGCGATGGCGTTCCTGTCCTCCGGTGTCCTGGAATTCTTCGCCGCTGTCTCCGTCGCCGGATCCGCCATCTATATCGGCTTTTCGCTGCTGGGCGAGTTGCCCTTCGATGCGGGCGAAACAATCACGCTTCAGACGGGCCTGTTCTGTCTGATCCTGGCTCCTGAATTCTACATGCCTCTGCGTCGCCTTTCAGCGGCCTATCATGATCGGGCGGATGCAGAAGCGGGGGCGGAGGCGCTCGCCCCCCTCTTTGACGGGCCGGAAGACTCCATGGCGGCGCTTGAGGCGCTGAACGCCGAGCGCGATCACATCCGCGACGCCGACCTGGCCGGCGAGAGCCCGGAAGCCCTGTTCCGCTCCCCGGGCTTCGAGACGGCGCCCGCGCTGACATTCCGGGAAGCAGGCTCGGTGTATGCGGATGGCAGGCGCGGCCTTGCCCCATTGAGTTTCGAGGCGCGTGCCGGACAGATCACCGCGCTGTGGGGACCTTCAGGCGTGGGCAAATCCACAGCCCTGAAAATGCTGCTGGGATATGCGCCCCTGACTGAGGGCGCGATCCTTGTGGATGGAGACGCGACCCGCACGCCCCTGATCGGCAAGGCCGCCTGGATTTCCCAGCGCCCACACGTGTTCTTCGGCGACCTCATCGAGAATATCAGCCTGTTTGACGAAAGTCTGCCTCTGGAGCGCATCACAGCGGCCGCAGAAACCGCCGGCGTCATGGATTTCGCCGCCAGCCTGCCAGACGGGCTGGAAACCCGAGTGGGGGAAAAGGGCTATGGCCTGTCGGGAGGGCAGGCGCAGCGCCTTGCTCTGGCGCGCGCCTGGGCGGTCGATATGAAGCTCGTTCTTCTGGATGAACCCACCGCCCATCTTGATGGCGAAGCCGAAGGGCGCTTCCTGGAGGCGCTCAAACGCATCAGCGCCGGACGCACCATTGTGATCGCCACGCACAGCCCCGCCGTTCGCGCCCTCGCGGACCAGGTGATCGAACTCCAGATGGAGGACGCGGCATGAGCGATCTGCGATTCTTCCTCGGTCTCGCCAGACCGGATCGCTGGTGGTTGCGCCTGGGCGCCGCTCTCGCCGCCCTGACCCTGCTCGCCGGCATCGGACTGTTGTCCCTGTCGGGCTGGTTCATCACGGCGTCCGCCGTCGCGGGACTGGCCGGCGCCGGTCGCGCCTTCAACTATCTGTTCGCTTCGGGCGGCGTGCGCGGCTTTGCGCTTGGGCGCACGGTCGGGCGCTATGCCGAACGCATGGTCACCCATGAAGCGACGTTCCGGATTCTGGCGCGCCTGCGGCTCTGGGTCTTCGATACGGTTGCTCCGCTGGCGCCGGCCCGGCTGGGACGCATGCGCGGCGGCGACCTCCTCTCGCGGGTCACACAGGATGTGGACGCGCTCGACAGTCTCTATCTGCGCTTTGTCACGCCGGTGACCGCTGCTGTGACCGGCGCCGTGTTCGCGAGCGTCATCCTGGCCTTTCTCACCCCTGCCGCCCTGCCCGGCGTGCTGGGGACCTTCCTGCTGGCGAGCGTCATCCTGCCATACTGGGCGGCCCGGACCGCACGCCAAGCCGGTCAGGACCTGACAGGCGAGGCCAGCACATTGCGCGCCGAGGCGGGCGACCTCGTCTCCGGCCTTGCGGAGCTCAAGGCCTATGGCGCAACACACCGCATTATCGGCCGGATCGAGACCGCCAATGCGGGTCTTGTCGACGCTCAGACCCGGTTATCGTCCGTCTCGATGATCAATGGCGCCATACTCGCCCTCGCCGCGCCCCTGAGTTTCGTGCTCGGCTTCGGACTCGCCGCCGCCTCCGGCGCCGCAGCCCCCGTTTCAGCCCTCGCCGGCTTCATCGCCTTCGCCCTCTTTGAAGCCGCTGCGCCCCTGGTTCAGGCCGCCGAGCTCTATGGCAAGACGACAGCCTCGGCGCGCCGCCTGAAGGCGCTCACGGAAATCACGCCGGCGGTCAGCGATCCTGCCCGCCCCGCCCCGCTGCCCGAGGGGTGGGACCTGTCCCTGAAAAACGTGACTTTCCGCTATCCCGAGACAGATACAGACATTCTCGACGGCATCGACCTGTCCCTGCCCGAAGGCGGACGACTGGCGCTGGTCGGCGCATCCGGCGCCGGCAAGTCGAGCGTGATCAAATTGCTGATGCGGTTCTACAGCGCGCAGGGGGGCGCTATCACCTTGGGCGGGGCAGCACTGGACGCTCTCGCCATCTCAGATGTTCGCAGCCGGTTCGCGCTGGTGGATCAGCGGGCCGAACTTCTCTCGACCACGCTGCGCGCCAATCTGCGCCTGGCCGATCCGGATGCCGAAGAGGACCGTCTGTGGGACGCGCTCGCACGCGCCGGAGCCGCCGATTTCGTCCGCCGTCTGCCCGAAGGCCTCAAGACCTGGACCGGGGAGCTGGGCGGGCTTGTCTCTGGCGGACAGGCGCGGCGGATCGCCCTGGCGCGCGCCTTCGTCAAGAACGCCCCGGTGCTCTTGCTCGACGAGCCGACAGAAGGGCTCGACGAGACGACCGAGGCGGACTTCCTGGATGCGCTGGACCTTTGGCTGGACGAGGACCCGCGTCGCAGCACCCTTATGGTCACGCATCGCGTCAGGCTTCTGGAACGCGCCCGGCAGATCGCGGTTCTTGAGAACGGGCGTATCGCGGCGGCCGGGCCGGCTGGCGATTTGCGCCAGTCCGACACAGCGCTGAAACGGCTGTTCCCGTCACTCTAGCCTATGGCGGAGGCGGGTTCGGCGGTTCGCGATCGGTATTGCCGAAGCCCGGATCCACGACAATGCGCTGACCGGTCTGTGAATTGCGCAGCACCACCTGGTAGCGATAGGTGAAAAAGCAATTGCACTTGTCGATCACGATCACGCTCTGGCGACCGTCATCCCCGAAGGCGACCTCGAAATCCTGGTCCGACGGCATGATGGCGATGCCGTCCCAGGTCCGGCCATCCAGTTCGAAGCGTTCGAACTCCCAGCCGCCGGTCATGATCACGAAAATCAGCTTGGTCGGAAAATTGATCGAGAAATTGCCTTCATTCTCACCAACATAGGCGGCAAACGTCTGGACGAGTTCATCCCCGACCTCGCGGACCGTCGGCTGAACATAAACCCCGATATGACGCACATCGAGACCGGGAAGTCCCAGCGCCTTGATGCGCTCGACCTGCTTGTCCACTCCGCTCATGTCAGCCCCCTTGATATGGCGCAGCCTGCGCCGTGTCCGCCTGATCAATCTCGTCCCAGAACTGCGTGAATCCCCGGCTCGCATAGCCGCGAGCCTCAAGTGCGCGCCGGACCTGCATAGCCTGCGCGATATCGCCAAGCCGCCAGTAAATGCGTGATTCCAGGTCAGCCGCAGCCAGACGCCGAGGCTCCGCGATCATGCCCAGCTGGTTGAGCGCCGAGCGATACATGGTTTCAGCCTCGCCCTGACGCCCCAGCGCCGAGAGCGCCTGTCCCCGGACATAATACGCGTTCGCCAGGGCGCTTCGCGCGATTTCCTTGCCGTTTGCGATGGATTTCTCCCCGGCGCTAATCGCCTGGGTCGCTTCCACAATGGCTGTCTCATACGAGCCCGCCCTCAGCGCCAGCTCGCCTGCAAGCGTCATCGCCCAGGTCCGGGTCAGATACAGGGTGTCATTCTCGCCGGATTCATTCGTGCGCGCCGCCAGACGTCTCGCTTCGCCAATCAGCAATTGGGCGCGCACCATCTCACCCCGGCTCATCGCGAGCCGGGCCCGCTGGTAGATCAGCTGGACATAGATGCGACCATAGGAATCGTTCTCCGGCGATTGCGTAAAGAGGGCGTTGACGGTGTCGAGCGCCTCGTCCAGCAATTCCGCGCTGCGCTCGTCCTCACCCAGCTCTGTCGCGATGCCGGCGATTTCACCCTGGGTATGCGCCACGTTCAGCAGCAGGCGCGACACGCCCGGAGACTGTTCCAAGTCCTGGCGATAGAGCGACAGCTCGCGTTCGCGGGTCGCAAGCGCGTCTCGCAGCGCCCCGGCGTCACGCTGGGCGTCGGCCAGCCAGCCCAGCGTATTGCCAAGGTCTGACAGACCAATGACATGCGCCTCGATCAATCCGTTTTCAAAGATGTCCACCGCTTCTTCAAACAGCGCGGTCGCGGACACCGGGTTGCCGGTATCAAGATCGATGACGCCCAGATTGAGCGCGGCGTAACCGCGCTCGGCCTGATAGCTGGGATTGTCAGGCTCGCGCGCGACCAGGGTCTCGGCCAGCTCGGCATAGATATCCATATAGTCGCCGGCGGTTGCTATATCCCCGCTGCGATAGGCCTGGTTACCGACCCAGTAGGCCGATTGCGCGTGATCGTAGACACGTTGAAGATTGTTCGGCGCGCGGTTCAGCAGGGCCTCGGTCATCTCGAAAGCCGCCAGAAACGCCTCGCGGGCCTCTTCAGGCTGACCATGCACGTCGCGCGCTTCACCAATGAGATTGAACAGGCGCGCGCGGCGACCCAGCTCGTCATCCGAAAGCCCGGCGACGGACGTCTCCAGATATGTGCGCGTCAACTCGTCAGCCAGTCGGATCAGGGTTTCCTGACTCGCCGCACGCGGCAGGTTCTCGGTGATGTCGGTCAGAAGGCGGCTGGTGAAAGCCTGCGCCTGCGCGGCTTCGTCCTGATAGGCGCTGATCTGGTCGGCCTGCCAGACCGTGACGCCCAGCAACAGGGCGCAGGCGGTTGCAAGCCCGGTCGCCAGAGGCCGATGCGCCACGCTGCTCGCCACGGTGCGCGCCAGCGTGATGCCGGCGTCAGAACTGCATTCATGCGCGATCTCGTCGGCAATGATCTCGACACTGGTCTCGTCATTGTAGAGCGCCCCGATCACCGGGGGCCTGGGCAGCGTCCAGAACGATCCATTACTGCGCCGCTCGGCCCGCAAGGCCATGGGCAAAACGGGCCTTTCGGTCTCCACACCGACAATGTGGATGTGGCGCATCCCGTGGGACCATGTGAAATCTTCCAGAAAATTGTTGAGCGTCTGGCACTTGAGAGCCGCCGGAGAGGACAGGACGAAAAGCCGCGCCTTCTTCTCGGCCACGCCCACTTCCGCGGACAGAACAGCGCGCACGCCGCGATCCAGCAAAGCCTGTTTCAAACGCTCGGCGCGCGCCTCATCGGCGCTGGCTGCGGCGATGATCACCAGAGGCTGTTTTCTGGAGCTCAATGATTCAGTTCCTGAAATGACGAAATGACCCCATGGCTTTGTATAGCGTCTTGAATGACATGGCTGCATCAGGATTAATGCAGCGTAGACCATCTTGCTCCTGTCAGCTCCAAAAATCTCTCTCAAGAGGCGAAAAGCCGCGGACGAAGCATTGCGGAAAAGCTTTGCACAAGCTGTTGAATTAGTTCAATTAATATAATTATCAGAAGATTGTTCAATTTCTTGAAGCGCTTGAGCTCACACAAGAAGCGCAGCGCCAACTCGCCAGAACACTCACATTTTTTCTTGTGGAAAGGTCGCGATTCTCCGGGCTCCGGCCCGCGGGGACAGGCTTGGCCGGCCGGACTGGTACGGGCGGTCGGACTCGAACCGACAAGGGCTTGCGCCCGGGGGATTTTGAGTCCCCTGCGTCTACCAATTCCGCCACGCCCGCACGCATGTCGACGCAAGCGGTCTGTATGCCTTGAAATCCTCACCTGGTCGAGCCCGGTTGTTCAGTTCCCGCTCCGGTTTGGGCTGTTTGCGAATCACGCGGCGCTCTCACATGGACGGCTCGCCCCCATCGCACTAGAAGTGAAGCGGTTTCAGCCTGACATAAGGTGATGTTGATGGCGCAGATAGAGCCTGACGAATCCCGGTCCGATCACCCCGAGCCCGGTGAAGATCTGGGGCTGACCGACGCGCTTGCCCGCATCGCCGAGACAGCGCCCGAGGACGGACTGACCCTGGGACAGTTCAGCGACGCCCTGGGCGAGCGCGTATTCGGCGCCTTGCTCTTTGCGCTCGCCATTCCGGTATGCATGCCCTTCCTTTATGGCGTGCCCCAGATTGTCGCCCTGCCGATGATGGCGATCGCCGCGCAAATGGCGGCGGGACGCGCCCATCCGTGGATGCCGAAAGGGTTTCGCGATCGCCCGCTGGACAAGCCCAGCCTTGTCCGCATCGCCCGCTGGTCCAAGAAATGGTTCGGCTGGCTGGAAGCTCTGGCGCGACCGCGTTTCAGCGCCCTCTCCGGCCCCACAGCGGAACGGGTGGTCGGCGCAGTCTTCGTTCTGTTCTGCACCTCGATCCTGATCCCCCTGCCCACCACCAACACTGCGCCCGGCATCGGCATCGCCATCGCCTCGATCGGCCTGATCACCCGGGACGGACTTCTGGTGCTCGCTGGTCTCATTCTCGGGATTTTCTGGATCAGCCTGCTCATCATCGGCTTCACGTTCTTTGGAGCGGCGTTTATCGACCTGCTCAAAGAGTTCATTCTGGGCCTGATCGGTGCTGGCGGCTGAGGCTGCGACGCCCTGTCCCTCGCTCTTCTCGCCACGCTGACCTAGGTTCATGACCATGCCCGTACTTCCCCCCCTTCTGGACCGATGGACCCGTCCCGACACCTGGCCGCTCATCGGAGCCCTCGTGTCCGCCAGCCTGTTGCTGGGCGCGTTCGGATTTGAAGTGATCGGGCGCTATGCGCCTTGCCCGCTATGCATCGAGCAACGCTGGGCGCACGCCTATCTGCTGTTCGCCGGACTGGTCCTGTTCATAGGCCTCAACGTCCTCAGGCCCATGAACGCCCTTGCTGCACGGGCGGCCACGCTGGTTATCGCCGCCCTGGCCGGGTTCAGCGCCTGGCGCGCAGGTTACCATGCGGGCGGCGAATACGGATTCTGGCGGCTTGACTGTCTGGCCGCGGACACCAGTTCCGTCAGCGTCGAGGATCTACTTTCCTCGCTGAGCACCGCGACCAATGTGGTGCTGTGCGATGAACCGGCCTGGACCCTTCTGGGCGTGTCCATGGCGGGGTACAACGCTCTCATCAGCGGCCTTCTGATGCTGGTCTCGATCCTCATCGTGTTCCGCGAACCCTATCGGAGCGAGTAATGGCGCAACGCAAGACCATCCGTCGTCCGGGCCGCAAGGCCGACGCCTCGCGCATCGAATCCATGGTGCGTGTGGACCATGCCGGCGAGTACGCCGCCGTGGCGATCTACCAGGGCCAGCGCGCCGTCTTCAAGGGGCGTCCGGAGAAGGCCAGAATCGCCAGCCAGCTGGTGCATATGGAAGCGGACGAGCAGCACCATCTGCAGGCCTTTGACGACCATATCCGCGACGGCAAGGCGCGCCCGACCCTGCTCTCGCCCATCGCCAATCTGGCAGGCTTTGCACTCGGCGCCGGCACCGCGCTTCTGGGCGAGAAAGCCGCCCACGCCTGCACCGAAGCGGTCGAAGCGGTGATCGAGGGCCATTACGATGATCAGGTGCAGGAGCTGCGTTGGGCGGGACGCGATGCGCTGGCCGATCAGTTCGCCCAGTTCCGGGACGAGGAAACCGCGCACAAGGATCTCGCGGTAGAGGAAGGCGCCAAGAGCGCGGCCGGGTATCCCGCCCTTTCGGCGCTCATCTCCACGGGCTGTCTCACCGCCATCGCCCTGTGTACGCGGATCTAGCGCTCGAGCGCCTTGAGCCGCTCCACCGCCGCCATCTTGTCGATGGCCGCCTTCACATAGACATCAAGCGCTGCGCCATCTGAATAGTCCGCGTCGGCGGTGAAGTGTACGCGGCGGTCGGCCTTGAGCTTGGCGGTCTTTTCCGCGCCCTTGGCGTCACCCGCGGGATGAACCGCGATGGACACCCCGCCCTGCTCCTTGACCGTGCGCATGCAGGGCACATCGGTGTCGCCGTCACCCACATAGATCATGTTCCGGAAGGGCACCGGGCGGTCATCCTCGGGCACATAGGCGTTGACCTCGGCATGGTCGGAGAGGTCCAGCGCGCCCTTGTTGATGCGGAACAGGAACTGGGTCTTGTTGGTGTAGTTCACAGCCGACGCCGCCCAGACCGGCACGTCATCGGCATTGTACTTGAATTCGCTGGCGAAGATCGCGTCGAACTCCTTGCCCACCGCGCTCGCCGCGATCATCTCCTTGAGCCCGGACGAGATGATGTAGTGCTGCACCCTGACGCCACGCGCTTCGCCGTAATCGCGCAGGCGCTGGAACCAGCCTTCGGCGACACCGGGAAAGAAGCTGACGGACTGGCCGTGACGTTCGATATCCTCGCGGCGGAAGCGCACATCCTCACGCTGGGCGGCTTTCACCATCTCGTGCATGTAGATGAGGATATTGTCCGCACCGAGACGGGCCGCCTCGCCATTCACCCGTCCCCAGAACGCGCCGATCTCCTCACCGATCTCGGGTATGAAGGAATGCTCTTGCATGGAGCCGGGGCTCAGCGTGCCGTCAAAATCATAGGCGATGGCGATGGTGGGCGCGTGTGTCATGGATCGCGATGAAGCCTGTTTCGGATCGGCGTGCAAGCAGGCCTTTCCCTAGGCCTCCAGCTCCACATCCCAGTAGAGATAATCGAGCCAGCTTTCGTGCAGGTATTTGGGCGGAAAGCGCCGCCCCTGGGACTGCAGCTGATGCTGGCTGGGACGATCCGCATCGCGCAGCAGCGGCATCTTGGCCTCACGCGGCGTACGCCCGCCCTTCTTAAGGTTACACGGCGCACAGGCGGCGACGATATTGTCCCAGGTGGTCCGGCCGCCATAGGCGCGCGGCACCACATGATCAAAGGTCAGCTGGTCGAGCTTATCCGTGCCGCAATACTGGCAGCGGAAACCGTCGCGCAGAAAGACGTTGAAGCGCGTGAAGGCCGGCGGACGATCCTGGCTGACATAGTCGCGCAGGGCGACGACCGAGGGCGCGCGGATCGAGCGCGACGGGCTACGGATCTCGGTGTTGTATTCGGAGACAATGTCCACACGCTCAAGGAAGGCCGCCTTGATGGCTTCCTGCCAGGGCCAGGTGGACAGGGGGTAATAGGACAGCGGTTGATAGTCCGCGTTCAGGACAAGGCATCTCAGGTCATCAGGCGCAGCCTTAAAGACCCGCATGACCGCCCCCGCACCTCAGCGCCGGGCGGCGCGTTTGAAGGAGGATGGCCCCCTGATATGCAAGCGTCGTCTTGAAGACGCGCCTCCCTCTTAGCCATCGGGCTGATCCATCCAGCGAATCAACAACCCGGTCCTTGAGACAGGCGCACAATACGCCTGTTCGCATGACATGGCTATGACACAGGCTCGACGCTTGTTTGACAGTCGCGCCTAGCCGCGCAGACGCCCTGATAGCGCCGCCTCGATGAACTGCTGACCGAGCTCCAGCCCGTCCGGACCGATGGAGTGGGGAATGCCGCGCGAGATGTGGAACTGCGCGCCATGGCCGGCTTCGGCGAGCCCCTGGGCCGCCATGAAGGTCATGCCCACAGGCAGCACGTCATCACTGTCGCCATGGATCAGCATGATGGGCGGCTTGGCGGTCATTTCAGACTTCAGCCGCTCGGGCCCCGGCAGCGCGCCGGAATAGCCGATGACGCCCGCCGGCGCGACCTCGCGCCGGAGCGCGGTGTGCAGCGCCATCATCGTGCCTTGCGAGAAGCCGATCAGGACGAGGTTTTCCGGGGCGACCTCCCAACGGCGCAATTCGGACGCGACGAATTGTTCCGCCGTCGCGTGGGCCGATCGCACCCCCTGTTCCATGGCGACCGGATCCAGGCGGGAGATCGGGAACCATTGATAGCCGCCCGGCGCGCCGGGCACGGATTCGGGCGCATCGGGCGACGCCCAGGCCACGTCGGGAAAATGCGGCGCCCAGTGCTGGGCGAGACCTGCGAGATCCGCGCCATTGGAGCCATAGCCATGAAACAGGATGACCAGCTTTTTCGCCTGCCCGGATTTGGGTGCGATGCGCGGACCGTCGATCAGGATCATGGGTGTGCCCTTCCATTGTGTGCGCGGCGATCATAGAGCGCTGACCGGACAGGAAAACCCCAAGTCTCGCACTCGCTTCAGCGCGATGATATGCAAGCGCCATGAGCGCCTTCAGAACCCGTTTCGCCCCCTCGCCCACGGGCTATCTGCATCTGGGGCACGCCTTCTCGGCCCTGACCGCGTTTGACGCGGCGCGGGAGGCGGACGGCGCGTGCTTGCTGCGGATCGAGGATATCGACACGAACCGCTGCAAGCCCGACTTCGAAGCCGCGGCGCTGGAGGATCTGGACTGGCTGGGCTGCAACTGGCCTGAACCGGTCCGTCGCCAGAGCGAGCATTTCCCCGAGTATCATGCAGCGCTTGAAACCCTCGCTGCGCGAGGCCTCGTCTATCGGTGTTTCAAGACCCGGCGGGAGATTGCCGAGGACATCGCCCGCGCGCCGCACCATCCCGGCGAAGGGCCCGAAGGCGTGATCTATCCCGGCCCGCCAGAGCCGATGAGCGCGGACGAGGAGGCCGAACGGCTGGAACGAGGCGAGGCGTTTTCATGGCGGCTCTCCATCAATGCGTGCCGCGATCATCTCGGCGCCGCCTTTGACCGTCTGTGCTTTGTCGAAACCGGCGAAGGCCCCGAAGGCGAGACCGGCGAGGTGCGGGCGCGTCCCGAAACGCTGGGAGACGTGATCCTGGGCCGCAAGGATGTGGGCACGAGCTATCACCTCGCCTGCACCCATGATGATGCGCTGCAGGGCGTCACCCATGTGATCCGGGGCGTGGACCTGTATTTCGCCACCCATCTGCATCGGCTGTTGCAGGAGCTGATGGGCTGGCCGGTCCCGATCTATCGCCATCACCGGCTGATGCTGGATGAAAGCGGCAAGCGCTTCGCCAAGCGCGACCGCTCGCTCTCCCTGCGCGCCCTGCGGGAGGCGGGCGAGACGCCCGAAACCCTGCGCGAACGGGTCGGGCTCTAGGCGCTCGTCTGGCGCTTTCTCATCACGAACAGGGCGAGCGCGATGACGTTGAACACCGCCGCCATCACGAAGGGCGCGCCCGGAAACACAACGCCGCCCACGCCGTTCTGGAAGGCGAAGAAAAGCTGTGTGTAGATGAGCGGGCTGAGGATCAGCACGATGGCGCCCAGCCCGGACAGGCCGCCCTGCAGTTCGCCCTGGGCGTCCGGCGGGGTCCGCTCGGTCATCACCTTCTGAAGCGCCGGCCCCTCCATCCCCGTGAACAGGGCCGGCAGAAGCCACAGATAGAGCACCAGGGTCGTCGGCGCTGTCGCCAGACCAATCAGCGCCACGGCTTCAAGCGCAAAAGCGATCCAGATAACGCGCCGCTCGCCAATGCGCGGCATCAGGAAAGGGGTCACAACCGCCTGGCAGATCACGAACAGAACGCCATAGGCGGCGAGCGAAATGCCGATCTCGCCTTCGGTCCAGCCAAACTTGGCGATAGCGATATAGGACCAGACCGCCGGATATACGAAACCGGCCAGCTGGGACAGGAAATAGACCCAGACCAGCACGCCCAGCCCCTCGGCCCGGCGCAGGCGCAACAGGGTGGCGATGGAATTGGACCGCTTCCAGGAAAAGGGTCGGCGGTGCTCGGGCTTGAGGGATTCAGGCACCACGAACCAGCCATAAAGCGCATTCACGCCCGCAAGCGCAGCGGCGGCGAAGAAGGGCGCGCGTGGGGTCAATTCGCCCAGAAGCCCGCCCAGCGCCGGCCCCAGGACGAACCCCGCCCCCATCGCTGCGCCCAGAAGGCCAAAACGTCGGGCGCGTTCTTCGGGCGTGGAAATGTCGGCGATATAGGCGTTGGCGGTAGAGTGCGTGGCGGCGAAAACGCCTGAGAGCAAGCGCGCGATGAAGAACACGACCAGCGCGTGGGCGAGCCCCATCAGCAGGAAGTCCACCATCAGGGCGGTCAGTGACAATAATAGCACCGGGCGGCACCCGAACCGGTCCGACAGCCCGCCGATGATGGGCGAGAAGACGAACTGCATCAGCGCGAACACGAAGGTGGCGATGCCGCCCCAGCGCGCCGCCTCCCCGACCCCGCCGCCCGTGAGCTCCATCAGGAGGCTGGGCAGGACCGGAATGATGAGCGCAAAGCCCAGAGCATCGATCGCCACCGTGCCCGTGATGAAGACGGTGGCGGCGGCGCGGGGGGCGGGCTTCACGGCGGCTGGATCGGGCGAGTTCTGGATCATGCCTGTCTATGCGCAGACCCGAGAACAACCAGCAAGCCCGGATCTGGGGCGCGTCTTATTGCGTCCGCGTCACATAAGCATAGCGCTGCGCTCTCGATCTCGACCTGGCTTAGGAAACCGTCCATGACGCAGCGCGCCAGCACGCCTTCCCCGACAGGGATGTCCGGCCAGGGATCGCACCGGGTCTGACGGTCCCCGAGATCGCCGCCGCGCTCAAAGGTCAGCGTGATCGCGCTGCCTTCACGCTCCCAAGTCACTGGCGCGCTATTGCGGCCGCCGTTCTCGCCCAGCTGTCCGGCGCCCGACATGGCGCCCGCTTCAGCCGGCTCGAAGACCAGCGGCAGATCATCAAGATCGACACTAACCGTGTAGCTTTTCCCCGCCGGGGTGAGCACGTCATCCTGCCCCACGGCCGGGCTGGCCAGACACGTTGCAACCGCCGCTGTAACGGCAAGGGTCATGCGCTTCATCAGGTCTCTCCCGCTGTGTGTGAAGAGAGTCTGATCCCATGAGGTTAAGATATCGACCTGTCTCTTCTCGCCCCTGGGAGCTCACCGTGTAAAAGCCCCTCGTCGAGATGGGCGCATCTCCTCCGCCAGGGCCGAGGCGACCTGTTCCGCAATCCAGTCGGAAGAACGCGACACATCCGAGCGCTCTGCGCCGCTGCAACCGCCCGCCATCACGACATGCGTTGTCAGCATGACCAGAAGTTTTGCGGTCGTGGCCCTTACCCGGGGCCAATGGCTACTGGTCGGTTTCCAGCCCCAGAACCTCTTCCAGGAACTCGGCCTGACGACGGTAATAGAAGAGCTGGTTGGACAGCTTGCGCCAGCCATGGCCCTCATCCGGGATCCGGATGAAGTCCGCCCGGACGCCGTTCTCGCGCAGGGTGCGCACCATCACTTCGGTCTCTGCAATATCAATGCGCGGATCCATGACGCCATGCGAGTAGAGCACGGGCACATTGATCTGGTCCGCCTGACGAATGGGCGAATTCTCGGTGTAGTAATCGCGCCAGCGCTGCTCGGTGATGTCGCCGTACTCGATGCGATCAGACGCCTTGAGCGCGGGCGAGGCGATATCGAGCGCCGTCACCCAGTCCGCCACGCCATAAAGGGACGCGCCCGCCTTGAAATGCCCCGGGAAGTTCGCCAGCACGGCGTTCACGGCATAGCCGCCATAGGACCCGCCGACCACAGCGGCGCGATCCGCATCCACTCGGCCGTCCTCGCCCAGCCAGTTGAGCATGTCCACCAGATCGGCGATGGATTCCAGGCGGTTCTCCTGGTCATCGAGCGTCACATAGGTATGCCCGAAACCGGTCGAGCCGCGCACATTGGGTTCAAACACCGCCATGCCCCGATCCACGTGATACTGGACGATGGCGTCAAAGGTCGGACGCGACTGGGAGGTCGGCCCGCCATGGACAAAGAACACCACCGGCGGCAGGCGGTCATCGGTGCGGGAGCTGTCATCAGGCAAATAGAGAAGCCCTTGCAGCTCCACCCCGTCACGCGCGGTGATCCGCACATCCTCGGGCCGCACGAGACGCTCTGCATCCAGCCCCGCCATGGAGGCGGAGAAGGTGTCGAACACCTCGCCGGTCTGCATGTCCCAGAGCTGGAAGCCGCCCGGCGTGCGCCAACCGTTCACATTGATCAGAACGCGGCTGGAATGATCCGTGCAGCTGATCCCGTAGACGCCTTCGGCCAGCGCCGGCGTGGGTAGCGTTTCTCCCGTCGACAGATCCCGGGCGTGAAGCCGGGAATAGCCGCCCTCATTCACGCTCCAGACCAGATAACGATCGTTCTCCCCGCACAGATCGACGCTCTCGATGTCATGCGGCGCGCTTTCCACCAGGCTGAAGCTGTTGGTGAAGACATCATATCTCATGAGAGCGCTGTATTCGCGCCCGCGATTTGAGACGAGATAGAAGCCTGAGGAATCGTCCTGCCACGCAATGGAACCTTGCGCGGCGCGGCGCTCGGGCGCGGAAATCGGGGTGAAGGCCCCGGTCTCCAGACTCAGAAGCCCCAGATCATCGGAATCCTCGCCCCGGGACTGGCTGACGGTCACGAAGCGCCCGTCAGGCGAGATCGCGCCGGGATAGTTGGCGTACGACCCCTCATAGACCATGGACCGTTCGCCGGTTTCGAGATCCGCCGTGTAGATGTCGAAATCGAGATTATTGCGGGCGGTCGAGGCGAAAACGATGGTCTGGCCGTCCGCGCCGAAATCCCCGAACACCCGGAAGGCGCCGTCTTCCGCGGGGAAGACCTGGTCCTCGTGCAATCCGACAGCAGAGATGCGGTAATAGGCTTCCTGCTCATTCCCGTCATTGTCCGCGCCGTAGATCAGGCTGTCGCCATCCGGCGTCCAACGGAAGAAGGTGATGCCATTGCCATAGGTCAGACGCGTGGGCTGCCCGCCCTCGGCGTCCATGATCCACAATTGCGGCTCTCCCGTGATCGACCAGCGGAACGCGGCCCTGGAGCCGTCAGGCGAGAGCTGCGCTCCGCCGGCGGCGCCGTTGGCGGCCAGCAGATAACGGGCGATGTCGGCGGGGTCTTCGCCCGCCAGGCCAATGCTGACCGCTTCATCGCTCGGTGAAATCGCGTCGAGGCTCTCGTCATAACCGGACTGACCGCCGGCGGTCTGGGCGAACGCCGAAGCGCCCATGAGCGTGGATCCTGCCAGCAGGATGGAAAGCAGCCGTGTCATGTGCGTCCCCTGGTGTCTTTGCACGTTTCGCAAAGATTAAGGGCAAACGCGGACCAGTGATAGTTGTCTCGTATAACAGTGCTCAGAAGCCGTAGAGCAAAGACACGTCGAGACGGGTGTCGGTGGGTTCGAAACCCGGTTCTGTCTCGAACTCGTGTTCGATGTGCAGACCGGTCTGGACCGCCCAGTGCCCGAACAGGCGATTGGTCAGCGTAAAGCGCTGATCCACCCGGGACCCGCCGCCGCCATAGACCGTCGTCTTGGATTCAAACCGGCTGGTGTCGTTGATCTGGAAACTGAAATCAGACGCCGCCTCCGCCACCCAGTCATCCAGCATCTGCCCGCTGCCGGCGCGTTCGCGCCAACGATGGCCGACACCGGCGCGCAGTTCCAGATCCATGCGCTCGCGATCAATCGCATGCCAGACCCCGCCCGCTGTTGCGAAGGCGGACTGCTCATAGGCGCCCACGAGATCGCGTTCATAGGAGCCGCCCGCGTAGTAGCCGAAGCCTGAGTCCAGTTCGCGAGACAGGCGGCTTTCGACCAGCCAGTTGTCCCGGCTCGTGCGGTCTCCGTTCTCGGTGAGGAAATACTCGAACTGATTGTCGACCCGCCAGCCGCGGGGCAGCTCCCGGTCCAGCTCGAACGCAAACGAGAAGTCCACAAGGTCGGTATTGCCATCCTCGACCTGAACCCCCGCGCGGATCTGCCCGGACCATTTCTCGCCCTGCAAGGCGCGGATCGGCGCGGCGAGCCAGCCGCCCGACCCGTCTGGCGCTTCGGCGAGATCCACGGGCGCGGCGCCGATGGAACGGTGTTCAGGCACAGATTCGGGGGCAGCGGCAGGCTCTGGCTGGGGCTCTGGCAGGGGCCAGTCACTAAGGGCGCCCGCGCGGTCAGGCAGATGCGCGATCACATCCGCATGCACCGCCGCCCGGCCGCCATCAACCAGTACCGCAACCATGTCCGCCGTTTCCGCGAAGCGGTCATCATCGATCCCGCGCCGGTCGGCCTCGGCCAGAAGATTGCGATATTCGGGGGGTATGTCAGCGAAGGCCGGAGGCGAGAACACGGCCAGACTGAGGGCCAGAGCGCAGCTGCGAAAGGTCATAAGTCATCCTGATCACGGCGAGTGATTTACCGTGTTTGTGAGCTAGACGCCTTTAGATTTCGTTCAACCGTTCATTCGATCCGCCCGAACCAGCCATCGGGCTCTTCTCCGGTCCACCAGCAAGGCAATTGATCGTAATAATCACCAACCTCAAGTGCAGGCCAGCGCTCACAGCGCGCGCTGTCCGTCCCCGGCGCCAGAAGCGGCAGGTCTTCGCCCGTGATTGTCATCGCGCTTAAGACTCCATCACCCATTGGCCATCCTCCCCCTGCGAGAAAGGCGGGTGCAAGCCGTTGAAGCTGACGCTCAGCGAGCCATCCGGGTCAAAACTCACCCGATAGCCTTCATCCCCGCCCGGAGAGCCCATCTGATAGACCTGACCCGCCGGGGAGGGCGCGTCCTCGGCCATGGCGATGGAAGACGCGACCATCACCAGGGCGGGCGCAAGACTCAACAGGGCGAGCTTCATGATCAGCGTTCCTCGTGTCCGGCAGCATCACCCGCCATGGCGGCGCGCGTCTCTTCGGTCTGGGCTTCAAACCGGGCGATCAGGTCGAACTCGATCTCGTCCGCCCGCGCTTGCACGGCCTCGCTCAGATCCTCTGATGGCGTCACGCCGAGCGCGTCTAGATCGGCGCTGTCAGCAATAGCAATGCCTTGCGCCTCAGCTTCCTGACCCATGCCATACCGGGCGATGGAGCGGGCCATGCCATTGATGAAGACGCTGTAGGCCACGCCGTCATCCGGGCCAAGCTCGCCCGCCTCCATCCGGCGGGTCAGCTCAGCCACGGCGGCCTGGTAGGGCGGCCAGCTTTCCGCAATCGCGCCCAGATCGGCGCTGGCGACGGGAGAGCCATCCCAGTCCGCCCCGCCATAATGGCTGAGATAGGCGGCGATATCGGACGGCGCAGCGTTATAGGCGGTGCGCCAGTCATGGGCGGTCATGCCGTTGAGCGCATAGCCCTCCCCGGATGCAATGACGACGGTGGGCGTTCCGAAAGTCCCCTCAAGACCGAAGCGGTGCAGCTGGTCCTGATTGCGGTGGCGATGGCCCACATCCACGCGGGCAAGCACGTAATGCTCGCGCACAAGGCTGGCGAGCCGATCATTCTCTTCCAGCGTTTCGGCCAGCCCGACGCTGTCATGGCACCAATCGCCGCCAAAGACGATCAGCGCCTGTTTACCCTCATCGCGGGCCTGGGCCAGAGCCGCGTCGATGACAGCGCTTGCGTCTACGTCCTCAGGGTAGAGCTGAGCCTCTTGCGCCTGCGCCGCGCCGCTCAGGAACAGCACGAGCGCCACACTGGCGTTCAAAATCAAGCGGGTCATCAGGGCGCCTCTATCGAGTTCGTGTGACGCGGACCGGCGCACCCCGCAGCGAGGTCATCCAGCACGGGTCCGTCACGATTTGTCCTTCTTCGATAATCGGCCACTCCTCGCAGCCATCGCGCCACAGCTCAGGCTCGCCCAGGGGTTCGATATGGATGTAGAAATCCTCGCGCTGCGTGAACTCCCACATGCCCCGCGTGCTGTCGCCATTGTCGCACGACATGGAAATGTCACCGCGATCCCCGCCGTACACATAGGACTGGAAATCAACCTCGCACGCGCCCAGCCCATCAATCTCGACGGCATACGCCTCGCCAACGGATGAGGGCCGATCCTGCGCGACAGCCCCCGAACTGATCGCGGCCAGCATGGTCAGAACGGATATTGCGGTTTTCATGAGTCTCCCCCTCTTTGTACCCAGCACAGCATGCCCCGCCTTAACGGGGGATGAGCGCGATTTCGCCCCTTCAAGATTCCTGATGCGCGCCCGCTCGTTTTGCTCTAAATGCCGCTCGCCGCGGGCCGGGACGGGAGGCCGTCCACGCGCGGTGGGTCTTGCATCACACGATGTCCAATACGGCGTTTGACTGCGTCGCCTGCGGAGCCTGCTGTTTCAGCAAGCATCCGCGTTATCTGGTCCTGCTGCCCGAAGATCGGGACCGCAAGCTGCCGCCTGAAAGCCTGTTTCAGGAGGGCGAGCGCAGCTTTGTGGATTTTTCCTGCGGGCATTGCACCCATCTCAAACTCGAGACCGGCCAGGCCATCTGCGCGGTCTATGAGGAGCGTCCCGAAGCCTGCCGCGCCTTCCGGGCGGGCAGCTTTGAATGCCAGCGCGCCATCCGCGCCAACGGCATTATGGGCGAGAAGGTGCGCCAGACCGAACAGGTGGCCTAGCCGCTGGCCTACTCCACTCGTGTGGCGGAATCGAGCTCCAGCCCCTCGCCCGCGCCATGGCCCAGCCAGCACAGCTCGCCCGCATCCAGGGACTCGCCCACTGCATAGCCCGGCCAGTCGCCGCAAATATAAGTCAGCTCGCCCTGATCGCCGGTATAGGTGAAGGTTATCTCCCCCTCGCCCGTGCGCACCCAGTTGCCCCAGCCCACGCCCGAGGGCGGCCAGCTGATCCCGAAAATTTCGCTGGCAAGCGCCGCATCCAGATCCATCGAGCCATCGGAATGGATAGTCAGATAGCCATCCATTTCCGCTGAAATGCGAAACCGCCCTTCCGGGTCAGCCGCCAGCGCGCTGGCGCTCGCCCCGAAAGTGAGAATGCCCAGCGCCAGACCGACCGCTGCGGCTTTCAGGATTACTCTCATGGCTGCCCCCCTTTGCCAGTTTCGCAGAGCCTGCGCGATGAGGGATGAAGGGGGCGTGAATGGGGGCCCGCCTTGTGCCTGCAGCCCGGCCTTGGCATCCTGCTGTCGCCTTCCTGTCGTGGGCGACAGGGCGCCGAAACGCTAGGTCATCCAGGCCTTTGGGCGAGAACAGACAGGACTGCCGACGATGAATCACACTCACGGCCTGCGCGCGCTGCGCCTGGACAAGGGCTGGTCACAGGAACAACTCGCTGCGATCAGCGGGTTGAGTGAACGCACCATCCAGCGCGCCGAACGCGGGGATACGCCCAGCCTTGAGACCGTCGGGGCCCTGGCCGCCAGTTTTGACCTGTCCTCCGCCCAGATGCGCGACATCATCCAAGCGCCCCGGGAGGCCTCTCACATGACCGAAACCTCTTCATCCGCCTCATCTACTCCCCTTGTGCTGACCGCCCCGCGCAAACGGGTCCTGCTCTGGTCCGCGATCTATGTGGGCGTGCTGACCTGGCTGGGCCTGATGGTCGCCTTCTTGGGCTGGGATCCCGAACTGATCGGCTTTGTCGCCCTGGTCGGCGGCGGCCTTCTTGTCCCCTTCGCCGCCATGCAACTCATGCAGACTGGCGACAGTGACACCTAGCGAAGGCGGGACAACCTGACGCCATGGATATGCGCTCGCGTCGAGGCTTTGGCGCGTGCAATGCAAAGAGCTCACAAAAAAGGCCGGGCATCTGCCCGGCCTTTTCCCTTCCAACAAACGCCAGCCCCCTAATCAATCGGCTCGCGCTTCTCGCCTTTGTCGTTGAGGTAGATCTCCGACCCCTTCGCCTTGAACTCCTCGGCTTTCTCGGCCATCGCCTCTTCGACCTCGTCCATGCCGAGGGTGGTGTTGGGGGAACGGGCCGTGCCGAATTCGTCGCGGATTTCCTGGGTGATCTTCATCGAACAGAATTTCGGCCCGCACATGGAGCAGAAATGGGCGACCTTGTGGGCCTCTTTCGGCAGGGTCTGATCGTGGAAATCGCGGGCGGTGTCGGGGTCGAGCGACAGGTTGAACTGGTCTTCCCAGCGGAACTCGAACCGGGCGCGGGATAGCGCGTCATCGCGCAACTTGGCCGCCGGATGGCCCTTGGCGAGGTCGGCGGCGTGGGCGGCGATCTTGTAGGTGATGACGCCGGTCTTCACGTCGTCGCGGTCGGGCAGGCCCAGATGCTCTTTCGGCGTCACATAGCAAAGCATGGCGCAGCCGAACCAGCCGATCATCGCGGCGCCGATGCCGGAGGTGATGTGGTCATAGCCCGGCGCAATGTCGGTGGTGAGCGGGCCAAGCGTGTAGAAGGGCGCCTCGCCACAGGTTTCGAGCTGCTTGTCCATATTGGCCTTGATCTTGTGCATGGGCACATGGCCCGGCCCTTCGATCATGACCTGACAACCCTTCTTCCAGGCCACTTGGGTCAGCTCGCCCAGGGTTTCGAGCTCGGCGAACTGGGCGCGGTCATTGGCGTCGGCGATGGAGCCGGGGCGCAGGCCGTCGCCCAGTGAGAAGGCGACATCATAGGCGCGCATGATGTCGCAAATCTCGTCAAAGCGCTCGTAGAGGAAGCTCTCCTTGTGGTGGGCGAGGCACCATTTGGCCATGATCGAGCCGCCGCGAGAGACAATGCCCGTCACCCGGTCCGCCGTCAGCGGCACATAGGCGAGGCGCACCCCGGCATGGATGGTGAAATAGTCCACCCCTTGCTCGGCCTGTTCGATCAGCGTGTCGGCGAAAATGTCAAAGGTCAGGTCCTCGGCGACGCCGCCGACTTTTTCGAGCGCCTGATAGATCGGCACGGTGCCGATAGGCACGGGCGAGTTGCGCAATATCCATTCGCGGGTGTTGTGGATGTTCTTGCCGGTGGAGAGGTCCATCACCGTGTCCCCGCCCCAGCGGATGGCCCAGACCATCTTGTCCACCTCTTCCTCAACCGATGAGGCGACGGCGGAATTGCCGATATTGGCGTTGATCTTCACGAGGAAATTCCGCCCGATCACCATGGGTTCCAGCTCGCCATGGTTGATATTGGCGGGGATGATGGCGCGGCCGCGCGCGATCTCGTCGCGCACAAACTCCGGCGTCACAAATTCGGGCACCGACGCGCCAAAGCTCTCCCCGTCCGCATGGCGGATATGGGCGTCGTGCAGCGCCTGCGCGCGGCCAAGGTTTTCGCGCTCGGCGGCGTAGATCATCTCGTCGGTGATGATGCCCGCTTTCGCGAACTCATACTGGGTCACGGGCGCTGAGCCGACAGCACGCAGCGGGCGGTGACGCACCGGAAACTCGCGCGCCAGATACTTGCCCGTCGCGCCGCCATTATCGAGCGGGCTCGGCTCGCGGCCCTCATACTCTTCCACACCGCCGCGGGCCTTCACCCATTGGATGCGGGTGCGCGGCAGGCCCTTCTCGACGTCGATGGACTGGTTCGGATCAGTATAGGGGCCCGAACAGTCATAAACGCGCACCGGCGGCTCCATCGCGGTGGGATGAAGCTCGATCTCGCGATGGGGCACCTTCAGATGCGGCGCCGCCTTGGGCGAGGAATAGACGCGCTTTGAGCCGGCCAGCGGGCCGGTGGTCACGGTCGGGGTCGGAAATTCGGCCTGGTTGGTGGGCTTGTTCATGGCGCGAGCTTTCAGTGAGAGGTGAGCGAGGTCGGGCTGCTAGAGATCCAGCAAGCCAAGTTCGGTGCGTCGCTTCTTCGTCAGCCCTTGCGCGGCAAGGGCATGCGAAGCGCGCAAATGGTCGGAGAGTTCCGCATCGGAGACGGCGGCGTCGGTCAGACGCTGGATCCAGGTCATCCCGCGACTGGCGAGATAGGGCGCGGGGCGACAGCCTTCGGCGTCGCGCAGCACTTCATAGACGATCTCGGAGCATTTGAAGGTGATGGCGAGCGCGGGCTCGTCGCTATCCTTGTCCGGCCATCCGCCTATGGCGAAGACCTTGCCGGCCTCAAGCCCGCCCACTTTCCAGACATGGGCGCCGCCCCATTGGACCACATGGGCCGCATGGGGAAGAGACGAACAGAATTGGTTATACTCTTCGAGCGTCATCGCGCTGCTCCATCCCGCCGCCGGCATGACCCGGATCCGGTCCTGAGGGTGACGTCTCAGCCCCGTACGACCACCGCACGGGACACCCCTTGGAACTGACGCCACACTGAAGACGACCGGCGCGCTTGGCAAGGGCTTGCGTTCAGGCGGGGCTGGGCAATGGGAGCGGGCTCGGCTATATTCAGCGCAGATAAAAAAGACCCGCCCGGGGGGCCGGAGCGGGTCTGAAGTCCAAAGCCAGGCCGACGGGAGCAATCTCGTCGGCTTTTTCACGTCTTAGGTGGACGAGAAGTTGGCCGAGATCATCCGGGCGACGGCGATGGCGTCGGAGATGGTGTCCACAGAATAGATCTGCATCACGCCCTGGGTGGAGGCGGCCTGCGCATTGGTGAAGGCGTGCGACTGTGCGTTCACCGCGTTCTCGAACATCAGGCCGTGCGAGTGCGCCAGCGCCTGATAGACGTTGCCCATGGCCATGGCCGGGGCTTCGCCGACCACCTTGACGTTGGACTGGGTCACGGCGTCGGTGACCTGGGAATTCACTTGCTCGTTAGCTTGCGTCGTCATGTTCTGTCCTCATTGGTTTTCGTGGTGAAGGGCAGACCCGAGGCCCTGTGAGCCGGATCCGCCGGGTTTTCTGGGGCGCTGACGCCTTCAGAAACTTGGGATCAGTCCTGCTGGACGTTGACCGACGGGCCGCCGATCGGATTCCAGATGCTTTCCGCGCTGCGGCCCAGCGTCAGGATGTAGGCGACGCAGGTCGCCGTGGTGGCCGCTGCGGTCTGGTTGTTGAGAAGCTGGGACTGGACATTGCCTTCAAACAGCTTGGCCAGAGAGCTGGCGCTGGCGTTGGTGGCGATGTTCTCATTGCTGACAACCGACAGCTCGTCGATGGTCAGGGTAATCTGCTTGTCGTCACTCATGGTGGGTCTCCTTTAGCGTTGGAAGGCGTTCAGTTTCCGGGCGATGCGGGCCTGGATCATCGCGGTGCGACGGGCGATGGCGGCGGACTGCTCCTGCTGGCGGGCCTGGGTCGCCCGTTCGAGCTGCTGGCGGATCTCCGCCTCGTTCTGAGACGTTGACGGCCTTGCTCCGCCCGGCCCCGACTGCGCCCCCAGACCGGGAATGGGCGGCAGGTCGATCGGCGTGTCCGGTATGGGCGTTTGCGGAATGGAGGGATCCGGGATCGACGGGTCGGGTATGGGCGGGTCCGGGATCGGAGGACTGGGCACGTCCGCCTCCGCCTGCATCTGCGCCCAGATCTGGTTCAGCACCTCGTTGAGCGGGGCGATCTGGCGGGCGACTTCCCGGGCGATCCTGTCTTCAAGGGTCATGTCTGCCTCCTGCCTGGCCGCACACCGGCGCTAGGCGTCTTCCGGTTCCAGGAAGGCGCCGACCATGCCTGCGGCGCCGCGGCACAAACCGCCCAGCGTGGACAGTCCGATGCCCCAGTACTTCATGGCGTTATTGTTATCGTGCAGGCCTTTGGCCCCGAGGATCCCGCCCCCCAGAGTGGCCAGCGCCCCGACAATCTGAAGCCCGCCGATGATCCAGGTCTTGCCCAGTTCGGTCACCCGCAACGCCTCCCCGACCGAAAGCCGGGTCGGAGCGGCGACCATCAGGTTCGCCGCGATCGCCGCCACAAGATCCGAAGTCTCGCCTTCAAGCCGCTGCATCAGGTCCGCGATTTCCGAGTTGGATAATGTGCTGAACGCCACCGTGCTGGACTGGGTCGTGTACTCATAATCGCCGAGCACATTGGCCTGCAGCGTCATCGTCGTGGACAGGATGTCCTGCGTCGGCGGCATGATCTGCAGGATGCCGTTGTGATCCCCCTGGGAGATGTCGCTCACCGTGGCGTAGGGGGCGATCGTCAGGATCAGGGTCACCTGCCCCGCTGTTGCGGTCTGGGCGCAGCTGATCAGCACCAGGCCGCGCTCATTGGCGCCGCCTTCAATCAGAAGGCTGGCATAGCTTGACAGATCCGGGACGAAGACCGGCCGCATCAGCGGACTCATCTGGCAGCCGGCCAGCGTGATCTGAACCACGCCATTGCCATCGCTCTCGGCCGTCCTCGCTCCATAGTGAAGGCGCGGCGCGCCCTGCGCGGTATAGCTCTCCCCCACGGCCTGGACATAGGCCAGCGATGAGGCCTCAGCGATCGTCTTCAGCCCCGGCGCAAACACCGGCTTGGCGAAGGTCGACCCCGAGGTGGTCAGCGAATTCTGGGCAGTGCACGACATGGGGGTTCCCTTTCCGGATGGGTTGGATCGGTTCTGGGCGAGGCCGCGCGCGGGCGTCCTGCGACGGGGCGGGGCGCGTCTCATCCCGAAAAGTCGGTCTTGATGGTGCTGGCGGTGCTGGTCACCGAGCCTGAGAAGGTGATCAGCGAGCTTTGCCAGGTCGCCAGCTCCTGCAGCGCCTTCTTGCCGGTGTCCTGCGTGGCCGGATCGAGCAGCAGCGCCATGGCCTGACCGGAAGCGGCGAGCACCAGTTGCTCGGAGCCCTGCATGTAGCCGCGCAGATCCTCGAGCATCATGACCGCCGCCTGATCGGCGAGCGGGCTTTCCAGTGCGCCCAGCACTTCGCCCGTCTGCGCCGTGAGCTGCGCCTGATTGAAGCTCGCCGCCTTCTGAATATCGGTTGTGGCGGTTGGCAGACTAGCGCTCTCCAGAGCGTCCCTTTCGGCGGAGACCGCATCGTCCGCGAGCGTCTGGCCATCGCGGGCAGCGTCCTTCAGGGCGGCGTCTTCAGCCGCCTGAGCCGCTGAGGGACCGGGTTTGTCCGCCTTCAACCGGGACCGCGGCGTTCGGGGAGTGGGTTGTCTGGCCATGTCATGCGTCTCCGGGCCTAGCCGCCGTTAATCTTGGCGATCGCCTGAGCGACGATCGACGGATTGAGCTGATTGAGGTTCTGCTGGTTGGAGACCGAGTTCGACAGCGCCAGGCCATTGGCGTTCGCCAGACTCTGATACAGCGCGCCAATCGCGACAGCTGGCGCTTCGGCCAACACGCCGACCGCGGTTTGCGACACCGCATCGGTGATTTTCCCGTTGACCTCTTCGTTCGTCGCCATGTTTCGCCTCCTGGGTACCAGTTAACTAAAAACAACCAGCACGAGAGTCGCCATGGCGACAATGTCCCTTGCGTTGCAGATTGACTTCGCGCTTAAATTGAAGCCGAACAAAGATGGAACCGCACTCTCGCGGAGAGCTTCAAGCCCAGAGGAGAGACAGGGTGACTTCTTACTGCCTTCCAGACAGCCAGGGCGACACCTTGGCCAATCCAATAGAAACCACTGATAAACCATACACATTGATAGCGCCCCGATTGAGCGCGACTCAGGACCCCACCCTGATCCAGTTCATCGAGACGCATTTTGACGCGCTTTGCCCGCACCTGAACTGGTTCACCGTAGAGTTGTTTTTTCAATGTGGCGTCGCCCGCGGCCTGGCCTATCTTGATCGGCACGCTTCGCGCCGGATCAGTACGCAGAAGATCCTTGAAGACATTCCCGGATCTGCGCGTTTCACCTCGGTCGTCATGAACAACGCCGGTCAGACCGGATATGTGGAGATCCAGTCAAAGTCAGGATTTATCGAAAACATTCGACGATTTATCGCCGTCGAGGCGCTCAGCGCCGGCGCCTCGACGGCCGAGGTCGCCCATTTGTGCGGGATCAGCCTGCGCACGGTTCAGAGGTTGCAAAGGGTCAGCGCTCAGTCGCGCAGCCCTGAACCCGCACCCTGAACACATCCAGACACGACAACGCCGACGCCTTCCGGCGCCGGCGTTGAAGACCGAACGTCACTCCAGCGGACTATCGCGCCGCCGCTTCCACTTCGCGCATGACCCGAAGCAGATTGCCGCCCCAGATCTTGGCGATATCGCTTTCGGAATAGCCGCGACGGATCAGCTCCGCCGTCACCGCCGGCGTGGTGCTGGCGTCATCCCAGCCGCCAACGCCTCCGCCTCCGTCAAAGTCGGATGCGATACCCACATGATCGATGCCGGCCACCTGAACGGCGTGATCGATATGGTCCGCAAGGGTGGAGATCGTAATGTCGTTCATCGACGCCCGCAGCGCTCTCAAACGCGCCTGATACGCGTCGCGTTCACTGTCGCTCGCCTGGGCGAAAGCCTGTCGGCTGGTGAAGCCCATTTCCTCGGCGAGGGCGCGCTCGGCCTCGGCCAGCTCGGGATCCACCTCGCCGATATACCGACGGAAGGCGACCATCTGGGCGACGCCCCCATTGTCGCGAATGGCGCGTAATTGCTCGTCATCGAGATTGCGCGGATGATCATAAACGCCGCGCGCGCCCGAATGGCTGGCGAGCACCGGCGCCCGGCTCAACGCAATCGCTTCGAGCATGGTGCGCTTGCCGACATGCGAAACGTCGACCATGACGCCATGGTCGTTCAGCTCACGCACAAGACCCAGTCCCAGCTCGGTCAGCCCCGGATCCTCGGCAGGGTCACCCTGGGCGAGATTGGGGTTGGAGCTGCCGCCGAACTGGTTGTTGCCGAAATGGGTGATGGAGACATAGCGCACGCCGCGCTCCGCCCACATCGCCACATTGGACAGATCCTCGCCCAGCGGCCAGGAATTCTCCATGCCGATGAGCGCGACAAGGCGACCGGACTCATGGATCGCCTCGACCTCGTCCGCGGTGGTCGCCAGGGCGATCTGATCGGGATAGCCGCGGATCATCCGCATGATGGCCTGGTATTTCTCCTCGGCCTGCCCCGCAGCGTCCTCATACCCGATCGGGCTGATCGTGCCCTGGCCGACATAGACGATGAAGAAGGCGGCATCGAGCCCGCCATCGCGCATCTTCGGAAGGTCGACCTGAGCGCGGGTGAAGCCGCCCGGATCGAGCGCCGCCGTGGCGTAGCCCTGCCCGATGTCCACATGGGTGTCCATGGTCAGAACCCGGTCGTGCAGCGACCGATCGGTGGCGCCCAGCGCCTCCGCGCCGCGCAGAGCGTCACGGCCCTCCTCAGCAAAAGGGGCGTACCCCGCCTCTTCGGAATAATCCACGCTCACGCATCCTGTGAGCGCCAGCGCCGCAGCGCCCGCGAGCCAAGCCTTCATCGCCCTCTCCCCTGTTCTTATCTAGGACGATGAAGGCTAGTCCCCGAACGGGGAGAGGAGCAAGGCCGGGACGCCGCGGCGCATAAAGACATTCGCGATTAGCGGCGTTCGAAGCGCGTTTCCTCATAAGTCAGCGCGATGATCTCGCCCGCGCCATTGCGCTCGAATTCCAGCGGCAGCAGATCATCCAGCGGATGCTGCTGCAGTCCGAACACGTCTTCACGGGCCGGCGCACCCGTAAAGGCGTAATCTCCCCACGCCGCGTGCAGACGCCCCTCCATGATCCGGACCGTCACCGGGGCGTACATCACCGGGTTTTCATAGACGCCCGCATACTCGGACAGCGCCGCATCATCCGGGGCCCAGCTCCAATCGCCGAAAGCGGCATTGGCGCGATGCGCCTCAACGCTCTCCAGGCGGGCCTCCAGGAGGCGCGCGACGCGCTCTGGATATTGCCGCTGGCGCTCGGCCATCCACATGTCGGCGTCCTCGTGGTCAATCACGAACTGGAGGAACTGGATCATGGTGCGGCTGGTCAGCCAGCCGGTCATGTTGTCGGAGTTGGAGAACACCCCGATCCCCACGCCCAGATCGGGCGAGAACGCCATCATGGTGCGCGCGCCGGTATAGCCGCCGCCATGGGCGTAGAGCGTATGCCCTTCAAAGTCGCAGACATTCCAGCCCAGCGCATAGCCGTAACAGGGCAGCTCATAGGCGTTGCGCGCGTCCCGGCTGACCTCGGCGGCGATGGCATGGGCCTCGTTGAGGACGGCGGCGGTCAGACCGCTGCCCGAAGGCCCCTCGCCGCGCAAGTTCATCTGCAGCCAGACGATCATGTCATCGGGGGCGGTGGTGATCCCGCCCGCGGACTGCATCTGGCCATCCGTCTTGGGCTGCACCTCGAACCACCCGTCCTCCGGCCCGGTCCAGATATGGTTCCAGCTTTGCTCATCCAGGCTGAAATCAGAAGTGCGGGCGCTGGTATGCGCGAGCCCCAGCGGCGTGAAGACGTCCTCGTCCAGCCAGTCCTGCCAGGTCCGCCCGGTCACGGTCTCGAGGATCGCGCCATACAGGTTGTAGCCCAGATTGCTGTAGTCAAAGCCGGGTTTGCGGGCCGTCATGACGGCCTCGATCAGCATCGGATAATCAGCAGGATCCACACGGGTGACGTAGGCCTCGAGCATCGTGATCAGATCGGCCTCGACCGGGACCTGATGACTCAGAAGGTCCCGCAAGGTCCAGGCCGCCGGATCAATCCCGTCGGGAAAGCGCACATCCGGCCAGTGATCAGACAGCGTGGAGTCAAGGCTGAGCACGCCCTCCGCATCCAGTCGCGCCGCCAGCACACCCATGTAGGCCTTGGTCTGGGATGCGATATAGACCGGCGTCTGCGCCGTGAGCGGCGCGTCGGTTCCAACCCGCCGGACACCTTCCACATGACGGATCAGGACCTCATCGGCGGTCACCGCAACGACCGCGTAACCCGGTCCCAGATCCGGAAACCCGCCCAGGAACGCCTCCATCCGCACCGCCGCGTCCTGCGGGGTTTGCGCCGCGGTCGAAGCCGTGGCGGCGCACACTCCAGATACGGCTGCACACACGGTCAGAGCCAAGGTTCGCATATCAGTCTCCAGAACAGTCTTCATCATGAGGCTGCACGATAGGCGGGCGCCGCGGTCCGGTCTTGAACGCTTGTAACCTCTTCAGCCGGGCGCCTCTCATCCGTAAAGGCCCTGACCAGTCCGCGCGGGGTCAGGCCTGTCTCGGCCCTCAGGGTCCGCGCGAAATGCGGTTGATCGGCAAACCCCGCCTCGAAGGCGGCGTGGGCGGGCGACGCCTTATCTTCCAGCAGCGCCTGCACCGCCCGCCCCATGCGGACGCGACGGCGTTCAACGCTGATCGGAGCGTTGAAATGGCGGCTATAGGCGCGCGACAGGTGCACCCGGTGAACGCCGGCCTCATTCGCCAGAACTTGCAGATCAACACCATCCGGATCCGCTCTCACGGCCTCGCGAACCCGGATCAGCCAGCCTGGCGCGGGGCGTTCGGACGCCTGTTCCGCGCCAGACATCAGCGCGAGCAGGTCCGTCAACGCATCCTCTGAAAACGCGCCCCGGCTCCGAGCCGCCGACAGCACGGCGCCGATCTGAGACGCCCAGGGGCTGGGCGCCCATCCCCAGCCCGGCCCGACATCCCGGTCAGGCGCCGAGTTCAGCGCCAGGATCAGGGCGCCCTGGGCGCTGTAACGGTTCTCATGGCGCACGCCTGCGGCCTTGAAACCGATATGGCTCATGCCCGGCGTTGCCGCGTTAGAGGGCGTATCCTCCGCCAGCGCGCCGGACAGGATGATCGAACGCTGGTCCACATCATGGGCGTGTTCGGCCATGTGATGACCCGCCGGATAGAAGCTCAGCACCAGCTCTCCCAGCTCTCCCTGGTGAAGACTGCGTCGCTTCGGCGTCTTCGCGAAAACGGCAGGGGTCGCGGCAGGGTCAGCGCTCTCGGTCACATTCGCTCCATAACAAAAGGCCGGCGAAGGATCGCCGGCCCTAGTCACGATGCAAGTGACAGTCATGTCAGATGCAGGGTGTCAGATGTCATCTCAGCTTTCGGCTTCAGCCTCGGCCTCGGCCTCGGCATAGGATTCGCCGCTCTTGGCCGAGCTCAGCGCCTGCTTGAGCAGGTTGCGGCCGACAGAGTCCACATCGTCTTTCTCCAGCTCGGTCTCACAGGCCTGCTGGAGGAACGCCTCGCCATCATCAATGGCCTTGAGCGCGGTCTTCTCCTCGCTGCCGAAATTCTTGCTCATGCCGGTGAGCATGCGATGCAGCTTACCCAGAGGGCCGCCCTTCTCCTTGGGCTCTTCACCCTGAAGACGGACATGCGCCTGAAACTCGGCGGTGATGGCGGCGCGCTCGGCGATCTTCTTGAGGAATTTCGCCTTGTGCACATAATCGTCATCACACAGGTCCGCAGCCATCTCGTAGCCGCGACGGCTATCGATGAGGATGGGAATGATATTGTTCAATGATTGTGCGGTCTGGTGTCCCATCAGGACCTCCATTCACGTATGAGGGATGAGCGTCGCGCGACCTAGGCCGCAGCGGCGTTTACCTGAGTCTCGGCAATGCGCGTGAGCTCGCGATCGCCGCCATAGGTCTCATCCAGGCAATCCTGCAGAACTTCGACGTCTGATTTCAGCCCCTGACGCTGGGCGAACGCGCGAACCACGCCGTAGCCGGCCAGCGCGTAATGGGTCATGCGCTGGGTCTGCGCGATGATGGATGCGTCTCGCACATCCTTGTCGCTGATATCGGCTTCAAGCGCGTGAGCGCGGGCTTCGGTGACCAGACCTTCCATGCCCTTGCAATGCTCGCCCTTCGGGTCGGCGCCGTGATCCTGGATCAGGGTCTTGACCTTCTCCATGCCCTTGCTGATGCCGACGACATTGCGCTCCAGCGCCTCCTTGAGGTTGGAGTTGGACGCGGCTTTGGCGAGGTCCTTGGAAACCGAAAGCGCTTGCTTGTCAGCGCTGTAAAGGTCCTGCAGCTGGTCGATATAAAGATCTTTAAGGCTGTCCATCGGTCATCTCCTCGATTGCGGTTCTGAACAACGAACGGCGACGACGGGGGGACGGTCACGGGGTTCGATGTTCGGCGTTGTCCTGACTCAACGTCCGCTGGCCGATGGCGTTCCAAAGTCTTCTCAGGCTTGGGTCACGACGCGGACAACAAAAAGGGCGGCCCGAGAGCCGCCCTTTGTCCGATCATGCCTGTCCGAGGATCAGCCCTTGAAGGGATCCTGCATCAGGATGGTGTCGTCACGTTCCGGGCTGGTGGACAGGAGCGCCACCGGCGTTTCGATCAGCTCCTCGATGCGGCGCACATACTTGACCGCTTGCGCGGGCAGATCCGCCCAGGAGCGGGCCCCTGCCGTGGAGCCTGACCAGCCTTCAAAGGTTTCATAGACCGGCTCGACGCCCGCCTGGGCGCCCGTGCCTGCAGGCAGACGGTCATACATCTCGCCATTGAACTTGTAGCCGATGCAGACCTTCAGCTCGTCAAAACCGTCGAGCACATCGAGCTTGGTCAGCGCCACGCCATTGATGCCGTTGATCTTGCACGACTGGCGCACCAGCACGGCGTCAAACCAGCCGCAGCGGCGCTGGCGGGAGGTGACGGTGCCGAATTCACGCCCGCGCTCACCGATCTTCTGTCCGATATCATCGGTCAGCTCGGTGGGGAACGGGCCCTCGCCCACGCGGGTGGTGTAGGCTTTCACAATGCCCAGCACATAACCGACCTTGCCCGGACCGACGCCCGAACCGGCGGCGGCCTGACCCGCGACGGTGTTGGAGCTGGTCACGAAGGGGTAGGTACCGTGATCCACGTCGAGGAACGCGCCCTGCGCGCCTTCGAACAGGATCTTCTTGTCGTCCGACATCGCCTTGTCGAGCGTGCGCCAGACCGGATCGGCGAAGGGCAGGATCTTCGGCGCGATCTCGAGCAATTCAGCAACCAGCGCGTCCGGATCGGCTTCTTCCACGCCCATGCCGCGACGCAGGGCGTTGTGGTGATGCAGCAGTTCGGTCACCCGGCGACGCAGTTGCTTTTCGTCCGCAAGGTCGATCACGCGGACCGAGCGGCGGCCCACCTTGTCTTCATAGGCCGGACCGATGCCGCGACGGGTGGTGCCGATCTTCATGCCGTCATCGCGGTTCTCGCGCATGGCGTCGAGTTCGCGGTGGACCGGCAGGATCAGGGTCGCGGTTTCCGCCACGCGCACGAGCTTGGGGCTGATGTCCACGCCTTGCTCGCGCACTTTCTCGATCTCTGAGATGAAGGCCCAGGGATCGACGACCACGCCATTGCCGATCAGGGACAGCTTCTTCTGTACGACGCCGGACGGCATCAGCGACAGCTTGTAGGTCACCCCATCCACGACCAGCGTGTGACCGGCATTGTGACCGCCCTGAAAGCGCACGACCACGTCGGCGCGATGAGACAGCCAGTCGACAATCTTGCCCTTGCCCTCATCGCCCCACTGGGCGCCGACAACCACAACATTGGACATCGCGCATACTCCGTATCGCGGAAAAACCGGGGGTGGCTTACGCGCTTCTCAGCCATGGGGCAAGAAGCGCGCTGGCAAAGCCCTGTGGACGCCTAGTCCGCCGGGTTGGCGAGGGCTTCGTGATAGGCCCAGTCCAACCACGGCCCGAGGGCGACCACATCGTCCGCATCAATGGTCGGTCCGCACCAGATGCGCAGTCCGGCCGGGGCCTTGGGGTGGGGAATGACGTCAAACGCCGCTTCCTCGCGATCGAGCAAGACGCCCATGCGACGCGAGACGGCCCAGCGCTCTTCCTCGGACTTGCCCTCGAGCTCCTTGCCGGAAAACTTCAGCGTCACCGAGGTTTGCGATCGGGTGGCGGGTTCTTTCGCCAGGAAGTCGATCCAGTCGGTCTTCTCGACCCAGTCCGCCAGCGCATCGAAATTGGCCTGGGTGCGATCGATCAGCGCCGAAACCCCGCCCTCTTTCGCCGCCCATTTGAGCGCATCGAGATAATCCTCGGTGCACAGAAGCGAGGGGGTGTTGATGGTGGAGCCTTCATAGATCTTGGCGGTCTCGTCGCCCGCTTCAAACAGTTGCAGGATGCGCGGCACGGGCCAGCTGGGGCGATACTCGCGCAGGCGCTGACGCGCACGCGGGCTGAGAATGGCGATGCCGTGCTGGGCTTCCCCGCCCATGCATTTCTGCCAGCTGAAGGTGGTCACATCGAGCTTGGACCAGGGCAGCTCCATCGCGAACGCGGCTGACGTCGCGTCACAGATGGTCAGGCCCTCGCGATCATCCTTGATCCAGTCGCCATCGGTCACGCGCACGCCCGCCGCCGTGGCGTTCCAGGTGAAGACGACATCGTTCTTGAAGTCGACCTTGGAATAGTCCGGCGCAACGCCGTACGGGGCGTGGTGAATGGTCAGACCTTCGGGCTTAAGCTCGTCGCGCGCATCGATCAGCCAGCGACCGCCAAACTCATCACACGCCAGCACATCCACGCCGCGCGCGCCCAGCATGGACCACATCGCTCCTTCCATGGCGCCCGTATCGGAGGCCGGGGTGATGATCACCTTGTAGTCGTCGGGAATTTCGAGGATCGCCGCCGTGCGCTCGATGGCTTCGGCCAGACGCGCTTTCGGCGTTCCGCCGCGGTGGGTGCGGCCCAGCGGCGCGGCGGCCAATGCAGAGAGTTCCCAACCCGGACGCTTCTTGGTGGGCCCGCAGGAGAAACGGGCGTCATTGGGGCGGTTGGTGGGTTTGAGAACCGTCATGACACGATGACCTCAGCTTTATGACAAGAAAGCTCACGGGTAGGCCGTGCTGCATGTGCGGTCAATTGCGCAAAGGTTGGAAAATCCTCCCTTGACCCTCAAACCTCCGGAGCGTAGCGCAAAAGCCATGACCGATTATCGCGCCCTGTTCGACCTGCCTCCCGACACCGCCTATTTCAACGCCGCCCAGGTCGGACCCTTGCCGATCAAGGCCGCAGAGGCCGGTCACGCCGCCTATCGCGACAAGCTGCGCCCCTGGGGCCACACCACCACGCAGACCTTTTTCGATCTGCCAGAGAGCGTGCGTGCGCAAGCGGCGAAGCTGTTCGGTGCGAAACCCGACGACATTGCGATTGTGCCCGCCGCCTCATACGGGCTGGCGACGGCGGCGCGCAATCTGTCGCTGAAGCCGGGCGATGAAATCGTCATCCTGGACGGGCAATTCCCCTCCAATGTCTACACCTGGCGGGCGCTGGCCAAAGAGACCGGCGCGCAAATCAGGACCGTCAAGCGTGAGACCGAACAGACCTGGACCAACGCCTTGCTCGACGCGATTGGCGTACGCACGGCTTTGGTCGCCTGCGGGGCATTGCACTGGATTGATGGCGGACGTGTGGATCTTGAAGCCGTCTCGAAGGCCGCCAGGGCGCAGGGCGCCGCTCTTGTGCTCGACCTGACCCAGTCGCTCGGCGTCATGCCCTTTGACGTCAAGACCATCGACCCCGATTTCGTGGTCGCCGCCGCCTATAAATGGATGCTCGGCCCCTACGCCACCGGCTATCTCTATGCGGCGCCCCGCCATCAGGACGGGGTTCCGCTGGAAGAGAACTGGATCAACCGCAGCGACTCCCAGGATTTCTCGCGTCTGATCGATTATCGCGACACCTACGACGTTGGCGCGCGCCGCTTTGACATGGGTGAACGCTCCAATCACCAGCTGCTGCCCGCCGCGCTGGAAAGCCTCAACCTTCTCAACGGTATCGGGGTTGATGAAATCGCGCGGCAATGCGCCGCGACCAGCACGCTCATCAAGGAGGCGGTCGCCCCATTGGGCCTGTGCGCCGACATTCCCGAACAGGCGCCGCATTATCTGTCGCTCAGCCTGCCAGACGGGGCGCCCGCTGATCTGGCCGCGCCCTTGCGCGAGCATGACGTCCACGCCTCCCAGCGCGGGCCGCGCCTGCGGATCAGCGCCCATATTTACAATACGGCCGATGACGTGGACCGTCTCGTGACGGCGTTGAAGGCCATACTGGGATGACGCCGGACTCTCCAGGACCGAAGGGCTGGGGCGCGCTCGGCCTGCTGGCGCTCGTCTGGGGCAGCGCGTTCGCCTTCATCGCGGTCGCGGTCGACACCCTGCCGCCCTCCATCATCGTGCTGGGGCGATTGAGCCTCGCCGCGGTCATCCTGACCGGCTGGGCCTTTTATCGTCGTCGCCGCTTCCCGCCCCTCAAGGATGTGCGTTGGCTGTGGTTCCTCGCCCTTGGGTTTCTGGGGAACGCCCTGCCCTTCACCCTGATCGCCATCGGGCAGAAGACGGTACCGTCGGGGATCGCCGGCATCCTGATGGGTATGATGCCGCTGACGGTGATCGCGGCCGCGCATTTCATCCTGCCCAATGAACGACTGAGCCTGAGGAAAGCCTCGGGCTTTCTCATCGGCTTTTCCGGCATTGTGATCCTGATGGGGCCGGCGGCGCTCAAGGGCATGCTGGAGGCGGACTTTCTGGCCCAGCTCCTGATCTTCATCGCCACGCTGAGCTATGCCGCCAACGCGGTGACCTATCAGGCCTCGCCTGAAACCCCGCCCAGCGTGATCGCAGCCGGCTCGATGATCTGCGCGGCGCTGTTGAGCCTGCCGGTGGCGCTTTACGACATCGTGGCGGGCCCGGCCATCACGCCCAGCCTGCCGTCCATCATGGCGGTGCTGGCCCTGGGCCTTTTGCCCACCGCCCTCGCCACCATTGTCTATATGGGCGTGGCGCGGAAAGTCGGCGCGTCCTTCATCGCCCTGATCAACTACATGGTGCCCGTGGTCGCCACGGTGATCGGCCTCGCTCGCGGGGAGCCCATGACGCTGACCACGATGATCGCGCTCGGCGTCATCCTGCTCGGCGTTTATGTCGCCCGCCGCAAGCCCAGGGTCGCGCCCTAGTCCAGATCGCCCCGGACCGGCGCCTGCGCGAACTCGGACGCATTGACCGTCCAGCCATGCTGGACCGGGCCATTGCCCTTGCCGAATTTGGGCGCGCGGCGGATCGCTTCGTACAGGTAATCGCCCGCCATCTCGACCGCGCGATCCAGCCCCAGACCTTGCGCCATCAGGGCGGCAATGCCGCTGGCCAGGGTACAGCCTGTGCCATGGGTATGACGCGTATGGATGCGCGGGCGGGTGAACAGGCGCACGCCATTGCGGGTCGCCAGAAGGTCAATGATCTGAGAGCCTTCCAGATGCCCGCCTTTGATCAGCACGGCCTTGGCGCCCATCTCCAGGAGTTCGTCTGCGGCGGCGCGCTGGTCATCGAGATCCTCGATGGTTCCGCCTGCCAGAACCGCCGCTTCGGGCGCGTTGGGCGTGATCAGGCTGGCGCGGGGCAGCAGCTCGGTGCGGATCGCCTCGGCCGTGTCCTCGCTGATCAGCTTGTCGCCAGAGCCAGCGACCATCACCGGGTCCACGATCAGCGGCAGGCCGGCGGTTTTCGCCTCATCCAGCGCTTTGACCACCGTCTCAATGGTGCTGACGCTGGCCAGCATCCCGGTCTTGATGGCGTCGGCTCCGATATCAGAGAGCACCGCCTCGATCTGGGCCGCAATGATCTCATCCGGGATCGGGTGCACGCCGGTCACGCCCTGGGTGTTCTGAACCGTCACCGCGGTGATCGCAGTCGAGGCGTATCCGCCCAGCGCCGTCACCGTCTTGATATCGGCCTGAATGCCCGCGCCGCCCGAGCTGTCCGACCCGGCGATGATCAGCACCCGGCCCTTGGGATCTTCGAACTGGGTCTCGTCGAGCGTCTCGCTGGCGTCGGTCATGGTCGTGCTCCGTCTTGTGACGGGCTTGAGCTAGTCGGTGACGGTGAAAGGTGCAAGCGCCACGGCTGTGCCCGATCAGACACACTGGAACTCAAACGCCACTATTTGCCCGGGCATCACTGGCCCCTCGCGCCGGAATGGAGTAAGCACGCTCATCCTGACAGAGCCTCTGTCCAGAAGGAGTTCTCGGACCCGTGCCACGATCCTGATAGCCGCGGCGGCCTGGTGAAACCCGGGCGGTGAGCGTCGCAGCAACCGCGGACCTGAGCGCGAATCGCGTTTGGCCCAATCGCTAAATCCCTCGCCTCTTCCGCAGCTAACAAAGGTCGCGCCTCGCCCGCCGCCGGTTACCGGCCAGGGATGAGTGCACGCATGCAGGACCGAGATGACCGATTTCGAAGACTTCGAGGACCAGGACGCTCAAAGCGAGCGGGTCCTCTCCAATTTCGCCGTACTGAGTTTTGTCGCCCGCCAATGGCGCCGGCGCCCCTGGCTGTTCAGCCTGGTGGTGAGCTTTTCCGCGCTCGCCACTTTGGCGGACGTTTTCATTCCCGTGGCCGCGGGTCGACTGATCGACACGATCAGCGGGGCGAACGCCGACCCGACCGGCCAGAGTCACTGGACCGCGCTCGCCGTGTTCGTGGGCCTCGCCATTCTGGTGAACGCCGCGCGGCAGATTATGGTCCGCTGCGAGATTCCGTTCTCGAGCGCCAACATGGCGGACATGACCTCTGAAGCCTTCGCCAAGGTGCAACGCTTCAGCGCGGACTGGCATGCCAACGCCTTCGCCGGCGCCGTCGTGCGCAAGATCACGCGCGGCATGTGGGCCTATGACACGATCACCGCCACGTTGTGGTTCTCCATGATCCCGTCCATCGGCGTGATGGTCGCGCTCGGCGTCTACATGCTCATCCACTGGCCGGTGGTGGGGATCTACGCGCTCGCAGTGACCTTCACCTTCATCGTGCTGACCGTGCTGGTGTCGACCTATTACATCCGGCCCCAGAACGTGATCTCGAACGCCCGGGACTCAGAGCTGGGCGGCGCGATCGCGGACGTCATCTCCGGCGTCGCCACGGTGAAAAGCTTTGGCGCGGAAGCGCGCGAGGACAGCCGCTTCCACGCGCTGGCCTGGGGCTGGCGGGCGCAGGCGAAAAAGACCTGGTACCGGTTCACCAATGCCTGGCTGATCCAGATGACCGCCGTGATCCTGCTGCAGGCGGGGCTGGCGGGCCTGTTGCTGCAGCTGTGGACGCAAGGCGGCGCGACGGCGGGCGATGTGGTGTTCGGCATCACCGCCTTCCTGATGATGGCGGGCTATATGCGGCGTTTCGGCGAGGAAGTGCAGAACGTCCAGCGCGGTCTCGACGAGATCCAGGACCTGGCCACCTTCGCAATAACCGACGCCCAGATCGCGGATCTGCCCGGCGCGCCCGACTTCACCCCGGTCGAGGGCGAGATCGTCTTCAGGGATGTGCGCTTCACCTATGCCGGTCAGGATACGCCGCTCTATGACGGCTTCAGCCTGACCATTCCCCAGGGTGAGAAAGTGGCGCTGGTCGGTCCCACCGGGTCGGGCAAGTCCACCTTCGTCAAGCTCGTCCAGCGTCTCTATGACGTCGAAGACGGCGCCATCGTCATAGACGGACAGGATGTGCGCACAGTCACCCAGTCGAGCCTGCGGCGCTCCATCGCGCTCGTGCCTCAGGACCCGGCGCTGTTTCACCGCTCGATTGCGGAGAACATCGCCTATGCCCGGCCTGAGGCGACCCTTGAGGAGATCGAGGATGCGGCCCGCCGCGCCCGCGCCCATGACTTCATCATGAGCTTGCCCAAGGGCTATGACACGCTGGTGGGCGAGCGCGGGGTGAAGCTGTCGGGCGGCGAACGCCAGCGGATCGCCATTGCGCGGGCCGTGCTGGCGGACGCCCCGATCCTGATCTTTGACGAGGCGACCAGCGCGCTCGACAACGAGACCGAACGCGATGTCCAGCTGGCGATGGAGGATGTGACGCGCGGCAAGACCGCCATCGTCATCGCCCACCGCCTGTCCACCATCCGCGACGCGGACCGCATCCTGGTCTTCGACAAGGGTCGGGTCGTGGAACAGGGCACGCATGATGAACTGGCGAGCCAGGGCGAAGGCGTCTATGCGCGCCTCGCCGCGCTGGCGGAAGGCTGAGCGGTTCAATCAAGGCCATTTCGGGGCTGATGCAGGTTTTTCGTATCTTTTCGGTGCGAGGCCTGCTATCAGCCGCCGCTCAGTCGCGCCGGGGATCTCCGCGCGACAAGGTTTTCGGGACTGCCTCAAGCAAGGGATTGTGAGGCGACGTCCTTTGCGAGGTACATATGAGTTTCCCCAACACCATCCCCTCCGCGCTGGTCACGGCGCTGGAGGCGAAGGGCTATGAGACCCTGACTGACGTCCAGAACGCCGTGCTGACCGATGAGGCCGATGGCCGGGACCTGCTGGTCTCCGCCCAGACCGGTTCGGGCAAGACCGTGGCGTTCGGCATGGCCATGGCCGGCACCCTGCTGGCGGGCGAAGACCGCCTGCCCCAGGCCGGCGCGCCGCTCGCCCTGATCATCGCCCCGACCCGCGAACTGGCCCTTCAGGTCCAGCGCGAGCTTGACTGGCTCTATGCCGAAGCGGGCGCGAAACTCGCCAGCGCCGTGGGCGGCCTTGATCCGCGCACCGAGCGCCGGGCGCTCGAACGCGGCGCGCATATCGTCGTGGGCACGCCGGGCCGTCTGCGCGACCATATCGAACGCAAGGCGCTCGATCTGTCCAACATTCGCGCCATTGCGCTCGATGAAGCGGACGAAATGCTCGATTTCGGTTTCCGCGAGGATCTTGAGTTCATCCTGGGCTCCGCCCCGGAAGAGCGCCGCACGCTCTTGTTCTCGGCCACCGTGTCCAAAGAGATCGCGCGCATCGCCGAGACCTATCAGCGCGACGCCCTGCGCATCTCGACCCTGAGCGCGACGAACCAGCACGCCGACATCACCTATCTGGCGCACACCGTGGCCGGTCATGACCGCGAGAACGCCGTCATCAACGTGCTGCGCTATCACGCCGCCCCGCGCGCGCTGGTGTTCTGCGCCACCCGCGATGCGGTGAACCGTCTGGCCGCCAAGCTCCATAATCGCGGCTTCCACGCCGTGGCTTTGTCGGGCGAGCTGACCCAGGCCGAACGCACCAAGGCGCTGCAGGCGCTGCGCGATGGCCGGGCGACTGTGTGCGTCGCCACCGACGTCGCCGCGCGCGGCATCGACCTGCCGGGTCTTGATCTGGTGGTCCATGCCGAGCCGCCGACCAATGCCGAAAGCCTGCTGCACCGCTCTGGCCGGACCGGCCGAGCCGGCGCGAAGGGCACCAGCGTCTTTGTCGTCGCCAGCTCCCGCAAGGGCCGGGTCATCCGCCTGCTGCGCGAAGCCAAGGTGCAGGCGGAGTGGGTGGATGCCCCCGACGCCGATCTGGTGCGCGAGAAAGACCGCGAGCGTCTGGGCGATCACCCCGCCCTCTCCCAGGAGGTGGATGAGGACCGGCTTGAGGAAGTCCGCGAGCTGATCGAACGCTTCGGCGCCGAGAAGCTGACCGCCGCCTTCCTGTCCGAGCTGGAACGCCGCATGCCGGCGCCCGAAGAGCTGTCAGGCACGCCGCCCGAGCGTCAGCGCGAAGAGCGCGCCGACCGGGGTCCGCGTCGGGGCCGCGAGGATTTTGACGCCGGTCAATGGTTCGAGATTGATCTGGGCCGCAAGCAACGCGCCGAGCCGCGCTGGCTGGTGCCGCTGATCTGCCGTGTGGGCGGGATTGTCGGCAATGATATCGGCGCGATCCGCATTGGCGAGACGGCCACCCGCTTCCAAATCGCCGAAGACAAGATCGACGGCTTCACCGAGGCGATGAACCAGCCGCGCGAGACCGACAAGAATGTGCGGGTCACAATCGCGGGCGATGAGCCGTTCGAGACCGCCGGGCCGGGCTTTGGCAGTGGTCCGCGCGGCGACCGCGATCGCGGCAAGCCCAAGCGCACGCCGCGCCCGGGCAAGGCCGAACGCGCCGCCAAGCGCTCGCATGATGATGCCGACTTCTTCTCGGGCTCGCTTGATGATGCCCGCGGAGACACCCGTCCCAAGCGCGACTGGGCGCCCAAGGGCGGCAAGTCCGGCGACTTCAAGAAGCGGGACGGCGAGCGCTCTTATGGCGACAAGCCCGCGTTCAAGAAACGCGAGGGTGAGCGCTCCTTTGGCGACAAGCCCCATGCGGGCAAGCGCGAGGGCTTCAAGAAGCGCGATGGCGGCAAGCCCGGCTTCAAGAAAGCCGAAGGCGGCAAGCCGTCCGGTTTCAAGAAGTCCGAAGGCCGCGACCGTCCGCTGAAGCGCATCAAGCGCAAGACCGGCTAATCTGACCAAGAGGTCATGAGACGGACAGGACAAGCCTGCCGCCCTGCGGCAGGCTTGTTTTATGTCCAGACTTATCGATTGCCTCGACACGCAGGACCCGAACGGGCTCAGCCGGTTGCTGGCCCAGCAGCCGCATCTGACCAATGCGCCTGTGATCGAGGGCGATCACGCCCCGCATCCGATCCATGCGATCTGTGATCGCGTGTTTGACGGCCGACTGAGTGAAGGCCAGGGTCTGGCGTTCGCGAACGCCCTGATTTCGGCGGGCGCCGATCTTGATGCTGTGCACCCGGGCAATGGCGATACGCTGTTGATCAGCGCCATCAGCCTGTCCTGTCCCGCCATTGCGCACCGGCTACTGGACAAGGGCGCCAATCCGGACCCGCGCGGCGTCTTCGGCGCCACGGCCCTGCACTGGGCCGCCATCATGGGCCTGCCCGACCTCGTCAAACGCCTGATTGATCACGGCGTCTACATTTTCCTGCGCGACACCCAGTATCACGGCACGCCGCTCGGATGGGCCGTACAGGGGCGGCTCGATCCGCCACCCGGCGCGCGGGGCGGGCAAGTCGCCTGCGCCACCCTGCTGGTTGCGGCGGGTCTGCAGCCGGAGGCGGAGTGGCGGACGAGTGAACAGATCCAGTCTGACGCCGCTTTGCGGGCCGCTCTGGACGGACGTCAGTCAGCGTAGCGAGCAATCTCCGCCTGAACCTTGAGCGCCTGCGCCGTCTCGCGCACATCATGCACGCGCACGATGGCGCAGCCTGCCCGGGCCGCCTGCAAGGCAACAGTCAGGGACCCGCCCAGCCGATCCAGGGCGTCCGTCGCCGTCTCGTCAATCGCGTTGATGAAGCGTTTGCGCGACGCGCCGAACAGCACCGGCAGGCCCAGCGAGACGAAATGCTCGAGCGAGGCGATGAGTTTGAGATTGTGCTCGAGCGTCTTGCCGAAGCCGATGCCCGGATCGAGCACGATCAGGCTGCTGTCAAACCCGGTCGACAACAACACGCCGGCTCGCTGGCCCAGATAGCGGGCCACATCATTGACCACATCATCATAGTGCGGATCAGCCTGCATGGTGCGCGGTTCGCCCTGCATGTGCATCAGACAGACCGGCACGCCCAGCTCCATGGCGGTTTCCGGCGCGCCTTCAGCGCGCAGCGCATTGACGTCATTCCAAAGGCCCGCGCCAGCATGCACGGCGGCGCGGGCGACGCCCGGCTTCATGGTGTCGATGGAGATCGCTGCGTCGAGGCGTTCGGCCCGAATGGCCTCAATCACGGGAATGACCCGATCAAGTTCTTCCGCTTCAGAGACCGGTTCCGCGCCGGGCCGCGTGCTCTCTCCGCCAATGTCGAGACAATCCGCACCCTCATCCAGCAGACGTAAGGCGTGATCGCGCGCGGCCTGCGTGCTGGCATGCCGCCCGCCATCGGAAAAGCTGTCCGGCGTCACATTGACGATGCCCATCAGCTGCGGGCGACCGTCCGCATGGGGGCGGAGCGGAAAGGCTAGCATGGCCGGCTGTCTTCCTGGCCGAAACGGGAGGGCTCGCCATTGCGGAAATGGTCCCGGTCGGCGCGCAGGGCTTCAGCGATATGGTCCAGCACCGTGGCCTGGGCGCGCGACCGGCGCACCGCGCCATGAGCCACCAGCCAGAGATCCAACATGACCTCGAAATCAGGCAGGATCCGCACCAGCCCTGGACGGGCGCGCGCCAGTCGGTGAGAGGTCACCCCCAGACCCAGCCCGTTGCGCAGGCCTTCCAGATGCGCGCTGGGATGCGCGGCGACCATCACATCCCGGCGCGGGCGCAATTCATCGCCGATGGGCGTGCGCGGCCACTGGAAGGCAATCGGCGTGGCCCAGCCGACCGCCACGTGATCCGCCACATCCTCGAGGGTTTGCGGCGCGCCATGCTTTTTCAGATAGCACTCGGAGGCATACATGCCGCTACCCACTTCCGCGGCGCGACGCGCCAGCAGGGAGTGTTGCGGGCCGGGCTGGCCCCAGCGCACGGCGATATCGGCTTCCCCACCCGCCAGATTGGCCGGCTCGAACCCGATCTTGAGCTCGACCGACAGGTCCGGATGCGCTTCCAGCAGGGGCGTCAGGGCGCCCGGCAGCCAGTCTGCGCCGATGCCGTCACTGGCGGCGACGGTGACCCGGCCCTCGATCCGCTCATGTCCGGATCGCGCAGCGCGCTCGATGGCGGCGGCTTCGTCCTGCATGTTGCGGGCGTGATCAATGACCGACCGCCCCAGACCAGTGGGAGTGAGGATGTCCCCGCGACGTTCGAACAGCGCGCCGCCCAGATGGGTTTCCAGCGCGCGCATGCGGCGGCTGACCGTGGGCTGGCTCAGCCCCATGACCCGGCCGGCGGCGGCGTGGCTGCCCGCTTCGAAGACGGCGAGCGCCAAGTGATAGTCTGACCAGTTATCCATTCAAGTGTGAATATCAAATATGCGGATTCAGTCAATTGAACATATGCTGCAGCGCGGCATATTCGCAATACAACCCGGAGCCGTTTCGGTCTTCCCTGGTCGACCCCAGCGGCTCCAACCTCGTGATGAGTCGCCTTTTCAAACCGCGAAACCGGGACTCCCAATCGCTGAAAAGGCTTTATTGGAGGCTGATATGTCCGTGTTTGCCACCGCAGTGCTCGCGCTGCAACTGACCGGCGCTCCGGTCCAGGAATTCACTCCGGTCCGCGTGGCCGATTCCGATATCCGCGGGTCCGTCCGCGCCCTGAACCAGGGCGAATGGGACACCGCATTGCACTTCACCCGTGCAGCCCTTGAAGGTGGCTCGCGCACCAGCGTCCGCGCCGCCGCACACGCCAATGCCTGCATCGCGCTTTACCAGCTGGGCCAGACGGCTCAGGCGACCGAAGCGTGCCAGACCGCACTGGCGCTCGCGCCGGACAATACGGTCCTGGCGTCGAACCTCTCTGCTGTCCAGACCCGCATGGCGGGTGCGCCGTCCGCCGGCGCCGGCAACTAGCCGATCACGCAGATGCGTTTTGTACTGTCATGGCAGGGCCGCTATCGGCTTTGCCATGACGGTGCACTGGATCTCCCGGCTTGGCCCCTATAGCGAAGCGCGCTCTGGCTCAGGGCGATCGCGGCGCCTGTGGCGACATGAGGCCGGGTTCGGGATCCGCCCCCTTCCCCATCGGGTGCTGCCGGAAACCCGTCTCAGCCTGGTCACCGAACGCCATTTCGCTCCGAATGGCGACCTGCTGGATGAACGGCATTGGGTCTTCGGCCCCATCCTGACGCCCCGTCTTTACACGCCCGCGGCCGGCACGGTGCTGGAAGGCGTCTTCCTCGCGCCGGAAGAGGCGTTGTGCTGTCTCGGCGTCCGTCCTGACGAGCTGACCGACGCCATCCTCCCCCAGACCGACTTCCCGGCCCTGACCCTGTGTCCGGAGCCCGCTGGACGGTCACAGGATGTGTTGGCCATCCGGGCGGCCGCTCTGGTCCGCAGAACCCGCGGGCAGATCCGCGCCTCGGCCCTCGCCCGGCGCGCCGGGGTCAGCGAGCGCCATCTCCACCGCGTCATGACCGGACGCCTCGGCATCGGCCCGAAGGCGCTCGCCAGCCAGATCCGCGCCCTGAGCGCCGTCGAGCTCGCCGACCGTCATGACTCGCCGGACTGGGCGGGCATCGCCTATGCGGCAGGCTATAGCGATCAGGCGCATCTCGGCCGCGCCATCAAGGCGCTGTCCGGACTCTCACCTGCCGCGCTGCATGCGGAACGGTCCGTAGAGTCCGAAATATTCAAGACCGCAGCCCCCGTCCAAGACCAGTCTCAGGCCATCTGTCCCCTTGCCGGAGCTTGAGACCATGAGACTGATGATGACCGCCGCCCTGTGTGCGGTAATGAGTGCGCCTGCCTTTGCCCAGCAAACCCTTGAGTTTGAAGGGATGAATTGGCGGGTCGATGCTGTGGAGCTTGCCGAGACCACCGAATTTCTGGGCCGCGACGCCCTGCATTTCCGCGATGGCGTGATCTGGATCGATGGCTCGCAGCTTGCCACCGGCGAGATCCGCTTCGAGATGGCGATCAGTGGTTCGCCCGGTCATACCGGCGTGCTGTGGCGCGGTCAGGGGGTGGGCGATTGGGAGAAGTTCTACTTCCGTCACCATCTCAACAACCTGCCCGATTCCGTGCAGTACACCCCCGCCCATGACGGCGTGACCGCCTGGCAGGTCTTCTCCGATCCCGACGCCATCAGCCAGGTCAATCACGGCCTGAACCGCTGGATGGAGGTTCGCGTGGTGGTGGCCGAGGATCAGGCCGACATCTTCATGGACGGCCAACTGATCCACCATGTGCCGGACCTGCAGCGCGAGGAGCGCTCGGGTTGGGTCGGCTTCTGGCAGCTGGCGCCCAGTGGCGCAGCGTCGGGCTATGTGCGCAATGTCGAGATTACTCCGCAATCCAATCCGCAGATCATCGGTCGTTCGGAACGCCCGATGGCCGAACCGGTCGCCCATCGGGCCGAGACCTGGCGCGTGTCCGATCCGTTCAGCGAAGATCGCCTTGGCGACACCCCGTTTGAGACCCTGCGCGCCAGCCGGTCGCGCTGGACCGCGCTCCCCGTCGCCTATAACGACATCGCCAATCTCGCGAGCGTCACGCGCCATTCCCAGGGCGACACGGTACTGGCGGAAGCCACGCTGATCGCGGATGGCGACCGCACGGCGCTGGTCAGGTTCGGCTATTCGGACCGGGTGCAGGTCTTCCTCAATGGCGAGCGCCTGTTCGTTGGAAACAATGACTGGCGCAGCCGCGATTACCGATATCTGGGCACCATCACCCGCCATGTGGCCGTGCCGCTGAGCCTCCGCGATGGCGAGAACACCCTGACCTTCGCCGTCTCGGAGACCTTTGGCGGCTGGGGCGTCACCGCCGCGCTTGAAGACGCGGACGGCGTGCGCATCGCACGCTGAAGACCTGTCTGCAGACACTCAAAGCCCCGCGTCATCACTGACGCGGGGCTTTTTCTGTAGCCATTGAGCGCGGATCAGGCGCCGCCGGGTTTGGGCTCGAGCCCGCCCGGGTTTGACGCTTCATCCTCGTCATCATCGATGACCGGAAGCGCGCCGGACGGCGGGGTTCCGTCATCGGTCTTGGGCGGCACGTCCGTGTCGCGATGGGGCGGATTGCCCTTGAGAAGCTCGACGATTTCCTGGCCGGAGAGAGTTTCGTATTCCAGGAGACCTTCGGACAGCTTGACCCAGTCATCCTTCTTCTCGGTCAGGATGCGGCGCGCCTCGTTCAGGCCGCCTTCCACCAGCGCCTTGACCTCTTTCTCGATCTTGGCGGCGGTTTCCGCCGAGATGGAGGAGGACTGCACCAGTTGCTGGCCGAGGAAGACCTCGCCCTGATCCTCGCCGTAATCGACCGGGCCGATCTCTTCGGAGAAGCCCCATTGGGTGACCATGGCGCGGGCCAGACGGGTCGCCTGCTTGATGTCGCTGGCGGCGCCGGAGGTGACATTCTCCTTGCCGAATTTCAGCTCTTCAGCGACACGGCCGCCCATCATGATGGCGAGACGGGACGTCATCTCCTGATGGGTCATCGACATCTTGTCGGTTTCCGGCAGCTGCATGACCATGCCCAGCGCGCGACCGCGCGGGATGATTGTCGCCTTGTGCACCGGGTCGGCCGCCGGCACGTTCAGCGCCACGATGGCGTGGCCGGATTCGTGATAGGCGGTCAGCGTGCGCTCTTTCTCGGTCATCACCATGGTGCGCCGCTCGGGGCCCATCATGACCTTGTCCTTGGAATCCTCGAACTCGGCCATGGACACCATGCGCTTGTTGCGACGGGCAGCCAGAAGCGCCGCTTCGTTCACAAGGTTGGCGAGATCGGCGCCGGAGAAGCCCGGCGTGCCGCGCGCGATGACCTTGGGATCCACATCGTCGGCCAGCGGCACGTCGCGCATATGCACCTTGAGGATCTTCTCACGGCCCGTGATGTCCGGGTTCGGCACGACGACCTGACGGTCAAAACGGCCCGGGCGCAGCAGAGCGGGGTCCAGAACGTCGGGACGGTTGGTGGCGGCGATCAGGATGATGCCTTCATTGGCTTCAAACCCGTCCATCTCCACCAGCAGCTGGTTGAGGGTCTGTTCGCGCTCGTCATTGCCGCCGCCAAGGCCCGCGCCGCGGGATCGGCCCACCGCATCGATCTCGTCGATGAAGATGATGCAGGGCGCGTTTTTCTTGGCCTGTTCGAACATGTCGCGCACGCGCGATGCGCCGACGCCGACGAACATCTCGACAAAGTCAGAGCCGGAAATGGTGAAGAAGGGCACGCCCGCCTCGCCCGCAACAGCGCGCGCAGTCAGGGTCTTACCCGTGCCCGGAGGGCCCACCAGCAGGGCGCCCTTGGGGATCTTGCCGCCCAGGCGCTGGAACTTGGAGGGGTCTTTCAGGAACTCGACGATCTCCTGAAGCTCTTCCTTGGCCTCGTCGATGCCGGCCACATCGTCAAAGGTGACCCGGCCCGTCTTCTCGGTCAGCAGCTTCGCCTTGGACTTGCCGAAGCCCATGGCGCCGCGACCGCCGCCCTGCATCTGACGCATGAAGAAGATCCACACGCCGATCAGCAGCAGCATCGGGAACCAGTTGATGAGGATGCCCAGCGGACTGATGCCGCCTTCAGCCGGCGGCTGCGCAGTGATGTCCACATCCGCCGCGCGCAGAGCCGGGGTTACGTTCTCATCCTCGGGCACCGTGGTGCGGAAGGTGGCGCCGCCCGTGGTCTGGCCGGTGACCGTGTCGCCCTGGATGGTGACCGAGCTGACCTGACCGCTCTCGACCTGGTTCATGAACTGGGAGTAGTTGATCTCGTTCGAGGGCGCGGACTGGCTGGGACCCTGAAGCATGTTGAACAGGGCCAGCAGCAGCACCAGCAAGATCGCCCAAACCAGGATATTGCGCATATTCATCCGTTTGTGTCCTTGTCCGCGCCGCCTTCGACCGGGCGCGCATCTGAGGCTGTCGTCATTTCGTCATGCCTGATATTGGGGCGTCAGGCCGGTTTCGCCAGTGCCGCGCGGATATGCGCCGCAGATTTATCCCCATCAAACCACGCCGGAGCCTCACACGGAAGCAGCCAGCGCCTGAGTCTCGGCATGCAAAGCAGCGACCAATAGTCCGCCTCATCGGGCTTAAACCCTAGTAAAGCCAGAATATCATCGCCCTGCTGGGAAACGAGAACCGTCAGGGACCGCCGCAGACTGGGCGGAATGTCAGACAGCTGTGTCCCGTCCGGCGCCGCCCGGTCACCCAGCGCCTCAATCCGGCACGCCTCTGGGGCCTGAATTTCAAACCGCCCGTCAAACAGGGCCGTATCGCCCGCCTCGAGCTCCAGGCGCAACGCCTCAGCGCCGCCATCGGCGCGCCCCAGCACAGCGCCCGGATCCCGTCCCATGAGCCCCTCGGCAGTCAGCAGCACGCCCGCTTGCGTATGGGCCTCGCCCTGCTCCAGCGCATCAAGACAGGCTTCAACGCCCTCAGGCGTGGGCAGGCGCGCCTCGCCGGACACCGCCATCATCACCGCTTCAAGCGCCCTCAACGCCATCGGACGAGCCGCCAGGGCGAACTTGTCCCGATCCAGCACGGCGCCGCCCCAGGGCGTGATTTCAACCGCCCGCTCGGTCAGGCGCCAGGCCGCTCCCCGCAACAGGCGCTCCGCATCCAGACTCTGATCAGACAGGCTCAGAAGGCTCTGCTCCGCTGGCCCGCCGGGCGGGTAGGCCTCCTGGCGCAAGCGGATACGTTCAAACTGCGCATCGTCATTGGACGGGTCGTCCACCCAGCGCGCCTTGATGCGCCGGAGATAGGTCCGCAGCTCATCACGCCTCATTTCCAGAAGGGGGCGTGCGACGGTCAGATTGCGTCCTTCCGGCCAGATCGGAGAGGCGTCCAGCGCCGTCATCCCGGTCAGCGTCCGCCATCCCCCCTTGCGGTTCGCGCGCATGCGCAGGGTCTCGATCCGGTCGTCCAGCGTATGGCCAAGGCACAGGAGTGACACGCCCAGGCCTTCACACGCCCCCGCCAGCAAGGCATGACGCGCCTGACGCGCGGCCGCCTGGTTCTTGCGGGGTGAGGACCAGCGCAGAATGTGCGGCTCAGCGCCTAGATCACGGGCGTAATCGGCGTTATCCGCCGCTTCTTCGGCGCTTTCGGGCCGCAGACTATGATCCACGATCAGGGCGTGCAGCGCGACATCCGGAAAACAGGCCTTCAAGGCGTGCAGGAGGGCGGTGGAATCTCCGCCGCCGGAATAGCCGAGCGCGAGCGTGTCAGTCACCTCGCCCCCTAGCGGCAGCCTATCCTTGAGACTTCACGCTGGGCCTTGCGGCGCGCATCATCACCCGCACGCGGGAATTCGGACGGGAAGGTCGCCAGCACCTGACAGGCGCGGCTGGTCTCCCCTAGCGCGGCGAGCGAGGCGCCCAGACGGACCAGAGCGTCCGGTGCGCGCGGCCCCTGACGGTCTTCCTGCAAGGAGGCGATGTAGGAATCGGCCGCATCCTGGAAATCGCCGTTGATGAAGTGGGTTTCGCCCAGCCAGTACCAGGCCTGCCCCACCTTCTGATCATCGGGATAGGTCTCGGTGAAATCGCGCAGCAGTTCACGCGCGCCGCCGAAATCGCCGTCCAGCAGACGGGCATTGGCGGTTTCAAACAGCGTATCCGCGTCCATCACCGGCTCGGGCGGCGCGGCGAGCGAACTGACATCCGCATTGAGCTGCGTTTGGGCGCCGCTTTGGGACCGGGTGTCGCGTGACGGGGCGCGTTGGGATGTCTGGTTTTGAGCGGGCGCACCCAATGGCTGCACGGTCGAGGCCCGCGCCTGGGCGAACGGATCGCTGTCATCGATCTCGTCCGAGGTGAGAAGATCGGAGGGGCCGCCCAGAGAGAGCGGATCGCCGCCCGCCGCCCTGTCCGCGTCGCCCGAACCATACACCGCCCCGCCTGACAGCAGCCGGTCCACATTCACGCCCATCTGCTCCAGTTCCTGGCGCAGACGGCGGTTCTCGAAATTCAGACGCTCGATTTCACCCGTCTGGACGCGCTGCTGACGCTCAAGGTCATCCACGCGCATCATCAGGGTCTCCGCCACCGGATCGCCTTGCAACGCCCGGCTCTCGATCTCGGCCAGTCGCGCCTCCACCGCATCCAGGCGTGCGGCGAGCTCCCGACGCGATTGCGCCTCGGCGGGCGTCGCCATCAAGGCGACCAGCAGTCCGAGAGCGGACAGAGAGATCAATACGGTACGTGTCATGGCGCACGGGTCCTGTTCAGCGGCTCAGGGCGTATAAGCGCTAGTGTCGTCGAGCAAACGGCGAAATCAAGGCGAAGTCAGGAATAGTCGAGCAGCCGCACATTGTCAGGCCTTACAACCCAGTCGCCACTGGCTGTTTCCTCCATCGGAAACACATAGCCATACCCATCCGCACGGCTCAGCACGCACCGGATATGATCATGAGCCGGCGTGCAGGACGCCTGACCCCCTGATCCGGGCTCGGCGATCTGCGCCGAGAAGGAGGCCAGATCCGCGCGGCTGTCGACGCCATAGATCCATGGGTCCTGCGTCCCCGCCAGAGCGTTCGCCAGAAACGCGGCCGCCTCACCTTCACGGTAGGGCAGGTCCACGGTGATGAGCCGGACCTCATCATCCACAACCATCCAGCCTGCGCCGTCCATGTTCTGCAGCGCGAAGGAATAGCCAGACCCGTCAGCCAGACGCAGCGTGCACTGCAACTGGACATGGCTTGGCGCACAGAAGGCCTCCCCGCCTGAACCCGGTTCGGCGACCTGCGCAGAGACCCCGGCAAGATCGGCGCGACTGTCCTCGCCCGTGAGCCAGTAGGGTTGGGCCCCCTCGAATGTCCGAGCCAGGAAATCCGCAGCTCCACCCGCTTCATAGGGCAATGCCAGCGGCGGCTCCCCCATCGGCTCCTGGTGCGGTTCGGCGCCCGGCTCTTCTCCGGTCTGGACGGTCTCGCTGTCAGGCGCGCCATACGAAGGCTCCACCACCATGGACAAGCCATACAGGGCGCCGACAGACGCAATCGGGGCTATGATGAGCCCCATCAGCATACGGATGATCATTTCACTGCCCCCTCAAGCAGAAACGCCCGCAAGGATGAACCTTGCGGGCGTTTCGATCAATCCTTTTCAGGGCTGCTCCTAGGAGACAGCGCCCGACTGGATGACGGTCATGGCGTTCCGGTTGGTCGCCCAGCACTGCTCGGTGGACTGATTGCAGACCGGACGCTCCTTACCGTAGGACACGGTCGAGATGCGCGACGGGTCCACGCCCTGGCTGACCAGGAAGTCGCGAGCGGCATTGGCGCGGCGCGCGCCCAGAGCCAGGTTGTACTCGCGGGTGCCGCGCTCATCGCAGTTGCCGGCGATCAGGATGCGGGCGCCCGGATAAGACGACAGCCAGGCGGCCTGACGGCGCAGGGTGGCGCGAGCTTCATTGGACAGCGTGTGCTGGTCCAGAGCGAAGAAGACGCGGTCGCCCGCATTCACTTCGAAGTCTTCCACCGAACCCGGGGTCGGACCTGCAGGTTCCGGCGCCGGTTCATAGACCGGGGTCGGCTCCGGCTCGGGCATCGGCGCCGGCTCGGGCTGGGAAGCGCAGGCGGCCAGCGAAGCGCTGAGCGCGAGAGCGGCAAGAATAGACAGGCGTTTCATAGTATGGTCGTCCTCTCCAAGCCTATGAATCTCAACATAGGCAAATCGGTGTGGATGCTATCAGAATGGGCGCGCTTCACACCCCCAAAAAACCCCAAAACGCGCACCTCGGTTATGACATTAGCCGAGCTGAGCTCAGTCGATCAAGGGCGACCAGGCCGGGTCGCTTGCTTCGCCCTGCGTCGGCAATCGACGCAGATTGAACCCCGCCAGATCGATGCTCCAGATCGAATACGTCGTCCCTTCGCGCGTTCTGTCGCCGCGTGTGAACAACAACACGCGACCATTGGGCGACCAGGCGGGCGTATCCACGAAATAACCTTCGTAGAGGATACGTTCCTCGCCCGAGCCGTCCGCAGCCACAACGCCCAGCATGAACTGGCCGCTGCGCTGTTTCGTGAAGGCGATCAGGTCGCCACGCGGACTCCAGACGGGAGTGGTGTAGCGGCCTTCGCCGAACGTGATCCGCTGCGGGTCGGTCCCGTCGGCGTTCATCACGTACAATTGAGACTGTCCGCCCCGGGACGAGGAGAACACCACCTGCTCGCCATCGGGCGCGTAGGAGGGCTCCACATCATCGGCGGGATGGGTGGTGAGCTGGCGCAGGGTGCGCGAGCGCAAGTCGAACTTGAACAGGTCGTGACCGCTATGGCGCTCGGCGGAAACCACCAGCTCGCGCCCGTTGGGATGGAAACGGGCTGACAGGGACTGGCCTTCGCTGGCGAGCGAGGGGCCGGAGTCAAACAGGGCTTCCTGGCGGCCGGTCTCAAGATCATAGAGATAGCTGGTGGCGCGACCGTCGCGGAAGGACACATAGGTGATCTGCTGGGCGCTCGGCGAATAGTTCGGCAGCAGCGCCATATAGGAGCGGTCGGTCAGGAAGGACGGGTTCGCGCCGTCCTGGTCCATCACCGCCAGACGACGGATCGGCTCGCCATTGGGACCATCGCCTTCGGACACATAAACGATGCGGGTGTCGAAATATCCGCTCTCTCCGGTCAGACGCTCATAGACGGCGTCCGACACCTTGTGCGCGATGCGGCGCCAGTTGTCCGGCGAGGTGACGAATTGCAGGCCCTGCAATTGCTGCTCGGTATTGGCGTCCCACAGGCGGAAGGCGACGAGCATGCGGTCATTCTCGTCAATCGTCACTTCGCCCACCAGCAGGGCGGAGGCGTTGATCACCCGCCAGTCGCCAAAGCGCGGGCGCAGATTGATGTCGGTGATGTCCTCGATGAAGGCGTCCGGGTCCACGGGGGCGAACAGGCCGGAAGTCTGCAGGTTGTTGCTGATCACCCGGGAGATGTCCGCGCCGATTTCAGCTTCGCGATTGTCCGCGCCCAGAAAGTCCGGAATGGCGATCGGGGTCGGATCGAGCGTGCCCTCGGTCACGTCCACGACGAGCGGCGTTTGCGCAAAAGCCGATCCGGCCATCACGATCAGGGCGAGGATCGGTGCGAAGAGGTAGCGCAGGACGGTCATGGGCAAGCTCCCGGGGTTCGAACGGCAGATCAGCGATTACGTTGAGTGTCGACATTCACCCGAAGCACGCGCCACTGGGCGTAATGCTCGGGAGGCAGAGGATAGGGTTGGCATTCGATCGCGCCGCGCAAGGCCCGTTCACCCGCCACTCTCAGGAAGGAATTGGGCGAATTCATGATGCGCGCTTCGTCGATCAGACGCGGCGGAACCGACAGGCGGCCATTGCGCTCCAAGCGGATTTCCAGCGAGACGCGCAGATCCATATTGGCCGGCGCGTCCGCGTTCGAGCGGATGCAGCGGTTCATGTGGGACGCCGCCATGGCCTGCAGGCTCGCCGTCATGTCAGTGCCTGCTCCAACACGATTGCGTTGTTCGCCCGTCTCGGCCTGACCTTGCGGGGCGGCATTATCCCGCGAGCGGTCCACGAGCTGGGAGAGCGCATTGAGGTCCAGCGATTCCTGACGCGGTTCAGGCTCACGCGGGCGCGGGGTCGGAACGGGTTCCGGTTCCGGCTCGGGCTCAGGCTCCGGTTCGGGCGGCGTCGGCTCGGGTTCGGGCTCCGGCTCATCCTGCGGCGCAGGCGGAATGACTTCCGGCTGGGCTTCGGGCTGCACCGGTTCAGGCTCTGGCTCCGGAGCAGGCTGCGGGGCAGGCGTCTCGATCACCTCTTCAGGTTCGGGTTCCGGCTCCGGGCGCGCGACGCGAACATTTGTCTCCCGCGCCAGCGTCACCAGCTCAACGGGCACTACGGTCAGCTCTTCGGTCAAACGCCGCGTATGCGGAAACGCGATCAGCGCGCTCGCAATCAGCCCTGCATGGATGAACAGGGAGAGGATGAACCCCAGGGCCTGACGCATGGCCCGGCCCCCTATTCGCGGATCGGGTCGGTGACGAGGCCGATATTGGTGTAGCCAGAGGCCGACACCCGGGTCATCACCCGCATGACCTCGCCATAGGGCGCGCCGTCATCGGCGCGGATATAGATCCGCGCTTCGGAACCGGCGCCGGTAATGGCGGCGAGCCGCGGGGCGAGTTCGTCAAACTCCACCACCGTCTCCATCAGATAGAGCGTGCCATCCGACTGGATCGTCAGGGTCAGCGGCTCTTCGGATGTCGTCATGGCGCGCGCCTCAGTGTCGGGCAGATCAACCTCCACCCCCACCGTCAACAGCGGCGCGGACACCATGAACACGATGAGCAGCACCAGCATCACGTCCACAAAGGGTGTGACGTTGATCTCAGCCTTGGGCTTGAAGCGGCGACGCCCATTGCCGCCGCCGGTGTCGAGACCGCCAGCCATGGACTAGTTCCCCCGGCTCGCAAGCGCCGCCAGATCATCCACCAGGCCTTCGAGGCGGGCGGCGTACTTGGCGAGATTGGACGACAGGGCATTGAAGAAGATCACGGCCGGGATGGCGGCCAGAAGGCCCAGCGCGGTGGCGAACAGGGCTTCGGAAATGCCCGGCGCCACGACGGCCAGGGAGGTGTTCTCTGAGGCGGCGATGGAGCGGAAGGCGTTCATGATGCCCCAGACCGTGCCGAACAGACCGATGAAGGGGGCGGACGAACCGATGATGGACAGAACGCCAAGGCCGGCTTCCATCTTGTTCAGCTCGCGATTGGCTTCGGCGCCGCCGCTCTTGGCGACGGCATAGCCGTCCCAGTCGCGCATGGCGGCGGCGAGCACGCGGCCGAAGGGCTCCTTGGCGGGTTTGGCGTATTTGGTCACCAGCTGATCAAGCGAGCCGCCGGACCAGAAATCGTTCTCGAAGCGCGAGGCGCCCGCATGGGCCTTGTTCAGCTGCATCCATTTCTCGATGGCGATGGCCCAGGACCAGATGGACATCAACGCCAGGATCGCCATCACCGCCTTTACGACAATGTCGGCGCGCATGAACAAATGCATGATGGTCAGTTCAGTGGCCGGACCCGTCAGCTCAACTGCAACGCTTTCCATGGAAACTCCGCTAGACCCTCACGCATCCGCGCCCGGCGGATGCGTCATTATGAAACGCCCTCGGGCAGCAGGTGTAACCGCACGCACGCGCCACGCCAAGCCGAACTCGGCCAGACAGGCGCATCGATATGAGAAAACACCGCGATTGGGGCGAATTGAGGGAGAATTCTAGTCGGTTACGTAGCGTTGCACCTGATCGAGCATGGTCTTGGGCAAGCGCCGGGGCCGTCCTTCAATGTCGATGCAGGCCGCTTCCACATCAGCGGTCACCAGCACTTCGGCGGCGCAGATGACCCGCTGGCGGATGACCAGCCTTGCCCCCTTGGCGGCCACGAAACGCGTCTCGATGGTCAGGGCGTCATCGATTCGCGCGGGCTTGAGATAGTCGAGATTGATCTTGCGCACGGCGAAGCCCAGCGGCGGATCCAGTTTCAGAATCTCGGCGTGGGACACGCCCGCACAGCGCAGCGCATCGGTGCGGCCGCGCTCGAGGAATTTGAGATAATTGGCGTAATAGACGACGCCTGTGAAATCGGTGTCCTCGTAATAGACCCGGACAGAGAGCTGGTGCGTCTTGTCATCGAGCCAGACGCCGGCATGGGGTTCGGCCATTACGCGCCCTCCCCGAACAGATCGTCAGACAAATGCCGCGGCATCGTGAAGCCCAGATGCTCATAGGCCCGCTTGGCGGCCACACGCCCGCGCGGCGTGCGCATGATGAAGCCCTGCTGGATCAGGAAGGGCTCGACCACATCCTCAAGCGCATCGCGCGCTTCGGCGCAGGCCGCCGCCAGCGTCTCGACGCCCGCCGGTCCGCCGCCAAAACCCTCGATCAGAACCCGAAGATAGCGTCGGTCGAGGCTATCGAGTCCCACCGCATCCACCTCAAGCCGTCTCAGCGCCGCATCTGCGGCCTTGGCGTTGATCACCGGCACGCCGTCTTCCTCGGCGAAGTCGCGCACCCGGCGAAGCAAGCGCCCGGCGACGCGCGGCGTGCCGCGGGCGCGCTTGGCGATCTCGGTCGCGCCATCCTCGCTCATGGGCGCGCCCAGCTTGTTGGCGGCGCGGGCGACAATGCCCGAGAGCTCTTCGGTGGAATAAAACTCAAGCCTTACCGGCACGCCGAAGCGATCCCGCAGCGGCGTCGCCAGAAGGCCCGCCCGCGTCGTCGCGCCCACGAGCGTGAAGGGCGGCAAGTCGATGCGCACGGTGCGCGCGCTCGGCCCTTCGCCGATCACTAGATCAAGGCAGAAATCCTCCATCGCGGGATAGAGGATCTCCTCGACCGCTGGCAGCAGCCGGTGGATCTCGTCAATGAACAGGACGTCGCGTTCTTCAAGATTGGTCAGGATCGCCGCGAGATCGCCCGCCTTGGCGATGACCGGGCCCGAGGTGGCGCGGAAGTTCACGCCCAATTCCTTGGCCACGATCTGGGCGAGTGTGGTCTTGCCAAGGCCAGGCGGGCCGGACAGGAGGACGTGATCGAGCGCCTCGCCGCGTCGCGCGGCGGCCTGGGTGAACACCTTGAGATTGGCGATGGCGGCGGGTTGGCCGACAAACTCGTCAAACGAGAGCGGGCGCAAGGCCTTGTCCCGGCCATCGCCGGGATTGGCTTCAGCAGAAATGATGCGGTCTTCGGCGTCGCTCACCGCGCCAGCTCCTTGAGGGCTGATTTGATCACGAGCCCTTCGGTCGCATCCTCACCGAGCTGACGCAAGGCTTCGGCGGCGGCCTTGCGCGCATCGCTCTCGCTGTAGCCCAGATTGACCAGCGCCGAGACGGCGGATTCACGCATGACATTGTCTTTCGGCGCCGGGGCGGCGGTAGGCGTCTCGGCGCCCGCCGGGGCCAGAGCCGCCGCCAGCTCCGCAACGCCCGCGCCCAGCGAGCGCCCGAGCGGCGGGGCCTTGTCCTTCAATTCGGTGGCGATGCGTTGGGCGAGCTTCTTGCCCACGCCCTTGGCGCGTTCAAACGGCAGAGGATCGCCCAGAATGGCGGAGCTTTCGATCTCGCCGACTTCAATGGCGTCGAGCATGGCGAGCGCATGTTTCGCGCCGACGCCCTGAACCGATTGCAGGCGGACGAACCAGGCGCGCTCGGAATCACTCAGGAATCCAAAGAGCTTGAACTGGTCCTCGCGCACATGGGTCTCGATATGCAGCGCAACCGGCTTTCCCGGTTCGAGCCGCCCCAGCGTGCGCGACCCAGCGCTCACCAGATAGCCGACGCCATTGACGTCGATGACCGCTTCTTCCTCGCCCACACAATCGACGACGCCCTTGAGCTTTCCGATCACGACGCCATTCCTTTCACGCTATTCCTGTGATGCGCATGACAGACCGCGACAGCCAGCGCGTCCGCGGCGTCCGCATCCGCTTTTGATCCGGGCAGCAGGATGGCGATCATCGCCGCCACCTGCGCCTTCTCCGCCGAGCCGGTGCCCACGACCGCCTTTTTCACGAGCTTGGGGGCGTATTCACCCACAACCAGTCCCGCGCGCGCCGGCGCCAGCATAGCCGCAGCGCGGGCCTGGCCCAGCTTGAGCGCGCTGACGGCGCTGGCGTGCACGAACTGGTCTTCCACCGCCGCTTCATGGGGCTGATGCGCGATCACAAGCTCTTCAATGGCGTTGTAGATGACCGTCAGACGCTCGGCCATGGGCGCTTTGGAGGGCGCCTTGATGACGCCATAACTGACCAGGGACAGGCGCGAACCGGTCTGGTCGATCACCCCCCAACCCGTGGCGTTCAGGCCCGGGTCGATGCCCAATATGCGAATCGCGCTGCTCATCACGCGCCAGCATAGAGCACTCGGAACAAAACGCGACCAAACTCTGCACGCCCACCCGTTCAGACCGCATTCAGCTTCTCTCAATCCATAATTGGTGTAAGGTCATTGTCTTTGGGGGAGACGGACATGAGCAAGAAGCGCACGCTCTCACGGCGGTCCTTCCTGACCCAGGTCGCCGGCGGCGCCACGGCGATCGGGGCAGCTGGACTGACAGGCTGCACGACGACCGGCGCAGGCTATACGGGCCTGACCGATCAGGATCAGGGACCCTATGCGGACGCCATCGGTTATGGTCGCGGGGGCGCGTATGGCGGCGGGCGAAACTGCACCGATGCGGATCAGGGCCCTTATGCCGATCCCGCCAATCAGGGCCGGAGCTGCCAGGGTCAGTCTGGCTATACCGATAACGACCAAGGGCCTTACGCAGACCCGCCCGGCCAGGGTCGCGGGAGCGGCTATCAGAACAGCTACACGGATAATGACCAGGGTCCTTATGCGGACCCGCCCGGAAAGGGCCGCGGAAGCGGATACCAGAACGGCGTCACCGATAACGATCAGGGCCCTTACGCCGATCCGCCGGGTCAGGGCCGCGGCGGCTACCAGGGCGGCTATACAGACAATGATCAGGGGCCGTATGCGGACCCGCCCGGCCAGGGGCGAGGCGGCTATCAGGGCGGCGGACGGCAATGCACCGATGCGGACTCCGGTCCTTATGCTGATCCGTCAGGTCAGGGACGCCGCTGCTAGACAACATGAGCTCCGAACCTGCTTCAATGTCCGGCGCGCTTGTCGACCTCATCGCGCCGCATGAGACGACCGCATTTTTCGAAACCGTCTTTGAGCAGACCCATCTGCATGCCCCGGGGACTGACCGGAACCGCTTCGCCTCTCTGATCAGTCTTGATGCGATTGACCGCATCCTCGCCGAGGACCTGTTGCGTGAGGGCGATCTGTCCATGGCGCGCGCCGAGCCGCGCCTGCCCGATCGCGCCTGGCTGCGCGAGGACGGTCTGGTGGATCGCGGCGAGGTCGCGAGGCTCTATCAGCAGGGCGCGACCTTGATCCTGCCCCAGCTGCAGGCGCGACACCGCCCCCTGGCCGATCTCTGCCGTCAGCTGGAAGCGGAGTTCTCCTGCCCGGTCCAGACCAATATCTATCTCACCCCGCCGAACGCGCAGGGCTTTCAGACCCATTACGACAATCACGATGTGCTGGTGCTGCAGGTCGAGGGATCCAAGCGCTGGCGGCTCTATGACGCTCCTGTGGGCGTACCCTATCGCGGCGAACGCTTCACGCCGGGCCGCTTCGCCCAGACCGAACCGCGCGCAGAGCTGGTGCTGAACCCCGGCGATGTCCTCTACGTGCCGCGCGGGCTGATGCATGACGCAGTCAATGAGGGCTCTGACGAAGCCTCGCTGCACATCACCACGGGCCTTCTGGCCAAGACCTGGGCGGACTTTCTGCTGGAAGCCGTATCCGAAGCCGCCCTGCGCACGCCGCAACTTCGCCGCGCTCTCCCGCCGGGCTATGCCCGCGGCGCGGTCAGCCCGGGTGTCTTCGCCAAGACCTTCGCCGAAGCACTGGAGGCGGTGGGCCAGAACGCGGATATCGGGGCCGTGCTGGGCCTGTTCACCGATGCCGCCCTCACCTCGCGTCCCGCCGATACGCGCGGCGCGCTGACCTTGGGCCCCATCACCGCGGACACGAGACTGAAGCGCCGGGCGCTGATTGCACTCGATCTCGTGGATGACGGGGATCATGTGGCGCTGGTGGCGCCGGGCGGCGCGCTGAGCTTTGACGCCGCCGCGGAAGCGGGCCTCGAGCGGCTGCTTAAGGGCGATGCAATAAGCCTGGCGGACTTCAGCGCCCTGGATGACGCCAAGGCGCGTGACGTGATGGAACGCCTGATCGCCTATGGCGCAGCGGAGCGGGCCTGAGCCCGCCCCGCCTCAAGCACCGCTAGCGATTGTCCGGCTGGGCGCGCACCAGTTCCAGCCCCCGCCGCGTAATGCGATAGGGACCGCCCTGTGAGGACGCCACCGCGCGCTTGGACTTGAGCTTGCGGAACAGGCGCGGGGTGACGCCGGGCATGGCCCAGCCTTCACGCGTGATCAGCTCCACATCAAGGATGCGGCCGGATGAGGTTTTGACGGCCTGCAAACGGCCGCCCTTGGCCAGCGCGTGCAATACGCGCTGTTCGTCTTTTGAAATATCCATGGGTCTGTCGGTCCCGAGGGTCCGCAGCCGGGCTGCAGACACAAGAAATCGGCGCTCACTGGTCACAGCGAGCGGGCTCTTTGAGGCCGCCTCACCCCGCAAATTGCGAGGAGAGGCCCTACCGGGTCTCGGACAGAGTGTTACTCATAAGCGACCCGGATAGCACAAAAGCCCCGGGCCGCCTATGGTCAAAGGGTCACACCCGGGCGAGCGCCTGCTCGACCACGGCGTCGGCGGTGATGCCGAAATGCTCGAAAAGGGCTTCCGCCGGCGCCGAGGCGCCGAAGCCCTCCATCCCGACAAAGCCGCCCTCAAGACCAATCAGACCATCCCAGCCCCAGCGAATGGCCGCCTCGACCGCCACAACCGGCAGGTCCGGGTTCACGACTGATTTGCGATAGGCTGCATCCTGCTTGAGGAAGGTTTCAAGCGACGGCGCGGAGACGACGCGGGCGTTCACGCCCCTGGCCTTGAGCTTGTCCTGCGCTTCCAGCGCCAGGCCCAGCTCGGTGCCGGTGCCGATGAGGGTGATCTGCGCCTCGCCTTCGGCTTCGCGGATCACATAGGCACCCTTGGCTGAGAGGTTCTCAGAGCCATCATCCTGACGCGCATGCGGCGCTTTCTGTCGCGACAGCACCAGAACGGTCGGACCGTCCGTCCGCTCGAGCGCGCATTTCCAGGCTTCCGCCGCCTCGACCGCATCGCCGGGACGGTAGACCGCCACATTCGGCATGGAGCGCAGGGCGATGAGATGCTCGACCGGCTGGTGAGTCGGACCGTCTTCGCCCAGGCCGATGGAATCGTGGGTGAAGACATAGATCACCGGCTGATTCATCAGCGCAGAGAGACGGATCGCGCCGCGGCAATAATCGGAGAACACCAGGAAGGTGCCCGAGTACGGACGCAGGCCGCCATGCAGCGCCAGGCCGTTCATGGCGGCCGCCATGCCGAATTCACGCACGCCATAATGGACGTAGGAACCGGAGAAATCGTCCGGCGTGATCGAGGCCATGCCCGGCGCGCGGGTATTGTTGGACCCGGTCAGGTCCGCCGAACCGCCAATGAGGCCCGGGAAGGCTTCCCAGAAGGCTTCAATCGCCTTGCCAGACGAGGCGCGGGTCGCGAGCGCCGGCTTGTCGGCGAGGGTTTTCTTGATGTGGGCGTCAAGCGCGTCGAGCGCGGCTTTCGGCGGCTGGCCGGAGATCTGCGCTTTGAACGCCTCGGCCTTGTCAGACGCCGCGAGACGGGCTTCCCAGGCCTCGCGGGTCTGGCCGCCGAGCTCGGCGGCGAAGCGCCAGCCCTCATAGATATCATCGGGGATCACGAAGGGCTCATGGCTCCAGCCGAGCGCTTCGCGCGCGCCCTTGATCTCCTCGGCGCCCAGCGGCGCGCCATGGCTGCCGGCCGTGCCGGCTTTCGTCGGCGCGCCGAAGCCGATGGTGGTCTTGCAGGCGATCAGCACCGGCTTGTCAGACATCTTGGCGTCGTTGAGCGCCTTGTCGACGGCGGCGGCGTCATGGCCGTCCACTTCCATCGTGGTCCAGCCCGCGCTCTCAAAACGCTGGCGATGATTTACCGTGTCAGACAGCGCCGTGTCGCCATCGATCTGGATCGAGTTGTCGTCCCACAGCACCACCAGCTTGTTGAGCTTGAGATGGCCGGCGATGGAGATGGCTTCCTGGCTGACGCCTTCCTGAAGGTCGCCATCCGACGCGATCACCCAGGTGCGGTGGTCCACCAGATCATCGCCGTAATGGGCGTTCATGATCCGCTCGCCCAGCGCCATGCCGACCGCGGTCGAGAGCCCCTGACCCAGCGGACCGGTGGTGGTCTCGATGCCCGGCGCATGGCCGAACTCGGGGTGGCCAGCAGTTTTTGAGCCCAGCTGACGGAAGTTCTTGAGCTCGTCCAGGCTCAGCGCGTCAACGCCGATCAGGTGCAGGATCGAGTAGAGCAGCATGGAGCCATGGCCCGCAGACAGCACGAAGCGGTCGCGATCTGCCCACTCAGTGTCCTTGGGATCAAACTTGATATGACGCGTCCACAGGACAGTCGCGGCGTCCGCCATGCCCATGGGCATGCCGGGGTGACCGGAATTGGCGGCCTCGACCGCGTCCATGGACAGGGCGCGGACAGCATTGGCGAGGGGCTGGATCCGGGCCGGATCAAGAGCGGGCTGGGTCATGTCGCAAGCCTTTTAAGAGCGCGGGTGCGAGGGGGCGTATCCGGAATGTGTTTACACAGCCCTGATGAAGATCAATCAAGGCCCAATCTGTGCGTCAGTTCGCGTGCAGGCGCATCAAACCCGGCCATGTCGCCGGAAAGGATGGAGCGGGCAAGGCTTTTGCCCAGCTCGACGCCCCATTGGTCAAACGGGTTGAGGCCATAGAACAGCGCTTCGACGAACACCTTATGCTCATGCAGCGCCAGGAGCGCGCCCAGCGTCTCAGGGCTCAGCGTCTCCATCACGAAGGTGGCGCTGGCCCGGCCGCCGACAATACGGGTGTGCGCGGCAAGCTCGCCCTCGCCTGTGCGGCCATGGGTCAGGGCCGCGCCCTGAGCGGCGAGATTGGCGTTGAGCGCGCGCACGCGCTCATCCTCGCGACCATGATCGGCGATGGCGATGAAATCGACGGGGGCTTCATCCAGCCCCTGATGCAGCCATTGGAAGACCGAGTGCTGCAGATCCGACCCGCGCCCGCCCCAGACCAGCGGACCGCAATGGCTTTCGCCCAGAGGACCGCCCTCGTTGTTCACCGACTTGCCGAGGCTCTCCATTTCCAGCTGCTGCAGATAGCTCGCCAGCCGCTCGAGCCGGGAAGAATAGGCCGCCACGCAGCGCGACGGCAGGCCGCGCCCCGCGCGGTTGAAGACATCGACCAGGGCCTTGGCGACCGGCATGTTGCGCGCAAGCGGCGTGGTCGTGACATGCTCGTCCATCGCCCGCGCGCCCGCGAGCAGGCGGTCAAACACATCCGCGCCCAGCCCGGCTTCCAAGGCCAGCCCGGCGGCGGACCAGAGCGAATAGCGCCCGCCCACCCCGTCGGGGAAGGGGAAGATGCGCGCATCCTCAAGACCAAATTCACGCGCCTTGTCCGGGCAAGCGGTGGCGGCGGCGAAGCGCGGCGCGACGCCCGCCTCACCCAGTCGCTCGACGATCCAGCGGCGCGCGGCGCGCGCATTCATCAGCGTTTCCTGGGTCGTGAAGGATTTGGAGATCACCAGGATCAGGGTGGTCTCGGCGTCAGCGCCTTCCAGCGCGTCATCAAGATCAGCCGGGTCGAGATTGGAGACGAACCGGGTCTCGATCCCCTCGCGGCGATAGGCCTTGAGCGCGTCATAGACAAAGCGCGGGCCCAGATCAGACCCGCCAATGCCGATATTGACGATCCGCCGGACCGGATGACCGTTAAGCACACCCGGACGCCCGACAAGGTCCGCAAAGGCGCGGGTTTTCTTGCGCGTCTCGACCAGCGCAGCGCCAGCCAGCGCATCGCCCAACAGAGCCGGATTTCGACACGCGGGATGCAGCGCCGGGCGTTGCTCGGTCCCATTGACGATCTCGCCCGCAAACAGCTGCGCGATCTTCTCGCTGACCTTCAAACGCTCAGCTTGGTCCAGCAGAACGCGCCAGCCGGACAGATCGATTTTCTGCCGGCGCAGGTCGAGATACAGCCCCGCCGCTTCAAACTGCAGGGCGTCATCGCGCACATCGTCGTCAAGAAGGTCCGCCATCTGGACGTCCGATTGCGTCCGCGCGATCGCCTTCACCCCCGTTTCAGGCGTCATCCCCATCCCCCTCGACCGGGCGTTCCGCCGCCCAGATCAGAACCGTAAGCCCGCCTTCAATGCCCTCTGGTTGAAGTGTGCGCAACGATTTCAGGGTGAGTCCGCTGGTTTGCAGCCAGGCGGTGACCTGAGCCGGCGGGAAGCCGAGCCAGCGATGGTGGTGCTCCAGGCGCAGGCTTTCATGATGATGCTCGGCGAAATCGACCACCAGCAACAGGCCGCCCGGCGCCAGAACGCGCGCGCATTCGGACAGCGCCGCTTGCGGGTCCGGCAAATAGTGCAGGACCTGATGCAGCGTGACGAGATCGGCGGCGCCGGCGTCCAGCGGCAGGGCGGACGCATCCGCCTGACGAACGAAGCGCGAGGACAGGCCCGCCTCGGTCAGCTTGGCGCGCGCCACATGGAGCATTTCACGGCTGAGGTCGACGCCCATGCCTTCGTCAGCCTGATCGATGAACAATTCCAGCATGCGGCCCGTACCCGTGCCCACATCCACATGCTGCTTGAAGGGGCGCCCCTGGGCCAGCTCGACCATGGCTTCTTCCACCGCAGCCTCGGAAAAGTGCAGCGAGCGAATGGTCGACCATTCCTGGGCGGCGGCCTCGAAATACTTGGCCGCCTCTTCGGCGCGCAGACGCTTGAGCTCCTGCAGGCGCTGCCGATCGCGATGCACCTGGGGCTCATTGGCTTCCGTGAATTCCTCGACAAGCGCCGCGAGACGACTGACGGGTCCGGTGCGCATCAGGCGATAGAACACCCAGCCGCCTTCCGGAAAGCGCTCGCACAGGCCTGCATCGGCCAGGAGTTTGAGGTGACGGGAAATCCGCGGCTGGCTCTGCCCCAGCACCTGCATGATTTCACTGACCGTCAGCTCGCCCTGGGCCAAGAGCGACACGATCCGCAGGCGCGTCGGCTCCGCCAGAGCCTTGAGCTTCGCCAACAGATCAGATTGCATCGTGTCTCCCGCCCGGCGCCCGTCGCGCCTGATACCTATCCCCCACCGATTAGCGGGAGAATGGGAAAAAGTCATCTTTCCCGCGCGGCTTGACGTGATTTCAGTTCAGGCCGAGCCGTGTGAAGACGTCTGGTATGGCGGTTTTGAATTTAAAGAAACCCTTCGTGGCGAACGGGTGAAACGCCTGGTCCCAGTCTCGAGTCAGGCTGACGACGCGCAGACCTGAGGCCTCAATCCTTTCCTGCGCCTTCAGGCGTTCATCCCGGACGCCCCCCTGGCAGGGCCGTTGAGTGATCAGCTGACGCACATTGGACGACCGCGCCGCCTCGATCTGATCGGCGACCGAGTCGGCCGCCACGGCCTTGACCCCGAAGCGTCCGGCCGCCCGCTGCGCCCCGTCCTCGAGCGCCGCCTTGCTGAAACGCCGCGCAACTGCGCCAAGCCCGGCCTCGCCGCGCGAAGCGGGCGAAGAGGGGTAGATGACGCATCGGATATCCACATCCTCAACGCCCCAGCTTTCCGCATGCAGATCCTCGTCATGCAGCCACAGGGCGGAAGGCAGGGAGGGGTCGGGTCGCTCTCCGGGCAGGATCGCGCCCGGGCTCGGAATCGGATGGACGGACGGCAAGGCGGGCGCCTCGGGGGCCAGAGAGGCCGGATCGGGCGCAAACCTGCCCTTGGTGTATTTTTCAATATTGGAGGCGCGGGCGAGATAGGTCTTGCCCACCGTCTGCAATCCCCCAACCCAGCGCCAGCTCAGCGTATTGGAGGCTGCATCACCATCGATCAGATGACGCAGGAAATGGTCCGCGCCCAGCACCCAGGGCAGGTCCAGCGTGAAGATCCAGATCGAGGCGAACCACATCCGCGCATGATTGTGCAGATAGCCGGTCTGCATCAGCTCGGTCGCCCACGCATCAAAGCCCTCAAGCCCCGTTCGTCCCTCGATCGCCGCTTCATAGCGCTGGGCCAAGGCCTGGTCCTCGGACACGGCCGTGAAGGCTTGCTCACGCTCAGCCTTGTAGTCGGCCCAGACTGCGGAACGCAGCTCCAGCCATCCCTTCCAGTAGGTGCGCCAGCAGACTTCCTGAATGAACTTTTCGGCGGCCTGAAGGCCATGGGCGGACAAGGCCGCTTGCGCCAGCTCCGCTTCCTGAACGAGCCTGTGGCGCACATGGGCGCTGAGACAGGAAATGTTCGAGCGATCCTGCGGGCCCAAGTCGAAATTGCGCTCGCTGGCATAGGCCCGCCCCATGGCGGGGGTGAACGCCTTGAGACGGCTCAGCCCCGCCTTGCGGTCGGGGGCTGGCGGGAGGGCTGCGGGAAACAGGTCAGGCTGGCTCATCGGGGCGGAACTAGGCCGCGGAACAGGTCAGGAAAGCGCGCCTGATGAAAGATTGTCGAGCAAGTGAGCCCGACGGGTCGTCGTGAACAGGGCGGAAACCACCCCCGGGCTCGCCAAGGCGGCCTGCAAGCCGACGGGCGGGGACACCCGGCCTCTTCCGGAAGCTCCGCCGCGCAGGCGCTTGGCGAGCGGATACAGATCGGCCGGCGTTCTGGGCGGACGCAGCGCCGGCGGCGCATCCCCCGCGGTTTCAATGGCGATGATCCGAACGCCCAGATCCGAGGCGCGTTGAAGCGTAGCGCGCTCACGGGCGTCAAGAAAGGGGTGAACCGGCGCCATCAGAACATCGAACCACCCCGCATCCAGCGCCCAGTCCAGCGCCTCGCCGCGGCCCGTGGCGCCCAGCCAGCGATAGGCGCCCGCGCGCTTGAGGGCCTGAAGTCTCGCCAGCAGATCCGAATGCAGCTCTTGAGGCGCAGCTCCGTGAAGGATCAACAGGTCCACGCCCTCCCGTCCCAGACGACCAAGGGAGGCGCACAGACTGTCTTCCACACCCTCCGGGGAGAGATCGCGACGACGCCCCCAGAGCCCATGACTGGACAGCCCGACCTTGGTGGAGATGGCGAGCGTCTCGCCGTCAAAGGCCCTCAAGGCGCGCCCCAGCCGATGTTCGCACTCGCCCGCCCCATAGGACGGCGCCGTATCGAAATAGCGGATGCCGCGGTCAAAAGCCTCTGCAACCAGGGCCTGTGTCCGGGCGCGTGAGACAAGGCGCGTGCCATGAGCGCCTGACACGCCGAATCCGAGGGAGGAAAGCTCAACCATTCCCTTACGCTAAGCCCGTTTCACGCGGTTCGCTACGCTTCGCTGCCGCATCAGGGCCCGGCAGCAATACTTGACAAGAACACAGTTAAGGCCAGCTAATCATGTTGCGCGAAAAATAAAAATGCGCACCCGAAATGCGCTCTGGGGAGGAGCTAAATGTTTAAACAAATCATGGGGGCCTCTGTGGCCACCCTGTGCTTCGCGACTGCACCATCGCTGGCGCAGAACTGGGATTTCACCGCCGGCAAGTCTTACGTGTTCGGCGACAGCCTGTCAGACACCGGCAATGTATTCCTCGCCGCCGGCGCGGGCGCTCCGCCTGTCTATTTCAATGGGCGGTTCTCGAATGGCCCCGTCTGGCATGAATATCTGACAGGAGACACGCTGGCCCTCTCGCCCTTTCTGACCGGCATCATTGGCGACGCCTCGAACGGCATCAACTTCGCCCATGGCGGGGCCCGCACCTATGGCTTCGCCAGCAGCCCGGGCGGCCCGATCCTGCCCGGTTCCATAGAACAGGCCCAGTTCTACGCCGCAGGCGTGGCCAATGGCAGCATCGCCGCGCCGACGAGCTCGGACATCTTCTCGATCTGGATCGGGGGCAACAACTTCCTGTCCGCGCTCAGCGGAGCGCCGCTCGACATCAATCAGGGCGTCGCCGACATCCAGCAGACCCTGACCACCCTCGCGAGCGCCGGGGCCCGACGCTTCGTACTCTTCGGCGTGCCGCCCATCGGAACCTCCGTTGAAGCGCCTGCGCCGTTCGATGCGCAATTCGACCAGGCCGCCGCCCAGTTCAATCTGGGACTGCGCAGCGTGGACGCCGCCATCAGCGCACAGTTCGGCGCCGATGTGCTCTACATCAATGTGGAGGATCTGCTGCTTGACCTGTACGCCGACCCCGCCGCCTACGGGTTCAGCGAAGTTCGGACCGATTGCGTCAGCCAGGGATTGCTTCTGGACGCCTGCCCGGCCGACTGGAGCGATTATGACGGCATCCATCCCACGACCCAGTCCCACGCCGTTCTGGCCGCCTTTGTGGTGGCGAGCGGGATGAACGACGATTATGCCGGCCAGAGCGCCGGCGGGTTGTCCGAGCACGCCTATCAGGTCAGCCGGCATCTGATCGTGGATGCGATGGATGAGGCCGGACGCGCCCGCCAACAGACCGGTCCCTATCTGACCGGCGGCTGGCTGGACGGCTCGGTGGATGCAGAGGCCGGACGCGCCGGCGTCGACTATGACGGGTGGTCCGTGTCGGGCGGCTTCAACGCCAATCTGGACAAGGGCTTCTTTGCAGGCGGACGCGTCAGCTTCGCAGACACGACCAGCAGTGTGGATTCCGCGCTCGCAGCGTCCGGCGAGGCTGAAACCTTCGCCATCGCCGTTCATGGCGGCTGGTCCACCGGCGCCTTCTATGTGCTCGGCGGCGCCGGTCTGGGCCGCACCGACATGGACACGATGCGCGCCACGGGATTCGCGCCCCGCAACTCCGTCACGGGCTCCTGGGTCATTGACCACAGCTTCACCGCCCTCGAGGCCGGATTCGACTTCACGCCGGCAGAAAGCTTCATCCTGACCCCCTATCTGCGGGGCGTCTTCACCGATTACGAGCTGGGCACGAATATCGAGCAGGGCGTCCTGCTTGCGGGTCGCTATCAGGAGACCGATTTCAGCAGCACCCTGTATGAAGCCGGGCTCCGCGCTGAATGGCAGGTCAGCAACGCCGGCCAGCTGACAGCCGGCCTCGCCTATGAAAGCGAGGACGACGCCGAGCGAACACTTGGCGTGCTGCTCAACGACGTGGACCTGTCCACCGCACAGGCGGGTGGAAATGAGGATGGCGTGCTGCGCGCTCAGCTGGGGTATGTGGCGGAAATCCGCGACCGGTTGAGCATCGCCCTGACCGCAGCGGGCCGGACCGGAGACGGAACGGAAAGTCTTCAGGCTCGCCTGCAGGTTCGACTGGGCTTCTAGACGCGAGGTTGAGCCCGGCCGTCCTCAAGTCGCCGGGCTCAACCCAGCTTTTCCTCCACCAGACGAATGGCTTCGCGGACAGCCTCGTCCACCGACATCTCGGAGGTGTCGAGTTCGATGGCGTCATCCGCCTTGAGCATGGGGGCATAGGCCCGGCTGGCGTCCCGCGCATCGCGCTGGCGCAATTGACCCAGCACCTGCTCGAAGCTGATATCCTCACCCCGATTGACGAGCTCGGCCCGACGTCGCCAGGCGCGGGATTCCTCATCCGCGGTGACGAACAGTTTCACATCCGCATCGGGGCAGATCACCGTACCGATATCGCGGCCATCCAGCACGGCTCCGCCAGGCTGATTGGCGAATATGCGCTGCACATCCAGAAGCGCAGCGCGCACCCGCGGATGGGCCGAAACGACGCTGGCGGCGACGCCGGCGCCCGCCGTGCGGATCTTGCCCTCATCAATGGCGTTCACATCCAGCGTGCGTGCAACCTCTTCCGCCGCATCGGCGTCTTCCGGCGGCAGGCCCTTCTCGATCATGGCGACGGCCACGGCGCGATAGAGCGCGCCGGTGTCGAGATGCGGCACGCCGAACCGCGCCCCCAGCGCGCGCGCAATGGTCCCCTTGCCAGAGGCAAGGGGACCATCCACGGCGATGATGACAGAGCGCGGTGAGCCGACCATCAGTCGAGCGCAGCCATGTCTTCGTCGGAGATGTCGAAATTGGCGAAGACGGTGCTCACATCATCGAGGTCTTCGAGCGCTTCCATGAGCTTCATCACGGTCGCCACCTTGTCGCCGGTCACCTCGATCAGGTTCTGCGGCTTCCAGATGATGTTGGCGGATTTGGCTTCGCCGAACTTCTCCTGCAGGGCGGAGCTGACTTCGGCGAGGTCTTCACGCGCGCAGTAGATGACGTGTTCCGGCGCAGGCTCGCCATCGTCATCCACGAGGTCTTCCTGCACCACGTCTTCTGCGCCCGCCTCGATGGCGGCTTCGAAGATGGCTTCTTCATCGGCGACCGAGGCCGGGAAGCGGATCTCGCCCAGCTGGTCGAACATGAAGCTGACCGAGCCGGTCTCGCCCATGTTACCGCCATTCTTGGAGAAGGCGGCGCGAATGTCGCTGGCGGCGCGGTTCTTGTTGTCGGTGGAGGCTTCCACGATCAGGCCGATGCCCGCCGGGCCGAAACCCTCATAGCGGATCTCGAAGTATTCTTCGGCGTCGCCGCCCGCCGCCTTGTTGATGGCGCGTTCGATATTGTCCTTGGGCATGGACTGACCCTTGGCGTTCTGAACGGCAAGGCGCAGACGCGGGTTCATGTCCGGATCCGGGCCGCCCATTTTCACGGCGACCATGATTTCCTTGGACAAACGCGAGAACAGTTTGGCGCGAGCCTTATCCTGGCGACCTTTGCGGTGCTGGATATTGGCCCATTTTGAGTGGCCGGCCATGGTCGAAACCTCCGGGTGGGCGAATGGCGCGACGGCTTTTGCTAAGCCGCATGAATTCTTGGAGCGGGCCTTCTACCCTATTGAGGGCGCTTCGGCCAAGACCTTGAGCGCTCAGCGCCTGCACTGGTCTTCAGCGGCGGGGCATGGCATTGAACCGGGGTATCCGCTTTGATGTTCCCTAAAGGCGCCCCATGACCGTTATCGCCGTTATTCCCGCCCGTTACGGCTCCACGCGTTTTCCCGGCAAACCCCTTCACGAAATTGCTGGCGTGCCCATGGTCGAACGCGTGCGCCGTCTGGCCGCAGCCGCGCCCTCCATCGACCGCGTGATCGTCGCAACCGATGACGCACGCATCCTGGCGGCGGTTGAAGGCTTTGGCGGCGAAGCCGTGATGACGCCGGAAAGTTGTCGCAACGGCACGGAACGCGCCTTTGAAGCGGTCAAGGACTTCGCCAAACCAGACGATGTGATCGTCAATCTGCAGGGTGATGCGCCCCTGACGCCGCCCTGGGTGGTGGACGCCGCCGCCGCCGCCATGAAGGCGGACCCGGCGTTGAAACTGGCGACGCCCGCCGTGGCGCTGAGCGAGGATGCGCTGGACAAGCTGAGCGAGGCCAAGCGGCGCGGAGAAGTGGGCGGCACCACCGTCGTTTTCGACAAGGCCATGAACGCGCTGTACTTTTCAAAGGCCATCATCCCGTTCAAGCGCGAGAATACGGGCCTGCCGATCTACAAGCATATCGGACTTTACGCCTATCGCTTCGACACCCTGTCCGAGCTGGTCAAACTGGACCCCAGCCCGCTGGAGCTGACCGAAAGCCTTGAGCAATTGCGCGCGCTTGAAAACGGCATTCCGATCCGGGTCGTGCTGACCGAGTATCGCGGCCGCACGCCCTATTCGGTGGACTCCCCGCGCGACGCCGAAGTCGCCGCCGACATCATCGCCCGTGAAGGAGAGATCCTGTAATGCTTCTGATACTGGCCCGTCATGGCAACACCTTCGGCCCTGAAGACACTCCGGTCTGGGTCGGGGCGAACGAGGATCTGCCGCTGGTCGAAAAAGGCCTCGAGCAATCGCGCGCCATGGGCGAAGCCTTGCGGTCGCTCAACCAGCTGCCTGATCGCATCCTGGCCGGCCCTCTCAAGCGCACGCGTCATGGCGCCCGCCTGGTCGGGGAGGTTTGCGGTTTCACGGGCGAGGTGGAGATTGATGAGCGCCTCAAGGAGATCGATTACGGGGTCTGGGGCGGCAAGACCGACGCCGAGATCACCGAGAGCTGGGGCGAAAGCGCGATCGCGGACTGGCGCGACCGGTCCATTCCGCCAACCGGGGCCGGCTGGAGCCCCACGGTCGAGACCCTGAAGTCCAATGCCCGGAGCGTGCTCGACTCCGTCTCCCGGGACCGCAGCGAGGACACGGTTGTATTCATCCTCACCTCCAATGGCGTTTTGCGTTATTTTCATGAGCTTCTGGCTGGCCAGGACGCGCCGACAGAAGACGCCAAGGTGAAAACCGGCCATATGGTCGCCGTGCGCATCACTGCCGACAGTCGCGAGCTGCTGGGATGGAATCTCTCTCCGGACGCCTTCGTCGAGGCTCTGCGTTCGTGAACTGGAGCTGGCGTCTCTCGTCCGTCACCCTGGCGACCCTCCTGACGCTGAGCGCCCTCTTCATCGCGGCAGGCGGACTGGGACTGGCGACCTCGATCGGCCTGGCCGGTCTGATCTTCACGCCTGTGGTTTTCGTCTCCGGCTGGCGCGCCTTCAAAAGCGCGCCCACCCTGGTGTTTCTGGGCGTCCTGAGCATCGGGTGGATCTGCCTGTCCCATCTCTGGTCGCCTTATGACAAGCCCGATCAGGTCTACAAGCTGGCGTTGCTGACCCCATTGTTCGTGCTCGCGGCCTATATGGCCTGTCGCCTGACCGAAGAAGAGGCGGACCGCCAGCGCCGCGTCCTTGTCGCCGGCGCCTTGCTCGTTGGCGGTTACTTTCTGGTCGAAGCCCTGAGCGGCGGACTGATTGGCGGCTGGATCGAACTGAATCTCGAAGAATCCACGTATCCGGCTGAAGCTGTGCGCAATGCGAAGGTGACCCTGTCACGTGGCGCGACCGCCTTCATGATGCTGGCCGGCCCCGTGGCTCTGGCGTTGTGGCGACGCCCCGACGCCGCTCAGCGCGGCCTGGCGATGGCGCTGATGGTGATGGCGGGCTTCGCCTCGGCGAGCTTTGATGTGGAAGCCAACATCCTGGCCCTTCTCTTCGGCCTGATCGTTGCCGGCGCCACATTGTGGAGCGGGCCCGTGGCGCCGCAACTGATGGTGCTGGGCGCCGGCGTCTGGGTGCTGGGAGCGCCCCTTTTCATGGGACTTGGCCTGGCCCTGCTGCCCGATCCCGTCGAAGACTCCCTCCCGCTGTCCTGGGCCTGGCGCCTGGAAATCTGGCAAGCCGTTCTCGAGCAGATTCGTCAGGCCCCCCTGATCGGGCATGGTCTGGACAGCATGCGGGCCATGAGCGATCCGACCCCGTATCGCGACATCACCATCGATCGGTTGCCTCTGCATGCCCACAATGCCGGGCTCCACATCTGGATGGATGCCGGCGCGGTCGGCGCGATCCTGTGCGCAGCCACGCTGTTTGCGCTGGTGGGCGCCCTCGGACGGGCCCGATTGACCCGCGACCAGCTGGCGGGCCTCGCCTATGTGGGCGGAATCTGGCTGGTCAGCGTCATGCTGGGGTATGGCGTCTATCAGGAATGGCATCACGCCGCCCTGGCGCTGGGCGTGTTCTCGGCGTTCCTGAACAGGACAGACTGACCGCGCAGCGACGCCCGTCCCACGGCGCCATTCTTGCTCGTATGCTCCCAACCGCCTTCAAGAGCGGATTGCGCGTATCGAGGAGAACACCATGTCGTCCCGGATTGAGGCACAGGCGCCGTCTTTCGCCGCCGCGCGAACCGCACGCAAGATCAATCCGCTTCAGGTGTTCGTCCTGTCTGACATGAGCGCGATCAGCCTGTCCGGCATCCTGCTTCAGGGGCTGCACGCCCTGACGGCTCACCCTCAGGCCTCGGGGGAACTCGCCGTCTTCTTCGTCTCGGGCGTGCTTCTGATGGGCTGGTTCAATGCGCAGGGGCATTACCGCACCCGCCAGCCGGTAATGGGCGCGGCCGGCGCCGTGCTCAAGGCCTGCGCCCTTGCCTGCATCGCTCAGATCGCTGGCCTCGCCGCTTACGGCGCGCTCGACCAGGCCTGGCCTTTGGCGGTCAGCTGGATGTCTGTCCTCTGTCTTGTCCTGGCCTTGCGGGTCGGGGTGCGCGCGCTGTTCACGGCCACGGGCGGCTGGCTGGAACCGGTCACGGTCCTGGCGCCTCAGGCGCTGACCCTGTCTCCGGACAGCGTTCTGTCACATCATCAGGGGCATGGGTTGCGCGCTGAGCGCAGCCTGGGCCTGGAGCCGTTCGGGCAGCTGAGCGAAGCCGCGCTGCATGAACAGGTCGAAGCCCTGTCGCGCCGCCCGGTCTTCCTGGCTCCCGACGCAGACACCCAGGCGATCGCCGCACGACTGGCGCGCCTTCTGACCGCACACGGCGCCCGTTTCTATTATCGTCCGGCCATGGGAGTCCTTTCTAACGAGGCGCTCGACACCGTCGCCTTCCCGCCCGAAGACGGCCTGATCCTGTCCCTGCACGATTCGCTGGACCGCCCCTTCGCCCAAGCGCTCAAACGCGGCTTTGACATTGCAGCCTCGCTGGGCGCCCTGATCTTCCTGAGCCCGCTCCTGGCTTGCCTCCTCTTCGCCATCCGTCGGGATGGCGGCCCGGCCTTCTTCAGCCAGAAACGATTGGGTGCGCAGGGCAAGGTCTTTGGCTGCCTGAAATTCCGCACCATGGTGGTGGACGCCGAGGCGAAGCTGGAAGCGATCCTGGCGAGCGACCCCGAACGTGAGGCGCAATGGCGCGCCTATCAGAAGCTGGATGATGATCCGCGCATCACGGCGGTCGGCAAGTTCCTGCGCATGAGCAGCCTGGATGAGCTGCCGCAACTGATCAATGTGCTCAAGGGCGATATGAGCCTTGTGGGACCGCGGCCCATGACGCTGGACCAGCAGGAGCCCTATGGCGAGGCGCTTCTGGAGTATCAGCGGGTGCGGCCGGGGCTGACCGGGCTGTGGCAGGTCAATGGCCGCAACGAGACCACTTTCGACGAGCGCGCCCGGCTGGACCGGTATTACGTGCACAACTGGTCGCTCTGGCGCGACGCCGTCATCCTCGTGCGCACCGTGCGGGAAGTCCTGTTCAGTTCGGGACGCTAGAGCGCCGGCTTCTCAACAATGATGCGGTCCTGAAACTCGCCTCTCCGGACCGTATCCGACCAGTGCCCCGCCTCGACCGGCGCGGCCATCCTGAGCCCCGCCTCCCTGAGCCAGCGCTCAAAGACGGCGCGCTCATAGCCGATCGCGCGTTCAGGCTCCCTGGGGTCGGCCACCCATGCGCCTTCGCGATAGGGGGAAAGGGGCAGAACGGCGTCCGTCAGGACCATGCCCGGCTCGATCAGAAACCCTGTCAGGCACAAGCGCCCGCCCGGTTTGAGCACGCGGCCCGCTTCGCGCAGATAGGCCGCAGCATCCTCGGGCAGCAAATGGCTGAACAGGGAGATGGCTAGCGCCGCATCAATGCTCTCCGCCTCGGCGGGAAATTGATAGCCGACCGCCTTCAAGCCCGCACCGCCATACTCGCGGCTCTGCACGTCGGCGCGGACGAAGTTGAAGCGCGCCTCGCCCCGGGTATGCCGGCGGGCGAAACCCAGCGCCCGCTCGGACAGGTCAAATCCGGTATAGACGCCATTGACGTCCAGATAGGTGGCCAGCGGAAACGCCAGACGTCCCGCGCCGCATCCCATATCCAGAACATGCGCGTCCGGCTTCAGGTTCGTGGAGATCCGGAACCAGTCAAAATACTGTTGTCCGATGAGATGGAAATCCCCGCCGCCGACATTGTGCCAGATCCGCCAGGGCCGGGGCGCGCCCGGGGATTTCAGACGAGCGGGCAGGTCCTTGACGTCGCTGGCCAGGTTCCAGACGCCGTTCACCACAGGACGGGGCAGGACCCTGTGCGCCCAGGATTTGAAGGCGGTCGCCGGGCGCATGCAGTCTTCCTCATTCCCAAAGCGGTTTTATGGTGCTGTTATGATTGAGGAGTAAGTCGTGTTCAAGATGAACACGCCGCACGCGAACCGGAGGCCCCCATGCAGATCTTTCTCGACACCGCCGAAATCAGCGAGATTGAAGCACGCGCCGCCCGGATTGACGGCGTGACCACCAACCCTTCCCTGATCGCCAAATCCGGCGCCGGCGTGATGGAGCGCATCAAGGAGATCACCAAGGCGGTCTCTGGCCCGGTCAGCGCGGAAGTGGTCGCCACCGATCGCGACGGCATGCTCGAGGAAGGCCGCAAGCTGCGCGCGATCGCCGACAATGTGGTGGTCAAGCTGCCTCTGACCGCAGCCGGGCTCGACGCTTGCCGCATCTTCCACGAGGAGGGCATCGCCACGAATGTCACCTTGTGCTTTTCGCTCAATCAGGCGCTGATGGCGGCCAAGGCGGGCGCCACCTACATCTCGCCTTTCGTGGGCCGAATCGATGACGCCGGCGGGGACGGGGTCAACCTGCTTGAGGATATTCGCGCCGTCTATGACCAGTACGGTTTCGAGACCTCGATCCTCGCCGCTTCTCTGCGCAGCCTGCATCATGTGGAAGGCGCGGCGCTGGCGGGCAGCGACGCCGCCACCCTGCCCGTGAAGATCTTCGATCAGCTGATCTCTCATCCCCAGACCGATCTGGGGCTGGACGCCTTCTTGGCGGACTGGAAGGCCACAGGCCGCGACGGACTCGTCTAGGTCCGGGACCGTGCTCCTGCATCTGTCGGCGGCCCTTGAGCGGATCGAGGCGCTCAATGCCTATGTGCATGGGCAGCAGCTGCGCCAGTTCCAGCATGACATCCTGACGACGGGCGCCTTTCATCTGGTTTCGCCCTTCACGGGAGACCGGCTGGAATGCGTCGAATCCCGGCTGATCGCCTTCATCAACGATCCCTATCATTTCTAGCTTCCGCTCTACGCCTATCGCTTCGAAGACCGGTCTGACATCTGGGTGATGAGTTTCCAGATCGGGCTCGGATTCCCGTTGTGCGCGCTCTTCATCGAGGAGGTCGGCGGCCTCTATGTGCATCGGGCGCCTGCGGCTCCGAACAGCTACAAGGTGCTCAAGCGCCTCTGGCGTGAGTTCGAGACGCTGAACGCAATCCCGTCTGAAGAGGCCGGGCTGGCACAGCCGCTGGCCATGATCGGACACCCGAACTTCGCTCATTACATGTGGAATGAACTGCCCGCCCTGAACGCGGCGCTACGGGACAGGCCGGTCGAGACGCGTTCGCTTTTTGCCCCGCTGGGTCCGCTTGAAGGCCTGCCCCGGCCAGTCGCCTTCAAGCCGCTGAAACAGAGCGGCCCGCCCTATTTCACGCCCGTAGGGGGCGAGTTCCTCGACCAGCGGACCCAATCGTCCTTGTCCCGGCAGATGCCAACTCGAACCGTCCTTCGCTCGGACAAGGCTTCTCCCGTGATCTGGGTGGCGCATCGCGAGGATGGGCGGAGCTGCGAGAACTTTCTCGACATGCTCGCCGCCTTTGACCGACAGGCGCGCGAGCTTTGCCAACCGCGCTATATTTTCGACAGCTTTTCCGCGCCCGACGATCTTGCCGCCCCCTGGTACGACCCGGTCCGTGATGCGTTCGAGTCCCGCCGGCGCCAGTCCGAAACCCTGTTCCAGGCCATGTCCGGAGCTGTGAGCACGCCGGAGGCCGTGCTGGCGACCACGGCCGGCCTGACGGTGATGCAAGCCATGGCGCTGGCGCGAGAGGCGGACTACTACATCTCGCCCATCGGCTCGATCCAGCACAAGGTCGCCTGGCTGCAGCCGATTCCGGGACTGGTGCATGGTCCCAGCACCGCCATGAACCGCCACGTCGCCCACTGGCATGGCCAGAAGTCCGAGGTGGCGCTGGCGCCGACCACCCTGCCTTCGGAGTTGATCCGGGATACGCGCGCCTCAGCCCATCATCCCAGCGCAGAGCGCAATATGGACTACAGGATCACGGACCCCGAAGCCGCCGCCGCATTTGCGCTGGCGCATTTACGCGACGTGCTCAGCCTTTGATGAGACGCGCCCGGATGGTTCCGTCAATGGCGCGGACCCGGTCCAGGAAATCCTCCGGCAGTTCGCCTTCGAGATCGGCCACCGCATACCCCAGATCCCCCTTGGTCTGCAGGAACTGCGCCGCGACGTTCGCGCCCGCCTGTTCGGCGGCGTCATTGAGACGGCGCAGGAAACCCGGACGGTTGCGGTGCGGCGCGAGGATGCGCGTGCGGCCCGGCTGAATGGGGCCCGGCTCCACTTCGGGGAAGTTCACGGCGAAGGTGGTCGAGCCCTCATGGAGATAGCGCGCCAGCTTGCCGGCGGCGTCCAGACCAATGGCCTGCTGCGCTTCCAGCGTCGATCCGCCGATATGCGGGGTCAGGATGACATTGGCGCACCGGGTGAGCGGGCTCTCGAACTTTTCGTCCTTGCTCTTGGGTTCGACCGGGAAGACATCCACGGCCGCACCCGCGAGATGACCCGAGTTCAGGGCGTCCGCAAGCGCGTCCACATCCACAAGGTCGCCGCGCGCCTGGTTGATCAGGAAGGCGCCATGCTTCATCAGCGCGATCTGGTCCTTGCCGATCATGTTCTTGGTGCGCGGCGTGGAGGGCACGTGCAACGTGACCACATCGCACTCGGTCAGGATGTCATCGAGCGTGTCCATGGGTCGAGCATTGCCATGGGCGAGCTTGGGCGCGATGTCATAGTAATAGACATGCATGCCCAGCGCCGAGGCGATGACTGACAGCTGGGCGCCGATATTGCCGTAGCCGATGATGCCGAGCTTCTTCTTGCGCACCTCATTTGCGCCGTCGGCGGTCTTCAGCCATTCCCCGCGCTGGATGGCGAACATCTTCTCGGGGATGCGGCGCATCAGCATGATGACGGACGCCATGGTCAGCTCGGCCACCGAGCGCGTATTGGCGAAAGGCGCGTTGAACACCGGCACGCCGCGCTCGGCGGCGGCGACGAGATCGACCTGATTGGTGCCGATGCAGAAACAGCCCACCGCCTGAAGCTCCTTCGCCGCGTCCAGGAGCGCCGCATCCACATGGGTGCGCGACCGGATGCCCAAAACGCTGGCTGACGCGATCTCGCTCTCAAGCTGAGCCCGGTCCGGCGAGCCGGACAGTCGTTTCACGGTCACAGGACCAGCGGTCTGAAGCGCGTTATCGGCGTCCGGGTGGACGTTTTCCAGAAGAAGAGCGGTGTATTCAGGGGTCTGAGCCATGACGGGCGTCCCTCGGCTATGCTGCATTGCGTCACTGTGCCTGATTGCCTCGACAATTCAATGCCGCGTTCGGGCATATCCTGAATTCAGGACGCGCCTCGCCTTGCCGCAGGGGAGATCCGCGCGTATCTGGACGCCATACGCTGTCCAACCGACCGCCATCTTTTGAGGAGGCCTTCATGAAGACCCGCGCCGCTATCGCATTCGCTCCCAACAAACCGCTGGAAATTCACGAGGTCGATCTGGAAGGTCCGCGCGCTGGCGAAGTGCTGGTCGAGATCATGGCGACGGGCGTGTGCCATACCGACGCCTACACGCTGGAAGGCAAGGACAGCGAAGGCCTGTTCCCTTCCATTCTGGGCCATGAAGGCGCGGGCATAGTTCGCGAGGTGGGCGAAGGGGTGACCAGCGTGAAGCCGGGCGACCACGTGATCCCGCTCTACACGCCCGAATGTCGCCAGTGCAAAAGCTGCCTGAGCCAGAAGACCAATCTGTGCACCTCGATCCGCTCCACCCAGGGTCAGGGCCTGATGCCGGACGGCACCTCTCGCTTCAGCCTCAATGGCGAGATGCTGCACCATTACATGGGCTGCTCGACCTTCTCGAACTTCACCGTCATGCCCGAGATCGCGCTGGCGAAAATCCGTGAGGACGCGCCCTTCGACAAGGTGTGTTACATCGGTTGCGGGGTGACCACGGGCGTGGGCGCGGTGATCTTCACCGCCGGCGTGGAACCCGGCGCGAACGTCGCGGTGTTCGGTCTGGGCGGCATCGGCCTGAACGTCATCCAGGCCGCCCGCATGGTCGGCGCGGACAAGATCATCGGCATCGACATCAACCCCGCCAAGCGCGCCCATGCCGAGAAGTTCGGGATGACCGACTTCATCAATCCCAACGAGATCGGCGCGGACAAGGTGGTCGAGGCGATTCTCGACATTACCGGCGGCGGCGCCGATTACAGCTTTGACTGCACAGGCAACACACATGTGATGCGTCAGGCGCTCGAATGCTGCCATCGCGGCTGGGGCGAAAGCATCATCATCGGCGTGGCCGAGGCCGGTCAGGAAATCTCCACCCGTCCGTTCCAGCTGGTCACGGGCCGGGTCTGGAAGGGGTCGGCCTTCGGAGGCGCGCGCGGCCGCACCGACGTGCCGAAAATCGTCGACTGGTACATGGACGGCAAGATCGATATCGACAGCCTGATTACTCACAAGATGCCGCTTGATGACATCAACAAGGCCTTCGACCTGATGCATGCGGGCGAAAGCATCCGTTCCGTGGTGGAGTTCTGATCTGACGCTCTACATCGACGCCGACGCCTGTCCGGTAAAGGATGAGGCGATCAAGGTGGCCGAGCGCCATCGCACCGAGATCAAGCTTGTGTGCGATGGCGGTCTGCGCCGCCCGCAGAGCCAATGGGCCGAGCTGGTGATCGTGCCCGAGGGCGCGGACGCAGCGGACAACTGGATCGCCGAGCGCATCGGGCCGGGCGATATCTGCATCACCGGCGACATCCCCCTCGCCGACCGTTGCCTGAAAGCCGGCGCCAAGGTGATCGACCACCGCGGGACCGAGTTTGACGCTCACTCCATCGGTTCGAAACTGGCCATGCGCGACCTGATGACCGATCTTCGCAGCGCCGGAACCATGGAAGGCGGGGGCGGCAAGCCTTTCGGACCCCGGGACCGGTCGAACTTTCTCAACGGGCTCGAACGCCTGTTCCAGGATCTCAAACGAGGACGATAAGCCCATGGAACTCAAATCCGAGAACCGCAGCTTTGGCGGCCGCCAGCAGGTCTGGACCCATCAGTCAAAAGAGACCGGCACGGAGATGACGTTCGGGCTCTATCTACCGCCCGCCGCCGAGGACGGCCCGGTCCCGGTCGTGCTCTATCTGTCAGGCCTGACCTGCACCCACGCCAACGTCACCGACAAGGGCGGCTTCCAGCGCGTCTGCGCCGAGCTGGGCCTCGCCTTTCTCGCGCCCGACACCTCTCCGCGCGGTCTGGATCTGCCGGGCGAGCACGACAGCTATGATTTCGGCTCCGGCGCGGGCTTCTATGTGGACGCCACGCAAGAACCCTGGTCAAAACACTATCGCATGGAAAGCTATGTCACCGGCGAGCTTCTGAAAGTCGCTGCGGAAGCTGCACCCTGTCTTGATCTTGAAGACATCGCCATCACCGGCCATTCCATGGGCGGGCATGGTGCGCTGACCCTGGGCCTGAAACGCCCGGACCTCTTCAAGGCGATCAGCGCGTTTGCGCCGATCAGCTCGCCCATCCATTGCCCCTGGGGCCAGAAAGCGCTCGGCGGTTATCTCGGTGATGACCAGAGCGCCTGGCGCAAATATGACGCCTGCGCCCTGATCGAGGACGGCGCGCGATGCGAAAGCGGTATTCTGGTGGATCAGGGGCTGAGCGATCAGTTCCTCTCCGAACAGCTCAAGCCTGAATTGCTGGAAGAGGCGTGTCGCAAGGCGGGCCAGCCGCTGACGCTTCACCGTCAGGACGGCTATGACCACAGCTACTTCTTCATCGCCACCTTCATGGAAGACCATTTGCGGTGGCTGAGCGAGCGACTCTGATCAGACCTCGGGGATAATCTCTGCGAGCTGACCGCCCACGCGGATCGGCTCGCAGCGCACAGCCAGCCCCGTCGCGTCATCGGTCTCCACATAGAGCCCGCACACCGTCGCCTCGCCCGAAGCGGGCGTGAAGCGGCCTGAGCGCATATGGGTGACGAAGCGATTGATCGGCTCGTCCTTCACCATGCCGATGACGGAATCATAATCCCCGCACATGCCCGCATCGGTCTGATAGGCCGTGCCCTTGGGCAGGATGCGATGGTCAGCGGTGGGAACATGGGTGTGCGTGCCGACGACCAGGCTGGCGCGACCATCGCAATAATTGCCCAGCGCCACCTTCTCGCTGGTCGCCTCGCCATGCATGTCCACGATGATGGCGTCCGCGACTGCGCCGAGCGGGCAGGATTCGATCTCGTGATTGACCGAGGCGAACGGGTCTTCCAGCGGCTGCATGAACAGGCGCAGCATCACATTCATCACCAGAACCCGACGACCATCGGGCAGGTCATATAGCCCCGCTCCGCGCCCCGGCGCCGTGCCCTCGCGATAATTCACCGGACGCAGCAGACGCGGTTCGCGCTCGATATGCGACAGGGTTTCAGACTGGTCCCAGGCATGATTGCCGAGCGTCAGCACATCCGCGCCCGCATCATACATCTCGTTGGCGGTCTTCTCGGTGATGCCGAAGCCGCCCGCCGCGTTCTCTGCGTTCACGACAACGAAGTCGAGCTGCAGTCGCTTGCGCAGATCCGGCAGCGCATCGCACAGCCCGTCCCGGCCCGACTTGCCGACCACATCGCCAAAAAACGCAATACGCATGAGCTCGCCTTCACTTCGCTAGGGGAGCGGATATAGGCGAAACGGTCCGCTTAGGCTAGCGAGCCCCTGTTCAGGCTCAGCCCACAAATGACTTCTCGACCACATACTGGGCCGGGCGGGCGTTGGAGCCTTCCTTCAGGCCTGCCTGCTCGCAGCGTTGCTTGCAGGATTCCAGCATGTCCATGGAGCCGCAGATCATCACCCGGTCGGTTTCGGGGTTGAGCGGGGGAATGCCCAGCTCTTCATAGATGACGCCGTCATCCATCAACTGGGTGATGCGGCCCTTGCGCTCGAACTCCTCGCGGGTGACGGACGGGTAATAGACCAGCTTGTCGCCCACGAACTCGCCCACCAGCGGATCCTCGCGCACGGTCTCGACCAACTCCTTGCCATAGGTCAGCTCGGCGACCTCGCGGCAGGTATGGGTCAGGATCACCTGATCAAAGCGCTCATAGGTCTCCGGATCGCGGATGACCGAGGCGAAGGGCGCAATGCCGGTGCCGGTGGACAGAAGATAAAGCCGCTTGCCCGGCTCCAGAGCATCGAGCACGAGCGTGCCGACCGACTTCTTGCCCATCAGGATCGTGTCCCCGGGCTCGATATGCTGGAGCTGGCTCGTCAGCGGGCCATCAGGCACCTTGATCGAGTAGAAGTCGAGCTCCTCGTCCCAGCTCGGACTGGCGATGGAATAGGCGCGCAGCAGCGGCTTGCCGTCGACCATCAGGCCGATCATGACGAACTCGCCCGAGCGGAAGCGGAAGCTCTGCGGGCGGGTCACCCGGAATGAAAACAGACGGTCGGTGTAATGCCGCACCGCAATGACGGTCTCTTCCGTAAACGCGCCCATCGCCATCTCGCTTTCTGAAGTTGATAAGTGAGGGCGTTCTAGGCCGCGGCTGGCTTCTTGCCAATGGTTCGCACTGCGGCGCGCGGTCACGCCTTCAAAAGCACGGATCAGTCGCCGAAGCCCGGATCGCGAACCTTGTCTGACACCGGCAGCTGGCCGAAGACCGAATGCACGCCGGAGACATAATGGGGCTGGTTGTTATTGACCTGGCCGGGCAGGGCGAAGGAGCCCAGATTGACGGTGGAGCCGCCTGCGTAACCCAGCGTTTCGATGGGTCCGAAGGCGCTCTCGATCTTGGCGATTTCCTCGGCGCTGGCAAAGGCGGCGTAGCCATTGGGGTCGGTTTGCGCGGCTGGATCGCAGCCGGCGGCTGCACGGGTGTGTTCAGACCCGCCCGCACACAGAAGGCCGCGCAAGGCACCTGCGGTGCGTTCACTGACCTGAAGGCCCGCATCCGGCGCCCAGCCTGCTTCGCCACCCTCGGCGGTCAGGACCTGCGTCGGACCAGCAGGCGCAGCGGCGGCAGGTTCTGAAGCGCTCGCGGCCGGGGCAGAAGGCGCGGGCTGCGCCTCGATGACGGGGTTCACCGGAGCTGTCTCGATGCGCTCCTGCGGAGCCGGATCGGCGACTGGCGGCGTCTCGATCACTGTCTCCTCGGCCGGTTCAACAGTCGGCTCGACCTCCACAGGCGTGAACAGGGTGACGTTCAGCGTGCGATTGGTGAGCGGAGCAGCATTGGGCTGGCTGTGCATCAACCACAGCGCCGCCGCACCCAGACCCATATGCAGGACGAGCGCCGCCCCGCCCGACGACCATTTCAGGCTTGTCGGGCTGAACCGGGACGAGAGCGCGTCCAGAGTCAGCGCCCAGCGTTGAGAAGGTGCGATCGCGTGCATGATATCCGTCAAAGAGCCTGGCGCGCAGTCAGCCAGCCCCCGGGTCAGGGGTCAACGACATGACGCTCAGCTTGCCGTTTTGTAATCGGATCAGGCGCTGATCTCGTAGGCTTTGCAACCTGAAAACAGCGATCTTACTGTGGCGGCTTCGGAGTTGCCCTGGATTGCATCGCGTCGTGCAGTGGCCGCACATCCAAGCCTCGTGTCAGCAGTTTTAGAGGATTCCAGGTCATCGCTCGGGCAATACTTAACGCACTTGCGCGCCGTTGCGATTGAACGGCGCGTCGTTTCGCCATGAGTGTCGGCCAAGCCGCCAGTGAGTCTCTGATCGCCCGGCCAAACAGGGTAAACTGACCGAAACGTGCAGCAGACAGCCAGAGCAGAACCGTTACGCCCGCATGCACCGGCGTCAATAGCACCAACAAAGGCCAAGGTGTATTCTTCAGAAAGGTCCAGAGCCTGTTGCGGACACCGTGATAACTGGCGAAGGCGCTTCGCCGCCCTGAAGAAGCATAGCCGACATGGCGAACCCGAGCCTTGTTCAATTGAATGCAACGCTCACCCAGCAATCTGGCGCGGTAGGCCAGATCAACATCCTCCACATAACAGAAATAGTCTTCGTCAAATCCGCTCAGCGCTTTGAATAAATCGCGGCGGATCAAAAGCGCGGCACCACAAGGACCGAAGACTTCTCCATCTGGGGGCGGATCAATGTGCGCGCCATATCCAGAGCGATAGGGAAGACCTGTCATGTGATAGACATCACCCGCGCCATCCAGCACGCCGGGTGCGCCGTCAGCGAGTTGAGTGCAGCCGAACAGCCGGACGCCAGGATACCTGGTAATGGCGGCCTGTAGCTGAGCGATCAAATCTGGCTCAGGATAAGCGTCGGGATTAAGTAAAAAGAGCCATTGCGCTTCGGTGCGGCGCGCCAGAAAATTATTTCCAGCTGCGAACCCGAGATTGGCTTCGCTTTCGACAAGCTCAGCCGCCGCCCCAACCATCCCTGCGTTGATGCGCGCCTCGCTCGGCGAGCCATTCTCCAGAACATGAATGGAGCAAGGCCGAACGGTTTGACGCTCCAGGCCGGCAATAACGCCTGGCAGCGTGCCCTGACTCTGAAACGCCACGATCAAGACTGCAATGTCAGCAACTGGGTCTGTCACACGTCCACCCGCACTCTGCCAAAGCCTATCAACAATTCAGGCTCATCAAATCAATGCACGCGAGCAATCGCTGGCAAGGCCCGAACCCACGCGCTTGATGCGGCCAAGTTCGTAAAGCCAGCCGCGACACTCGCAAGAGCCTTCATATCATGGGGCAATCTGATAAGCCCCCTGCTCGGTCACCACCCAGTCCATGCGCACATCATGGCTCTCGGCCGGGACCTTGTTCAGGCGCTGCGCCTCATAGGCCAGCCCCACCACCGTCAGCGGGCCCTGAGCCTTCAGCGCCTCCAGCGTGCGATCATAGAACCCGCCGCCATAGCCGAGCCGGCGTCCCTTGAGATCAAAACCGACCAGCGGGACGAGCACCAGGCTGGGCGTCAGCTCAGGATGGGTTGCGGCCGGCTCGCGCGTGCCGAACGCGCCCGGCTCCAGGAGCTGGTCCAGCGTCCAGCTGCGGAAAATCAAAGGCTGGTCCTTCGCGACGACGCACGGCAAGGCGATGCGCGCCTGTTCCAGCGCAAAGGTCTCAAGAAGCGGGAGAGGATCGATCTCGTCACCGATGGCGGCATAGCCCGCCACCACCTGGCGCACTTTCGGCCAGAGCCGGTCCGGAAACTGCTCCGCAAGCCTGCGTCCCGCTTGCGGATCTGCGGCGTGGGCGGCGGCGCGGGCGGCGCAGGCGGCGCGCCTGGCGTTGGATTTGCGCCAGGCGGTCAGCATGACGGCTGAAGGGTAAGGGTGGCGGCGCCAATTCCGCCGGTGGTCGTTTTCCAACCCTGATGACCCGGTAAACCAGGTGGGCGCCGCTTAGATAGGACCACGGTCCAGTCCAGAGGCAGCTCCCTCTCAGAGATGTAAGGTCCTCGGGATGTTAAGACCTGCCGAACGGTCCAGCTACCGCCGTGAAGGAAGATGGGGTCGCGATGCCCCGCGCTCAAGCGCTTTCTCCATCTGAAGGATCAGCTGACGCAGTCATCGCGCTCGTCGCCGCCTCGATCCCGATCATGGTTTCGAGCTTTTCAGCCGCCCCTATCAGGGCTTCCGCCGCCCGCGCCCGGTCCGATCGGCGTCGGGCGTCAGCCTGGGACACCTTGCCCTTCAGATCGAGCACCGTGTCTTCCAGCTCATCGACCTTGCCGCGCGCCTCGCGCATTTCATCGGTGACGATCAGCGCCGCCATCAGCAGGAGGCGCACATCCCCGATCTGGCCCACCTTTTCGGCCAGGTCGCGCACATGGGTGTCAAGATGGCCCGCCAGCTCGCGCAGATAGGCTTGCTGACCCTCTTCACAGCCAATGGTGAAAGCGCGTCCATTCAGGGAAATGGTGACCTTGCTCACGCCTGCTCCCCGGACTCGTCGGTATGCGCTAGAAGCGCCTGAAGGTCGGCCATGGCGTCATCAAGCGCCTGAGTCGCCTCTTCCGCCGCGCCCTGAAGTTCGTCCTCTCGGGCGCGGGCTTCATCCAAAGCTGCGGCCAGACGCGCTCGGTCATTATAAAGCGCGTGCGCCGCCTCCACATCGCCGGCGGCTGCGCTCAAGCGCAATTGATAATCCTCCAGGCGAGCGCCCACGCGCGACACCGCCCTTTCCAAGCGGGCGACGGCGTCGGCCAACGGGGCGTCGGCGGAGGTGGGTTCAGAGGCGCTCATGCCCTTAAAATCCGCCTTTAACGGCAAAAGTTCAAGCTGTGCGATAAGCGTTTATGCAACTAGTATCAGCTAGAATAATCAGCCATAACCCGAAAGCGGAACATGGTGGCGAATATGACCAGTAACTCTAAACGCTATTTTGGAACGGACGGCATTCGCGGGCGCACCAATACAGCCCCTATGACCGCTGAAACTGCTCTGCATTTGGGAATGGCGGCAGCCCGCTTTTTTCGACGGTCGGATGATCGACGCCATACGGTCGTGATCGGCAAGGACACCCGACTCTCTGGCTATATGCTGGAAAACGCACTGACCGCCGGGTTCACGAGTGCGGGCATGGACGTCAACCTGTTTGGCCCGCTGCCCACTCCCGCGGTTGCTACGCTCACGCGTTCGCTCAGAGCCGACCTGGGCGTCATGATTACGGCGTCGCACAATCTATACGAGGACAACGGGATCAAGCTGTTTGGTCCCGACGGCTTCAAGTTGAACGATCAAGCCGAGCTTGAGATCGAGGCCCTTATGGACAGCGATCACACCGAGGCCTTGGCGCAACCCAATGAAATTGGCCGCGCCAAGCGCGTTGATGACGCTCAAGCTCGATATGTCGAGATCGTAAAGGCGACTTTCCCTCGCCACATGCGCCTGAGCGGTCTCAGAATTGTGGTCGATTGCGCAAATGGCGCCGCCTACAAGGTTGCGCCCACCGTTCTATGGGAACTGGGTGCAGACGTAATCCCAATACATAACAAGCCCAACGGCCAAAACATCAATGAAGACTGCGGCGCCGTCTCGCCAGTCGGCCTCTCAGAAGAAGTTCTAAGGTACCGTGCCGATTTGGGCATTGCGCTCGATGGTGATGCCGATCGCGTAATCCTGTGCGATGAAACCGGCAAGATCATCGATGGCGACCAGTTGATTGGCGCCATTGCCTTGGCCTGGAAAAAAGCCGGAAAGCTTTCAAACAACCGTATCGTCACGACCGTGATGAGCAATATGGGCCTTGAGCAAGAGCTTGCAAAACACGACATTCAGATGGAGCGCACCAAAGTCGGCGACCGCTACGTCGTCGAGGCCATGCGTGCGGGCGCATCAAACCTTGGCGGGGAACAATCTGGTCACATCGTAATTTCAGATTTCGCCACAACGGGTGATGCGTTAATTGCCGCCTTGCAGGTTCTCGCATTGCTCGTCGAGGAAAGAAGGTCCGCCAGCGAAGTCCTGAATGTCTTCAAACGCGCACCGCAAATACTCAAAAATGTGCGCTACTCAAACGGCGCTTGCCCCTTGAACCACCCCGATGTGATGGTGGCTATCGCTGAGGCCGAAGCCCAACTCAAGGACAAGGGACGCCTGCTCGTTCGAGCGTCAGGCACAGAGCCGGTCATTCGAGTTATGGCCGAAGGTGACACCCGCCTACTCAATGGGGCGGTAGACCAAATCTGCAAAGCCATTCGGAATACCGCCTAGAGCTTTGCCCTGTTTGGACTCGCATGCCTTCGCCCCCACCCATGTGAACAGGGCAAAATTCGCCAGTTTATGTATTAGAGGCCGCAGGCTTCGCACCAAACGGAGCTCAGCGCCCTACCGTGGCGCCGCCCTCGGGGTTAAGCTTTCTGGGCTCACACTTTCAAAACTGCCTGGGCCAGACATCGACAAGGCGATGAGACCTCTACCATGAAATCAACCCTAACCTTCGCTGTCGCGATCCCAATTGGCTCATGGCATCCATTTCTACCTGAAGCCTTTGCAAGCCTCGCGGCTCAACCTTTTTCTCTCAGTATCGCGTTGCTGGATGCCTCAGCAGATCCTCGCGTCGCACAGGCCGCCGATGCAAGCGGTCTGACATTCGCGTATCGCAGACATGGACCGGATCAAGGACAATCGGATGCGATAAGAGAAGGGTGGAGCAACACAGAAGGTGAGGTTTTGTTTTGGCTCAATGCCGATGATCGGCTGACTAAAAACGCCTTGGAGATAGTTGCAAAGACCTTTGATGAGAATCCGAGCCTGCATGCAGTCTACGGACTATCAGAATTTATAAACGAAGAAGGCCAGACTACAGGCGATCACGACCAGGTCGCCCCAATAACCGATATGATTTTTCGCTCAAACATCATATCTCAACCGTCCTGCTTTGTGAAAAGGCATGCGATTAACTCTGTTGGAGGGGTCAATCCATCGCTGCACTACGTTATGGATTGGGATCTATGGGTCAGGCTTTATGCAGCCGGTATGCACTTTCACTTTATCCCCGAAACGCTATCTATAGTATACATGGGATCCAGCACCAAAACCGATAAAATTCAAACAAGAAGGCTAAAAGAAGTCTTCAACCTTGTAAGGCAGAATAGTAACAACTTTGACGCCTTCAAGTCGACTCTAGCTCTAACTTTGCATACACTTTCATTTCGGGCAGGCCGCAAATGACTCAATCCACTCCACCCAGAATATCTCTGGTAACACCCAACTACAATGGCGAAAAGTTTTTAGACACCACGGTCAAATCTGTAATAGAACAGAATTATCAAAATCTGGATTATGTACTTGTTGACGGCCTAAGCACAGATCGATCCGCAAGCATAATGGAATTATATCGCAATAATGTATCCAAGATCATCATTGAAGCCGACGACGGACATGCCGATGCCTTGAATAAAGGCTTTGCCCATACGGATGGGAATATTATGGGCTGGATCAATTCAGATGACGTCCTATTACCCGGCAGCCTGGCCATAGTGGCGCGCATTTTTGAGCTCTATCCGGAAGTCGAGTGGATTACAGGCCTGCCAAGCACCTGCGATGAATCAGGCAATCTGACTTATGTTGGTCCCTTAAAACCTTGGTCCCAAGCGCGTTTTCTTTGCGGAGACCATTTGTGGATACAGCAAGAATCCACGTTTTGGAGACGATCGCTCTGGGAGCGAGCCGGGGGACTGGATACGCACTGGAAGGTCGCAAACGACTTTGACCTTTGGGCGCGCTTCTTCAGGCACGCCTCATTACACTCAGTAGACACCCTTCTTGGATGCTTCAGAGTTCGGACAGGGCAACGCTCCATCCAACACAGAGCCCTATATATGCGGGAAGTCGACCAGATACTCACACGCGAGCTCAATGAGCTAGCCCCGGTAAAGCGCAAGGCCTATGAAAACCTGCTCCCGAACAAACCAACCTTTTTGGACAGTGCGGAGCGAAAAGCGCTTGAGCCCGCCTTACGGAAAATGGATCCGCCTTTTATCACTTTAGCACAACTCCGCTCAGATACTCCAACGCTCTTTAATCCTGTCTCCATCGGAAATTACGAAATCGAAGCCGCCCCCGTTCAGTCAAGCAGCCTTAAAGACACGCTCATGCGAAATTGGCGGTACGCCCTTGGCATGATGATAGTCGGCATTTGCGTCGTCGCTGCTGCCACATACTGGCCTGACTCCAGAGTCTGGTTAGCTGCTGGATTGGGAACAGGGTCAGCGCTGAGCGTATCCATAGCGCTAGCGTTAAAAACAAGGCGTATAATCAATGCACTAATACAAAGCATCAAATTGATCGAAAGGTCCGCAGCTAGGGAAGCCTACCAGCGTCACATGATGGAACTTGAACTCATGAACATCAAGCCAACCCCAAATACAAACAATAACAAAAAGCCCCTCTCTTAAAATAATTAAAACCATAGTATTCCCATATACAATTAAAGTCAGGCCCTCCTTATATCCACGTATATCTATGCGCTAAACACGCAGCAAGTCTTTACTTCAGTAATATTACAAAGGTTTTAAATTATTGCCTATTAAGACTGTCTTTATGCCGTTAGTGCAGCTATGAATTCAATTACGAGGCAAAAATAGACTCATATAGCTGCATGCTGTAGAAATCATCGAAATACACATAGTATCTACAATCAATACAGCGCCGGATTATTAGCTACGATTACACCATCACCCAATTGTATATCCCCATATGGCGTATTACACAATTTCCCTCGTTCATAATCCATGCGAATTTCCCAGCCATAATTCTGAAATAGGCTAGAAATATAGCTATGCCCCTCAGAAGATATATGCGTCCCGATTAAGACTGACTTTACTCGATTCCGAAGCAACTCCATGTTATTAGGTATTATATTATATTCTTCACCCTGTATATCAATGTGGAGAAAGTCTACAGGACCGGCAACCATACTGAGAAGATCCTTCAAAGTATATTGCTTCACTGTAACCGTATTTTTCGAATTATAAACTTGTCGAACTGAGCCACCATAATCTTCATCGGGCCTCTCAATAAGTGGAAACTCAACTAGGCCGCTCTCCGCACCAATGACGCCATGAACCAGATGCACGCCGTCATGCATCATGTTGTTTTTGGCAAAGTGTTCGCACATCCACTCATAATGAGCGCCATCTGCCTCGATGGCGACCACCTCAGTCCTCATTATGTGAGAAACTTGCTTGCATGCGGCCAAACCAGACGAAGACCAAGTTCCCCAACCAGCGCCTAGCTCCACAATGCGGAAAACATCACTCGCTCTTAGCACGCTCTCTAGTAGCGCCACCCAATCCAAGTAGTGCTCGTTCACTACGGGCAAATTAGGTTTGAATTTAGAGCCAGCGGGCGGAGCAAACCTTGCCCAAGATTTTTTGAACCTTACTGCGGTCGCCAAACCCAGAAAATCGTAAATATGCTCACCATCAGCGATGATTTCACAACGCTCAAAATCGTCAAACACAACATCGTGCGCTACCACTATCTTTCACTCCTCAACGGACAGGCCTCTTACATCTCACTAACTTTAGGCACAAGGTTTAAGCAGGGCTAGAATATCTGGGACAAAATTGGACTTTCCATATCGGGCTTTAATCATGGACAAAGACGCAACTTTCCTTTTCATCTCTTCCCTATCGGAAATTATTTCTTTTAACAATTGGGGTAGTTTACGAATATTGTAACGGTCTTCAGGGCACGCAACAACCGCGTTATCCCAAATAAATTGAGATCCGGGCGCTTTATAGGTATCTGCGAGCACAACAGGTATGGCGCCGCTAGCGACTGCTTCCCACAAACGTATTGAATTCGGACCAGTGCCAGAAGGGCAAAGTGCGAATTGTGTTTCCGACATTACATTCTTAAATTCTTTAGTTGCTTGTACGTCGATTAAATTTGAACCAGCGTCATGGCGCTTCAGTATTTGCTGATCATAAACAACCTTGTTGTAGTGCCAAGATTCACGGTCCACTACATAGCCGCCGTGGATGTTAGAGAGCTCTTCAATTATATATGTTCTGGACTGCGTAAGATAAATTGGAGTTGAACGAGCGCCAACAAAAGAAAACAAGTACTTTCTATCAAATAAGGAAACGTTCGGATTTTCCGCCACCTGAACCGGGTACAATGGGAACGGATGAATAGACACCTTCTGGCTGTCACCAAATTGCAGCTTCGCATGAGTAGCATGCGACCAAAACACGTCTGTCACACCGGCTTCAACGAACAGTTCAGCAAATTTCAGCATGTGGATATGTTGGCACGTTGTCACTACGCGATCATAATCGCGCAGCTTTTCAGCCGCCGCCGAAAGGCCCTCCCTTAATTCGGACAAGCGCTCCAGGTCAGACTTGTTGTGGTTACTGACGTCAATCAACGTCGCCCATGGAAAACCAAGATAAGCCGTACTCGACCCTCTAAGCGCCAAGAGCCGCACTTGATTGAAAGCATGCTGTTCTGTGACAGCAGGATGCTGCCAATGATCGTCGAAGCCGATCACATTTTCATCGCAATACAACTTTCCTTCAAACTTATCCTCATGATCGAGTCCAGAGCCCAGCCCAGGGCCTTTCTCATGATCGCGAATGATTGAACCAATAGCCTTCTTCATTGCAGGGGACTGTATTCGCGGCAACGCTTCCCCCCTTTCTTTCGCCCAGCGCTCCAAGGATGAGTTGATTTTCACGTCTGAGAAATGTGAACTCTGAATTGGCCACATTTCAATATTCAGCGGAGCAGGGTCCAAGAGCCCTTCACTGGCATGGACCATCGCCATTCCGCCGACGATGCGCGCATCGCCTTTTTTATCATATGTACGGATACCTGTTTGATGCACGTGAACACTTCGCACATCAACGCATGGATTATAAACTTTGTGGCCATACACAGCGAATGTATAGGCAACTTTGTTGTCACAGCGAGGCACCCCCAAAGGGAAGCTCAAGCACCTATCTCGATCTGGGTTTGAAGCATGAGAGGGCAGATATGCCCATGTATCCTGTGACCAGTGAGGGTTCGGATGAAGTTCAAGCCCGTCATTCACGAGCTCGTAACGGGTCAGCGCCACAAAGCCCAAAGGGTCCGCTGCGAACAGCTCTTCGAGCTTGAGCAGAGTGTCGTCGAAGTAAATATCCGCATTTGCCAAGACTGAGATATGATCCGGACAGCGCTCTTCACTGAAGGCGGTCCAGTCTTGGTAAGTCGGCCTTCTATCCAGCCGCAAGACCGTGACTCGACCATCTGAAGTATCGACTTGAGCGTCATCATCCACCATCAAGTAGATATGGGAAATCGCCTTGTTTTCACGGTTCCTTTCAAGGCACAACTTCAACTCTTCAGCGCGCGCCTCTTCTTTTGGCTTAAAATATGGCATAAATAAAGAGATATTCATTTTAAATCGCCTCAATTTAAAACAGGGTCATAGCCCAGCTTTTTGCATAGACTGCTATATGATTGGCTTTCGACGGCTTGCTCAAGTAGTGCTTCGCTGATTTCTCGCCTCGGCCTCGGAGCAATTCTATTGCCACTGCGACCACTGTCCCCCGTCAACTTTACGGTGGATATTAAAGATTTCCAGTCCGGATTATAAGGCAGATACAAGGCCTCACAGATCTCACGCATAACCCGATCAGGGTTCTCCACAAAGTCCTCATACATGAAGATTGGCGCGCCTTGGTTCGCCTCCAAAAACCTCATATATCGCACCGAATACTCTTCAAGAGAGAAGGGCTCGAAATGACGCCACCCATTCTTGTCCAGCGCCAAGAAGGAATCGACCGGGTGACGAACGGTTAGGACCGAACACACGCGAGATATATTTCTCACCATCTCGATGAGCGTCGGTCGTGAATCCGATAGCACGTCGGTGCAATAATGTGAGTGCGTATGGTCTCGCAAAACCAGGCGCTGACCATTGCTCACCAAATGCTCATACAAGACATTTATCGAAGACGAAAACATCCGGACGGCAGTTTCATCATCGATTGACTTGATGGAGGCGCGCGCAAGCAAGATCGGATCAGTCGGAGCAAATTGGGCGCGTTTTTGAGTGAGCTGTATTTGACTAAGAGGATCCACCTCACTTAGCAAAAACACGTTTGGCTGCACCTGAAGGGATTTAGAAATCAGCGTCCCGCCTGTGCAGGCAAAATGATGTATAATGCGAACAGGGTCTCGATGCGGTTCAGTATCACGCTCGACGACATCAAGCATCTTTCTCAGAATATCGTCAGGCAGCTCACCGATTAGTTCAAGGTAATTCGGTGCGGCTTCATCGCCCAGCACTATATTTGAAACTGAAGAATATGGCTTCTTATCAGCCATCAGAACTCTCGCCACTTTTCGATATTGGCCGTTCTTTTGACGTAACTCGCTTGGATTTTTTCTTAGCCTTGCCCGGATTAACGCCAATTTCCCGTCTCTGTGAAATCTCACTTTTCATATAGCTAGATATTTTATCGAGCGATTCTTCCAGCTGGCTTTTTTCGGTCGCCAAAGTCATGAATCGTGACTGCAAATCTGCGAGATCAGCTTGAGCCATGCGCTGCATCCTCAACGACAATCGATTGTCTTCTCGCAAATCTTCAACTTCGTTCAACAGCTTCTGGTTCTTTTGCATCTCATCCTGGATGAGCGCCTGAAGCCTTTTCAACTCGCTCTCCAGGCTTTCCCGATCTTTTCGCTCCTTCAGATATGAGTCGTTGAGCTGATCGGCCTGCTCAGTCTTAAGCTTCAGCGCCTGCTGCTCTGACGCTAGCGCCGATTCAAAAGACCTCTTGGAGCTTTCCAATTCAGCGCGCAGCGCATCATTTTCTGCCGCTAGAGTCTCTTGGACGTCCTCAAGCTCCAGCTCCTTGGACTTCAACCGCGTCAGGGCTTCTTCGAGACTGTCAGAGCAAGCGGAGACTTCCTCAACGGCAGACTTGTAAGCTTGCCTCGCTTCTCTAACGTCCGCCTCGAGACGCTCCTTGAGAAGCGTCAATTTCTGATAGGCCGCGCTCCAATCATAGTTCAGGCGGCCAACATGAAGGTTGGGGTCTGCAGCCGACCTGCCCCACTGAACCGAATAATTATGATCGCGAGCCCAGGTTTCGCACGTCGCTTTGCTAGCGCCACCCTCATGCAAGGGATGTTCGCCGGCATCAATCTGAATGTAGCCAAAGCCAGCGAGCAGCCCGCTGGCATGCAAGTCCGAAAGCACAAGGTACGCCTCGGAGGGCGCGCCCACAATCAGCCCACAGCCCCCCTTCCGGACTTCGCCCTCATACTCCTGGAGAAGGTCGCGAGGCCGAACAGTGGCAACCTGTTCCGCACGGAGAACCTGCAGACCCGGATACAAGTCCAGCGCTCCCGTCATCGCCCGCACACTGCTCATCTTGGCGTAGCTGACACAGTTAAGAGCTGCCTGGCCGACGCTATCTGCGACAGCGGCCTGAACAACACGCCCCTGAGCAGTTTCGCTTAGCCATACTCTGGCTTTCTGCGCCAATTGCGGGTCGGGCTCCACAAGCAGAACCGTATCGGCGTCAGCGCAAAAGGCTGCGTCACTGCTGGCTCCGCTTCCAATGTGCAACAGAAGAGGCATGCCCCCCGGATCAAGGTGCTCATCCTGACTCATTGGTCGCCTCCCGCTGACTCGCTGGAAGCCCCGCCACGCATTTTTCTCAGGAAGGCCGTCAATCGCCAGGAGGTGGAGTTTCTCATTTGTGAGAGCGCTTCACGATGCTGGTCCGCATCCTGTTGCACCCAATAGTATTGCTCTTTAACAGCGGCCAGCTCGTCCTTCAGACGATCACGTTCGAGCTTGACCCGTTCAAACTTGCGCTTCAATTCCTGCGCCTCAGCTTTTCCCGGCGCTTCCAGAGCCGTTTTGTAATAACCTTCGAGCTCTTGCTGGCAGGCCTCCAGAGCCACCTGCAGGTCATTAATCAGCACTCGCTGCGCATGCGTTGTGTGCTCAGGCATGCCGACCAGGGAGGCTTGAGACATATCCGCCCCGTCACGCCCCATACCCTCGAGCTCGAACAAGGCAGCGCGCGCTTGCATGCCTCGCGACTGATCCGAAACAACACATTGAGCCATGCTTGCGTCAAATCGGGCAGACAAGCCGAGCAAGTCATCGCTGGACTCAATGATAAGCTTCGCAACCTGCTCATAAGCCAACAAAATGGGCTTTGATGCGTAAAGGTCAGCGTCCTTGATAATGAACTCTGGAAATTCACCATCGGTGAAATAAGCGCCGACTTTTTTTGCAATCTCGCCATTGGGTAGAAAAGATGCAGCCCTCGGCGCCAGCAAGACCCGGCGGCGCGCGCTGGCGAAAATGGCCAGCGCATCGTTCATCATGGCCTTCAGATCAGCCTCGGCGGCCTCAAGAGACGCGCCCGCCTCCAGTGCTGCTCCAAGCACTTCATGCGCCGGCGCAACCCATATCACCAAGTGCTCCTGCGGGTTGCTCGACAGCCTCTCGATCAGCTCTGATCGCACGAAATCATGCCAGTGTGAGGCCGGCTCAGATCGCAGGTTTTCGCCCAGAATGAGGTTTTCGGTTGCAAGCGTGTAGAGCAATTTTCCAGCCTTTATATGTTAACTCACCCGATACCTCAGCCCCAGGATGCGGACAAGACCAGCCCCCTTCACCCCATGCACGAAGTCCAAAGAGAGCCGCCGCGCAGTTGTAATGACTTGCCTGACGGTCTAACAGAGCGGAGTTGCCTTCAACCCACATAAATTTATCGGGAAACACATGTCGAAGCGTGCACTGATCACTGGCGTAACCGGGCAGGACGGGGCCTATCTGGCAGAGTTGCTACTGAGCAAAGGCTATGAAGTCCACGGCGTCAAACGCAGGTCATCATCCTTCAACTCCCAACGCATCGATCACCTTTATGTGGACCCTCACGAAGGCGAGACGAAATTCTTCATGCACTATGGGGACATGACAGATTCAACGAATCTGATCCGGCTCGTCCAACAAGTGCAGCCAGACGAAGTTTACAACTTGGCTGCTCAAAGCCATGTCATGGTAAGCTTCGAAACACCTGAATACACTGCAAATGCAGATGCGATTGGCCCTCTGCGATTGCTTGAAGCCATCCGTATTCTTGGGATGGAGAAACACACACGCTTTTATCAAGCTTCAACTTCCGAGCTATATGGCTTGGTTCAGGAAGTACCGCAAAGAGAGACGACGCCCTTCTACCCGAGAAGCCCATACGCGGCAGCGAAACTCTACGGGTATTGGATTACGGTCAATTATCGCGAAGCTTATGGCATGCATGCCTCTAATGGTATCTTGTTCAACCATGAAGGCCCCACACGCGGCGAAACATTTGTGACCCGCAAAATCACGCGTGGAGTCGCTGCAATCCATCAAGGTCGCCAAAGCAAGCTTCACCTGGGCAATCTGGACGCCAAACGAGATTGGGGCCACGCGCGAGACTATGTCGAAGGCATGTGGCGGATACTGCAGCATGAACAGCCTGACGATTTCGTCCTTGCGACCGGCGAAACACACACGGTTCGTGAATTTGTGGAGCTGGCCTTCGCTGAACTCGGGACGACGCTCGAGTGGCGCGGCATCGGTGAAAACGAAGTCGGCGTCTGCTCGAAGACTGGTAAAGAACTGGTCGCCGTTGACCCGCGTTACTATCGCCCGACTGAAGTTGACCTTCTGATCGGCGACCCTGCAAAAGCTTTTGAAAAGTTGGGCTGGCGCCACACGACCAGCTTCAAAGAGCTTGTCAGCGAGATGGTCCGCAATGATGTGAAGGCGATAGAAACCGAAGCCTCATATCGAACCAATCATGGTGAGGTCTAAGATCCATGTATGCGCTTGAAGGAAAACGTATCTGGGTGGCCGGACACAGGGGCATGGTCGGATCTGCCATTGTGCGCCGACTTGATCGCGAAAACCCTGCTGAAATACTGACGGCTTCCAGATCTGAACTGGATCTGCTCGATCAAGCCGCCACGCGGCAATGGCTGGAAACACATCGTCCAGATGTCGTATTCCTGTCCGCAGCAAAGGTTGGCGGGATCTACGCGAATGACGTATACCCAGCGGAGTTCATCTACCAAAACCTGATGATAGCATCGAACATCATTCACGCGAGCTATCATGCCGGAGTCGAAAAGTTATTATTCTTGGGATCATCTTGCATCTATCCCAAGTTCGCAGAACAACCCATTCAGGAAGGCTCGCTCCTTACCGGCGCTTTGGAGCCCACCAATGAATGGTATGCGATTGCCAAGATCGCCGGGATCAAGTTGTGCCAAGCCTACAGAAAACAGTACGGCGTTGACTTCAACTCAGCTATGCCGACCAACCTGTATGGGCCAGGCGATAACTACCACCCTGACAATTCTCACGTGATCCCAGCCCTGCTGAGGAAGGCGCACCTTGCCAAGCACTCAGGCGCGAGCAGCATGGAGATCTGGGGAAGCGGGACTCCCAAGCGCGAGTTCCTGCACGCAGATGACTGCGCCGACGCATTAGTTCATGTGATGAAGCATTATTCGTCCGACGAACACATCAATATCGGGTCTGGTGAAGACCTTTCAATCGAAGAGCTGGCAGAGACCATTATGGACGTTGTCGGCTTCCAGGGTGAGCTCGTCAAAGATACAAGCAAACCTGATGGCACCCCTCGCAAATTGATGTCGGCTACCAAGATCAGGGATCTGGGCTGGTCTCCCAGCATAAGCCTCCGCGATGGCCTGAAGGATGCCTACGACTGGTTCCTCAAACATGAGAGTGTAGCCTAGCTATATTTAATAGGCTCTGTTATAAAATTCCACCAATAATCAAGCTTCAGTCTCGTCAGTATTTGATTCTTATTATTAATCATATACCCCCTATAAAAATAGTAATCGTGCCACTTTTCCAGCTTTTGTAATGTTAGAGCCTCCTTAGACCACTCAGCAATCTTTATCACTGGTAGCTTGTCATAGCCCACTGTTGTTGCCGTCGTGCGCAAAATCGGTACTGCTCCATTCAGTAAACTTTGCCAGGCTTTAGGGGAGGGATCCAGCCCCCCTCCTTCCACACACAACACAAAAGCATGCGTCCGGAGAAGAGCATAAAACTCTTCCTCCTCAACCGGTTCATCAAGGATCGTTACGAAGCTCCGCCAGTGCGTCCGCGCGAGTTCAGTAACATGCTTGCGCAATTGCCATTGTTCGCCATCGCGAACCCGATGTGCACACAGGATACGCTTGGCTCGTGTTGCTAGCCCTCCCCAATCCGAGGCACGGACCTTCATATCCTTATCGACATCTGGTTCGACAATGCCCAGAGGAAGCGGACTAATCTTTGCATGAAACTGCTCATCAAGATTTTCGCAGAACCAATGCAGCAAGAGAGGATGCTCAACCAGATGCACGATGCGTTCGCGAAGATTGGCAGGAAGGCTTGGCCACCGCTTGTCAGTCTGATTGGGAAGCGTGATATCCTCAGAACCCGTGACAAGAACAAACTTCCGCTTCAGTCTCGGCAACACAGAAGAGAAAAAGTACTCCAGAGCAACTTCGTGCGAACGTAAGGAGACGAAAACGGTTTGAACGTTTTCCACCTCTGTATTCAAGCGGCTTGCCACAAAGGGCTCTTTGCGGTCGCTCAGCACGACCCAGTCGCACCGCGCAGCGATCCCAGACAGGCGATACGCATCAGCCCCTTGGAATTTCGGAAAAAGGCGCGTCGATAACGGGATGAATTCGTCTTTAGAGTGCACGTGCGAGCAAGCCATCCCAAACTTGTTGAACGTCTGAAGGAAGCTCATCAGTCTCGGCCTGTTGAACCGTCTGCAGACCCGCGTCGAAGAACTCAAGGTTCTTATCGGCATCAAGCTCAAGAGCGTTAAGAAGCACTTTCAGCTTTGCCTTCATCAACGCATTGTCTGATGCACACTCAACAACTGGAAAGCCAAGCTTTTCCTGCCAGCTCAAGAGTCTTGAGTTGTATTCAAGCCAGAGATTCAAGCCATCCTTGATAGCGATTGAGTTCCGGCTCTCCAGGGAGCGAGCCACGGCCATCGGGTGACGGAAAATCCCCAAGGGTTGCGCTGATGGCAAGACCTCCATCCAGCCCTGCAACGTCAGGAGGGTGCGCGGATCCTTGAACCCCCAACGCTCCACCCCCTGGCGCGATTCAATGAACAGATCGCGCACAGCCGTATGCAGAGGCCCCCATTCAACTGTCTGAGGAGGCGCATTCCAGCTGCCGCCATTCGCTTTGAGCAGGTCTTCTTGCATGTAAAGTACCGCAGGGGGTTCCTGCAGTCCTTTGGGATTTCGCTTGATGCTCTGGTCCAGCACGCGGCCCAGATAGACACCCGCTTCCAGAAGCGTTCCAGCCAATGCGCTCGTGCCGCTACGGTGCATGCCTAGAATGATGAAAACTTGCTGATTATCCACCTAGCAGCCCCTTGTTATCTGTGCTGGGTATGTCGCTTGTGATTAACGACGATCTGCATCCATAGCAACTGCAGGCCACGCGCCATGACACGCACATCTCTGCCAGCTCCTCATGTCCTCATCGTCGGCGGCCTTGGCGGTTCGGGCACGCGCGCTGTGGCGCAAGCTCTTGGAAATCTGGGCTATGCACACGGCCCCGCCTTGAATGAGTCTGAGGACTGCCTGGCGTTTACCTATCTGTTCGTCAGAACTGACTGGCTCAGCGAACCACTCCCAAGCCTGCAACAACGCCTTGAGGTCCTCAGGCGTTGGATCGAGACAGGTCACTCCCCCCTCGCACCGGACCTGGACACCCTGACGTCCGCGATACGTCGCCGGACGCCGCCCGCAGGGGCTGGCCCCTTTCTCATCAAAGAGCCCAACACCCATATATTCGCCGACGACATTCTAAACGCCTGGAGTGATTGCACCTTCATGTTCGTGCATCGCCACCCGCTCGACATGGCCTTCAGCAAGAACATCAACCAGCTCAAACGCTGGGGGCCGGCATTGGGTATCGAGCCGTCAGCGTATGAGCATACCGAGTCCGCCCAGCTAGCCCTCTGGATCAAATCCAGAAAGGACCAGGCCCAGAGAATGCTCGACTTTCCTGGCCGGACATCAGAGCTGGATTATGACGCCTTCACGCAATCGCCCGCGCAGACATTGCAGGCCTCGCTTTCAGAGCTGGGCATTGAGGTTGAGGCGGGTGCGATGAATGACGCTTGTCGGCACGTTCACAGGCCGGACAGTCAGGGGCGGTCCACACGATCAGACCTCTCGCGTCTTTCGCCTCATCTGATCGAAACGTGCAGACGCGAAGGCTGGCTCTAAGGCTCAGACGACGTCAAAGCTGTAAAGGCTCGACATGGCCAGCACCAAGCTGATGACGATGAGCCCGATGATGGACGCGATGAAGGCGATGGCCATGGGTTCAGCCAGCGCAGTCAAACGCTTGGCGAGGTTCTTGGCATCCTGCTCGCCCGCCTCGGCGACAAAGATCAGCATTTCCGACAATGCCCCGGAGAGGCGCCCTGTCCGGACGAGGTTCAACGTCATCGCATCCGTCCTCGTATGCGCGCGCAGCGCACTTTCGAGCGGATCGCCAGACCGCACGGAGCGCCTAGCTTGCTCTAGCCCTTGACGGCGGCGCTCGGACATCACGCCTTTTTCAGCCAGCGCCAAGGCATCAATCAGCCCAGCACCGGCCGCGAGCGCGGTGCCGGTTATGCGCGCCCAACGGGCGGTATCGCTGGCGTTCAGGAAACTACCAATGACCGGGGTCTGGAAGGCGATATCCAGCACGGCCCGACGCAAGGCCTGGGTTCTCCAGATCTGGATGGCGGCGACCACCAAAAGGACAACCCCACCGATGACCCAGGGGATATGGGCGTTGAAGAAAGTTCCGATGGCTAGCACGACCCGTGAAAGCGCAGGGATTTCGGCGTCTGAATTATCCAGAAGGGTGCTGAAACGGGGCACAACGAACATGAAGATGAAGATCACCGCGCCAAAGCCCGCCACCGCCAAAAATGCAGGATAGGACAGGGCGTTGCGCACTTCTTCGGCGGCCGTCAGGTCGCGCTCCATCTGGGCGGCCACCTCGTTCAGGCGCACATCGAGCGAGCCGGTCGCCTCCCCCAGCTCAACCAGGCGCGAAGCGTAATCGGGCAATGTCGGCATGTGCCGGGACAGCGCTTCGGACAAGCGCCCGCCAGCGCGCAGATCAGAGCGGATGGCGTTCATCTGCTCTGACAATTCCCGACACGGCTCTTCTTCAAGCAGGCTGTCGAACGCGCCCAATAGCGGCGCCCCGGCCCTCAACAGCGTCGCCAGCTGGCGCATGAAACGATGGCGGTCCTTGGGCCGCGCCTTCTTGCGATCAAACTTGCGGTCGGCGCCGTCATTGGCGCTGACCTCGTAGGCGAGAATGCCCTGCGTGCGCAGCTGACTGATGGCCTCGTCGGAATCGGTCGCGGAGATCCGCCCCTCCACGGAGCTGCCATCGCGCTTCAAGCCCTTATAGCTGAAACTCGCCATCGGGTTCAGACCTTCAAGACTGCGAAGCGCGAGACAGCTGGCTGTCGCGCTCATCCACCACGCCGCCCAGCACACGCAGGACTTCGGACACCGAGGTCACTCCGGTTCGGGCTTTGAGCAGGCCATCCTCCATCAAGGACAGGAAGCCCGCACGACGCGCCGCGTCCATGATCTGCGCCTGGCCCTTGTTGTGGGCGATCGCGTCCTTGAGATCGCCTTCAATGGCGGCGGCTTCATAGACCGCGATCCGGCCCGCATAGCCCGTCTGGCGACACTGGTCACAGCCGACAGGGGTTTTCCAGGCCGCAGGCTCATGCGCCAGCGAGGCAGGCCATTGTGTGCCTTGCTCGGCGGCATGCGCCATCAGGCGCTCGGCCTCAGCGATGCTATCGGCATCGGCCGGTTTCGCGCAATGATCGCACAGACGCCGCAACAGCCTTTGCGCCAGCAGGCCGCGCAAGGAAGCCGACACCAGAAACGGCTCCACCCCCAGATCGGTCAGGCGCTCGATCGCGCCCAGTGCGGTATTGGTGTGCAGGGTGGAGAAGACCAAATGGCCGGTCAGCGCGGCCTGAATGGCGATGCGGGCGGTCTCCCCGTCCCGGATCTCACCAATCATGATGACATCGGGATCCTGACGCAGGATGGCGCGCAGGCCGCGGGCGAAGTCATAGCCGATATCGGCGCGCGCCTGCACCTGGGTCACCCCGTCCATGTCATATTCGACCGGGTCTTCAATGGTGATGATCTTGCGCGCGCCATCATTGACCAGCTCCAGCGCGCGATAGAGCGTGGTGGACTTGCCCGAGCCGGTCGGCCCGGTCACCAGGATCACCCCATTGGGTTCGCGGATGATGCGGTCAAACACCTTGCGCTGCGGCCCCTGAAGGCCCAGCCCGTCAAGCGAGGGCAATTCCTGACGCTTGCGCAGCAAACGCAGAACGAGGGATTCCCCCCAGGCGCCGGGCAGGGAGGAGACGCGCAAGTCAATATCCTGCCCCGCGAACCTTACGGTCTGACGACCATCCTGCGGCAGGCGCCGCTCGGCGATATCCATGGCGGAGACGAGCTTGATGCGCGAGGCGACAGCGTCAAACCGGCCCTTGGGCTGGGTCTGGACCAGGCGCAACACCCCGTCGACGCGGAAGCGGACCTGAAACTCGTGCTCATAGGGTTCAATGTGGATATCGCTGGCATTGTCGCGCAGCGCGTCTTCAAACACCGCATTGACGAAATCGATGACGGGGGCCTCTTCGGCCATTTCGCGCAGGCGCTCCACATCGGTCAGCGCGCCCTCTTGCCGCCGCGCGCCCGCGGCCTGCAAGCGCGCCAGCGCGCCGTCGAGCAAGCGATTGGCGCCCAGCGCCAGGGTCAGCGGCCCGGACCACGCCTCTTGCAGGCGTTCGAGCAAGGCCGGATCGAGCGGATTGCGTGCAAACAGAACCAGGCGGAAGGCGGAATGATCGCGCTGGTCCAGCGCTTGCGGGTCGAGCGCGGTCAGCTGGTCATCGGCCGGGTCACACCACCACAGCACCGCCGCCTTTTCCGACAGCCAGCGCAAAGGCAGATCAAGGTCTGATGGCGCGACGCCATAGACCGCTTCCTCGCGCGGCAAAGCCTCGGCCATGAGGATAGGCAGGTCGAGTTGACGTGACAGGGTATCGAGCAGAATGTCTTCAGCAACCGCGCCCAGGCGCAACAGGGCCTGACCGAACAGGACTGGCGTTTCGCGCTGATAGGCGACAGCCTGATCCACGTCCGACGCGCTGATCACACCCCGCTCTACAAGGAGCTCCCCGATCCGGCGCTGATCCATCGTCCACCCTCTATGCCCTTGCTGGCGCCCTCATACAGGCCTTGACGACGCGTCGGCACAGTCTGCCACACAAGCGCCTGCATCGCCCATGCCCAAGCACAGGCCCAACGCCCCCGTTTATGGCGGACGCCGCCGCCCCCGCGCAAGCCGCCCTGCCCTTCAGACAAAAAGAAAGGGCGGCCGAAGCCGCCCTTTCCCGTAGTCTATAGACCAAGCGAAGCTTAGCCGTCGAAGCCGGTGCCGACAACAATGTTGTTGCGGGACAGCAGACGGCGAATGTTGATCTGACCGTTGAAGTTGCCATCAGCCTGAGCAACCGAATTGATGGTGTCCGCACGGCGAACACGCAGCTGGATGTCAGCATTGCCTTCACCCGCGCCCAGAGCCGCGTTCAGATCAGCGGAGTCGAAGGTAGCGGTCCAGGTGTTGTTGGCGGAAGCCACAACGTTTGCGCCAGAGATGCAGTTCCAGCCAGAGTTGGCGATGGTGGTGTTGGTGTCCGTTGCCTGAACCTCGATGCATGCACCGGTGGCAGACAGATCAGTCGGCAGGCCGGTCACGCGGAACGCATTGTTGGTGCCGCCCGAAGAACGAACGCTGACCCACTCGAATGCATTACCAACGGTCGGGACGTCGGTGTTCAGGCCATCGTCGCGATCGATAGCAGCCAAAGCACCGGCGGACAGGCCAGACACAGCATAACCGGTGTTAGCGGTCACATTGATCGCGGCGGTCGGAGTTTGAGCCGAGATCGCATCGGTGTTGTCAGGCGTGAAGGAAATCACACCATTACCAACACCATCAAGCGCCGCAAGTTCAGCAGCAGTAACAGGGCAAGTGAAGGTGCCAGCAGTAGCGTCTTCAACGCAGGCACCAGCAACGCCCGTGGCAGCCACGGTCGCAATGCCAGTGGTGCCTTGCGGGAAGGTCACCACGAGAGACGCAGATGCTACCGCATCAGTGGCAGTGATCTGAGCAATGGCGGCACCACCATCAACATTGATATCCTCAACCGGACCTGCGTTGTTAAAGTCAAACGCATCACGGAACTGGAAGTCAACTTCGCCCAGATCAAAGGAAGAAGCCGGGCCAATACCGTTTGCATTGACAGTCGCGGTGGTACCGGCATTCACAGCACGGCCAGCCGTCGGATACGCATCAGCTTCGATTACAATGTTGTACGATTCGTTAGCTGCAGCAAAAGTGCCGCAGTCTGCAGTACAATTATAATTGATCGTCATCGAAGCAGCACCAGCAGCGACACGCTCGACCGGCAGGGTCCAAGTGTTGTCGTTGCCACATGCGTTCAGGTTTGCAGCACCACTGGAGTCATTACGCACAACAACAGACGTGCCTTGGGAACCGCCACCGGATTGAATGGCGAAAGTACAGTTGGCAGCATCGACACCAGGATCGAAATCAGTGTTGGCAAGCACGCGGGTGAAACGAAGATTGTTCAGCGTGATGGTCACATCAACAACAGAAGCAGCACCGAGATTATCAAAAGTGCCCGTGCCGCTAGCGTCGGTGTCAACGGTGATGACCGTGTTATCAGCAATTGCACCGTCGAACTCGGATGCAAACTGTGTATTTTCACCAAGGTTGCCAGCAACAGAAGCTTCTTGAGCGGTGGCAACACCAGCCAGCAGAGCAGCAGTCGCCGCACCAGTGAGAAGTTGAACCAGTTTCATAGGGAGATCCCCCTCTTTTCCTACATAAGTCATGGCCATGACAGAGCCACAACGGTTTTCAAACGATCCGGGTGGAGGTTCCGTTAACACGGTGCGTCAAGTTGCAGTGCCTGAAGCGCGCCCCCGCCTTTCGCGCCCGAGAACCCTCGTGACGCTGGGGAGGAGAAAAGCCGAAGCGCACACCCGCTGTCAACCACAAATCCGGCGAAAACCCGTCAAAAGAGAGCCCTTGGCGCCTTAAACACACAACTCGGGTTTTCAAGCATGGGCAGGCGGATAGGCGTGACGCGCCTTGCCCCCCCGCCGCGACAGCGTGATGCAGACTGCATATCAGAGTGCGTTGCAAAACTGTCGCGAAGTCGCGCATGCAGCACACGCCCAAATTGTCAGCCCGACTCGACCCGGTAGGTGATGCGGCACTGATCAGGCGCGACGACGCGTTCCCACACCCGCTGGCGCGGGGAAAGGATCTGAATGCGCATGGGCGCGCAGGCCCCAGAGGGATAGATCCGGGCCGGGCCGAGAAATTGCGCGCTCCAGCCCTGGGGCAGGTCGACGGCGCGGGCGGGGCTGGCGCCCTCGGCCCATGTCATCATGGCCCCCGATGTACGCGCCAGGGTGCGCTGATCCGTCAGCCAGACATTGACGGCGGCAAAGGCCTGGCGGGCCTGATGACGCTCCAGCAGTGCCGCCATGGAGGGAATGGACATGGAAATCGCCAGCGCCAGGATGGCGATGGCGATGAGCACTTCGAGCAGGGAATAGCCCGCCTGCTTGCGCGCGCGTGCTTCACATTTTGGCGGCGCCAATCGCCCAGTCTCCGGCCTGAGGGGCGCGCGATGGCGCGCCCAGGCGCGCCGCGTCATGGATTGCGTCCGTGACCGCACGCCGTTGCGCCCGCTCGGGCTAACGCTGGGGTTCGATATCGGCATTCAGGCCTTCGCCGCCCAGCGCGCCGTCTGCGCCAAAGCTGTAGACGCGGCCGCGGCGGGAGAGATCGTCGCGCGCTTCATACTGGAACGGGGCGCCCCAGGGATCTTGCGGCAGGCCGCCATCCATATAGGGGCCATTCCAGTTGGCGCCGACATCGGCGCTAGGCGCGACCAGCAGACCCAGACCTTCATCCTGAGACGGATAACGCCCCAGATCGAGGCGCATCGTATCGAGCGCGGTTTCAACCATGCGAATCTGGGTGAGTGCGGCGGCCTGTTTGGAGCTGTCGAGTTGACCGAACAGGCGCGGGGCGACCAGGGCGGCCAGGGTGGCGATGATCGCCACGGCGATCAGCACTTCCATGAGGGAATACCCCGCCTGGGCGCGTTGGCGCGCCTTGGCCGGACGCGGGGCCAGCATGCGGGCCACACCGCGCGAGATGCGGGCAGATTGGCGTTTGGACCAATGATCGAGCTTGACCATGATGCTCCTCCCTCTGAATGCCCCCGATGGGGACGACCGCCCATACGGGCTTGCACAGCCGATAATTATTCGTCACTTACCATAGGGGCGACAAGCCGACTAGGACAGCATGACACGGGGATTCACCCTTCTTGAAACCTTGATTGCGCTTGTGATCGCCTCGATCACGGCGCTGGTGCTGCTGGAATCGCTGACCGCCATTGCGCGCACCACGGCGCGGGTGGATGAAGCGGCGGGCGATGCCCTGCGTCATGAGCTCACCACTACCGCCACCGAAGACGCGCTGGCCGCCGCGATTGCGGACTATCTTGATTCAGAGGGCGCCTTTGTGGGCGAAGCGCGCCGCCTGCGCGGGGTGACCAAGCGGCCCTTGCTGGCGCCCTATGGCGCGCCGCGCCCGTTCACGATGCAGATTGTCGAGGATGAGGATGGCGCAAGGCTGCGCTATCGGGAGCAGGCGCCCTCGCCCAATGATGCGGACGCCGCGCCATGGATTGAGGTGCTGAGTCTGGAAGGCGAGGATATCCACTTTCTTTACGCCTATCGGTCGCTGGACACACTTTATGCGGGCGAGCCGCCGGTGCGGTCGGAGACCTGGCCGCCGGAAGAGCCGCTCAATCCCTTTTATGACTATTTCCGTCCGCCGCCGGACCTGGTGCTGATCGTGAATGCAGAGGGCGCGGTGCTGTGGGCGGTGGCCTCGGATGGCTGGCAGGCGCCGCCGCTGCGCCCCAGTGATCTGGAAGAGGCGCTATGACCGGCCATGGCACGAATGCAACGCCGAGCGGGCAAGAGGGTTATGTTTTCCCCCTGGCCCTGTGGACTCTGGCGATCATCGCCGTGCTGCTGGGGGCGGCCTTTGCGGCGGTGTCGGCGGCGAACGCGACCTTCGCCCGGTTGCAGGACCGCGACCAGGCGCTGTCGGACTTTCAGATCGCGGAAACCCAGATGCTGGCGCTGCTGCTGACCGAGCCGATGGGGCTGTCCAATCTGCGGGTCGGGGGTCAACTCAATCTCGATCCGGTCAGCGGCGGCTTTGGCGAAGGCGGCGAAGCGGTGGCGGCCTATGGCGCGCCTTATCTCTTTGACGCCGCGCATGGCCCTGTGGTCGTGCGGCTTGTGGCCGTGAACGGGCTGATCGACCTGCAGGACGAGCCTGTAAGGGCCGCGCGCGCCCTGCTGATGGCGCAAGGACATGACCGCGCCGAGGCCGAGCAGCTGGCCGCGCGCCTGGGCGATTTCATCGATCAGGATGATCTACGGCGACTGGGCGGGGCCGAGGCGGATGACTATCCCGACGGCCAGGCGCCCCGCAACGCGCCGCTGAGCACGGCGTCTGAAGCGTGTGGCGCCTTGGGCTGGGCGGAAACCGTGTCGCTGTGCGCCGATCCGCGGCTTCTGGACCTTTACGCCTTTGCCGGAGGGGCCAATGCGATGACCTCGCGCCTGGCGCCGAACCATCTGCTAATGCGCCTGCTGGACGATGAGACCGCTGTACGCCGGGCCCGGGATGCGCTTGACGATCGGAACGCTCTCGTGCGCTTTAGCGATCTGGGGATTGAGGGACTTGAAGGGCTTGAAGAGAATTCGGCGCTGCCCGGGCCGAGCTTTCTCATCATTACACACAGGCCGAACGCCGCCTTTATTCAGGTGACGCGTATCGACCTGACCATGGCGAGCTATTACAAGCCCTATGATGTTGTGTTCACGCATGTCATTGGCGGCCAGACGATAGAGGGGGTTTTCAATGTCGAACTTGACGACACGCTTGCCAGACTTCCTCAGGCCGGTTGACCGCCTGGTCACGCCTGAAGGCGTCGCGCCGCGCGCATCGCGCGATCTGCTGCGCGCCATTGTGTGTGGTGAACGTTATGTGGTCAGCCGCTCGCTGCTGCATTTCGAGCGCATAGAGCGCCCCGCCGGCGAGCTGGACCAACGCATCCGCAACGCCGTCAAGCTCGCCGCCCGCACACGCGCGCCGTACAATAATCCCGGCCTCGACATCCATTGGAGCACACGCCATGCGCTGGTCTGGTCCTGGGATCAGGACCGGCTGCAGCAGATGGGACTAAAGCCTGGCGCCTGGATCCGCCCCGAACCTATGATGACCGCCTATCGCGATCTGGAGGACGGGTTTCATCTTCGCCAGCTGCGCGATGGATATGAAGGCTTCGTCATCCAGAACCAGGATCTGGTCGCCAGTCGCTTCTGGCGTCATGAGCCGTCTGTTTTGGATCTTGAGATGTTCCAGCGCAGCTGCCGCACCACTCATGACGACGCCTCGCGCCAGAGCCTTGATTCCCTGAGCCTGCTGCGCGCTGAAACCGAGAAATGGGCGTCACGACTAACGCCGCTTCAGATTTCGCTGATCGGGCTGCTCGTGCTCGGCGTCCCGCTGCTGTATCAGGCCGGGATCTATCTGAGGCTGAACCTTGAACTGCAGGGCAGCCGCCAGGAATTGACGGCGGTCGTGCAAGAGAGCGCCACGCAGTTTGAAGCCCTGAGGACCTACCAGAACAATCTGGCCCAGCTTGAGGAGTACAGCGACGTCCTCAACCTCGTGCATCCGTTATTGCCCGCAGCCGAACTTGCAGAAACCGCCCAGACCATTGGCGGCGAGCTGTCACGCTTCCGCGTCACGCAGAACGGTGTCGAGGCGGAATTGCGCGCACCTGACTCCTCTGATCCGGCTGAGATCGTGCGACTGGTCGAAGCCAGTCAAAGCATGACAGGCGTATCCATTAGCCGGACCCGAGCCCAGAATATGTGGGCTATCACAGCCGAGCTCGAGACCCCAGCTGTGATTGACGGAAACTCCCGATGACCCAAACCGCGACCCTTGCAGAGCGCATGCGATCTACGCTCACGCCCAGGGCCCAGCTCGGCCTGATCGCCCTGGTCGCGCTGCTCGCGCTAGTGGCGCTGCTGGAGCTCAGCTCTCGAAACGAGCAACTGCGTCGGGACACCCTCACCGTTCGGACCGAGTATGCCGGTCGGCTCGCCGCTCTGGAGCAGCGTGACTGGACACAGGTGCTGAACAGCGCCGCCTCGGAATTGACCACCGTCGAAGATCGGTTCTGGAGGGCTGAAACCACAGGCTTGGCCAGTGCTGAGATCCTCGGCGCCGTTGAAGCCGCAGCCCGGCGCGCCGAGCTTAGCGCACCGCGCGTCAGCGTCCTTCGCAGCGACCTTGTAGGCAGCGACGTGATCTTGTTTGAAGTTGAGGTGACCGCGCGCAGCAATAACGGTCGATTTGCAACTTTCCTGGAAGCCTTGGTTGAATCCGAAGGTCTGCTTCAACCCTCCGAACTGGAGTGGCAGGGCCAGAACCGTCCCGTGACCGTTCGCCTTGTTGCACCCGCCCTGGTCGAAGTAGGGGATCGCTCATGACGCTGACCGCCCTCAGACTGATCGGAATCAGCCTGTCGGGTCTGGCGGCCCTGATAGTCGGGCTATCGCTCACTGGCCTGCCCTCCGCATCAAGCCCGACAGCTTCCACCCGGCCGCTCTCGACCTTCTCCTCGCCAGATCAGGCCGATGTGAGGGACTATGTTGTGCGGCTTGGACGGACCGGCTTCTTTCCAGCCGCCACCCCTCTCGATACAGAAGCCGCTTCCGCCACTCTTGCTAATGCTAATGCCACCGCTGAAGCCTCTCCGGTTTCCGCACAAGATGCTGCAGCCTCCTCCCGACCCGTGATACACGCTCTCGTGCTCAGAGAGGCGCAATGGAGACTTTACGCCAATGATGAAGAAGCGCTGATTTCAGTCTTTTCACCGGGCGAAGAGTTGTTTGATGGTTGGCGGATTACTGAAATCACACCACGTACCTTGCATCTGGAACGTGACGGACAGAGCCAGACAATTGATGTTTTCAGACCGGTTCAAGAGGGGTAGCTCGATGCAAATCAAGCGTCTTAGCGTCAGCGCGCTTAGCTGTGTGGCCTTATCGGGCTGCGCCCTGAGCTCTTACGCACCGGAATCGCGTCTTGGCCCGACCCTGGAAGCCCGCGTACAAGAGATTGACGGCTCTGCAGCCTCAAGCTCCGCTCCTGTTGAGTCCTCCGCGCCCCAACAGTCTCTCGAAGAGGATCTGGTCTCAGCGCCTCGCACTGTGCCAGGACAAACAGGCAGCTCATCGGACTTGATGCTCACGGATTCTCTGGCGCTCCGGGGGCCCAGCATCAACGCCACTTTGCCGGCCCAGCCCCTGCCTTCATTTCTGGACACCGTGCTGGGCGAAATCCTCGAGATTCCCTATGCACTCGGTCCGGGCGTCTCTGATAGGGACGATATCGTTACACTTCGCAGCGTCGAAGACATGTCCCCTCAAACATTTTTCACACTGTTTGAGACCGCCATTGGCGAATATGGACTGGCTGTGGAAACCCATGACAACATGGTCGTCGTAGTTGAGAGAAGCGACCTGCGCAGCGCCATGCCGCAAATCATCCAGGCGCGCGCTCGATCCAGTGTCGCATCCCAGCTGAGGCCCGTGATTCAGTTTGTGGAATTTGATTATGCCGACGCCGCAGTTATAGAAGCCGTCGTTCGGCAAGTCTTCCCTGATACCCAAGGGCTAGGAATACAGACGCGACGTGACATCAACTCGATGACGCTCACGGGCCTGTCAGATATCGTAAACAGCGCTAATCGCCTGATCGAACAGCTTGATAGACCTCGGTTTGCAGGCGCTACCGCCGTCGCGCTATCGCCGCGCAACTGGGAAGCGGCCGAGCTGGCTCAGACACTCACGGATATCCTGTCTCTGGAAGGCTTCCAGATCGGCTTAGGAGGACGTCAGCCGCGGCCTCTGACTTTGCTTCCCCTTGAGCAGACCAACCAGATCCTGGTTTTTGCGAAGAACGAGGACAGCCTGGGTCACCTTATCGCAACAGCCCGACGGCTTGAAGAAGCTGCCGAACATGAAGATGTGACCCGTTCCTATGTGTACCAGGTTCGCAATACGGACGCAGAGGAGCTGGCGAACATCATCCGGACGGTCTTGGGTGAAACGGGGCGCTCCTCCTCGACCGGCGCAGAAACAACGGCCGGCGAGACTGCTGGCGCTTCCAGCGCCGTGTCATCCCGGCTCGCAGTCGATACATTTGGCAACAGGCTCATCTTCACCGGTAACCGGAATGAATATGACAATCTGGCGCGTCTTCTCGGTCAGTTGGATACTCCCGTATCCGAAGTCCTCGTGGAGGTGACGATTGCTGAGGTCATCTTCAGTGATACGACTCGTCTTGGCGTCGAATTCTTCTTGAACACACTTGGCGGAGACGTTCAGGTTGGAACGTCTGATGGCCTAGGCCTGTCATCTGGCGGTTTGTCAGCAATCGTAGACGCTGGACAACTGGATATTGAAGCCGCCGCCAGGTCCACAAACTCAAACATCAATGTCTTGTCCACGCCTCGTATAGTCGCGCGCTCTGGAGAATCTGCGGAAGTACAGGTAGGCACCGATGTGCCGATCATTACATCGCAGCGTGCCGCCAATACTCAGGATTCCGGCTCTACCGACATCCTTCAATCCGTCAGCTATCGATCCACAGGTGTATTGCTGACCGTTGAGCCAAGAGTCTACAGCAACAACCGGATCGATTTGACGATCATGCAGGAAGTCAGCTCGGCTGACGACAACCCTAACCAAGCTATCGCGAGCCCTATCATTTCCAATCGCCGGATGACGTCTTCAATTACACTCCAGGATGGCCAGACTGCGGTCCTCGGAGGGCTGATGAGTGAAACCGTCAACCGAGGATCAACGGGCGTGCCCCTGGTTCAGGACATTCCTGTTTTGGGCAATATCTTCAAGACGGAAACCTTCAGCAACGATCAAAGGGTGCTGCTTGTCCTTGTGACGCCGTATATCTTGAATGATCGTAACGATCGCCAGGAAATCGTGGATGTTTTCCAAGGAGAGGTGAATGATGCATTCGTATCGCGCCTCGGCCCTGGCGCAACCTTCTTCAGGCGAAGCCAACCCATTCAACTTGGTCGTGATGAATAACCAGCCCCATCACAGCCTGCATTGACCTGGAAAATTCGCGTGGCTCGCACTCAATACGGGCTCGCGTCCGAAAGGCTTGGCATGACGGGCACAAGACAGTTCGGCGGATCTTTTTTTCCGGCCGTGTGCTACGGCATAGCCGCCTTAATGCTTGTCTTGTTTTACTATCGACACCCAGGCGCCAATGCGCCCACAGACAGCGTTTATGGTTATGTATTGTTTGGAATAAACTGCTTTTTCTCTGCGCGAATTGCTATTTCTGACGCCCGCACTCTAAAAATTCCATTTCTGCACCTTGGCGTCATCGGTCTTACCGCAATATTTGTGGCTGCGATTTCACAGACCCTATTACCTAGCTTCCTTGCAGCAGCATCAGCCGCAATCACGCTCCTGACTGCAAGACAATTGACGACTTATATGACCGGGAAACCATCAATAGGCATTGGCGATATAATGCTGTCGTTCTGCCTAGGGTTTTGGCTGACCCCTGCAACACTCCCCTTCGCACTTATTGTGGCTATTACTGTTACGGCGCTATTCAGGTTAATCTTGGACTTCAGACTGGGCTCCAGAATACCCTTTGCTCCAGGCATAGCCCTTGGTTTTTGCCTTGTTGCAGCCATTGGATAGAATATCAAAATGAGAGAATTGAGGACCCTATCCGCGGATGGATTCAGCGTAATCGAGGCGCTAGCGGCTACAGCCTTGCTCGTTATCGCCCTCAGTCCTGTCTATAGCATGCTGCAACAATTATCAGATGCCGCTACACGGTCCATGCACTTAACGGATGCGGCGCACCAATATCGACTGATCTGCGCCCTCATCAAGACAGGTGACAACCCACCTGAAAATCTCAATGGATGGCAGGTTAGTATTGAGAGAAGCTCAAACCCCACAATCGACAGAAGCATAGTAGATGGGTATCTTGGCGCGGATTTTTTTAGCGTGACACAAGTCAGCTATCAAATCAGCCTTGAGAAGGACAACTTTCGGTACAACAACCAACTATCAGAGTTGGAACTAACGCCGATCTATGAAACTCCCGAAGATGCCATTTTTAGTCGCTTCTAGCCCTTAAAAGATACTATACTTTCTAGGATCAAAGCCTTCATCTTCTATAATTTCAAATTTTTCCGCAAATAGTTCTTTTCTAATAAAAATTATATCGCACTGCCAAAGCGCTTCATCGTAATAGCAAGGCTCGACGATATCAAAAACCACAAAACCCCGATCCTGCATCAAACTCACGATAGACACTAAGCGTGTCGATGTTGTTTCGACCATCACAACAGAACACTTCTCAACAAAACCTGTTGCGCCCAAAATAACACTTTCTTCGTTTCCATCAGTGTCAACTTTTAGAAAGGCATTGTGGTAATTGAATTGACCCTCAAAATAATGGTCGAGAGATACGGTCTTGATATTGTTTTCAGGGCATGAAGCATTCCCAAGAATAAACCTTGCACTTGATCCATTATCGCCAGCACCACCTGTGCAGTACATATGCCCTAGCTGATCCTGCAGACCTACGGCTACATTGATGACTTCATGCCTGATATGGCGGTAAGACTGACTTATCGCAGGGTTACATTCCAGCACAGGCTCAAACAAGTAGTGGTGCAATTCCGGGAATGAATCGATCAGCTCTCTTGTTCCCTGCAAGACACCCACATCGACAATACAGTCAACAGGAACACCCCTGCTTTTTAATGCACTAAAAGCTGCATTCTTTCTTGGCTCGCGCTTATTTTTTCCCATTATCAAAGCGCAAATATACACCCGAATTTTGTTTTTAATTAATTTTATCATGCAAAAATGCGCCCTAGCTGGTGCTATATTCCTTCAGTACTTCCTTTATTGGGCCGTCAGATCGGATTGTTCCGTTATCAAGCCAGATTGCGCGCGTACAATTCTCCAAAAGCAAGCTCATGCTGTGTGAAGCCAGAATTACGATACCCGCCTTGCCCACAAAAGAGGCCATTCGCTCATTCGCCATTTTGCGAAAGCTTGCATCACCGGCAGACAGCCATTCATCCAATATTAGAATTTCAGGCTCGAAAGCAGTTGCGATTGCGAAATTCAACCTCATCCGCATGCCCGCAGAGTAAGTCTCGACTGGAAGGTCCAGAAACTCGCCCAAACCTGTGAAGGCAGCAATCTCGGAACGCCGGGCTTCAATTTCAGATCGTGAGTGACCTGACGCCAGCCCCCGGAGGGTTATATTCTTGTTTCCACTCGCTTCGTTGCGAATGCCGAGATTGATGTTCACTAAACTCGTAGTCCGGCCCCGCACCTCAACGGTACCGTGATCTGGCGGATAGATCCCGGCCAAAACCTGCAACAAAGTCGTCTTACCAGAGCCATTTGACCCGATCAGACCGACGCGCTCTCCGGTTTCAACCTTGAACGAGACATCGCGTAGAGCTCTGACCCCTATGATTTGCCCATTCGGAGCCCTCAGCAAGCGAGAGGTGGCATTGTACCCTTCCGAAACATCCAGTGTCGCTGACGCATCCAGGCTACTACTTGCCCGATTGAACAAGGGATAAGTTACACTTAAGCTTTTAACATCGATGAAAGACATAAAGCGCACTCACAGCCAATATGGCAAACGCCTGCGAAATGCAGCCGCAACGAGCAGAGTAATAGCACCAGATATAATAGTAATAATGATTACTATTGCCCAACTTGTTAAACGCGGAGGTTCTCCCATTAGGGGCGCCCTCAAGACCTCCACATAATGAGTCAGCGGATTCAGGTCCGCGACGAATGCGCGCTGACCCGCCATACCCTCTCTCGACCAAAGTATTGGGGTTACAAATATCAGCAAACGACTGATGGACGTTACTAAATGGCCTAAATCTCGGTGCCTTGCAGCCGCCAAACCAAGAAAGTACTGAATGAATACTGCATTGACTAGGTACACGAATACCGCCGGAATAGCCCACAAGTAACTTATAGACGGAGTCCTTCCATATAAAATCATTAAAGCAATTATTATAATAAACTGCATAGTAAATGTCAGCACTGACCGCGTTATACTGCGGTAGACATGGACCGAATAAGGCAAAGGCATTGCTTTAATCCAAATTTTTGAAGACGTGAAAACTTCACAACCATCTATTAAATTGCCAATAATAAATAGATATGCCGCGTACCCTATCGCTACATGGAACACAAATTGATCCATTGGCATGCTAACAAAGCCTGAGAAGAAGTACGCAACCCCTGCTACGAACATGGCGAAAGAGACAAATAACCAAGATACTCCTAGCAGGCTCCTACGAAACCTGTGCTGGATCTCATCTTTAGCAAATTCGAACCATAGTTCAGCTTTCATCAGGCCCGATGCCATGTCGAGCAAGGCCCCACGCAGGCCTTTAGCCGCATGGGGATCATAGGTTTTCAGACGTTCACCCAACAAAGCGTCTACTCTCAGAAAAGCACGTGTGAACACGTAATGGACTAGTCAGCACCTGTCTATCCCAGCCAACCGTGCACCACTCAGCCAGCACGCGCTCTGCATGCCTGATGCAGAAAAACTCCCTCCACCATGACGCAAGCACTAAGCTGGATAATTGAACCCCTTCACCAACCATATGAAATAAAACGACAGGCTTCGTGACTTTTCTCCAAACTGCGAAGCTCATATGAGCAGGGTCACCCTTTTCGCTTTGCGCCAGGAATACGCATCATGCTGCCTTTCATTGACCTCGCCGCCCAGCGGGCCCGTCTTCAGCCCAAGCTGGACCAGGCCATCGCCAAGGTGATCGAGGAAGGACGCTATATCTTCGGCCCGGAAGTCACCGATCTGGAAGAGAAGCTTGCCGCCTTCAGCGCCGCCCGGCATGCGCTGACCTGCGCGAACGGCACTGATGCGCTGGCCTTGCCTCTGATGGCCTGGCAGGTGAGCGAGAAAGACGCCATCTTCGTGCCCAGCTTCACCTTCGCCTCCACCGCAGAAATGCCTGCGCATCTGGGCGCGCATCCGGTGTTTGTGGACATTGATCCCGAGACCTATTGCATGGATCCCGGATCGCTGGAGAAAGCGGTCGCCTGGGCGAAGTCGGAAGGTCTGAACCCGCACACCGTGATTGCGGTGGATCTGTTCGGTCAGCCAGCGGACTATCCGGCGATCTCGGCGATCTGCAAGGCGGAGGGCATGAAGCTGATCGCCGACAGCGCGCAGGGTTTTGGCTGCACGCTGGACGGCAAGCACCCGGTCGAATGGGCGGATGTGGCGACCATCAGCTTCTACCCCGCCAAGCCGCTGGGCTGTTATGGCGATGGCGGCGCGGTGGTGACCCAGGATGACGACTTGCAGCATCTGATGAAGTCGCTGCGCAATCACGGCGAGGCGGATGAGCGCTATTACTATGCCCGCATCGGCCTGAACTCGCGTCTCGACACGATCCAGGCGGCGGTTCTGCTGCTCAAGCTTGAAATCTTCGCAGACGAAATAAAAGCGCGCAATGTGGCCGCCGACGCCTATGCCAAGGGCTTTGGCGATGTGGTGAAGGCTCCCAAGGTGATCGAGGGCGGCGTGTCCACCTGGGCGCAATATACCATCGAGGTGGATGATCGTGACGCCTTCCGCGCCAGCCTTGCGGAGAAGAGCGTGCCGACGGCCGTCTATTACCCGGTCCCGCTGCATCTTCAGGACTGCTATGCGGCCTTCAAGCAGATGCCCGGCGGTTTGCCGGTGACGGAAGCGGCGGCCCATCGCGTGGTGTCGCTGCCGATGGACGCGTATCTCGAAGGCGACCGGTTGTCCCAGGTTATCGCGGCTGTGCGCGCATCCGTGTAATTGCGCGACCGCAGTGCTTGACCCTTCAGGCGCGGCTTCCGAATTGTGAGACGAACCAGACGGGCGGTCCCTCAGGGCCGCCCGTTCTTTCGTCGACGGACCGCGATAAAAATGCTGCAGTGCACAGTCTCGAGGTTTTGCCGGGTTTCTGCGCTATGCAAAAGCTCATAAACTGACTACCACATCCGCTGATCCTTTCATGACCAAGGGGCGTCGTCATGACCGACATCCAGACGCGCATCCGCACCTATGCGCAACGCTTCCAGAGCGGAGCCCAGCCACGGGCGCGTGAGCTTTCTCCACATCTCAAGGCGCTGGAGGCTGAGGCCATTCACATCATGCGTGAAGTGGCGGCCGAGTTCGAGCGTCCGGTCATGCTCTATTCGATCGGCAAGGACTCAACGGTCATGCTGCATCTGGCGATGAAGGCCTTCTTCCCGTCCAGGCCGCCCTTTCCCTTCCTGCACATCGACTCCTTGTGGGAGTTCCAGGCCATGGGCGAGTTTCGCGACGCGCTCAGCGAGGCTCTGGGGCTCGACATGATCGTGTGGGTCAATGAAGAGGGCAAACAGCGCGAGATCAATCCGTTTACGGATGGGTCGGCGCTGCACACCCAGGTGATGCGCACCGAAGGGCTCCTGCAGGCGCTCAATGACGGGCGGTATGACGCCGCGTTTGGCGGCGGTCGCCGGGACGAGGAGAAGTCCCGCGCCAAGGAACGCGTTTTCTCCTTCCGCAACGCCGCCCACGCCTGGGACCCGCGCAATCAGCGCCCCGAGCTCTGGCGCACCTACAACACCCGGATCCGCAAGGGTGAGAGCATTCGCGTCTTCCCGCTGTCCAACTGGACCGAAGTCGATATCTGGCAATACATCCTGGAAGAGGACATTCCCATTGTCCCGCTTTACTTCGCAGGCGAACGACCAGTTGTGGAGCGCGACGGCACGCTGATCATGGTCGATGACGAACGGATGGTTTTCGAGGACGGCGAAACGCCGGAAATGCGCAAGATCCGCTTCCGGACGCTGGGCTGTTACCCGCTCACCGGCGCTGTGGAGAGCGAGGCGGAAACGCTTGATGACATTGTTCTTGAAATGCTCACCGCGCGCACGTCCGAACGCGCAGGCCGCCTGATCGATTTCGACGAGGCGGGCTCCATGGAGAAGAAGAAGCGCGAGGGGTATTTCTAAGATGGCTGATGATGCAATCCGCGCTGAAGTCGCCGAACGTCTGACCCGGGCGGGGGAGAACGGGGTGCTGCGAGTGATCACTTGCGGCTCTGTGGATGACGGCAAATCCACCCTGATCGGCCGACTTCTGTATGACTCCAAGCTGCTCTTCGAAGACCAGATCAAGGTGCTTGAGCGCGATTCCCGCAAGCACGGCACTGCGGGTGAGGAAATCGACTTCGCCTTGCTGCTGGATGGCCTTGAGGCCGAGCGCGAGCAGGGCATCACCATCGATGTGGCCTATCGCTTCTTCAATACGGAAAAGCGCAAGTTCATCGTCGCCGACACGCCCGGTCACGAGCAGTACACGCGCAACATGGCGACGGGCGCCTCGACGGCGGACCTCGCCATCATTCTGGTGGATGCGCGCAAGGGCGTGCTGACCCAGACCAAGCGACATACCTATATCGCCAACATGATGGGCATCCGTCATGCCGTTCTGGCGGTGAACAAGATGGATCTGGTGGAGCATTCCCGCGCCCGCTTCCACGAGATCGTCTCCGAATACCTCACCATCGCCGAAGATCTGGGCTTTGCGACCATTACGCCGATCCCGATCTCCGCGCGCTATGGCGACAACATCTTCTCCCGCTCGGACGCCATGAAATGGCATGACGGCCCGACGCTCATGGAGCATCTCGAGCGTGTGGACACCAACACCGAGAAGGAAGCGGCCTATGCTTTCCGCTTCCCGGTGCAATGGGTGAACCGTCCCAATCTCGATTTCCGCGGTTTCTCCGGGACTGTGGCGTCAGGCGCCGTGGCGCCCGGCGATGATGTAGTCGTCGCGCATTCCGGCAAGGCGGCCAAGATCAGCCGTGTGGTGACGGCCGATGGCGATCTCGAAACCGCGAGCGCGGGCGACGCTGTCACGCTGGTCCTTGATCGTGAAATCGACATTGCACGCGGCGACATGCTGGCGGACCCGCAGCAGCGCCCGGAAGTCTCTGACCAGTTCGCCGCGGAAATCCTCTGGATGACCGAGGAGGAAATGCTTCCGGGACGGTCCTATCTGCTCAAGGCCGGCGGACAGGTCTCGCCCGTATCGGTCACGACCCTCAAGCACAAGCTGAACGTCAACAGCTTCGAGAAAGAGCCGGGCAAGTCGCTCAAGCTGAACGAAATCGGCGTCTGCACGCTCTCGACCTCGCGGCCCATTGCCTTTGATCCTTACAAGGATCAGCGAGAGACCGGCTCCTTCATCCTGATCGACCGCTTCACCAACCAGACGGTGGGCGCCGGCATGATCGAGTTCTCCCTGCGCCGGGCCAGCAACATCCACACTCACGCCATGGATGTGGACAAGGCGCGCCGCGCCGACATGAAGGGCCAGAAACCGGCTGTGCTGTGGTTCACGGGCCTGTCGGGCGCGGGCAAGTCCACCATCGCCAACCTCGTGGAGCGCAAGCTGGCCGAAGCGGGCCGTCACACCTACTCGCTCGACGGGGACAATGTCCGCCATGGGCTGAACAAGGATCTGGGCTTCACCGATGTGGACCGGGTGGAGAATATCCGCCGGATCGGGGAGGTGGCGAAGCTGTTCGTGGATGCGGGCCTGATCGTGACCTGCTCCTTCATCTCGCCCTTCCGCTCCGAGCGTCAGATGGTGCGCGAACTGGTGGACGAGGCGGAGTTCATCGAGATCTTCGTCGATGCGCCGTTGGAGGTCTGCATGCAGCGCGATCCCAAGGGCCTCTACAAGAAGGCGCAAGCTGGCGAGATCAAGAATTTCACCGGGTTCGACAGTCCGTATGAAGCGCCCGAAAGCGCCGAGATCCACCTCAAGACGGGCGATCTGTCTGCAGAGGATGCGGCCGAGCGCGTGATCGAGACGCTGATCGAGCGCGGCTTCATTGGCTAGGGCCTGAACCAGACGACGGGTCCTGTGATCCGTCGTCGCCCGTCAGGCCGCTAACGCGGCGGTTGGGCCCAGGCCACGAAGGCGCCGTTCTTGTAGCCCGCATCGGTCTTGCCGTAGCGGAAGGGTGCCCCCTGCGGATCCGTAACGACGCCGCCGGCGGCATTCAGCACGGCGTGTCCCGCGGCCGTGTCCCACTCCATCGTGGGTCCGAAGCGCGGATAGAGATCGGCCGCGCCTTCCGCCAGCTTGCAGAACTTCAGGGAAGAGCCCGCCGACACCGCCTCGGTGACGCCCTGGGCTTCGGCGAAGGCCTTCGTCTGTTCATCCGCATGCGACCGGCTCATCACGGCGGTCATGCCGGATGCGGGTTTCTCGCGGGTATGGGCCGGTGAGAGTTTCTCAGACGTCAGGGTTTCCCCCGGTTCGAATGCGCCGGTAAAGGCGGTTTCACCGCCCAGATAGAGCTGCTTGAGGGCCGGGGCGTAGACCGCGCCCGCGACCGGAGCGCCGTCACGGATCAGGGCGATATTGATGGTGAACTCGCCGCGCTTGGCGATGAATTCCTTGGTGCCGTCAACGGGGTCGACGAGCAGGAACTCGTCCTCGACAGAAGGCCGGATGCCGGCCTCAAAGCTTTCTTCCGCCAGCACAGGCACATCCGGCATCAGCTCGGCGAGCGCCTTGAGGATGATGACTTCGGCGCGCTTGTCCGCTTCCGTGACGGGCGATTTGTCGGCCTTCTGCTCGGCGGTGAAGTCGCTCTCATAGACCTCCATCACCGGGATGGCGGCCTCCAGGCAGATCTGACCAAAGGACCGGGCGAGAGCGTCGAGTGTCATGGTCAGATCCTTTAACTTTGAACTACATGCTTGCTTAGAATGCCCGTCATCAGGATAGTGTGTCGGGTTGCAACTAGCTGTTTCGGTGGCCATCTCGACCTTACGCAAACCCAAGTTCAAGATCTTTGTCGTATTGACCGGTGACGCCATCCGCCAGGCCGCGGGCTAGACCCGCCGATCGCCCTTCAGAAGGCCCGAGAGCACCGCCTCGCTGGCGGTGTGGTCCGCCTTCAGCGCCATGGCGGCGAACGCTTCCAGATAGCCCTGCGGCGAGCCGGTGTCATAGGTCACGCCCTCGAACTTGTAGGCGTGGAACGGGCGGGTCTTGAGCAGGGTCTCCATGGAATCGGTGAGCTGGATTTCCCCGCCGGCGCCGGGCGCCTGGTTGCCCAGAAGCTCCATGATCCGCGGCTCCAGAATGTACCGCCCCGAAATCATCAGATTGGACGGCGCCTGATCAACCGGCGGCTTCTCCACCATGCCCAGCATTTCCAGCAGCACGCCCTTGTCCGCGCCCGGCTTGATGACGCCGTACTTGGATACGTCTTCCTCGGGCACGGCTTCAACCGAGACCAGGTTCCCGCCCGTCCCGGCATAGGCGTCGACCATGCCTTTCAGGCAGGGCGTCGCGCCATCCATGATCATGTCAGGCAGCATCACGGCGAAGGGGTCATCGCCCACAAGATCGCGGGCGCACCAGATGGCGTGGCCCAGCCCCTTCGGCGCCTGCTGACGCACGAAGCTGCAGGTCCCCGCCTCGGGACGAAGCGTGTTCAAGGTCTCCAGGAGCGCCGTCTTGTTCTTCTGCGCCAGCGCATCTTCAAGCTCATAGGCGTGATCGAAATAGTCCTCGATCGCGCCCTTGTTGCGCCCGGTGATGAAGATGAAGTGTTCGATTCCGGCGGCCAGCGCCTCGTCGACGACATATTGCAGGGCCGGACGGTCATAGACCGGCAGCATTTCCTTCGGAATGACCTTGGTCGCCGGGAGCACGCGCGTCCCAAACCCTGCGACCGGAATGACTGCTTTGCGAACGGCGCCCGACATCATTTGCCCCCTGAGCATGATCCGCATGGTTGATAGCTTCTGAACCGTCTCGCCGCAATGTCTGCGCGAGCGCGATTACTCAACGGTCACGGACTTCGCCAGATTCCGCGGCTGGTCCACATCGGTGCCTTTGAGTGAAGCCGTGTGATAGGCCAGAAGCTGGATGGGCGCCGCCGCCACGATGGGGCGGATGAACTCGGGGCATTCGGGCATGGTGACGATGTGCTCGGCCGTGTCCACGGCCAGTGCAGCGCCCTGCTCATCCGTGATCAGAATGATCTCGGCGCCACGGGCGGCGACTTCCTGCATGTTCGACAACGTCTTCTCGAACAGCGCGTCATGCGGTGCGGCGACCACCACCGGCGTCCCCTCCTCGATCAGCGCGATCGGGCCATGTTTGAGTTCCCCTGCGGCATAGCCTTCGGCGTGGATGTAGCTGATTTCCTTGAGCTTCAAAGCGCCTTCCATGGCCAGCGGATGATAGACTCCGCGGCCGAGATACAGCACGTCCCGCGCCTGGGTCAGCCGCTGGGCGATCTTCTCGATCTGCGGCTCAACCCCGAGAGCGGCATTGATCAGGCGCGGCGTTTCCAGGAGCGCCGTGACGAAGCGCGCTTCATCCGCTTCGGTGAGCACGCCCCGGGCGCGACCGGCGCCGATCGCGAGAGAGGCGATGGCGGTCAACTGGGCCGTGAAGGCCTTGGTCGAGGCCACCCCGATTTCGGGTCCGGCCTGGGTCTGGGCGATGGCGTCCGCCTCGCGGGCAATGGAGGATTCGGCCACATTGACCACGGCCAGCGTCTTTGCGCCCGCCTGCTTGCAATAGCGCAAAGCGGCGAGCGTGTCGGCGGTCTCGCCCGACTGGGAGATGAACAGCGCCGCATCCTTCGGGCCGATCACCGGATCGCGATAACGGAACTCGGAGGCCACATCGATCTCGACAGACAGCCGGGCATGCTTCTCGAACCAGTACTTGCCAATCGCAGCGGCGTAGAACGCCGTGCCGCAGGCCGTACCCAGAAGACGGTTGATCGCTTTCCAGTCCAGAAGCCCGTCGGTGGTGAAACGGCCGGCGTCCACATCCACATAGCGCGACAGGGTGTGAGCGATCGCGTCGGGCTGTTCATGGATCTCCTTTTCCATGAAGTGCCGGTACTCGCCCTTGTCCGCAAAGCCGGCGACAGCGCGGGAAACATGCACTTCGCGATTGGCGGGGCGTTGCTGGGCGTCAAGGATGCGGACATCGCCCGCAGTGACGATGGCCCGGTCACCTTCCTCAAGATAGATCACCTTGTTGGTCCAGCCTGCGAGCGCCAGGGAGTCAGACCCGACATAGCCCTCGGTCTCGCCCAGCCCCACAACCAGCGGACAGCCCGAGCGCGCCACGTAAAGCGCATCCGGATCCTCGACATTCAGAGCGGCCAACGCATAGGCGCCGCGCAAGCGGTCCACGGCGGCATGAAACGCGCCCGCCATGTCGAGACCGCGCTTCAGGCCCGCGGCGATCAGATGCGCGATCACTTCCGAGTCGGTCGGGGTTGAACAGGCAAAGCCGGCCGCCTTCAGCTCTTCGCGCAATTCGGCATAGTTCTCGATGATGCCGTTGTGAACGATCGCGACCGGGCCTGAGGCATGGGGGTGGGCGTTCTCCAGCGTCGGCGCGCCATGGGTCGCCCACCGGGTATGGCCGATCCCGACAGCGCCATCGGCCGGGTCGCTGGCGATCGCCTGGTCCAGACCTGAAATCTTGCCCGGCGCACGGCGCCGCTCCAGCACGCCCTCCGGCGTGATCACCGCAACGCCCGCAGAGTCATAGCCGCGATATTCAAGCCGCCGCAGCCCTTCCACCAGGCGCTCTGTTACCGTGGTCGATCCGACGATGCCGACAATGCCGCACATGAGCTGCTCCTGACTCCAAACCGGGCCCTGCCGCCTTCGATAGCCATAGCGGCCCGACCTGGCCAGCGCCCCACACGCCTTAATGGCGTGAAAGGCTTCAACAATTACTGCGGCAGATTTCAGGCGCCGGAAACCCTATCGCCCCACGCTGACATAATTGAAGCCGCGGCCCTTCATGTCTGCGGGGTCGTAGATATTGCGCAGGTCCACGAGGATGGAGCCCTTCATGGACTCCTTCACACGATCCAGATCGAGCGCGCGGAACTCGTTCCATTCGGTGATGATCACCAGAACGTCCGCATCCTCCGTACACAGATAGGCGCCGGACGTCATCTCCACATCGCTCAGAAGCTTCTCCGCCTCCAGCGCGCCGGCCGGGTCATACGCCTTGATCCTCGCCCCCGCCTTCTGGAGCGCGGGAATGATGTCGAGCGAAGGCGCATCGCGCATGTCGTCGGTATTGGGCTTGAAGGTCAGCCCCAGCACCGCCACCGTCTTGCCCGACACATCGCCGTCGCACGCCTTGATGACCTTGTCCGCCATCGCCGCCTTGCGCTTGTCATTGATGTCGACCACCGTCTCCACCAGACGCACCGGGCTGTCATGCTCCTGCGCCGTGCGCGTCAGCGCCAGCGTGTCTTTCGGGAAGCACGAGCCGCCATAGCCCGGACCGGCATGCAGGAACTTGTTGCCGATCCGGTTGTCCAGGCCGATCCCCTTGGCCACCTGCTGCACGTCCGCGCCCACCGCCTCGCACAGATCCGCCATCTCGTTGATGAAGGTGATCTTCATCGCCAGGAACGCGTTCGCCGCGTACTTGATCAGCTCCGACGTGCGCCGCGCCGTGAACACGATCGGGGTCTCGTTGAGAAACAGCGGACGATAGAGCTCGCGCATCACTTCGCGCGCAGTGTCGTTCTCAACGCCCACGACGACACGGTCAGGGCGCTTGAAGTCCTCGATCGCCGCGCCCTCGCGCAGGAATTCGGGATTGGACACCACCGCGAACTCCGCATCCGGACGGGTCTTGCGGATCACCGCCTCAACCTCGTCGCCCGTCCCCACCGGCACGGTGGACTTGGTCACCACAACCGTGAACCCGTCCATGGAGCGCGCGATCTCTTCAGCCGCCGCGTACACATAGCTCAGATCCGCATGACCATCGCCCCGCCGCGACGGCGTGCCCACCGCGATGAACACCACATCCGCCGCCTTCACCGCATCGGTCAGATCCGTCTCGAAATCCAGGCGGCCCTCGCGCACATTGCGCTCGATCAGAAGATCAAGGCCCGGCTCGTAAATCGGAACCCCGCCCGAGCGAAGCTGATCGATCTTCTCCGAATTCTTGTCGATGCAGGTCACATGGTGACCAAAATCAGCAAAACACGCCCCCGAAACCAGACCCACATATCCAGTCCCGATCATTGCTACGCGCATGGGGTTTCCTTCCTAGAACCAGGGTTGCTGACCGGTTTCTGATAGGCCATTCCGGCCAGAATGTGACAACCCAAAATCACAGGCGGCGAGCTAGAGTTCCTGGTCAAATGCGCCGATCTCGGGATGCCGGGAGAGCTCGTCCTTGATGGCCGCGAAGATCATCTTGACGTCGTCCGCGCTGTTGGGGCTCTCCACCACGATCACGAGATTGGGGGTGTTCGAACTGGCGCGCACCAGACCCCAGGCCCCGCCCTCAAGGGTGAAACGCACGCCATTGACGGTGTTCACATCAATGATCTTGCGACCTGCGACGTCTGCGCCTTCGGCCTCTTTCGCCTGGAAACTGGCGACGATGCGCTCGACCACAGCATATTTCTCTTCGTCCGAACACGCGGGCGACATGGTGGGCGAGCCATAGCTGACCGGCAAATCCGCCTTGAGATCGGCGACAGACTTGCCCGGATTGCGATCCAGCATCTCGAGAATGCAGCGCGCGGCCACGATGCCGTCATCATACCCACGTCCGACCGGCGGCTGCAGGAAGAAATGCCCGGACTTCTCGAACCCGGCCAGAGCGCCCAGCTCATTGGCGCGGCGCTTGATATAGGAATGGCCGGTCTTCCAGTACTCAGTCTCGCAGCCATTGGCCTTGAGTACAGGATCAATGGCGAACAGGCCGGTGGACTTCACGTCCACAACGAATTTCGCGCCCTTGTGACGCTCAGACAGGTCGCGCGCCAGCATCAGGCCGACCTTGTCCGCGAAGATCTCCTCGCCGGTATTGTCAACCACGCCGCAGCGATCGCCATCTCCATCAAAGGCAAGGCCGATATCCGCGCCCGTTTCCTTCACCCGATCCGACAGAGCATGCAGCATCTTCATGTCTTCAGGATTGGGATTGTATTTGGGGAAGGTGTGATCGAGCTCGCAGTCCATGGCGATCACCTCAACACCCATGGCTTCAAGGGTCTCAGGCGCGAACGCGCCCGCCGTGCCATTGCCGCACGCGACCACGGCCTTGATCCTGCGCTTGAGCGAAACGCCTTTGGACAGTTCGGCCTTGTAGGCTTCAGCCACCCCGGTCTCGCGCACATAACCCCCGCCCGGGCGCGCCACGCCCTCATCGTTCAGCACGATCTCCTTCAGGCGGCTCATCTCATCGGGACCAAAGGTGAGCGGGCGCTCGACGCCCATCTTCACGCCGGTCCAGCCATTGGAGTTATGGCTGGCGGTGACCATGGCCACCGAGGCGATGTCGAGATGGAACTGGGCGAAATAGGCCGTTGGCGAGAGCGCCAGACCAATATCGTGCACCTCGATGCCCGCCTGCATCAGACCGACTTCCAGCGCTTGCTTCACGCTGAGTGAATAGCTGCGGAAGTCGTGGCCGGTGACGATCCTGGGTTCCTTGCCCAGCTCGTGGATCAGCGTGCCAAGACCCAGGCCCAGCGCCTGGACGCCATACAGATTGATCTGGGGCGGTTGATCCGAGCCCGGATGGCCGAACCACCAACGCGCGTCATATTCGCGAAACCCGGTGGGCGTCACGAACGCTTCTGTTTCAAATTCCCAGGTATTGGGCTGAAGGTCGGTGCGCATTCTGGTCCCCTGTGATCGGCGCGAAGTGAAACGCGCCCCCGTCTTTTCGCAACTCTGCCGCGTACGGAATTAGCAAACAAGTGTGACGGCTATTGCCCTGCAGCCGCATCAATGCGTTCGGCGAACCGGACTGCCGCAGCCCCCGCCTCACCCGGAGCGGCAGGTCCGGTCGCCCGTCCCAGAACCGCCTCCACAAATCGCGCCACATTCGCGCCCAGCGGATCGCGGCCTTCAGGCGTGTCCATGTAATCGGGGTTGAGGTCAAAGCCGGTCGTGTTCTTGAAGGTGCGGGCCACGAAATCGATCTCGATCACGCCCGCCTCATACTCCACCACCATGCCGCGGCGCCGGTCATCCGCGATCCGGCTGGCCTTGAGTTCAAGCTCGGCGCCATTGGAAAAGCGCGCCGACATGCTCACCTCGTCGAGACTGTCGCTACGCTCGGTCTTGCCCTCGACGGACAGAGTTTCGGCGTCCGCCTGACCGATCAGGGTCAGCGCCAGATCAAGGTCATGCACCATGAGGTCGAAAGTGACGGAAATGTCAGTGCTTCGACCGCTCCACGGGCCTTCGCGCCAGGCGGTGATGCGCCGGGGCGGGGTCTGGATGCCAGTCAGGCCCATGACGTCGAAGACCAGCCGTTCCTGATGCCCGCAGGCCAGCGCCACTTGATGCTCGGCCGCCAGCCTTACCAACTGATCGGCTTCTTCGCCGGTCACCGCCAGCGGCTTCTCGATGAGCACGGGCTTGCCGGCGCGAAGCGCCCGTGCGCCCATTTCAGCATGGGTGACGCCGGGGCTGGCGATGGTGACCACGTCCACAGCCTCCAGGAACAGCCCCACCTCTGAATAGGCCGTGACGCCATGCTTGTCCGCCAGGGCCTGGGCGCGCGCCTGATCAGGGTCAAAGATCGCGGTCAGCGTGGTGTCCGGGTTCTCGACGTATTTGCCAGCGTGATAGCCCCCGAACACGCCTGCGCCGATGACGCCTGCGCGCAAGGGAGAGGTCGCCGTACTGTTCATGAAGATGCCTCGTCATGCTGAAGGCCTGAGGGTGTGCGCCGTCTTAGACCGCGTTCGGACCGGTGGCAAAGGGCCGGATCGCCGCGCCCTAGCTGACCCCGGCGCGCAGAAGATCGTGGATATGCAATAGCCCCACCGGCTTGCCCGCCTCATCGCAGACAAAAAGCTGAGTGATCTTGCGGTTGCCCGCAGTCATCACGCGCAGGGCGTCAGAGGCCAGGGCGCCGGGCGTGGTGGTTATGGGGCCGGGCGTCATCACACTCTTCACCGACAGCTCGATCAGGTCCGGGCCCATCCTGCGACGCAGATCGCCGTCGGTGACGATGCCCGACAATTTGCCGTCGCCATCGGTGACGCCGACGCAGCCAAACCCCTTCTCACTCATCACGATCAGCGCATCGCCCATGCTGGCGAGCTCGGGCGCGAGCGGCATGGCGTCGCCGGCATGCATCAGCTCATCGACGCGCGCCAGCGCCGAGCCGAGCGCGCCGCCGGGATGAAAGCGCGCAAAATCGGTCGCAGTGAAGCCCCGCGCCTCGATCAGCGCCACCGCGAGCGCATCGCCAAACGCCATCATCATCGTGGTCGAGGTGGTGGGCGCGCGGGTCTCGCCGCACGCCTCGGGAGCCTTGGGGCAGAGCAGAAGGATGTCAGAGCCTTTCGCCAGCGTGGACTCCGCCCCCGCCGTCATGCCGATCAACGGCACGCCGAAGCGCCGACAATAGGCGATCATGTCGCCCAGTTCCTTCGTCTCTCCCGAGTTTGACAGCGCCAGCACAGCGTCATCGGCCGTGATCATCCCCAGATCGCCATGGCTGGCTTCAGCCGGGTGCACATAGGAGGCAGGCGTGCCGGTGGACGCCAATGTCGCAGCGATCTTGCGCGCCACATGGCCAGACTTGCCGACACCGGCGCAGATCAGCCTTCCCTTGAGCCCGGCAATCCGCTTGACGACACGAACAGCCTCTTCTGAAAGAGCGTCAGACAATTGCGAGAGACCGGACATCTCAAGGGACAGCGTCCGTCGCATCGACGCCAGTATTTCACCAGCATCGTATTCAGTTTCGTGTTCAGGCATCAGAACTCCCAAGAGATATCCTCATTCCCTCTAGCAGCGTCGCACGAGCCTTGCTAGATGACGGACCACACTCCAGCTTCGAAAAATACGTGCAAGATGCAGCTCACTTCTCTTCAAATACCCGACGTTAAGCTCATCTCGCCCAAACGGTTCCGCGATGACAGGGGCTGGTTCAACGAAACCTGGTCTTCAGACAAACTGGCCGGGTTGGGCTTCGTGCAGAGTTTTGTTCAGGACAACCTGTCTTATTCAAGCGCGAGCGGCACGCTCAGGGGGCTGCACTGCCAGCTACCGCCTTGCGCGCAGGGAAAGCTGGTGAGTGTCGTAACAGGCGCTATCTGGGATTTTGTGGTGGATGTACGGACAGGCTCTCCCACCTTTGGCCAGTCGGTCAGGATTGAGCTTGATGAAAACACTCCGCATCAGCTCTGGATACCCGAAGGCTTTCTCCATGGCTTTCTCACACGCGCCCCTGACACCAGGGTGAGCTACAAGGTGACCGCGCCCTACAGCCCGGCCCATGATCGCAGCATAGCCTGGAATGATCCCTTCCTGGGTCTGGCGTGGGGAGTCGCGGATCCCGTCTTGTCAGACAAGGACCGGCAAGCGCCTCAGCTGAAGAACAGCGATGTTCATTTCACCTACGAGTCTTCCTGATGTCTTCTGAACGTCCTCGCGCGCTGGTTACCGGAGGGGCCGGCTTTATTGGTTCAGCATTGGTTGCGGAATTGATAGATGCAGGATGGACGGTCGCCGTCCTTGATACCCTGTCATACGCTGCAGCCCCCGGGACCATAGCGCTCCTGAAACAGCTTGATCACTGCACACTCGTGAAGGGTGACATTCGCGACAGACACGCCGTCCGAAATGCATTCAAGCTTGCCGATCCTGACGTCATTTTTCACGCCGCGGCCGAGACCCATGTCGATCGGTCCATCGACGCAGCGACTGATTTTGTCACAACCAATGTGATTGGAACCTTCGAGCTTCTGGAAGCGGCCCGAGACTGGCGTGACACCTATCCTGAGCGCAAAGTCACTTTCGTTCACGTTTCGACCGACGAAGTGTTCGGTGATCTCCACGATACGGGCCAGTTTGACGAAGCCAGTCCTTACGCTCCCTCTTCTCCCTACTCCGCAACCAAGGCAAGCTCCGACCATCTTGTCAGAGCGTGGGCGCGAACCTATGGCCTCGATGTCCGCATCTCCAATTGCTCAAACAATTACGGACCCCGCCAGTTTCCGGAAAAACTCATCCCGCTGACGATCCTGAACGCATTAGAGGGCAAGCCGCTGCCGGTTTACGGAGATGGTGGACAGGTGCGTGACTGGCTTTATGTGAACGATCATGCGCGTGCCTTGCGGCTGATCGCTGAAAAAGGCGAGGCCAGTCGGACGTATTGCGTAGGAGGAAATGCAGAACAGACGAACCTGAATGTCGTGTACCTGCTCTGTGACATCCTCGACGAACGCATTGAAAAACCGGACTCCCATCGTGAGCTGATAACGTTTGTGTCAGACCGCCCAGGGCATGACAGACGCTACGCCATCGACGCATCTCGCATAAAAGCCGAGCTGGGCTGGCGTCCAGGCCAGACCTTTCAGGCTGGACTGAAGAAGACAGTAGACTGGTATCTCGCCCATGAAGACTGGTGGCGCCCTCTGGCTCAGCATTATAAGCGCGAACGCCTGGGAAACATCTAATGGCATTGGCTGCAGCACCCGAGTTCCTGATCTTTGGAAAATCCGGTCAGCTTGCGCGTTCCCTGGCGGCTCAAGCGCGCTGTGAAGACGTCTCTTTGCTCTGCGCAGGCCGAGACATCGCGGACCTCACCATCCCTGGACACGCACGCGCTCTGATCGAAAGGCTTCAGCCACGTTTCGTCATCAATGCTGCGGCCTATACCGCCGTCGATCGAGCTGAAGACGAAACGCTCCTCTGCAACGCCATAAACGCAGATGCGCCTGGTGAAATGGCAAAGGCCTGCGCCAGCCAGGGCAGTCGGTTTATTCACGTCTCCACTGATTATGTGTTCAATGGAGAGTCCGATACGCCCTACACTGAAGATTCCGAGCCGGACCCTATCAACTTCTACGGCCAGTCAAAACTTGAGGGTGAGCTCAAGGCGCTCAACTCATACGATCAAACAACCATTGTCCGAACATCCGCCGTTTTCTCAGGGCTCGGCGATGACTTTCCCTGTAAAATCCTCAACCTTGCGGCCTCCAGAGAGACTTTGAGAATTGTGGACGATCAAATAACCGGCCCCACCCCGGCCGCTGAGCTTGCCCGCAGATTGTTCGCACTGGCCAGATCCCCCTCGGCCTACGGTGTGTTTCATTGCGCCGGACAGCCCTTTGTCAGTTGGGCAGGTTTCGCCGCGGCCTTTCTTGAACAGGAAGGCTCTGCCATCGGGACCCGGGTGATTCCAGTCTCCAGTGAAGAGTATCCAACCCGCGCCCGGCGTCCGAAGCGATCCCGCCTTGGGGGCGACCGCCTCAAGGAGGCGACGGGTTTGCATTCCCCACAATGGCAGCAAAGCCTTGGCTTGATGCTCGACGCCTGGCGGGCGAGTCGGTAAATGCAACCCATGACACATAACAACATCACCTCTCGGGAAACGTCACACCGCAAGGGTATTCTGCTGGCTGGCGGATTGGGGACACGACTTGCGCCGCTAACACAGTCGGTCTCCAAACAATTGCTGCCCATCTATGACAAACCGCTCGTTTTCTACCCCCTCTCCACCCTGATGCTAGCGGGCATCAAGGACGTGCTCGTCATCTCGACACCAGATCATATTGACCAGTTCAAGCGATTGCTGGGCGATGGTTCTGACTGGAACATGCACATTTCCTATCAGGTCCAGGCGGAACCCAAAGGGGTGGCCGAAGCCCTCATCCTGGCAGAGAGCTGGCTAGACGGCGCCCCCAGCCTCTTGGCGCTGGGTGACAACATCCTGCACTCGACCGGACTCACGGGATTGCTGCTGGACAGCGTTCAACCCAGTCAAGGAGCTACGATCTTTGCGTTTCCGGTTCAGGATCCGTCACAATTCGGTGTCGTGGATTTCGACGAGAACGGCGCTGCGATCAGCTTGGAAGAGAAACCGTCCAACCCACGGAGCGAGTGGGCCGTTACAGGTCTGTACGTTTATGATGAAACAGCATCACAGAAAGCACGCTCTCTGTCTCCCTCAACGAGGGGCGAGCTCGAAATCACCGACCTCAACAAACTCTACCTGTCCGAGAAAACATTGAATGTGGTTCGTTTCCCCCGTGGCACGACATGGCTGGACACCGGAACCCTGGACGGTCTGGTCACAGCCAGTGAATGGGTGCGCGCAACTGAGCGCCAGAACGGCTTTAAAATCGCTTGCCCTGAGGAAATCGCCTGGCGGAATGGATGGATTTCGCGCGAGCAGCTGGCTGCGATCAGCCTCCGCTACAAGAATGAATACGGCGCTTACCTGAAACGGCTTAGCGACAGCTCAAAATCCTGAAAAATTCGGAGTATCCCATCATGACCCGTCTTGTGCTCACCCGTCACGGCCAGAGCGTCTGGAACCTTGAGAACCGGTTTACGGGCTGGGTCGATGTGGATCTGACCGAAGAGGGCGTCAAACAGGCCAAACGCGGCGGCGAACTGCTCGCTGAGGCCGGGTTCAAACCTGACTTCGCCTGCACCTCGGTGCTCAAGCGCGCCATCCGCACGCTCTGGTTCGCGCTTGAGGGCGTCGATCGGGTCTGGGTTCCTGTGGAAAAGACCTGGTTGCTCAATGAGCGCCATTACGGCGCGCTGACCGGGCTGAACAAGGCCGAGACCGCCGAGAAGCATGGCGAGGAGCAGGTGAAGATCTGGCGGCGCTCCTATGACATTCCGCCGCCGGCCCTTGAAACGACCGACGAGCGTCATCCGCGCTTTGACGACCGTTACGCCAGTCTTGATCCGGCGCTGCTGCCGGGCACGGAAAGTCTCAAACTGACGCTCGATCGCGTCGCGCCCTATTTCGACAGCACCATCGCGCCGAAGATCAAGGCAGGCGAGGACATCCTGATCTCCGCCCATGGCAATTCGCTGCGCGCGCTGATCAAGATGCTGTTTGACGTCTCTGCAGACGACATCGTCAAGGTGGAAGTCCCCACCGGCAACCCGCTGATGATCGAGCTCGATGGCCTCAAGCCGGTCTCCGCGCGCTATCTCGATGAAGATCGCGCCCAGCCGCTCGACTTTGCGAAGTGATCCCATGACCTCACGCCCGGTCACGGCTGAGGATCTGCGCTACATGGATACGGCGCTGGCGCTGGCCTATGCGCGCCTGGGCCAGACCGCGCCCAACCCGTCTGTTGGCTGCATCATTGTCCGGGACGGACGCATTATCGGCGCCGCGGCCACCGCCCCTGGCGGACGTCCCCATGCCGAGCCGCAGGCTCTCGAGCAAGCGGGCGCCCGTGCAGAAGGCGCGACGGTCTACGTCACGCTTGAACCCTGCGCTCATTACGGCAAGACGCCGCCCTGCGCCGAGGCCCTGATCGCCGCTCATCCGGCGGAAGTCGTCATCGCCTGCCGCGACCCGTTCGAGCATGTGGCGGGGCGCGGCATGACGATGCTGGCGGACGCCGGCATCGCAGTTCTTGAGGGTGTGCGGGAAGCGGACGCAATCGCTCTGAACGCCGGGTTTTTCGAGCGGCTCAAGACTGGCCGCCCCCTGCTGGCGTCCGATCCTCGCACTGGATTGTTTGACGCCGATCTCGTTCTGCAGGCGGGAGAGGATACCGGGGCCGCGCTCGACCGGCTGGGCGCACAGGGCCTGACCCGGGTGCGTCAGCGATAAAAACGCCGGCTTTGCACGCTCCGACAAGATAGCGTTAACAGGCAGTGGGCCACACTCGCCCATAACGGGCGGCCACGCCCATCGCCCGTAACGGATCAAAGATGATCGGCAAGCCTATCCAGTATCAGCCCCTGACCCAGCTTGAGGTGGATGAAGCCTGCCGCAAGCATGAGTTTCTCATGAACGGGCGCATGGGCGGCGCCCGGGCGAATTTCTCCTACAAGATCCTCAAGGGGCTTGATCTTTCAGGCCGCAACCTGGCGGATGCCGACCTGTCAGGCGCCATTCTTGAGGGCACGAACTTTTCCGGCGCCAATCTGACCCGTGCGACGATTTTCGCCGCCGACATGCGACAGGCGAACCTCTCGGGCGCCGTGCTGCACCGGGCGGACATGCGCGGGGTGATCCTGCGCGGCGCGGACCTGACAGGCGCGGACCTCAGCCAGGCGGACCTGCGCGAAGGCGCCATCGCCCAGGTGGACCGGGAAAAGGGCCTCGCCGTCATCACCCATGAACAGCGTCCCGGCGAAGCCAGCGAAGCCCGCTTCAAGGGCGCAAACCTGTCCCAGACCAAGATGACCGGGGCCGTGGCCCAATCATCGGACTTCACCGATGCGGTCCTGATCGGGGCGCGGCTGACCCGCGCCAATCTGCGCGGTTCGCGCTTTCCCGGCGCGAACCTTCAGGACGCCGACCTTTATGGCGCGGACCTGAGTGACGCGGATATGCGCGATTGCGTGCTGATCGGCGCCAAGACCGACATGTGCCAGTTCCAGCGCGCCAATCTGGAAGGCGCCTTGCGCGATGCCCCGCCGCCCGAGATCGCCGATCCGGGCGGGGAAACCGCCAAGGCGCTCGATCGCCATGCTCGCTGGTGCGAGACCGGCGGCGCGGAAGGCGCCCCCTCCACCTTCAATGACAAGGACCTGCGCGGGCTCAAATCGCTGGCCGGGCGCAATCTCACCGCGCTTCAGGCGCGCAACGCCATTCTCTATGGCCTTGATATGGAAGGCGTGGAACTTCAGGGCGCGAAACTGTCCGGCGCGGACCTTCGGATGACATCTCTGCGCGGCGCGGATCTGCGCGGCGCCGATCTCAAGGGCGCCAAGCTGAACAACGCCGATCTGCGCGAAGCGCAGCTGGGCCCGCTGGTCCTGCCCAATGACCGTTTGCTCGCCGCATCCATCGCCGAGGCCTGCCTGCGCTATGCGGATCTGTCCGGCGCAGACCTTCATCATCTTCAGGCGGAGGCGGCCGACCTGTCCTTCGCCCGCATGCATGGCGTGGACGCGCGCAAGGCGATCTTCACCCGCGCGCTCTTCACGGGCGCCAAGGTGAGCGATCAGTTCACCTCCATGGTCGAGGACCTGACCGACGCGGTGGATATCAACGCGGCCTGAGTAGACGATCGCCGCTTCTGCCGATAAATACTCATCCTGAGCATAAGGGGGCTCCGCCCCTCTGACAGGTGACCTCATGTCCGCATTCACGAATATCTACCGCCACGGCTTCGCCCGCATCGCCGCCTTCGCGCCGGAGGTTCATCTGGCCGAGCCGCTGGCGAACGCCGAAACGCTGATCGGACTGGTGCGACAGGCCCATGAGCGTCATGCCGCCGTGTGCCTGTTCCCGGAACTGGGCCTGACCGGATATTCCGTGGATGACCTTCATCATCAGACGGCGCTTCTGGACGCCGCTGAGAACGCGGCGGCGCGGATCATCGAAGCGAGCGAGGGCCTGCGGCCCCTGATCTTCTTCGGGTGCGCGCTCAGAAGCTCTGGCCAGCTCTTCAACTGTGCGCTGGCGGTGCAGGACGGCCAGTTGCTGGGCGTCATCCCCAAGAGCTATCTGCCGAACTATCGCGAATTCTATGAAAAGCGCTGGTTCTCCGACGCCTCAAGCGTGATCGAGGACACGATCTCGGTGGGTGGTCATATCGCGCCCTTCGGCACGGATCTTCTCTTTGAAGCGCTCGACCTGCCCGGCCTCGTCGTTCATGCCGAGATCTGCGAGGACTTCTGGTCACCCATCCCGCCGAGCCTTCATGGCGCGCTGGCCGGGGCGACCGTGATGGTGAACCTGTCCGCCTCCAACGCCACGATCGGAAAGGCGCGCGAGCGGGCGGCCCTGTGCGACGCCCAGTCACGACGCACCCAGGGCGCCTATGTCTTCTCGGCGGCAGGGACCGGGGAATCCACCACGGACCTCGCCTGGGACGGCCAGCTTCTGGCCTATCAGCAAGGCGAGCTGCTGGCCGAGGGCGAGCGCTTCCTCAATGACACGCCTGCGGTGCTCTATGCTGATATCGATCTGGAGCGCATCACCGGCGAACGCGCGCGCCTGTCCACCTGGCGCGACGCCTGCGCGCGACATGCGGACGCCCTCAAAGCCTATACGCGCATCGGCTTCACGCTGGACATGGACCGGGACGCCGCGATCGCGCTGGAGCGCAGCATAGATCGCTTCCCGTTTGTGCCCAATGACGCCACCCGCCTCGATGAGGACTGCTACGAGGCTTACAATATCCAGGTGCAAGGGCTCGTTCAGCGCCTGAAAGCGACCGGTCTGAAGCGCGCCGTGATCGGCGTTTCGGGCGGGCTTGATTCCACCCAGGCGCTCATCGTGACCGCCCGCGCCTTTGACCGGCTGGGACTGGATCGGTCCGGCATTTTCGCTGTGACCTTGCCCGGCTTCGCCACCTCCGAAGGCACCCGCAGGAATGCGCTGGCCTTGATCGAAGGGCTGGGCGCGACCCATCGCGAGATCGACATCCGTCCCGCCGCCGAGCGCATGCTGGCCGATCTCAATCACCCCTATTCGGATGGCGCGGACCAGTACGACGTCACCTTCGAGAACGTGCAGGCGGGGCTCCGCACCGACTATCTCTTCCGCATGGCCAATCATGAGGGCGGGCTGGTGATCGGAACGGGCGACCTGTCCGAGCTGGCGCTAGGCTGGTGCACTTATGGCGTCGGCGATCATATGAGCCATTACAATGTGAACGCCGGCGTGGCGAAAACCCTGATCCAGCACCTGATCGGCTGGGCGGCAAGGCGTGAGGAATACGGCGCGGACGTGTCACGTGCATTGATGGATGTGCTCAATACCGAGATCTCGCCCGAGCTGGTGCCTGCAGGCGCGGACGGCGCGATCCAGAGCACCGAGGCCGCCATCGGCCCCTACCCGCTCAATGACTTCTTCCTGCACTATGTGGTGCGTCACGGCTTCTCGCCGGCCAAGATTGCTTTCCTCGCCGAGCAGGCCTGGAGCGACAAGGCGGCGGGCGACTGGCCGCCCCATGTGGCGGACGCTGACCAACGCGCCTTTGACCGGGCGACCATCCTGCACTGGCTGGGTGAGTTTGCTCGGCGCTTCTTCGGCAATTCCCAATTCAAGCGTTCGGCCATTCCCAACGGTCCCAAACTGACCTCTGCGGGCGCATTGAGCCCGCGTGGAGACTGGCGCATGCCCTCTGATTCCAGCGCGAAAGTCTGGCGTGACGCGGTGCAGACGCTCAAGGACGAGCTACTCTGACACGAAAAAACGGCGCTCCCCATGAGAAAGGAGCGCCGCGAGGTCGAAAGAGGAAAAGTCGGTTGGAAAATCAGGCCCGACCGGCCAGACGCCGACTATCGGGGGGAGGGACGTGTCGCGTCCGTCCGATCGGGCCGCGATCCCGGCTTAGGCGGCGGACGCCTTGTCAGCCGAGATCAGCTTGGTTTCGGATTTGCCGTTGACGGCGATCCGGCGCGGCTTCTTCGCTTCGGGAATCTCGCGCTCGAGCTGGATGCGCAGCAGGCCATTCTCAAGGCTGGCCTCGCGCACCTGGACATGGTCAGCGAGATGGAAGCGGCGCTCGAACGAGCGTTCTGCGATGCCGCGATGCAGATAATTGCGTTGTTCGGCGTCTTCCGACTGCGTGCGCTTGCCGGCGATCGTCAGCACATTTTCCTGCACCTCGATCTCGAGATCATCCTCTCCGAACCCGGCGACCGCGAGCTCGATCTGATATTCGTGCTCGGACAGCTGTTCGATATTGTACGGGGGGTAGCCGCCGGACGGCTCCAGCTTCGCCGCGTTGTCGATCATGTTGGCCAGACGGTCAAATCCGACAATCGTGCGGTAAAGCGGCGAGAAATCAGTCGTACGCATGGTATCGATCCTCCTTGGAAGCGATCGGGCCCGCATGCGGGCGGGCTATGGTTTTCAAAGGTCGCCATCCCGACCACCCGCAGCATGCAGCGTGGTCTGTCCGGCAATCCGTAAAGCCCCGTATGGCGGCCTTACGAAACTTGAATTGGGTAAGCGTCGCGAAGGGCGCAAGAGGTCAGCGCGATTTTTTTCTACATCGCGCCCCTGATCGTCATCGCGCCATTGTGAGAGGACGCATTCCGCCTCTATGATCCGTGCAATCTCGGCTAACCGGAGTGAGTACATGCAACGTCTGACAGCCCTTCTTACCGCCGCCTCGGCCTGCGCCGTTCTGGCGGCCTGTGGCGCACCTTCCCAAGAGGAGGATGCGGACGCGTCCATGCCGGCCGCGGAAATGACCGACGAGGCCTCGTCCCTGACAGACGATGAGATCGCGAATGAAGCGGAGATGATGGAGGATGCATCTGCAGAATCCGGAACTCTGGCCTGGGCGGTCGAAGGCGAGTGGCGCAGTGAGGAAGAACGCGCGCGGGATCCTTACCGGCATCCGTATGAGACGCTTGAGTTCTTCGGCATCGATCCGTCGGGCCGCATCATGGAAATCTGGCCCGGCGGCGGCTGGTACACCGACATTCTGGCGCCGTGGATCAACGCCAATGGCGGCGAATACATCGCCGTCTGGTCAGATATTGCGCCGGACAACCAGCGCGCCCTCAACTTCCGCCAGAGCTTCGAGGACAAGTTTGGCGGCCCCCTTTACGGGGACGTCACCATGGCCACCTTCGACAGTGAAACCGGTCCCATTGCCGAACCCGGTTCGGTGGACGCCATTGTGACGTTCCGCAACACCCATTCCTGGATGGGCCGTGGCGCGGCGGAAAAAGCCTTCAGCGATTTCTATGACGTGCTCGCGCCTGGCGGCGTTCTGGGCCTTGTCCAGCACCGTCTGCCCGCTGACCGCGTGCAGGACCCGCGCGCCAGCACGGGCTATGTCCAGCAGGATCTGGTGATCTCCATGGCGGAAGAGGCCGGATTTGAACTGGTCGAAGCCAGCGAGATCAACGCCAACCCTGCCGACACCGCAGACCATCCGTTCGGGGTCTGGACCCTGCCGCCGGTGTCCCGGACCTCGGATTTCGGCGAGCCCGCTGATCCCGAGTTTGATCGCGCGCCCTATGACGCGATCGGGGAATCGGACCGGATGACCCTTCTGTTCCGCAAACCTGCGGGCGAATAGGCCTCAGCGCCGGCCTGGTCCTCCAGGCCGGCGTTTTTTTATGCGATCAGAGCGCAGCTGGCGCGAGCATGTCCAGGGCCCTGGCGTGCAGTTCCGGCGACGCAGCCGCCAGCAACTGCCCGCCTTCATGGGCCGGTTCGCCGCGCCAGTTGGTGATGACGCCGCCCGCGCCGCTGACCACCGGGATCAGCGCGCCCACATCCCAGGCCTTGAGACCGCTCTCGATCACCAGATCGACGCCCCCGGCCGCCAGCGCAGCATAGGCGTACGCATCCAGACCATAGCGGCGCACCTTCGCCGCCCGGGCCACAGTCATGAAGCACTCAGCTTCACCCCCTTCAAAGAGGCCAGGATCGGTTGTTGAGACAATGGCGTCCTCGATGCGATCGACCGATTGACGCGTTTTCAGGGGTTGTCTCGATCCCCCGTGGTCCAGCCAGGCCGCGTCACCGGCGACGCCGCTATAGCGTTCGCCCGTGAAAGGCTGATCGATCACGGAAAGGATCGGTCCCTCAGGACCATACAGGGCGATCAGGACACACCAGGTGGGCAGGCCCGCGATGAAGGCGCGCGTGCCGTCAATGGGATCGACAACCCAGGTGCGGCCGGACCGTCCCAGGGTTTCAGCCTGCTCCTCACCCAGAACGCCGTCATCCGGTCGGTCCTGCGCCAGAAGGGCGCGGATTCGCGCCTCGATGGCGCGATCCGCTTCTGTCACGGGGTCGAATTCCTGTGCGGGTTTGGCGTCGCCGCGAAGTCCGGTCCGGAAATGCTGCAAGGCGATCGGACGCGCAGCGTCCGCCAGTTGAGCGGCCAGCGCCAACTCTGCAGTCACATCCAGATCGGACATCGGGAACTCGGTGTCGGACGTTAGCGCTTACGCGACGTTTTCGCCCCGGGAATCCGGGTCAAGAGACCGGGCCAGCTCGAGCAGACGGCGGCGCGGACGCTCATTGAGCTTGTAGTAGGCGCGCACCAGATCCAGCGTTTCCTTCTGGGAAAGCACGTCGGCTGCCACGTTCTCGCCTTCCGGCGCCGCAGATTCGCCCGTGCCCTGCAGGCCTTCGTAGAAGTACTGCACCGGAACATCGAGCGCTTCAGCCAGCTCGAACAGACGCGATGCGCTGACGCGATTGGCGCCGCTCTCGTATTTCTGGATCTGCTGGAAGCGAATGCCGACCGATTGCGCGAGCTGTTGCTGAGTCAGCCCCAGCAGACGGCGACGGCGACGGATCCGCTTACCCACGTGATGGTCAATTGCATTGGTCATTGTGAAAACCCTCGATCAAACTTTTCCAGTTGCGATTCCCCCGTCAAGATCGCAACACGACACTTCAATGACACCTGAGATATGGCACAGCATTGCTCGCCTCGCAAGTGAACGCAGCAGCGCAAATCGCGCCTCAGGAAAGACTCTGCGGATATGCTTTCCAAAACACTTTACTCCGCGGCAAGTCTACCTGTGTCTTCTGTGTAAATCATGGACTTCGTCCATGTCTTCAGGCGTTCTTTCAAGTTGTCCATGCGAGACAAAGGTCGCACGTCAGATTCGCTCAGATACAATCCGCGATTGATCTCAACCTGCATGACATGCACCCCGCTGAGGGGACGCCCGTAATGCTCTGTCGTGTAACCGCCTGCATAAGGACGGTTCCGGGTTACCGTAAAGCCCAGGGATTTGAAATACGCTTCTGCATGGTTGATCAAATTTCGCCCGCAGGAGGCGCCGAAGCGATCCCCAAGCACCATGTCCGCGCCACGGGCGCTGGAGGACGGCATGGAGTGACAGTCGATCAGCACGGCGCGCCCGAACTGGTCCAGCGTCCGCTCGATTTCGGATTTCAGCGCCTCATGATAGGGCCGGTAATACTGGTCGATCCGCCGACGGCCCTCGGCATAGGCGATCACGGAAGCGTGAATGCTTCTGCCGTCCGCCGCCAGCCTGGGCACCACGCCAAGCCCGGCGGATGTGCGCGCATTCGGCGCACTGAACCCTTCAAGCGGCGGGTCCTTGAACAGGCGTGCGTCGAGTTCGTCCGGCCCCCGGTTGGGGTCAACAAACGCCCGCGGAAAGATCGCCTCGACAAAACTCGCGCCCAGTTCCGTCACATGAGCGAAGAACTGATCGACATACGCGTCCTCGGACCGGCGAAGGACAGAGACCGGCGCACTGGCCTGCTTGAGGAAATCGCTCTCATAGCAACGCCCTGAATGCGGCGAGGCGAAGATGAAGGGCGAACTGCGCACGTCCGGCTCATGAACGATCACGGGTTCATGGATCTGGCCGATGAGTGAGTCTGAAGCAGGTTGCATGGGCTGATTGTGATCGGTCAGCCGAGAAGGTCAATGAGACTATGAGCGCCCTGATAAATCACAGGCCGGTTTGCGGCGCGTTCAGTTGACTTTTACGAGTTTGGGATAGGCTATGCGCTGGTGGAAACAGACAAGGGGGCGGCGATGGCCCGCATTCTGCTCGCAGAAGACGATGACTCCATGCGTGATTTTCTGGCCAAGGCGCTCAACCGCGCCGGCCATGACGTGGACGCTGTGGCGGATGGCGAGGAAGGGCTGGACGCCCTGGGCGAAGCGCCCGGCGCTTATGAGTTGCTGCTGACCGACATCGTCATGCCCGGTGTGGACGGGATCGAGCTGGCGCGTCGCGCCGCCCAGATCGATGCGGGCCTGAAAATCATGTTCATCACCGGCTTTGCCGCCGTGGCGCTGAATGCCGGCTCCCAGGCCCCCAACCAGGCCAAGGTGCTGTCCAAGCCCTTCCATTTGCGGGATCTCGTCGACGAGGTCGCAAAGGTCGTCGCCGCCGCCTGATCCGCCTCCTTCGGTTTCACCTGAATCTGGTCTGCGGGCGCCCAAGCCGGTGGCGTCCCGGACCGGCCTCAGGCTAAAGTCCGTCCTGTAACAAACGGGGAAGGACCAGCCATGTTCCGCGCTTTCGACCGTCTGGGGCCCAGCCTCGCCGTTCTGGCAAGCCTTGCAGCCCTGGCCGCGACCGGCTCAGCATCTGCCCAGGAAAATCCGTCTCTGGATCCGGTGTTCCAGTGCCAGGAACTCCAGAATGATGCGGAGCGTCTGGCCTGCTTTGACGCAGCCGTGAGCAGCCTCCGCGCTGAAAGCAACGAAATCGTGGTCATCCGCCGATCCGAGGTCGAGGCGGTGGAGCGCGACAGCTTCGGCCTTGAATTGCCCAGCCTGCCTCGCCTGTCCCTGTCCCTGTTCTCCACCCGCGACAATCAGCTGGAGACCGGATCCGGACAGAGCGGCTCCGCTCAGTCATCCGGATCGACCGATCAGGGCGCCCGGACCGCTCAGGCCGCTCCTTCCGAACAAAGCGGCGTCGAAGTTCTCCGCCGCGAGGATGACGGCCAGATCAACGAGATCAGCCTGCCGATCGACCGGGTTGAACGGCGCGGGTTCGACACCATTCACATTCACACCACCAACGGACAGGTCTGGGAAATCACGGACCGCGTCGGCAATCGCCCGATCCGTGTCCGTGATGACAGCGTGATGGTGGTGCGGCGGGCCTCGCTGGGCAGCTATCTGATGCAGATTGACGGCCGGGACCGGAGCTACCGGGTGCAGCGCATACGCTAGGATGACGCGGCATGCATGTCTGCCACATCATCGTTGATGATTTTCTGCCCGATCCGGACGCCGTGCGCGACGCGGCGCTCCGGCTCGCCTATCCCGAGCCGGAAGAAGCGACCTATTTCCCGGGGCGCAATGCGGATCAGGCCCTCCCGATCCAGGGGCTGGACCAGGTCATCAGCGCCCTCGCCGGCGAGGCCCTGCAACCGGCTCCGGGGACGTCGCACCTGAAGCCGCGCCTGGCTCTGGACGGTCAGAGCGGCAAGGGCGGCATTCATGTCGACAATGCGCACTGGTCCGCCATCATCTACCTGACGCCGGACGCCCATTGTCAGGGCGGGACGAGCTTTCACCGCCACAGGCGGACCGACAGCGAACACGCGCCGGTTTTCCCGGGCGAAGCCGAACGCATGGGGCTCAATCACCCCAGCGAGATCTGGGAGAAGATCGTCTTCCCCGATCAGGACCGGCCCGAGGCCTGGGACACCACGATGACCGTGCCCATGCGCTATAACCGAATGGCGCTGTTCCGGTCCTATCTCTGGCACAATGCCGGGCCCAGCTTTGGCGCGACTCCGGAAACCGGGCGGCTGATTCTGCCGCTTTTCTACATTCCCGCCTGACCTTCATCACCCACAACTGGCCGGCCTGCAGAGCGACGCGTGGTCACGCGGCTGCAGGCCTTCATGCGTGTCCGCGCATTCCTATGCGCCTTGACCTTCAGACAAAAAAGAAGGGCGAGCCGAAGCTCGCCCTTCCCAATCTTCGGACTGTAGCCGTCGCTTAGAAGCGAGCGGTCACACCCACGTTGAAGATACGGCCGATGTTGTAGTAGCCGTGCGCCTTCTCGGCGTTGGTGTAGCCCTCGTCCGTCACGTTCTGGATGCTCGCACGGAAGGTCACATTGTTCCAATCGTACGAACCGCCAATGTCGACAGTCGTGTAGGAGTCGAAGTTGTAGTACGGGTTGCCCGTTTCGTCGATGTACTGGTACGGCACCGCGAATTTGCTCACGAGGCCGGAGCCGGTGTACTCGACGTCAACGAACGCCGTGACCGGACCACGGTACCACTGAGCGCGGACGTCGCCACGCCAGTTCGGGTTGGAGCGCTGACCAACGGTGTCGTTGTAGTCAAAGCCCGTGGACGAAGTGGTGTTCGTCTGAACGTTGTAGACGCGCAGGGTGGCGTCGAACGTACCCAGGTCGGATTCGATCTGATTCAGGAAGAACACGTCGTTCAGTTCGGTCTGATAACGTGCAGCCAGTTCCACAGAGTCGAACTCCTGGATAGCTGCGTTCACGTAGCCCGAGGTAAAGGCGTTGATGGACGGCAGCTGACCATTCGGCAGTCGCGTGAACGCGTTGCAGAAGGAGTTCGGATAGTTGGTGGAGTCGTAGCACGCCTGCATGATCTGCGTCAGCGTGAACGAGGTGATCGCGTCTTCGATGGCGATGTTGATGTAGTCGACCGACAGGGTCAGACCATCAACCCAACGCGGGCTGAACACCAGGCCGAAGTTGTAGGAGTCGGCGGTTTCGTTGTTCAGCTGCGGGTTGCCGCCGTTGAAGCCGCTAACCGTAGCGTTCTGCGCCTGGGAGATGAAGGTCGGCGGCAGGCCTTCCGCGGCGCAGTTTGCAGCGCGGACAGCAGGACGCGGACCACCATTCAGGTTGTTCGCAGAGCACGGGTCAGCCGCAAACTGGCTGGACTGGACGCGCGGCAGGAAGAGCTCGGTCACCGCCGGGGCGCGAACCGTACGCGCCACGTTGGCGCGGAAGTTCAGGTCCTCGAGGATGCCCATGCTCAGGCCGACGGCCCAGGCTTCGTCAACACCGGCGCGGGTGTTGTTCATCAGACGGTAGGACGCTTCGATGTCCGCGTAGTCGATGAACGGGATCGGGTTGAACCCGCCGCCCAGGACCGGGATGTAGGTCTCGGCGTACACGTCGGTGGTGAAGTATTCACCGGTGGTCGGAGAACCGCCGCCATCACGGGTGATGTTCAGCTGGTTGCCCGCGCCCGGACGATAGTCGGCGAACTCGCGGCGATATTCAAAGCCGGTCGCGAAGCCGAGGTTACCCGCCGGAAGAGCGAAGATGTCGGAGGTCAGGAAGCCGGAGACGATTTCCTGTTCGATCTCGGTGACCGCGGTGCGGTTCACGATGAGATAGTCGACATTTTCCTGGGTGGCGCCTTCAAACGGGTTGTAAGGCACGCACTCTTCCCCCAGAGCGCCGACGTCGTCGATGGCGCCGAAGCCGCCCGCGAGCGGAGCGTCATAGGTCGGGTCATAGTTGAAGCGGCAGTCGATCTGGCCGGTGGCCGGGTTGATGCCAACATCCAGAGACGCGAAGAAACGATCTTCAGACAGGTCACCGGTCTGGGACACGATCGAGGACGAACCGGTCTGGTAAGCCAGTTCCCAGCTCACGTCGCGTTCCAGCACGGAGAACATGCCGTCCAGAGCGAAGTTGTAGCTCATGACGGTGGTTTCGTTGAAGATGTCCTTGGCGCCAAGGTCGGTGAAGCCCTTCTGCAGGTAGAACCCACTCAGGCCGTTGGCGACAAGGGTGTCACGAACACTCTGGTTCAGATATGCGTAGTCGACCGGGAAGAACAGCGAATCACTGGTCGCGCCGAACAGACCGGACGCATAGAACGGCTGGTTCACCGGCTCAGTCGCTTCGAACTGGTTGGCGAACACGTTCATGGAGAAGTTCACGTAATCGTTGATCTGATAGTCAACGAACGTGGAGAAGTTCATGCGGCGGAACGGCGAACGCAGCGGCGTGATGCCTTCCAGACGCAGGCCGTCACCACCGGACGCCCAGACCAGGTTGCCCGTCGGGAGACCGGGATCATACGCCACCAGGTTACCCGAACCCGCCGGATCGAACTGATAGAAGTTACCATCCGGGAAACGGCCAACACCAACGTTGGTGATCGCTGCAGAACCCGGGGTAAGCAGGCCGGAGAACGACAGGATGCCGGCGGTCGCAGCCGGAACAACACGGGTCTGGGAGCCCGGCGCCGTGCCGGTGTCCGGGTTCACGACGCGGTTGGCGGCGGTCGGGGTGAAGCGCGACCAGCCTTCGGCCAGGTCATCAACGGCGCTTTCCAGAACCGGGCTGGTTTCGTTGAATTCGATCGAGGCCACGATGTTGCCGCGACCGTTGTCGAAGTTGCCGCCCATCAGAGCGCGGATCGAGTACTCGTCAGCAATGTTGTCTTCGGTCCACTGAGAGTAGTCAGCGCCGATTTCAAAGCCTTCGTAGTCGTCACGCAGGATGTAGTTCACAACACCCGCGACGGCGTCGGAACCGTAAACGGCGGCGCCGCCCACTTTCACGACTTCCACGCGCTCGATCATGGCGACCGGGATGTTGTTCAGGTCAACCTGGGAGCCCGGGTTGCCCGAACCGCCAACCGGCGAGTTCGAGGACACGAAACGACGGCCGTCGATCAGGGTCAGGGTACGGTTGGTGCCCAGGCCGAACAGGTTCGGCAGGTTCTGGCCAACACCCGAAGAGCCCTGGTTGCCGATCGGCGTGTTGCCGAAGACGCCCGGGATGTCCAGGACCGCGTCGGCAGCGTTGGTGTAGCCGCGCAGTTCGATTTCCTGAGAACCGATGATCTCGGAGGGCTGGGTGGTGTCAAAGCCCGTACGCGCAATCCGCGAACCCGTCACCACGATGGTGTCTTCGGCGGCCGGCGATTCTTCAGCGGTTTGTTCCGGTTCGTCAGTTTCCTGCGCGAAAACCGGTGCGCCGCCCATGGTCAGCGCCGCAACGCCCGCCAGAACGGTCGAGCGCAACAGGCGCTCTTTGGTAGTAATGCTCACGATCGTTCCCCTTCGGATTGGAACTCCACCTCTATGTGTGGAGGTTGCGCGCAAATTTTATTATGCGCTTGTGAGTTTGATAGATCAGGAAACCGCCGCCTCAAAGACCGAGATCACAGATTTGACACATTGCAGGGCGGCTTTCGCCACCAATGTTGCTTTTTTGCAATAATCGACGATGCGGACCGGACGCGCCCTGACCGAAGCCCCGGTCCGAGCTGCAAAACTTCGCACAAGCGGCAGTCAGGGCGATTGACACGCACGAGCCCTCCGACTTATTACGCGTCCTCCCTCGCGGCCCCCGGGCGGCAGGGGGCCTATGGCACGCCATAGCGGGCGCGTAGCTCAGTTGGTCAGAGCACTACGTTGACATCGTAGGGGTCACAAGTTCGAATCTTGTCGCGCCCACCATTCCCTACCCCATCTCCTTCACAGACAGGCCCGTGACAGACTTTGCCGTCGGGATACGAAAAAGCCGCGCTTTCGCGCGGCTTTCGTGCATCAGGGCGTGAGTCAGGCCGGTCCGCTCTCAGCCCCGACCCAGCAGATCCTGTTCCAGATCATGGAGCCGCGTCCGCGCCCGCCGCCAACGCCACCACAGAGCCATGACCTTCAGACCATCAACCAGATAGCGTTTCCACATCCGGCGCGGCTCCTCGATCAGGCGGAACATCCACTCCAGGCGCAGATTCTGCATCCATTTCGGCGCCCGCCGCGCCTTGCCAGACAGAAAATCGAGCGAGGCGCCCACGCACAGGCCGACCCCGAGACAGTCGCCCCGTTCAAGACAGGCCTCGGCCACGAGCTCCTGTTGCGGCGATCCCACGCACAGAAAGCTGAAACGGGCGGGATTGGCGGCGACAAAAGCCGCGCACTCGGCAATGGCGTCAGGATTGGACTTCAGCCCCATGGGCGGCTGGTGCCAGCGGATATCAGTGAGCCCATAGCGCGCCCTGAGGCCGTCGATCACGCCCTGATCGCCGCCAATCACCACCACTGGCTCCCGGGGATCGATGACCTCATCGAACAGGGCCTGAGTGAGGTCCGAGCCTGTCGTCACATCCACATCCTCGCCGGAGAGCTCGGCGATCAGTTCAAGCACCCGGCTGTCACACACGGTCAGCCAGGCCTGGGCGTAAAGCCGCGCGAGCACCGATTCTCCCTGGAGGCGGACAAGATGGTCCACATTGGGCGTCACGACGAAGGCGAAGGGCTTCTTGGCCGGGCGTTCCGCAATTCTCTTGAGCGCGACATCAGCCGAAATGCGATCGAAAGCGGCGTTCAGGAACCAGATATGACGGGCGCCATTGCGGCGATCCGGCCCCTGCCAGACCACGTCCGAGGCTATGGCGTTCAGCCTGTGCAGATCGAGATGTGCGCTCATCGTGCCGTTTTGCTCCAGTCAGAAAGACTTCGAACTGAAACGAGCAAGAAGGGCGCCGCATCCGATTCGGGATCTTCGCGCATCTCAAGGGAAACCCCGCCAAGGAAGATGCGACATGTCAGTTTATGATCAGGCTCTGGCTCTGGCCCTCGGCTCCGCTGCTGCGGGGCTGCTGTTGACGACCTCTCCTGGATCGACAGCCGGAACACCCCATGCCGCTGTCCGGTTGCAGACAGGCCCTCTGGCCCTGGATCTTGGCGGTCCGGGGTGGGTGAGACTGGCGTCGAGCTCTGACTGCCTCTCCCGGGGTTGCCCGCTCCTGCGGGTGAGTCTCGAACGATCAGCTGCGCCTGAGGCTGCGCCAGAGCAGTCGCGCGGGGTGAAGACTTGCCAGACCGGCCCGCTCGATCGGGGATGGTTCATTGCAGAGCGCGCTGACGAGGGATTCGGCGAGGAGCGGCGCGTGTGCGAAGCCGCGCGCCCCGAAACCGCCTAGGACAAACAGCGAGGACGGCTCAAGGTCGTCCCGGGCCGGCATCGGTCCACCCTTGGCGTGACCCCGCCAGAGTTCTTCATACCCCTCGGCCGGCAAGGGCCCTGTCATCGGCAACCGATCCGCTACCGCCGCTCGCACGCCAGCCCAGCCCTCTTGCAGGCGATCAAGCTCAACCGGTCCGCCCGGCGCCGTACGGGCCAGCTGCCGGAGGGCGATTTCCGCATCCTCCAGCAGGCCGGCATCGGCGCCCTTTTCATGGGTCGCCCCGATCATCAGCCGCCCGTCCAGACGCGCGGCGTATCCGCCCCAGGCGGCTGGCGCCCGCAGATCAAAACCGCTCTCGAACAGCCCCACCTGTCCCGCGGTGGGTTCGAGGGTCAGCCCCCGCCCGGACAGAAGGGCATGCTGGGCCCATCCGCCTGCGAAGATCACCCCGGCATAAGGGCCAAAGCGCTCGCCGGTTCCGGCCTGAAGACGCCAGCCATCGTCTCTCCGCGCCAGAAGCTCCACGCGGACATCGTGTGCGGTAGCATTGCGCGCCAGCGCCGGGACCAGCCGCTCGGGCCGGATCTGCCCGGCGCTCGCCATCCACAGCGCCCCCGCCTCACCGCCGAGGCCGCAACGCCGCGCCGCGTCGGAAGGCGACAGAAACTCAAAGCCGTCATCAAGCGCCTGCGCCAGGGAAAACAGACGCTCGGCGCCTTTGGCGTCAGGAGCGAGACGCGCAACCCCGGTGGGTTCAAAGCCATCCAGATCGCGATAGAGCGTGCGGGCATAGTCAAACGCCGCCAGCAAGGCGCGGTTATGGGGTCGATCCCCCAGCTCCAGCCGTGGCGTCAGAAGACCACGCGGCGCACCGGACGCGCCTGAAGCCCAGCCGCCCTCGGCGAAGACATCGACGCTGCGTCCCCTCAGGGCGAAGGCGTGAACAAGGCTGGCCGCGGCGATGCCGCCGCCGATGATCGCGATGGGGCCCTCAAGCGGTTGCGCTGACGGAAAGGGCGTTGGCGACTCCTCGGCCGGCGCTCCTTCATAGATCGCCTCAAGCCGTTCGCGCTTGCGCCCGAAGCCGGGCTTCTTCTCGACCTTGAAGCCCGCCGCTGCGAGACCGCGCCTAACCGCGCCCGCCACCGTGAAGGTGACCGCCGGAGCGCCGGGCGCGCTCAAGCGCGCCAGCTCCGTGAAGACATTCGTGTCCCACATGTCGGGGTTCCTGGCGGGGGCGAAACCATCAAGGAACCAGGCGTCCGCCTTGAAATCCATGTTCGGCAGCGCGCTCTCTGCCAGATCATGAAAGACGGTCAGCATGACCCGTCCGCCCTCGAAAACACGCCGGTGCGGACCTTTGTGAGGGCTCGGCCACACCTCTGTCAGTTGCGCGCTCAAAGCCGCAAGCTCGGGGAAAGCCGACAGCGCCCGTTCCGCATCCGCTTGCCGGAGCGGGAAGCCTTCAATGCTGACGAAATGAAGCTGCGCATCAGACGGCGCGGTCTTGAGGAACAGATCCCACAGCGCCAGAAAGTTCAGCCCGGTGCCAAAGCCCAGCTCGGCCACCACGGTCGGGCGGCCCCTGGCGAAGCGCTCAGGGAAGTTGGCAGCCTTGAGAAAGACCGAGCGGGTTTCCGCCAGGCCATCCTCGGCGGAGAAATAGACATCGCCCGCATCCAGAGCGACCGGGCCGGTTGCGGTCCAGTCAATCCGGGCATGGGGGCGCTTCAGGGCGTAAGGATCAGGGTGTTCAGACATGACAGCGCCCGCCTTGGCCAAAGACCAGGGCGGGCGCAAGGGGAAATGTCAAATGCGCTGCGCGAGCGATTAGATCGTCGGCGCGTTGGAGCTGGCCTCTTCAAGCTCGGCGAAGCTCGGCTGGAAGCTGCTCGGCACATTGCCGCGGCCGATCTCGACGGAGATCTGGGCGGCGTTGCCATGCAGGTGCGCCACGAGCACAGCCTGGATGATCTTGTAGAAGGCGCCCTCTTCTTCGTAGATCTCGTTCAGGCGCGCCGCGAACGGGCCCACCAGGCCATAGGCCAGGAACACGCCGAGGAAGGTCCCCACCAGAGCCGAGCCGATCTTGGCGCCGAGCACGGTCGGCGGCGAGTCGATCGCGCCCATGGTCTTGATGATCCCCAGCACCGCGGCCACGATCCCCAGCGCGGGCAGGGCGTCGGCCATGCTCTGCAGGGCATGCGCGGGCGTGGCGGCCTCGTGATGGTGCTTCTCGATCTGCTTTTCCATCGCGTCCTCGACCTGATGCGGGTCCTCGAGGTTCATCGTCATCATCCGCAGCGTGTCGCAGATGAAGTCGATGGCGAAATGGTCCTTCATGATCTTCGGATAGGCGGAGAAGATCGAACTGTCGTGCGGGTTCTCGATATGAGATTCCAGCGCGATCACGCCCTTGGTCTTCATCGTCTTGGTCAGCTGGAACAGGAGGGTCAGCAGGTCCATGTAATCCTGCTTGCCCCATTTGGGCCCCGAGATCAGCTTGGCGAAGTCGCCGGCCGTCTTGGTGATCGTGCCCAGCGAGTTACTGATCAGGAAGGCGCCGATCGCGGCGCCGCCGATCATCATGAGTTCGAACGGCAAGGCCGCGACAATGATGTCGAAGTGCCCCCCGGCGAGCGTGAAGCCGCCGAACACCATGCCGAACAGGACAACAATCCCGATAATCTGAAACATTCCCACCACCCGTTCTAGGCGACATCCGAAGACCCGGCGGCTCCTGCCGCTCTGTCGCCTTCAGCGTCCGATTTCGGGACGGTTATACGCGCTGATGCTTAAGGCCCGGTTTGCGACGCGTTAGGAGCTGGGAAAGACTCTGCGTCCGACTCACGCATAGCCGCCCTGCTCTCATAAACATGGACGGCGCGGGCGGGCGGGCCTATGTCTGTAAGCCTATGAACCCGCCCTATGATCCCGCCAATCCGTCGAGCCCTGATGTGCGCCGCCGCGCATTCCGGCTCCTGTTCCTGTGCCTGATCGCGACCTCCATCGGCAATTCCATGCTGTTCGCGATCCTGCCGCCGCTGGCGCGGGAGCTGCAGGTGGACGAGATCTTCGTCGGGGCGATCTACACGCTTTCCGCCCTCCTCTTCCTGATCATGAGCCCGGTCTGGGGCGCCTTGTCGGACCGGTATGGCCGTCGCCCGCTGATCGTGTTCGGATTGTCGGCCTTTGCAGGCTCCTGCCTGGTCTTCGCCGCAGGCGCCTGGGCCGGTCAGGTGGGCCTCCTGCCGCCCATGGCCGCGATCATCGCCATGGCGCTGGCGCGCTCGATCTTTGGCGGGCTGGGCTCGGCCACCAACCCCTCCGCCCAGGCCTATGTGGCGGACCGCACCGAGCCGTCCCAGCGCACCCGCGCGCTGTCGAGCCTGACGGCGGCGTTCGGGCTTGGGACCGTGATCGGTCCGGCTTTGGCGGGCTTTTTCTCCCACCGCATCGGCATTTCCACCTTCATGGTGCTGGTCGCCATCATGGTGGGCATTGCGGCGGTCTGCGTGCGCCTGTTCCTGCCTGAACAGACCCCGCCCCAGAAAAAGGGCCGCCCGATCAATCCGCTGGTGCAATTCAGATTCGCCGGAGATCCGCGCCTGACCGCCTTCATGATCTATGGCTGCGCGATGTGGATGGCCCAGGCGGCGAGCCTGCAATCACTCAGCTTTTACATCATGGACCGTCTGGGCATGGACGCGGCGGGAGGTCTGCAACTGGGCTCCATCGCGCTGACCATGGGCGCGGCGGGGCTGATCTTCGCCCAGCTTGTCGTGATCCCCGTGCTGAACACCTCGCCTCGCGTCCTCATGATCATCGGCGCTGTGATGGTGGTTCTGGGCAACGCCACGATGATCTTCGCGCCCAATTATGTGGTCATCGTGATCGGCTACATGTTCAACAGTTTCGGCTTCGGGCTCGCGCGCTCGGGCTTCACTGCGGGCGCCTCGCTGGCGGTCGAGCCCGAGGAACAGGGCCGGGCGGCGGGTCTGACCACCGCCACGGCGGGCGTGGGCTTCATGATCGCGCCCATCACCGGGCTGTGGCTCTATCAGAGCGTGGCGCCGGCCGCGCCCTTCGAGCTCAACGCCAGCCTCGCCGTGATCGGCTGCGCGCTGGCGCTGCTGCATCCGCGGGTGCGGGAGACGACGGCGGCGCTGGTCCCCAATGTCGAGGACACGCCGCCCGCCTAAGCGAGGCTTACTGCGCCCGCGCCATCACCGCCTCATACGCGAGACGCCCGGCATAGCCATCCGGCGTGAGCCCGTTGGCGGCCTGGAAGGATTTGAGCGCCGCGCGGCTATTGGCCCCGAAAATGCCGTCCACGCCCCGCGTGTCATGACCGAGATCGGTCAGGGTCTGCTGCAGTTCGCGCGCCTGGGACCGGGTGATCGGGGGATTGTCTTGCGGCCAGTCCCCCGGCAGGGCGTCGAGACCCGACAGGCGCTTGGCCAGATAGCTGACCCCCAGCGCGTAGGCGGTGGAATTGTTATAGCGCATGATGACGTCGAAATTGGTGAAGGCCATGAAGGCCGGACCTGACGCGCCCGCAGGCAGCAGGATGCGGGCGGGGCGATAGAGATCATCCGGGCTCCATTCCCCGCTCACCGGCCGCACGCCATCCATGGCCCAGGCGGAGACGGCGCGTCGGTCGCGCTCTTCCCAGCCCGCAAAGTCAAACCCTTCCGGCAAAGTGACCTCTGTGACGACGGGGGCGCCGGTCTGCCAGCCCGCCCGCGCCAGAAGGTTCGCCGCAGACCCCAGCGCATCGGCTTCGGTCGTCCAGATGTCGCGATGCCCGTCACCATGAATATCGACGGCCCGCTCCATATAGGTGGTCGGTATGAACTGGGTCTGGCCCATGGCGCCCGCCCAGCTGCCCTTGAGCTGGTCCCGGTCGGCATAGCCGCGCTCGATCATGTCGGCGACCGCGAAGAGCTGGTTTTCGGCGAACTGACGGCGGCGACCTTCCCAGGCGAGAGTCGCCAGCGAGCGGACAATGTCGAAATCGCCCTGAATGACGCCATAGGCGCTCTCGAGCCCCCAGATCGCGGTCAGGATATCGGCGTCCACGCCGAACTGGGATTCGACCGTTTCCAGCGCCTCGCCATGAGTCGCCTGGGCGGACAGGCCGTTCTGGGTGCGAGCGTCAGAGGCGGCGCCCTCAAGATACTGCCAGACCGGACGTACGAATTCAGGCTGGGAGCGGTCGCGATCGATGATGCGGGAATCAGGCTCCAGCCCGTCCATCATCAGAGCAATGGTCGCAGGCTCGGCGCCATGTTCGGCGAGGCGGTCCCGGAAGCCGCTGGCCCAGTCCTCGAAGCTGGTCTCCTGCGCGCCCGCGGCGGCTGAAACCAGCACAGCCACGGCCAGAGCCGCGCTTTTGAACAGTGTGCGTACCATCATGATGTTCCTGAACTCGCCTTTGCGCCCCTCGCCGAAGCAGATGATAACGCTGCTCGCACACACTTGCGAGGCGCCAGAAGCGTTGACTCTGCGCTGAGGGTTGAGTAAATCGCGCCCTCTTGAATTTTCCGGGGGCCGTAATGTCCTCCACCCGCATTTAGCTAGGGCGACGACCATGAAAGTGCGCAGCTCCCTGAAGTCCTTGAAGAACCGCCACCGCGACTGTCAGGTCGTGCGCCGCCGCGGCAAGGTCTACGTGATCAACAAAACCGACCCGCGCTTCAAAGCCCGCGCCGGCTAGACAGCCGTGTCGCGCGCGGTTCTCTGGGACCTGGGTCATACCCTGGTCGACTGGGACCCGCGCCGGGTCTACAGATCCCTGTTATCTGACGACGCCGCCGTGGAGCAATTCCTCGGCGGTGTTTGTACTATGGCATGGCACACCGAGCATGACCGCGGCGTGCCCATGGCCGAGAACCGCAAGCCCCTGATTGACGCCCATCCCGACAAGGCCGACCTCATCACGGCCTGGGACACGCGCTGGCCGGACATGTTCGATGGCTGGATCACGGGCATGGAAGCGGTGGTTGACCGCCTGAGCGCCCTGGGCGTGGCGCAATACGCCCTGACCAATCTTCCGGCCGAGAAATGGTCTCATATCGAGCAGACCTATCCCAAGATCGCCGCGTTCGATGCGGTGGTGGTCTCCGGCGCGGAAAAAATGGTCAAACCCGATCCCCGCCTCTATCAGCTGACCATCGAGCGGATCGGCCACGCGCCCGAGGACGTGCTGTTCATCGATGACCGCGAGGACAATATCCGCGCCGGGGTCGAAGCAGGCTTCAAGGGGCATGTCTTCCGCGGCGCAGAAGGCGCGGTTCAGGCCCTTCGCGATCATGGGATCGCGCTCTAAGCGCAAGGGTTGCACATCTTCCCCACACAGGCGATGATACTGGCCCGTGGGAGTCTGCTTCATGTTCAACCTGAAGAAACATGCGCTTTATTTTGCAGCGTTCATCACCGCCTTCATGGTGTTGAGCGTGGCGTTACCGGCCCTGAACCTGAACTGGCCGCCAGTCTTGCAAGTTTTCCTCAAGGGGTTTCTGTCGGGTCTGATCGCCATGCCGCTGCATCCCCGATTCAGGCAGCGCCAGACTACAGACTGAGCTTGCCCGGATCAGCGTCTGGCTTATCCTTCCTTCCATGATGGTGCTCTGCCTCCTGGCCGCCTTTCAGGCGACGCCGCTCGATCTGAGTCCGACTCTGGATGTGGCGGAGCCGCGCGAACATCGCTCCGTCTCCGAGCATCTCGATGACCGCCTGCAAACCCTGGCCAGTCTGACTGATGAGGAGCGCGCCGCCGCCGTTGCGGACGAAGTGCGCTCCTTGTGGCGGCAGCAGGCCGGGGCAACCGCTGACCTTTTGCTTCAGCGGGGCGCCGAGGCGCGCGAGCGCGGCGACATCGACACCGCCTGGCGCAGCTATGACCATCTGCGCGCGCTGGAACCCGACTATGCCGAAGGCTGGGTGGTCTCCGCCGAGCTGGCCATGCAGGCATCGGACTGGGAGTTCGCACTGGAAGCGCTCAACCAGGCCGTGACCCTCGATGAGCGCCGGTTTGACGCCTGGGCGCTTCTGGGCCGGGCGCTGGAACAGGCGCAGGCGCGTGAGGCGGCGATGGAGGCCTATCGCGAAGCAGTATTGCTTTACCCCCTGCATCCGGCGGCCGGGCCCGCCCTCGCCCGGCTCGAACGTGAGCTCGCGGGACGCGCGCTCTAGGCGCGGAGTAGGGGCTGACGCATGACAGGCGAGTTCATCGAACTGGGCGGCGTCAGACTTCATCATCTCATGACAGGCCCCGAGGCCGCGCCAACGCTTCTGGTCCTGCACGGCGCTTCCACCTCGCTGTATGAACCCTATATGGCGCTCTCGAACGCGCTGGAAGCCTATCGGGTGATCTGGCTTGACCGCCCTGGTCTGGGGTGGAGCGAACGCCCCTCAGGCCCTTGGTCGCCCCAACGGGAAGCCGAGCTGATCGCGCATTTCCTGACCGCGCTTGGCGTGCCTCGCGTGGTCGTTCTGGGGCATTCCTGGGGGGCGGCGATCGCGCTCCGGCTTCTGATGGATCGCCCCGATCATGTCAGCGGCGGCGTGCTGATCAGTCCCGCCGCCCGCGCCTGGGTGGGCGAGGCGGCGAGCTATAACAAGATGACAGGCTGGCCCGTCATCGGCCCGCTGATCAGCCATGTGATCGCGCCCCTGATCGGCCCGCGGGAACTGCACAAGGGCGTGGCAAGCGCCTTTCATCCCGAGCCGGTCCCGACGGGCTATATCGAAACGGCGCGACTGGACCGCTTGTTCAAGCCGTCCGTATGGAAGGCCAATGCGCAGGACATGGCGCAGGTCAACGCGCATCTGGCCAATCAGGAAACGCGTTATGGCGAGATCACCCAGCCCGTGGTGATTCTGGCGGGGCCGAAGGACACGGTGGTCCGCACCAGTCGGCACGCCGAACCTGTGGCGAAAACGCTGCCCCATGGTGAGATGCGGCTCTTTCCCAAGGCGGGACATAACCTGCACCACGCCTATTCCCATGAAGTCACGAAGGCTGTCGCGGACGTGCTGGCGCGCAGACGCTGAACCTCCGTCCCGGAGCGGGAAACTTACTCCGCCACCCGACGGTACACCCCGTCCACGCGCAGCTGGCCATTCGCGGCTTCATAGACGCCACGCATGATCGCTTCGAGCTGATCGAGGTCCTGGATCGGGCAATAGCCCTCGGCGTCCCGGCTCACATCCGCTGTCTCGAGCACCGCATCGGCGACATCCGAGCAGGACGGCTGATGATAGCTGACGACTCGGCCCTCCTCATAAACGAAGGCGAGCCCGTAGCCGACCCCATCCTCTCGGGGGGACTGAACGATGTAGACATCGTCAAACAGTTCATGAAAGCGGGCGCCCTGGTGAGGAAAGTTCGGCGCATCAGAGACATAGCGTCTCTGTTCGAGCGTGATTTCGCCGGTCCAGGTGGGGCGGTCCCATTCACGGCCGTCCGGATGCGTCGGAGTATGGGCGTAGACGCCTTCAGACACAGGCCGATCCGCGCCCCAATATCCCACCAGCTCTTCTTCACTCGCGAAACAGGCGGTCAGCCCCAATGCAAAAGCGAGCCCGGCGCACACGCGCAGGCTCGCTTTCACAACTGCCAGAGCGACAGCGTTCATCAGGGCGTGGCGCCCAGGAAGGGTTCGCAGGCTTTCACCAGCCAGTTCGCCGCCTCGCCATCGAGCAGCGGCAGCACCTTCTTGCGCACATCGGCGTGATAGGCGTCGAGCCAGACGAGCTCGTCCTTGTCGAGCAGGGACACGTCCACCAGCGCGCGATGCATCGGCGCCATGGTCAGGGTCTCAAACCCGTGCATGGAGCGATTGCCGCCCGGCACCGGTTCCGCCGGCGTGACCACCTGCAGGTTCTCGATGCGGATGCCGTAATCGCCGACCTGGTAATAGCCCGGTTCGTTGGAGACGATCATGCCGGTTTCAAGCGCGATGGCGTTCGGCGCCTTGGAGATGCGCTGCGGGCCTTCATGGACGCCCAGATAGCTGCCCACGCCATGTCCGGTCCCATGGTCGTAATCGAGCCCGGCCATCCACAAGGGCTGACGCGCCAGCGCATCCAGCGCATGGCCCGACGTGCCCTCGGGGAAGCGGATGCGCGACAGGGCGATATGGCCCTTCAGGACAAGCGTGAAGTGACGACGCATCTGCGCGGTCGGCTCGCCAATGGGCACGGTCCGGGTGATGTCCGTCGTGCCGTCCGGATACTGGCCACCCGAATCCACCAGAAACAGCGAGCCCTGCTTCAGCTTGCGATTGGAGTCCGTATTGACCCGATAGTGCGGGAAGGCGCCGTTCGGGCCCGCCGCCGAAATCGTTTCGAAGGAGATGTCCTTGAGCTGGGGCGACATGTGCCGGAACTCTTCCAGCTTCATCGCCGCACGGATCTCGTCCATCTCGCCAGACTGGGCCTCGGTGTCGAGCCAGTGCAGGAAGCGCACGATGGCCGCGCCGTCGCGGATATGCGCCTGACGGCTGCCTTCCACTTCGACCGGATTCTTGCACGCCTTGGGCAGGGCGACCGGGTCGGGCTTGCGCTGGACCTTCGCGTCCGCGCCTTCAAGCTGCTGGACGACCCAGACCGACGCGGTAGCGGGATCGACGCGGACCGTCTTGCCGGACAGGGCCTTCAGGCCATCTGCGAACTCGGTCTCCGGGCGGATCGCGACTTCATTGCCCAGATGGCTGCGGGTGGCGTCCGTCAGCTTGGCCTCGTTGATGAACAAGGTCGCCTGACCGGACGGCTCGATAATGGCCGAGGACAGCGGCAGAGGCGTGCAGGCCACATCGCCGCCGCGAATATTGAACAGCCAGGCGATGGAGGCCGGATCGGTGATCACTGCGGCGTCCGCGCCGTCTTCCTTCACATCCGCGCCAATTCGCTTGCGTTTGTCGCCATGGGCCTCGCCCGCCACATCCAGCGGCTGGGGATGCACGGCCGCCATCGGGGCGGCCGGGCGATCGTCCCAGGCGGCGTCGATGGGATTGGTCTCCACCGCGACGAGCTTGGCGCCGGTCTTGTCGGCGGCTTCCTGCAGCCTGGTCAGCGCATCGGGTGAATGCAGGCGCGGATCATAGCCGATGGTCTGGCCGGACTTGGCCGTCTTGCGGATCCAGCCCGCCATGCCGGTCTTCACCAGGTCTTCGTAGTCAAACAGGCTGTTATCGACCTGGGATTTGACCTGCTCGGTATAGCGACCGTCCACAAAGACCGCCGCCGTGTCACCAAGCACCGCCGCAGCGCCGGCGGACCCGGTGAAACCGGTGGCCCAGGCCAGACGTTCGGCGTTCGCGGGCAAGTACTCGTTATTGTACTCGTCCTCGTGCGGGATCAGGAAACCGTCCAGACCGGCCTGAGCCAGGCTGGCGCGGAGCTTGGGAAGGTTCTCGCGCCCGTATTGGGGCCCGCCCTTCACATGAAATTGCTGGATCTGATGGGTCATGCGCACAAGCTAGGCCCGCGCCCGGACCTTATCAATCTCATCTCTGCGACAGTGCGCAGCGAGAAGGGCCGCCTTGCAGAAACGCAAGGCGGACCTGCGCAATTGGATATGGCTAATCAAATCTTACAAGCCCATATCCGGGCTCACGAAATTCATGCCTATCGGGAGCTCCGCCATGTTCCACCATGACGCTCATCTTCGCCTGAACGCCTGCGACGGCCTGCGCTCCGTGCGCCGCGCCGAGGCGGCCGGCGTGCGCGCTCGTCCGCGCAATACCGACGCCAACTCGCTGTTCGAGAAAATCGGCCTGGCCGATCGCGTCCGCAAACTCTAAGCCGATCTCTCTCCGGCTTATTTAAAAGCGCGCCAGGCCTCACAGCTGGCGCGCTTTTTCTTTATGCGGCTAGGCCTTGCTGGCGTACACCAGCGTCGCCCAGCCATCGAGAATGGCCTTGTCAATCAGCGACAGGCCCTCGGCGTCATAGGCCGCCTCGACCTTGTCGGACTGCTCCTCGAGAAGCCCGGACAGGATGATCCGGCCGCCCGCCTCGAGACGGGCCGCGATCTCCGGCGCCAGGGTGATCAGCGGACCCGCCAGAATGTTGGCGAAGATCAGCTCGAACTTGGCGCCCTCGAACACCGGGTGATGGAAGCCGTCCGCCGTCACCGCCTCGATCCGGGGCTTCACGCCGTTCTTGGCCGTATTCTCCACCGTCTCGATGACGGATTCTTCATCGATATCCGTGGCGAGGATCTCGCAATCAGACCAGATTTTCGCCGCCGCGATGGCCAGCAGCCCGGTCCCGGTCCCCAGATCCAGGACGGTTTTCGGGTGAAAGCCGGACTGGTCGAGCTTGTCGAGCGCCTCGAGGCAGCCCTTGGTGGTGCCGTGATGGCCCGTGCCGAACGCCGGGCCCGCCTCGATCCACAAGCCGATCTGGCCCTCGGTCAGATCCGACGAGGTATGCTCGCCATAGACAAGGAACCGACCCGCCTCGACGCTCGGCAGGCCTTCCAGAGACAGGGCGATCCAGTCTTCCTCGGGCAGCGGGCCGAAATTGATCTCGACGGCGTCGTGCTCGAGACCGGCCTCGCTGGCAAACGCCTCGGCGTCCGGTTGGTGATCAAACAGGATGTCGATGCGGCCCGCCTCGGGAGAACCATCCTCGAACATGGACCAGCTGACAGGCAGGGGTTCCAGCGCTGCGTCCAGCCGATCGTTGGCTGCGCGAATGAGCGGCATCGGGCCGCGCGCTTCAAGGCGCCAGAGCGTGGTCATGGTGTTCTCCTGTATAGTGCTGGAAGGGCTCTAAAGACTCTTCAGACGGAAGGAAAGCATGCAGCGCGTCTGCATCAGATCGGCTTTGCGCGTCACGACCGGCTTGCCCCGCCCCGCCCCCCTCGCCTATCGAAGAGGGCAAGATCGTAAATCCTCGCCAGGAGACCCTCATGGCCGACTTTGCCGCCTCGACCCCCGAGAAAGACGAATCCGACGCCATCGGCGCCGCCGCCCGTGATCAGCTGCGCGCCCTGGTGGCCCGCATCGAGCGCCTGGAAGAAGACAAGGCCGGCGTCGCCGCCGACATCAAGGAAGTCTACGCCGAAGCCAAATCCATGGGCTATGACACCAAGGTGCTGCGCAAGGTGATCTCCCTGCGCAAACAGGACGCCCATGAGCGCCAGGAAATGGAAGCGCTGCTGGAGCTCTATCTGGGCGCGGTCGGCGAACACTAGGACCGATCATGGCGCGTGAGGTTGATGACAAGTCGACCCGCAAGGCCCTGGCCCGCATTCGCCGGGCCAAGGCCGCCGTCGAGCGCGCCATCGCCAAGGCCGAGGAGGATGATCCCGACGCCGCCGAAGCCGCCCGGATCGAGCTGACCGACTGGGAGGACGAGTTCATGAGCTCCATCGAGGAGCGCCTGAACACGTTCGGCTCGGCCTATGCCGATCCCTCGCTGGGCGCCGAGGGCGAGGCGCTCTCCACGCTCCAGCTCGCCAAGCTCAAGGAGATCGAGAAGAAGGCCAGGGGCAAAGCGCCCAAGGGCTTCTCCCGCGGCGGCGGGTCGAGCTTCAAGACCAAGGGCTCGGGCTTCAAGCGCAAGGGCCCCGAGCGCCGCGCCCGCGAACGCGACATCAACGAGGACGTCATCGCCCCCATCGAGGACACGGCGCCGGATCCCGTGTCCGAACTGCGCAAGTCCGGCCTCGTGCGCAAGGGTTTCACGCCTGAGGTAATCGAGACGCCAGTGGAGCCTGAGGATGCGCCTTCACCGGACGAGGCGCCGTCAGAACCGCCGGTCCCGCCGCGGCGCGGCTTCCGGGTGATCGAGGGCGGTAAGGACTAGACTGTGACCGCAAACCTGTCAGACGCGGACCGGGCCTTCTGGACCCGCTTTCAGCTCGCCACTGGCGAGACCGCCCGGCCGCGCGGCGTGGACGCCTTTGGCGACAGCCCGGAGATGATGGATGAGCTGCTCGCTCTGGTGCTCAGCCGGACCAAACAGGCGACGGCCAGTCTGGCGCGCTGGTACGTGGACGATCCGGAAGGTCTGCCCAAACCCGGCGATCTGTGGCTGATCACAGACGGACGCGGCGTCCCCGCCTGCGTTACAAGAACCACCCGGGTGGATGTCATGCCGATCCGCGAGGTGGATGCGCAATTTGCGTGGGATGAGGGCGAAGGCGACCGCTCGTACGATTACTGGATCACCGAGCACCGCAAATTCTGGCGCCGCGAAGCCGCGCGTGAAGGCTTTGAATACTCCGACGACCTTGATGTGGTCTGTGAGCGCTTCGAGCTCGTCTGGAAACCCGCCCCGTCCGAATAGAAAGAGGCGGGCTTTCACCCGCCTCTCCTGAAATCATCCCTCAACGCGATGAATGGCGCAGAGCTTGTTGCCATCGGGATCACGCACATAGGCGAGATTGATCGCTCCCAGCGATCCCTGGCGCAGGCCGGGCGGGTCCTCGATGGACTTGCCGCCATGGGCGACCGCCACATCGTGGAACTGCTTGAGCTGATCGAACGAGTTGCACTTGAAGCCGAAGGTCGAGCCATTGCCAGCGGTCGCCGCTTGTCCGTCAATCGGTTCACTGACGCAGAAGACGCTCCCATCATGGATGTAGAACAGGCGCACATGACCGGTCGGCGCTTCATTGCGCACTGGCTCTCCCGCGCCCAGAACGCCCAGCACGGCGTCGTAGAAGCGCTTGGACCGCTCGATATCGTTCGAGCCGACCATGATGTGATTGAACATTCAGTCCTCCATCTGCGAGGGCCCAAACGGCCCGCAAGTCGAGCGCATTGTCACCGAGGATGCAGCCAAGTCCATGCGCTAGCGCAAATTTTCCAGGACTACATGAGCCAGCAATGGCGGCCCGCATCCGACAACAAATCGCGGCCCAGGCCGACCGCCTGAACCGCGATGAAGTCTTGGCTCAAAACCTGGACGCCGTGCTGGACGTCCAAGACTGATCAATCAGCCCGCTTCGCGGAAATTGTCCACGTCGAGATCGTATTCGCGAACCTTGCGATACAGCGTGGAGCGGCCCACGCCCAGACGCCTGGCGACCTCGGCCATACGGCCTGAATAGGTCTCGATGGCGAACGCGATGAGATCGCGTTCAATGCTCTCGAGCGAGCGCAGATGTCCGCCCTCATCGAGAATATCGACCGGGAAATGCTCCTCTTCGGCGCCATTCGGCGCCGCGCCCTCGAACTGCTCGGCCGGCAGGGCCGGGACCGCGTTGGCTGCGGGCTGAGCCGGGGCGGCAGACTGGATCGGCGCATCCCGCAAGGTCGGGGCGAGACCCGAAATCTGCGGGAAATCCTCTTCGGTCAGATAATCGCTGTCTGACAGCACCACCGCGCGGAACACCGCATTCTCGAGCTGGCGCACATTGCCCTTCCAGTCATGGTTGGCGAGCATGTGCATGGTCTCCGCCGTGGCGTCGAGCACCGACTTGCCTTCCTGGGCGTTGAAGCGCGCAATGAAGTGCCGCACCAGAGCCGGAATATCCTCGGTCCGCTCGCGCAGGGACGGCACCTCGATGGGGAACACGTTCAGGCGATAGAACAGGTCCTCGCGGAAGGCGCCGGTCTTCACCTGTTCGGCGAGATCGCGGTTGGTCGCCGACACGATGCGCACATCCACTTTCACCGGACGCTTGGAGCCCACCGGATCCACTTCGCCTTCCTGAAGCGCGCGCAGCAGCTTGACCTGCATGTCGAGCGGCAGTTCACCGATCTCATCGAGGAACAGCGTGCCGCCATCAGCTTCCTGGAATTTGCCCAGATGCTTGGCCACAGCGCCCGTGAACGAGCCTTTTTCGTGACCGAACAGGGTGGATTCCACCAGATTTTCCGGGATCGCGCCGCAGTTCACCGCCACGAAGGGACGGCCTGCGCGGTCGGATCCCGCCGCGATGGCGCGCGCCACCAGTTCCTTGCCCACGCCGCTTTCGCCCGTGATCAGGATCGGGATGTTGGACTTGGCCGCCCGTTCGCCAAGACGCACCACCTGACGCATGGCCGGCGCTCCGGCGATCATGTCGGAAAAGCCCAGGGCGCCCGTCGTGCGCTTCTTGAGACGCGTCACCTCGCCCGACAGATCCTTGACTTTCAAGGCATTGCGGATCGACACCGCAATCCGCTCCGGACTGGCGGGCTTCACGAAGAAGTCCACGGCGCCGGCGCGCATCGCCTTCACCACGGTTTCAATGCCCCCATGAGCGGTCAGCACGATCACCGGCAGATCGGGATTGCGGGCCTTGATCGCTTCCAGCGTCTCAATGCCGTCCATGCCCGGCATGACCATGTCGAGCATGACCACGTCCACCCCGCCGCGCTTGACGCGCTCGAGGCCGGCCTCCCCATCCTCGGCGGTCTCCGCCAGATGCCCCTGCTTTTCCAGAACCGCCTGCATCAGGCGACGCTGGGTCGGATCGTCATCGACGATCAATACGGTCTTGGCCATCACACCCACGCCTTTTCGGTCGCTTATCTATTCGGGGCGATCCTTTGAGCGGACCGACCGGGGTTTTCCCCGTGCCGGTCCGAACCGCCCTCCCACCTGTTGTGTGACCCTTTATGGGACACCCGGCGTAAAGATGAGGTGTAGAGACGACTCAGAAATTGTTAGGGTAAATAGAGAGTTAGCCTGGCCTTAAGCTTCAGGTGAGACTCCTGCGTTTGACGGGTCGGCCACAGCCGGTCTACCCCTGAAGCTCCTAAGTATAAGAGTCCCAAGGTCCCATCATGACCAAAGCCGACCGCATGCCTCCGCCCCTCGCGCCCTTCAAGGGCGAGCCTGTCTCCGCTCCCGACTGGTTCAGGACCGCCCAGACTGAAGCCGTCGATACCGGTTTCGCCGAACGCGACGGAACAAGGCTCGCCTGGAAGGCCTGGGGCGAGCGCGGCAAGCCGGGCCTTCTGCTGGTGCATGGCGGCACCGCCCATAAAGGATGGTGGGACGCATTGGGCCCCTATCTGGCGCGCGAAGGGGGCGGTCGCCGGGTCGTCGCCGCTGATCTCGCCGGGATGGGCGAAAGCGGCTGGCGCGAGGTCTACACCATGGATGACCACGCCGCGGACATGCTGGTCGCGGCGGAAGCCGGCGGCGCCTTTGACGCCGGCAAACCCATCATGGTCGGGCATTCCTTCGGCGGCTTCGTCACGCTGCAGGCCTCGACCGTCATGGGGGACCAGCTTGAAGCCGCGATCATCCTCGACAGCCCGATTCGAAAACCCGAAAAGCAGCGCGAGGGCAGCCCGCCGCGCCGGGGCGGACGCATCTATGCCGATCTGCCTGCGGCGCTCGAACGCTTTCGTCTGCTGCCCGAGCAGCATTGCGAGAACCTGTGGATCATTGATCACATCGCCCGCGGCTCTCTCAAAGCAGTCGAGGACGGGTATACTTGGCTGTTTGATCCCGACCTGTGGGCCAAGCTGACCTATCAGCGCCGCGACCCGGAAGCAGCGGCGGCGAACCTCAAATGTCCGCTGGCCTTTATCCGCGGGGAGCATTCGGTGCTGATGAAGGCGGAGACCTGGGACTACATGAAGTCCGTGTTCACCCGTTCGCCCTTCGTCAGCATACCGAACACCCAGCATCATCTGATCCTGGATGATCCGATCGCTGTCACGGCGGCGCTGGACGCCCTGATCGAAGGCTGGGCCCGAAGACCAGTCTAGCCGAGCACAGCGTCTTGGCGGATGGCGAGGAGCGTGATATGTGCCGCCCTCAGAAGACTTCTTTTTCAGATGAGGACGATCATGGCTGAAGAATACATCCGCGGAGACATGGACATCTCCGAGCATAAAGCCTCCTTTGACGGCTTTATCGGCGTGTCGGTGTATTCCACTCTGGTCATCGTCACCACGCTGCTGTGCGTGATCCTCGTCTTCGGCGCGCATTTCCATTGGCTCACCGCCATGTTCGTCTCCGCCATTGTCGGAGGCCTGGGCGGCTTCTTCCTCAAGCAGGGCGCTGGCTACTGGGCGACTCTCGTTGTGCTCGCCATCATCGGCTTCATCATTGGCGGCCTGGTCAGCCTTCTGGCCTAAGCCCTTAAAACAGCGGGCTCACAGCGCGCTCACCGCCTATTGAGCCCGAATCTGTCCGTACAAGCCAGATTACCCCTTTCCGGCGTTAGACGTTTGTCGCAGACTGCGCGCAACGTTAACGACCGGAAGACGGGGTTTCCGAATGCATATCGCCGTACTCGCCGAAACCCGGGATGGAGAATCCCGGGTCGCAGCCACGCCTGACAGCGTCAAGGCGCTGATCAAGGCCGGAGCCGAGATCACGGTTCAGAAGGGCGCAGGCGAGCGCGCCGCCTATACCGACGCCGCCTACGAGGCCGCGGGCGCCAAGCTCGCCACCCGCGCCAACGCCGTCAAAGGGGCCGATGCGCTGTTCTGCGTGCGGCGCCCCGATGACGAGACGCTCAAGCGCCTGAAAGACGGCGCGGTGGTGATCGGGCTTCTGGAGCCGCATGGCGCGACGGAGTTCGCCCAGGCCTGCGCCGACGCCAAGGTCAACGCGCTGGCGATGGAATATACGCCGCGAATCACCCGCGCGCAGGCCATGGACGCCCTGTCGAGCCAGTCGAACCTGTCGGGCTATCGCGCCGTCATCGAGGCGGCCGAGCTCTATGGCCGCGCCTTTCCCATGATGATGACCGCTGCAGGCACCATCGCCCCGGCGAAAGCCTTCGTGATGGGCGCCGGGGTTGCGGGCCTGCAGGCCATCGCCACGGCGCGCCGTCTGGGCGCGGTCGTCTCTGCGACCGACGTGCGTCCCGCCGCCAAGGAACAGGTGGGGTCTCTGGGCGCCAAGTTCGTCGCCGTCGAGGATGACGAGTTCAAGGAAGCCGAGACCGCGGGCGGCTACGCCAAGGAGATGAGCGACGACTACAAGGCCAAGCAGGCCGAGCTGGTCGCCAGCCACATCGCCAAGCAGGACATCGTCATCACAACCGCCCTCATCCCGGGGCGTCCGGCGCCGCGCCTGATCACCACGGCCATGGTCGAAAGCATGAAGCCGGGGTCCGTGATCATCGACATCGCCGCCGCCAATGGCGGCAATTGCGAGCTGACCGAAGCGGACAAGGTGGTCGAGCATAACGGGGTGAAGATCGCCGGTTTCACCAATCTGCCCGCCCGCCTGGCGGCCGATTCCAGCCAGCTTCTGGCCAAGAACCTCGTCAATCTCTTCCCACTCCTGGTGGGTGAGGATGCGGCGTTCGCCCCGCACTGGGATGACGAGGTCATCAAGGGCATGGCCCTGACCAGGGATGGCGCGATCATCCACCCCAGCCTGACGGGTGATGCGTAATGGTTTGTCCCGCAAACCGCACTCACCACTTTCTGACCGCCCCCGCATACGGAGCCTCACATGGAAGCCGTTGATCCGATTATCTTTCGCCTGGCGATCTTCGTCCTCGCCGTTTTCGTGGGCTATTATGTCGTCTGGTCGGTGACCCCGGCCCTGCACACGCCCTTGATGAGCGTGACCAACGCCATCTCCTCGGTGATCATTGTCGGCGCGCTGATCGCCGCGGGCGCCACCGCGCTTGATCAGGCCGGGCAGTTCTCCAAGGGCGTCGGCGTGCTTGCGGTGATCCTCGCCAGCATCAACATCTTTGGCGGCTTCATGGTCACCCAGCGCATGCTGGCGATGTACAAGAAAAAAGAAAAGCCGGCGGCCAAGCCGAAGGCGGAGGGCTAAGACATGTCAGCCAATCTCGCCGCAATCCTCTACATGGTCTCGGGCATCTTGTTCATCATGGCGCTTCGGGGCCTGTCGAGCCCGGAAACCTCCCGCCAGGGCAATTATCTGGGCATGGCCGGCATGGCCATCGCCGTGGGCACGACCCTGTTCTATGTCGAACTCGACGGGCTGGGCCTGCTGCTGATCCTGGGCGCGGTCGCCATTGGCGGCGGCATCGGCGCGGTCATCGCCCGGCGCATCCCCATGACGGACATGCCCCAGCTGGTCGCGGGCTTCCACTCGCTGGTGGGTCTGTGCGCCGTGCTGGTCGCCGCCGCCGCGCTCTATGAGCCGCACGCCTTCCACATCGCCACCGCCACCGGCAAGCTCAAGGGCCTGTCGCTCGTCGAGCTGTCGCTGGGAGTCGCCATTGGCGCGATCACCTTCTCGGGCTCTGTGATCGCCTTCATGAAGCTGCAGGGCCTGATGAGCGGCGCGCCGATCGTCTTCAAGGGCCAGCACTGGCTGAACCTCGCCATCGGCGTTGCGATCTTCGTCTTCATCACCTTCCTCACCGCCTCGGGCGGGGACGCCAAGATCGCGTTCTGGATCATCACGCTGCTGGCGCTGGTGCTGGGCGTGCTCCTGATCATCCCCATCGGCGGCGCGGACATGCCGGTCGTGGTGTCCATGCTCAACTCCTATTCGGGTTGGGCGGCTGCAGCGCTCGGCTTCACGCTTGAGAACACGGCGCTGCTGATCACCGGCGCGCTGGTGGGCAGCTCGGGCGCGATCCTGTCCTACATCATGTGCAAGGGCATGAACCGCTCCTTCATCTCGGTGATCCTGGGCGGCTTCGGCGCTGACCCGGCCTCCGCCGGCGCTGCGGCGGATGTGGACCGCACGGTCAAGCAGGGCTCGGCCGATGACGCGGCCTTCATCATGAAGAACGCCGGCAAGGTCATCATCGTCCCCGGTTACGGCATGGCGGTGGCGCAGGCCCAGCACGCGCTCAAGGAGATGGCCGACACCCTCAAGGAAGAGGGCGTGGACGTGAGCTACGCCATCCACCCGGTGGCGGGGCGGATGCCCGGGCATATGAACGTGCTCCTGGCCGAAGCCCAGGTGCCCTATGACGAGGTGTTCGAGCTTGAGGACATCAATTCCGAATTCGCGACCGCCGACGTGGCCTTCGTGATCGGGGCCAATGACGTCACCAACCCCGCCGCCGAGGAAGATCCGGCCAGCCCGATCTATGGCATGCCGGTGCTGCAGGTGTGGAAGGCGAAGACGGTCTTCTTCGTCAAGCGCTCGCTCGGTTCCGGCTATGCCGGCATCGAGAACCCGCTCTTCTTCCGGGACAACACCATGATGTTGCTGGGCGACGCCAAGAAGATGAGCGAAAGCATCGTCAAGGCGCTCGACTAGAGCCCGACAGACAATTGAGCGCCCCGCCCGGATCTCCGCGGCGGGGCGTTTTCTTTCAGGCCTTCACACTGACCGGCGCCTGAGCCGGTTTGCCCGAGCCGCCGCCCAGGGCGACACAGCCCATGACGATCAGTGCGCCCAGAATCTGAAGCGGGCTGAGCGCCTGGCCCAGCACGACCCAGCCCAGCAGCACTGCAGTGAGCGGGCTGAGAAAGCCCAGGGGCGTGATCGCCGCCGGCCCCAGTCGGGCAATGCCCCGGAACCATAGACAATAGGTCAAGGCGGCCCCCACCAGACCCAGCCAGACAAAGCCCGCCGCATGCGCCAGCGTGAGCGGCGGCAGAGCCGGCTCAACGAAAAGGGCCACCGGGAGTAGAAGCACGCCGCCTGCGGTCAACTGCCAGCCGGCAAAGGTCAGGGCTGAAACAGGCGGCTGCCAGCGGCGCGTCAGCACGGAGCCCATCGCCATCGCGACGGCGCCTACAAGCGCCGCAACAACGCCCACGCCATCAAGCTGGGCTTCCGGTCCCAGAACCAGCAGGGCGACGCCGCCAATTCCCGCGACCGCCGCGGTCAGATTGCGCGCGGTCAGCGACGTGCTGAGCAACAGGCTGGACAAATAGAGCACGATCAGCGGCTGGATCGCCCCCAGGGTCGCCGCAACGCCGCCCGGCAGGCGATAGGCGGCGATGAAAAGCGCGCTCCAGAACACGGAAAAATTCAGACCGCCCAGCACGAAAAGCCGCCCCAGCCAGCGGACGGGCGGGAGGCTGCGCGTCATCAGCATCAGGAGCAGGCCGGCCGGCAGGGCCCGCAACACTGCCGCTGTGAGCGGATACCCGTCGGGAAGCAGGTTCGTGGTGACCAGATAGCTGGTGCCCCAGATCATTGGCGCGCTGGCGGTAAGGGCGAGATCGAGCGAGCGGGACATGACCGCCTCCTGTTTATCTTGACGTCGAGATAGTTGCTCGCTGTCTTGACGTCAAGATAGATGGCTCTAGTTCTTCGATGATGGATCAAGTCGACCGCATTCTCGCCCAATGGCATGCCGAACGTCCCGATCTCGATGTGGGGCCGATGGGCGTGTTCGGGCGGCTCAAGCGCCTCGCAGACCATCTGCAGGCCGAGATCGGCAGGGTCTATGCCGAGAACGGGCTGACCTTCGCAGCGTTTGACGTGCTCGCGACCCTGCGCCGGGCCGGTCCGCCCTATGCCCTCAGCCCGTCCGATCTCGTGAACTGGACGATGGTCACATCCGGCACGATGACGAACCGCATTGATCGTCTGGAGGAACAGGGCCTGATCGCGCGTCGCCCCAACCCTGAGGATGGCCGCAGCAATGTCGTTGCGCTCACCGATCAGGGCTTCGCGCTGATTGACCGCGTCATCGACGCTCATGTCGCCAACCAGCATCGCCTCATCGCTCAACTCCCAGAGGACTTGCGTGACGGACTTGAAGACGGTCTGCGCGCCTGGCTCGCGAGTTTCGAAACATCCCCTGGGCCGGAGTGAGGCTTTAGCGCCGCACCCGGCATTCTTTCCCGACCTGTCATAGGGCTTGTTGCTGGACTCTGCCCGCCCGCTCCGCCTTTCTGTCACAAACGCCATAGGGGACACGGCGTGATGGGGATGCAAGCAGGGATGGATCGCGCCGCGAGCTGGGGCGAAGCCGTCTGGCGCGTCTGGGAGGATGCGCCGGAACCTGTGAGATATGGGGCCCTGTGTATCATCGCGATCTACGCAATCTGGCTGGTGCTGTTCTTCACCCAGCGCCGCATCCTCTATTTCACCGATCCGACCCGGATCCATCCGTCTGATTGCGAGCTGGACCGCACCGAGGAAACGGAACTCGGAACGCCGGACGGCCACACCCTGATCGTTTGGCGGGCGGATGCGAAGGACGACGCCCTGCCCCACATCCTCTATCTGCATGGCAATCGGCGGGCCTTGTGGCGCCGGGCCCGGTTCTTTCGCCTGTTCATCGCGTCGGGCTGGGGTCTGAGCGCGCTCGCCCATCGCGGCTTTAACGGCTCGACGGGACGGCCCAGCGAACCGGCCAATGTGGCCGACGCCATTCTCGCCTTTGATGCGCTGGTCGCAGAGGGGATCAGGCCCGGGCGGATCGTGGTCTATGGCGAAAGCCTGGGGTCGGGCACGGCGGTGCAGCTGGCCGCAGCGCGCCCTGTGGGCGGGCTGATCCTGCACGCCCCCTATGACAGCTTTCGCGACATTGTCCGCTCGCGCACCGCCTGGCTGCTGCCGCGCGCCATCTTCCGGGAGAGGTACGACTCCATCCGCCAGATCGGACAGGTGAAAGCCCCAGTCCTGTGGCTGCATGGGGACAAGGATCGCATCATTCCGCAGGGGCGCGGACGGCGGCTCTATGACGCCGCCCTGTCGACGAAATACGCGGCCCTTGTGAAGGGGGCGAACCATTTCGGCATCTACACCCAGGCGGTCTTCAACCAGCATGTCCGCTTCTTCGCCGAAGCCTGCGCCAGCCTGAACGGGCAGGGTCGCCCTGGGCCCGAGATGAGCGTCATAGACCCCGTCCTGCCGAAAGAGGACGCCCACCCCGAACTGTCAAAGGGGCGCGTTCCCCTGGCTGGGAAACGGCGCTAGCCTGATCTTATGTCGTTTTACGAAACCCATATCCTGCCCCATCTGATCGGCTGCGCCTGCGGCGCGCCCCAGATCATGAAACAGCGCTCGCTTCTCGTGCCCAAGGCAGAAGGCCGGGTTCTGGAAGTGGGCTTCGGCGCCGGCCCCAATCTCAGCTTCTATGATCCCTCCAGGGTCAGCCGCGTCTTCGCGCTGGAACCGTCCGAAGGCATGCGGCGCAAGGCGCAGAAAGCAATCGCGGACTGTCCTGTGGCTGTCGAGCTGATGGACCTGCCTGGCGAGGCCATCCCGCTCGACGATGACAGCGTGGATACGGTGGTGCTGACCTATACCGCCTGCACCATTCCCGATGTGAACGCCGCCCTGGCCCAGATGCGCCGTGTCCTGAAACCCGGGGGACGCCTCCTGTTTTCCGAGCATGGCCTTGCGCCGGATACCGGCGTCCAACGCTGGCAGAAGATCATCGAACCGGTCTGGAAACCCATTGGCGGCGGCTGTCATCTGACGCGACAACCGGACAAGCTCATCGAGGCGGCCGGTTTTTCCATCGCCGAGATGACAGCGGACTATCTGCCCAAGAGCCCGAAATTTGCGAGCTTCAACTATGCGGGCGTCGCCCTCATACGATAGGCGGGGGTGTCCGCCGCCTTTACAGTTTTATCTTCGGTCAATAACAGGGTGATACGCCTCTGAGGCGTCTGCCGGGCTGGCTCTGCGCCAGACCGGACGTCTACAATGATCCGTGCGCCCGTCTGGTCCGGCGTCTGAATGAGTGATGACACATGGCGATGCTCTACAGCCACCCGTCCCGCATGGCGGCCTATAACACCTGGGCGAATGCACGCCTTTACGATGCGGCCACGGCGCTGACCGATTTCGAGCGCAAGCGGGATGTGAAAGCGTATTTCACCAGCCTGCACGGTACGCTCAATCATCTTCTCACGGCGGACCGGATCTGGCTCAAGCGCCTGACCGGCGAAGGCGAGGCGCCGGCCAAGCTCGACACGGTGCTGTTCGAGCAGTTCTCGGACCTGCGAGAGGCCCGCGAGGTCGAGGACAAGCGGCTGATGGACTATGCCGCGACGGTGAAACCCGAGCAGCTGGACGATATTCTTGAGTATGTGAACACGCGCGGCGAGGCCAAGGCCCTGCCGCTCGGCGTGGTCCTGACCCATGTGTTCAATCACCAGACCCACCATCGCGGTCAGGCGACCCATATCCTGCGCCAGCTGGGCGTGGCCGAGCCGCCCTCCCTCGACCTGCTGTATTTCGCCCTGCCGACGGCCTAGCCGAGCTGCGCGCTCAGCGCGTCGAGCCAGGCCATGATGCGCTTTCGGTTCACGCCGATATCGGAATAGCCGATCACCGCCCGCGAATAGATCGCCAGCGCCGAGCCGCCATCCGTCTCCATGGCCTCGGCCGTGATGTAGTCGGGGAACCGGAACAGTCTTGAGCGCTGCACCAGCTCGACCTGCCCCTCCGTCTCACGCACCAGCGTCACCCGGGGCTGTTCCAGCGCCAGCGCCTTGAAGCGCACCAGCAGGACCTCCGGCTTCACCTTGAAATGCGGGCTGATCTGATCAGGCTGCGCGGAGGCGTCAAAGCCTTCTGGCAGGACCAGCCATCGACGCGGCCGCGCATCCGGTGCGAGTGTCGCAAAATCCAGCGGGAAGGGTCTGTCAGCCATGGCGGTTTTCCTCCTGCGCGATCCCGTCGCGCGCGATTCACCTGACCCCATTCGTAACTGGATTACACGCTCGCATCACCCTAAAGATGAACCAAAGAGTTCGGGGAGCATCCAATCTCATGACTGAGTACGCGCTTGAGGTCGAAGGCCTGAGCAAGACGTTCGGCGGCAAACCGGCCGTACAGGACGTGTCTTTCCAGGCCCGCAAGGGCGAGCTGACGGGCTTTCTGGGCCCGAACGGCGCCGGCAAGACCACAACCCTGCGCATGTCGCTGGGCGTGATCGTTCCAGATAGCGGCGCCGTGAAGCTGTTCGGCCAGGCGCCCAACACGAAGAGCATGGACCGCGTGGGCTTCCTGCCCGAAGAGCGCGGCGTCTATCGCAAGATGACCGCCGAGGCCGTGATCGTGTTCTTCGCCCGGCTGAAGGGCCTGTCTGCGGGCGAGGCCCGCCGCCGGGCGCTGGTCTATCTTGAACGCTTCGGCCTCAAGGAAGCGGCGACCAAGAAGATCAAGGAACTCTCCAAGGGCATGGCCCAGAAGATCCAGATCATCTCCGCCATCATTCACGAGCCGGACTTCATCATCCTCGACGAGCCGTTCTCCGGTCTGGACCCGGTCAACCAGGCCATGCTCGAGCAGGTGATCCGCGAGCAGGCCCAGGCGGGCCGCACCGTGCTGTTCTCCACCCATGTGATGGAGCATGCCGAGCGCCTGTGCGATCGCATTGTGCTGATGGCGCGCGGCCGGAAGGTGTTTGACGGGCGCGTGGACGAAGCGCTGGCGCGCGTGCCCCGGCAAGTCACCCTGGGCGCGTCGGCCGGGTCAAACCTCGCCGAGGTCGTCTCGCCCATGGGCGAGATCGAGACGCTCGCGCCCGACGAGGATGGTTCAGCGAACCTGCTGCTCACGCTCAAGCCGGGCGTGGACGCCCAGGACGTGCTGCGCGCCTGTGTGCAGGCCGGCGTTCCCCTGACCCGCTTCGAGCCCCGCCGTCCCCATCTTCACGACGCCTTTGTCGCCCTTGTGGGCGAGGATGCGGTCGAAACACTCCGTCAGGAGGCCTGATCATGCGCGCCGCCTATCTGATCGCTCGCCGCGAATACCTCTCCTATGTCGCCACCTGGGGCTTCTGGCTCTCGCTGCTGGCCGTACCGATCTTCGCCACGATTGGCGGGGTGACGCCCGCCCTCATCCAGTCCAGCCAGCCGGTGCGCTATTTCAGCGTGATCGACGAGACCGGGCAGCGGCTCGACCAGCTGGTCGAGCAGGCCCGCATCGAAGAACGTCGCGCCCAGGTCCGCGGGGCCATCGAGATGATGGCCCAGGGCGTGGGCGGGGATGAGGCCGCAGAGCGCGCCCTCGCCATCTTTGACGAAGACCCTGACGGGGTCAGCCAGACCGAGGCCGCCTTGCAGTCCGTGGGCCTGTCTGACGCCGCCAGCGCGCTTGAAGCCGGTCGCACCAAGGCCGTCCAGGTCGAACCGCCAGCCCGGACCGCGGACGCATTGCGTCCCTATCTCTCAGGCGATCAGACCATCGAGACCCCTGAAGGCCCCAAACCGCTCTTTGCCGCCTTCTTCATTCGCGAGCATGCCGAAAACGGGCTGGAGGTCGTCTATCTGTCGACCAATCTGACCAATTCCGACCTCCGCGGCGATGTGCGCGACATCATCCGCGCGCACATGCGTGAGCAGGCCCTTGTGAGCGAAGGCCTCGACCCGGACGAGATCGACGCCATTCTCGACATCCGTCCGCTTGTCACCAGCCTGGATGCGCGCAGCGAAGCGGGCGTGGAAGAGGAAGTGACCTTCGCCGACCGCGCCCCCTTCTTCGTGGCGCTCGGCCTGGCGTTCATCCTGTGGATGGCGGTGTTCTCGGTGGCGAACATGCTGCTGACCTCCATGATCGAGGAGAAGGGCGGCAAGATCATCGAGCTGCTGCTGTCCACCGCCCGCCTCGAGGACATCCTGATCGGCAAGCTTCTGGGCGTGGCGGGCGTGTCCGTCACCCTGTTCGCCGTCTGGGGCGGGGTCGGGGTGCTGCTGAGCACGCTGGGCGGCTCGGCCATCGCGGCGCTCGATCCGGACCTTCTGGAGCTCCTCACCTCGGTCTTTGATCCGGGCCTCCTGCTGGCCGGCCTGTTCTTCTTCACCTGCGGCTATCTGATGTATGGCGCGATCTTCCTCGCCATGGGCTCGCTGTGCGACACCCTGCAGGACGCCCAGACGCTGATGGGACCGGTGATCTGGATCCTGATGCTGCCCATGCTGATCATCGTGTTCTCGATCGATGCGCTCGACTCGATGGTCATCCAGATCGGCTCCTGGGTGCCGCTGTGGACGCCTTTCGTGATGATGGCGCGCCTGCCCACCGATCCGCCCCTGTGGGAGCTGCTGAGCGCCTGTGCGCTGATGGTGGTGACCACCCTCATCGTCCTGTGGGGAGCGGCCGCGGTGTTCCGTCAGGGCGCCCTGCGTCAGGCCAATGCGGATTCCGTTCGCAAGCTTCTGAAGATGGGCGGCAAGAAAAAGGCCTGAGGCGATCGCCTCAGGCCTTGAGCCTCGCCTACCGCCCGGCCAGGGCCGACACAGCAAAACCCCGTACGCTGGGCGTACGGGGTTTTTCGTGTCTGCTTAGGAGCGGTTAAGCCCGGCGCAGCGTTCTAGCGGCGACCACCGCCGCGTTTCGGCAGCAGGCCCTCGCGCTGAGCGCGCTTGCGAGCCAGTTTGCGGGCGCGGCGGATCGCCTCGGCCTTCTGGCGCGCTTTCTTTTCAGACGGCTTTTCGTAATGGTTGCGGCGCTTCATCTCGCGGAAAGTGCCTTCCCGCTGCATCTTTTTCTTCAACGCCTTGAGCGCTTGCTCAACGTTGTTATCGCGCACGACGATCTGGACGATGGTAATCTCTCCCTTCGAATAGGTGGTCAAGGCCCGCTCCGGAACTTTGACCGTATAGCTCACGCGAACCAAAGAGCCGCGTGGCTCCACCGTCCGCGCCGGATCGCTTCCAACAGAGGCGGGCGATATACCGGGTCTGGGAGCCCCTGTCCAGCGTAGAGCGCGGCGAAACGCCCCGTGACGTCAGGCCCAGAGCGCACTAAATATACAGCCATGACCGCAAAAGCACAAAACACCGCCCCCTCTCGCGCCCAGCGCGCCCGTGACGCGCTGGTGGACGCCGCCCTGCCCAACGCCGCCTTCGACGGCTGGAGCGAGACCACGCTGACCCGCGCCGCCCAGGACGCCGGACTGAGCGAGGGGGAGGTGCAACTGTATTGCCCTGCAGGGATTCTCGACGTCATCGAGACCTGGACGCGGCGCTGTGACGCCAATGCCCGCGCCGAGATCGAGGCCAATCCCGCCAACCGGATTCGCGACAAGGTCAGCCAGGCGGTGCTGATCCGTCTGGCGCAGTATGAGGGTCATGAAGAGGCCGCCGCCCGCGCCCGGGCGCGACTGCTTTTGCCAGATGGTCTGGATCGCGGCGCCCGGCTCGTCTGGGCCACATCACACATGATCTGGAGCGCGATCGGGGACACAAGCACCGACGCGAACTTCTATTCCAAGCGGGCGATTCTGTCGGGCGTCTACGCCTCAACCTTTGCGATCTGGCTCGAGGACGACAGCGAGGACCGGACGAAGACCGCCGAATTCCTTGATCGCCGCATCGACAATGTCATGCAGTTCGAGAAGGTGAAGGGTCAGGTCAACAAGCTGGCGAAAAACCTGCCCGACCTGCCCGGCTTGATGGGTGATCTGCGTTATGGGTTCAGACGGGCGCGCTAGGCGGCTCTAGAGCGGCCCCAGCACGTTCACATGGCCCATCTTGCGGCCCTCGCGAGTCTCGCGCTTGCCGTAAAGATGCAGCACCGCATTCGGGGTTTTCAGCCAGTCTTCCCAGGCGTCCGCGTCATGGCCGATGAGATTGACCATGCGGGCCGAGGCATGCGGGGCGGGATCGCCCAGCGGCCAGCCTGCGACTGCGCGGATATGCTGCTCGAACTGGCAGACCGTGCAGGCGTCCTGCGTCCAGTGACCGGTATTATGAACCCGCGGCGCGATCTCGTTCACAAGCAATGAGCCGTCCTTGAGCGCAAACAGCTCCATTCCCATCACGCCCACATAATCGAGGGCATCCAGAACCCGCGTCGCCATGCCGAGCGCGGTCGCCCGCGTCTCGTCGCTGACTTGGGCCGGGGCGAGGCTTTCACGCAGGATGCCGTCCGAATGCCGGTTCTCTGACAGCGGGTAGGCGCGCACCGCCCCATCCAGCCCGCGCGCGGCCACGATGGACAGCTCATGGGTGAAGTCGGCGAAGGCTTCGAGGATGGCCGGCTGGCCCTTCATGGCGGCGAGTGCGTCCTCGGCGTCCGCCATCTCGCGGATCACCGCCTGCCCCTTGCCGTCATAGCCGAAGCGGCGGGTTTTCAGGATGGCGGGCAGACCCAGCTCCGAAATCGCGGTCTGCAGTTCCTGAAGCGTGCTTACAGGCCGGAACGCCACCGTCGCAGCGTCATGATCATTGAGGAAGGTCTTTTCGGTCAGACGATCCTGAGCGACGTCCAGCGCCATGGCGCCTGGGCGCAGCGGGGCGTGTTTCGCCGCGGCGGCGGCGGTTTCAGCCGGAACGTTCTCGAACTCATAGGTGACCGCATCCACGCTGGCGGCGAATGTCGCCACAGCGTCGAGATCCTCATAGGCGGCGGTGACGGTCTCGGCGGCGACACGGCTCGCAGGGCAGTCAGGCTCGGGATCGAAGATCACCACATCAAGCCCCATCCGGGCCGCCGACAGGGCCAGCATGCGGCCGAGCTGGCCGCCGCCCAGAATGCCGATCCGCGAGGTCGGCGCCAGCGCTTGGGTCATGGATCAGTCCTCGACCGTTTCCGCCACCGACTCCGTCAGTGACGCCCGATAGGCTTTCAGGCGCTCCATCAGCGCATCGTCAGACAGGCCCACAATGGACGCGGCCATGATGGCGGCGTTCTTCGCGCCCGCCTCGCCGATCGCCAGCGTGCCCACCGGCACGCCGCCGGGCATCTGGACAATGGACAGAAGCGAGTCGAGCCCGGACAGGGCGCGCGATTGCACCGGAACGCCCAGCACCGGCAGATGCGTCATGGACGCCACCATGCCCGGCAGGTGCGCTGCGCCGCCCGCGCCGGCGATGATCACCTGCACGCCGCGATCAGCGGCGGACTTGGAGAACGCCACCAGACGGTCAGGCGTGCGGTGCGCAGAGACAACCTTGGTCTCATAGGATGCGCCCAGCTGATCGAGCAGATCGGCGCCGGCCTTCATCGTCGGCCAGTCCGACCGTGAACCCATGATGATGGAGATGGGAGCAGCTTTGGCGCCGCCCGAAATGCTTTCGCTCATAATAGCCTTGCCTGACAGGCGATTGGAAAGCACGTCAACTTAACCGCGGCGCGCTTTCGGTCAAGCAAAACCCATGACTGCACTGTATTCAGAGCGAACGCTGGTTCACCCGCGCCATCAATTCCTCTGCGCTTTCCTTGCGTTCGGAATACCGGTCCACGAGATAGTCCGCCTGCTCACGGGTCATCAGGGTGAACTTCACCAGCTCTTCCATGACATCGACGATGCGGTCATAGAGCCCGGACGGCTTCATCCGTCCCGCCTCGTCAAACTCCAGAAACGCCTTGGGAATGGAGGACTGGTTAGGGATGGTGATCATGCGCATCCACCGCCCCAGAACCCGCATCTGGTTGAGCGCATTGAAGCTTTGCGAACCGCCCGAGACCTGCATCAGCGCCAGCGTCTTGCCCTGGGTCGGACGCACGGCGCCCATCGCCAGCGGAATCCAGTCGATCTGCGCCTTGAGCACCGCCGTCATCGCGCCATGACGTTCGGGGCTGCACCAGACCATGCCTTCCGACCAGGTCACCAGATCGCGCAGCTCGGCCACCTTCGGGTGGTCCGCCTCGGAGTCATCGGGCAGGGGCAGGCCGTTCGCGTGAAAGATGCGGGTCTCGGCGCCGAACATCTCCAAGAGACGCGCGGCTTCCAGCGCCGCAAACCGTGAGAAGGAGCGCTCGCGCAAGGAGCCGTAGAGCAGCAGGATGCGCGGCTTGTGCGTCATCCGTCGCAAGGGGGCGAGCGCGTCCTGGTTGATCGGCGCAACATGCTCCACGACCAGATTGGGCATGAATGTTTCAGAACGGTCTGACACAGGGCTCTCCAAGGATCGCAGCCAACCCTCATCGAGCCGACATGTCCTCATAATGACCAGGGACGCCCTCATTTCAATAATTCATGACTGCCTGAAATCACAACCCGCCCGTTCAGGCAGACGTCCACCTGGCGAGAATGAACGTTTTTTTTACCACAACCACCGAGGCTTAACGGGCGAGACCAGTCTCATGGAGCCCGCGACATGCGAATTCGATCCGGCGGCCCGCTCGCTGGCGCCGGCCCGGTGGGTCGTCGTGAGGAGACCCCGCGCACGTCTGCTGCGCCCAAGGGGACGAGTGCGCCCACCGATAGCGCGTCCATCATGGGCGTGCCCGAAGCCGAGCTGACCCCGAATGTGCAGCGCGCCCTCCTGTCCCTGATGGGCGAAGTGGACCAGCTGCGACGCGAGACCGAAGCCTTGCGCGGCCGCATTCGTGATCTGGAGAGTCTCGCGGACCGGGACGCCCTGCTTCCGGTCTTCAACCGCCGCGCCTTCTTGCGGGAAGTCTCAAAAGCGCTGGCGTTGGCGGAGCGTCATGGCGCGCCGTCGAGCCTGATCTATATTGATCTCAACGGCTTCAAACAGATCAATGATGAGCATGGCCATGCCGCAGGCGACGCCGCGCTCGAGCAGGTGGCCAACCTGATCACCGATCATGTGCGGGAAACCGATGCGGTCGGCCGGCTGGGCGGGGATGAATTCGGCATCGTGCTGACCCTGACGCCGGAAAGCGCAGCGCGCCAGAAGGCCAACGACCTGTCAAAGGCGATCTCCGACGCCTCGATCACGCATAACGGCAAACCACTCAAGCTCGGCGCCGCATGGGGCGTGCATGCGCTGTCGCATGGCGTTGCGCCTGAAGATGCGCTGGCCGCCGCAGACGCCGCCATGTATGCGCACAAACAGGCCAGCAAGACCCGCGCGACAGGCTAGATCGTCTCGCCTAGGCGATGATGTCGGGGTTCAGAATGTCTTCCAGACGATAGATCTCGTCCTTCAGCGCCAGCTTGCGGCGCTTGAGACGCACGAGCTTGAGCTGGTCGGACACGCCGCACGCCGCCAGAGCCGACACCTCTTCATCCAGGGTGCGGTGTTCGATCTGCAGATCTTCGAGCCTGCGCTTGAGCGCGGTTTCGTCGAACTCGCCGTCCATTGCCGTGACCGACCTCTTCAATCAGACGCAAGCCGGACCCATCCGGCTGAGTGGATTGTCGAAAAAACCTCGGGCGCCAGAGCGTAACGCTTGCGCTCACTTCGTTTCGAGGAGACCCATATTACACATTTTTGGTCGCCTCGAAAACGTTTTCCACAAACGCCCCTGCGCTCGCCGCACTCGAACCGAGCCGGGCGGCGTAATCCTGCAGCCGTTTCAGAGCCAGATCGCGCCGGTCAGAAACGTCTGTTTCCGGGCAGGCATGGGTCAACGCCTCAAGCCCGTGCTGCTCGAGTTTTTCCGCTTCGAGCTCGGCGGCGAGCACGCTCTTGCGCAAGCTCAGGGCGGCCTCTGCATTCACGCCCGCCATCGGATGCTTGAGATGGTCCCGCGCGCTTCGCAGCGGTTTGACCACCTGTGCGCTCCACAGGGCGGACAGCTCCACCGCCTGCCCGAGCGCCGGTCCCGGATCGCGTCCGTTCACACAGGCCCAGATGATCCACAAACCGACATTCACGTCCATGCCGGCCGCCTGCAAGGACAGGCAGGCGGGCTTCACGCCCGCCTGGGCGTACAGCCGGACCGAGAAATTCCAGAAGGCGCTCACCGGTTCGTCCGCGCCTGGGGACGGCGGCCCTGTTCGAGATCCTCACCCCAGCGCCTGGTCGCGTCCCAATCGAGTCCGAACAGATCCAGCGCCCGGCCGACGGACTGGTTGACGATGTCATCCACGCTTTTGGGGTGGGCATAGAACGCGGGCAAGGGAGGCAGGATCACGGCCCCCATCTCGGTCAGCTGGGTCATGGTGCGCAAATGGCCCAGATGAAACGGCGTCTCTCGCACCATCAGCACCAGCAGACGCCGCTCCTTGAGCACCACATCGGCCGCCCGGGTCAGCAGCGAGGACGTGACCCCGGTGGCGATCTCGCTCATCGTGCGCACCGAGCAGGGCGCAATCAGCATGCCGCGGGTCTTGAAGGACCCCGAAGCGATCGAAGCGCCCACATCGGCCTGCTTGTACAGATAATTCGCCCGATCGCGCAGGATCGAGGGCTTCTCTCCCAGCTCGTAGGACAAGGTCATTTCGGCCGCCTTGGAGGCCACCACATGACTTTCCACACCTAATTGCCGGAGCGCCTCGAGAGCGCGCATGGCGTAAATCACGCCCGAAGCGCCAGAAATTCCAACCACGAGCCGATCAGGCGTCACATCCGTCACTGCGAGTTAACTCCGTTAAAATGTCGCAATCGAATTTGAATTGTCAGACCGCGCTATCAAATGGTTCAATGTACGTCCTACAGCAAGGGAGGCATTGATGGCCACTGACGCGCGTATTCGTGAACTGGACGCCCGCCACGACAAACTGGACCACCTGATTGTCGAAGAAATGAAACGCCCTTCCACCGACACCCTGCAGATCGCCTCCCTTAAAAAACAGAAACTTAAACTTAAAGAAGAGATCGAAGCGCTCAGACGACGACAATAACGGCGCGAGCTGCTAGCCTGATTGCAAAGGGCGGACATTACGTCCGCCCTTTTCTTTTGACCCCTGCCGAGATCGAATCCGACCGTGCTTCAACCTGTCCGCCTTCTGACGATTCTTGCAGCAGTCTGCCTGTCCATGGCCGCTGCTGAGGCCCAGTCTCGCGAAGAGATCTGCCCCGACGGTTATGCCGCCCTCTCCGCCAATGACGCCGAAGCGGCCATTGAGGCCTTTGAAGCCTGTCTGGCGGACCAGTTCTATGACTGGCCGCAAGAAGCGGAATTGCGCGCGCGCCTGGGCGCCGCCTACCTGGCCGCGACCCGCTCCGAAGAGGCGCTGATCGCCTACAACCAGATCTTCGCGCTGGTCGAAGCCAATGACGGGGATGTCGACAATCCGCTGATCCGCCGCAATCGCGCCGCCGCCTATCTGCAGCTTGACCGCCCCGAGGACGCGATCACCGATCTCGAGATCGCCCTGGCGCGCATTCCGGAAGACGGTTTCACCGCCGTGCTGGCGGGCTCGGCCTATCTTGATCTTCATCGCCCCGAAGAGGCCGTCGCCGCCTTTGACGCCGCCGTGCGCGCCGAACCCGATTATGCGTCGGCCTGGATCGGGCGCTCGGCCGCCTTCGTCGAGATGGCGCTCACTGAAATGGCGGTCGAGGATGCCCGCGAAGCTGTCGCGCTCGCCCCCGAGGATCCGGGTGCGCTCAATGCGCTGTGCTGGGCGCTGGTGAAGGATGGTCGCGCTGCGGACGGGTTGTCCACCTGCCGGGCCGCGTCCGAGGCTGCGCCCGAGGAAGGCTCGATCACCCATTCGCTCGCTTCTGCGCTCGAGCAGATCGGGGAGACCGAAGAGGCGCGCCGCCTCTTCGCCCTCGCTCACGAGCAGGCCCCGGATGATCCTGAAGTGACCGCTGATTATGAGCGGGTTTTCAACAACACGCCCTGAGCCCTGTCGATGGTGACTGACTGAGCGGTTTACAGAACCGTCCGGCGGCTGTTTGATCGCCGCCGATTTTGGGAAGTGGAGATCTCTCATGGCCGTATCTGATCGCGTGGCCATCATCACCGGCGGCGCCAAGGGCATTGGCGCCGCCTGCGCCCGACGCTTCGTCGAGGAAGGCCTGCGCGTCGTGGTCGCCGATATTGATGATGAGGCGGGCGAAGCGCTGGTGGAGACCCTGAACGCCGGCAAGGAGCGCGCGCTCTTCGTCAGCTGTGATGTCTCCGACAAGCTGGCCGTCGCCAACCTCATGGCCGAGACCCGTTCGGCTTTTGACCGGGTGGACATCCTGATCAACAACGCCGCCACCCTGGCCAAGGGCGATGTGCTGGATCTGTCCTTTGACGACTTCAATGCCGTGATGGACGTCAATCTGCGCGGCGCCTTCCTAGTGGCCAAGGCCGCGTCCAAGCAGATGATCGAGCAGATCGAGGACGAACAGACCCGCGCCGAGGACTGCCGCAAGCGCTACGCCATCATCAATATGAGCTCGGTGAACGCCGTGGTCTCCCTGCCCGACCAGCTTGCCTACACGATGAGCAAGGGCGCGCTGAACCAGATGACCAAGTCCATGGCCTTGGCGCTGGCGCCCTGGGGCGTGCGGGTGAACGCCATCGGGCCGGGCTCGATCAACACCGACATTCTCAAGGCGGTCGCGGATGACCGCGAGGCCATGCAGCGCATCCTGTCGCGCACACCGCTCAACCGTCTCGGCGATCCCGACGAAATCGCAGGCGTCGCCTGGTTCCTCGCCAACAAGGATGCGAGCTACATCACCGGCGAATGCATCTACGCCGATGGCGGGCGTCTGGCGCTCAATTACACGATGAAGCCCGAGGACTACGAGGACTAGGTCCTTGAGCGCGCGCGGACAAAGCGCGCCCAGACCAGGATGGCGAGCGGGCTGAACAGGCCGACCCAGCCCGCCGCATCCCAGACGCCATTTCCGATCAGGGAGAGGACCAGCCCGGCCAGGCTGATCCCGAGGATGACCAGCGGCCAGCCGAAGACGCGCCAGAACCGGCTCATGCCGGAACCTCTGCAGAGCTGCGGCGGGCGCCCCTGAGATAGCCCTTGCGTACGGCCCACAGATACAGCCCGCTGATCAGCACCACGATGGTCAGAAGGTCGAGCAGGGCCCAGAGGATCTTCAGCGGCAGGCCGGCGTAATCGCCAAAATGCAAGGGTTGAGACAGCGCCAGCGCCTTGGCGTACCAGGGCATTTCGCGCAGGCCTGCAACCTCGCCTGTCACCGCATCCACCAGCACCGGCGCAATCAGGTGCTCGGTCAGCGGCGTGTCGCCATGCAGGAAGATGGCGTAGTGGAAGTCCGTCGAGAAGGTCCCGCCCGGAAACGCCACAAACTGCAAGGTCATGTTCGGTGCGGCCTCGATCGCGGCGGTCACCGCCTGATCGAGCGACGCCATCTCATCCGGCGACGGGACAGCGCGATCAGGATACTCGGCGATCAGATCCGCAAGCGCGGCGTCGCGCCAATAGCCGTAGATGACATCGTCGAGAGTGTTGATCACTCCGGTGCCGCCCACAACCATCACCCAGCCCAGCGTGATCACGCCGAGAAGGTTGTGATAGTCGAGCCAGCGGGTGCGCGCGGACCGCTCCAGCCGCAGCATGCCGAACCGGTGTTTGCGCATGAACGGCCAGTAGAGCACCACGCCCGAAAGAACGGCGAGCAGGAAGCTGAGCCCCATGGCGCCCAGAAACAGCTTGCCGGGCAGCCCCAGGAACATGTCGGTATGCAGCTGGACCAGGAAATCCATGATCCCGCCCGCGTCGGCGGGAGCCGCGACGATGGAGCCGTCCGTCTGGTCAAACCGCTCGAACCACATCGCCCCGCCCGGCGCATCCGGCGTCGGCCCGGTGGTGACGTTCACCACGGGGCGGTCGATGTCAAAGCTCATGAAGAGCGGGACTTCGCCCGGTCGGTTTTCCAGCGAGCGATCCAGGATCTGATCGAGATCCAGCATTGGGCCGTCGGGATTGCCCGGCGTGAATTCGGACGGGTTCAGCGCCGCCTCGAACTCGTCATGGAAGATGATCGGCAATCCGGTCACGCACAGCATGAGCAGGAAGAGCGTGCACACCAGGGACGTCCAGGTGTGAATGCCGCTCCAGATCCGGATCGCCGATCGGGACATCTCGCCTCGCCTAGAAGTCGGTGCTCACCGACACGCGAACGGTGCGCGGCTCGCCCTGCACCAGATAGTTCGCGCCCGGATAACCGCCGGTCGAGGCCCAATAGTCGTCATCGAGCAGGTTCTCCACCCGCGCGCGCAGGGCAACCGGATGACCTTGCGCCTCGAAGCTGTAACGCACGCCGGCGTCAAAGCGCGCCCAGGCGGGGATTTCCAGCGTATTGTCCGCGCTGGCGTACTGCTCGCCGGTATAGATCACGCGCCCTTCGAGAACGAGACCCGGCAGGAAGCTGGCGTCCCATTCCGCGTTGAAGCTGGCCTGGAATTCCGGCACGCCCACAGCCGCATTGCCTTCATTGAGACCGCCCTGGGTTCTGGCCTGCTCGGACTCAAGCCAGGTCGCGCCACCGATCAGGCGCAGGCCTTCGACCGGTTCGCCGAACACCGTCAGCTCGGCGCCGCGGGTGCGCTGCTCGCCATCATCGGTGAAGCGGTCGCCCACCACGATGGCGTTCGGCTGGGTCAGCTCGAACAGGTTCGCAGTGACGCCGTAATTGCCGCCGTCATACTTGATGCCCGCTTCCATCTGCTCGCCGCGGAAGGGAGAGAGCACCTCGCCGGCGTTGACGATCACGACGCCGCCCGAGCTTGCGGGCGCGATCTGGCCCGGCTGCAGGCTTTCGGCATAGTTGGCGTAGAGCGAGACGGCGTCAGAGGCGCGATAGACCACGCCAAGGGCCGGGGTGATCGCATCATCATCATACGCGCTCAGCTCGGCTCCGGTGTTGTAGTCAAAGCTCGCCGTGTCGATGGTCTGCCAGCGCAGCCCCAGGGTCGCGAGCACCCGGCCGTCCAGAAGGCTCATCGTGTCGGCGAGGGCGAAACTCGAATTGGTCACTTCTTCCGTCTTGCCCGGATCATCGAGATCGCCCCCGACAAAGAAGTCCGCCGCCGGTTGGGGCGCGGCGAAGGGATCGTTCAGATCGCCCGCAAAGCCCGCAAAATTGGAGAACGCGTAGGCATTGTCGGACTCGCTGTGAATGCCGGAGACAGACGCCACCAGACGGTGACCGATCTCGCCGGTCCAGACATCGGCGCGCAGGCCGGCATCGGCGCTGATCACCTGATCCACGCGCGCATTGTCAAAGCGATAGGCCGAAGTGACGCCGGACGCCCCCGCACTCGGATTGGCGAGCACGTTTTCCTCTTCCCCGTCGCGGGCGCCCACGGCCAGCCAGCCCGTGACGACATCGCTGAAATCCATCTCGGCCCGCACGACGCCGAACAGCTGCTGCTCGTCGGTATAGGTCCAGGGTTGGGCGTAGTTCACATCCGCATCCGGCACGGACGGAATGGCGCCCAGCGGGGTCACTTGCGGACGCGGCGCGTCAATATGGTGGTCCTGCCAGCCTAGGTCCGCAGACAGGCGGATGCGATCGGTTTCATAGCTCAGCCCCAGCGTGAAGAGGTTCAGGGAGCGGTCCTGATCCTCGATGGCGGTCTCGCCATCACGCAGCGCGCCGTTGAAACGCACGCCCAGCTCGTCCTGAGCGCCGAACCGGCGGCTCAGATCGAGCGCGGCATAGCCATGGGAGCGGCCTTCAAAGCCCAGCGTGACGCGCGTGAGATCGTCTTCACCGGCGCGCTTGGGCACCAGGTTGAACGCCCCGCCCACGCCGGAGCCGCCCGGGGCCGCGCCATTCAGGAACGCATTCGCGCCAGAGAACACTTCAACGCGCTCGACCAGTTCAGCCGCCACATACTGGCGCGGCAGGATGCCGTAGACGCCGTTCAGCGTCATGTCATCGGAATAGACCGGGAAGCCGCGGACGACATAGAGCTCCTGGAAGTTCCCGAAGCCCTTGGCCAGACGCACTTGCGGATTGTTGGCGAGGACGTCGCCAATGCCCCGCGCCTGCTGGTTCTCGATCAGCTCAGCGGTGTAGGCGGTGGTGGTGAAAGGGGAGTCCAGGAAATCGACATTGCCCAGCAGACCGTTGCGGGCGCCGCGCGCCACCTGACCGCCCTCGAACACCTGATTGAGCTCCACCTGAGAGCCGGTGACGATGATGACGTCCTGTGCATCATCGGCAGTCTGGGCGGAGGCGGGAGCGCAGAGCACAAGCGCAGACAGCGCGACGCCGCCCATCAGGGCATGGAGCTTGAACATGGGAAGACCCTTCGCAGGCTTGATTGATTTTGAGAGTGATTATCAATCAAAGAAGAGCGGGTCAATTCTTCTGCACGGCTGCGCCTGCCGCAAACAGGAAAGCCCGGCCTGAACAGCCGGGCTTTCGAAACTTCAGGGTGATGCAAGGTCTATTCGTTGTCGCCCTTGGGCTTGCCGAACAGCTCGTCGAGCGTCGTCGGCGCATTGGCTGAATCCATGTCCTGATCATCGGCCGGCTTGAGGGTGTCCTCCTCGATGATGACCTGGCCATCCTCTTCCATCTGCTTGCGACGTGCGGACGCCTTGGAGACCTGAGCATCCAGATCGATCTGGGTGCACAGCCCCAGCGTCACCGGGTCGGTCGGCTTGATGTTGGGCGAATTCCAGTGCGTGCGCTCGCGCACCGCCTCGATGGTCGTCTTGGTGGTGCCGATCAGCTTGGAGATCTGAGCATCGGTCAGCTCGGGGTGATTGCGCACCAGCCAGGCGATGGCGTCCGGACGGTTCTGGCGGCGCGACAGCGGGGTGTAGCGCGGGCCTTTCTTGCGTTCCTGAAGCTCGGCGTATTTCGGCTTGGAGGCCGTCATCCGGTAGGCCGGGTCCGCTTCCGCCTTGTCCAGTTCAGCGCGATCGAGCTGGCCGGATGCGACCGGGTCGGAACCGCGCACGCCAGCCGCCACATCGCCATCCGCAATGCCCTTGATCTCAAGATGGTGCAGCCCGGTGAAATCAGCGATCTGTTCAAAGCTCAGCGCGGTGTTGTCCACCAGCCAGACCGCCGTCGCCTTGGGCATGAGAATCTCGGCCATGTCAGTCCTCGTACACGAAACAAAAGAAAACCCGGCGCGGACCGCCGGGTTGTTTCCGTCGACCGCCCCTCATCTCGTACTCACGATGAAGAGGGAGAGTGTGACCCTCCTTATAGCGCGCTTGTCACGCGCTGGAAACACCCCTGTCACGCTAGGGAATCAGCAGGATCTTGCCCGCATGGCCGCCCGCATCCATCCGCGCATGCGCCTTGGCGACGTCATCAAGAGCAAAGGTGGAATCGATCAGAGGACGCACCTTGCCCGCCTCGATCCAGGGCCAGACATGCGTTAGAACCGCTTGGGCGATATCGGCCTTCTCCTCATCAGAGCGTGAGCGAAGGGTCGAGCCCGTCAGGGTCTGGCGCTTGAGCATCAATCCCATCAGATCCAGCTCGACCCGGCTGCCCTTGAGGAAGGCGATCATGACGATGCGCCCGAACCGGTTCAGGCAATTGAGGTTCTTCTGCACATAGTCGCCGCCGACCATGTCGAGGATCACATCGGCGCCGCCTTCCGCCCTGATCGCAGCGGACCAGTCCTCGGCGTGATAGTCGAACGCCCGGTCCGCGCCGAGATCGAGACAGGCCTGCGCCCGGTCCGGACCGCCGGCGGTGGCGATCACATAAGCGCCCTGGGCCTTGGCCATCTGGATGGCGGTGGAGCCGATGCCGCTGACCCCGCCATGAACAAGCAGGCGTTCGCCGGGCTTGAGCGCGCCGGCGTCAAAGACATTGGTCCAGACCGTAAAGACGGTTTCAGGCAGCCCCGCGGCCTCGACCAGGTCGACGCCCTTCGGCGCCGGCAGGACGCTGCCCGCCTTCGCCCGCGCGACATCGGCGTAGCCGCCGCCTGACACCAGCGCCACCACCGGATCGCCCGCCTTGTAGCGAGTGACCCCGTCACCCACAGCGCGCACCGTGCCCGACACCTCAAGGCCCAGTCCTTCAGGCGCGCCGTCCGGCGCCGGATAGAACCCCATCCGTTCGAACACGTCAGGCCGGTTGATCCCGCTCGCCGCCACATCGATCAGCACTTCACCGGCAGCCGGCGGCGCCAGTTCGACCTGTTTGACCACCAGCTTTTCGGGACCGCCGGGTTCCGGCGCCGTGACGATGCGTGATGAAATCGGATTCATGAACGGGACTCCCGAGGGTTAATGCACTAGTATCTGTCGTCCTGTCCGCCAATGAGGAGAGCGACGCCATGTTTCACGATGAACCGCTGACCTCCCGCAATGAAGCGCTGGTCCCCGGCGAGGATCTGAGCGAACTGGGTGTCGAACAGCTCACCGAACGGCTTGAAGTCTTACGTCAGGAAATGGGACGGACCGAAGCGGCGATCAAGCAGAAGAAGGCCGGCCTCTCAGCAGCGGAAGCCTTTTTCAAGACCCCAGGCGGAGACTAGCGGGCGAGACTGGCCCCAGCCTTGCTTAAGAGTTCGTACACACTCTTGAGATGACGCGTAACGAGACAGAACGGATACTGCCATGACCCCGGTCACGCCTCACGCCGCCAGCACCGCCGCTCGGGTTTCCGATTTTGCGGATTCCGAAATGTTCCGCCGTCTGTTCCGTGACGGCATGGATCTGGTGGAGGAAACTGCGGCCTATCTGGATGGCCCCGGCCGGGATGACGCCAAGCGTCTGGGCCGCTCGGGCGCGTTGGCATATGCGTCTGAATCCATGGGGCTGACCACCCAGCTGATGCAATGCGCGTCCTGGCTCCTGACCCAGCGCGCCGTCGCCGAGGGCGATATGAGCCCGCGCGAAGCCGCCGAGGAGCGCTATCGCCTCTCGCCCAACAAGTTCAGCCCGCCGACCTGGCCGGCCGGGGATGATCCCTGTCCGCCGCGCCTCGGGGATCTGGCGCTGCGCGCGCGCGAATTGCATGAACGTCTGATGCGCCTGGACGACTCGCTGTTCGAGGCCGAGCTCAAGCCGGTCGAGAACCCGGTCGCCAACCAGCTCTCCCAGCTCTCGGCCGCCTTCAGCGATAGCTAGAAACGAGTACAGCGAACACAGAAAAGGCAGAACCCCCTCGAACGGAACGTCAAAGAAGGCGAGAAAAACGCCCGCAGCCGAGGGGAGACTGCGGGCGTTCCTCGAAAGACTTCAACGGAGCCAAGCTCTGCCCGATCGAGGGGGGATTGGGCCTTAAACGCCGAAGCCTTTGAACTTGTCTTTGAACTTGGACACGCGACCCGCACGATCCAGCAGGGTCTGGTTGCCGCCAGTCCAGGCCGGGTGCGTGGACGGATCAATGTCCAGTTGCAGCACAGCGCCTTCTTTACCATAGGTAGAACGGGTCTTAAAGCGCGAACCGTTCGGGAGCACCACTTCGATGAAGTGATAGTCGGGGTGGGTGTCCTGTTTCATCGTGCCGCTCCGGCCCTCTTTACGCTCGCGGGCGGCCGTTGAAGCCGCCCGCAAGTGGAAATCTGCATGAATTGAGGCGCGGTGTATACACCCCGAATTACGCTGTTTCAAGCGCCCTGAGTCATATGGCGGAAATACAAGGACTTACTCAAAGATTAAGCCGGGCCGACTTGAGATTATGGCTAACAGAATCCTAACGCGAGGTCAGTTTCAGTTCGATCCGCCGGTTGCGGGCATAGGCCTCCTGGGTCCGCCCCTCGGCAATGGGATAATGCTCGCCAAAGCCCGCTGCCAGCAGGCGACGCGGCGGCACGCCGCGGCTTTCGAAATAGGCGATCACCGACAGCGACCGCGCCGTCGACAGCTCCCAGTTGGACTCAAACGGCGCGTTGGGCCCCAGCGGCACGCGGTCTGTATGCCCGTCCACGCGCAACACCCAGTCAAGATCATCCGGGATTTCATCTGTGAGCTGGATGATGGCGTCTGCGATGGGAGCAAGCGAGCGCCGCCCCTCCTCGCTCAGCTCGGCCGAGCCCGATGCGAAAAGCACGTCGGTTTCAAACACGAACCGGTCGCCCACCACGCGAACACCGGACCGATCGCCCAGGACCTCGATCAAACGGCCGAAGAATTCGGAGCGATAGCGCGCCAGCCGAGCCACTTCGCTCGCCAGGGCCGCATTGAGGCGACGGCCCAGATTGACCACTTCGGCCTCAAGCTCGGCCTCGCGCGCCTCGGAGGCGTTGAGCGCCTCATTGAGACGCGCCAGCTCTTCGCGCAGGGCCGCCATCTGATTGTTCAGAAGCGCAACAGTGGCCTGCGCCTCTTCATTGAGCGCCTCTTCCTCCGCCAGGCTGGAACGGGCGGCCGCGAGCCCCTCCTGCAGACCGGCGATCTGACTGGTCAGGCCGGCATTGGTTTCCGCCAAGGCGCCATTTTCCTGAGTCAGGGTGCTGACCCGCAGGCTGAGACGTTCATTCTCGCTCTGGGCCAGGTTCAGCTCTTCAGCCAGGGTCGCCAGACGTCCGTTGAGCTCGGCGAGCTGTTCGTCGCGGCCGGTCAGCGCCTGGGACAGCGCGAACTGGCCCGCCGTGAACACCGCCAGCAAGAAGACGATGACCAGAAGCAGCGTCGCCAGCGCATCCACGAAGCCCGGCCAGTAATCGCCGGAGTCGGCCTGTCCGCTCTGCAGGTGCCGGGGGAGCGCCATGGCTTACTCGTTCCGATCCGAACCGCGATCCCGGTTCAGGCGCGCCTGCGCCTCAAGCGCGCGCACCAGAACCTTGATCTCATCGCGCAGAAGCCGCGCGCTTTCGCGCTGGCTTTCCGCCGCATCATCCGCAAATCGAGCCATGATGGTTTCCAGCTGGCGCGTATGACGCTCCAGCGTGTGGGTCAGCCGGTCCAGCGCATCCGCGCTCTGCTCCAGAAGCGCGCCCACATAGGCGCCCGAGCCGCCGCCCTCATCCGGGCTGGCGCCTTGCGGGCCGGCGTTGGCGAGGCGGGAAATCGAGGAGAGCCATTCCTCCACCTCGTTGTAGAAGCGGTTCTGCGCCCGGCTGGCCTGCAGCTCGAGAAAGCCGATGATCAAGGAGCCGGCCAGACCGAAGAGCGATGACGCGAACGCCGTGCCCATGCCCGCAATGGGCTCCTCGATCGCGCTCATCAGGGCCATGGCGTCCGTTTCCCCGGCGCCGGTGGAGCTGGCGGACACCGCGCGCACGGCGTCGCCCACATTGCCCACCACCTGCAACAGGCCCCAGAACGTGCCCAGCAGACCGAGAAAGATCAGCAGGCGCCCGAAATACCGGGTGAAGGCCCCGCTTTCCGCCATGCGGGCGGCGACCGAGTCCAGCACCACGCGAGCCGACGCCGCCGACAGGCGGGACCGGCCATCGGCCGCATCGGTGATCAGCGCCGCCATGGGGGCGATCATGGCGGGCGGGCTGGGCAGCTGGTCGGGGTGATCCGCCTCGTTCAGGCGCACCAGCCAGCGCGCGCTCGGCCCGATGGCGAGCGCCTGCTGGAAGGTGTAGAGGATGCCGATGAACAGCACGCCCAGGATCAGGCCATTAATGGCGGGGTTCGCCTCGAACGCCAGGATCAGCGGCTGGTTCAGGAGCGCGGCCAGCAGCACCACGACCGCCAGGAACACGATCATCCAGAGAATGTAATTCCCGGGCCCGGTGAACCGGGCCTTGCGGCGCGAAGCTTTCGGATCAGCCATTCAGCGCAGCTCCCTCATCTGGCGCGTCAGCACTTCTGCAGGCTTGGCCTACCCCGCCATCAAACGCAAGGGTCTTGGCGGGAATGAGGCAAGGATGCGGCTCAAGCCCGACCCACACTCAAATTTCTTTTCCCCGCTGGCGAACGGTTTGCCTTGCCTGAAACCTTAAGCGGCGTTAACCCTATTCAGAGCAATGTTGCATCGCAGCACCAGGATCCGCCATGCCGCTCAGACTGAAGCGTTGGACATACCGGATCAACCAGCACGACATCGTGCTGGAGTGCGGCTTCACATTGTGGGGCTGGGCGCAGGCGCGGCTTGTTGTGGACGGCGCCGAACTGGCGCACCGCAAAGGGTGCCGGTTCTGGCCGCTATCGCTTGAAACGCGGGTCGATGCTGCGCAGCCGGCCATGCCGATCCGCGCCGTGATTACGCCCGGGCTTTTCAGTGTGCATAACGAGTTCTGGGCCCATGGCGTTCCGGCGGCCGCGCCGGACCGAGCCTTCAAGGGCTGGCTGGACGCGCCGCGCGGGAGCTGGCCTGACGCCGGACCCGCACGACGTTCCGCACAAGAACGCGCCTAGCTGGCGGCTTTCGCCAGCATCTCGCGCAACTCCTTGATCACCCTCTCATTGCCGGCGGCGATATGGCCGGTCTCGAGCACATCGGTGCCAGGATCAATGGCGCCGGCGAAGCCGCCCGCCTCACGCACGAGCACCAGGCCGGCGGCGATATCCCAGGATTTCAGATTGCGTTCCCAGAAGCCGTCAAACCGGCCCGCCGCCGTCCAGGCCAGATCGAGCGACGCTGCGCCATAGCGGCGCACGCCGGCCGTCATCGGCATGATCTGGTGCAATTCCTTGAGGAACTGGGCGTGCCCCTTCTTGCCGAAGAACGGCATGCCGGTGGCGATGACGCAGTCATGCAGGTCGCGGCGCTCGGCCACGCGCAGACGGCGGTCATTCATATAGGCGCCCCGGCCCTTCTCGGCGTGGAACAGCTCGTCGGTCGCGGGGTTGTAGACTACGCCCGCCACAATCTCGCCCTCGCGCTCCAGCGCCACCGAGATGGCGAAGTGCGGCTGGGCGTGCATGAAGTTCAGCGTGCCGTCCAGCGGATCAATGATCCAGCGGTGGGAGCGGTCGGTGCCTTCAACAACGCCGCGCTCTTCCATCAGGAAGCCATAGCCCGGACGCGCCTTGGACAGGACCTCAAACAGGATCTCTTCAGACTTCATGTCGGACGCGGTGACGAAGTCCGCCGGGCCCTTCTTGGAGACCTGAAGGTTCTCGATTTCACCAAAGTCACGCGCCAGACGGCGGCCCGCTTTGCGGACCGCGTCGGTCATGACCTGCATCAGTGCGGATACCTGAGCCAAGATCTACTCCGCGCGACGGACGTAGGAACCGTCCTCGGTGGCCACCACGATGCGCTCGCCCACGCCCACGAAAGGCGGAACCGCGGTGCGCACATTGCCGGTCAGGATGGCGGGCTTGAACGAGTTCGCCGCCGTCTGGCCCTTGACCACCGGCTCGGTCTCAATGACTTCGAGCTCCACATGCTTGGGCAGCTCGATGCCGATCGGCTTCTCTTCGTAGATTTCCAGAACGACCATCATGCCGTCGGTCAGATAGGCCGCACGGTCCTCGCCCACGAAATCGATGGGCAGATTGGTCTGCTCATAGGTCTCGGTGTCCATGAAAACCAGCATCTCGCCCTCGGGATAGAGGAACTGGTGGTCTTTCTGCTCGAGGCGCACGCGCTCGACCTTGTCCGCAGAGCGGAAGCGTTCATTGAGCTTGCGACCGTCGAGCAGGTTCTTCAGTTCGACCTGGGCGAACGCGCCGCCCTTGCCCGGTTTCACGTGATCCGCTTTCACCGCCACCCACAGGGTGTCCTGGTGCTTGATCACGTTGCCGGGCTTGATTTCATTGCCGTTGATTTTCATCGGAAGGTCCGTTCCTGGAACGGGCGCGCCGCACAAACCACCAGCGCCGCCCTGTAATTCAGCCGCGCTCGTTTAACAGGGAGACCCCTGACGGGCAAGCTGTGCGTCAGAATCCGCCCCGTCGCACACTCTAGAAGGGGCTCGATTCCACTGCTGCTTCGACCCGCACCCGCTCCAGAACCGCCTCCGGCAGGGCGTTTTCCAGGCTCGCCTCCAGACGATCGCGATCAAAGTCTTCCGGCGTGCGTCCGCCCCGCGGAGCGGCTGCGCGGAGCACCCAGTAATAGGCGCGCTCGAGATCCCGCGGCGCGCCATCCCCCGTCGCCAGTGCGTAGGCCAGAAGGAACTGGCTGTCGGGATCATTCGCCTCGGCGCCCTGTCGCGCCCAGTCCACAGCTTCCGAGGGATTGGGGGCGCGGTCCGCCACGCCCTGATAGAGCAGAAGCGCATGCTGGCCCATGGCGGCGGGGAGGCCATATTCGGCGGCCATCCGGATCATCCGGGCGCCTGCGGCTTCATCCGCCTCGCCGCCTTCACCCTCCATCAGCATCAGTCCGGCGATCAGCGCGGAGCTGGGATCGCCCGCCTCGCCCGCTCGCACATACCAGACTCGCGCCGCCTCGAGATCATGCGGACCATGGTCCCAGTCCGCGAGCGCAAAGGCGTAATCGCCATACGCCTCGAAGCGCCCGCTTTCCGCAGCCAGCTGCAGCCAGTTCAGCGCTTCGCTCGCCGCGCCCGGATCACCTCGCTCCATCAGGTACAGGCCATACTCATGGGCGGCGCGCGCATCGCCTGCTTCCGCCGCCTGCGCCAGAAATTCGCGCGACTGCCAGGCCTGGAGGCCGCCACGGCCCTCGCTGGCGAGGCGCGACAGGATGATCAGGGCGTCCGGCTCACCCAGTTCCGCCGCGCGACGGAACCAGCGCACGGCGTCTTCATCACTCGCTTCCCCGGTCAGGCCATGAAGCCGGATATGGCCCGCCAGCGTCGCGCCGCGCGCTTCACCGCCCGCCGCCGCACGCTGAGCATGAATGAGCGCGCCCTGGAAATCACCGACCAGATAGGCTGCAGAGGCGCTCGCCATGGCCGAATTGGTCTGGGAGCGCCCTTCGACGGCATCGCCGCTGGCGTCACGGGCGAAGTCCTCCGCCAGGCCTTCCGGCAGGGGCGGCAAGTCGGCCTGAGACGGGACGCCGTCCTCAACCTGTTCAGCGGTCGGAACCGTGGGCGCGTCTTCCTGCGCCCAGGCGGCGCCGCCGAGCGCGAGGATCAATCCAAGAGTTGAGACAAGCCGGCGCATGCGGCCTCCGGTCCTTCGGGGTGCGACCAGACCCCGCCGCACACTGCAATATAATCGGCCCCGGCCGCGATCACCTCGGAGGCGTTCTCCAGGGTTATTCCCCCGATCGCGACGCAGGGCAGTTCGAAAAGCTCGGTCCACCAGACCAGGATGTCCAGATCAGCGCGGGTCTTGGGCGATTTCGTGGCGGTGTCGAAAAAAGCGCCGAACGCGACGTAATCAGCGCCCTGCTCGCCCGCCAGCATGGCCAGATGGCGACTGTCATGACAGGTGACGCCGACAATGCCCTTTGGCCCCACCGCCGCGCGCGCCTGCTTGATCGAGCCATCCTCCTGACCGATATGGACGCCGTCACACCCCAGCTTCGCCGCCAGAACGGGATCATCATTCATGATCACGGAAACTCCGCGCTGGTGCGCGATCTCGATCAGCCTGGGCGCAAGCGCCTCGATCTCGTCCTGACCCTGGTCTTTCAAGCGAAGCTGCAGCGCCGAGACGCGACCGGCGTCCAGCGTGCGCGCCAGCACATCCGCGAAATCAGCGTCAATCTTGGGCGGGGTGAGGAGATACAGTTCGGCCATAGCCCTCTCCTAACCCGGCGCAACGCGAAAAGGAACGGCCTGAATCCGCACCCTGCAGAACCGCAGGGGGTTCGGCCCTGACGGGCAGGCCCGCAAGGTCCCAGACCCGTCCCCGCCCCCTGGCCCTGACAACGCCATAGCGCTGGCCTCGCGCCTCGACCGTGCCGCCCTGCCCGTCAGAGATCGCCACATGGCCCGACCCGTAATGATGCGGACGGCGCACGAGGATCGCTCCGGGCGTGTCATAAGCGGCTTCAAGATCAATGGCGTTCGCCGGGTCCTCCGCCCATCTGATCCAGGCGCCGGAATAGGGATGCCCGGCCACAGTCAGCCCCAGCTTCAGCCCGTGGGTCTGATACACGCACCAGCTGACGAAGTCGGCGCAATCCCAGGGCCCGGCATAGTCCGGGTCTTCCAGATCGGCGGCCGCGCCCAGTTGATAGGCTTGCCCCAGATGCGCGGATGCGCGCCGCACCAGTTCCTGACCCGTCATGGTTCACCCCTTTGCTGACAGACTGTCAGTATGGGGTCGCCGCGCGCCGCTGCGGATTAGTTGCGGACAGGCTTGTGGACAAACCCGGCGCGGATCGTGATCGGCCATCGCACCCGGATCTCGCCCTCGCCCCAGGCCTTGCGCGCCTTGTCCAGATACCCGTTGATCATTTCGTCTTCACCGTCCGCCCGCGCAGCGCGCAGGGCAGACCAGCTTTCCAGATAGGCGCGCATTTCCTCGAAGGTCCAGTCATGGATGATCGCCCCGCCCTTGGCCGGGATTGCATCAAACGGGAAGTCGAACCGCGCATAGGCGGTCTCCACATCCTCGCGCTCGGGGCGCCACCAGGGATCCAGCGCCTGGTAGAGCTGGCCTATGGGTTTCATCGCTTCGGTATCGGCTTCGGCGTTGTTATAGGTGATCAGCGCCAGAACCGCGCCCGGCGCTGCAATGCGGCGCACCTCGGCGTAAAAGCGCGGCCTGTCAAACCAGTGCGCCGCCTGCGCGGCGGTGATGAGATTTGCGCTTCCGCTGGCGATCGGCAGCGCCTCGGCCGGGGCCCTGGCGTAACTGACCCGGGGATGAGGCCGGGCGTGGGCAAGCTGGCTTTCGCTGGGATCAAAGGCGCGCACGGATTTGAAATGCTCCGCCAGAAGAACGGATAACTGACCCGTGCCGCAGCCCACATCGACCGCCAGGGTATGGTTGCTGACGAGCCCCTCCAGCGTGAAGGCGAGTTTGCCAGGATAGACCGGGCGTCCGGCGGCGTAGCGCGCGCCGCCCTGCTCAAACGGGTTCGGGCTCATTGTCATTCTCCGGTCTGCGTCAGACGTGTCACGATACCGCGACACCGCAAAAGGTCACGCCTGACGGATCAGATGCGGAAACCGGCGGGAAATTGCGTCCAGCGCGACGACGCGCCTGTGCTCCCAGCTCCCCGACAGGCGGACATAGTCCACACCCTGACGCTCAAGCGCTTCAACCGACAGTGCAAAAAAGCGCTCGCGATCGGCCGGATCGGAATAGACCCGCGTCCCGTCGTCCACGAAGGGCTGATCGATATCGGTGAGAAGATAGAGGTCACCCTCCGGCTCGGGGGACGGATCGAAGACAGAAGCGCCGAGCATCATTTGCGACCAGACCTCGGTCAGCAGCCCGTCCGTGTCCGAAATCACGAACCCGTCCGCCGTCCGGCGAGCGGCCTGGATCGCGGCTGCCTGCCCGGCTGCGATATTGCGCAGATCCTCTGCGCTGCAATCGGTCCCGTACAGCTCACACCAGGTGCGACCGAATTCGGGCGCATACGCCCCGCCCAAAGCTCGCGCCAGGTCCTGGCCGAGCATGGACTTGCCCGTGCTTTCAGGACCATGAAGAACAATGGTCCGTGTGAAATACGGTCGGGCCGGAGGCGCGATCATCGACCAGTGCGCCATCGGGGCCTGACGGATCTGCGTGCCGCTGACCGGGCGGCAGGCGCGCTCCGGATCCGCGGGCCAGAACTCGGCGCCCAGCTCCTGCGCCAGCCTCAGGCCGTAATCCTCGGACGCGAACACGCGATGGATCGGTTCGGGATGAACGCTGCGCACCAGTTCGCGCCAGATATCCCAGAAGTCCGGGCTCTCGGACGGCTCTTGCGGAACGTCGCGATCGAAATGCAGCACACGCGCGTCCGGATAGAGCGCGGACATCCATTCATGGCGCAGCTTGCCTGGGATGGGTTCGCGCTCGAGCGAACAGACCAGTATGGTCAGCTGATCACACAGGCCGGCGGCGAAATCGCACAGATACATGTGCCCGGCATGGGGCGGCATGAACTTGCCCAGAACGAAGCCATGGACCGGGGTCGTCATTGCGCCGGCGCCGCCTCTGGCTCGACGGCGGAATCACGTCGCCACTGCCAGAAGCCCCAGACGCACATCAGCAGGAAGAGCGCATAGAGCCCGCTGGTGAGCATCAGCCCCTTATAGGCATAGACCCCGATGGCGACGACATCCACGCCGATCCAGACCAGCCAGTTTTCCAGATATTTGCGCGCCAGCATGAACTGGGCGACCAGGCTGAAGCTCGTGGTCATCGCGTCCCAATAGGGCAGGTCCGCATCGGTGAAGCGGTCCATGACCAGCCCCAGCGCCAAAGCGCCGACAGCGCCAACCGCCAGCCAGGGCAAAAGCTTCTGAAACCCCAGCCAGATCACCGGCGCCTGGCTGTTCGCCTCGGCCCTGTCGCGATGGCTCAGCCAGAACCACCACCCATAGGCCTGCAGCACGCAGAAGATCAGTTGCAGCCCGAAATCGGAATACAGCCGCACATCAAAGAAGATGATGGCGTAAAGGCCGGTCATGGCGATGCCGACCGGCCAGGCCCACATGCTTTGCCGGATCAGGAAGAAGAGGCAAAGCACGCCGAGCCCGGCGGCGGTCGGTTCAAGCCATGACATGAGCGAGGCTTAGCCTTCGCTTTCCAGGCCTTCATTCCACTCGCCCAGCGCGGCGAGGCCGTTCATGCGGGCGCGGTGGTTGAACGCTTTTTGGCCGGCTTCGACATTGGAGCCGCCCCAGGCTTTCAGAGGCGCCGCCTGCAGCGCGCGACCATAGGAGAAGGTCAGCGGCCACGGCAGGTCAAAGCCTTCATTCATGATGTTCAGGTGCGCGGTGGCGTCTTCATCAGACTGACCGCCCGACAGGAAGGCGATGCCCGGAACCGCCGCCGGGACGGTGTTCAGAAGGCACTGGACCGTCATCTCGGCCACTTCCTCGCGGCTGGCCTGATCGGCACATTTCTTGCCGGCGATGACCATGTTGGGCTTGAGCACCGTGCCTTCCAGGATCACGCCCTGGTCAAACAGCTCGGCATAGAGGCGCTTGAGGGTGAACTCGGTCACTTCATAGCAACGCTCGATGGAGTGATCGCCGTCCATCAGGACTTCGGGCTCCACGATCGGCACGATGTTGGCTTCCTGGCAGAGCGCGGCGTAGCGGGCCAGCGCGTGCACGTTCACATCGACTGCGTACTGGGACGGAATGTCCTCGCCATTGACGTCGATGACTGCGCGCCACTTCGCGAAACGCGCGCCCAGCTCGTAATACTCCGCCAGACGCTCGCGCAGGCCGTCCAGCCCCTCGGTGACGGTCTCGCCTTCCGCGCCCGCCAGCGCTTTCGCGCCCGCATCCACCTTGATGCCCGGCACGGCGCCGGCGTCGGTGATGAGCTTGACCAGCGGCGTGCCGTCGGCGGCCTTCTGGCGGATCGTCTCGTCAAACAGGATGACGCCGGAGACGTGATCCGTCATTGCAGGCGTGGTGCGGAACAGCATCTCGCGCCAGTTGCGTCGGTTCTCCTCGGTGTTCTCAAGGCCGATGCCGTCAAAGCGCTTGCCGATGGTGCGCGTGGATTCGTCGGCGGCCAGAATGCCCTTGCCCGGCGCCGTCATGCGGATCGCGATTTCGTTAAGCTGATCGATGTCCATGACCGTCGTCCCCCTTGAAAGAAAGTGTGGCGAGCCTCGCCGGATTGAGTGTGTTTCGCCCCGAGCGGGCGAAGGGTCAAGCTTTAGTCCTTGAGCGCTTCCACGCCCGGCAGGGCCTTGCCCTCAAGCCATTCCAGGAACGCCCCGCCTGCGGTCGAGACAAAGGTGAAATCGTCCGACACGCCCGCCTGATTGAGCGCTGCGACCGTATCGCCGCCGCCCGCAACAGCCGTCAGTCCGTGTTCCTTGCAACGGCTTGCAGCATAGCGCGCCGCTTCCACGGTGGCGGTGTCAAAGGGCGGCGTCTCAAACGCGCCCAGCGGGCCGTTCCAGACCAGCGTGCGCGACGCGGCGATGGCGTCGGCCAGCTGGTCCACAGTCTCGGGTCCGCAATCAAGGATCATCTCGGTCGCCTGGATGTCATCCACCTCGGCGACACGGCGATCCGCGTGCGCCTTGAACTCTTTCGCCACAACCGCATCCGTCGGCAGCAGGATCTGGCATTGCGCCTCGCCCGCCGCGTCCTCGATGGCCTTGGCGGTGTCGATCAGGTCGCGCTCGTACAGGCTGCCGCCCACATCATGGCCGCGCGCCGCCAGGAAGGTGTTCGCCATGGCGCCGCCCACGAACAGGCGGTCCACCTTTTTGACGAGGTTTTTCAGAAGCTCGATCTTGGTGGAGACCTTCGCCCCGCCCACGACCGCCAGAACCGGACGGTTGGGGTTCTCGAGCGCAGCGGTCACATGATCGATCTCACGCTGAAGCGCCAGACCGGCATAGGCCGGCAGCAGACGCGCCACGCCTTCGGTGGAGGCATGCGCCCGGTGCGCCGCAGAGAAGGCGTCATTGACATAGACGTCCGCCAGTTCGGCCAGTTGTGCGGCGAACGCGGGATCGTTCTTTTCCTCGCCTTCGTGAAAGCGGGTGTTTTCCAGCAAGAGCACATCGCCCGCCTTCATCAGCGAGATCGCGCCCTTGGGGTCGCTGCCTACGCAATCAGAAACGAACTTCACTGGATGACCGATCAGCTCCGCCAGCGGGGTCGCGACCGGGGCCAGGCTCATCTCGGGATTGCGCTGGCCCTTGGGACGGCCGAAATGCGCCATCAGGATCACTTTCGCCCCCGCCTCGCGCAAATGCTCGATGGTGGGCAGGGCCGCACGCAGCCGGGTGTCGTCGCTGACGCTCCCGTTTTGCATGGGTACATTGAAATCCACGCGCACAAGCACGCGTTTCCCAGCGATGTCGGCGTCTTCGATACGACGGATCATTGTCGGCGTCCCTTGAAGGTCAGTCGGCTTAGAGGAAGCGGCCCATCGCCTTGGCGGTGTCGAGCATGCGGCAGGCGAAGCCCCATTCGTTGTCATACCAGGTCATGACGCGGACCAGGCGCTCGTCGATCACGGCGATCTTGTCGAGCGCGACCACGGACGAGCGGCTGTCATGGTTATAGTCGATGGAGACCAGCGGCGCGGTGTCATAGCCCAGCACGCCCTTCAGCGGGCCATCGGCGGCCGCCTTGATGGCGTTCGCAATCTCTTCAACGCTGGTGGCCTTGCCCGGCGTGAACACAAGATCGATCACCGACACGTTCGGGGTCGGCACGCGCACCGCTGAGCCATCGAGCTTGCCCGCCAGTTCCGGCAGCACCAGGCCGACCGCCTTGGCCGCGCCGGTGGAGGTCGGGATCATGGACAGGGCCGCCGCGCGGGCGCGGTGCAGGTCCTTGTGGTTCCGGTCCAGCGTCGGCTGGTCGCCGGTATAGGCGTGGATGGTGGTCATGTGACCGCGTTCGATGCCGACCGCATCATTGAGCACCTTGGCCACCGGCGCGAGGCCGTTGGTGGTGCAGGACGCGTTGGAGACCACAATGTCTTCCGCGGTCAGCTGGTCATGGTTGACGCCATAGACGATCGTCTTGTCGGCGTTCTTGGCCGGGGCCGAGCACAGCACGCGTTTCGCGCCCGCCTCGATATGGGCCATCGCCTTGGCCTTGTCGTTGAAGGCGCCGGTGCATTCAAGAACAATGTCGATGCCCATCGCCGCCCAGGGCAGCTTGGACGGGTCGCGCTCATTGACCTTGGTGATCTTGCCGAAGCCCAGATCCATCCAGTCCTCGCCCGTGGTCAGCTCGCCGCGATAGCGGCCATGCACGCTGTCGAACGCGAACAGGTGAGCGATGGCTTCGGCGGTGCCGGAATTGTTGATCGCCACAACCTCGAACTCGTCCGTCCGCTCGTGCTCCATGAGGGCACGCAGAGCCAGACGGCCGATCCGGCCAAACCCGTTGATCGCCACACGCAGCGCCATGATCTGCTCCTTTGATCTTGCTGGACCGGGCGTGGTTGCACGCTGTCGGCCTTGAGACATGTCGCGCGCGGTTTAGACGCTTCCCGCGCGTCCGTCCATATCCGGGGGGGCGCCGGGACCGCGTCCCGGCCTTGCATCCCAACGCACGAACTGCAAGAAACCTGTTCAAAATTCTGACAGGGTCAGGACAGTCTTTTGGGGATTGAGATGAAAGTACTCGTGCTCGGCGGTGACGGTTTCTGCGGCTGGCCGTCTGCGCTCCACCTCTCTGCGCGCGGCCATGATGTTGTAATCGTGGACAATCTGTCTCGTCGCAAGATCGATATCGAGCTGGAAGTGGACTCCCTGACGCCGATCCGCCCCATGGGCGAGCGTCTGGCGGCCTGGAAAGAGGTCTCCGGCAAGGAGATTCGCTTCAGGGACCTGACCATCGGCAAGGACTATCAGGAACTCGTCGACCTGATCCTTGAAGAAAAACCTGATGCGATCATCCACTTCGCCGAACAGCGCGCCGCGCCCTATTCGATGAAGTCCGCCCGTCACAAGCGCTATACGGTCGACAACAACCTCAACGCCACCAATGACGTGCTGGCCGCCATCGTCGAGACCGGTCTGGACATTCACCTCGTCCACCTGGGCACCATGGGCGTCTACGGCTATGGCACCGCGGGCATGAAAATCCCCGAGGGCTATCTGAAGGTGAAGGTGGAGACCCAGGAAGGCCTGAAGGATCAGGAGATCCTCTATCCGGCCAATCCGGGCTCAATCTATCACATGACCAAGACCCAGGATCAGTTGTTCTTCCACTTCTACAACAAGAACGACAAGGTGAAGATCACCGACCTTCACCAGGGCATCGTCTGGGGCACCCAGACCGAGGAAACCAAGAAGGACGAGCGCCTGATCAACCGGTTCGACTATGACGGCGACTATGGCACCGTTCTGAACCGCTTCCTGATGCAAGCCGCCATCGACTTCCCGATGACCGTGCACGGCACGGGCGGTCAGACCCGCGCCTTCATCCATATCCAGGACACGGTCCGCTGCATCCAGCTGGCGGTCGAGAACCCGCCCGAGCATGGCGAGCGCACCCGCATCATGAACCAGATGACCGAAACCCACCGGGTGCGCGAACTGGCCGAGATGATCGCCGGCATGACCAAGACCGAGGTCGCCTATCTGCCGAACCCGCGCAATGAAGCCGATGAGAACGAGCTTCACGTGGAGAACGACACCTTCCTGTCCATGGGCCTGAAGCCCATCACCCTCGCCGAAGGGCTGATGGAGGAAGTGACCGAGATCGCGAAGAAATATGCCGATCGCTGCGACCGCTCCAAGGTCAAGTCGGTCTCCTACTGGAACAAGGACCGCGAAGCGGCCCAGAACGCGACCCGCTAGTCTGTGGTTCGCGCCAGATGATGAAAGGCCGGATCCTCGCATCCGGCCTTTTTTCTCAGCCCCTGTCCCACCCCGCTCTTGATGCGCCGCACACAAATGCTCACGCTGGTCCCAGCGACGACAGGTGACCCATGGCTCCGCTGAAATCAGAATACCGGCTGGCGCTCGAGGCGGGCGCGCAGGCGCTGGATGCGGCGCTTGCAGGCCTCGATGCAGCCGGAGCAGTCCGCCGGGTGCTGGCCGACATCTATCCTGGCGAATCCTGCGTGGTGTCATCCTATGGCGCGGAAAGCGCCGTGATCCTGCACCTGGTCGCGCAGGCCAAACCGGATACCCCCGTGCTGTTCATGGACACGGGGCAGCTCTTTGACGAGACCCTGGCCTATCGTGACGCCCTGTCTGAAAGACTGGGCCTGACCGACGTGCGCACCTTGCAGCCCAATCCCGATCACGTGAAAGCGGATGATCCGGACGGCGTGCTGCACAAGACCAACCCCGATCTGTGCTGCCATATCCGCAAGACCCTGCCCCTGATCAGCGCCCTGCGCCCCTTCAAGGTCTGGATCTCGGGTCGCAAGCGCCATCATGGCGGCGAACGCGCCGCCCTGCCCCGGGTCGAGATCCAGGACGGCAAGCTCAAACTCAATCCGCTCTTTGACTGGTCTCGCGACGCGATCAACGCCTATTTCGAAACCCATGACCTGCCGCCCCATCCCATGGTGGCGGAGGGGTATCCCTCGATCGGCTGCCTGCCCTGCACCAGTCAGGTGAAAGATCCGACCGATGATCCGCGCGCCGGTCGCTGGGCCGGTCAGGACAAGACCGAGTGCGGCATCCATATCGCAGAGGACGGCACGATCACCCGCACGGGCGGAAGCTAAGCCCGACCTAGGCGCTCAGGCGCTGTTCAAGCTTGTCGAGAAATCGCATGCAGGCGTCGAGTTCGCTGATGGCGACAAACTCATCAGGCTGGTGCGCCTGGGTGATCGAGCCAGGGCCACAGATGACAGTCGAGAAACCGGCTTCCTGGAACTGTCCGCCCTCGGTGCCATACGCAACGACGCGCGGGCTGTTATCGCCGGTCAGAGCACGGGCGAGGGTTTCCGCCTCCCCCATGTCTTCAGGCCGCAAGGGCGGGACATTGGAGCGGACTTCGACCTCTATTCGCGCCTCGGGCGCATACTGACGCATCTCCGCCTCGAGCCGGGCCGCCTCTGCCATCAGTCTCCGGCCCAGACCGGGGCCGTCATCCCAGGGCGCCGGGCGCATCAGGGATATGAACCAGGCCGATTTCGCCAGGATATTGGCGGCCGTTCCGCCGCCCATCTGTCCGATGGTCAGCGTGCCATAGGGCGGGTTGAACGGACTGTCAGCCGGCGCCGCCGCCTTGAGCGCGTCCGATTGCTCAACCATCCAGTTCATGAGGCGCACGGCGTAGGTCACGGCGCAGGCGCCGTCCTCCACCAGCGAGGAATGCGCTTCCTTCCCCGTCACCTCGACCCGGACCGAAAAGAGCCCCTTGTGGCCGGTCACGACCGCCATTTCAGTGGGCTCGCCCACGATGACGCAGGACGGGCGCGGGGCGTGGCCCGCCATCTGTCGGATCATGTCCGGCGCCCCGAGACAGCCGATCTCCTCGTCATAGGAAAAGGCGAAATGGACCGGACGTTTCAGCGCGGCCTTTGCAAAACTCGGCGCCTTGGCCAGCGCGCAGGCGATAAACCCTTTCATGTCGCACGAGCCACGCCCGTAAAGCTTGCCGTCGCGCTCTGTCAGGGTGAACGGGTCCGTGCTCCAGTCCTGGCCATCCACCGGCACAACATCGGTATGGCCCGACAGAACCACGCCGCCATCCACATGCGGCCCGAGGACCGCATGCAGATTGGCTTTCGTCCCGTCAGGACTTTCGATGCGATGACACTCCGCGCCCAACTCGGCGAGATAGGACTCGACCCGGTCGATCAGGGCGAGATTGGAATTGCGCGAGGTGGTGTCAAAAGACACCAGCTCGGCCAGCCAGTCAGACGCGGTGCGCATGCGCCTATTGCTCGTCGATCGGACGGTTGGGCAGGCTGATCAGCTCGAGACGGAAGATCAGCGTCTCGTTCGGACCGATCGGACCGCCCTGGGTGCCGGTGGGCCCGTAAGCCAGGTCGGACGGGATGAACAGCGTCCATTCCTCGCCCACATTCATCAGTGGCAGAGCCTCGACCCAGCCGCGGATCAGGCGGTTGGACGGGAAGGTGGCGGACTGACCCCGGGCATAGGAGCTGTCAAACACCTCACCATTGATCAGCGTGCCTTCATAATTGACCTCGACCAGCTCGCCGCGCGGATCCGGAGACGCGCCGTCACGGGCGCGGTCCACCCGGAACTGCAGACCGGACGGCAGCGTGAAGACGCAGGCGCTCTGAGCGTTCTGGGCAAGGTAGGCCTCGCCTACAGCCGCATTGAAATCAGCGAGCGCCTGATCCTCGCCCCGTTCGGGCAGGTCATACTCGCCGGCATCGCCTTCGGCCGTGCAACGACGCGCTTCAGCGACAATCCGCTCTTCCTCGGAGGCCTCGGCGGTGTCCGCCATGGCTTCAAGAATGTCGTTGACCTGGGCTTCGGTCTCGCTGAGCTCCTGTTCGCCGGACGCAGCGGCGTCGGACTCTTCAGCCTGCGGAGCGCCGCACGCAGCGAGGCCGAGGCTGACAAGAGCGGCGGTGGTCAACAGCGCAAAACGGTTCATGCGAACTCCCCCTTGGGCATGAGCGCCCGAACAGTCCGGACGCTTTGGCGGGAGAGTATCAGGACTGCCCAGAAGGTCGAGAGCCCAGACGCGGCCAGGCGCATCGCCTGACCGCATCTGTTTTGACTATTCCGCTTCGGTCGCGGCGCTCTGCGGCAGGATGGTGACGCGGTAGGCTTCATCGGGCCGCAGGGACTGCTCGGCCAGCGCGACCAGCTCGTCCACGGTCACGTCGCGATAGTCGGACTGGATGGACCGGATCTGCTCCAGATCCTCGGGATGGGTCTGGATCCGCGACAGGGCGTTCACCCAGAATGGATTGCGCTCGAAATTCTCTTCAAGGCTTTCCATGATCGGGTTGCGGGCGCGCCGCAGCTCGTCCTCGGAAATATCGCCATTGGCCATGGCCAGCGCGATCTCGTCGGCGATGTCGTACATCCGGTCGATGTCGGCGACATTCACGTCCAGGCCAACCCACATGAAGCCATAGCCTTCCGAGACCCGCGATTGCTGGCTCGAAACGATGGCGGAGTAGGTGGCGCCTTCCTGCTCGCGAAAACGGTCAATGGCCTTGAGATTGTAGACCGCGCGCAGAAGGTCATAAGCGCGGCGCTCGCGCGCATTGATCCCGTCCGTGGTCGGGTAATAGACATTCGCCATGCCCTGATAATCCTGACCGTTGAAGGTCACGATCACCGGCTCTTCGGTCGGCGCCGGGAATTCGATCGCGGCGTTGTCTTGATAGGCAGGCCAGCTCTCGTCGCGATCCGCCAGCGCGCCGAAAGTTTCAGCGACCACCTCGATGGCGCGTTCAGTCGACACATCTCCCGTAATGGTGATCTCGATCGGAGCGTTCTGAAGCGCCGGCTCGAGCATGGTGCGGGCATGCTCCATCGTGAAGGCGTTGACTTCCTCGGCCGTGGGGAAGCCCCAGCGCGGATCGCCCGAGCGCAGCATGCGTCCCACCCGGTTCACCGCCACCTGGACCGCCTGGGCGTTCTGGCCGCGACGGATTTCCTCGGCGATGGCGCGGAACTGGTTCAGCCCGTCTTCACGCCAGCCCGGCGCGGTCATGAAAGCGGCGAGGACCTGCATCTGCAGCTCGAAATCGGTCGGGGTGGTGGCGTTCGCGAAGGCAAAGCTGTCCGGGCCCACATTCAGGCCATAGCCCACGGAGCGACCGGCGAGCAGACGTTGCAGCTCATCGCGATCATGGGCTTCAAGACCGCCGCCGCCAAACACGGCGCCCAGAATGGTGCCAGCCGCAGCGGTCGGTTGCGGGGTCAGATCGCCGGCGCCGAAATCCACGCGCACACGGATGACATTGTCCTCGAAATCGGTGGTCTTGACGTTGAGCATGACGCCATTGTCGAACACGACTTGGTCCACGCCCAGATCCTCGATCCGGTTGGTGCTGACCACCTCGCCCGGCGTTCCGAAGTCAGTATAGGCGAACTCGACCACGCCCGCGTCCACGACAGGGTCCACCGGTTCCGCGGAAGAGGCGAGCCAGGCTTCGCGCACTGCTGCGTCGCCATCGGTCACGTCCTGGTTCAGCGCCACCATCACCTTGGGCGGAGACGCCGTCCAGATACGGTTGAAGGCGTCTTCCACCGCTTCCACCGTGATCTGGTCCTCAAGCGCTTCGAAGCGCGCCATGACATCTGTCGGGGATGAGAAGACCTCCCCCTCGATCCAGCTCGACCACAGCCCGTCAGCCAGATCGCCGCTCTGACGCGTATCCGCCTGGTCGACGGCGTTGCGCAGGCTGGTGCGCACATTGGCGAGCTGTTCGTTGAGCTCGGCTTGGGTGAAGCCGTATTCCTGGGCGCGGCGCAGCTCCTGTTCCAGCGTGGCGACGCCTTCGCGCCAGCGCTCCGGGCTGGACACCGCGAACAGGCCCGCCTTGTTCACCAGATCAAATTCATTGCCATAGGACAGGCTGGCCTGGACCAGCGGCGACGCCCCGCGATTGATGTCGCTCTGCAGGCGGCGCTGAACGATGCCATTACCCAGCTGACGCAGCAGGTCCTCAAACCGGGCCTCCTGCGTATCATAGGGCGCCGCGCCGGGTTCGATCACGTCCACCGTGATGAGCGTGAACACGTCCGGATCATAGAAGAAGCCGAATTCGGGCTCCTGGGGATCCGCCACCGTGCCGATATCGGGATCCGGCGCCGCCGGGGTCGGTTGCTCCCAGCTGGCGAAGCTCGACACATGCTCCACATCCAGCCCCTCAAGGCTGATGTCGAAGCCGTCGCGGATCTTCGCCTCAATCATGTCGGCGTCCACATCGCCGACCACGACCAGCATGCCGCGTTCAGGCGTGTAGTAATCGTTGTAATAGGCGATCAGGCGTTCGGCCGGCGCATTCTCGATCACCTCGACCGTGCCGATGGAGTCGCGCTCGGTGATGATCGTGTCCGGGTAGAGGAAGGTGTAATAGGCGTTGAAGAAGCGGCGGATCGGCGTGTTGCGGTAGCGCTCCTCGCCCAGAATGACCCCGCGCTCGCGATCGATCGCATCGCTGTCAAAGGTCAGCTCCGATGCGGTCTCGCGCATCAGGAACAGGCCGACATTCAGCATCTGGTCGGAATTGCTCGGAAGGTCGAGCTGGTAACCGACCACCTCACGTCCCGTGAAGGCGTTGGTATCCGCCCCGAAGGCCAGCCCATACCGCTCCAGCAGGGCGACCATCTCGCCCTCGGGCACGTGAGTCGTTCCGTTGAACGCCATGTGTTCGATGAAATGGGCCAGACCGCGCTGGTCTTCCTCTTCCGCCAGAGAACCGACATCGAACACCATGCGCAGAGCGGCCGTGCCCGTCGGCGTGTCATTCTCCAGAATGGCGTAGCGCAGACCATTGTCGAGCACGCCGTAACGGACGGCCGGATCTGCGGCGATATCGCTGGCTTCATGCGGGAAGCTGGCGCTTTCAAAGGCGGCGGCCAGATCATTTCCAGGATCAGCATCCTGCTGATCCGAACAAGCCCAGAGCATCATCGCAGCGAGCGGCGACAGGCAGCATGCGGCGATGCGGGAATTGAGCTTGACCATGATCGTTCACCTCAGTTTTCGGATTTCTCCAACTATGGCGAAAATAAGGACATACCCTGCAGAGGCAAATGAATTCCCATTTAACCGGCTGGCGAGCGCAGCTCAGACGGCCAGTTAATCAATAGGATCATGCTCGGCGACCCAGTGCCCCGGCGACACCTCGAGCAATTGCGGCCGGTACTGTTCCGCATCGGGATCATCGATCAGCTTGGACTTCATGAAGCGCAGCTGGGCGCGGCTGTCGAGCGGGCTGGGAAGATCCCCCGTCAGCTTCAGGCGCTCCCTCGTCTTCTCGATCTCGGGATCGGGGATGGGCACGGCGCTGATCAGCGCCTTGGTGTAGGGATGGCGCGCATCGGTGTAGATCGCCTCGCGGTCGGCCAGCTCCACAATGCGGCCCAGATACAGCACCATGACCCGGTGGGACACTTCGCGCACCACGGACAGGTCGTGTGAGATGAACATCATCGACAGGCCGAAATCCTTCTGCAGACCGATCAGCAGTTCGATGATCTGGGCCTGGATGGACACGTCGAGCGCTGACACCGCCTCGTCGCAGATCACCAGCTTCGGTTTGAGGATCATGGCGCGGGCAATACCGACGCGCTGGTTCTGACCACCCGACAGCTCATGCGGATAGCGGTTGATCATGTTCGGATCGAGCCCGACCCGCTCCATCATCGCCTTGACCTCGGCCTCACGCTCCTTGGACGACATGGTCTTGCGGAAGGTCAGCATGGGTTCGGCGATCGATGCGCCGATGGTCATGCGCGGATTAAGCGAGGCCAGCGGATCCTGGAAGACGATCTGCAGATCCTCGCGGACCTCTTCCAGCGCGCGCGGCTTCATGGACAGAAGGTCCTTGCCGATCCAGCTCACTGCGCCCGCGCTCGCCGGCACAAGGCGCAGGACGGCGCGCGCCAGCGTGGACTTGCCGCAGCCGGATTCGCCCACGATCCCGAGCGTCTCGCCTTCCTTGAGCTCGAAGCTGACGCCATCGACGGCCTTCAGCGGCTTGGTCTTTGGAAACAGGCCGCCACCCACCACGACCGGGAAGTGCACCTTCACGTCATCGGCCACCAGAAGCGGCTTGTCCTCGCCGATCGCTTCACGCGGCGGCAAGGCTTCGTGACCCGGCTTGTCAGGCTGGTCAATGCGCGGCATCGCATCCAGAAGCATCTGGGTATATTCGTGCTTGGGAGACCGGAAGATGTCATAGACATCGCCGCCTTCCACGTATTCGCCGTGCTTCATCACCTGCACGCGGTCAGCCATGCGCGCCACAACGCCCATATCGTGCGTGATCAGGGCGATGGCGGCGCCGGTTTCAGCCTTCAGCTCGTCCATGATGTCGAGCACCTGGGCCTGAACGGTCACATCAAGCGCCGTGGTCGGCTCGTCCGCAATGAGCAGGTCAGGCTCACACAGCATCGCCATGGCGATCATGACGCGCTGGCGCATGCCGCCGGACAGCTCGTGCGGGAACTGCTTCAGGCGACGCGCCGCTTCAGGAATGCGGACACGCTCCAGCCAGTCCAGACACCGCTTGGTGGCCGCCTCGCCGCGCAGATCGGTGTGGATCTTCAGCACTTCCTCAAGCTGGGCGCCCACCCGCATGTGCGGCGTCAGCGAGGTCAGCGGATCCTGGAAGATCATCGTCATGGACTTGCCGCGCACCGCGTTCAGCTTGGACGGCGGCAGATTCAGGATTTCCTGACCGGAATACCTGATCGAGCCTTCCGCCTTGCCGTTTGACGCCAGCAACCCCATGGCGGCGAGAAAGGTCTGGCTCTTGCCGGATCCGGACTCGCCCACCACGGCCAGGCATTCGCCCGGCGAGATTTCCAGATTGACCCCGCGAACGGCGTGAACTTCTCCATCCGGCGTATCAAAACGCACATTGAGATCGGAGACCTGAAAGATCGGCGCAGTGGTGGCGGACAAGACTATGGCTCCAGAGGCAGAGACTTCGATGGAAAGTCATGCACAATAGCTATCGTGCGCTTCAACGCCAGCGCGCTCGGCGCCGTCTGTTCAGGGCGGGCACACCCGGGAGCTTACATGCCGCCTCGCAGTTTTCCCTCAGGTCTCTCCACACAAACGCTTTTTGATGCGCTGCCGGACCCCTGCATTCTGCTGAACGCGACCAGCGAAATCGCAGGCTGGAATGCTGCGTTCGAGCAGGAGCGCTCACGCTGTCCGGACCTGCCCAGGCTTTGCGAAGCAGCCATGCCAGCCAAGCCCGGCCCGTCATTGACCGTGCAGGCGGATGATGGTTCGACCTATCAGGCTGAACTGGCCCCCCTGGGCGCTGACGGCCTGAGATTGCTGCGTTTGCAACGCGTCGATCCGGGCGCTCGCCAGATCGAATTCCTGCGCCGCTTCGGCGCCAGCGCCGGGCATGATCTGCAGGAACCTGTGCGCAAGATGCTCGCTTTCTCGAGCCTCCTGTCAAAGCGCTATGCTGAAGCGCTTGATGCAGACGGCGTCCAGAGTCTGGACTTCATCTCTGACGCCGCCCAGCGCATGCGCACCCTCATTCAGGCCTGTCTTGCCTATCTCGAGGTCGCGACACGCCCTCTGAAACACGAGACGGTCGCACTCGACGTGCTTCTGGCGGAGGTCCTTGAGGCGCAGTCAGACCTCATCAGGACGGCCGAGGCGCATCTGACGGCTGCCTCGCTGCCTGTAGTGAGCGGGGACCCGGCGCTGCTCAAGCCAGTGCTTGAAGCGCTCATCGACAATGCCCTGAAATTCCGACGTGGGCCCGGCGTGCAGATCGCCATCCACGCAAAGCGTGAAGGCCACCACCACCGGATCGAGGTGCGTGATGACGGGATCGGCGTTGATCCGGCGCTCGCCGGCAAACTCTTCACCCCGTTCGAGCGTCTGCATCCGCGCGAGACCTATCCGGGCGCAGCCCTGGGTCTGGCGCAGGCGCGCCTGATCCTCGAACGCCATGGCGGCAAGATCTGGCTCGAGCCCGGTGCGGGTGAAGGGGCCTGCTTCGTCTTCACCCTGCCGGTTTCAGAGTAAGGGGAAGGTTCAGCCTTCCGCCTTCTTCTCCTCGATGATCAGGTCCATGGAGACCGTGAAACGCTCGTCCGGCGACACGACCGAGGCCACGCCTTCAGGTGCGGTTTCAGCGCGGACGATCTCGCCCGCGCTCGTGACGGCCTTGAGGTCTTCCGCTGTCTCGCCGATCAGTTCGGCCACTGCGCCAGCGCCCTGACCGGAGATGGTCAGCGTGTTGGCGGCGGTCTTCATCGACACCTGGGCTTCGGACTTCACCTTGCGGGCGGCGGCGAGAATCTGGACGAAGGCTTCGCCCTCCTTCTCGAACGCGCCGGCCGGCGCCTGATCGGCGGCCTTCGGCCACATGCCGCGGGCATGGACAGTGGACGGCATGCCCTCGCGATCGCCGATCATCACGTCGTAAAGCGCATCGGTGACGTAGGGAATGAAGGGCGCGAACAGGCGGATCAGCGCATCGGTGGCGTGCCACAGCGTATGGACCGCGGACAGCTCTTCGCCCTCAGGCTTGCCTTCAAACCGGGTGCGGCGTTTGACGATCTCGAGATAGTTGTCGCAATAGGTGCGCCAGAAGAAGTCTTCCACTTCGCGCTGGGCGGCGGCGTACTCGTAATTTTCGAACGCCTTGGTCGCCTTGGCGATGGTCTGGCTCAGCTCGCCCAGCAGCCATTGATCAAGCGGATGAGAGATCACGCCGCTTTCAATGTCGCCCTTGGGCGTTGTCGGGTTTAGCACGCCATGGCTTTGGGCGCCTTCAAGGCTCATCGCGGCGAGCTTGGCGGCGTTCCACAACTTGGTGACCAGACGCTTGCCCTGTTTGAGGGTGTTCGGCGACAGCGCCGTGTCCTGCCCCAGACGCGAGGTGCCGGTCCAGTAACGGACCGGGTCCGTGCCGTATTCGTCCAGCATCTTGATCGGGTCGATCACATTGCCCTTGGACTTGGACATCTTCGACCCGTCTGACGCCAGGCACCAGCCCGAGATCGCGATATTGGACCACGGGACGGTGTTCTCGTGATGGAGCGCCTTGACGATGGTGTAGAACGCCCAGGTGCGAATGATCTCGTGCGCCTGCGGACGCAGCGCCATCGGGAACTGGCGGCGGTGGGATTCGATATCGAGGGCGTAGTCCTCGTTGATCGAGCGGGTGTTGAGCTGCGGGCTGACCGAGGAGGTCGCCCAGGTGTCCATCACATCGCGCTCGCCCTCGACCTCATGGGCTTCATAGCCTTGGGGCAGGTCCGTGGTCGGGTCGACGGGCAGCTGGTCCTTGGACGGAACAATGATCTGGCCTTCCTCTCCCAGACGCTTGGAATACCAGACGGGAAGCGGCACGCCGAAATGGCGCTGGCGCGAGATCGACCAGTCCCATTTCAGACCCTCGACCCAGCTTTCAAAACGCTGGCGCATATAGGCCGGACGCCAAGTGATCTCGCGACCCTTCTCAAGGATCTGTTCCTTGAAATCGAGGGTGCGGATGAACCATTGCGGGGTCACGATGATCTCAAGCGGCGCACCGGAGCGTTCCGCGATCGGGATCACCTGATGGGTGGTTTCCTGCTTGAGGACGAGATCGCGCTCGGTGAGCATCTCAAGGATGGTTTCCTTGGCCTTGGCGGCTTTCAGGCCCGCCAGCGCCGCCATGGTCGCCTTGGCGCTCTCAACATCGAGGCTCGGCCAGTCATCCGTGCCGATGGGCAGCTCGTCGATCATCTTGCCCGCCTGGTCGATGACGAGGCGCAAGGGCAGCTTGTGGGTGCGGTACCATTGAATGTCGGTGACATCGCCAAAGGTACAGCACATCACGATGCCGGTGCCCTTTTCAGGATCGACCGTGTCCTCGGCATAGATCTCGACGGGCACGTTGTAGAGCGGGCTGATGGCGCGCTTGCCGATCAGTTCGCCAGCGCGCGGATGATCGGGGTGGATCATCAGGCCGCCGCAGGCGCCGATCAGTTCAGGGCGCGTGGTGGCGATGATCGCCGGCTCGATATCCTCACCCTCAATGGCGAAGGGAATGTAGTTGAGCTTGCCTTCGCGCTCGGTCTCTTCAACCTCGGCCTGGGCGATGGCGGTGCGGTCGGCCGGGTCCCACAGGGTCGGCTCCAGGCGACGCTCCAGCAGGCCCTTGTGATAAAGGTCCAGGAAGGACATCTGGCTGACCGAGCGGCTCTCGTCGGAGATGGTCTGGTATTCCCGGCTCCAGTCCACCGACAGCGCCAGACGGCCGAACAGGTCGCGGAATTGCTGCTCGTAAGGCGGGATCACCTCCTTGCAGAGCGCGACGAATTCCTCGCGCGACATGGTCCCGCCGCGCACCTTCTTCACCTTCTCCACCAGCCGCTCTGTCGGCAGGCCGTTATCGTCCCAGCCGATCGGATAGAGCACATTGCGACCGCTCATCCGCATGTAGCGGGCCATGATGTCGGCCTGGGTGTAGGAATAGACGTGACCCACATGCAGCGCGCCCGACACGGTCGGTGGCGGCGTGTCGATCACATAGTCGGTGTCCGCCGGCGCGTTCGGATCCCAGACGAAGGCGTCATCCTTGGCCCAGCGGGCCTGAAGGGCGGCTTCGGAAGCTTTGGCGTCGTACTTGTTCGGAAACGGTTTCATGAGGGCGGACCGATATCTTGGATGAGAGGCGGAAGGGAGGCTGGTCTTAGACGATTTTTTGCTGACGCAAAAGGCGAGCACAGCTAGCGTGGCGCCCTGACAATCGCGAAGCGCCCCGGCCAGCCAGGATTGTCCCCAGGCGCGCCGCTTCGAACGGATGATCCGACGCGCCGTCCTCTCGCTCTCGCGGCAGGCTGACGCAGCGCTTCGATACAGGAAGACCAATGGCTTACGACTATATCGAAACTGTGCGCGACGATGCGGTCCTGACCATCCGCATGAACCGGCCCGACGCGCTGAACGCGTTGATCCCGCCCATGCTGGAAGAGCTGATCGAGGCGCTCCATCGCGCCGAGAACGAAAACGGTCCTTCAGTCCTCATCATCGAGGGCGCGGGCCGGGCCTTCAGCTCCGGTGTGGATCTCAAGGTGCTGTCCGGCGCCAAGCCGAAGGCGGGCCGGGTCGGCTCGGTGTTTGACGAACCGGCGAGCCGTCTGATGCAGGCCGTGCGCGCCAGCTCCAAACCCGTCATCGCCAAGGTGCATGGCGCCTGCTTCACCGGCGCGCTGGAGTTCGCGTTGCATTGCGACTTCATCCACACCACCACCGACACCAAGTTCGGAGACACCCACGCCAAGTTCGCCATTCGCCCCACCTGGGGGATGAGCCAGACGCTGGTGGATGCGGTGGGCCTGCGTCGAGCGAAGGAAATTTCCTATTCCGCGCGGACCTTCACGGGCCAGGACGCCTTTGACTGGGGCCTCGCCAACGCCTGCCATGCCGACAAGGACGCGCTCGACGAGGCCGTGGCCTCACTGGCGAAAGACATTGCGGCGAACGATCCTGCGACGGTGGCGGCGTACAAGACGCTGCATGCGATCGCCGAAACCCATGACGTGCCCGCAGGGATCGCGGCGGAAGGCGCGAAGGAATTTCCCGAAATCACCGATACGCTCAACCGCATTGGCGGGTTCCTGCGGGTGGTGAAGTAGATAGCGTCAGAATTCCCGGGCGAGCGTAGCGACGACCCGGGACCGCCATCCACGTTAAGCGCCCTATCATGAGGGAGGCCCCGGCTCTGCGCTGCGCTTGGCCGGGGTTTCACTAAACCCTAGGCCATCAACGCCTGTTCCAGATCACCCAGGATGTCATCGGCGTCCTCGAGACCGACCGACAGGCGCACCAGACCGTCTGAAATGCCATAGAGCGCACGCTCTTCGGCGCTGTAGGCGGAATGGGTCATGGAGGCCGGGTGCTGGATCAGGGTTTCCGCATCCCCGAGGCTGACCGCGCGTAGCGCCAGCTTCATGGCGTTCATCATGCGCACGCCCGCCTCGAACCCGCCTTCGAGTTCAAAGGCGATCATGCCGCCGAAATGTTGCATCTGAGAACGGGCGAGCGCGTATTGCGGCCCGTCCTCGAGTCCCGGATACGCCACCTCGCGCACCTGCGGGTGAGCGCTGAGCCAGCGGGCCACGGCGCCGCCGGTCTGGCTATGACGCTCCATCCGCAGGGACAGGGTTTTCAGCCCGCGCAGGATCAGCATGGCGTTGAACGGCGACAGCGCCGCGCCCGTCATGTCCTTGAGGCCGTAAAGCCGGACGCGTTCCATCACTTCGGCGGAGCCCACGGCCATCCCGGCCACCAGATCTCCATGACCGCCGAGATATTTCGTCGCCGAATGCACCACCACATCCGCGCCGCGCTCAATGGGGCGGGTGATGAGCGGCGTGGCGTAGGTGTTATCGACCACGCACATGGCGGAATGCGCGCGCGCCACCGCGGCGACAGCGGCAATGTCGACGAGCTTCATGGTCGGGTTGGCGGGGGTCTCGAAATAGACGACGCGCGTCTTCTCGCTCATCGCCGAAATCACGGCGTCGATGTCGCTCATGTCCACATGGCGCACCTTGATCCCGAAGCGCGACAGCCCGTGATTGAGAAAGGCGAAGGTGCAGCCATACAGGGTCTTGTCCGCCAGGATCTCGTCACCCGGCTCTAGCAGGCTCCAGAGCACAGAGGTGATCGCCCCCATGCCCGACCCGAAGCTGACGCCCGCTTCGCCGCCTTCTAGATCGGCGATGCGCCGCTCCAGAAGATCCAGCGTCGGGTTTGAGATGCGGGTGTAAAAGTGAGCAGGCTGCTCGCCAGAAAACGCGGCGCCCGCATCCTCGACCGTTTCGAAGGCGAAGGTCGAGGACAGATGGAGCGGAGGGACCAGCGCGCCCCCTTCTTTGGCCGGTTCATAGCCCGCATGAATGGCGCGGGTGGAGAAACCGGGTTTGCGAGTGATTGGCGCTGATCCGTCCACGTCGTCGTCCTCCCTGACTGACCGGGACAGAATACGCGCGGCGACGCAGCAGGGGCTTGCCATTTCAGCCTCTCACTGTATCCAGATTGGCAGGATCTGCTAAAATAGCGCCATGGACAGCACGGATCGACGCCTACTCACCGCCCTTCAGCAAGACGGGCGCATCACCAATCAGGCCCTGGCCGACCAGATCGGCCTGTCGCCCTCACCCTGTCTGAGACGGGTCCGCGCGCTGGAAGAGAGCGGGCTGATCACCGGCTATGCGGCGATCCTGGATCGCGACAAAGCGGGCCTGCCCATTACGGCCTTTCTCAGGATCAAGCTCGCCAATCACGCACCGGCGACCGTCGCCGCCTTCGAGAAAGCCATTCTGCGGCTCGATGAAGTGCTGGAATGCCACCTCACCTCAGGCGCAGAGGATTATCTGCTGCAGGTCGTCGTCGACAGCCAGTCCGGCTATGAACGCTTCATGCGCGAGCGCCTGCATCCCGTGCCGGGCATCGCCGGCATAGAGACCAGCTTCGCCTTCGGCACGGTCAAGCGCACGCCCGTTCTGCCGCTGGACTAGGTCCTAGACGGGCTCCAGCACCACAAGCCGGCATTTGTGGACGTGGTAATCCGCCTCGTCCGCCTCGCGGATCTTCGCCTTGCCGGAGGCCTCGAGTTTCTTGAGATAGTCCGCGTACTTGTCTTCATCCCAGACATCTTCGTGGACGGTCGCAACGATCCCGCCGCCGGGACGGGTGATGCGCACCAGCTCGTCAAAGCCCTTCGGCCCCACATGGGCGTGGGTGAAGGCGCCGACACAGATGATCGCGTCATAAGCGTTATCGGGATAGTCGAGCGTCTCCGTCATGTCCGCCTCGCGCAGATCGTCATAGACCTCCTTGCGACGCGCGACGGTAAGCATGTCGGGCGACAGATCCATGCCGTCCACATTCTGATAGCCGCGCTTGTTCAGCTCGACCCCGGCCAGGCCCGTGCCACAACCTGCGTCCAGGATCCGGATGGAGGTGTCGGGCAGAAGCGCGCGGAGCTTGTCGCTGGCGACGGCAGGCGCGACATAGCCCATGCCCTCGACCGTATCGTCATCATAGTTTTCGGCCCAGTCCTTGTAAGCATCCCGCGTTTCTTCAGGATCGCCGCTCAAATTGTAAATTCGATTCAGAATCTCATTTTCTGATTTCATGACTCTTTCTCGCCCTGCTGCCGGTGCGAATACTTATAGCGGATTCCATGAACTGAATCCAATGAACCCTCTTTGTCGTTATTTTCTTATAGGTTTTCTCATTTGAAAAATTTTTATATGAATTTTTCTTGTCAGCGGCTTCACCGGATTTGCCGCGGATTTCGCCAGCCCCATGATCTGGAAGGGTGACAGCGCCCCGACGCTCGGCTAACGGCTAAGCCATGTCTGCACCGCTCCTGACCCTGACCGATACACACCTCACCTTTGGGGCGACCCCGCTGCTCACCGGCGCCGATCTCATCGTGCGCGAGAACGAACGCATCGGCCTCGTGGGGCGGAACGGATCGGGCAAATCCTCTTTCCTGAAGATCGCGGCCGGGATCATCGAGGCGGATGGCGGCGAGCGCTTCGTGCATCCCGGCTCCACCCTGCGTTATCTGCCCCAGGAGCCGGACCTGACCGGCTATGACAGCGTCATCGCCTATATCCGCGACGGGCTCGCCCCGGGCGACGACGCCTATCGCGCCGACTATCTTGCTGAGCATCTGGGTCTTGATGCCGAAGCCGACCCGGCGACCCTGTCAGGCGGCGAGGCCCGCCGGGCGGCGCTGGCGCGGACGCTCGCGCCCCAGCCCGACATCCTGCTGCTGGATGAACCGACCAACCATCTCGACCTTCCGGCGATTGAATGGCTGGAAAGCGAGCTCAACAGCCATCGCGGCGCGCTGGTGCTGATCAGCCACGACAGGCGCTTCCTCGAGAACCTCACACGTCAGACCCTGTGGATCGACCGGGGCAAGACGCGGCGGCTTGATCGCGGCTTTGCGCATTTCGAGGCCTGGCGCGACGAGGTGTTCGAGGCCGAGGAAATGGAACGCCACAAGCTCGAGCGTCAGATCGCGCGCGAGGAAGACTGGATGCGCTATGGCGTGACGGCGCGCCGCAAACGCAATGTGCGCCGCGTCGGCGAACTGCAGGCGATGAAGTCGGACCTGAAGAACTGGCGCGGCCCGCAAGGCGCGGCCAGCCTGTCGGTCAGCGAGGCGGACCGGTCCGGCAAGAGCGTCATCGAGGCGGATCGCATCTCCAAGAGTTATGACGGTCGCCCGATCTTTTCCGATCTTTCCATCAAGATCGCCCGCGGCGACCGGATCGCGCTGGTCGGCCCCAATGGCGCGGGCAAGACCACGATGATCAAGGTGCTGACCGGCCAGATCGAACCGGATGCGGGCACGGTCAAGCTGGGCACAAATCTGGAAATCGCGAGCCTCGATCAGCGCCGCGCCGCGCTGAAGCCCGACTGGACCGTTGTCGAAGCCATCGCGCCCGGTGGCGGGGAGCGCATCGAGGTCGCCGGAACCGTCAAGCACGTCCAGGCCTATATGAAGGACTTCCTGTTCAGCCCCGAACAGGCGCGCACGCCGGTCCATGCCCTTTCGGGCGGGGAACGAGCGCGATTGATGCTGGCGCGGGCGCTAGCTTTGCCGTCCAACCTTCTGGTGCTCGACGAGCCGACCAACGATCTTGATCTTGAAACGCTGGATCTCCTGGAAGAGCTGATCTCGGACTATAACGGCACGGCGCTTCTGGTGAGCCACGACCGGGATTTCATCGACCGCACCGCCACCGCCACCATCGCCTGGGAAGAGGACGGGGTCTGGCGCGTCTATGCGGGCGGGTATTCGGATATGGTCGCCCAGCGCGGCGAAGGCGTGAAAGCCCGAAAGGCGGCCGAGAAGGCCGAGAAGACCGCGGGCAAATCCAAGGGCGAGAAGCCGAAGAACAAATCCGCCGGCAAGCTCAGCTTCAAGGACAAGCACGCGCTGGAAACCCTGCCCGGCGAGATTGAAAAGATCGAGGCGACGCTGGCCAAGCTCGAAACCGAGCTGGCGGATTCGACGCTCTTCACCAAGAACCCCGAGCGCTTCAATGCCGCCACGAAAGAGCATGCGCGCCTGACCGACGACAAGGCCGCCAAGGAAGAGCGCTGGCTCGAGCTTGAAATGCTCCGCGAGGAGATCGAGGGGAGCTAGGCCCCTTCAAATATTGAAACCCCGGCCAAGCGAAGCGCAGAGCCGGGGCCTCGATCAGGATAAGGCGCTCTTGGAGGTCCCGGGTCTTCGCTACGCTCGCCCGGGAATTCAGGCTTCTTATCCCGCCTTCACCGTCATGGCGCTCGCAGCGTCAAAATTGCCAGCAATCAGCTTGTCATAGGCCTTGAGCGCGCCTTCGCCGCCGACAAATTCCTCTTCGCTGAAGAGTGTCTGGCCCGCTTCCACAAAGCTCATCCACGCTGCGCCATAACGGCGGCCGAACTCTTCGCTCCCCCAGGCCTTCATCCGGTCGCGCACATGATCGGGCGCAAAGAAGAAGACCGGCTTGGGCCCAGGCATGACGCCGGGCGGGGCGGAGTTCTCCCAATGGGCGCCGCCCACGCGGATATTGCCGACGAGATCATCGCCCAGCGTCTCGTGAATGGCCTTGTTCACCTTGGAATCGCCTGCAAAGTCCACGATCAGGCGGCGCGGTTCGGGCTTGAAGCCGTTTATCTCGTCATAAGTGCTGATGACATCGTAATAGCCGGTGGATTTGACGAAACCGGCGTTACGGGCCGAGGTCAGCGCCTCGATTTTCACGCCCTCGGGCGGATTGGCGTGCAGCAGATGCGCCAGCGCCAGCGCGGTCTTGGAGGACGCGCTGGTGAGCGTGATCTGGCTCGCGCCCATGAAATCATGATCGCGCAAGTGAAGATCGATCAGGAAGGAGGTGATGAAGAGCGGCTGCAGCACCATCTGGGCGGCTTCACGCTCGGGCGCATAGCCCGGATCGGCCTGGCAGCGCACATAGCGGTTATAGGCGCCCGCCAGCTCGGCGCGATGGGGCGAGACCTCGAGGAAAGACCCCGGCTTGACCCCATCCACGGTGAGCACCGCCTCATCCGCCGCCGGCCAGTAGCCATAGACCCGCTCGCCCGCCTCCAGACCCGGGGCCCGGCTCTCGACCACTTCGGCGAAGCCCCAGACCGGAAGTCGACCCGAGCCGTCCTCGGCCGGGTAGAAATCCCAATAGCGCATGGCGGCCCCGAATGCGGCATAGGTGATGTTGTTGGCGGTCAACGCGAAGCGCCGGATCGCAAATCGGGCTTGCCCGTCAGCCAGCGTCTGCGGCTCGGCCCTCACCAGCCTGGCGTCGGAAATATCGGCTTTGTTGATGGACAGCGCCCAACCCATGACGTCCTCCCTCGGCGCCCTTGCGGGCGCTCCCTATCCTTAAGAACTTCAGCTTGTCTCAAGACGGGCGGGAGGCCAAGCCCTACTCCGCCGCCTCTGTCAGCGGGGCGCCCGCGCGGAAGACCTGATCGCCAGCGGTGCCGAAGCGCACATGGCCGTCCTCGAGCTTGCCATACCGGATGGCGAACATGTCCTGCAGATAGTTCTGATAGGTGCGCCAGGGCGGCGTCGCTCCCTGTCGCGGCAGCGTGGGCAGGGCCCGCTGGACATAACCCGAAGAGAAATCGAGCAAGGGCAGGGTTTCCAGACCCTCAGGCGGGGTCGGCACCACATAATCGAGATTGCGCGCCTTCATGTGATTGATCAGGCGGCAGACCCGCTCGGCCGTCAGGTCCACTTTCAACGTCCAGGACGCGTTGGTGTAGCCGAAGGCCAGCGCCAGATTGGGGACGTCCGACAGCATCATGCCGCGATAGGTGACATGGTCGGGCGCCACGAAGGGCTGCCCGTCCACGCTTATATCCATGCCGCCGCCCACCTGCATCTCAAGCCCCGTTGCAGGAATGATGAGATCCGCTTCCAGCGTCTCGCCCGATTTCAGAAGGATGCCGTTCTCAGTGAAGCGCTCGATCTGGTCGGTGACGATCGAGGCTTCGCCCGACTTCAGGACGTCAAAGAAATCGCCTTCGGGGGCTAGGCAGAAGCGTTGATCCCAGGGCCGATAGCTGGGCGAGAAATGCTTCTCAACGTCAAAGTCTTCGCCCAGCTGCTCCTGAATGGCCTTGAGCACGCCCTTCTTCACAAAGTCCGGCCAGCGCCGCGACATCTGGAAGATCAGGATCGCCTGCAGGACATTCTTGATCCGCGTCAGGCCATAAGCGGTCTTGGCGGGCAGGACCTTGCGCAGGAAATCCGCGGTCTTGTCCACGGATGGTCGCGCCGCGATATAGGTGGGCGAACGCTGCAGCATGGTGACATGTCTCGCCGTGTCCGACATCGCCGGCACCAGCGTCACCGCCGTTGCGCCCGATCCGATCACCACCACGCGTTTGCCAGTGTAATCATAGCCTTCGGGCCAGTGTTGGGGATGGATGACATCGCCCTTGAAGTCCGCCATGCCCGGAAAGTCCGGCATGTAACCGCGGTCATAGCGATAATAGCCCGAGCACAGGAAGACGAATTTGGCGGTATAGCGCTTGATGGCGCCGCTCTCGCCGACGGCGACCTCCACCGTCCAGCGGGCGTCTTCGGTGCTCCAGTGCGCGCCCACCACCTTGTGCTGATAGCGGATAATGGGAGCGATGCCCGCTTCTTCGGCGGTGTCGTTGACATAATTTCGAATGGAGGGACCGTCCGCGAACACCTTGCCGTCCGTCCAGGGCCGGAAGGCATAGCCGAAGGTGTACATGTCGCTGTCAGAGCGGATGCCGGGATAGCGGAAGAGGTCCCAGGTGCCCCCCAGGCTCTCGCGCGATTCCAGGATCAGATAGGACTGGTCCGGGCAGCGATGCTGCAAGTGCCAGGCCGCGCCCACGCCGGAGAGACCGGCGCCGACAATGAGCACATCAAGATCCGCCTCGACGGGCGCTGAAACGTTTGCAGACATGTCTTCCTCCCCGGCGGCTTGGCCGCTCGCTCTGGAAGTAAGTGAACACTGTTCACTTCATGCCTGCAAGAGGAAACGCCCTACACCTCACATCCGGTGCGCGCCCGGATGCGGGCTTCCAGTTCATCCCGCCAGTTCACCAGGGCCTCTGCGATATGGCAGGTGTCCGCTGAATCAAGCGTCGGATCACTCGCCAGGTCCTCGAGCAGGCGCTCCACGCTGTCGGTTCCTTCCAGCAGTCCTGATGTGGGCGCATCAAAGCGTTTCAGCACGCCGTCCTCCGTCCAGGCCGGCCAGCCCGCGCCCGGATCTCCGGTCCGGGCGAACTCGGTCCAGTAGGCGCCCATTTCCGCCGCCAGCTCCGCACGGCTGTCGGCGTTTTCGCGATGGAACAGAAACCGGTCGAGGGGACCGAAGAAATCGAAATGGTTGAAGACGAAGGGAATTTCCATGGCGTGCGCTGCACCGAACAATTCCGACAGGTCCATGGTCAGGAATCCGCCCCCGTCATCCCAGTCAAACCGGTACGCCCAGAGCGGTTCATGACCCGCTGCGCGCATGCGCGCGAAAGGCTGATCAATCGCCAGGATCCGCCACAGCCGGGACTGATAATAGGCGCGGCGCTCATACAGATGGGGATCACGGATCGAGATAAGGACGCCGAACCGCTGACGGGTCAGCTCCGGGTTCAGGGCGTTGAAGAGCTTCATCTCGTCCCGGTTCACGCCTGAAATGATCGGCACGGCGTTGAAGGTCTCCGTATCATCCAGCGTGCTCGCCAGCCCCTCGCGCGGCAAGGTCACGCCATCTGCGATCACGCGCGGCAGTTCCGCCCGGGCATCGCCCAGATTGTAGGCGTCAAAAACCGCCTGAAGCGGGGCGTTCCGCAAGGCATACGCCGTCGCCTCACCGCTCAGCATGCGCTCTGCCGCCGGTATGGCGCTGTTCTCGGTTCCCTCTTGCGCTTCGTTCAGCGGCGTTGAATCAAAGAAGCCCGATTGCACGACTGCCCGATGATAAAGACCGGACGCGAGCGGCGAGGCCAGCAAGGCGGCGACATTCTGCCCGCCCGCGCTCTCGCCGAAGATCGTCACATTGTCGGGATCACCGCCGAACTGGCCGATTTCCTCCGCCACCCATTGCAGCGCCGCGACATGGTCCAGCAGGGCGAAGTTCGCGCCTTCGCCCTCGTCAATCTGCGGATGTGCGAAAAAGCCGAGCGGGCCGAGGCGGTACTGAATCACCACCACGACCACATCCTGCTCCTGGGCGAGCTTTGAGCCGTCATACTGGCTGGCGAAACCCCAGGTGTTCGAGCCGCCATGGATCCAGACCATAACCGGCCGGTCCGCGTTATCCGGTCCGGCCCCGTTGGGCGCGTAGACATCAAGCTTCAGACAGTCTTCGCTGCCGTACAGATCGCCCTCATCGCGGCCGGTCGTGCGTGTGCTCAACCGGTTGATGATCTGCGGACAGGGCTCGGAATGCGTCAGGGCTTCAAAGCGCTCTGTGAATCGGGCCGCCGGCTGCGGCGCGCGCCAGCGATTCACCCCCGCAGTTGACGCCGCATAGGGCAGGCCAAGCCAGACCTGGGCGGCATTGTCCGCCGCGAAGCCGACAATTTCCCCCTGGCTGATCGTGCGTTCAGTCGCGGCGAGCGGCTCGGGCGGTTCCGGGACGCTGGAGCATGCGCCCAGCCCCGAAAGCACGCCAATCGCGACCAGTGTGCGCAGATGTCTGATCATGGAAGCCTCCCTCATCCCTGGCGCTAATGTGTTCCGACACCCCCGCCAGGGCAAGGAGAACGCAAAGAAAAGGGCGCGCCCGCGTCCGGACGCGCCCCTGGGGACAGGCGTCGGCCCTCTCTACCAGGCGCCCGTCCAGGTCAGATCAACGCGCACGCTGCGTCCCGCTTCGGAAACGCCTGCGAACACGCGCTCATAATCCTCGTCAAACACGTTATCGACGCCGAGATTGATGCGCAGGGGCTGGTCCGCCATCGGCGTCCAGCTGGCATACAGATCCAGCACCGCATAGCCGTCGCGCTCTTCCGCCGCGCTTGCAACCTTGTCGAAGTCGGACGCGAACGCCACGCGACCGCCCAGGGTCAGGCGTTGCGGCTCGAAGGTGTAGCGCGCATTCACAAAGCCCATGACCGGCTGCAGCGCGCCCAGCGGGTCGCCCGTCGCCTTGTCCTCGCCATCCACTTCGAAGACGGAGCCGGACAGCTCGAACGCCCCGACCGAATAGGCCGCTGCGATCTCGAACCCCTCGAGCTCGGCTTCGGAGAGGTTCTCCGAATAGGTCGTGCCCGCAGAGCACGGCATGAAGGGCGGCGCGAAGCAGGTCGGATTGAACGCAAAGTCCACATTGAGATTGATCAGGTCCTCAGCCTCGGTCTGGAACCAGGCCCCCTTGATCTCCAGCCGGTCATTGGCCGTGAACAGGCCCTCATGACTGAAGGCGGCGCCGATCTCGAACGTCTCGGTCTCTTCCGGCTTCAGGTTCGGATTGGCGATGAAGCTGTTGGTGATGAAGACCGGCGCGCCCAGGATCGGGTGCGGCAAGGAGAAGTGGGTATCGCTGAGGTAAAGCTCGTTCAGCGACGGTGCGCGGAAGGCTTCCGACCAGCTGCCGAATATCCGGATGCTGTCATTGGGCGCCCAGGTGGCCGCGATGCGGGGAGAGACGGCCTCGTCTTTGTTGTCATCGGCGGCGCTCGATGCACTCTCGAACTGGTCAAAGCGCACGCCCGGAAGGACGATCAGTTCGCCGGCCGCGCCGAGATCGAGCGTGCTTTCAAGCTGGGCCCAGACGCCGGTGAAGCGGGTGGAGCCGGACGGCACGCCGCCCCGCACCCCGTCAGAGGTGGCGGAATCAAAGCCTTCCTGCTCGTCCTCATACCATTCCGCGCCCGTCACCAACGCCAGATCGAGCCCGCCCAGCGCAAACTCGGCGCGGTTCTCCGCTCGAATGCCGGTGGTGGTCAGGTCCCGCTCCACAAGGCGGTTTATGCTCGCATCCACCTCATCCACAGCGCCGATATTGTGATAGACCGTGGTCTCAAGATTGATCAGCGGGCTGTGCGCATCAAAGCGCAGGGTGGCTCGCAGGCTGTCAGAGGCGACATCCTTGTTCATCAGCGGGTTGAGACTATCGACCCCAGCCGCGCCCTGGCCATTATTGGGCTCGACGCTGTCATTGCGGAAGCTCAGCCAGCCGAGCTCCAGCTCGACCCCCTCGGCCATATCCCATTCCCCGCCCAGCAGGGTGGAGACGATGTCGTCACTGGCTGAGAGATCATCACCGGAGCCCAGCGCGATATCACCGGACTGACGCAGACTGACCGCCGCCACGCCCTCGAGGTCGCCGAAATCGCCGACCAGCGCCACCGAGCCGCGGCTTTCCTCATTGACCGAGCGATAGCCCGCCGAAGCGCGCACGCCATAGCGCTGGCCGTCTTCGAGCAAGTCATCCGCTTCCAGCGTCTCAAAGGCGACGACTCCGCCCGCCGCGCCGGATCCATAGAGCGACGCGGCCGAGCCGCGCACGCTCTCCACCCGGCCCAGAAGCGAGGGATCCAGGAACAGCACGCCGTCATGGGCGCTGTTGAAGTTCTGCCGCGCGCCATCGATCAGCAAGGTCACATTCTCGCGGCCCAGACCGCGCAGGCTGAGGGTCTGACCGGTCCGGCGCGGTCCGCCTGACACTTCCAGCGCCGGGATGTCTTCGAGAAGTTCGATGAGGTCGGAGGGACGGTTCTGGTCCAGCGCTTCGAGCGAAATGACGCTGGTCAGGCCCGGATAGTCAAAATTGGTCAGCTGGGTGCGGGTGGCGGTGACCACGATCACATCGCTGGCCTCCTCTCCCTGGCTGGCCTCCGTTTCGGCCATGGCCGGCGAGGCCAGCGCCAGCGCCGAAACGCTCGCCGCCATCAACATGCGTGCGTTCAGTCTCTCAGATTTGGAAGTCATGTCCTCGCCCCGTATTGCGAATAGTTCTCAATTTCTCTCTGAATGGCGCAGGTCATTTGAGATTGCAAGTGAGAATCTTTCGCACTATGCAGTCGGCATGAGTTTTCGCAGAGCGGACCGCGCCGGCAGGGCCGCTTCGTTCAGCCTGACCGCAAGACAGACAGGGACATTGAGATGACCAGATTGCGCTTGATGACGCTCGCCACCGCCAGCCTCGCCGCGCTCACCTTGGGCGCATGCGCCAGCACCGGCGCGCATACCGGCATGGCGACAGCACCGCAAACGCACGCCCCGCATGCGCATACGGACCATGAGGCCGACTTCGAAGCGGACCGTCAGGCCATTCTGGCGATGGCGGGCGAATACGAAGTGACGTTCGATTTCACCGAATTCCTGCCCATTGACGCCGCATACGAGCTGGCCGATCCCAAGGTCACCCCGGCGCGCGAAGTGGTCTACGTGATCGCCGATGAGGGCGACTTCATCTCTCTCCAGCACCTGCTGCTGGTCGGGGATCTGGAAGACCCGTTCGTGGTGAAGCACTGGCGTCAGGACTGGGCGTATCAGCCCGAGCGCCTGATGGCCTATCGCGGCTTCGGCGCCTGGGAAATGGACACGCTGAGCGCGGATCAGTCCCACCGCGCCTGGTCGCAGACGGTCTATCAGGTCGATGACAGCCCGCGCTATGCCGGGATCGCCCGCTGGGAGCATGCGCCCGAAGCCTCCACCTGGGAGCCGGCGCGCAGCTGGCGCCCCCTGCCGCGCCGCGACGCCACCACGCGCGATGACTACGATGTGATCGAAGCCGTGAACCGCCACACGATCCTCGAGTGGGGCTGGACACACGAACAGGACAACTCAAAGCTTGTCCTTCGCGATGGCGAGGAGCGCGAGCTGGTGCGTGAGCACGGCATCAACACCTATCGCCGCTATGACCTTGAGGGTGATCACGCTGCGCAAACCTATTGGGACGGCACTCAAGACTATTGGGCCGATGTGCGCGCGGTCTGGGACGACATACTTGAACACGCCGATCGCTTCACCGCCGAGGATGATGCGGAAGGCTCGATGCTCTACATGCCGCTGCTGAATGAAGGGCAGGCGGTGCTCGATGGCGAGCAAGACGCCGACACGGCCTTCTCGAACGCCGCAGACGTGATGGAAGCCCAGATCACGGTGGATGGCGAACCGCTTGAGGTGGAGTAGCGCAGGCGCACATGGGTCCCCGGGTCAAGCCCGAGGACCGAGAGCATAGAGCTTGAACCTCTCGGCCTTCGGATTTGATCCGGAGGCCCATACCCCCATCAAAAAAGCCCCGGCGTCACCGCCGGGGCTTTCACATAGTCAAAGACCAGCGCTTAAGCCTGATCGAGCTTGGGCACGTTCACCAGCTTGACGCGGCCCGACTTCTTGTCGCGCACCACGATGACGCGCTTCATGTCCACGCCTTCGATGGACTTGCCCATCTCGGCGAGGCGGGCCAGCGAGGCGTCGCGCACGGTCTGGTCATCCGCATCCGGCGCCAGCTTGATGGTGTCGCGGCGCTTGCCGCCTTCCTGGATCACCACCTCGATCTCCTCGATCGCAGCGTCCAGATCGGCTTCGTTGGCCGTCGGCCATTGGGCATCAAAGACGGACGGTTTGTGACCGGCCTTCTCCCACAGCTCTTCGGCCATGAAGGGCGCAAACGGCGCGAGCACGGTGATGAACTGATCGAGCACAGCCTTGGTGACCGGCTGCCCTTCCACCGCATTGAGGAACTTCATCAGCTCCGCGATGCCGGTATTGAGGCGCAGATTGTCCAGATCCTCGGTGATCGCGAGCACAAGCTTGGTCAGCGCCAGGCTGACCGGCTTGCTCTCTTCGGTCGCCGGATTGGCGAGGCCTTCGGTGGCGAAACGCCAGACGCGACGCAGGAATTTGAGTGCGCTGGCGACCTTGTCGGTCTCCCATTCGCGCATCGCCTCGACCGGGCCCATGAACATCATGTGCACGCGGAAGGCGTCCGCTCCGAAGCGCTCGACCACATCATCGGGCGTCACGACATTGTGCAGCGATTTTGACATTTTCGCGCCGACCCGCTCGACCACATCGCCGGACGGCTCATGCACGAAGGTCCCGTCTTCACGCTCGACGACTTCATCGACCGGCAGGATGATCCCGCGGTCATTCTTGAAGGCGTGGCTCGTGAGAAGGCCCTGGTTCACCAGTTTCTGGAACGGCTCCCTGGTGGAAACCAGACCCAGATCAAACAGGATCTTGTGCCAGAAGCGCGCATAGAGAAGGTGCAGCGTCGCGTGCTCGGCGCCGCCCACATAGAGGTCCACCATGCCCCAGGCTTTCTCGAGCTCGGGGTCGACCATGGCCTGTGCATTCCTGGGGTCCTTGAAGCGCAGATAATACCAGCACGACCCCGCCCATTGCGGCATGGTGTTGGTGTCCCGGCGCCCCTTCATCCCGGTTTCGGGATCGATGACCTCGACCCAGTCCTCGGCGCGCGCCAGCGGGGATTCCCCGTGGCCGGTCGGCTTGTAGGTGTCGATATGCGGCAAGGTCAGCGGCAGCTGGTCTTCGGGCACGGTGGTGCGGGTGCCGTCTTCCCAATGGATGATCGGGATCGGCTCGCCCCAATAGCGCTGACGGGCGAAGATCCAGTCACGCAGATTATAGCTGATGACGCGCTTGCCGACGCCCTGCGCTTCCAGATGATCGGCGACCGCTTCGCGCGCCTCGCGCCAACGCACGCCGGCCTGATAAAGCTCGCTCTGATCAGGGGCGGCGAGCATGACGCCGTCCTCGGTCCAGCACTTCTGACCCGCCAGCACGGACTCCCGTTCGGGCGCGTCCGCGCCCGGATCGATCACCGGCACGATGTCGAGGCCGTACTTGCTGGCGAACGTGAAATCGCGCTCGTCATGGGCCGGAACGCCCATCACGGCGCCCGTGCCATAGTCGGGCAGCACATAGTCGGCGACGTAGATCGGCACGGCGCGACCTGTCACCGGGTTGATGGCGAAGCTGCCCGTGGGCGCGCCAGTCTTCTCGGCGTCCTTGGTGCGATCGAGATCGGACTTGCGCGCAGCCTCGTCACGATAGGCGTCCACCGCCGCCTTCTGTTCGGGCGCGGTCAGCACATCCACGAGCGCGTGCTCGGGCGCAACAGCGAGGAAGGTCACCCCGCCAAGCGTGTCGACGCGGGTGGTGAAGGTTTCGACTTCCTGCTCGGAGCCCTGAACCTTGAAGCGCAATTGCACGCCTTCAGAGCGCCCGATCCAGTTGCGCTGGGAATCTTTGATGCCTTCGGGCCAGTCGAGACCGTCGAGATCATTGATCAAACGCTCGGCATAGGCCGTGATGCGCATCTTCACCTGCTTGAGCGGGACGCGGATCACCTCATAGCCCTGCTCGGACTTGCCGTCGAAGACCTCTTCATTGGCGAGGATCGTGCCCAGCTCGGCGCACCAGTTCACCGGCGCGGTCTCGTAATACACAAGCCGACGCTCGTCCTGATAGTCCTGAACCGCAAGCTTGCCCTGCGCCTCGACCTCGGCCGGGATCGGCAGATCGTCCATGGGACGGGCCTTCTGGGCGTCATGATCGTACCAGGCGTTATAAAGCCGGGAGAAGATGAACTGGGTCCAGTGATAATAGTCCGGGCTGGAGGTCTGGATCTCGCGATCCCAGTCATACCCCAGGCCCAGAAGATCCATCTGGCGCTTGTAGTTGGCGATATTGTCCTGGGTGGAGACCTGCGGGTGCACCCCGGTCTTCATGGCATAGCGCTCCGCCGGCAGGCCGAAGCTGTCCCAGCCCATCGGGTGCAGCACCTTGTAGCCCGCCATGCGCTTGTAGCGCGCGACAATATCCGTGGACAGATAACCCACCGGGTGGCCCACATGCAGACCCGCCCCGGACGGGTAGGGAAACATGTCGAGCACGTAGAAGGTCTTGTCGCCGGGCTTGGGGTCCGGCGTCTTCATGGTGTGGTTCTGCTGCCAGTAGGCGCGCCATTTCTTCTCAAGCGCGTTGAACTCGTAAGCGGTCTGTTCGGTCATCGAATCTCGTCCTAGCCGGCTTTCGCCACGGAGATGCGCACGGCATCGCCCTGAATCTCGGTCTCGCTGACAAAGCCCTCGCCCGCTTCAGCCGCAAGGCTGAGAGCGAGGGTTTCGTCCTTGATGAAGTCACCATGGGCGTCGAGCGCCGCCTTCACAGCCTCGCCGCCGGCAATGCCGAGCGCGATACGGTCAGACACTTCCAGACCCGCCTCCTTGCGGGCGGTCTGGACCGCGCGCACGAGGTCGCGGGCGAGGCCTTCACGTTCCTGATCCGCGTCCACGGAGGTGTCGAGCACGATGGCGCCGGTGCCGGCGAAGGGTTCGGCGTCCGAGCCCTCATCGGTGACGACGCGCATGGTGAACTCTTCGGCGGCGAGGGTTTCACCCGCCACCGTCGCCGTGCCGTCCTCATTGAGCGTAAACTCACCCGAACGCGAGGCCGCCATGACATCCTTCATGGCCTTCCCGAGGCGCTTGCCGATGCGCGGATCGGGCTTGAGCTCGACCTTGCCATAGGCGTCGAGATCGGTGGATGTCGCCACATCGCGCACATTCACCTCGTCCCGGATCAGGTCCGCGAACGGTTCCAGCGCCGCACTGTCCGCATGCACGATGGTCAGGGTCTTGAGCGGCAGGCGCACGCGCAGACGCGCGCGCTCACGCACCGCCAGCGCCGCCGAACAGGCGTCGCGCACCAGGTCCATCGCGTGGACGAGATCATGGTCCTGCGGGAACTCGTCCGCTTGCGGCCAGAGGGTCAGATGCACCGAACGATCGCCGGTCAGGGCCTTGTAGACCTTCTCGGTCGTGATCGGCAGCAGCGGGGCGAGGATTCGGCTCACCTTCACAAGGACCGTATAGAGCGTATCGAAGGCCGCGTTCTTGGCCGCCTCGTCTTCGGAGCCCCAGAAGCGGGCGCGGGAGCGGCGGATATACCAGTTGGTCAGCGCGTCGAAATAGGCCGTCGCCTCCTTGCAGGCGCGCGGCACGTCATAGCCTTCGAGCGCCGCGTTCACGGCATTGGCCAGCTCGCCCGTCTTGGTGAGGATATAGCGATCCAGGGGATCGGTCGCCGAGGTGATGATCTGCGGCTGGCGCTCCTCGAGATTGGCGTAGAGCGAGAAGAAGGAATAGGCGTTCAGCAGCGGCGCGATGGCTTCGCGCTGCACGCTCGCAATCTCGCGGCCCTCCTTGGGCACCAGCAGGTCGCCCCCGGTGAGCACCGGCGAGGAGATCAGGAACCAGCGCATCACGTCCGAGCCGTACTGGTCAAAGAACTCCATCGGGTCGGGATAGTTGCGCAGGCGCTTGGACAGCTTCTGGCGGTTCTCATCCAGCACCACGCCGTGGCAGATCGCGTTCTTGAAGGGCGGCCGATCGAACAGCATCGTCGACAGCACCATCAGCGTGTAGAACCAGCCGCGCGTCTGGGCGACATATTCCACGATGAAGTCCGCCGGGAAGTTCGCCTCGAACCAGTCCTTGTTCTCGAACGGGTAATGGACCTGGGAATACGGCATGGAGCCGGAGTCAAACCACACATCGAACACGTCCTCGACGCGGCGCATGGTGGACTTGCCGGTGGGATCATCCGGGTTCGGACGGGTCAGTTCGTCGATATAGGGGCGGTGCAGGTCGGTGACCTTGACGCCGAACTCCGCCTCCAGCTCCTCGATGGAGCCATAGACGTCGACGCGTGGATAGTTCGGATCATCAGACACCCAGACCGGGATCGGCGTGCCCCAGAAGCGCGAGCGGGAGATGTTCCAGTCCTGCGCACCGGCGAGCCAATTGCCGAAAATGCCATCTTTGACGTGGGCCGGAGACCAGTTGATCTCCTTGTTCAGCTCGACCATCCGCTCGCGGAAGTCCGACACCTTCAAATACCAGCTGTCGACCGCTTTGTAGATCAGCGGCTCGTCCGTCCGCCAGCAATGCGGATAGTTGTGGTCATAGGTGTCATGGCGGAAGAGTTTGCCCTCTTCCTTCATGCGCTGGATGATCGGCTTGTTGGCGTCAAACACCAGCATGCCTTCATAATCAGGCACCTGAGACGTATAGCGGCCCGCCTGATCCACCGGCACGACAACGGCGATGCCCGCCTTGCGGCAGGCGTTCAGGTCATCCTCACCAAAGCCCGGCGCCATGTGCACGATACCGGTGCCGTCCTCATCAACGACGAAGTCCTCGATCAGGATCTGGTGGGCGTTCTCCCAGCCGACGAAATAGTCGAACGGCGGGTGGTATTTCAGGCCCGCCAGCTCAGAGCCCTTCACCGTGCCGATCTGCTCGGCGCCCTCAAGCTGCTTCTTGTACTTCTCAAGCCCGTTCACCGACAGGATGAAGCGCTCATCGCCCTTCTGCATGATGGCGTAGGTGATGTCCGCGCCGGCGGCGGCGGCGAGGTTGGAGGGCAGCGTCCAGGGCGTGGTGGTCCAGATCAGGATCTTCGCGCCCGACAGCTCGCCCTGACCCTCTTTCAGCTCGAAGCCGATGGTGACGGCGGGGTCGGTGCGGTTGCGGTAGGAGTTGTCGAGACGGGTCTCGAAATTCGACAGCGGGGATTCCACGGCCCAGGAATAGGGCACGACCCGGTAATCCTTGTAGACAAGACCCTTGTCCCAGAGCTGCTTGAACGCCCACAGCGCGCTTTCCATGAAGCTGATGTCGAGCGTCTTGTAGTCGTTCTCGAAATCGACCCAGCGCGCCGAACGGGTGACATAGTCCTCCCACTCGCCGGCATATTTCATTACGCCCGCGCGCGCGGCGGCGTTGAACTTGTCGATGCCCATTTCCAGGACGGCCTTGCGCCCGGAAATGCCAAGGTCCTTCTCGGCGGACAGTTCAGCCGGCAGGCCGTGCGTGTCCCAGCCGAAGCGACGCTCGACGCGCTTGCCCTTCATGGTCTGGAAGCGCGGGATCACGTCCTTGGCGAAGCCGGTCAGAAGGTGCCCGTAGTGCGGCAAGCCATTGGCGAAGGGCGGGCCGTCATAGAAGACGAACTGATCGTCTTCCGGGCGCTCGTCGATCGAGGCCTGGAAGGTGCCGTCCGCCTTCCAGAACTGGAGAATCTCGGCATCGATCTTGGGCAGCTCCGACGGTCCGGGGACAGCGGGAAAACGGCGCTCCGTCGCGCCTTCAGCCTTCTGGGCGTCGCTCTTGGTCGCGTCGGCCATATCGATCCTCGTCTCACATGTTTCTGACGGCTTCCCCACGCCTTCATATCGGCGCGTCTTGCGACAATGCCACTGACGGAGAAAGCCCTGCACCAGACAAGTGCAGTCAACATGCGGCGGTACCCCTTGCGCGCGCGAGGGTCAAGGCGCAGGCACGCTAAAGCGCGGCGAGCGCCTGTTCGAGATCGGCCCAGAGGTCATCCGGAGCCTCGAGCCCGACCGACAGACGCACCAGACCATCGCTCACCCCCGCCTCCTGACGCGCCTCGGGCGTCATGGCGGCATGGGTCATGGTGGCGGGGATGGCGCACAGGCTCTCCACGCCCCCGAGCGACTGGGCGAGGATGAAAAGCTCCAGCGCGAGGACGAACTGGCGCGCCGCCGCTTCCCCGCCCTCAAGCTCGAGACTCAGGAGCGGGCCGTAACCGTCCTGCTGGGCTCTGGCGATGGCGTGGCCGGGATGATCCTCGAGCCCGGGATAATCGACCCGCACCACCTTGGGGTGGGCATTCAGGCGCCGGGCAATCTCGAGCGCGCCGTCCGACTGCGCCTTCGCCCGGACCGGCAAGGTCCTCAGGCCGCGCATGGCGAGAAAGGCGTCAAACGCCCCGCCCACGGCGCCCGCCGCATTGGCCCACCAGCCCAGCTGCTCCACATGATCAGGATTTGCCGCGCAGACAACGCCGCCCACCATGTCCGAATGGCCGTTGATGATCTTGGTCAACGAACTGACGACGAGATCCGCGCCCAGCGCAATCGGGCGCTGAAGCGCGGGCGACAGAACCGTGTTGTCGACAACCGCAATCGCGCCCGCCGCTTTCGCCTTGGCGCAGGCGGACTTGAGGTCGGTCAGGCGCAGGCGCGGATTGGACGGCGTCTCGAAGAAGACGAGATCCGCGCCGTTCCAGAGCGCCTCGTCCAGCGCCACAGGGTCGGTGCAATCGGCATAGCTCAACACAAAGCCGCGCTGCTGGCTGCGCGCATCCATCAGGCGCCGCGTGCCGCCATAGCAGTCATGGGCGCAGACGATCCGCGCCCCGTTGGGCAGGAGATTGAGCACCAGATCAATCGCCGCCATTCCCGAACTGGCCACCACCGCGCCGGAGGCCCCTTCCAGCGCTGCAAGGGCGGCGGCCAGTTCAGCCCGACCGGGTTGGCCAGTGCGGGCATAGTCAAACGCGCCGGGCTGGGCCGGATCGGCCCGCCTGTAGGCGCTCGAAACCTGTATGGGCGCGACCACTGCGCCATGACCCGGATCGCAATTGATCCCGGCGCGAACGGCGCGCGTGCGAAACTCAGTCATGACGGCCCTCGAGGAAAGCATTCACACGCGCGGCCTCCTTCAGGAAGGCGTCATGACCATACGGGCTGTCATGGACGACAAGACGTGAGTCGCATCCCGTCAGCGCGGCGCGTGTCGCCTCGACCTCTTCAAGCGGCACGAGCCGGTCAGAGGTGAAGGCCAGCAGGTTCACCGGGCAGGTGATCGCGGAAAGGTCCGGGTTCGCCGCTTCCATGGAGGCGAGGCGCGACAGGAAGCGTTCAGGCGTCACCGTGCGCGCATAATCGGCGCCCCGCGCGGAGAGATAGGCTTCCACCCCGCCCGGTTCGCCCTCCGGGCCGAAACGCCGGGCGAATTCTTCGGGCGTGCGATAGGTCGTCATGGCGAGGCGGCGAGCGATATCCACGCCGCGCGCGCCCTGCCCGGCCTCGATGGCGAGCTTGAGGATTTCACGCTGGATGGCGCGCAGGCCCTGGGTCATCGGATGCACGCCTGCACTGGCGCACAGAAGATCGAGCCTGCTGACCCGTTCGGGCGCCATGGCCGCAAGGCTCAGCCCGACCGAGCCGCCATAGCTCGCGCCGACCAGCGCGAAACGCTCGATGCCCGCCGTATCGGCCAGCATCAACACGGCCGCGGCCTGATCATCCACCGTCGGGAAGGGCTCTGCGGCGTCATCGAGAAAATCCATGGACACAAGCCGTCGCCGGGTCGGGTCCAGTGCGCCGCCGACCTCAGCCACGCCCGGCCACCAGCCCGGCCCGTCCTCATCCTCGATCAGGCGCCGGTCCGCGGAAATGCCGCCCAGAACGATGGTGACGGCCCCGTCATTGGGGCCGACCACCCGGCCGCGCACATCCGACCAGCCCCCGCCATGGGGGCGTTCAAAGCCGCAGCTATACTCCTGAACGCGCCATTGGGCGGTTCGACATCGCTCGGGCGAGGAAGAGGCAAGGGCCGTCATCAGCGCTGGGCCTTCAGAAGCCGGTTGAGATCCCCGATCAGGCTGCCCGCCGTCGGCAGACGCCCAGCGCCCTTGCCCGCCACGATCACTTCAGCGCCGCGCTCGGGAAGCAGCACGACCACATTGCCTTCCGCGCGCGCCCGCGCCAGCGGGTCGGTCAGCGGCAGGGCTTCCAGACGGACCTCGGCGCGCACGCCCGAGACAGAGCGCGACAGGCAGCCCACCTGACGGATGCGGCGACCATCCTGGCGCGCCGCGTCCAGCACATGGGCGGAGAGATCGCGGATCGACGCGGTCGGGATGGAGGCCGGATCAAGATCGACGCCCCAGGCCTCGCGGGCGATCAGCGCCAGCTTGTTCGCCGCGTCCAGACCATCGAGATCCGCGCTCGGATCCGCTTCAGCGAAGCCGGCGTCCTGCGCTTCCTTTACGGACGCCTCGAGGGAGCGGCCGGACGCCAGACGGTCGAGGACGAAATTGGAGGTGCCGTTCAGCACGCCGCGGACCCGGCCGACCTTGACGCCGCTCTCGCGCAGGCGCGTCACGGTTTCCAGCACCGGCGCGCCACCGCCGACAGCGGACGAGCAGGCGAAGGTGCGACCTGCCGCCTGGGTCTCTTGCACGAGGTCAGGACGACGGGCGGCCACATCCTTGTTGGCGGTGACCACATGGCAGCCTTCCCGCACCGCGCGCTCGACCAGCGCTTCCGCCTCGGCGCCGCCGGGCAGCGCCTCGATCACCAGCTCGGGCTTGAGCGCGAATACTGCGTCCGGATCGGTGAAGACCTTGAAGCCGGATACGCCTTCGGGGCGCGGGGTGCGGGTGAGAATACCGAGAAGCTCAATTCCTTCCGGCAGACGCTCGATCACGCCGCCGCCAACCACGCCGCAACCCAGCATGATCGCGCGCATGGGGCGGACCGGCGTGGCGGCGGGTGAAAAGGCGGGGCGATCCAGCAGGGCCGGATAGGTCATGATGCTCTCCTTTGTGTTCAACGGCGCCGAAGCGAGGGCTCCGGGCGGAACTGAGGAAGAGCGGTGCGTCGAGAGTGCCTGAGGCGACGGGGGGAATGTCAGGACCAAACAATCTCGACGCTTCGCTTTAGCCGCACTTGTTCCGCGCCCGCAAGCTGAAGCTCAAATCGGCGCAAATCTGGATATAAGGATATCTTTATATCCGGTCAAGCGCTTTCTCACATGCTGTGTGAGATCACCGTCCAGACCGCCAGTCCGATGAGCGCGCCGCCCGCCAGAAGCCTGAGCCAGAGCGCGCGGGCGAGGCGTTGCAGCGCCCCCGCCCCCAGACCCAGCGCAAAGAGGGCCGGCACTGTGCCCAGGCCAAACCCCAGCATCACGAGCCCGCCTTGCACCGGTGAGCCCGTGAGCCCGGCATAGAAGGTCATCAGATAGATCAGGGCGCAGGGCATCAGCCCCCAGACCAGCCCCAGACCGATTGGCCCGAAGCGATGCAGATGGTGCAGGCGCTTGGTGATCGGCGCGGCCAGCCGCGCGCCCAGGCGCCCGACCTCTCCGCCGAAGATGGGGATTTCCATGACCGAGAAGCCCGCCGCGACCAGCACCAGCGCCGACAGATAGCGCGCCACATCCTGAAAGGCGGCAGGAGGGCGGGAATCCTGCAATCCCCAGCCAATGGCCCCGGCGATCACGCCCAGCACCAGATAGAGCGAAATCCGCGCGAGCTGGGCCTGCAGGAGCCGTGACGCCCGCAAACCCGCCCTCGTCTCCTTGCCGCCTGCGCCCAGCGCGATGACCGCAGCGATGCCGCCGCACATGGCCAGACAATGGGCGCTGGAGGACAGACCCGCGACCAGACCGGCCAGAAAATCGATTTCCATCCGTCCGCCCAAGAGCGGCCCGACATCCATTCCGGGGTGTGTCAACGTGTCGCCATCCACAATTTTTGTAGGGAATTTTCTGGAAAATCCCAAGGAAAACAAGGCATGCTCAGCATCGTGGACCTTAATGCGCGCGCGCTGGAAATGATGCTGAGGCATATTGCCATAGTTTCATCTTCGCCGTTTCCCAGCGATGACACGCATGGACATTGCCTTCATCAGGGAGGGGCGACATGACCGCGCTCGCGGGACGACCCAAAACCGGCTTAGACGCCAATGCTATGATTGTCGGCGGCATTCTGCTGCTTGGCGCTCTCTGGTCGCTGTTTGCAGCGGCCAGCGGCGCAGACGCCAATATGAGACTTCACGCCTGGGTGATCGGGGCCGGCTTCGTGCTGGGCCTGTTCGGCATGGTGGGCGTGTATTCCAATGGCGGGGTCGAACGCGACCCGGCCCAGTATAACGAGACCATCGTCAAGTACGGCGTGATCGCGTCCATGTTCTGGGCGATCGCGGGCCTGCTGGTCGGCGTGATCATCGCCTGCCAGCTGGCCTGGCCGGCGCTCCTGTCCTGGGATGCGCTGCCGCAGCTGAACTTCGGTCGTCTGCGTCCGGTGCACACCAGCGCCGTGATCTTCGCGTTCGGGGGCAACGTGCTGATCGCCACCAGCTTCTACGTGGTCCAGCGCACCACCCGCGCCCGCCTCGCCGGCGGCGTATGGCCCTGGTTCGTGTTCTGGGGCTATCAGCTGTTCATCGTGGTCGCGGCCACGGGCTATCTGCTGGGCATCACCCAGTCCAAGGAATACGCCGAGCCCGAATGGTACGCCGATCTGTGGCTGACCATCGTCTGGGTCGCGTATCTGCTGGTCTTCCTGGGCACGCTGGCCAAGCGCAAGGAACCGCACATCTATGTGGCGAACTGGTTCTATCTGGCCTTCATCGTGACCATCGCGCTGCTGCACGTGGTCAACAATCTGGCCATGCCCGTCTCCTTCCTGGGCTCGCGCTCCTACGCCGCATTCTCGGGCGTGCAGGACGCCCTGACCCAGTGGTGGTACGGCCACAACGCCGTGGGCTTCTTCCTGACCGCCGGCTTCCTGGCGATCATGTACTACTTCATCCCCAAACGGGCCGAGCGGCCGGTCTATTCCTACCGCCTGTCGATCATCCATTTCTGGGCGCTGATCTTCATCTACATCTGGGCCGGCCCCCACCACCTGCACTACACGGCTCTGCCGGAATGGGCGCAGACGCTGGGCATGACCTTCTCGATCATGCTGTGGATGCCGTCCTGGGGCGGGATGATCAACGGCCTGATGACCCTGTCGGGGGCCTGGGACAAGCTGCGCACCGACCCGGTGATCCGCATGCTGGTCGTCTCGGTGGCCTTCTACGGCATGTCGACCTTTGAAGGCCCGGTCATGTCGGTCCGCGCGGTGAACTCGCTGTCGCACTATACCGACTGGACCATTGGCCACGTGCATTCGGGCGCTCTGGGCTGGGTGGGATTCATCTCCTTCGGCGCGATCTACTGCCTTGTTCCCTGGCTGTGGAAGCGCAAGGGCATGTTCTCGCGCGCCCTCATCGAATGGCACTTCTGGATCGCGACCCTGGGCATCCTCCTGTACATCACCTCCATGTGGGTGTCGGGCATCATGCAGGGTCTGATGTGGCGCTCCTACGACTCGCTGGGCTTCCTGGAATACTCCTTCGTCCAGACGGTCGAGGCCATGCATCCCTCCTACATCATCCGCGCTCTGGGCGGCCTGATGTACCTCACTGGCGCGCTTCTGATGGCCTGGAATGTCTACAAGACCATCAAGGGCGACGTCGCCGATACCGAGGACGCGGTGAACCCGCAGTCCGCCGCTATCCAACCGGCCGAATAGGGAGGCGGATATGGCGAAAAAACAAAATCCGATCTGGGGCTGGCACAAGAAGGTTCTCGAGCAGAACTCGCTGGTGCTCACCGTGGGCGTCCTGGCTGTCGTCTCCATCGGCGGCCTGGTGGAAATCGCTCCGCTCTTCTATCTCGACGAGACCATCGAGGAAGTGGAGGGCGTGCGCCCCTACTCCCCGCTCGCGCTGATGGGCCGCGACATCTACATCCGGGAAGGCTGCTACAATTGCCACTCCCAGATGGTGCGCCCGCTGCGCGACGAGGTGGAGCGCTATGGCCACTATTCGCTGGCGGCCGAGAGCATGTACGACCACCCCTTCCAGTGGGGCTCCAAGCGCACCGGGCCGGATCTGGCCCGCGTGGGCAACAAGTACTCGGACGAATGGCACCGCGACCACATGCGCGACCCGCGCTCGGTGGTGCCTGAATCCATCATGCCGCCTTATGCGTTCCTGGAAACCACGCGTCTTGAAACCGAAGTGGTGGAAGGCCGCCTGCGGGCCCTGCGCCGGCTGGGCGTGCCCTATACCGACGAGATGATCGAGAACGCGGAAGCCGATCTGGAGGCCCAGCTCGATCCGTTCTCGGCCAGCTATGACGCCTTCCTGGCCCGGTATCCGGGCGCGCCGGTCCGCGATTTCGACGGCAATCCGGAGATGATCTCCGAACTCGACGCCCTGATCGCGTATCTGCAGGTGCTCGGCACCATGGTGGACTTCTCCACCTATGAAGCCGACGCCGACGAGAATCTGAGGTAGGCCGCCATGTACGAGATGCTTTCAAGCTTCGCACAGACCTGGGGGCTGATCGGCTTCGTCGCGCTCTTCGCCGGCGTGCTGGTCTACGCCCTCTGGCCGAAAAACCAGGACAAGTTTGACGACGCCGCGCGCGTGCCGCTCGAAGACGACGCACGCCCCGCCGCCGCCTCGGCCACGGAGGACAATCATGGCTGACGAGCACAAGAAAGACGTCGACGCCTATAGCGGCGTGGACACTACGGGCCATGAATGGGATGGCATCAAGGAGCTGGACAACCCGCTGCCGCGCTGGTGGGTGTGGGTGTTCTACGCCTCCATCGTCTGGTCGGTGATCTACTGGGTCTTCATGCCGGCCTGGCCCGCCCTGCCCGGCATGGACGGCCACACCCGCGGCCTGCGCGATCACTCCGAACGGGCCAATGTGGCCGCCGCCGTCGCCGAACTCGAAGCCAGCCGCGCGCCCATGTTCACCCGCCTCACCGAGGCGGCGAACACGGGCGGCATCAGCGCCATCGAGGCGGATGCGGACCTTCTGAGCTTCGCGCTCGCGGCGGGATCCTCGGCCTTTGGCGATAACTGCGCCACTTGTCATGGCGCAGGCGGTCAGGGCGCCATCGGCTACCCGAACCTCAATGATGATGTCTGGCTGTGGGGCGGGTCGTTCGACGAGATCCGGCACACCCTGCATGTGGGCATCCGCTGGGAGAGCAATCCCGATACCCGCTTCTCGCAAATGCCGTCCTATGGCCGCGACGAGCTTCTGTCTCGTGAGGAAATCTCTGCGGTCACCGATTACGTCATGACCCTGTCTGACATGATCGAGCCCACCGAGGCCGGTCAGACCACCGGGGCCGAGATTTTCGATTTCCAGTGTTCGGCCTGTCATGGCGCGAACGGCATGGGCGACCGCACGCAGGGCGCGCCCAACCTGACCGACCAGGAATGGCTGTACGGCGGCACGCGCGACCAGATCTACAACACGATCTGGCGGGGCCCCTATGGCATGATGCCGGCCTGGGAAGGGCGTCTGGATGAGGAAGTCATCACCGCCCTCGCCGCTTACGTTTACTTGCTGGGCGGCGGTGAAAGCGAAACGATCACTGAAGCCAGTGCGGCGGACGTGATCAACGCCCGGGAGGCGGGGCGCTAGGAACGCCTCGCCCGCACGGGTCCGACGATCAAGCGCCATCTGGTTCTCTGGGGCGAGCCGGATGGCGCACTTGTCTGACTACGCGGCCGGAGGCCGGAGAAGACCATGAACCTGATCAAGAATCGTCCCCAAGCGCGGGAACAGGCGGCGGACGGCGTGGAAGCCCATGACGCCGTTGCGGTCAACGCCGCCCATTCGCGCGAACTCTACAAGAAGCGCGAACCCATCTATCCCAAGCTAGTCCACGGCAAGTTCCGTCTGGGCAAATGGGTCTTCATGGCGCTGGCCCTGGGCGTCTACTACATCCTGCCCTTCCTGCGCTGGGACCGCGGCGCGGGCGCGCCCGACCAGGCGGTCCTCGTGGATTTCGCCAATGCCCGCTTCTATTTCTTCTTCATCGAGATCTGGCCCCAGGAAGTCTATTACATCACCGGGCTTCTGATCGTCTCGGCGCTGGCGCTGTTCCTGGTGACCTCGCTCTTCGGCCGGGTCTGGTGCGGCTATGCCTGCCCCCAGACCGTCTGGACCGACCTCTTCATCGCCGTCGAGCGGATGTTCGAGGGCGACCGCAACAAGCGCATCATGCTCGATCGCGCGGAGTGGAGCTTCAACAAGGCTTGGCGCAAGATCGGCAAGCATGCGGTCTGGCTGCTGATCGCGGCGGCCACGGGCGGCGCCTGGATCCTCTATTTCCACGACGCCTTCGCGGTCGTGAACAATTTCGTCACCGGCCAGGCCGCGCTGACAAGCTATATCTTCTTCGGCGTGCTGACCTTCACCACCTATGTGCTCGCCGGCACCATGCGCGAGCAGGTCTGCACCTATATGTGCCCCTGGCCGCGCATCCAGGGCGCGCTGATCGACAAGGAAGCGCTGAGCGTGACCTATCGCGTCGATCGCGGCGAGCCGCGCGGCCGGCACAAGAAGGGCGAAAGCTGGGAAGGCCGCGGCGACTGCATCGACTGCAAGGCCTGCGTCGCCGCCTGCCCGATGGGCATCGACATTCGCGACGGCGACCAGCTGGAATGCATCAACTGCGCGCTGTGCATCGACGCCTGCGACGACATCATGGCCAAGATCGGTCGCCCCAAGGGGCTGATCGCCTATGACAGCCAGGACAATGTCGATCGCCGCGCCCAGGATCTCAAGCCGCGCTACCGGTTCCTCCGCCCGCGCACCATCCTCTATGCCGTGCTGATCGCGGCGGTCGGCGGGCTGATGATGTTCAGCCTCATGAACCGGGCGGTTCTCGATCTCAACGCCTATCGCGACCGCAGCCCGAACTATGTGCGCCTGTCTGACGGCTCGGTGCGCAACGGCTATACGCTCACGATCCTGAACAAGACCGGCGAGACGCGCACCTATGAGCTGACCATCGAGGGCGACCCCGCCATGCAGCTCCGGGTTCTGGGCGCAGATGAGACATCTCGTCAGCTTGAAGTCGGCCCCGACCAGACGCAGGATTTCCGGGTATTCGTCACCTTGCCGCGGGATGCGGTGGATGCGCCCTCCGAACCGTTGAGCTTCATCGTCACAGACATGGAGACCGGCGAGACGGCGCAGACCCGCTCCGCCTTCCAGACCGGAGAGATCCGATGACCGACTATACCGCCCCAGAGGGCTCTTCCGGCTTCCGCATCACCGGCTGGCACGTGCTGGCGGGCATGATCCTGTTCTTCTCCACGATCATCGCGGTGAATGCGGTCTTCATCTCGCTGGCGGTGCAATCCTTCCCTGGCGAGGACCAGCGTCGCTCCTATGTGCAGGGGCTGGAATACAATGACGTCATCGCCCAGCGGCGCGCCCAGGCGGCGCTCGGCTGGACAGCCGCGGTCAATCTGGCGGACGACCGGGTGCTGATCCGCGTCACTGATGCGGACGACCAGCCCGTCATGGGCTTGTCGCTGACCGGGGCGCTGCGCCATCCGGCCAATACCGACCTTGATCACGCCCTCACCTTCAATGAGGCGCGCCCGGGCGTGTATTCCGCCCCGGTCGAGGCTGTCACCGAGGGCAACTGGACCCTGCATGCCGAAGCGGAAGACGCGGACGCGCCGTTCGTGCTGGAGCGCGAGTTGTGGCGTCAGTAGAGCCTGTTCTCGGCCCCGCGATTGCGCAGGCGGGTTCGCCCGCCCAAGCCCATGGGGACGAGATCACCGCCTTTGTGCGCGAGACCGAAGAGGGCAAGGCGATTGATCTTGCCGTCGAGGGGGCTCATTGCGCCGCCTGCATCGTCAAGATCGAGGACGGGCTGCAAAAGCTCGACGGCGTCAAGCGCGCCCGCCTGAACCTCTCAACCGGACGTCTGGCGGTGAAGTTTCATGGCGCGGACGCCAAGGCCGAAGAGATCGTGGGTCGGCTGGAGCATCTGGGCTATCGCGCCCGGCCCTATCAGCCTGAAACCGCAGACGACCCCAAATCCGATGAAGAGAAGCGCCTCTTGCGCGCCCTCGGCGTGGCGGGCTTCGCCTCCGCCAATGTGATGCTGCTGTCCATCTCGGTCTGGGCGGGGGAAGGCGAGATGAGCCTTCCCACCATCACCCTGATGCACTGGATTTCCGGGCTGATCGCCCTGCCCGCCGTCGCCTATTCGGGCTGGCCCTTCTTCAAGAACGCCATTGCGGGCATCAAAAGCCGCAACGTGAACATGGACCTGCCGATCTCGCTGGCGGTGCTGCTGGCGTGCGGCCTGTCGATCTATGAGACGGCGCTCGGTCATGGCGCGGCGTATTTCGATGCCGCGATCATGCTGTTGTTCTTCCTGCTGATCGGTCGGTTTCTGGATGTGCGACTGCGCGCCCGCGCCGGTCAGGCGGCCCGCGACCTCGCCGCGCTTCAGGCCCGCATCGCCCACCGCATCGAACCGGATGGCGCGATCAAGGCCATTCCAGCGCGTGACGTGAAACCGGGCGATCTGCTGCGCATTGCACCGGGCGACCGCCTGCCGGTCGATGGCGTCATCATCGAAGGCCGTGGCGAGATCGACGCCGCGCTTGTCACCGGCGAGACCCAGCCGCAAATGCTGGAGCCGGGGAGCACGGTCTATTCGGGCATGATCAATCTCAACGCGCCTCTGACCGTGAAGGCCACCGCCGCCCGCGATGATTCCCTGCTGGCGGAAATCGCGCGTCTGGTGGAAGCGGGCGAACAGGGCCGCTCGCGCTATGTGCGCTATGCCGACAAGGCCGCCCGCGCCTATGTGCCGGGCGTCTTCATCATGGCGCTCGTCACGCTAATCGGCTGGCTCGGCGTCACCGGAAACGTCCACGACGCGGTGATGAACGCCATCGCGGTGCTCATCATCACCTGCCCCTGCGCACTGGCGCTGGTGGTCCCCGCCGTTCAGGTGGTGGCCTCGGGTCGGCTCTATGGCGAGGGCGTGCTGGTCAAATCCGGCGACGCGCTGGAGCGGCTCGCAGAAGCGAAATCGGTGGTGTTTGACAAGACCGGCACGCTGACGCTCGGCCGACCCAGCCTGATCAATCGCGACGACATCTCGCCCCGCGCGCTCACTCTCGCCGCCCGGCTGGCGCGCGGCTCGCGTCACCCCATCTCTCGCGCGGTTGCGGACGCCGCAGGCCCCGGCCCGCTGGCCGATGATCTTCAGGAAATTGCGGGCGGCGGCCTGACCGGCACGGCTGAAGGCGCGGTAGTCCAGTTTGGCTCTGCGAGCTGGCTTGGCCTTGAAAAACAGGGCCAGGACCCTGACCCGTCGGTTCTGGAAGCCTGGCTTCTGGTTGAAGGCGAAACACCGGTCCGTTTTGTCTTTTCAGATGGTTTGCGGGCGGACGCGCCCGAGGCCGTCACGGGCCTGAAAGCCCAGGGCCTGCCCGTCGAGCTTCTGTCGGGCGATCGCGAAGCGCCGGTCGCCGCCGCGGCCCATGCGCTCGGTCTTGATCGGTATCAGGCGGGGCTGAAACCCCAGGACAAGATCGCGCGGATCAACGCTCTGAATGAAGCGGGCGAGGCCCCGATCATGGTGGGCGACGGCATCAATGACGCCCCGGCGCTGGCGGCGGCCCATGTCTCCATCTCCATGGGTTCGGCGGCGGACATTTCACGCTCGGCGGCCGATCTCGTCATTCAGGGCGACCGGCTGGCCGCCCTGCCCCGCGCGGTTGAGATCGCCCGGGCCGCAAAGGCGCGGATGATGGAGAATTTCACCCTCGCCAACATCTACAACGTCATCGCCGTACCGCTGGCGGTGTTTGGTCTGGTCACCCCGCTCGTGGCCGCCATCGCCATGTCCGCCAGCTCGCTCGTGGTGATGGCCAACGCATTGAGGCTCTGGCGCGCATGACCGCTCTACTCTGGCTGATCCCCGCCGCCCTCATGCTCGGCGCGATGGGTTTGCTCGGCTTCTTCTGGGCGATGAAGTCGGGTCAGTATGACGATCTCGACGGCGCCGCCGAACGCATCCTCATCGATGATGACGGACCCATCGTGGATGACGAGGACGAGCGCTAGTTCATAAAACACTGAAACCCCGGCCATGGAGCCGGGGTCTCTGTGAGGACAAGGCGTTTTATTCTGAAGGAGGTCCCGGGTCTCGCTCTCGCTCGCCCGGGATTTCAGCCTTGGATCAGGCGTGGTTCTTCTCGGCCAGACGCGCCTCGACTTCCTTGGCGCTCGGTTTCGGGCGCGGGTTGAAGTCCTTGTAGGCGCGCCAGCTGGCATGGGCGATCAACGGGAAGGTGATCGCGATGCCGACCCCGAACAGCGCAAGACCCGCCCCGGTCGCAAAGGCGATGATCCAGGCCCAGACCAGCATCACCTCGGGCTGCTCCTTGACCGCCTTGATCGAGGCGACCACCGCGGTCACCGCATCCACATCCTGATCCACCATCATGGGGAAGGAGAGCGCGGACACCATGAACGCCACGAGCGCCAGAGCCGCGCCGACCAGCGTGCCGATCACCATCAGCATGACGCCCTGCACATCGGTGAACAGGAAGGGCAGGAAGCTGTCGAGGCGGAAATCGGCTTCATGGGTGAACAGCGCGAACATCATCTGCGCCAGTCGCGCCCAGGTCAGGAAGAACACCAGCATCAGCACGCTCAGCAGCGCCAGCTGAGTGAACCGGCCCGCCGGTATCGACCAGAAATCCCACAGACCCGGCGTCTGGCCCTGATCGCGCATCTGGCTGATGCGGTAGATCCCGATGGCTGAGGCCGGCGCCACCAGCGCAAAACCGCCCATCATCACCGGCACCACCGCGCCCTGACCGAGTGACCAGAGGCCGACCGTGATCAGAAGGCCGATGACGGTGAAGACAACGCCATAACCGATGGACAGGAAGGGTGCGGCCCGCATGTCGTCAATGGCGCCCTTGATCCAGGCCCAGGGGGCATCGCGGCGGACTTTCTCCAGCGTAACCATGCAAACTCCTCCCTAGAATTTTTGTGTGTATTCCCGAGTGTGTTCCCATTTCCATGAACTGACAAGATCGTCTCCGGCCCAAGCGCCGATGGACAGGGGCTGAAAACTCTGAAACTCTGCGCGAAACTCCGGAGTGAACAGCGTTCACGTCAAAACCGGCAATAATCTCAGGGGGAGAGCATGACCCGTCATCTCGATTTCAAGGGCCGCACCGCTGTCATCACCGGCGCCGGCAGCGGCATTGGCGCAGCGCTCGCTGCGGCGCTCGCCGCGCGCGGCGCGAACCTTGCGCTCGCCGACATCAATGAAGCGCGACTGCAAGAGGTCGCCGACGCCCTCAAGAGCAATGAAATCAAGGTGACGACCCATAAGGTCGATGTCGCCGACAAGGACCAGATCGCAGCCTTCGCGGAGGCGGTCGAGCACGAGCATGGCGCGGTGCATGGCCTTTTCAACAATGCCGGCGTGGCGCTCGGCGGCACGTTCGACCGGGTCAAGGACGATGATTTCGAGTGGTTGATGAACATCAACTTCTATGGCGTGGTGCGCATGACCCGCGCCTTCATGCCGCTCCTGAAGCAGGCGGATATGGCGCAGCTGGTGAACGTGTCCTCGATCTTCGGGATCGTCGCGCCCTCGGGCCAGACCGCCTATTCCTCGGCCAAGTTCGCAGTGCGCGGCTTCTCGAATGCGCTGATGCACGAGCTGGAAGGTACGTCCATCGGGGTGACGACCGTGCATCCGGGCGGGGTCAACACCCGTATCGCCGAGGACGCCAAGAAACCTGAAGACATGACCGAGGCGGAACTGGCGGCTGTGAAGAAAATGGCCAAGGAAGGCCTCGTCATGCCGCCGCCCGAAGCGGCCGAGATCATCCTGCGCGGCGTCGAGCGCCGCCTGCCGCGCGTGCTCGTGGGCAAGGACGCCCATACGCTCGCCATTCTCGAGCGGATTTTCCCGATCAAGTACTGGAACTTCATCAAGAAGCGGGCCAGCCGCCCCCAAGCCGACTGACCCTGTCTTCTATTCGGCGGCGGCGGAGGCCGCCGTCTTCTCGATCTGCCGTAGCACGGCCTCGGCAAATTCAGAGCCGCTGGCCGCACCGCCCAGATCCGCCGTCCGCTCTTCGTGCAGCAAGGCCGCTTCCAGCGCCGCCTCCAGACGATCGGCGGCTCTGGGCTCGTTCAGGCCATAGCGCAGCAGCATGGCCGCACTGGCGATGGCGCCCGACGGGTTCGCCTTGTCCTGACCGGCAATGTCCGGCGCGCTGCCATGGATGGGTTCAAAGAGACCCGGTCCCGACGCGCCGAGGCTCGCCGAGCCCAGAAGCCCGATAGAGCCCGCCACCACGGCGGCTTCATCAGACAGGATATCGCCAAACAGGTTCTCGGTGACGATGACGTCGAACCGGGTCGGCCCGGTCACAAGCGCCATGGCCGCCGCGTCCACATAAAGATGATCCACCGACACATCGGGATAATCCGACGCCAGATCGTTGACCGTCTTGCGCCAGAGCCGGGAGGTGGCGAGCACATTGGCCTTGTCCACGCTGGTGAGCTTGCCTTTGCGGCCCTGCGCGGCCTTGAACGCTATCTCGGCGATGCGGCTGACCTCCACGCGGGAATACGCGCAACCGTCAAAGGCCTCCTCATCGCCTTCGCGCTTCTCGCCAAAATACATCCCGCCCGTCAGCTCGCGCACGATCAGCAGATCCGCGCCCGCCACCCGGTCCTCTTTCAGAGGGGAGAGATGCTCCAGCCCCTTGAAGACCTTGACCGGGCGCAGATTTGCGAACAGGCCCAGCGCCTTGCGCAAGCCCAGAAGGCCCTGCTCGGGCCGCTTCGCGCCGCCATCCCATTGCGGCCCGCCCACTGCACCGAGAAAGATCGCATCAGCCGCTTGCGCCGCTTTCAGGGTCTCCTCAGGCAAGGGCTCGCCGCAGGCCTCGATCCCCGCCCCGCCGAACGCGGCTTCGGAGAAGGTGAAGTCGAGACCCTCAAGTCGCGCCACTGCCTCGAGACAGGCCTGCGCCGCCCTGGCGACTTCCGGGCCGATGCCGTCGCCGGGCAGGATCAGGATGGACTGGCTCACGCGGCGGTCTCCTGCTCGAAGCGGGCAATGGCGTCAGACTGGTTGAGGATGTAGCCCAGCGGGTCCACACCCTCGATCAGGCAGGTGCGGGCGAACGGGTCGAGCTTGAAGCTCGCAGTGATATTGCCCGCCGTCACGGTCTGATTGACCACGTCCACGGTGATTTCAAGGTCCTCCCGGTCGAGAAGCGCGGCATGGGCGGCCTCGTCGATTTCGCACACCACAAGACCGTTCTTGAGCGCATTGGACTTGAAGATGTCCGCCGCGCGCGAGGTGATGACGGCCTCGACGCCGAAGTCGCGCAGCGCCCAGGGGGCGTGCTCGCGCGAGGAGCCGCAGCCGAAATTGTCGCCCGCAATCAAAATGCGTTGCTCCTCCCGGTTCACAGTGTTGAGCGGGTGATCGGTCTGCTCGCCGTCCGGGGTGAAGCGCCAGTCATGAAAGCACGCCTCGGCCAGCGCGCCGCGCTCGGTCGTGGTCAGAAAGCGCGCGGGGATGATCTGGTCGGTGTCCACATTGGCGTCGCGGATCACGAAACTGCGCGCCGTGACGGTCTTGATCGGCTCATTGAGCATGGGACGCCTCCAGAATGCGGCGTGGATCGGCGATGGCGCCCGCGATCGCAGAGGCCGCGGCGGTCGCCGGGCTCGCCAGGATGGTGCGCACCCCCCGGCCCTGACGACCGGCGAAATTGCGATTGGACGTCGAGACGATACGCTCGCCTGAACGTCCGCTATCGCCATTCATGGCGATGCACATGGAGCAACCCGGCTCGCGCCATTCCGCCCCGGCTGTGCGGAAGATGGCGTCCAGCCCTTCGGCTTCCGCCTGACGTTTCACCTCTTCAGATCCCGGCACGACCAGCATGCGCACGCCCGGCTTCACATGACGCCCGGCGATGACAGCCGCCGCCTCACGCAGGTCTGACAGGCGCGCATTGGTGCACGAGCCGACGAATACCGCATCGATGGTTTCGCCCATCAGGGCCTCGCCCGCCTTGAAGCCCATATAGTTGAGCGCCTCGGCGGCGGGGCCTTCCGGCGCGCGGGGCACAGAGGCGTCGATCGGCGCAGCCATGTCCGGGCTGTCGCCCCAGGTGACCATGGGGGCGAGTTTCGACCCATCCAGCCGCACCTCGGCGTCGAACCTGGCGTCCGGGTCGGATTTGAGGCTGGCCCACCGCGCTTTCGCCGCTTCCCAGGCCGCGCCCTTGGGCGCGTGCTTGCGACCATCCAGCCAGGCGAAGGTGGTGGCGTCGGGCGCGATCATGCCCGCTCGGGCGCCCGCCTCGATGGACATGTTGCAGACGGTCATCCGCTCTTCCATGGACAGCGCTTCTATGGCCTCGCCGGCATATTCGATCACATGGCCGGAGGCGCCGCCCGCGCCCAGCTCGGCGATGATGGCGAGGATCAGATCCTTGCCGCCGACGCCATGAGGCAGGCGGCCATCCACGGTGACGCGCATGGTCCGGGGTTTGGACTGCAACAGCGATTGCGTCGCCAGCACATGCCCGACCTCGGTGGTGCCGATGCCGAAGGCCAGCGCGCCGAACGCGCCATGGGTGGAGGTGTGACTGTCGCCGCAGACAATGGTCATGCCCGGCTGGGTCAGGCCCAGCTCCGGCCCGATCACATGGACGATGCCCCGCTCCGGACTGTCCCAACCCGCCAGACGGATGCCATGCCGGCGGCAATTGTCTTCCAGCGTCTCCACCTGCTTTTTCGCCGCCGCATTGATGTAGATCGGCTTGGACCCCGGCGCGCGCGGCGTTGTTGGGGTGGAATGATCCAGTGTGCCATAAACGCGATCGGGCCGCCGTACCTTCAGGCCACGCTGTTCGAGCGCGGTGAAGGCCTGCGGGCTCGTCACCTCATGGATGAGATGCAGGTCGATATAGACCAGCGCCGGGGCGGCATCGGTCTCGGGCTGGATGAGATGGGCGTCCCAGACCTTTTCAAACAGGGTTTTCGGGGACGTCTCAGACGGCGACGGCGTTGTCATGTCCTGTCTCCTGGGCTTGGGCGTTGACGGGCTCCAGCCAGCCCCAGTCGTCCTGGGTGCGGCCTTCGAACAGACCGAAAAAACGGTCCATGATCAGCTTGGTGACCGGCCCGGCGCCCGCGGCGCGGGTGGTCTTGTCATCGATGGAGCGGATCGGGGTGACCTCGGCGGCGGTGCCGGTGAAGAAGGCCTCGTCGCACAGATACAGCATCTCGCGCGGCAGGGTCTGCTCGACCACGTCCAGGCCTTCGCGCTTGGCGAGACGGATTACGCTGTCGCGGGTAATGCCCTGCAGGATCGACGAGCTGGCGGGCGGGGTCATCAGCTTGCCGTCCTTGACCAGAAACAGGTTCTCACCCGCGCCTTCGGACAGGCGCCCGTCCACATCGAGACCAATGCCCTCCGCATAGCCGCGGGATTTCGCTTCCCGGCTGATCAGATAGCTCGAGAGATAGTTGCCGCCGGCCTTGGCCGCGGTCGGCGCCGTGTTGGGCGCCAAGCGGTTCCAGCTCGACACGCACACATCCACGCCCTTCGTCCGGGCGTCCTCGCCCAGATACGCGCCCCAGGGGAAGGCCGCGATATAGGTGTCGATCGGAGCATCCTGGGCGGGCACGACGCCGATGGAGCCATAGCCGATGAAACTGATCGGCCGCAGATAGGCCGAACCCAGCTTGTTCTCGCGCAGCACCTGCTTGCAGGCTTCGGCCAGCTCCTGCGCGGTGTAAGGCAGATCGATGGAATAGATCCGCGCGGAATCGATCAGCCGCTTGACGTGATCGGTCAGGCGGAACACCGCCGGCCCGGCCGGCGTGTCATAGCTGCGGATGCCTTCAAAGAAGGACGTGCCGTAATGCAGGGCGTGCGACAGCACGTGAACCTGCGCATCCGCCCAGGGAATAAGCGCGCCATTGCGCCAGATATAGTCGACTTGATTGATGGCCATGGTGTTCGTCCTCTAGGCGGCGTGGGCGTTTGTGTTGCGGCGTCGACGGACGGCGCAGGCATTGTTGAGCGCGTCGATATAGGCGGAGACGCAGGCGGGAATGATGTCGCGGGCGCGGGCGCGGCCGGAGAAGACCTCCCCGTCCACGCTGGCTTTCAGATCGACCAGCACGTCCGCGCCCTGACCGTCCTCTCCGGTCTCATTGGGGTCCGCGGCGACATACTGCATCTCGATGTCCTCGACCCGGGCCGGGATCTCCATGATCTGGCTGACGGCGCGATAGGCCGCATCCAGCGCGCCCGGCGCGGACGCAATGTCGGTCACCTGGCCGCGGCGGCCATGATCCATCTCGATCCGGGCGACCGGATGATCCTTGGGTGAGAGCGGGGCGCGAATATCAATGCGCTTGAGGGTCCACAATTCAGCCTCTCCTTGTGCGCCGCTTTCAAGGCGCTCCAGCAGGGCTGACAATTGCCCTGAATCCACCAGTCCGATGTCGTCGGCCAGCGCCTTGAACGCCTCAAAGGCGGTCTGCAGGCGCTCGCCATCCAGCGTCCAGCCCAAAGCCTTGGCGCGCGCCGCCAAGGCATGTTTTCCCGAGTGCTTGCCCAGAACGATCTGGTTGGAGCTCAGCCCCACATCCTCGGGCTTCATGATCTCGTAGGTCTCCCGGTTCGCCAGCACGCCATGCTGATGAATGCCGGATTCATGAGCGAAGGCGTTCGCCCCCACGATCGCCTTGTTGCGCGGCGGATGGGTGTTGGTCGCCTTGCTCAGGGCCCGGCTCGCCGCCATGATCTGACGGGTGTCGATGCCGGTCGTCAGGTTGAACACGTCCCGGCGGGTGCGGATCGCCATGACGGCGTCCTCCAGCGCGCAATTGCCCGCCCGTTCGCCTATGCCATTGACCGTGCACTCGATCTGACGGGCGCCGCCGCGCACGGCGGCCAGCGAGTTGGCGACCGCCATGCCCAGATCATCATGACAATGAGCGGAGAAGATCACGTCCGACCCTCTGGTGACCTTGTCGCTGAGGTGCTTGAACAACTGGTAGATCTCGTCCGGCGTCGAATAGCCCACCGTGTCGGGCACGTTGAGTGTGGTCGCCCCCGCTTCGGCGGCGATGGAGAGCGCTTCGACCAGGAAGCCCCGCTCGGTGCGGATGGCGTCCTCGGCGGAGAACTCCACATCGTCGCAATGTTCACGCGCCAGCTCGGTCATCTCCTTGATGCGCGTCAGCACGTCTTCGGGGGTCATGTTCAGCTTGAACTCGCGATGCAGCGGGCTCGTCCCCAGAAAGATGTGGATGCGCTTGTTGGTTGCGGATTTCAGCGCCCGCGCCGCCGCATCGATATCGCCCGGCGTCGTGCGCGCCAGCGAGCAGATGGCGGGCCCCTCGATCTCATTGGCGATCCGCTCAACGGCGCGGAAATCACCCGGGCTGGCGGCGGCGAAGCCGGCCTCGATCACATCCACTTTCAACGCCTGCAGGGCGCGCGCGACGCTGAGCTTGCCGGTCTCTGACATGGAGAAACCGGGAGCCTGCTCGCCATCGCGCAAGGTGGTGTCGAAGATTCTGACAGGGTTTGCAGGTCGGGTCATGACGCCGCCTCATAAGCTGGGGTCAGGCTGGCCGAACGCACCGCGCTGACGCCGTAGATCTTGGCGATCTGGGCGCACAGCGTGCTCATCTTGCGACCGGCATCCCGCGGCTGGACCATCAGATCCATGCGCGCATCGGACTGGGTGTTCATCTGCGGCAGGTCGACGCCGCGCACCTCGAAGCCGCGACGCTCTACGAGCCCGATCAGACGCAGGATCGCGCCTTCACTGGGGCGAAATTCGATCTCGATCCGGTCTGTCATGGATCAGGCCTCCATCATGTCAGCATTGGATTTGCCCGGCGGCACCAGCGGCCAGACATTCTCACGCGGGTCGATGCGCACATGGCACAGGATCGGCCCGTTCGTGTTCAGGAGCCGCTCGATCGCGGCGGGCGCGTGTTCGCGCTGGTCCAGGGTGAAGGCCTCGATCCCGAAGGCGCGCGCCACGGCGGCGAAATCGGGATTGTCAAAGAGGTCCACTTCCGAGAAATTCTCGTCGTAGAACAGCTGCTGCCATTGGCGGACCATGCCCAGCTGGGAATTGTCCAGCAGCACGATCTTCAGCGGCAGGCGATAGCGACGCAGAGTGGCCAGCTCGTGAATGTTCATCATGATCGAGCCATCGCCCGACACGGTGATCACGGTCGCATCGGGCTCGGCCAGCAAGGCGCCGATGCCGGCCGGCAGGCCATAGCCCATCGTGCCCAGACCGGCGCTCGTCAGGTGCGCCTGCGGCCGGGAAAAGCGGCAATGCTGGGCCACCCACATCTGGTGCTGGCCCACATCGCACGTGATGATGGCGTCATCGCCCGCCTGTTCGGACAGGTCTTTCAACAGCTTGGGCGCGTAGATTCCCGAACCGGGCGCATCATAGCGCATGGCCCAGCGCTCGGCGGCCGCCGCGCAGCGTTGACGCCAGGGCTCGATGCTCAGAACGCCCGGCTCCAGCCGATCCAGCGTTTCCGCCAGATCGCCGGTCAAACCGACATCCGCATCGCGCAGCTTGGAGATCTCGGACGGATCGACGTCAAAATGGATGATGCGGGCCGAGGGGGCAAAGGTGTCGAGCTTGCCCGTCGCGCGGTCGTCAAACCGGGCGCCGATGCAGACCAGCAGATCGCTTTCATCCACTGCCAGATTGGCGGCCTTCGTGCCGTGCATGCCCAGCATGCCCAGAAAGCCCGGCGTATCGGTGGGCAAGGCGCCCAGACCTTTCAGGGTCGCCACCGCCGGGATGCGGGTGCGGCTGAAGAACCGGCGCAGGGCCGGCTCGGCTTTCGCCAGCGACACTCCGCCGCCGATATACAGCACCGGACGTTCGGCCTGCGCCATCAGGGCTTCGGCCTGGGCGATCAGGGCCGGGTCGGCGGGGGCCTGACTGACGGGCGCCCGGACCGTCTGATCGACTGAGGGGAACGCCGCTGACGTCTGGGTGACGTCCTTGGGCAAGTCGATCAGAACGGGTCCGGGCCGCCCGCGCTTCGCCAGCTCGAAAGCCTCGGCGAAGATCTGGGGGATGTCCCTGGCGTCCCTGACTAGGAAGGAGTGTTTGACGATGGGCAGGGTGATGCCGAAGACATCGATTTCCTGAAAGGCGTCCGTCCCCATCAGAGGCGTCGCCACCTGGCCGGTGATCGCCACCATCGGCACGGAATCCAGAAACGCGTTGGCGATGCCGGTGACCAGATTGGTCGCGCCCGGGCCGGAGGTCGCCAGGCACACGCCCACCTCGCCCGACACCCGCGCATAGGCGTCCGCCGCCAGCGCCGCCGCTTGTTCATGACGCACCAGAATGTGCTCGAGACCCGAGCCCGGCAGTGCGTCATACACGGGCATGATCGCCCCGCCAGGGTAGCCGAACACCTTCGATACGCCCTGCGCCCGCAGCGCTTCGACGACCAGATGGGCGCCGGTGCGGTGACGAGTGGCGGCGGGTGCGGCTTTGGGCTGGGCGGTCATGGTCGGTTTCCTTTGCGTGCGCTAGGCCTGGCCTGCATTGGCGCCGGGTTGCAGCCAGGCCATGCGGGCCCGCAGACGGGCGCCGGTCTTCTCGATGTCCTGGTTCAGATCCGCGCGCAGCAGGGCGTCGTACTGCGGCTTGCCGGCCTGGTTCTCCACGATCCAGTCACGCGCGAACTTGCCCGACTGGATGTCGGTCAGAACCTCGCGCATCCGGGCCCGGGTCTCGTCATTGATGACGCGCGGACCGGAGACCAGATCGCCGTACTTGGCGGTCTCGGAGATGAAGTCATGCATGCGGGCGATGCCGCCTTCATACAGGAGATCGACAATCAGCTTGAGCTCGTGCAAGCACTCAAAGTAAGCGATTTCAGGCTGGTAGCCGGCATCGACCAGGGTCTGATAGCCTGCCGCGACCAGCTCGGACGCGCCGCCGCACAGCACGGCCTGCTCGCCGAACAGATCGGTTTCGGTCTCTTCGGCGAAGCTCGTCTCGATGGCGCCGCCGGCGGTGCCGCCATTGCCCTTGCAATAGGCCAGCGCCTTCTCGCGCGCCTTGCCCGAAGCGTCCTGATGGATCGCAAACAGCGAAGGCACGCCGCGGCCGATCTCGTACTCGCGACGGACGAGGTCACCCGGTCCCTTGGGGGCGACCAGGATCACATCGATATCGGTGCGCGGACGGATCTGGCCGTAATGGATGGAGAAGCCATGGGCCACCATCAGCGTATCGCCCGGCGAGAGTTGCGGAGCGATGTCGCACTCATACACGTCCTTGTGGCTCATATCCGGGGTCAGCAGCGCCACGAAGCTGGCCTTTTTGGCGGCTTCGGCCGGAGTGAAAGTTTCAAATCCGTCGGCCCTGGCCTTGGCTTCCGCCCCGCCGCCGGGTCGGGCGCCGACAATCACCTCATGGCCGGAATCGCGCAGATTGCGGGCATGGGCGCGGCCCTGGCTGCCATAGCCGATGATGGCGATGGGGCCGGGCTTGATGGCGTCTGCGCTGGCGTCGTCGTCGGTGTAAATCCGGGTCATGATCCTGGTCTTTCGTGGCGTTCGAGCTGGCTCGGGGTTCAGGTCTGGGGTTGAGGCAAAGAAAAACCCCCGCTCCGGTATGGAGCGGGGGTTTGCTTGGGTCTGAGGTGTGTTTGCTACCGTCAGACAGGCGCCGCCGCTCCACCGGAGGTGGTAATAAGGAGTACGACGACAAGAAGTACGACCGAGCCGGCCACCGCAGCGATACGCTGGGCGTCCTGGGTCAGGGTCTGGGTCTTTGCGTCGCGCATGGCGCTGTCTCCCGGTTTCGACACTGCGTCGTGTGGCCCTGTTCATAAGGGCCGGAACGACGCGCGAAAATGACCGGCGATGCGACTGCTTTCGTCTCGCCGGGCTGTGCAAAAACCGTAAGGCCGAAATGCTGCAACGCGCAACACCTAAATGTCCGAACAACTAAGAAAAAAATTTCTAGTAGTTTAATCAGTAATTTAAGGGCTGTTTTTTCGAGATTGGCGTGACGATTGTGCTTTTCCTGTCACAGGGGGATGGTTGACGGGCTGTGGAAAAGCCGGTCACGGTGCGCTCGACGCTGCGCACTTGCAGCACGTCTAGGAGATGATCATGACCCGCTTCCCGCAGGTCCAGCACGACGCCCTGACGACCACGGTCTCCACCGTGACCGCAGGCGTATGCGCCGTCTCCGGAACCGCGCTCACCACCACCATTACCACCATTACCACCACCCTTACTCGAGGGCGGGGCGGTACGGGCTGAGCGCAAAACAGGCGCAAACATTCAACCCAACACCAACCCGCTCCCCGAAACCGGCGAGCGGGTTTTTTCATGCTTCATACCCACCCGGCTCGCACCCAACCGAACCAAAAAGGACTGATCCGATGGATCCCCAGCTTAATGTCTCCTCCGCCCCGAAAGGCCTGTGCGTCCTCAAGTTCGGCGGCTCGGTGCTGACTTCGGAAGCCGACTACGCCGCCGCTGGCGCCGAAATCTACCGCCATGTCAGGGCGGGGGAGAAAACCATCGTGATCGTCTCGGCGCTGAAAGGGGAAACCGACCAGCTTCTGGCCCAGGCCGACGCCAATGGCGGCGCGCCCTTCCCCGACATCACCGCCCGCCTCGCCCGGCTCGGGGAGTTCCGCTCCGCCGCCCTGATGGGGCTCGCCCTGTCTCAGCTCGGGCTCAAGGCCAAGGTTCTCGACCCCCATGAAATCGGCCTCATGGCCGAGGGCGACCCCATGGACGCCAATCTCAGCGAGCTGGACGCCGGCGCCCTGGCTGGCGCGCTCGACGAGGCCGACGCTGTCGTGCTGCCGGGCTTCACCGCCTGTCATGCCGAGCATGGCGCAGCGACGCTGGGCCGGGGCGGCACTGATCTGACGGCGGTGTTCTTCGCGGTGAAGGCGGGCGCGAACCGGGTGCGCCTGATCAAGGATGTGGACGGGGTCTACACCGATGATCCGGCCAAGGATCCGCATGCCCAACGCTATGATGCGCTTGATTATGACCAGGCGATGGACGCCAGCCGCGGCCTGATCCAGCCCAAGGCGATCGAAGCCGCCAAGGCCGCCGATCTGGTGGTGGAAGTGGCCGCCATGGGCGCCCGCGAAGCCACCCGCATCGCGTCGGGACCCGCTGTCATCGGGCGCCCGCGCCATCGCGGCCCGATGAAGGTCGCGCTTCTGGGCTGCGGCGCCGTGGGATCCGGCGTGCTCGACCATGTGCTGAGCCATCCTGAACTGTTCGAACTCAATCCGGTGCTGGTGCGCAATGTGGGCGCCCGGGCGGACGACCGCCGGGCGGTCTTCACCTCCGACCCCCATGCCGCCCTCGCAGGCGAACCCGATCTCGTGGTCGAGATGATGGGCGGCGCGGATGGCCCGGCCTCCGTGATGATGCCGGTGCTGCGCAATGGCCAGCACGTGGTCACCGCGAACAAGGCCGCCGTGGCCAAGCATTACGAAGCCCTGCATGAGGCCGCGAAGAAGGGCGGCGCGCATCTGATGTATTCCGCTTCGGTCGGTGGGGGCGTCGTCGTCCTTGAGCGATTGTCGGAGCTGAAGGATCAGGGCGTTGTCGCGGTCGAAGGCGTCATGAACGGCACCGGCAATTTCATCCTTGATCAGCTGGGCAAGGGCCGCCCGTTCGAGGAGGCTGTTTCCGAAGCCCAGCGCATGGGCTTTGCGGAAGCCGATCCCAGCGCCGATGTGGACGGCCATGACGCCGCCGACAAGCTCTCCATCCTGATCCGCGAGGCCTTTGGCGTGGAGCTTCCGCCGGAGAAGATCGCCAAGCAGTCCCTCAGCGAGGTCTCCGCCAAACAGGCCCAGGACGCCCTGATGAGCGGCAAGGTGTTCAAGCAGATCGGGCGCTGCAAGCTGGGCGCTGGCGGGGTCGTGGATGCAGAAGTCCAGGTGCGCGCCGTCCCGAAGGAGCACGCGCTCGCCGGGGCCCGCAATGAGGAGAACCGCTTCCTTCTGACCCTCTCCAACGGCGAAGTGCACGCCCTGCAGGGCAAGGGCGCGGGCCGCTGGCCCACGGCGGCCGCTGTTTTCGGCGACATGATGGACATCCGACGGGCATGGGCGTGTGATGGCGCCGCGCCCGCGCACGCACCGTCCGTTCGATCCCCCTTGCGGGCGGACGGTGCGTTGCGCAGCGCCTGACGGAAAGAGGACGAGTAGTCTCATGAGTGTGCAAGCGCGCGCCAGCGCCCCGGCCAGCATTGGCAATGTCGGGGTTGGATTTGATGTTCTGGGACAAGCGTTTGACGCGTGCCGGGATGAAGTGACCGCCCATCGTGAAAGCCAGCCCGGCGTCAGGCTGGGCGAAGTGTCCGGCCTGATGACGACATTGCCGGACGATCCCATGCGCAATACGGCGTTGCGGGCCGCCCAGGCCGTGCTTCAGGCTGTGAAAGCGCCGTTCGGAGCTCGGCTGGATGTGAAGAAAGGCGTGCCGATCAGCGCCGGCATGGGCGGGTCCGCCGCGAGCGCCGTAGCGGCTGCGGCTGCGGTCAATGCCTTGCTGGACAAGCCCTTCTCGACTGCCGAGCTGCTGCCCTTCGCCCTTGAAGGAGAACGGGCGAGCGCCGATCCGCCGCCCTGGGACAATGTCATGGCCTCGCTTCTGGGCGGGCTTGTGATTGCGGCCCAGCTCGATCCGGCGATCGTCAAGCCGATGCCGGTTCCCCAAGGGATCAGCGCCGTTCTATTTCATCCCGACGCGAAAACCGAAACCCAGGCCGCACGCGATGTGCTCCAGCCCGAGGTTCCGCTCAACACCGCCGTTGAGCATGCCCGTCGCCTGGGCGCCTTCACCCTGGGCTGCGCCACCTCGGACCTTGAGCTGATCCGCGCCGGGCTCGATGACGTGCTGATCGAACCCCAGCGCGCCTTCCTGCTGCCCGAAATGCGCGCCGTGAAAGCCGCCGCGTTGAATGCGGGCGCTCTGGGATGCTCCTTCTCGGGCTCCGGACCGTCCATCTTCGCCTGGGCGGCGGATCTTGATCTTGACGCCGTGGAAGCCGCCATGGCTGACGCCTTTGAGCAAGCCGGTCGCAAGGCCCGTTGCTATCGGGCGCCGCTCGACAGCTTCGGAGTGCGCCTGGAGCCGGCCGAGGAGCAAGAAGCATGCGCCTGATCTCGACCCGTCACGGCGCCAGCGCCAGCTCCATCTCCGAAGCCATCCGCGTGGGTCTGGCCGGCGATGGCGGCCTGTTCATTCCCGATGAGTTTCCCGAAGGTCAACTCAGCGGCCTGACCGCGCAAACCAGTCTTAAGGAGACCGCGCTCGCCCTGTTCGAACCCTTCTTCAAGGGCGACGCACTGGAAGGCGTTCTGCCGGAGCTCGTTGAAGAAACCTACGATTTCGACGTTCCGCTGGTGAACCCCTTCCCGGGACGCCCCGGCGTGTTCGCGCTGGAGCTGTTCCATGGGCCGACCGGCGCATTCAAGGATGTGGGCGCCCGGTTCCTTCTGCGCTGCCTTGACCGTATGGGCGACCCCGACAATCCCTTCACCGTGCTGGCCGCCACATCCGGAGACACCGGAGGCGCGGTGGGGTGCGCAGCTGAAGGCCGTACAGGCGTGCGGGCGGTGATCCTGTACGCCAAGGGACGGATTTCCGGGTTCCAGAAACGACAGCTGACCTGCTGGAACGCCCCGGTCTCCGCGCTGGAGGTCGAAGGCGATTTCGACGCCTGCCAACGCATGGTCAAGGCCGCCTTTTCCGACCGCGACCTCAGCAATCGTCACAATCTGACCAGCGCCAACTCGATCAATATCGCGCGCCTCTTGCCCCAGGCGGCCTACATGGCGTGGGCGGCAAGGCAGGCGTATGAGAAGAACGGCGTCAAACCCGGGCTGATCATCCCCACCGGCAATCTCGGCCATGGCGTCGCGGCCATCTGGGCCCGCCATATGGGCGCGCCCTGGGGACCGATCGTGCTCGCCACCAACGCCAATCGCACGCTGGCGGACTGGTCGATCTCTGGCCGGTATGAACCGCGCGCTTCCATCGCCACCCTCGCCAACGCCATGGATGTGGGCGCGCCGAGCAATTTCGAGCGCCTCGACGCCCTGCCCGATGACGCGGCGCGCCTGTCTGTGGAGCTCGTCGAGGACCGCGCCATACGCGCCCGGATCAAGGCTGACTATACCCGCTCAGGATATGTCTGGTGCCCGCACTCTGCCGTCGGCGCCGAAGCGCTGGCGCGCATGCGCGAGTTTGATCTGCACGCGCGGCCCTGGGTGATCGCCGCAACCGCTCATCCCTACAAGTTCGCCGACATTGTCGAACCCCTGATCGGCCGGACCATCGATCCCTCTCCCGCGCTGGCCGAGGTTCTGGACCGCTCGACCCGGTTTGAACCCTGCGCCGCGGATCTCGACGCCCTCAAAACGCAATTGAACGCCCTGAACGAAACGGCCTGATTTCAAATGACCGATAACAAACGCCCCTCGCACACACTGATCCAGGGGCCGGCCCGCGCCCCGGCTCGCGCCATGCTTCGCGCGGCCGGCTATGACGATGACCGGATGGCGAAACCCATGATCGCCATCGTCAACACCTGGACCAGCGTCACCCCGTGCAACATGCACCTTCAGGGTCTCGCCGATCATGCCCGCGCCGGGATCGAGGCGGCAGGCGGCACGGCGGTGGATTTCAACACCATCGTCGTCACCGACGGCATCTCCATGGGCACCGAAGGCATGCGCGCCAGCCTGATGAGCCGCGATTGCGTGGCGGACTCCGCCGAACTCGCCGTGCGCGGCCATTGCCTGGACGCCGTGCTGTTCCTGGTGGGCTGCGACAAGACCCTGCCTGGCGCCGCCATGGCGGCGGCGCGGCTGAACCTGCCCAGCGTCGTGCTCTATGGCGGCTCGATCATGCCGGGCAAGCTGGGCGACAAGGCGGTGACGATTCAGGACGTGTTCGAGGCCGTCGGGGCCTGCGCGGCGGGCAAGATCAGCGAAGACGAACTCGTCGAAGTCGAAAAAGCCGCCTGCCCCGGCGCGGGCGCCTGCGGCGGCCAGTTCACCGCCAACACCATGGCGCTGGCGCTGACCGCGCTCGGCCTGTCGCCCATGGGGCTCAACGACATTCCCGCCGTTCATCCCGACAAGCCCGAAGCCGCGCGCAAGGCCGGTCAGGCCGTGGTCGATGCGCTGAAGGCGGATCGCAAGCCGCGCGACATCATCACCCCGACCTCTCTGAAAAACGCCGCCGTCGCGGTGACCGCCACGGCGGGCTCCACAAACGCGGTCCTGCATCTTCTGGCCATTGCCCGCGAAGCCGGGGTCAGCCGGGATCAGTTCGACATTGATGTGTTTGACGCCGTGAGCCGGAAGACTCCGGTGATCGCCGATCTCAAGCCCGGCGGTCGCTATATGGCGCCGGACATGGCGGCTGCGGGCGGGGCACGCCTGCTGCTGCAGCGCCTGAAAGCCGCGGACATGCTGGACGATGCGCCCACCGTCACCGGCAAGACCCTGTTTGAAGAAGCCGAGCTGGCCGCTGAAACGCCGGGTCAGGACGTGATCCTGTCGCCCGACAAACCGCTCAAGAAGCGCGGCGGCTTCGGCGTGCTTTATGGCGATCTCGCCCCGGAAGGCTGCGTCGCCAAGCTCGCGGGTCATGACCGTCTGTTCTTTGAAGGCCCCGCCAAGGTATTTGATTGCGAGGAAGACTGCTTCGCCGCGGTCAATTCGGGCGGGATCGAGAAGGGCAATGTGGTCGTCATCCGCAATGAAGGCCCCGCCGGCGGGCCGGGCATGCGTGAAATGCTGGCCGTCACCGCCGCCATTCAAGGCGCAGGCCTGGGCGATGATGTGGCGTTGATGACGGACGGCCGCTTCTCGGGCGCGACCTATGGCTTCATGGTCGGGCACGTCGCCCCCGAAGCCGCCCATGGCGGACCCATCGCCTTTGTGAAGACCGGCGATATCATCACCATCGATATCGAGAACCGTCGCATTGATGTGAAGGCCGATCTCAAGGCGCGCATGGCCCAGGGCTTCACCCCGCCCGAACCCAAATACCGCACGGGGGCGTTCGCGAAATACGCCAGGCTCGTCCACTCCGCATCAGATGGCGCGGTGACGAGCTTCCCGTTCGACTAGCGCCTTTAAGAGGCTCCAAAGGAGACGATCAGGAGGTCCGGGTCTGGTCCAGGGCGGCGATGTGGATGCGCACCGCCCGGACGACCTGGTCCTCCCAGTCCGTGCCTTCGGTCTTCAGGGCCGTCACATGCTGGCGCAGGCTGACAAAGCCATGGATCAGCGCCCAGATTTCAAGCGCGGCATTGCGCACCTCATCCGCGGCATGATCGGGTAGAAACTCGGCCGAGCGTTCGAGCAGGCTGGCGAAAGCTTGCGTGCCCGCCTGACGCGCCTCTTCTGACGGGCTGAAGTCAGGCGATTGCTCGCCAAAGATCAACCGGTAATGGGCTTCATGCGCCCTCACGCTGCGCAGATACTGGCGCACCACGGTCTCGATCGCCGCATCGCGATCTCTCACGCCTTCGGGCAGGCGGGTCGTCGCTTCGACCTGCTCGAACCCTTCGATATAGAGCGCGTCCAGAATACCCTGCTTGCCGTCAAAATGGCTGTAGATACCGATGGTCGAGACGCCCGCCTCTTTCGCGATGGCGCGCACGCTGAGCGCCTTGTAGCCGCCCTCCAGGAACAGCTTTGACGCCGCCTGCATGATCGTGGATTTCGCGTCGCTCATGGTTTCAGCCTTGACGGGACCCGTTATGTCCCTGACAGTTGTATAACACTGTTATGATCAGGCTCAACCCGATGCAACAATAACGGGTGAGCCGTCCCGGGGAGGCGACTCATGGCGATCACACCTCTTGAGACTGATTATCTGGTCATTGGCGGCGGCGCCATGGGCATGGCCTTCACCGATGTCATCCTGTCCGAAACCGACGCCGACCTCATCATCGTGGATCAGAACGCCAAGCCGGGCGGGCACTGGAACCACGCCTATCCCTTCGTCACCCTTCATCAGCCCTCGAGCTTTTACGGCGTCTCCTCCAGGGAACTCAGCCGAGGGCAGCTCGATCAGGTGGGCCTGAACAAGGGGATGGGGGATCTCGCCAGCGGTCAGGAAGTCCTTGCCTATTACGAGCAGGTGATGAACCACACCTTCCTGCCTTCAGGCCGGGTGCGCTTCTTCCCCATGTGCCGGTATGTCGGCGAGGGCCGCTTCGAGCATGTATTGAGCGGAGAGGTGTTCGAGGTCAAAGCCCGGCGCAAGACCGTGGACGCGACGCATCTGAAAACCTCTGTCCCCTCCACCCATACGCCCAAATTCGAGGTGTCGCCCGACGCCTGGTTCATGCCGCCCAATGACTTGCCGAAGATCGACCGCAAGCCGGACGGCTTTGTGATCATCGGCGCGGGCAAGACCGCCATCGACACGGTTCTGTGGCTGCTGGAGCATCATGTCGACCCCGATGATATCCAGTGGATCATGCCGCGCGACGCCTGGCTGCTCGATCGGCGCAACACCCAGACCGGGCCGGACTTCTTCTTTGACACCATCGGCGCGCAGGCGCGTCAGTTCGAGGCCATCGCCAATTCCACAAGCCTTGAAGACATGTTCGACCGGCTCGAAGCCTGCGGCTATTTCCTGCGCCTCGATCCCGATGTGCGCCCCTCCATGTTCCATGGCGCGACCGTCAGCCAACGGGAAGTCGAGGAACTCCGCCGCGTCCGCAACGTCATCCGCAAGGGTCGGGTGAAGACCATCACGGCGGACCGCGTCATCCTGGATGAGGGCGAAATCGCCATCACGCCCGACACGGTGCTGGTTGATTGCGCGGCCCGCGCGGTCACGAATGACGCCATCGTTCCGGTCTTTCAGGGCGACAGGCTGGTGCTCCAGATGGTGCGCTCCTACCAGCCGGTGTTCAGCGCCGCCTTCATCGCTCATATCGAAGCCGCCTATGAAGACGAAGCCGAGCAGAACCGCCTGTGCGCGGTGGTGCCGCTGCCCAATCACGACACCGACTATATCCGCTTCACCGCCGCGTACATGATGAACCAGTATAACTGGAGCCAGATCCCCGAACTGCGCGCCTGGCTGCGCGAGAACCGGCTGGATGGTTTCTCCAAGCTGCTCAGTGAAATCGGCCCCGAAGACACGGAAAAGACCGCGCTGCTTCAGTCCATGCGCCAGACCGCGCCGGCGGCTGTAGCGAAGCTGTTTGAGTACATGCAGGCGCTCGATGACCCCGCCCAAGCGACGGGCTGATCTCATACGCAGCATTGCGGATCGTACAATCCTTTAGGGAGAATTCCGTCTACAGACGGGCTCTTTTTTCGTCTCTTTTACCGGGGCTGACCGAAGGCGTCGCGACCTTCACATCCCCGCTCGCCCTCTGGCGCGCACTCAGGAGAGAGACCATGAAGACCCTTGTTTCCACCGCTCTGATCGGCCTCGCGCTGGTCGCCGCCACCGCCCCGCTCGCTCTGGCCGAAGACGAAAACAACGTCACCTCCGGCTATACGCTGGCCGGCGCGCCGCTGGGCCTGCATGGCTCTGACCCGGTCGCCCTGATCCAGACCGGCATCCGCCTTGACGGCTCGGCTGAATTCTCCGCCGTGCACGACGGCGTCGCCTATTACTTCGCAAGCCAAGCCAATCTGCGCACCTTCCGCCGCAATCCCGAGCAATACATTCCGGCCTATGGCGGTTTCTGCGCGCTCGGCGTGGCGCTGGGCAAGAAGCTCGATGGTGATCCGCGCTTTTCCGCCGTGCGCGACGGCCAGCTCTATGTCTTCGTGAACGAGGAGATCCTGCGCAACTTCCTCAATGACGAAGCCGGCACCCTGGCCCGCGCCGAGCGCAACTGGACCGAGATCGAACACACCGCAGCGTCCGACCTGTAAGGGCCTCCCCCTCCCCTTACAGGGCAAGGGTTTCCCCCGCTCTTGCCGGACGTCAGACCGGGCGGTCGCACAGCGGCCGCCCGGTGTCTGTTATGGCGCCGGAATCGTCGTCATCGGGTTGCAGCGCACAATCAGCCCATCCGGCAGGCTGACCTGATATGCGCTCCATTCCGAGCGAGGCTGAGGGTAATCGGTGCTGATCCAGTGCGCGCCCAGTTCAAAGGCGGCGTCCCGGCGGCTGGCATCGCCCGTGCGCGCTTCCATCGTGTTCGCATCTGCGCGGGTGCGCACCAAAAACCCGCTCAATGCCGCATGAGCGATCATCTGCCGGTCCTCGACCGGATCGTTGAGGATGAAGATGGCGGCGTGATCAGCTTCAATGCTCTCAGACAGGGTGAACATCATCCGCCCTTCCAGCGAGGCCGCCTCGCCGCGATAGGCGTCCGCCTTCGCGCCCCGCTCGTCGAGCACCAGAAGGATGCGGCCGCGCGCCTCGCCCAATGTCGGCCAGCCGCCCGCCTCGACACCTTCACGCAGGGTGGCGTGATGACCGCGCACCTCATCGGGAATGATCAGATGGCCGGGCGCGAAGACTCGGGCGAACTCCGCATCAAGCGCCGCGAAAGCCTCGCGGTCAAAGTCGAGCGTCTCCACCGCGCCCGGCGCATCGATGCCGCCGGTCTTGGCGTTGAACATCACCATGATGGGCGCGTGATCGGGATGGGCGAGCGACCAGTCGCGAATCTCGCTCACGCAGGCGATCAGGGTCGAACAGCTTGAGCGCACATCGATATCGGGAATGTGCAAGACCTTGAAACCCGGCGCATCCATGCCCGTCGCGTCATAGGGCGCCGAGCCCTCCTGACCCGCCATCATCGCCGGCATCAGCGGATTGGCGTAGCGACCGCCTTCGGGATCATGGACAATATCAATCTCGAGATTGCGCATGCCCGCATCCAGCTGATCAGACAGCGGCGGATGGCTGTAATCGAGCGCCATCACTTCGGGGTTCTGCGCCAGAAGCGCCGCGAGTTCCGCGGGCGGTATGGCCTGCTTGTAACTGTTATGAGTGCCCACGGTCTGAAGCGCGGTGAGGGGCAGGCTGTCCCAGGCGCGGCCTTCAGGCCCATCAAGCTCCACCCCCACAGGACAGGCCACGTCAGAAAGCTGCAATGACAGCGCCAATGAAACGACAAGACCAATCATGTGAGCCCCCTCTTTCAGTCGGCCTCAGATAGCCACGGGCGGACCCGGCGCTCAACGCAAATCAGAACGGGTCGCTGAAGCGTCATAAAACCAGACCTGTGCCCGACCGCCCCTGTTCAAACCGGACCGCTCTGGCTAGCCTTTGTTCCAAGAGCGTGAGATGCGCCAAGGGGAGCAAGACCATGAAAAACCTGATCACCGGCGCGCTGGCGCTGTGCCTGAGCCTGTCCGGCGCACAGGCGCTGGCCCAGGATACGCCGAGCTTTACCGAGAGCGTTGAGGGGCTGAACCGCCAGGACGGGCTGATCGCGCTCTACCCTGACGCCGCCAAGGGCCGGGTGCTGGCGGCGCTCTCCCCTCAGGACGACGGCACGCTGGGCCGGATGATCTACACTGCGCGCCTGACCTCGGGTCTGGGCTCCAACCCGGTGGGGCTGGATCGAGGGCTGGGCAGCGACACGTATATTCTGCGCTTCTCGCGCGTGGGCGACGCCGTCTTCGCGGAATTTGAAAACACCCGTTACGCGGCGCTTGGCGCAGGCTCGGACGAGCAGGCGGCGACGGCGCAATCCTTCGCCCGCTCCGTCATCTGGCGCACCGAGATCGTGTCCGAAAGCGCCAATGGCGAGGTGCTGATCGACCTGTCAGGCTTTCTCAAGCGCGATCCCATTGATGCGGCGGGTTATCTCGACAATGCCGGTCAGGGTGCCTTCTCGGTCAATGCCGAGCGTAGCGCGCCGCTGGCCGAAAGCGTCCTGACATTTCCCGAAAACGTGGAGATTGATGCGCTTCTCACCCTCACCGCCAACAATCCCGGCGCAGAGGTGCGCGCCACCGCACCCTATGCCGAGGCGGTGACGCTGACGGTGCATCACTCCTTTATCGCCCTGCCCGAGGACGGGTATGAAACCCGTGCGTCGGACCCGCGCAGCGGCGCCTTCGAGATGACCCGATATGACATGGCGACCCCGCTCGACGCCCCGCTCGAGCGCGGCTTCGCCCAGCGCCACAGGCTGGAACGGGTCGATCCGTCCGCCGCTTCCGGCCCGGTCGTCGAGCCCATCATCTATTACGTGGATCGCGGCGCGCCCGAGCTGATCCAGCAGGCCCTGATCGAGGGCGGGAACTGGTGGGCGGAGGCCTTTGAAGCGGCCGGCTTTGAAGACGCCTATCGCGTCGAGCTCCTGCCCGAGGGCGTGCACCCGCTCGATTCGCGCTACAATGTCATCCAGTGGGTGCATCGCCAGACCCGCGGCTGGTCCTATGGCGGTTCGGTAGTCGATCCGCGCACGGGGGAAATCCTCAAAGGCCATGTGATCCTGGGCAGCCAGCGCGTGCGTCAGGACCGGCGCATCTTTGAAGGCCTGATGGGTGTCGAGCATACCGGCACGGGCGCGCAGGATGACCCGCTGGAGCTGGCGCTGGCGCGGGTGCGGCAACTGTCGGCGCACGAGATCGGCCATACGCTGGGCCTGATGCACAATTTCGCCGCCAGCACCAATGACCGCGCCTCGGTGATGGACTATCCCGCTCCGCTGATCCGCTTTGACGACGCGACCGGCTTTGACGCCTCGGACGCCTATGATGTGGGCATTGGCGAGTGGGACATCGCCAGCATCTCCTGGCTCTATTCACAGTATGAGGACAATGCGTCCGAACAGGCCGGGCTCGCCAACATCCTCGAGCAGGCGCGTGAGGACGGCCTTCTCTACATTTCCGACCGTCATGCGCGCGGCAATGCGTCGGGTCACCCGTTCGCCAATCTGTGGGATAATGGCGCGGACCCGGTTGAGGCGCTCAATGACACGCTGGTCGTGCGCGAAGCGGCGCTCGCGCGCTTTGGAACCGATGTGATGGCGCAGGGCCTGCCGCTCAGCGAGATCCGCAATGTCTTCCCGCCCATCTATCTCTATCACCGCTATCAGGTGGAGGCCGCCGCCAAGGCGCTCGGCGGAGTGGTCTTCGCCTATGAGGTCAATGGCCCCGATGTGAACGGCGTCACCGACTTTGACCCTGCCCGCCAGCGCGAAGCGCTGAACGCTCTGGCCGCAACACTGGAGCCGTCCATTCTCGACATTCCAGACCAGACGCTGCGGCTTCTGACGCCCTCGCCCTTTAGCGATTACGACCCGATCGCCCGCCGCGAACAGTTTGAAAGCGACCAGTATCCCGCCTTCAGCCGCGCCAATGCGGCCGCTGCGGCAGGCCGGATCACGCTCGACGCCATGCTGAACCCCGCCCGTCTGGCGCGGATGGAGGAGCAGAGCGCCCGCCATCAGAACGGTTTGGCGCCGGCTGAGGTCCTTGAACGGATCGAGGCCGTGCTGTTTGACGCGCCACGCGATGAAACCGCACGCCTGACGCCCATCCGCCAGGCCTTGCAGGCCGAATATGTGGGCCAGCTCCTGTCCACTGCCGCCAGCTCCACGCCCAGCGCCGCACGGCTGACGCGCCATCGGCTGACAACCCTGCAATCGGAGCTTTCCGGCCGCCGCGCGCTCGTGCGTCCTGATCAGGCCGCGGCCCTGTCCGCGATGATCTCGGCGGGGCTGGCCGCGATTGACGAGGGCCGCACGGTCTCGACGCCAAACACGGACATCCCCCCCGGCAGCCCGATCGGCGCCGATGGCTGCTTCCATTGTGACAGCGGCGCGCGGCTGGGTCTGAACTGAAGGACAGGCTCAGGCGGCAGGGGAGAGCGGAACCAGGCTGGGATCCCGTGACAGCTCTTCCAGCAGCCAGGTCTCGAAGGCCGCGACCTTGTCGAGCCCGCGCTTGGCGTAAGGCGTGGCGAAGTACCAGTTCCCCGGCAAGGCGGTGCGGCGTTCGGGGAACAGCTCCACGAGCGCGCCCGTCTCCAGCTCGGCGTGGGCGAAGGGTTCGATCGCCAGCGCCACCCCCATGCCGCCAACCGCGGCGTTGAGGGCCAGGTCATAGCTGTCAAACAGGCCTTCGCCCGCCGGGCTGATGCCGGACAGGCCGGTTGCGGTGAGCCAGGTCGACCAGTCGTCCGCAGACGGATAAACCTGTAACAGGGGATGCCCGCGCAGGTCCGAGGGCTGGCTGATGGGGCCGTAACGCTCGAGATAGTCCGGGCTCGCAACCGGAAAGACGTGCGAATTGAACAGGGGGCGGTACGCCACCTGGGGGTCCTGCGGGTGACCGATCATGATGCAGGCGTCCACGGCGTCGGTGCTGAAGTCCACATCGCTCTGGGATGTCACCAGCCGGATCGGCTTCTGCCCGGTCGCCCGGCTGTAGGAGGCGAGCCGCGGCACCAGCCAGCGAATTGCAAAGGTGGAATAGGTTTGCAGGGTCAGACACTGACCCGTGTCGGACAGCAACTCCTCGGTCGCTTCCAGCAGCCGCTCCATGCCCCGGGTCACGCCGAAGGCATAGCGCTCGCCCTGGGCGGTCAGCGTGACGCCCGTGCGATTGCGCTGCATCAACCGGCAATTGAGCTCGGTCTCCAGACGCCGGATCTGGTGACTGATCGCGGAGGAGGAGACATTGAGTTCGGCCGCCGCCGCCTTGAAGCTGCGCAGACGCACCACCGCTTCAAAGGCGCGGAGCGAGGCGAGAGGCGGCAGACGTCTTTGCATGAAGCTCAGCACTTTGACTTGAAAAACGGAACGATAGTCAGGCTTGATGGCGGCGTGCGTCAAACACAAACATCGGAGCCGCCATGACTGACCCGCGCTCACGCCCCGCCCCGTCCCTTGCCGGGCGGAGAGGTCGAGAACTGGCGATCTGGGTGGAGCGTGAACCGGATGCCGCTCTCACCGCCGCACGCGAGGCGCGGGCCAAGGGGTCTGTCGACCCGCTCCCGCTTCATGTGGAGACCGAGGCCACGCGCAGGCTCGGGCGCCCGGCAGACGCTCTGAACCTGGCCCGCAAAGCCCTCAGACAGTTTCCCGGGCATCCCGGACTGACGCTCGAAGCCGCGCGTTCAGAAGCGGCGACCGGTCAGCTGGACGCCGCCATCGCCCGGATGGAAGCCCTGGCCAGGGCGCGGCCAGACTTTCCGCCGGCCTGGCGCACCCTGGCCGAGCTGCGCGAACGCGCGGGCGACGCCGAGGGGGCGCTTGAAGCGGCCAAGCAGCAAGCGGCCAGCGCCGCCCAGTCTCCCGAATTGCTCGAGGCCGCGCGCCTGATCCAGGACGGCAAGCTGGGCCGCGCCGAGGCGCTCCTGCGACCTTATGTGAAGGCTCATCCCACCGATGTGTCCGGCATTCGGCTGCTGGCTGACGTCGCCTTGCGACTGGGCGTCTTCGAGGATTCCCGCAAACTCCTGGAGCGGGCGCTGGAATTGGCGCCGGATTTCCACATGGCCCGGCATGACTACGCCAATTGCCTGATCAAGCTTCAGCGCTTTGAAGAGGCCGAAACGCAGCTCGACCGCCTAGAGCGCGCCGAGCCGGACCGTCCCAGCCACGCCATCCTCAAGGCGCTTCTGCGCGTGCGGACCGGCCATCATCAGGAGGCGTGCGAGATCTATGCCCGCATCCTCAAGGACAATCCGGATCAGGCGCGCATCCAGCTCAGCTATGGCCACGCCCTGAAGACCATCGGCCAGCGCGAGGACGCCGTTGCCGCCTATCGCGCCGCCATCACGGCCGAGCCCACGCTGGGGGAGGCCTATTGGAGCCTCGCCAACCTGAAGACCGTCAAGTTCGACGCGCGCGATATCGCCCGCATGAAGGAGGCGCTCGGAACAGACGGGATCAGCGTGTCCGACCGGTACCATCTGCAATTCGCCCTGGGGAAAGCGCTCGAGGACAGCCAGGCCTTTGAGGACGCCTTCAGCGCCTACGAGACCGGCAACGCCCTGCGCCGCAAGACCGTGCTCTATGACGCCGACCGGACCTCCGCCGAGACCGATCTGGTGACCGCCTTCTTCAGCCGCGACTTCTTCGAGGCGCGCCAGGGATGGGGCGATCCCGCGCCGGATCCGATCTTCATACTGGGCCTGCCGCGCTCGGGCTCCACCCTGCTGGAGCAGATCCTCGCCAGTCACCCGCAGATCGACGGCACGTTCGAACTGCCCGACATCATCTCCATCGCCCGGCGCCTGTCCGGCAAGAAGCGGCGCACGGACGCCTCGTCCTATCCGGACATGCTCGCCGAACTTGATCCGGACGCCGTGCGCGCCCTGGGGGCGGAATATCTCGAGCGCACCCGGGTTCACCGCGGAGATGCGCCCTATTTCATCGACAAGATGCCCAACAACTGCATGAATGTGGGGCTGATCCGCCTGATCCTGCCAAACGCGAAGATCATCGACGCCCGGCGCCATCCGCTGGCCTGCGGCTTCTCCAACTTCAAGCAGCTCTTCGCGCGGGGTCAGAATTTCAGCTATGACCTGACCGAGATCGGTCGCTATTACAGCGATTATCTCAAGGTGATGCGCGCGTTTGACGAGGCCCAGCCCGGCGCGGCCCTGCGTGTGATCTATGAGGACATGGTTGCGGACTTCGAGCCGCAAGTGCGTCGCCTGCTCGACTATGTCGGCGTGGAGTTTCACCCCGATTGCGTGAACTTCCATTCAACAGACCGCGCCGTCCGCACCGCCAGCTCCGAACAGGTCCGCCAGCCCATTTACCAAAGCGGAACAACGCAATGGCTCAACTTTGAGCCTTTTCTGTCGCCCTTGAAAACCCTCCTTGAAGCCGAGCTGGGGGAGGACCGGAATTGGGATAGATGAATTTTCGTCATCTATCGTCGAATATTTTCCGGTCGGCCCGGAGGCGGCCCTTCCCTTAAGCTTCCGCCCAAAGTGCGCATTACGCGACGCACGTTCAGATCGAGGGAAGGACGCATCATGGCTGGATTCAAGGACAATACGGGCCGACGCAAGACCCCGTCTCGCGCCGCCTTTCTGATGACCACCACCTGCGCAGCGGCGCTCTGCCTGCCCGGCGCAGCGCTGGCCCAGGACGCGCCCTCGGCGCCGCGGCAGATCGAGACGATCACCGTCACCGCCCAGAAGCGCGAGGAGAGCCTGCAGGACGTGGCGCTCAGCGTTCAGGTCCTGGACAACACCTTCCTCGATCAGCAGCAGGTCACCGATTTCGAAGAATACGCCCAGCTCCTGCCGAGCGTGTCGTTCAACTCGGTCGGCCCCGGCTCGGCCCAGATCTATATCCGCGGCATTTCCGATGGCGGCGACGGCAACGCCTCGGGCTCCCAGCCCAGCGTCGGTCTCTATCTGGACGATCAGCCGGTCACCGCCATCGGCCGCAATCTCGATGTCCACATCTATGACGTCTCCCGCATCGAGGTGCTGGGCGGCCCGCAGGGCACGCTCTATGGCGCGAACTCGCAGGCGGGCACGCTGCGCATCATCACCAATGCGCCCGATGCCAGCGGCTTCGAGGCCGGGTATGACCTGACGACAGAAACCGTCAATGAAGGCGGTGTGGGCTACACCGCAGAGGGCTTTGTGAACCTGCCGCTGGGCGATCGCGCGGCGCTGCGACTTGTCGGCTGGCATGACCAGTCGGCGGGCTATATCGACAATGTCGCGGCGACGAAGACCTTCTCACGGTCGGGCATCACCGTCGACAATGCCCCTTATGTGGAAGAGGACTTCAACGAGGAAACCACGAGCGGCGCGCGCGCCGCGCTGCAGATCGATCTGGATGACAACTGGACGCTGACCGCCCGCGCCCTGCACCAGACCCAGGAAACCGAAGGCGTCTGGGATCATGACCCCGAGGATGTGGGCGATCTGGAAGTCGAGCGTTTCTTCAATGATCGCTCCGAAGACACCTTCACCCAGCTGGGCGCCACCGTTGAGGGCCGCATTGCGGGCATGGACGTGACCTATTCGGGCTCCTTCCTCGATCGCGAGGTGGAGTATGACAACGATTACTCCGAATACGCTGAATACTCGTCCTATATCGACTATTACACCTGTTACTACGCTTACGATTCCGCAGCCGGCGCCTATGATTTCTACGCCTGCGAGGATCCGCGCATCCAGTATCAGGACCGCAGCCAGTATACCCGCGACAGCCATGAATTCCGTCTTGCGACGCCTCAGGAAAACCGCCTGCGCCTGATCGCGGGCGTGTTCTATCAGCGCGCCGAGCACGACTTTGACTTCGACTGGAACATCCCGACCATCAAGCCGGGCATGGCGGTGGATGGCGAGCAGGCCTATTTCACCACCAATCAGGTGCGAGAGGATACCGAGGCCGCCCTCTTCGGCGAGCTGTCCTATGATCTCACCGACACCCTGACCGCGACCGTCGGCGCGCGGGTGTTTGATACCGACAGCTCCATTGAAGGCTTTGTCGGCACCGTGTTCAGCGGCAGTCCCGACGTGGATGTCGAGCAATCGGAATCGGGCAGCCTGTATAAGGTCAATCTGACCTGGCAACCCAGCTCTGACCGACTGTTCTACGCCACAGTCTCCGAAGGCTTCCGGCCAGGCGGCGTGAACCGCGCGTCCACCTCCAACATTCCGGGGACGTACGATTCAGACCTCATCACCAATTACGAGTTCGGCTGGAAGACGACACTGGCGGACGGCGTATTGCGCTTCAACGGCGCCGCCTTCCTGATGGAATGGGAGGACGTCCAGTTCACCCGCTTCGATCCGTCTGAATCCCCGCTGGGTCTGACCCAGAACGCGGGCGCAGCGCAAGTGCTGGGCCTTGAAGCGGACATCAGCTGGCTCGCCACCGACAATCTCACCCTGACCGGAGCGATGACGGTGCTGCAGGCCGAGCTGAGCGAGGACTTCAGCCAGAACATCAATGCGACGACGCCAGATGCGCCCGATGGGACCGAGCTGCCCTATATCCCCTCGGTCAAGGGCTATCTGAATGCGCGATACGAATTCGCCTGGCGCGACTTTGACGCCTTCTGGAATGTGCGCGGATCATATGTGGGCAAATCCTACAACGATCTGTTCATCGCCAATCGCTCCGAGCAGGAGGCCTACGCCCTGCTGGGCGCCTCGGCGGGGCTGGGCCGGGACAACTGGACCGTCACCGCCTATGTGCGCAACCTGACCGACGAGCGGGCAGAGCTCTATCGCAACGCCACCGATTTCGACAGTCGCATCACGACCAACCAGCCGCGCACCTTCGGCGTCAGCCTGTCCCAGCGCTTCTAGTCCGACAGGCCGTTTGAGGATCGAACATGACCCCAGAGTCCAAGGCGGCGGCGAGCTCCGCCGCTCCGGTCGCCCTTGTCACCGCTGGCGCTGCAGGCGTCGGCCGCGCCATCGCGAAAGCCTATCGCGAGGCGGGGTGGGCCGTGCATGTCTGTGACGTGGACGAAAAGGCGCTGGCTGACTTTCTCGACGCCTATCCCAGCTGCGGCGCCACGCGCGCCGATGTCTCGGACGCCAGGGCCGCCCATCGTGTCGTCAGTGAAGTGCTGGAATATCATGGCCGTCTGGACGCCTTGGTGAACAATGCCGGCATTGCCGGGCCGACGGGCCCTGTGGAGGATCTGGATGCGGACGGCTTCCGTCAGTGTCTGGATGTGAACCTTGTGGGCGCCTTCAATTTCACCCGGCATGCCGCCCGCGCCATGAAGGCGGCGGGCCGGGGCGCCATCATCAATATCGCCTCGAACGCCGCCCTGTTCGGCTTCCCCTATCGCGCCCCCTATGCGGCGGCGAAGTGGGGGATGATCGGCCTGACCAAGACGCTCGCCATGGAGCTGGGTCCCTTTGGCGTCCGGGTCAACGCCATCTGCCCGGGCTCTGTGGAGGGGCCGCGCATCGAAAGCGTGATCGCCCGGGAAGCCTCGAGCCGCGGGGTCAGCCCCGATGAGGTGCGCCGCACCTACGAAAGCCAGTCCTCGATGCAGACCTTCATCCGCGCCGAGGATGTCGCCAATATGTGCGTCTATCTCAGCTCCAAGGGCGGCGAACGCATTTCCGGCCAGTCCATCGCCATCGATGGACACACGGAATCCCTGTCCTTCCCGGTCAAATGAGGCGGCCATGAAAGCCATCTATTTCGAGAGCTTCGGCAAGGCTGAAGAGACGCTGATCCTGGGCGAGACGCCTGTGGCCGAGCCCGGTCAGGGCGAGGTGCGCGTGAAGATCGCGACGAGCGGGGTGAACCCGTCCGACGTCAAGAAACGCATGGGGTCTTTCCCGCATCTGCTGGACAACGGTTATGTCATTCCGCATTCGGACGGCGCCGGCGTCATCGAGGCGGTGGGCGAAGGCGTGGATCCGGCCCGCATCGGCCAGAAGGTCTGGGTCTATCAGGCCCAGCACGGTCGCCGTTTCGGCACCGCGGCCGAATATGTGGTGATTGACGAACGCCGCGCGCCCGCCCTGCCCGACGGCGCCAGCTTCGAGACCGGGGCGATCTACGGCATCCCCGTCATGACGGCCCATCGCTGCGTCTTCGCCGAAGGCGATCCCTTCGGCAAGACCCTTCTCGTGACCGGCGGCGCGGGCCGGGTCGGCCATTACGCCATCCAGTGGGCCAGCCGCGCCGGCGCAAGGGTCATCGCCACCGCCAGCAATCCCGATGACGAGAAGGCGTGCCTGGAGGCCGGCGCCGCCCATGTGGTCAATCACCGTCAGGACGGCTGGGGCGCAGACGTGCTGAAGGCGACGGGCGGAGAGAAAGTGGATCAGGTCGTCGAAGTGGAGTTCGGCGCCAATCTTCCTCAAGTGCTCGACTGTCTTCGGATCGGCGGAACGATCTGCACCTATTCCTCCGCCCAGGACATGACCCCCACCCTGCCGTTTTACCGCATGATGTTCATGGACCTCACCGTGCGCATGGTGATCGTCTACGAAATGCCGGAAGAGGCGAAAGCCCAGGCCATCGCCGATATCGCGCGGGTCGAAGCGGAACCCCAAGGCGGGCTGATCCACCGGATCGCGGAAACCCATGCGCTGGCCAATTGCGCCAACGCTCATGCCGCAGTGGAGGCCGGCGATCGTCGCGGCGCGGTGATCGTGAAGGTTCAGGAGGTCTGATCGGTTGAAGGTTCGAAGTCTCATCACGGGGGCGGCGTGCGCCCTTCTGGCCCTGAGCGCTTGCGGCAGCGAGACGCCGGAGCCCCCGCGTGCAGAGACCCTGTCCGGCCCCTTGGTCGGGCTGAGCCTGGACGATCATCCCGATGGCGGCGTGTTCAGGGGCGTGCCCTTCGCCACACCGCCTGTGGGCGCTCTTCGCTGGCATGCGCCTCACCCCGTCGAGGCCTGGAGCGTGGAGCGCCCCGCTCAATCCTTCGCCCCGGCCTGCATGCAGACCCGGTCCATCGTGGACTGGTATGGCGATATCGCCGAAGCCTTCGGCCAGTCTCGCGCGGTTGCGCCCGAACCTGAGGGCGTCAGCGAGGACTGTCTGTATCTCAATGTCTGGACGCCCGATCTGAGCCCTGACGAACCGGCCCCGGTCATGGTCTACATTCATGGCGGCAGCTATACGGGCGGCTGGTCCTATGAGCCCAATTACCACGGCGACGCCTTCGCGGATCAGGGCATTGTTCTGGTCTCCATCGCCTATCGTCTGGGCGCTTTCGGCTATATTGCTCCGGATACAGACAATGCGACCGCCAATGCAGGATTGCATGACCAGATCGCCGCGCTGGAGTGGGTGCAGGCGAACATCGGCCGGTTTGGCGGCGACTCTGACCAGGTGACGATCTTTGGCGAGAGCGCAGGGGCCGCTGCGGTGGGCGCGCTTCTGGCGTCTCCGGCGGCGGAAGGCCTGTTTCATCGCGCGATCAGCCAGAGCGGCGGCTTTGAATTTGATGCGGATCGACCGGCGCAAACGGCTCACGACGCCTTTGACCAGCTTGCGAACGCGTTGAACGACGATCCCTATGACGCGTCCGCTGACGCCATCCTCGACACCGCTGCGGATGTCCTGTCCGGCTATGATTACGGCCCGGTCCATGGCCCTGATGAACTGCCTGTGTCGCCGCGTTCGGCTCTGGAATCGGGCACGCTCAACCCCGTACCCCTGATGATCGGGACCAATCGCGATGAGTGGCGCATGTATGTGGACGCCGCTGCGTTGGAACAGAGCCTTGAGGGCTGGCGCGCGCAACTCGGCGACGCGCGTGTTGACCGCCTGCTCACCGAAGAGGGCTCTGCGCTTGGCGCGCTCGACCGTCTGGACACCGCCCGCTGGATGCGCTGTCCGGGGCAGGCGCTGGCGCGCGGGGCATCGGCTCAGGGCGCTCCCGTTTTTCTCTACCGCCTGGAACGCGCCCGCGAGGACGCGCCGGATTCGCTGCGCGTCTATCATGGCGCAGAGCTGCCCTATGTCTTTGATACTCATGACGCCTGGCTGCCCACAGTCGAGGCGGACCGGGCGCTGACCCGCGCCATGCACGAAAGCTGGGCCCGCTTCGCCCGGACCGGCAACCCGAACCCGGTCACATCGGATCTCGACTGGCCGGAATTTGGCGCGACCGGCGCGCTTCTGGTCTGGGATCAACCGATTTCAACCGGCGCGCCGATGGATGAAGAGCTATGCCCGCTTCTGGGCTGGGAGACGACGCCTTGACCCTGCCCGCCCGTACAGACTGGATCGCGTTCACGGTGAGCGCCGGCCTTGTGGGACTGGTGTGCCTCGGACTGGTCATCAACCCGGACGCCGGGGCGGTCCTGCTGCCCCAGATCTATGACTTCGTCGCGGAAAAGATCGGACCGCTCTATCTCGCCCTGGGCGTCGTCCTGATCGGTTTCCTTTTCTGGCTGGCGCTCAGCCGCTATGGCCAAGTGCGTCTGGGCGGGCAGGAGGCTGTCGAGGAGTTCAATACGCTGGGCTGGGCGGCCATGCTGTTCTGCGCCGGCATTGGCGCAGGCCTGATGTACTGGGCCGCGATCGAATGGGCGTACTATTTCCAGACCCCGCCCTTCGGCCTGCCCCAGGGCACGCCCGAAGCGATTGAATGGGCCTCGGCCTATGGCCTGTTTCACTGGGGCCCCTCGGCTTGGGCCTTCTATTGCCTGCCGACGCTCGCGATCGGCTACGCCTATCACAATCGCGGCGTGCCCTTCCTGCGCCTGAGCACAGGCTGTGCAGGCGTGCCCGGCTTTGGCGCGCACCAGCCGCTGGGCCGGATCGTGGACACGATCTTCATGGTCAGCCTTCTGGGCGGCGCGGGTACATCGCTCGGCTTCTCCACCCCGATGATCGCCGCGCTCGCCGCGCGCATCATGGGCGTGGCTCCCAGCTTCGGCCTCGAGGTCGCGACGCTGGTGATCACCATGGTGCTCTTCGCGCTGAGCGCGGCGGCGGGGCTGCGCAAGGGCATCCAGCGCCTCAGCGACCTCAATGTCGGTCTGATCTTCGCGTTCCTGTTGCTGGTCTTCATCGCCGGGCCCACCGGGCTCTTCATCGAGGCGGGCATCACCGGCTATGGCCTTGTGGCGCAGAACTTCATTCGCCTGAACACCTGGGCGGAGCCCTTCGGCGACACGCGTTTCGTCATCGACTGGACGATCTTCTACTGGGCCTGGTGGATCGCCTATGGCCCGGTGGTGGGCCTGTTCGTGGCGCGCATCTCGCGCGGTCGCACCATCCGGCAGGTGATCTTCGGCATGATCGGCTATGGCACGCTGGGCGCGGGCCTGTTCTTCGTCATTCTGGGCAATTACGGCCTGAACCTGCAGCTGACCGGCGCGGTGGATGTGGTCGAACAGCTCAATGCCGACGGCGGCGCCCAGGCCATTGTCGCGATCATGGACGCCCTGCCGCTTGATGTCTGGGCGATGGGCCTGTTCGCTGTCGCCGCCGTGGTGTTCTCGGCCACCACCTATGACAGCGCCTCCTACATTCTGGCGTCGAGCGCAACCCAATCCTTGCCCGCCGGGCAGGACCCCGCCCTGTGGCAGCGCCTGTTCTGGGCCGCCATGCTGGGCGCGCTGCCGGTGACCTTGCTGTTCGTGGGCGGCTTGCGCGTGGTGCAGACCGCCGCCCTGATCGCCTCCGCCCCGGTCGTGCTGATCGGCCTCGTGATGGCGCGATCGCTGATGACCCAGCTGTCCGAAGACTTCTCTTCCCCCGGGAGCGCCCCTGACGGCGATCCTGATCCGCAACCGATGGAGTGACGACGTGACCGCCCAAGATCAAAAGCTCAACCGCAATGTGATCCTGACCTGCGCCGTAACCGGCTCGGGCGACACCGCCGGCAAGACGCCCCATGTGCCCGTCACCCCCGCCGAGATCGCCAAGGCCTCCATAGAGGCGGCGAAAGCGGGCGCCGCCATCGCCCACATCCATGTGCGCGATCCGCACACCGGCGCGCCCAGCCGCGACCCCGAACTGTTCAAGGAAGTGGTGGACCGCATCCGCGAACACGATACCGATGTGATCATCAACCTGACCACCGGCATGGGCGGCGATCTGTTCCTGGGCCCAGATGACAATCCCACCGACTTTGACCGCACCGATACCGATTGCGTGGGTCAGGTGGAGCGCATGCAGCATGTGGAAATGCTGCTGCCAGAGATCTGCTCGCTCGATTGCGGCTCGTTCAATTATAACGTCCCCAACTATGTCTATGTCTCCTCCATCGGCATGCTGCGCATCGGCGCGGAACGGCTTCAGAAGATCGGCGTGAAACCCGAGCTGGAGGTCTTTGATCTCGGTCATATCTGGTTCGCCAAGCAGTTGATGGCGGAAGGCCTTCTCGAAGAGCCGCCGCTCTTCCAGCTGTGCATGGGCGTGAAATGGGGCGCTGAAGGGCTGACCCGGAACATGCAGGCCATGGTCGACAATCTGCCCGAGGGCGCGAACTGGGCCGCCTTTGGTCTTGGCGCCAACGAAATGCCCATGGCCGCACAGGCGGCGCTGATGGGCGGGCATGTGCGCGTCGGGCTTGAGGACAATCTCTATCTCGCCAAGGGCAAGCCCGCCACCAACGCCCAGCTCGTTGAACGCGCCCGCTCCATTGTCGAGATGATGGGCGCCAGCATCCAGACGCCCGAAGAGGCGCGCCAGACGCTGGGCCTGCGCAAGCTTGAAGAGATGAAGAAGCTGCGAGCGGCGGCATGATCGCGCCGTTTCGCGCCGTCGCCCATCCCTGGCTGTGCGATGTGATGGGGCATCTGACGACACGCGATTACATGGCGATGTTCGATGACGCCTCCTATCACGCGCTCAATGCGGTGTTCGGATGGTCCGGTTCGGACGCCGAAGCCGGCGGGACCGGCTTTGTCGATGTGCGTCACGAGATCGATTATGTGGCCGAAGTGCGCGCGGGCGACCTTCTGGAGATCCGCGCCCGACTCGATCGTCTCGGCGGCAAGTCCGTCACCTTCGTCTATGACATGATCATTCTGGGCCGGGAGGATCGCGCGGCGCGCCTGACGGCGGTCTCGGTCTGCTTTGACACGCAGGCGCGCAAGGCCGTCGCCCTGCCGGAGGACTGGCGGAGCCGCGCCCGAACCTTCGAGGGATCGAGCCCAGGTGAGGGCCAGTCTTAGCCCTTGCCCGGACCAACAAACCACACGCACAGTGCCACGGGTTCCTCGTGTGACGACTGAAAGGGCGCGCCATGCCATATCCGACCCTCGCCCTGACGGGCGCACTCGTCCTGATGCTGGGCGCCTGCACGACGCCTTCACAGCCGGCGCCCTTCGTCTTCCCGGCCTCCGTGGGCGCCTTCGGCGACGGATACCCCGTCTCCGGCGCCCCGTGCCGGCGGCTTGGAGAGACCGCCGCCACCGGCAATTATCTTGATCATACCGCCGACCTCGCGGGCTGCCCGGATCGCCCCTCGGCCATGGCGCTGGGCGGACGCATCGTCGATCAGATAGACGGCGTCTGGCTCGTTTCGGTTCCGAACGGGAAACCCTGACGCCCTGGCGTGATTAACACCCGGACCCGGGCTGCGGCACACGCGCGGTTCAGTGGCGAAGGAGTGCAGCGATGAGCCTCACCGACCCCTCCGGCGAACGCAGCCTTCTTCAGGCCGTCCTGCAGCTCTGGGCGCTGTTGCTGGGGATTGCGCTGCTCCTGGCCGGCAATGGCCTGCAAGGCACGCTGCTGGGCGTGGTGGCGGAAGATTCAGGCTTCTCCTCGGCTCTGACCGGTCTTGTCATGACCGCCTATTTCGCGGGCTTTTTCGCAGGCTCCGCCAGCGCCGAGCGCCTGATCGGCCGGGTCGGACATGTGCGGACCTTCGCCGCTCTCGCCTCGCTGGGGTCCATCGCCATTCTGATCCACGGCATGATCATCGACCCCTGGGTCTGGGCCGGCATGCGCTTTCTGACAGGGTTCAGCTTCGCCGGGCTCTATGTGGTGGCGGAAAGCTGGCTGAACCGGGAAAGCTCCAACGCCTATCGCGGCGCGCTGCTGGCCATCTACATGATCATCACCCATGGCAGCCTCGCCATCGGCCAGGGGCTTCTGAACATCGCCTCCACCACCAGCCTGACGCTCTACGCCCTCTCCTCGATCATCATCTCCGGCGCGCTGGTGCCGATCCTGCTCAGCTCCGCCCCCCAGCCGCACTTCACGCTGGAAATCGAGCGCCTGACCCTGCGCAAGCTGTTCTCGATCTCGCCCCTGGGACTGACCGGCAGCTTCAGCGCCGGCGTCGCGAACGGGATCATCCTGGGGATGGGCGCGGTGTATGCGCGTCGTCTGGGCCTTGAGGTGGGCGGCGTCTCCATCTTCATGGCGGCGACCCTAGTGGGGGGCGCCGCGCTGCAATGGCCGATCGGGCGCCTGTCTGACGCCTGGGACCGCAGGATCGTGATCGCCGGCGTGGCCGCTGCGGCCGCGGTGATTGCGGCCCTGTTGCCGATGGCTGCGCAGCAGGGCCTGATGACCCTGACGCTGGCGGGGTTCTTTGCGGGCGGGCTGACCATGACGCTCTATCCGCTGTCGATGGCGCACACCCATGACTGGCTCGAAGTCGATCAGATGACCCCGGCCTCGAGCGCCCTTGTCATGGTCTATGGCGGCGGCGCTATGCTGGGGCCGATGGGCACGGGCCTCCTGATGGGGGCGCTCGGCACGAACGGCTTCGCCTGGTACCTCGTCGGCCTGTGTCTGGCGCTGAGCGCCTACGCGGTCTACCGCATCACCCGACGCCAGGCGCCGGATAGCACCGAGGATTACCTTCTGGCCCCCGCCGCCATGTCAGCAGGCGAATACTGGGCCGAGACCGCGGTCGAGGAAGCGGGCGAATCCGAGACCGACGCCTCCGCCCCATGACCCGCTCCGTCCGCGGACGGGTTCACCTTCTGGTCGTATCCGATATAACTGAACCGGAATGCGCCAGGCGCGCCGGGGGTCCATTTGGACATCCAGCCCCCATATGCCAGCGCGACCAAGCGGCTGGGGGGCCGGGCACATGCGGGCGATTGTCTGTCTCATTGCGTTTTGGCTGATGGGCGCCGCCGCGTCGGCGCAAGGCGCGGACTGCCTCGGAGCGGGCGAAACAGGCGGGCGCTATCATGCGTTCGCCGAGCGCCTGACGGAACTGGCGGACGGGGTGGAGCTGTGCACCACCGACACCGCAGGCAGCGTCGAGAATCTGGACGGCCTGCGCACGAGCCGTTTCGATTTCGCGCTCGCCCAGAACGATCTGGCCTATCACCATTTCTACGGCAATCACGGCTTCCCGCGCTGGCGGGAATTTTCCGCCGTCGCCCCCCTGTTCCCCGAATATGTGCAGGTCTTCGTGCGCAACGCCGCCGAGGCTCCGACCTTGCTGGGCGATCTCAGGGGCCTCTCCGTCAATCTGGGGCAGACCGGCTCGGGCAGCTATTACAATGCGCGCGAAGTGATGGATGCGGCGGGTCTGCGGGAAGGCATCGACTATCGCGCCCGCAATCTGGGACTGGGCGAGGCCTTTGCTGCGCTCGAGAACGGCGAGATCGACGCCCTGTTCGTGACCGCCGCCGCCAATCTCGAGTTCGACCCCCAGCGCGTCAGACGACTGGCCCTGCCGCCCATGGTGGTGTCCGAGCTGTCCGCGGGCCGCCCCTATTACGAAAGCGGCTTTCTGCAGATCAACGGCGCTCCGGCCGCCGCCCTCGCCGTACGCGCCTATCTGTTCACCCGGTCCGACGCCACCGCAGGCCGCGTGGCGCAACTGAGCGCGGCCCTGATCGCGAACTGGGATACGCTGTCCTCGGAATTTGACGGCCTGTTGGCGCCGGACCAGTTCCTCTTGCGCGCCTCCCTGCCGGTGCACCGGAGCGCGCGGGGCTCTCTGGTGGACGCCGGCCACGCCAACCCGCAACCGCAATACTGGATGTGGATGTTGATCTGGGCGGCTCTGCTGGCGATCAGCTTCATCGCCGTCACGTTCGAGACAACCTATGACCGCACCGGGGTGAAGCGGGAACGACGCGGGCGCTTCGCCTTCATCCAGGTGGCGCTGGACTGGTGGGCGCGCCCCAGCCCCTGGATCATCGGGTTGAGCCTGTTCGCGCTTCTGTTGCTGACCGCGCTTCTGACCCTGCGCTCGGCGGAGACGGCCCACGCCCAGGCCTATCAGCTGGACAATCCCTTCGCCGACCTGACCCTGTCGGAAGGCTTCATCTGGATGCTGACCTTCGTGGCCAGCGGCTTCACCGAGAACAACGCCTATCCGCTCAGCACCATCGGCCGCGTGCTCGTGGCCATTCTCGCCTTTATCGGCGTCGGCGGCCCGATCGCTGCGATCATCATCATCGTCAACATGTGGGGTCGACGCCGCTCCGAGCGCATCGCCGGCCTGATGCCGGCCAGGTTCAGCAATCACGTTCTGGTTTGCGGCTGGAACGAACATCTGGACGGGGTGGTCTACGCGCTGACCGGCAATGACGCCGAGCACGCCAAGAAGGTCTGTATTGTTGCGGAGTCGGGAGACGCATCGCCGCTGGCGACCCATCATTTCGACCAGAACAAGGTCAGCTTCAGACGCGGGGACAGCGCGGACCGGGACACGCTGGAGAAAGCCGGCGCCCGGGAGGCCGGGCACGCCATCATCCTGGCCGATTACGATCGACGCTCGAGCCAGAATATCGGCGCGATCCTGACCGCGATGAACCTCAAACGGCTCAATCCCGACATTCATATCTCGGCCGAGCTCGCCTTTTCCCAGAATGCGGATCATTTCGCGGCCTTCGGCTGCGCGACCCTGATCACGCCCGACATCTTCGTCGCCAAGGCCGCCGCGCTGAGCACAATCCATCCCAACATGATCGACTACCTGCTCGAAGTGCTGACCTATGACGCCTTTGACGAGCTCTATTCCATCCGGTTCGAGGAATTGTGCGCGCAGAACCCGGACATTTCACTGGGCATGACCAATAGCGACCTGGAAAGCGCGCTCTGGTCGTGCGGCGCAAACCTGGTGGGGCTGGTGTGCAGCGAGCTGCGCCGCGAGGCGGTGTATGACGCCGAGGTGGTGGATGGCGGCCCCATCATCTCGCTTACCCGCGCGGAGGGCTATGCCTACACGCCCAAGCCCGATGACCGCATCATCTACGCCGCGGCCCGGCGCAAGAGCGTGATGCGCACGCGCGACCTGAACGAGGTGCGCGACGCCGAACCCATCCCGCGCGACCGGTTCCAGCTCCAGCGCAGTGAAGGCGCACGCATCCTTCTGTATGCGTCTCGCGCCCACCTTGAACGTCTGGAAGCCAATCTTCGGGTCTTCCACCAGAACCCGACCATCCACGCCATCACCATCGAGGACACGCCCTTCCTCACATCGGAAACCCTGAACGAGCAGCTGCCCGCCAGTCTCGAATTCGATCACGTGATCCTGCTCGCCGACGCCGCCAAGAAGCGCGACGCAACAAGTTCGGCAGAGGTGCGGGCCGTGGACGCCTCCACGCTCCTGGCGACCAAGCTGATCGCCGAGCATGCGAACCGGCGCGGCTGGCCGTGCAAGATCATCGCCGAAGTGCTCGACCGGGAAGACCGGGACGCCTTCCTGACCGAAGGGGCTGGCGCCCATGTGGTGATCCCCAGCACGACGCTGGTCGAACGCTTCCTCGTGAAAGACGTGTTCGACGGCAACGCCATGCTCGATTTCCTGATTGCGGTCATGAACATGCGTGACGGAACGCATCTGTACATGCACACCCTCGAGCCTGGGGATCCGCTGATCGGACACAGCTATGCCAGCCTGATCCGGACCCGGCATGCCGGCCTTCACCTTGTGGGCTGGCTGCCCGTGACCAAGCGCGAGGAGCTGCGGAACCGGGCCGGGGATTTCGCCTTCCACTTCCGCACCGCCTATGACGAACGCATCGAGCAGAAGACCCTGCAGGCCGGAGACCTTCTGGTCTTCACGGCCTGCCTGCGCATCTGGGATGGCGACCCCGACCCGGTCGAGAGCGCCTAGAACACGATCGGGGCCAGCAATAGCGCCACGAGGCTCAGCACCGCCACGGCGATGATGTTGAGCACCAGGCCGGCCCGCGCCATTGCGGGGATCGCCACCAGCCCCGAACTGAACACCACGGCGTTGGGCGGCGTGGCGACGGGCAGCATGAAGGCGCAGCTGGCCGCCAGCGTCACCGGGATCACATAGACCAGCGGATCCTGTCCGGTCTCGACCCCGATGGCGGCGATCACCGGCAGGAAGGTGGCGGTGGTGGCGAGATTGCTGGTCAGTTCGGTGATGAAGATGACCAGTGCGGTCGCCGCAACCACCAGCAGGATGGCGTTGACAGCCCCGATGCCCACCAGTTGCTGACCGATCCACAGGGCCAGCCCGGAGCTGGTCACGGCGGCGGCCAGCGCCAGCCCGCCGCCGAACAGCGCCAGCACGCCCCAGGGCAGCTTGCCCATGGCGTCCCAGGTCATCAGCGCCTGGCCTTTCTTGCCCGAAGGGATGAGGAAGGCGGCGACCGCCGCAGCCATGGCGACGCCCGTATCCGTCAGCTCCCCCAGGATCGACAGATTGCTCAGCCAGCCGCGCGACAGCCAGCCGAGCACCAGAAATCCGAACAGCAAGGCGGTGCGGACCTCGGCCTTGCTCATCCGGCCCAGCCCCTCGCGCATGGCCCGGATATGGTTCATGGCCTCTTCGGACGCCTTGAAATCGATCGGGTAGATGAACCGCGTCAGCACCAGCCAGGCGAGCGGCAGCATGACCAGCGAGACCGGCAGACCCACGAGCATCCAGCGCGCGAAATCCATGTGGACATCGTAATTGTCCGCCATGAAGCCGACCATGAAGGCGTTGGGCGGCGTGCCCACCAGCGTCGCCAGACCGCCCAGCGTCGCGCCATACGCCAAGCCCAGCAGCAGGGAGACGCCGAAATTCTGGCGCTGTTTCGGCGCCAGACCGGGCATGGTCTCGCTAATGACGGTATAGACCGAGACGGCGATGGGCAGGAGCATCAGGGTTGTGGAGGTGTTGGAGATCCACATGCTGACAAAGGCCGCAGACGCCATGAACCCAGCCACCAGCGCCCGCGCATCCGCGCCCGCGAATGCGAACACGCCCAGCGCGATGCGTCGGTGAAGACCGCAGCGTTCAATCGCCAGCGCCACCACGAAACCGCCGAAGAACAGATAGATGATCGGGTGTGCGTAGGGCGCGGCGATGTCGCGCATGGGCACGACGTCCAGCAGGGGCAGGACGACCAGCGGCAGGAAGGCGGTGACCGCAACCGGAATGGCTTCGGTCGCCCACCAGATCGCCATCCACAGCCCCAGCGCGGCCACGATCACGCCCGCGCGCGACAGGCCCTCCGGTTCGAACGTCAGAAACAGGATCAAGGCGGCGATCGGGCCCGCAATCAGTCCGATCCGCTGGTATAGCGCCTGTCCGGCGTCATCTTGTGCAGTCATGGTCGGTCGGCCTTGTGTATGTCAGGTGGACAGTCCGGCCGCAGGAGACCTTGCGATGAAGGCCAGGCCTGCGGCGGCGGGAGGAGCGATCCGCGCGCCCCGGGTTCAGCGGCGGCGTGTGCAGCTCCGGACGGCGGCGTCAGTCATCGCGAGCGGTCTGTGCAATCAGGCTCGCCGCGGTCCGGGCCATGCCGGCATTGTCATGGGCGACGCCCGGAACCGTGACGACCCGCCAGCCCAGGGACACGCCTCGCTCCTGCGCTTGCCGGCCCGCATGATCAAAGAAGTAGTGACCGCGGGCAAGGCGGTGCGGCCCCTGGGCCAGCGCTTCAGGCGTGCGACGCAGATTCGGATCCCCCGGATCGATGTCGGCCTCTCCCAGGAGAAGCGTCATCGGGCGCTCCAGCCAGGCCCCGATCCGGCCCTCATCAATGTCGATCCCGGAGAGGCCGTAGGGCCAGGTCTCGTTCCGGTCCGGCAAGGTGTACCAGCCGGCATTGGCGGAATACGCCGTCAAAAGATGCGGCAGGTCTTCAAACAGAAGGGCCCGGTGGACAAATTGCGCGCCGGCGGAATGCCCGAACAGGACATAGCCGCTCGCGGCTCCGCGTTGCGTGATGGCGGTGAAAAGCGGCTCGATCGCGGCATAGGAGGACGGCCCGTCCCGCCCCACGCCGCCCAGATTGTAGGATGCGGCGCCCGGGAAGGCGTCCTGGGTGAACTCCGGCGCATAGACGCGCAGGCCGTAGTGCTCCGCCAGCGCGATCCAGTTGTCGCGATAATCGTCGGCATTGCGATTGACGCCATGCATGACGATGACCACAGGGGCGTCCGGCAAGCGGCCTTCGGGCGGCTCCACATAGAAGACGCGCAGGGCCGGGCCGTCCCAGTCGGACAGGATGAACTGGCCGGTGCGCCAGTCCTCGGCCCAGGCCGCACTGATCTGTGTCGCCGCAAGGACGAGAAGGGAGAGAAGAAAGCGCATCATGACAGCGTCCGGGCGCCCTCGCGAGGAGAGCGCCCGGCCTTGCCGGTTCTAGAAGCGTTTACGGACGTCGAAATAGACCTGACGTCCGCGAATGCTGTGATACGCGGCGTCATAGCCATTGGTCTCGTCGGCCAGCGGCGGATCTTCATCGAAGATGTTGTTCGCGCCGACACGGACCCGCATGCCGTCCAGGATGCCATTGGCGTCAATGTCGTACTGGACATAGGCGTTGGTCTGGGTCCAGGCGTCCACGATGAACGGATCGCCGTTCGGATCGAGGCCCGCGCCGGTGTCGATGAACTCGCTGGTGTAGTCAGCCCGGATACCCGCGCCCCAGCCGCTATCATGACGCCAGGTCAGGGACGCAGCGACCCGCCACTCCGGCTGACCATCCTGGAGGATGATGTCGCCTTCCTGGGAGACCGTGATCTCATCCGAGATCAGACCGCTATCCACCGCGTCCGCGATCTGCTGGGCGCCAGGAGACAGGGCGATGAAATACGTGTCGAGATAGGACGCGTTGACCTTGAAGTCGAAGTCGCCGATCGGGGTGTCATCGAGTGAGTAATAGACTCCGTAATCGATACCCTCGACATCGATATCCTCATTGTTGTCATAGGTATCACGGATAAACAGGATATCGCCCGCCGGGGTCAGGCCCGCCGCGTTGAAATAGTCGATCTGGTCCTGGTTGGGATCAGCCCGCACCACGTTCGGGTTCGAGGAGCCCTGCAGACGCAGCAGGTAGTCGAGGCTGATATGGTTCTCCGCGCCGAACACGCCGACCACGTCGGTGCGTTCGATCTCCCAGCGGTCCACGGTGACCGTCAGACCGTTCAGGAAGCGCAGCGCGCCGTCCAGACCCCGCGGCTCGAACACGAAGCCATAGGTGATGTTGGTGTCATCTTCCGGACCGATGTCATCAGCGACCGAACGCCGCTCGGTGCGGCCTTCGGAGAAGCCGGTGCAATCAGCAAAGCTCGCGAACGTGCCGTTGCGTACGCCCGCCTCACAGGCATAGCTGTCTTCGCGCCCATTGGAGCGGTCCACGCCTTCATTGACGACGATCAGGTTCGGCGCCCGGAAGCCCTCCGAATACGCGCCGCGCAGCTTGAGGCCGTCAAAGGGGACCCAGGCCGCGGCCACACGCGGCTTCACGCCGCTGCCGCCGAAGTCGGAATAATCCTCGTAGCGCGCAGCCAGCTGCACGTCGAACGTCTCGACGAGCGGGATATTCATCTCGGGGCTGACGATCGGCACGGACGCCTCGGCGAAGATGCCGAAGACTTCGCGGGACCCGCTGGAATCCGGCGTCGGGCTGGTGCCGTAGACATCGGTCTCGCTGACCTCGCCCGTCACCATGTCGGTGAAGGTGATGGTGCCGTCCAGACGGGAATCGCGATCCTCGTCATAGGCCTCATAGCGGGCCTCAACGCCGGCCGCGATGCCGATCGGTCCGCCCGGCAGGGTGAACACATCGCCATTGCTGACCTTGAAATCGATCAATGCCAGCTCGGAAGTGCTCTTGCGCACCACATCGATCAGGAAGGGTTCGATCAGGTTGCGCGGATTGGGCGTGGCGTCGCCGACCGAGGGGTTGGCCGGATTACCGCCATTGAACAGATTGTAGACGTCCGGGCCTTCGCGGAAGAGCTCCTGCTGCAACAGGGTGCGGGAGACCGAGTTGTTCGCCGTATCCTCGGCATAGCCGCGGTTGTACAGCGCCGCGCTATCCCAGTCCCAGCCTGAATCGCCGAACTCGCCGCGGGCACCGCCCAGAATGCGGTACTGTGTGTTGACGACCTCGATGTCGCGGAAGCCCACATCCACGAAGCGGTAGCGACCCGCATCGGTGAACACCGGCAGCCCTTCGGCCGGCACATTGGTCAGCCCCGGCAGGCGATTGGGGTTGATGGAGCCGTCCGAGAAGGTCACAGGCCCGAACGGGTTGTAGTAATAGCTCGCCGGCACGGAGATGCCGGTGGCCGTGATGCCGTTGCGCGGCTCGTTCGTGGAGCGCGTCTCGGCGTAATAGACGCCCAGCTCGCCATACAGATGCACGCCATTGTCGAGGTCGTGATTGAAGAAGCCGAAGGCGTTGAACCGGTCGCGATCTGAAATGATCGACCGCTCATACGCGCCGTCATAGCGCAGGTCGCGGTCCTGGCTGCCGTCGTCAATGCACAGGCCCGGCGTGGACAGGCTGTCGGCCCGGCATCCGGGGAAGCTGTCAGGCTGGAAGTGGAAAACGCCCGAAGTCGTGGTCAGGATATTGCCGTTCTGGCGCACCCGGGTCGAGGATGTGGTGTTCAGCGTCCACTGGCCCCAGGGGGTCTGGGTGGCGCGATTGTCGAAGGACACGTCGCCTTCAAAGCTGGTGCCCACGAGGAAGCGGCGCAGATCCTCGCTCGACGCGCGATCCACCTCATTGGCGAACAGGCCGTCACGGCGTGAATATTCCACGGCCAGCGAGGCGTTGGTGCGACCGTCATTGAAGTCCTGACCCGCCTTGATGGTCAGGGTCTGCTCATTCAGGCCATTGCCCGTGGCGTAGAGATGTCGCGCACGAACATCAAAGCCCACGAAGTCATCGTCCAGGATGGTGTTGAACACGCCTGCGACGGCGTCGGTGCCATAGATGGCGGAGGCGCCGTCATTGAGCACCTCGACGCGGGCGATGCCGGCGACGGGAAGGGAGTTCACATTTGTGGTGGTCACCGGGGTCGACAGCTCGGCCTGGGTCGAGGGGTGGTTGACCACGCGGCGGCCGTTGAGCAGCACCAGGGTGCCGCTCGATCCGATAGAGCGCAGGTTGATCGAAGCGACGTCACCGCGCGCATTGTTGTTGGTGGTGTTGTTGTCGGTGCGGAACTGCACGCCGCCCTGGGCCGGCAGCGAGCGGATCAGGTCTTCCCCGTCCACGCCGCCGATCGTGGCGAGATCATCCTGCGTGACAATGGTGACCGGCAGCGCCTGATTGATGCGGGCGCCCTGGATATTGGTGCCGGTGACGATGATCACGTCTTCCGAAGCCGGCGGCGCGGCTTCTGGGGTTTACTGCGTCGTTTCAACCGCTTGCGCGAATGCGGCCTCACCCAGCGCCAGTGCGCCAAGGGCGATTCCGGAACGCAGAATCATCTTGAGTGTCATTTGTCCCTCCCATGCGTGTTGTTTTCATGACGAGAGCAACGCTTCTGGACACTGTCAACGAAAATTATACACTCGGTTCAAATTCCGTACGGACTGCCGACTGTAAATTGTCAGCCGTGGCGCCGAAGCTACTATCATCACCCGCAACACACGGGCGGAGACGAAGGGGACCCCGACGATGACCGTACTCAGACCGGACTTCCCCGATCACGGCTCGCCCTTTTCCCGCCGCCAGGAGCGCGATCTGAAGACCGCCGCCATCCGGTCCGCCGCCTCGCGCCGCTTCAACGCCCAGGGGGTTCTGGGCGCGCGACTGGAAGACATCGCCGCCGATCTCGGCCTCACCAAGACCAGCATCGCGTATTATTACGCGTCCAAGGAGGAGCTGGCGGAAGCGGCGTTCCTGTCTTCCGTGGAGTTCCTGATCGAGGCGGTGAGCCGCGCCGAGGCGGCCAATGACGCGCCGGGCCTCAAGGTGCTGGCGCTGTTTCAGGCCTATGGCGAACAGCTGAGCGAGGCGATTGAAGGCCAGCGTCCCTTCCCGGCCCGCCTGCAGGAACTCGACACCCTGTCTGAAGAGGTCCAGACCCGCATCACCGGACAGCTCTCCGAAGCCGTCAACCGCGTCAACGCGATGACCTGCGACTGGCTTGAAGAAGCGGGACTCAGCGCGCGGCGGGCCGAACCTGTCACCTATTGCCTGTTCGGCTTGCTGGACTGGCTCACTGTCCGCGCCGGCGAGGAGACCGCTGCACAATTCTCCGATTCCGCCAACGTCCTGCGCGACATTCTCCGACAAGGCCTGACCGAGGCGGGGCCCGTCTCCAACGAGATCGCCCCGCAATTTGTCTCCAATGACGAGCTGCCGCAGATCTTTGATCGCGAAGCGCGCAATCGCATGAAGCGGGACGCCTTTCTCAAGGCCGGAATCCGGTTCTTCAACCTGTATGGTTTTGAAGGCGTCTCCCTGGCCGAGGTGGCGGGATCCCTGGGCGTGACGCGGGGCGCATTCTACTATCACATCCCGGACAAGGAGAGCTTCCTGGACCAATGCCTGGAGCACTCACTGCAGATGGTGGAAACCACGCTCGACGCCGCTGCGGACAGTCTGGACGGGCTGGCCTTCCTGCGTCGCGCCGCCTTTGACCTCATCTACATGCAGGCCAGCGGAATCTCGCCGATCATCCGGCTGGAACTGATGGCGGCCCTGCCGGCCGCCCGCCGCAACCGGCATCAGGCGCGCCTGCGCAATATCACCCGTCGCCTGGGCGACAGCCATGACGCGGCGGTCAGCGCCGGCGAAGCCCGGCCCCATGAGGCCTCGATCGTGGAATCCATCCTGACCGGGGTGACGTTCATCAATAGCGGCTACACCCTCGCCGCCAGCAGCACGATGAATGACTGGCGCATGTCCCAGAATCCCCAGTCCGCGACCAATGATTTCCTGTACGTCCTGTTGTACGGGCTGGCGGCGCGCCCATGAGCACAAGACTGACGCTTCTGCTGTGCATCCTCGTCGCCGCCTGCTCGGCGCAGGAGCCCGATGCGGCACCGACCGGGTCCGAGAGCGAGACCGGAGCCGCCTCGTCAACCTCCGGCCCCTCCGAGGCCGAACGCACGCGCTTTGATCCGCAAAGCCCAACCCTCTCCGCCAATCGTGAGATCGAGGCGGTCTTCTCGACCCAGGCTCTCAACGCCCAGGTCCTGCGCCTTGAGGCGGCCCTGGCCCGCGCACAGGCGCAGGAAGGCGTCATTCCGCAATCCGCTGCGGACGCGATCACGGCCGCCGCCATTCCGGACAACATTCCCCAGGACGCGCTCGACGCCGAATACGATGTGGTGCGCCACCGCATGGTCGCTCTGCTCAACGTTCTGCGCCGCTCACTCGATGAAGACAGCGCCAATTACCTGCACTATGGCGCGACGACCGTGGACCTGTATGACAGCGCCGCCATGTTGCAGATGCGCGAGGCGGTCCTGGCGCTGATCGCGGATTTGCGGGTGATCGAGCTGCAGCTTATCGAGCTGGCCGAGCGCTACAAGTCCACGCCGATGATCGGCCGCACGCTGGGCCAGCACGCCCTGCCCCTGACCTACGGCAAGTCTGTCAGCGGCTATATCGGCGAGAACCGCCGCCATATCGACCGGCTGGCGGACCTCCTGGACCGGATCGACCGGTCCATCATCATGAAGGGTGCAGTGGGCAGCTATCTGGGGCTGGGTCCCGAAGGCCAGCGCGTCGAGGCGCGGATGGCGCAGGAGCTGGGCCTGCCCGCCCCCTATCCCGATGACTGGCACGCCAGCCGGGACGTGTTCGCCGAGTTCGCGCTGGTCCAGTCCATGATGGCGCACACCTGGGCCCGGTTCGGGCAGGAGGTCTTCCTGCTCCAGATGACCGATATCGGCGCGGTGGTCGAGGAACGCCCCGGCGGCGCCGTCGGCTCCAGCACCATGCCGCACAAGGTCAATCCGTCGCTCTCTGAAGCGCTGATCCAGCATGGCCGGGTCATCCCGCGCCTTGCCGAGATCGTGCAGGACGACATGATCAACTTCTTCGAGCGCGACAACACATCCCGCCCCAACAGGGCCGTTGGGGATGTCGCCATCGCGACCGAAGACATGCTGGGCGATGCGAGCCGTCTGATCTCGCGCCTGCGGGTCAACGAGGCGCGCATGGCCGAGACGCTGGAGCTGAGCGAAGGCTGGATCCTGACCCAGCGCATCGTCTTCGCCATTCAGGATGATCTGGGCCGGGAGGGCGCCGAGCACCGCCTGCGCGATCTCGCAGCCGACGCCAGTGAAACCGGCGTGAGTTTGCGCGAAGCCCTTGAGAGCGATCCTGACCTCCTCGCCCTTTTCGCGCCCGGGGAGCTGGACGCGCTTCTCAACCCGCGCACCTATCTCGGTCTCGACGCCGCGCTTGTCGACGCCGTCATCGCCCAGGCCCGCGCCGCCAGAGAGACCGACCCGGTCCGAACGGAGACCCCATGACCTCATCCGCTCTCGTGCGCTTTGTTGCGCTTGGCGTCGCGCTGATCCTGCCGGCTTGCGCCACGCAGACGCCCTTGGCGCCCCAGCCTGTCTCCACGTGTGAAACGGGCGCGACACGCCTGACCCAGGACTTCTCCACCGCGCCCGATTACGCCTGTGAACGCGCGGGCGAAGCGGCCTTTGCACTGACGGTGACGCCCGAAGATCCCGACATCAATCCCAGCCCCTGGTATGCGTTCGACCTGCATGCGGAAGCCATGAGCGCGGCGCAAGTCGCGCTGGAATACCCCGAGTACCGCCATCGCTATCATCCGCGCATCGAGCTGGAAGGCGGTCACTGGGCCGCCCTGCCGGAAGACGCCGTATCCGTGTCCGAAGACGGCCGGCGTGCGGTGCTGGCGCTCGAGATCGCTCCCGGCGCCACCCGGATCGCCGCCCAGGAAGTCATCACGCTGGAAGAGCGCGCCCTCTGGCGCGCCGATTTCGGCGACCGCACCGGCATGACGCGCAACGTCATCGGCGAGAGCCGCGAAGGTCGCGTCATCGAAGCCCTGACCCGGCCCGCAGCCGTGTCTGGTGCGCCGCTCATCATCATTCTTGGCGGTCAGCATCCGCCGGAAGTGCCGGGCGTTCTGGGTCTTCGTGCGTTTCTGGACGCCCTGTTCGGAGAGCAGACCGACCTCTCCGTCCTTGACCGATATCAATGGCTGATCATTCCCGATCTCAATCCAGACGGGGTCGAGCATGGTCATTGGCGGCACAATACCGGCGGACTGGATCTGAACCGCGACTGGGGCCCCTTCACCCAGCCCGAAACCCGCGCCGCCTTCGCCGCCATCGAGGCGCAGATCGCGCAGGGACAATGCTAAAACTTCTGTCGCAGGCAGTGTCGGGACGTCCCTAACTACTCTGTAAAATCAGGGATTTGTCTTCTACCGTGTTCACGGTTGATCGCCCCCGTTTGCCTGCATTTCGATCACCATGTGGGGTCGAAAGTTGGAACAATTTTATGGTGTGTATAACCTATGGCACTGACAGCATTGAAGGTGAAGAACGCCAAGCCCGGTCGCTACGTTGATGGCCGTGGCTTGTGTCTGTTCGTAAAGGAAAGTGGCTCGCGCAGCTGGGTCTTGCGGATGCAGCATAACGGCAGGCGGCGCGACTACGGATTGGGATCAGCACTCGATGTGACGCTGACCGAGGCGCGGGACGCAGCGGCAGCCTTGCGCCGCCAGGTTCGCGCAGGGATCGATCCAGTGGCGGAGCGGCGAAAGTCGCGCAAGGTGGTGCCGAGCTTCGAAACCGCAGCGCGCGAATGCTACGAGGCGTTGAAGGACGGGTGGAAGAACCAGAACTATCGCAACTGGATTTCCAGCATGGAAAACCACGTCTTCCCGCTGATCGGCAGGAAGCCCGTCGATCAGGTGGACAGCACCCATGTGGTTGAGGTGCTCACGCCCATCTGGCTCGAAATCCCCGACACCGCCCGCAAGATTTTGCAGCGAATCGGTGCCGTGCTCGACTTCGCGCATATCAAGGGATGGCGGGAAGAAGAGGCCGCGCTGCGCTCTGTCCGCAAGGGCTTGCCGCGCCAGACCGACAAGGTCGAGCACTTCAAGGCCATGCCCTATGCAGAGATTCCGGCGTTCATGAAGGAGCTGGCGACCGCATCACCCACCACGGGCCGCGATGCCCTGCGTTTCACCATCTACAACGCCGTGCGGTCGAGCGAGACGCGCAAGGCCGTCTGGACCGAGATCGACTTGGACAAGGCGGTCTGGACCATCCCTGGCGAGCGGATGAAGGCAAAGGAAACGCATGTGGTGCCGCTCTCCAAGGCAGCGGTTTCCATCCTGCGGCGGCGCTGGAAACTGCGCACGAGCGACGATGGCCTCGTCTTCTCGAACAATGGCGAGAATCCCATAAGCGACATGACAATGACCAAGCTATTGCGCGACGCAGGGATCAAGGGCGCAACCGTCCACGGATTCCGCTCCGCTTTCACCGATTGGGCAGCGGAAAAGACCGACTTTCCGAAGGAAGTGGCGGACAAGGCTTTGGCGCACAAGCTGAGCAACCAGGTTGAAGCCGCCTATCGCCGCACTGACTTTTTCGACAAACGGCGCGAGTTGATGGCGGTTTGGGCGGCGTTCTTGGACGAAGCACCCAACAGAAATTAGCCAATCACGCCTTCCAAAAGAAAAGTCAGCTGAATTGGATGGGCTGTTGGTTCAGCCCGTTGCCAGTGGCAATTCCGAAATTCAGAATGCATACACCGCTTGTATGCACCTAGACGCACAACCGAATTTCAACGACAGGGCCAGCAAATTGAAGTCTTTCCCATTCCTGCTGGCCGCGTTTTCGCTGACTATCTGCAGTCCAGCATCAGCCCAGACTGAGCAGCTGGATTTCGGCCCACAGTTTAAAACCATCCTGGCCGTCGCCCGCCTGAATGCGGATTGCTCCAATCAGCAGCCTTGTGTCGTCCCCTCAGGGCCGGCTCAGTTGCTGCAACAAGAAATTGATGGCGCACGTTGGATCGGCAATGGCGGCGACGAATACGTTGATGGCTATCAAGACGGCTTGGCCCGCTATTTGATCGAGCAGAAGGTGCGTCCTCAGATAGATCCTAACTTCTCGACAGCGGATCGAGGTCGCGCAGAACTGGCACTGAATATTCTCGGTCGCTACTGGGATTGCCTTGATCGCCACATTAGGATGGCAGACGAGAGTGAACTTGCGACCGATGCTGCGCTAGATGGCTTGGCAGAGGGCGCTTCCGAGAGTTGCTCCGAGTATCGCATACAAGCGATGACGCGCATTGCGCCAGACGCTCCAGATTTTGCTGGTTTTGATCCGCTCCGCGATGGCGGTTTGCCTGATGCAGGAATTGCTGAGGTCTTGCACGCGATCCAGCGCTTTGCCGTTGCGTACAACGCAGGCTTGCGAGGCTACCGACACGGCCACGCGATTGAGCTGATCCTCCTGCCCGCACCAATCGTGGCGCAATCATCGCCAACAGCATCCCCGCTTGTAACTCCTGCAACACCACAGGCGGTTGAAGCCTTCACGCTGTCGAATGATGATTGTGTCAGCGTCCACGCCGATGGTGACCCCTGGAGGGAATGTGGGTTCCAGTCTTTCGCTGTCAGTCCCGATGGCACCAGAGTTTTGACCGTCAGCGCGCGTGGGACAACCCAGCTATGGAATGAGCGCGGAGAGGAAATCCGCAAGGTTGTGTGGAGCGACCAGCCAGGTGGAGCAAGCGGTTATCCAGATGGCCGCACGCTCATCTTCGGGCAGTACGCAATTGCAGTCGTCCATCAAAACCAAATTGTCGTTCTGGATTTGGCCAGTGGCGAAATACTCGCTCAGAATGCAACCGACGCAATGTTAATCGACGAACTGAGGCCGGGCACTGCAAATAGCGCATTTGTCGGTTTCAGGCTGTGGGACTGGCATGGTCGCCGTGCTGCTGAGCTTTCTTTGCCGGACGGCCAACTGCGTGAGGCCGAAAATCTCGACGACCTCAGGCGGTCTGGACCAGGATATTGGGTTAGCGGCAGACAAGCCCCCTTTACCCTACATCGTCCTGACAGAACGCCGACCGAGCTTTCGCTCGAGAGATCGTGCATGCCAATCAACGAGCGCTATTGCAGTTGGCGCGATATTCCAGGTCAGTCGGTGCATGTTTTGAGCATCGAAACCGGAGAATGGAGTAGTTTCGATCTCGGCAGAGTTTTCTCAGGCCAGGAAAGCATTGAGGTCGTTCCTGCCGGGGATACCCACTTCGCAGTCATCTGCGGTCGCACAATCTCCTACTTTCCCGATATCAAACCTTGCAGCGTCAGGAACCTCCGGGAGGGAGGAGAGCTACACCAGTTTCAAGCAACACGATATCGAACTGCTGGTTTTGTCTCCCCGAGCGGTCTGGCAGAGATTCGTTTGACGATTCAGACTGGCGATGAGTGGCGCACAATCACTGTCCCCGGGATGGGGACGCCTACACACTCGCTGAGGATGAGGGCGCGTGGCTTGGATCTTCGGATGGAAACCTGCTTGTCTCTCGTGGCGACGATCAAAGCGCATTGGTCACACCGCGCAATGGGGAACTTGTGCAATTTCCATTTTCGGCGCGGAGTTGCGGCATTGGTTGGCCGAATTGGTCTACACAATGCAGGCTTGCCGCGAATGGCAGGCGCTGGCTTGTTGCACGAAGGCAGCCTTCGGAATCTCAAGATAACCACTTAGCACTTACCATGTATGAGGTTCCGTCCCGTTTGGAAGAATCCGCAACGGCGCTGGGCCAGCTTCCTGAATGACCGGCATCAAGCGCGTTGGTCGCGCGCGCGCCGCCGCCTCACTAGGTCATGCAAGCTGCTAGTGGTAACGCGCGTTGCTTTTCCGATCTTTACCGTTTCGAGCTCTCCTGTTGAAATCAGCTCGTACAGCTTCGTGCGCCCGATGCCGATCATGCGGGCAGCCTCATTGATCCTGACGCAGATCGGCTCGACGGTTTGCTCACCGCTCATTCTGCCGGTTCCTCTTCTCGATAGTGAGCGGGATCGGCGATCCAGCGATTGATGGCTGACTCGTGCCAGCCCGCGCCGTGGATGCTGATCTTCACTTGCGACGGGAACGTGCCCTCGGCGATTTTGCGATAAATGGTGGAGCGGGAAAGTCCGGTGCGGTCGAGCACGGTCTTGAGGCGGATGATGCGTTCGGTATTCGACATAGGGCATTCTCTCTTTGGTATCGGCAGCCCCTCGCCGGAACATAATGAGAACTTTTCTTGGAGGTGCAAGGGTGAGGTTCAGTTGGAATTCGGGCAATTCTTCAACGATTTGCACGATTTGAACCGACTATGGACGGTCCGAGACCTTTACGGACAAACCGCTCCGTTGCCCTTGGTTTTGAGATTTTTTTCGTTCGACGCGAATTTACGGCTGGCACGCGCGAATTTGCGACGGCAGCGACGGATTTCCGCGCCAGCGTTGCCGGATTTCGCGCACGAATCATGTCTTCTTTCGCGCAGTCGGCTTGGTTAGGCGGTTTGATTCTTTGCCAGAACGCTAAGTTAAGCTTAGTCTTTTGAGGTTATTTCAAACTGGACACGAGTTTACACAAATGGCAAAACACTAAGCATGGCTACGCGTTTGGACAGCAAGCTAAACCAACTCCAGCAGGAGCTCCCGGAAGGACTTCTGGTCGATGCCGCCTGGCTGGAGGCCAATGGCTATTCGTCCGCGCTGCGTAGCCAGTATGTAAGTTCCGGCTGGCTGGATAGCCCAGCGCGACGGGTCTATCGCCGTTCACGCGGGCCTATGACCTGGCAGCAGGTCGTAATCTCGCTCCAGACCATGCTTGACCTTCCACTGACCGTTGGCGGTCGCACCGCGCTCGAACAGCAAGGCTATGCCCACTACCTTTCGGCAAACGTCCGGACAGTTCACCTTTACGGACCGACACGACCGCCAACCTGGCTGGATGATTTGCCGCTCGACGTGACATTCGCATGGCACAACAGCTTGCGCCTGTTTCCGACAGATGCCGACACGCCGCCATTGCCAAGCCCCACCATATATAGTGCTGCTGGCGCGCAATTGCCTGTTCGCTATTCGAGCAAGGAACGCGCCGTTCTCGAATTGCTCGATGAACTGCCCAAGCATGAGAGCTTTCATCAGGTCGATGCCTTGATGGAAGGCTTGAGCGATCTCAGCCCTCGTCGCCTGCAAACTCTTCTCGAAGCCTGCTCCAGCGTGAAGGTAAAACGGCTATTCCTGTTCTTTGCCGACCGGCACCGCCATGCTTGGCGACCGAAACTCGACCTGGCCAGGATCGATTTGGGTTCAGGCAAACGAGTTCTGGTGAAGGGGGGCAGGCTCGATCCGCAATACGACATCACGGTGCCCGCCGATCTTGGAGGGCAATAGGAAATGGCCTTCCAGGACGCTTATCGGCAGCAGGTTGCCCTCCTGATCCGCACCATCCCGTTCGTGGCGCAAGAGCAGTGTTTCGCGCTCAAGGGCGGCACAGCGATCAACCTCTTCGTGCGCGACTTGCCGCGCCTCTCGGTGGACATCGACTTGACCTACTTGCCGGTCGAGGATCGCGCTTCATCACTCGCAGCTATCGACGCGGCGATGGTGCGGATCAAGGAGCGGATCGAAGGCGGGATACCGGGCGCGGCAGTCGCCCCATCGCGTTCAGCAGGCGACAACATCATCACCAAGCTCATCGTCCGTTCCGAAGGCGTTCAGATCAAGATCGAGGTCACGCCTGTCTTGCGTGGCACCGTCTACGATCCCGTGGTCATGAGCGTCGTGCCCTCAGTCGAAGATACGTTCGGCTTCGCCGAAATACAGGTTGTTTCCTTCGCCGACCTCTATGCGGGAAAGATCGTGGCGGCACTGGACCGCCAGCACCCGCGTGACCTGTTCGACGTGCGTGACCTGCTGGCGAATGAAGGTATAAGCGACGAACTGCGGCGCGCATTCCTCGTCTACATTATCAGCCACAATCGCCCGATGGCCGAAGTGCTCGCTCCGACCCGCAAGCCGCTGGACGAGGAGTTAGAGCGCGGATTTGTCGGTATGACGCAAGAGAATGTCGAGCTTGCCGATCTGGAGGCTACGCGCGAGGCACTCGTCGCCACAATGGTTCGCGAGATGCCAGACGTGCACCGCCAGTTCCTGATCGGCTTCAAGCGCGGTGAGCCGGACTGGGAACTTCTCGGCATACCAGAAGCCAGGCACTTGCCAGCGGTGTTGTGGAAGCAGCGGAATCTGGGAAAGATGCTACCTGAGAAACGGCAGAAGCTCATTGCGGCATTGGAGAAAGTGCTAATGGTGGCCCGATGAAGCCTGATGCGATTTCCTTGACGATTTCCCAATTTGCACGCGGCGAGAGATTTGTCTTCTGCCGAACCTGACCGCCCGAAATGGCTGAAACTGGGCCAATGCACGAACCCGCTTCGCGGGAGTGGTTCTGGCGGCAAGGATGACGCCAGGCAGCGGGCGTAGCGCATAGATCGAGCAAGGCCGAACATTCCGGCTCCTTCAACTGAGGAGTCGAACGATGAACGATCTTGTACCGGTTATTTCAGCCACTCCGGTCAGCCCGCTGCGTCAGCGGCTGATCGACGATATGAACATGCGGCACTTCAGCCGCGAGACGCAGCGTAACTATATCCGCGATGTCGGGCGGTTCGCCGCCTTCCTTGGGCGTCCTCCCGATACGGCGACATCAGAGGATCTGCGCCGGTTCCAGGTCGAGCAGCGTGAAGCAGGCATGCCCATACCAACCATGAACAGCGTGGTCTCGGCGCTGCGGTTCTTCTTCACTCATACACTTGACCGTCCCGATCTTGCCCGACGGCTCGTGCGCATGAAGCAGATGCGCAAGCTGCCGGTGGTGCTGAGCCGGGATGAAGTCGCCCGGTTGCTGGGTGCAACCACCTGCCTCAAGCATCAGGCTGCATTGTCGGTTGCCTATGGCGCGGGTTTGCGCGTCGGTGAAGTGGCGATGCTCAAGGTCCGCGACGTGGACAGCGAACGCATGCTGCTGCGTGTCGAACGTGGCAAGGGTGGCCAGTACCGCAACGCCATGCTGCCTGCCGACCTGCTCACACTGTTGCGGCAATGGTGGAAGCTGGGCCGCGAACAGGGCGTGATGCACCATGATGGCTGGCTGTTCCCCGGCCTGCATGCGATGAAGCCGATCAGCACAAGGCAACTGCACCGCATCGTCGTCGAGGCGGCGCAAGCTGCAGGGATCACCAAGCGCGTCAGCCCGCACACGCTGCGTCACAGCTTCGCCACCCACCTGCTTGAGGATGGCACCGACATCCGCATCATCCAGGCATTGCTCGGCCATGTCGAAGCCTGCACCGACTGCGGCCACTGGCGGATCGCCTACAACTCGTGCCGCAACCGCCACTGTCCCAAGTGCCAGGGTGCGGCGGCACGCACATGGCTGGAGGCGCGGGAAGCCGACCTGCTGCCGGTGGGTTACTTCCATGTCGTGTTCACGCTTCCGGCCGAGGTTGCCGCCATTGCCTTTACCAACAAGGCGCTGGTGTATGATCTTCTGTTCAAGGCAGCAGCCGAGACGATGATGGCCATCGCTGCTGATCCCAGGCATCTGGGTGCCCGCATCGGCATCACCGCCGTGCTCCACACCTGGGGCTCGGCCATGACACATCACCCGCATGTACACATGATCGTGCCCGGCGGCGGCATCACGCCTGATGGTCAGCGCTGGATATCGTCACGCCCTGCATTCCTGTTGCCCGTCCGGGTGCTCGGCGCATTGTTCCGCCGTGTGTTCCTGACCCGCTTGATGGCACTGCACGATGCCGGAAAGCTAACCTTCTTCGGCAAGCTGGCCGGGCTGACTGATCGACGTACCTTCCTCAAGCACCTCTCACCGGTGCGCAAGAAGCGCTGGGTGGTTTATGCCAAGCCGCCCTTTGCCGGACCTGAGGCGGTGCTTGCCTGCCTCTCGCGCTACACGCACCGGGTTGCCATCTCGAACAGCCGCCTGATCCGGTTCAACGGTCAGAATGTCACCTTCCGCTACAAGGATTATCGCCGCTCCGGTGCCGACCGCCAGCAGGTGATGACGCTTCCTGCCGACGAGTTCATCCGCCGCTTCCTGCTCCATGTCCTGCCAACCGGCTTCCACCGCATCCGCCATTACGGCCTGCTCGCCGGGGCCACGCACAAGGCCAACATCGCGCTCGCCCGCAAGCTGCTCGCGGTTGCATCACCGCCGGACGATGATGAACTGGAGGAACCGGCCCAGTACCATCCGCCATGCCCTCACTGTGGTGGGGACATGGTCGTCATCGAGACCTTCACGCGACGGCAACAACCCCGTGCGCCGCCGACAGCCACACCGCCCATCCGGGAACTCGCGCCATGACCCGGCATGGCTCGATTTCACCGCACCGGGCCCCTGACAGGCTTCCGGTAATGTCGGCGCTCGCCCTGACGTCGTCGTCGAACGGTCTTGTACGCGCATCACACCATGATCGGCACCGCCGCCCGCAAAAAATGCTTCAGAACACGCTCGTCCCCGATCACTTCAGCGCACATCTCTGCCGCAGTGCTGGTCAGTCCAGGTCTAACCGAAATCCGAAATCCCCATAGCTCACCGCGTGCGGCCCGCGGGTTCGGGCCTCGCAGACTTCCGTACGCCTCCGGCGCCCGGAACCCTTCACGGAAGAGGAACTTCTGGTTTGAGTAGCGAACATGCAGAAAGCGGCCTTTCGGCGACCATCTCGAAAATTGTCGCTTAATACGCACAACTTACACTGCAACTGAGGTGCATTTGCATTGTCAGCCTTATGTCAGGTCCACTAGTCATAAATACCATTCATTTCGCCGAAAACTGACCATTAGGACCCTGTGGTCGGTTAGGGACCATTCGGATCAGGACTAGAGTCAAAGCTCGTTCCATCGTTACGAGATGTGGGATGAACGGCTTGGCAGGCATTGGAACAGAATTCTTCACCGTTGGAATAAGTTGCGCCGTGCCACGTTATTGAGAGTGTCCGGGGCAATCGCCCCGAAGTTCAGATGATATCCGCGCAGGAAGACGGGAGAAGGTCGTGAACCAGATTGTTGCTGCTGCAACTGCTGAAGAAGCCAGCGAACTCAAGCTGTTCAAACTACTCAAGGCCGATGTCGACCCTGATCCTTTTCTCGCGGAAATAGCCGCGATTGACGGCGTTTGGGATCTCAACACTGGACGGCAGGACAAGATCAAGGTTCAGCAGGAAGCGCGCGGTCTCACTGCGCGGAGTTCGCAAGTCTGCAATTCAGGGGCGCAAACGACGTGACGTTCACGAAACGCGCTACACGACGATTTCCCATCGCTTTCCCTACACGATGTCCTTCCTGAGCGCCTTTGCCGAGGAGCAGGGAGGGGAGCTGAGCCGGGCGAAGCTGGTCAGCCTCCCGCCCGGGCACAGAGTCTATCCGCATATCGACCGGGGTGAGTATTACGCGCTCCGCAACCGCTATCACCTCGTGCTGCAGGCCGGAGCGGGATCGTGGCTGAAAACCGCCGACGAAACGGTGCACATGCAGGAGGGAGAGCTTTGGTGGTTCGACAACAAATCCATCCACGAGGCATTCAACGGCACCGACACTGATCGCATCCATTTCATTTTCGACCTCAAGCCGGGTGCCACGAACGATTAACCCAATTTAAAGCACCGAATTATACCATTGGACGGAATAGACGCCACAGCGAACCGTTCTCCAGGCAGACGAAATAGATAAAGGCAGATATAATGCTCATGGAAAACATGAAGGGCATCGATGCGCAGAGCGGTGATGAGTTAGAGTGCGAAAACGCTTTTGAGTACGGAAGGGCCACGCAGCTGCGCAGTCGGCTTGCAGGTGCGCGCCATGCCTTCACGACCCGTAATGTAAATATGGATTGCGCTGCTCAGCTGGATCGCAAGGCCTCGCCGGAAGTCGGTGACCTTGTCCTCGCTCGGGTTGTCGCCATCGGCCACCATACCAAGCTGGAAAGCCCCGAGGGTCGCCGCCAGCAAATGTATGTCGGTGACGAGATCGTGGTCGCCTATGGCCATCGCTATGCCCCTGACCAGTTCGAGGCAGAAGTTCCCGCGACACAGGAAGAATGCCATCTCGTGGCAGGCGGAGGGGTCGCGTCGTCCATGCTCGCCAAGCATGCCCGTACCCGCAATCCCACGCGCATCCAGCCAATCGGTCTGCTGGCCGACTGGAAGGGCAATGTGCTCAACCTTCGCAGGTTCACGAAGGATGTCGAAAGCGTTTCCGCCCGCTCCAATGCTTGCAAGGTCGTAGTGATTGTCGGCACCTCGATGAACGCTGGCAAGACGACGACCGCAGCCAAGCTGATTCACGGCCTGAAACGCGCGGGGCTTCGGGTAGGCGCGGCCAAGGTCACCGGGACAGGATCTGGCGGCGACATCTGGTCGATGATTGATGCCGGTGCGCGGACCGCGCTCGACTTCACCGATTTAGGCCATGCGACCACGGCAGGCGTTCCTTTGCCCCAGTTGGTCGAGGACAGCCTCAAGTTGGTCTCCACCGTCAGCCGGGAGAACGACGTCGCCGTGATCGAAGTGGCAGACGGTCTGCTCCAGGAAGAAACCGCAGGCCTGCTCAAGTCGCGCGCCTTCGCTTCGGTTGTCGACCATGTCGTGTTGGCCGCCGGTGACGCGATGGGGGCCGCCTATGGCCATTCTTGGTTGCGCCAGAACTGCCTGCCGGTTTCGCTGATCGCAGGCCGTGTCAGTTCCTCCCCGCTGAGCATCCGCGAGACCGAAGCGGCGACGGGGCTGAAGGTGGCGACACTGGCCGAGCTCTCCGACAGCGAGCTTGCACCGAGCTTCTGCTTCGCCACCGCCCTGCGGGGATGTGGCCTGAACTCACTAGCCAGCTATGCCTGATTTTTTCTCTCCACGGCGCGCACGTTTGTTCGCGCTGCTGATGCTGGTCTCACTGATCCAGTTGGCGATCGCGGTAGCAGTTGCAGGCCTGGTGGGCGAACTATTCCGCCAGCTACTGGAAGACGCCTCAGTCGGGCAGGCTCATCTGCCGCTGCTGGGTGGCGCCATTCTTGCCACCGTGCTTGCCGAGTTCGCCCGGCGTCGGCTGACCGAGGCACTCGGGCTCGACTATGCCCTCTCCGTCCGGATGGTATTACTCGAGCGGCTGCTGAGGCGCACGGTTCGTGGCCCCAAGCCACGCAGCCGTGGAAGCCAACTGCTACCCTTCGTCGGTGACCTGACAGCTCTGCGAATGTGGTGGGCTGACGGCATCGCCCGGGGCAGCTCTGCAGCACTGATCGCCACTGGCATTTTGGGCTGGCTGTTTTTCAAAAATATCACGTTGGGCTGGTGGGTGCTGGCGTGGAGCGGTGCCACTCTGGCGCTGATGGTAGCGATTGCCCGACCTTATCACCGCGCCACCAGCCGCCAGCGCCGCCTGCGCGGTTCGATGACAGCACTGATTTCCGATCGCGTTGCGGCGGCGCACAGCGTGATGGGCATGGGCGGGATGCGGCGCGAGCTCAATCGAACCGAGAAGCGCATCGGGCGGATGAATGCCGCTTCGATGAAGCGGGCGACCTGGTCGGGCAGCATGCGCGGCCTGGCGGCGGCCTTTCCTTTGGCCGGGTTCTTCATCCTGCTGCAACTGGCTGCCAGCGGATCGCGGGCGGGTGCGATTGCCCCCTACGAAATAGCAGGGCTGCTGACATTGATGGGTATTCTGGCCGGGTCCGTGGCAGATATCGGACGAGCCATCGAATTGGCGATCCCGGCCCGTATTTCGGGCCGACGCCTGCACGGTCGCCTGAGCGAGATCGAGCCGGTCATGCCAGATAATGCAACCGGCAAGGCGGCGACCAAGGCAATCCTTCAACTCGATGCCTTTGCCTTGTCGCCCAAGGCCTCCGGCTTTAGTGCGAAGGCGCGAAAGGGCGATATCATAGCGCTCGAAGGCGGGCCGGATGACGATCCGGGGCGGATGATCGAGGCGATCGCCGGGCTGCAGCCACCCGCTCAGGGGGAGCTGACCGTTTCCGGCCGCCAGGCCATCGGCCTTGGCCAGCGGCAGCGGCGCCAATGGCTTGGCATCGCGGCAGCATGGACCCCGATTTTGCAGGGCAAACTGCCGGAGAACCTGTTTTACCGCATGCGCCGCGGGGCCGGGCTGGACGAGATCGAACCGCTTATGCGCAAGCTGGGCCTTGCCCACCTGTGTGGCCAGGATGGCCAGCCAATAGCGCTGTCGCTGCGTGAGGAAGGCAGCAAGCTGTCCCCGCAGGACCTGGCGGCAGTCCGCCTTGTTCGGGCGTTGATTGGCTCTCCGCGCCTGCTCTTGCTCGACCGGGCGACGCATGATCTGACGGAAGCGCAATTGCGCGGCCTTGCCGAGATCATCGCTGGTTGGCGCGGTGTTGTGGTGATGGTGGCAGATAGTCCCGAGATTCGCGCGCTGTGCAACCGCTGCTGGAGGATTGCCGACACCGGGATTGTTGAAGTGGAGAGCTCAGCCAGCGTGACGCCGCTCCATGCCTCAATGGACGCAGGTCGTGACTGATCCAGCCCTTGGTCAATCCGGCTATTTCGCCTTCGGGTCAGCCGTGCCCCGGCGCTATTACTATCACGTCCCGGCAGTTGTCAGAGCGGACAGTCCGGTGATCGTGTCGGTTCACGGCATTTCACTTAACGCTGCCGAACACATGGTGCGCATGCGCCAGGAAGCCGATCGTATCGGCGCCGTCATAATCGCGCCGTGGTTTGATCGCACGCATTACCGCGGTTATCAAAAACTGCTGTGCCGCGACGGTGAAACCCGCGCTGATCTCGCCCTGATTGACATGCTTGAGGATGCGAGCGAGCGCTTTGGCGTTGATACCTCACGTGTATACCTCTCGGGGTTTTCCGGTGGCGGACAGTTCACTCACCGCTTTTCAATGTTCCATGCCAACCGGGTGATCGCTTGCGTCACCTGCGCTGCCGGCTGGTATACTTTCCCTGACGCCACGTCTCCCTATCCGCTCGGAACAGCGCCCGAATCCGGCCCTGCTGGAATGTCGCCCCATCCGCAGGCGCGCAAGGTCCCGATGCATGTTTTCGTCGGTAGCCGCGATGACCGGGTCGAACCTTATCTGAACATGGATGACGACGTCATTGCCGTCCAGGGCGTGGGACGGCTGATGCGTGCCAAGCGTTGGGTCAAGGCCATGCGCCAGGATCGCAAACAGCACGGCGGCGCAGATGTAACCCTCACCCGACTTAAACAACTGGGGCACGATTTCACCAAGGCCATGGAACGCAATCGGCTCGATGCGCGTGTCGTCGAGAGTTTCGGCCTGAGTAGTTCAAAGGAGACAATAGATGCGTAAATTCAACATGGGGGCCGCCATGGGAGCGGTGGTAGCTGTCGCTTCCTTTGCGACGCCTGCATATGCCGAGGACGAAGTTACCGTCGGCGACCGTGGCCTCGAAATCGAAATCGGGGACGAGGCGCTGGATATCAGGCTGGGCGGCAAGATCCAGTTCGATGGCTACACCTATGACGATGGGATCATCGATACGACTTCCGCCGACTTCCGCCGTGCGCGCCCGGACCTGCGTATCCGCGTCGCCAATGTCCTTTCAATGCGTGCCGAGTGGGAATTTGCCGGCAGCAAGGGCTGGCGCAACCTCTATGCCCAGCTCGAGCCGATTGAGGACCTGACTATTCGCGGCGGCAATTTCACCGTTCCCTTCGGCATGGAAGACGTGCAGGCATCGGCACGCATCCCCTTTGCCGAACGCTCGCTGGTGTCAGCGATCACTCCGGGCTTCGGCCTTGGGGGGCAGGTCGGTTATTCGGGCCGCCGCTTCACCGTGAAGGCCGGCTATTTCGACGATGCGCTGGATACCGAACGCGGCCGCTCGCCCGAACGCGGGGAAGGCTTCAGCGCACGCGCGACTTTCCTCCCCATCGACCACCGGCGCACCAAGTTGCATATCGGCCTGGGATTCGAAACCCGCGATTTCGATGCCACTGAAACGCTGCGTTATTCCGCGACGGCAGGCACCGCTATCGAGCCCGATTTTCTCACCACCACGCGCCTCCGGGACATTAATTCCCTGCAGTCGATAAACGGCGAACTGGCCTTCATCAGTCATAACCTCGCCTTTCAGGGACAGTATGTGCACCAGGAAATCAATCGCGACCTCCTGCCCGACGTGTCGGTTTCGGGCGGTTATGCGCAGGGCAGTTGGATGATCACCGGCGAGCGCTATCGCTATTCGCGCGGTGGCGGCACGGTCAGCGGGCCGCGTCTGCGCAACATGGATGGCATCGCGCTGGAACTGGCTGGCCGGTTCAGTTGGCTGGATGCGGGCGATGTTGCACTTGGTGGCCAGACCGCCGAGGCGATCGACATCTCTGGTGTGGTTCACCTCACTCCGTACGCCCGCGTGATGCTGACCGGCACCAAGGCCTGGTGGAATGACGAACTGAATGTGGACCGCGATCTCACATCCGGTCTTGTCCGGCTGCAACTCAACTTCTGATCGCGTCCAGTGGGCCCGCTCGCGCAACTGCAGCGCGGGCGGAGCCGTCGCAAACTCGATCACACGATGCGCTAGTCGGCATCCAAATCTTCGATGCAGTTCTGCTCTCAGAGCGCTACCAAAGCCAGCCAACCAATAAGATTCCAAAGCAGGAGAATACCCAGTCCATTAGTGATCGATATAATATGTTCTCATGATGCTCCTTTGTGAGAAGCAGCCCCAGCGAATGTCCGTTTTTGGACCGAGAGAATCAGAAGCTCATGTCTTGGATTAGGGCGCTTAGCTGCCATTAGCCAGCAGACGAAAAGCCATAAGAATTCTCCATGACACTCGTCTATCTCAACCCTGCTGCTCCGCCTCGAACGCCCGCTTTCCCTTGCGCCTGAACAGGACCAGCGCCTGTGCACCATCCGGCCCGCGCAGCTTGGCGGCTACGGTGAGAAACGCACCATAAAGTGCAGCCCGATCATCGTCGGTTAGTTCGACCAGATTGGCCTTGGCCACAAGGCCGCCCAGCTCGATCAGTTGCCGGGTCCGTTCGCGGCGTTTGACCTGCCATTCGCGCATGTCAGTTCGTGCCTTTGCCGCCTCAAGCCGATGCCGCGCCGCCGTCGAGCGGGAGAGTGCCTTCCTGCTGCTGGCGAGGTCCGCTCGAAGTGTCGTGTGACTTGCCCTGAAAGAAGGCCGCGCCGCGCTTGTGCCAGCCCTCCCCGATTGCCTTGTCGGTATTGGCAGCCGCATCGAGCAGCGCACCTGCAAGGGTCTCGGCATCGAGCACATCGGCTCCGGTTGCCGTGACCAGCACGCCGAGGTCGCGCACGCGGCGCTCCTTCAACTGTTTGGCCTTATCGGCCAGTGCTTTCAGTTCCGAATCAAAATCGCGGGGTTTGCGCATCTGTTGTCTCCATCGTTGGTGTGATGAAGCCATGATAATCGGTGAGCTTTCTCAATGCAGTAGGGTCGCCGGGACAGTGTGATACCGCCTAGTCCCGATCAGGATTTTATCATGAGAGGGCGCGCTTATACGTCGTGCCGACGTGGCGTTTGCGGTGTAACTGGATTGCCGCCATGGCAATCTTTCATTTCAGCGCAAAAGTCATCGGAAGGTCGAGCGGACGCAGTGCCGTTGCGGCTGCGGCCTATCGTGCTGGCGAACAGCTCCACGATCAGCGAATTGATCGAACCCATGATTTCACCAACAAGGCAGGCGTTCTCCACTCCGAAGTGATGCTGCCCAAAGGCGCGCCTGAAGCCTTCGCCGATCGGGCCACGCTTTGGAATGCAGTCGAGGCTGCCGAGAAACGCAAGGATGCTCAGCTTGCCCGCGAGGTTGAGTTCGCCCTGCCCCGCGAGCTGTCGAAGAAGGACAACATCAAGCTGACCCGCGAGTTCGTGAAGGCCGAGTTTGTCGAGAAGGGCATGATCGCCGATCTCAATGTCCATTGGGATATTGGCGAAGACGGCAAGGCCAAGCCGCACGCCCACGCCATGCTAACCATGCGCGAAGTGACCAAGGACGGCTTTGGCGCAAAGGTCCGCGACTGGAACAGGACCGCGCTCATTGAACAATGGCGCGAGCGCTGGGCCGATCACGTCAACCGCGCGCTGGCGGAGCGCGACATCGATGCGCGGATCGACCACCGCAGCCTGGAAGCGCAGGGCATTGCGCTCGAACCGCAGGACAAGATCGGCCCCGCCGCCTCGCGCATTGGTGGACGCGGGTTGGAAGCCGAACGGATCGAAGAGCACCGCGCCATCGCCCAGCGCAATGGCGAGCGGATCATCGCCAATCCCGCGCTGGCATTGGATGCGATCACGCACCAGCAGGCGACCTTCACCCGGCGAGACCTTGCTGCCTTTGTTCACCGGCATAGCGACGGGAAGGAGCAGTTCGACGCGGCCTACAACGCCGTGCGCAGTTCCGCCGATATGATCGCCCTGGGCACGGACGGACGCGGGCAGGATCGCTTCACTTCGCGGGCGATGATCGAGGCCGAACAGCGCCTGCATCGCGCCGCCGACACGATGGCAGAGCGCAAGGGTCACGCCGTCAATGATGTGCAGCGAAACGCCGCTTTCGCCAATGCTGCGAAGCGCGGCTTAGTACTCTCCGGCGAGCAGAAGTCCGCCTTCGAGCATGTGACCAACAGCAAGGGCCTTACTATTGTCGTTGGCTATGCCGGGACCGGCAAAAGCGCGATGCTTGGCGTTGCGCGCGAGGCTTGGGAAGGCGCTGGCAACACTGTGCGTGGCGCAGCGCTTTCCGGTATTGCCGCCGAAGGGATGGAGAACGGCTCTGGCATCGCATCGCGCACCATCGCCAGCCTAGAGCATCAATGGGGCAAAGGACGCGAACAGCTCACGTCCCGCGATGTGCTTGTTATCGACGAGGCGGGCATGGTCGGCACGCGCCAGATGGAGCGCGTACTGTCCCATGCCGCGAAGGCCGGGGCGAATGTTGTTCTGGTGGGCGACCAGCAGCAGTTGCAGGCCATCGAGGCAGGCGCAGCCTTCCGGGCAATCCACGAGCGCCACGGCGGCGTCGAGATCAGCGAAGTCCGCCGCCAGCTTTCCGCATGGCAGCAAGACGCGACCAGGCACCTCGCCACGGGCCGCACCGGCGAGGCTATCAGCACCTATGAAGAGCGCGGGATGGTCCATGCCGCCGATACGCGCGAGACTGCGCGCGCTGACCTGATCCTGCGTTGGAATCAGGAACGACAGGACAGCCCCGGCGACAGCCGGATCATCCTTACGCACACCAATGACGAGGTCCGCGAGCTGAACCGGATGGCGCGCGAAAAGATGCGCAAGGCTGGCGCACTGGGTGCCGATGCCACCATCAAAGCAGCACGCGGCGAACGCCAGTTCGCGTCGGGCGACCGCATCATCTTCCTGCGCAACGAGCGCGGGCTTGGGGTCAAGAACGGAACTCTCGGAACGGTCGCAATGGCCAATGACCAAAGCATGGCCGTGCGCACCGACGATGGCCGCGAGGTTGCGTTCGACACCAAGGATTATGCGCACATCGATCATGGCTACGCGGCCACGATCCACAAGGCGCAGGGCATGACAGTGGACCGGGCCCATGTGCTCGCCACACCGGGCTTGGACAGCCATTCTGCCTATGTTGCCATGTCGCGCCACCGCGAGGGGCTGGCGCTTCATTATGGGCGCAATGATTTTGCCGACCAGTCCAAGCTTGTCCGATTGCTAAGCCGCGAGCGCGGGAAGGATTTGGCGGGCGACTACAAGCCCGAGCAGGCTTTCGCCGAACTGCGCGGAATCAGCTTCCGCGAGCGGATCATCGAGGTGGTTCGACAGGTGCCCGAACGCGCCAAATCGATCTTCGGAAACTTCCGTCCGCAGGCACGGCAGCTTGAGCCAATCCCGGCATTGGCGAACATGCAAGACGACCAGCGTCGCGCGGTCGAACGCTACGCCCGTGCGCTTGGCGATATCGCTACGATGCAAACGAAGGGTTTGCCCGTCCTCCCGCATCAAAAGGCCGCTCTGGAGAAGGCTGGAAAGGCGCTTGATGCGATCCGGCCCCATGCCGCCACCGATCTCGCCAAGGCACTGGATCGGCGTCCCGAGCTGATTGCAGAGGCCGCTGGCGGGCGCAGCCAGGAAGCCATGCGCGCCATGCAGCATGAGGCTGCCGTGCGCACCGATCCGGCGCTTCGAACCGAACGCTTTGTCAGCGATTGGCAGGGACTCAGCACGGCCCGCAAGCAGCTTGAGCAGCAGGGCGACCGTGCGGGCGCTGCCCGCGTATCGGCAAAGCAGAACGAGCTGGCGAAGTCGCTTGAACGCGATCCGCAGGTCGAAGGTCTTCTGCGCGGGAAGAGCCGCGAACTTGGCATCGATCCGAAACCCGAACGCAGCATCGCAAACGAACTCAGCACAACCCTCACCCGCGAGCGCACCCGCTCTTTCGACATGGGCATTTAGGAGAACCGAAATGGAAGAAGACCACATCGAAGAAGTGCAACTGGACCTCGAAGTCGAGGAACCACCAACCCCAGAACGGGAAGCCGTTACGGAGAGCGACCCGGCAACAGAGGCCTTCGCCCGTCTCGAAGGCGAAATGGCGATGGTGAGACATACGGTCCAGAACATGGCCAGGGAACGAGCCGACATCGTGATTCCGGACTACACGGCCACACTCGGCCAGATCGCTACTCAGCTAGAGGAGGTGTCCGAAATCCTGGGGGTTATGGGCAGCAAACCCGCAATGAAGCTCACTCCCGAGACGATTGCCGATCAGATTGCCCACGCCTCCGAAGGTTCGCGTCGTTACGACAGCAACCAGCTCATGAAGGCCCAAAACTTCCATCGTGAGGCAACTGCCGAGATGCACACACTGGTAGGGCGCGCCCGCACCATCGAAGAACAGAACCGCAAGTTGCAGCACATGGCAGGCGCGGGCCTACTTGCCGGTATCCTGCTCTGGTCAGTACTTCCCGGTACCATCGCCCGCGCCATGCCCGAAAGATGGCAGTGGCCCGAACGGATGGCGGAACGAGTTCTGGGAGAGTCGTCGCGGTGGAACGCGGGCAGCAGGATGATGCAGAGTGCCGATCCTCTCGCGTGGCATGTCCTTGTTGCGGCGGCTGACATGCAGCGAGATAACCGGGACAAGATTGAAGATTGCAGGAAACGTGCGAATTCGAGCGGGAAGAACGTATCCTGCACGCTCCAGATTCGGGCGCAAAACGGAGACGACTAGCGCGCCGGAAATCGCCTTCACGCACCAAGAAGCGTCCCGGAAAGCCCCAGATTGTGCTGGAAAAGCCCGCACATTGTGTGGGGTCAATCGTAGGAACGCTTTCTACAAGTCTGCCGAATTTTGTTTTAAAACAACGCACTAAGGCGGTTGACTGGCGCACCCGACATGCGCCCTACCTGCTTCTGGACTTTCACGCGACCCGTCGTGACGTGCTCTACACCCCGCCGGACGCAGCCGAACTGACGCCGTTTGCGTTCAGCGAGGACTGGATCGCCCTGATCTCCGCGGCCTGGCCCGGTGACGAGCCGGCCTTTGACCGCGGCCCCAGCCACAATGTGGGCATGCCCACCTCCAAGACCTGGTTTGCGGACACTTACGCCGCGCCCGGCGTCACCGTAGAGTACGGCGATGACACCGATCGCGACCGCATCACCGCCCTGTCGCAGACCGCGGCGCGGGCCCTGGTGCGTTATCTTGGCGTGGCGCAGGCCGACTGAGCCGTCCGTCAGTCGTTCTCTCCTCGTCCCGATGCGGGTTACGCCCTAGATCCTGTGCGCGACGCAAGGAGGATGAAGGCGCATGAGTCCGGAACAGATCAGCGAAGTCATCGCGCTCGCCTGGGCTGACGATGTGAGCTTTGAGGCGATAAAAGCAGAGACCGGGCTCAGCGAGCCGGAAGTCATTGCGATCATGCGCAGCTCGCTGAAGCCATCAAGCTTCAGGCTCTGGCGCCAGCGCGTGTCCGGACGGGTCAGCAAGCATGCCAGGATCAAGGCCATGCGGGACAACGCCCCTAGACCCTGATTGTGCCCTTGTCGGCCTGGAGGATCAGCTTGCGATAGTCATTGAGGTCGCCGTCATAGCGGGTGGCGCGACCGTTATTGACCAGCCAGAGCTGATCCGCCGTGCCTTCGGCCAGATAGACATCGTGGGTGATGAGGATCACCGCGCCCTTATAGTCGTTGAGCGCGTAGATCAGCGCTTCGCGGCTGTCGATATCCAGGTGCGAGGTCGGTTCGTCGAGGATCAGCACATGAGGCTTTTCCATCGCCATCAGGCCCAGGAGGAGGCGGACCTTCTCGCCGCCTGACAGCTTCTCGATCTTGGTGCCGACCTTCTCATGGGGAAAGCCCATGGCGGCGGCCGCGGCGCGCTGCTTGGATTCCGGCGATCCCTGGGGCAATGCGTCCTGAACGTGCTGCAGCACGGTTTCGCCTTCGCGCAGCTCGTCCATCTGGTCCTGGGAGAAATACCCGATCCGCAACGAGCGCGGCGCGGTGCGGTCGCCCGCAATCAGCGGCAGGCGCTCTGCGATGGATTTGACGAGCGTGGTCTTGCCCTGACCATTGGCGCCGACAATGGCGATGCGATCCTCGGGATCAAGGCGCAGATCGACGCCCTTGAGGATCACCGCATCCTCGCCATACCCCACCTTGGCGTCGCGCAATTGCAGAAGCGGCGGCGACAGCGTGTCGGCCGAGCTGGGGAAGGAAAACGGGGTCGTGCGCTCGGCGATGGGGATGGTGATTTCCTGCATCTTCTCGAGCCGCTTGACCCGCGACTGGGCCTGGCTGGCCTTGGAGGCCTTGGCGCCGAAGCGGTCGATGAAGGCCTGCAGGTGCGCGCGATCGGCTTCCTGCTTGGCGCGCTGGCTTTCAAGGAGCGCAGTCTTGGCGGCGCGCAGCTTCAGCCAGGCGTCATAACCGCCCGGCGAGATCGACAGCTGCTGGTGTTCGAGCGCCAGCGTATGGGTGACGCAGCGATTGAGCATTTCCCGGTCGTGGCTGACGATCAGCACGGTGTGGGGGTATTTCTTCAGATAGCTCTCAAGCCAGGCCGCGCCCTCAAGGTCGAGATAGTTGGTCGGCTCGTCGAGCAGCAGAAGATCAGGTTCCGAGAACAGGACGCCCGCAATCGCGGCGCGCATGCGCCAGCCGCCGGAGAACTCTTTCGTCGGCCGATAGAGATCGGCGTCGCTGAACCCCAGACCCATCAGGACTTCCGCCGCGCGTGATTCCGCAGACCAGGCGTCGATATCGGCAAGACGCATATGGATCTCACCGATCCGGTCGGGGTCGGTCGCGGTCTCCGCCTCCTGCATCAGGGCATGGCGTTCGGCATCGGTGGCCAGCACCACATCGAGAATGGTGTCGTCAGAGGCTTCCACCTCCTGAGCCACCCAGCCCATGCGCGCGCCCTTGATCAAACGGATCGGGGAGTCCGGCGACGGCTGGTCGATCTCTTCCCGGATCAGCCGCAGAAGCGTGGACTTGCCCGTGCCGTTGCGCCCCACCAGACCGACCTTCCAGCCGCTGGAGATTTGCGCCGAGGCGTTTTCAAACAGCGAGCGGGCGCCGATGCGGTAGTCGAGATTTGAGATCGTAAGCATGGGGGCGGTGTAACCGTCACAGCGCCAGACGCAATGAAAACACGCTGCACCTGCAGCATTCGGCCCTCATTCAACAGACGCGTTCATTGTCACAAATTCGTTGCGAACCATGGACAAGCGTCAAAATGTATATACGCTGCATAGACATTGCATAGCAGATCGGGACCGGAGTGCGCTCATGGCGGACGAGAAGAAGGCCAAGAAGAAAAAGGACAGCCAGCTTGTCATCCGCCTGAACAAGGATCAGCGCGACCAGTTCGTTCAGCTATGCGATGAGCTGGATACCAGCGCCGCCCGGGAGCTGCGCCTCTTCATCAAGGGCTTCATCGCCCGGCACAAGCCTGAAGTGTCCGCCTGATCCCAAAAGACGCGCCTCACCTAAAAAGGAGACCCGACATGGCGTCGAAGAAAGTCAAAGACCTGAAAAAAGAGATCAAAGCGCGCAAGCAAAAGATCGAAAAGCAGGAAACCAAGCTGAAAAAGGCGAAAAAAGCGCTCAAGAAAGCCGCTTGACGCCAGGCCCAGCCTGACGAAAAAGCCCGCCGGTTCATCCGGCGGGCTTTTTGCTGACTGAAGGCGTCTGCCCCCTCGGCGTCAATAGCCGCCGAATGAGCCTGCCGGACCGGGGAAGACCACCGGGCTTTCAGAGCCATCGGGCGCCACCGACGAGACGCCGAAATAGTAATTGTCGATCACGACATTCTCGAGCGTGAACTCGGTCACATCGCCGACATAGCGGCTGTGGGTCCATTGCGGCGCGTCTGTGAGACGCCAGTAGACGCGATAGCCCATCAGGTTCGCCGCCGGCTCGCCTTCAGGACGCGCCCAGCTCAGCGTCGTGGATGGCCGGACTGCGCCGGAGATCGTGACATCGGCCGGGAAGGGCGGCGCCCCGGCCAGTTGCGCCAGCGTGGCGATGTTCAGGGCGGTCAGCTTGGCGGCGTAGTCAAAGTCGACGGCTTCGAGCACATCGCCATATTCGATGCCGTCCTCGACCCGGATATCCTGATGCTGGCGGTTGTAATCCTCATGGGTCTCCATGATCCGCACGCCCGGCATGCCCGCCTCGTTGAAGGGGCGGTGATGCCCGCCGCGGCCAAACCGGTCGAGGCGATAGACCATCATCACATCCAGATTGGGCACATACTGATCCGCCGTGCGGTCAATGAAGCGCGCCAGATTGCGTGAGGGAGAATCCACCTCGCCCCCGGTGAAGCGGCGGATGCGCGCCTCTTCGGGGGTCTCGGTCGCCCGCGTGCCCTCTGAGAAGACGCGCGCCGTGGCGTTGTCGACCACGCCGTCAATGCCGGCGCTGTTGCCGATCATATCGTTATTGATGACCGCCTTGATCCGCCAGCCCTGTTCCAGCGCGTAATCCGCCACGATGCGGCCGCCGAACAGACCCTGCTCCTCGCCCGCCAGCGCCGCGTAGATGATCGAACCGGCGAACTCGTCCTGACTGAGGACCCGGGCGGCTTCCAGCACGCCCGCGACACCCGAGGCGTTGTCATTGGCGCCCGGCGCATCAATCTCGGCGTTCATGACGTCCGACGCCCGGCTGTCGATATCGCCGGACATCACCACCATGCGGTCGGGATCCGTGGTTCCGCGCTGGATCGCGATCACCGAAACCACGTCGACCGGATCGGGAATGCGCCGCTCGCCGCTGATGGTCTCGGAGACATACATCACCTCAAGGCAGCCGCCGCATTCTGCGGAAATGCGCTCGAATTCATCATGGATCCAGCGCCGGGCCGCGCCGATGCCGTGGGTCTCGCTCTCGGTTTCAGACGCGGTGTGGCGCGTGCCGAAGCTGACCAACGTGGTGATGTCGGCCTCGATTCGGTCTGCGGACACCGCCGCGACATGATCATGCACATCGAGAACCTCTGAGGGCGGCGCGACCTGCGCGCCCGCGGCCCCGGTCAGGCCGGCGGCCATGACCATGCTGACAAAAATCCGCATACTGAAAACTCCCCTTCTCCGGTCCGTTCGGACTCAGTTCGGCTGCAAGCTAGACCGCACGGGACCGCGCGCCAAGGCGCGGCGTGAACTGCGTCACCCGCCCTGCCCTGTCGGAGCCGCCAGGGCGAGATTGAGTTCGATGACGGCGAGCGCCAGATCGGCCTGGGTGTCGACAAGAGCCTCCCGGTTGCCGATCAGGGTGCGCTGGGCGTCCAGAACGTCAATGAAGCTGGCCAGGCCCTCACGATAGAGCGCGTTGAGCTGGTCATAGGCGCGTTCGCCTTCGGCCACGGCGACGCCAAGGTCGTCCAGGCGATCCTGAACGCTCTCAATCGCCACAAGACCGGTCTCGACCTCCTCCAGAGCGCCCAGCACCACATTCTGATAAGCCAGCGCCGCTTCCGCCGCCTGCGCCTCGGCCGCGGTCAGTTCGGCCTCGCGGCGCCCGAAATCGAGCAGGGGGATGTCCAGCACGGCGCCGAGACTGGCCGTCAGACCATCCGACAGCCCATCCTCCAGATCCGTGCTGACCGAGCCGGGGAGCCTGAGAGACGGATATAGCTCGGCCGCCTGAACGCCCACATCCGCCGTCGCAGCGATCAGGCGCGCTTCCGCAGCGCGCAGATCGGGCCGGCGCTGGATCAGCCGGGCGGGCTCGCCGATCTCGATCTCGGCCACATAGCCCAATTGCAGGGCGTCGCTGTCTCGCGCGCCGGCGTCTTCCAGCAGAGCAATCGGCGCGCCGGGTGTCCGGCCCAGCAAGACTGCGAGCGCGTTCAGGGCCCGGGTCTGCTGCAGCTCAAGGGCGCCGCGCTGCGCCCGCGTGCGGGCCAGGTCCGCCGCCGCCCGGCGCACATCGAGGTCGGCGGACAAGCCCGCCTCGGCGCGTCTTTGAACAATGTCGAGCGTGCGCTGTTGCAAATCGAGCGAGGCGTCCAGCAAGGCGAGCCGCGCCCGCGCCCGGCGCAACTGCACGTACAAGGTCGCAGCAGAGGCGGCTGTCAGACGCCGCACATCCTCGACCTCGTAGGCGCTCGCGAGGACACGGGCCTGCGCACGGTCTTCCAGGCGACGCAAGCGGCCATTGATATCAAGAACCTGACCAAAGGAGAGCGAGGCCGTTCCCGTATCCCCGCCCGAGCTTCGAGCCGTATAGGACACGCCCGCGTCCAGATCGGGCAGGAAGTCCGAGCGGGCCGCGCCCAGAAGCGCTTCGGCGGCGATCAGCCGCTGAGTGGCCTGGGCAATGTCGAGATTGTCGGCCAGCGCCTCGTTCACCACCGCCGCCAGGGTCGGATCCTCGAAACCCGACCACCAGGCCTCGCCCGCCAGATCATCGGCGTCCTGCTCGAGGGAGCGGGAAAACTGCTCAGGTTCCGGCGTGATGGGTCGAACATAGTCCGGCCCCGCCATGCAGCCGCTCACGGTCAGCGCGGCGGCGACCATCAGAAGACCGGTCCACCCCCTCATTGCGCCGGCCCATTTTCGCGCAGGACGATGGCGTCTGCGGCTTCCAGCTCCGAGGCCAGGCGCTCCTCGGCTGCAGCGCGAGGCGTGCCGAACCGCGCCAGACCCAGATAGACCACGGGCGTCAGGAACAGGGTGAAGGCCGCAGACAGGCCCAGACCGCCAAAGACGGTCCATCCGATGGAAATGCGGGCCTGGGCGCCGGCGCCCGTCGCCAGGATCAGCGGCAAGGCCCCCAGGACCGTCGAGATCAGGGTCATGGCGATGGGTCGCAGGCGGATGATGGCGGCTTCCTCGATCGCCTCGCGCACGGACTTGCCCTCCGCGCGCAGCTGGTCGGCGAACTCGACCACCAGAATGCCGTTCTTCGCCATCAGGCCAATCAGCATGACGAGGCCGATCTGGGAAAAGATGTTCAGCGAGGTGCCCGTCAGGAACAAGGCGTACACTGCCGCCGCCAGGGCGAAGGGCACCGTCAGCATGACCACCAGCGGTCCGGTGAGGCTCTCGAATTGCGCGGCCAGAACCAGGAAGACGATCACCAGCGCGAACACATAGGTCAGTATGAGGTCCCGCGTCGCCTGGTTCAGCGTTTCGGCTTCGCCTTCAAACAAGAGTTCGATATCGTCGGGCAGCGTGTCGGCGGCGAGCCGACGCATCTCGTCTGCAGCTTCGGCGATGGTGAACCCGTCCAGGATATCGGCTTCAAGCTCGATCGCCCGACGCTGTTCGGTGCGATCCAGCTCGGCAGCTACGCCCTGCTCGATGATGGTGGTCAGGGCCGAAAGCGGGATGAGCTCGCCCGAATTGGCGCGCACATACAGGTTGCGCAGGTCGGCGGGGTCGCGCACCGCGCCGGTCTCGCTTTCCAGCACGATCGGGATCGCGCGGTCGTTGACATTGAGATCCACCAGGTTCTCGCCATCCACCATGGCGCGCAAGGTGACCGCAAGCTGGTCCAGGGGCACCCCGAGATCGGCGGCGCGACGACGGTCAATCTGGATGGACAATTGCGGCTGGGTCGGCTCATAGCTGATCTCGGGATTGTCGAGAATGTCCGACTCCTGATCCAGACGATCCGCCAGCGTCCGCGCCGCCTCGAAGATGGACGGGTAATCACCGCCCGTCAGAGCGACCTCGATGCCGCTGCGCTGCCCGCCGCCGCCAAAGCTCAATCCGCCCCGCCCGAAGGCGCTCGCGCGCACGCCCGGAATGTCAGACAGCGACGCACTGATTTCGGCGGCGATCTGTGACTGGGTGCGGTCCCGCTCGGTATAGGGCGCCAGCGGCGCCGTGATGAAAATCCGGTTCGGGTCCCAGCGCCCCACGACGGTCAGAAGCGACTCGATCTCGCCGCGGTCGATATAGGGTTGCAGGATGGCTTCAATCCGGTCCGCCTGCCGGTCCATATACTCCAGACCGACGCCATCGGGCCCGCCGGCCCAGACATAGACAACGCCGCGATCCTCCTCCGGCGTGAGCTCCCGATCGAGCGCCATGCCAGCGAAGACAGCCCCACCGGCCGCCAGAACACAGATGCCGGCCGTCACCCAGGGATGATTGAGCGCTTGCCGGATCAGCGCGGCGTAACTGCGCGCAAGCACGCCGCCCGTGCGCTGGATCGGCCCCTTCGCGTCATCGCCCGAAGTCAGGTCAAGGCGCGCGGCGAAGGCCGGCACCACCGTGAGCGCCACGAAGGAGGAGATGACCACGGCGAGCGCCAGCAGGAAGCCGAATTCACGGAACAGCCGGCCGGCGGTGGATGGCAGGAAGGAAATCGGCACGAACACGGCGACGAGGACGGCGGTGGTCGCGACAACGGCGAAGAAGACCTGACGCGACCCGATCACCGCCGCCGCCCGGCGCCCGACCCCTTTGGATTGCAGACGATGGATGTTTTCCAGCACGACAATTGCGTCGTCCACGATGAGCCCGGTCGCCAGCACCAGCGCTAGCAAGGTCAGAATGTTGATCGAGAACCCGAACAGCCACAGCCCCGCCACGGCGCCGATCAGCGCAGCGGGAATGGCGGCGGACGGGATCAGCGTTGCCCGGAATTTGCCCAGGAACAACCAGATCACCCCGACGACGATCAGGACCGTAACCGTCAGGGTGAGCAGCACCTCCTGAACCGACTCCCGGATGAACTCGGCTTCATCGGAGGTGACGGTGATTTCCAGATCCTCGAAGCGCTCATTGAGCTGCGCCACGCGCTCCTGAACGGCGTCGGATATGTTGATCGTATTGGAGCGGGCCTGCCGGATGACGCCGATCCCGATCACCTCCCGGCCGTCCAGCCGGGTGAAGCTTGTGGCGTCCGCAGGGGCGAAGAACGCTTCCGCCACATCCCCGACACGGGTCTGATCCTGAATGATCACCGCCTTCACCCGCTCGGGGGTCGCCGCCGTGGCTTCGGCGCGGACAATGAGCTGCTGATCCGTGGAGCGGAAGCTGCCGACCGGCACGTCAAACGGGGCTTGCCGCAGCGCATCCGCCACATCCCCCACCGTCAGGCCGAACCGGCTCAACCGGATGGGATCGATGACAACGCGCAGCTGCTGCGCCCTCTCGCCGGACAGGTTGACCGTCGCCACGCCGTCAATCGCGGTCAGCTCGGGCACAATGTCGTTCTCGATCCGCCGTGTGAGCTCCTGCTGGTCATAGACGTCACTGACCACGGCCAGGCTGACAATCGCTTCCGCATCGTCATCCGCCTTGACCACGCTGACCTGTTCCACCCGGTCGGGCAGACGTCGACTGACCTGACTGACCGCTTCGCGCAGATCAGAGGCGGCATTGTCGAGATCGACCCCGGGATTGAACTCGACCCGGATCCGGGCGCTGTTCTCTTCGCTCGAGGACCGGATTTCCCGTACGCCGCTGACGCGCGCCGCAGCGCCTTCAAGAACGCTTGTCACTTCCGCGTCGACGGTTTCCGGCGCCGCGCCCGGCAGGACCGCGCGCACCGTGGCGATCGGGCGATCCACATCGGGCAATTCTCGCACTTCCACCGCCATGAGGGCCGCCAGACCCGCAATGACCACAAGCAGGTTGAGCACCACCGCCAGAATGGGGCGCTTGACGGCGAGCGCTGGAAGATCGGATCCGGGGGGCGTCATTGCGCATCCGCCTCCTGGATGACATCCGCGCCCGGCCAGGACGCGACCGGGGCGTCCATCCGGGCCTCACGCGTTTCAATCACATCGACCAGCGCGCCTTCCCGCATGCGCTGGACCCCTTCGGCCACGACCAGATCGCCGTCGCCAAGAGCGCCATTAACCAGAACCGTGCCCTGACGGCGCTGGATCAGCGTGATGGGTATGAGGGCGGCGCGTCCCTCGCGGACCACCCAGACATAGGCGCCGTCGCTGCCCCAGCTGATGGCGGCCTCGGGGACGACCGGCCACAGGTCCGACAACAACTCGAACCGGACCGAAAAGCTCATGCCGGGGCGCAGGCGGTCATCCTGATTGTCAAGCCGCGCCCGGACCGTGAAGGTCCGCGAAACGGGATCGATGCGGCTGTCCACATTGATGACCTCGGCGTCATAGGCGCGATCCGCTCCGGCGAAGGGCTGAGCGGTGACGATATCGCCTACCGCAATCCGGCCGAACACCTGCTCGGGCGGATTGAAATCGACGTAGAGCGAGGAGCGGTCATCGAGTTCGGTGATGACGGTTGTCGGGGTGATGCGGGCGCCGGGATCAATATTGGTCAGGCCCACAAATCCGCTGAACGGGGCCCTCACGATGCGGTGGGCCAGGGCGACCTCGGCCTGCTCCACCTCGATCTGCGCCGCCTCGAGCACGGTGACCGCTTCATCGATCTGGCTGTCGGACACCGCGCCCGTATCCTCAATGCGGCGATAGCGCGCCAGCAACTGCTCCGCCTCGCGTACGGCCACCTGCGCCAGCCGCAGATCAAGGCGCTCCTCGTCCGCTTCCAGACGGATCAGCACCTCGCCTTCCTCCACGCGGTCGCCCGCGCTGAAATTCACGCTTTCAACGGCGCCCGCCGCCTCGGGGTAGATCGTTGCGCTCGCCATGGCCCGGGCCGTACCCAGCGCCTCGATCCGTTCCGCCTCTCGCTCCAAAACGATCTGCTGGGCGATCACGCCCACACGTCTTTCCTCTCCGCCGGCCTCAGGGCGCGACGGGGAAGCGGTGTCATCAGAGCATGCGGAAACGACGCATGCTGCGAGCGCAAGCGGGTACAGAAACTGCTTCATGACACCTCCCTACGTGTCCGGGCGGAAGCTGGATCACGGATGTGCGCGAAAAGATGCGCCCGCGCCGGAAGCCGGAGCGCTGCAAGCGCCACGGCCCGTCGCCTCGTATTGTTCCAACCGGCAAGTTCCATTACCGCTCAGGGTCCAGAGCCCCAACCGCAACCGCGTGGACGCCATGACCCAAGCCGACCCAGATCTTTCAGCCCTCTTGCCGGCCTGCGAGCGCGAGGCTCGCAAACAGATCGGCCAGGGGCGGGTTGCGAACTACATCCCGGCGCTGGCGCGCATCAATCCGAACCAGTTCGGCATGGCGGTCTGCGGCGTGGATGGACGCGAATATGTGATCGGGGACAGCGATGCGCCCTTCTCCATCCAGAGCATTTCCAAGGTTTTCACTCTGGCCCTCGCCCTGCAATCGCCGGGTGCGCCGGGCGTCTGGCAGCGGGTCGGACGCGAACCGTCGGGCAATGCCTTCAATTCTCTCGTCCAGCTGGAATCCGAACAGGGCCTGCCGCGCAACCCGTTCATCAATGCCGGCGCCATCGTCATCACCGACGTCATCACCACCCACTTCGTGAGCCCGGTTCTCCAGATCCTCGGCCTGGTCCGGCGCTACGCCGATTGCGAGGACATCTATATCGACGAGGAAGTCGCCCGGTCTGAAGAGGAGAGCGGCCATCGCAACGCCGCCATCGCCCATCTGCTCAAGAGTCAGGGCAATCTCAATGCAGGCGTGGATGACGTGCTCGCGGCCTATTACCGGCAATGCTCCATTGCGATGACCTGTCGGGACGTGGCGCGCGCCTTCCTGCCGCTCGCCGCTGCCGGGCGCCATCCGCTGACCGACGAAACCCTAATGCCTGCGCTCCGGGCGAAGCGGATCAATTCCCTGCTCCTGACCTGCGGTCTTTATGACGGCGTCGGCAATTTCGCCTACCGGGTCGGAATCCCGGCGAAATCCGGGGTCGGCGGCGGCATCGCCGCCGTCATTCCCGGCCATTTCTCGATCTGCGTCTGGTCGCCCGAACTGGATGAGCTGGGCAATTCGCTTGCAGGCACTCGCGCGCTCGAAGTGTTCTCACGCGAGACCAACCTGTCCGTCTTCTGAGGCCGTCAGCCTGCGTCAGACATAGATCGCGGTCAGCTCGGCCAGATCCTTTGAGGACTGGCGCGCGGACATGAGTGCGGTCTCCACTTCACGCAACGAGTCATGGCTGGCCTCGGACTGGACGTCCTTCAGGCTCAGCTCGAGCCGGTGGTTCAGGGCGACAATCTCTCTGGGCGGCGTGTATTCGCGCATGGGCAGCAAACCTATGGTCTTGAGCAAGCGATAGAGCTCGGCGTTTTCAACCCCATGCCGGGGACGCGCCTGCGCTCCCAGCCGCGACAGCCAGTATGCGTCCCGCGGAGACCAGACGCGTCCGGTTGCAGGACGGGCGGATGCGGTCTGCGCGGACCGGCCCGGATTGATCAGCTCCGGCAGCGCCCGGGCGCCGGGATGGGCTTCCGCCCAGTCTGAAACCGCCGAAGCGCTGTCGAGTGCGCGCGCGGTGAACTCCTGGGCGATCTGGCGCATGAGCTGCATGAAAGATGACGGGCACGAACTCGCCTTGCGATGCGGGCCCTGAGCCAACCCGTCCAGCGCGGCCAGGCGCATGCGCCACGCCTCAAGGCGGGGGAACGGCTCCAGAAGCTCCGATCCGGACCGGGCGTTGGCGAGCACCTGCAAAGCGCCCGCCACACTGAATTCGGCCATGGCCGGGCGCGCTCCAAACAGGTAGGCGCTATCGCCCAGAGCCGTGTCCAGACGCGCCAGAGTTGCGCTCAGGCGTGACTTGATGGTCTCGGCCGCCCCTTCGTCGAGGCCTTGCCTCGAGAAATGCTTGCGGATCTGGGCCGCAACCAACCGGGCCCGCCGCCTTGCCGGCTCGGAGGAATTCTCGGCTTCCAGAAACGACGCCAGACTCGCTTCGGCCTGCTCGCTTTCGCAGACCCAGAAGACATATTCCGCCTGACGGGCCAATTCGGAATCCGACCAGGCCTCCAGCAAGTCGCTGGCGAAACGCTGGGCGGGCGTATCGGGCAAGACGCTCCGGGCGGGATGCCGAGCGTTCAGATGGTCAAGCAGAAGCCGCGTATCGGTAAAGGCGGTCTGGTCTGATCCGAGGATGACGGGCGTGGCCACGCGCTTGAGCCGGGGCTTGATATAGGACTGCACCACCTCGACGGTCGCCGGTTTCTCCGTCATGGGCAGGTTCGCCCACCGCAGGAAAAGGCGCGCCTTGACCGTGGCGGCGGAAAACGGGGTTCCGATCAGCGTGTACGTCAAATCCATGGCGTGAACCTTCCAGTCAGGACTGGAGATGTAACGACACGTGGCGTGAATCCGTTCCGCGGCGGCTGCCCAGACACCGACAGGGTCGCACTGCAACACGCTTGATCCGCTTAGCGTCCGCGATGCGCAAACCTCTAACACGCACAGGAAATTCGCGCACAGTGAGGCGCCGGGACGGGTTTGCTTCAATGGAAGGAAACTGGCGGGCCGTGCGGGATGAAGGTGGGCACTATTGCTACGCGATAGCACTATGATGACATTAACATTTTCGGTTGTTGGCTGGAATGGAAGCCATTTGATACGGAGGTCGCAGGGTGTCCACACATGATCCAGGAGGAGCCGCGCAGAGGCGGGAAAAATTCTTCGGAAGGACGGTTTCAAGGTCCGGCAGGTGTCGTCCAAGTCACCCGGCGTTAGCCGGGAACAAGGGGCGAGGCACTTCATTTGGAAATGGAAAGAACTTCTACTGGCCGGCTGCGGCTTCATCGCGTATCACCATTACTGATGAATTGACCTGATGCAGGACGCTTGACGGGGGTGCCCAATGGAATCGAGGCTGGCCACAAGCTTTGAGGACTTAAAAAGGTGTATTGCAGGGGAAAGGTGACACCCGACGTCTGGTCACCTCTCGGCGCCAAAAGCGTCTCGACGATGAAAAGTGCTGGTGCGCCGATCGGTTTTTAGTCAAGAAAGCGGGACGTGCTTGCGTACTCCTCGCTCGGGCCGGAGCAGTTTGAGGTTGCCTGGAAAGCTGGCATCGATTTTTGGACGACAGTTCCGAAAGAATCCGCGTGGGTGTTCGTTGTAAAGACCGGATTAAAGTCAGATGAACTCGACCTTGTGTGCGGCAAGATTGACTATCCGAAGACGATCCGGGTCGACCAAGGCTCTGAGTTCATCTCCCGTGAACTTCGACCTATAGGCACATCCAAACAATGTGACGCTGGACGCCTCACGGCCCGGAAAACCGACAGACAGTAAGCGCCTCGCCGATCGCCTACGGATTTAGGCATGACATTTTCCGGAATCGTCAGGGCATGAGTTCCTCGATCTGGCTCTGCGGATGGCCGTTGATGATGGCGTCGAAGGTATCTGCGCGGTAGGCAATGGGATTAACGTCGTTGAGCTTGCAGGTGGCCACGACGGATGAGAGCAGCGCTCAGTTTTCGGCCGCGATCTCGTGTCCAGAAAACAGGGCATTTTTTCTGATTAGGCATATCGGCCGGATGGCGTTTTCGACCGGGTTGGTATCGAACTCGAGCCGGCCATCGCCAGGAAGCGGGTGAGCCCTTCCCAATGGGCAAGACCTTAGAGAATGTCTTCGGCCAGCTTAGAGCCGGAGGAGACCCTTGACAATTGCTTTTCAAACCAGGGCTTCAAGGCGGCTATGATCGGGGAGGAGTGCCGTTGTCGCGCGGCGATCCGAGTTTGTGGCGTCATTCCTCGCACCGTCGCCTCAATGGCGTATAGCTTAGTGAACTGGCGCACGGCGGCCTCGGCGATCGGGGACTTGGTGTTGCGCGCCAGCTTCACGAACCTTCGGCGCAGATGGACCCAGCATTGGACGAGCTTCCACGGTCCTTGCGGTCATTCCAGGCGCGTCAGCCGTTCGCTGACGTCCTGGCCAATCCTGGCCATCTCGCCGCAGCCGCACGGGCACAACGCGCGCTCGGGCTAGATGACCTGCTGCACCCGCGGCCTCACGCCGACAGGCGCGCGCCGAGCGCCTGAGCTTTGGGATGGCTCCGGGCTCGGCGCGCTCGCCAACCAACACGCTTTGAGCTATTCAACCAACGGACTCTCCCAATAATCTCGGAACCCATTGGGGGCGCCTCAGGACGTCCATTTTGCCGTCTGCTCCCAATTGGACCGTCCGACTCTAACGATCGGCGGACTCTTGCCACATTCACCTCATGCGCCGCACGAGGGGAGCAGTGTGGCGCTTACGACAGACAATGACTTTTCATCGAGTCATTCAATGGCCGGCTCAGGGCAAAATGCCTGAACCAGCACTGATGGATCGCCTCGTTAGAGCCAGCCCGTAGAGGTAAGGAAGCGCCAAATACTCCAGCCCTGAATGAGGGCACTTTTAGGGGCGGCCAAAAAATAAGGTGAGACTCCCAGAATAAACTCTGCCGCGTGGAGCTCAGGTCAGTCACGCAATACGTGTCCGCTTCGTTCTGAGGTCGGGCCCGTTTCCTCACATCTCCAAGAGCTTGCTTTTCGAGTTTTTGTTACTCACTTTCCTTGCCAGCTCTTCTAGCAATAATAGCTTAAAACCGGTAGGCAATACCGATATTGAGAATTGTTGGGTCCACCGAAATCTTGCCTCTGACTGGCGCCCCGCCGAGTGTCCCAGAGATATCTGTTTCGAATGGCGTGTAACGTATATCGGCATTGGCAAACCAATTATCGCTCATTTGATAGCGCATTCCAACTTGGACAGCGGGCGCCCAGGCGTCTTTCAAGTCGAAGTCCGCGAGTGCATCCCCTTGTTCTTCCAGAAACAAGATTCGAGCGATACCGGCACCAACATAAGGGCTAACGGATGAATTAGTCGAAAAGTGATATTGAAGCGACAAAACAGCAGGGCCATATTCCGTCTCTCCAACAGGCAGTCCTGCCAAACTGCCGCTCCCTGCAAGATTAGCGCTGGCAGGCAAACCACCAAAGAAGTTCAACGCTACAGATGAATTCAAAAAATAGGAAACGTCGAAACTCAGCGTGGTGTCATCGGTGATATTGACACCAGCCCCGGGTATTGGCGCACCGCCCGCGCTGATTGAATCCAACGTTTCGTTCGTGAATACTTTCGCCGCATTCAGGCCAAAAAGCCAGTCGCCCTTGGAGTAAAGCGGTTCCGCATTTGCGACGCTGAACGACGAAAAGCCACCGATCATCGTGATTAACACAAACTTCGAGGCAAAAGGCCCCTTGGATTTTACATTAGATTGTTTCATTTATTCCTCCCTTTTGGTCGTTTTTTTCGCGCCCTATGCGCGGTCGCAAACAGGCGGAACATGCGATCCGCAAACCCGCTTGCCTGATTTCAGGCTATGCCAGAAGCACGTCCCCATAGGCTTCCCGCAGCTTGTTCTTCAGCACCTTACCGGTTGCGTTTCGTGGAAGTTCATCCACAAAAACGACCGTATCCGGGATCTGCCATTTGGCGACTTTGTCAGAAAAGAAGGCAATCAAATCCTTCTCTGACACTTTTGCTCCTGGTGCCTTGACCGCGACAAGGACCGGCCGTTCGTCCCATTTTTCATGTTTTGCCGCGATTGCGGCGGCATACACGATACCGGGATGACCGACCGCGATGCCCTCAAGTTCGACGGTGGAAATCCATTCGCCGCCAGATTTTATGATGTCCTTGGAGCGATCCCGGATCGTCATGAACCCATCGGCATCAATCGAGGCCACATCGCCGGTTTCAAACCATCCATCGGATGCCAAAGTCGTGCCTGGCTCCGCACCAAAATAGCTGTCTACGACCCAATGGCCGCGAATGCGAAGATTGCCTTGCGCCGCCCCATCCTCGGGAAGTGTGCTGCCTTCATCGTCAACGATCTTGAGTTCCACGCCATAGGGCGGGCGGCCCTGGCTTTCTCGCACTTTCGCCTGCTCTTCCTCGGTCATGCCTGCATGGCGTTCCAGCAAGGCATTCGCGGTCCCGAGAGGCGAGGTTTCGGTCATGCCCCAGGCGTGCACGACTTCGGTGCCATATTTGTCGCGGAATTCGGCGATCATCGACGGGGGACAAGCCGACCCACCGACCACTGTCCGTGTGAGGGTTTCGGCTTTGGAGCCGAGTTTGTCGAGCGATGCGAGAAGCCCCTGCCAGA
>NZ_CH672428.1:1813326-2209128 GCF_000152745.1 Oceanicaulis sp. HTCC2633
GAATGTAACACCGTAGAGCGGTGCGAATACAGAACGCCCTTGGGGTTTCCTGTAGTCCCGGAAGTATAGCAAAGGCTGGATGCATCATTCTCATCGACATCCACCCAATCGGCGTTTTCGTCGCCCGAGGCCAGGAAGTCCTCGTAGAACACAAGTCCGGGGATTTTTCTTGCTGCTTTTTCATCACGCACGGACATAAGAACGAAGGTATCGACAGTCGTCAGCTTCTCCTTGATCCCCTCAATGATCGGCAGGAACGTCTTGTCAAAAAAGATGACCCGATCTTTCGCGTGGTTGATGATATAGACAAGCTGTTCCGGGAAAAGGCGCGGATTGATCGTGTGACATACCATTCCACAGCAGGAAATGCCAAAGTAGCATTCTAGATGCCGCGCATTGTTCCACGCGATCGTCGCCACGCGATCCCCTTTGAAGAGCCCCATCTTTGTCAGCGCCGAGCCGAGCTGCCGGGATCTGTCAGAAATACCTTTCCAGTTCGTCTTAGTCTTTGTGCCATCTGTTTCCACCGACACAATCTCGGTGTCGCCGTGGTAGCGAGCTCCGTGGTCGATCAGTGAATGAATGGTCAGTGGCATAGCCATCATCTGTCCGCGCATTTGGCTTCCTCTTCAGAACTTGAATTTTGGGTTGGAATCGTGCCGTTCTGAAACTGCTCGAAGCTTCTTACAATAAACCCCATCGCCCCCTGACACCGGACTGTTTTTCGCTTTTCATCATAAAGTTCAGGCAACTGAACGACTCCTGTCAAAAATACGCACCTGCCCCAGAATGATCTCGGCCGCATTCTCAGCGATGACCATGGTCGGGGCGTTTGTGTTGCCGGCGACAAGGCTTGGCATGATGGATGCGTCCACCACTCGCAGCCCAGATACACCGCGAACTTTTAGTTCCGGATCTACAACTGAAGCCTCGTCCGCACCCATTCGGCATGTGCCAACCGGGTGATAGATTGTTTCTGCGCTTTCCCGAATGAATGCCGCAATCTCATCGTCGGTCTGTACGGATTTGCCGGGGTGCACTTCGTATTTGCTGTGCGCAGACATTGCCGGAGCTTCGAGGATCCTGCGCCCGGCTTTAAAGGCCGCAATCATCGTTTTCATATCTTCCGGATCCCCAAGATAATTCGGCTGAATCAGAGGATCGTCCATCGGATCCGGGCTTTTGAGGCCAATATAGCCGCGGCTCTTTGGCAAAAGATCGCAGATGTGAAGCGTATAGCCATAACCAAAAGCGATCTTGCGGCCATGATCCTTCAGATATGTGGGCAGGAAGTGAAACTGAACATTCGGCCTATCGCGGTCAGGGGACGACTTAATGAACCCACCGCTTTCCGCAACATTTGACGTGAGAAACCCTTTACGTCTGAAGATGTAGGAAAACAAACCACCAATGCCACGCGGCAGAAAGCTGGGCGCGACACCGATCGGGCGCCGTGAGCTAGCAGCATGCATAATCGTTACATCGAGGTGGTCGGCCATGTTCTTGCCCACCTCGGGAAGGTCGTGAACGACGGCTAGACCATGCCGTTTAATTTCTTGGGCATCCCCGATACCTGACAGAAGGAGAAGTTGAGGCGAATTCACGGCCCCGCCAGACAGGATCACCTCGCCGCCGGCATTGAGACGCAGTTGGCGATATTCGCCGCCCTGCCGCAAGGTGACACCCGTTGCGGACTTTTCTTCCATGACGACGCGGGTCACACGGGCGTCGGTGATGACTTCAAGATTGGAACGGGACTCAGCCCCCCGCAGAAAGGCTTGCGCCGAACTCCAGCGCCTTCCGTCCTTTTGCGTGACCTGGTACATGCCCAGCCCCTCTTGCGAACCGCTATTAAAATCGCCGTTGTGAGGAATCTGCAATTCACGCCCAGCCTGTACGAAATCGCGGCTCAAAGGGTTCACGGTTTTCAGCTCGCTCACGGAAAGCTCGCCGCCCTTACCATGACTATCGGATGCTCCGAACCGATGGTTGTCTTCGATCCGCTTGAACAGGTCTGTCATGCGGTCCCAGCCCCAGACATCCGTGCCTGCCTCGGACGCCCAGTAGTCGTAATCGGCCTTGTGCCCGCGGATATAGACCATGGCGTTGATGGACGACGACCCGCCCAGTGTTTTGCCACGAGGCCAGAACAGTCTACGGCCATTCAAATGTTCTTGTGGTTCGGTATCGAATGCCCAGTTCAGCTTTTTGCTATTGGCCAACAATGCGATCCCCACTGGCATGTGAATCAGGGGGTTCTTATCCTTTGGGCCCGCTTCGATAAGCGCGACGCGTTTTGCCGGGTTTGCAGACAACCGGTTGGCCAGAACGCAACCGGCGGATCCGGCGCCGACGATGATATAGTCGTACATTTCTTATCTCCCTATTGGTTCCGGGCGGCTGTTATCCAAGCACCCGGACCACGATGTTTATGAGGCGGCGTACAAAGCCCGTGTAAGGCGGGAAAAGCATGTGCGTAATCGAATGCTTTTCCTCCAGCACAGCTTTTTCATGCGAAAATGCCTTGAAGCCATATTCCCCATGGGCCGCCCCGATGCCGGAGTTGTTGACGCCGCCAAATGGCAGGTTCGGGTGCAGGAAATGCACAACAGTAAGGTTTACGCCCACCGCGCCCGAAGAGGTGCGCGTGATAATCTGGTCAGCGAAGTCCTTGCTTTTGTCGAAGATATAAAGAGCAAGGGGCTTGGGGTTTGCGTTGATCTTGTCGATAACTTTGTCCAGATCAACATATTCGATGATCGGCAAAATTGGCCCGAACAGCTCTTCCTGAGTGATTTCCATATCATCCGAAACCTCGGAAATCAGCGTCGGGGCAACGAAGTTCTGGCCCGCATCGGTCTGACCGCCCTGAAGGATACTTGCGCCTTTGGCACGGGCATCCTCGATCAGGTTGCGCAGCCGGTCAAAATGCCTATCGTTCACGATCCGGCAATAGTCGGGCGTTGCTTTTTGTGCCTCGGGCGTTTTCCCATAGACCCGACCGATCTCGGCCTGAAGCGCGGTCTTGAACGCGGCCGATACATCGCGGTGCACATACACATGATCGGGGGCGATACAGGTCTGACCGTTGTTTGAGAACTTGCCCCAGACGATGTTTCGCGCGGCCTTTTTGATATTGGCGTTGGGCCCGACGATAGTGGGCGACTTGCCACCAAGTTCCAGAGTGACCGATGTCAGGCTTTTTGCCGCCGCCTCCATCACGACCTTGCCGATCGCCGGGCTGCCCGTGAAGAATATGTGGTCGAAGGGCAGTGACAGAAGCTCCTGGGAAACCAAGGCATCGCCTTCGATGACCTTGACCAGATCCGGTGTGAACGCCTCTTCCACGATGTCGGTGATGACCTGGGCCGCATTCGGTGTCATTTCGGACGGCTTGATAATGGCGCTGTTGCCGGCCGCGATTGCCGAAACCAGCGGCCCGAGCGAAAGATTCACCGGATAATTCCAGGGCGCGATGATCAGGCATACACCCTTGGCCTCGGGGCGAACCCGTGCCTTGGTGCCAAACACCCCCAAAGTGGCGCGCGCCCGTTTGGGGCGCATCCACGACTTCAGATGGTGTTTGGTGTGCCGGATTTCCTGAAGCACAGGAAAGATCTCGGTCAGTTTCACTTCTTCGGCGGGTTTGCGAAAATCAGCCGCGCAAGCCGCGATGATTTTGTCCTCGTTCCGTTTGACGGCCTCTGCCAGGCGGTCCAGCTGTGCGATACGTGCCTTGCGGTCAAAGACCGCCCGCCGGGCAAGTTGTGCTCGAATCTGGGTGTCAAACGCCGCTCGGATGTCATCGGCACCGGCTGTTTTGGCGGGAAATGAGGCAACCTGATTCATGTTCACGCTCTTATTTTTCTTCGTAGAGGACATAGTCCTCTTTCGTGGCACCACAGTCCGGGCAGCACCAATCATCGGGGATCTGGCTGAACAAAGTTCCCGGCGGAAAACCTTCGTGTTCGTCGCCAAGGGCTTCGTCGTAGATATGACCGCATGTGATGCAAAGCCATTTCCGGTAGGCGGTTCCGGCGGCGGGGGCCGCCTGTGCCACCGGAGCAGGCGGCGGTGCGGCGGCAGGAGCGGCAACCGCCACGGGTGCGGGTGCCGGGGCCGGAGCGGATGTCGGTGCCGGTGCCGGGGTTGGTGTAGGCGCTGCGGCTTCTCCGATCAGCAAAAAGTCCTCTTTGTCGCGGACCGCGCAATCGGGGCACGCAAAGTCTTCGGGCACTTGCGACCACGGCGTTCCCGGCGGGAAACCTTCATGCGGGTGGCCCTGGATTTCATCGTAGGTGTATCCGCAATCCGGGCATTGATATTTGGCCATTGTTCATTCCTCCCTTACACACATGAGTTGACAGGCAAGCACATGCGTCGTCCCAGATTTTCTGTCGGTTGTGTCTGCGGCCCCGTCTTCGAGTGCGAGCAAGGGGCTGTTTGTCAGGTCAGGGTTGGCCCCATCGGGGCCAACGCCTTTGTCTGAGATGCCAAGCCTTGGGTTTTATTCGGCGGGCATTGCGGCAGGCTGCGCAGGTGCGACCGACCCGAATTTGCGGTCATAGTAGTCGCGCATACCGGGTTCGATCTGGATCTTGTTCAGATCGCCTTTGGCCCAGTCCAGGACACGATGATCCATGATCGACCGGAACCAGGAGGGGATCAGCGCGGCAAAGAACATCCCGGGATAGCCCGAAGGAAGCGCAGGCAGATCCTTGAAGTCCCGCAGGGATTGATAGGACCGCGTCGGGTGCGCGTGGTGGTCCGAGTGCCGCTGCAGGTGGAACAGGATCAGGTTGGACATGATATGGTTCGAGTTCCACGAATGGTGCGGCTTCTGATGCTCATACTTGCCGTTGGGCAGTTTTTCGCGCAGCAAGCCATAATGCTCGATATAGTTGGCCGAAGTCAGCTGCCACCATCCGTACGCCATCTGAATGGGCAGGAACACAAGCATGATGGGCCCGAAGAATGCCAGCAGCCCGGCGTAAAGAACGACGGTAATGATCAGCGGCTGAAGAATTTCGTTATCCAGGCTCCAGACGCTCTTACCACTCCGCTCAAGGCGCACCTCTTCTAGCTCCCAAGCGCGTTTGAAAGCCCCGGGGATTTCGCGGGTTGCGAAAGAATAGATGTTTTCGCCCATACGCGAGGTTGCCGGGTCTTTCGGGGTGGCCACGTCACGGTGGTGCCCTTTGTTATGTTCGATGAAGAAGTGGCCATAGCCCACCACTGCCAGCACCAGTTTTGCCATCCAGCGATCAAAAGCTTCCTTCTTGTGACCGAGTTCATGGCCGGTGTTCAGCGCCAAACCGTTGACGACCCCCAGCGACAGTGCCAGCGCGACGAATTCGAGCGCATTCAGAGAATGGGTTGCGACCCACCAGCAAGACCCGATCAAAGCCGCATAATGCATGGGCACCGTCAGATAAGTAAGCACGCGATAATATCGGTCTCTTTCAAGATCAGGTACGGCCGATTCGGGGGGATTGGAAAAATCCTCGCCAAACATAGCGTCCAGCATCGGAACCGCCAGATACCATAAAATCAGCACAGTCCCGTACCAGATGCTCCAGCCGGTTACCGAGACCAGATACAGTCCGATTAGCGGCGTTGCCGGCCAGAATACGGACAAAATCCAAAAATACCGTTTCTTATCAACGTATACTTCATCGGCGCCAGCTTGCGCCGTGGACGCTTGGCTTAGATCGCTCATAGTCTACTCCTCCCAAGGAAAAGGCTGTTGTAAGTTTCTGTATTGGCCAGAAGAGCATCTCCTTTTCGTACTTGCTGCTTCTTGCCGCTTGGAATTAAGCTGCCTCTCAATCAGGTCACCCCACAACTACACGTTCGTGTAGTTTAGAGTTTTTGTGCGCTAGGTAAGATGTCGGCACGCCTACGATACATCACTTTCAGGGAGGGAGGGATGATTAAGACCTCCAGCGCAATCCCGAACGACATCTACGATTTTCTGGAACGCATGAATGTCCGTCAAAAGAAATTGACTCAGGGCTGCCTGAGACGTGACAGACTGGATATTGCGGGACACCCCGGCGCGAAATGCCTCCTTTATCAGGCACCTCGCGGCTTCGGCAAATCAGTGCAGATCGCCTTGTGCGCCCAATCGGCTGCCGACCGAGGAGACGATTGTATCTATCTGGACCTGTCGTCGTTCTGGCCAGAGAGCGTCTCTGAAGCGGACCTTATTGCAACCGCGATTGTCGCAATGCTTTCGCCACCGGACCTTCCCGTCACGTCCGGTGATCGCGGCCCAGAGATCATCGCACTGCGCCTTCTTTTCGATTGGAAAAGACCCGTCATGATTTGCTTGGACGGCGTTTCTGACTCTGCCGCCACACAGAGATTTCTGAAAACGATCACCCTGGAAACGCCAGAAGCCGTTCGACTGGTAGTAAGCGGGCACCAACCGGGCACGTTGGTCACCCTGTCGGTAGTTTCGCATGTGGTTACGATCGGTCCAAGAGAGTTAAGCTTCACTCTTGACGAGACATGTTCAATTCTACCGTTGGAAGCCGACCGGGCGACGAAGATATACAACAAGACGGCTGGTTGGCCGCTTCTATGCGCACTGGCTGGCAAATCGAAAGCATCAGGCGACGCGATCGCTGACCTTTCAGAGGTTCAGGCATACTTCGAAACCGACGTACTGGCACAGATTACGCGGCCGCTCCTCGATCACCTGATTAACGCCAGTTGGCTGGAGGAAATCACGGCAGACTGCAGCGATTATGTGTTCAAGATTAACGATTCCAGTTGCAAATTGGCAGAACTAGCATCGCGCCACGGGCTTTTGATATCCAGCGTTGAAAAACCAAAATGCTATGAAATGAACCGGGCCCTGAAAGAGTACCTGCGCAATCGTTTCATCGAAGCAAATGGATCGCGTCGGTCGTATTTCCTAAAACGTATCGCATTCTGGCATTGGCGAAAAAAAGAGTACCGTTTGGTCGTGGATGTTGCTCTTCGCGCACACGATCACAACTGGGCCAAACGGCTAACTGATCAAGCTCTGTTCGATCTAGCCCTGAGACAAGGAGAGATTGAGGCCTTGACGATCTGGTTCACGGGCATTCCCAGAGCCAAACTGCTTCAGATGCCATCCTTGGCTATCGGATATGCTTGGGTGCTGTACTTCAGTCAACGCGCACAGGAAGCACAGGATGTGCTTTCCAGGCTGAACGACCAGAGGGTTTCCGCACCTTCGGAGGAGGAAGATTCGAATGGCTGGGGGAAACTGGTGCATGCCATCGGTCTTGCCACCCACGATGAATTGAAAGAAAGCGATGAAAGATGCGCGGCCTGGGTTGATACCTATGGGTCGGCCAATCCTGTCGGCCATGCCGCGGCACAGACGTGCAGAGCATTCATCGCCGCTTCCGGCAGGCAGTTTGCTGCCCTTTCAGATCAAATAGCCTCCGCCACGGTCGTGAGCGGCGCGGTCCGTCACCGTTATGCGTTTGGCTGGCTTGCTGCTGCTGGGATTCTGGCTAAGCTGCTCAATGGCGACATCTATGGCGCGCGCAGCGAGATTCGTCGCGCACAGAAAAACGAAAACGTCGCCCATGAGCGCACACCCTTTATCAAAGGAATGCTCGCGGCCTTCGAGCTTCAGGTCCAAACAGAAGAAGAGTCGATCACACCCGATGAGCGTCTTGTGCAAGAGGCTCTGGATTTTGCGCTGGAATTCGGGGTGACGGATGTGGTGTGGAACACCGTCCGAAGCGCGGCCGAGATCTATATTCGCCAGGGTGACACATTGCAGGCGTTCTTGTTGCTTGAACGTTGCCGCCTGATGGCAAAGGATCGCGGTCTGAAGCGGCTGGGCATTCTGGTGCGATTGGGCTCCGAAGTCTTTGCTATGGGAACCCGAACCAGCACTCCGCTCTCGACCGAGCCGCTTCCGTCCGACGAAGACCTGCTGTTTCTGCCAAACCAGAATCGCGCCATCCAGGCGGAAATCGCCTTGCTAGAAGCCTCAAGATTTCTGCGAGACGGCAAACTGGGCCTGGCCGAGATGCACGCTCGAAAAGCCCTTTCCAACTTTTCCGCCGTCCGAGACCAACGCGGAGAAATCAGGGCGCAATATACGCTTGCGACTGCAATTTATCTGATGGGCGAAAAAAAGCAGGCGCTGAAAAGAATCGCCGATGCCGATCTGAAGGCACAACAACTGGGCGCTTTCAGGTCCTTGATAAACAGGCGGCATTTTCTGCGTGTCATCAGTCCAGCGGCGAAAGCGTTCTTGGATCAACGGACAACTCAGGTCGCCAGGACCAAAGTACCTGCGCATGATGTGCAGATTACTGAACGCCCCTTTGCATATAGATCGGCCCCCATAAGTCAGAAGCAGGTAATCGTCCTGCAACATGCCGCACTTGGGCTGAGCAACAAGGAAATTGCAGTGCGCATGCATGTCACGGAAGACACCGTGAAGTGGCATTTCAGAAAAATTTTGCGTGGTCTAAACGTCGCCAATCGCACCGAGGCAGTAATGGCTGCGCGCTCGCTTAGCCTCATCTAAACAATCGGTAAACCCGGGGAGGAAAGAAACATGAACACAACTGTGATTATCGGCAATGGAGCGGCCGGAACAAATGCTGCCGCAACCTTGCGCATGAATGGCTACGAAGGTGCGATAAAACTTATTGGCGATGAGGTGTCGCTGCCTTATCAGCGCCCGCCTCTGTCCAAGGCGTGGCTGCAGGGACCGGATAGACCGCAGCCAACTCTGATACGTCCTCTTTCATTCTACGAAGACAATCGCATCGACCTGATGCGGGCGCGCAAGGTCGTCAAGATTGATAGGAATAAGCGTAGAATCCACTTTGCGGACGGGAAGACGATGAAATTCAATACCTTGATCCTTGCCACAGGGGCATCGCCGCGTCGTCTTAATGCGAAGGGCGCGAACCTGAAAGGGATCCACTATCTGAGAGACCTGGGCGATTCGGCAAGGCTTCGCCAAGCCTTGAGCGATCCTGGCTGTCGCGACGTTGCAATCATTGGCGCCGGTGTTATCGGGCTCGAAGTGGCCTCTGCCGCGGTCAATCTTGGGAGAACCGTCACTGTTGTCGAGGCCGCCGCTCGCGCCATGGCCCGCGTTGCCTCACCCGCAACAACCAATTTCGTTACTCAGAAGCTGAAAGATGCCGGTGTTCAGTTTCTCTTCAATCAGAAGATTGAGAGGTTCGGCGCCGCTGATCGCCGCGTTTCCTCGATCCATCTTGGCGATGGATCCCAAATAAAGACCGATCTCGTGTTGGCGGGGATTGGTGCAACACCCAATATTGCGCTTGCCGAAGCCGCGGGCCTGGAATGTGACAATGGTATCTGCGTCGATCAGGACATGCGGACATCTGACTCCGAAATATTTGCAATCGGAGATTGTGCCCGCGGTGAAAACGAATTCGCATCCGGAAAACTGCGTATCGAAACCATTCACAATGCAACCACGCAGGCCCAGATTGCGGCAGCGGCCATTTGCAACAAAGAACGTCCTACCCCAGTTCCCCCACGGTTCTGGTCCGATCTCAAAGACATGAAGGTTCAGGCGGTCGGAATATCGTCCGGTTACGATCTGGTTCGCAGCGATGCTTCTCAGCATCCACCAACTTTGGAAACGCATCTGAAATGCGGCGAACGTCTTATCGCAGCCGAGATCGTAAACCTTCCCAATCGTCAGAGCGCCCTTGCGAGAGCGATTTCTCCGCGCATTCCAGTTGACACTCAATAATCCACAATCAGGTCTGATTTTGGGGCGAGTTCGGCCACTTTTTCTGCTTCGAAGCCGCATCCAGAGTATTGGACAGATTCCACACCTCGTTCTTTGCGCCTGGATTTGAATTTTCAATAGGTTGTCCATTGGGCGATGCCGAAGGAGACTGATGTTCCGACACGTCAACTTCGCCGGAGGAACACCACATGGACATGCATCAGAATGCGCGCACTGACCCGATCCTTTTGGACGCGGCCACGAACAAAGAATCACCTGGCTGCATTCATGGAGGTAAAGCGATTTCGGCCTGAAGAAATCATATCGAAATTGCGCAAGGCGGAGGCAACTGTGCGCATCGCGACGACTGCCACCCTGCTTTCTTCCCACAAAGACAGCTATACTCAACAGGACATTGACAGCTGGCGATCCAGCCCTCCCGCCAGGTTCCTCACAGGCGGTAGCCACCGGAAGGCGAAGCTTTTTTGGTGATTGAACGCTCGATGCCTGGATGGCCGTGATGATGAAGCTTCGGACATCAGGTGATTTGTGGTTCCGACGTTGACCGGGGGGAGTAAGGCGACCGGCCACTTTTTCGAGATTTCGAGAAACCACGATCTGTCGCCATGAACCGCGCCAACATAGGTGCGATAAGCTTTGCGGCTTCGTTCTTCTGTCCGGTCTCACGGGCCAGCACGTCAGCATAGGCAACAAGATCGCGATGCACATCGGCGGGAAGTTCAATACTCAATTTGACAGGTTTATCGTCTGGGATGGCGCCGAGTTTCAATTTGGTCATGGGTCAATTCCGATAGGGTTCGAGGATGAGGTCGCGCGTGACCATCACGCGCACTGGGAATCCGGGGCGAATGGTCAAGGTCGGCGGGATGGAAAGCTGACGACGAACAACCTCCTCACCGGCGCGGCCGATCGTGTCCTGCGTTCCTTCGCGAATGGCGCGGGCGATGTCGTCGTCATCATCGGCGCCAAGCTCCACACCGATATTCAGGACAGTGGCGAGCCCGGCCGCCATGAACAGCCGTCCCCAGTGGTTGTTGACGCCGTCTTCGAGGCCGGCATAGCCGGCCTCGTCGGCGCCGGGCTGGCGTTCGAGAACGATAGAGCGCCCATTGGGCAGAATCAGCCGTGTCCAGGCCAGCAGCACGCGGCTTTGGCCGAAAGCGACGCGGCTATCGTATTCACCGATGAGGCGCGCGCCTTGCGGGATCAGCAGGAAGCGACCGGTCGGGCTGTCATAGACATTGGACGTCACCTGCGCAGTGATCTGACCGGGAAGGTCCGAGCGCAGACCCGTGACCAACGCTGCCGGGATGACTGCGCCTGCCTGGACCACGTAAGGACTGGGCGGATCGGTGAGCCGATCGGCGGCGGTCGTTCGGCGATCAACGGGTTCGTCGAGAAATGCTTGCCGCCTGTCTGTCGCGTCTGGAGCGGTGTCCGTAGCACTCGCGGGAAAGAATGATCCGGTGCCGGACAGCACGGGAGCGACCACCGGCGAAGATTGCGGTTGTTCGCCGATGGCGGTCTTGGCTTCGGCGAAAAGACGACTGAGCCGGGCTGCCTCCAACTCTTGCAACCGGCGCTGTTCTTCCGGATCGACGGCAGGCGCAGTAGCGACCGCCGGCACGGGCTGACCGCGTTGTTGAGCTGACAGGATCGGCCGTCCGAGCTCACCGGGGAGCGGCGGTCCAAGTTGGGGTATGTGTGTGTAGTCGGTCGGAAGGCGCGACAGACCTTCGGCTGCCTGGATGCGCTCGGTCGAATAGAGCTCCGGCGGTCCATCAACGGGTTTGCGGTCTTGTAACGCGACGATCAGTATGGTGCCGAGACCGAGGCCTCCGACCGCGCCAAGCACCGTTAGCGTGCGGCGCGAGAGACGCATGACCCTTGGCGGATCGGCGCGCAGCCGCAAAGAGGCGGCAATCTCTTTGTCCTCACGGGATTCTCTATCCTCGCTCATTTGCGTGGCCCCACGGCGTCGGGGCGTGACGCGGTAGGGGCGTTGCGGCTCACCCCGTCGGTGCGGACGATCCGCACGCGTCTCTGCCTGTCGCCGAGACGCAGTTCGGCGGCGGCGAAGAGCCGATCGACGATCATGTAGTTGCGGGCGATGCGATAGTTGACGAGCTGGCTTTCGCCTTCCGGACCGATGACGAAGAGCGGCGGCATTTCCCCCTGTCCGATCCCGCGTGGGAACTCGATGAAGACCTGCCGCCCATCATCGAAAGCGCGAAGCGGCCGCCAGGGCGCGCGGTCGCCCTCGATCCGGTAGCTGAAGCGCAAGGAGTCGAGCGCCACGTCGCGTCCGATCGGCAAGGCTGCTTCCGCCTCGGCGTTGCGCCGCCTGAGCGCGATCAAGGCATCCTCGGCGTAGGTCCAGGAGACGGAAGCCATATAGGCGGACGGGTTCGCTCTCAGTTCGAGATGATAGGTCCGCCGATCCGTATTGATGACGAGGTTGGTCTGAAGATCAGGCCGCGTCGGTTTGACCAGAATATGGATGCGCCGAGAGCTGTCCGAACCGCTCTGGGTGTCGCCGATGATCCAGCGCGCCGTATCGCCGGCCGCGATAGGACCGGAGCCCACCAGGCTCTCTCCAGGTTGTAGGGCGATGTCGGTGATCTGCCCCGGCGATGCGTAGACCTGATAGAGCGCACCCTCGGTATAGGGATAGAGTTGTACGGCGTTGATGAAGCCGTCGCGCACCGGCTCCATCCGGGCGGCGGCGTTCGCCTCGTTCACCCGTTCGGCGGGATCGGCAGATTCCGGCGCTCGGTCACCCCCATTGATCGGCTTGAGTTGACCTGGCAGCGGCAAGGGACTGTTGCGCTCGACGATCCGTACCGGACGCTCCGGTTCAGAAAGAAGCGTCGCTTCGATCGGAGGGGTGTCATAAGCGATCTCAGGCGGCTTGAAGGTCGCGCATCCCGAGAGCGCCGCGGCGGCGAGAAGCCCTGTCATGGAGGCTTTGTTCAGGCGAAGTGTTTTTGTCATTGGGCAGTCTCCCGAGACCAGTTGATGGCGTTGACGAAGATGCCGAGCGGGTTTTTGCGCAGGTGCTCGGCATCGCGCGGCTGTTGCAGAACGAGGGTGACAATGGCGGTCCAGCGCTCGGTCGCGGCGAGCTGTCCGTTGGCGTAACGGCGCTCGATCCAGGCGATGCGGAAGCTGCTCTCGGACGCGCGGATAACGCTGGAGACTTCGACCGAGATCTGCGTGTCGCCGACCTTGGCGAAGGGATCGTTCACCCGGGCGTAGTCGTTGAGCGCCAGCGCGCCCTTGTCGGTCGTGAAGTCGTAAGCGTGCAGCCAGTTCTGGCGCAGCACGATCGGATCGGCCGGGATTTGGCGCACATTCTCGATGAAGCGCGAGAGGTGGTAAGCGATCTGCGGATCGGTCGGTCGGAAGTCGGCGGTGGCAGGCGTCACGGCTTGCGCCGCGCCAAGCCTGTCCACCTCGACAACATAGGGCGTGATCGTCCCTTGTGTGGACTGCCAGACAAGCGCGGCGCTGAGCCCGCCTGAGAGCAGCAAAGAGCCGAACGCCATCAGTCGCCAGTTCCTGGCTTGCACGCGGGCGGACCCGATGCGTTCGTCCCAGACCTGTGCGGCTTTCTGATAGGGCGTGACGGGCTCTGGGGTCTTGGAATAGCGAACGCTTGGACGACGGAACATCATGATTTCTCCGAAAGGCTGACGGCGGTCCCGCCGCCACCATGGTCGCCAGAGCGAACGGCATGAGCTGCGACGGCGGCGCCGTGGTGAAGGGTTTGCTGTTGTTTCATGCGCCGCGCCCAGGCTGGCGGTACGCCACTGGCTGAGGGCGAGACGTCGGGGCTGTTACTGAACTTGCCGCCGGTCGCTTCGAAGGCTGCGCGCGAACCTGAGCGGTAGCTTTCGCTCATGGAACGGCGAAGCGGGTTCGTTGCGGCGCTGACGCCCGCTTTTCCAACGCTAGAGAGACCGGCGGCGACACCGGAGGCGCCGCCGCCAGCGGCAGCGTTTCCCATGCTGTAGGCGGTCGAGGCGCCACCAGCGACTGCCGCCGCGCCGCGCGCTCCGGCGCCGACTGTTCCGACGGCCATCCGGGCGCCAGCGACCCCGCCGACAGCAAGCCCGCCGGCGGCGAGACCTGCGCCAACCGCAGCGCCTGCGCCGAGTTGCGGGCCGCCCGAAACGATGCCGTTGGCGATGCCCGGACCGAAGATGCCGAGCGCGAGCATGGAAAGCGCGGCGAGAACGATTGCCATGGCGTCTTCAATGGTCGGCTCACCCGTGAACCCCGCGGTGAACTCGCCAAAGATGGTCGAGCCGATGCCGACGATCACGGCGAGCACCAGGACCTTGACCCCGGACGAGATCACCAGCCCCAACACGCGTTCAGCCATGAAGGCGGTTTTGTTGAACAGGCCGAAGGGTACGAGGATGAAGCCGGCCAGCGTGGCGAGCTTGAACTCGATCAGCGTGACGAAGAGCTGGATCGCCAGAATGAAGAAGGACAGGAGAACGACCAGCCAGGCGAAAAGCAGGATGATGATCTGGAGGAAATTCTCGAAGAAGGAGACAAAGCCCATCAGATCGGAAATCGACGCGAGAATCGGACGGCCCGCATCAAGGCCGATCTCTGCGATGCGGCCGGGCTGAAGCAGCTCGCCGGGGCTAAGGCTGCCGCCCGAAGCGATGAGGCCAAGCCCGGCGAAGCTTTCGAAAACGATGCGGGCGAGCGCGTTCCAGTTGCCGATGATGTAGGCGAAGACGCCGACGAAGAGCGTTTTCTTGATGAGCCGGGCGAGGATGTCGTCGTCGGCGCCCCAGGCCCAGAAGAGCGCAGCGAGCGTCACGTCGATGACGATCAGGGTCGTTGCCAGGAAGGCGACGTCGCCGCCGAGCAGGCCGAAGCCGCTGTCGATGTAGGAGGTGAAGACCTGCAGGAACCGGTCAATGACGCCAACACCGCCCATATCCTACTCCTTCTCGGGATCGTCGCCGGGAAGCCCGAGAAATCGGCGGCGTTGCTCTGCCCAGGCGGCGCGACACATCGTGTCGATTTCCAGCTCTTCCGGCGTCACCGTTCGGCAGCGAGAAAGTTCCGCCTGCAAAGGATTGTTGGTCACGGGAGGAACCGATGGCGTTTCCGGAGTGACCGTATTCGCCAGCTCAACCGCGGCGAAGAGCGCAGCGAGCCCGCCCAAGGCGATGGCGACGGGCCTGATGATTTGGTCGGGAGAATTGCGCACGGGTATTACCGGAACATGCTGACGGCGGTTGGCGTGTAGCCGGTCCCGTAGTCGAGGAAGCGATTGAGGTTCTCGCGCCCCTGCGCTTTAGCGGACGCGCGCCGAGCCGCGTCCAGCGCGTCCGCGCGGTTCTGCGCGGTGATGGCGGCGGTTAGGTCCGTCATCTGCTGGCTTTGCAGGGCGAGAAGTTGATTGCCGGCCTGCGCCGCCTGCAAGGTGCCGACCGCACCCTGGCTTTGCGAGACGAGAGTGCTCAATTCCGTGCGCGTCGCTTCAATATTGCCGACGACGCCGGCCTGGACCTTCAACGCGTCTTCATAGCCTGCAACCGAGGTCCGCCAGCGCGCCTCGGCATTGGCGTTCATGGCGGCGAAATCGCCGGTTGCTGCGGCGTCTCCATATTGTTCTGAGAAGACGCGTTCGATTTCGGAGACGACGTATCCAACGCGCTGCGCTTCGCCCAGCAGATCTTCCGTCTGCTGCATGATCGACCGCAGACGCGCCAGCGATGAGTGCGGCAGGTTTGCGAGGTTGCGTCCCTGGTTGATCAACATCTGCGCCTCGTTCTGAAGCTGCGTGATCTGATTGTTGATCATTTCGAGGGTGCGTGCGGCGGTGAGAATATTTTGCGCGAGGTTGGTCGGATCGATGACGACGTCGCCGACGCCGAATAGCGCATAGGCCGGTTGCATCGGCGCCAAAGCGATGGCTCCGGTCAGCATGAGGGCGGCGAGTTTCTTACGCATGAGTAGTCTCCGTGGTTTGAGGGGATGGGATCGGATCAGGTGTTTGGCCGAGCAGTTCGACGGCCCAATCGAGACCGCGACGGGCGAGCCAGGCTGCGGCGAAGCCGTCTCGTCCGTGTTCGGAGAGGATGTCGGTGATGGCGGCGTGATCGGTCTTCGACGATGCGGCCGTGAAGGCGAGCGCGACCTCGCCGAGACCGAGCGAGAAGAGCCGATTGCCGCGGCGCGACTGGCAGTAATAGTCCCGCTTCGGCATGGCCCGCGCGACGATCTCGATCTGGCGTTCATTGAGGCCGAAGCGGCGGTAGATGTCGGCGATCTGCGGCTCGAAGGCACGCTCGTTCGGCAGGAAGATGCGCGTTGGACAGCTCTCGATGATGGCGGGCGCAATCGCGGAATTGTCGATGTCGGCGAGCGATTGCGTGGCGAAGAGGACGGAGGCGTTCTTCTTCCTTAGAGTCTTAAGCCATTCGCGGAGCTGGCCGCCAAATGTCCCGTCATCGAGCGCGAGCCAGCCTTCATCGACGATGATGAGGCTCGGACGTCCATCGAGGCGATCCTCGATCCGGTGGAACAGATAGGCGAGCACGGCCGGCGTCGCGGCCGATCCGATCAGCCCTTCGGTCTCGAAGGCCTGGAAATCGGCTGTTCCGAGTTCTTCTGTTTCGGCGTCGAGCAAACGCCCGAAGGGGCCGCCAAGACAGAATGGCGTGAGCGCCTGTTTGAGTTCGGTCGACTGCAACAGGACGGATAGCCCCGTGAGCGTTCGTTCTGCGACAGGCGCCGAGGCGAGCGAGGTCAGCGCCGACCAGAGATGATCCCGCGCGACCGGATCGATGGTGACGCCTTCTCGCGCGATCAGGCCGGACAGCCAGTCCTGCGCCCAGGCGCGTTCGCCGATATCGTCGATGTTGCGCAGCGGCTGAAGCTGGACGGCGGCTTCGTCATCCGAGAGCGCGCCGGCGAGATCCTGCCAGTCGCCACCACAGGCGACGGTCGCACAGCGGATCGAGCCGCCGAAGTCGAAGGCGAAGATCTGCGCGCCCGCATAGCGACGAAATTGCAGCGCCATCAACGCCAGCAACACGGATTTGCCCGACCCGGTCGGACCGACGACCAGCGTGTGCCCGACATCGCCGACATGGGGTGAAAAGCGGAACGGAGTCGAGCCTTCCGTCTCCGCGTAAAAGAGTGGAGGTCCGTCCAGATGATCATTGCGCGCCGGTCCTGCCCAGACTGCCGATATCGGGATCATGTGGACGAGATTGAGCGTGGAGACCGGCGGTTGACGGACATTGGCGTAGAGATGGCCGGGCAACGAGCCGAGCCACGCCTCGATGGCGTTCAAAGTCTCGGGCATGCAGGTGAAGTCACGACCCTGAATGACTTTTTCCGCCGCCTTTAGCTTGGCGTCCGCGACGGCTTCGTCCTCATCCCAGACGGTCAGCGTAGCGGTGATGTAGGCGGCGCCCGCTATGTCGGCGCCGAGCTCTTGCAAGGCTTCATCGGCGTCGGCGGCCTTGTTCGCCGCGTCGCTATCGAGCAGCGTCGACGCCTCATTGGTCATCACCTCTTTCAGGATCGCGGCGATGGATTTGCGCTTGGCGAACCATTGCCGGCGGATGCGCGTCAGCAGTTTGGTCGCGTCGGTCTTGTCGAGGCAGATAGCGCGCGTGACCCAGCGATATTCGAAGGGTTGGCTATTGAGCTCATCCAGCAGTCCCGGCCATGTGGCCGTGGGGAATCCGATGATGGAGAGGCTGCGCAGATGCGCCCCGCCCAAACTCGGCGCCAACCCGCCGACAAGCGCGCTATCGGCCAGGAGCACATCGAGATGCATCGGCGTTTCGGGCAAGCGCAGGCGTTGACGACGCGTCGACACGGTCGAATGCAGAAAGGTCAGTGTCTCTTCGTCTGAGAGCCAGGCGGCCTCCGGCATGAAGCCGTCGAGGAGATCGAGCAGGCGATCCGTTCGCGCCATAAAACTCTCGACATGCTCTCGCGGGTTGAGGCTGCTGTCGGGCGCGTCCTCATAGAGCCATCGTCCCGCGCGGCTCGTATCGTCGAGCGGCGGCATCCAGACGAAAGTCAGGAAGTAGCTGCTTTCGAAATGTCTGGACGCATCTTCAAACTGGGCGCGTCGTTCCGCGTCCACGAGGGCGGAAACGGCATCGGGAAAATGTGAGAGCGGATAGTCGCGCGCCGGCGCCCGCTGCGCTTCGACGAACACCGCCCAGCCCGATCCGAGCCGGCGAAGGGCGTTGTTGAGCCGGCTGGACACGGCGACGAGTTCTGACGGTGTCGCGGAGTCGAGGTCAGGCCCCCGAAACCGTGCGGTGCGTTGCAGACTGCCATCCTTGTTGAGGATGACGCCCTCCGCGACGAGCGCCGCCCACGGAAGAAAATCTGCCAATAGCGAGGCGGTCGAGCGATATTCGGCGAGGCGCATCATCGCTCAGACTCCGAACCAGGTTGGGAAACGAAGATGCCGGCGCGCAACATCGACGATCTGGGCATCACGTTTTGCGGCCCAGACCGCGAGGAGATGGCCGACAAGCCAGAGTGCGATCCCGACCACCCAGAGCCTAAGGCCAAGTCCGACGGCTGCTGCGAGCGTGCCGTTGGCGATGGCGACCGTGCGGGGCGCGCCGCCGAGCAGGATCGGTTCGACCAGGGCGCGGTGGACGGGCGCGTAAAAGCCCGGAATGTCGGCCAGCTCGCGCATCAGATCAGCGCTCCGCCGCCGAACGAGAAGAAGGACAGGAAGAAGCTCGACGCCGCGAAGGCGATGGAGAGGCCGAAGACGATCTGCACGAGGCGGCGAAAACCGCCGGAGGTGTCGCCGAAGGCGAGCGTCAGTCCTGTGACGATGATGATGATCACCGCGACGATCTTGGCGACCGGCCCTTCAATGGATTCCAGGATTGACTGGAGCGGCGCCTCCCAGGGCATGCCCGAGCCCGCCGCATGGGCGGGCGCGACGAGCAAAAGGCTGAACGCGAGCGCCGTCGCGTAAAGCGGCCAGCGCGGATAGAGAATTGTGGTTTTGGTCATGGATGGTCTCCTGTCCTGGGGTGAAGAAGCGGTTGGATCTGGTAGTCCCCGGTCGCATCGAGGCCCTCGACGCGGGCGAGTTCGGAAAGCCGGCGCGCCGACCCGCGCCCCGAGAGGACGGCGATCAGGTCGATTGTCTCGGCGATCATCGCGCGGGGCACGGTGACGACGGCTTCCTGGATGAGCTGTTCGAGGCGATGCAGCGCGCCGACGGCCGAGCCGGCATGGATGGTGCCGATGCCGCCGGGATGGCCAGTGCCCCAGGCTTTCAGGAGATCAAGCGCTTCGGCGCCGCGGACCTCTCCGATGGGAATGCGGTCAGGACGTAGTCGAAGCGAAGAGCGAACGAGATCGGAGAGCAACGCCACGCCATCCTTGGTCCGCAGCGCGACAAGGTTAGGCGTCAGGCATTGGAGTTCGCGCGTATCCTCGATCAGAACGACGCGGTCGGAGGATTTGGCGACCTCTGCGAGCAGCGCGTTGGTAAGCGTGGTTTTGCCGGTCGAGGTGCCGCCAGCGACAAGGATGTTGGCGCGGGATGTGATGGCGTCGCACAATGCCGCCGCCGCATCGTCTGGCATGATCCCGGCGCGGACATAGTCTTCGAGCGTGAAGACGGCGACGGCCGGCTTGCGGATCGCGAAGACAGGCGCGGCGACGACCGGCGGCAACAGCCCCTCGAACCGCTCCCCTGTTCCTGGCAGCTCCGCAGACACACGCGGGGATCCCGTATGGACCTCTGCGCCGACATGATGCGCGACCAAACGGACGATGCGCTCGCCGTCAGCGGAGGAGAGCTCTACGCCTGTGTCGGCAAGGCCTTCGCTCAGCCGGTCGACCCACAGGCGGCCATCCGGATTGAGCATCACCTCGACAACGGCAGGGTCTTCGAGCCATGCGGCGACGTTGGCGCCCAGCGCAGTCCTGAGCATGCGTGCGCCACGGGCGAGCGCTTCGGATTTGATTATGTGGACGGTCATTGGCGGCCCCGCATTGGATTACGGGGTCGATCAAGAAGACCTTTAAAGGCTGATCGGCAACAGCCTTGAAGGCGTAGTAGTACTACGGCGCGCAACGGCAGGAGAAAGCGAAAAACGGTCGAAACAGTTCACTTCAAAATACCTGGGAAACAGGCTGTAGATTTACTCTTTCGGTGTGAAATCTTGCGACACTTCTTTGGCGAAGGTGTTACCCTTTGCGAGCCGCCGACCGAGCGTTTCTACAAAGCCTTCATACCGCTCGCGGCCTTTCGCCTGCGCGGCATCGCGCATCGTATCTGGCAATGGCGGAGTCGTCGTGAGCCAGAACCGGATGAACAAGGCTATCGCATCGTTGCCGATCGTCACGTCGCGTTCGAGCCGTTCGACGGCGCGGGTCAGCCGGTCGAGACGTCGCGTAATCGCAGCCTCGCGCTGATCCGCAGCGTCGGGGGAAAGGTAGGAGGCAAGCGCCGCTTCCACGATCTGGGATTTCGAAACTTTGCGCCGCGCCGCCAGCGTGTCGAGCTCCGCTGATAAAGCTGGATCGAAATACACATTGAGCCGATCTTTCTTCATGGCGGGCCTCAAAGTTCGATGCCGTCATCGGGATCAAGCGAGGCCTGCCGGGCGATGCTGCGGAATCGGCCCTGCATCTGGCGAGCCCGCTGAGCGTCATCATCCGTTTCATCATCGAGACCCGCGAACTCTTCTCGCGCAGATGGTGCCGGCTCCGGCGCGATGTCTTCATGCTCGGGCAGTTCCGGCTCACGGCGAATGCCGCCGTCTGCATCTTCGCCCGCATCGCTGGAGGCCCTCTTACCTGGCTTCGGCGCAGCGACGGATGCACGGTCACTCCAATCATCTGCCTGCAACTCTTTCGATACGGTCGGTTCGGCCATCAGTTTGGGCGGTGACAGGATGCGTGTCTTGAGCTGTGGGTCGGTATAGTAGCGCGCCTTTTTGCCCCGGACCGGCGGCGCGCCGGAGACGAGCACGATTTCATCATCCGGCGGTAATTGCATGATCTCGCCGGGAGTCAGCAAAGGCCGCGCGGTCTCCTGCCGGGAGACCATGAGATGGCCAAGCCAGGGCGACAATCTGTGCCCGGCATAGTTCTTCATTGCCCGCATCTCGGTCGCCGTGCCGAGGGCATCGGACACGCGCTTGGCAGTACGTTCGTCATTGGTCGCGAAGCTCACCCGGACATGGCAGTTGTCGAGGATGGCGTTGTTCTGGCCATAGGCTTTCTCGATCTGATTGAGGGACTGCGCGATGAGGAAGGCCTTCAATCCATAGCCCGCCATGAACGCGAGCTGGCTTTCGAAGAAGTCGAGCCGCCCGAGCGCCGGAAATTCGTCGAGCATCAGCAACAGGCGATGGCGCTTGCGATTGGCGTTCAACTCTTCTGTCAGCCTACGTCCGATCTGGTTCAGCACAAGCCGGACGAGCGGCTTTGTGCGGCTGATGTCGGAGGGCGGCACGACGAGATAGAGCGTGGTCGGCCGCGCGCCAGAGACCAGATCCTTGATCCGCCAGTCGCAGCGGCTCGTGACCCTGGCGACGACGGGATCGCGATAGAGGCCCAGAAAACTCATCGCCGTAGACAGAACACCGGAGCGTTCGTTTTCCGACTTGTTGAGGAGTTCGCGCGCCACCTGCGCCACGACCGGATGCGGCCGGTCGCCAAGATGCGGTGTGCGCATCATCGCCGCGAGCGTCGCCTCGATCGGCCGGCCCGGATCAGAGAGGAAGGCGGCGACGCCGGCGAGCGTCTTGTCCGCCTCGGCGTAGAGGACATGGAGGATCGCGCCGACGAGCAGCGAATGGCTAGTCTTCTCCCAATGGTTCCGGCGTTCGAGCAGACCTTCCGGATCGACGAGGATGTCGGCGACGTTCTGGACGTCGCGTACTTCGCTGTCGCCGCGCCGGACTTCGAGCAGTGGATTGTAGGCCGCGCTCTTCGCGTCGGTCGGATCGAACAGGATGGTGCGGGTGAACCGCGCCCGCCACCCGGCGGTGAGCAGCCAATTCTCTCCCTTGATGTCATGGACGATGGCCGAGCCCGGCCAGGTCAGGAGACTCGGGACGACGAGGCCGACGCCCTTGCCCGAGCGGGTTGGCGCGAAGCAGAGCACATGCTCCGGGCCGTCATGCCGGAGGTAGTGGTTCTCGAAGCGGCCAAGCACGACGCCGTCCGCGGCAAGCAACCCGGACGATTCAACGTCCTTCCGCTCCGCCCATCGGGCTGAGCCGTAGGTGGTTACGTCGCGCGCCTCGCGAGCCCGGAGGACGGAGAGGAAAATCGCGACACCGATCGCGGCGATCCCGCCGCTGCCGGCAATGATCGCGCCTTCGACGAACACACGCGGCGCATAGGCGTCGTAGAAATACCACCAGACGAAGAAGCTCCAGGGCGGATAGATCGGCCATCCGAGAATGTCCGTCGTCGGCGCGCCGAGCTGAGGCTGAAAGCCGAGCCGCCATGCGGTCCACTGTGTTGCGGTCCAGATGAAACCGACCACAACGAGCGAGACGATGATGATCTGGCCCCAGAGGATTTTGGTGGCCTGTGTTGGCTGTGTCTTGATCGGCATGTCTTTTCCTTCCGGGGTGATGCTCAGATGCCAAGCCCGCGCTTGCGGCCGAGGCTCCAGTCGATCCCACCACCCGGCGTCATCGTTCCCGTCACGGTCTGGCCGAGATGGCGTTCGAGCTGGGGTTTCCACGGGACGAGTTCGAAGCCGAGGCCGCTATCGACCATGGCGAAACGGCCTGAGGCGAGATCGAGACGCCGGCGATAGGTTCCCGAGATGCGATCGCCTTCTGCAGAATTTCTGCGAAGCAAGCCTGTCTCGGTTTCGACACGCGCCGCCGCAGCGTCGAGCTCTCGTTCGCGCAGCGTCTTCAGGAGGTCGCGGGCGAAGGTGACGCGCCGACCATTTCTGGTCGCGAGCCCCTCGGCGACGAGATGATCGGCGCGCCGGTCGAGCGCTTCGCGAACTTCGGCGCCGAAGCCGCCCATGCTGAGCGGCGCCTGGGTCTTGGCGAGTTGCAGCCGATCGAGCCAGGTCGCACCACTCGCGCCGATTTGGGTTTCGAGGTTGAGGTCGGAGCGGCCGACAAGGGCCATGCGCTGACGGCCGCCATTGTCCGAGCGCCAGACCCGCGTCTCGACAATCCCGCCTTCGGGCGTGTCGCCCGTGGCGTCGAGATCGTTGAAGCGCAGATGATGGACGCTGCCGTCCACGGCGTCGATCACGGCATAGGCCTCGCCGCGCAACTCGTCATGCAGCCCGCGCTCGACCAACCGTCCAAGTACTGGGGCAGTCGGTGTGTCCTCAATCGCGAAGTCCGTTTGTGCGCGCCCTGGTCCGCCGGACATGGCGCGGTGCATGGTCTTGATGATGTCGCCACGCTCGGCGAGATCGCGCAGCGTTTCCTGTGCGCCCGGTTTCAGAGACCAAACCGCCGGGGCGAGCCTGTCGGCGAGGCCGAGCCCTTCCAGCGTCTGGGCGCGACCAATAAGGAGTTTGCGCAGCTCCGGATCGCGCGGTTCCGGGGAGCCGGGACGCAGATCAGCAACCCCGGCACCGTCATCGGCGAGCCCCTGGAGCGCGCGGTCAAGACCCGTCCAGCGTTCGGCTTTCACCTCCGCCTGAAGTTCGGATGCGATCTCCTGCTCGGCGCGCGGCCCGAGCTCCAGTTCGACCAGTTGCTCGGCGCGGCTGCGGAACCCTCGGCTGATATAGTCGCGGGCGATGACGAGGTCCTTGCCGTTATCGGCTCGGCCCCGCACGAGAACATGGATGTGCGGATTGTCGGTGTTCCAATGATCGACGCCGATCCAGTCAAGCTTCGTGCCGAGATCGCGCTCGGCCTGGCTCATCAGGTCGCGTGTGTAGGCGCGCAGGTCTTCGAGGCGGTCGGCGTCTTCAGGCGAGACGATGAAGCGGAAATGATGCCGGTCCTCTTCGCATCGCTCTGCGAAAGCGCGATCATCGACGCTGTCTGCTTCGGCGTTGAACATGCCCGCATCACGCCCGTCACGGGTCACGCCTTCACGCTTCAGATAGGCGATGTGTTTGGCGAGCGGGGCGGAACGGAAACGTGCGCCACGATGACGGACGACGCGCGCTTTGATGACGACGCGCCGCTGGGTGCGTGACAGTCCGCGCGCTGCGCCGGCGAAACGGCCCCGGCCGAATTGCGATCCGCGCCCGCGTCCTTTCGAACCGTTCAGCTTGTATCCGGTGTGTCCGGCCTTGCGGGCGGCGCCCATTACCTGGCCGACAAAGCTTTGCGCCTTCCGGGCGCTTGTCCCCTTGTTGCGGATGCGGCCGGGCCGGATGCGCATGTCATTATCGCGGTCGCTCATGACAAAGCGCCCGCTTGAAAGCGCGCGGCACGGTGAAACCCGCATAAAAACAGTGGGTTGAGCCGTGGGGCGGCACTGTGCCCATGACCGCAGCGGGCGAAATACCCAACAACAACAACGACATAGCGCGTATCCGTGCCGCGCCTTTTATCTCGCCCTCCCGTTGTTGTTGCGCCTTCCGTCCCCGTCCTCCCTCCCGGAAACACGCCATCGCGCGACGGACCGCGCGAGAGTGCGATCAGCGGGATCATCGCCGATCCCCGTTTCCAGTTGGCGGGAACAGACCGTCCGATGCGCCGGATGTGTGTGAAGGAAAAGTGCCTGCGCCACTGCTCAGATGCGTTTCATCAGCAGGCGTTTGTCGGTCGGTACGAGCGGAAAAGAGCGGCGCCGCGCGCCAGTCCACGGTCAGAATTGCGCTCGGTTCTCGCCGTTCTGCTGCAACCGACGCGCCGAGGAGCGGCGCCAACGCCGCAACATAATCGCGGGTTTCTCGGGGCAACGGTCGGCCTGTAGCTAGATGCTCGGCATAGCGTGTCGGTCCCGCATTGTAGGCGGCGAGGAAGCCCGGCGATCCGAAGCGGTCATGCAGTTCACGGAGATAAGCGGCGCCCGCCAGAATGTTGTCGCGAGGATCGAACGGGTCGCGCCCCAGACCGTAACGCGCGCGCAGCTCATCCCAGGTATCGGGCATGATCTGCATCAGCCCCATCGCGCCTTTTTCGCTGACGGCGCGCACGTCGCCGGCGCTTTCCCTGCGCATGACAGCGAGGATCCAACGCGCCGGGAAGCCGAAGCGCTGCGCAGCTTCGGCGATATAGGCAGCATAGGAATTGCCGCCTTGTTCCGTCCTGGAGGACGCGGTCTCTGCTGATACGGTGTGAGAGACAACCACGCCGGAGAGCAGACCGCAGAGGAGGAACTTCGCCATAATAGCGCAGCGCCGAGACGGTCTAGCCGCGCTCATCGCGTTTCTCGGGACGCTTTGCAGGGCGGTTCCAATAGAGCGCCCAATGTCCGTCCTCGGTGTCGGTCTTGAAGAGATTGGCGCGGATCGGAAATGCGAAGGTCGGGTCGTCGATCTGCAAAGAGATGTATTCGCCGGCTTTCTCGCCGGTGCGTTTCCAGCCGGCGCCGATCTCCGGTCCGTCGTGATCGCCGTGATGGATGCGATAGTCGGGCGCGTTTTCGCTGTCCGACGATGTTGCCGGGACGAGGGTGAGTTCTCGGTAGAGAATGAGCGTGTGAAGGCGTCCGGTGAAGCCGGTTTCTGTGCGGGTGAATTGACCGATCTGAGCCATGGGGCAGTTCCTTTCATTTGCGGTCGGAAGAATTTTCGAGAGCGTCGGCGTCGTGATCGGCGCGCCAGACATAGTGGCCGTCGCCGTCTTCATCGGTGAGGATCGGAACGGCGCGCCCGATCACGGCGTCTGCCGGGAGTGCGCCGAAATAGCGACCGTCGAGACTGTCGGGATGGCTTGGATTCAGGAGGAAGAGTTCCGTCTTGGCGACGAAGTGGCAGCCCTGCCAAACGGGCAGGTCGCGTCCGAAGCGGTCGCTCGGCTGGGCCTGCGCCAGGGGGATGTCGTCGACAGCGACAGCGGCGCCATCGCGGCAGACACGTTGTCCGGGAAGCGCAGCGACGTGCTTGAGGAGCGGTACGCCCTCGGGCAGATAGCCGCGCTCGGCGAGATAGGTCGCAAGCGATTCCGGCGGATCGACGACGACCAGATCGCCTACGGCAAGATCGTCGTCCGACGCAACGGCGTATAGCCCGATGGGCGCGCTTGCGGACGCGTTCCAGATCAGCTTGGGGCTCACATGAACGAAGGCCAGTCCGCCGATCGCGAGCACCGAGAAATAGGTCGTCATGACGTATCCGAACCGGGTCATGACACGCTCCCCGCCGACGCGGCTCGCAATGTCAGTGGATCGGGTGGACAGGCTTGGCGCAGGAGCCAGGCGCGATGTTGAGCGGCTGTGTAGCCTCGCGGCTCCAGGCCTGCTGACAGCCTGTTGTGAACGTGGCGCCAATAGTCCGGCGCGGCGTCGGCCGGGTCGATGCCGAGCGCTTCGATCGCATCGGCGAACTGAAGAACCCGTTCGACCTTGAGCCAGCCGGACTGGCGCAGCAGGCTATCGCCGCCGGGTGTCACCTGCGGCACGGTCGCATAGGACTCACCCGGTCGGGGCGCACGCAGGATGTCGATCCGGCTTTCCGTAGTCCCGAAGTCGTTCGCCTGCCAGCGGACGAAGGCGAAGACGGCGCCGGGATCGAAAGCGACGGTGCTGCCACTGCGGCTCTGGATCGTTGTCCGCACGATCCGGCCGAAGCGAATCCAGTGCTCGATCTGCTTCTCGATCCAGACGAGTTCGACAGTGGCCCCGCCGCTCATGAGCGGGCCTTCCGTGCATAGGCGGGCGAGATCGCTGCATGCCGCTTGGCGGGCAACACCTCGTCGCCCGTGTCGTCCGAGGTCGAGTTCTTCTCTCCCCGGCTGACCCAGGCTTGCAGATCCTCGATCGCGTAGACGACGCGCCCGCCGATCTTCGAGTAGCGTGGCCCCGTGCCATAGGTCCGGTGTTTTTCGAGCGTCCGCCCCGAAAGGCCGAGAAAATGGGCCGCTTCCGGCGTTCTCAAATAGCGTGGGGGAAGTCCGGCATTGGGATCGGGCATGGGTCGCGTCTCCGGTTAGGCCATCCCGCTTCGGGAAGCGCGGGACTGTCGGAGACGAGAAAAGCGTAAGATGCGCGCCGGGAGGGATGACGATCAGCGCGCGGCGAAAACGTCACTCCCCTTTGGGGGGCATGAGAACGGAGTGTGAAGAGGTATCGTTTGGTGTTAGAAATCTTAAGGTGTAGGACACGGTAATAAGATCGCCCAGTAGGCGCGCATTATGGACGTGAGAAGCATATTTACTGATCAATTTTCCTGCCCCTACCGAGATTGCCCTTTCAGCAAATTCCTGTACCCATGATCGATCATCATTCGTCCGTAGGCAGCAAGGCGGGCGATTTGAGCCTTTAGCGAACTGGTCTTCCATGGCTCAGCGGACACGCGGGCGGCTCCAAAAAAGACTGTGGCGACGGCGCGATAACTGGCCCCGCGCTGGCGGCCGTCGATTGTTCGCAGGGCTCGTTTCAGGCGTTCGCGTCGCTGTCGCGTGATAGGCGGATGCAGGTCGCGCTCCACAAGTTGGTGATATAGGCGATCAGCGGCGGCTAGCCGAACTGCCCAGTCGTCATCTAGCGGAAGTAGCAGGCCAACGGGGCGATCACTGAGCAAATTACCAACGAGATTAACGCCGTTTTTAAGCCGAACCCAAGAAATCCCGTCGTCGTCGATCTTCTGATATGCGATGCGCGCGGCTGGATTGGCAGAGGTCAAGCCCACGTCCGGAAGAGCATCGATCAGTTGAACGACGGCGGGTGCTGCGGTTGGAAGCCAGAAAATCGGAGCGCTGAGTGCGTTGAGCTGTGGGTTTACAGCGAAATCGTAACCCCCAGTCTGCTGGAGCGCCGCCGCCCTCCCGCATTAGCTCGTAGTCATCACGATAGCGCGAGTTCCGACGAAGGCATTCCCAAGCGAGCCCGGAGACACCGAGATCATCGAAGTGATCATACTGCTTGTCGTCGCGCCAATCTGACGGCATTGCGAAATCCTCCCAATCGCAAACTGGCGCATGGAATTGCGTCAGTCAGTCGGGATATTACGCTTTATACCAGCGGTTGCGCTGTGTGGCCACTGGCGTCGTCTTTTACGCATGGTGCCCGCACGCCGATCAACCTGCGGGAAGACCATTCTTGAGAAGATCTCGGTAGCCTTGTTCGGTCATCCAACGAGCGCGGGATAGATGACTGTCGTGGACCTGGCGCGCACGTTCCGGCTCCTTGTTGGCGTCGATACCGAGCAAGAGCGACGCCACATCTTCAAGCGTTGCACCGGCCTCACTTGCATCGAGCAGGCGCATATAGAGCTTCAGGTGATTGCGATCATAGACCGTCACAGCCGCATCGTTCGGTGGCGCGTCGGCGATCCTGTGCTGTCTCGAGGGCATGCGAAATCCTTGCAAGTTGGCCCATATTATTAATGAACTGGAAACCATAACCTAGCAAGCGCAGGCGGCGCAAACGTCGCCGGGTTGGTTGCAGCTTCGTGGCGGCCGCGTCGTTCGCCGCGTATTATAGTGCGTCGCATTAAAATACGCGATCCGCATTTTACTGGCGGATGGATATTCGGGAAGTATTTGGCGCGAACCTTCAGTATTTTAGGGAAAAAGCCGGCCTCAGCCAGGCCGCTCTGGCGGATAGGATGGGCGTTGACCGCGCTCATATAAGCGCGATGGAACGCGGGCAGCAGAACGTCACTATCATCACCCTCTGGCACGTGGCCGAGGCACTTGACGTCAAACCGGCCGAACTCTTGGACGATCAGCGGAAAAGCCGAGAGGCATGATGGCAGCCCCGCCTGGGAAGACCGGGCGGGGCTGTCGGGGCGTCAATCGCCGCTCTGGCGGCGTGACCGCGACCAGATAAGGCTGTAGCTCTCTTCGCCTTCGATGACGGTGTCGTCGAAGAGGTTGGCGTAGATCGGAGCGGTGAAACTCGGATCGTCGAGCTTGAGGCTCAGATAGTCGCGGCCCTCATTCGAGCGCTTGGACCAGGCGGCGCCGATCTCGACTCGGCCGACGAAGACGCGGTGGCTGGGTGCGTTGTCGTTCGCGCGATCCTCTTCCGGGATGATCCTTACATTCTTCGCTTGAACGCTGAGGGTGACGATTTCGCCGACGTACTCGTTGGCGGACTTCTTGAAGGTTCCGATGGTGGCCATGTCAGTTCTCCTTTTGGCTTTCGAGCCCGCGCCCGTCGCGGCCTCGATGGAGATCGACAAGGCCGGGACGACCGCCGACGCAGTCCGGAGGACCCGGAGCGTATGCGGAGGACAGCGGAGACGGAGTTTCTTGTTTCGCGAGGAATGGGCGTAGCCCAGGGGAAGAAAGTTCGGCTCCGCCGTTGCGGCCAAGGCGGTCGAGGCGTCAGCCGATACCGGCCAGATCAGTCCATGAGAGGCCGTGTCGGGCGTGGGTGATGAGGCTCAGGAGAAGTTCGTCACCGGCCAGCGCGACAGTCGAAAAACGCCGGCAACGAGCGTAGGCGATGAGCGATCGACATCGTTTCAGAGAAAAAGTTAAAACCACGCCGGATAGATTTGAACGAGACCGCTCCATTCTGACCTTGCGCGCCAAGGGCCGGATTGGGCATGTTCCTTCAACGCACGAAAGTGGCTGCGGAACGTGTCAAGCACGATCCCGGTTTCCACTTATCTGAACCTTAACCGTGGAGTGAATCCCCATTGACGTGAGCGATTTAGCCGTCTGTGGCTGCGTATCAAGCATGATGCGAATTGACACCGCCGGACTGCGTCTCTGGTCCTGCAAGGGATGCGATGCGCACCCATGCTGTCGCGCCGACGATGATTGCACCGATGCTTGCGAAGATGAGGGTCCACGTCTCGCCCGCGCCGCCGGTCTCAGAGAGACCCTTGACCGCGTGAAAACCGGCCAACCCGGCCGGCAAGGCATAGAGCGCGCCGATCGCCAGGCGGATGGTCGGTGACCGTATCGTGGCGAACGCGACTTGCCCGAGGATAAGAGCGACTGCGCCGGCGAATAGTGCGACAGCGATGGCGCCGATCGGCCCCGCGCCGTTTTCAAACGCATAGTAGCCGACAGTAACGGCGACGAAGAACGGAAGCGCATAGACGGCCAGGCTGAATAACAGCCAGCAGAGAAAGCCGAGGCCGACAACGCTCAGCAATGCGGACAGAAACATGGGCGGTCTCCTTCATGGATGGAGCGCCTCCACCAACCGCCACGGCGCTTTTCGAAGTATAGCGCAAAGCAGCGCACGCCGAAACCTTCCGGCGCGCGCATCAGGTGATGCATCTCAGGCATCACGCTGCCTGCGCTTTGTTGTTCTTCGGCCTGAAATCGAAGAGCGGGACGCCGAGCTTTTTGGCCTTGTCTGCCAGATTGTCCGTAATTCCCGACCCCGGAAAGAGGATGAGGCCGATGGGCATCGCCTCAAGAAGCGCGTCGTTGCGCTTGAACGGCGCCGCCTTGCCGTGGCGCTTCCAGTCCGGCTTGAAGACGATTTGCTGGCATTTGCGGTTATCGGCCCAGCACGCGGCGATCTTCTCGGCGCCTTTGGGCGATCCGCCATGCAGGAGCACCATGTCGGCGTGCTTGGCCTTCACACGGTCCAGCGCATCCCAGATCGCCCGATGGTCGGTGACGTCCAGTCCGCCGGAGAACGCAACCCGTGGTCCGCTTGGCAGGAGGGGTTCGATCTCCGCGCGCCGCTTCGCCGAGAGATAGTCGCGGCTGTCGATCATGGCCGCCGTCAGCGTCCGGTGACTGATCCGTGATCCCGAGTGCGGTCGCCAGGTCTGACCGATATGGGTCTCGAAGTGGTCGGCGGCGATATCGCGCATGAGCTCGTAAGCGTTGCGCCGCTCGATCAGCGTGGTTCCTTGCGCCGTCAGGGCTTCAAGTTCGACCGAGCGAATTTCCGACCCGTCCTGTTCGCGCTGCGAGCGTTTCTGGGCCTGCTCATTGTCGTCCAGGTCGCGGTCGACGCGGGCCGCTGTGCGATGAAACAGGTTGGTCACGGACCAGAGCAGGTCTTCGAGATCCGGTTCGAGACGCGTGTCTTCCAGCGTGGCGGCGAGCGCGTCGAAGATGTCGGCTATCGCACCCTGGAGGGCGTCGGCTTCGGGCAAGGGTCTCGGGTCGGGTTCGTCGGCGAAAGGCCGATAGCCATAAAGCTGCAATTCTTCGAGTACGGCCGCGGTTGCGGAGCTGGCCATTGGTTCGGTGGTCTCGGCGGTCATGGGATCGTCTCCTGTTCGGCATGAGCCGCGCCTCTCGCGGCCTTCCCGAGCGACGGGAAAGCGGGGGCTGTCCGGGACTGCACCGCCACGGCGGCCGAAGCCAGAGGCGGAGGACGGCGAAGGCGGCGCTCTTTTGTTTCGCGATGCAAAGCCGGGCCATTACGCCCGGCGGCGGAAAAGAGTGTCGCCGTAGCCGTTGCCGGCCCGGCCAGTCTCCGCTCCGTCTCGCTCCTCTCGGAAGGCCGAAGGCGAGGCTCTCCAATTAGGAGGTGATCTGACGATAGCGACCAGACTAATGACGGGCCTGCTCAGCCGCTCAGTGTTCGTCGGAAAGCAGCCGTGAGAAATCGGCCGTGGCCAGTTGCTGACCCAGATGCGTCCTTAGGTCGTCCCGTCCGAGCTTGCGGAGGTCTTCGTTGAAGTCGCCGCCAAGAGAAATAAGCCGGATCGTTTCGATACCGACGGCTCCTGCGCGTTTGATCAGATTGGCGGTGGCCATGTCGCCTGCTTCGTCGGCGTCGGCAGCGATGTAGAGACGCTGAAGCCCGGTCGGCAGGATCAGCGCGGCGAGATGATTGGCCGATAACGCGGATATGACGGGCATGTTGGGCAACGCCATGCGCACGGAGAGCGTGCTTTCCAGCCCTTCGCCAGCAGCGAGGATGTCGCTCGCAGTTCCGATCCGCACGCCATGGCCGAGCAGGTTCCCCATCGCCTTGCGTGATGGATCGAGGGGCGCCTTGCGAGCCGTCGCCGGATCGAGCCATGTGCGGTGAACGCCGGTGAGATTGCCGTTCACGTCCGTGACCTTGGCGAGCAATGCAGGCCAGGTCTCCGGTGGGGTGTCCTTGGGCTGACCTTCTCGCCAATAGTAGCAGCACGGATGAAATCGCAGCGCTGGCGCGTCGCCAAGCCCGGAAAGACCGCGTCGACGAAGATAGCGCTCGGCGAGCGTTCCACCGACCGGTCTTCCCATGGCGAAGAGGCGCCGTGCAGCCTCCGGCGATCCGGTGGGCGCGGATTGACGCTCACGTTGTGGCGGTTCGGGGCGTGGCAAGCTCAGGAATCGTCGCGCCTCATCGAGCGTCTCGCCGAAGGATTGCAAATGATGCGCAGCGGCAATGAGGTCTAGCAGGTCGCCATGTTCGCCTGTGGCGGCGTCTGCCCATTTGCCGGCAGCGCCCGGACCGTGGGCTGGTCCCGTCAGGCGAACATAAAGACTGCGTCCGGGCGTGTTCTCGATGTCGCCGACGATCCAGTAGCGGCCCTGCTTGCGACCGTTGGAGAGGTAATGGCGGCAGACGGCCTCCGCCTCGCGGCCGAGCCGTCGTGCGATTTCGGATGCTGCGCTGTTCATTTGCGCCTCCATGGTGAGAGCAAAAAAGAAGGAGCCCGCCACATTGGGCGGGCTCCAGGGGCGGCTGCGGGAGCCGTTGGGGGGCTTGGCTCCCGGTCACTCGGCCGCAGTGGCGAAGGCGTTGCCGGTGACAGGTTCATCATCGGTGATGACGGCGTAATCGCCCATGGCCGGTTCGCCGCCGTTATCCGCCGATTGCGCTTCGCTGTCGGGAAGAGCCGGCATGCGCAGCACTTCGGGCAACCAACCGGTTCCTTCGAGAAGCTCTTCGGCAGCCGCGACCATGTCCGGTTTCTTGAGGCCGGCGATGCGGTCGGATGCATTCTCGCCCTTCGCTTCGCGCACGGCCTCCAGAATGCGGGCCTTGGTGACGCGAGCGAGATAGCTCTCGCCCGTCGGCGCCCAGCCCGTCGCCGCCATGTCGAGCCCGAGCGTCGCCGCCAGCACATCGGCATGGGCGAGCGCCCGCGGACGGCGGTTGTACGGTTCCTGGACGGCGTTGACGGTCATGGCGACGCAATGCGCGAACAGCGCCTCGCGGCTATCGTTGTCGAACCCGACCAGCGCCTCCCACAGATCCTCAGGCGCTTTCGGCAGCGCCCCTAGCCAGCTCGTCGTGCGATCGTCGATGCTGAGCGCGTAAGCCGTGTCGCCAAGGCCCGGCGCCTGGGCGCCGAAACCGGCGCTGTGCGGCGTGATCTCGACGCAGCTATCCAGCGGATAGTGATAGAAGAGCCGGAGCGTCATCGCGTGCAGGGCGGCGAGGAACGCCGTCTGCGGATCGTTGGCGAGCGCGTCGCGAAGGGCGAGCGTGCGATGCGCCGTCAATTCCATGACGAGGCGGTCGGAGAGCGGCTTCAGGCCATCGTCTTCCTCTTCCGCCTCGTCGCTGGCGTCCGGGGGCGTAGCGTCGTCGACGTTCTCCTCGGCAGACGCGTCGATCCCATCGACCTCGTCCTGTTCGTCGGATTCGCCGGAAGGTTCATCCTCGGTACGGACATAGCCACGTTCGACACGCAGGCGGCCGTCATGGCCGATGCTGGCGAAGACGCCGGCCACGGCGATTTCGTCCGGCTCGAAGCGGACGGGCCGCTCCTGCAAGGCTTCCATCGCCGTTTCGATCTCGCCGAGCCGGGTGTCGATCTCTTCCGGGAACTCCTCGGCGTCGGCGTACTCGTCTTCGAGCTTGTCGTATTCGGCCTTCAGCGCGTGGAAGCTCGCGATCTCGTCCTCGCTCATCGGCTCGGTCTCGCCGACGATCCGGCGTAGACCGTAGGTGTGGCCGTAGGGAAAGTCCGTGCCGATCTCGATCCATTTCCAGCCCTCGGCGCGGATCGCTTGCGCCTCTGTTTCGAGCTTTTCATCGACAAGTTTCGCAAGCAGGCCTGCATCCTGCAGCCATCCGCCATCGTCGGACTGGAACAGGTCGCGAAGGATAGCGCCGCCGGCCGCCTCATAGGCGCCGAGCCCGACGAACTGCGCCCGCCGGTCGGAGGCGCGCACGGCGCCTTCGGTCAGCATGCGGCGGATTTCATAGGGCTGTTTCACATAAGTCCGTTTGATCGACTCCCAGACCTGTTCCTGGCGCTCATGGTCGGGATTGACCGTGAAGGCCATGAGCTGGTCGAGGGTCAGTTCCTCCTCGGCGTAGGCGTCGAGAAGCGACGGCGCGATAGCGGCGAGCTTAAGCCGCTGCTTGACGACATTCGCCGAGACGAAGAAGGCCGCCGCGATTTCTTCCTCGTGTCTGCCTTTCTCACGCATCGCCTGGAAGGCGCGGAACTGGTCGAGCGGATGAAGCGGCGCACGCTGAACATTCTCGGCGAGACTGTCTTCTTCGGCGAGGCCGTCCGTGCGCACGATGCAGGGCACGGGTGCTGTGCGGTTCAGCCGCTTCTGCTTGACCAGAAGTTCGAGCGCCCGATAGCGGCGTCCGCCGGCCGGGATCTCGAACATGCCGGTTTCAGCGCCGTCCTCGTCCAGCACCGGCCGGACGGTGATCGAGGACAGAAGTGTGCGCCGGGCGATGTCTTCGGCCAGTTCCTCGATCGAGACGCCAGCCTTGATGCGCCGGACATTGGACTGGCTCAGCACCAGCTTGTTGAAAGGGATGTCGCGCGAGGCGCTGAGGGTGATTTTTTGAGACTTGGTCATGTCAGTTCTCCGCGACGGGCTGGCCGAAAGCCTCTCTCTCGACCTCCAAACCCGTCACGGAGAACCCGGCCCGCCTCTTCCTCTTGAGGAAGCGACGGACCGGAAAGGCGGAGCGCCGGCCGCAGCTACGCCGCGCGCTCGAGGAGCTTCTTCGCCTTGCCCTCCATTTCGAGCCGGGTGTCCTGCTGCGGCTTCGACCGGGCGACGGCGGTGATGCCCTGCACGAAATCGAATACGGACTCCGGCGGCCGACCTTCTTCGGCGAGGACTGTCTCGACGATTCTGGCCGTCTCCGCCTTGGAGAAGCCCCGTTTGCGGAGGAAGTCGGTGCGGTCATCGTCGCTGTGGGCGACGATGCGCTCGCGCGCTGCTCGAATGCCTTCGACGAAGGGTCGCGGCGAGGAGTCAGCGAAGCGGGTCAGCGCCGGCGCCGCCTCGTGCGCGAAGCGATTGGCGGCGTATTTGGAATGTCGGATGCTAATTTCCTGGAAGTCCTCAACGCCCCAGAGATTGCGGTTCTGGCAGACGGCGCGCAGATAGAAACTGGCGATGCCGAGCGTCTTCGCGCCGACTTCAGAATTCCAGCAATAGAAGCCCCGGAAATAGAGATCGGGAGATCCGTCGGACAGCTTGCCCGCCTCGATCGGGTTCATGTCGTCGACCAGGAAGAGGAAGACGTCTCGGTCGGAGGCGTAGAGCGTGGTCGTGTCCTTGGTGATGTCGACCATCGGATTGTAGACGCCGCTCGACCAGTCGAGCGTGCCGGGCACTTTCCAGCGCGTATCGCCAGTTCCGTTCCCCGCGATCTTCTGCACGGCCGCCACGAGTTCGTGGTCGTAGATGCGGCCATAATCCGGGCCGGTGACGGCGCGCAGTTCCGTGCGCCCGTCTTCGGTTTCCAGCGTCTTGATCTGCTCGGCTCGGTGCGAGGTGAGCCCGTATTGCAGGTTGATGCCCGCAAGCGGCGCCGGGAGCTGGCGCAGATAGGCCGCCGGCGCGCTGACTAGGCTGGCGAGCTGGCCGAAGCTCCAATGGGTCGGCGCGACCGGCGCCTCGGCGTCGGGCAGGATGAGCGCCAGGTTTTCCGGATCGTCGCGATGGGCTTCAACGCGGATCGCCGCGCTCTCGACTGTCCGCGTGCGGCTGCGCTCGGCGCGGCCCTTCACCGACGCGTAGAGCTCCGACAGGGACAGATAGCGCTCGTCATTCGGCCGGGAAAACCATTCCGAGGAGACGCGGCCGATCCGCTCTCCGCGCGAGATATCGACTTTGTAGCCGCCGCTCGCGTCGCGCCGGCCGTCCAGGGTTTCAAGGTTGGTCATGGGTCAATCTCCGCGACAGGTCGGCCGAGAGCCTCTCTCTCGACCTCCAAACCCGTCACGGCGAAAGCCGCCGAACTCTTACTCTTTATCGGGGAACATGTTCGTCTTGATTGGCCAGGCATTTGGCGCAGCACCGCCGAACACCTGTCTTCGCCGCCATTGACGCTTCACCCGGATGCGGAGCATTTCTCCGCGTACTACGGGGCGGCACAGTCGCTTCATGTCCAATTCCGTACCCAAACGCCGGCAGCGTTCGCGCGCGGCAAAAATTGATCTTTACGACTACGCGCAGATTCCGGAACCGAAGCCGCGTGGACGTCCCGAACCAGAGTTGACCGACTGGCGCGTCACCGATGAGTGGCTGAAGCGCGTGCCGGTCACTTCGTCCGAAGTGGATGTGTTTGAGGCCTGGTTCGGTGATCTGTTCGACGATTTGTTCGGCCCCTTGGGTTCGGTTGGCTCCTTGACAAAGTTATCATCTAAAGATAACCTAATATGACAGAGGAGACATACGATCCGAGCCTTGACGCCTTGCTCGATCTCGATGGCCAGGTGCTCGTCATCGACCCTGCGGGCAGGCATTGGGTGAAGTTCGTCGTTACGCGCGTGCCCGTTAGCCCGGAGAAGCCCCATGGGCTCGACTATTCGCTGACGCTGCACGGACCTGACGGCGAGCGGCTTGTCGGCTTCGACAATGCTCATCCTGTCGGCCGCCGCAAACGCGGAGAACCGCAGGATCACCGCCACCGGCTCCGGACCGTGCGTCCCTATGACTATCAGGATGCCGCGAGCCTGATCGTCGATTTCTGGGAGACGGTGGATGCAGTGTTAAAGGAGCGAGGCGTACTGCAATGACGACGTTGAAGATCGGCATCGCCGATTATGAGGAGATGAAGGCCCGCACCATGCGGATCGCCCGCGGCGAGCAAAAGCCGGGGCCGGACGATCCGAAGGTATGGTTCACATCGACCGAGTCCTTTGCCCAGGTGCTGTCAGCCGGTAATCGCGAACTGTTGCGGACCATCGCCGAACGCGCACCGGCTTCGCTTGACGAGTTGGCGGAGATGACTGGGCGCGCCAAATCGAACTTGTCGCGAACGCTGAAGAAGATGGCCGAATACGGTTTGGTCGAGATGGAACCGGAAGGGCGCCGGCGGCGTCCGCGAGTCCTCTACGACCGTGTTTCGCTTGATCTGACGTTGACCGGCGAGGAATGGCGAAAGGCAGCGGGAGGCGCATCATGAACGCACCGCAAAACGCCGTGAAGCTCCGCGCCGCGCTTTACCTGCGCGTCTCGACGACGCGGCAGGCCGAGCATGACGTCTCGATCCCTGACCAGAAACGCCAGGGCGAAGCGTGGTGCGAGGCGCGCGGCTACGAACTCGTCGAGACCTATGTGGAGCCAGGAGCGTCAGCAACGAACGACAAGCGCCCCGAATTCCAGCGCATGATCGAGGCGGGTACGTCCAAGCCCTCAGCCTTCGACATCGTGGTCGTCCACTCATTCAGCCGTTTCTTCCGCGACCATTTCGAGCTGGAGTTCTACGTCCGGAAGCTCGCCAAGAACGGCGTCAAGCTCGTCTCCATCACCCAGGAGATGGGCGACGATCCCATGCACGTCATGATGCGCCAGATCATGGCGCTGTTCGATGAATATCAGTCCAAGGAGAACGCCAAGCACGTCCTGCGCGCGCTCAAGGAAAACGCCCGCCAGGGCTTCTGGAACGGCTCGCGCCCGCCCGTCGGCTATCGCGTGGTCGCGGCCGAACAGCGCGGCGCCAAGACCAAGAAGAAACTGGAGATCGATCCGCTGCACGCCGACACGATCCGGCTGATCTATCGCCTCGCCCTGGAAGGGGACGGAACGCGCGGGGCCATGGGCGTCAAAGCGATCGCCACGCATCTCAATGGCAGGGGCATCTTCACGCGAGACGGCGGCCGCTGGGGCATCGGACAGGTTCATCGCATCCTGACCCGGCGGACCTATATCGGCGAGCATCAATGGGGCAAGCATCGCAAGAACAAGGAGCCGACCAAGCCGGAAGACCTGGTGACGGTTCCGGTTCCGCCGATCATAGACCGCAAGACCTTCGACGCCGTGCAGAAGCTGATGCAGGCGCGCAATCCCAAGGTCGCGCCGCCACGCGTAGTGACAGGACCAACCTTGCTGACGGGGATCTGCTTTTGCGGCAAGTGCGGCGGCGCCATGACCATCCGCACTGGCAAGAGCGGGCGTTACCGCTACTACGCCTGCTCGATCAAGGCGCGTCAGGGCGAGACTGGCTGCAAGGGCCGGACAATCCCGATGGATAAGCTCGATACGCTGGTTGCTCAGCATCTGGAGGAGCGTCTGCTGACGTCTGATCGGCTGGAAGAGGTTCTCGTCGATGTGCTCGACCGACGGCAAGAGCGCGCTGAGCGCCGCCGTGAGCACATCGCCGAACTGAACCGGCGGGCAACGGAATCGGAGCTGCGGCTGAAACGCCTTTACGACGCCATCGAGATCGGCGTCGCCGACCTCGACGATCCGGCGCTGAAAGAGCGCATCGCCGGTCTGAAAGTCCTTCGTGATCAGGCGAAAACCGACGCGGAACGCGCCGAAGCCATGCTCGACAGCGCCACTCATCAGGCCGTCACGCCGGAAATGATCGAGAGATTCGCCGCAGCGGCCCGCGAGAAAATGCGGTTGGAGGGCGGCGGCTATCGGCGCGATCATCTGCGCGCGTTAGCTCAGCGCGTCGAGGTCGACGAGCGCGAAGTGCGCATCATGGGATCGAAGAACGAGCTTCTGAGAACCCTAGCCGCCGCAAATAGCGCAGAATCGGCGGCGAACGGCGTGCCCAGTTTTATACCGAAATGGCGGAGAGAGAGTCCGTTAAACTCTCATCCCTGCATTTTCCGCCACGTATAAAAAGACCTATAAAACAAAGGCATTTCCGCCTTTTCATGTCTCGACACATCCCAGCGCGTACCACATAATCCCAGTAATTTGTTGGGGCAGCTATTGGGGCAGGGCGTTGGTCGGAAGCCGGACACTGAACAAGCTGAGCGCGCGCACGGTCGCCTCGCTGATGCGTGATGACGCCAAGCCCGGGCGGCATGGCGACGGGGGCGGTCTTTACCTGAATGTTGGACCGGGCGGGGGGCGGCGCTGGGTGTTCCTGTTCCGCTGGCGCGGCAAGCTGCGAGAGATGGGGCTGGGCTCCGCCCGTTCTATAACCCTCGCCAGAGCCCGTGAGAGGGCCGCAGAAGCGCGCGCGCACGTTGCCGAGGGGGTGAACCCCATCACCGCCAAAAAGGCTTCACAGGCCATTCCTGAGTTCGGGGAGTTCGCCAATGAGGTTATCGACAGCCTCGCGCCCCAGTGGCGAAACCCCAAGCACAAGGACCAATGGAAAAGCACACTGGCCAATGATGCGGCGGCGCTGGGACGCCTGCCCGTCGATAGAATCGAGACTGAAGACGTTCTGGGCGTTCTGAAGCCGATCTGGTCCAGCAAGCCGGAAACCGCCTCACGAGTGCGGGGGCGGATTGAAAAGGTGCTCGATGCCGCGAAGGCCAAAGGCTTTCGAGACGGAGAGAACCCGGCCCGCTGGAAAGGGCATCTGGCGAACCTTTTACCCGCACGACAAAAGCTCACACGTGGGCATCATGCCGCCATGCCCTATGCAGAGCTTCCTGAATTTTCAGACGCCCTAAAAGGACGGGACGGCGTATCGGCGCGCGCCCTTGAGTTTCTCATCCTGACCGCAGCCCGGTCTGGTGAGGTGCGCGGCGCGTGCTGGTCCGAAATCGACCTTGAGGGCAAGGTTTGGACAGTCCCAGCCGAACGCATGAAAGCGGGCAAAGCTCATCGCGTGCCGCTGAGCGATGCCGCCCTTGCCCTTATCGAGAGCTTGCGCCCTTTGAGCGGCGGAGCCCCCAGCGCAATCATTTTCCCCGGTTATCGCGGCAAGCCGTTGTCTGACATGTCGCTTACGGCGGTTTTGCGGCGCATGGGCATTCCCGCCGAGAAAGCCAGCGTTCATGGCTTCCGGTCCAGCTTCAGGGACTGGGCGGGCGAGGCCACGGCCTTCCCGCGTGAGGTTGCAGAAGCGGCGCTCGCGCATGTCGTGGGGGATGCCGTCGAACGCGCTTATCGGCGCGGGGATGCGTTGGATAAGCGGCGGAGACTAATGGAGGCTTGGGCTGACTATCTTTCGCCTTCCACCTTAGAAAAGGTAGTAAAAATTGCCTGAAAACAAAAAACCAAGCCAGCTTGATCTATTCAGGGAATTCTACGCCACTCTGCCGGGCCCGGATGAGTATAAGCCGTTTTCTATGCAGGAGCGCTACCATAAAGCAGGCAATGAAATAGCGTGGTTTGAGGCAATTATTGAAGCTGCAGTTGTAGGGCAACCGCCGCCAGACTGGGCCGTGGAGACAGGAGCGTTGTTCGTAAGGAGGGCTATTGAAAAAGGAGTAGGGGCGGATCGTGGTTATGGAAACACTGTGCTTGGTAGGCACTACTCTCATAAGCGCTGGTGGCAGCGGATACACGCATGCCGTTGCGCGATATTAGCTTACCGAGGACCTGACCCTGTGCTTGTAGGCACGTTTGAGTCAGAGCGCGATGAGGCCGAAAAGCTGAGGCAGGAATGGAAAATCACTGTGGATCCAGATGCACCTATGCGGCGCTGTTTTGAGCTGGCTAGCGAAACACTGAGAGGAACGCCTGACTGGGCTTCAGCGGAAAATCTAGAAAAAGAGTTCAAGAAATTTGACTACAAACGGTTTGAGATGTTGCGGGTCGATATACCAATACGCTTTGCGAAGCTTGCCGATTGGTGGGACGAAGAAAGCTTTGATGTAAAAAAATAGCCGATTTGTTTCTGTAGACCCTAGGCGCACCATGCTTTCTATAGGAGTCCTCCCAAGTCGCTGAAGGGTTCAGCGATGGAGAAAGGAGGGCCTCTATGCCTGATAACGTGCAACGCGCCGCGTATTCCGTTCTCGATGCGGCCAGCTATCTCGGCGTCTCGCGTTCGCAAGTTTACCGCCTGCTCGCGGAAGGTTCGCTCGATAGCCTTAAAATCGGAACACGCCGCTTGATCCGCCGCGATGCGCTCGACGCCTTGATTGAGCGGTCCAGCGAGCCGCGCACCTCCTGAACAAAAGGCCCCAGCGCTGGAGGCACCCAGCGCCAGGGCACGTTCTGACCCCACATAGCGATAGGACTAGAACAATGCGTTTTTTACGCAATCGCGCCCGTGCGCGCAATCATCTCGACCTGCCCCTGTTCCGCTTTGCAGCCCGTCAGGATGACCGGCGTAGGCTGAGCCATGCAGAGCATTTCATGCGCACTCGCATGCCGCTCCGCCCCCCTGCCACGCTGAAGCTCTATGCCGAGCTTGCTGGCCTGAATGTGGAGGGATGAGGCGATGCGTGAGTCTATCTCAGTCAGCTTCCCCAATGAACCCAAGCGACCCGCCATCATCGTATCCGGGCGTAACGCTTGGGCGCTGCTGTCGCTCGACAAGGCCGGAGCCAAAGGGGTGACGCCTTTAACCACACCCGCCCCGCGCTGGTCGGCTTATGTGCACAATCTGCGGTGCATGGGATTCAACATCGAAACCATCACCGAACCCCATGGCGGCCCATTCCCCGGAACCCATGCCCGCTATGTGCTGCGAGACATAATCGCAGTGCGCGCGCTGGCCCCGGAAGGAGGTGGCGCATAGGCGACAATCGGGGCGGGCCTCAGTCCGCCCCAGCGCCTGCCAATGGAGCATGAAAACAAATCAACACACAGGCTCGCGCCGCGAAGCGCCACACGCACGGATTTATTCCAAGTGGTACACCTTGCCCGCATGGCGCACGCTCTGCAGCCGAGGGCGGGATTTGGTGACGCATGTCATGGCGGCCTATCGACCCGACAAGCTGAACGCTTTTGACCTGTCTGACGCCAGCGTTGCGGCCATGCTGGGCTGCTCTGAAAATACAGCCCGGAAAGTGGTCCAGTCTTGCATTGAACGCGGCTGGTTCATTCTGGAAAGGCGCGGCGGCGTGAGGGGACCCAAAAAGGCGCGGGGGCGTGTCGTATCCCTTAGCCGCTTTCCAGCGGAGAACCGGCCTTCCGAACCGGAGCGCTTCGAGCGCTGGCGACCCCAACAAAAACCAACGGCGCAAAATCTGTGGCGTATCGCCCGCCCCTATGATGGGCAATGACGCACGAATAGCGCCATACGCGGCGCATTTTCTGCGGAGCGAAATGGGCGAACGCAACTCGCGGGGAAAGGTGCAAAAACCCCAGCCTGCAAGGGCGTTCGCCCAGCGCCACCAGTTAGTCCGCAAGACACCTTGCACCGCCTATAGTTAGGCGCTCGCTGAGCATGCCGGTTTGTCATGGCTGATTAAGGGGAAGCTGCTGATAGCCAACGGGTCCCATTATGAGCGTTGCCCTGTGCGTTCAGGGTCCCAGCCGAACCTGCCCAATGGGGACCCCCTGCTTTCAAGGCATGACAGGAAATGAAAGGGACCACTCACCCGCACGCGAGCTTATTATGAGAGCAATACGCGCGCGCCAGCCGATCTAAGGGATAGCCCCATATACAGCAAACTACTCGGTTACGGCTGAGAATTCGAACGAATGAACCTCGCCCCCAAGTTCCACTTCAAGGATTATTGTGGCGTTGCCATCATCCATTTCTGGTGCATCTAAAACAATTCGACCACCGTAAGCCGATCCGGGCAGGATAGTTGTCGTCTGCAGAATGTTATTCTGCAAATCTACGCTTACTGCTTCAAGCCGAGCCTCAATCTGATTCAACTGATCAGCAGTTCGGGCCCGATTCTGTGCCTCAAGTGCTTGCGTAACGCCAGGATTATAAGTTGTCGACATGCCAGAGCCGTAGGCGCTCCCTGTTACGATTGTGCTTCCGTAAGGACTCACAGCCGTTGCAGAGCCATATGCAGAGTAAGTGGAGTACGTGTTGCTATACGCCGCTTGAGCATTAGCGTAACTTTGTGCACCAGCAGCCAATGCAACCGCAAACTGCTCCCATGCAGCCGCACGCTCCGCTTCACGCTGCAGCTCCGTGGCAGTGTAAATGCGGTGGCCTTCACCGTTTACAATTGCTTCAATATTTTCCACCCCTAATTGGTGGGCATCGGGGCTGTCATTGAATGCGACAAGCATAAATACAGGTCGCCCCTGAAACGAGTTGGATAGAGGCGTTACCTCAACAACTGACCGCTCAAGTACGCTCGATAGCGTTGGGGTGCCCTTATAATATCGCAAAGCTTGGTTGGTGTTCGTTACTGGCGCAACAGAATACGTGGTCGCGCAACCAGCCAGCAAAATAGTCAACGCTATAAGCGGTATGTATCGGATCATTTTTCTCCCCCTGTGGCGATGCGCTGCAATCAACGCACGCGAGGGGGGAAACATCAAGAGCAACGCTATTGGGGCAGTTGTTAGGGCACACCTCCCAATCAATCCGTCAAGATGCTGATGAAAAAGCCTTAAATCAATCTAAGTGGCGGAGAGAGAGGGATTCGAACCCTCGGTACCCGTAAAGGCACAACGGTTTTCGAGACCGCCCCGTTCGACCACTCCGGCATCTCTCCGAACTCAGGGAAGCGCGGTGTCGCAAACGCGGGGCTCAAAATCAAGCCCTTTGGGCGCCGGGCTCATCCGCAGAGCTGCGTCTGGCATCGAAAGCGCCGCCCCGAGTGTAACGAGATAGGATTATTCCCGTCTTGAGAGGCGCCGCGCCTTGACTCAACCGCCCTGCGCCCCAAAGCTGCAAGGCTAAACCGGGGAGACTGACAATCATGAACATCCATATCGCTCTGGGCGGCGCCGCCGCCCTTCTGATGATCGGCGCCTGCGCCGCACCGAACAATGACCGCGTCGACCTTGAGGCGTCCCGTCTGGCGTCCGCGCAGGCGGGTGAGGAAATTGTCTGCTCGCGTGAACGCACCACCGGCACCCGGCTGGGCGAACTGATCTGCCGCAGCCAGGCTGAAATCGACGCCGAGCGGGAACGCGCCCAGGATTACGCCCGCCAGCGCAATACCAACATGCGCAGTGGTCAGCGCGGGCCGCGCGGCTTCGGTCCGGATTCCTGATTGCTCCCGATCCCTGGATAGGTCCGGACGAGACTCGCCTTTCAGGTCTTTAGATGCTACCTTGGGTGCAATGTGCACGCCTGGACACATCGGGAGACCGTCATGAACCGCAAATGTCTTTGCATCGGAACCGCCACGCTCCTGGCGCTCGGCGCTTGCGCCGCCCCGAACAATGACCGCGTGGACCTCGAGGCGTCTCGCCTCGCTTCCGCGCAGGCGGGGGAGGAAATGGTCTGCGCGCGCGAGCGCACCACCGGCACCCGTCTTGGCGAGCTGATCTGCCGGACCCAGGCCGAGATCGAACAGCGTCGGGAACTCTCCCAGGAGTATGCCCGTCAGCGTCACAGCCAGCGTCGCAGCGGCACGATCACGAATCCGCGGACATTCGGCCCCTCCAGCGAAAGTCCGACCACTGTCCGCCCCTACGATCACTGAGCGGCAGGTCTCCGAGTTTTTGCAGTGACCATGTTCCTGTCGCCCTAGCCGACATCCGGTGGTAATCTAGTTATTCATAATGAATAAATCTGGATCCCAATGGGAGGGTGTCATGAAAGCTGCGTTTTACCTGATTGGCGTCATGGGCGTTCTGGCGGCCGCCGCCTGCGCGCCCACAAAGGTCTCGGGCCTGGATGCGTCTGCGCTCGCCGCGCAGCAGCGCATGTCTGCGCTCTTTGGCGAAGACATGATCTGCCAGTACGAGCAGGAAACCGGCAGTCGCCGGGTCGAACTGGTCTGCCGCTTCGCCGAGGATGTGGAGCTTGAGCGCGAACTCGCCCAGGAATACGCCCGGCGCCGGTTCCAGCCCGACTAGGCTGAACAGGCCGGATCGTCAGGCCTGACGACGATTTCAGGACAGGGACGCATTGACTCTGTCCGCTCGTTTCGCCTATATCCCGCGCTCTGTCCCCGCACGGACTTGTCCGATGCGGGGATTGTGCTTGTGAAACAACGCTGGCTCGCACCAAGAACCGGCGAAGAAAAAGGGCTCCGGTCTCGCGGGTTTCCGCAGATACGGCTCCGGCAAAAAAGGAACATGATCATGTATGCAGTGATCAAGACCGGCGGTAAGCAATACCGCGTCTCCGAAGGCGACATCCTGCGCGTTGAGAAGCTCAGCGCGGAAACCGGCGATGTGGTCGCGTTTGACGAAGTGCTGATGATCGGCGGCGAAGGCGACTCTCTGGTCGGCGCTCCGGCTGTCGATGGCGCGTCTGTGACCGCCAACGTGCTGGACATCCGCAAGGACAAGAAGATCAAGGTCTTCAAGAAGCGCCGCCGTCAGAACTACCGCCGCACCAAAGGCCACCGTCAGTGGATCGCCGTGATCTCTGTCGCTGAAATCCTGAAGCCGGGTTCGAAGTCCAAGCTGGACGCGAAACCCGCCAAGATCGCGGCTGACGAGACCCCGGCTCCGGCCAAGAAAGCCGCTCCGAAAGCGGCCGCCAAGGCCAAGACCGAAGCAGCGGGCTCTGACGATCTGACCCAGCTGACCGGCGTGGGTCCGGCCTTCGCCACCAAGCTGAACGAAGCCGGCGTGACCAGCTTCGCTCAGATCGCCGCCTGGACCGAAGCCGAGATCGAGCGCCTGGACGGCGAGATCTCCGGTCTGAAGACCAAGGCGGAAAAAGGCGACTGGGTCGCTGAAGCCAAGAAACTCGCTGGCAAGTAAGGCCACGCGGCAACAGAACCTGAGAAGGAGAGCACCATGGCTCACAAAAAGGCAGGCGGTTCGTCGCGCAACGGCCGCGACAGTGAAGGCCGGCGCCTCGGCGTCAAGAAGTCCGGCGGTCAGCACGTGATTCCGGGCAACATCATCATTCGTCAGCGCGGCACCAAATACTACGCCGGCGAAAATGTCGGCATGGGCAAGGACCACACCCTGTTCGCGCTGACCGAAGGTCGTGTGACCTTCGCCAAGAAGAAGCTTAACCGGACCTTCGTGTCCGTCGCTCCGCTCGCGGACGCGGCTGAATAGGGCGACGCTGACCTCGTGATCGCCCATCCCGAAGAGGGGCGATCCGGGCCAGACGGCCAAGTTTCAGGGGAGACGGATCGCCGTCTCCCCTTTTGCGTTTGAAGTCTCTCCCCGCCCAGTTCGCGCCCAGAGGAGGCCGATATGAGAGACATGCAGTCCGAACCTGAAGACACGCCCGAGTTCGAAGCGGGCGCAGCGATGAAACCCGTCGTGTTTGCGGACATCCGCACTCCGCGTCTGGTTCTGCGTCCGCTCGAGATTGACGACGCCGCCTGGGTGGGTCCTGAAAGCGCCCGCCCGGAAATCTGCCGCATGACCAGCCGGGTTCCCGCCCAGAACCCGCCCCTGTTTGCGGAGGCCTTCATCCTGATCATGCGCGCCCGCGAGCAGATCAAGGGCGATGTGGTGCGCGCCATCTGCGAAGCCGATACCGGCAGCGCGGTCGGCGTGATCGGACTGCACCCCCATGATGAAGGCTGGGAGCTGGGCTATTGGATCATGCCCGCCGCCTGGGGGCAGGGTTACGCGACCGAGGCCGCACAGGGGCTGTGCGACTGGGCGAGACAGCATGCGATGACGCCGTTCACCGCAAGCCATTATGAAGACAACCCGGCATCCGGCCGGGTGCTGGAAAAATCCGGCTTCGGCTATACCGGCGAAACCGGGACCGCCTTCTCTTTCGGACGCATGGGCTCTGCGCCCATCCGTCAGATGGCGATGGCGGGCTAGCCCAGCTCAACAGACACAGATAAAACCGAGCCATGAAGTTCCTTGATCAAGCCAAAGTGTATGTGAAGTCCGGCTGGGGCGGCCCGGGATGCGTGTCATTCCGGCGCGAGGCCTATGTCGAGTTCGGCGGGCCGGACGGCGGCGATGGCGGCGATGGCGGGGATGTCTGGGTGGAGGCCGTGGAGGGCCTGAACACCCTGATCGATTACCGCTACCAGCAGCACTTCAAGGCCGAGCGCGGCCATAACGGCGCGGGTCGCAACCGCACCGGGCGCGGCGGCGAGGATGTGGTGCTGCGCGTGCCCGTCGGCACCCAGGTGTTTGACGAGGACAAGGAGACGCTGCTGGCCGACCTCACCGAGGTCGGGCAGAAGGCGCTGTTGGCCAAGGGCGGCATTGGCGGCAAGGGCAACGCCCATTTCAAGTCGAGCCGCAACCAGGCGCCGCGCATTTCCCAGCCCGGCGAAGCTGGCGAGGAGCGCGCCATCTGGCTGCGCCTGAAACTGATCGCGGATGCCGGTCTTGTCGGCCTGCCGAACGCCGGCAAGTCCACGCTTCTGTCCGTGGCCAGCAAGGCCCACCCCAAGATCGCCGCCTATCCCTTCACCACGCTGCATCCCAATCTGGGCGTGGTGGAGATGGGCACGGGCAACCGCTTTGTGCTGGCCGATATTCCGGGCCTGATCGAGGGCGCGCATGAGGGCGCCGGCATTGGCGACCGTTTCCTGGGGCATATCGAACGCTGCGCCCTGCTGGTGCACCTCATCGATGCGACGGGCGAAGACCCGATGGGCGCCTATGACACCGTGCGCACCGAGCTTGAGGCCTATGGCGGCGGCATCACCGACAAGCGCGAGATCGTCGTTCTGAACAAGCTCGACGCCGCCGATCCTGAAATCGTCGAGATGCTGGACGCCGAGTTCAAGGACCGTCTGGGCGCTGTTCCCTACCATTTGTCCGGCGCGACCCGCGAGGGCCTCAAGGAGCTTCTGAAGGTGATCTGGGACGCGGTTCACGCCCGTCGCACCGAAGAAAAGCGCCTGAAGGAAGAGGCCGAACGCGAGGAGCGCGGCGAAACCGGCTGGACGCCTGATCTGTGACGCCTGAGGCGCGCATGGCGACGGCCCGGCGGGTCGTCATCAAGGTCGGATCGGCCCAGCTGATCGACCCCGACAGCCTTGCGCCCCGACAGGACCGCTTCCAGGCGCTGGCCGATGACATCAACGCCTTGCGCTCTGAGGGGCGCGAGGTGGTGCTGGTCAGCTCCGCTGCGGTCGCCCTGGGCCGTCCCCGGCTGGGCCTCAAACCGGGCAAGACCCTGACGCTGGAAGAGAAGCAGGCCGCCGCCGCGGCCGGTCAGGCGCTCTTGATCCAGCACTGGAACCAGGCTTTCGCCCGCCATGGCTTTCCCGCCGCCCAGGCGCTGGTCTCTCCCGCCGATATTGAATCGCGCCCGCGCTGGCTGAACGCCCACACCACCCTTGAAACCCTTCTGAAGCTTGGCGCCGTGCCGGTGATCAACGAGAATGACACGGTCGCCACCGAGGAATTGCGCTTTGGCGACAATGACCGGCTGGCGGCGCGCACGGCGCAGCTCGTGGGCGCCCAGCTCCTGATCATCCTGTCCGATGTGGACGGTCTGTATGATCGCGATCCGCGCGAGCCGGGCGCTCTGCACATCCCAGAAATCGAGACCATCACCGCCGAGATCGAGGCGCTGGCCGGCCCGGCTCGCGCCGGCGCCGCCGGGACTGGCGGCATGGCCAGCAAGATCGCCGCTGCGCGCATCGCCAATGCAGCCGGCTGCGCCATGATCATCTGCCGCGGCGATCACGACCATCCCATCGCCGCGATCCGCGCCGGCGCGCGTCACAGCTGGTTCGCCCCGAACGGCAATCCCGAAAGCGCCCGCCGCGCCTGGATCCTGGGGTCTCTGGCGCGTGAGGGCGCCTTGGTGCTGGACCCCGGGGCCGCCGACGCGGTCCGCAAGGGCCGCAGCCTGCTGCCTGCCGGCGTGGTGGACGTGCAGGGCCGGTTCGAACGCGGCGCGACCGTGCGCCTTCTGACTGCGACCGGCGAGCGGCTGGGCGTGGGCGTTGCGGGCTATGACGATCATGAAGCGCGCCAGATCCTGGGATTGAAATCGGAGTCCATCACCGGAGTGCTGGGCTATCGCCGCGGCGTCGCGCTGATCCATGCCGGCGATCTGGTGCTCGATCCGGACAGCTCGGCGTCATGAGCCGGGCGCTGAAATCCGAGCTCCTGCATAACGGCATGCGGGTGGGGATTTACGGCGGCAGCTTTGATCCCGTTCACCGCGCCCACCGTCATGTGGCGCGGACAGCCCTCAATCGGCTTGATCTGGATCGGGTCTGGTGGCTGGTCAGCCCCGGAAATCCGCTGAAAGCCCATGCCCCCGCCAGCCTTGAAAGCCGCGCCAGCGCCATTCGGGGCTGCATGCCCGACCCCCGGCAGGTCGTCTCCACGCTAGAAGCCCGGCTGAACACCCGCACCACCATTGATCTGATCACCCATCTTCAGACCCGCCATCCCCGGGTCCGCTTCGTCTGGATCATGGGCGCGGACGGGCTGGCGAGCTTTCATCGCTGGAAGAACTGGCAGGCGATCGCGCAGCGCATTCCCATCTGCGTCATCGCCCGCCCCGGCGTCGGCCTGAAAGCGCGCTTGTCCCCGGCTGCTCGCTATCTGGCCCGGGCGCGCAAACAGGACAGTCAGGCGAAAACCCTGGCTCTAGGTAGTCCTCCGGGGTGGACTTACCTTACTGAGCCATTACATGCTGAGGCCTCACGCCTGTTGCGTGCAAAAGCCGCATCCTGATCCGCAGCCGCCATCGCCTTGAGACCATGTCGAACGAGACCCTAGTCGAGGCTGGCGCCTTGGCGTTTTTCAAAGACTTGCAGCCCTCCGCCAGCGATTTTCGTGCGGATGTGCTCGCCGGGTTGCGCAAACCGCAAAAAGCGATTTCGCCCAAGTATTTCTACGATGCAGCGGGATCTGCGATCTTTGACCGGATCACCGAGGCGCCCGAATACTATCCCACCCGCACGGAGCTGAGCCTGCTGGACCGGATCGGCCCCGAGCTGAAGGCCCTGGCCGGGTCCGGAGCGGTCGTGCTCGAACCCGGCGCCGGGTCGAGCGTGAAGATCCGCCGGCTTCTCGACGCGCTCGATCATCCCGCCGCCTTTGTGGGCATGGATATCTCGGGCGATCACGTCAAGGCGGCCTGCGCCGATATCGCGTCCGATCACCCCGACCTGACCGTGGGCGCCATCTGTCATGACTTCACCCAGACGCTTGATGTGGACGCGCTGGATCTGCCCGAAGGCCGCCGGATCGTCTTCTTCCCCGGGTCGACCATCGGCAATTTCGAGCTCATCGACGCGCTGAAACTGCTCAAGACCCTGCGCGACTGGCTGCGTCCGGGCGATGCGCTCCTGATCGGGGTGGATCTGCGCAAGGACCCGGCCGTGCTGGAGGCCGCTTATGACGATGCCGGCGGCGCGACGGCGGACTTCAATTTCAACCTTGTCAAACGGATCAATGCGGAGCTCGACGGCGATCTCGATCCGGCGGCGCTTGCCTACCGCGCCTTCTGGAATCCGTACCGGTCACGGGTTGAAATGTACCTGCAGGCCCTGCGCGACCTGGAATTCACCGTGGCGGGCGAAGCCTTCGTGCTGCGTGAGCACGAGACAATCCATACCGAAAACTCCCATAAATTCACGGTCTCCACCTTCCAGGACCTCGCCCGCCAGGCCGGGCTTGTCCCCGCCCATGTGTGGAGCGAAGAGGGCGCCTGCGCCTTCTCCATTCACTGGCTCGAACGCGGCGACAAAACGTGCTAGCATCCTGCTTGGTCAATTAAGGGAGCAAGGACTCTGTCCACCGAATTGCACAGCCGCCCCAATGGCGAGGCTGACAGCGACTCTGGCGAACTCGCCCAGAGCACGCAGGATCTCGAAGCGCTGGTTCTGAACGCGCTGGACGATGACAAGGCGGAAGATGTCGTCGCCATCGATCTTACGGGCAAATCATCCGTCACTGATGTGATGGTAATCGCGTCTGGCCGGTCCAACCGGCATGTGGGCGCCATGGCCGACCATCTGGTGCGCAAGCTCAAGGACGCCGGGCACGGCAAGGTCGCGATCGAGGGCCTGAAGACGTGCGACTGGGTCCTGATCGACGCCGGCGACGTGATCGTTCACCTGTTCCGTCCCGAAGTGCGCAGCTTCTACGATCTGGAAAAGATGTGGTCCGTCTCGCCTGACGGCTCGGCCTGATCCAATCCTCATCCCGAACCGGGGCGCCCCATGCGCGTTGAGATTCGTGCGATCGGCCGCATCAAGGCCGGGCCCGAGCGCGAGCTTGTGGACCAGTACTTGGACCGCGCCAATGGCGTGGGGCGCGGAATCGGGCTGGGTCCGGTCAGTGAGCGTGAGCTCGATCCAAGAACCCTCAAGGACAAGTCGGCCGAAACCCAGGCGCTGATTGCGGATCTCCCCGCCGGCGCCCTGGTCTTCGCGCTGGATGAAACCGGGAAGCCGATGAGCTCGCTCGACTTCTCGCGCGTGATCGAAACCGCGCGCGATGACGGCGCACGCGATCTGGTCTTCCTGATCGGCGGCGCGGATGGCCATGACCGTCCGGCCCTGCCCCAGGGCGCGCGCATGCTCAGCTTCGGCAAGGCCACCTGGCCGCACAAGCTGGTGCGCGTCATGCTGGCCGAACAGATCTATCGCGCCGCCTCGGTTCTGGCGGGCGCGCCGTATCATCGGGAAGGCTGATGGCGTCCCTTCTCTCCCTTCTGGCCCTGAGCCTCGCCCTGCAGGCGCAAGCGGCGCCCGAGCCGGACGAGGTGGAGTCCATGGAACGCGAGGCCGCCGAACTGCGCGACGCGGCCGAAGCCCGGGAAGCCGAGGCCGAAGCCGCCCGTATCGCCATCGCCCGCTTGCAGCAACGCCTTGTGGAAGCGGCAGGACGCGTGGAGAGCCGTGAAGCCGAGGTGGAAGCCGCCACCGAACGCTTGCGGGCGCTGGAGCGTGAGGAATCCGACCTTCTGGCGCGGTTGCGCGCGGAACGGTCTGACCTGGCAAGAGTTCTGGCCGCCCTTCAGCGCATCGAGATGTCGGACCCGCCCGCCTTGGCGGTGACTCCAGACGATGCCGCTTCGGCGGCCCGCGCGGCCGGGCTTCTGGCCCAGATCGCGCCCCAGCTCGACGCCCGTGTCGCGGCTGTGCAGGCCCGTCTCGAGGAACTGGCTGCATTGCGGGAGGCGCTCGCGGCCCAGACCCAGGCTCTGGTGCAGGCCCGTGAGGCCCTGGGGGTGACGCGCGAGGAAGTCACCGCGCTGATCGAGGAACGCCGCGCCGCCGAGGCCGCCCTGCGCGCGCAGGCTGATGATCTGTCCCAACGCGCCGCCCGGATTGCTCGCGAAGCCGGTTCGCTGCGCCAGCTGCTGGCGGATATTCGCCGTTTCGCCGCCGCCGAACCGCGCCTGGCCCCGCGTCCGGAGCCTGCGCCCGAACCGGAACCCGGCGTTCCCGTGCCGCGTCTCAGACCGGAACAGACGCCGGCGGTCGCCATGGCCGCTCTCGTGGATGCACGCCCGGTGGAGGGCCCGGTCGAAACCCTGCGCTTCAGTGATACGCGCGGCCGGTTGAGCCCGCCTGTTCGCGGAGATTTGATCATACGCGCCGGCGAACGCGGTCCGGACGGCGCGCGTCGCGAAGGGGTCTGGTTTGAAACCGCATCCCGCGCCCAGGTCACCGCCCCCTTTGATGGCGTCGTTGTATATGCCGGGCCTTTTCAAGGGTTTGATGGCGTATTGATGATCAACACACCCGATGGTTACACGCTTATCCTCGGGGGCTTAGGTCTTATTTACGCCGTAGAGGGACAATCATTATTGGCCGGAGAACCGGTAGGCGCCATGTCTGACCGTGCAAATCCGCCGCCAATGCTCTATCTGGAGATCAGACGCAGCACTGACGAAGCTGCTGACCCTGAGGATTGGCTTCGGCCCGAATTTCGCAGAGGCTAGAGCCTCGACCGCCGCGCTTTGAGGAAGACCATCATGCGTCTGCACATTATTGCTTCAGCAGTCCTGTTCGGAATTGGCGCCGCCACGCTGGCGGTGTCCGCCGAAGGCGAAGACACCAACAGCCGCGAAGCCACCTTCCGTCAGCTGGAGCTTTTCGGCGATGTGCTCAGCCGGATCGAGTCCGATTATGTCACCGAGCCGGACAAGGCCGAACTGATCGAGAGCGCGATTGACGGCATGATGCAGGCGCTCGATCCGCATTCGAGCTATCTGTCGCCGGATGACTTCCAGGACATGCAGATCACCACCAGCGGCGAATATGGCGGCGTGGGGATCGAGGTGACCATTCGCGACGACCTGATCACCATCATTTCCCCCATCGCCGAGACGCCGGGCGAACGCGCCGGGCTGGAGCCCAATGACCAGATCATCGCCGTCGACGGCGAGAGCATGATCGGCGCAACCATGGATGACGCCGTCGAGCGCATGCGCGGGCCGGCCGGCGAACCGGTGATACTGAGCATTCTGCGCGAGGGCGTGGAGGATCCGTTCGACGTCACGGTCGTGCGCGACCTGATCGAGGTGCGCGCCGCCTATTGGCGCATGGAAGAGGGCGACACCCCCTATCTGCGCATCACCACCTTCAACGAGAACACCACGGCCAACGCCGTCACCGGCATTGAGGACCTGACCGAAGCCTATGGCGGACCGCTGCCAGGCCTCATCCTCGATCTGCGCTCCAATCCGGGCGGCCTCCTGGACCAGTCGGTGTCGATCTCCTCGCTGTTCCTGGACGGCGGAGAGGTCGTCTCGACCCGTGGCCGCGACCCGCGCGACACGCGCCGCTATAACGCCGAACCGGGGGACATCCTCAATGGCGCGCCCATCGTGGTGCTGATCAATTCGGGCTCGGCCTCGGCCTCGGAAATCGTAACCGGCGCGCTGCAGGATCGCGAACGTGCGACGATCGTGGGCATGACCAGCTTCGGGAAGGGCTCCATGCAGACCGTGGTGCCGCTGCGCGGCGGCCGTGACGGCGCCCTGCGGCTGACCACGGCGCGCTATTACACGCCCGCCGGTCGCACCATTCAGGCGACGGGCATCGCGCCTGACATCGCCATCGCCCCGCGCCGCGTCGCCGAGGAAGAGATTGAAAGCGTCAACACCTATGCCGAGGCCGCCCTGCGCAATGCGCTGGAGAACGAGAACGGCGCGGAGCGTGAAGAGCTGCAGAATGAACTCTCGCACACCGAAATGCCGCCCGAGGACTGGGATGCGAGCGAGGATTACCAGCTTCACCGCGGCATCGAGATCCTCAACGCGATGATGAGCCGCGAACAGGCCCAGCTGCAGTAGGCCAGACGCTCGGAAGGCGCGTTCGTTAACGCTTCTTTACCCCGTCTTCACGCAGGGTCAGGGTTCGAATCACCCCTGACCCGGCGTTGAAGAAACGGCACGCGCACCATGGCCCGACTGGACTCCGATCGCTTTCCCCTGAAAGCCCCGCTGCTGGCGGGCCTCGGGGTCGCGGCTGCGCTGATCATCGGGGTCGCCGCCCTGACATGGCTCGCCGGCGGTCCTGCGCCCACCATCAGCGCCAGCGCCGATATCGCGGGCCAACCCGAAGTCCTGGCCTCCGCCCCGATTGAGGGCGATCATGGCGCGCCCTTCAGCGACGGTCAGGCTGACGAGGTGAGCCTGCCGGGCGTGCGCGACACCGCCGATGCGCTCAGCGCTCATGATGCGGGCGGCCACACCACCGCGCAGCCGGCTGCGCCCCAGGCCCCGCCTGCGCCGCTGCCCGGACTTTATGAAAATGGCCCCGGCGGCCCCCTGCCCGTCATCAGCGCCAGCGGGGAACGCCCCGATCAGGCCTACGCCCATGACTTTCCAGGCGCCGAGAACGTGCCCACAGTGTCGGTCATTGTCGGCGGTCTCGGCCTGTCACAAAGCCTGACCGAGCGCGCCATCGAGGTTCTGCCTGCAGAGGTGACCCTCAGCTTCGCCCCCTATGCCGACAATCTGCAGGACTGGATCAATCGCGCCCGGGCGGACGGACACGAGGTGTTGCTCGAGCTTCCCATGGAGCCGTTCGACTACCCCAATAACGATCCTGGTCCGCACACGCTGCTGGTGGACGCCAGCTCCCAGGAGAACACGCGACGACTGGTCTGGCTGCTGTCTCGCGCCGCCGGATATACGGGCGTGGCGAACTATCTCGGGGCGCGACTGGGCGCTGCTGAAGGCCCGCTCAGCGAGATCTTCTCCGAACTGGAAGCCCGCGGCCTGAGCATCTTTCATGATGGCGCAGGTCGCCGCGCCGTTCTGGAGCAGGCCGGACGTCAGGCCCATGCCCGCATGACCATCGCGGACCGGGTGGTGGATTCCGACCCGACACCGCGCGCCATTGATGGCCGACTTCTGGAGCTGGAAGCGCTGGCCTTGCAGAACGGCTCGGCGCTTGGCTCGGGCTTCGCCTATCCCGCTACCGTGGATACGATCGCAGCCTGGGCGGAAGGGCTGGATGGCCGCGGCTACCAGCTGGCGCCGGCGAGCTTCGTCATGCAGATCCGAAGCCCCGTCGAAACCGCTCAGGCCCCGACCACCAACCACGGAGCCAGCGCCGGTGAGGATCACGCCCCCGCGAATGACCATGGCGACGGCCACGGAGACACGCACTAGTCATGTCTGACGCCTATCCCGAACACCGCCCCAATGTGGGCGTCGTGCTGTTCAATGCGGACGGCAAGGTCTGGCTGGGCAAGCGCTATGGCGCAGATGAGCCCTGGTGCTGGCAGTTTCCCCAGGGCGGCATGGATGCAGGCGAGACGCCTGAAGAGGCGGGACTGCGCGAACTCTATGAAGAAACCGGCGTCACTCAAGAGCTCATAGAGCCGCTTGGAAGCATAAACGACTGGCTGGCCTATGACTTCCCGCCTGAAGTCCTCGCGCAGCGCTCGCGCAATCGCTGGCGCGGTCAGAAACAGCGCTGGTTCGCCTATCGCTATCTGGGGACGGACGCCGACTTCGATCTTGAAGCCGTGCCGCCGCAGGAATTTTCCGAGTTCCGTTGGGTCTCGCTGGAAACAACGCCGCAGCTCATCATCCCGTGGAAGCGGGACGTGTATGAGCGTGTAGCTGGGGCCTTCGCGCCCTATGGCGCCTAGCGGTCCGCCGCCAGCTCCACCACTCGGACTGACGACGCGCCACGGCTAAAGAAGCCGAAGGCGAGATTGACGGTGTTGTGGGCGATATTGCGATCCTCGGCGCGCAGCTTCGCCTCGACCTCCCGGACAACGCGCAGATTGTCGTCCTGAGCGCCCATCACACAGACTGTCTCGCCATCGCGCTTGCCCGTCCAGATGGACAGCCCCGCGGCATGGGGCAGGGCCAGAGCCTGATCTGACGCGGTGATGTCATGATCGGCAACGGGAAAATCGAAGGCTTCCAGCGTGACTCCGGCCTCCTGCGCCGCTCCCTCCAGCCCCTGCGGGCCCAGGGCGGCATCACACAGGGCGATCATCTGGTTCGCCAGAGCGTCGATCTCAGCGTCGTCCGCCGCTAGCGCAGGGGCGCTGAGAGCGGTCAGCGACACAGCTGCGGCACAGATCATGGAGACACGCATCATCCTCAGTCCTTGAATGCAAAAACCCTGCGCAAGAGTGCGCAGGGTTCCAGCAAGCCTCAAATGAAAAGGCTTCAATCTTTAGTGAGACAGTTCCGACAGCAGGGCCTGGAACTTCTCGATGCGGGCTTCGGCCTCATGACGTTCTTCGTCATCGCGCGCCTGGCCCAGATCTTCACGGGCTTCAGCGAGCGACTTGGACACGTCTTCAGCGTTCACGTCGGCGAGGTCGATCGCCTCTTCGGCCAGAATGGTCAGGCCGGCAGCCGTCACCTCGGCGAACCCGCCGCGGATGAAGGTGCGAGAGACGTCATTGCCGGAATGAACCGAGATCGCTCCGGTGCGAATGGTCGACATGAAGGGCGCGTGGTTGGCCAGCACGCCGAAATCGCCCTCGGAACCGGGGACCACGACCATGTCCACCTCGCCCGCGAAGACGCGGCGCTCAGGCGAAACGAGGTCAAAGTGCAGCTTGTCAGCCATGGGCCGATCCTTGCTCAGTTACGCCCGACAAGCGGGCAGGCCTTGCTCAGTTACGCCCGCCGGGCGGGCTGGTCGCCGGCGCGCCTGGGGCGCGCCGACTGATCAGGCTTACGCAGCGTCAGCAGCCAGTTTCTCGGCTTTCTTCACGGCGTCTTCGATGGTGCCGACCATGTAGAAGGCCGGTTCCGGCAGATGGTCGTAATCGCCATCGCACAGACCTTTGAAGCCCTTGACGGTTTCCTCAATCGGCACCTGGATGCCCGGAGAACCGGTGAAGACTTCGGCCACGTCGAACGGCTGGGACAGGAAGCGCTCGATCTTACGGGCGCGCGCCACGACCAGCTTGTCCTCTTCGGACAGTTCGTCCATGCCCAGGATGGCGATGATGTCTTGCAGAGCCTTGTAGCGCTGCAGGATTTCCTGCACGCGACGGGCGGTCTGATAGTGCTCTTCACCCACGATGCGCGGCTCGAGGATCCGGGAGGTGGAGTCCAGCGGGTCCACAGCCGGGTAGATGCCTTTTTCCGCGATCGAGCGGTTCAGAACCGTGGTCGCGTCGAGGTGGGCGAAGGTGGTGGCCGGAGCCGGGTCGGTCAGGTCATCGGCCGGCACGTAAACGGCTTGCACGGACGTGATCGAACCCTTCTTGGTCGAGGTGATGCGCTCTTGCAGCGCGCCCATGTCGGTGGACAGGGTCGGCTGATAACCCACCGCGGACGGGATCCGGCCCAGCAGAGCGGACACTTCGGCGCCGGCCTGGGTGAAGCGGAAGATGTTGTCCACGAAGAACAGCACGTCCTTGCCTTCCTCATCGCGGAAGTATTCCGCCTGAGCCAGACCGGACAGAGCCACGCGAGCACGGGCGCCCGGCGGTTCGTTCATCTGGCCGAACACGAGGGCGCAACGCGACCCTTCAGCAGAACCGCCATTTTCCTTGGGGTCCTTGTTCACGCCGGATTCGATCATTTCGTAATAGAGATCGTTGCCTTCGCGGGTCCGCTCGCCGACGCCGGCGAACACGGAATAGCCGCCGAACAGCTTGGCGATGTTGTTGATCAGTTCCTGGATCAGAACCGTCTTGCCAACGCCAGCGCCGCCGAACAGGCCGATCTTGCCGCCTTTGGCGTACGGGCAGAGCAGATCCACGACCTTGATGCCGGTCGGCAGGATTTCAGCCTCGGTGGACTGTTCCTCGAACGCCGGAGCCGGACGGTGGATCGGCGCCATCATGGCGGCCTGCACATCGCCGGCTTCGTCGATCGGCTCACCGGTGACGCTCATGATGCGGCCCAGCGTGCCCGGACCCACCGGAACCATGATCGGAGACCCGGTGTCGGTCACTTCGGAACCGCGCTTCAGACCCTCGGTCGCGTCCATGGCGATCGTGCGGACCATATTCTCGCCCAGGTGCGACGCCACTTCCAGAACCAGCTTCTGGTCGCCGTTCTTGGTCTCCAGAGCGTTGAGGATATCCGGAAGACCGCCCTCGAACTCCACGTCCACGACGGCGCCGGTCACCTGCGCAATACGGCCTTTGAGCTTGCTCATCGTCTCAGCCTCTTTTCCAAACCTTGCAAGGCGCCGCGCCCGGTCGCCTGTCGTTCAAACTTGTTACGCTTACACCGCCTCGGCGCCGGAGATGATCTCGATCAACTCCTTGGTGATTTTCGCCTGGCGGGAGCGGTTGTATTCCAGATTCAGCTTGTCGATCAGCTCGCCGGCATTGCGGGTCGCTGAGTCCATGGCCGCCATCTTGGCGCCCATTTCACCGGCAGCGTTCTCCAGCAGGGCCGAGAGAATGACCGTATCCACATAACGCGGCAGCAGAACCTCGAGGATGCTCTCCTCGTCCGGCTCATAGCTGTAGATCGCGCCTTTGAGGTCGGGACGCTCGACGGTCTCGTCGATGGCGTCACGCGCCGGGATCAGCGTCTGAGCGCGGGGCTTCTGGCTGATCACGGAGACGAATTCCGAGCTGACGACTTCGCAGACATCAAACTCGCCCGCCTCGAACAGGGTGCGGATCTTGTCGCCGATCATCGCCGCGGTCGAACCATCGATGGACTTCACGTCCTTCAGTTCGACCGTGTCCACGATCTTGTCCTTGTGCAGACGCTTGAGGGCTTCATAGCCCTTCTTGCCGACCGTCAGGATCTTGACGGTCTTGCCGGCGCCGACCAGGGCCGCGACACGCTCGCGCGCCAAGCGCGCGATATTGGTGTTGAAGCCGCCGCACAGGCCGCGGTCCGCCGTGGCGACCACGAGCAGGTGGACATCGTCCTTGCCCGTGCCGACCAGCAGACGCGGCGCGTCCGGGCCTTCCATGGCCGATGACAGATTGGCCATAACCGCCGCCATACGCTCAGCGTACGGGCGCGCGGCTTCCGCGGCTTCCTGCGCCTTGCGCAGCTTGGCCGCGGCGACCATTTGCATCGCCTTGGTGATCTTCTTGGTCGATTCGACCGAGTTGATCCGGTTTTTCAGCTCTTTAAGGCTGGCCATTTGTCGTCCTCAGCCCAACCGCTTGATCCTGTCGGGGCAAGCCCCTCCAGAACGAGGAGGTTGGGCGCGCTTTCGCGCGCCCGTCCTTATGCGAAGTTCGCCGTGAAGGTCTCCAGCGTCGCTTTCAGCGCCGCCTCGGACTCGTCCGACAGTTTCTTGGTGTCGCGGATCGCGGCCAGAAGATCGGCTTTCTCGGCGTGCAGGTGACGCAGAAGCTCTTCTTCATAGCGACCGATCGCGGACACTTCGATCTTGTCCAGATAGCCGCGCGTACCGGCGTACATCACGCAGACCTGCTCTTCCATGGAGAGCGGGCTGAACTGCGGCTGCTTGAGCAGCTCGGTCAGACGCTCGCCGCGCGAGAGCAGCTTCTGGGTGGCCGCGTCCAGGTCGGAACCGAACTGGGCGAAGGCCGCCATTTCGCGATACTGAGCCAGCTCGCCCTTGATCTTGCCCGCGGCGGTCTTGGTCGCCTTGGTCTGAGCGGCGGAGCCCACGCGGGACACCGACAGACCCACGTTCACGGCCGGGCGGATACCCTGGTAGAACAGGTCGGTTTCCAGGAAGATCTGGCCATCGGTGATCGAGATCACGTTGGTCGGGATGTAGGCCGACACGTCGTTGGCCTGGGTTTCGATGATCGGCAGGGCCGTCAGCGAGCCCGAACCATGGGTCTCGTTCAGTTTCGCCGCACGCTCCAGCAGACGGGAGTGCAGGTAGAACACGTCGCCCGGATACGCTTCACGTCCCGGCGGACGGCGCAGCAGCAGCGACATCTGGCGGTAAGCCACGGCCTGCTTGGACAGGTCATCATAGATGATCAGGCCGTGCATGCCGTTGTCGCGGAAGTATTCGCCCATGGCGCAGCCGGTGAACGGCGCCAGGAACTGCATCGGCGCCGGGTCGGACGCGGTCGCGGCGACGACGATGGAGTATTCCATCGCGCCGTTTTCCTCGAGCGTCTTGACGACCTGAGCCACGGTGGAGCGCTTCTGGCCGACCACGACATAGACGCAGTACAGCTTCTGGCTCTCGTCATCACCCTGGTTCAGTTGTTTCTGGTTCAGGATGGTGTCGATGGCGATGGCGGTCTTGCCGGTCTGGCGGTCGCCAATGATCAGCTCACGCTGGCCACGGCCGACGGGGATCATGGAGTCGATCGCCTTTATGCCGGTCGCCATCGGCTCGTGCACCGATTTACGCGGCAGGATGCCCGGCGCTTTCACGTCCACGACGCGACGCTCGGCGGCGTCGATCGGGCCCTTGCCGTCGATCGGCTCGCCCAGCGCGTTGACGACGCGGCCCAGAAGGCCCTTGCCGACCGGGGCGTCCACGATGGAGCCCAGACGCTTGACGGTGTCGCCTTCCTTGATGCCCCGGTCGTCGCCGAAGATCACGCAGCCGACATTGTCGCGCTCGAGGTTCAGGGCCATGCCCTTCACGCCGCCCGGGAACTCCACGAGTTCGCCGGCTTGCACTTCGTCAAGACCGTACACACGAGCGATGCCGTCGCCCACGCTCAGCACCTGACCCACGTCGGAGACGTCGGCCTCTGCGCCAAAATTCTTGATCTGCTCTTTCAGGATCGCGGAGATTTCCGCCGCCCGGATATCCATGGCCTACGCCTCTTTCATCGTGTTGCGCAGCCCCTCCAGCTTTGTGCGGAGGGAGGAGTCAAACATGCGCGAACCGACCTTCACGATCAGTCCGCCGAGGATGTCGGGCCGCACTTGCGTACGGATATCCACATCCTGGCCCAATGCGGTTTTCAATGCCGCGGTCAGCTCTTTCAGCTGCGTTGCGGTCAGCTCGTCCGCCGTGGTGACTTCCGCCGAAGTCGCCCCGCGCTTGAGCGCCGCCAGCACCTTGAAGGCGCGCAGCATGTCCTTGATATCGCCCGAGCGGCCGTTATGGGCCGCAACAGCGATGAATTTCTTGGTGAGGTCCTGGGCGCCCAGCTTGTCCGCCAGGGCAGAGAGCACTGCTGATTTTTCAGCCGCGCCATACAGCGGGCTGGTCAGCGCGTCACGCAGATCTGCAGAGTCCGCGAGCACCGCGCCCAGCGCGTCCACGTCCTTCTCGACAGCCTCTGCCGCGCCCGCCTCTTCGGCCAGGTCGAACAAGGCGCGCGCATAGCGCTCGCCGGCCTCGCTCATGATCGCATTATCGACGGTGGTCACCGTTCTGCGCCGCTTTCTTCTCGTGATGCGCGTTTAGACCCCACCAGTGCGGTATTGCCCAAACGCTTGAAGGAACTTGGCTTCTTGCAAGACACACTAGGGTTACTGCCACGTGTGTCTCACAGCCCGGCGCCGAACTAGCACAGGGGTGCGCCCCCGGCAACACCATGGAGTGCGCGAAATAACCTCCTTCTGCGTCCCATGTGCTCCACCGGTCGCCCATTCCTCCGTCAACCCCGTGATCCGGCTCTGGCTGGACAAGGTCAAAAATTAAAGTAAGACTTTATGAACTCGAATTCACGGGACCAGACCAGGCGCAACCTCTAGCGTCCCGCACAACACCAGCCTCCGGCGCGAAAGAACACGGTCATGCAGCTTTGCACACTCTCCGCGATAACGGTCATCGCCGCCGCCAGCCTTGTGCAGGACGTGACGCCGCAAGAGGCTTTTCAGCGCGACATCCGGATCGAACGGCACGCAGAGATGAGCGAGATCGCGTTTGACTGGCGGCTCGACAAGATTTTCATCGCGGCGGAGGTGAATGGCCAGAGCGGCGACTTCATCTTCGACACCGGCTCCCCCACCATTGTGTCGCGCACACTGGCCGACAGGCTCGACCTTCGGATCATCGGGCAGAACACCGGACGGGACGCCCATGGCGCCGATGTGGTGATGGATATCGGCGTGATTGACACAATCAGGCTGGGCGACGTGGTGTTTCACGACGTCCCGGTGATGGTCTTTGATTTTGACGCGCTCGACCAGGGTGGCTGCTTCATCGAGGATGGCGTTATCGGCGCAGAACTCCTCAGCGGCGGCGCCTGGCGAATCGATCTGTCACGACAGACCCTGACGCTCGCCGCCAACGCCGAAGCTCTGCCCGCCCTGCCGGCCGGTCCCGAGAGCGCGCTGCATGATTTCGGCTATCCGCATCTGCCCATTCTCGACTATGCGATCGGTGAGATGCGCGACAAGGCTCTCTTCGACACGGGCTTCGGCGGCGAGCTGGCCCTCTTTGAACGGGCGGCGGAAACACAGGATGTCCAGCACCGCATCGTCCCGGGCACGCTTGAAATCGGTCAGGGCCGGGCCGGAGAATCAGCAGGCGGCTGGTCCGCCCCCGAGCCGCTGACCCGCGCCCGGCTCGAGGGCGTCTCACTGGACGGCCACACCCTGCCCCGCCTCTCCGCCAACCTGCGCCCGCTCGCGCCCACCCTGTTCGGCGCCGGTCTCCTGAACACGTATGTGATCACGCTCGATTATCCTCGAGGCCGGATCCGGTTCAGCCCGCTGGCCGAACCCCTGCCCGCTCACCCCAAGCAGGATTTCTCCATTGCGCTTGTGGACGATCATCCCGAGCTGGTCCGTCTTTATGACAACACCCCGGCGTCGCACGCAGGTCTGGAGGTCGGCGACGCCGTCCTGTCCGTGGATGGACGACGGCTTGAGACCGAGCCCCAGCAGGCGCGGTGCGAGACGGCCCTCTGGCTTGCTGACACGCTGGACGCCCAGTCCGTTCAGACCCTGACGATCTGGCGCGATGGCGAGGCGCGGACCATTACGTTGACTGATGATCACTAGGTCTTTTAACCGGATTAGCTTCAAGACAGGCCTTGTCCAGGAAACCTGCTAGTCCGTAGCGCGGTCTGCCCTGCGCCTCTTCGGTAATCGCTAGCGGGCTAAGGCCCCAGTCTTCGGCGACAAGATATGGAAGATTCTCGGCGTCTTCGCCTGATATCGCTTCTTCAAAGAGGCTGACAGGCAAAGCCTCGTCTCCATCCGCCCAGCGGCCATCCCAGCCCTTGCCCCATCCTTTCGTAGTTTCATTAAACATTCTGACTTCAACAGAGGTAGGCGCACCCACTTGCTGGCATATTCGGTCCAACGCATAGCGGAACGATCTTACGACCGTTCCAGAGCGCGCACGGTCCCAGCCGAAAAACACTGGCAGGTTTCGCTCCGCCGCCCCCATGTATCGGCAAAAATACTGTGCCTCGCCGAACGCTTCGGACAAAACCTCAAGAACAGGCCAAGCTTGATCCGCCTTCACCATGTCTCCGCCGATAAAAATAAAAACCCAACCATTGACGGAAGGCGAGACGAAGCAAGAGCAAAGCCGCTTATTCAAGGTGAAGGCCTTCGTGTCCCGTCCCCATTTCAATCCATTGCGCCAGTTGGAGTACTGGCTGTCAGACAAATTCAGGACCTGCGCAATCTTTCTGTGGTCTTCGCTGGGCACACACACCCATTCGCGCCAACGGTGCGGCTCAGCCGGATAGTCGGGCTCGCCGCCTCTTGGTGGCATGTTGAGAGGGGCAGGGGATTTAGCGCGCTGGATAGCTTTCAGCTCGGCGATAAGCCCCATCACCATGGCGGTGACGAGAATTGCAATCAGGATGACAAGAAAAATGGGGCTGAGCATGACCTGTCACTCTTCAGATCAGGCCGATCTACACGCCAGGGGCGCGTTTCCCAACCGATTTCCCTTTCCAGGGCTCTGGCTACAAAAACGAATACGGCTCGATATCCAGCACCACCCGGACCGCTGAGGGCGGTTTGATGCGGCCCATCCAGGCGCGCATGAAAGCCGACACATCCACATTCCGGGGCGCCTGCACCAGAAAGCGCCGCCGCCAGCGCCCGCGCACCACGCCCAAAGGCGCTTCGGCCGGGCCAAACACCTGCACGCCCTCTGACACCGGCGCGGCGCGGGCGATGGCGAGGCAGGCGTCATCGAGCTGAGCGGGGTCCGGGCCGGAGACGATCAAGGCGGCGAGGCGCCCGAACGGCGGCAGGCCGAGAATTTCGCGCATGCTGCGTTCGGCGGCCAGGAACGCATCCCGATCCCCGTTCGCTAGCGCCTGCAGAGCTTCGTGTTCGGGGTTCCAGGTCTGAAGGATCGCCCGGCCCGGCCGATCCGCACGACCGGCCCGCCCCGCCGCCTGCACCAGGGTCTGATAGGTGCGCTCACCGGCGCGCAGATCCCCGCCCGCAAGACCAAGGTCCGCGTCCACGACGCCCACCAGCGTCAGATGCGGGAAGTTGTGGCCCTTCGCCGCGATCTGGGTGCCCACCAGAATGTCGATCTCGCCGTCCTCCATGCGCTGGACGATGGAGCGGACGTCGTCGCCGGTCTGGGCGGTGTCGGACGAGAACACCTCCACCCGCGCTTCGGGAAAGCGCTGTCGCGCTTCCTCGGCGACGCGCTCGACGCCCGGCCCCACCCCGATCAACGAATCAGCCTCGCCGCATTCAGGGCAATGTTTCGGCTTGGGCATGGAGAAGCCGGTGACATGGCAGACGAGGCGTCCGGTGTAGCGGTGCTCCACCAGCCAGCGGTCGGCCTCGGGGCTTTTCATCTTGTGCCCGCACGCCTTGCACAGCACCAGCGGCGCAAAGCCGCGCCGGTTGAGATAGAGCATGGCCTGCTCGCCACGCGCCAAAGTCTCCGCGACGGCCTTGTGAAGCGGCGGGGACAGCCATTCGCCCTTCTCGGGCGGGCTTACGCGCAGATCCAGGAGCTCGATATCGGGCAATACCGCTCCGCCCGCGCGGCTCGGGAGCACCACATGCACATAACGCCCGGCCTCGGCGTTCACGAGGCTTTCAAGCGACGGCGTGGCGCTGGCGAGAATGCATGCCGCGCCCTGAAGCTTGGCCCGCGCCACCGCAAGGTCGCGGGCGTTATAGGTGAGGTTCTCGTCCTGCTTGTAGGTCGGGTCATGCTCTTCATCGACCACGATGCCGCGCAGATGGGTGAAGGGCAGGAAGATCGAGGAGCGCGCCCCCGCCACGATCCGCGCCCGACCCGACGCCACTTCGCGCCAGGTGCGGCGGCGGTCCTTGTCCGCCAGCCCGGAATGCCACAGCGCAGGCTCCACGCCGAACCGGTCCCTGAAGCGCTTCGTGACGGCCTGGGTCAAAGCGATCTCAGGCAGCAGAACCAGAATCTGCGCCTCGGGCTCGCGCCGCATCAGTTCGGCGATGGCCTCGAAATAGACTTCGGTCTTGCCCGAGCCGGTCACGCCATCCAGCAGCGCCGCCTGAAACCCGCCCGCCGCCACCAGACGCCGCAGGCTCGCGGCCGCTTCCGCCTGCACGGCGTTCAGCTCGACACCCTCGCGATAGGGGTCGGGCGTCTCGAACGGCGGATCGACGGGCGCCTCCTCGGCGCGCAGACCGCCCGCATCCGCCAACCCCTTCACAACCGAGCTCGACACGCCCGCCCGGCGCGCCAGCTCGGCCGCGCTGGCCGGGCCTTCCTGAGCGGCATCCAGCACCGCCCGACGCGCCGGCGTTAAACGCGCGAGGATCTGCCCGGTCGGATGGTAGAGCGTTTCGGTTGGCGAGGGTTTGAGCGCGCCGGGGCTTCTGAGGACCGCCCGCAACACAACGCCCGGCGGCTCCACCAGATAGCGCGCCGCCCAGTCGACAAACTCGCGCATGGGCGCGCTCAAGGGCGGGCCGCCGCGCAGATCATCCAGCGTCTTGAGTTTCCGCGAGCCGTCATCGGGCCCCACATCCCACACCACGCCCGGCGCGCTGCGCTTTCCCAGCGGCGCCAGCACATGATCGCCCGGCTTCACGCGCACGCCTTCGGGAACCGCATAATCGAACGGTTCGGGCAAGGGCATCGGAAACAGGACCGAAGCGCGTTGCGGAGATGAGTCGGGTTCGCTCACGAAAGAGGGCGTCCTGGCGCGGATTGATTCTGGATCAGTGTAACAAAGGGCAGGACGAACGACTCAGGGTTAACGCATTCACAAGCCGGGTCTGGCAGGTAGATCAGGTTGGCATGGAGTTCGATCAATGACCGCCCTTGAAACGCTGGACATGGAATCCCTGCGCGCCGCTTTGCGCGAACGTCCCGAGATCATCACCGGCGACCCGGAGCTGATGGCGCTGGCGCGTGATGCGGACAGCGGCGGCAGCGTGGTCGATCTGGCGCAACGCCGTCAGAAGAAACTCGAGAAAGACCTGCGCAAGGTGCGCGCCACCAATGACGCGCTGATCGCCCTCGCCAAGGCCAATATGGCCGCCCAAGCCCAGACTCATGCCGCCGTGCTCGCCATTCTGGAAGCTGAAGACCTCGCCGCACTCGACCACAAGCTCGCCAGCCGCGTCGCAGGCGCGCTGAGCGTGGACGCCGTGCGGGTGTTCCTCGAAGGCCATTCCCCGTTGAAGGACGCCAGCGCCATTCTGGGCTGTTCGCCCGAATTGACCCAGGCCTTGCTCGATGATGACAGCGAGCGACTGGGCCTTGTGAACGGGCGATTCGCCGACGCGCTCTATGGCCCGCTGGGCCCCAATCTGCGCTCTGAAGCCATCGCCCGCATGGAAATCGGCGGCCATCCGGGCATTCTGTGTCTGGCCAGCCGGGACGCGCGCGCCTTCACGGCGGATCAGGGCGCCGACCTCATTCACTTTCTCGCCCGCGCGCTCGAGCGCCGGATCGCGCCATGGCTGCGCAGCTAGCCGAACCCTCTCTGAGCGCGGACAAGGCCCTGTCCGCCTTTCTGAGCCATCTGGAAGGCGAGCGACGGCTGAGCCCGCGCACGGTCGAAGCCTATGACCGCGATCTGTCGGGCCTGTTCGAATTCCTGACCGGGCATCTGGGCGGACGGCTGACTCTGAAAGCGCTCTCCGACCTCTCCAGCGCGGACTGGCGCGCCTGGCTGGCGGATCGCCGCCGGGACGGGGTGGGCCCGCGCACCCTGCAACGCGGCCTGTCCGCGGCGCGGACCTTTTTCAGCTATGGGCGCAGACGCTGGGGCCTCGACAACCCTGCGCTCGGCCTCGTGGAATCGCCCAAGGCCCAACGCCGCCAACCGCGACCAGTCAGCGAGAGCGCGGCGAAATCCCTGCTCAAGGAAGCCGAAACCGGCGCCAAGGAGCCCTGGATCGGCGCGCGGGACGCCGCGGTGCTGAGCCTGCTCTATGGCTGCGGCCTGCGCATATCCGAAGCGCTGGCCCTGACCGGCCGCGATCATCCTCTGCCCGAGGTGCTGCGCGTTGCAGGCAAGGGCGGAAAGACCCGGATCGTGCCGGTGCTGCCCGCTGTGCGACAGGCGGTAAGCGCCTATGTGGACGCCTGCCCCTACCAGATCGAACGCGATGAACCGCTGTTCCGCGCCAGCCGCGGCGGCCCCTTGCAAGCCCGCGCCATGCAAAGCGCCATGCAGACCATGCGTAGCCGGCTGGGTCTGCCCGCGACCGCCACACCGCACGCCCTGCGGCATGCCTTTGCAACCCATCTTCTGGCCCATGGCGGGGATTTGCGGGCGATCCAAGACCTGCTGGGCCATGCCTCGCTCAGCACCACCCAGATCTATGCCGATATCGAGCAGAGCCGATTGATAGCGATCCACGCCGCCACCCATCCGCGGGCGCGAAAGGCCTAGCCCCGGTCGCGCGCGTAGAGCCGAACGGTTTCTCCGCTCTCGTCCGTCTCTTCGGTGATAAAGGTAAAGCCGGTCTTTTCCAGCACCCGGATCGAAGCCGTCAGGTGCGGCAGGGTGCGCGCGCAGACCTTGCGCACCGCGTCATGGCTGAACGCCCAGCCGACCAGGCCTTCCACCGCTTCGGTGGCGAGGCCCTGTTCGCGGAAGCTAGGCTGCATGGCGTAACCGATTTCCACCACGCCCTCGGCATCAGGCGGGCCGTGAAACCCGCCCACGCCCACAGCGCGATCCAGCCCGTCCGGCGTCCATCCCATGAGGAAGACCCAGCCGCGCCAGCCCGCTTCCTCAGGGGCCCTGTTCAGGATTTCGAGTTTTTCAGCGAGCTTGGGCTCATCATCGGTCACCGGCGGCCAGGCGGCTTCTCGCTCGGCGCCCAGCGCCTTGAAGAAGGCGGGCCGGTCCTCGATCTGGAGCCGGGCGAGCTCAGCGGTGATGGCGACCAGTCGCAAGCGCGCGCCTCGGATTTCGAGGGGCATGCGATCCTCTGTCTGCGCTGATGTGGTCATCGGCAAGCCTCCCGAGACGGTCCGGACGCGTTATGACGCACCGCCACACAAATGTCCTCAGACATTTTCGTGACATAGTCCCAAACGCGCCCGGAGGAAGTCTGGGACAGCCTACATCTGCATGGTCCAGCCTTCGACCCCCATGGCCGCCTGGCGGACGGCCTCGGACAGGGTCGGGTGGGCGTGGCAGGTGCGGGCGATGTCTTCGGACGCCGCCCGGAACTCCATCGCCACCGCCAGCTCGGCGATCAACTCGCCGGCGTTCGGGCCGACGATATGGGCGCCCAGGATCTCGTCGGTTTCCGCATCCGCAAGGATTTTCACGAAACCGTCGGTGGTGTGGTTGGTGCGCCCGCGCGAGTTCGCCATGAACGGGAAGGCGCCGGACTTGTACTTGCGGCCTGCTTCCTTGAGCTGTTCCTCGGTCTGACCGACCGAGGCGATCTCGGGATAGGTGTACACCACGTTGGGAATCACGTCGTAATTGACGTGGCCGGCCTTGCCGGCAATCAGCTCGGCGACCGCCGTGCCTTCATCCTCGGCCTTGTGGGCCAGCATCGGGCCGGAGGTCACATCGCCCACCACCCATACGCCCTCAGCGGACGTCTTGAAGTGATCATTGGCGATCATGCCACGCTTGTCGATCTCGATCCCAACAGTCTCGAGGCCCAGGCCTTCCGTGTACGGACGGCGACCGATGCAGACCAGCACGACATCGGCGTCCAGCACCTCTTCATCGCCGCCCTTGGCGGCTTCAGTGGAGACTTTCAGCTTGGTCTTGAGCTTTTCAACGCCCGTGACCTTGCGCGACAGCTTGAAGGTCATGCCCTGTTTCTCGAACAAACGCTTGGCCTGTTTGGACACCTCGCCATCCATGCCCGGCAGGGCGCGGTCAAGGTATTCGACAACGGTCACTTCGGCGCCCAGGCGACGCCAGACCGAACCCAGCTCCAGCCCGATCACGCCCGCGCCGATCACGATCAGCTTCTTGGGGACTTCCTTGAGCTCCAGAGCGCCGGTGGAAGACACGATACGCTCCTCGTCAATCTCCACGCCCGGAAGCGGGGTGACTTCGGAGCCCGTCGCGATGACGATGTTCTTGGCCGAAAGCTCGGTTTCCTTGCCGTCCTCATCAGTGACGATCACCTTGCCCTTGCCAGCAATACGCCCCTTGCCGCGCACATGATCGACCTTGTTCTTCTTGAACAGGAATTCGATGCCCTTGGTCAGGCCGTCCACAGCGTCGTTCTTCTGGCCCATCATCTTGTCGAGCTTGAGCGAGAGCTTGCCGACCTCGATGCCCATGTCGGCGAAATTCTTGTTTGCCTCTTCATAGAGCTCGGAGGCGTGCAGCATGGCCTTGGACGGGATGCAGCCCACATTCAGGCAGGTGCCGCCCAGCGTCTTGCGGGTTTCGATACACGCCGTCTTCAGACCCAGCTGGCCTGCGCGGATCGCGCAGTTATAGCCGCCGGGGCCGCCGCCGATAATCACCACATCATATTGATCTGCCATGGGTACACCGTCATCGGTAAACGCGCGCTCTGAGCGCGCTGGAGGGAAGTTAGCCGCACCCTACTCCTGACCATCCCCGCGTCAATGCGGCGAAGGACGCAGAGCGGCCATGCATTTACAGGTCGGCGTACCGGAGAAGGCTTTCAACCCCGTTACCGCAGGATTCCCGCCTTTACACCCCAGGCCGCAACCCGCCAGAAGGCGACAAGGCTCAAAAAGATCACGACAGAGAAAATCACCCCGCCCATCCCGTTCATCAGCTCATAGGCCGATGTCAGGCCGTAAAGGTAGGCGGCGCTAATGACGTATGTGGCGATGGAAACCAGAAAGAGCGGCGCGGCGTATTTCGTCCGGATCAGCAAGGCGACGCTGCCAAGCACGGCGCTCCAGACCGCAATGGCCCAGACCGCCTCGTACCAGAGCGGGAACCCCAGATAGAAGGCCAGCTGCTCTTCGGTGAAAGCGGCCAGATACGCCTCATTGCCCATCTGGGTGAGCGTATAGTCCATCGCGCCGAAGCCGTTCCAGATCAGCGCCAGAACGGCCACGATCCAGAACCAGATGGGTGTTTTCGGGCGTTCCGCCCCGGTTTCGATTGCATCGGTCATCAGAGTGCCTCCCCCAAGGTATATCCCTATTCTAGCCCTCAAGCCGCCCTCTCGCCCAGCCCCAAAAGACAAGCCCCGGCCGTTTCCGGCCGGGGCTGATCGCTTGAACCTGAGACGGGTCGACTAGATGTCGAGCAGAAGGCGCTGCGGGTTCTCAAGGCTTTCCTTGACGCGCACGAGGAAGGTCACGGCCTCCTTGCCGTCCACGATGCGGTGATCGTAGCTCAGCGCCAGATACATCATCGGGCGGATCTTCACTTCGCCATTGATGGCCACCGGACGCTCCTGGATCTTGTGCATGCCAAGAATGCCGGACTGGGGCGCGTTCAGGATCGGGCTCGACAGGAGCGAGCCATAGACGCCGCCATTGGAGATGGTGAAGCTCGCGCCCTGCATGTCCTCGATGCCGAGCTTGCCGTCACGGGCGCGCTTGCCGAGATCCATGATGGACTTCTCGATGCCCGCCAGCGACAGGTCGTCGGCATCGCGCACCACCGGCACGACGAGGCCGCGATCGGTGCCGACCGCCACGCCCATATCGTAATAGTTCTTGTAGATGATGTCCGTGCCGTCGATCTCGGCATTGACCGCCGGGACGTCCTTGAGCGCCGCGACGCAGGCTTTCACGAAGAAGCTCATGAAGCCCAGCTTCACGCCGTGCTTGGCAACGAAGTCGTCCTGGATTTCCTTGCGCAGGGACATGATCGCGCTCATGTCCGCTTCGTTATAGGTGGTCAGCATCGCCGCGGTGTTCTGCGCGTCCTTGAGACGGCGGGCGATGGTCTGACGCAGGCGGGTCATCTTCACGCGCTCTTCGCGCGGGCCCGTTTCACGCGGCTTGGACGAAGCGGACGATGCCGAAGACGAGGACGACGGCGCGGTTCCGCCCGACTGGACAGCCTTGAGCGCATCGCCCTTGGTCACGCGGCCATCCTTGCCAGTGCCCTCGACCTTGCTCAGATCGAGATTGTTCTCGGCCGCCACGCGGTTGGCGGAGGGCATGGCCTTGGTGTCGCCCGAAGACGAGGACGAAGACGCCGCCGCTTTCGGCGCGTCATCAGACTTGGACGCCGACCCGCCAGACGCCGAGGCGCCTTCACGGATTTTCGCAATCACCTGATCGGGGGTGACGGTGTCGCCTTCGGCCACGAGCTGTTCTTCCAGAACGCCCGCCGCCGGCGCCGGCACTTCCACCGCCACCTTGTCGGTCTCGATCTCGAGAATCGCCTGGTCCTGCTCGACAGCCTCGCCCGGCTGGACCAGCCATTGGCCAACCTGCCCCTCGGCGACGCTCTCGCCCATGACCGGGACCTTGGCGTCGATCAGCTTGCCGCCGCCGGACGTGCCGTTGGCATCGGATTTCGGATCGGATTTTTTCGCAGGCTTGTCGTCAGAGGCCTTGGAGGCGGACGCGCCCCCGCCTTCGCCCATTTCCGCCAGCGTCGCGCCGATCTCCACGGTGTCGCCTTCCTGGGCGACGATCTTGGAGATGACGCCATCTTCCTCGGCGCGCACTTCCACCGACACCTTGTCGGTTTCCAGCTCCACCAGGATGTCGTCTTTCTTCACGGCGTCGCCTTCGGAAACCTGCCATTCGCCGACAGTGGCTTCGGAAACGGATTCGCCGAGGGTGGGGACGGTAATCTCGGTCATTGGGTGCTCTTTCCTAGAACGGTCTTCGTGCGGGCGAAGGCTTACGAGAGGGCTTCGTCAATGAGGGCGGCCTGCTGGGCCTGGTGCTTGGACAGGAGGCCCGTCGCCGTGGACGCCGAAGCGGCGCGGCCGGCATAGCGGGCGCGCGCGCTCTTGGTATTGGACTTCTCGAGGCAGAATTCCAGATACGGCTCCACAAAGCTCCAGGCGCCCATATTCTTGGGCTCTTCCTGACACCAGACCACATCGGCGTTCTTGAAGCGTTTGAGCTCGTCGATCACCGATTTGGCCGGGAAGGGATAGAACTGCTCCACGCGCAGCAGGTAGACGTCGTCGATCTTACGCTCTTCACGCGCTTCGAGCAGATCGTAATAGACCTTACCCGAGCACAGCACGACGCGGCGGATCTTGTCGTCAGACGTCAGCGGAATCTCGGCGCGGCCGGTGGCCACGTCAGAGCGCCCCTCGCGCACCTTCATGTCCGCATCATCCCACAGCACGCGGTGGAAGCTGGAGCCTTCGGAGAACTCCGCCAGCGGGCTGATGCAGCGCTTGTGGCGCAAAAGGGATTTCGGGGTCATCAGGATCAGCGGCTTGCGGAAGCCCCGGTGAATCTGACGACGCAGGATGTGGAAATAGTTCGCCGGCGTCGAGCAGTTGGCGACCTGCATGTTGTCTTCGGCGCATTGCTGCAGATAGCGCTCGAGGCGGGCGGAGGAGTGCTCCGGACCCTGGCCTTCATAGCCGTGCGGCAGCAGCATCACGAGGCCGGACATGCGCAGCCATTTGCGTTCGGACGAGGAGATGAACTGGTCGATGATGACCTGAGCGCCGTTGGTGAAGTCGCCAAACTGGGCTTCCCACATCACCAGCGAGTTGGGAGCCGACAGGGTGTACCCATACTCGTAACCGAGCACGGCTTCCTCTGAGAGCATGGAGTCGATGACTTCATAGCGCGCCTGATCACCGCCCAGATTGTTCAGCGGGGTGTAGCGCTCTTCCGTCTCCTGGTCGATCACGTGAGAGTGGCGTTGGGAGAAGGTGCCGCGGCCGCAGTCCTGGCCGGACAGACGCACCGGGAAGCCTTCCTTGAGCAGCGACCCGAAGGCCAGATGCTCCGCCGTCGCCCAGTCGATGCCATTCTCGTCCTCGAGCACAGCCTTGCGACGGTTGGCGATCACGCGGTTCAGCGTCTTGTGGATGGCGATATCCTCGGGGATCGTCGTCATCTTGTCAGCGATGTCCTTGAGAACGCTCGCCTCAACAGCCGTCTGGCCGCGGCGGTCATCCTCTTCGGGCAGGCCGAGACCTTGCCAGACGCCATCCAGCCAGTCCGCGCGGTTCGGGCTGTAGGACTTGGCCTTCTCGAACTCGTCATCGAGGAATTGCGCGAACTCCTCGACCCAGCCGTCGATCTCGTCCTGGGTGACCACGCCTTCCTTGATCAGGCGCTCGCCATACTGCTCCAGCGTCGTGGGATGCTTGGCGATGGTCTTGTACATGATCGGCTGGGTGAAGCTCGGATCATCGCCCTCATTGTGGCCGTAACGGCGGTAGCAGAACATGTCCACGACCACATCCTTGCCAAAGCGCTGGCGGTATTCCGCAGCAACTTTCGTGGCGAAGGTCACGGCTTCGGGATCATCGCCGTTCACGTGGAAGATCGGCGACTGCACCATCAGCGCCACATCGGACGGATAGGGCGAGGACCGGCTGTCCTTGGGATCGGTGGTGAAGCCGATCTGGTTGTTCACGACAAAGTGGATCGCGCCGCCTGTGCGATGGCCGCGCAGGCCCGACAGGCCGAAGCATTCCGCCACCACGCCCTGACCGGCGAAGGCCGCATCGCCGTGCAGCAGCAGCGGCAGCACCTTTTCGGCATAGTTCGAGCCATCGCCTTCATCACGGCGGAACTGGGTCTGCTTGGCGCGGGCCTTGCCCAGCACGACCGGGTTCACCGCCTCGAGGTGGGACGGGTTGGCGGTCAGCGACAGGTGAACCTTGTTGCCGTCAAACTCGCGGTCGGAGGATGAGCCCAGGTGATACTTCACGTCGCCCGAGGCGTAATCGACCTGGCCGAGCGTGTCGCCGCCCTGGAACTCGTGGAAGATCACGTGATAGGGCTTGCCCATCACTGCCGCGAGCACGTTGAGACGACCGCGGTGCGGCATGCCCAGGATGATGTCCTTCACCCCCAGCGCGCCGCCGCGCTTGATGATCTGCTCCAGCGCCGGGATCAGGCTTTCGCCGCCGTCAATGCCAAAGCGTTTTGTGCCCGGATAGCGCTTGTGCAGAAAGTTCTCGAAGGCTTGCGTCTCGATGATCTTCTTGAGGATGGCGATCTTGCCTTCCTTGGAGAAGGCGATTTCCTTGTCCGGTCCCTCGATGCGCTCCTGCAGCCAGGCTTTCTCCTCAGGATTGGAGATGTGCTGGAACTCCACGCCGAAGGTGGAGCAATAGGTGCGCTTGAGAATGTCGAGCATCTGACGGACGGTCGCCGTCTCCAGCCCCAGATAGCCGTTGATGAAGATCTCGCGATCGAGATCGTCGGATCCGAAACCATAGGTCGCCGGATCCAGCTCGGGCTGCTGGCCGAAGCTCGTCAGTTTCAGGGGATCAAGATCCGCCGCCAGGTGACCGCGCATGCGATAGGCGCGGATCAGCATGATCGCGGCGATGGAATCCTTGACCGCCTTGTGGACCTCTTCCGGAGACGCGCCGGAGCCCTTGTGCTGGGCGACGGCGTCCGGCAGCGCCATGGTCGCGCTCTCGATGTCGCCGAGCGCGGTGACCAGTTCGCCATTGGCCGGGCGCGGCCAGTCCTTGCGTTTCCAGGACGGGCCCTTGGCGGATTGGCTGGCCTCGGCGGGGGCGTCCCCCACCTCTTCAAAGAAGGCCCGCCAGCTCTCCGGCACGGAAGCCGGGTCGGCAGCATAGTTCGCCGCCATTTGCTCGAGATAGACGGCGTTGCCGCCAAAAAGGAACGAGGTGTCCAGGAAAGTCTGGTTTTGGGGGGAGCGTTCGTCAGCCATGGCGCCATTCAATCGGCATCTAAGGGAAACACGCGCCGGAACGGACGCGTGCATATGGTTTGACCCGACATTTATGCCTGTTAGTTAAGAAATAGAAGACCGAAGCGCCGCAAATCGGTAAAACCACGCCAATTTTACTGCAATCGGGACGTCTGCGGGGCGCGCAAATCCCCATACAACCGCTCAACCCGCCCGCCGATGCGACTTTTGGCTAGGCGCCAAAGAAAACCCCCGCCCGGATCGCCGGGCGGGGGTCTGTCTTTTCAAGCGACCGAAGTCCTAGCCCTTGAGGACCTCGACCAGGGTGTCGCCGAGACGCGCCGGGCTGTCGGAGACGACGATGCCCGCCGCCTTCATGGCCTCGATCTTGTCTTCAGCGCCGCCCTTGCCGCCGGACACGATGGCGCCGGCATGGCCCATGGTGCGGCCCGGAGGCGCGGTGCGGCCCGCGATGAAGCCGACCATCGGCTTCTTGCGGCCCTTCTTGGCTTCGTCCTTGAGGAACTGGGCCGCGTCTTCTTCGGCGGAGCCGCCGATCTCGCCGATCATGATGATCGACTTGGTTTCGTCGTCCGCGAGGAACATCTCCAGCACGTCGATGAACTCGGTGCCCTTGACCGGGTCGCCGCCGATGCCGACAGCCGTGGTCTGGCCCAGGCCCGCATTGGAGGTCTGGAAAACCGCTTCATAGGTCAGGGTGCCGGAGCGCGAGACGACGCCGACCGAGCCCTTCTTGAAGATGGAGCCCGGCATGATGCCGATCTTGCACTCTTCCGGCGTCAGCACGCCCGGGCAGTTCGGGCCCAGAAGGCGCGAGTTGGACTTTTCGAGGCGAGCTTTCACCTTGACCATGTCCATCACCGGAATGCCTTCGGTGATGCAGGTGATCAGCTCGATGCCCGCATCAATGGCTTCGATAATGGCCGCGCCAGCGCCAGCCGGCGGCACATAGATCACGGACGCGGTGGCGCCGGTGGCTTCCTTGGCGTCGCCCACGGTCGCGTAGATCGGCAGGGTTGCGGAGCCGTCCAGACCCGAGGTCCAGCTTTCGCCGCCCTTCTTGGGGTGCACGCCGGCGACCATCTTGGTGCCGTAATAGTTCAGCGCCTGTTCGGTGTGAAAGGTGCCGGTCTTGCCGGTCAGGCCCTGAACGATGACTTTGGTGTCTTTGTTGACGAGAACTGACATGGCTTAGGCCTTCTTCACAGCAGCGGTGATTTTCTTCGCGGCGTCGTCGAGATCGTCAGCCGAAGTGATGTCGAGACCACTTTCGTTGAGGATCTTCTTGCCCAGGTCCACATTGGTGCCTTCAAGGCGCACCACCAGCGGAACCTTCAGGCCGACTTCCTTCACCGCGGCGACCACGCCCTCGGCGATGACGTCGCAGCGCATGATGCCGCCGAAGATGTTCACGAGGATGCCTTTGACGTTCGGATCGGCCGTGATGATCTTGAACGCTGCGGTCACTTTCTCTTTGGAGGCGCCGCCGCCCACATCGAGGAAGTTGGCCGGCTCTGCGCCATAGAGCTTGATGATGTCCATGGTCGCCATGGCGAGGCCCGCGCCGTTCACCATGCAACCGATATCGCCGTCGAGCGCGATATAGGCGAGGTCGTATTTGGACGCCTCGATTTCCTTGTCGTCCTCTTCGGTGAGGTCGCGCAGCTCGCGGATGTCGTCGTGGCGGAACAGGGCGTTGCCGTCAAAGGACACCTTGGCGTCCAGAACGCGCAGACGACCGTTCTCCATGACGATCAGCGGGTTGATCTCCAGAAGGCTCATGTCCTTTTCGGTGAACGCCTTGTACAGGATCGGCGCCAGCGACAGCATGTCGTCGCGCGCCTGACCCTCAAGCTCCAGCGCCTTGGCGATCCTGGAGGCGTCGTCTGCGGTCACGCCCGTGGTCGGGTCGATGTTCACGGTCAGGATCTTCTCGGGGGTCTCTTCGGCGACCTGCTCGATATCCATGCCGCCTTCGGTGGAGACCACGAAGGCCACCTGGCCGGTTTCACGGTTCACCAGAAGCGAGAGATAGAGCTCGGTGGAGATATCCGCGCCGTCTTCGATGTACAGGCGATTGACCTGTTTGCCCTCGGGGCCGGTCTGGTGGGTGACCAGCGTGTTGCCGAGCATTTCCTTGGCGTTCTTGGCCACGTCTTCCTTGGAGAAGGCGAGGCGCACGCCGCCCTTGGCGTCAGCAGGCAGTTCCTTGAACTTGCCCTTGCCGCGGCCGCCGGCGTGGATCTGGGACTTCACCACCCAGAGCGGGCCGGGAAGCTGGTCAGCGGCTTTGGAAGCCTCTTCGACGGAAAACACAGCAACGCCTTCGGCGACAGGCGCGCCGTAGGATTTCAACAGGGCTTTCGCCTGGTGCTCGTGAATGTTCATGGAGCAATATCTCTCGCACAGAGCTGAGGGGGATGCGGGCGAGAAACACCCGCACCTAGGCGGACAGGCGGCGTTATAGCACCCGAGCGGGCTGGCGCAACGCAGCATTCCCCTCTCTTTAGACCTAGATCGTGTCTTTTGCCTTAGCGAAGCGCACGCTGAGGGCGCCTGCGGCCCAGCCGAGCCCTGCGCACAGCCCCGCCGCCAGGGGCAGGACGAAGTAGAGCCCGGCGGTTCTGCAGGCGTCCGGGCCTGCAAACTCACACCCTTCCGCCATGGCGGCCGCCGTGTCCGTCAGCCCCAGGGCGATGACCTGGCCCAGCAGGACCGGAGCGCCGGCCCCGATCATCATCCAGCCCAGCCAGGTCATGAAGCCGAGCGCGGCCAGCCTGCGGCGCAGGGCGAATGCGGCCAGCGCGCCCGCCAGAGCAGGCAGGGCTATGACAAGCGCCATCATCATACGCGATCAAGCTCGTCTTCAGGGGCCTCGATCTCGGCCAGCTCTGCAGAGGTGGCCTGCAGGTTGACGAAGGGCTGGCGCTCATCCTCGCTGACCGGCTTGCGGGCCCGGCGACGCCACATCATGCCGGCGGCCAGGATGCAGCTGACGACAGCGGCGAACAAAAACAGCCCGCGCGGCCCCAGCGGTCCGGAATAGGCGATGCCCGCCACTATGGGTCCCAGCGTCGAGCCCGCGGCCCAGACCAGCAGCATGCCCGATGCGATGGCGGGCAGCTCCTCCACCCGAGACCGGTCCGCCGCATGCGCGACGGCCACGGAATAATAGGCCAGGCTAGCGGCGCCCCACAAACCCACCAGGATCGCGGCCAGCAACAGGTCGGGATTGGGCATGACCACCAGGATCAGGGCGAAACAGCCGCTCATGATCGACAGCGCCGCGATCACCAGGCGCCGGTCCATCTTGTCGGAGATGATCCCGGCCGGCCATTGGGTCACCATCGAGCCCAGATAGATCACCGCCATCAGGAGCGCCGCGCCGCCAGCCGCATTGAGCGGGTCCAGCGATCCCGCCCAGATCGGCATGAAGCCCAGCACGCCCGAATTGAGCAATCCGGCGGTGAAGGCGGCCGCAGCGGCGGCGGGGGCGATGGAGAACAGCCGCGTCACCGGCACGGTCTCGCCCGTGGGCAGGCTGGGCTGGGCGCGCCGGGTGAACACGATTGGCGTCAGCGCAAGCGCCATGGCGGCGCCCGCCATGATGAAGCCGTCGCGCGCGTCAAAACCCGGCAGGGCGATCAGGAAGGGCCCCGCGATCAGACCGGCGCGGCCAATAATCTGATAGACCGAGATCACCGCGCCGCGGCGCTCGCTGGGCGTCGCGTCCGCGATCCAGCTTTCCGCAACGGCGAACAGACCGGCCGCGCAAATCCCGAACCCGAAGCGCGTGATCAGCCACCACAGGAAATGGTCGCCCAGCGACAGCATCAGGGTCAGGGCCGCTGCGCCTCCGGCATAGCCGGCATAGGCGCGAATATGACCCACCGAGCGGATCATGCCCGGCGACAGCCAGGCGCCCAGGGCGAAGCCGGCCCCGAACGCGGCGATCACTGCACCGATGGCCGGACGTCCCCAGCCGGCGCCGCTCATCGCCAGCGGCAAGGCCACGCCCAAAGCGCCCATGGCGGCCTGCAGGAACAGGGTCGCGACCATCACCATGGCGACATTGCGATAGATCAGCATGGGGCGGCCCTTACGGTCTGGATCGGCGCATCTGCGTCAAGGTCATCATGAGGGGCTGCGCAAGGCAAGCCGTGCGGTCAGGCCAGGCGCGCCAGACGCGCAAGCGCCCAGTCCAGAGAGAGCGGCCCGGCGCCGCGCAGGATCAGATACAGCCCCAGCGCCAGATACGCCACCGTGGAGGTGAAGGCTTCGGGCAGAATGAACAGCATGTGCCACAGCGCCCCCAGAAAGACCGCAATCCCGGTCAGGCGCGTCAGAAAACCCAGCGTCAGGCTCAGGCTGGCGAGCGTTGCGAACGCCAGCAGCAGGAAGGCGGCGAAACCGGCGTCCACCTGCCCCATGGTCCAGATCCGGGCCGCGGTTTCCAGCCCGTCACTCGGCGTCACCCAGGCCCGCCAGGACAGGGGATCGTCCACCGCCGCCGCATTCGCCCGCGACCAGCTCCACATCTGAAGGATCAGAACGGCCCGCACCGCGGCGCCCAGCACAGCATCCAGAAGGCTGGCGCCAGCCCCCCGGACCGATCGGGCGACCGGCTCGGGCGGCGCGAGTCCGGCGCCGGGGCCCGCGGCCTCTCCGGCGCCCAGAAACAGGCGTTCAAACTGACTGGCGTCTTTCATGGCGTCCCCCCGACAGCCATTCTGCCCGCATCAGGACCTCGCAGCAATCCGGCGCGGACCGGCGGCCTTCGGGTCAGCGGGCTCCGATGGCGGACAGGCTGACGCTTTCCTGACGCACGGGCGCGCCCTCCATGTCCCGGATCTGGAGGCTGAGGCGTCCCTGATCCCAGTCAATGGCGATGACGCCGTAGTTTTCCGGTGCATACATCGCGCCCAGACGATTGGGGCCAGGCTCGTTGTTCTCGTCCGCGAACGACATGTTCAGCGCCGAGGAGGTGATCTCGTAAAGCGGGTAACTCGCCACATCATCGCGGCGATACAGCCCCGCGGAATGGCGGTCGCCGGAGACGAACACGACGCCTTCCGCGCCGCTTTCATTGATCAGGCGGAACAGGCGGTCACGCTCCAGCGGCATGGTGCGCCAGGCTTCCCAGCCATGACCGTCGGCCAGCACCTGGATGGAGGAGACGATCAGACGCAGATCGGCGGGTTCCGCCAGCTGATCGGCCAGCCAGGCCCATTGCGCCGCGCCCAGCATGTCCTGATCGGGATTGGCGCTGGGGATGTAGCGCTCGCGGCCGACGGCGCCGCGCTCGTCGGTCGGGGTCAGGTCAGAGCGGAAATAGCGCGTATCGAGCAGGATGATCTGGACGCGCTGGCCTTCCGGTCCGAACACGCGCGCATCGTAAATCCCCTCGCGCTGGCGGCGAGGATCGTCCGCCTCAGCCCGCCAGAAGTCGAGAAAGAGCTGCTCTGCGAAGCCCTTGAAGGGAAAATCACGGCCCAGATCATTCATGCCGTAATCATGGTCATCCCAGGTGGCGAGCATGGGCAGGGCCGACCGCAGCAGCCGGAATTCCGGACGGGCGGCCAGCGCGGCGTAATTCTCGCGCAGCTCGGGCAGGTCGGCGTTATAGGAGCGCGCATCGCCATAGACGTTGTCGCCCACATACATGAAGAGGTCGTGGGGCTCCCCCGCAATGGTCGCCAGAATGGGGATTTCGCGCTGGGCGGTATTACAGGACCCGAAGGCGATCGAGGTCAGCACCGCATCTGACCCTGGCAGGGCGGGACCTTCGGGCGCCACAGGCGCAACATAATCAAGCTGGGCGTAATACGGCGCCAGCGCCTCGACCGGCGTGCGCGGCGCATCCGCCGAGACGAGGCTGGGCGCCATGACCGGCTCTGTGGCGTCCGCCGGCACAGGCTCCGAGCAGGCGGTCAGGGCTAACAGGCCAACGCCCAGCATGAGTTTGATCCAGCTTGACGACATTTCATTACCCTCACAGATGCCGGCCCGCTCCAGACCGTGTGAGAGCAGGTGTAGCGCGGCCTTGCGTCAGGTCAATGACAGCTGCGCCGGGTCTAGCCTCCGAAGATGACCGCGTGCATCAGGCGACCCGGGATCAGGGTGGCGGCGCCGGGAATTCCAAGCGCGGAGACCATGAGGACCAGCGCTGCGAACCGATGGCGTCTGACATTCCCGCGGCGCGCCAAGACGGACAGCCAGACCACGCCGATCACCGTTACTGGGATGAGAAGATGCAGCAGGCTGAAATGTCCGCTCGCGCCGCGGATGAAATACGCCGTGCCTGCGACCAGCAGCATTAGGCAGACCCAGACATATCCCAGCGCCCGATGCGGGATCGTGCCCTTGGGCGCAGACAACTGGACCACGCCAAGCCCCAGCGCCCCCAGCGCGGCGAGCGCATGGACCTGGATATGCAGCGGCGCGTTCAGAAAAGCCTCGATATTCATCCTCGAACTCCATGCAGGGTGATCGCCATGTCGCGGGTCTCTCCCGGCGCCAGCACGAAGACAGCCTCATCCCAGTTCGCGCCGCGGAAACGGGGACGGGGGTTATTGGAGAAGCCGTAGCGCTCCCGCGGGATGCCGGCGAAGTTGGTGTCGAAATCCAGATTGCCGTTGGCGTCATGGAACACCTGGACGCCCACTTGCCCGGTCGGCACGCCTTCTAGCCTCACCGTCGCCTGTCCACCGGTGATATCGACCCATTGGGACCTGACTTCCTGCTGCGCATTCCAGGCGTCGGCGCTGTCATAGACTCCGACCCAGACCCGACCGGTTTCCGAATTCAGCCCGTCGATGACCAGAGAGAGGGCGGCGTTCTCGGCGCCCTCCTCGCTCTGGGCTTGCGCGGCGGGGGCGAAGTGCAACGCGAAGAGGGCGGCGCTGGCGAGCGCGACGGTCTTGAGCGTCTTGTGATTCATGGGAGCATCCTTTCCTGCGAGAGGCCGCAGTCGGTGACAACTGGTGCTGCGGCGCGCTCTCTTGCTGGACGGACGGGGAGGCTGCGAAAAGCGGTTCTGCGTGAGCGGACTGGACCTCTTCGCGAGTTGCAGCCAACCTGCCGTTCACGCTTCGCGAACGGGGGTGAGCGCTTCAGTCATGCAGGACAGGGTCAGGACACTCGCAGGCGCGCTCGTGCAGCCCGGACTGATGACTCTGGGGCTGGGGACCTTTCTGGCGATCATGGGCCCGTTCGGCTCCAACACGCTGGGCTGGCCCTGGGTCTGGGTCTACTGGACCAGCTTCATCGCCCTCGGCGCCTGTGTGGGCTTCACGCTGGGACATGTGCTGCCGCGCTTCCTGCCCCGGGCGCCTGAGTGGAGCATCTATGCGCTGACCGCCGCGGGCGTCTCCATACCGGTCACGTTCGGCGTCGCATTCGTCAATGCCGGCTTCAACTTCCGACTGAGTGCGGCTGAGCTGGCGCTGACCTATTTTCTCGTGCTGTTCATTTCGAGCTTCGCCACAGCCGTGGTCTATGTGGTGGACGCGCTGACCGGCAAACGCCGGCATGGAGCCCAAGAGCCGCCCCGGGCTGGCGCCGCCCTGACAGAGAAGCTGCCGCTGCGGCTCAGACAGGCCGAAATCTGGTCCATGACGGCCGAGGATCACTATCTGCGCATCCGCACCGAAAGCGGAGAGGCGCTGATCCTGATGCGCCTGTCTGACGCCGTCGCCGCTTGCGACGCGCTGGAGGGCGCGCGCACGCATCGGTCCTGGTGGGTGGCGCGGGCCGCGGTGACCGAAGTCCGCAAGGGCGATGGCCGGGGCGTTCTGATCCTGAGGGATGGTCTCGAAGCTCCGGTCAGCCGCACCTATTATCCGGCCTTGAGGGAGGCTGGCTGGTTCTAGCGACCCAGGCGATCGCGGTTGACGGCCCAGTCCGCCTGCGACTGCCCCCAGACCTCCGCCTCCATGCCGAAGCCGGGCACCTCCGCCCTGCGGCCCAGATCAACCGAGCCCAGCTTGCGGGCGACAGCCTTGGAATTGACGTTCTCGGGGACGATGAGATGAATGACGCTGTCCCAGCCCAGTTCATCAAAGACGAAGTCCATCGTGGCGACCGCCGCTTCCGGGCCATAGCCCTTGCCCCAGTGCGTGCGGGTGATTGACCAGCCGACCTCAGGCTGGGGCCAGCCATGGGGCGCCCATGGGCCGACCCGGCCGACCCAGTCGCCGGTCGCCTTCTCCTCCACGGAAAAGAACCCGTACCCGCGCACGACCCAGTGCCCGATGATGGCGCACATCTGCCGCCAGATCAGCGGCTCCGTCATCACCCCGCCGATATGACGCGCGGCGACCTCATCACTCATCAGGCTGATGAAGCCCGACAGGTCGCGTTCTTGCGGCACGCGCAGGCGCAGGCGTTCGGTTTCCAGAACAGGTCCGTCGGTCATGGGGCTCTCCTCGGTTCAGCGCCGAGTGTCCCCATTGCGACCCGGGGCGCAAGGCTAGCGCGATTGAACCGCCGCCAGCACATCCTCGGCGGAGATGCGGGTGGCGTAGCCGCGCTGCTGGCCCAGACCGGCTTCGTGCCAGAACTTGGCGACGACAATCCCGTCGCGATCAATGACGAACGTGATGGGGTAAGGCACGCCATGGGCCAGATGATCGGGGTCAGCATAGATCGGGTCGCGCACGCCAAAGGCGTCAATGATTGCGCTGCCCTCATCGGACAGAAGCGTCATGCTCAGCCCGCGACGCTCCGCTGCCTGCGCCAGCGTTTCCGCCGGATCATAGGTCAGCACCGCAACGGGCCAGCCGGCGGCGTCGAAGGCGTCCACATGGGTCTGCAGTTCGAGGGTCTGCCGCAGGCAGATCGGGCACCAGTCGAGCGACCGGTTGAAGTACAGGACAAGGCCATTCTCTCCGGCCAGGTTTGCGAGGGTGCGCGTCTGGCCCTGCGCATCCACCCCCTCTAACGCCGGAACGCGTTCGCCCACAGCCGGGCCAAAATAGGCTGCGGCGTCAGCGGCCGCCTCGACCGGACTTTGCGCCTGGGCGCTAACCAGGAAGGCAGACAGCGCCAGACACAGGGCGAGACCGATACGCAACATGAGTCAGTCCTTGAAGGCTTGGCGGCGTCAGGGCCGGGTTTCACCCCGATCATGCCCCGTCCGCTGCATCAGGCATAGCAGCTGCGTCTCGCCTCAAGCGATTGTGACCTTACAGGGGCGTGGGCGCTTGCACTCTGGCCGGGGACGTAAACCATGCTAGTGTTCAGGGCGTATCCGGACAGGACCGCGCAGAGGAGGCGATCCGTGGCGACGAACATCTTCCGCAAATCCCGTCCCGCGTTTGGCCGTCTGGCCCTGTACCTCTTCATCTTTGTCGGCGCCGCTCTGGCGTTGAACGCCTGGATCTTCACCGGCCCGGCCATTCAGTGGTCGCGCACGCTGGAGAACCCGGACTGGTCGCCCTCAGGCGCGGTGATCGGCTCGGTCTGGGTCGGCCTCTTCGCCCTCATGGCGCTGGCCGCCTTCATTGTGGATCGCTATGGCGATGACCGGCACAAGGATTTCGCCAGGCTCGCCATCATCACCCAGTATGTCGTCTGCATGGGGTGGACGCTGGGCTATTTCGGCCTGCAAAGCGTCGCCAACGGCTTCTATGTGACAGTGGTCTCGCTGCTTCTGTGCATACCGGTGGCCCTGGCCGCCTTCCGCGCCGCATGGCTGGCGGGCGTCCTGATGCTCCCGCTCGTCGCCTGGCAGGCCTTCGCGCTCCTCCTGTCCTGGAGCACCTGGCGGCTTAACCTTTAAAGCCGCGCCAGACCGCGATCCCGAAAACGGCGAGCACCAGAAGTCCCGCGCCCATTTCCGCCAGGCTGATCCCCCAGAGCACCGGTTCGACAAGCGGGGCGAGTCCGCTCATCAGGCGCGCCGCAGCGGCGGTGACCCGCTCGCCGTGAAATCCGGCGCCGACCGCAATCATCACGAGAAAGGCCGCGCCGAACCCCGACAGGCGGATCATTGCGCCCGGATCGGACCCGCCCGAGCGGGGCGCGCGAGACTTAGCGCTTATGAATCTTCGTGTTCTTCGGCTCACCTGTCAGGCCCTAGTCCAGAGCGATCGCACGCTTAGGCTTTGCTTGTGAAGGGGGGCGTTTTCAGGCATAGTATTCGGGCACGAGCGGCTTGAACAAGGCCCGGTGAAGAGTATGGAAGACCCGAGTGCCTATCGCCTCTGACTTTGCCTTCCCCGACCGCAATCCGCACGCTGTGCGCGGGACGCCGTGTGCACTTACTACTGGCGTGGGACGCTGCGCGGACGGACGGGAAAGGACTCCTACCCATGACTACGGGTACCGTTAAATTCTTCAATACCGAGAAGGGCTTCGGCTTCATCACGCCGGATGAAGGCGACAAGGATGTGTTCGTGCACATCACCGCCGTCAAGGATGCCGGCCTGAACGATCTGCGCGACGGCCAACGCATTGAATTTGAAACTGAACCGGATCGCCGCGGCAAAGGCCCCAAAGCGGTCAACCTGAAGGCGATGGACTAATCGCTTTCCCGCCTGAAGCAAGACGCCGCGCGAGGCCTCTCGCGCGGCGTCTTTTTCATGAGAGCGCCTGACGGGCTTTACAGGCAGCGATAGGCCGCCTCGATCAGGGCCTTGGCGCGGGCATCGCCTACCAGCACATCCATCTGCCGGTTCATCACATAGGCGCCGGACACGCCCCGTTCCGGGTCCGCAAAGCCGCATGAGCCGCCAAAGCCGTAATGCCCCACAGCCTTTGGCTCCGGCCCGAATGCGCCGGACTCGCGGTTGATCATCACGCCGGCCGCGAAGGACAGATCAAAGGGCAGAACCCGGTCCGGCCCGTGCACGCGTTCCTTCATCGCCGCCTCGATCACCGCGCTGGACACGAAGGCCGCATCATCAAGGCGCCCCTGAGTGGCGAACGGCGCCATCAGCCGGGCGATGGCGGTCGCCGTGCCATGGCCATTGGCGGCGGGCAGCTCGGCGGAGCGCCAGGCGGCGGTTCCGCGCCGACCGGGCGAGGACCAGGGCTTCAGGAAAGCCGCGGACTTTTCAAGCGTCATGGAGCCCAGATGCGGCGGACGGGGCGGCAGGACATGCTCGGCCGCCCGCTCGTGCTCGCTTTCAGGCACGCCAATATGGAAATCGATGCCGCGCGGACCACAGATTTCCTCGCGCAGGATGGCGCCCACCGTGCGGCCTTTCGCGTCCGCCCGGCGCACCACCGCATCCGCAATCACGCCGTAGCTGATCGGGTGATAGCCGGAGCCTTCCCCCAGCGGCCACATGGGCGCCATCGCGGCGAACCGGCTTTCCATCAGCTCGCGGTCAAACCAGTCGGACGGCTCCATCTCTTCGGGATAGCCCGGCAGACCCGCTTGATGGGACAGGGCCTGGGCCAGGGTGACTTCGCCCTTGCCCGCCTGAGCGAATTCCGGCCAGACCTCTGCGACCGGCGCGTCATAATCGAGCCGCTCCTGATCAACGAGCCAGGCCACGACCAACGCCGTGATCGCCTTGCCGGTGGAGAAGACCGGAACAATTGTCTCCGCCGTCCAGGGCTGCTCGCCCTTGCGGTCTGAGTGACCGGCGTGAATATCAACCAGTATTTCTCCGTCGCGGATCAGCGTGAAGCCAGCGCCCAGCTCGCCGCGTTCGGAAAAATTCTCTTTGAAGGCCTCGGCGACCGGCTCGAAGCCCGACGCGAGATGTCCGTGGATGTCAGTGCTCATGAGCGATCAGGTATAGGCCCGCGCATCGGGTTTCAAGCTTGGACCGCGCGTCTAGGCGTGAATGGCCATGATCAGGCCCTGACTGTCTTCCGGAGGGCTGTCGGGCAGGCGTCGCGCTTCTCCCGCCGCGATTCTCTGGGCCGTCAGAACACACAGTCCCGCATCAACCAGATCATCAGGCGCGCAGAGAGACGACTTGAAGGGATGGGGCTCGAAGAGCGCTTCGGGCAGGCCTTCACGGATCAGTAGGTCCAGCCGCTCCTGCCGGCCCGCGCGGGTTTTCTTGCGATGGACCGCCGGCGCACCGGACAGGACCGCGAAGCTGACCTCGGGATGGGTCTCGAAGACCACGCCGCGTGAGAGATCCGGGGTCATCACCGCATCGATCTCACGAATTTTGGGGAACAGGTTGAACGCCTGCCTGGACAGACCCTGACCGCCTGCGGCGCGATTGAGCTGGTTCGCCTGCGCATAATCCGAGGCGGACAAGGCGATGCGCAGGGGCGAAGGAAAGACCGAGCTGCGCCGGGCGCCCAGAAGCTGACGCGCCTGCCGTTCACATGCCCGCCCGGGCGGGCTGGAGGGATGTTCTTCAAAGCCGATGGGCATGTCCACGGCGATCACTTGTGCGCCCCAGTCATAGGCATCCTGGAAGCGCTCGAACACCGCGCGCCGCGGCGCCTCGATCCCGTTGAGATCGACCATCACCCCGGCCCATCCGGCCTTGCAGCCATCGAGCCCCATCACCCAGGCCGGGCGATGCGCACCGACCCGACGCAGGGCGGGCGCGCGCAAGGCTGTCTGCAGGCTCGCGCGCGTCAGTCGCAAATCCTGTGTTTCACCGGCAAGACGCGTCTCGTCGAGCACATGAGAAATGCGCGCCATGGCCCGGGCCGCCGCATCTCGCCAGCGCGCGCCGGACAGCCGCTCCGCCAGGGCGCTGGCCGCGAACACGTCTCCCGTGCCGAACGGAGCCTGCTCAAGGCGCGGCATGCGGGCGCTGAAGGCGTCATCCGCCGTGACCGTGATGACAGAGATCTCGTTGAGATCTGCAGGCGCTGAGGTGCACAGGACGACCGGCGCAAGCCCTCGGGCGGCCTCCACCGCCTGCTCCGGAGAGTGCACGGGCGTCTGCGCGAGCCAGGCCAGCTCGAACCGGTTGGGCGTGATCACCGACGCCAGCGGCAGCAGCTCATCCCGGATGGCGGCCGCCGTCTGCGCGCTCACATAAAGCCCGGCGTCTCCGCCATCCGCCTCGCCATCGCCCAGGATCGGATCAACCATGACCAGGAGATCGGGACGGCTGGCGCGCGCTTGCGCGATCAGCCCGGCCGTGAGGCGGACCTGATCGGGGTTCTGGAAATAGCCCGTGAAGATGGCGTCCACGGCCTCTAGCGCGCCATTGGCCTTCACTCCGTCCAGGGCGGACCCCATGAGCGCGGTCGTCACAGGACCGCCTCCGGGAGCGCCCAGCGCCGGGTGTCGACCCAATATCACCGTCGGCACGAGGCAGGGTCTGATCGAATGCGCCGCTAGCACCTGCGCCGTCACCCCGCCGCCCACTTCGCTGGTGGCGACCAGCGAGCTGATGACAAGAACGGACGTCTGGGGAGTGGTGTCAGCCATGCGCCTTATGTATGCCTTTGCCTCATGATGGACGATTCCTCTCACACACTTCTGAACGCAAGACTTATGCGATCGGTCCTGTTCGTGCCCGGCGACAAGCCGCGCGCGCTGGAGAAGGCGGCCGGCCTGGGCGCGGATGCGATCATCCTCGACCTTGAAGACGCTGTCGCGCCGGAGCGCAAAAGCGAAGCCCGCGCCAACGCCAGGACCGCCATACCGGGCTTCCGGGCCGAAGACCTGTACACGGTATTGCGCATAGCGGAGCCGGCCTCGTCCGAACTCGGCGCAGACATCGAGACTGCAGCCGCGGCTTCGCCGGATGCCGTGCTGATCGCCAAGATCGAGACGCCTGACCAGCTCAGCGCCGTGCGCAAGCGGCTGGATGACGCCGGATATGCCGGCCCTGTCTGGGCTATGATCGAGACCCCGCTGGGGGTGATGAATGTGGAGGCGATCGCCCGGCAGGCCCGGCTTCATAGCCTGGAGGCGCTGGTGACGGGCTCCAACGACCTCGCCGAAGGCTTGCGTCTTCCCGAGAATGACCAGAGACGACAAACGCTGACGCCCTATCTGTCCCGCCTGGTTCTGGCGGCTCGGGCCATGGGCCTGACGGTCCTGGACGCGGTTTACAACGCCTACAGGGACGAAGCCGGTTTTGAAGCCGAAGCCCGCCAGGGTCGCATCCTGGGATTTGACGGCAAGACCTTGATCCATCCCTCCCAGATCTGTCCTGTACACCGCGCCTACACCCCTTCGGAGGCCGAACAGGCCTGGGCGCAGACCGTGGTGGACGCCTTTGCAGACCCGGCCAATGCCGGCAAGGGCGCTGTCCCGGTTGAAGGCCGAATGGTCGAACACATGCACTTGCGCGCCGCCCGGCTTGTCCTGGCCGCCGCGCACACCAAGGAGTGAGATATGGAATACTGGCACAATCCGCGCTGCTCGAAATCACGCGAGGCCCTGGCTCTGCTCGAACAGCACGGCATGCGCCCGACCATTCGCGAGTATCTCAAGGAGCCGCCGACCCCGGATGAAATCCGCTCCGTGATCTCCAAGCTGCGACTCTCCAGCGCCCGCGAGCTGATGCGCACCAAGGAAGAAGTCTACAAGGAACTGGGCCTCAAATCCGTCGAGGATGAAGACGCCCTGATCCAGGCCATGGCGGACAATCCCAAGCTGATCGAGCGTCCGATCCTGATCCGGGGCGAGCGCGCCGCGCTGGGCCGTCCGGTCGAGCAGATCCTGGATGCGCTCTGACCGCATACGACTTTTGGCGGAGCGTCACCAAGTTGCAAGACTTTTGGGTGCAGCCTGTAGGAGCGTTTCCGCCGGGGTCACACCATGGACACTCTCATCACGCTCGATGCGTATCAAAGCGTCGCAAGAAAACGCGCGCGCGAATTGCCCATGCGTATCGGCACCGCGCTGTTTGGCGCTTTTGTCCTGTTTTTCGCAGGTCTCAAGCTCTTCGCGCTGGGCTATGCCGTGCTGGCGGTCGCCTCACAGTGTCTGGACCACTGGATCGCTTCCAAATTCAGGGATGAGTCACGCACCGCACCGGTGACCCGCCCGGAAAAGATCTCGGCGAACCTGTCCATGCTGCTCGCCTCCATCATTTACTCCTCACTCAGCCTCGGGCTTTGGACGGCTTGGGGGCAGACGGGCGAATCCATTGCGCTTTTGCTGCTCTGCGGCTCTTTGTTCCATATCGCCGTCCACTCCAACGAGAACCTGTCCCTGACCCTGAGCGGAGGCGGACCGGCGGCGGCGTATCTGCTCGGTCTGCCGGCGAGCGCGCTGTTTCGCGATGGCGAGATGAATGTCGAATACTTGCTCGCCCTCATCGCCGCGACCTTGTTCCTGTTGCACTTCTTCATCGCCGCGCGGCGGTTCGGCGACGCCAGCCACCGCATCAAGGACGCCTACAGGCAAGCCGAGAAGGCGAACGCCGCCAAATCCCGCTTCCTGGCCAATATGAGCCATGAAATCCGGACCCCGCTCAACGGCGTCATGGGCATGGCCCAGCTTCTGGAGCAAACCGAGCTGGACGACCGGCAGCGCGATTATGTCCGCATGCTCAATTCCTCGGGCACCGCGCTTCGCGGCCTGATCGACGATGTGCTGGACATCTCCCGCATCGAAGCCGGCGAACTCGAACTCGATGACACCCCCTATCGCCCCGCCGACCTGCTGCGGAACACAGCAGACACAATCGCCAGCCAGGCGGCGAGCAAGAAACTCACGGTTGAACTCGATATCGCCCCCGAACTGGAAGCCCTCGTTGCAGGCGATGCGACTCGTGTGCTGCAGATCCTGACCAATTTCGCCGGCAACGCGGTCAAGTTCACCGATGTCGGCGCGATCGCGATCAGCGGCCGCGTCCTGGAGACCGGCCAGATGGAGCTGAGCGTGTCCGACACCGGTCCCGGCATCGCCCCCGACCAGGTCAAATCCATCTTCGAGCGTTTCAGCCAGCTTGATGACAGCGTGGGTCGCCAGCATGAAGGGGCCGGGCTCGGCCTGACCATCGCGCAGGAGATTGCTGTCCTGGCCGGCGGCGATATCGGCGTGGAGAGCGAGCTGAACGCCGGCAGCCGGTTCTGGGTCCGTCTGCCCCATCGCCCGGTGAAACCGGCGGACGCGGCGCACCCGGGTCTGTCCGATGCGAGCAGGGCGTCTGCCGCCGCACAACGGGCCCATCCCGAGCGCACCGCCCTCGTGGTCGAGGACAACGCCACCAACCGCAATCTGCTCACGTCGTATCTGGAAGGCGCCGGATGGCGCGTGCTCCAGGCCTCAAGCAGCGCCGAAGCGCTGGCTGAAATGGACAAGACCGACACGGATCCGGACGCGGTGCTGCTGGATCTGCACATGCCGGGCCTGTCAGGCGAGGATTTGCTGGTCCATTTCAACGCCGTCTATCCGGACATGCCCGTGGTCATCGTGACGGCTGACGTCACCTCCGGGACGGCCCAGCGCATGCGGGAGAAAGGCGCGGCGGACTGCCTGCCCAAGCCCGTCAATCTCGATCAGCTGGGCGCCCGGCTTGACCAGATGACCCTGAAGTCCGCCTGACGCGTCTAGAGCGGCTTGAAGTCCGGGCCCTGGGTGCGCATGGCGGGCGGCAGCTCGCGCCCATGCCCGGCGCGGAAGTCATCCAGCGCCCATTTCACGCTGGGGAAGGCGAGATCCGGCAGCGGCAGCGCCTCCCACTCGTACAGCGCAACCTCCCGGCTTTCCGGTCCGGCCGCGATGGATGGATCGCTCAACCGTGCGCGGAAGAAGATCTGGACCTGGGAAATGCGGGGGACGGAATAGATTGCCAGAACCCCCTCCAGCTCCAGCCTGGCGCACGCCTCCTCATACGCTTCGCGGCGGGCGGCGTCCTCAACGCTTTCGCCTTCTTCCATATATCCGGCAGGCAGAGTCCAGAAGCCCGAACGCGGCTCGATCGCCCGCCGACACATCAGCACGCGGCCATCCTCCGAGGTCGCCACCACGCCCGCCACAATCTTCGGATTGACGTAGTCAATGAACCCGCAGGTCCGACAGACGCGCCGTTCGCGATCATCGTCCTCGGGGACGACGTGATGGAAATCAGGCTCTTGCGCATTCATGGCGAAACCCTTGCATCATTAGGCGTTTGTTTGCCCCAATCCGTATCAGGAAGGACTTGTTATTGAAACGTCGTCAAACCCGGCTATGGTTGTTTTGTTCCGTCGCCGGAGGGTGAAATATGGCTGACGTACTCGATTTCGACCTCAACGCTTCGCCCGGGCATCTCATGCACCGCGCCCAGCAATTCGCTGCGGAACAGTTTTCCGAAGCCACCGGCGGCGTTCAGATCACTCAACGGCAATTCGCCGTGCTGTGCGCCGTACATGACCAGGAAGGGCTCACCCAGACCCAGCTGGTGCAATCGACCGGGATTGACCGCTCGACACTGGCCGAACTGGTTTCCCGCATGGCGGCCAAGGGCCTGCTGGTTCGGGAAAAGGCGCCGGGGGACGCCCGCGCGAACGCCGTCCGCTTCACCGAGGAAGGCCGCAAGCTGCACGCCACGGTCATCGCGGGCGCCAAGGCCGCAGACGAAGCCATCCTGACAGCCCTGCCCAAGAACAAGCGCGCGAGCTTTGTCGAAGCGCTCAACCGCATCGCCCGCGCCTCCGAGCTGGGCGCGGAAGCGGCGAAGGAAGAGGCCAAGAAGGCCAAACTCGCCGAGAAGGCCGCCAAGGCGAAGGCCAAGGGCGGCGACAAGAAAAAGAAGAAAAAGAAGAAGAAGGCCGCCGCCGAATAGGACGGTCCGACCGCTTACTCCGCCGCGCTCCAGTCAATCGGCTGGCCGCCCGCCGCGGCCCAGGGTCCGGCCATGCGCTGTATCCAGACGATATCGGTCACCGCGCCACGCCAGCGGGCGCGAATGATCCCGTCAGCATCCACGATGAAGGTTTCCGGCGGTCCGGTCACGCCCAGCTCGAACCCGGCGCGTCCTTCAGGGTCGGCCGCCAGCCCGGTGAACGGGTCGCCCAGCTGGTTGAGGAACTGTGCGGTATCCGCTTCGTCATCCTTGTAGACGATGCCGTAGATCGGCACGCCCTGATCGGACATGAACTCAAGATAGGGATGTTCGATCCGGCAGGGCGGACACCAGCTCGCCCACACATTCAGCAGATAGGGGCCTTCCACCGTCTGCGGATCATACCCTGTCTCGGCGAAGCTCACCGCTTCGAGCGGCAGGTCGAGATCACTGACGCGTTGACCGATGATCGGATCGCCGCCGCCCTCGGACGGACGCAGAAGCGCAATGGCGAAAATGGCCAGCAACAGGCCGACCGCCATCACCGGGAACCAAGTCATGATGTTCTTCATGCCGCATCCTCGTCGGCGTTCAAGGCGGCGCCGGGCTTCAGGGCGGCTTCCTGCGCTTCAAGACGCGCCAGACGGGCGCTGGCCGCACGACGACGGCTCACCGCCATGACCACAAGCCCGACGCTGCCCAGAAGGCTGAGCCCGTAAGACACCCAGACATAGACTGCGTAACCGTCCATGGAGAGGAAATCGATGAGGGCGCTCACAGCTCCGCCTCCAGTTCCAGACGCCGCTCGCGGCGGCGTTCCAGCGCTTCGGCCCGGCGCTCCATCATCATGGCGCGCATCTGGGTCAGCACGAGGGCGAGATAGAGCACGGTGAAGCCGAGCGCCATGATCGCCAGCGGCCAGAGCTGGGAGGCGTCAATCGTGGGGCCATCGAACCGGAAGACGCTGGCGCCCTGATGCAGGGTGTTCCACCAGTCTACGGAGAACTTGATCACCGGCAGATTGATCAATCCCGCCATGGCGAGAACGGCTCCCGCACGGGCGGACAGCTTCTCGTCCTCGATGGCGCCGCGCAGGGCCATGTATCCCAGATAGAGCAAGAACAGCACCAGCATCGAGGTCAGGCGCGCATCCCATACCCACCAGGCGCCCCACATGGGACGGCCCCAGAGCGATCCGGTCGCCAGGCAGATGAAGGCGAACACCGCGCCCGCCGGCGCAATGGCGCGGGCGGCGAGATCGGCGAGGTTATGCCGCCAGATGAAATAGACAAAACTCGCCCCGCCCAGCCCCGCATAGGCGAACATGGCGAGCCAGGCCGCCGGCACATGCACATACATGATCCGAACCGTATCGGACTGCTGATAGTCGCCGGGCGAGAAATACAGCGCCCAGGGCAGACCCACGGCGAACAGCACCGCTGCGACGCCCCAGCACCAGGGGATCAGGGCGCGCGCAAGGCGGTCGAACCGTTCAGGATTGGCGAAATAGCTCCACATAAACCGATCACCTAGCCGGGCCGGCCCCAACGGGCAAGCCGATGCGGCGCTGGGCCGCATGAAACCTATTCAAGACGCGCCTTCAAAGCCGCCGCCGCGCCGAAGGGCGCCAGCGCCAGCGCCGCCAGCGATCCCGCGAGCGCCATCATCAGATTGGGGCCTTCCAGCCCCGTCCCGTCCATCGCCGCCCGGCCTGCGCCCGCCGCGAACACCAGAAGCGGCACTTGCAAGGGCGCCGCGATCAGGGCGATCAGCAGCCCCGCCCGCTTCAGCCCCGCCGCCAGCGCGCCCGCAAAGGCGGCGATGAAGGCGAGACCCGGCGCCGCGAACGCCAGTCCCAGCGCCAGCACAAAGGCCGAGCCCACATCCATGCCGTAGGCGAGCCCGCCAATGAAGGCCAGCAAGGGCGTCGTCCAGAACACCGCCAGGATGAAGGCCAGCGTCTTCATGAATAAAGACAGCGCCAGTCCGACGGGTGACAGCGCATAAAGCTCCAGCGTGCCGTCGCTCGCATCTTCGCTGAAGATACGCTCGGCGGGCTGCAAGGTCGCCAGCAGCGCGGCAAACGCGATGACGCCCGGCCCTGCCGCCTGAAGCGTATCCGCATCCGGGCCAATGGCCAGCGGCGCGAGCGCCAGAGCGGCGAGATTGAATGCCGCCGGTCCCGCCGGCCCGCCGCCGCCCGCAAACGCCAGGCGAAGTTCGCGCGTGAAGATCGCTCCCAGCGCGCTCATCCCACACCCGCCGCGGTCTTGGTGGGGGCGGGACGCAAATCCTCGACCCGCGCGCCCGCCCAACCCAGATCCACATGGGTGGCGGCGATGACAATCCCGCCCGCCGCGCAATGCTGACGCACCAGCCGCGCCAGGCGCTCTCGCGAGCGCGCGTCAAGCGGGGCGGCCGGTTCATCGAGCAGCCAGACCGAACGGTTGGAGAGCGCAATCCGCGCCAGCGCGGTGCGCCGTTTCTGCCCCGCTGACAGCGTGCCGCAAGTCCGACGCGCCAGATGCGCCAGCGCCATCTCGGTCATCACCTGATCCAGCGTCTCGAGATCACCTCCATAAAGCCGCGCCCAGAAGGCCAGGGATTGCTCGACCGTCTCGGAGGGTTTGAGCGCGTCGGCATGGCCCAGAAAGGCGACCGACTGCGGATCGAGCGAGATCTCGCCCGCCACAGGCCGCACCAGCCCGCCCATGGCTCGCAGCAGCGTCGTCTTGCCCGACCCGTTCGGGCCCAGCAGCACCAGCGCCTCGCCCGGCTCCACATTCAGGGAAAACCCTGTGAGCAAGGTCTTTCCCCCACGTTCGAGGCGTAGACTGGAAACTGCAATGGGGGAGGGTGAGAAGGCGACGGTGCTCATGGGCTGAGACTTAGCCGCAGTTCGGGCACGGGTCCAAGGCTGAGATGTCGCACTCCCCCTGCATGTCCGGAACAGGTTTCTCGATTTGCGCCGAATCCATGCTTGTCGGCACAACACCCGGTTGCTACCGTTAACGAATAGTTAAACCGGCTCTGCCGTCTCATGATTTGCCATATCCGGGGGGATGATATGCAATCGAGTGACATCTATTCCGTGACGCTGCGCACCACAGGCGCTTTCGGCTTCGAAAGCAGCCATGGCGGCCATATCTACTATTTCGCCGGACCGGACTTTTCCTCCGCTTTCCAGATTGTCGAGAAAATCTATTCCGACATCAGCAATCTTGTGGACCGCGCCAACGTCAAACTGTCCAAGGGGTTTGAGAAGAAGGTCGCGGCCTGTTCGTCAGAAATCCTGATCGACATGGAAAACAAGATCAAAATCCTCAAGAAGACGACCCTGGAGTTTTACCGGTTCTCCCAGTTCACGCGGGATAGTCTGCTGGCGATCATCGAGATGATCCGCAATGGAGAGAACGCAGCCAACCGCATCGGCATCTTCCAGCGCGAATTCCTGCGTCAGCTCGAGAACCTGTATCTGTCCTACATGGACCGGCAAGGCACGATGGAGCTCGAAACCTACGAGCAGAAACGGCACATGCTGCATGACCGGAATCTCGACCCCAAGCATTTGCGCATCGTGGAATGCTTCTACAGCGATTTCACGATCCTGAAGAACAATCTCGGGACATTCTTCAATCACAAGCTCCAGCGCTCCTTCATGACCGACCAGAACGGGATCCATGTGAACTTCATCACCCTGCTGCTCGATTTTGAAGAGATCATCGACGATCTCGCCAGCGTCATTGTCGAGGTGGATCAGGCCTCCCGGGCCTGATCCCGCATCCGCCTCCTCCATCGCCATGCCGTCAGACCGCAACCTCCGCCCTGCGAATGCGTTGCGATAAATGCGTTTGAACCGCTTACGGCCTTCGGCTGCATTGCGGTGCAGCGCAGACAGTATTAAAACCCGCCCGAAACCTTTCCGTCGTGTGATCGCGCACGATACTCCGCCCGGTTCCGCCTGCACCCTCTCACTTGCGGCGGTCCGGCCCGACAACGAGGACCAAACATGGCTTCATTGGACAGCTTCAAGTGCCGTCGCGAAATGACGGTCGCGGGCAAGACCTACACCTATTTCGACCTGAAAGAGGCGGAGAAGAACGGCCTCGATGGCGTCTCCAAGCTGCCCTATACGCTGAAGGTTCTTCTGGAGAACCTGCTGCGCTTTGAAGACGGCCGCACCGTCACCAAACAAGACATTGAAGCCATCGCCGCCTGGACCAAGACCGGCAAGTCCGATCACGAGATCGCCTACCGTCCGGCCCGCGTGCTGATGCAGGACTTCACCGGCGTTCCGGCCGTTGTTGACCTCGCCGCGATGCGCGACGCCACCACCTCGCTCGGCGGCGACCCGAAATCGGTGAACCCGCTGGTGCCGGTCGACCTCGTGATCGACCACTCCGTGATGGTGGACTATTTCGGCAAGGGCGACAGCTTCGCCAAGAATGTCGAGCGCGAATACGAGCGCAATGGCGAGCGCTACAAGTTCCTCAAATGGGGTTCGAGCGCATTTGACAATTTCCGCGTCGTCCCGCCGGGCACCGGCATCTGCCACCAGGTGAACCTTGAAAACCTGGCGCAGACCGTGTGGACCAAGGAAGAAGACGGCGTCACCTACGCCTATCCGGACACCCTCGTCGGCACCGACTCCCACACCACCATGGTCAACGGCCTGGCCGTTCTGGGCTGGGGCGTGGGCGGCATCGAAGCCGAAGCGGCCATGCTGGGCCAGCCGGTCTCCATGCTGATCCCCGAAGTCGTGGGCTTCAAGCTGACCGGCAAGCTGCCCGAAGGCGCAACCGCCACCGACCTGGTGCTGACCGTCGTGGAAATGCTCCGTAAAAAAGGCGTGGTCGGCAAGTTCGTCGAATTCTTCGGCGCCGGCATCGACAATCTGTCGCTGGAAGACGCCGCCACCATCGCCAACATGGCGCCCGAATACGGCGCGACCTGCGGCTTCTTCCCGGTCGACAACGAGGCGCTGGACTATCTGCGCGCCACCGGCCGCGAAGAGGGCCGCGTGCAGCTGGTCGAGGAGTACTCCAAGGCTCAGGGCATGTTCCGCCCCGAGCGCAAGGATGATCCGGTCTACACCGACACGCTGGAGCTCGACCTCTCCACCGTCGTGCCGTCGCTGGCCGGTCCGAAACGCCCGCAGGACCGCGTGGCGCTCAACACCGCCGCCGACGCCTTCGCCAATGTTCTCAAGGACGAGTTCAAGAAGGCCGAGGAAGCGGGCAAGCGCGTGGACGTGGACGGCGAAGACTTCTCCATCGGCCATGGCGATGTGGTGATCGCCGCGATCACCTCGTGCACCAACACCTCCAACCCGTCCGTGATGCTGGGCGCCGGTCTTGTCGCGCGCAACGCGCTCAAGAAAGGCCTGAAGGTCAAGCCGTGGGTGAAAACCTCGCTCGCACCGGGCTCCCAGGTGGTCACCGACTATCTGGAGAAAGCCGGCCTGCAGGACGATCTCGACGCCCTCGGCTTCAACCTGGTGGGCTATGGCTGCACCACCTGTATCGGCAACTCCGGCCCGCTGCCGGCGCCGATCTCCAAGGCCATCAAGGACGGTGACCTCGTCGCGACCTCGGTGCTGTCGGGCAACCGCAACTTTGAAGGCCGTGTGAGCCCGGATGTGCGTGCGAACTATCTCGCCAGCCCGCCGCTGGTGGTCGCCTACGCCATCGCAGGCACCATGAACATCAATGTCGCCGAGGATCCGATCGGCGAGGATGCCGACGGCAACCCGGTCTATCTGAAGGACATCTGGCCGACCTCCGCCGAGATCGCTGAAGCGGTGCGCTCTGCGGTGACCCCGGAGATGTTCGCCAAGCGCTATGCCGACGTCTTCAAGGGCGACGCCATGTGGCAGGGCATCGAGACCTCCGGCGGCCTGACCTACGACTGGCCGGAATCCACCTATGTGGCCAACCCGCCCTTCTTTACCGGCATGACCACCGATGTGACCCCGCCCAAAGACATCGACGGCGCGCGCATCCTGGGCCTGTTCGGCGACTCGATCACGACCGACCACATTTCCCCGGCCGGTTCGATCAAGGCGGACAGCCCGGCGGGTCTGTACCTGCAGGACAAAGGCGTCGAACCGCGGGAGTTCAACTCCTACGGCGCGCGTCGCGGCAACCATGAAGTGATGATGCGCGGCACCTTCGCCAACATCCGCATCAAGAACCAGATGGTTCCGGGCGTGGAAGGCGGCGTCACCAAGCTGCAGCCGTCCGGCGAGGAAATGCCGATCTATGACGCAGCCATGAAGTACGCCGATGCGGACACCCCGCTCGTCGTCTTCGGCGGCAAGGAATACGGCACTGGCTCGTCGCGCGACTGGGCGGCGAAAGGCACCCGTCTTCTGGGCGTCAAAGCCGTGATCTGCGAGAGCTTCGAGCGCATCCACCGCTCCAACCTCGTGGGCATGGGCGTGGTTCCGCTGCAGTTCCAGAACGGTGAAAGCTGGACCTCGCTGGGCCTGACCGGCAAGGAAACCGTCTCGCTGAAGGGTATTGAAGGCATCAAGCCGCGCAGCGAAGTGACGCTTGAGATCACCTTCGAGGACGGCTCCAAGAAGACCACCCAGCTTCTGGCCCGGATCGATACCGAGAACGAGCTTGATTACGTCAACAATGGCGGCATCCTGCACTACGTTCTGCGTCAACGCGCCATGGCGTAAGACGCTCTGGCGTCTCTGACGAAACAAACCCCGGCGGAGCCATCCGCCGGGGTTTTTTCAGGCCGACGCGACTGGCAATCGCCATGCCGCAAGTTATTTCCATATTCTCGACCGACAGACGGGGCATCAGACGGCGGACCGACATGACTTTCACCACACGCCTTGATCATGCCCAACGCCTTGTGGTGTTCCACGGTAAGGAAAAGCTGTCGCAGGAAGAGCTGAGCCAGGCCCTCAAGCTCTTCAGGGATCCCGACTTTCCCAGCGATTACGACATTCTCAATCTCTTCGATGAGGACATACGGGTCGAGATCAATCACGACTCCATCGTCTCGCATGCAATCGAACGCCAGCGCACCCTGATCGAGCGTGAGCCCGGTCGACAGCTCCGGTCCGCCTTTGTCGCTGTGCCGCCGGCGCTGAAAGCGTTGCTGGATCTCTGGCCGCTTTTCTTTCCCGAGACGGATGGAAGCCTGCTGATCCGGTTCTTCGATACGCTGGAAGAGGCGCTGGCCTGGCTGGAGCGGGAACCGTTCGACGTGGCGGCGCTTGAAGACTTTCCGGTTCAGCCCCTCTAGGCCCAGCCGGCATGACCGAAGAACCAGTTCATCGGGGTTTTTCTTTCGCGCTTTCGTTGTAGTATCGAGCGCGAGGCGTAGATCACAACATCCTGACAATCGGGCTGAATCAGCCCATGGCGGCCCAAGCGCATGACATTCACCACTCGCCTCGATCATGGCCAGCGCCTGGCGGTCTTTCACTGGAAGGACACGCTCTCCCAGTACGATCTCAACCAGAATCTGCACGTGCTCAGGGCCCTCGACTTTCCGGCCCATTACGATCTCATCCATCTGTTTGACGAAGAGATTGATGTTCAGATCGATCACAACAACATCGTCGCCCATGCCATCGAGCGTCAACGCACCTTGCAAGAACGCGATATCACCCATCAGCTCCGCTCCGCCTTCGTCGCCGCGCCAGCCAGTTTGACGCTTCTTGTGGAAATCTGGCCGCTTTTCTTTCCAGAAACCGATCGGAGCCTGCTGATCCGGATCTTCGACACGCTCGACGAAGCGCTCGACTGGCTGGGGCGCGCGCCCTTTGACGAGACGACCCTTGAGGCCTATCCGCTTCGCGAGGTCTAGGGCGCACACGCCGGGAGCAAACCGCCCCGGCTGTGCGTTAGGCTCTCAGGCCTTATTGCGGGAGACGCCTTTGACCTATCTCTTTCACCCCGACAACCAGATCGACAGCGACGCCGGCAAGCGGATCTATGCCCTTTACGAGATCGGGTTCACGCTGGTTGATGTGGCCGCCGCCCTGTCCTTTCTTGTGGGATCGATCCTGTTTTTCTGGGCGGAGACAGAAACGGCGGCGATCTGGCTCTTCGTCATCGGTTCGCTGTTTTTCACGGCCAAGCCCATGATCCGGCTGGGGCGGGAAATCCACCTCTACCGCCAAGGTCATACGGACACGCTGGCGAGGGAAGAAGGCGTCTGAGTCCGGCTAGCGCGGCGCGATGACCAGTCCCAGCGTGCGGTTGTCGACAAGCTCGAACCCGGTCAGCACGCCCTCGGGAAACCCCGTGATCCAGGCGCGCTCCATCAGGCGGGTCAGCATGGGCGCCTCACGCCGCACCTCGACAAGGGGAAGAAAACGCCGCTCGCGCGGCGGTTCCGACAGCACGCCGGGCCCCGACACCACCACGCGCCCTCCGGTCATCACGGCGTGCTCCTCAAGGATCAGACGCGGCGGCGGCGCATGCGGATCGCTCAGCTCGAACCGGATCTCGCCCGCGCTTTGCTGGAAATGCTCGCAGATCAGACGGGCATCGCCTTCCAGCTCCACCACGCCGCCCTCATTCCTCAGCCTGTCCAGACGGGCCGGGACCCCCGCCCATTCGCCATGACCCCGACACTCATAGACGCCGCCCGGTCCGAGATGCACAGCAGCGGCATCCACCCCGCGCATGCGGGCCGGCGCATCGGCCTGGCTTGAGCCCAGCACGATCGCGCTGTCACTCTCCAGACGCGCCCGGCCTTGCAGACATTCAAGGCGGCTGTCGTCCTTCAGGGTCAGGCTCTCCACATAGGCGCGCCCGCCCGGCGTCATTGCAATGACGGATCCATGCTCGGCGGTCACGCTCTGATGAATGGCGCAGGGCTGGGCCCCGTCCGGGCACAGGATCAGCCGCGCCTCCCGCAAACCGACAGGCTGGGCGACCCGGAGCACGCCGCCGATCAGCAGCCCGCCCCGGGGCGTGGCGTCGAGGCCCTGGCTGAGCAGGAAATCTGTCCCGGCCGACACGCTCAACCCGCCCTTCTGCACCAGCAGGACGGTGGGCAATTCCGCGCCCGCCTCGGCGACCAGCCGGCCTTCGAAGACCTGATTGAGACCCCGGCCCAGGACGCGCAAGGAGAGCGCCACGACCGTGCTCAATCCCTTGAGCTGGACGCTGGAATAGCCCTGATCCTCGATATAGCTGCCGTTTGACGACGTCAGCCAGGCCGAGCGCAGGAACCAGCCCGCCGCCTTGGTCAGCTTAAACGGCTCGACCACATCAATGACGAAGGCGAGCCCGGAGTTCACCAGCTCGATCGCCCCGGCGTACTCAGCTTCATTGCGTATCGCGATGACGCCGTCATTGATGCGATCGCGCAGCTCGGAGGGTTCTTTTCGAGGTGACCGCATCCGTTCCGCCTTCGCCCTTGCCGGATGAAAGCGAGTATGGTCACCGCGCGGCGATAAGGCTTGAGCGACAGTGTCGCCCAAGCCTGGTCAGCCTTATTGCGCCTGATCCGCGATCCAGGCGCGCATCTTGGTTTCGAGATACCCAAGCGGCACCGCGCCTTCATCAAGGATATGATCGTGGAAGGCGGCGAGGTCGAAGCTTTCGCCCAGCTCGTCTTCCGCATCCGAACGCAGTTCGCGGATCAGCAATTCGCCGGTCTTGTAGGCCAATGCCTGTCCGGGCCAGCTGATATAACGGCTGACCTCATTGGTTATGTTGAGCGGGCTGAGGGCGGAGTTCTCAAGGAAGCAGGCCTCGGCCTCGTCCCGGCTCCAGCCATACCAATGGATGCCGGTGTCCGCGACGAGGCGGCAGGCGCGCCACATCTCATAGGTCAGACGACCGAAATGCTGATAGGGCGTCTCATAGATGCCCATGTCCTGACCGAGGAACTCGGTATAGAGCGCCCAGCCCTCGCCAAAGGCGGTGATATAGCCCTGGGTGCGGAAGTCCGGCACGTTTTCAAGTTCCTGGGCAATGGCGATCTGGTGGTGGTGACCGGGAACCGCCTCGTGCACCGTCAGCGCGGGCAGCTCATAGAGCGGGCGCTGGTCCAGCCGGTAGGTGTTGACCATATAGCCGCCCGCAATGCCCTGCCCTGCGTCGCCGGGCCAATAGCGCGCGGTGGTGTAATTGGGTGCGATGGCGGCGGGCACGGGCCGCACGCCATAGCTCAGCCGCGGCAGATGATGGAAGAAGCGGGGCATCTGGTCATCCGCCTGCTTGGCGAAATAGGACGCCGCCATCATCAGTTCGCGTTCGCTCTCGGCGTAGAACTGCGGATCGGTGCGCAGGAAGACGAGGAAGTCGGCGAAACTGCCTTCAAACCCGGTCTCGGCGATCACCGCTTCCATGTCCGCACGGATGCGAGCCACTTCGTCCTGTCCGCGCTGATGCACCTCTTCGGGCGTCATATCGAGTGTGGTGTGCTGGCGCACCAGCGCCCGATAGAAGTCTTCACCGCCCGGCAGGGAGCGCGCGCCCAGCGTCTCGCGCGCGGCGGGCATATAGCTCTGCGTGAAGAAAGCGTGCAGCTCACGCAGCGCCGGAAGCGCCTCGGTTTCAACTGCTTGCACGGCTTCTGCCATCAGGCGTTCGCGCTCGGACGCTAGGATCGTTTCAGGCAGATTGCGGATCGGGGTGAGCAGCTCGCTCTCCTCGGCGGGGGTGATCTGCGCCTCGATCTGGTCGGCGACACCCTGCAGAATGGCGCGCGGCTGGGTGAAGCCGGTCTCGATGCCGCGCTCCAGCCAGGCCTGCTGCTGGGCGAAGTATTCAGGCAGGGCGTTGAGCTTTTCGATCCACGCTTCGGCCTCCTCCACCGTGCGCACGCGTGTGGTCAGAGCGGCGAAGCTGGCGGTGGTGTGAAAGCCGCTGTCATTGGTGAACGGGATCATCGCCGTGGTCATGGACGGGACGGCGACCGCGCTGTCCAGCTCATAGGCGAGCACGGCGTAATTGGCCTGCTCATCAGCGGGAAGATCATTGGGTTCGATGGCGTCGATGCGGGCGTCAAACCCCGCCATGCCTTCATCCCAGCGCTCGATCGCCTCAATGCTCATATCCGGCCAGGAGGCGGCGGCCTCGAGATCGCCCGCCCGGGCGCGGGCGCCCAGATTGCGCTCGGCGTTGAAGGCTTCATAGTCCGCGATCAGATCACGGAAGTCCTCGACCGGCGTGGCGAAGGCCGGCGCGGCCAAGGCCAGCGCGCTGATGGACGCCAAGGCAATACGCATGAGCGAACTCTCTCCCCTTTGTGTAGGGGAGAGAGTGTCGCCCCTCGTGGTTCAGTTCAAGCCTGCGAGCGCGGCGCGGCAAGCCGCCTCATCGCCAGAAAAGGCGATCTGCTGGACTCGCAGCACCTCGCCATTGGTGGGCCAATAGGCGATGTCGCGCTCCTCGCCCTCAACGGTGCGGATGCGCATGACGCTTTCCACTCTGGCGTCGCCATAGGCGCCGCCCACGCGCTGGACCATGAACATGCCCGGCTCGAAACCGGCCGCTTCCGCACTCGAGTCCGGCTCGACCGCCGTGATGATCCGCTCGCCGTTTTCATTCTCGCCCAGCGTGAAGCCATAGACGAAGACCGGCTCGTCCTGTGTCTCGACCGGGCCGCAACCGCCAAAGGCCTCTTCAGGCAGCCAGATCATCTCGCCATCCATGATGTGTTGCTGATGCAGATGGCTCAGATCGACGCCCGTCACGGCTTGGGCAACCTCGATGAAGCGGGACGGGGCCGGGCCATCTTCGGCGCTGTCGAGCATGGCGTGCATGACGTCATCGAGATCCTGCGCGCCATCGGTCTCTTCCCGAATTCGGGCATCCGCCAGCGCCGCAAACACCTGACCCCGCAGATAGGGCAGTCGCTGGATGTCCGGATTGGTCCAGAAACCGTCCAGAATGGCGTCATTGGATGCGGTCCTCACCGGCGAGCTGGCATAGTCACGCAGGAATTCATTCCATTGCGCCACGCCCTGCTCGGCCGTGAAGCTGCCGCCGCGCACGCCGGCGCGAGTGGTCAGGAAATCCGTGAAGCCTTCGGAGAACCAGTAGCCTGCCGGCTCCTCCGTCTCACCCTCCAGCGGGCCGCCCAGGCGCTTCACATTCCAGGTATGGGTGTGCTCATGGGCGAGGATGCGTTTGACGGTGTCGATCTCGGCATTCGTCGTGATGAACATGGCGAAACTGTCCGCCAGATTGGTGCCGCCAATGCTGATCCAGTCCGGCTCCGCCTCGAGCGGCAGCACGGTGACAAGATAGGGTTCGCCCGAAGCGTCCCAATACTCAAGGTTGGCCTCGATCACATGGGCGAGATTGTCCATCAGGGTCTGGTCATCGATCTCCAGCGCGCCCCGCAGGGCGACCCGCACCGGCGCACCGCTGATCTCCTGGGTCATCACCCGAAAATCGCCCGCGACGATGACACTCGCCATCAGCGCATCCACATCCGCCACGCCGTGCTCGAGATCAGACGCCAGCGCCCAGCCGTCCGGCGCATTGAACGCAAACGAGATCGTCTCATCCTCGCGGCTGTTATCGGGCAGGATGACAAAGGTATTGCCGATCAGGTGGACGAAGTCAGGCTGCACGAAGGGGCGATAGGAATCATCCCCCGCGGCGCTGGGCGCGCCCTCACGATCCTGGATCACCTGATAATCAAGGGCAATCGCCGCCCCCGGCGCATGGGTGAGGGTCCAGCTTTCCGGGCTGTCGCCGGGCGTCAGGACCGCGTCCTCCCCGCTGGCGCTCAAACCGGTTATGCCGGTCCAGAGCTCATCCTCGCCGCCCCAGAAGCTGGGCAGGCCCAGGATCGTCTCGCCATCTTCATCACCCAGAAACGCCACATGGACGTGGACTTCCGGCCCATCCGCCGCCTCTTCAATGGTCAGCGTATACGCCAGTTCCGGACTGGCCGCCTGCAGCGCCAGAGCCGCAATCATTCCCAGAGCCATCAAGCCCTCCCCCGTTAGCCTGTCGCCATAAGAAAGGGCGAAGTGCGGCGGCGCCAGTTACCGTTTGGACAGGCTCAAACCCAAAGCCTTGGCGATAAGTCGGTCCAGACTACGCCGCGGCAGGACTTTCATCAGCGCCATCTCGAACCGGTTTCTGATGACAATTGTGTTGAGCTTGGGCCTTTTGTCGGTCAGCGCTGTGTGAATGGCCTCCGCGACCCGGACCGCGGGCAAGGCCTTGTCCGCTTCAGCCCTGACCGCCTTGAGAATTTTCTGAATGGGTCGCGCATAATCAGTGTGCGCATAGGGCTCGATATCCATTGTCTCCGCCTTGTCCCAAATCGGCGTCTGGATCGGACCCGGATTGATCGCCACCACATCGATCCCATAGAGCATCAGCTCCCGGCGCAGGCCCTCGGTGAAGGCTTCGAGCGCGAATTTCGAACAGGCATAAGGCGTCAACATGGGCGTCGCCTGAAACCCCGCCACCGAGGAGATGTTGACGATCCGGCCCGGCTGTCCGTCAAAATCCGCACGCGCGCCCATGAGCGGGGCGAACGCCTGGGTCACCCGCAACTGACCCGTGACATTCACATCGAGTTGTCGGGTCATCTCTTCGGGCGGCAAGTGAAGGAGCGGGCCCGCAACGGCGATTCCGGCATTGTTCACCAGCCCGTCGAGCGTCTGACCTTGCAGGTCATTTTGCACCTGCTCAGCGGCTGATTTTATTATGCCTGCATCGGTGACATCGCAGAGAACCGGATACACAGACGCGCCCAGCTCGGCGCTCAGACGCTCGGCGTCTTCGGGTTTCCGGACTCCGGCATAAACCCGCCAGCCCTTGTCCGCCAGATACTTGGCGCTCGCATAGCCGATTCCCGTGGATGCGCCCGTGATCATGACGCGCTTCATTTCAGACATGTGACCTCCCCAGTCGCCACGCTCGCAGATCAAGTCCAGTCGCCGCGAGAGGCGCGCAACTGAGAACCGTTTGCAAACACAGCAGCAATCCACACTTTGGTGTGCGTTGACGTTAACCCGGTGCGGATTATTGTCACGCCCGAGTTCCGAGCTGACGGGGCTAATGATTTAATTTAGTGGGGGCCCTTCCATGGCCAAACAATCTGTCGATCCCCGACCGATTTCTCCGCACCTTGAAATCTGGCGCTGGCACGCGACCATGGCGTCGTCCATTTTTCACCGCGCCACCGGCGTCGGCAATTATATCGGCGCCATCTTCCTGACCCTCTGGCTGGTGCTTCTGGCCGCCGGCCCGGACGCTTACGGGGGCTTCGAAGCGCTGATGGCCGGCCCGCTCGGCCTGCTGGTCAAGCTGGTGCTGTTCCTCTTCACCCTGTCCCTGATCTATCACCTCATCAATGGCGTGCGCCATCTGGTCTGGGATGCGGGCAAGGGCTTTGAACCCAAATTCGCCAACACCGCCTCCATGGCGATCATCATCGCCTCCATCCTCGTCACCGTGGCGATCTGGCTTCTGTCCGGAGGGCTGATCTGATGGCTGATTTCCGCACCCCCCTCGCCAAGGCTCGCGGCCTGGGCTCCGCCAAGTCCGGCGTGGGTCACTTCATCGCCCAGCGCGTCTCCGCCCTGGCCCTTGTGATCCTGGTTCCGCTCTTTGTCTGGGCCGTCGCCAGCCTGCCGGGCGCCGATTACGCCAGCGCCTATGCTTTCGTGGGTTCGCCCTATGGCGCGATCCTGACGCTCCTGACGCTCACCGCGGCGCTTTATCACATGCGCCTGGGTCTTCAGGTCGTCATTGAGGACTACATCCACAAACCTATGTCTAAAGCCCTGCTGCTGATCGCGAACACGCTGATCTGCGCAGGTCTGTGGGTCGCCGCCCTGTACGCCGTGCTGGCGATTGCAAGCTGAGAAGGACGACTTGAATGTCCGCATATGAATGGACCGACCATACCTTTGACGTTGTTGTCGTGGGCGCAGGCGGCTCCGGCCTCCGCGCCGCCCTGGGCGCCGCCCAGGAAGGCCTGAAGACGGCCTGCATCTCGAAGGTTTTCCCCACACGCTCGCACACCGTCGCAGCCCAGGGCGGCATTTCCGCCTCGCTGGGCAATATGGGCGAGGATGACTGGCGCTGGCACATGTACGACACCGTGAAGGGGTCGGACTGGCTGGGCGACCAGGACTCCATCGAATATCTCTGCCGCCACGCGCCGAAAGCCGTGTACGAGCTCGAGCACTGGGGCGTGCCCTTCTCGCGCACCGAGGATGGCAAGATCTATCAGCGCGCCTTTGGCGGCATGACCCGCAATTTCGGCGAAGGCCCGGTGCAGCGCACCTGCGCCGCCGCCGACCGCACCGGCCACGCCATCCTGCATACGCTGTACGGCCAGTCCCTGCGCCACGCGACCGAGTTCTTCATCGAGTATTTCGTACTCGACCTGATCATGGATGAGGACGGCGCCTGCCGCGGCGTCACCGCCTGGAAACTCGACGACGGCACCCTGCACCGCTTCCGCGCCCAGAAGACCATTCTGGCCACCGGCGGTTATGGCCGCGCCTATTTCTCCGCCACCTCCGCGCACACCTGCACGGGCGACGGCAACGCCATGGTTCTGCGTGCGGGTCTGCCGCTGCAGGACATGGAGTTCGTCCAGTTCCACCCCACCGGCATTTACGGCGCAGGCTGCCTGATCACTGAGGGCGCACGCGGCGAGGGCGGCTATCTGACCAACTCCAAGGGCGAGCGCTTCATGGAGCGCTATGCCCCGAACGCCAAGGACCTCGCCTCCCGTGACGTGGTCTCGCGCTCCATGACCATGGAGATCCGCGAAGGCCGCGGCGTCGGCGAGCATGGCGACCATATCCACCTGCACCTTGACCACCTTGATCCGGCCATTCTGGCCCAGCGCCTGCCGGGCATTTCGGAAAGCGCGAAGATCTTCGCCGGCGTGGATGTGACCAAGGAGCCGATCCCGGTGATCCCGACCGTCCACTACAATATGGGCGGCATCCCGACGAACTATCATGGCGAAGTGCTCACCAAGGTCGGCGGCAATCCCGACCAGGTCGTGCCCGGCCTGATGGCGGTGGGCGAAGCGGCCTGCGTGTCCGTGCATGGCGCGAACCGTCTGGGCTCGAACTCGCTGATCGACCTCGTGGTGTTCGGCCGCGCGGCCGGCCTGCGCTGCGGCGAGACCGTGGAAGCGGGCGCCAGCCAGCCTGAACTGTCGGAGAAGGCGGGCGCAGACACCCTGTCGCGCTTTGACAAGATGCGTCACGCCGATGGCGGCACCAAGACGGCCACCCTGCGCCTCGACATGCAGCGCGCCATGCAGGAAAACTGCGCGGTGTTCCGCACCCAGGAAGTTCTCGACGAGGGCGTCACCCGCATCGCCGAGGTCTACAAGGGTGCAGCCGATATTCGCGTCAACGACCGCTCGATGATCTGGAACACGGACCTGGTGGAAGCGCTGGAGTTTGAAAACCTCATCGCTCAGGCCTCGGTGACGGTGAACTCCGCCGCCGCCCGGACCGAGAGCCGCGGCGCGCACGCGCGCGAGGATTATCCCGATCGCGATGACGCGAACTGGATGAAGCACACCCTGGCGTGGATCAATGAAGACGGCTCGGTCAAACTCGATGACCGCCCGGTTCACGAATACACCCTGTCCAACGACATCGCCTATATCGAGCCGAAGGCGCGGGTCTACTAAGACCCCGCCCACGCTCACTGGCTACTAGAAAGCGGGAACGACCCCATGGTCCAACTGACGCTGCCGAAAAACTCCCAGGTCAAAAAGGGCAAGGTGTGGCCCAAGCCCGAGGGCGCGGACGAGAAGAATCTGCGCGCCTTCAAGGTCTATCGCTACGACCCTGAAACCGGTGAGAACCCGTCCTGGGACACCTATTACGTCGACACTTCCAAGTGCGGCCCGATGATCCTGGACGCCTTGTTCTTCATCAAGAACGAGATCGACACCACTTTGGCCTTCCGCCGCTCCTGCCGCGAAGGCATTTGCGGGTCCTGCGCCATGAATATTGGCGGCCGGAACACCATCGCCTGCACCAACGGCATTGATGAGCATAACGGGACGATCACCATCGCCCCGCTGCCGCACCAGCCGGTGGTTCGCGACCTCATTCCGGACCTGACCAATTTCTACGCCCAGCTCGAATCCATCAAACCCTACCTCAAGACCGATACGCCGGAGCCCGAGAAGGAATGGAAGCAGAGCCAGGAAGACCGCGAGGAGCTGGATGGCCTGTACGAGTGCATCCTGTGCGCCTCGTGCTCGACGTCCTGCCCGTCCTATTGGTGGAACTCGGACAAGTATCTGGGTCCGGCCGCCCTGCTGCAGGCCTATCGCTGGATCGCCGACAGCCGCGATGAAGCGACCGGCGAGCGCCTTGATGATCTTGAAGACCCCTTCAAGCTCTATCGCTGCCATACCATCATGAACTGCGCCAATGTGTGCCCGAAGGGTCTGAACCCCGCCAAGGCCATCGGCAAGATCAAGGATCTGATGGTCGAGCGTCAGGTCTAGAACCCGCGATCAACCGTCGAACGCAGAACGCCCCGGTCCTCTGGCCGGGGCGTTTTCTTTATTCGTCGCGCTCCCGCACCAGTCTGGGCCCGGTCAGGGTGTCGATCACCCGCTCGCCATCGAGATAGAGGCCCTTGATGACGGCCTCGCCGGTGTCGGAGACCGACAGGATCACGCCGTATTCGGGGATATCCGCCGTAGGTTCGTCAGCAAGGTCGATATCGCCACACCGCCACGCCTGTTCAAACCCTTCAGGATCAGACTGCTGCAGATCCCGGCAATGCTCCCAGTTATCGCGCTGGCCCTGCATCTGGGTCGCGGTCTGAAAGTCATCCTGAAGCGCCAGCGCCGTCTCCGGGTCGGCGAAATACTGACGCGGCAGATCGAACCGTGCGAAGTAGACGTCCGGCGTCTCGCCTTCGGGCACATACGGCGTATGCAGATAGGCCTTCAGAACCGGGCCGCCTTGCGACAGGGCCTCTTCAGGACTCGCAAAGGCCTCGCCGGGTTGATGGAATTCGCCGGCAGGCGTCAGGGCAAAATACACCGTATCGCCAGGCTCCAGGCCTTGCTCGAGAGGCCAGCCAAGCGGCACATCGCTGGTCCCGAAATCGCGATAGCTCAAAACGGCGTAATGGCCGAAAAACACGTCGCGCGGGTCAATGGGGTAGGTCTGGAGCACCACTTCAATCCCGGACGACCGCGCCTGCTCATGGCGGACCGTCATCCAGCCCAGAAACGCGAGAATGACGGCAAGGCCCAGTCCGGCGCGCGCCAGATAAGACATCCCGATCATGACGCCTGCTCCCCTCGTTTCGCCTGACTGCGCCGGGTGACCAGCAGCAGGACGGTCAACGCGGCTCCGAAGACGATCAGGGTGAAGCCGGCGGTGACAAGGTTGGTGGAATAGGTGAACAGGATGATCGCCGCACCGATAAAGCCGACCACCCCAGCGCCGCGAAACCAGCGCCGCCCCGGCGCGGCGCCATAGGCGGTCAGGCCTGAGAAGATCGCAAGGCTGAATACGGCGATGATCGCCATGAAGCCGCTGTCCAGAACACGCTCCGTCCCTAGCCCCATCAGCAGGAACACCATGGCGGCCCAGCTGGCCCAGCCTGCAAGGCTTCTCAGCGCGAAAACCGGTCTGGCTCGCACCACGCCTTCAAGAACAATCGCGACACCCGCCCACAGGGCGAACAAGGCGTAGGCGACACGACCGTCCTTTTCCGACGTGAATTGCTCAAGCACCAGTTCGGTCAGGTTCCAGCTCGCCCAAGCGATCACGGTCAGGGCCACAATGTTGAGCACCAGAAGCGAACGCCATCTGAACCCCTGAACGCCCAGAATGGCGAGCACCGGCAGAGCCCAGATCGGCTCGGGCAGACGCGTGAGTTCGCCCGTCTCGCCAAAGTGAAACAGGCTCCATACAAGCGCCAGAAGCGCGGTTCCCGCCGCCGCCAACGGCGAGCGTTGCGTGACGCTGATCAGAAGGCCCAGCCCGGTCCACAGGCCCAGAAAGGCGGCGTTGGTGGCGCTGGCGTGATAGAGCTGGCCAATCACGATTACGCCGCCGCCGGTCAACAAGACCGCAATCGCGGCGAGGATGTTGGACGGCAGGGTCAGGGCGCGATCGCGCAGCCAGCCCGCGGACAACATGGCGGCGCTGATCAACACGCCGACAAGGCCTAGACGCATCACCCCGGTCAGGGCCGACCAGTTCGCGGCGATGACTGTCAGAACGCCCAGGCCGATGACGAGGCCCGCCAGACTGGTCAGGATGGGCGAGGAAGAGGTTGAGGGCGGCGTTTCGCCTGCATGCTCACGCAGCGTCTTCGCGGTCGCCTCGTCAATGAAGCCCTTGCGGACCCATTGCTCCAGATCCGCGCTCAAGCGCTTGATATAGGCGTCTGTTTTCATACCCGTCCCGTCGCCCGACCCGTTCAGCGTGTTCCTTACACCCTGATCATGTCACAAATGCAGGCCGTCAGGGCATAAAAGCCTGAGCCTTACGCCTGTTTGGCGAGGCCCTGGCTGCAACGACGCAGGGTCTCGCTGGCGGTCTGCTCATCTCCCGCCAGCTCGAGCGGGTCCATGGGGGCGCCAAAAAGCAGGCGATAGCGCGCGCCCTTCTTGGCCAGAAGCTCGTGAAACACGGTCATGTGGCGCAATTCCTCATGGATCAGCCCGAGCGAATAGAACCAGAGCGACATGCGCTGGCGCACGCCAAGCGAGACGACAGGCGTCCTGTATTTGCGCGCCAGGCTGAGCGCTGTGGGCTGCCAGTCGGAATCCTGCAGACTCAGGCTGCGCCAATCCCAGGCCGACATGCGGCCCGCGGGGAAGACCACGATGCAGCGCCCCTCCTGAAAGGCGGTGATGGCGCGCTTGAGCGTGTCGCGGGTCTTTTCCCGGTTGCGATGCGCCTCGCGCCACTCCACCGGGATCACCACATCCGCGAGCCCTTCACAGACGCGGATGGCGTCGCGATTGGCGAAGAACACCATGTCGGGTCGCCGCGCCTTGAGCGCCTGCCAGACTGCGATGCCGTCGGCAATGCCGCCGGGATGGTTCGCGGTGATCACGCAGGGACCGGTCTCGGGCACATGTTCGATCCCCGTCTCCACCGTCCGCATGCTCAGAAAATCCTGCGCCCAGTCCATCGCCTCCCGGCCGGACTTGTCCGCCAGCGCATCGGCAATCTCGCACGCTCTGCGATAGCCCAGCAGCGGATAGAAGATGCGCTTCACCCAGGGCCAGAGCCGGGGGTTGGCGGACAGGCGGACCGCCCGCTCCTCAATGAGCTGGTCGACAATGTGGGAGGGCAAGGGATCAGATTCTGTCATGCCGCCAGAACAGGCTAGCAGGCGGCTTTCTGCAAGCCGTTGAGATCAGAGACTGCGAGATCGCAGATTTCAGGATTGCCGTCACAGCATTCCACGATCAGGAAATTCAGAAGGCCGCTCACCGCCGGCAGGGTCGCGGAATAGTAGCGGCGGCGCCCCTCCTTGCGAACATGCAGCAAGCCCGCAGACACCAGCACGGTCAGATGCGCCGAAAGATTGCTGGGCGTCACTTGCGCCTGATCCGCCAGATCTCCTGCGGACACCCCGTCCGGCCCAGCGCTCATCACGGCGCGGAACACGGTCAGTCGCGTCTCGTGCGCCAGCGCGCCGAACTGGTTCGCGGCAAGCTCCGGGGTCAATTTCAGCTCTTTCATTTCAACTTATCCTGAAATATAGAGACCTCGCAGTATAGAGGCCCAGACAGCCCCAACCAAGCGGAGCGCCGCGTCATGAAATTATTAGTTCTGTGCACCGGGAATTCAGCGCGTTCGATCCTGGCTGAAGCCTTGTGGTCGACCCTGAGCAAGGGGAGCGTAACAGCCTACTCTGCAGGGTCAAAACCTTCCGGGACGCCCAATCCCTACGCCCTTGAGACGCTGGCGCGTCATGGCCTGCCCATCGAGGGTCTGCGCTCGAAAAGCTGGAGCGAATTCGAAGGCGATGCGGCGCCGCAGATGGATGTGGTGATCACCGTGTGCGATTCCGCCGCTTCCGAGCCCTGCCCCATCTGGCCGGGCGCCCCGGTGCGGGTGCACTGGGGTTTGCCCGATCCGGCGAGCCTGCCGGCCGGGCCGGAGGCCGAAGCCGCATTTGAAGCCACCTTCCAGGCGCTCAAGTCCCGCATCCAGGCCTGCCTCGACGCCGGCATTGTCCCGGCATCCAATGAGCAGCGTCTCGAAATCCTGAAAGCCGCGCACGAGGCCGCCTGATGAGCCGACCAGAACCCCAAGTTGACGCACGCCCGGCGGGCGGAATCGGCCTTTTTGAAAAATGGCTGTCGGTATGGGTCGGCGTCGCCATTCTTGCCGGCACGGCGCTCGGCGCGCTGGCGCCGGGCGTCTTCGCCGCTCTGGCGAGCCTGGAGATCGCCCGGGTGAACCTGCCGGTGGCCCTTCTGATCTGGCTGATGGTCTTCCCCATGATGGTCAATATTGATCTGGGAAGCCTGCGCCAGATCGGCGCACGACCCAAGGGCCTCGCAATCACGCTGGTTGTGAACTGGCTGATCAAGCCCTTCACCATGGCCGGGCTGGCCGTCCTCTTCTTCGAATTCGTGTTCGCCCCCTTCCTGCAGCCGCAGGACGCCCAGGCCTATATCGCCGGACTGATCATTCTGGGCGCAGCGCCCTGCACCGCCATGGTCTTCGTCTGGTCCCAACTGACGCGGGGAGACGCCAACTACACCCTCGTCCAGGTGGCTGCGAATGATGTGATCATGGTGTTCGCCTTCGCCCCGATCGTGGCGCTGTTACTGGGCGTGACGGAGGTCAGTGTTCCATGGAGCACGCTGCTGATCTCGGTCGGTCTTTATGTGATCGCGCCGCTGTGCGCCGGCGCAATCGTCCGCCACATGCTGACGCGCGGTCTGGCGCCGCCGGACGCTGAGGCTGCGGTTGACGCGTTCACGGCGCGGATCAAGCCGCTCTCAATTGTCGGACTGATTGCGACCGTGGTGATCCTCTTCGGTTTTCAGGGCCGCACCCTGCTGACCCAACCGGTCGTGATCGCCATGATCAGCGTGCCGCTGCTGATCCAGTCCTATGGCATCTTCGCCATCGCCTATGGCGCGGCCTGGCTGGCGCGCACCCCGTTCAGCATCGCCGCCCCCTGCGCCCTGATCGGCACATCGAACTTCTTCGAGCTGGCGGTCGCTGTGGCGATCTCGCTGTTCGGCCTGAATTCCGGCGCTGCGCTGGCCACCGTGGTGGGCGTGCTCGTGGAGGTGCCGGTCATGCTGTCGCTGGTCGCCTTCGCCAACCGGACGCAACGCTGGTTCCCGTCATAACGGTCATGAAAAAGCCGCCCCGGCCAGGCCGGGGCGGCTGATCATGGACCTGCAGGCCCGTTCGCCTAGAAGCGGAAGCGAGCGCCCACGGACAGGGTCTCGGTATCCAGAACGCCGCGACGATCGTTCAGGGAGTCATAGCTGATCGCGACAGCAAGACCGCTGTCGAGATGGGCGGTGACGCCCAGCGAGAACTCGGACCAGTCATTGTCCTCAGTGTTGACCGGATCGATCACGATCGGGCCGGAGGCCGCGTTGAGCGAAGCGATCACCGCTTCATCCGAACCGCGGGCGTCCGCCGCGATGCCGGCGTACAGGCGCGGCTCGAGCACGGCGGCGCCCAGGCGGAACTGCGTGCTCGCCGCCAGACCGACGCGGCCCACCAGCTCCACATACTCGCTGGGATCGACCGTCATGGAGGCGACAGAGCCTGATTGCTCGCCCGCGTCAAACCGGGTTTCGGACCAGGTGGCGCTCACGATCGGGGTCAGCTTCAGCGCGTCTTCCACCGGCGACAGGTCATAGGCCAGGGCGCCCGTCACGGCATTGGTGTGACCGTCCTGGCCGCCCGTGGTGCGGAAGCTCGCACCGCCGACGACCGCGGTGCGGTCGCTGTCTGCAGTGTGACCGGCATGGGAGGCGGAGAGCATCGCCGTCAGGCCGCCCTGCTGGGCCAGTGCGAAAACGCCGACCTGAAGGGTGTCCACATCGCTGCGGGCCTGACCGCCGCCCACCAGAAGGCTTTCCGCCTCGGAGTTGGCGTAACCCAGGGTCGCGCCGACGCGCAGCCAGTTCCGGGTCTGATAGTCGAACCCGACAAAGCCGTAGCTGCCTTCAAGCTCGCTGGAGCTGACATTGGTGGTGTCCAGTTCGCCGTCCGTGGCGCCGGCTGCGCCAAACAGGCGCCAGCCATTGCCCTGATCCTGGATATTCGGACCGCCCGCAGCCTGGTCGGCTGCAATCGCCAGCGAGGCGTCATCCAGACGCGCCGTCTGATCGCCGCCCATCAGCTGGGCGGTGAAGCCCGCGGCCATGGCCTGACCGGACGCTTCAGCGCGGCCCTGACCCAGCGCCACATCACGCATCTGGTTGGCGAACAGCTCGAGATGCGCCTCGGACGCCCGACGCAGCTGGTAATGCTCGTGCGGGACGAGATTCTCGAAAGCCGAGGTCAGATCCTCGCCCGACAGCAGGTCGATGGGCGCATACAGGTTGGACAGGGCGTCATAGCTGCCCTCGCGGGCATTATCGAGACGCGCGGCAATGCCGCTCTGAGCGCCGTTCTGGAACTGGGCCTGGGTGGAGAAGGATTCCGCCTCCACCGTGACGTTGACGAAACCGGCGCCATAGGTCGTGGCCAGGTAGAGCACGCCCGGCAGGTTATCGCCGTCGAACTCGCCGACGCGCTCGCCCGCGAAGCTCAGAATGCGACGCGTATCGCCATAGGTCGGCACATAGCCATCCAGCGGGTTGACCGCGATCAGACCGCCCAGCGACACATCGCCATTCACCACCAGCAGGTCAGCGCCATCCGCGCTCCAGTCAACGCCCAGCACGCCGCCGGAGGTCTGGATGTAATCGCCCTGGATGGTCAGCGAGCCGGTCTGGCCCACAGCGCCGGCCGTCACCACGCCGCCCACATTGAACAGGGCGCCGTCAAGGATCTGTCCATTGCCGACGAAGGCGTTGAGATCGAACAGGGAGACAATGCCGGAACCGCTGAGCATGCCCGTCCACAGCATCAGCTCACGGGTCAGCAAGCCGCCATTCACCTCCAGCTCGCCGGCGATGACGTTCACGCCGATCAGGCTGGTCAGATCCGTGTCCTCATTGATCACGAGACGCGCATCGCCGCCCGCCAGGGTCAGATTATCAATCTCGGCAAAGTCGAGATCGAAGGTGGTGGTGCCCGCCGCCGCGAGGGTGACGTCGAAGAACTGCGCCGGATCCTCGAAGGCCGGCGCGTTCGGGCGGCCATAATAATTGCTCGGGACAAAGCCGGTGTAACCGGGCCCGGTCAGGGTCTGGATCAGGCCGGACACCGTCTGGGCGGTCGCCGCTTCCGGAGCGGCCCATGCAGAGCCGGCGGCGCCGTCGCGCAGACCTTCAGGCAAGGTCGCCACGACACCGTTCGCAGCAAAGTTGACGAGGCCGCCGCCAATGCCGGCGCCGGTTCCGGCCGGATTATCGCCGGTATCGGTGTCCGCGACCGGGGTGTCGAAAACGATGCCCTCGATCGGGCGACGCTGGCCCAGACCGCCTTCGTCGCCATCGGGCAGACCGTTCACGATCTCGCCGTCCTCGTTGTAGACGAAATAGTTCGGATCGAGCCCCTGCACCCAGTGGTCGCCATCGGACCACAGGCCGTCGCCCGCCATCGCGCTGACGTATTTGTAGGGGTTATTCTCGCTGATCCACTGATGGTAGGTGAACAGCGGATTGTAATAGCTGACCTCGCCATAGCTCTGGCCGGAGCTGTGGAAGAAGCCGTCCACAAAGCCGCCCGACAGCACGCCCAGGATCAACGGATTATTGAAGAGGTTCATGGCCATCAGCGGACCGCCGGAATCCCCGCCGCCGGTCGCGACTTCATTCGGCAGCGCGTCGCCCGGGAAATAGTCGATCGACGGGCCAGGCAGCACCACGGTGTCGCCGTCCAGACGCACGCCGTCGCCGGGGACATTGTCATCGCAGAAGATGCTGTCTTCACCCGTCGGGCCCAGATTGGCGCGGGTGCAGGTTCCGGTGCGGCCCGGAAGGTCGAAATCGGTCCAGTACAGCAGCTGGTTGTCGCTCGGCACCGGCGAGCCCGCGCCTTCTCCGGCGAGCGCCTGGAAGAAGTCGCTCTGGGAGGCCAGCAGGCCCAGCATGTTCTCGCCCGCGCGACGGCGGCCATTGATCGAGCCGATCGAGCTGTCCGAGCCGGGGTGGAAGGTGCCATAGCCGATCTGATTGACCAGAACGCCTTCATTGAAGACATCCTCGGGGATCGGGCTGAACAGCATGCCGTAGGTCGGCAGCGTGTAGAGCGGGTTGGAGAGCGCGATCATCGCCACATCCGCGGCGGGGAAGGTGTTCACGCCGTTCACTTCGCTGTCCGGGTGCATCATCAGATCCACGCCGAAGGACAAGCCGTTGAGATCATCGACGAATTGCTGGCCGGTATTGATCCAGTTGAAGAGCGGCACGAAGGTGTCCGGGCCATAGGCGATGATCGGCGTCAGCGAGCCGGGACCATCAGCGTAGACCTGTTCAGGATAGGCGTCGAAGCAGTGCGCCGCCGAGATCACGGTGCGCGCATTGATCATGGAGCCGGTGCAGTTGAACGTGATCTGCCCTGAGACCCGGTTCCACAGATAGATCTGGACGACGCCGTCCCAGCCCTGCGCAAACTGCTGGGCGCCCTCATCCCCCACATCATCGCGGAACGGGATGGCGTCTGCAGACGCGGTCATGGCCATGGCGAGCATCACGGATGAGGTCGCCGCCAGAAGCGGAGCTTTGATCGATTTCATGTGCATTCCCCGTGCGTATCGAAGCCGGCGATTTGATCGCCTGTTTTTCAGTCCGGTAAGCTACACTGGCCGACGCACAGGGAAATGCTTCATCTCACTGACACACACGCGAAAGGCGTATTCCATGCTGCTGCGTTGTATTTTTGTCTCAATCGCCGGCCTGCTCTGCGCCTGTGCGGGGGCGCCGTCCCCGGACCGGGTGCAGATACAGGGAACGCCCCCTGACAATACCCTCACGCCGCGGCTGCCCCGATCCGATCAGGGCCTGCCCCCGGACTGGTTCCTGGGCGACTGGCGCGTGGGCGCCTCAGGTTGCATGCTGCATCTGGGTCGAGGGGACGCCGAAGGCGCTTCAGGGCCGGTCGAGACGCGCGACTGCGCGCCGCCCTGGTCCGGGGCGAGCCGCTGGCGCCGACCGGCGGATGATCAGTCCCTCTTCGACATCCTGACGCCGGAGGGCGCCCTGCTCTGGCGGGCAGGCGCCATTCAACCGACCGCGATTGCAGGCGTGAATGGCGAGGGACGGCTTGTCCGCCTATACTGGGCGCAAGAGGGAACCCATGGGGGATGGGTGCGTCCCGGAGGGGAAGAATAATGATGCTGACAAGTCTGACTGTCCTTTTGACCTTCATGGCGCTGGCCGACGCGCCGCCGGAGGGCGGGGTCTATACGCTCACCACGCCTGTGCAGAGCTGCGAGATCCTGCTGGACGCCACAGCCGCGCCGCTGCCCGAGACCAATCTGGACCAGCGCGACGCCTCGGGCTTCGCCACGGCCATGCCCAGCTGCCCCGCGAGCGTCTCCCAGACGAGTTTCTGGAGCTATCGGGATGCGGATCGCACGCTGAGCCTTTTTGATCCCAGCGGCGCAAGCCTGTTCACGGGTCTGGCCAGCGAAGAGGGCTGGCGCGGCGAGATCACGGACGGCCTGCCCGCCACGCTGTCGGCGCGCTAGACGCTCACAAACGCCGCTGAGCGCTCGACAACCCGCCTTGCCGGGCGTTACACCCTGCCGCAATCAATCAAACGAGCCGGCGTCCGCGCGAGACCGGCCTGATGGAGGAAGCCCCATGTCCGCTCACCGCGATATCCACCACTTCATCAATGGCAAGGCCGTCCCCGGCGGGTCGGGTCGCTTTGGCGACGTCTACGACCCCAATACCGGCGAGGTGCAGGCCAAGGTCGCGCTGGCCAGCGTGAAGGAGCTCGATGAAGCGGTCGCCATCGCCAAGGCGGCGCAGCCGGACTGGGCGGCGGTGAACCCGCAGCGCCGCGCCCGCGTCATGTTCAAGTTCAAGCAACTGCTCGAAGAGAACATGGACGAGCTGGCGGTGCTGCTGTCGTCCGAACACGGCAAGGTCGTCGCCGACGCCAAGGGCGATGTGCAACGCGGCCTCGAAGTGATCGAGTTCGCCTGCGGCGTGCCGCACCTGATGAAGGGCGAATACACCGAAGGCGCCGGCCCGGGCATCGACGTCTATTCCATGCGTCAGGCCCTGGGCGTGGTGGCGGGCATCACCCCGTTCAACTTCCCCGCCATGATCCCGATGTGGATGTTCGGCGTGGCCATCGCCTGCGGCAATGCCTTCATTCTCAAACCGTCCGAGAAGGACCCGTCCGTGCCGGTGCGCCTGGCCGAACTGATGAAGGAAGCGGGCCTGCCCGACGGCATCCTGAACGTTGTCCATGGCGACAAGGAAGCGGTGGACGCCATTCTTGATCACCCCGATATCAAGGCGGTGAGCTTTGTGGGCAGCTCCGACATCGCCCAGTACGTCTATTCGCGCGGCACGGCGAACGCCAAGCGCGTGCAGGCCATGGGCGGCGCCAAGAACCACGGCATCATCCTGCCCGACGCCGATCTCGATCAGGTCGTGCAGGACCTCGTCGGTTCGGCCTATGGCTCGGCGGGCGAGCGCTGCATGGCGCTGCCTGTCGCGGTTCCGGTCGGTGATGACACCGCCGACCGCCTGCTGGAAAAGCTGATCCCGGAAATCGAGAAGCTGACCCCCGGCGCCTCCACCGATCCCGAGGCCCAGTACGGTCCGGTCGTCTCCCAGGCGCACAAGGAAAAGGTCGAGAACTACATCCAGATGGGCGTGGACGAGGGCGCGAAGCTCTTGATCGACGGTCGGAACTTCAAGCTGCAAGGCCATGAGAGCGGCTATTTCATCGGCCCGTCCCTGTTTGACCATGTCACCGCCGACATGAAGACCTATCAGGAAGAAATCTTTGGCCCCGTGCTGCAGATCGTGCGCGCCAAGGACCTTGAAGAGGCCGCCAAGCTGCCGAGCGAGCACCAGTACGGCAATGGCGTGGCGATCTTCACTCGCAACGGCCTCGCCGCGCGGGAATTCGCCTCCAAGGTCAATGTGGGCATGGTCGGCGTGAACGTGCCGATCCCGGTGCCGGTGGCCTATCACACCTTTGGCGGCTGGAAGCGGTCTTCGTTCGGCGACGCCAACCAGCACGGCATGGAAGGCGTGCGCTTCTTCACCAAGATCAAGACGGTGACCCAGCGCTGGCCGTCCGGTCAGGTGTCCGATCAGGCCTTCATCATCCCGACGATGGACTAGGGGTCTAGTCCTGAACATGAAAAAGCCGGCGGAGCGATCCGCCGGCTTTTTTGTGGGCCCGGACGGACAGCCTACCGCTTGTGCGCGTCGCGGATCGCCTGCATGTGCTCGACCGCACGGGGTTTGCCCTTGCCGCCGCAGAACTTGTACTCCTGCGTGCCCTCGGTGACGATCACATCGGTGTCGAGCGCTGCGGTGGTGGCGTAGGTGAAGCCCGCGGGCAGCTTCTTGTAGATCGGCGTGAAATCGCGACCGGCGGTGCTCTCATACAGCGCCTTGATGGAATCCACGACGAAATAGGTTTCCTGAAAATCGCTGATCACATAGTCGGTGCGCATGACCCGCTCGGGCACCATCTTGATGCGGTGCGGGCTGTCGGAGTAGAGCGAGAACAGGGTCTCGTCCGGGCTCGACAGAATGCCCGCGCCATAGACGCGCAATTCGCCCTCTTCCAGGATCAGGCCGAACTCCACCGTGTACCAGTAGACCGAGCCGAAATTCTTCAGGCGGTTATACTCGATCGCCCGACGCCCGCCCGCGCCATAGGCTTGGATGTAGTCGGCGAAGAACGGGTTCATCAGCATCGGCACATGGCCGAAAATGTCGTGGAAGGTGTCCGGCTCCTGCAGGTAGAAGAGGTCGTCCTCCACCGCCGTGTATTCGACGAATTCCGGCGCGCGGCCTTCATTGGCCTCTTTCACCTTTTTCGTTTTCGGATTGCCGCCGCGAATGAAAACGCCCGCCGGGAAGCGGCGGTTCTCCAGGTGCCAGAAGAAGATGTTGTCCGGGATCAGCTCGGGCACCGGCACCACTGTCCAGCCCGTGGCGGGCTTGAGGATGGCGTTGATGTCGTCAAAGCTGGGGATGCCGTCCTTGAAGAGGTGCTCGAGCTGCTCGAAGCCTTCCATGAAGTCCTTGCAGGCTCGGCCCGGCAGCATCTTGCGCTGGTTCTCGAACAGGAGACGCCAGCGCGCGTGTTCGGCGGGCGTGTAGTCGGGCTGGCGCTTGAGCTGCCAGCTGTCGGCGATGAAATCGCTCTCGTCCAGACGATAGCCTTCAGGCCGGATGGCGTAGCGATAGAGCGCCCCGCCGGGCCCCGTCAGTCCATTGCCGGCGTCCTGCACCAGCGGGTCGTAATAGGCGCGACCCATATCCGGGATGGATGTGGACACTTCGTCGAGCATACTCGCCTCCTATGGCTGGCCAGCCGGGCTGGTCTGAGTGAAAAGAACAGGCATACTGTGCCCGTTTCGAGGGTCCGCATAAAGAGACCCCGCTCATAACACACGCGACGCATCCGCGCAGTGCGAGCCCGCAGACGGGAGGAGCCGACGGCCATGACCACCGCTTTCACCTTCACGACAGTCCCCAAAACCCTGTTCCAGCCTGGCTCGAGCGCACGGCTCGCGGAAACCGCCGCCCCGGCGCTCAAGGGCGCCCAGCGCATCCTCTTTGTCACCGATCAGGGCGTCCTGAAGGCGGGACTGGCCGATGCGGCGCTGGCGGGCCTGAAGGATGCGGGCCTTCAGGTGCATGTCTATGACAAGGTGGTCGCCGACCCGCCCGAAAGCACCGTCTTCGAAGCTGTGGCGGAAGGTCAGGAATTTGGCGCCGAGGCCGTGATCGGCTTTGGCGGCGGCAGCCCGATGGACACGGCGAAAGTGGTCGCGCTCCTTTTGTCCGGCGAGCAATCCCTGTCCACGATGTATGGCGTGCAGCAGGTCAGGGCGAACCGTCCGCCGCTGATCCTGCTGCCCACCACGGCGGGCACCGGCTCGGAAGTGACCAATGTGGCGGTGCTGACCACGGGCGCGACCTCCAAACGCGGCATCGCGGCTGATCCTCTGTATGCGGACATGGCGATCCTGGATCCCGATCTCACGCTGGGCCTGCCCAAGCATCCCACCGCCTATACCGGCATTGACGCCATGGTTCACGCCATCGAGGCCTTCACCAATCGCCGCTCGAAAAACCCCATGTCGGACGCCCTGGCGCTGACCGCGCTGAAGCTGCTGCATGGCTCGATCCTGCGTGCCTGTGAGGACGGGTCGGACCGTGAGGCGCGCGGCGACATGCTGCTGGGCGCCATGCTGGCGGGTCAGGCCTTCTCCAACTCGCCCTGCGCCGGGGTGCACGCCATGGCCTATCCGCTGGGCGGCATGTTCCATGTTCCGCACGGGCTTTCGAACGCCGTCGTGCTGCCGCCCGTGCTGCGCTACAACGCGCCTTCCTCCGAAGATCAGTATGCGGAAATTTCCTCGCATCTGGGCCTCAAGCCGGGCTCCTCGGGCCTGATCGACGAGATGGACCGCATCGCCGAGGCCGTGGGCATCGAGCGCCGCCTGTCGGAACTGGGCATCAGCCATAATGACGTGCCGAAAATGGCGGAGGACGTGGCCGCCAATGATCGCCTCCTGCCGAACAATCCGCGCGAGATGACCTATGATTCCATCGTCGCGATGTATGAGGAAATCCTGTGAGCGCTGAGCGTCAGGCCCCGGCCAGACGGGCGGATTTCAAGCAGTTCGAACCCATCGAGACCCGCTGGGCGGACAATGATGTCTACGGCCATGTCAACAATGTGGTCTATTACGGCTTCTTCGACACCGCCGTGAACCGGCGGCTGGCGCGGGCGGGCCTTCTCGACATCGAGCACGGCGAGACCATCGGCCTCGTGGTGGAGACCGGCTGCCGCTATCACGCCGCCACGGCCTTTCCGGATGCTCTGGAAGCGGGGGTGAAGGTGGCGCGGATCGGCTCAAGCTCGGTGCGCTATGAGATCGCCATCTTCAAGGCGGGCGAGGACACCGCCGCCGCCGAGGGCTTCTTCGTGCATGTCTATGTGGACCGTCAGACCCGTCGCCCGAAGCCGCTGCCCGAGGCTTGGCGGTCGGAGCTGGAAGGCTGGATGGTCTAGACGGGCGACAGCATGGGGACCAGCAGTCGGACCCAGGCTGCGGCCGTCACCAGAAACATCCCGCCCCAGACAAGACTCGCCAGCATGATCATACGGTTGGCTTCCACGAGTTCAGGCAACTCACGGCGCGATAACTGTCGGAGCGCCAGACGGTCGAAGGGCCAGCTCACCTTCTTGCGGATGCGCATGGCGATCCGGGTGATCGATTCGGCGCCAATCTGCGTCAGAAAGCCGGGAGTGGCATCCAGCAAGGCATTGAGGGTGTAAGCCATCAGACCACAGATGAGTGTCAGCACCAGCGCCAGATAGAGACCAAAATCCTGCGTCTCTGTACGCCAGACCCAGAACAGGCCCAGAATAAGTGGGAACCGGAGAATCCTGTAGGCCGTCAGGATGACGACCGTATCTCTGACAAGCATCGTTGCAGGCATGAACATAGACTTGGCGGGTTGGACCTGACGGATGAAATTCACATCACGTCGCCTGAACCCCGATCTGAGCAGGATGGGCGCAATCTCGTGACGCGGAAGCCCTATGAACTCGGTCCGCCAACGGCCTCGCCGCCAGGCGTTATGCTCGCCACGACCATAGGCGCGCCGGAGATGAAACCTTCGACCAGACCGCCTCATAATCCCCTCAGGCGCGCATCAAGATAAAAAATTCAACGCACTGGCTAGCAGCTGTCAAAACAGGCCTCAAGACGCAATCCTTCTGCAACCTCATAAGGGTATAAGCGCATCCGTCTTGGCGGGGCGGGCGCATCATTGTATCGAGGCGGCCATGCGCACCTTGCAACGTCCCGCCCTTGTCTGGCTCGCCGCCGCTGTCAGCTTTGCTCTGATCGCGACCGCAGCTCTGGTCTGGAGCCTTTGAGAATGGGTCCTGTGGACAGCCTGAAACAGGCGGTGGCCGAAGGTCGGCTGCAGCCCGATCCCGGTCAGGCTGAGATCGCCGCGCACCTTGAAGCGCTGTGTGAGGCGCTATCGGAGTGGAATGAGGGCAAGTCGGGCCTGTTCAGCAAGTCCAAACCCGCGCCCAGGGGCCTTTATCTCTATGGCGGGGTGGGCACCGGCAAATCCCTGATGATGGATCTGTTCTTTGACGCCGCCCCGGTGGCGAAGAAGCGCCGCGTCCACTTTCACCAGTTCTTGCAGGAGATTCAGGCGCGCATCACCCATGAGCGCGAGAAAAAGGATTCCGATCCCCTGCCGCGCGTCGCCAAAGCGCTGGCCAAGCAGACGCGGCTACTGTGCTTTGACGAACTGCAGGTCACCGATGTGGGCGATGCGATGATCCTGGGGCGCCTGTTTGACGGCCTGTTCGCAGAGGGTGTGGTGATGGTCGCCACTTCCAACCGGCATCCAGATGATCTCTATAAGAACGGTCTGAATCGACAGCTGTTCGAGCCCTTCATCGATCTCATCAAACAGACGCTCGATGTCCGCGAACTCGATTCCGGGCGCGATTATCGCCTCGAGCAGCTCGAAGCCGCGCCGGTCTATTACCATCCGCTGGGGTCGGAAGCGGATTCGGCGATGGATAACGCCTTCAAGCGCCTCACGCGGGGCGCCAAGGTGCAGACCTGCATTCTCGACGTGAACGGGCGCGAACTGGTGGTGCCGCGACAGGCGGCGGGTGTGGCGCGCTTCACCTTTGACGAGTTGTGCGCCAGGCCGCTGGGCCCGGCGGACTATCTGATGGTGTCGGAGACCTTCCACACCGTGATGATTGATCGCGCGCCGCTGCTGACGCCGGGCAAGCGCGACGCCGCCAAGCGTTTCGTGACGCTGATCGACGCCCTCTACGAAATCCGGACCAAGCTGATCATGAGCGCGGAAGCGGAAGCCTCCAGACTCTACCCCGAAGGCGATTACGCGTTTGAATTCCAGCGTACGGTGTCGCGCCTGATGGAGATGAGCGGGCGCGCGTATCTGGCCGCCGAGCGCCGTGTGGGCGAAAGCGACGAGGACAGCCCAGACCGCACGCATTCTGAGTGACGGGGGCCGCCTGCCAAGGCACACTTCCCAGATCATTGTCTGGGGAGACGCACCATGATCCGCATCACACTTGGCCTCACCGCCCTCGTGCTCGCGAGCGGCTGTTCGCCCGCCAGCAACACGGTCGCCGCTGAACCTGCAGCCAACGCGGCGTCAGTTGCGAGCGGATTCGAGATCGCCATGAGCTATGACGCCAGCGGCTATTACCTGCCCAATGGCGGTCTTTCGGTCCATGGCTGGACGGTGGATCATCTGTTCATTGGCCACAGCACCGATTTCGAGTTCTGGCGCGAGGCGGGGTCGGCGCCTGATGAAATCCCGGTCTGGCTGAGCCTGAACCCGGTCGAGGGCGAAACCGCCACGAACGAGCTGGGGCAGACCTATTATCTTGATGCGCGACGCATCCGGCCTGACAGTCTGATCCTCACCGATGGCGCTTTCGAGTTCCGCACCCGGGATGACACGCTGGGAGACATCCTGATCTCGGGCATGATCCAGCCTGAATACCTGCACACGCCCGGAGAAATCCCCCATAGCGATGCGGCGGCGCTGGCGGTCGGAGTCGAGATGGGCGGCGAGCGCATCCGCAACGCCAGTTTTATGCACTGGCTGGGCGACTGACAGAGCTCAGAGCGGTCTTCTCCCTTCTGCGCATTGCACTTCTGCGCCGAGGGGCGTAAATCAGGCCCACCTGTCTTCGCGCCTGCATCAAAGGCGCGCCCCCTCGTAAGCTTGAGGAGTATTTCCATGGCTCGCAAAAAGATCGCCCTTATCGGCGCCGGCATGATCGGCGGCACCCTGGCTCATATCGCCGCTCGTGAAGAGCTGGGCGATGTGGTCCTGATGGACCTCAATGAAGGCACCGCCAAGGGCAAGGCGCTGGATCTGTGCGAAGCCAGCCCCGTCTTCGGCAAGGACAGCCATCTGACGGGCGGTTCGGTGGAAGACTATTCCGCCATTGAAGGCGCGGATGTGTGCATCGTCACCGCCGGCGTGCCGCGCAAGCCGGGCATGTCCCGCGACGACCTTCTGGAAATCAACCTCAAGGTCATGAAGTCGGTTGGCGAAGGCATCAAGAAGTTCGCCCCGAACGCCTTTGTGATCTGCATCACCAACCCGCTGGACGCCATGGTCTGGGCGCTGCGCGAATTTTCCGGCCTGCCCCACAACAAGGTGGTCGGCATGGCGGGCGTTCTGGACGCCGCGCGCTTCCGCTGGTTCCTGGCCGAAGAGTTCAACGTGTCGGTCGAAGACGTCACCGCCTTCGTGATGGGCGGCCATGGCGACACCATGGTGCCGCTGACCCGTTACTCCACCGTCGCCGGCATCCCGGTGCCGGACATGGTGAAAATGGGCTGGTCGTCTGACGAGAAGATCGACGCCATCGTCGACCGCACCCGCAAGGGCGGCGGCGAGATCGTCGGCCTTCTGGGCAATGGCTCGGCCTTCTACGCCCCGGCGGAAAGCGCCATCGCCATGGCCAAATCCTATCTCAACGACAAGAAGCGCATCCTGCCCTGCGCCGCGCACCTGACCGGCCAGTTCGGCGTGGACGGCCTGTATGTGGGCGTGCCGATCCAGATCGGCGCCAATGGCGTGGAGAAGGTCGTCGAGATCGAGCTGAACAAGGACGAACAGGCCATGTTCGACCATTCGGTCGATTCCGTGAAAGGCCTTGTGGAAGCGTGCAAGAAGATTGATCCCAGCCTGGCCTAAGGTCTGGTCGATCCGGTGTGAAAACCCCCGGGGCCAGACCGGCCCCGGGGGTTTTTCTTTGTCTGAGCCTGCGTCATTGTGCAGAGCAATATCATCTGAAGGAGAGATCCATGGGTCTCAACGTCGCCGTTCTGGGCGCCACGGGCGCTGTCGGTCAGGAAATGCTGACCATCCTCGAGGAACGCCTCTTCCCCGCCGAAACCGTCTACGCGCTCGCGAGCCGCAAATCCGTGGGCCGCGAAGTCTCCTATGGCGACAAGACCCTGACCATCAAGGACGCGGACACGTTCGACTATTCCACCGTCGACATCGTGCTGATGAGTGCGGGCGGGGATGTGTCGCGCGAGATGTCGCCGAAGATCGCCAAGGCCGGCGCGCTCGTGATCGACAATTCCAGCGCCTGGCGCATGGATCCGGACGTGCCGCTGGTCGTGCCCGAAGTGAACCCGGACACGCTCAACGAACGCCCGAAGAAGAACATCATCGCCAACCCCAATTGCTCCACCATCCAGACCGTGGTGGCGCTGAAACCCATCCATGATGCGGCGGGGATCATCCGGGCGAACTGTTCCACCTATCAGTCCACCTCTGGCGGCGGTCGCGAGGCCATGGACGAGCTGTGGAACCAGACCAAGGCGATCTACGTCAACGACCCGATCGAGCCCGAAGTCTTCCCCAAGCAGATCGCCTTCAACGTCATCCCGAAAATCGACGTCTTCATGGAGGACGGCGCGACCAAGGAAGAGTGGAAGATGACGGTCGAGACCAAGAAAATCCTCGACCCCAAGATCAAGCTCTTCGCCACCTGCGCCCGCGTGCCGGTGTTTGTCGGCCATTGCGTCGCCGCGCATCTGGAACTGGAGAAGGAACTCTCCGCCGAGGACGCCCGCAACCTGCTGCGCGAAGCGCCGGGCCTGATGGTGATCGACCGCGCGGATGAGGACGAACCGCAATTCGTCACCCCGGTGGAAAGCGTCGGTGAGTTCGCCACCTTCGTCAGCCGCATCCGCAACGACCCCACGGTCGAGAACGGTCTCGCCATGTGGATCGTGTCCGACAATCTGCGCAAGGGCGCAGCCCTGAACGCCGTCCAGATCGCTGAAGTAGTGGTCAACAAGGGCTGGCTGAAGAAGTAGGGCTGACTTCCCCCTCTCCCCCTTCGAAGGGGGAAAGGTTGGTTTTCAAAAGCGATTGAAATCCCGGGCGAGCGTCAGCGAAAACCCGGGACCTCCCTCCGCTAACAGCACCCTATCCTGACAGAGACCCCGGCCCGGCGCTGCGCTTGGCCGGGGTTTCACGTTCTGGAATACACGCACCGCTCGGCCTACGGACCGAGAGGGAGACCTAACGCACCTTGGACAGCGCCAGATCACGGGCCAGCCGCAGATCGGGATCGGCAGTGTTTTCCAGCACGAAATGATCCACCGACAGATCAAGCTCCAGCGCACGAATAGCCGCCGACTGGGCTTCCCACTGACCGCCCACGGGCCAGCCGCAGCCTTCGGAGGGGAAGGCGGAAACGCGCAGGGGCAGAGAGCCTGTCAGGCAGGCATAGGCCTCGAACGGCTTCTCGATGGCTTCCGGCACATGGATCGGGCTGATCGGCACGCCGTCATAGATCTCACCGCGATCCTCGGTGCCGTTCATGATGGCGTAGTCGCGTTCGGTCAGAAGCGTCGCCCAAACCCGCACCGAGCCGCCAGGGCGCTCCACCAGCGTGGCCGGGATCGAGCCATAGACGGCGATGCGGTTGGCGTAGGCGACCACATGATCCGGCACGCTGATCTGTATGACCGGAATGGCGACATCATCGAGATGGTCGCGGAATTTGCGGCGCAATTGCGCGGGCGCGGCGTTCGACCCCACCGCCGCCACGGCGTGATAGGCGCCGCGCTCAAACTCGGCGAGGCGCTGTTCGCCCAGCGCGGACGCCATGCGCATCGGCCCCTTGGCGTGATCAATGATCCAGTCGCCGAACCCGCCCTGGGTCTGCATCAAGGGCCAGGTCGCGCCATCCAGAAAGATGAAGGGCGTTTGCGGACGCGGGAAGGGATAGCTCAGCGCCCATTGCAGATGCAGGGTATCGGTATCGATCATGTCGCGCCTACCCCCGCTTGGCTTCGACCCAGTCAATCAGCAGCGCCGACACATCCACGCCGGAAAAGCGGCGCAATTCCTGAATGCCGGTAGGGGAGGTGACGTTGATCTCGGTGAGGTAGTCTCCGATCACGTCAATGCCCACAAAGACGAGGCCACGACGCTTCAGCTCCGGCCCGATGATGCGGCAGATCTCGAGATCGCGCTCGGTCAGGTCGGACTGGATGGCCTTGCCGCCCACATGCATGTTGGCGCGCACTTCGCCCTCGGCGGGCACGCGGTTGATCGCGCCCACGGGCTCGCCATCCACTAGGATCACCCGCTTGTCGCCATTGCGAACGTCCGGAACAAAGGCCTGCGCCATCAGCGGATCACGGCTGGTCTGACCGAACAGCTCCACCAGCGAGGCGATGTTTTCCGCGCTGTCGCGGATGCGGAACACGCCCGCCCCGCCATTGCCGAACAGCGGCTTGACGATGATGTCGCGATCATGGCGCTCGAAGAAGTCGCGGATCTCCGCTTCCGAGCTGGTGATCAGGGTCGGCGGCATCACGCCTTCAAACGTGGTGACGAACAGCTTTTCGGGCGTGTCGCGCACATGGCGCGGATCATTGACCACCAGCACCTCGGGCATGAGATGCTCGAGCATGTGGGTGGTGGTGATATAGCTCATGTCAAAGGGCGGATCCTGACGCAGGAAGACCGCATCCACCGTATGCAGGTCCAGCACTTCGGGCTCGGCCAGGGTGACATGCTCGCCCTGCACCCGCTGCAGCGTCTTCACCCGCTGCGCCGTCGCGCGCACCTTGCCGTTCTCAAGGCTGAGATCCTTGGGCTCATACACCCAGATCTCATGGCCGCGCCCAAAGGCCTCCAGCGCAATGTCAAAGGTGGAGTCCGCGTTCACATTGACGGCGGTGATGGGATCCATCTGGAAAGCAATCGTCAGCATGGGAAGCCTTTCGGGCAGAGGCGGGATCGATGGCCTGACAGGTAGGGGATGGCGGGCGCTTTGGGAAGGTCAGGGTTTGTCCTTGCAGGGATTTTGAGCGCCCCATAAACTCGCCCGATGCGCGAGTTTTTCTCACTTCTTCTTGGGCTGCTGGCTCTGGCCGCCTGCACCCCGCTGGAGCCGCATGAACAGCGGATACTAGACGCCTGCGGGACGCTGGAGCCTGATCTTGAAGCCGTGCGGCAAGACGCGCTTATGGGAAACCTGGACGCCATCGACTGTGAGATTGCGGTCGCAGACGGCAGTTACAGCATGCGCGCACTCGACCCGCCCGAAGCGGTCGACAGCGTGCGCTGGCGCTATCTGCGCTGGATCGTGACAGGTGAAGAACCTGATGATCTCATGGATTTGACCGCCCATCTCGACCAGCAATATCTCGAAGCCAGCCTGTCGCTAATCTTCACCCATCATCTGGAAGCGACCGGCCAGCTTTATGCCGGGCGCTATGACGAGGCGGGGTGCTTCCTGCGCCCGCCCCGCATGGATCAGCTCTATCAGCGCGCCCAACCCCATCCCGACATGGCGGTGTGCGAGACCGCGGTGCGGGCGCATCCGTTTGGCTAGCTCAGGCGGCGGCGGAGCTGTGAGGAGGGGGTGAAGCGGTAGCTCTTTTCGGAGCAAGCAACTGCATTCTCGATCCTTCAGACTTCATCGAGAGTCTCGAACACAGAATGCGGTTCATGAAGACAAAAGGCTTCCAAAAGCTCGCCTAGCGAATCCCCCCACCCTTGACTCTTCCCGCCCCCCCGCGTAAACGCCCACGCTTCATGCAAGCGTCTCTCCGCTTGCCTTACCCGCACACGGCGTCCTGCATTGATCAGGAGTGAACGCCTGGAGGCGGGCGAGGTCCCCCGCTCGACGAAGGCTCGTCCAGTGGGGCGGTTGCGGCGTGCGCGTTTGACACACACCTTGTTGGGTGTGACCAGAAGCGGACCAGGGCAGGCGAACACATGTTCGACTCACTTTCAGAACGGCTTTCCGGCGTCTTTGACAGCCTGACCGGGCGCGGCGCGCTCTCGGAAAAGGATGTGGACGCCGCGCTGCGCGAAATCCGCGTGGCGCTGCTGGAGGCCGACGTCGCCCTGCCGGCGGTGAAGGATTTCACTGCGAAGGTCCGCGAAAAGGCGATCGGCGAAGAGGTCATCCGCTCGGTCAGCCCCGGCCAGCAGGTCATCAAGATCGTCCATGACGGTCTGGTGGAGCTGTTGGGCGGCGAGGGCGAACCCGAAGGCCTGACCCTTACCGGCGAACCGCCTGTGGCGATCCTGATGGCGGGTCTTCAGGGCTCGGGTAAAACCACCACCACCGCCAAGCTCGCCAAGCGCATTTCCGAGCGCGAGAAGAAGAAAGTCCTCGTCGCCTCGCTCGACACCCGCCGTCCGGCGGCGATGGAGCAATTGGCGCAGATGGCCGAGAAGGCCGGCGTCGCCTGCCTGCCGATCGTGGCCGGCCAGTCCGCCGTCGAGATCGCCAAGCGCGCCATGAGCGCGGGTCGCCTTCAGGGCTATGACGTGGTGATCCTGGATACTGCGGGCCGTACCTCCATCGATGAAGAGATGATGGGCGAGGCCGCCAAGATCGCCGAAGTGGCGCGGCCGCGTGAAACCCTTCTGGTGGCGGACTCCCTGACCGGTCAGGATGCGGTGGAGACCGCCAAGCGCTTTGACGAGCGTTTGAAGCTGACCGGCCTGGTGCTGACCCGGATGGATGGCGATGGCCGCGGCGGCGCCGCGCTGTCCATGCGTTGGGTCACGGGCCTGCCGATCAAGTTCCTCGGCGTCTCTGAAAAGGTTGATGGCCTGGACGCCTTTGACGCCAAGCGCCTTGCCGGCCGCATCCTCGGGCGCGGCGACATCGTCTCGCTGGTGGAGAAAGCCGCCGCCGAGGTCGATCACGAGAAAGCCGAACGCCTCGCCAAGAAAATGGCGAAGGGCAAGTTCGATCTCGACGACATGGCCGACCAGTTGCGCCAGCTTCAGAAAATGGGCGGCGTTGCAGGGCTGATGGGCTTCCTGCCGGGCATGAACAAGGCGGCGAAGGCCCAGATGGCCAATGCCGGCTTTGACGACAAGATGCTCAAGCGCCAGGAAGCGATCATCCTGTCGATGACCAAGGAAGAGCGCGCCAAACCGGATCTGCTCAAGGCCAGCCGCAAGCGCCGCATCGCGCTCGGCTCGGGCGTTGAGGTGCCGGAGGTGAACAAGCTTTTGAAAATGCACCGCCAGATGGCGGACATGATGAAGAAGATGGGCAAGAAGGGCAAAAAAGGGGGTTTCCCCGGCATGCCCGGAATGCCGGGTATGGGCGGCGGCATGGCCGGCATGGGTGGCGGAATGCCCCCCGGCCTCGGCGATGCGGCGTCCGATCTTCTCAAGGGACAAGCGCCCAAGGGCGCAGACCTGCCGGGGCTGGGCGGCCCAGGCAAACAGGGCCTGCCAGGCATTGGCGGACCCCTGGGGCCGGATGGCCTACCGCTCGGCCTCTCGAAGAAAAAATGACCTCAAAGGACCACAACCATGTCTGTTAAAATTCGTCTCGCCCGCGGCGGCGCCAAGAAGCGTCCGTACTACCGCATCGTCGTCACCGATTCCCGCATGCCGCGCGATGGCCGCTTCATCGAGAAGATCGGCCACTACAACCCGATGCTGCCGAAAGACCACGAGAACCGCATCTCCGTGGACACCGAGAAAGCCGCCGAGTGGATCAAGAAAGGCGCCCAGCCGTCTGACCGCGTCGCGCGCTTCCTGAAAGACGCTGGCGTCTATGAATGGACCCACGGCAACAACCCGAAAAAGGGCGAGCCGGGCGAGAAAGCCAAAGAGCGCGCTGCTGAACGCGCTGAAAAAGAAGAAGCCAAGAAGGCGGCTGAAGCTGAAGCCGCTGCGGCTCCGGCTGAAGAAGCCCCGGCCGAAGAAGCTGCTGAAGAAGCGTCTGAATAAGACCTTTTGCTTCCGGCATTTGATCAACCCCGCCGTGGAAACGCGGCGGGGTTTTTCACATCTGGAGTCAGGGATTCACGCCGCGATCTGACTCTTCCCGCTTTCCCGGTGAACGCATTTGTTCTAGTTTTGTTCTGTAGCGGACAGCCGCCTGCGGAACACGAACCATGCGCAAGCCAGAGACCATCGAGCAGCTCTATCTCGACTTTGACAGCTTCTTTGCGAGCGTCGAGCAATACGCCGATCCGCGCCTGCGTGGCCGCCCTGTCGGGGTGATCCCCATGCAGGGCGCGCGCAATACCTGCATCATCGCCGCCTCCAAGGAAGCCAAGGCGAAGGGCGCAAGCTCGGTGATGACCGTGCGTGAGGCGCGCGAGGCGGTGCCCGACATGATCCTGGTGGATCAGAAGCCGGATCTCTATCGCCGCATGCACGCCCTGATGATCGCCGAGATCCGGGCCGTGCTGCCCATTGGCGCGGTGAAATCCATTGATGAGCTGACCTGCCCGCTCGACGGCCGCGCCATCGCCGACCCTGAAGGCGTCTCGAACGCCATCAAGGCGCGCATCGCGGCGCAGACCGACGGCGTCGTCACCTGCTCGATCGGCATGGCGCCCAATCGCTTCCTCGCCAAGATGGCCTGCAAGCTGGGTAAACCAGACGGTTTGACCATCTGGCGGCCCGAGGATTTGCCGGGGCCCTTGCTCAAACGTCCGCTCGACGAAGCGCCGGGCATTGGCTCCTCCATGCGCAAGCGCCTTCTGAAGGCGGGCGTGGCGGACATGAAGGCGCTCTGGGCGCTGCAGCCCAAGCAGATGCGCGCCCTGTGGCGCAATGTGGCGGGCGAGCGCTTCTGGTACGCCCTACACGGCTATGCGGTCCAGGCCGAGCCCGCCAAGCGGCGCATGTATGGCCATGGCCGCGTGCTGCCGCCCAGCCACCGCACCTGGCCCAGCGCCTATGACTGCGCGCGATTGCTGACGGTGAAGGCCGCCCGCCGCATGCGCCGGGACGGCCGCACCGCCGGGCGCATGGGTTTGTGGCTGCGCCATATCGAGGGCGGGTGGAGCGGGGAATTGCCCCTGCACAGCGCCCGCACCGATCGCGATTGCCTCAAGGCGCTCGACACGCTGTGGGCCGCCGCCCAGCGGGCGGACCCGCGCGCCCGCCCCATGCGGGCCGGCATGTATCTGGCCGATCTTGATGATCCCGGCGTCACCCAGACTGACTGGCTGATTGACGACAAGCCCGAGGATCGCGCCCGCCGCGACGCCCTGCAGGACGCCATCGACTCCATCAATAGCCGCTACGCCAAGTCGCTGGTGACCCAGGGCGTCTGGACCCCGCCGCCCGGCGGCTATGCCGGCGGCAAGATCGCTTTCACACGCATTCCCTATGCCGAGGACTTCTGGTGATGACCTGGAAAACCGAACTGCGCCTTGACGATCTCGACCCGCACAGCCGGCTCGAGGCCTTTTGCACCGCCTGCAGCGCGGCGCGCTATTACACCGTGCAGGAATTGCTGGCCCGCCGCGCGCTGGCCCACGCCCATCTGGATGAGGTGGAAACCGCGCTTCAATGCGCCCAGCCCGGCTGCCGCGCCCCCGTCACGCTTTACGAAGTGAGCGCGGGCGAGACCGAAGCCTTCCAGGGCGGCATGCCCTAGGGAGTGATCCGCTTGACCGTGTTACAGCCATTCATCGACATGCGCTCCAGATTGACGGCCTCAAGATCGCCGCGAGAGCTGACCATGCGCTCTTCAAAATGGTCAAAATGGCAGGTGAAGCTGGACTGCAGGGCCTGAACGGGAACCGCATTGCAGGTCCCCGGCGTGTCGGGAAAACCCGTCAGCATCCGCGACAGGGCGGTGAAGGCGGCGGTCTCCAGCGAGTTCCTGAGCCCGCTCACCTCCCCGATGGATCGGGTATCAAGGCGTTCATCGAGCGCACGCTGGGCGTCATCATTGCCAAAGAAGGCCAGGATCGTATCCGTATTGTTCTGCGCCTGAAGCCGCTCATAGGCTTCCGTCTCGGCATCCGTGCGCTCCAGACGCGCCCGGTTCTCCAGACCCCGCCCGAAGGCGAACTTGGTGTGAAACGGCGTCTGGATTTCATGAGCGAGGTTAATGCAGGCATCCTCCTCATCGCTGGTCATGGCGAACAGGCCTTCGGGCACGGACGCTTCGGAGAAATAGCTCAGAGCGCCCACCATCGCGTAATCACAGCCGGGATGGTCGCGGCCATGGGTTTCATAGCAGACGTCATGGGCGCGGCAGATGGCGTCAATGCCGTCCACCGGAACCAGCGTGTTGAGCACCTCAAGCTGAAGCGCCGAGTCCTCACTGACCCGTTCCGGAACCCCCGGACCGCAGAAATTGCCGTAATGATAGGCGCGGCCTTCCTCGGGAAACGCATACTGACTGGTCAGTGACGCGGTTTCACAGCCGCTCAAGGCCACAAGACCTGCAAGACTTACAACCAGAGCCCTATTCATTACCCAACGCCCCCTCACCCTGACGGATCCGAACGTCCTTTTGAGGAGGCGAGCCAACGCATAAAGACGCTCGAAGTCATTACATCAAAATTTTCAAATCTCCACTAAGACAGAGGCCGCGCGCAGCGACGATCTTGAGCCTTGGGCCATCTTTGGGCACAGAGAGCGCAGAAAAGGATCCCGCCATGCCCGCACCCAAAGAAGAGCTTGTCGTCATCGCCGCTGTCGCGGGCGCCCACGGGGTGCGCGGGGACGCCAAGCTCAAGCCGTTCGGCGACGCTGCCCAAGTGTGCAGCTATGGCCCCTTCCTGGACAAATCCGGCGCGGTGATCCTCACCCCCACCCAGGCCAAGCCCGGCCCCAATGGCACGGTGATCGTACGGCTGAAGGAAACCCTCACCCGCGAGCAGGTGCAGGCGATGAAGGGCACGCTCTTGCATGTGCCCCACAGCAACCTGCCCGAGCTCGACGAGGACGAGTTCTATTATTCCGACCTCATTGGCCTCAATGTCGAGAACCTTGAGGGCGAGACGCTTGGCAAGATCAAGTCCGTGCAGGATTTCGGAGCGGGCGATCTTCTGGAAATCTCCGGCCCGGACGGGGTCTGGTTCCTGCCCTTCACCAAGGACGCCGCCCCCCATGTGGACCTGAAAGCGGGCAAGCTCGTCGCCAATCCGCCCGAAGTCATCGAAGGCGATGAAAAGGACGGCGAATAGCTTCTGAAACCCAGGCCAAGCGCAGCGCAGGGCCGGGGGCCTCGTGCAGGATAAGGCGCTTCACGCGGAAAAGGTCCCGGTCTTCGCATTGCTCGCCCAGCAATTCATCTGCCGTCTCGAGACATCGTCATTCCGGGCTCGACCCGGGGCCCCATGCACCACCAGCCCCGCGCGCCAACGCAGGGGAAAGCATAAGACGGGTCGCGCGAGAGCGGGTCGTCTCGTGTTGAAGATGTGCAGTTTAAGAACCGGACCCGGCTCCCGCGCTTGAGATGACTTGTCGGGATCACCGTCCGGAGACTTCTGCGCTGTCGCGCCGCCGGTGCAGTCACCGTCTCATCAGACACCGCTGCCCTGGACCGCCCGGTGATTGCCCGCCTTTTCGGCAGAGGCTGCGTTACGGCCTCTGTCCTCGGGACATCCCGCCCCTCCCAGCCTGAACGCGCCGGCCGCCCGTCATGGGAGGAACGGGAGGAAGTATGGCTCGACTTTCAGAGGGGGCGGATAAGTTCGCGGCTACCCCTTGCCGCTGGGACTCCCATCTGTCCTTGCGTCGCAGGCCTTGGCGCCCCATAAGCGCGCGCCATGACGTTTAACGCCTCGGTGCTCACCCTCTATCCGGACGCTTTTCCGGGTCCGCTTGGGGTCTCCTTGCTGGAGACTGCAAGAAAGAACGGACTCTGGGCGCTTGAAACGGTGGACATCCGGTCGTTTTCCCGTCATAAGCACGCCTCCGTTGACGACACGCCGGCTGGCGGCGGCCCAGGAATGGTGCTGCGCCCCGATGTAGCGGCAGCGGCGATCGACAGTCTTCCAAGGGATGGACGGCCGTTGATCTATCTGACGCCTCGCGGCAAGCCGCTCTCCCAGACCATGGTCCGGGAGTGGGCGGCGGGTCCGGGCGTTATTGTCTTTTGCGGCCGCTTCGAGGGTCTCGACCAACGGGTCATCGAAGCGCGCGGCATGGACGAGGTGAGTGTCGGCGACGCCGTGCTCGCCGGGGGGGAAGCCCCCGCCATGGTCCTCATCGAGGCCTGTGTGCGGCTGATCCCCGGCGTTCTCGGCAAGCTCGAGAGCACCGAAGACGAGAGTTTTGAGGGTGATCTGCTCGAATACCCCCACTACACGCGACCGCGTGAATGGGAAGGGCACGAAATCCCGGACGTTTTGCTGTCAGGCGATCATGGCCGGATCGCCCGGTGGCGTAAGGAACAGGCCGAACACATAACGCGACTGCGCCGACCCGATCTCTGGACGAGATATCAGCGGCGTCAAGGAGAAGAGCCATGAACCTGATCCAACAGCTCGAGCAGGAAGAAGCCGTCCGCGTGCTCGGCGACAAGAAGATCCCGGAATTCTCCCCGGGTGACACGCTGACCGTGAACGTGTGGATCCGCGAAGGCGACCGCCAGCGCGTCCAGCGTTTCGAAGGCGTCTGCATCGCCCGCTCCGGCGGCGGCCTGAACGAGAACTTCACCGTGCGCAAGATCAGCTTCGGCGAAGGCGTCGAGCGCGTCTGGCCGGTCCACAGCCCGCTGATCGAGTCCATCGAGGTCAAGCGCAAGGGTAAAGTGCGCCGCGCCAAGCTGTACTATCTGCGTGACCGCCGCGGTAAGTCCGCGCGTATCGCCGAGCGCACCACCGGTCGCGGCATCGAGCCGCGCGGCAAGAAGAAAGAAGGCTAAGCCCTTCTTCCTTCACTCAGGTGACAAGATAACGCCCGCCGGAGCTATCCGGCGGGCGCTTTTTGTTGTGGTTTTTAGTTGGACCCTGCGGGCTGATCCTCGCTTACGCTGCGGGCGCGCTTTGCGCTTGCGAGCCCGTTGGGCTCGGTGTCCTGCGCCAACGGGCCGGAGCGTGTGACCCCGACCCCGTTCAGCCCAAGCTACTCGGCGGCCATCTGGTCGCGCACCGCCACGGCGGTGCCGGGGAAATCGGCGAAGACGCCGTCCACGCCCTCGGCATAGAGCGCGCGCAGCTCGTCCTGCACGCTGCCGCCGACCACCGGCTCGCGATCATCGCGCACGGTCCAGACATGGACAGCCAGGCCCAGATCATGCGCCTGCGCCACAAAGCCCGTGCTCTCCCCCTCAGGAGTGAAGAGAAGGGTCTTGTAGGCGCCCACACCGTCGGCAAATTGCGCAATCTCCTCCAGGCTGCGTCCGCCGGCATTCGCGCCCTCGGCGTCGGGCCCGGCGTAGAGCATGGCCAGTCGCACGTCTGACTCTGCGTTCAGGCGCTCAAGGAAGTCCGCATCAAAGGACTGGATGACCACTGGCGCATCGGCGCGGTTGAGATCATGCGCCTCAAGGGACGCAATCAGGGTCGGCAGCGGATCAAGGCCCATGGCCGTCAGCTCGGCGGGATATTTCACTTCCGGCTCAATGGCGATTTCACAGGCGCAGCGCTCTTCTTCCGCCGCCACGAAATCGAGAAACTGGTCAAAGGTCAGCACCGGGAACTGCCCGTTATAGGACTGATCGCGATCCTCCATGGTCTGGCGGGCGGTCAGGGTCGTCAGCTCAGCCGCGGTGAAGGTCGGGATCCACCAGTCCTCATGCCCCATCATCTCGACCCGGCGGTCTGCGAATTCGGGCCGGTTGGCGATATCGGTCGAATGGGACAGATAGGGGTCATGGCGCACGATCAGAACGCCGTCCGCGGACATCACGAGATCAGGCTCGATCACGTCCGCGCCCAGATCCAGCGCCAGCTGATAGGCGGCCTGACTGTGTTCGGGACGAAGACCGGACGCGCCGCGATGGGCGATCACCAGAGGCGGCTGACCGTCCAGCGTGCGCCATTGCGGGACCGGAGTTTCGGCCTCCCGGGCCTCGCCGGGCGCTTCGGACGGCGAACAGGCGGCGGCCAGAAGCGGCGCAATCAACAGCAAGGACGCGAAACGGGTCATGGTTATCCCCCATACCGGACAAAGGTGTGGGGACGGACTTTACTCATGCCCGCGACAATTCTGAGTGATGTTTTCGTGACGGCGCGGAGCGACTAGCCGCGCACGCCGCGCCCCGTCGGATCAATGGGATCGTCCACCGGGCCCGGACCGCCCGGCTCTGACGGCGCGCAATAGGGCCAGCTGGCCGAATTGGGACCCTGACCGGTACAGGTGGAGTCGCCCGAAGGAAACGCAGCGCAGCCCGACAGCGCGACAAGCACGATGAGCGGCGCGACGGCGCGGATGATACGGCGAATGGTCATGACGGCTCCCCTTTGCGGCCTCGCCACCTTCCCCTGCTTGTCAGGCGAGCGCAAGCACAGAGCCATGCTTTTATAGTTCACGCGACCTTAACGACGGTTCCGGCATGAAAGGCGGGTCTATTCACTGCGGACGCCCCGATGACCCGATCTTCGCGCAAATCCCGACGCAAATCCGGCTCCATGCCGGTCTGGCTGCGCGCAATGGTCATCACGGTGATCATCGGCGGCCTTCTGACCATTGGCGGCGTGGTGCATCTGGCGCGCACCCTGCCCGATCTCAGCGCCATCGCGCCGGCGCCCCATACGGGCGAAGTGGTGCTCCTGGATCGCGAAGGCCGCACCATCGCCCGCCGCGGCCAGTCCACCAGCGCCGTCATCACCGCCGACGCCTTGCCCCAGAACCTTGCGGACGCCGTCATTGCCGTCGAGGACCGGCGCTTTTACAGCCATTTCGGCATCGATCTCATCGGCACAGCCCGGGCGATGATGTCCAATATCCGCGCAGGACGCGTGGTTCAGGGCGGCTCCACGATCACCCAGCAGCTCGCCAAGAACCTGTTCCTGAGCCCCGAGCGCACCTATCGGCGCAAGGCGCAGGAAGTGTTGCTGGCGCTGTGGCTCGAGAACCGGTTCACCAAGGACGAAATCCTCGCCCTCTATCTCAACCGGGTCTATTTCGGCGCCGGCGCCTGGGGGGCCGAAGCCGCCTCGCGGCGCTATTTCTCCAAGCCCGCCGACGAGCTGAGCATTGGCGAAGCGGCGCTTCTGGCGGGGCTGCTGAAAGCGCCCTCGCGTTACGCCCCCACCAATGACGCCCGCCGCGCCTCGGTCCGCGCCACGGTGGTGCTGGACCTGATGTACGCCACCGGCCGGATCAGCCAGGACGAGCGCATCGCCGCCGCCTCGACCCCGATCCGGGTGTCGCGCGGCAGCTCCAGCCCCGGGGCCGGCTGGTTCGCCGACTGGGTGATGACCCAGGTGCGCGAGATGGCGCCCGGGCATCAGGGCGATCTGATTGTTCGCACCACGCTGGATGTGGACGCCCAGCGCGCCGCGGAATCCGCGCTCAGCCTGGGTCTTGAAACCCCGGACTGGGCTCGCGGCGCCACCGAAGGCGCGCTCATTGCGCTTGACAGCCAGGGCGGGGTGCGCGCCATGGTCGGCGGGCATGACTACGCGCAGGCGCCCTTCAACCGCGCCGTGAACGCGCGACGCCAGCCCGGTTCGGCCTTCAAGCCGTTTGTCTACGCCGCCGCCTTCGAGGGCGGGCTCGGCCCTGATGACGTCTTCATGGATGCGCCGATCGCCTATGGTGACTGGGCGCCGCAGAATTATGGCGACCGCTATGAGGGCGAGATGACGCTGGAACGCGCTTTCGCCCGATCCTCCAACGTCATTGCGGTCCAGGTCGCAGAAGCCACCGGTCGGGGCTGGGTGATGCGCACCGCCCAGCGCCTGGGGATCGAGAGCCCGCTTCAGAACACCCATGCGCTGTCCCTGGGGGCGTATGAAGTCACCCCGCTGGAACTGGGTCAGTCCTATCTGCCCTTCATGAATGGCGGACGCCGCGCCGACGCCTACGCCATCCTCTCGGTGCGCACAGCGGAGGGCGTCATGCTGTTCGAGCATGAACCGGTGCTGGGCGAGCGGGTGCTGGCGGACCGCATCCTGCGCCAGATGGACGGACTGTTTGACGCCGCCGTCAGCTATGGCACGGCGCGCGGCGCCCAGGTGGATGGTCGGCTGGTGCGCGGCAAGACCGGCACGACCAATGACAATCGCGACGCCTGGTTTGCGGGCTGGATGGACGGTCTCGCAGCGGTCGTCTGGATGGGCAATGACGATTACACCGCCACCGATAGCGCCGTCGGCGGCGCAGGACCGGCCCGGGTCTTCTCCGCCTTCATGAGCGCGGCGCCCGTCCCCCCGCGCGGGCTCGACGCCTTGCTGGCGGACGCGCCACGCGAGGATGATCCCATCGCCAACCTGCTGAACCCGCCCGAAGCTCCGTCAGCGCCAGAGACGACAGAGCCCGGCGAGCCGGAAGACGCCCCTCAGGACGAAGAGAGCGATCCCATCGCCGATCTTCTGGGCCGGATCGGCGGCGCGCAATAACGTCCTTTTCGGCCAACGCATGAGCGGACTGTGCTGGGTTTGACGCGCGCCTTGGGATAGGCTTGCGCCCACACTGCTCTCACAAGGATCGATCATGGCCGTTCTCTCCCGCCGCGCCCCGCTCGCATTCGCGCTAGCCCTCGGACTGGGCCTTGCCGCCTGTGGCCCGGATGCGGGGGAGTCTGCACGTCAGGACGCGCGCCATGACCGCCCCGTCACTGAGGCTCAGGCCGAAACCGCGCTCGCCGCATTCGGTCTCGAGAGCCCGGGGCGCGCCAGCTGGAGCGAACGCCGTTTCGAGCGGGGCGGCTATGTCTTCACAGATTTCGCCATGGATCTGGAGAACGGCCGGATGCGCGCTGACGCACTGGTGCTGACCGGGCCGCAACTCCGGGACGGCCAGCCTTTCTTCACGGGGCTGGATCTTGAAACCCTGGCGATTGAAGCGCCGAGCGGGGCCATGCGCGCCGCCATGCTGGGCCTGTCCGAGCCAAGCCCCGAGCTCGCGCGCGCCATCGCCGGCGTCCTGCGCGGCGATACGGATCTGGACGACCTTTCCGATCTCAAGGATGGATACGGGTTCTCCAGCCTCGAACTAGTCGCGCCGGTGATGCAGATCAATGACGCCCCGGACCTGACCGTCAGCCTGAGCGCGGACAGCGTCCGCCTGTCCGACTTCGCACAGGATGAACGGCTGGGATCAGTCGAATTCGCCAATTACGCCATGGAGGGTGTGGACGAACAGGGCCAGCCGATGGCGATGAGCGTCGCCTTTCTGGAAGCCTCCGGCGTGAAACTGGACGGATTGGAGACCGGCTCTCCTTTCGGCGCGGCGCTGATGTCGCCCGGCGCGGCGCCTTACGAGATGATCGACCTGCGCGGCATGGAGCTGGAAGCAGGCGGCGTGTTCATCACCCTGCCCGAACTGAGCGCCCGCGTTCAGGAGCGGGCCGGCTCGATCATGAGCTCCAGCCTGGCCCTGCCCGAGCTGCGCATCGCCCCCGCCGCCTCTCATCCCCAGAGCCCCCGCATCCGACAGAGTTTCGAGCTTCTGGGCTATGACGAGATCGTTCTGAGCGCCGCCGGGGAGACCCGCTATGACCCGGCCGAGGACCGGGCCTGGACGGAAGGCGACACCTATATCCGGCTCGAGGACGGGCTGACTCTGACCTTTGATCAGGAACTGACCGGCCTCGCGGCGTCTTCGGCGCTTGCCGAACAGGCCGCAGGCGAGATGGACAAGGACGCGGCGCGCATTCTGGCGCCGCTGATGATCCACCATGTCCGCCTGGAACTCGCCGACCAGTCCCTGATGGATCGCGTCACTGCACAGATGGCCCGCCAATCGGGCGTCAGCGAAGCGCAGGCGCGGGTCCAGCTGGGCGCCATGGCGCGCATGGGGCTGGCCTTCGCAGGCGCGCAGATGCCGGCCGGCGTGTTGCAACAGGCGGCCGGCGCCATTGACGGCTTCATCAATGCAGGCGGGGTTCTGACCATCGAGCTGGACCCGGCGGCGCCGGTTTCAGCCGCCGCCTTCGCCGATTACCCGGCGCCGGACGCCGACACGCTGGGCCTGACCATCACGCATGAACCGGCCGAGGCCGGAAACGACGGCGAATAGGGCCTAGCCGTTTTTCGCTCGCCGGGCGTCGTGCTCGGCCATGAACGCCTTCATCTTCGGTGCGATCTCCTCGCGGAACCGCCGGCCGTTGAAGACGCCGTAATGGCCGACGCCGGGCTGGATATGGTCCAGCCGCAGGTCTTCCGGCAGGCTCGAGCACAGCGTGTGCGCGGCCTGGGTCTGGCCAATGCCTGAAATGTCGTCGTTCTCGCCCTCAACGGTGAGAAGCGCCACATCGGTGATGGTTTCCGGACGCACCAGGCGACCCTCCACCGTCATCTCGCCCAGCGCCAGCTTGTGCTTCTGGAACACGTCCTCGATGGTCTGCAGGTAGAATTCCTCGGTCAGATCCATCACCGAGAGATACTCGTCATAGAATTCGCGGTGACGGTCCGCACTGTCGCCATCGCCGGACACCATGTGCTGGAAGAAGTTCCAGTGGGCGTCCACATGGCGCTCGAAATTCATGTTGATGAAGCCGGTCAGCTGCAGGAAGCCCGGATAGACCCGGCGCATGGCGCCCGGATACACCGGCGGCACGGTCTGGATCAGATTGTCCCGGAACCACTCATAGGGGCGTTCCTCGGCCAGCTTGTTCGGCACGGTCGGCGATTTGCGCGCATCGATGGGCGACCCCATGAAGGTCATGGAGGTGGGGCGTGCCGGATCCTTGTCCTCGGCCATCAGGGCGATGGCGGCCAGGGTCGGCGGGCCGGGCTGACACACCGCGACCACGTGCGGGTTCGAGCCCAGCGCCGTGATCATCTCGCGCACATAGAGCACATAGTCATCAAGATCGAAACGGCCCTCGGCGACCGAAACCTTGCGCGCATCCACCCAGTCGGTGATGTACACTTCATGGTCGGGCAGGAAGGCTTCGACCGTGCCGCGCAGCAGCGTGGCGTGGTGACCGGACATCGGGGCCACGATCAGCACCGGCCGATCCTTGATCTCCGACACCTTCACGCCGCGCGCTTTCGCGAGCGCCTTGCGATCCCGTTTGAAGTGCAGAAGCGAGCAGAAGGGCTTGCTCCACACGGTCTCGATATCGATATCGACCGGCTGGTCATTGACGTGGGTCGGGCTCAGCTCCCAGTCGGGCTTGCCGTAATAGCGCGTCAGGCTCTCGAACAGGTCGGCGGCCGCGGCCGTGGCGCGACCCGCCAGCGTGTCAGAGGCCGGATTGAGCGGGGAGCGCAGCGATCGCCGGGTCATGTTCGCGGCGGCGCGCCAGGGCAGCATGGCGGCCCGGCTCATTTCCAGAAAAGAGTAAAGCATAGCCTGTCTCCTCAGCGCCGGGACGTCCGCAGCACTGTCAGCTCAATTCGATTATGCCGGATTAGTCTCTAGAAACTGTTGAAGGCGTGAGGCGATCTGATCCGGGGTCGCCTGATGCGGAAAGACTTCAACAAACTCGCCATTCCGCCCCATCAGATAGATGAGCGAGGAATGGTCCATGGTGTATTCCGCCAGCGTGCCGTCATCCTCCACACGGGCGTAATAGACTCGATAGGCGCGGGCGGCCTCACGGATCTGCTCTTCGCTGCCGGTTAGGCCCAGCAGATTGTCGGGGAAGGCCGGCGACTGCACATAGGCGGCCAGCGCCTCGGGGGTGTCGCGTTCGGGATCCACCGTGATCAGGAGCGGCTGGAATTGTGCGCGCTGTTCAGGCGTCAGACGATCCAGAGCCGCCGCCATCACCTGAAGCGAGGTCGGGCAGATGTCCGGGCAGTAGGTGAAACCGAAATAGATCAGGGTCGGACGGCCTGCGAAGGTCTCTTCCGTCACCGTCCGGCCCGTATGATCCACCAGTGTGAACGGCCCGCCGATATCGGCCTGGCCGGACATGCGGACCGGAGCCGCCCCGGTGGTGTTCGCGCCTGTCCCGGCGCCCGGTGAGAGGGTCAGGATGGCGACCGCCGCGACGCCTGCGAGAATGGCGGCAATGGCGGGAAACAGCCAGATCGGTCGATTTTTCAAGTCCATGTGTAGTCCTGAGGTTGAGAGCGCGCCGGCGCAGCGCAATCATCCCCTCTGAGGTACGACATTCTTGTGTCAGATGCGAGCCCCGTATATCGCGGTGCAGCATCGCCGGACGCGACCATGCGCGTCATCTCGTCTCGTTGACCGCAAGCGCGGTCATCGCTCAGCTGACCGTTAAAGACGCTCCTCGGGGGAAGCCACACCGTGCGTGACAGCCAAATTGAACCTGACTGGTCAGAGCTTGACGCCGATCCTGACCTGACGCCCGTCTTCGGCCGCGTCCGACTGCGCACGCTGATCCTGCTGCGTTGGCTGGCGGTCGCCGGCCAGACGCTCGCCGTGATCGTGGTTTTCTACGGGCTGGGCTTTGATCTGCCCCTTGGCGCGTGTCTCGCCGTGATCGCCGCAAGCGCCTGGGTCAACGCCTGGCTGACGCTCGCCATGCCAACCCAGCGCTTCGCCAAGGACTGGGAAGCCTTTCTGCAGCTTGCCTATGACGTCATCCAGCTGATGGTTCTGCTGGCGTTGACGGGCGGTCTCACCAACCCCTTCTCGGTCATGCTGGTGGGCCCGGTGGTGATCGCGGTCTCCGCCCTGCCCGGGCGCTGGTGGCTGACTCTCGCGGCCATCGCCATCATCGGCTCGATCTCGCTGAGCATCTGGCATCTGCCCCTGCCCTGGGCGGACGGTCAAAGCGTCACCCTGCCCTCAACCTATCGCGCCGGCATCTGGATGGCGCTGGCCATCGCCATCGCCTTCACCGCCATCTATGCCTGGCGCGTCGGGTTCGAGGCGCAACGCATGGGCGCGGCCCTGGCGGCGACACAAAGCGTTCTGGCGCGCGAGCAACGCCTGTCGGCCCTGGGCGCGCTCGCCGCCGCCGCCGCACACGAGCTGGGCACGCCGCTGGCCACCATCCAGCTGACCGCCAAGGAAATGCTGCGCGCCGCCCAGGACGATATCGCGCGAGAGGACGCCGACCTCATCATTTCCCAGGCCCAGCGCTGTCGCGAGATCCTGCAGCGCCTGTCCCAATCGTCGCACAACACCGCGGACAAGATGCATGAGCGTATCGGCATCAAGGAGCTGATGGAGGAGGCCGCAGCCCCGCTCAAGGGCCTGGACGCCCATATCACGGTCAAGCTGGCCCCGCCGCCCGACCTGCCGGACGCGCCCGTGCTCAAGCGCCAGACCGAGCTGTTGTACGGCCTGGGCAACTTCATCGAGAACGCCGTGGATTTCGCCACCTCAGAAGTCCAGATCACCGGCGCCTGGACCGGCGACAGCCTGACCATCGTGGTCCAGGATGACGGGCCGGGCTTTCCGCCGGACATTCTCGCCAAGCTTGGCGAACCCTATGTCACCACGCGCCGGGGCCAGCCCGGCTATGGCGGCCTGGGCCTGGGCGTCTTCATCGCCGTCACCCTGATTGAACGCATTGGCGGTCGCGTGGACCTGACCAACGCCCCCCAGGGAGGCGCCCGCGTGGTGCTGAACCTGCCCCGTGCGCCGCTGGAGGCGGAACCGCGGAGCGATGTGGGCGCATCAGACCTTTCGCACTAAAATTTTCCGAATTGTCGAGCTGTCTTGCTTTCCATCCGACCTTTGCAGACGAGGGGAGAATGGGGGTAGAGATTAGGCCTGAACAAACCGACCCAGTTAAAGGAGCCTGTCGGCCGTGACCGAACACACTGAACTGGACCTTCCTGAAGACAAGACGCTGCTGCTGGTGGACGATGACGAGCCGTTCCGGAATCGGCTGTCGCGCGCCATGGAGAGCCGCGGCTTTGACGTGATCAGCGCGGTCGGCACGGTCGCCGAGGCCATCGTGATCGCCCGCAAGACGCCCCCCGCCTTCGCCGTGGTGGATTTGCGTCTGGATGACGGGGACGGCCTGGACGTGGTGCGCACCCTGCACGAAAGCCGCGATGACTGCCGCGTCATCATGCTGACCGGGTATGGCAATATCGCGACCGCCGTTGCGGCGGTGAAATCGGGCGCTGTGGACTATCTCGCCAAACCCGCAGACGCCGATGACGTGGTGAAGGCCTTGCTCGCCCAGCCTGACGCGAAACCCGCGCCGCCGGAGAACCCGATGAGCGCGGACCGGGTCCGGTGGGAGCACATCCAGCGCGTCTTCGAGCTGTGCAATCACAATGTGTCCGAGACGGCGCGCCGGCTGAACATGCACCGCCGCACCTTGCAGCGTATTCTCGCCAAGCGCGCCCCGCGCTAGGCAGATTGGCCCGATTTGACCGTTTTGGTCACTTAAGGCCGCGCCGGGTCCGGTCTAGGATGAGGCATGATCGCTTCCATCCCTGTCCGGACCCTGTGCTTCGTCGTCTATCCCGGCTTTGAGCTGCTGGATCTGACCGGCCCCTACGCCGTGCTCTCCAGCGCCGCCCGGCTGGCGCCGCAACTGGGATGGTCGCTCTGCATCGCCGCGCCCGAAGCAGGCCTTGTGACCTCAGGGCACGGGGTCGCCGTGCTGGCCGAACACGCCCTGCAGGAGCTGGAAGCGACCCCGCTTCACAGCCTGATCTGCGTCGGCGGAGACCGCGAGCCGGTCGAGACTGTTCTCTCCGATCAGGACTTTCTGGACCGTCTGCGAAGGACAGGCGAGGCCGCCGAGCGCTGCATCTCCATCTGCTCGGGCGCATATCTGCTCGCCGAAGCCGGGCTGGCCCGTCATCATCGCCTCACCACCCACTGGCGAGCCGTGCGGCATCTGTCGGAGCGTTATCCGGACATCAAGGTCGAGCCCGACGCCATCTACATCCAGGACGGAGCCATCTGGAGCTCAGCGGGCGTCACCGCCGGCATGGATCTGGCGCTCGCCCTGGTCGAACAGGAGGCGGGGCGCGCCCTCGCACTCAAGATCGCCCAGAACCTGCTGGTCCAGCGCCTGCGCTCAGGCGGGCAGAGCCAGTATTCCCCGGATCTGGCGGCCCAGGCCCGCCCTGAAAGCCGGCTCGCGCGCCTGTGTGACGCCGTGCGTCGCGAACCGTCCGCGGACTGGTCCATCGAAGCGCTATGCGACCGCTTTCACCTGTCCCGTCGCACCCTGAGCCGTCTGACCCGCACCGAGTTGAACCAGTCGCCCGCCCAGCTTGTGGAGCAATTGCGCGTGGAAGCCGCGCGCGCCCTGCTGGTGGAAACCGATCACGCCATCAGCGTCATTGCCGATATGTGCGGGTTCGGCGGCCTGCAAAGGCTGGATCGCGCCTTCCAGCGACAGCTGGGGGTGGCTCCACGCGACTTCCGCGCCCGCTTCCGCACCCCCTTTCCCCAGGAGACCGCATCATGAGCTTCACCATCGGCTTTCTTCTGTTTGACGATCTGACCCAGCTGGACTTCACCGGTCCCCTGCAGGTACTGAGCCGGGCGCCCGGCGCCGAGACGGCGCTGATCGCCCGCAAGGACGGACCAGTGCGCACCGATTGCGGCCCCTTCATCCTGCCCACCCATACGCTGGACACGGCGCCCGATCTCGATCTGCTGTGCGTGCCCGGCGGGTTCGGCGTGGACGCGATAATGCAGGACGCCGTCATGATCGAGTTCGTGCGCCGGCAGGGCGCGAAGGCCCGCTACGTCACCTCGGTCTGCACCGGCGCCTTCATCCTGGGCGCAGCCGGACTTTTGAAGGGCGTCCGCGCCACGACCCACTGGCGCTATCACGCGCATCTGTCCGCCTTCGGAGCCATTCCCGTAAATGAGCGCGTGGTGCATGACGGCCGGGTGATCACGGGAGGCGGGGTCACGGCCGGCATCGATTTCGCCCTGAGCGTGATGCGCGAGATCGCGGGCGACGCCGTCGCCGCCAGCATCCAGCTGGGGCTTGAATATGATCCGGCCCCGCCGCTGGACGCCGGCCATCCCGATCGCGCTTCATCCGACGTGCGCGAGGCTGTGGAGGCGCGCTTCGCCCCGCGCATGGAGGCCTTCGAAGCGCTGGTCGACGCGCTCACGGCTCAGGATGGATAGAGCCCCGTCCAGTAGCGCCGCCCCCGGTCCAGCTCATCCAGGCCCGCGGCCAGCGCCTCAAGGAAGACATGGCTCTGAACCAGCCTCACCGGGCCTTCCGCTTCACCTGCCCGGTCCAGGCTGACCTGTTCGGTGACGCCGCGCGCCAGATGATGACGCCAGAGCTGCTTGCGGATCGCCGCGTCGCCCTCGGCCAGACCCTTGTAAAGACCGGCATAGAGCTTACCGAGAACGGGGTCCCCGCAGGTGAGGTAAAGCCGCGTCAGGTCCTCGCCCAGCTTGGCGTCCGACATCTGACGCGCCGCATAGCGGCTGGCATTGGTCTTGGTCTCGATCAGGCGCGCCTCGAAACCCGCCTCGCCCATCCTGACGAAAATACCGTCCACGCCCTGCGGCCCGGGCCCCGGCTTGCCATTGATCGGCCGCCAGCCTTCAGCCGCCATCATCACACAACTCAGCGCCTCGCCGAATGCGCCCTGGTCATTGGAGCTGACAAACGCCCGCGGCGTGATCGGACGGAAGGGCGGCAGGACCAGCGGCGTCTCCCCCGTCCCGTCTCCATCCAGCCGGGCGCGCCAGCCCCGCCAGCCCCATCGGCCGGATATCCGGCGCCTGACGCGACCAGCGCGCTCAAACCCGCGAGCCCGAGCAGCTCCATCACCATCGCGACGGCCTCGCCGAACCCGCCGTCCGGCTAGATCCAGGGCATGTCGGTATAAAGCTCATAGGACACCATTGTGGGGATCACGCCCGCATCTTCCATCAGCTCGGGGGTCACCACCACCCATTTGGTCTTGAAGCTCTGCCGCCAGTCGATCTCGAGCACATTGTCCGCATATCGAACCGTCCGGCTGGCCTGAAAGGCTTCATTGTCCACCTCTCGCGCTCCGGTTTCGAAGGTCCAGACGTGGGACGGGCCGGGCAGATGGACTTCCACAAGGTGCCGCGCGCTCATGGGAAAGGGCAACCGGGATTCCTCGTCGAGCTCGATCAGGTACTGGGCCGCATAGAGCAGGGCGTCGGTAGTGAGGACCCGCGTGCGCGCGCCCTCCGCATCCGCCTTGCCGAAAAAGCGGGGCGCGCTGAGCTCGAGCCCGATCCGAAAGGTATTGTCGCGTACATTGTCATTGACGCTGAGATGATCGACCTGCACACCCTCAAACGCCTGATAGGCCTGTTGGAAGAAGGCCTCGCGATCGGCGTCGGACGCGTCCTCGAAGGCGGCGCGCATAAGGTTCGCATAATCCTCGCGATAGACCAGCTGCACATCAATCACCAGAGCGTCATCCGGACTCTGGGGGAGATGGTAGACCTGACGAATATCGGTCCAGGGATCGCCCGTCTCCCGGTCCGGCATGTCAATGAGTCCCTCCTCGCCGCCATCCAGCACCAGCGCCAAGTCGTAATCGGGTTGCTCACGCTGATCCATCAGGCCGCGCTGAAGGCTCAGCGTCGGGTCCACCCAGTAGTGCTGGCCCTGCCAGGCGATGCGGACGATGACATGGTCAAAGGCTTGCGGCGTGGCTGCAATGTCCGCCAGATCCCGTCCATCCAGACTGTTCACCAGCGCTGCATGGGCCTCGACGCCAAGCGCCTTGAGCAACTGGATCAGCAGGAGGGACTTCGCTTTGCAGTCTCCATTCCGCGTGCGCAACGTCTCCTCCGGGCTGGCCGGGGTATACCCCTGCTCGCCCAGGGAAATCGCGAAATAGCTCACATGATCCTGCACGAACTGGATGGCGCGCACCAGTTGAAGCTCAGGGTCGTCCGTGGAGCTGCGTATGCGGTCCGCCACCTCGCGCACATCCGCCGAAGGGCGGCCGGCGTCATAAAGATCATGCCCCCAGCGTTTGACGGCCATCCAGTCCTCGAACTGGGTGATCAGCCAGCCTGACGTCTGCTGGAAGCGGTTATAGGGGTCAAAGTCGAGATTGGCGGTGACGGCCTGTTCGGGATAGAGGAAGCCCTGATAGCCGTCCGCCTCCTCGATCTCGGGCTGGGCCGCGTCCCCGAGGGTCTGCAGCCGGGCGTCATCGGGCGCGAGCACGCGAATGCGGGCTTTCGGACTGTCCACATAATACTGAACCCCGACGAACTCGCTCACCCGTCCGTTCATACTGGGATGGCCGCCTGTCACCGACCAGCTCAGATCCAGCGTGTCGCCCGCCTGCACATTCGGGATGCGCACCAGCGCGCGCTCCAGCCCCGTCACCACGCCCTGGCCCAGCTGGTCCTCCGCCTGGATCTGGTCGATGAACAGGTCCGCCCCCCGGTCCTGACGCACCCCGTTCCGGATCACGGCGAAGTCGTGCAACAGAACACTTTGATAATCGGGGTAAAAATCGATCAACCGGGTTGAAACCGCCTCGGCCGCCTGACGGTTGGCCAGATCCACCACCATACGGATATAGCGCACAGGACGCTCGGCGCGCAGATCGGTCTGCTGGTCGATCAGACGGTAATGCAGGCCAGTCTGGGAGTCCGCGAGCGCCTGACGATCGAACGGAACGGGTTCGAGCGGCTCCACAAACCCCGGCGTCGGACTGAAGACCACCTCGCCCGCAGGGTGCGAGTCCTCGGCGAGCGGGGCTCCGGCCTCGCTGGGCGGCAGCTTCAAGAGGCCCGTCGCCGCCAAGCCGGCGACCACCAGCGCCGCCACGATGAACACGATATTGAAATAGCGTACGAAAGCTCGCATCGCTCACCCCCTCACAGCGATGACGCGACCCCTCGCACCATCATTCCCCGTCACTAGCCTAGAAAGCGAACTTGCAGGCGTCCAGCACGAGAAAGGCGGAAAGAGCGATATTTTTCCTGAAGCTGGCCTAGATGGCGCGAAGCGCGCGCTCGGCGGCGTTGCGGGCGAACTTCAAGGTCAGCGCCTTGCGCCGGGCCGGGGCGAGCTTGGCGACCGGGCTTTCACGCACCACCGCGCCGCCGAACCCGTCCGCAATGATGAGGCCGGTCTGCTGGGGCAGAATGTCGGACGGGAAGCGCTCGGAGACCGCGAAATAGAACCGGTCGCACCAGGCGAAATAGTCGGGCCATTTCTCATCGGTCCTGAAATCCTGAACGCCGGACTTCACTTCCACGATCACCATCTCGCCCTTCGGGCCCAGGCCTGCAAGGTCCGCCCGGCGGCCGCAGGGCAGGGTGAACTCGGCGATCGCGGTGATCCCCAGATCCATCAGGAGTCGCGCCGCGCCGCGCATGAGGAGGCGCGCATCATCAATCGCGGGATTGCTGGCGCGCGCGGTGGGAAGGGGATCAGTAACAGCCATGCCGCATCATGTTCATTTTATGTTCTCGCGGCAAGCCCCTGCGGGCTCTGGTCTCGGACCCGACGGCGCCCTATCTGTCCATCATGTTCAGAAGTCGAGACCTTTCCCGCCTCACCGCGCCCGACGAAGCGCAGTTTCTCGAGATCGCCCAGAGCGCCTGGGACGGTCTGCCCGAACAATTTCGGGCCCTGTGCGGCAATGTGGTGATCCAGACCCCGGACTTTGCCGACGAGGCGACCCTGGCCCATTTCAACATGGACAGCGCCTATCAATTGACCGGGCTCTACCATGGCGTCGATCTGACCCGGAAATCCGTGCTCGATCCGGCGGCGGGGCCTGATTACGTCTTCCTGTACCGCCTGCCGATCCTTCTGGAATGGTGCGAGCGGGGCGATGTGACCCTGTCAGAGATCATCACCCATGTGCTGGTGCACGAGATCGGCCATCATTTTGGCCTGTCGGACGATGACATGCATGTGATCGAGGATCAGGCGGACTGATCTGCTAGAAGCGGGCCATGGAGACGATCCCGCCCCTTGCAGCGCTGGCCGCGCTGATATCCGCCATGGCCCATGCCGGCATGGCGCTGTTCACCAAGCGCGCCGAGGACACGCTCACCTTCCGGGGCGTGTCCATGGTCTTTTCCGCCCTCTGGCTCAGCCCGGTCCTGTTTCTGTTTCCGCTCCCCGGCTGGGAGGTCTGGCGCTTCCTGCTGATGGGCGCCGGACTGATCTGGGCCTTCAACATGCTCATGATCTCCGCCTTCCGACGCGGATCAATGAATCTGGTCTATCCGGTGATGCGCGGCGCCGCCCCGGCGATCGCGGGCCTGTTCGCCTTCGTCTTTCTGGGCGAACCCCTGAGTCCGCTGGCGATCATCGGCCTGTCGGTCGCCTCCGCCGCCATCATCGCCTTCGCCTGGCCTGAAAGGAGCGGCGCCCCCAAGGCCGCAGCGCTCGGCTTCGCCCTGTCCGCTGCAGTCATGACGGCAAGCTATACGGTGAATGACGCCTCGGGGGTGCGCGCCGCCGGATCAGCGCTCATTTACGCCGCCTGGTTCTTCGTGCTGAGCGCGATCACGCTGGTGGGGACCGCCTGGATCCGACGCGGAGATCAGCTCATCCGCGTCGCCCGGTCCGAACTCAGACGCGGCTTCTACGCCTCCTTCTTCAACATCACCACCTATGGCCTCGCGCTCTACGCCTACGCCAACGCACCCGTCGCGCCCATGGCGGCGCTGCGGGAGACTTCGGTGGTGTTCGGAGCCATCGTCGCGGCGGCCATCCTGAAGGAGCCGCTGGGCGTGCGCCGCATCGGTCTGGCGGTGGTGCTGGCGCTCGGGCTGGCTGCAATTCAGCTGGGATAGCCGATCTGACTTTCGCCCGCCTGCGTATTAGGGCATCAAGGATGTTCAATAAGCCAAGCGGACACGAACCCATGTCAGACGCCCAGACCGTCACCTCCAAGAGCACCATCGGACAGGGCTCCAAGCTGCTCGTCGACGTCGGGCCGGCGGCGATCTTCATGATCACCTACAATGTCGCCAAGCGACTGGTGGAGGATCAGGCGATCTACTGGGCGACGGGCATCTTCATGCTCGCCACGGCTGCGGCCGTGGTCTACGCCATCGTCACCCAGAAGCGCTTTCCGCCCATGCTGGCGGTGACCTTCGTCATCGTGACGCTGTTCGGCGGCATGACGATCTATCTGCAGGATCCGATCTTCATCTTCATCAAGCCGACGATCATCAATCTGATCTTCTGCTTTGCGATCCTGTTCAGCTTCGCGCTCGGCTTCAATGTCTGGAAGCGCCTGTTCGGGTCGATCTACTCCATGCCCGACCATGCCTGGGTCATGCTGGGCATTCGCTGGGCGTTGTTCTTCGCCTTCCTGGCGGTGCTGAACGAGGTGATGTGGCGGCACATTGTCGACGCCAACGTGCCCGAAAGCGCACGCTGGTTCGCGGGGCTCGAGCTGAGCGAGGCCTTCTGGGTCAATTTCCGCTTCTTCGGCACCTTCCCGCTCTTCTTCCTGTTCGTGCTGGCCAATGTCCCGATGACGCTGAAATACGCCAAATCGGCCGAGGAGAGCGAAGAGAGCGCGACGAAAGACTCCCATTGAAACAGGCCATAACGGCCCTGTGAATTTCAAGCGAGCGGGATATGGGCTAGTAAGCACTTATGCTTACCTGGCTCTCCGTTCTGGCCGTGCTGTTTCAGGCCCATGCCGCCCCGTCTCATGAGACGCAGGCGATGCCCGAGCGGGCTGTGCCCGCCCCGTCTGACAGCGTGCGCGTGGTGGAGTTGTTCACCTCCCAGGGCTGCCCGCTCTGCCCGTCCGCCAATCAGCTTCTGGCCGAATTCGGCGCAGAAGAGAACGTGATCGCGCTGGCCTGGGGCGTGAACTACTGGGACGCCTATGGCTGGACGGACCAGTTCGCCATGCCCGAATTTGTGGATCGTCAGAAAGCCTATGTGGAGGCGGGCGAGGCCATGCGGGTCTACACGCCGCATTTCGTGCTCAATGGCGCACCCGAGCAATTGCGCTTTGATCCTGATCGGATCAGCGCCGCCTTCAACGCCAGCCCCCCCATCCGAGCCGCTCGCATCGAGGAAACCGGGACGGGCGCGCTGACGCTCGCCCTCACAGGCGAACGCGCGACGCCCGCTGAAATCTGGATTGTCCAGTACGAGCCCGGCGTTCAGACCCGCCAGATCGAGAGCGGCCGAAACGCCGGTCTGCGCATGACCCATTTCAACATGGTCCGCGCAGTTGAAAAGCTGGCGGACTGGAATGGCGGAGAGGCCTCCTATGTGCTGCCCGATACGGCTGACGGGCTCGACGCCGTGGTGCTGGTTCAGGACGGGCAGGGCGGTCGCCTGCTGTCAGCGGCGAAACTGCCCTAATCCGCCGGCGCGTAGTGCTGATCGAAATAGAGCTGCCAGCTCTCGCCGCGATCCGCGCTCATATAGACCTCGAAGGCATGACCGTCCGAGCCGGTGAAGTCATGCACCAGCTTGAAATGAAGCTGTCCGCCCTCGATGGGATAGGATGTGTCTGCGCGCAGATTGGTCGTCACCAGGCGCCCCTGCGCGTCAAACGCGCCCTCATAGATGTCCAGAAGGCCAAAGGCGTCATCCATGACGCTCAGCCGGTAGACCTCGCGATACGGGTCATAGGTGAAGAGCGTGCGCAGCTCGGTCAGGCCCTCTGAGCCGAGATCGATCCGTGCGGTCTCCTCCAGTCCGCGATCATTGAACGCATAACCCGCTTGCGCCATCCCCGGCTCGAGCGCCTGAGCGCCTGACGGGCCCATGATCTGGCCCGTGACAACCCATTCGCCCGCGAGCGGCGCGAGACGCGCCATCGCCTCAAGCTGGCGGGCCGACACATCATCCTGCGCATGTGCGGCCGTTGCGCTCGCCACCATGCAAGCCGCGCCCAGCACGATCGATCTCAAGTCCATGACGTCCTCCCCGCCTGTCCCGAGAGATCAGACTGGCGCAGAGCCGGAAGGGCGCAAAGTGAATTGGGGTTAACGTACGGGCTCGGCCACCTGATCGAGCGCCCGGGTCAGACGTTCATAGGCGTCTTCGCTGACCAGGAAGGCCCAGCCCTCCACCTGGTCATTGAAATGCTCCGCCCGGGGGGCCGCGTCATCGGCGAGTGCGGCGAGTTCGATGGTCGCCCAACGCTCATCGCCTTCGGCGAAGAACAGCATTTCGTAGGCGAGCCCCGAGAAGGTCACCGCCGCATGGCGGGCCACATAGGCGCCCACCAGCTCCTGATCGGGTTTGACGTCGCGGAAGCGCAATTGCGCGCCCGCCGTGGCCACGCCATTGGCGGCGCCGGCCGTCACAAGACGCCAGCCCGACGGTTCGCGCAATTCGTAATAGCGCTGCGCCTCGCCCGCGCGCATGACCCGCCAGCTCGGCCCGAATTCAGGCTGGATTTCCGCGCGCGCGATGGCCGAGGCGTCATGGGTCCAGAAATCAAGCCCCATCCAGCGGCCCGCATCCCCCAGAGTGTCCGCGCCCGCCACCGGCCCGGACGCCGCATAGGCGCGCACACCGCCCGGACGGCGCACATAGAGGCCGCGCTCGCCGCGCAAGCGCCCGATGATCAGATCGGCCAGCACCTCGTCCTCGGCATTGCTGATCGTCACCCTGACGCCGTCGCCGCCCGTCTCGGGATCGCCCAGGCCCAGACGGTCAAACTTGTCGGCGTCCCGTGTCATGGCCTCGGCGAACTTAAGCCCCTGAAGCAGCGTATCCAGCTCGGCGATGCGTTCGGCGCGGACGGGATAATCCCCCCGGTTCGCCATGACCCATCGGCCGTCTCGTTCTTCCATCACGAACGCGCCGTCGGCGGTCTCTATACGGATGCGTGACGCGTTCGCCGCCTGCCCGGACCAGTCCGGAACGACGGGACCGCTGACCTCCGGCGCTTGCCCCAGACGCGCATCGCGCCACACAGCGGTCGCCCCCAGCGCCAGCAGGGCCAGCGCCGCGCCCAGGCTGATCAGCGCCTGCAAACCGCGTCGTTTGTGGGGCGTTTGCCGGCTCATGCCCGATGTCTCCTGCGCCAGACCGCAGCCAGCACGCCCAGAACCAGCACCACCAGCGGCGGCAGCCAGAGCGTCCAGAGCAGAAGCCGGTTTTCAAGGGCATCGATCTCGACCCGGAAGCCGCGCTCGATCTCACGCAGACGCTCCCGGGCGTCCAGGATCTGCGCGCGCAGGGCGTCCGCCTCGGCCGCATCCGCACTGCCCGCCCCGCCCAGCGCCGACGCCCGGCCCAGACGGGTGAGCTCCTCCAGACGCCCCTCGGCTTCGCTCAGCTCGGCCTGAAGGCTGTCCTGCAGCGTCAGATAGCGCGCTTCCGCAGCCGTGCGCAGGGCGTCCACGCGCGTCATGGGGCGATCCGAGCGCGAGCGCGAGCGCAAGGTGACCAGCGCCCGATCCCCCGCCAGCCGGTCCACAAGGTTCAGGACGAGCGACAGATTATCCGCCACCACCTGTTCGCCCTGGACCGGGTCGGCGCGCAGATAGAAGGCCGGGTCAAACAGGTCCACATCCGCGAGCACGATCACCTCGCCTGATCCTGTGCTTTCGACCAGATGTTCGGTCCGGATCGGCGCGCCGTCATCCACGGGCGGGCCGTCGGGAAAGGCCGTGCGGAACCGGCCGTCCAGCAATAGCCCCAGGGTCAGGGGCGCATCGGTCGCCGGCTCGAAACCGCGCATCAGTTCTTCGGGCGAGGGGCTCGACGCGGCGATGTCTGCGTCAAGGCGCGCGCCCTGGGCGCTGGTGGACAGGAGCGGCGTCGCGTTCAGACCCGTTTCCGGCTCAAAGCCCAGCACGCCCGGCGAGCCCAGATTGACCGCCCGCGACAGGCCCGCAAGGCCGGGCAGGGCCTGATTGAGACCCGCAGGCGGTACGGAAAACCACAGCGGATAGGCGCGCATGCGGGTGCGCCCAGCCTCCACGATCTGGACAGGAAGACCTGTCTCCCCGTCCATGCCGACGGCGTTGCGATCATAAAGCACGCCCCAGCTGGCGAACAGGCGCGGCAGATCGGTCGCCCGCTGCGCGTTCAGCGGCGGCAAACCGTCCGGCCCGGGCTTGAGCGCGAGATGCGCCATCGGGTCCACCGCGACCATCACCAGGCCACGGGCAAGGGTGAACTGGTCGATGAGATAGAGCTGACGCTCGCTCATGACCGGCGGGTGGATCACCAGAAGCGCGTCCGCATCCTCAGGGATGACATCGAAATCGGGCTCCAGCCAGCTCAGCTGATAGGTGGCGCCCAGCTCGTCAATAATCCGGTTGCCGCTGCGTCCGTCCCGGTCCGGCGCGAAGGGCAGGTCCGATACGATGGCCAGATGCGGCGTTCTCGCGCGTTCCAGCTCGGCGATCAGACGCACGATCTCGTATTCCAGCCGCGCTTCGTCCTGCGGATCAAAGAAGGCGATGATGCGCGCCTCGTCCACGGCGTTGCGGCCCACCAGACCGAAGAAGATCTGTCCGCCGCCCTCGACCGGGACGGGCTGAAGGCCCGAGGAGATGGCTGCATCCTCTTCGGGAGAGAAAGGCGACGGATCAATTTCTTCGAGGCGCAGCGCGCCGCCCGACCGCGCTGACAGCGTGCGCAGGAGCTCGCGCACCCGGGCGCCATAGGCCCGCAATTCGGGATAGCCCGCCGCCTCGGCGCGCGAATAGTAGAAATCGAGCGTCATCGGCTCATCAAGCCGGCCCAGCACATCGCGCGTGCCGTCCGAGAGCTCGTAAAGGCTGCGTTCGGTGAGATCGAGACGGGCGCCGTCCAGAAGAAGGCGCGCGGCCATGTTCAGGCCGGCGAAGCCCAGGATCAGGCTGAGGATCATCACCCACAGGAAACGCGTCCGGTTCATCGACCGCCTCCCCGGCGCGCATCGATCAACGCCATGGCGAGCCCCAGCCCAAGCCCCATCAGGGAGAAGAAATAAATCAGGTCCGCCAGGCTGATGACGCCGCGGCGCAGGCTGTCGAACCGGGCCAGGGCGGACAGATCGGCCAGCGCCTCGGCCACCGCGCCAGGCATGTGCGCGGAAAGGGCGTCGAGCACGAAAGGAGCGCCCGATACGGTCACGAGAAAACACGCGCCCACGCCCAGTACGAAAGCGATCACCTGGTTGGGGGTGGAGGCGGACAGGGCCTGGCCCAGCGCCAGATAGCCGCCCGCCAGCAACAGCGCGCCCAGATAGGCGGTGGCGATGGCGGCGTTGTCCGGATTGCCGAGATAGTTCATCGCGCCCCACATGGGGAAGGTCAGCGCCAACGCCAGCGCGGCGACGCTCAACGCGGCCAGGAATTTGCCCAGCACCATCTCTGACAACGCGATCGGGCTCGCCAGCAGCACTTCCAGAGTGCCCCGGTCGCGTTCCTCCGCCCAGGCGCGCATGGCGAGCGCAGGCATCAGCACCAGCAAGAGCCAGGGCATATAGTCAAAGAGCGGAGCGAGATCGGCGCGACCGGTATCAAACAACCGCCCGACCCGCCAGGCGAAGGCGGGAGCGGCGAAGGCGAACACCGACAGGAAGACATAGGCGAGCGGCGTCTCGAAATACGCCGCCACTTCGCGCCGATAGATGGCGATCAGACCGGTCATGCGCGCGATCCTGGACGGTCGGAGAGGACCGGATCCTCCATGGCGCGGGTCAGGCCGCGGAACGCGCTTTCCAGGCTGCCGCCAAACTGGCGCGCCACATCGGCAGGCGTCCCGTCCACCTTGATCCGACCCTCTGCGATGACCACGGCGCGCGAGCACATGGCCTCCACTTCATCGAGCAGATGAGTGGAGATCAGGATCGCCTTCTTGGGCGCCATCTCGGAGATCAGGGCGCGCACCCCGTCCTTCTGGTTGGGGTCGAGGCCGTCAGTGGGTTCATCCAGGATCAGCACGGGCGGGTCATGGGCGATGGCGGCGGCGAGCGCCGCCCGGCGCTTATAGCCCTTGGACAGGGCGCCAATGGCCTTGTCCGCCATCTTGCCCAGTTGCGCGCGATCGAGCGCCACACGGGTCGCCTCATCGAGATTGGCGCCGGCATAGCCCCGCGCGCGCAAGCCAAAGCGCACGAACCCCCGGGCCGTCATGGAGGGATAGGCGGGGGCGCCTTCGGGCAGATAGCCCAGATGCGATTGCGCGGAGCGGCGGTCGATATGGCAATCGAAATCGGCGATCAGAGCGCGGCCGTCATCGGGCTCCAGACACCCCGCCAGCATGCGCATGGTGGTGGATTTGCCCGCGCCATTGGGGCCGAGGAACGCGACCACTTCGCCGCGTTCGACCGTAAAGGACACTTCATCCACGGCGGTGAAGCCGGCGAAGCGTTTGATCAGGCGGTCAGCGCGGATCATGGGCGGCGGATCATCCCGTCAGCGGCGGAAAACTGCACAACAGGGGTAGCTTACCTCTTCCCCTCACACCAGCTTTCTAGAGGCCCGGAATGACCAAAGCCTGAAAATTCAAAATCCGATGTCAGGAAGAAGGTGTCGACCGGCGCTCACCGCCAGACCCGGGGGGCTGGGGGGGCTGTGAATCCAGATCAGGCGGGTTTTGTATGCGCCAGCCGACCGCTTTAAGGTGGTGACGGGGTTAGGCTGCCCGAGGACGAAATTGAGGCGAGATTGCGGCAGACTGTGAAAAGTTCGTAAGGTCCAGATCAAAGGTTAATTCAGAACAGACATGGCTTTGACTCCCCTTCCCACGCCCCGCCCGCGCGACGACCGGATCATGTTTCATCGCACGGAGCTGGACCAGATCCTGAGGGTTTACGGCATGATGGTGGCGGGCGGCGAATGGCGCGACTACGCCATAGACGGTCTCAAGGATCGCGCTGAATTCTCCATCTTCAGGAACGCCGCCGAAGTGCCGATCTATCGCATCGTGAAAACCCCGGCCGACGCCCGCAGACAGGGCGCCTGGAAGGTGGTTGCGCCGGGCGGAACCATCCTCAAGCGCGGTCATGACCTGTCCAACGTGCTCAAGGTCTTCGACAACCAGCTCAGGAAGCTGAGCTGGAGCGGTTCCTGAAACAAAAAACCCCGGAGCATTCGCTCCGGGGTTTTTGCTGGACTGGTGGATCGCCTAGTCGCGATTGCCCAGGATCATCAGGATGATCTGGAACATGTTGATGAAGGCGATGTAGAGGTTCAGCGCGCCGTAATAGGTCAGCACGCCCAGGGACCGCTGGTCGCCGCGCGCCTCCACATAGGTCAGTTTCAGCGATTGGGTCTGCCAGGCCACCACGCCCGCCATCAGGCCCAGGATCGCGAACTGGATCAGCCATTGCAGACCCGAGCTCTCGATCAGGAACACGTTCAGCAGCGAGATCAGCACCACGCCGATCACCGCCATGACGAGGAAGCTGCCAATGGGCTGCAGGTTCGTCTTGGTGGTGTAGCCATACAGCGAGAGTCCGAAGAAGGCCGCCGCAGTAATGAAGAAGGCCTGCGCGATCGTGCCCATGGTGACCGAGATGGTCCCCGTCAGGGTCTCGGCGCTGGCGCCGGTGGTCGCCATCAGGACCCAGACCCCGAGGCCCGTGCCAATGAGGGAGACAACGGCCCAGTACAGGACCGCCGCGCCCAGCGGGGACGGGTTGCGCATGAAGAACATGGAGCCGAACAGCAGCACGATCGGGCCGAACTGGACGACAAAATAGAGCGGCGAGTTGAAGACGAGCTGCGTCACCGGATCCACAGTGCCCGCCACGAAGGCGAGAACGGCGGAGAGGACGAGCCCGAGGCCCATCTTGTTGTAAACGCCCAGCATGAAGCTGCGCAGGCCGGCATCCACAGAGGTGTCGAGCGTCTGTGCGCCGTAAGCAGGGTGCGAAAACTGGTTCATGATGTCCTTCTCAACCAGAAACAGGTGAACGCGACGATGCGCGCCTTGTGGTGTTGAATATCGGAGTTTTGCGCTCGGGTTTCAAGAGAAACCGGAACGGATCACATTCTGATATCCCTTATTATTAAAGGGATTTCACGTATCCTGCGCCGCGCCCGCTTGACGCAGCCGCCCCGCGCATGCCCCCTGAAACCATGTCGCTTCGTGTTTTCGCCGCCCTGCCCCTGTCTGACACGGTCGCCGATCAGGCCTGCGCCGAAATGACCGGCGTGCCGGACGCCAACTGGCGCCCGCGTGAAAACCTGCACATCACCTTGTGCTTTTACGGCGAGCTGGATGAACCGGTGATCGAGGAGCTTGATTCCGCGCTCGGTCAGGTCCGGCTGGCGCCCTTCGAGCTGAGGCTGGAAGGGGCGGGCCGGTTCGGCGGCGGCGATCCCAGCGCCATCTGGCTGGGCGTGGAGCATCATCCCGCCCTGATGGATCTGGCCCGGCAATGCCGGAAGGCGGCTCGACAGGCGGGCGTCGAGATCGAGAAGCGCGCCTATCTGCCCCATCTCACACTGGCTTACCTGAACCGGGATGTGGACATGGGCCGCGTCCAGCGCTTCGAGCAGAGACTGGGCCTGTTCAAGTCCGTCCCGTTCACGGTGGATCGCTTCCATCTGTACTCGAGCTGGGCGCGCAAGCCGCACACGCCCAATCTCTATCGGATCGAGACGGAATATCCCCTGATCGCCTAGCGACAGGCCCGTCTCGATCAGGCCAGGTCGCGCACAGCCCGGCCCGCTTGGACCGCCCGCAAGAGGCGCGGCCATAGACATGTCAGCTCAATTCCTAAATATGAATATGAATTCGTATTCGTATCAGAGGCCCTGACATGTCCATATCTTCCACCCCTCCTTCGCTTGCCGAGCGTCTGGTCGCCGCTGTGGCGTCCGAGCCCGCGCTCTGGTTTGGCATGGTCGCGATCGTGATCGCCTTCATCTACGCCGAGCTCAGCACGAAAGCCGCGCGTCGCCGCGCCAGGCTCCAGACTGAACGCGCGGCCCTGAAGACCATGACCGAAACGATCGTGATGCTCTGGCTGCTGGGCGGAATCTGTCTGGTCTGCTGGCTCGCCTCGGGACGGGATGTCATCAGCCTTGGCCTGAACCTGCCAGCCTTGACCGGTGAGAGCGCTTGGCGCGGATGGGCCGGATGGGCCATCGCCTGCGTGTTTGTCCTGTTTCTGCTCAGCCAGCTCTTGCCGTTGCGCACGTCTGAAGGCCGTGCGGAGATGGCCAAGGCGCTCGAGGGCATGGAGGGCGTGGACCTGATCCAGCCGCAGACCGGGGCGGAGCACCGCCGCTTTCAGCTGATGGCGGTCAGCGCCGGCTGGAACGAGGAAATCATCTTTCGCGGCTTCCTGCTGGGCGCGCTGGTGCTGGTCATGCCGCTCTGGGCCGCCGCACTGGTCTCCATGGTGATCTTCATCGGCTTTCACACCTATCAGGGGGTGTCCGGCATGATCCGCATCATTCCCATCACCCTCGGTCTGACCGTTCTGGTGGTGCTGTCTGGCTCACTCTGGCCGGCGATCATCGTGCATATCGCCGCCGACATGGTGGGCGGGCTCTATCTCTATCTTAGCCGCAAGCCGGTTCCGACGCTGGCGCCCGCTGCGCCGTAAGATAGCCCCAGGCGAAATCGGCCAGTTCCTCCGCCAGCGTTTCGAGGCTCAACCCCTTGGGCGCTGGCGGTCCGAGATCGGGATACAGACCCGCCTCGATCAATGCCGTATTGAGAAAATAGGCGAGCGTCTCGATGGCCCTTGTCCGGTCGCGCTGGGTGATCTCGGCGTCAAAATGATCATAGAGGGCGCCCAGGGACTGTCGCGCGGTCTCCGTAATCTCTTCCCAGCCCTCGCCAATCAGATCCGGCCGGATGCGCGCATACAGATGCACCGACCGCATGAGATGGGCTTCGCGCGCCATGAAGCGCGCGCCGACCCGCAAGGTCCGTTGCAGCACCCCGCGCAGGCTCTCATCGGTATCCTGCTCGGCCTCGGCGTGCTGATCGGCGGCGTGATCCTCAAGCCGGGCCTTGTAGAGCTCGAACAGGACCGGAATGAAGGCGTCCTTGTTCTCGAACCGGTTGTAGACCGCCCCCACAGACACCCCGGCTTCGTGCGCGATCTCGGCGACGGAGATCTGCTCGAACGCCTTCTGGCGCAACAGACGCTCCAGCGCAGCGACCAGTTTGTCGCGCGTGTGCTGGGATCGGGTCTGCAGAGCCGGTTTTGCGCCTTTCATGAGAGGTGTTGAACTCCGATCAGCTCCACTTGGCAAGTCAGTCCAGAAGCCGGGCGGAGCCGTCTCGGACTTCCACCCGCTGGGCGCCGGTTCCAAAGGCCTCGAACAGGACCGGCTCCACGCCGGTCATGAACGCCTGAACCCCGAGATCGAGCACGGTTTCAGCGAGGCCGTCCCGGCGCGCGGCGTCAAGATGGGCGCACGCCTCGTCAAAGATCAGCACCGGACCGCGGCCCGACAGGCGACGAATGGCGGCAGCCTGGGCCAAAGCAAGCCCCAGCACCATGGATTTCTGCTCCCCCGTCGAGCAATCAGAAGCGGGCTGGGACTTGGCGCGATGCCGCGCGTCCAGCTCGGTGCGATGCGGTCCGGTCAGCGCCCGGCCCGCTGCGCCGTCGCGCGGTCGCACCCGCTGGAGCTCGTCCGCGAACCAGTCTTCCGCCTCGCCCGCCTTCAGACCTTCAGCGAGTTTGGCTTCCACCGCCCCATCAAGCGCCAGGTCCGCCTTGGGAAACTGGCTTTCAGGGCGCGTGTCGATCTCGTCCTGCAAGCGCGCGAGGGCATCGAGCCGCGCGGCGGCCAGCGCCACGCCGGACGCCGCCATTTCCGCCTCCAGCGCGTTAAGCCAGTCAGGGTCCGCCCGGCCGCCTTCGGCGACCCGGTCCAGAAGCCGCTGACGCTCCTTCATGGATTTCTCGTACGCGCTGGCCGAGCTGGCGTGATCCGGCGCGGCGGCCAGCACCAACCGGTCAAAGAAGCGCAAGCGGTCGGCCCGCGGCCCGGCCCAGAGCCTGTCTTCACGCGGGGTCAGCCACAGCATGGGGATCAGGCGCGCCAGCTCGGTCTGGGTCGCGGCGGCGCCATCGAGTTTCGTGCGGCGGCGGGTCGGGTTCTGAGGGTCGGCGCCGGTGGCGAGGCTGACCGGGCCTTCCGGCGTCATCGCCTCGGCATAGACCGCCCAGAGCGGGTCCACGCCCTGATCGGTGCGACGACGCACGGCGTCCGCCCCGGCGGCGCGCAATCCGCGCCCCGGCCCGAGAAAGGACACCGCTTCCACAAGATTGGTCTTGCCCGCGCCGTTCTCGCCAAACAGAGCAACCGGTCGCGCATCGAGCGCGAGATCGAGACGGGCGTAATTGCGAAAACCGGTGAGCTTGAGCCGCGTGACGGCGGGCCCACCGGTATCAGGGCCGCTCGAGGTCACACCCGCAGCGGCATCAGCACGTATTCCGCGTCCTTGTCGCCGGAATCGGTGACGCGGGTGGGCGAGCCGGAATCAGCAAGCTCGAAGATCGCTTCATCGCCTTCGATCTGGCTGGCCACATCCAGCAGATAGCGGGCGTTAAAGCCGATGGTCATCTCGTCCGCGCTGTAATCGGCGACCAGCTCTTCGCTGGCGGCGCCGCTTTCAGGGTTGTTCACGGTGAGGGTGACCTGACCCGGCGCGAGCGACAGCTTCACCGAGCGCGATTTTTCCTGGCTGATGGTGGCGACCCGGTCCACGGCCTGGGCGAAGGGCGCGCGATCAATGCGCATCACCTTGTCATTACCGCGCGGGATGACCCGCTCATAGTCGGGGAAGGTGCCGTCGATGAGCTTCGAGGTCAGCACCGCGGCGCCGAGCTGGAAGCGGATCTTGCCTTCAGAGACAGACACATCAACATCGCCGTCGAGATCCTCGAGCAGGCGGCGCAATTCCTGGATCGGCTTGCGGGGCACGATCACCGCCGGCATGCCCATGGCGCCGTCAGGCAGATCGGTTTCCGCCAGCGCCAGACGGTGGCCATCCGTCGCAACGGCGCGCAGGGTCTTGCGACCATCGCGCTCGGCGGCGTGCAGATGGATGCCGTTGAGATAATAGCGCGTCTCTTCGGTGGAGATGGCGAACTTGGTCTTGTCGATCAGGCGGGCGATCTCGCTGGCGGGCGCGGTGAAGCTGACCGCCAGATCCTCGCTCGGCATGACCGGGAAGTCGCCCGGCGGCAGGATCGGCAGATTGAAGCGCGAGCGCCCGGCCGACAGCAGGATGCGCGGATCATCGCCGCCCAGCTCCAGCGTCACCTGGCTGCCCTCGGGCAGCTTGCGGGCGATTTCATAGAGGGTGTGCGCGGGCGCGGTGATCAGCCCCTCGCGCTCCACACTGGCTTCGGCCTCTTCCACGATCTCCATGTCGAGGTCGGTCGCGGTGAAGCGGGCGAACCCGTCTGACGCATTGATCAGCACGTTGGACAGGATCGGAATGGTGTTGCGGCGCTCCACGACGGCCTGAACGTGGCCCAGAGCCTTGAGCAGGATCGCGCGCTCTATCGTGAGCTTCATGTGTCGCCTCGAACAGAGAATTCAGAACAGGAGGGCGAGAATCGCCTGATTTGGGTCAAGCACCATAGCCTAAAAAAAACGACCGCAAGAAGGGGGTCTTGCGGTCGTTTTTCAATGAAACTGCTTAACCCCGCAAGCGGCGGCGCAGCGCCTCCACATCCTCGGCCAGCACCGCGTCCGAGGTCAGGGTCTCGGTGATCTTGTTCACCGCATGAATGACGGTGGAGTGATCGCGACCGCCGAAGCGGCGACCAATGTCCGGCAAGGACCGCGTGGTCATGGTTTTCGCCAGATACATGGCGATGTGACGGGGGCGCACGACCGCCTTGGTGCGGCGCTTGGAGATCAGATCATCCACCGTGATGGAGAAATAGGACGCGACGCTTTTCTGGATATCGTCCACCGTGATGCGGCGCTCGGCCTTCACCGGCAGCTCGCCCAGCGCCTCCTCCACCGTCTCCATGGTGACGGGGCGGTTCATATAGGCGGTGCGCACGATGATGTTGTTCAGGACGCCTTCGAGCTCACGCGCCGAGCTGGTGACCCGGGCGGCGAGGAAGTCGCGCACGGTTTCGGGCACTTCCAGATCGGGGCAGTGATTGCGCGCCTGGGCGATCTTGCAGTCGAGGATCTTGCGGCGCAGATCGAGATCCGGGCCCTGGAGCGGACAGTTGAAGCCCCCCGCAAGAATGTTGCGCAAGCGATCATCGGAGACGCTGAGCTGGGAGGGCGCGCAATGGGAGGCGAGCACGACCTGCTTCTCGGCGCTGATCAGCGCAGTGACGGTCTGCAGGAACTCGTCTTCCGTGCGCGGCTTGCCGCAAATGAAATGCACATCGTCAATCAGCAGCATGTCGCAATCGCGCACCAGATCCTTGAAGGGCTGGACGTCGCGAGCGCGCAGGGCGGACTGGAAGCCGTTGAGGAATTCCTCCGCCGTCAGGTACAGCACCTTCTTGCGCTTGCCGCTGAGCGAGGCGGAATGAGCGATCGCCGCCAGCAGGTGGGATTTGCCCACGCCGTAATCGCCATGGAAGAAGACGGGATTGAAAGGCGGCGCATCCGCGCTGGCCACGGCCCGCGCCGCGGTCGCCGCCATCATGTTCGCCGAACCCACCATGAAGGTGTCGAAGGTGAAACGGGCCTCGCGCTTGGCCTCGGCCTCAACGGGTTCGGCCGGCGGCAGGGCCGCGGTTTCAGACACGCCGCCGGCATTGAGCGCGGCCACGGATACCGTCTGGGACTTGGCGGAGGAGAGCGTTTTCTCCGTACAGATCACGATATCGCAAGCCTGTTCGGCGACGCTGGCCCAGAGCGCGCGCAGGCGGACGCCCACATTGTCCTCGACCCAGGCGCGGCCGAACTCGTTCGGACAGATCACGCACACGCGGCCCGCCGCATCCAGCTCCACCCGGAGCCGGGCGATCTCGGCGGCGTACACCAGATCTCCGCATTCTTCACGCAAGCGCGCACGGACGGCGCGCCAGACGGTCACGATCGAGCTGGAATCCATCACGTCCATCCCGTCACGTCGCGCCGTCGCATCTTGAGAATACCCCATGTGCCCCAACCTTCATTCCACTCTGCGCGCCCCGGTATGCCCGCGGTCGCGGCTTTAATTTTGAACGCAGTTCTCCCGCACCCAGCACGCATGTTATCGTGCTCGGCAGACTGGCTTCGGTCCGTGTGGGGACAACTCCGTCGAGGTCGTCAGGTTACCGTCGCGAGCGCGCGAATCAACATGATTAACCCACGCATTTTTCGGATTCCGCGCTTGACAGGTTGATTCCTAAAGCAGGTCGGGCGTTTGCGATCTGAAAAAAAATTTCGCTGTTTTCAGGGCTTGCGCCGCGGGGATTTCTTGATCTAGCGACACGACCATCCCTGCTCTGAATATGAAAATTAATCTACTGTTTTTATTGGAATTTTGCATCCGCACAAAATTACCACAGAACAAAAAAGAACGCCCGCACAGCTCTGTGCGGGCGTTCTTTTTTCGTCCGGGTTTGGACCAGCTTTTAAGAAGCCGTCATCGACTTCACGCGGGCCGAAAGGCGCGAGACCTTGCGGGCGCCGGCGTTCTTGTGGATCACGCCCTTGCTGACCGCTTTCATCAGCTCGGACTCCGCGGTGCGCAGGGCGGCGCGAGCCTGATCCTGATCGCCGGTCGCGATGGCCGCGTCGACTTTCTTGACATAGGTGCGCATGCGCGTGCGACGGGCTTTGTTCAGGGCCGTGCGGCGCTCAATCTTGCGCGCCATTTTCTTGGCGGATGACGTGTTCGCCATGAGGTCTCCAGATCCGTATGATCAAGGGCGCCAGGCCAAAGCCGGCCGCCGGGTAAAACTATGAGGCGCGGCGTATACCGGTCTGCGGAGGTGCGGTCAACTGGTATACGCCAAGATTCATCACCGATGCTTGAAATGCGCAGCGCGTTTGTCAGCAAACGCAGCCATGCCTTCGGTCTGATCCTCGGTGGCGAATTGCGACTGGAAGACGCGCCGTTCAAAGCGCACGCCCTCGGCCAGACCCATTTCAAAGGCCATGTTGATGGCCTCTTTGGTCATCATGGCGATGGGCAGGGATTTGGAAGCGATCGTGGTCGCCGCTTCCATGGCGACGTCCAAGAGCTCTTCCGCCGGCACGATACGGCTCACAAGGCCCGCGCGCTCGGCTTCCTCGGCGGGCATCATGCGGCCGGTCAGGCACAAATCCATGGCCTTGGCCTTGCCCACAGCGCGCGGCAGGCGCTGGGTGCCGCCCGCGCCCGGCATGACGCCGAGATTGATCTCGGGCTGGCCGAACTTGGCGGTTTCGCTGGCGATGATGAAATCGCACATCATGGCGATCTCGCAGCCGCCGCCCAGCGCATAGCCGGACACCGCCGCGATGATCGGCTTGCGGAAGCGCGCCACGCTCTCCCAGGATTCCGCGAAGGGATCGTGCTTGTAGAGGGACACGAAGTCCTTCTCCTGCAGTTCCTTGATGTCGGCGCCGGCGGCGAACGCCTTGGCCGACCCGGTGAGGATCACGCAGCCGATCTCTTCATCACGCTCGAACGCGGCGAGGGCGTCCTTGAGCTCATTGGTGAGCTCGTCGCACAGCGCGTTCAGGGCGGACGGACGGTCAAGCGTGATGACGCCCACCCGGCCTTCGGTTTTCACTTGGATCGTATTGTAGGCCATGCGGCCCTCCGATGCGGTTACGCGCTCATCTGCGCGGGATATGCGTCAAAACGGGCGCTCTCATAGCGGAAGCCCGACCGGTGGTCACCCCCGGCGGGCCCCGCTTTTCGCAGACGCAGCGTGCTACTGGACGCGGCGGACCTCGAGACCCTGGTTCTGGAGGAGGGCGATGACGCCTTCCTCACCGGGCATGTGACCGGCGCCCACCGCAATGAGAACATCCTCGTCCCCGTCCAGCGCCGCGGCGATTTCCGGCGCCCAGTTGCGATTGCGCTGAACCAGGATCACCTCGTAGAGCTCCGGCGTCTGCTCGCGCATGTCCGAGTTCATGATCTCGTTGAGACGGTCCATGTCGCCCTCGGCCCAGGCTCCGACCAGATCGTCGAACATGTCGGGGTTCTCCACCGCCTCATGCAGGCTCAGCTCCAGATTGGCGAGCTGGGTCTCATAGGGCATGTCGGCGAAAAAGCGCAGCTGTTCCTCGACGGTCTCGAGATAGTGAAACGTCTTGCCCTGATCGGCCAGGCGCTGGTTGAGCACGACCTCGACGCCGCTGGCGGGATCATATCCGGCCGCCTGCATCTGCAGCACGGCCAGCTGGATCGTGGCGATCCAGGGCTGGTAGGGGTCAAGCGCGGCCCTGAGCTGGTCCGGGTTCGCGCCCAGACGTCCCGCAAACGTCGCCAGATCGGTGTTCGCCTCATCGCTGAGCCTCTGGGTCATCGGCGTGTCTGTGGTGTTGAGCCCCAGTTGCGGGATCAGCGTCGTCATCTGGGCGTTCGCTTCAGGCGACAACGTGTCCGCCTCGAACCAGACCTGCTCGACCTCTTCCAGCACCGTGTCGAGATAGGGCGTTCGCCAGTCCAGGTCAGGATGCAGGATATGAACCGTGCCCAGCAGATAGACCGTGCTGTCCTCGTCTGACATCGCCCAGATGGCCGGGGCCTCCGCCTCGGACTGCGCGACAGCGGGCGATACAGCGAGCATCAGGCCCGCGAGCGCGCCCAGAATTGGCTTGAACATTCAGAACCTCGTTCAGGTTTACTCTTCACCCACAGGGATAAACAGCGCCGCGCCCGGTTCAACCCAAACCGGTATGGTTAACAAAAGTTCATGTTAAGAACAGGTCGGCTCAACGCTGACAGGACGGGCAGAAGAAGGTGGATCGGCCTGACTGCACGATGCGTTCGACACGGCTGTCCTCGCAGCGATGGCACGGCTCGCCCTCGCGTCCATAGACATCGAAGCGGTGCTGGAAATATCCCATCGCGCCATCCGCTCCCGCATAGTCACGCAAGGTGGAGCCGCCCGCCTCGATGGCTTCTGAAATCACGGACCGGACCGCAGGCGCCAGACGCGCGGCCCGGGCGCCGGGGATGGACTGGCACAGACGGCGCGGGCTGATCTGCGCCCGCCAGAGCGCCTCGCAGACATAGATATTGCCCAGCCCCGCAACCACATGCTGATCCAGCAATCCCGCCTTGATCGGACTGCGGCGCCCCTTGAAGGCCGTGTTCAACAGGTCTTCTGAGAAACCGTTCGAGAGCGGCTCAGGCCCCAGATCCCTGAGATAGGGCTGGGCGGCTTCGGCGTCCGTCTCGAAAAGCGTCATGAAGCCGAAACGACGCGGGTCGTTATAGGTGACCGTCACCCCGCCCTCCATCTGGAAGACGACATGGTCATGGGCCGGATTGGCGGGAGCGGCATACACGAAATCCCCCGGCTGGCGGCTGATATCCTCCGCCGTCACCGAAAACCGTCCTGACATGCCCAGATGCATCAGCAGCGTCTCGCCCGATCCCAGGCGCGCCAGGAGATATTTCGAGCGCCGGTCGAGCCGTTCGACCACAGTTCCCGTCAGGCGCTCGGCGAAGCGGTCGGGGAAGGGGAAGCGCAGATCGGGTCGCCGCGCCTCGGCGCGCAGGATGCGTCGTCCCTCCATCGCCGGGATCAAACCGCGCCGCACCGTCTCGACTTCAGGCAATTCGGGCATCTAGACTGTCCTTGAACACCGGATCCTCGGGGGGAGGAGATAGGCCATGAGCGCCAGACGCGCGAGCCTTGTTGATGCGCGACAAGCAGGCCAGTGCGTGCAGGCGGCCCTGGTGGCGTTGACGGAGCGACGCGCGGGAGCGGATGCGCCCGTCGATTATGCCCGTCGGGTCCGCAATCCCTGGACCCGGGACCTGGCGGTCGAGCTGGCGCTGGAGATTGACCGCGTCATCCCGCACTCGGACGCCTTGCGTCAGGAAGTCTCCGCCAAGATGGGACCGCTCAACCGCGCCCTGCCCGAGCTGGGCGTCAGACTGGCCGAGGGCGGGCCCTATCCCGTGAGCTGGCGGGTCTATGCGGCGGATGACAGCGCGCTGCGCGATCAGCCCGCCGTGATCCATGCGCAATGGCGCGGGCAATGGCCCCATCTCAGCCGCGCCTGTGATGATCTGGCCCAGGCCCGCACCGGTTTGCGCGTACTGCTTACCCAGGCCGACCCGACGCGGGAGGTGGACGGGCTCGATCTGGTCACCGCCTGCGCCTATCGCCTCAGCGCCTATGCTCCGCCGGGCGATTGCGTGATGCTGGGCTTTTACAGCCCTGACGGGGGATGGCGGGAGCGCGCGGGCTTCACCCTGTTCCGCTATATGACCGGCGATCAGGCGGTCACCGCGCTTGAGACCGATTGAGGCGTTTGGGCGCGGTAGATCAGGCTGGCGTTGAGCGCTTTCGCGCACTAGCTTGCCCGTCATGACCCAGACCTCAGATCAAGACACCGTCTCCTTCGGTTTCCGCGATGTGGCCCGCACTGAAAAGCAGGGCCTTGTCCGCACTGTGTTTGACCGTTCGGCGCGCAAATACGACCTGATGAATGATCTGATGAGTCTCGGGGTGCACCGGGTCTGGAAGGACATCACGGTCACCAAGGCCGGGCCCCGCCCCGGCGCGCGCCTGATCGACGTGGCGGGCGGCACCGGCGATATCGCCCGGGCCTGGCTCGATCGCGCCGATGCGATGACCCTGCGGCGCGGCACGGATCAGTACGCCGAGGCCGTGGTCGCCGACATCAATGAACAGATGCTGCTGGCGGGTCTGAAACGCGGCGAGCGCGACCGGCTGGACTGGTGCAGGGCCAACGCGGAATGCCTGCCTTTTGACGACGGGGTGGCCGACGCCATCACCATCGGTTTCGGCATCCGCAATGTCACCGACCGCATCAAGGCGCTCAAGGATATGCGCCGCGTGCTCAAGCCCGGCGGACGCTTTGTGTGCCTTGAGTTTTCCCGTCCCACCACGCGTCCGCTTGAAAAGCTCTATGACGCCTGGTCCTTCGGCGCGATCCCCAAGATCGGCGAATGGGTGGCGAAGGATCGCGACAGCTATCAATACCTTGTTGAATCCATCCGCAAGTTTCCCCACCAGGACGCCTTTGCGGCGGAACTGGAAGAGGCCGGTTTCGCACGCGTCAGCGTGACGAACCTGTCCGGCGGCATCGCCGCCATCCATATGGGCTGGAAGGTCTAGGCGGACTTTTTCAACTTTTTTCACGCGCCCTGTCGAAACAGACCTGGCTCGCCCGTCCTTGGATCATCCCTGTCATGCCGGCAGGGAGAAACAGGGAGGGAGAGAGCGATGCAGTTTGCACTCCTGATTTATGAAAGCGCGGGCGATTTCGCCCGCAGGCGCGGGCCGGAGGCTGCGGCCTATTGGTCAAGCTGGGCGGCGTATTCGGGCGCGCTGGATGACCGCATGCCCCTTGGGGCCTGCCTTCAGGCGCCCGAGACCGGCGTGGTGCTGCGCCGTGGCGGGGAGACCCGCCAGATCACGGACGGGCCGTATTCGGACTCGCCTGAGCAGCTGGGCGGCGTCATCATGATCGACATGGACAGTGTCGAGGATGCGCTGAGCTGGGCGGAGCGTTGCCCGGCGGCCCTGAACGGCGCCGTTGAAGTGCGCCCTATCGAGTTCATCAATGACAGCGTGGAGACCCTGATATGAAATACGCCCTTCTGATCTATGGCGCAGAGAGCCAGTGGGCCGCCCTGAGCGAAGCCGAGCAAATGGCCATGTTTGAAAAGCACGGCGCTTATTCTGAAGCCCTTGCCGCAGCGGGCGTCATGGTCGGCGGCGAACCGCTGGACGCAGCTGCGACCGCCAAACGCGTCACCGATGCCGGCGTGCAGGACGGCCCCTATGCCGACACCAAGGAGCAATTGGGCGGCTTTTACGTGATCGAGGCGGACAGCATGAAGACCGCGCTCGACTGGGCGGCGAAATGCCCGCGTCTGCCCGGCGACCAGATCGAGGTCCGTCCCGTGCCCGCCTATGGCGACGCCTGAGACTGAGTCTGGAAACGATGAGGCGCGCGCGATGGCGGAGGCTGTCGCGCGCACGTCCTATGGACGCCTTGTGGCGAGGCTGGCGCGACGCTGGGGCGATCTTTCCCGCGCCGAGGACGCCCTGTCAGACGCCTTCGAGCGGGCCTTGCGCAGCTGGCCCGGGAGCGGACTGCCGGACCAGCCTGAAGCCTGGCTTCTGAAAACCGCACATCGTCGCCTGATTGATGGCGCACGCCAGTCCGGCGTGCAGGCCCGCGCCGAGCCGGAGATCGAGCGCTTGCTGGATGAGTTGACTGAGCGTGATGATCCGGACGCCCTGCCCGATGAACGCCTCGGGCTGATGCTGGCCTGCGCGCATCCCGATCTTGATCCGACGCTTCATACCCCACTGATGCTGCAAGCGGTGCTAGGGCTGGATGCGGCCCGGATCGGCGCCGCATTTCTGATCAGCCCCGCCGCCATGGGCCAGCGGCTGAGCCGTGGCAAGGCGCGCCTGCGCGAGCGCGGCGCCCGGTTCGACCTGCCCGGCAAGGACGAGCTGGCTGCGCGCATCACCCCGGTGCTGGACGCGATTTATGCCGCCTATGGCACGGGCTGGGACGAGATCGGCGCCAGTGAGAGCCGGGTGAGGGGCCTTGTGGGCGAGGCGCTCTATCTGAGCCGGCTTCTGACCGAGCTGGCGCCGGAGATCGCGGACGTCTGGGGGCTTTACGCGCTCATTGCCCATTGCGAAGCGCGCACCCCGGCAAGGCGGGACGCCGAGGGTCGGTTCATCCCGCTCTCCGAACAGGACCCGCAACTGTGGGACGCCGCGTTGATCTCTCAGGCCGAGAACGCTCTGCGCCGGTCGCTCAAGCTCGCCCCGCCCGCACGCTATGCGCTGGAAGCCTCGATCCAGTCGGTTCACGCCGAGCGGCGGGTAACCGCAGAGACCAACTGGCTGGCCGCCGCCGCGCTCTATGATGCCATGATCCGTCACGCCCCTAGCCTGGGCGCCCTGACGGCGCGCGCCTGCGCCCATGGCGAGGCGTTTGGGGCGGAGCGGGCGCTGGACAGTCTGGAAAAGCTTCAGGGTCAGGCGTCGGAGTATCAGCCGTACTGGGCGGCGCTGGCGCACTGGTCAGCGCGAGCTGGAAGACGCGAGGACGCCGCACGCGCCTATGACCGCGCCATCGTATTGAGCGCAGACCCGGCGGTGCGCGTCTATCTTGTCAAGTCGAGGGGCGCTCTACTGCGCTGATAGACGTTCCTGAACCGCATTCGGGCGGCCCATCAGGGCATCAGACGCCCCGTCCAGAAGTGGGTCCATGACAAGCGGGCCCAGAAAGAACACGCCGAAGAGCAGACCAAGCCAAAGGCTAGATGGCAGTCCGAGCCAGGCCCCAGGCTTGGTGTCGTTGTCCTCCATCATGGAGTTACGCTCCTGATCACAGCGCCCAGCTCTATCCAAAGTCGAGGCGTTTCTCCTGAAACACTATCTTTCGCTTGACCACTGAGCAAGCCCGTCGCAAATGCAGCCCCGTGGTCCTGCGGATCACCATGACGCAGCGCGCAAGGCGCCGCGCCCCCTCGCCAAACCCGCCCTAGCGCCCTAAACCTCTCCCTCGTGTTTGGAACCATCTCGAACGTCTTTCGCCTGACGCGCGCCGCCTGGACGCTGGCCCGTCATGACGCGATCTTCCCGGCTGAGTACCAGTCGGCGTTTCCGGCGCCGGCGCGGGTGCTGGGCAAGTTCGCGCGTCTGATCGCCATCCGCGACCGGGCGAAGAATCCCGGCGAACGTCTGGCCCATGCTCTTGAAAAGCTGGGCCCGTCCTATGTGAAATTCGGTCAGGTGCTGGCGACGCGCGCCGATGTGATCGGCGCGGAGTTCGCCCGCGGCCTGTCCCGGCTTCAGGACAAGATGGAGCCCTTCGGCATGGCGCAAGCGCGCGCCACGATCGAGGCCGAGTTCGGCCAGCCGGTCGAAGCGCTGTTGTCCGAGTTTGGCGAGCCGGTCGCCGCCGCCTCCATCGCGCAGGTGCACAAGGCGAAGACGCTCGATGGTCGCGATGTGGCGGTGAAGATCCTGCGCCCGGACGCGGCCGAACGGATCCGCCGCGATATTTCCGCCATGCGTCTGGGCTCAAGGCTCGCAGAAGGCCTGTTCCCCGCCTCCAAGCGCATGGAGCCCCGCGCCTTCGTGGAGACGGTGGCGCGCTCTTTGGTGCTGGAGCTCGATCTTCGTCTGGAAGCGGCCTCGGCCAACGAGCTGAGTGAAGCCGCCGTCGCGGCGCAGAACTTCTTCATTCCCGAAGTCGTCTGGCCTCTGACCGCCAAGAAGGTGCTCACCACCCAATGGATCGACGCCATACCGATGACCGATCTCGACGCGGTGCGCGCTGCGGGCGTGGATACGGTGAAGCTGGCGGGCGATCTCACCGACGCGTTCCTGTCGACCGCGCTCGAGCAGGGCGTGTTCCACGCGGACCTTCATGCGGGCAATCTGTTCGTGACGAAGGAAGGCCTGCTGTGGGCGGTGGATTTCGGCATTATCGGACGATTGGGCCGGGGCGAGCGGCGCTATCTGGCGCGCATCCTTCATGGCTTCCTGACCCGCGATTATGACGGCGCAGCGCAAGCCCATTTCGACGCCGGCTATGTGCCCGAACACCATTCCCGCGCCGATTTCGCGAGCGCCCTGCGCGCCGTGGCCGAACCGATCTTCGGCAAGAGCGCGGGCGAAACGCCCATGAGCCGGGTGCTCATGCAATTGTTCGAGATCACCGATCTCTATGACATGCATCTCCAGCCCCAGCTGGTGCTGCTTCAGAAAACCATGGTGCAGGCCGAGGGCGTCTGTCGCCTGCTGACCGATGACCACAACATGTGGCAGGCGTCAGGCCCCGCCGTGGAGCGCTTCATGCGCCGCGAGCTGGGCCCGCAAGGCCGGATCGAGGATCTCAGCGAAGCCTTTGACCGCGCCAAGTCCGCCATCAAGCGCCTGCCCGACACGCTGGACGAGCTGACCGAGACCGCCCGCGTCATGCGGGAACGCGAAACCCCGGATACGTCCGGCTCACGCTGGCTGATCGCCGGGCTGGGCGTGATCGCCGGCGCCTCAACCGCCATCGCGGTGCTGCTGGCGGTGATGTGATCCGTCCTCAGGTGACGTAAAGGCCTGTTCAGGGTAAGCCTGAGCTGAAACAGCCGCGGGGCATGTCATGGCGGACAAACGCATTCTTCTGATCATAGGCGGCGGTATTGCAGCCTATAAATCGCTCGAACTGATCCGCGAGCTGGCGCGCCGGTCGATCCGGACGCGCGCCATCCTGACCGAGGCCGGCAAGCAGTTCGTCACCCCGATGAGCGTGGGCGCCCTGACCGCCGACAAGGTCTATTCCGAACTGTTCTCGCTGACCGATGAAGCGGAAATGGGCCATATCGAGCTGTCGCGCTCGGCCGATCTCGTGGTGGTCTGCCCCGCCACGGCGAACCTGATGGCCAAGGCCGCCCACGGGCTGGCCGATGATCTCGCCTCCACAACGCTGCTCGCTACCGACAAGGCCGTGCTGATGGCTCCGGCAATGAATGTGCGCATGTGGACCCATCCCGCCACCCAGGCGAATGTGAAGACGCTGCGCAGCTATGGCGTCACCGTGATGGAGCCGGATGAGGGCGAGATGGCCTGTGGCGAGTTTGGTCCCGGCCGCCTGCCCGAACCCGTGCGCATCGCTGACGCCATCGAGGCCGCGCTCAAGTCATGAAGGCCATCGTCACCGCCGGCCCGACGCTGGAACCGATCGATCCGGTCCGCTTCCTTTCGAACCGCTCCTCGGGCCAGCAGGGCTACGCCATCGCCGAGGCCTTGCGCGATCTCGGCTTCGAGGTCGTGCTGATCTCCGGTCCTGTGGCGCTGAACGATCCCAAGGGGCTTCAGACCGTGCGCATCGAGACCGCGCGCGAGATGCTGGCGGCGGTGAATGACCAGCTGCCCGCCGACGTCTTCGTCTCCGTCGCGGCAGTCGCCGACTGGCGCCCGGCGGAAACGGCGGACAGGAAGCTCAAGCTCGACAAGGGCGCGATGGCGAGCCTGCCGCTGGCGGAGAACCCCGATATCCTGAAGACGATCTCTCATTATGGCCTCGGTCATCGCCCGCGTCTGGTGGTGGGGTTCGCCGCAGAGACCCATGACGTGGTCGCCCACGCCCGCGCCAAGCGAGATCGCAAGGGATGCGACTGGATCGTCGCCAATGATGTGTCCGGCGATGTGATGGGCGGGGCGGAGAACGCGGCGCTGCTGATCACGCCCGGCGGCGAGGAAGAGTTCGCTCGGGCGGCGAAGTCAGAGCTGGCCCGAAATCTCGCCAGTCGCATAAAGCAAGCGCTTTCATAGACTTCACACTGGGTTTGAATTCGCCCCTTTTCGCTTGTTAGGCTTGAGAGGTTAAGCAAACTCAGGACCTGACATGAAAACCGTACTGACTGCCCTCGCGCTTGCCGGCTTTGGCGCGACCGCCGCACAGGCGGACTGCTATTCGATCTACCCGCAAGGCGCCGGCCAGGAGCCGGTCCCGATGGTCGGGTACAGCGTGACTGAAGCCGCCGATCTGGAAGGGTTGATGGACGCCCCGCCGCTGGCGGAAGGCGCAAACGCCATCGCGTGTGAACGCGACAGCATCGTGCCGCGCCTGAACGATTTCGAGCTGGTGCGCTATCACTCCACTCCGCTTCTGATCTCCACCGGCGAGGGCGAGAACGCCCAGATGCTCATTCTGGGCTTCCAGCCGGCCATGGAGGACGAGAATGGCGAGATGACCGAGCCGCAATACCGCGTGCAAATGGCCCAGGGCGGGCTCAATGACGACGAGCGGACCGGCATTATCGGCGCGCTGGAAGGCTTTGCCGAAAGCGAGCAGGCGCTGGATGCGTATCTGCGCGCGCAAGAACAAGACAGCTGACTTCGCTCGCTTCAGGCGCTAACCCTTCCCGCACACTCAAGCGGCGGGAAGGGTTGCGTCATGAAGCTGAATGTCAAAACGCTCGAACATTTTGAAGGCCTTGAGCTTCCGGCCTATCAGACGGCGGGCTCCGCCGGTCTGGACCTGCCCGCCGCCGTGCCTGCGGATGAGCCCGTGGTGATCGCGCCGGGCGAATGGAAGCTGATCCCGACCGGCATCTGCATCGCCCTGCCTGAAGGCTATGAAGCCCAGATCCGCCCCCGCTCGGGGCTCGCGGCCAAGAAGGGGATTTCCTGCGTGAACACGCCGGGCACGGTGGACGCGGATTATCGTGGCGAGCTGCGCGTCAACCTGATCAATCACGGCAGGGAGCCCTTCGTCGTCCAGCGCGGCGAGCGCATTGCCCAGATGGTGATCGGCCAGTTCACCCAGATCAGCTGGAACCCGGTCGATGCGCTCGATGAAACCGCGCGCGGACAGGGCGGATTTGGCTCGACCGGCGTCTAGATCCCCAGCTTCTTCGCCAGCGATCCCAGTCGCGAGCGTTGCAAGGCCAGCGCAAAGCGCGGCGCGCTGAGGCCGAGCCTCTGCGCGGCTGTCAGAAGCGCCGCGCGGGCGGTCTCAGGCGCGAGACCCAGACGGGACGCGATGAAATCGCCGGACGGGCGTGCATACAGCCCCAGCGGTTTCAGCGTGGCGCGGGGGAAATCCTTCATGTTCTCGGTCAGGATCACCCGCGCCTGACCGGCGCTGGCGGCCTGCATGACATGGGCGTCGTCCGGATCAGGCAGCTTGCCGGTCACCTTGATCGCCATGGCGTCCTCGGTGGGCACCAGCGCTTCAGGATAGGCATGCTCGAGCGCCAGAACGAGGCGCGCGGCCTCTCCGGGACCATCCCGATCCGGCTTGCCGTCGACAATCCGGGCATGGGCGTGGCCGGTCTCGAACAGCACTTTCTCCGACCAGCGCGGATAGAAGAACCCGGCGTCAGCCAGCGCCAGCACCAGGTGCCGACGCACGGCGCCCGCCAGCACGCAGGCATCCAGAAACACGGCCGGCCGATCAAAGTCTTCTGGTAATTCAACCGCTTCAGGGGCGGCGATCACCGGCGCGTCCGAGCTGGACGGCGCCAGATGCAGGCCATCAATCCCGGCGAGGTCTTTCAGCGCCTGCGTTCGAACCCGGCGGCGCTGCTCGGCCAGCCGTTTGACGCTGCGTTCATCCAGCGCCTCGGCGAACTCGCCCTGCGCGACCAGCTGGTTGAGCCCCCAGGCATCAACCCCCAGCGCGATTTGCGCAGCCTCTGGCGTCATCCGCCAATCCCCAGCGGAGCCGGATCACAGAACGCCTTCACGTCAAACAGGCGCTGATCGGTGATGATGTCGGACGGTCTCAAGGCGCGCGACAGCTCCAGCCCTTCCAGCGAGCGGGCGCGCGACAGGGCCACATAGGCCTGACCATGCGCGAAGAGACGCCGGGATACATCGAGATAGACCTTGTCCAGCGTCAGACCCTGCGCCTTGTGAATGGTCATCGCCCAGGCGAGCCGGAGCGGATACTGGACGTAGGAGCCAATGGTCTCGCGCTTGAGCTTGCTCGAATTGCCGTCCGCCGCATAGCGGATGCGTTCCCAGCTGACCGGTTCGATGGTCACGACCTGATCGTTCACATGCACTTTCACGCCGTCCGAGGAGAAACCCAGAACCTCGCCGATGGAGCCGTTCACATAGCGCCCGCCCGGATCATTGCGGATCATCATCACCCGCGCCCCGACCTTGAGCACCAGCGGGTCATCGGTGGGGAAGAGACGCGGGTCGAACTCGCCCTCGACCTTGCCGGAAAAGCCGCGCGGCTCGCCCCGCAAGCCTTCAAGACGCGCCTGATTGATGGAGGAGGCGGCCTGATTGGTGGGCGTCAGCACCACATGGGTGCCAGACGCTTCGAGCCCGATCCGGCCCGTCACGCGCGCATTGAGGATTTCCGCGAGATCATCGGTCAGCTCGCCGTCGCGCACGGCATTGAGCACTTCGACGAATTCGGGATCCGCCTGGCGGTGGACCTCGGTCAGCTCCACCATGGTGAAACCGGCGTCGCGAAACGCGGGCGCGTGGAAGAAGAAGGGACCGCCATAGGTCTCTTCCAGGAACATTCCCTCCTCGCCCTGGGCGATGGGCGGAAGCTGCGCGAGGTCACCCACAAGGATGATGCGCACGCCGCCAAAGGGTTCATTGCTGTCGCGATTGAGGCGGAGGGAGAAATCGACCGCCTGCATCATGTCAGAGCGGACCATGGAGATCTCGTCGATCACCAGAGTGGTCAACGCCTTCACCGTCCGCGCATTGCGCAAGCGGCGGATATCGCCGGGCGTGATCAGGCGCGGCGGCAGGCGAAAGAAGCTGTGCAGGGTCTGTCCGCCCGCATTCATGGCCGCGACGCCCGTGGGCGCCACCACCGCGGCCTGCGGGCCAAGGCGTTCGAGGATCGCACGCGTGACCGTGGTCTTGCCCGTGCCCGCGCGACCGGTCAGGAACAGGTGCGCGCCGCCGCCAATGGCGTAATCGACCACGGCCTGCTGGTCAGGAGAAAGCGTAATTCCGGGGCGAGGGGTCAGCACGGTCTGGGCTCCTTTGAGGGAGCCCGACCCTGCCCTCATTCGGCGCTGCGATCCAGCGTGGAGCGCGGTGCGCCTAGCTGCGGATCGTCAGGCAGAGATCATTGGCGACCGAAACCGACTGGACGACCCCGTCCGGACCGCTGACCGCCTCGATGGTGCACAAAACCGGCGCATAGGCGGGGTTAGACAAGGGCGCGAAGGAGGATTTGCGCGTCTCGATCACGAGGCCATCGTCATTGTAGACCGATTGGGTCATCGTATAGGTCTGGGAGCGGGGCGCATTGGCCAATTGCGCGCGCGCTTGCGGGCTCAGCTGGCGAAGGTCCTCGCTCGACACGGTCTCGTAGACATAGAGCTGACGCCCGCCCTCAAGGGCCGCCACGCTGACCGGCTCGCCATAGGTGGCGCTGAGCTGGTCAACAGCGACGCCGACGAACTGGCGCGGCATGAAACCGGATGAACCCGTGCTCTGACAGGCCGTCAGAACCAGGCCGCCCAGCGCAGCCACGATCGTCAAGTTCACACGCATGCCGGATGCTCCTTATACGCGCAATAAGCGTCAAATCTCGCGTATCAGGATACAATCGGGTCCGCGTTCAATCATACAGTTCCTCGGCCACAGGCATCGCCGACAAGCGGAAGTCGCGCACGACACCGGCGGGATCATCACGATACGGGTCTCGCATGCACCCAGCGCGACTCGTCAGGCTCATACACCGTCTCGTCATAGCGCTCGATCCGCGTGTGGCGCTCGCCATTGGAATCCACATAGGTGACCCGGCGCTCATTGGGGATGGTGCGATAGCCGCCCGGAATGACGCGCTGCTCCTCGCGCATATAGCTCCAGACCTCGCCGCCATCGCTGAGCTCATCAACGCGGTCGGGCGAGCCGAACTCGACCAGAACCACATCCTGGGTGCGCCCCACAAGCTGGCTCATATGCTGGCGATAGCCCTCGGATGTGGCGCAGGCCGTCAGGACAAGGGCCAGGGCGGCGGCGATCTGGTATTTCATCTGTGCATCCCCATGGTTGGCGGTTCACTCTGAGCTACACTCGCCTTCATGAACGCAGGCTGAGCGCACAGGCGCCGCCCGTCAGCAAAGAGCAGGTCTGACCGAGATGAGCGTGGACGTCAAACGACATGCGAGACACATCGTGCTCAGGGAGCTGGGCGGACCAGGCCAGCAGAGACTGTCCCGCGCCCGCATCACGGTGATCGGCGCGGGCGGGCTGGGCGCGCCGGCGCTGCTGTATCTCGCCGCGGCGGGGGTGGGCCAGCTCAGGATCGTGGATCCCGATACGGTGTCGCTGAGCAATCTGCAGCGACAGATCCTGTTCAGAACCGAGGATGTGGACGCCAGCAAGGTGGAGCGGGCCGAGGCCGCGCTCAAAGCGCTTGATCCGGGCGTCGAGATCGAGGCCCTGAGCCTGAAGGCGACAGCGGACACCTTGCCCGATCTACTGGCGGACGCCGATCTGGTGCTGGACGGCTGTGACGATTTTCCGACCCGGTTTGCGGTGAACCGCGCCGCGATCAAGGCCCGCATCCCGCTTGTGTCGGGCGCTGTGGGCCGCTGGGAAGGGCAAGTCGGCGTGTTCGCCCCGCATCTTCAGGACAACGCGCCCTGCTATCAGTGCTGGGTGCCCGAGATTCCGCCCGATGCCGAGGATTGCGCCGTGATGGGCGTTGTGGGCGCGCTGACCGGCGTCATCGGCTCTATGATGGCCATGGAGGCGATCAAGCTGATTTCAGGGGCGGGCGAGCCGCTCACAGGCCGGATCGGGCTTTATGACGGATTGTCGGGCCGGATGCGGACGGTCAGTCTGCCGGCATCCCGCAGCTGCCCGGCTTGCGCATCGGACAGAACTGGCACCCTCCGCAGCCCCCTCGCTTGATGCGGAACCAGGCAATTCCGCCCAGCAGCAATCCGGGCGCGAGGCCCAGCAGCACCGCGAGCGTGAAGCTGCGCCCCAGAACGCCCACGACCAGCGCCACCGCCATCCCCAGAACCAGGAAGCTCAGAAGGGTCAGATCTGCGCGGCGGCGCGGATAGGTTGCGGTGTTGGTGAACATGGACGGAGGGCCTGAGACAATGTGTCTCTTCCCTACCCCAAACCGCGCTGCAACAGCAAGCGTCAGATCCGGCCGCGATGCTTGCCCTGATGATGCTGGGCGAGCGTTTTCGCGGCCCGGCGCGCATTGACGACGACGAACAGATAAATGCCGCCGGCGAAGACGAGGCCGACGGCCCCGCCATACGTCCAGCTGCCAAGCAGGCCCGTGAAGACGAGCCCCATGACCAGTGCGATCATGACGATCAGGGTCAGAATGCGCGGTTCCGGCATCCAGACCGTTTGAGTCTTACTCGATTTCACCCGTGATATCCCGATACAGCGTCCAGACCATGCGTTCGGTGGTGATGAAACCCCAATTCCAGTCATCATGGAAGTCCGCCAGCGGCGCCGCGTCCTGAACCTGCTGCAGGTTGAGGCCCTGATCCACCAGCGCCTGAACCCGGGCCTTGGCCTCGGTCAGCATGGCGATGCTGGCTTCGAGATCCGCTTCGGTCGACAGCGGCCCATGACCGGGAATGATCTGGGTGTCGGCGTCCGCCACGTCCACGATGGCCTGCATGCCGGCGATATAGCCGTCCACCGTGCCGCCATTATCGAGATCGATATAGGGGAACCAGCCCGAGAACAGCAGGTCGCCCGCATGGATGACATTGGCGTCCTCGAACACCACGAACAGATCGCCATTGGTGTGCGCCGCCGGGGTGTGATGCAGATGCGCGGTCAGACCATTGATCGTCACCACATCGCCGTCATTCACGCCCACGGTCGGCAGATAGCCGCCCGAAAGCGGCTGCGGGGTGGAGCCGGTAAGCTGGGCGGTCACCGGGTTCATCAGACCGTCCCGCACGCTGGGATGGGCCATGATCGTGGCGCCCTGCTCGGCGAAATAGGCGTTTCCGAGCACATGGTCGCCATGCAGATGGGTGTTCAGCACCAGATCCACGGCGCGGTCGCCGGACACCTCGCGCTGGGCCTGGTCAATGGCGGCTGCGAACTGCTCCATCTGGGTGTCGATCATGAACACCCCATCCTCGCCGACGCTGACGCCCACATTGCCCGCCTGATTGGTGGCGAGCATGTAGAGCCCGGATCCCAGATCGGTGGTCTCCACATAGACCTGGTTGTCAGACTGGGCATGGGCCGTGGCGCTGAGAGCCAGGCTGGCGACAAGGGCGGTGCGGATCATGGCGGTTTCCCCGAAAGCTGCAATCTGGGCGCAAGATGGGTGCGGTCCCGCCCCATATCCAGTCCCTGCGAAAAACAATCTTAATCATGCGCCGTCACCCTGAACCGGTGATTCACTCTGACCGGGATGACGCAACCCCATGCGAAAGCTGTTTGCCCTGATCTTGCTGTTGAGCGGCCTGCTGGCCCCTGAAAGTGCAAGCGCGCAAACCTGCGACACCTTCTCGGGCCTGCCGGTGCCGCGCTTCGTCTCGCTGAAATTCAACGAGACCCGCGGGCGCGCCGGCCCCTCCTTCACCCATCCCGTCGCCTGGCTCTATCAGCGCAAGGGCCTGCCCATGGAAGTGGTTGCGGAAACCCCGGACTGGCGCCGGGTGCGCGATCCCGAGGGCGAGGAGGTGTGGATGCACCGGCGCACCCTGACAGGCCGCCGCTCGGTCTGGGCCAGCGAAGCGACCCGCCTGCTGTCGCGACCCGATACAGACGCCTCCCTGATCGCCGACGTGGAAGCGGGAGCCGTGCTCTGGCTTGAACGCTGCCGCGCCGGCTGGTGCCGTCTGGAAGCGGATGATCGCCGCGGCTGGGCGCGCGCAGACGCCTTCTGGGGCGTCTATCCGGAAGAGACCCAGCCGAGCCCCGCGCTTGAGGGGGAACAAGCGTCATGCTACCGCTCTGCGTCTGAACCAGACGTGCTGGGGGCGGACCCGGACAATTCCGCTTCAGCCGACTGACGGATCTGAACCCAGGATGAGAGCCTGGCGCAGTGCGGACCCCGTGCAGCGCTGGCGCGTTCGCCGCAACTCCCGACCCCGGCGCAGTTTTGCCGGACCGGCTCGACGGACCCCATGACAGACCAAAAAAACAGTTACGATTACAATGACCTGATCGCCTGCGGCAAAGGTGAACTCTTTGGTGAGGGCAACGCCCAGCTGCCCCTGCCGCCCATGCTGATGTTTGATCGCATCACCGAGATCACCGCCGAGGGCGGCGCGCACGGCAAAGGCGTTCTGGTCGCCGAACTCGATGTGAACCCCGATCTGTGGTTCTTCGACTGCCATTTCCAGGGCGATCCGGTGATGCCCGGTTGCCTGGGGCTCGACGCGATGTGGCAGCTTGTGGGCTTCTTCCTGGGCTGGACCGGCGCGCCGGGCAAGGGCCGCGCGCTCGGCGTGGGCGAGGTGAAATTCACCGGTCAGGTGCCGCCCAGCGTCAAACAGGTTCGCTATGTCATTGATCTCAAGCGTGTGATCAATCGTCGCCTTGTGCTCGGCATCGCCGATGGTCACGTAGAGGCGGACGGTCAGACCATCTACACCGCAAAAGACCTGCGGGTGGGCCTGTTCCGGCCTGAAGAGATCAACAATGGCGGAGGACAAGCATGAGGCGTGTCGTCGTAACCGGTATCGGCATCGTTTCATCCATTGGCGACAACGCACAGGAAGTCGCGGCCAGCCTGAAAGCGGGCAAGTCGGGCGTCATTGCTGCGCCGGAATACGCCGAGCTGGGCTTCAAGTGTCAGGTGCACGCGCGTCCCAAGGCCGATCCGGCCGAGCATGTGGACAAGCGCGCCTATCGCTTCATGGGTGAAGGCGCTGGCTGGGCCTACATGTCCATGCAGCAGGCCATTGCGGATGCAGGGCTTGAGGAAAGCGACGTCTCCAACGAGCGCACCGGCCTGATCGTGGGCACGGGCGGTCCGTCTGTCGAGGCGATCGTGAAGGCCGCCGACATCACCCGCGAGAAGGGCCCCAAGCGGATCGGTCCGTTCGCGGTGCCCAAGGCCATGTGCTCGACCGGCTCGGCGACCCTCGCCACCCCGTTCAAGATCAAGGGCCTGAACTATTCGATCAGCTCGGCCTGCACCACGTCCCTGCACTGCATGGGCGCGGCCGCCGAGCAGATCCAGTGGGGCAAGCAGGACGTGATGTTCGCAGGGGGCGGCGAAGAGCTGCACTGGGCGCTATCGAACCTGTTTGACGCCATGGGCGCCATGAGCTCGAACTATAACGACAGCCCGTCTGTGGCCTCGCGCGCGTTCGACAAGAACCGCGACGGCTTCGTCATTGCCGGCGGCGCGGGCATTGTGGTGCTCGAAGAGTATGAGCGGGCGAAAGCGCGCGGCGCGACCATCTACGCTGAAGTGCTCGGCTATGGCGCGACGTCTGACGGCCATGACATGGTCCAGCCGTCCGGCGAAGGCGCGGCGCGCTGCATGCAGATTGCGCTGAAAGAAGCCAAGGGCCGCACCATCGACTACATCAACCCGCACGCCACTTCCACGCCCGTGGGCGATGTAAAGGAGGCCGAGGGCCTGCGCGCCGTGTTCGGCAAGGATGTCCCGGCCCTGTCCGCGACCAAGTCCATGTCCGGCCACTCCCTGGGCGCCGCGGGCGTGCAGGAAGCGATCTATTCGTTGCTGATGATGAAAGAGGGCTTCATCGCCCCCTCCATCAATATCGACGAGATGGATCCCGAACTCGCCGATCTGCCCATCGTCACCGAGACGAAACAGGCCGAGCTCAACACCGTGCTGTCGAACTCCTTCGGCTTTGGCGGCACCAACGGCACCATCATTCTGGGCCGCCCGGACTAGGGCTGCACCAGCGCCAAACGAAAACCCCGGCTCGAAAGGCCGGGGTTTTTTGTGTCTCCTAACCCTTCAGCGCCTCTCGCACGGCATCGGCCAGCATGCGCGCCTCGTGCTCACGGGCGCTGCCCTTGCGCCAGGCGACGCCGATTTCCCGTCCGGCAACCGGCGGGTCGAACGGGCGGATGGCGAGATCGAGCCGGTCGGCCAGACCCGCATCAATGGCCAGTTTGGGAAGCAGGGTCGCGCCCAGCCCCGATTTCACCATCTGCACCAGCGTATGAAGCGAGGTGGCGGCGAAGTCGGACCGGGCGTCGTTGGTGTCGGGCTTGCTGGCCGAACACACCGCAAGCGCGTGATCACGCAGGCAATGGCCGTCCTCCAGCAGCAGGAGCGGCTCATCCGCCAGCATGGCCGGATTGAGCTTGTCGACCTTCGCCAGGCGATGATCCGGCGTGGCGGCGAACAGGAACTCGTCTTCCAGCAGCCCTGTGGTCTCGATGCCGGGCGCATCATAGGGCAGGGCGATGAGCGCCGCGTCCAGACGGCGATCCTTGAGCGCCTCAACCAGCCGATGGGTCAGGTCCTCGCGCAGGAAGAGTTCCAGCTTGGGATAATGCTCGCGCAGGCTGGGCAGGGCCTTGGGCAGGAGGAAGGGCGCAATGGTGGGAATCACCCCCAGACGGAACGGGCCGGACAGCGGCTCGCCCGCCGCCCGAGCCACATGGACAAGATCTTCCGCTTCGGTCAGCACGATCCGGGCGCGCGCCACCGCCGCCTCCCCGGCCGGCGTCAGGGCCGCGCCCCGAGCGCCGCGCTCGACCAGGGTCGCGCCGAGAATGGTCTCGAGCTCCTTAATGCCGGCGGACAGGGTGGGCTGGGTGACGTGGGCGGCTTCGGCGGCGCGGGAGAACGAGCCATGCTCGGCCAGCGCAAGAAGGAAGGTGAGTTGTCGAAGCGTGGGCAGGTGGCTGCTCATTCGGCGTCCTGATCGGCTGGTTCAGATAAAGCAGGAGCGCCCCCTGACCCAGGGAGCGCTCCAACGAGGGTCTAGTTCAGATCGAACCGGTCATTGTTCATGACCTTCGTCCAGGCGGCGACGAAGTCGCGAACGAACTTCTCTTTGTTGTCGTCCTGGGCATAGACCTCGGCATAGGCGCGCAGGATGGAGTTCGAGCCGAACACCAGGTCTGCGCTGGTCGCGCCCCATTTCACCTCGCCGGTCTTGCGGTTGCGGATCTCGTAAAGCCCGTCTTCCGCCGGATGCCAGCTCAGATCCATGTCGGTGAGATTGACGAAGAAGTCCGTCGTCAGCGCCCCGACCCGGTCGGTGAAGACGCCAAGCGATGAGCCATTGTGATTGACGCCCAGCACGCGCAGACCGCCCACCAGCACCGTCATCTCGTTGGCGGTGAGGCCCAAAAGCTGGGCGCGGTCGAGCATCATCTCTTCGGCGCTGACCGCATACCGATCCTTTATCCAGTTGCGGAAGCCATCGGCCAGCGGTTCGAGCGGCTCAAAGGACTCCGCATCGGTCTGCTCGGCGGTCGCGTCGCCGCGACCGGGCGTGAAGGGCACGGCCACGTCAAAACCGGCCTTGGAAATGGCGTCTTCCAGACCCACAACGCCTCCCAGCACGATGACATCAGCCACGGAGGCGCCGGTCTCTTCCGCGATGGGTTCGAGCACGGTCAGCACGCGGTGCAGACGCAGCGGTTCATTGCCCTCCCAGTCCTTTTGCGGGGCCAGTCGAATACGCGCCCCATTGGCGCCGCCGCGCTTGTCGGAGCCACGGAAGGTCCGGGCGCTGTCCCAGGCTGTGGCGATCAGCTCGGCCGGGGTCAGGTCGCTGCTTCGGATTTTCGCTTTCACCGCGTCCACATCGTAACCGGTCGGTCCGGCAGGGATCGGGTCCTGCCAGATCAGATCCTCATCCGGCACGAACGGGCCGACATAATTGGCCTTGGGCCCCATGTCGCGGTGGGTGAGCTTGAACCAGGCCCGCGCGAAAGTGTCGGCAAAGTATTGCGGATCCTTGCGGAATTTCTGGCAGATCGCGTTATAGGTCGGATCCATCTTCATCGCCATATCCGCATCGGTCATGATGGGGTTGTGGCGGATCGAAGGATCGGTGGCGTCCACCGGCTTCTGGTCCTCGGGCATGTCGACCGGTTCCCACTGCCAGGCGCCGGCGGGCGACTTCTTCAGCTCCCACTCATAGCCGAACAGATAGTCGAAATAGCCCATATCCCACTGGGTGGGATGCTGGGTCCAGGCGCCTTCAATGCCCGAGGTGAAGGCGTTGGACGCCTTGCCTTGATGGCCTTCATTGGCCCAGCCGAAGCCCTGGGATTCCACGCCGCAGCCTTCCGGCTCCGCGCCGATCTTGTCCACGGCGCCGCGGCCGTGCGCCTTGCCGACCGTATGGCCGCCGCAGGTCAGCGCCGCCGTTTCTTCATCATCCATGGCCATGCGTTTGAACGTCTCGCGCACCATGGCGGCCGTCTTGAGCGGATCGGGATTGCCGTTCACGCCCTCGGGATTGACGTAGATCAGGCCCATATGGGTGGCCGCCAGCGGGTTCTCGAGCGAGGAGGCGTCCTCAAGATCGCCATAGCGCTCTTCGGATTTCGCTAGCCATTGCGCTTCCGAGCCCCAGTAGACATCGGTCTCGGGGCCCCAGATATCCTCACGGCCAAAGCCGAAGCCGAAGGTCTCCAGACCCATATCCTCATAGGCCACGGTGCCCGACAGGATGATGAGATCGGCCCAGCTGAGCTTGTTGCCGTACTTCTTCTTCACGGGCCAGAGCAGGCGACGCGCCTTGTCGAGGCTGGCATTGTCCGGCCAGGAATTGAGCGGGGCGAAGCGGATATTGCCCGATCCCGCGCCGCCGCGGCCGTCCGCGAGGCGATAGGAGCCCGCCGAGTGCCAGGCGAGCCGGATCATCAGGCCGCCATAATGGCCCCAGTCCGCCGGCCACCAGTCCTGGCTGTCATGCAACAGGGCTTTGACGTCCGCCTTCACCGCCTCGAAGTCGAGCGACTTCACTTCTGACTTGTAGTCGAAGTCGGGGTCCATCGGATTGGTGCGTGCGCCGCGCTGGTGGAGAATGTCGAGATTGAGCGCATTCGGCCACCATTTGGTGACCGGCTTGTCCATGGCGGTGTTGCCGCCGTGGTGGAACGGGCAGCCGCCCGCTGATTTCATATCGTGTCCGTCCATGGTCGTGTCCTCCCGGATCAGAACGTCTAGATTGCAGGCAGGATGGCGCGAGGCCCATACATTTATCAAATCGATTTAATCAGGGGAGACCATAGGATATATCGATATGGCGGTTTTGGCCGGCGCAAAACCGCTTCAAGGGCTCGACTGCAGCGAGAACCATCTCAACGGAATAGCCCTAAGTCACTGATCTATATTGCTTTGTTCTACACCCCCTCCTCTATTGATAAATCCTATGGGAGCAACAGGAACAATCCATTGGATTTATCGATAGCTTGCCCTCATATCCATTGGCGTCGAAGGGCGGACCCCGAACCAACCGCCCTCGTCCGAGTTTTCAATCCTGCCAGGAGAGACACACATGCTGGGTATTGGCGACAAGCTCCCCGAATTCGAAGTCGTCGGCGTGAAGCCGAAATTCAATCAGCACGAAGAAAATGGCGAGTCCGCTTTCGAGCCGATCACCAACGAGTCCTTCCCGGGCAAGTGGAAAGTCATCGTCTTCTATCCGAAAGACTTCACCTTCGTCTGCCCGACCGAGATCGTGGCCTTCGCGAACCTGGAAGACGAGTTCGCTGATCGCGACGCCGTCGTGATGACCGGCTCGACCGACAACGAGTTCTCCAAGCTCGGCTGGCGTCGTGAGCACCAGGACCTGAAGGGCCTGAACCAGTGGCAGTTCGCTGACACCACCGGTTCTCTGGTCGATGGTCTGGGCGTGCGCTCCCCCGAGGGCGTGGCCTACCGCTACACCTACATTGTCGATCCCGATGGCGTCATCCAGCACGTCTATGCGACCAACCTCAATGTCGGCCGCAACCCAGACGACACCCTGCGTGTTCTGGATGCCCTTCAGACCGACGAGCTGTGCCCGTGCAACCGTCAGGCTGGCGGCGACACGCTCTAAGTCGAACGCACCGAAGTCGGGCGGCCCTTGCGGGCCGTCCGATGACGGCCAGCCCCGCTACGTTCATGGTCCGCCATGGGCGCAGCCGGACCGGCCGCCCAATGTCCCCCGCCCGAACCTATCCCCCCATCTGGTGACGGGCGCTTCTGCCCTGCCGGACGGCCGGTCCAAACCCTTTGCAAGCATGAAAGGACGCGCCATGAGCCTTGACGCCCTGAAAAACCGCCTCCCCGACCACGCCAAGGACATCAAGCTGAATCTCAGCTCCCTGGCCCGCGAAACCGTTCTGGACGACCAGAAGAAATACGGTGTTTTCCTGGCGTCCGCCTATGCCGTCGGCGAGCGTGAAACCCTCAACGACATCATCTCCGAGGTCGAGGACAAGCTCTCCGCCGAAGCGCTGAGCGCCGCCAAGGCCGCCGCTTCGATCATGGGCATGAACAATGTGTTCTACCGCTTCAACCACCTGGTCTCCGCCAGCGATTACAAGACCATGCCGGCCAAGCTGCGCATGAACGTCATCGGCAATCCGGGCGTCGACAAGGCCGATTTCGAGCTGTGGTCTCTCGCCGTTTCCGCCATCAATGGCTGCGGCATGTGCATTGACGCGCATGAACACGAACTGCGCAAGGCCGGTCTGACCACCGAGCAGATCCAGGCCGCTGTCCGCATCGCGTCCGTGGTGAACGCGGCCGCCGCCGTCATCCGGGCCGAAGCCGCGCTCGGCTAGGCGCCGCCGCTCACGATCTCTCCTGGGCCCGCCGGGCGGTCGCGCAAGGCCGTCACGGCGGGTTTTTTTGTTCACACGCCTTGGAAACGGCATTTTGACAGGGCCTGAACAAGTCCGTATCCTGAGCATATGTCCTATCAGCCCGACCAATCCGAAACAGCCCGCCGGGAGCGGGATTCAGGCTCGGTGAACCGGGCCTGGCGCTGGTTTTCGGAAGCCACGATCCGGACCGCGGAAAGTTATCGCGATCTCAGCTGGCGCGTGGTGATCGGTCATGTGGTCATGGCCAGCGTGCTGGTGGTCCTGTCGCGACTCAACCCGGCTCTGCCCACCGCGCCCTGGATGCTGATCATCGGCGTGTTCTGGCTCGTCTATGGCGTGCGCATGGGCGTGCTGAAGGCTGTCGGCCAGGCGGCCCGTGAATCCGAATTGTGATTGATTTCTGATAACCCTACGGCGTCAGATCGTTGACCTCCTCGCATCCGGGCTTAGGCTGGCGCGGTTCTGATATGAGAGCCGCCGGGGAGGGGCCTGTATGAGAGGTTGGTTTAAGATCGCGCTCTGGCAGCGCGTGCTCGGCGCGCTCGTGATCGGCGTTATTTTCGGCGGCATTCTGAGCCGGATCATGGGCGGGGAAGCCGCCGCAGACTGGCTCGAGACCTTCATCAAACCGGTCGGCGATCTCTTCATCAACCTGATCCGGATGCTCATCGTCCCGCTGATCCTGACCACGCTGGTCTCCGGCGTGGTGGCGCTGGGCGATCCCAAGAAGCTGGGCTCCATCGGTCTGAAGACCATGGCCCTCTATTTCGCCACCACCTTCTTCGCCAACATCATCGGCATCATTTTCGGCCTGCTGTTCAAGCCCGGAGAAGGCGTGGATCTGGGCGGAGCAGACGCCGTGCCGGTGTCGCGCGAGGCGCCGACGCTGGTCGAACGCCTTCTGGGCATCGTGCCGGACAATCCCATCGCGGCGCTGGCGGACGGCGACGTGCTGGCGATCATCTTCTTCGCCGTCCTGCTGGGCGTCGGCATCCTGATGGCCGGTCGCGAGGGCAAGCTGGTGGGTGATCTGTTCACCCAGGCCGCCAATGTGATCCTGAAAGTCACCCATCTTGTCATGGAAGTGGCGCCCTTCGGCGTCTTCGCGCTGGTCGCCCACACTGTTGCTTCGCAAGGGTTCGAGGCGCTGGCCGCCATCGCCGTGCTGATCGCGGCGGTCTATGTGGGCCTCATCACCCACGCCGTGCTGGTCTATGGCGGCTTCATCCGCTTCGTGCTCGGCCTGCCGGTGATGAACTTCCTGCGCGGCATGCTCGACGCCATCGCGGTGGCCTATTCCACTGCCTCCTCGAGCGCCACCCTGCCGGTGACCATCGCCAACGCCAGCGAGAATCTCGGCGTCAAACGCTCCATTGCGGGCTCGGTCCTGCCGCTGGGCGCGACCATCAACATGGACGGCACGGCGCTCTATCTCGGCATTCTGGCGCTCTTCACGGCCCAGGCCTTCGGCTATGACCTGACGCTGGCGAACTATTTCCTGATCGCCTTCACCGCCTCCATCGTCTCGATCGGCGCGGCCGGCATTCCGTCCGCCTCGCTCTTCCTGCTGGCGATCGTGCTCGACACCTTCGGCGTCAGCGCCGAGCAGGTGGCGATCATTGTGGGCTTCATCCTGCCGGTGGACCGGATCATGGACATGGCCCGCACCGCGCTCAACGTCACGGGCGACGCCACCGTGGCGACCGCTGTGGCCAAATGGGAAGGCGAGCTGGATGAAGACTGCTATCGCCATCCCGCCGACCAGCCGTATGAGCCGAAAACCACGCCGGACGTGGCCGACGCTGACCGGGACTAGGCTGCGATGCGCTCAAGCCGCATCCGTCTGATCGAGATCATCGTGGCGGTCGCCGTCACGATCATCTCGGTCGCCTCGCTGTTTGTGGCGGTGTTTCAGGGCGTGGTCATGCAGCGCCAGCTGGAAGCCAGCGTGCTGCCCATCCCAACCATCGCCCACGGCAATTACGACAGCGAGGCTCAGCTCTATCGGGTGAGCTACACCATCGGCAATCGCGGCCTCGGCCCTGTTGATATCCGCTGGGTGCATTTCATCCACGAGGACATCGTCTATCCCCGCCCTCAAGCGTTTTTTCTCAGCCTCGTTGAAGGCCATGACGCCGACCCCGAGGGCCGGTTCGACACTTTGCAGCGCATTTTTGAGGACAATCAGGTGCTCACCAGCCCGGTTGCGCCTGTGCTTCTGGCGCCCGATGACGAAAACAGCTTTCTCGTCTTCACGCGTCCCGCCGAGGACTCGCCCGATCGCACCTATTGGGAGCGTCTGAACGACGCCCGCTGGGAAACCGAAGTGCTGGTTTGCTATTGCTCGGTCTTTGACCAGTGCTGGATCGGACGCTTCCCCCAGAACCAGCGCGACCGCGTGCGCAGCTGTGAGCAGGACAGGTAATCCGAACCGCCTGCCTTCCCGTATGTCCTTGTGAAGCACGTACAGGAGCGGGACATGACCACAGGCTTTCGGATTATCGCGGCCCTGGGCGCTATCGCCCTCGCCTTCGCCATCGTCTGGGCAGGGATGACCGCCGGGCAGTCGCTCTCCGAAGCGGTGGGCTGGCTGGTGTCCGAGCCCTGGGGCGTGGTCAGCCTGATCGATCTCTATCTCGGCTTTGTGCTGATCGCGATCCTGATCTGGGTGTTTGAGCCCAACAAGCTGATTGCGCTTGCCTTCATCCTGCCCCTGCCGATCCTCGGCAATGTCTGGAGCGCGGTCTGGCTGGCCTGGCGACTGGGCGCGCTGATCAACCGGCGGCGCGCAGGCGACTGATCACGCCGCCGCGACTCCGCCGGGCAGAACCGTCAGCCTTTCAACAAAGGCCAGACCACAATAGGTCGAGTCCACATGGGCGACCCGGGCCCGGATCCGTTCTCCGGTCGGGAAACAGATCTCCACCCGCTCGCCCAGGCTGACCTTGATCGGGGGTTCGATCCGGACGCCGCCCAGGCTGATATCACGCAGGGTCGCCTCCAGTGACCGGCCCGACTGGGTGACGACAACGGCCTGGGTGACCTCGAACCGGCGATCCTTGCGGCGGTCATCAAGATCCTGACTGACGGCGGACAGGAAGCTGGAGATGGTCTTCTCCAGCTGTGACCGCGTCCCTGTGACGGTTTCCGCCGATTTGCGGACGCTGGCTGCCCGCTCTGAGGTCTGGGTGATGGAGGCCGAGACCTGAGCGCTTTCCAGGGCGGACCGTTCGGTTCCGCTGGAAGCCAGGGTGATCGCGTTCGAGATTTCCGAGGTGACCGCGTTCTGCTCCTCGATGGCGGAGGCGATGGCGTTGCTGATCTCGGACACCTTTCGGATTGCGTCGGAGATGTTTCCCAGCGCGGAGACGGCGCCCTGCGTCGAGGTCTGCACGGAACTGATCTGGGTCGCAATCTCTCCGGTCGCCTTGGACGTCTGCTCGGCCAGCGCCTTGACTTCCTGGGCGACGACGGCGAACCCCTTGCCGGCTTCGCCTGCTCGCGCCGCCTCGATGGTGGCGTTCAGGGCCAGCAGGTTGGTCTGTTCGGCGATGTCGTTGATCAGATTGAGAATGGCGCCAATCTTCTGAGCGGATTCAGAGAGTTGTTTCACCTGTGCGTCTGCGCCTTCGGTGAGTCCGACCGTTTTCTCCACCACATCCCGGGCGGTTTCGGTCTGGCGCGCAATCTCGGCGATCGAGGCCACAAGCTCCTGTGCCGCGGCCGAGACAGAGGACACCGCTTCGGAGGCCTGTTCGGAGGCCCGCGCGGAATCCGTTGCGCCTGTCGTCGCCTGCTCGGCGGCGGAGCTGACCGCGCTGGCGTCCGCATTCATCTGATCCACTTCGCGCGTAACCAGCTCCATCATGCGCGCCACCTGCGTCTTGAAGTCTGCGATCAGGCGCTCAAGCTCAAGCTGTCGGCGTTTGTCCAGATTGGTGCGCTGGCCCTGCTCGGCCTTCAGTACAGCCTGTTCCTGCAGATTGCGCTGGAAAGCCTGAACCGCACGGGCTAGGCCGCCGATCTCATCCTTCCGCTCAAGGTCCGCATGGTTGGTCTTCACCACGCCGCCAGTCGTGACGGCGTCCAGCGCCAGGCTGACCCGCCCCATGGGCCCGCTCAGCGTTCTGGCCGCCCACAGGCCCGCCATGCCGATCAACAGGCAGGCGAACAGCAGTACAACGCCAATCGCGCTGATCATGACCCAGATCGGCGCGTCCCGCTCGGCTGTATCCTGCAAGGCGACAAGCGCCCAGCGCACGCCGGCGAAATCAAAGGCCGCGGTTGCTTCGCCCACGGTCCGTCCCTGAAAAGTCACGCGCGGGGCAAATGCGGGCTCGCCGGTCGACAGGGTGCGGGCGACCGCTTCCGCATCAAGGCGCGCCTGAAGGATGTCGCTGTCCGCGGTATAGCGTGAATCATTGCGCAGGAGACGGTCCTGACCCACGATCAGGGCTTCCCCGGTTTCGCCCAGCCCGCTGGTGTCGGACATGATCGTGTTGATGCCGTCGATCGGCATCTGAAAGGCCACAACGCCAATGCGCTCTCCATTCTCGAAGACCGGCATCGACATGAAACTGGCGGGCGCGTCATTGCTGGGCGCGTAGGGCGCAAAGTCAAAGAAGGCGAACCCTCCGCTTTCCAGCGCCATTGCGCCGCGGAAGGCCGCACCCAGATCGGTCCCCGACCATTCTCCGCCATTGCGAGCGAAATTCGTCGCGAAATCCTCTTCCTTGAAGACCGAATAGATCAGGTCTCCGCGGGTGTTGAAAAAGAAGATGTCGTAATACCCATTGTCCAGAAGATGAGCCCGCATCCAGGGGTGATACCGGGCATGCACATCATCATAGGCCGTGCCCGTCATCGCCGCGTCAAGCAGGTGCTTTTCTCCCAAAGGATTGGGATTGTTGCGAATATAGGCGGCCTTCAGGACCTGCGTCGCAGACCCCTCCGTCGCAAGTCCGGCAAACGCCTCGTTGAATTCGGAAAGCGCGATCCGGGTCGTGGGATCAGAGGCGACCGAGTGGAGATCGGTCCTGATCCGCTGGAAATAGCGCTCGAGTTCATGCGCCCGGGAGCTCGCCACCGCCGACAGCCGGTCCTGGTTGAGACGGGCGATCGTCCGGGTCGCCGTCACCGTGCTGGCAGCCGCGACAGCGGCCATGCCCAGCAGGGCGAATCCCACGATCAGCAAGGGCAGTTTTCGGGACAGTTTCAGATCAGACCAGCGCATGGCCGCACTCCGCAATACAGGCGATCGTGACTATGTCCTCGCATCGGGTTACTTATTCACTACGCACTCAGATGCGGCTTTGGTCTTATCTCGCTCCCATCGGAGAGCGGCGCCCTCAAAGCCCCGGGCCGAGTCATCCGGATCACGAATTCGCACGGATGCAGCACCCTTCAGGTGACAGATCGGTCGCGCGCGCCTAAATGGCGGGCATGAGCCAGATTCCCCCGCCTGTTCCTGACCGTCTCGACCCCAAACAGGCTGCGCTCGCCGCCTTTTCGGGCTATTTCATCTGGGGCTTGTCGCCGATCTTCTACAAGTTCCTGGCGTTCGCGAACCCGACCGAGATCGTGCTGCAGCGCGTGGTCTGGTCTGCGCCCATCTTGCTGGCGATCCTGTATGTCAGTCGCCGGCTGGGGCCGGCTCTGGCCGTGCTCAATGACCGCAAGACGCTGCTGGTGCTGGTGTGCACCTCGCTTCTGATCGGGACCAACTGGTGGGTCTACATCTTCTCGGTCAATTCCGGCCATGTGCTGGAAGCCTCGCTGGGCTATTACATCAATCCCTTGATGAATGTGGCCGTGGGCGTGTTCGTCGCCCGTGAGCGCTTCTCGCGCCTGCGCGCCATCGCCATCGGGCTCGCGGTGCTGGGGGTGATCAACCAGATCGTCACCGTAGGTCATCTGCCCGTACTGGCGCTGTTCATGGCGGGGTCCTTCACCGCCTATGGCTATGTGCGCAAGACCATTCAGGTGGATGCGCGCGTCGGCCTGTTCTGGGAGACGCTGATCATGGCGATCCCCTCTCTCCTGGTCCTCACCGTGTTCGAGATTCAGGGCGGGGAGAACGCCGGCCATTTCTTCAATGGCCCGAGCGAGGCGATCCTTCTGATGATGACGGGCCCGATGACGGTGTTGCCGCTCCTGCTGTTTCTCACCGGAGCGCGCGGTCTGAGCTTTGCGATCATCGGGGTTCTGCAATTCGTCGCGCCCACCCTGCAATTCATCGTGGGGCTCGTCTATGGCGAACCCTTCAGCCTCGCCTATCTCGCCACCTTCATTTTCATCTGGTCGGGGCTGGCCGTCTTCGTGTTCGAGCTTCTACACTTCGAGCGAAAACAAAAACGTGCGGGGATGCGGCCCGCCTGATTGCGCCGGAGGAATTGATGTCACACCCACCCATGCCGCCCGCCCAGAGGATCGATGTGGGGGAGGTGACGCTCTCGGTGCATCTGGCCGGCCCCGAGGACGGCGTGCCGGTGCTTCTGATGCATGGCTGGCCCGAGCTGGCGCTGAGCTGGGCGCAGCAGATCGAGGATCTGGCGAAGGCGGGATACCGGGTGATCGCGGCGGACAATCGCGGCTTTGGCGCCTCTGACGCGCCCCATCCGGTCGAGGCCTATGGCGTGGATCATCTGGTGGGCGATTTCACCGGTTTGCTCGACGCGCTCGGGATCGAGAAGGCGGTCTGGGTCGGCCATGATTGGGGCGGCATTCTGATGTGGCACGCCGCCTGTCTGGTCCCCGAGCGCTTTCTGGGCGCGATCGGGGTGAACACCCCGCACCTGCCGCGCGGCTCGGTCCCGCCCACAGAGGTTTTCCGCGAGCGCGGTGGCGAGGATCATTACATCGTCGCCTTCCAGGACGAGGCCATGGATGATTTCTTCGCAGGCCGGGAAGAGGATTTCTTCGCCTTCAGCTTTGCTGGCCCCGCCCCGAGCGCCGATCTCGACAAGCTGCCCGATTCCATCACCCATCTGCCCAAGCGGTTTGATAATTTCGTCGCGCGTGGCGGTTTGAAAAGCGAGGACGATTGCGTGGTCCCGCCTGAGGTCCGCAAGGTCTACGCCGAGACCTATGCCAGGACCGGCTTTCGCGGCGGGATGAACTGGTATCGCAATTTCGATGCGAACTGGGAGCGGTTGGGCGGCGTCGACCACCGGCTCTCCATGCCGTGCCAGATGATCTCGGCGGAATGCGATTACATGCTGCCGCCCAAGCTTGCGGGCTGGATGCCCATGCTGTGCAAGGATCTCGACATGAATGTGATCGAGGATATCGGCCACTGGACCCAGTATGAAGCGCCCGCAGAGCTGTCCGAGCTGATGCTGGGCTGGCTCCAGACCCGTTTCCCGAACGGCTGATCTGATGGCGCGGTTTGAGAACATCGTCATCCTGACCGGCGCGGGCGTGTCGGCGGAATCCGGGCTGGGCACCTTCCGTGAGGAAGGCGGGCTGTGGGCGAAGTTCGACCCGATGAAGCTCGCCACGCCCGAAGCCTTCGAGGCGGATCCCGACACCGTTCTGGGGTTCTACAACGCCCGCCGGGCGAACCTGTCGGACGCCAGGCCCAATGCGGCCCATTTTGCGCTGGCCGAGCTTGAACAGAACTGGCTGCTCGATGGCCGGGCGAATTATCTGCTGGTCACCCAGAATATCGATGATCTGCATGAGCAGGCGGGCTCGGCGAACCTTCTGCACATGCATGGCGAGTTGTTGAAAACCCGCTGCACCCGGTGCGGCCATCTGTTCTTTGACCGGGAGGACATGACGCGAACCCGTGCTTGCCCCGATTGCGGCAAGGCCGGCGGCCTGCGCCCCCATGTGGTCTGGTTCGGGGAAATGCCGCTGGGGCTCGATCAGATCTATCAAAGCCTTGAGCGTTGCGAACTCTTTGTCGCCATCGGCACGTCCGGCACCGTCTATCCCGCCGCCGGCTTCGTCTCCGAAGCACGCCGCGGCGGCGCCCATACGGTCGAACTGACCCTTGAGCCGGGCGAAATCAGCGATCTGTTTGAAGAGCAGCATTACGGTCCGGCGACCGAAATCGTGCCGGACTGGGTGAGGAGGCTGGGTTAGCCCTCAAGCCCGGCCAGCGCCCGCGCGAACGCTTTCGCCTTGAAGGCCTGAAGATCGGCTTCACCCTCGCCCACGCCAATAAAGTGGATGGGCAGCTTGAAGCGTTCGGCCACTTGCACCAGCGCGCCGCCCTTCGCAGTGCCATCAAGCTTGGTCATGATGACGCCGGTGACATGGGCGGTCTCCATGAAGGCTTCGGCCTGGGAAATGGCGTTCGAACCCACCGTGCCATCGAGCACCAGCAGCACGTGATGGGGCGCGGTGTCGTCAATCTTCCTGATGACCCGGATGATCTTGCGAAGCTCATCCATCAGCTCGGCCTTGTTCTGCAAACGGCCGGCCGTGTCGATCAGGACGGCGTCGGACTTCTCGGTGCGGCCCTGCTGGATGGCGTCATAGGCGAGGCCCGCCGCATCCGCGCCCAGCTCCCGCGACAGGAATTTCGCGCCCGCGCGTTCTGACCAGACCTGAAGCTGCTCGACGGCGGCGGCGCGGAAGGTGTCGCCTGCCGCCGTGATCACGTCCGCGCCCTCGCGCGTCATCTTCACCGCGATCTTGCCCAGGGTGGTCGTCTTGCCCGAGCCGTTCACGCCCACGAACACGACAACACTCGGCGTCGCGCCGGTCATGTCCAGCGGCTGCTCATAGGGCTGGAGCGTCTCAGCCACCACATCGGCCAGCGCTTCGCGGATCTCGAGATCGCTGACATCCTTGTCAAAGCGATCCTTGGCCAGACGCGCGACGACCTTGGCGGCGGTGGGCGCGCCGATATCCGCGGCGATCAGCAATTCCTCAAGCTCGTCCAGCGCCTCCTGATCGAGCTTGCGCTGGGTGAAGAGCGAGCTCAGTCCGTCGCTGAGCCGGGAAGAGGATTTCTTCAGACCGGCGGCGAGGCGGGCGAAGAAGCCCTTCTTCTCTTCAACCGGTTCAGGCTGAGGCTCGGCCCCTGGAGGCATTTCTTCCGCAACCGGATCAATTGACTCGGGCTCGGCCAGAGTTTCGGCCAAGGCCTCGAGACCGCCTGCGTGCGCAGGCGTTTCCGCGATTTCATCCGGGTTCGGAGTATTTTCAGAGACGACCTCTTCGGCGCGGTCTTCAAGCTCCGGTTCCGGGTCCGCCGGCGCCGGAGCCGGTTCCGCCGGACGCGGCTCATCGAGGCTTTCGGGCGCTTTTTCGACTTCGGCGATCACCGCGGATTCAACGGGCGCTTCGGATTCGGCGTCAGTCTCTGGCGCCTCGAGCGCCGGAGCCTCGGACGGGGTCTCGTCCTTTTGCTTTTTCTTGCCGAAACCGAATTTGAACCAGCTCACCGGGCAGCCTCCAGCGGTGTTGCGAACAGGGCTTTCTCGTCATGCCCGGTGATCATCGCCCGGACAAGCGCGCCGGGACGGGCGCCCGATTTCATGCGCACGGGGGTGAAGTCATCGGCGCGCGCGAAGCCGGGCTTCTCGACCAGCACCGTCATCTGTTTGCCAACGCGCGAGGCGAGATGGCGTTGCAGCGCCTCATGCGATTTGGCGCGCAGACGGGCGGCGCGCTCCTTCACCACTTCGCGGTCCACTTGCGGCATGCGCGCCGCGGGCGTGCCGGGACGCGGCGAATAGGGGAAGACATGGACGAAGGCGAGATCACACTCATCCACCAGCCGCAGCGAGTTCTGGAACATCTCTTCGGTCTCGGTCGGGAAACCTGCGATCAGGTCCGCGCCAAAGGCGATGTCCGGGCGCACCGCGCGCAGGCGTTTGGCCAGCGCAATCGCGTCATCGCGCGAATGGCGGCGCTTCATGCGCTTGAGGATCATGTCATCCCCCGCCTGAAGCGACAGGTGCATGTAGGGGCAGAGCCGCTCTTCCTCGGCGATGGCGCGGAACAGGTCTTCATCAATCTCGATGGCGTCGATCGAGGACAGCCGCAAGCGCTGCAGATCGGGAACCTGCTTGAGGATGGCGCGCACCAGACGGCCCAGCTTGGGCGTGCCCGGCAGGTCCTGGCCCCAGCTCGTCATGTCCACGCCCGTCAGCACCACTTCGGAATGCCCGGTCTCGACAAGACGTTTGACCTGATCGACAACCTCGCCAGCGGGGGCGGAGCGGGCATTGCCGCGGCCATAGGGGATGATGCAGAAGGTGCAGCGGTGATCACAGCCGGTCTGCACCTGAACATAGGCGCGGGCGCGGCCGTCCAGCCCGTCCACGAGATGACTGGCGATCTCGCTGACCGCCATGATGTCATCCACCTTCACCTTGTCCCCGCCACCAATGACGGTGGACTTGAAGGTTTCCGGCCGCAGCTTCTCGGCATTGCCAAGCACCTGATCCACCTCGGCCATCTTCGCGAACTGCTCGGGATCGATCTGGGCGGCGCAGCCGGTGACGATCATGCGGGCATCGGGGCGCTCGCGCTTCATCCGGCGGATGGTCTGGCGCGCCTGACGCACGGCTTCGTTGGTGACCGCGCAGGTGTTGATGATCACCGCATCGGATAAGCCGCCCGCACGCGCATGATCGCGCATCACTTCGGACTCCCAGGCGTTCAGCCGGCAGCCAAAGGTGACGATCTCCACATCGCGCCCCTCTGATGCGTCAGGGGACGGGGCCGGGTTTTCCACAGGTGTGCTCATGGCCGCGCAAAGTGGGGTTGAGAGGCCCTTCGGTCAAGCGGGGAAGGGAGTCTGCAAGGCGGGTATGCGTCAGAGTCCTCGCAGATCAAGTTCGCGTTCCAGAACCACCGGGCCGGACAGATGCACATGGCCCTCAGTGTCCCAGCGCACGGGCAGCTTGCCGCCATCGGCCTCAATTACGGCCTCGCGGTTCACAAGCCCCTGACGATGCAGGGCGACGAGGGCCGCGCAAGCGCCGGTGCCGCAGGCCAGCGTCAGGCCCGCGCCGCGTTCGAACACCTTCAGGCGGATATCATCGCGGTCGCGCACCTGCGCAAAGCCGGCGTTCACACGGTCGGGAAAGAGCGGATCGTGCTCAATGCAGGGGCCGATCTCGGCGAGCGGCAGGGCCAGCACATCGTCCACAGCGAACACCACATGGGGATTGCCCATGGAGACCGCGCCGGGACCTTCAAGGCGTCCGCCATCGGGCAGGTTGACGCCGAAATCGAGCCGCATCGTGTCCATGGGCAGGGAGAGCGGGATGTCTCGCCAGTCGAGCCGCGCCGGGCCCAGATCCACTTCCGCTGCGCCATCGCTCAACCGTTGCGCCCTCATGGGGCCGCCGGACGAGGTGAAGCTGAGCTGCGGTTTCGCGCCATCCTCGAACAACAGCCAGGCCGCGGCGCGGGTGCCATTGCCGCAGGCGCCGACCTCGCCGCCATCGCGGTTCCAGACCCGCAGGTCTGCATCGGCGTCTGATGAGGGGTCGAGCACGATCAGCTGATCAAAGGGATGCACGTCCAGCAGGGCCGCAATCCCGCTCTCCCCATAGGCGGCGGGACCGGATGCGTCGCGGCGATCAAGCACGATGAAGGCGTTGCCCGCCCCGTTCATGGCGTAAGCTCTCATAATGTCAGCGATACGCCGGTCCTGCCCGGCCTGCAAGAGAAGGCTCGCTGAAGCAGGTTCACTTTGACCCGGAGACCGATGCCCTGTTGAATGCGCGCAGTCGCTCAACAAGGGGAGAGCATGATGCGCCGCTGGGGTTATCACCTGTCCGCCGCCGCCGCCGTTCTGGCGCTCGCGGCCTGTTCGCCGTCCGAACAAAACAATACGACTGAAACCGAGGAGTCCGGTGTGACCGACACCGCCAACCTGCCGGGCGCAGAGCTGAACGCTGCGATCCAGGCGGAAGAAGAAAGCCTTGTCTGGCTGGAAGAGGTGGAAGGCGAACGCGCCCTCGCCTTCGCCAGCGAGATGAACGAGCGCTCGCTCGACCGCCTCACCTCCGACCCGCGCTATGACACGCTCTACAATCAGGCGCTCGAAGTGCTGCAGTCCACTGACCGCATCCCCTATGTCGGCGTGCGCAATGGCGAGCTCTGGAATTTCTGGCAGGACGCCGACCACGTCAAAGGCCTGTGGCGCAAGACCTCGGTCGAGAGCTACGCCACCGAAAACCCGGAATGGGATGTGGTGCTCGATCTCGACGCCCTGGGCGAAGCGGAAGGCCATAACTGGGTCTGGCGCGGCGCGGATTGCCTCGCGCCCGATTACACCCGCTGCATGATCACCCTGTCCGATGGCGGCTCTGACGCCGCAGTGCGCCGTGAATTCAACATGGAGACCCGCGAATTCATCGAGGACGGGTTCACCATCGACGAGACCAAGGGCTCGACCGCCTGGATCGACGAAGACACGCTGCTGATCGCGACCGCGCTGGATCCGGCCGAAGCCACCCAGTCGGGCTATCCCTTCGTGGTGAAGCGCTGGAGCCGCGGCACGCCGATCGAAGAGGCCGAAGTGGTCATCACCGGCGAAGAAAGCAATGTGGGCGTCTGGCCCGCCCGCTTCGAACAGGCGGACGGCACGGCCTACATGATGGCCATCCAGGCCGCGAGCTTCTTTGAAAGCGTCTATTTCTACCTGCCTGACGGCGCAACCGGCGAGCCGGTGCAGATGCCGCTGCCGCGCAAATCGAGCCCGCAAACCCTGTTTGACGGCCAGCTGGTCTTCTCCATCGAAGAGGAATGGACCCCGGTCGAGGGCGGCATGACCTACCCCACCGGCTCGATCCTCAGCTTTGACATGGCCGAGTTCGTCGAAACCGGCGAACTGCCGGCCGTCGAGGTTGTGTTCACGCCCAATGCGCGCCAGTCCATCGATGGCGTCGCCACCACCCAGAACCACCTTCTGATGGTGATCAACGACAATGTTGTGGGCGGCCTTGAAGCCTTCACCCGCACCGAGGCCGGCTGGACCAGCGAAAGCGTGGAAACGCCGGAGAACGCCTCGCTCTCCATCGTCACCGCCGACGAGCAATCCGATCTCGCCTATGTGAATGTGGAAGGCTTCCTGGAGCCTGAAGCGCTCTATCGCCTCACCGCCGATCTCGAGCTGGAACCGGCGAAATCCGCCCCGTCCTGGTTTGACGCCGAAGGCCTTGTGGTCGAACAGCGTCAGGCCGAGAGCACTGACGGCACGATGATCCCCTATTTCGTGGTTCACGCCGAAGGCGCGGAAGGCCCGCAACCGACGCTTCTGTACGCCTATGGCGGTTTCCAGGTCAGCCTGACCCCGTCCTATTCGGGCACGCGCGGCCGCATGTGGCTGGAAAATGGCGGCACCTATGTGCTGGCGAACATCCGCGGCGGCGGCGAGTTCGGTCCGGCCTGGCACCAGGCGGGCCTGCGCACCAACCGTCAGCGCATCTATGACGATCTGATCGCGGTCGCCGAGGACCTGATCGATGACGGCGTCACCACGTCTGACCAGCTGGCGGTTCAGGGCGGCTCCAATGGCGGCCTTCTGACCGGCGTGATGTACACCCAGCGACCGGATCTGTGGGGCGCGGTGATCAGCCAGGTGCCGCTGCTGGACATGCTGCGCTTCCACACGCTTCTGGCGGGCGCGAGCTGGCAGGACGAATACGGCTTCCCGGACGAGAACCCCGAAGAGCGCGCCTTCCTGCGCTCGATCTCGCCCTTCCACAATGTGGAGACCGGCGTCGACTATCCGCCCATGTTCCTGCTGACCTCCACCAAGGATGACCGCGTCCATCCGGGTCACGCCCGGAAACTGGCCTATCTTCTCAACGAGATGGATCAGGACGTGCTGTATTATGAAAACATGGAGGGCGGTCACTCCGCCGCCGCCAATCTTCAGGAAAGCGCGCGTCGTCTGGCGCTCGAATACACCTTCCTGATGGAAGAGCTGATGGATGAGGACGAGGGCGACGCCAGCGAAGGCTAGACCCTTCTCTCATCCTGACGATCAGGCCCCGGCGTTCCGCGTCGGGGCCTTTTCTTTACCTTTGAGAAACCCTCAGAACCGGTCGGGCGCCGCAGGCTTTCGCTGAATCTGTATACTCTGATGAGACGCGAGATGTGCAGAGGTGCGCGATGGTCGCCGATATACAAGGCGGTGCGGGCTATCTGGTGGATCTATACCGGACGCCGCCCCGCGAGTCTGACCCCGTTCTGATCAATTCGACCGGCGCCAGTGATGCGGCGGCGGTTCGGCCTGTGGATCGTACGGAAGCGCCTCAGGAGCGACAGGACCGCAACCCGGCCCGGAACCGATCTTCCGAGGAGGAGACGCCGAACCGCTCCGCCGCAGCGGAAGGGTTCGCCCAGGTCAGTCAGGACCGTCTCAACGCCTCCACCAATGCCGCGCTTCTCGAAGCTCAGGAGCAGCGTCTCGCCGTTCGCCCGGAACCGCCGCAACCGACCCGTGAGGCGTCTGAAGCGAGTGTTGTCCAAGCGAGAGAGACCGCTGAGCCGGCTGCAGACACGCCCAGCGTCGCCGAACGACTGAGCGAGGCGCAGGCGCAAGAGGCCGCCCGTCAGCAAACGCGCACGGACGCGGTCCAAGCCCGCGAGCAGCGCACGGATCAGATTCGCACCGTGGTCGAAGATGATCGCGTTCAGACCGATCAGCTTCGCGAGGCCCAGCGCGATAACGCCGGAGCTCGCCAGGAACAGCGCATTGAAACGCGCATCGAGGACAATCTCGAGCGCTCTGATGCTTTCGCCCGCGAGCGTCAGCCCGAGCTGAACGCCCGCCCCGAAGCACCCGCCCGCGAGCCTGAAAACCCGGCCGATGACGGCCTGAACGCCAGCGCCCGCGCCGCACAAGAGGTGAACCCGACCACAGCGGCGCTGGAAGAGGCGCAGTCGCCTGAGGACAGCCCATCGCTCCGCGTTGACGCCGCTCCGGCAGAGACGGATGACGCCCCTGATGAGGCGCGCGATCCTGACGCCGTGACCCGGCCGGAAACCGGGGCCAGCCTGGGCGACGCCGAGACAGAAATCACAACACCCAACACCCGGTTTGAAACGCGGTTCGACCGCGCCGACAGCGGGCTCTCCACCCGTGATAACGGGCTCAGCCAGCCCGATCCGACCCCCTCACTCGTGGATCGGCTGAGCGAGACCGCTCAGGAGCCCCAGCGCGTCCGGCAGGTGACCCAACCGCTTGATAACAATCTTGATAGCGCCGTGACGCCGCAGGAGATCGCTCGCAGCGGTCTCAATCTGAGGGTCTAGCGCGACAGGGACGGGGCTGGGCGATGTGAGCGCCCCGGAGACCTCAAGCCTCCGGGGCGTTTTCTTGTGCTCTAGCCGCGCAGCGACGCGCCGGCCTTCTGGGCATTGGCGATGATCTTGGCGCTGATCGCCTCGATCTCCTTGTCCGTCAGGGTCTTGTCGGTCGGCTGTATGGTGACTTCCAGCGCCAGCGAGACCTGACCTTCGGGCACGCCCTGGCCCTGATAGACGTCAAACAGCGCCACATCGGTGATGAGCTGTTTTTCCGCGCCCTTGACCGCCTTGATCAGCTCCGCCGACGGGGCCGACGCGTCCATCAGGAAGGCGTAGTCGCGCTTGACCGCCATCAGACCAGACAGTTCCAGCGGCGGCCGCGCCTTGAGCGCCTTCTTCTTGGTCGCCGGGATGGCGTCCAGGAACACTTCAAACGCCAGCACGCGGCCATCCACATCCAGCGCCTTCAGAGTCCGGGGATGGATTTCGCCAAACTCGGCCAGCACTTTCGGACCCAGACGCAGAACGCCTGACCGACCCGGATGCCAGTGATCGCGCGCATCGGCGGTCACCTGCAGCTTGTCGACGGGCGCGCCCGCCGCCTCCAGCGCCGCCATGGCGTCCGCCTTGATGTCAAAGACATCCGGCGCGCCTTCGCCCCGCCAGTCGCGCGCGGCGACCACGCGGCGCACGCCGGCGACCACGGTCTGCTGACCATCGGGCGCATCATTGAGATAGATCGGGCCGGCTTCAAAGAAGCGGGCATCGTCAAAGCCGCGATCGGCGCTTTTCTGCACGCTGGTCAGAAGATGAATGAGCGCGGTCGGGCGCATCACATCCAGTTCCGAGCTGATCGGGTTTTCCAGCACCAGACCCTCGCCGACGCCGCCAAACAGATCCGCCTGATCCGACCGGCAGAAGGACCAGGTAATGGCTTCGCGATAGCCGCGATTGGCCGCAGACCGGCGCGCAGCGCGCACCCGGTTCTGGAGCTCGGTGGCCGGGGCCTCGAAACGCTCGCCCTCGGGGCGACGGAAGGACACGACCGGCAGATTGTCATAGCCCGCAATACGCGCCACATCCTCGATGAGGTCAGCCTGCTGGGCGCAATCGCGACGCCAGCTCGGCACGCTCACCGTCCAGCGCTCGCCGCGGGTCACGCCAAAGCCCAGCGAGACGAGGATCTCCTCGATCCGGTCTTCAGACAGCTCGAGGCCCAACAGGCGTTTGATGCGGGCCGGATCGAAAATGATGTCGTCCGGACGCGCCGGCGCTGTGCCCGACACCGTCACGTCAGAGGCTTCACCGCCGCCATATTCAAGGATCAGCGCGGTGGCGAGCTCGATGCCGTCGACCGGGCTCTCGGGATCCACGCCGCGCTCGAAGCGGTATTTGGCGTCGGAATCGATGCCCAGCTCGCGCGCGGACTTGCGAATGATCGCCGGATCAAACCAGGCGCTCTCGATGAAGACATCCGTCGTGTCCGACGAGCAACCCGAATACTGGCCGCCCATGATGCCACCCAGGCCCAGAGCCCGCTCATCATCGGCGATCACGCAATGGCTTTCGGACGGGGTGTAGGTCTTCTCGTCGAGCGCCACATGCTGGTCCGCCTCGCCCCTGCCCTTGCGGGCGTAGAGCACCGGACCGATCTTGGCCATGTCATAGACGTGCAGCGGGCGCGCATAGTCGAATGAGACATAATTGGTCACATCGACTAGCAGGTTCTTGGGCTTGATGCCAATGGCGTTCAGGCGCTTCTGCATCCATTCGGGCGACGGGCCGTTCTTGACGCCCCTGATCACCCGGCCCGCAAAGATCGGGCAGGCTTCAGGCCAGTCGAGTTTCACCGTCACCGGGCAGGGGAAGCTGCCGGGAACTTTCTTGACCGGGCCGGTTTTGAGCGTGCCCGCGCCGGCCGCAGCCAGATCGCGCGCAATGCCGTAAACGCCCAGCCAGTCGGGGCGGTTCGGCGTGACTTCAAAGTCGATGACCGGGTCATTCAGCCCCAGCGCCTCGGCGGCCGGAGTGCCCACCGGCCAGTCGCCTTTGAGGTCTGCAATGCCGTCATGATCCTCGCCCGCCTCGATCTCCTTGGTCGAGCACATCATGCCATGGCTCTCGATGCCGCGGATCTTGCGCGGCTTCTTGTCGAGGCTGAAATCCAGACCCGGAATATAGGCGCCCAGCGGCGCATAGATCGCCGTCATCCCTGCGCGCGCATTGGGCGCGCCGCAGACGATCTGCTTGATCCCGTCCCGGGTCTCCACCGTGCAGACGCGCAGCTTGTCCGCATCCGGGTGCGGCTGGGCGTCCTTCACATAGGCGGTTGAGAACTCGGCGAGCTTGGCGCCCGGATCCTCGATCTCCTCGATCTCCAGACCCGCCATGGTCATCGCCTCGTCGAGCTGGGCGAGGCTGAGATCGGTGTCCAGATGCTCTTTGAGCCAGGAATAGGTGAATTTCATCGGTCAGGTCCAAAGGGTCGGGGAGTTAGAGGTTGCTGACGCCTTCAAGAGGGCAAGCGTCCACAGATTCAGGTTTCGGGTTGGCGGACCCGCTGGTGTGCGCCATCCAGCACTCGTCCAGAACCGAGCAATAGCACACGTCCACGGTATAGTTGCTGGCGAGGTCGTACATCATCTCGACCGCATCATCGCCTTCTGAGCGCGGCGCCTGGAAGGCGAAGACTTCCACCGTGTCGCCCGCGCCAATGATGCGCCCGGTGACGCTGGTCGCGGAACGACCGGTATGGCCCGGAAACAATTCGGACAGGGCCTCGAGATCAGCAACGAGCGCGCCTCGATAGAAGATGGCGATGGAATCGATCCGCGCCGGGCCCACGCCGGCGTTCTGGATGTTCAGCCCCTGGACGATGGCGTCATCACGCTGGGTCGAGAAGCCATCCACCTGCAGGGCCGGCCAGACCGAGGCGCGGATCTCCTGACGCATGACGCGGCCCTGATCCCAGGCGACAAACAGCGCAATGAGCGCCGCGATCGCGGCGGCCAGGGTGCCGAAAGCCTGAAGGTGATCGGAATTGAGCCGCATCGCCGTGTCCTAGCTCAAACCGGTGGCGAGGTTCGCCTGCAGGAGCGGGCTGAAGCCGTAATGGCTGAGCCAGCGGGCATCAGGCTCAAAGAAGGGGCGCAGGTCGGGCATGCCGTATTTGAGCATGGCGAGGCGATCCACGCCCATGCCGAAAGCGAAGCCCTGATATTCCTCCGGATCCAGCCCGCAGGACTTGATCACATTGGGATGGACCATGCCGCAGCCCAGGATTTCCATCCACTTGTCGCCCGAGCCCACTTTCACCGCATCGCCCACACGCTCATAGCGCACATCCATCTCGGCGCTCGGCTCGGTGAAGGGGAAGTGGTGGGGGCGGAAGCGCGCCTCCACGGTGTCGGTCTCGAAAAAGGCCGCGACGAAATCCATCAGGCACCCCTTGAGGTGGCCCATATGGGTCTCCTTGTCGATCACGAGGCCCTCGACCTGGTGGAACATCGGCGTGTGGGTCTGGTCCCAGTCACAGCGATAGACCCGGCCCGGCGCGATGATGCGGATCGGCGGCTTGGAGTTGAGCATGGTGCGGATCTGCACCGGGCTCGTATGGGTGCGCAGGACCTTCGCCGTCTCGCCCTCGGCGGCCTTCATGAAGAAGGTGTCGTGGGTGTCGCGCGCGGGGTGATCGGGCGGGAAGTTGAGCGCGGTGAAGTTATGGAAGTCGTCTTCCACGTCCGGGCCTTCCGCCACCGCAAAGCCCATATCGGCGAAGATCACCGCCAGCTCTTCCATCACCTGCGCCACCGGATGCAGCGAGCCTTGCGCCTCGCGCTTCACCGGGCGGGTGACGTCCACGCTCTCGCTGGCCAGAGCCGCATTCATCGCGGCGTCTTCCAGCGTCGCCTTGCGGGTCTCCAGAAGGGTGTTGAGGCGATCCTTGAGGCCGTTGAGCGCCGGGCCCATCACCTGACGCTCTTCCGGGCTCATCTTGCCCAGTTCACGCATTTTCAGGGATACCTCGCCCTTCTTGCCCAGGGCGCCCACGCGGAGGGCGTCGAGCGCGGCAAGGTCGGACGCCGCTTCAATGTCAGCGGACAGGCGCGCTTCCAGCGCATCAAGATCGGAAGAGGCGGTCATCAGTCACTCCGGGGATCGGACGAGCGGTTATTCAGATAGGGGTTTAGCGAGGCCCGCGCCTGATCTCAAACGCGAAAACGCCCGCCTGCAGCATCTGCAGGCGGGCGCTTGTCACAAGCTGTCGAACAATAGGGTTCGACTTAGCCCTGCAGAGCCTGCTTGGCCTGTGCGACCAGAGAGGCGAAGGCTTCGGGCTCATGCACGGCGATATCGGCGAGAACCTTGCGGTCCAGCTCGATGCCGGCCTTGTTGAGCCCGTCCATAAAGCGGGCATAGGTGAAGTCGTTCAGACGCGCAGCAGCGTTGATCCGCTGGATCCACAGCGCGCGGAAGGTCCGCTTTTTCGCGCGGCGGTCGCGATAGGCATACTGACCAGCCTTCTCCACCGCCTGGTTGGCGGTGCGGAAGGTGTTCTTGCGACGGCCATAATAGCCTTTCGCTTGGGAAATGATCTTCTTTTTCCGGGCGTGACGGGCCGGACCGGAGGACACGCGAGCCATAGGGCTGTCTCCTAAATCTCGTTACAAGGTGGGCTGAGCCGTCCGCCTTAGCGGTTGTACGGCATGTAGGTGCGCTTGACGACTTTCGCGTCCGGAGCTGCCAGGGCGGTGGTGCCGCGCTTCTGACGGATCTGCTTCGGGGTGCGTTTGATCATGCCGTGGCGCTTGCCCGCCTGGCCGGCCAGAACCTTGCCGGAGGCCGTGACCTTGAAACGCTTCTTGGCGCTCGACTTGGTCTTCAGTTTCGACATTTCGCTCTCCATTCCTGCGGGGAAATCGGGTCTGCGAAGACCTGTCATTCCAGCGTTCTCGGCTGCCCGGCATGTCGATAAGGCCGGGGTGGCCGGTGAGTAAGAGCGGGGGTTATACGCGTCCCCGCCCAAAATGCAAGGCGCCCCGGACGGGCCGAGGCGCCTTTTATTCCCATGCCGCGCAGCCCTAGTCGGCGGGTGCGTCGAACTCGGAAATCATCAGTTCGGCCGAGGCCGGTTCGCCGCTGAACACGCCCACATAGATGTCGTAGACGCCGCTCATGGCGTTATCGAACTCCAGCGCCGGGCTGAGGCCCGGACCGCCATCGTCATTACAGCGCCAGCTGCCGTCGGGCATGTTGATGGCCAGCGTCGTGTCGCGCTCGCCCTCGACATAGATCGAGAGCGGGCCGTTCTGACCGGACCAGTCGAGCTGGGCGGTCGGCGCCTGGGTGTAATATCCGCTGCACCAGTCCGCGTCGGAGTTGATGCCGGAGCTTTCTGAGTCGATCGGGCCCCCCGCCTCGACCTGAATGCGGTAGGGGTCAGGCGTGAAGCCCGCTTGCAGCTGATGATCGCCGAACAGGGCGGGCAGGGCGATATCCACCCGGGAATTCACCGGGTCCGCGCCGCCGCCGATCTCGGAAATGTAGAGCGTGGCGGGCGAGGTCTCGCCGTCGCCGAAGAACCGGCCCACATAGATGTCATAGACGCCGCTGGGCGCATTCTCCACCGTCAGCAGCGGATTGACGCCCGAACCGCCGTCATCATCGCACATCCAGGCGCCGTCGGGCCCGTTGACCACCAGGGTGGTGTCGTCATCAGAGATCGCGGAGATGAAGAGCGGCGCATCCTCGCCGCCGCGCCAGGTCAGCTCATAGGTCGGCTCACGGGTGATGTCGCCCGTGCAATACCCGATCGCGGTGACGCCATCCTCGACCGCCATGCTGGACTGGATCGGCCCGCCGGCCTCGACCTCGATCGCTTCGGGGTCGGGCAGGAAGCCGGCCTGGAGCGTTCCGGAGCCGAACCGCGGCCGCGCCGTCAGGTCCAGACGCCGGTCAACGCCCTGATAGCCGATCTCCGAGATCGACAGGACTGCGGATTCGGTCGCGCCGCGATCCCCCAGAAGACCGGCCCAGATCAGGTATTCGCCGCGCTCGGGGCTCTCCAGATAGACGCCCGGATTCAGGCCCACCGCATCGTCATTGCACAGCATCTCGCCTGACGGGGTCTGCACGGCCAGCACGCCATCGCGCTCACTGTCCATGGCGATGTAGAGCGGCAGGGATCCGGCGCGGAAATTCAGCGCCACATCCGCTGCTTCGCCCGCATAGCCGTAGCACAGGGCGCCCAGGGTCTCGAGCCGGGCCTCGCCGCCAGCGGTCACCTCGATTTCATGGGGATCATCGCGGAAGCCCGAGCGCAGGCGCACGCTCTGCTCGCCCGGCAGGGACGGGTTGGGGGACACGGTATAGGGATTGGACGTGTCGAACCCTGTCGTGGAGGCGTGGAACCGGACCGGCGGCGTGCCCATGCCGGCCGCATACGTGCCGATCCAGACTTCATAAAGACCCGTTTCCGCCTTGGCGAAGACCAGTCCGGGGTTGAACTCGCCGGCGCCGTCATCATCACAATGCAGGGAGCCGTCCGGCGCGCGCACGACCATGGTCGTGTCCTCGTCCGCGCCCGCGGACAGGTACAGGTCCGCATCACCTTGATAGTTGACCGCCAGGGTCGGAATTTCGGTGATGTAGCCGTTGCAGCCCTGGCTGAGGATATTCGCGCCCCAGGCCCCGCCGGCGCGCACGCCGGTTTCCGCGGCCCCGGTCTGAAGCGACAGCACGCCATAGGCCGGTTCGCCCTGGAAGGTCTGGGCGAGCGCCGGCGCGTTCGACGCCAGAAGCAGAGCCGCCGCGCAAGCCGTGAGTTTCAATGATGGCGTCATGTCGTCCCCCTTTGTGTTTGAACTTCGAGATGCATCAGAGCATGTCCCGCAAACAGGCCAGATCATGACCATCTGGCGCCGCTACGGCGATATTTTGCCCCCAAGCGCGCCTGCCGCCGCCTGGCAAAAGGCCGGCGGGATTCCCCCGCCGGCCAAACCTGTGCGCCGCCCCCGCAGGACGGAAAACGGCGCGGAACCCTACTGGCTGTAGAGTTCGGAAATGTGCAGTTGGGACGCCTGGGTGGCGCCGCTGGAATAGGTGCCCACCCAGATGTCATACTGGCCCGATTGCGGGTTGTTGAAGCGGATCGACGGATTGGTGCCGTTGCCGCCGTCATCATTGCACGACCAACCGCCGCTGGGCGTGTTGATCACAAGGGTGGTGTCCGCCGAAGAGTTCACCGAGATGATCAGCGGCAGCGAACCGCCAGCGCTGTAGTTCACGCGGAAATCCGGCGCATTGGCGATATAGCCCGAGCACCCCACATTGGAGGCCGAGAGCGAGCCGCCCGCCTGCACGTTGATGACATACGGATCCGGCGTGAAACCGCTGTTCAGGCTGACGCTGCCATAGGTCGGGCTCAGCGAGTAGTTCTGAGCCTCGGCGGCAAAGGCCATCACGCTGACGGCGGCGGCGGCGGTGAGAATGCTGCGAAACATGAGTGTCCCTTTCCTGTCCCCGTTTCGGCCCGTCCTCTGCGTCGGGCCTGCAGACGGCGCACCGTCTGAGTATTCGCAGGCGAGCCCAGCGCCCGCCTGCGATCCTGTTATTTCCGAGACGGCAGATAGCCCATTTCAATCTCGGAAATCATGAGCGTCGTCTGGCGATCGCCCTGCGAATAGGTGCCGACATAGATGTCGTAGACGCCCTGGGTGGCGTTGTTGAATTCAAGACCCGCATCGGTGCCGATCTCGTCATCCGAACAATACCACTGGCCGTCCGGTCCATTGACCACCAGCGTCGTGTCCGCGTCGCCATTGGTGTAGATGAACAGGTCGCCATAGCCGGTGTAATCGAGCTCCACGCTCGGCTCGCGCGTGACATAGCCCCGGCAGCTGCTGGTCTGGAAATCGAAGGAATCCGACACGGACACCGGACCGCCCGCGGTCAGTCGCAGCTGGTACGGATCCGGCAGGAAGCCGCCATTGAGCGTGATATCGGCGAACCGCGACGCCAGGCTGATGTCCAGGCCCGAGCCATAACCCGAATTGCCCGACTGGGAATCCCGGGTGTACTCGCCCAGTTCAGACACGAACAGCGTGGCGGGAACGCCGGCGCCGCGCGAATAGGTCCCGACCCAGACGTCATAACGGCCAGATTGCGGATTGGAGAAGCGCACCAGCGGGTTGAGCGGGCTTTCAGCGCCGTCGTCATCGCAATACCAGCGCGCGTCCGGGCCATTGATCACAAGCGTGGTGTCCGCGTCGGAATCCACGGTGAAGATCAGCGGCAGCGAGCCGGCCGTGTAATTCACGGAGAAATCAGGCGCATTCGCGATATAGCCGCGGCAATCGGAAAACCGGTCCTGCGCGCGGATGGAGCCGCCCGCCGTCAGATTGCGAACATAAGGATCCGGCGTAAAACCCGAGCTGAGGCTGACACGGCCGAAGGAAGGCGGCTCGGTGTAATCCTGCGCCAGAGTTGCGCTCGCCATCAATGCGGCGGTCACAGCCCCCACCGTCAAGGCGCCAATCGTTTTGAACATAGTCACGTCCCCCATAGTCCCCCGCAGCGTGTCGCGGTCTGTCCGGACACCCTAAGCAGGGTTGGTTAAAAGGGCCAGACGAAACAGACGGCCTGCGACCCTTTTGCGCTCATGCGTCAGGGGAAGGATGACCGGTCCAATCTGAACGGCGCATGAAAAAACCCTATCGCCGAAAAGCGATAGGGTTTTCTTCAAAGTCGGCGGCGTGGAAACGCCAGGTCAGGGCGCTCTAGCGCGGCGCCATGACCATGATCATCTGACGGCCCTCGAGCTTGGGTTCAAGCTCGACCTTGGCGACTTCAGAGAAGTCTTCCTTCACGCGCTTCATCACATCCATGCCGCGTTCCTGGTGCGCCATTTCGCGACCCCGGAAGCGCAGGGTGACCTTGACCTTGTCGCCATCCTCGAAGAACCGGGTCATCGCCTTGGTTTTGACCTGGTAGTCGTGGATGTCGATGTTCGGACGCATTTTGATTTCCTTGACGTCCTGGGTCTTCTGTTTCTTGCGGGCTTCGGCCTTCTTCTTCTGCTCTTGGTATTTGAGCTTGCCGTAATCGACGATCTTGCAGACCGGCGGGTTGGCGTTCGGCGAAACCTCTACAAGGTCAAGCCCGACTTCGGCCGCCGCTTCCAGCGCGGCGTCGATCGGCATTTCACCTTGTTTTTCCCCAGATTCATCAATTAACAGAACCCGCGGTACGCGGATTTCTCTGTTGATGCGCGGCCCTTCTTTCTTAGGCGGGGGCGCGGCATGCGGACGTCGTGCTATGCGTCTTCTCCATGGCGACTGCGTGTAAAGTGCGCAAATTAACCGATTTTGCGCGGGATCGGTAGCGAATATCGCGATCAGGGCGCGAAAATCAAGGTGTTCAGGCCGCGTTTGACGCGTCTGCGAAGCCTCCAGCGCAGCGCATGGCCTGAACCGCCTCCTTGGCGTTGATCTGCGCCAGGGTCGGCGCGTGCATCAGCAAGGTGGGCGCAAGCCCGCGCGGCGCGCTGTCCAGCGGCGCGTTTTCCCCCGGATGAAAGAGGACGGCAGGCGAGCCCGCGGCGGCCATCAGGTGCAGCAGACCGGCGGATTCGCCAAAGGCGCACCCGGCCTTGCGGCCCAGGCCGGCCAGCTGGATCAGGTTGGCGCGTCCCGTCAGATCCCGGGCGCCCGGCGTGACATGAGCCACATAGCGCCCGACTTCACGCGTGTTCGGCCCGCCCACGATCACGGGTTCGACGCCCGCTTCCAGAAGCTCATGGGCCAGCGACGCCCAGCGTTCCTTGGGCCAGCGCTGCGCCGGCAGCACATCATCGCCGGCAGGGGCGAACAGGGCGTAGCGCCCCAGAAGACCGAAATATTCCGGCTCCAGCGTGCGGGAGCGCTTGGCGACGAAGTCGATCCAGCTCAGATCCGGCGGCGTCGCCTCGCCCAGACGATAATGCGCCGGCCCCAGACCCGCCTCTCCCAGACGCCCCGCCATCTGCTCGAGCGGATGACCGGCGCGATCCGGACGCGGGGCGGCGTTCACCCAGCGCGTCCGTGCAAAGCGAACCGCGCGGCCGATCTTCTTGGCGCCTTCGGTTCCGCACAGGTCATAGATGACGTCAAAGCCGGAATTGCGCGCGGCCTTGAGACGGTCGAAGAAGTTACGCTTGGCGGTGTCCTCGAGATTGGTCTCCACCACGTTGAAGTAGGGACAGTGCTTGAGCAGCCCTTCATACTCCTCGCCGCACAGCAGGGTGATGCGCGCCTTGCGGTGATGCTCGCGGATCATCTTGGCGGGCGCGAGCATGCGGACGACATCCGTCAGCTCGCCCTCATGGATCACCAGGATCTGTTCTTTTTCAGCGTCGTCTTCAGACATGGGCTTAGTCTAGAAGCTCCCGATAGACCCGCAAGGTGGCTTGTTGCAGTTGCGTCTTTGAAAAATGCGTGCGCACCCGCTTGCGCGCCGCCTGGGCCAGAGTGTTGGCGCCTTCGGCGTTCAGTGACAAGGCGGCTTTGACCGCCTGCCCCCAGGCGTCCGGGTCGCCCGGCGCGGCGCGCCAGCCGGTTTCGCCATCCCGGACGACTTCACGGGCGCCGCCATGGTCGGCCACGATGACCCGCGACCCCATGGCCTGCGCCTCCGCCGCCGTACGCCCGAAGGCTTCAGGCTCCAGCGATGGACACACCACAAGATCCGCCGCCAGATAGGCGGCGGCGATGTCGGTGGTATGGCCAGGCAGGGCGAGATCGATGCCCGCCTGTTCTGCTGCGGCCTTGAGTTCAGCCTGATAGTCGAGCTTGTCGCCGCCCTCTCCCAGACAGACCAGCAGGGGCGCAGGATCAAGCCTGAGCCGGGCCAGCGCCTCGATCATCAAACCCTGCCCCTTCCAGCGGGTCAGGCGTCCCGGCAGCATGATCGCCAATCGCTCCGGCGACGCGCCCCAGTTTGCGCGTTGGGCCTTGATCCGGTCCGGACTGATCTTGGCCGGATCGAACTGATCGAGATCCACGCCGCGCGGGATGACGCGCAGACGCGTGTCCTCGATCTCGTGCTCGTCGCGCACATGGGCGGCGGTGAATTCGGAATTGGCGATGACGAGATCGCCCTGCGCCATGATGGAATTGTACCAGCGCTTGAGCCTGCCCCTGGCCTTGTAGAAGCCGTGATAGGTTGTCACGAAGGGGATGTGGGTGCGTCGCGCCGCCCATTTCGCGCTCCAGGCCGGGGCGCGGGAACGGGCATGGATGATGTCGATCTTCTCGGCCCTGACAAGCTGGGCCAGCCGGGCGGCGTTGTTCCAGATCTTCAGCGGGTTCTTCGTCTTCATATCAAGGGTGACATGACGCGCGCCCACCGCTTCGAGATCGGCGACCAAACGCCCGCCGCACGAGACGACAATCGCCTGACCGCCATCCTCGACAATGGCTTGCGCCACCTCGATCACCGTGCGCTCGGCGCCGCCCGCATGCATCTGGGGGATGACCTGCAAGATATTCAAAGGGTGCGCCTTCTGATCGGGCGAACCGGTTGACGGCCCGCAAGCCCTTCAGATAACCGCGACCGGGCGGGTCCGTAAACCATGACGGCGCCGCCAGGGAGAGCCATATGACCGAACCCCGACGCCTCAACCGCCCCGACCAGCCCGGCCTGGCCTATCACCGCCGCGAAGGAGCAGGGCCGGGGGTCATGTTCCTGGGCGGCTTCAAGTCGGACATGTCAGGGACCAAGGCCACCGCGCTTCAGGACTGGGCGGACCGGACCGAGCGCGCCTATCTGCGGTTTGACTATAGCGCCCATGGCGCCTCGAACGGGGCGTGGGAAGACGCCACGATCAGCCAGTGGCGCGAGGATGCGCTCGCCATGCTGGATCTGGAGACCGATGGCCCGCAGATCCTCGTCGGCTCGTCCATGGGCGGCTGGATGGCCTTGCTGCTGGCCCTGGCGCGTCCGGAAAAGGTGAAGGCGCTGGTGCTGGTCGCCCCGGCGGCGGACTTCACAGAAGCGCTGATCTGGGAGCAGCTGCCCTTCCATATCCGCCAGCAGATCGAGGACGAAGGCCAGTGGCTGCGTCCCAACCCCTATGGCGCCCCCTATCCGATCACGAAAACCCTGATCGAGGATGGCCGGAACTGGAGCGTGCTCGATGCGCCCATCCCGTTTGAGGGCCCTGTGCGCATCCTGCATGGCTGGCATGACCGGGATGTGCCCTGGAGCCATGGCCTGCGGGTGCTCGAACAGCTCACGTCAAAGGATGTCCGCTATGAGCTCTCCAAGGCGGGCGATCACGGCATGAGCGCGCCGGAGGATCTGGCCGCGCTTTTCCGGATGATTGAGGATGTCAGCGTCTAGCGCTGATCCCAGATCGCCTGAAGCCCCTCCCGCCAGCTCGGATAATTAGGCCGCCAGCCCAGCGCCGCCTTGGCGCGGGCGTTCGAGACGCGACGGCATTCGGCGTAGAAGCTCGCCTGCATCGGACTGGCCTTGTCCGGATCGAAGGGTTCGATGCGGGGGCCGGGCAGGCCTGCAATCTGCGCGGCGCCCGTCATCACATGGGGCTGGGTGTCCGGCCAGTCATCGGAGAGATTGAAGGCGCCTGAGACCTCAGGCCGGGCGATGGCGAGCGACACGGCCCGGGCGATATCGTCCACGTGGATGCGACTGAACACATGGCCGGGCACGTCAAAGACGATCTTGTCCGCCTCCAGCCGGTCAAAGGCTGAGCGCCCCGGACCATAAATCCCCGCCAGCCGGAACAGCCGCGCGCCGCGTTCCAGCCAGTGCGCTTCCGCCTCGGCGCGCCGGATCGAGCGATCCTGCCCGGGCGTCGTCGCCTCATACTCGAACGCCCAGCCGCCCTGACGGTCGCCATAAACCCCGGTGGTGGAGAGATATCCCAGCCATTGCGCGCTGAGATCGAGCGCTGAGAGCGCCGGCGCAAAGGGGTCTCCGTCCTGACCCGGCGGCGCACAGAAGACCAGCGCGTCAGACGCTCTGGCCGCGTCCTGCAAGACTGGGTGATCGGCGGCGTTCGAGGGATCAGCGATGACAGGCTCATACCCCAGCGCCGCAATCGCTTCGACCTGCCCGGTCGAGCGCGTCGTCGCGCGCACATGCCAGCCGTCTTCACTCAGGCGCCGGGCGATGGCGCGGGCGGTGAAGCCGAAGCCGAACAGGGTGATGCTGCGCTCGCTCATGGACGTCTCCCGAACTGTCCCGATAGGCTTAAACGGCATTCCAGCCACAGGGAAACCCGTCATGGCGCCTGTTCTTCTGCTCACGGTCTTTCTGGCGCTGGCCCAGACCCCGCCCGCCAGTGATCAGGCCCGGCTCGAAGCCTGCCTCAACGCCATCCCGGTCGACGCCGAGACCGCCTATGAGGATGCGCTAGCCTGGCGACACCAGGGCGGCGGCTGGCCAGCCGAGCATTGCGTGTCGCTGGCGCTGATCGCGCTGGGTCAGGAAGCGCCGGGCGCCCTGCGCCTGCGCGAAGCGGCGCTGGGTGCGGAGATGGCGAGCGATCTGAGCCGGGCGATCATGCTGGGCCAGTCCGGCGAGGCGTTTCTGACCGCTGAAGAATACGAGCAGGCCCGGATCAGTTTCGAACACGCGCTTGAGTTTGCGCCCCGGGATCCGGGCCTTCTGCTCGGGTTCGGCCGGACGCAACTGGCGCTGGAGGACTATGCCGGAGCGGACATCTCCGCCAGCGCCGCCCTGGCGCAGGAGGCTTTCGCGGAAGCCTATGCCCTGCGCGCAGAGGCCCGTCTTCTGGGGGGCGACATTGACGCCGCGCTTGAGGATATCGAAGCCGCACGCACTCTTGATCCTGAAAACATTGATATTCTGGTTCTGCGCGGTCGGATCGTCGAGGCGCGTCGCCTCCGATAGGGACTTTTCAGGCGCAATCCCCGCGTGCATGCTTCTGTCAAGACACCAGACAGGAGGCTCCCATGCGGCGAACGATGAACATTCTGGGCCTGGCGGAAGCCTCCTCCAGGGCGGCGCAGAGGGCCGGTCGAGGGCGCGCGCTCTCGCCCAGGGGCCAGCGTCTGATGAAGGCGGACAAGGATCTCGTCCTGCTGCGGGGACGACTGATCCAGTTCTAGGCCAGTCCGGCGCGAGAAAGGTTAAATTCGCGCCATCCACCTTCCCATGCTTCGGACTTCCCCCCATATTCACCATGATGCAAGTCATGAGAGGACTCCGATCATGCTGAGAACCCTTACCGTCATCAGCCTCGCCGCCGTGCTGGCGAGCTGCGCCAGCGGCCCCACGCCTTACGCCCCGGCCGGCGAATCCCGGTACGGCCTGACCGAGCAACAGGTGGAATCGGACCGCTTCCGGATCAGCTTCAGCGGCAATTCCCTGACCGATCGCGACACGGTGGAGACCTATCTGCTGTACCGCGCCGCCGAGCTGACGCTCGATCAGGGCTATGACTATTTCCGGCTGACCCAGCGCGACACCGAAAGCGACACAAGGCTGGTGGGATCGTCCACCTATGATCGCTTCGGTCTGCAGTATCGCTATTACCACCCCGCCTATGGCTGGTATGGCCGCTATGACCCGTTCTGGAATGATGTGAACATCCGCGAAGTCACCCGCTATGAGGCGATGGCGGAAATCGTTCTGGGACGCGGCGCGGTTCCCGATGCGCCGGACGCCTTCAACGCCCGCGAAGTAGTCGCCAATCTGGGGCCGCGCGTTCAACGTCCTGCCGTGAACTGACGCGCTCCAACGGACGAGTCGCAAGAGCCGGGCCCTCGGGTCCGGCTTTTTCGTGCGAGTCGTGCGAGTCCCATCACAGGACTCCGACTACGACTATCACGCGGCCCGGTCGGGGACGGTTCGGGTTTCAGGCTGAGAAAGAGCGTCGCCAGTGTACGACGCTCCCGGCTCTCTGGGATAAGCCCGGCCTTAAGCCCCCGCGGCGGTGCGGAAATGGTCGAGCACAGCCAGAGCGCCGAGCGCGATGAAAACGACGCCGGAGATGAGTTTCAGCGGCAGGCGCGCCAGATGTTCGCCGGCGAGCTGACCGAGAAACACCGCGATGGCGGTGGAGCAGACGAGCGCCAGCGAGGAGGCCGCGAAGACTTTCCAGGCGCGGCCCGGATCCCCGGCGGCGAAGGCGGCGGAGGCGATCTGCGTCTTGTCCCCGAGCTCGGCCAGAAAGACGGCGAGAAAAATCGCTGCAAACCCCATGTGATGCTCCCAGATCCTGATCAAAACGAAGCTGTCATGCGCGAACAGAGCCGGGCTGTCTTCCCCATTTTTCACGCGGAATAGAATTTCGGGCACGCGTCCCGACGACAAAAAAACCCCGGAGCACTTGCCCCGGGGTTTGTTGTGTCAGCGCTGAAACCGCCCTCATTTCGGGGGCATGCGCGCGCCGGCGTCGAGACGGACGCATTCGGCGTTAATATAATCATTCGACACCATGAAGGCGACGAGATCGGCGTATTCCGCCGGGGTGCCGAAGCGCTGCGGGAATTGCAGATTGGCGGCGAGATTGGTTTTCACTTCCGGCGGCATCTGCTCGTAGATCGGGGTTTCAAAGAAGCCCGGCAGGATGGTGTTCACCCGCACGCCTTCGCGGGCGAGATCGCGCGCCATGGGCAGGGTCATGCCGTAAATGCCGCCCTTGGAGGCGGAATAGGCGACCTGGCCGATCTGACCGTCCTGAGCGGCGACCGACGCGGTGTTGATGATCACGCCGCGACCGGACTCGGTCGGGTCGAGCGTCAGCATGCCGGCGGCGGAAATGGCGGCGCAGTTGAAGCTGCCCACAAGATTGACGTTGATCACCAGCTGGAACTTGTCGAGCTGGTGCATGACGATATCGCCAGAGGAGGACCGACGCGCGGTCTTCTCGGCCCAGCCAATGCCGGCGCAGTTCACCAGAACCCGCTCCTGGCCATGGGCGGCGCGGGCTTTCTCGAAACCAGCCTTCACGCTTTCAGGATCGGCCACATTCACCTTGGCGAACACGCCGCCCAGCTCCTTGGCCACGGCCTCGCCGCGCTCTTCATTGAGGTCAAACAGAGTGACCTTGGCGCCTTCGGCGGCCAGACGGCGGGCGGTGCCTTCGCCCAGACCCGATGCGCCGCCGGTGACGACCGCTGCAATGCCTTTGAAATCCATGTGTCTCTCCCCTGGGTATGAGTGTTCTAAGGCGTGGAGGCGACAGGCCGGGCCTGCCGTCTGTCTCCCCCCTGACATAGCGTCTCGCCCTTCAAATTGGAATGCGTCTCGCACGCGCATGACGCCGCGCTTTCACCCCGGCGACAAGGGTGTTAAGGCCATCCGCAAAATTGAGTTCATTCATCGAGCTTCGAGGACGGCATGACCACACCGGTTCTGGTTCTTCACGGCGGCGCAGGCGTGCTGGCCGATCGCAGCTATGAGCGCGAGATCGCCCATCTGACCGATCTGGCGGAACGCACGCGCGCGGCCCTTCTGGCGGGACAGTCCGCGCTGGACGCCGTGGTGGAAGCCGTCGTCGATCTGGAAGCGTCGGGCCTTTATGTGGCGGGCAAGGGCAGCGCGCCCAACGCCGCCGGCCGATACGAACTGGACGCCGCCGTCATGGACGGATCGACCCGGAACGCCGGCGCCGTCTCCGCCCTGACGGGCTTTCTCTCCCCCATCCGCGCCGCGCGCGCGGTGATGGAAAAAACCCCGCACGTGCTGCTGGCGGGCAAGGGCGCGGAAGCCTTCGCCGAGAAGGCCGGGCTGGCGCAGGTCGAGGATCCTGACAGCTATTACAAATCCGCCGCCGACCCGGATCCGCGCCCGATCCCCACCGGCACGGTGGGCGCAGTGGCACTGGACCTTCAGGGCCGGCTCGCGGCGGCGACCTCTACGGGGGGCACGCTGAACAAGGTCTGGGGCCGGGTGGGCGATACGCCGATCATCGGCTCGGGCACCTGGGCGGATGAGCGCGTGGCCGTGAGCTGCACCGGCCAGGGCGAGTTTTTCATGCGCGCCAACGCCGCCGCCGACGTGTCTGCGCGCGTCAAATACGCCGGACGCCCGCTCGCCGAAGCGGTTGAAGGCGCGCTGAGCGATGTGGCGCGGCTGGGCGGTGAAGGCGGGCTGATCGCGGTGGACGCCTCCGGCGCTGTGACCGCCCAGTTCAATTCTCCGGGCATGAAACGCGCCATCGTCCATTCGGACGGCCGCATCGATGTGCGGATGAGCTGAGACGCAAGACAAAGCCCCGACCATCAGGCCGGGGCTTATTGCATTCAGTCTGTCAGGCCGTCGCCAGGGATCAGGCCGCGTCGCTTTCCACGCCATTGTTGAGCAGGGCCGCGACCGCATCCGCATCCGGGGCCGCACGCACGGCCCGGCGCAATTCCTCACGCCGGAAGAAGCGCGACACCTGGGCCAGCGCCTTGAGATGATCCGCCCCGGCGTCTTCCGGCGCCAGAAGCAGGAAGATCAGATCGGCGGGCTGACCGTCGATGGCGTCAAAATCCACCGGATTCTTCAGACGCGCAAACACGCCGCACACCCGGTCCACCAGATCGGTGCGGGCATGGGGAATGGCGACGCCATCCCCCACCCCGGTCGATCCGAGTTTCTCGCGCTCGATCACGGCGTCCAGGACCGGCCGTGCGGCCACGCCCAGAGCCCGTTCTGCGAGTTCGGCAAGCCCCACCAGGGCCTGCTTGCGACTGGTCGCGGCCAGTTCGGCGGTAACGCCGCCTGGCGGAATGAGAGTGCTCAGAGCCATGAAACGCTCAACTGCTGGCTGCCCCAGCGGCTGGGAGTTTCGGTCACTCCGCAGCCGCGCTGGCCGCGTCTTTAGCGCCTCGGGACGGATCAATCCAGCCCACATGTCCGTCCGGTCGACGATAGACAAAATTCATGGCGCCATTTGCGGCGTTGCGGAACAGCACGAAGGGCGCATCGGCCAGGTCCATTTCCAGCACCGCCATGGAGACGGTGAGGGTTTTCAGCTCCGCCGCCTGCTCGGCGATGATCACCGGCTCATCGCCGCCCACAGCCCCGCCATCATCGTCGTCAAACGCCTCGTCCGACAGTTCGTCCTGACGACGATCCGAGCGCAGGATCAGCACCGGCGTCGGCTCTGCGGCGGGCAGGTCGGACTTGGAATCGGCGTGATGGTCTTTCAGGCGGCGCTTGTAGCGACGCAATCGTTTCTCGAGATGGCCCGCCGCGTCCTCAGCCGCGCCATAGGCGTCCTCGGCCGAGCCGGACGCCTGAAGAAAAGCCCCGGACGGCAGATGGAGCGAAATGTCCACCTTGAAGCCGTACCCCTCCTTGCTCGCGACGACAAAGGCTTCGGCCGGACGATTGAAATATTTCGAGCCGGCGTCCGTGATGCGAGTCTCCATGCGCTCACGCAGAGCGGGGGAAACGTCGATGCCTTTGGAAACGAACTGGATAAACATGAGAGCTCCCTTCAACTGGGGGTCCAACAGCGCGCCTTCGGCGCGTTGGACCCCTTAAGGGTCACTCCCGCGCCGGGCGCGGCCGGTCTGTCAGAAAGACCGGACATTCACGGTAGAGGCAGCCAAGCCGGGCCGTCAATCAGAACCGGTGCGTCACGGTGAACACGGGGTAGGGCAATCGCATCATGCAGTGCAGCAAGGCGATGCCTCAGTTCATGCCCTTGAGCTTGCGGCGGCGCTTGACCGAGGAGGGAATGTTCATCGCCTCGCGGTATTTGGCCACTGTCCGCCGCGCGATATCGACGCCATCGGCCAGCAGACGCTCGACGATCTTGTCATCGCTCATCACGTCATCGACGGTTTCAGTCTCGATCATCGCCTTGATGCGGAAGCGCACGGCTTCGGCGGAATAGGCTTCGCCCCCGTCTGCGGAGGCGATGGCCGAGGTGAAGAAGTATTTCAGCTCGAACAGGCCGCGCGGGGTCGCCATGTACTTGTTCGACGTCACCCGGCTGACGGTGGATTCGTGCATGCCCACAGCGTCGGCGACCGTCTTGAGGTTCAGCGGCCGCAGCCAGGCCACGCCCTTGGCGAAGAAGGCGTCCTGCTGACGCACGATCTCGCTGGCGACCTTCAGGATCGTGCGGGCGCGCTGATCGAGGCTTTTCACGAGCCAGGAGGCGTTCTGGGCGCACTGGCTGATGAAGACCTTCTCGTCATCCGAGCGCGCCGACTTGCTGATCTGGGCGGCATAGCGATTGTTCATCAGGACGCGCGGCAGGGTGTCGGTGTTGAGCTCCACCGCCCAGCCGCCATCGGGGCGCTCGCGCACCATCACATCGGCTTCCACCGCGCGTGCGCCATCCGCGCCAAAGCCCAGGCCCGGCTTGGGGGTGAGGCGCTTGAGCTCGGCGATCATGTCCTCGAGGTCTTCGGCATCGACCCCGCACAGCGCCTTGAGCCCGGCATAGTCATGCTTGGCCAGAAGCGGCAGGTGATCGACCAGCGCCGCCATGGCCGGGTCCAGCCGGTCGCGTTCCTTCAGCTGCAGCGCCAAGCATTCCTGAAGCGAGCGCGCCATGACGCCCGTGGGTTCGAATTTCTGCAGCGCCGCCAGCACGGCCTCGACCTCGGACCGGGTCACGCCCAGACGCTCGGCGGTCTCCCCGAGATCGGCGCGCAGATAGCCGTCCTCGTCCGCGAGATCGATCAGATGCGCCGCAATCAGACGATCGGCGGGCTGCAGGGCGAGATCAGCCAGCTGGTCATGCAGATGCTCATGCAGGGTCTTTTCCCGGCTGGCATGGTCGGCGGCGTCAAATTCGGAATGATTGAAGGAGCCGCCGGAGCCGGCGCGCGACCAGTCCACAGCGCCGGTGTTCGTATCGGCGCCGGCCATGTCGGCCTTGGAATCCGAATACATGGCCTCCGTGTCGGCATCAAAGGCCTCATCGGCCTTGCCCGGCGCGTCAAAGCTCAGCTCGTCGCCGCTGTCCTTGGCCTTTACAGAGGGTTCAGCCGGGGCGGATTCGTCGAGCGCGGGCGCGTCGGAGCGCTCGTCGCGCTCCAGAAGCGGATTGCGCTCCAGCTCGGTTTCCACGAACTCGGCCAGCTCGATATTGTTCAACTGCAGCAGCTTGATGGCCTGCTGCAGTTGAGGGGTCATCACCAGACCCTGACCCTGTCGGGCCTCAAGCTTGTGTCCCAGTCCGGCCATCAAAATCCCTGGTTAGAAGCGTTCGCCCAGATAATAGCGGCGCACATCCTGGTCGTTGCGAACGGCCTCGGGCGCGCCTTCAAACAGCACTTCGCCATCATGAATGATCGTGGCGCGATCGGTGATCTCCAGCGTCTCGCGCACATTGTGATCGGTGATCAGAATGCCGATGCCGCGCTGCTTGAGATAATCCACAAGATCGCGAATGTCGGCGATCGCCAGCGGGTCGATCCCGGCGAAAGGCTCATCGAGCAGCATGAAGCTCGGCTGCGCCGCCAGCGCCCGGGCGATCTCCACCCGACGCCGCTCGCCGCCCGAAAGGGCCATGGCCGGACTGTGACGCAGATGGCCGATATGCAGCTCGTCCAGAAGCTCGTCCACCAGCGTGTCACGGCGCTTGCTGTCCGGCTCGACGATCTCGGCGACGGCGGCGATGTTCTCGCCCACCGACAGGCCGCGGAAGATCGAGGCTTCCTGCGGCAGATAGCCAATGCCCAGCCGAGCGCGCTGGTACATGGGAAAGCCGGTGATGTCCTCGCCGTCGAGCATGATGCGTCCGTGATCGGCCGAAACCAGGCCGGTGATCATGTAAAAGCAGGTCGTCTTGCCAGCCCCGTTCGGTCCCAGAAGGCCCACCACTTCGCCGCGTTTCAGCGACAGGGAGACATTCTTGACGACCGTGCGCTTGCCATAGGACTTGCCCAGGTTCTCGACCTGAATCCCCTCCCCGGCGAACGCCTCGGACGGCGCGTCGATCCGCTCGTATTCCATGGTCGTCATGCTTAACTCCGACGGCCTAAAAAACTGTGAAGTCCGGCGCTTTCAGCGCGCAGGCTCAGCCTTCAGGCGCTTCATAGGGGCGCGGACCCTCGCCCGGGATCGTGGGCGCCGGGCAGTCGCGGGACGATTGCGCCGCCGCCGCCGCGTCATCGGTGAAGAAGACCGAGCGCACCCGGCCCGAACTGTTCTGGCCGCCCTCGAGACGGGCGACGCCGGTCGCCAGCTCGGCATGCAGATGCTCGCCCGTGGAGACATTGCAGCCCTGGGTCAGCACCACCGATCCGGTCAGCTCGATCACCTCGTTGACCAGGTCATAGGTTCCGCGATCGCCCCGGGCGATCTCGTTGGGCGTGATGTAGAAGACCTCGCCTTCGGCCACGATGCGGTTCAGTTCCGGGCTGCCGCCGCCGCGCCGGACATAATAGGCTTCCAGCCGGTCCGCGCGCAGGCGCACATCGCCCCGCACCACGTTCACATCGCCAGTGTAAACGCCCATGCCCTGGGCGTCGAAGGCCTGAAAGTCATCCGCGCTGATATCAACCGGACCCTCTCCGGAGCCCAGCGCCTGTCCGAGCGCGGGCGCCGACAGAAGAAGCGGCGCCGCGGCGAAGGCGGCGATCAGGAAACGCTGTATCATGGCTCGTTCTCCTCTGACCGGCCCGCGCCGGCGTCAGAATTGGGGTCTTGTTGCGTGTCGGAGGAGGCCGGCGCGTTGAACCGCGTCCGCACATCCCCTTGCAGAATGATATGCTGGCCGTCCTCGCGCACCTCGAACCGGTCCGCCCGCACGGCGCCCCAGGGCGCCAGCCCATGCACGGGCTGAGGACCGGTCACAACGCCTTCGCGCAGGAACAGGGTCGCGGACTGGGTGTCAAAGACATAGCCCGAACGCGTGGTCAGGCGCACATCGGTCTCAAGGTGCAAGGACAGGTTGGACTCATCAAAGACGCCATGCCGGGCCAGCACGCGCGAGGCGTCCGCACCGTCATCGAGCAGCGCATAGTCCAGCGTCGGGCCTTCAAGGTCGATCAGCGCCTGCTCGGCGCCCGAGCGACGCTCGGCGGTCTCGGCGGTGATGACATAGGGCGTGCCGCCTTCATCCCGTCCGGTGAAGCGTGGATTGATGATGCGCTCGGACTCCCCCGCCGTGGCGCTGAGCGCCACTTCCGGCGACGGGGCGCTGCGCCCGCCTGACAGCACGATCTGCACCAGCGCATTGAGCGCCACGACCGCGCCCGCCGCCAGCAGCACCAGACGCAGGCCCGCCACGAAGCGTGAACGCGCCCGGGCTGTCGCCAGCGACTTGGCGCGGCGCTGGCCGATCATCTGGCCGTCTGAAAATGTCAGGGCCGCAGACATGAAGGCGGACTCCGAAGCAGAACTCTCGACTGACCTTTGTGGCGGTCATCGCCGCCTTGCGCAAGCAGGCTTACGAATGGGCGAAGATGTCGGTCTCGTCCCAGCCCATCAGATCCAGGCGCGCCCGCGACGGCAGGAAGTCAAAGCACGCCCGCGCCATCTCCATCCGGCCCTCGCGCTCGAGCATGGCTGTCAGGCCATCGGCGATGGCGTGCAGGTAAAGCACGTCGGACGCGGCGTAATTGAGCTGCGCCTCGCTCAGATCCTGCGCCGCCCAGTCCGAGCTTTGCTGCTGCTTGGACAGCTCCACGCCGGCGATCTCGCGGCAGACATCCTTCAGGCCGTGGCGGTCGGTATAGGTGCGCACCAGCTTGGAGGCGATCTTGGTGCAGAAGACCGGCGTCATGGTCACGCCCAGATCGCGCTCGATGATGGCGAGGTCGAAGCGGGCGAAGTGCAGGAGTTTCTCAACGCCCGTATCGGCCAGCAAGGCCTTGAGATTGGGGCAGTCATAGGTGGCGCGGTCGGGCTGCACGATATGCGCCTCGCCATCGCCCGCCGACAGCTGGACCAGGCACAATCCATCACGCACCAGCGACAGGCCCTGGGTTTCGGTGTCGATCGCGACCCGCTTGCCCAGATCGAGCCCGTCCGGCAAATCCCCGCGATGGAAGTGAATGGTCATGCCTGTGCTCCGCAGCTTCGGTCGTGTTGAAGCCTCAGGGTATCGGACGTTCGCCCGGTAGCGTCAATGCGGACCGTCTCCCCCGTGCATCACAGCTCTGCGCTTGGACGCGAACATGTCCGATCAATCTCGCCAGACCTGCGGTATTGGCTTAATAATCTGTTTACTTCTGGTTCAGCGGCGACGGGGGTAGCGACATGCTGGCGAACAAATATCTGATTTCCGTTGGCGCCGGGCTGGCCCTGGGCCTGTCCGTGCAGGCCAGCGCCAGCATGCTGACGGATCAGTCCATCACCAGCCTGCTCGCGGTTCAGGACAAGGCCCTGCGCAAGGCCGGCCCGCTTGCCCTGGATGACATCGCCCATGCCGATCCTCTGGGAACCTCCGGGGCGAGCGCCCGCAAGGCGCCGTCGGGCATTGATTACCGTCCGGGCCAGACGCAGGCTTCCCTCACCCTGACCGACCCGGCCCTTGTCGAAGCGCTGGAAGGGCTTGTCATTGCGCTGGACCGCTCCGAAACGCTGGCGCCGGACGCCCGTGAAGGGCTGAGCCAGGCGCTTCAGGCCCTCCAGAGCGTGCAGACCGGTCCGATCCAGTTCAAGGCGCTGGGAATATCCGCGCCCTTCGCCGCCAATGCCGGCCCCGATTGCGCCAATGGCGCCGGTGCGGACTCCACCCAGTGCGGCACGGGCGCAGACGCTGCAACGAACGGCGCTACGGCTGTGGGCGTGGACGCGCTGGCCAGCGGGGAAGGCTCAACCGCCTTCGGCGCGCTCGCCGAAGCGACGGACGAGGCCGCGACGGCGGTTGGCGCGCTGTCCTTCGCCAATGGCGAGGGGGCTACAGCCCTGGGCGCCGGCGCCACGGCCATCAATGACGGTGCGACGGCGGTCGGCTTTCTGGCCGAAGCCAGCGAGGAAGACGCCACGGCGATGGGCGCCGGGGCGCTGGCGACGGGCACGCAATCGGTCGCCATCGGAACGAATGCGGAAGCCAGCGAGGATGATACGACCGCAGTGGGCGAGGGCGCCTGGGCGATCGCCGAGAACGCGACCGCTGTCGGCCAGGCGTCCGAGGCGTCGGGCTATAACGCCAGCGCCTTTGGCGAAAGCGCCACTGCGGACGAAGACTACGCCTCCGCCTTCGGCAATGACGCCTGGGCGAACGGCATCGGCTCCGTCGCCCTTGGCGCGGACGCAACCGCTCTGGGGGATGGCTCCATCGCCATTGGCGCGGACTATGACGGGGACGGAACCGGCGCGGAGGCCAGCGACACCGACGCCATCGCCATTGGCGGCGACGCCATGGCCAGCGCGGAAGAGGCCATCGGCATCGGCTTCCTGTCCGAGGCCAGCGGAGAACATGCCCTGGCCCTGGGCGCCGAGGCGCAGGCCCTGCACGACAATTCGATCGCGCTGGGCAGCGGCGTCGTGACCACGCGCGCGGATCAGATCGTTCTGGGCGCAAACACCCAGACCCTGACAGTCAGCGCCGTGACAAGCGCCGCCTCCAGCGCCGCCCAGGGCCCGGTCGCCGGCGTGCTGACAACGGACGCCTCGGGCAATATCGCCTATGACCCGAACGCCCTGACCCAGATCGCGTCGAATGCGTCCGCCATCTCGGCCCTTCAGTCGGGCAGCGCCACGAATGCGGATCTCAGCGCCCTGCAATCGGACCTTACCGATCTCAAATCCCGCGTCACCACCAATACGGGAGGCATTTCCGCCAACCAGTCCTCCGTCTCCGCCAATACCAGCGCCATCGCGGCCCTGGACGCCAAGCTGGCGGCGCTGGGCGCGACGGGGGGCGCCAGTCAGGCGGATGTGGACGCCAATACCGGCGCCATCGCCACCAATCGCAGCGACATTGACGCCAACACCGCCAACATCGCCAGCAACCGTACGGATATCGACGTCAATACAGCCAACATCGCCGATAACCGGTCCGACATTGACGCCAATACCGCCAACATCGCCCTGAATCAGGGCGACATCATCGCCAACCGGTCGGACATCGTGCTCAATCGCGGTCAGATTGCGAGCAATCGGACGGATATCGACCTGAACGCCTCGGCCATCGCCGGATTGCGCACGGATGTCAGCGCGCTTCAGCTGGACGTGAAAGACCTCGCCAGCCAGTTCAATTCGCTGTCGAGCCAGATGACCGTCCAGTCTGACGGCATCGCCATCGCCAATGCGCTGGCGGGCTCAAGCTGGCTGCAGTCGGACGAAAATTTCGCGCTGACCGCCAATTGGGGGCTGTATGACGGCTCGAACGCCCTGGCGGTGACCGCCACAGCCCGCATCAATACGCGCCTGTCCGCCAATATGGGCGTGGGCTATGGCGACCAGACCGGGCGCGTGGGCGCCCGGGCCGGCGTTCGCTATGGCTGGTAGGGCGCCGGAACGCGCCCTGCCCGAACTCGCGGTCTAGCCCAGCTTCAGCGTGGTCTTCACATTGCCGCGTGTGGCGTTGGAATAGGGGCAGACCTGCTCGGTCTTCTCCAGCAGGTCCTGACCCTGGGCGTCATCCACGCCCGGCAGGTGCGCGATCAGCGTCACTTCCAGACCAAAACCGCCTTCGGCGCGCGGACCGATGCCCACTTCGGCCTCCACCTTGGCGCCCTCAGGCAGCTTGAGCTTGTTCTGCTGGGCCACCAGACCCATCGCGCTCATGAAGCAGGCGGCATAGCCCGCTGCGAATAATTGCTCAGGGTTCGTGCCAGGACCGTCATCACCGCCCAGCGCAGACGGGGTGGAGAGCTGGACATCCAGCCGATCGTCATCTGACCAGGCGCGGCCCTGACGGCCTTTGTTCGCGCTGGCGCGAGCGGTGTAGAGAATGGACATGAGGTCGCTCCTTTATATCGTGTGCGATATTACTGAGCACGATATAATCACCGTCTTGCCGCCGTCAAGACGCCGCGATATTGTCGTGTGCGATTATTCACCACGGATCAGAGCATGAGCGCCTCCGCCCCCAACACGCCCGACCTCGCCACGCTGGATGACCAGCTGTGCTTTGCGATCTATTCGGCGAACACGGCGATCAACCGCATGTACCGACCTTACTTGAGCAAGCTCGGGCTGACCTATCCGCAATACATTGCGCTCCTGGCGCTGTGGGAGACCGATGACGTGACGGTGGGGGCGCTCGGCAAGCGGCTATATCTGGACACCAACACGCTGACCCCGCTGCTGAAACGTCTTGAGGGCATGGGCCATCTCACCCGCACGCGCGACCCCAGGGACGAGCGCGTGGTGCGCATCCGCCTGACCGATCAGGGCCGCGCCCTAAAGGCGCAGGCCACGGACGCCCTCGCCTGCGTGCACGCCATGGCGAGCGAAGGGGATGTGGATCTCAAACCCTGGATCGAGGCGCTGAACCATCTGCGCGAGCAGGCCCTGAAAAAGGCGCAGTGCGCGGACAAGTAACACCGGTTTCAACTCGTCTAGCCATTATCCGAATACCGTTGCCATTCTCAGGCCGTCCGGCGATGCTGAACATGAGTTTTCCGGGGCTGACCCATGATCCTGTCCAATATTTCCCGCGCAATCCGTGAGCAGAACTACTACGCCGTCGCGCTGGAATTCGTGATCGTGATCGCCGGGGTGGTGATCGGGTTTCAGATTTCTCAGATCGCACAAACGCGGGCGGAAGAGCGACAAGTCAAAGAATTGCTCGGTCTGATCGCCGTTGAAATGGAATCGAACCTTGAAACGGTCCAAGCCTATGCCGAAGCGACAGAGCAACACATACGTCAGCTGGTCGCTTTGCGTGTGGCTCTGGCAGCGTATTCTGAGCAAACTGACACAGGCCGGCTCGATTTGATCATGACGCAAGCGGTGAGTATCGGCGACCGAATTCTGGTCCTGGACACCACCGCGCTTGACCAGCTCAATGATGCGAGCATGAGACAGCACATTCGAGGTGCCCCTGTTGAAAGGGTGATAGCCGAATGGCGTGACGCGGTGAGTGGCGTGAGAGGAACTGAATCGGGCCTAAAGGCGCTCGCCAACATCGATTGGTCAGAGCGATACCCGGCATTGTCCTTCGAGGCGATTGCAGCCGCCATCCCCTCGCCTGGCCATGCGGAACCGGTGCCGCCGCGTTTTGAAACCGATTGGGCAGCATTGTCGCAGGATTCAGACCTTGCAGGACGTCTTGCTGCAATGACGATTCTTCTCGAATTCACAAGAGAGTCCACCGGACATCTCGAAAGCAGCACCCTGGACCTGTCAGAGACTTTGCGCACCGAGGCAGACCTTTGACCCTCAACATAGTCGCTGATCTCCCGGAGCGCCCGCTGACCGGACAAGCATCAGACGCGCAGGGAACGGCCAACGCCCAAGACAGCTGACCGCCCAGGCCCGGAACGAAAAAAGCCGCTGCGGGTGCAGCGGCCTTTTTGGGTCTCGATCATCCTAGGAAGGATGGTGCCCAGGAGAAGACTCGAACTTCCACTCCCTTGCGGGAACTGGCACCTGAAGCCAGCGCGTCTACCAATTCCGCCACCTGGGCAGGTGAGGAGCGGGGGTGATACGGCGATGGATGGCGGCTGTCAACGGGGATGGCGCCGTTGATCTGCACATCAGCCGCACACCATCGCAGGGCGGCCTTTTACAGACGCTTCCGGCGGGGGCGAGATCACTGCGCCGCATGGACAGGAGGCCCCGTTTTGGTCTATCGCCCTATCAAACCTATCTTACATGTCGCACGCAGCTTCGCGCGCGAGCCTTTCAGGGGCGGACCATGACTCTTCGCAATGAAATGATCACCGTTTTCGGCGCTTCGGGCTTCATCGGCCGGTATGTGGTGCGTGAACTGGCCAAGGCCGGCTACCGGGTGCGCGCCGCGACCCGCCGCCCGCATCTCGCCCATGAGCTCAAACCCATGGGCGTTGTGGGCCAGGTCCAGCTGATGCAGGCCAATCTGCGCAATGAGGACTCCGTGCGCCGCGCCGTGGATGGCGCGCATGCGGTGGTCAATCTCGTGGGCATCCTGTCTGAGAGCGGCAAGCAGAACTTCCAGTCCCTGCAGGCGGACGGCGCGGGCCTTGTGGCCAAATGCGCCGCCGAGGCGGGCATCACCAATTTCGTGCAGATCTCGGCCATTGGCGCGGATGAGGACAGCAAGTCCGAATACGCCCGCACCAAGGCGGCTGGCGAAAAGGCGGTGCGTGAGCACATCCCCTCCGCCGTGGTGCTGCGCCCCTCCATCGTGTTCGGCATGGAAGACGGCTTCTTCAACAAGTTCGGCTCCATGGCGCGCTTTGTTCCGGCCCTGCCGCTGATCGGCGGCGGCCAGACCCGCTTCCAGCCGATCTTTGCGGGCGATGTGGCCGAATGCGTGCTGAAAGCCGTGGACGCGCCGACGAAATACGCCGGCCGCACCTTCGAGCTGGGCGGGCCGAGCACCTACAGCTTCAAGGAGCTGATGGAGTTCATCCTGACCACCATCCGTCGCAAGCGCCTGCTGGTTCCCGTGCCCTTCTTCGCCGCCTATCCGCTGGGCATGGTCGGCGAGATTCTGGGCGCGCTGCCCTTCGTACAGCCCTTCCTGACCCGCGATCAGGTGACCTTGCTGAAATCGGACAATGTGGTCGGCGAGACCGATGAGGATCTGGGCGCGACCGCCGATTTCGGCATCGACCTTGAAACCGTTGAAGCGATCACCCCGACCTATCTGGCGCGCTATCGCAAGGGCGGCCAGTTCTCCGAAGACCCGGAACTGATTTCATAATGGCGGATACCGAACGCAAGTTTCCCGGCTGGCGCGGCACGACCATCCTGAGCGTGCGCAAGAACGGCAAGGTGGTTCTGGCGGGCGACGGCCAGGTCTCCATCGGCGATACGGTCGTCAAGGCGACCGCCCGCAAGGTGCGCCCCATCGCCAGCGGCAAGGTGATCACCGGCTTCGCCGGCGCCACGGCGGACGCCTTCGCCCTGTTCGAACGCCTGGAAGGCAAGCTCGAGCAATATCCCGACCAGCTGGCGCGCGCCTGTGTGGAGCTGGCCAAGGACTGGCGCACCGATCGCTATATGCGGCGGCTGGAAGCCATGCTGATCGTGGCTGACAAGTCCGAGACCTTCACCCTGACCGGCGCCGGTGATGTGCTGGAGCCCGAAGACGGCGTCGCCGCCATCGGCTCGGGCGGCAATTACGCCCTGTCCGCGGCCCGCGCCCTGCTCGATTACGAGGAAGACGCCGAAGTGATCGCCCGCAAGGCCATGAAGATCGCCAGCGAGATCTGCGTCTATTCCAACGGCAATCTGACCGTCGAGACGCTGGGCTAGGGCCTGGCGCTTTGGGCAGAACTAAAAAACCCCGGCCTAACGCCGGGGTTTTCTATGGATGCCTACGCGACTGAATGCGCGTTTAGCTCATCATTTTCAATTGTCATCCCGGCCCTGAGCCGGGATCTGCTGCAGGCGTCTCTGTGATCAGAACAGAGCGTTTCCGCCAGATCCCGGATCGCTTCGCGTCCGGGATGACAGTTCACAGAAGAAGCCTACCCCTCGATGACAAACGTCAGGCCCGCATGCTCGGACAGGCGCTTGATCAGGGCGTCGCCCATGGCGGGGGCGGTGGTGTAGACCCCGCCCGGCGTCTCATCACGGCTCACATCCTTCACGAGCGCCAGCGCGCATTCGGCGATCATCTTAGACGTCGAGCCATAGCCCGGATCCTTGTCGCCTTTCACAGAGGCGGTGAAGCGCTGGCCATCCGAGGTCTCGCCGGTGAACATGACGTCATAGAAGCCGGTTTCGCGCTCTTCCTTTGACGGGCCTTCGCCCGGCTTGGGCGGATTGTCCTGCATGGAGCGGTCATTGGCGATGGCGTGGGCGAATTGTTCGCCCTTCTCGCCGGGGCCGGTCATGAACATCTCGTCGTAGACAAAGTCCTCGCCATAGGCGTGACCCATCAGGGCGTTGGAGCGATGGACATTCTTGGTGTTGATCGTCGCCATCACGAAGGGCGCGGACCAGGCGTTGAGATCCTCTTCAAAGATCACCTTGGCGCCATGGGGCTGTTTGGGACCTTCAAAATCCTGGCACAGGGAGAACGGGTCTTTCAGCCAGTCGATGATTTCAGGCTGTTTGGCCGCCCGCTTCATGGTCTCGGCGAAGCTCGCTGCGGTGCCGCCGGAGAACGTGCCCTTCATGGCGCGGACCCGGCCCTTGATGCGCGCGAGCGGCTTGCCGGTCTTCTCTTTCACATGCTGCTGCAGGAAGTAGACCCCCAGATCAAAGGGGACGGAGTCAAAGCCGCACGAATGCACGATGCGGGCGCCGGACTGTTTCGCCTTCTCTGAGTACTCCGCGATGATGTCATGCATCCAGGCCGGCTCGCCCGACAGGTCCACATAATCGGTCCCGGTCTCGACGCAGGCTTTCACCAGCGCTTCGCCATAGAGCTGGTAGGGGCCGACCGTTGTGATGACAGCCCGCGTGCGCTCGGCCATGGTCTTGAGCGAGGCCGGATCAGACGCGTCCGCCACGATCAGCGGCGTATCGGCGGGCGCGCCGATCTCGTCACGCACGCGCTCGAGCTTGTCCTCGGACCGGCCCGCCATCGCCCACGCGATATCCTTGCCGTATTCGCTGGCGAGATATTCCGCCACCAGACGCCCGGTGAAACCGGTCGCGCCATAGATCACGACGTCAAAGTCTGCGTTCGACATTCGGGTCTCCTCCCTGACTGATTAGTTCACTCATTAAGTGAATGAGGGAAGACGCGCCAGTCCGCAAGAGGCTTCAGGTATCCAGCTCTGTGGCGAACACCATGGCGTCGTCCCGGAACGCCTTGAATTCCAGCGCATTGCCAGCCGGGTCGTGCACGAACATCGTCTTCTGCTCCCCCGCCTTTCCGGCAAAGCGCACATAGGGATCGATGATGAAGGGCGTGCCCGCCCGGCGCAGGCGTTCCGCCAGCGGATCAAACTGGTCCCACTCAAGGATCAAGCCGAAATGGCGCACGGGCACATTCTTGCCGTCCACTGCGCCGGTCCTGGCCTTCTGGCACTCTTCCGGCGCCAGATGGGCGACGATCTGATGGCCCAGGAAATCAAAGTCGATCCAGTGATCGCTCTCGCGCCCCTGCGGGCAGCCCAGCACATCGCCATAGAAACGGCGGGCGGCGTCCAGATCATCAACGGGAAAGGCCAGATGAAAACGGGGACGGGTCATCACACACTCCTCGATCAGGGCCTGCAGTCGCGGGCTTTGTGTTCGGGACGACAAGCCCCTACATGTCTTCAATCCTTACCACCCAATCGACAAAAAGACATGGGGCGTCATGACTGAGTTTTCTCCGCGCGAAATCGTCCATGAGCTCGATCGCCACATCATCGGCCAGGGCGACGCCAAGAAAGCGGTCGCCATTGCGCTGAGAAACCGCTGGCGTCGCAAGCACCTGCCCGAGGGGCTGCGCGAAGAGGTCACGCCGAAGAACATCCTGATGATCGGCCCGACGGGCGTGGGCAAGACCGAGATCTCCCGCCGTCTCGCCAAGCTCGCGGGCGCGCCCTTCCTCAAGGTCGAGGCGACCAAATTCACCGAAGTGGGCTATGTGGGCCGGGATGTGGATTCCATCGCCCGGGACCTTGTCGAGGTCGCCATTTCTCTGGTGCGCGAGAAGAAGCGCGAAGAGGTGAAGGCCAAGGCCCATGGCGCCGCCGAGCAACGCGTGCTGGACGCCCTGGTGGGCAAGGACGCCGGCAGCTCAACCCGCGAAGCCTTCCGCAAGAAGCTGCTGTCCGGTGAGCTCGATGACAAGGAAATCGAGATCGAGATCATCGATGACAGCGCCAACCCCTTTCAGGGCATGGACCTGCCCGGCATGGGCTCGATGGGCGTCATCAATCTCGGCGACATGCTGGGCAAGGGCTTTGGCGGGCGTCCCAAGACCCTGCGCACCACGGTGAAAGAAGCCTATGAGCCATTGATCAACGAGGAAGCGGACAAGCTTCTGGATGAGAACCAGATCCAGTCCGAAGCCATTCGCCTCGCTGAAAACGAAGGCATCGTTTTTCTGGACGAGATCGACAAGGTGTCCGCCCGGGCCGATGCGCGCGGCGCGGATGTCTCTCGCGAGGGCGTGCAGCGCGATCTCTTGCCGTTGATCGAGGGGGCGACGGTCTCCACCAAATACGGTCCGATGAAGACCGACCACGTGCTCTTCATCGCCTCGGGCGCCTTTCATGTGTCCAAGCCGAGCGATCTCTTGCCCGAGCTTCAGGGCCGTCTGCCGATCCGGGTCGAGCTGCAGGCGCTGAACCGTGATGATTTCCGCGCCATCCTGACCGAACCGGAAGCGAGCCTGATCACCCAGTATGTGGCGCTGATGAAGACCGAAGGCTTCGAGCTCAGCTTTGACGACAGCGCGATCGACGCCATCGCCGACTTCGCCGCCGAGGTGAACGCCAGCGTCGAGAATATCGGCGCGCGGCGCTTGCAGACCATACTGGAGAAGGTGTGCGAGGAGATCAGCTACACCGCGTCTGACCGGTCCGGCGAAAGCCTCGCCATTGATGCAGACTATGTCAGCGACCGTGTGGGCGGGTTGGCGCGCAATGCGGACCTGTCCAAGTTCATCCTGTAAGCGGGTCCGGCGCGGCGCCCCGGCAAGGGTGCGCCGCGCCGAAAAAGGGGATCGACGCGGCGCGTGCTGAAAACGGCGCCGGCCGAAGCCGCACGCTATGAAGCGGGGAGATACACCGTTTCAGCTGACCCCATAGAAGCCTCAACCGAGGTCACCTGGGCAAGGGCGTTTGTATTGAACTTGAGTTCAAAAACGCCTGATCTCAGTGAAAAGTCAGTAATGTAGAAGCGATCCGGCGCCACAGGAACGAGCGGAGCCCCTGACTGACCGCCATTATAGCTCGCCATCAGCTGGCCATTCTCGCGATAGATCGTGAGGTCAAAGATGAAGGGCGGCGCCGCCATCTGGGCCTGCAGATCCAGAGGGAAGTTCGGATCGAGCGCATACACGCCTTCATAGCGCGCCAGCTGCGCCTCGGTCAGGTCGAGCGCTGGCACGTCCCGCACCGGATTGACCCTCCAGCCCATCACATCATTCATCGCATTGCGGATTTCCACCGCCAGATCCATGCCGTTCGCGCCATTGGTCAGCACGACCAGGCCGTCGCCCGTCGCAAGATGGCCCTCCATCCAGGCGCGATAGGAATTGTTGGTCCCGCCATGATGGAAGATGAAATGTTCGCCCCGCCCTTCCAGACGCGGGCCCAGGCCATGCTCGGACGGGGAGACCCGCGTCATCATCTCCTGACCCAGAACCGGGTGCAGATAGGCGCTCTGACCGCGATAGGCGTCGATCATCTCCGCCGTCATGCGCCCGAGATCATTCGCGCTGGTCCACAGGCCCGACGCCGCCCTTTCCGGAAAGGCTTCATAGCCGTGCGGCAGAGCCGTCGGCGCGCCCTCGCGGTCATGAGCTTTGGCGATATTTCCATGATCTTCGGGCAGAGGATTGGCGAAGCTCGACCGGGTCATGCCCAGCGGCTCGAACAGGGCCTGTTGGGCGCTGTGCTCGAAGTCCAGGCCAGTCGCCTGAACGATCAGACCTTCCAGCAGGGTGTAGCCGCCGCCCGAATAGCGATAACTCGATCCCGGCAGGGCCTCCACGCGCAAGGGTTCATGATCAGCCGGCGCCGAGCCATTCAGGGTCTGTTCGCGCGTCGGCAGGGCTTCGCCGGGCAGGAAATCCGCAAAGCCGTGCAGATTCAGCCCGCCTGTATGAGAGAGCAGCATGCGCACCGTCAGCGGCGCGTCGGCATGGGGCGAGTTCGCTTCGGGCGCCCAATAGGGCAGGGCATGGCTGATATCGGCATCAAGATCGAGCGCGCCGGACTGAATCAGATTCAGGGTCATGAGGGCCGTCGCCATCTTGCTGACCGAGCCCGCCGAAAACACCGTGTCCGCGGTCACGGGCGCCTCTGACCCGGCCTGCAATACGCCATACCCCCGCGCGAAGACCACGCGGCCATCCTCAATGACCGCCACGGCCACCCCCGGCACGCCGTAATGAGCCATTCGCTCTTCCAGCGTGTAGCGCTCGACAACGCCATCATAAGAGAAGCGGCCACGCAGGTTTTCCGTGAAGCTCTCAGGGTTTGCCGCACTCAACGCCGAAGCGGGCTGGCAGGCGGACAGGATCGGCGATGAAACCAGCGCTGCGGCGCCCAAGGTCAGGGCCGACAGGGCGGGGTTGAAGCGGAATCCAGGCATAGGGGTCTCCTTTCCATCAATCGACGGATCACCAGAAAAGTTGATTATTGTTGTTTTTAGAGTGGGTTAGTTCGTCTCAGGCGGATGGTGACCTGCGCCTCGCTCCAAGAGCCAGTCCGTCATCGCCGTCTGCTCATGACGGACGGCTTCGCTGAGCGGGGAGCGATAGGGTCCGCCGATATCGCCGGACGCCGCCGGGACCGTCAGGGACAAATCCGCGCCGGCCATCACCAGCAACTGGGCCGCGCCGATCTGTCCGGCCGCCGCCGCATTGATCAGCGGCGTCTCATCGCTCGGCACATAACCGTTCGGGTCCGCGCCCGAGATCAGAAGCCGGGAGATCACCTCGAGATGACCGCCTCGGGCTGCATTGATCAGCGGGGAGCCATTCTGCGGGGCGGCGAGATCGATTTGCGCGCCCGCCTCCAGCAGCAGATCGACCACCTCAAGGCTGCCCGCTCGCGCGGCCGCGATCAGGGCGGTGCCGGACTGTCGTGTCACAAGATCAGGATCTGCGCCGGCTTCCAGCAGCAAGGCGACCATGGCGGGGTCAGACCGACGGCTCGCCTCGATCAACGCCGTGCCATCGGTCGGCCAGATGCGGTTCACATCCGCGCCGCGCTCAAGCCGGGACTCGAGCAAGGCGATGTCGCCCTCACGCACGGCCTGGATCAGGCGCGATTCCACCAGATCGAGGGCGCCCACGCGAGGGGTGAGAACAATCGCCAGAACCAGCAGGACCGGCAGGGCCATCATCATGTTCAGGAAGGAGCGTTGCAGGGAGCCCGTGCGCACTTGAGCCAAAGCGTTCACACGGAACCTCAATTCGGATTTTCGCGGCGCTTGCGCCGCCAGGGTCAGGGGACGCGCCAGAACCGCTTTCCGCGCGGCGTCGAGCAGGGCATGGGCCAGCACCAGCGGCTTGCCCTGGGTGCGCGCGGCGGCTTCATCACACAGCGCTTCACGCATGCTGCGCACATGGCGGTTGAGATGATGCACGCCCGGCGCCCACCAGAACACACAGGCGATCAGACGCTGGGCGAGCCCGGTCAGGGCGTCATGACGACGGATATGGGCGATCTCGTGCTCAAGCACGGCCTGACCGGCCTCATCAAAGCGGAAGTCTTCAGGAATCAGGATCACCGGGCGGACGAATCCCGCCACCATGGGAGACAGCACGTCCCGGCTCTGGCGCAAGGCGACGCGGCGCGACAGGGCGAGATCGGTCGTCACAGGCGTCGCACGCGTTGTCAGCCGGTTGAGATTCCACAGATCACGACCCAGAGCCAGACCCGCCCAGACCAGTCCGATCATCCAGGCAAACACCAGCACAAAGCCCAGCCCTGTCAGGAGATGAGGCAGGGCCAGAGCCTGATCCTGCATCGCCAATTCCCTAGCGGGCAGAGCCGCGAGAGTTTCGGGCGAGATCACAGGCACAGGCGCAACCGCGCCCGGGCTGACGCTCAGCCCTTCAGCGGGCTTGCCGGAGGCGGGCATCAGGGCGATCACGAAGATCGCCGGCACGGTGTACAGCAAAGCCAAAGCCAGATCATGACGCTCGCGAATGCGGGTTTGCGGCGCGATCCGGTGAAGCACCAGCGTCGCCAGAGCAAAGACGGTCGAGCCAATCAGCACGAACAGGGCGGCCTGAAACAAAGCGGAGATCATGTCTCGCCGCCTTTCTCCTGGCTCTGCCGGAGCAGTTCGGCGCGCAGGGCGTCGATATCATCGAGCGTCAGCGCCTCGTCTTCAATCAGGTGCTGGGCGAGGCGCTGGGGCGAGCCGCCAAAGAAGGATTTCAGCACGCCGCCCAGCGCGCTGCGTTGCGCGCCTTCCTTGGACAAGGCCGGGGCGTAGATATGGGCGCGGCCTTCCTTGCGGAAATTGACATAGCCCTTGTCCGCCATGATGCGAACCGTGGTCAGCACGGTCGTGTAGGCGAGGCCATAGGCCGGCTCCAGAGCATCGGTGAGATCACGCACGCTGGCTTCGCCGCGCTCCCACAACACGCTCATGATGCGGTGTTCGGCTTCGGTCAGGGTCGGGGAAGAAGGTCGGGCCATCTACGAATTCCTTAGTTTCAAGTCATGTCGCACAGCGCAGACCGGCGATCAACTAAAAACTTAGTTTTAGCGGGATGTGCGGGATGTCTGGCGGAATTTGACCGCTCTCACGCCCTTGATCTGAAAGCGATAGCACGGCTCGCAGCTTGCGACTAATCTGGCGCCATGAGCTATATCGACTCCTATGACCATGTGCTGGTGGGCTATCTGGCGGGCCTGCCGCTCTATCGCCCGCTAGAGGACATTCCCGGCCCGGAGAATGGCGAGTCCCGGCTCGATTTTCCGTGCCAGACAGACCAGCTGGTGCTGGGCGGAGGCTCAGGCGAGCATGAAGGTCTGGTGCTGGCGCGTCCCGGCGCCGCCATGGCGCTCTATGCCCTTGATAGCGAGGATTTCGAGTTTCCCGAGGCGGAACGGGCGCGTCTCAACGCCCTGATCGAGACCGCCCCCGTTCTGGTGCGCTATGGCTGGAATACAGACACGTCCCGCAAATTCAAGGCGCGCTGCCAATCCGCCGCCCTGCCCAACCCCTATTACCGCCATTACGGGCCGTTTGACGCCTGGCTGGCGATGGGTTTCGGAGAGTTTTGCCATGCCGCCATGCCCGATCTCGATCCGGACATGGTCAAGGCCTTGCGCCGATTCCAGACCCAGCCGGCCGTGCATGTGCGCTATTGCAATGTGTTGCTGCCGCCGCCGGGGCTTCCGGTCTATGCGCGCAGCGGAACCGCCTTCGAGGCGCGCCTGCGCACTGTCGGATTAGTGCGCGCGCAGCATGACGTAGAAGGCGCCTGAGCCGCCATGACGGCGATTGGCTTCGGCATAGCCCGAGGCCAGCAGCGCAAAGTCCGGATCGCGCATCCACTGGGTGAACGACCGGCGCAGAACGCCGGGCAGAGCCCGCTCATCGGGCTGCCAGGGCTGGAAGCGACGCTCGTCGAGCGCCCGCGCGCCCGCCCCCTTGCCGGTGATCACCAGCACGGTGCGCAGGCCATCGGATCGGCAGCGATGCAGAAAGCCCAGCAGGGCCTGACGCGCATGGGACGTGGTCATGCCGTGCAGATCAAGCCGCGCCTCGACCTCCACCTGACCGCGCCGGACCTTCTTTTCCGGACTGCGGTCCACAGGCACGCGCCGGGTAGGGCGCTGGGCCATCTCCCGCATCAGATCACGCTGCAAGGCGCCAGACTTGAGTGGTTCAGTCTGGGGAATGGGCAGGGATCTGGGTTTGGGCGGTTCGATATCCTCGCGCTCCAGCCGTTTGAGACGATCTTCATCGAGCGGCTTCACCCCGCGCGCAAACCGGGTCCAGAGCTCGCGCTCTTCAGGCTTGAGCCCGCGGGGTGTGCGCCGCTTGGCCATCAGCGGACCTGGCGCGCGGCCAGCTCGTTGGGCAGAAGCAGAGTCCAGCGCGCGGCGGGATCGTTCTGGCGCCCGGCGCGCTCACCCGCTTCATAGCCCCAGCCGAAGAACAGATCGCCGCGCGCCGCGCCCTGAATGGCGCCGCCGGCGTCCTGGGTGATCACAAGCCCCGTCCAGTCCGGCGCGCCATGCAGGCGGGCATTGAGCACCACCGGCACGCCCCAGGCGTGATGGGCGGCGTCCACCGCCAGCGAGGCCATGGGCGTCAGCGGTGCGCCCTGCGCCCCGATCGGGCCTTCGGTATGGTCATCCAGGCTATCGAGCGTGAAAAAGACATAGCGCGGATTTTCATCAAAAAGCGGCCGCCAGGACTGGGGTCCGCGCAGGCGCAGCCAGTTCTCGATATCCTGTTTGGAGGCGTTGTGTTCAGACAATTCGCCCCGATCGATCAGGATGCGCCCGATAGAGACGTAGGGCCGGCCATTATGCGCCGCAAAGCGCACCCGAGCTTCGGAGCCGTCGGGATAATACAGACGACCCGAGCCCTGGATCTGCAGGAAGAACACATCGATCGGCCGACCCCAGGCGAGCGGCACGCCGAGATTTTGCGCCTCGATCTCCGCGCGCGACTGATAGGGCACGAACTGGCGGTCCGCCGCCCGGCCCACCACGCGCTGGCCTTCAAGCCCGGCGATGAACTGACCGAGATCCCCGGTCAGAAGATCGCCCGGCAGGCCGCGGATCGCCATGGAGAATTCGGGCGTGGGCGAGGCGCTGACCTCCACCACCGGCTCGTAATAGCCGGTCAGGCGACCTGCGCCTTCCAGCTCGACCGGGGTGAAATTGCGCTCGAAAAAGCTGCGCGCATTGTCCGGGCCCGCGCCCATCCCTGACAGCAGCGCCGCCTGAAGACAGACCTCGCGCCAGTCGCCGGCTGTGCCCGCATAGCGCACGCGCGGATTCATCGGTTCATGGGCGGGACGCTGCTCGATGCGTTCACAGGAGCGCACAAAGGCGGTCAGCGCCGCCTGCGCATCCACGTCCCGCCAGCCCTCGACGCGGGAAAACGGCACGGGATGCAGTTCCACAGACGTGACGGCGGGCCGCGGCGGATGACCGCCCGGACGTGCCGGATGACCGGGCTGAGAGGTCGCAGAGGGGGAAGGCGCGCTGGAACAGCCTGCCAGAAGGAGCAGGGCGAAAAGGCCGAAAACCCTAAGCGGGCTTGACCCCGGACAGGCGCCAGTTGGGGTTCTCGCTGGTGACGTCACGCTCAAAGCTCCAGATCTCATCGACCGTTTTCAGTGTGGTGAGGTCGCCCTCCACCACATCTCCCTGAGCGTTGCGGGTTTCACTGGCGAGCTCGACGGAGAAGGCGATCTTCACCTTGGCCCGATTATCGTTAAGAGAGGCTTCAGAAATCTCCGCAGACTTGATGCGGTCAATCTCCGTGGTCACCGTCCAGTTCTTCTCCTCGCGCGCCGCGATCGCCTGGTCATAGGCCTTCTTCACGCGCTCGGTCAGCAGCGGCTCGAGCGCCTCGCGATCGCCCTTGGCGTAGGCCAGCACGATCATCTCGTAGGCGGCCCGGGCGCCCTTGCGGAATTCATCAGGATCAAAAGCGGGATCGTGCTGGGCGATCTGCATCAGACCTTCACCCGCCGGCCCGGCGAATTGCGCCGCGAACGGGGTTTCATCGGCCTGGGGGCGCATGGACGGGGGCGGCGCGCCCATCCCGGCGGCTTCGGCCCGTTCACGCTGCTCACGCTCCACATCCTCGGCCGCGCGACCGGATGACTTGCCCAGAACCATGTAGAGGCGAACCCCCAGGAACACGGCCAGACCGGCAAAAAACAGGATTTGAAGAATGTCCATGAAGACGCTCGCGCAGGATGTGTATGCGGTGTTTGTGCAGATATAGGGGTTCATGACCGCCGCGTCACGCGGGCGGTTGCGCTTGCCGCAGGCGCCCCTGCGTGCTACCCGCCCCGCTTCACCCTTAGTTGTTTGCGGGATTGTGCTTTCGCATTCTCCCGATCAAAGCTCGAGTTGACCAACATGACCGACGCGCCCGCTACGCCGCAAGGCGGCGACCAGCCGATGCCTCCCGCCATTCGTGTGGCGGGTCAGTATGTCAAAGACCTGTCGTTTGAAAATCCCGGCGCGCCCGACAGCCTGCGCGGCGCCGGCCAGCCCAATATCGATCTGAGCGTGGACGTTCAGGCCCGCGATCTGGGCAATGACATGTTCGAGGTGGAGCTGATCATCGGCGCCCGCGCCCAGCGTGACTCCAACCCGGTCTTCATCGTCGAGCTGACCTATGCCGGCCTGTTCCAGATCCAGAATGTGGACCCGCAATCGCGCGAAGCTTTCCTGCTGATCGAATGCCCGCGCCTGATCTTCCCGTTCGCCCGCCGCGTCCTGTCCGACGCCACCCGCGATGGCGGCTTCCCGCCGCTGATGCTGGAGCCGGTGGATTTCGCAGCGCTCTATCGTCAGCAAATGGCCCAGCGCGCCCAGGCCCAGCAAGGCGCCCCGGCGACCCCGCCGTCCGACGCCTAAGTTTTCTAGGCTGAAGTTTCAGCCTTCAACAGTCCCAGAGACTGCCAGAGCGGGTCGTCCATTTCCGAGATAAACTCGGCGTGGGCGGCCCGTTCGCGTTCCGTGACCAGGCTGGGCAGGGATTTCGGCCGCGCTGCGCGGGTGGGATAGACCACCGTGCCATCGCCGCCATCCGAGCCGGTAAAGCTCAGCGACTGCTCCCGCCCGCCATTGAGCTCGAGATAGACCTCTGCCAACAGGTAGGAGTCGATCAGCGCCCCGTGCTTGGTCCGGCTGTCGAGCGACACGTCAAAGCGTTTGCACAGAGCGTCGAGGCTTGCCGGAGCGCCCGGGAATTTCTCGCGCGCGATGGCCGCCGTATCGATGAACCGCGCCTTGGGGATGATCGGCTTGCCGCAGCGTTCGAGCTCCATATTGATGAAGCCCATGTCGAACATGGCGTTATGGGCGACCAGCGTTGAATCCTCGATGAAGTCGAGGAACTGATCGACGATTTCCGCAAACTTCGGCTCGTCCTTGAGCATTTCCCAGGTATGCCCGGTCACGGCTGTGACCTCGGCGGGAATGTCGCGCTCGGGATTGATCAGGATGCGCAGATCCTTGCCCGTCGGGATAAGGTCGATCACCTCCACGCAACCCAGCTCGGTGACGCGGTCGCCGCCGCGCGGATCCAGTCCCGTGGTCTCGGTATCGAAAATGATCTCGCGCTTGCTCATTGCGCATCCCTGCTCGTCTTCAGCTCATCCAGCAGCGCCCGCACCTGAGCCCGGGCATGCTCGACCCCCTGGCTGGTGTCGATGACATGGTCCGCCCTGGCCCGTTTTTCCGCATCAGGCGTCTGTCGCGCCAGAATGGCCTCGAACTTGTCCACGCTCATGCCCGGCCGCGCCAGCACGCGTTCACGTTGGACTGCTTCGGGCGCGGAGACCACCACCACATGGTGCACCTGGTCATGCTGACCGGTCTCGAACAGGAGCGGCACATCCAGCACCACAAGCGGCGCGCCGGCCTGTTCAGCCTCATGAAAAAACCGTCGCCGCGCCGCGCCGACCAAGGGATGAACAATGGCGTTCAGGGTTTCGAATTTTGACGGATCCGCCTGCAGGGCGGCGGTGAGCTTGGCGCGGTCCACCCCGGCCGCTTCGCTTGTGCAGCCGGGAAAGGCGCGCTCGATCAGCGGGACGGCTTCACCGCCCGGCTGATACATCTGCGCGACAGCGGCGTCTGCATCAAACACCGGCGCGCCCTGTTCCTTGAACAGGTTGGCGGTGGTGGACTTGCCCATGCCGATGGAGCCGGTGAGGCCGAGAATGATCATGCGCGCTGCTCCAGCGCGGCGAGCAGACCATGACGGACGCCGTCATGCTGCGGCGCTGTTGCGCCAAAGAATTGCTCAAAGGCCGGCCGCGCCTGCCCCACCAGCATGATGAGACCATCCGCCGTCCGTCGTCCCAGACGCTCAGCCTGCTCCAGAAGCCCGGTTCTGAGCGGTGCATAGACCATGTCGAACACCAGCGCGTTCTCCGATGTGGCGGACAGATCAACCGCCAGAGGCGGCTGGCCGCTCATGCCCAGCGAGGTGGCGTTGATGACCAGGCTCGCCCCGTCAAAGGCAGTCTCATCCTCAAGACTCTGTATTTGTGCGGAAATCCCGAACTCACCAGCCAAAGCTTCAGCGCGATCCCGGCTTCGGTTGAGGATGCGAACCTCCCGGTCCTGACCCTTGAGATGATAGAGCGCGGCGCGCGCGGCGCCGCCCGCGCCGATGAGCACGGCCGGGCCAGATCCTGAATCAGATTCAAGAGCGCGGGCGATGCCCACATGATCAGTATTGTCCGCCTCGATCCGGCCCTCACGCCACACCAGCACATTGGCTGCGCCAATGGCGCGCGCCGCGTCCGAGGCGGCATCGGCCAGTTTCAGCGCGGCTTCCTTGTGGGGAACGGTGACATTCACCCCCACAAGGCCGGCATTGAAGCGCGCGCGGGCCGCGCTCTCAAAAGCATCCGGTTCACATTCAATGATGGCGTAATCGCCCGGCTGGCCGGTTTCATCGAGCCAGGTCTTCATGATCAGCGGGGAGAGGGAATGCTTGGCTGGCCAGCCCACCACCGCCGCTTTGGGCCATTCGCTCGCCATGCACCTACTCCGCCAGCACGCCCTGATCACGCAGCGCAGCGAGCACGGGGATCAGGGACAGACCCAGAATGGCGAAGTAATCGCCTTCGGTCCGCTCGAACAATTGCGCGCCCAGGCCCTCAAAGGCATAGCAGCCCACGCCCTTGGTCAGGATATCGCCTGCCTTTTCAAGATAATCGCTCAGAAACGCGTCCGAGAAATCGCGCATTACCAGGGTCGAAGTCGCCTGATGTCGCCAGACAATGTCTCCATCGCGCGCGAAGGCGATGCCGCCCTGCAGATAATGGGTCTGCCCGCGCAGCTGGCGCAACCGCGCTTCCGCTTCCTCCACCGATCGCGCCTTGTCATAGGCCTCGCCATCAAATTCGAGCACCTGATCGGATCCCAAGACCAGCGCGCCCGGACGGCGTTTGGAGACCTCGAGCGCCTTGAGCTCGGCCAGTTTCAGCGCCAACGCCGAAGGATCGCCGGAGAAGCTGTCCTTGACCGCGCCCTCATCGATATCGGCGGGATCGACCTCGAAGGCGACATGCGCGTTTTCAAGAATGGCGCGGCGAGACGCCGAACCGGACGCGAGAATGAAGCTCATGACATCGCTCTAGAATTTGGATTTATGGTCCTGCAGAAGGTTCAGCACCTTTGCAGCGGTTTCCTCGATCGAACGCCGGGTGACGTCGATGGATGGCCAGTTATAGCGCGCAAACAGGCGCTTGGCGTGGATCACCTCCTCTTTCACCGCTTCCTCGTCCACATATTCGGTGGACCGGTCTTCCTTGAGATTGAGCAGGCGATTGCGCCGGATCTGGATGATGCGCTCGGGCGAGGCGGTGAGCCCCACGATCAGCGGCTTCTTCAGGCGGTAGAGGATTTCAGGCAGGGGCGCGCCGGGCACCAGCGGAATATTGGCGGTGCGAATGCCGCGATGACCCAGATAGATGCTGGTCGGGGTCTTGGACGTCCGGGATATCCCCAGAAGGATCACGTCCGCGCTCGCCAGATCATCGCCCTGGCCGTCATCATGGGCCATGGAATAGTTCATCGCCTCTATGCGGCGATAATAGTCTGCGTCCAGAACCCGCTGGGCGCCCGCCTTGCCCTGGACCGGCGCGCCCAGATAGCTCGACATGGTGGCCTGAATGGGATCCAGAACCGCGAGCGCCGGCATGCCCATGGATGCGCAGGCGTCCTCGAGATCGCGGCGCAGCTCGGCGTTCACAAGCGTGAACATGACGATGCCGGGATAGGCCTGGATATGCTCCAGCGCGCGTTCGAGCTGACGCGGAGAGCGCACCAGCGCATATAGATGCTCGATCGGACGCACATTCTGGAACTGGGCGACCGAGGCGCGCATCACCTCCATCAGGGTCTCGCCCGTGGAGTCCGAGATCATGTGGACATGGAAATAGATTCCGATATCGGCGGACCGGGGCATGCGCGGCTCCTCAGAAGTCATCATCCCCCATCGGTAGACCAGTGCGCGCAAGCTGTGAATAACCCAGTCTGCTTGTCCACGGCTTCCGCCGCCTCGGGGACAGAGGCGAGGGTCATCACGGTCTGGCGCCCAGTTGGCGCCCACACATTCACATCAGGGAATAAATAGGGCTCCGGGGCCGACCGATCTGTCGACAATTTTCCGAGTCATTTTCTTGGTTTTATCGCCGATCCTGTTCACGCACTCGGCTAGGCTGCGGTTAACCAAAGTAAAAATTCCGTTAATGTCTCATTCTGATACGAAAGTCAGACCGTGGATGACCGGCTTTCACAGGCTGTGGATATCCGGCGCCAGCGATGAAGCGTCGCAGTTATCCACGTTATGGGCGCCTCTACTATCACCCCTTCTTTTCATTCAATGAAAAAGAGAGGTATGACCGGGTCTGACCTGTCCGGGGATAACCCTCGAACCCCGGCGCTGACGAGAGCCATTCATGACTGATCAGAACCAGCCCTTCCTGCGCGCCCTTGCTGGCGAGACCGTCTCTCCGCCGCCGATCTGGCTGATGCGCCAAGCGGGTCGCTATCTGCCGGAATATCGCGAGGTGCGCGCGCAGCAGCCGGACTTCATCAATTTCTGCCTCAATTCGGACGCTGCAGCGGAAGTGACGCTCCAGCCCATTCGCCGCTATGGCTTTGACGCCTCTATCGTGTTCGCCGACATCCTGCTGATCCCCTATGGGCTGGGCCAGAAGGTGTGGTTCGAGAAAGGCGAGGGACCCAAGCTTGAACCGCTGGCGCTTGAAAATCTCGGGGCGCTGTCTGTCGAGAGAGCGAATGAGGTCCTGCGGCCGGTCAGCGACACGATCCGCAAGGTCCGCGCAGGCCTGCCCGAGACCTGTTCCCTGATCGGTTTCGCCGGTTCGCCCTGGACCGTGGCGACCTACATGATCGAGGGCGGCGGATCCAAGGACCGGATCAATGCGCGCACCCTCGCCTGGAGCCAGCCGGACGCGTTTGACACCCTGCTCGATCTTCTGGCCGAGGCGAGCGCCCAGTATCTCAAGGCGCAAGCGGATGCCGGCGCGAATGCGCTCAAGCTGTTCGATTCCTGGGCTGAAGGCCTGCCGGACCCCCTGTTTGACCGGGTGATCATCCGTCCGACCAAGCGGATCATTGATCGCTTGCGCCAGATGGGCGTGACCTTGCCGGTCATCGGCTTCCCGCGCGGCGCCGGGCCTCAGGCGGTCCGCTACGCCAAAGAGACCGGCATCCAGTGCCTCGCGCTGGATCACGGGCTGGACACGGACTGGGCGCGCGGGGCCTTCCCCAAGGATCTGCCGCTTCAGGGCCAGCTCGATCCGGCGGTGCTGCGCGCGGGGGGCGACGTGCTGGATTCCGAGATCGACCGGCTCCTTTCCGCCTGGGCGGGCCGGCCCTATGTCTTCAATCTCGGACATGGCATTCATCTCGACACGCCCCCTGAAAACGTCACGCGCCTGATCGAGCGCGTGCGCGGTTTCAAGGGTTAAGACTCTTCAGCGTGATCGGTTTCAGACAGGAGTAGGCGCATGGCGCGGCGAATTGCAGTGGTGCTGTTCAATCTGGGCGGGCCGGACAAGCCCGAGAATGTGCGCCCCTTCCTGCGCAATCTTTTCCGCGATCCGGCGATCATTGGCGCGCCGGGCCTGATCCGGGAGTTCCTGGCCTGGCTGATTTCCACCACGCGGACCAGGGAAGCGACCGAGAATTACGCCAAGATGGGCGGCGGCTCGCCCATCGTGCCTGAAACCGAGAAACAGGCGCAGGCGCTGACTGCTGCGCTTCGGGAGCGGCTGGGCGCTGACGATGAGGTGCGATGCTTTCTCGCCATGCGCTACTGGCATCCCTTCGTGGATGAGGCGGTGAAGGCGGTGAAAGCCTACCAGCCTGATGAAATTGTACTTTTGCCGCTCTATCCGCAGTTTTCCACCACCACGACAGGATCGTCCTTCAAGGCCTGGCGAGATGCGGGCGGGCCCGAGGCGCGGGCCATCTGCTGTTATCCCGAGGAAGCGGATTTCATCACGGCGCACGCCCGCCTGATCGAGGCGGAATGGGAGAAGGCGGGCAAGCCCGAGAATACGCGCGTGCTCTATTCGGCCCATGGCCTGCCGGAAACCATCATCAAGAAGGGCGACAGCTATCAATGGCAGGTCGAACAGACGGTGGCGCAGGTGAATGCGCGTCTGCCTGAACACCTGCAAAACCACGAGATCTGCTTCCAGTCGCGCGTCGGCCCGCTCAAATGGATCGGCCCCTCCACCGAAGAGGCGATCGAGCGCGCTTGTCAGGACGACAAGCATATCTTGCTCACCCCGATCGCTTTCGTGTCCGAGCATATCGAGACCCTGGTCGAGCTTGACGAGGAATACGCCGAGCTGGCCGAAGAGCATGGCGCGAAGGGCTATGACCGGGTTCCGGCGCTGGGTGACCAGCCTGACTTCATCGCGGCGCTGGCGCGGGTGACGGTCGATGCGCTAGAGGGGGGGAACGGGCTCAAGCCGCCGCAGGGTCAACCGATCTGCCCGGGCAAGTTCGGCCGCTGCCCCTGTCTTGAAGCGGGTCTGAAACAGGAGAGCGCCGCATGATCGATTTTCTGCTTCCCGGCTCCATCGGTTATCTGGTGGTCAAGAGCCTTCATATCATTGCGGTGATCTTCTGGATGGCGGGCATGCTCTATCTGCCGCGCCTGTTCGTTTATCATCACCAGGCTGTAGCCGGGGGCGAGCTTGAAGGCGCGCTGCTGATCCAGGAACGCAATCTTCTCAAGATCATCGTCAATCCGGCCATGATTGCGGTCTGGCTTCTGGCGATCACCATGATCATCGCCAATCCGGCGCTGTTCACTCAGGGCTGGTTCCATTTCAAGCTTTTGCTAGTGCTGTTGATGTCCGGCATTCACGGATTTTACGCGGCCAGCGCCAAGAAGTTCGCCAAGGGCGAGCGTCCGCGCACGGAAAAGTTCTGGCGGATCATGAATGAGGGCCCGGCCATCCTGGTGATCCTCATCGTGCTTCTGGCTGTCGTTAAGCCGTTCTGAGCCTCGAAATTCATTGACGTTGAGCGCCGTGCGTGGCAGGGATGAGGGGACTCCTTTGCAAGGATCCCCTCCAACGGCTGCGGGCCGCGCCGACGTCCTCGTCTGACAGCGCCCGGGCTAACACCCAATCCCATAGTCGATCCGCGCCGGCCTGGCGCAGTTCGTCGTCTGGTGTTCACCAGGGCCTGAACCGATCAGGTCTTGTGAACCGAGCTGTCTGAGAAACTCATGACTGATACCCCTGAAACCGAGCCGCAGGACGGCAGCGAAACCAAAACCGCTTCGACCCGTCGCATGTCGCTTCAGGAACTGAAGGAAAAGTCGCCCGCCGAGCTGGTGGAGCTGGCTGAAAGCCTCGATATCGAGAACGCCTCCTCCCTGCGCAAGCAGGGCATGATGTTCGCCATCCTCAAGGCGCTGGCCGATGAGGGCGCGGAGATTTCCGGCGGGGGCACGCTGGAAGTGCTGCAGGACGGTTTCGGCTTCCTGCGCGCGCCGGAATCCAACTATCTGCCGGGCCCGGACGACATCTATGTCTCCCCCAGCCAGATCCGTCGCTTTGGCTTGCGCACCGGCGACACCGTGGAAGGCGAGATCCGGGCGCCGCGGGACAATGAGCGTTATTTCGCGCTCCTGAAGGTCTCCTCGATCAATTTCGAGGAACCGGAGAAATCCCGCCACAAGGTTCACTTCGATAACCTGACCCCGCTCTATCCCGATGAGCGGTTCAACATGGAAATCCAGGATCCGACCAAGAAAGACCGGTCGGGCCGGGTCATCGATATCGTGTCGCCGTTGGGCAAGGGCCAGCGCGCCCTGATCGTGGCGCCGCCGCGGACCGGCAAGACCGTTCTGATGCAGAACGTCGCCCATGCGATCGAGACCAACCATCCTGAATGCTATCTGATGGTGCTGCTCATCGACGAGCGCCCCGAAGAAGTGACCGACATGCAGCGCACGGTGAAGGGCGAGGTCGTGGCCTCCACCTTTGACGAGCCGGCGACGCGTCACGTTCAGGTGGCCGAGATGGTGATCGAGAAGGCCAAGCGCCTCGTCGAGCACAAGCGCGATGTGGTGATCCTTCTGGATTCCATCACGCGTCTGGGCCGCGCCTACAACACTGTGGTGCCGAGCTCCGGCAAGGTGCTGACCGGCGGTGTCGACGCCAACGCCCTGCAACGCCCCAAGCGCTTCTTCGGCGCGGCGCGGAATATCGAGGAAGGCGGCAGCCTGACCATCATCTCGACCGCGCTGATCGACACCGGGTCTCGCATGGACGAAGTGATCTTTGAAGAGTTCAAGGGCACCGGCAACTCCGAGATCATTCTCGACCGCAAGGTCGCCGACAAGCGCGTCTTCCCGGCCATCGACATTCTCAAGTCGGGCACCCGGAAGGAAGAGCTTCTGGTGCCCAAGCAGGATCTGCAGAAAACCTATGTGCTGCGCCGGATCCTCAATCCGATGGGCACCCAGGACGCGATCGAATTCCTCTTGTCCAAGCTCAAGGAAACCAAGAACAACGCCGAGTTCTATGACTCCATGAACACCTGATCCTTCAGGCGTTTGAGTGTTCCAGCGGCCGCCCTTCGGGGCGGCCGTTTGCTTTTGGGGCTAGCGTTCCAAGCGTCAGATATGAAAGGATGCTTAAAAGCTAAAGTATCGGGGAGGAAACCCATGTCTGAACCCAATATCACCCTCTATCACGCGCCCATGTCCCGCTCGGTCCGGGTGCGCTGGTGTCTTGAGGAAATGGGTTTGCCGCACACGCTCGAGAATCTCGGTCCGATCACGGCGAACCAGCGCGGCAATATGGGGGGAGAGGCCTTCAAGGCCATCAATCCCATTCAGAAAATCCCCGCCATGACCGATGGCGACCGGGTGATGCTGGAATCGGTCGCCATGGTGGAATACCTCGTCACCAAATACGGCCCGACCGAGCTCGCCGTGACCCCGGACGAACCCGATTATGATCGCTATCTCGAATGGATGCATTTCAGCGAGGGCACCATGTCCATGGCGGTCAATCTGACCCTCGCGCACACAACGCTCCTGCCCGAGGACCAGCGCAATCCGGCGCTCGCCAAATGGGCGCGCGCGGAGCTCGACAAGCAATTCAAGCTGATCGCCGAGCGTGGTCTGGGCGAGGGTCGCGAATATCTGGCCGCGAACCGGTTCACGGCCGCCGATATCGCGCTGGGCTATCTGTTCTACCTGTTGAAGATCGTCAAACAGTTCGACAGCGCGCCGGAGCCGGTGAAAGCCTATTTTGATCGCCTTAAACAGCGCCCCGCCTGGCAACGCGCGAGCGCGGACTGATGGCCCGGCTCCGTCTGTTCTTGCAGCGAGCGTGCGCCTACGGCGTCGATTTCGTTCTTATCGGACTCTACGCACTGGCGCTCTGGGGGGTGGTGCAAGCGCTTGTTCCCGAGCCGCCATCCTCCAAGCTGGCGGGATATGCGATCGCGGTCGTGACCCTGACGGGCCCCGCCATCCTCATTTTCAGCCTTCTGGAAGCGGGTTGGGGCGCAACGCCCGGCAAGGCCCTGATGGGACTTCGCGTGAGGCGGCAGGGTGCGCGGCCGGGGCTGGGCCGCGCACTCGTTCGGAACCTTGGAAAATTCCTGCCCTGGGAAATCGCCCATATCGGGATATGGACCATTCCCGGCCAGCCCTTCGTTGATCCTCCGGGCCTCGTCAATGTCACGCTCTGGACCGTGTCCTATGGTCTTCTGGCGTTACAGATCGGGCTGGTGCTGATCTTCAGGGCCGGCTTTCATGACTGGATGGCCGGTCTGCGTGTTCAGCCAAAGACCCAAGCCTAGCCCTGGGCGGCGGGGCAGGCTTCAAGCAGGGCTCGGGATGCGTCATGGGCGTCGAGCGCCGCCGCAGCCGCAGGAACATCATCGACCGAGATCACCTCGGCGCCGTTCTGATTGAGCAGGGTGTAATCGACCGTGCCGTTCCGCTCGCCGCCGAAATCACCAAAGCTCGTCTCGATCCCAAGATTGGCGAGCACCGCATCCCATTCGGGCTGACCCGTGCCGACGCCCAGCCAGATCGTGGTCAGGCCCAGATCCACGCCGCCCTGTTCAAGGCGCTCGAGATCTTCCGCCGAGCGCGCGCCGGTCGACAGCGCCACATCGGGCAGGATGCCCGACAGGGTGATGGCGTCATCAATGGAATAGGTGATGACCACCGCGCGGTCGACAGCATCAGCCGCCACGAGCGCCGCTCCGATCTCGTCAAAGGTCGTATCCTTGAGATCCACCTGGGCGAAGCCGCGGCCATCAAGAAAGGCGAGGGCGTCCGAGAAGGTGGGCACGCCTTCATCGAGCTCATGGCCGTCCACATCCACAAGGCGCAGTTCGGAGATCTGCGCATAGGTCATCTCGTCCACGCGGCCCGTGCCGTTCGTCGTGCGGTCCACGGTGTCGTCATGCATCAGGATGAGCACGCCGTCAGAGGTCTTTGCGACGTCCATCTCCATGAAGAGCGCGCCATCATCGAGCGAGGCCTGCATGGCGCCGATGGAGTTTTCCGCGGCGCCCGGACGATCGCCGGTGCGGTGCGCCTGCAACAAGGTGACGCTCTGCTCGCGCGCGCAATCGAGATAGGCCGGAAGGTCCACACCCGTCAGCCAGAGATCCGCGGCGGCGGTCTGTGCAGGCGGGGCCTGCATGTCCGTCCTTTCGGCGGCCCGGTCGGGAGCGGGCGCTTCCGCAGTACAGGCGGCAAGGGCGAAAAGGCTGACGCCAACAAGGAAACGCATGCGTGTGATCCTATTTCAGGTTCTTATTCAAGAAGTTGAGTGACCGACCATTCGCCAGTTCCGCATCGTCGGCGTCATAATGAGCGCCGCCGGGGCGGGCGAAGGCGTGATCCCGCTCTGGATAATGATGAATCGTGACAAGTCCATGCTTTGACAGCGCATCCATGATCTTTCCCTGCGCCTCGGCGGGCACGAACTCGTCCTTGCCGGCAATATGCAGCATCAGGGGATGAGAAATCCGGCTGGCTTCATCCAGGCGCTCCTGGATATTGACGCCGTAATACCCGACGCAGGCGTCCGCATCCGTGCGACAGGCGGTCAGATAGGCGAGCTGGCCGCCCAGGCAGTATCCCACGGCGCCAACCTTGTCCGCGCCCTCGGCGCGCATCTGGGCGATCGTAGCGGCGACGTCGCGAATGCCGGCGTGCACGTCGAACTTGCCGAACAGCTCGAAGGCCTGCTTCCATTCCTCTTCAGTCTTGTCCGTGATCTGAATACCGGGCTCGATCCGCCAGAACAGGTCCGGGCAGACGGCGGTAAATCCCTGCGCCGCGTACTCATCGCACAGATCACGCATGACCTGGTTCACGCCGAAGATCTCCTGCAGGACGATCAACACCGGGCCTTCGCCGGTCTTGTAGGCGGAGAAATCGCCGTCCGGGCCGTGAATGATGATGTCTTGTCCTGCCATGAGAAGTCTCCTTGCGTGTCTGAGCACTCGGCTTTGTCATGCGCTCTGAGGCGGCGTAGACTGAACCTTGAATGCTCCGCGTTCAGCGTGGCGAGACTGAGGCGAGGCCCCCATGAAGGTCAACATCAATATCGAATGCACTCCCGAAGAAGCGCGGACCTTCATGGGTCTGCCGGATGTGACGGGGCTGAACGCCCAGCTGGTCGAAGAGATGGGCAAGCGCATGAGCGCCAATATGGACGCGATGGAGCCGGACACCCTGATGCGATCCTGGATGACCATGGGCGGGGAATGGCAGAAGCACGTCATGGGTCTGATGAGCCAGGCTGCCTCCGGCGGGTCATCCAAGTCCGACAAGAGCTGATCTGAAGTCATGAGCGAGACGATCTTTGCACTGGCGAGCGCGCCGGGCCGGTCCGGCGTGGCGGTTATCCGTGTGAGCGGTCCCGAAACGGGGGCGGTTCTGGATGCGGTGGCCGGCTTGCCGCGACCCAAGCCGCGACTTGCCGCCTTGCGCGCCTTCCGGACCGGTGAAGGCGCGGTGATCGACCAGGGTCTGGCGCTGTGGTTCGAGGGGCCGGCGAGTTTCACGGGTGAGAACTGCGCCGAGTTTCACGTGCATGGCGGAACCGCCGTGATCGAGGCGATGGCGGAGCGGTTTCTGGAGCTGGGCGTGCGCCCGGCCGAGGCGGGCGAGTTCACCCGCCGCGCCTTCCAGAACGGCAAGATGGATCTCACTGAAGCCGAAGGCCTCGCTGATCTGATTGATGCGGAAACCGAAGGCCAGCGCGAGCAGGCGCTGTCGCAGATGACCGGCGCCTTGCGCAGCCTCTATGAAGACTGGCGTGAACAGCTGATCTCAGTCTTGGCCGCCATCGAAGGCGAGGTGGATTTTCCCGATGAGGAGGATGTGCCCGAGACGCTGTCGGAAACGGCGGGGCCGCCGCTCGCAATGCTCAGTGACGCTCTCACGGCCCATCTCGAAGACGGGCGGCGGGGCGAGCGGGTGCGCGAGGGCTTCTCGATTGCCCTCATCGGCGAGCCCAATGCCGGCAAGTCGACGCTTCTGAATGCCCTGGCGCGTCGTGATGCGGCGATTGTCACCGATATTCCGGGCACCACGCGCGATGTGGTGGAAGTGCGGCTCGTGCTCGCGGGCTTCCCTGTAATCGTCGCCGATACCGCGGGTTTGCGGGACGCCGCCGACCAGGTGGAGGCGGAGGGCGTGCGACGGGCGCTGGACCGGGCGCAGAATGCCGATTTGCGTCTGGGGGTCGTCGATGTTTCACGTGAAACACTTCCGGCCAAACTGCTGGAGACGCTCACGGATGCGGACGCGCTGATCCTGAACAAGATGGATCAGGGCCAAACCCTTCACCTATCGGATGAGCTGGGTATGACCCGCTTCGAGCTGAGCGCGAAGTCCGGGCTGGGTTTGCCAGCGCTGGAAGGCTGGTTGGAAGAGGTTGTGCGAGACCGTCTGAGCCGACGTGAAGCGCCGGCGCTGTCTCGCGCGCGTCACCGTCAGGCGGTGGAGCGCGCGCTCGATCATCTGATGGCGGCGCAGTCGCAATTGGCGCGCGCGCCGGAGCTGGCGGCGAGCGATGTGCATCTGGCGATCAGGGCGCTCGAAAGCCTGACCGGGCGGATCGACGTGGAAGATGTGCTCGACCGGGTGTTCAGCCAGTTCTGCATCGGAAAATAGGCGCCATAATCAGGCCGCGAAATCCGGCTAATCCCTCGACTCCGAATACCGGGCGCCTTATGTAAGCCGCCCCGGCGCGACGCAGCGAACCCGCGCCCGAGAGTTGACCCATGAGACTTGATCAGACCCAAGCCCAGGCCCGGCCCTGGGACGTGATTGTTATCGGCGGCGGCCATGCCGGCTGTGAGGCCGCGAGCGCGTCGGCGCGCCTGGGCGCGCGCACACTGCTGCTGACCCATAAAGCCTCCACGATTGGCGAGATGTCCTGTAACCCCGCCATTGGCGGTCTGGGCAAAGGGCATCTGGTGCGTGAAGTGGATGCGCTGGATGGCGTGATGGGGCGTGTGGCTGATGCCTCCGGCATCCAGTTCCGCCTGCTCAATCGCTCCAAGGGCCCGGCGGTGCGCGGCCCGCGCACCCAGTCTGATCGCAAGCTCTATCGTGAAGCCATGCAACAGGCGCTGTCTGAGCAGGCCAATCTCAGCATTGTCGAGGCGGCGGCCGAGGATCTGATCATCGAGAACGGGCGCTGCTGCGGCGTCATTGATGGCGCGGGTCGGGCCTATCGCGCGGGCGCTGTGGTGCTGACCACGGGCACTTTCCTGAAGGGCGTGATCCATCGCGGTCATGAACGCATCCCGGCGGGCCGTCATGGCGAAGCGCCGGCCAATGGCCTGTCTGAAACGCTTTATGGTCTGGGCCTGCGCATGGGCCGTCTGAAGACGGGCACGCCGGCGCGTCTCGACGGCTCGACCATTCATTGGGATCAGCTTGAGATGCAGGCGGCGGACGAGACTCCGGTGCCGTTCTCCTTCCTCAATGATCAGATCCATGTCCGGCAGATCGCCTGCGGCATCACCCGGACGACGGAAGCGACCCACAAGATCATCGCCGACAATCTGGATCAGTCCGCGGTTTATGGCGGGGCGATCTCGGGGCGTGGGCCGCGGTATTGCCCCTCGATCGAGGACAAGGTGGTGCGCTTTGCAGACCGCAGCCAGCATCAGGTCTTCCTGGAGCCCGAAGGTCTGGATGACGACACCGTCTATCCCAATGGCATTTCCACCTCGCTGCCCGACGCGGTGCAGGACGCTTTCCTCAAGACCATTCCGGGGCTCGAGGATGTGAAGGTGCGCCGCTATGGCTATGCCATCGAATACGACTATGTGGATCCGCGGGAACTGAGCGCGGCTCTGGAAGTCAAGGCCATGGCGGGCCTGTTCCTGGCCGGACAGATCAATGGCACGACCGGCTATGAAGAGGCGGCGGCCCAAGGCCTGATGGCGGGCTTCAATGCCGCGCTGAAAGCGTCCGGTTCTGATCCCTTCATCCTCGATCGCTCCGAAGCCTATATCGGGGTGATGATCGATGATCTGATCACGCGCGGCGTCACCGAACCCTATCGCATGTTCACCTCGCGCGCCGAGTACCGTCTGACGCTGCGGGCCGACAATGCGGACCAGCGTCTGACGGACAAGGCGATTGCCCTGGGCGCGGCCAGTGTTTCACGTGAAACATCCTGGCGTCAGCGTCAGGCCGATCTCGCCCGCGCCCGTGAACAGGCGACGACCCTGACCCTGACCCCGGCTGAGGCCAAGCGCCATGGCATCAAGGTCAATGAAGACGGCAAGCGCCGCTCTGTGATGGAGTTGTTGAGCTATCCCGACATCGGCTGGTCCGACATGGTGCGCATCTGGCCGGAGCTCGGTGAGATCAAACCGCGGGTGGCCGAGCAGGTTGAAATTGACGCCGTCTATCATGGCTATCTCGACCGTCAGCAATCGGACATCCTGGCGTTCCGCCGCGATGAGGGCGTCCGCATTCCCGCAGATTTCGATTACGCGCAGGTGGGCGGCCTCTCCAATGAAGTGCGTGAGAAGCTGATCAAGGCGTCTCCCGATACGCTGGGTCAGGCGGCCCGGATCGAGGGCGTGACGCCAGGCGCGCTGACCGCACTTCTGGCCTATCTCAAGCGCCGCCCGGCCGGAGCGCAGACGGCATGAGCGAGACGGCGTACGGGCCTGAGCAGTTTCAGGCCGAAACCGGTGTTTCACGTGAAACACTGGAGCGGTTCGAGACCTGGCGGCGGCTTCTGGAAGAGACGAGCGCTCACACCAATCTGGTGGGGCGGGGGACTTTGACCGAGTTCTGGCATCGCCATGCGCTCGATAGCTGGCAGGTGTTCGAGTTGATGCCGGAGGCCAGACGCTGGGCGGATCTGGGCGCCGGCGCGGGTTTTCCGGGTCTCGCCATCGCCTTCGCCCTGATGGAGCGTCATGCGGGCAAGGGCCATGTGCTGATGGTGGATTCCGTCGCCAAGAAGATGGCCTTCGTCAATCAGGTCATCCGGGAAACCAAAGCCCCTGCGATTGCGCGTGCCGACCGGGTGGAATCGATCCATCCTGTCCCGGAGGTCGATGTGGTCACCGCGCGCGCCATGGCGCCGCTTGGTAAATTACTCGGTTACGTTCATCCTTTTGTGGATAAAGGGGCTGTGGCCCTGCTTCCCAAGGGCGCACGCTATAAAGAGGAATTGACCGAGGCGCGGAAAAGCTGGACCTTTGAGGCAGAGGTCTTGCCGAGCCGGACATCGCCCGAGGCCGCTATTCTCAAAATCAGGGGGCTTGCCCGTGTCTGAAGAATCCCGCATCGCGCCGCCCAAGGTCATAGCCGTGGCGAACCAGAAGGGGGGAGTGGGCAAGACCACGACCGCCATCAATCTGGCGACCGCGCTCGCCGCCATTGGTCAACGGGTTGTTGTTCTGGATCTCGATCCCCAGGGCAACGCGTCCACCGGGCTGGGGGTTGCGCGGGCGGATCGCCGGGCGACCTCCTATGACGTACTGGTGGGCGAGCGCCCGCTGCAGGATGCGCTCATCGATACGGACGTGCCGGGCCTTGCGATCATTCCCTCTGATGTGGATCTGTCCGGCGCCGAGCTCGAATTGTCGGATGCGCCGCGCCGGTCCTATCGCCTGCGCCACGCCATTGATCGTTTCCGCCGGACATTGTCGGGCATGGGCGAGCATTGCGATTACATCCTGATCGATTGCCCGCCCTCGCTGAATCTTCTGACGGTGAACGCCATGACCGCGGCGGATTCCGTGCTGGTGCCGCTGCAGACGGAGTTCTTTGCCCTCGAGGGTCTGACCCAATTGATGCGCACCATCGAGCTGGTGCGGGGCAACCTCAACAAATCTTTGGAAATCCAAGGGGTTGTGCTGACAATGTATGACCGCCGCAACAATCTGTCCTCCCAGGTGGCGGCGGATGTGCGCGAGCATTTCGGCGACAAGGTGTATAACACGGTCATACCACGCAATGTGCGCGTCTCCGAGGCGCCGAGCTTCGGCAAGCCGGTGCTCCTGTACGATCTCGAATGCGCCGGCGCGCAAGCCTATCTGAAACTGGCCAGTGAAGTGGTCAAACAGGAGCGGCGCGCAGCTGACGCGCTGACCCCCGCATGAGTGCAGACGAACGCAAACCGAGCCGCGGCCTGGGCCGGGGCCTGTCCGCCTTGCTGGGCGAGGGCGAAGAGGCTGAAGCGGTCCGCGCGGACGCCAGCAACGCCCAGCGTTCGAGTTCAAACCGCAATGGCGTCCAGACCCTGCCGATCGAACTGATCGAGCCCAATCCCGATCAGCCGCGCAAGGTGTTCACCGAAAGCGATCTGGCCGAGCTCGCGGACTCCATCGCGACCAAGGGCCTGCTGCAGCCCATCCTGGTCCGTCCGATGCGCGGTGAGACCGAGCGCTACCAGATTGTGGCCGGCGAACGCCGCTGGCGGGCGGCGCAACGCGCCCAGCTGCATGAAGCGCCGTGTCTGGTTCGTGAGCTAACCGATCGCGAAACTTTGGAAATCGCGATCGTCGAGAACGTCCAGCGCGCCGATCTCAACCCGGTTGAAGAGGCTCGCGCCTTCCGCCAGCTGGTGGAGACTTTTGGTCATACCCAGGAAGAAGTGGCCAAGGCCGTAGGCAAGTCGCGCGCTCATGTGGCCAACACCCTGCGTCTTCTGGCCATGCCGAAGGCCGTGCTCGCCTATCTTGAAGAGGGCGCCATCACGGCGGGGCACGCCCGCTCCATTGCGACCGCGCCCAATCCCGAGGCGCTGGCCGAACAGATTGTGCGGGAAGGGCTGTCCGTGCGCGCGGCCGAAGCGCTGGCGCGGACTGCGTCGGGCGGTGGATCGTCTCCCGAGCGCAAGTCGGCCTCCAGCGCGCCTCAGACCAAGGATGCGGACACCCGCGCGTTGGAAGCGGATCTGTCCTCGCGTCTGGGTCTGGCGGTCGAGATCAAGGCGAAGGGCGAGCAGGGCGAGCTGCGCGTGAAGTTTTCCAACCTCGAACAGCTCGACGATGTCTGTCGCCGGCTGAGTCAGATGGGTTCTGGCGCTTTCTAGGCTTCAAAACCCCGCGTGTGAGAGCGCCTGAAGCGTAGACGGATACGCTGTTTCCAATTTCAGGGGCTCTCAGCGCGATTTTCTTGTAAATAGCTGAAAAGAAAAGCTTTATCGACGCGCCTGAGCGGCGGCGCGAGACAGGCGCAGAATCAGGTCGCCGACAATGGCCTCGGCGGGCGCGCCGGAGCGCTTCACGGCGCGTTCGGCGTCAAAGGCGTATTTGCGCGCCTGGTCGAGCCGCCGTCCGGTCCAGAGCTTGGCCGAGCGTTTGAACTGGTCTGCCGGAGGTCCGAAGCGCGGCGCGCCCGCGCGCGCCAGGGCGCCCGCATCTCCGCCGCCCGAATGGAAGGTGTCGAACTGATCGATCCGACGCTGAAGCCCGCGCAGCACGCCGACGGGGTTGAGGCCGGCTGACAAGCCCCGGGCATAGGCGGCGTCCGCCGCGCGAATGTCGCCGCCCAGGGCCGGGTCGAGGATCTGGTCCATGGCCGCTTCTGAGCCCACCGCTGAGATGTCGGCGATATCCTGACGGGTGATCACATCGTCCTGGCCCTCGCGCTGATCGGCGAGACCCTTATAGAGGATCAGCTTATCGATCTCGCTGCGCGCCAGGGCGCGATCGCCTTCCAGAAACGGAGCCAGCATGGCGCGCGCCTCGGGTTCGAGAGTCAGGTGCTCCGCCCGGAACATGTCTTCGGCCAGCGTGATGAGATCACGCGCCGTATCCGCATAACAGGGTGCGGCAAGCGTGCGTTTGCCATCCTCGGCCGCCTTGCGCAGCTTGGACGTCTTCTTCAGATCACCCGATTCAATGACCAAGGTTGCTTCAGAGGGCGTAACCCCCTCATCCACTTCCGCAATGAGCTTCGCGACAGGTGCGGAATCCCCGGAAAGCCGCAAGCGCACGAGCCGGGGGTCACGCGTGAGCGACAGGGCGGCGAGGGCGTCGGCCAGGGCGGCCGGATCCGCCTTTATGTCTTCATCGGTGAGACGCGTGACAGAGAAAGGATCGTCGGGATCCTTCACGAGCGCTTTTGACAGCGTGTCAGCGCGCTCGCGCACCATGCCGCCGTCCGGTCCGTAAATGAGATAGACCGTGTAGGAGCCGTCAGGCTGGGCAAGCGCCCGGTCCGCATCCCGGGTCTTGAGTTTCACCGCGCTGAATTCGCTTCGCGCTGACGCAGCGCAACGGCGATCTCCCGCACCAGCCGTTCCGCCATGGCCTCGGAGGCCTGTTCTTCAGCGTTCGAGGCGCCAGATACGAGGGTGTAGGGGTCAGATCCGGCGTCGAAGAGCGATTCCTCGCGCAGCCGACCTTCGGCGATGACGGCGCCGGTCGCATCCGTCAGCGTGTAATCGGTCGTGATGACCAGCGCATACTGACGTGCAATGCCCGTAGCGCTCAGGCCCAGCGAACGTTGCGCCGTCTCATTGGCGAGGGTCAGGCGAAACGGACTGCGGCCATCGCCCAGGAAGTCGCGCAGGGCGTCCTCGATGAGATAATCCACGCGATCCTGTCCGCGACTGATCTCGACACCGGGGAGCTGGTTGAAGCCTGCGCCGCCATAGAGCGGCTGGAAGCCGCACGCGGACAGACTCACCAGGGCCGCCGCGAGGACGCCGGTGCGAATCAGGGAAGGGCGCAGGGACAGCATGGACCGTGCCTAGTCCTGGATGGTCTGGATGCGCAGCTGACGCGCGCGCGTCAGAATGGCGTTCTCGACCTGGATGCGCGTTGCGGGATCAACCTCGGCATCGGCCCAGTCGCCGGCTTCGGTGCGGACCTGCTTGAACAGTTGTACCGACAGGGCGTCCGCGCGCAGGCGCGTATCGAGAATGTAGACGGTCGCCTTGAAACGCTCGTTCTGGATTTCCGGGTTGGCGTACCAGTCCGTGATGATCACGCCGCCGAACGGGTCCACTTCGGACAGCGGCATGAAGGACAACACTTCCAGGGAGGAGCGCCACAGGAAGCTGTTCACGCCGATGCCGGCTTCGGGCGCATCGCTGACCTGGCCGCCGCCGCCGAACACGCCGCCGAGCAGCCCGCGATCCTGGGAATTGTCCCCGCGCGAGGCGCAAGCAGCCAGGCTGAGAACACAGGCGGTGACGGCGAACGGAGTGATCAAACGGCGAAACAACATTTAGGCGGCTCCCGGCCAAGCGGTTCTGCGCCGGGTTCCGGCGCGTCTTTGTCTTATTGCTCTATAGCATGCCGGTGCAGGGACGCCAGTCTTGAGGCTGGCGCTCTGTATGGAACAGCTGTTGTTTTCATGTCACAAATAATCAGTTCTGCGGCCAGACCGGCGCCGTCAGCTTGACGGTTCGGGGCTGATAGTCGGAGAAAACAAGGGCACGTCCGGGGGGACGGGGCCGTTCGGCGAGGCCACGAGTTATGACCTGTTTCCGTAAGACGCTGGTATCATGCGTCTTCTCAGGCGGGCTCGTGGCCGCGCCGACAGCAGCCTGGGGCCAGGACCCATCATGGCGTCCCAGTTTTCTCACTCAGACCGAAGTCGAATTCGAAGCCGATCTCGATCTGTTGATCGGCGTCGGGGCGTCACAGGCGCCGCGTGATGTTCCGTACGCAGACATGCGGTTGCAGGGCTCGTCTGAGACGCTGACCGACCGGGGCTGGCGATATGGCGTTGAGGGGCAGGTGCGTCTGACCACGGGCGACGGCCGTCGCGGCCTGGCGCGACCGGGTCTGACAGGTCCGGTACGAAACGGTCTGCCGGTCACCGGGCTTCTGACCGGATTATCGGCGGATCCGGGTCTGGATGCGTCCAGTTCGCGTCTCTTTGTCGATAAAGCGCAGATTTACCTGCAAACCCGCTGGGTGAAACTGCGGGCCGGACCCGGGGAGACCGCTGCGGTTCAGGAAGCGTCCCGACCGCTCCATGCCTTTCGCCTCACGCGCGCCCAGGGCGGGGTGATCGATCCGACAGGCCTCAATCTTGCCGATACCTCGCTCACCCTGGCGGAGGGCGCGGCGGGATTGTCGGTCCAGAGCCAGCGCATTGTCGGGCTCAGACTGTCCGCCTCCTTTGCGCCGGACGCGGATCCGTGCGCCCAGCAGTGTCATCCCGCGGGAGCGCAGGTATTGCGTGCGGATCTGGGTTCAGTCTGGTCTCTCGCGGCGAGTTTTGACCGACGTATTCCGACATCCGGCGTGCGCTGGAGCGCTTCGCTCGGTTACGAGACGGCCCGCGCGGACGACCTGATGGGGCTCTCCTTTGACGATCCATGGCTGGTCCGCGCCGATCTGGTTCGCGAGGCCGGGAACCTGACGGTCAACCTCTCCGGTCTGACCGGGTCTGACGGCTATCTGGGCGCCGATTACGACAGCCTGGGCCTGAACATCGCCTATGAGCAAGGCGACTGGGTTTACGGGCTGGAGCTGGGGTATGGCCAGAGTGATCTGGTGCAGACCCGGACCCGAAGCGTCCAGCTGGGCGCGTCACGACTGGTCGGCGCGCGCGGCGTACTGGGACTGGCGATCCTGCATGTGGAGGAAAACCGGCCTAGCGCGGATCAGGATGCGCTCCAACTTCTTGTGGAGACAGGGTTGCGTTTTTGACACGCCCACGACCGATTGTGCGGGATCAGCGCTTGGGGCGCCTTACAAGCGTCATAAGGCTGGGCTATATCTGATCGTGAACTTGTCTGGATGGGCTCATGCGTATCAACACGCTTCTTGCGACACTGCTGTGCACCGGCGCGCTCTGCGCCGGCGGTTCGGCGTATGCGCAGGAATCCGCCCAGGACAATGCGTTTGCACTGACGGGCGGGGCCAGCCTCGCTCCGGTGCTGGAGCCCTTCACCTTGTCCTTGCGCGGCTTGGACGCCCCGGGCGAAACGGCGGAAGCGGCCCGGACCAATGTCAGCACGCCCGCGCGTCCGGTCCTCATCGAAGATCGCGGCTCCGCGTCGGCTCTGCCCTGGTATGAGCGTTTCACGCTGGCGCCGTCCGAAACCCGTTCGGTTTGGGCTCAGCCGTCTGACGAATTCCACCTGCAGGCCGGCGATCGCTGGGGCGTGACTCTGGGCTATGTGGCTCCGGCTCGCGGCGCGCAGGGCGTTGATCTTGAAGACTTCAGCGCGGGCGCATTCTACGAGTTCTCCGAGCATTTCCGCTTTGGCGGTGAAGTCCGCTTCACCTCGCCCGAAGAGCAGGTCTTTGGCGAGGATGGCCAGGACAAGGCTCCGGAAATCCGGTTTGAGTCCGCGTTCCGCTTCTAGGCGGTCACCGGCTCACGGTCAGGGCTCCGACAGCGCCCGCTCCTGAAATTCCCAGATTTTCCAGTCGCCTGATCGTGCGGGACGTCATGCCGCCCAGAGCATAGACCGGCAGCGTGCTGCGCGCGGCATGGGCCGCCAGTCTGAACGGTCCCATGGGCCGTGTCGCGCTGGGGCTGTGCGACGGGAAAACGGTTGAAACAAAAGCGAGATCGGCAAGACGCCCGGCTCGGCGCAGGGCTTGGGGCGAATGGGCACTGGTTGACACCAGCCCTTGGGTTCGCCGGACATTCGCGCCTGTCAGCAGGCGTTCGGGCCAGTGAACGCCATCCGCCCCGGCCTGTCTCGCCAGATCGGGATCTGCAGAGATCAGGCACATCCCGCCCGCCTGATGTCGCAGCCTCACCACATCATCCGCCTGCTGGCGGATCTCCGGCTTGCCGAAGGTGCGAAGAATGAGGCCGACCCCGGCCGGAAGAGCATGCGCCAGCGCCATCAGATCCGGTGTGCGATCGGGATCGCTGAGGCAGAAGAGGGCCGGCAAAGGGCCGCGCGGCCCTTCGAGCCGTGCAGCCCGACTTGCCAGCCGGGCAGTATCGTCATACCCCCTCATTCCCATGACAGACCTTTATCCCACTTCCCCGGACGGCGTCGCCGCCGCGCGCGCCGAGATTTTGAACCGGATCGCCAGAGCGGCCAAGCAGGCCGGGCGGTCCGCTGACGAAATTGATCTGGTAGCGGTCTCCAAGGTTCAGCCTGACGACCGCGTGGACGCCATGCTGGCCGCCGGGCAGCGCATTTTTGGCGAGAACCGGGTACAGGAAGCGCAAAAGCGCTGGGCAGGCCGTCGCGAGACCTATCCGGACCTGCAATTGCGTCTGATCGGGCCGCTGCAGTCGAACAAGGCGGACGACGCCTGCGCCCTGTTTGACGTCATCGAGACGCTGGACCGGGAAAAGCTTGCAGGGGCGCTGGTGAAGGCCATGGAGAAGACCGGGCGTCGCCCCGCGCTCTATGTGCAGGTCAATACCGGCGATGAACCCCAGAAGGCGGGGCTGGCGGTCAATGAATGCGTGGAATTCGTGCGCCATTGTCGACGCGATCTTGATCTGCCCGTTGAAGGCCTCATGTGCATTCCGCCGGTGGAGGAGCCCGCCGCGCCGCACTTCGCCCTGCTGGCCAAGCTGGCCGCCCGGGCGGATGTCGCCCGGCTCTCCATGGGAATGAGTTCGGATTTCGAACTGGGCGTGCAGCTGGGCGCGACCTCGATGCGAGTGGGATCCGCCCTGTTTGGCGAACGGGAGGCGCGCTAGGGCGCGACCTCGATCCAGTCCTGCGACGTCAAGCGTCCGACCAGCTCGATCAGTCGGGACCGCTCGATCGCCACGCACCCCTCGGTGGGTTTGAAGTCCGGCGAGGCGCAGTGCAGGAAGATGGCGGACCCGAGTCCCGGCCGGGGCGGGTCATCATTATGGCCCAGGACCACCACAAGGTCGTACAGACCGTCCTCGCGCGTCATGGTTTCACAAGAGGCCGGATAGGGCAGGCGCACGGGCTGGTTATAGGCCGGGTCGCCGGGCGCATCGCACCAGCCGTCATCGGAGCGGATGGGATCGATCACAAGAGAGGTCTCGGGCCGGTCGAGGCGATCGGCGCGCCAATAGGCGCGCCGGACCCGCCAGCATCCCAGCGGGCTCATGCCGTCCCCTTCGGTCTTGTCCTGGGCTGCAATCACGCCGGAACGACCGATCGCGCACGTCGCCGTGAAGTCGGATCCTTGAAGCTGTTTGCGGCTGGCGCTGGCGACATAAACCGTCATGGCGAGGTCCGGCGGGCTTAGGGGAAACCCCTTACATGTAACATTCGCCGCGAACCGTGCGGGGTCGGCGACGGAGACTTCTGCACCTTGCGAGCAAGGCGTTGAGGGTCTCCGGTCGCCTCCCCCACCACGGCGGGCGGCCTCACGAAAAAATTCGCGAGGCTCACAAAGCCGTCAGGCAAGTTTCACGCCGTTTGGAGTACATCGGTTTTGCAACGAGATTGCGCGTTTGCCATTGCGCAATCGGGTGCGGACAGGCAAGGCTTGCCGGTAGACTTCGACCGGTGGGCACAGTTTGTCAGGCCGCCCGACTGGAGACAGACCCATGACGAACAAGAAGACGATCCTGCTGGTTGATGACGATGATGACCTGCGCGAGGCGCTGGCCGAGCAATTCGGATTTGAGGACGATTTCAACGTCCTGACCGCCAATGCGGCGAAGCCGGGCATGGAGCTCGCCCGGTCCGAGCCCGTGGACATCATCATTTTTGATGTCGGATTGCCGGACATGGACGGACGCGAGGCGTGCCGCCATCTGCGCAAGGACGGCGTGAGCACCCCCATCCTCCTCCTGACGGCCCAGTCCGGCGATGCCGACCATGTTCTGGGGCTGCGCTCGGGCGCCGATGACTTCCTGGCCAAGCCGATTAGCTTTGTGGTGCTGCTCGAGCGGGTGCAATCCCAGCTGCGTCGTCACCAGCAAAGCGAGGATGCGGTGCTCCAGGTCGGGCCCTACCGGTTCAAGCCGTCCATGAAGATCCTGATCGATGCAGAGGATCGCAAGACCCGGCTGACCGAGAAAGAAACCAATATTCTCAAATACCTCTACCGTGCCGGTGGTCAGCCTGTGGCGCGGGAGGAGTTGCTCGATCAGGTCTGGGGCTATCACCGCGAGGCCAATACCCACACGCTGGAAACGCATGTCTATCGCCTGCGTCAGAAGATCGAGTCCGATCCCCAGCACGCGCGTCTGCTGATCACCGAGAGCGGCGGCTACCGGCTGCAGATGTAGGTGATTCGTAAATCAAGTCTCAAATTGAGTTTCATACCGCACCCAAACAGATGAATCTCAGCGACTAAAGCTCAATTAAATCAAAGCTTTGTTTCATTAGCCGTGGATAACTAGTTTGGCCTAGTAGACTCATACTGCGGAGCGGAGTCAGAATTAGGGCATGCAGTACTTGAACTACTGCATGCCCTAGTCAGTTTTGAGCTCTTGAGTAATCTTGGGCTGGCTAGCAGCCCGGTTGCGGGTCCCGTAAAGGAGGGCAGCGCAAAGCGCTGTCCTCTCTTTGTTTGAAACATGCGATACTGATTCTGCGTGGTCAAGACGAAGCTAGTTAAGGTCAGCCCAAGCGCAGGGTGACCGGGGCATGGTCTGACGGCTTTTCCCAGTCCCGGGCGTTATCCCAGATCCGGAAGCTGTCGCGGCCGTCCTTGAGGGCGGCGTCCTTCAGGGCCGGGCTGACCCAGATATGATCGAGACGCCGGCCCCGATTGGAAGCGCGCCAGTCCTTGCTGCGATAGCTCCACCAGGTGAAGAGCTTCTCCGGTTCGTCGATCAGTTCACGGGCCACGTCGATATACTCGCCGGCCTCAAGCCAGGCGTTCAGCGCCTCCACCTCGACCGGGGTATGGGAGACTACTTTAAGAAGCTGCTTGTGGGACCACACATCGTGTTCGCGCGGAGCGATGTTGAAATCGCCCACCAGCACGAGCGGCGCGTTTTCCTTGGCGCGATCCGCCGCATAACCCTTCAGGCGCTCGAGGAATTCAAGCTTGTGCGCGAAGCGCGGATTGATCTCCGGGTCCGGCTCGTCGCCGCCCGCGGGAATGTAATAGTTCTGAAGCTCCACGCCGTTGACCCGGACCCGCTGGAAACGCGCTTCCCCGCGCGGGCAGAGCTTGTCCTGATCGAGCGGCTCGATGGGCGTGCGCGAGGCGATGGCGACGCCATGCAGGCCCTTCTGACCGACGATATGCAGATGGGGGAAGCCCATCTCCTCGAATTCCTTGCGGGGGAACTGGTCGGGCAGACACTTGATCTCCTGCAGGGCGATCACGTCAGGCTGGGCCTCCTTCACGAAACTCGCCACATGAGGCGCGCGCAGACGGACAGAATTGATGTTCCAGGTGGCGAGCGTGAACGGGGTCATGGGCAATCCTGAGTGAAGGGCGGTCAGCGATATCAGAGAATGTTGTAGGTGGCGCCGGCGACGCCGACCGGCCAGCGGCCGCGCACATAGAGCCGCCAGCGGGCGAGGAAGGGGTGGGGCGGCTCGTCATCCTCGGCTTCCGCCAGAAGCACCAGAACCGCGCCATGGGCGGCCTGGACCAGGCCGCCGGCGGCGGCGTTGATCACCGCTTCATCATACATGTCGTCCATCGAGGCGCTGGCCTCGGCGGCCTGTTTGGCGAGTTCGCCGATCTTGGAGGCGACCAGCGTCAGGGCCGCTTGCAGCGCCTGTTCGTCCAGCCGCTCAAGCGCGCGTTCGACCAGAGCGGCGCGCTGCATCTCCTCGGCCTCCCAGGCCCAGGGATCGCGATCAAGCGTTTCGGCGGCGGCGATGGCGTCGGACCAGTCGCCCATTTCCGCCGGTTCCGCCTCGGGAATGCCCAGACCATCGAGATAGGCGCGCGCCAGTGCGATCTCGCGCGAATCCAGCGGCTCGCCCAGGCGCGAGAAGAAGGCCGGATCGCCCACCGATTCGGCAAAGGCGCGGGCCTTGTACAGAAGCGGGATTTCTTCAAGCAGGCGCGCGATCTCGTCTTCGGCGCCGGCTGAGTCAGACGGGGAGGGATCAAAATCGGTCATGATCCCTGTTTAACCCGGCTGAAGCGGGAGCGACAGGGAGCGGTGTAGCGCGATCGTGGAATAAAGAACGCCCGGCGACCTGGGGTGAAGTCGCCGGGCGTTTTGCCTCGCGCTCATCAGGGACGGAGCGCCGTCATGACGCTGGGGGGAACGTCATGACATCCTGAAGCGTCGGGGGGACGGCGCGCTATCAGGAGCAGCCCTCAGCTGCAGGTGTAAGAATGCCACAAAATCCAAGAAAAGCGAATTAAAAAGTTGAAAGGCCTTGTGCGTGATATTTGTGAATCACGCAACTGTGATCCGGGTTATCCCGCAACACTCTGCTCGCCGCCTGGAGCCGCAAAGGCTTCCAGCTCCGCGAACGGCATGGGACGACCGAACAGATAACCTTGGGCCAGGGTCGCGCCCAGGGCGCGCAGCGCGCGATACTGGTCGTTGGTTTCCACGCCTTCGGCCACGGTTTTCAGCTTGAGTGATTTGGCCATCGCCAGAATGGTCTCAACCACGATGCGCGCATGCTCGTCCTGGCTCATGTCGCGGACAAAGCTCTGGTCGATCTTGAAGACATCGAACGGCATGCGCGTCAGATAGGACAGCGAGGAGTGGCCGGTGCCGAAATCGTCAATGGCGAAGGTGACGCCCAGACGACGCAGCGGTTCGATCTGCTCGATCACGCGTTCAGGCTCGCGCATGGCGGTGGATTCCGTCAGCTCCAGCTCGAGAAGCTCCGGCGGCAGGCCGGAATCCTGCAAGGCTTCGAGCACGGTCTGGGAGAAGCCTTCGCTTTCGAACTGCATGGCCGAGACATTGACCGCGACCGGAATATTCATGCCGCGCTCGCGCAGGATCTGCGCTTCGTGACAGGCGCGACGCAGCACCCAGTCGCCGATTTCCCCGATCAGACCGCATTCCTCGGCCGCCTGGATGAAGGCGCCCGGCGACAGAAGGCCCGCCGTCGGGTGACGCCAGCGCACCAGCGCCTCGGCGCCGGCGATGGAGCCGTCCACCATGGAGACCTTGGGCTGGTAGAACACCACCAGCTGGTCGTCGCGCACCGCTTCGCGCAGCTCGTTCTCCAGCACCAGACGCTCGAAGGCGCTCTGGTTCATGGAGCTTTCGAAGAATTCGCAGGCATTGCCGCCGGCGCGCTTGACCGAGGCCATGGCGAGATCCGCGTGGCGCAGCAGGGTTTCCGGATCAGAACCGTCGCGCGGGAAGCAGGCGATGCCTGCGGAGATGCCGAGGAAGACCTGGTGCCCGGAAATCTCGAACGGGCGGCGTACGGAATCCACGATGCGGCGCGCCAGGCGTGCGGCGTCCGCGCTGTCGCGCAGGCGCGGCAGCAACACGGTGAATTCATCCCCGCCCAGACGGGCGACCATGGACGGTTCCTTGGTCAGCTCGCCCTGGGACAAATCCCAGCCGCGCACGGCTTCGCGCAGGCGGCGGCCCACCGCTTCGAGCAGGCGGTCGCCTTCGCCAATGCCGAGGGAGTCGTTGACGCGTTTGAAACGGTCCAGATCGAGGAACAGGATAGCGCCCTGTTCACCGGATTCAGTGGCTTCCCGGGCGACGCGCTCGACTTCCTTGCGGAAGCGTTCGCGGTTGGGCAGCTCGGTGATCATGTCCACATAGGCAAGGCGGTGGACGCGTTTCACAGAGGCGTCGAGCCGCGCGAACATGCGGTTGAAGGCGTTCGCCAGCACTTCCAGTTCATCGCCGGTATTCACCTCGATGCGCAGGTCCAGCTTGCGCGAGGAGGCGAGACGGGCGGCTTCGGTCAGGCGGCGCACCGGACCCAGCGCCTTGCGGACGATCAGCGCGACCACAGGCAGGAAGATGATCAGGGCGACCGCGGCGATGATGACCTGGCGCGTGATGATGTCGATGGCGGGCGTGACGACGGCGGACATGGGCACGGTGGCGACAACAGCGCCGATCAGGCGGCCATTGTAGAAAACCGGTTCGGCCACGCGGATCTCGTCGCCCACCATCTCGACCCGGGTATCCACCGCGCCGACGGCGGACTGGACCAGATGATCGGCGGCGCGATCGCCGATTTCATAGGGCACGTCGCCATAGGAGGCGATGACGCGGCGATTGACGTTGGCCACATAGACCGAGCTGACATCGTCGCGCTCGCCAAAATCCGTCAGAAGGCGATTGGTCAGACCTTCCATGTCGCTGACGGCAATGGCGTTGGCGGCTGTGGTGGTGAACAGTTCGGTGATCAGTTCGGCGTGGACCAGGCCGGCGGCCTTGTTGTCCTGAGCCTTGAGCTGGTATTCGACGGCCATGAGCGCAGTCGTGGCGACGACGAGGATCACCCCGCAAAGCAGAGTGAATTTCATCACCAGAGATCGCATCACTCTGGAAATTGCATGTCGGATCGGCGCCATCAGGACCCCAGCTGCAGGCGAAAGGCGTGCGGAATGCACACGAGACACCGTGAGCCTGAACTGATGTGCTAAAAATCAGGTTAAGGACGGACTGAAAAACAAAAAGGACCCTGCAACAGCAGAGTCCTTGATGAATCTTTCGAAGATTTTGGCGTCCGATTTCAAGCTCGGAACTAATCCAGAGAGACGCCTTTGCTCGCGGCCAGATCCTTGAGGGAGACCAGCGGCCGCGCGCCCATATGGGAGATCACTTCCGCCGCTGCGATCACGCCCAGCCGGCCGCAGGTGTAAAGGTCCGCCCCACGCGAATACCCCGCCAGGAAGCCGGCGGCGAACTGGTCGCCTGCGCCCGTGGTGTCCACCACATGCTCGACGGGGTCGGCGTCCACACGCACTTCCTCGTCGCCGGACACGATCACGGCGCCCTTTTCGGAGCGGGTAATGGCGGCGACGCGGGTTTCGGCGCGGACCTTGGCGAGTGCGGTCTCGAAATCTTCGACCTCATAGAGCGCCTTGATCTCGGCCTCGTTGGCGAACAGCACGTCGATATGGTTCTTCACCAGATGGCGGAAGCTGTCGCGGTGACGATCCACGCAGAACAGGTCCGACAGGGTCAGCGCGACGCGGCGGTCGGCGGCCTGGGCGATTTCCGACGCGCGGACGAACGCCGCTTTGGCTTCCGGGCGGTCAAACAGATAGCCCTCGAGGAAGGTGACGGTGGCGGACTTGACGAGATCGGCGTTGATATCGTCCTCATCCATCATCGTGGACGCGCCCAGGAAGGTGTTCATCGCCCGACGCGCATCGGCGGGCACGGCGATCAGGCAGCGCGCCGTGGACGGGCCGTCTTTCAGAGGCTTGGTGTCGTAATGCACGCCGATCGAGCGCAGGTCATGGGCGAACACTTCGCCCAGCTGGTCATCGGCGACCTTGCCGATATAGGCGCCGCGGACGCCCAGGCTCGCCACGCCGGCCAGCGAGTTCGCCGCCGAGCCGCCCGAGATTTCCTGCGCCGGCGGGAAGGCTTCATACAGCGCTTCGGCCCGCTCCTCGTCGATCAGCAGCATGGCGTCCTTGGCGAGGCCGTGCTGCTCGATGAAGGCGTCGTCCACAGAGGCGAGCACGTCCACAATGGCGTTGCCGACGCCAAGAACGTCGAAGCGGGTATCGGTCATGAGCGGAACTTCCTGAAGCTGAAATCGGGGCGCGTGTACCGCGCAGCGTGCGCAAACTCAACCCGCAGAGAGGTTCTGGTAAAGCGCGAGGAGGCGCGGTAAGCGGAGGCGCCAGCGCCATCAGCTTTGAGGAAGCCCATGACCCGTATCTGTTTTCTGACCTCGGCCGACATGATGAAGGACCGTCCCGGCGCACGGGAGGACTGGTTCGAGTTCGATCTGGAGTTCGGGGCCCTGTCCAAGGCCTGTGAAGCGGCGGGGATTTCGCTGGAAGCCTGCATCTGGGACCAGGACTTTGACGCGTCGGTCTATGACGGCTTCATGGTGGGCACGGTCTGGGATTATCCGCCCAAGCTCGACAATTTTCTCAAGACGCTGGATCGGCTCAACGCCATCGCGCCGGTCTGGAACAGCCCGGCGCTGGTGCGCTGGAATATCGAGAAGACCTATCTGCGGGAACTGGATGAAGCCGGCGCGCCCTCCATCCCGACCCTGTGGGCGGACAAGGCGGATGACGCCGCGATCGCGCAAGGCTTTGAGCGCTTTGGCGGCGACAAGCTCGTGGTGAAGCCGCTGGTGGGCGGCGGCGCCTGGCGTCAAGCCCTGGTCAGGAAGGGCGAACCCCTGCCGGCTGCGGACGAGCTGCCGCTGGGCGCCTGCCTGATCCAGCCCTTCCTGCCCGGCGTGCCTGAAGAGGGCGAATACTCGATGATCTTCTTCGGCGACCGCTTCTCTCATGGCCTCAACAAGCGCCCCAAATCCGGCGATTACCGGGTGCAGTCGCTCTATGGCGCGACCGAGGCGGTCTGGACGCCGGGCGAGGACGAGCTGGCCCTGGCGCGCAAGGTGCTCTCAACGGCGCAGGACATTACCGGAGAGGACGCCTTCCTCTATGCCCGCGTGGACATGGTGCGCGGTCTGGATGGCGAGCTGGCGCTGATGGAGCTCGAGATCATCGAGCCCTATCTCTATCCAGAGCAGGGCCCGGATCTGGGCAAGGTCTTTGTCGAGGCCCTGAAGGAGAAGCTGGGCTAGTCGGTTTTCGGAACCGCCCTGAAGCGGGTGATCAGGCCTTCGGGGTCATAGGGCACGGGCCGTCCGGGCCGGAAGACAAAGGCCAGATAGCCGCCAATGGCGGCGAAGGGCAGACCGGCGAGCGCCATTATGGCGCTCTGCTCTTTCAGCATCATCCAGCCCATATAGCTGACCGCCATGCTGGTCATCACCACGCCGATCCCGCCCATCAGCAGCCGGAAGCCCAGGGTCTGGCCTTCGGTGAAGCGCACCGCGCCGAACCGGGGCCGCAATGCCTCATGCACGTGCACGAGAAGCGTCTGGAAATCGAGCGCATTGTCCTCCCACACCCCGGGGCTGACAGCCTTGCGGCTACCGAAGACGATCTCGCCGGACGGTCCGGCGACCCGGCAGACCACCTGGCTCTGCTGCCCGGCCAGTTCGACCGAGAGCCGCACGCTGGTAACCGCATCCAGCGCGATGCGGCGCTCCAGCCGACCCTCCTCGACCCATTCGATCCGGTCGGGATAAAGGATCACCTCGCGCGCCGGGTTGATCGGGTTGCGGCGGTCTTTGAGCCGGGCGAGCGGAGCGTCAGTCATGTCAATCTGTCTCAGAGGGTGTGGTTACACGCCCTCTTGCCGGAAATGACGGAACGCGGCAACGTTCGCCCATGAGCGCACCCCGTAAATTCCTGCTGATCGCCGACGGCACTGAAGAAAGCCGGTCGGCCGCCTATTTCGCCGCGCGCCGCGCCCGCAATACGGGCGGCGTGGTCACCGTGCTGGCCGTCGTGAACACCGAAGGCGGGTTCGAGCACTGGCTGGGCGTGGGCGAGACCATGCGCGCCGAAGCCCGCGCCGCTGCCGAGGAGGCCCTGGAAAGCCTGTCCGAGGATGTGGAAGAGGTCACCGAGACCCGGCCTGAAGTCATCCTGAAGGAAGGCGATCTGATCGAGGCGTTGCGCGAGCTTCTGGAAACCGATCCCGCCATCTCGATCCTGGTTCTGGGCGCTGCGGTCGGCAAGGACGGCCCCGGCCCGCTCGTCAATGCGCTGGGCCGCGGCAAGGGCCTGTTCGAGGACAGGACCATTCCCGTGACCGTGGTGCCGGGCAATCTGTCGCGTGAGGATATCAAGGCGCTGACCTGAGGCGAGGCTTGCCCCTACTGCCTCTGGGGTTGAACGCGCCCGTCCTGCAGGCCATTTCAAGGGCCAAACCAGCGCCCGGAAAGCCCGTCATGTTTATCCAGACCGAAGACACCCCGAACCCTGACACGCTGAAATTCCTGCCCGGCCAGTCCGTCTCTCTGGACGCCCCGCGTGATTTTGCGACCCCGGAAGAGGCCGAGAGCTCCTATCTGGCGCGCGAACTGTTCCGCGTGGAGGGCGTGATCCGGGTCTTCGCCGGTCAGGACTTCATCTCGGTCACCAAGGCGGAAGGCGTGGACTGGCCCCATATCAAGCCCGCCGTGCTGGGCGCGATCATGGATTGCCTGGAGAGCGGCAAGTCGCTCTTTTCTGATGCCGATGATGACGGTCATGCCGCCTATGAGGGCGAAGCCGCCGGGATCGTGAAGGAGATCAAGGATGTCATCGACACTCGCGTCCGTCCGGCCGTGGCGCGCGATGGCGGCGATATCGTCTTTCACAGCTATGACGAGGCGACGGGCGTGGTGAATCTGCACATGCGCGGCGCCTGCGCGGGCTGCCCCTCCTCCACGATGACGCTCAAGCAGGGCATCGAGAACCTGCTCAAGCACTATGTGCCTGAAGTGAGCAGCGTCGAGGCTGTGCTTTAATCGCTTTAGAACCAAATCACGTGATGGTCGTTTCAAAGACGACCCGATCCTGTGTCTGATCCATATCCCTTACCGAACCCGGAGCCTCCCATGTCTGACAGCCAAGCCCCGCTCGCCCTGGACGATCGCCATTCGGTTCTGAGCGACCATGCGCTCGATCAGCTGTTCCGCGGCGCCCGGACCTTTTATTCGTGGGAAGACAAACAGGTGTCGGAAACCACGATCCGCGCGCTCTACGAGCTCCTGCAATATGGTCCGACCAGCGCCAACCAGTCGCCCGCGCGCTTCCTGTTCCTGACGGGCGAGAGCCAGCAGCGTCTCAAGCCGCACCTCATCGAGTCCAATGTCGAGAAGACCCTGACGGCGCCCCTGACCGTGGTGCTGGCCTGGGACTGGAACTTCCATGAGAAGATCCCCCAGCTCTTCCCGCACGCCCCGGAAGCGAAAGACTGGTTTGAATCCGATGAAGCCCGCTTCGAGAACGGCTTCCGCAACAGCACCCTGCAAGGCGCCTATCTGATCATGGCCGCGCGCGCGCTGGGGCTCGATTGCGGCCCGATGTCCGGTTTTGACAAGGACGGCGTGGATGAGGAATTCTTCAAGAATGATCCGGAAATGGGCGCCTGGCGGTCCAACTTCCTGATTAATGTGGGCTATGGCACCACCGAGAAACTGTTCCCGCGTCTGCCGAAGCTCGCCTTCGAACAGGGCGCCAAGCTGTTGAAGTAAGACATGACCCAACCCGCCTTGCTGGTGGTGGACACAATTGGTCCTTGGTGCGCCTGTGCGGTGAAGGCCGGGGACAGCGTGTTTGAACGCGCTGAAGAGATTGGCCGCGGCCATGCCGAACGGCTGGCGCCCATGGCGGCCGAGCTTCTCGAGGAGGCGGGGATCCGCCCGCAATCGCTGGACCGGATCGGGGTCAATATCGGCCCCGGCGGCTTCGCCGGCACGCGCGTCGGCGTCGCCTTCGCGCGTGGACTTGCGCTGTCCACGGGCGCGAAGGCGCTGGGCGTGTCCAATCTTGACGCCCTCGCCTTGCGTTCGGACCCGGACGGCGCCCGCACCGTCATGGCGATCCATGACGCCAAACGCGGCGATCTGGTCTGGCGGATCTTCACCCATGGACGGCCCGTTACGGATGTCAGCCATGGCGATGCGCGTGACGCTGCAGACGAATTTGAAGCGTTCGGGGATGTGATCCTGACCGGGTCGGGCGCCGTGCATCTGGGCGCGGACCCCCACCATTTTGATCCCGCGCCGCCTCTGCGCGCGCTTCTGGCTCTGACCGAGCGCGCGCCCGCCGATGCGCCCGCCCCCTCTCCGCTCTATGCGCGTCCGCCGGACGCCAAACTGCCTGGCGGCAAGACCCCGGCATGAGCCTGCCCGAGATTTTCGAGGCGGGTCCGGAAGCGGCGGACCTTTATGCCGCGCTTCATGCGCAATGTTTTCCCGACCCCTGGAGCGAAGCCGACTTTGCAAGGCTGCTGGCCTCGTCAGGGGTTCAGGGTCTGATCGCCCGCGCTCAGGACGACCCCCAGGGCCTGTCGCTCATTCGCAGCGTGGCGGGCGAATGCGAGCTACTGACCATAGGCGTTCTGCCCGCTGCGCGCCGCACCGGCGTGGGCGCGTTCCTGTTGGCGCAGTCGGAGATCGCCGCCCGCCGCGCCGGGTCCAAACGCCTGTTTCTGGAAGTGTCCGAACGCAATGCGCCCGCCGGCGGGCTCTATGAGCGCGAAGGCTATCGCCAGATCGGATTGCGCAAGGGCTATTATCGCGATGGCGCCGCCGCACGGGTTCTGGCGCGCGATCTGGTCTGAATTTGATCCTGAGTTAGAGTCGCGCGACATATGGACACGGCCCGCCGAGGCTGGGTATCAAGTCAGGGACGGGGTTCACGCCCCACAGCCAAGGGAGATGGCGATGCCGGACCGTATCGAGAAGCTGTGCGTGGAAAAAGGCCTGCGCATGACCGAGCAGCGCCGCGTCATCGCGCGCATCCTCTCCCAGGCTGAAGACCATCCTGACGCGGAAGAACTGCATCGCCGCGCTTCGGAAGTGGATGCCCGCATCTCGCTCGCCACGGTCTACCGCACGGTGCGCCTGTTTGAAGAGGCTGGCATCATCGAGCGCCACGACTTCCGCGACGGCCGCTCGCGCTATGAAGAGGCCTCTGACGACCATCACGACCATCTCATCGATCTGAAGACCGGCGATGTGGTCGAATTCATGGATGAAGAGATCGAGCGCCTGCAGGAAGCCATCGCCAAGCGCCTGGGCTACAAGCTCGTCGATCACCGGCTCGAGCTCTATGGCGTGAAGATCGAGGACGGCAAATAGGGGCGCGTTAACCGCGCGAGAGGCAGCCGATCTTCAAGCGGCGCCTTGCATCCGCCCCACTCTATCCCCATAACCCGTCCTCCCTTATCCACAGTTCATCGCCGCCAGGGAGGCCGGCTCCGCCCATGACCGATATCATTCGCGACGCCGAGACCACGGGAAAAGAGCGCAAGCGCCTGTTCATCAAGACCTATGGCTGTCAGATGAACGTGTATGATTCCGAGCGCATGCGCGATGTGCTGGCGCCGCTGGGCTATGAGCCGGCGGACGAGCCCGATGGCGCGGATCTTGTGATCCTGAACACCTGCCATATCCGCGAGAAAGCCGCCGAGAAGGTCTATTCCGAGCTCGGGCGTCTGAAGACGCTCAAGGAAGAAAAGGCCTCCACCGGCAAGCCCATGACTATCACGGTGGCGGGCTGCGTGGCGCAGGCGGAAGGCGCGGAGATCCAGCGCCGGGCGCCGGTGGTGGATCTGGTGGTGGGTCCGCAGACCTATCACAAGCTGCCTGAACTGATTGCAAATGTGCACCGTGAACGCGGCGAAGCGCTCGATACCGAGTTCGAGGTCGAAGAGAAGTTTGACGCTCTCGCCACGCCTGAGCGCCATGTGGATGGCTTTACCGCCTTCGTGACCGTGCAGGAAGGCTGCGACAAGTTCTGCACCTTCTGCGTCGTGCCCTACACCCGCGGTGCGGAATGGTCCCGCCCGGTCGATCAGATCGTCGCCGAAGTTCGCGCATTGGCCGCCAAGGGCGTGCGCGAGGTCACCTTGCTGGGCCAGAACGTCAACGCCTTCCATGGCGAAGCGCCCAAGGGCGATCCCGAAGGCGGGGTCTGGGGTCTCGGGCGGCTCGTGCGCCATCTGGCGAAGATCGGCGGCATTGAACGCATCCGCTTCACCACCTCTCACCCCAAGGACATGGATGACGACCTCATCCAGGCCTTTGCGGACGAGCCCAAGCTGATGCCCTATTTCCATCTTCCGGTGCAGGCGGGATCGGACAAGATTCTCAAGAGCATGAACCGCTCGCACACGGCGGCGGAGTATCTCGACATCATCGCGCGCCTGCGCGCAGCCCGTCCCGACATCGCCATTTCCGGCGACATGATCGTCGGCTTCCCCGGCGAGACCGAAGCCGATTTCGAGGCGACCATGGAGCTGGTGCGCCAGGTCAATTACGCGTCGTGTTTCTCGTTCAAGTACTCCAAGCGTCCCGGCACGCCGGGCGCGGCCATGTTCAACCAGATCGATGAAACCGTGAAAGGCGAGCGTCTGGCGCGCTTGCAGGCGCTTCTGACCGAACAGCAGGTCGCTTTCAACCAGTCCATGATCGGCAAGACCCTGCCGGTTCTGTTCGAGCGCGAAGGTCGTTTCGAGGGGCAATTGTCCGGTCGCAGCCCCTATCTGCAGGCGGTTCATTGCGAGGGCCCGGTTGAACTCATCGGTCAGATCGCCAATGTGGAGATAACCGGGGCGACCAAGAACGCCCTGTCTGGACGTCTGGCTACAAAGGAAAGCGCCGCCGCGTGAGCCGCTCATCAAAACCGCGCCGCCCCCGCAAGGCGGCGTCCGAAACGCTTCATTTTGAAGATTCCGATCTTGTTCGCATCATCGCCGGACCCGGTCACGAGAACTTCGCCACGCTCGAGCGCGAACTGGAGGTTCAGCTCGAGGCGCCGGGCGGTGGGCAGATCGTGATCACCGCCGAGGAGGCTCGCACGCGCATCGAGGCGCGCCGGGTGCTCAATGCGCTCTATGGCCGCGCCAGCGAGGGCCTGCCGATCGATCCGCCTGCCGCGCGCGCCGCCTGCCTGATGGCCGATGACGATGCGGGTGAAGAGATCGACGCCGTCATCCGCGTGCCGCGCGGCGCAAGCTTCGCCGCGCGCACCAATGGCCAGCAAAGCTATGTGAAGGCGCTCAAGAACGACCGCGCCTATGACATGATCTTCGGCGTCGGGCCCGCCGGCACCGGCAAGACGCTGCTCGCGGTCGCCTATGGCGCCTCGCAACTGGCGCTGGGCGCAGTGGAGCGTCTGATCATCACGCGACCGGCCGTTGAAGCGGGCGAGCGTCTGGGTTTCCTGCCCGGCGACCTGACCGAGAAGATCGATCCCTATCTGTTGCCGATCTGGGACGCGCTGCGCGATTCCCTGGGTCAGCGCATCAGCGAGAAGATGCGCGAGGAAGGCCGGGTCGAAGTGGCCCCGCTCGCCTTCATGCGCGGCCGGACGCTGAACAAGGCCTTCGTCATCGTGGACGAGGCGCAGAACGCCACCATTCCGCAAATGCGCATGGTCCTGACCCGTCTGGGCGAGGGCTCGCGCATGGCGGTGACGGGTGATCCGACCCAGACCGATCTGCGTCGCGGCGAACCCTCGGGCCTGCCACATGCCTTACGCCTTCTTCAGGATGAAGAGCGGATCGCCGTGCACCGGTTTGACCGATCTGATGTGGTGCGTCACGGTCTGGTGGCGCGCATCGTGGACGCTTACGAGCGCGATGATGCGGCCCGCAAGGATGAGCCTGGTCATGACTGATGTGGTGATTGAAGACGAACGCGTTGAATTCGTTGTTGAAGCAGACGCCTGGTCTGGCCATGACGGCTTGATGAGGGCCTGTCTTCAGGCCATCGAGGCAGGCCTGAACGCGATCGAGGATCCGCGCGCAGGCGCGGCGGTGATCCTGTTTTCCGACGACGCCACCGTGCACGAGCTCAATCGCCGCTTCAGGGACAAGGACAAGTCCACGAATGTGCTGTCCTTCCCTGCGCCCGAGCGCGAGGGCTATCCCGGCGATGTGATCCTGGCGTACGAGACCTGTGCGAAAGAAGCACAGGCGGCCGCCATTTCGCTTATCGATCATGCGGCGCATCTGGCGCTGCATGGCGTTTTGCATTTAAACGGGTTTGACCATCAGGAGGAAGACGAGGCCGCCGCGATGGAAGCGCTGGAAACAGCGGTTCTGACCGGCCTGGGGATCCAGGATCCCTACCTCGTACAGGAATAGGCATGAACGACGATCCGTCTTCGCGAAGTCTTGTGGCCCGTCTGAAACGGGCCTTTAACGGGACGCGTCCAGAGGACGTCCCCCAAATTGACGAGCCGATCGTGAACGGCGCGCCCGATCCCATCGACGCCAGCGCCTTCCTGGTCAATATGCGCGAGTTCCAGGACATGCGCGTGGACGATGTCATGGTGCCGCGCGCCGATATCGTCGCCATCGAGATCGAGACCCCGCTCAAGGAGCTGGCGCGCGTCTTCGGCGAGGCCACCCATTCGCGCCTCCCGGTCTTCCGCGAAACCCTCGATGATCCGGTGGGTCTGGCCCACATCAAGGACGTGCTGGGCTATATGTCCCGCTTCGCCGAGGAAGGCGCCGGCGCGGGCCCGGACAGCTGGGCGGACATGCGCATCCTGCCCGCCATTCGCCGGCCGCTGCTGTATGTGCCCGCTTCCATGCGGGCCTTTGACCTGCTGCTCAAGATGCAGTCGCGCCGCATGCACATGGCGCTTGTGGTCGACGAGTTCGGCGGCACGGACGGGCTGGTGACGCTGGAAGACCTGATCGAACCCATTGTGGGCGATATCGAGGACGAGCATGACGAGGCGGAGACGCCCAACATTCTCGCCAAGGGCCCGCATTGCTGGGAAGCGGATGCGCGCGCCATGATCGAGGATCTCGAGGAGATCGTCGGGTGCGACATCGCCAGCGAAGAGGAAGAAAACGACGTCGACACGCTCGGCGGTCTGGTCTTCCACCTGGCGGGACGCGTGCCCGAGCGCGGCGAAGTGCTGGCGCACCCGTCCGGATTCGAGTTCGAAGTGCTCGATTCCGATCCCCGTCGCATCAAGCGTCTGCGCGTGAAGCCCGGCGCAGGCTCCACACTGGCGGGGGACGAGGCAAGCCGGGTGGCCGCCGGCGCCATCAGTCCGGACTAGATGGTGACGGGTCTTCTGCATCGTGCGCGCCGCTTTCGCGCGGCGTATCGCGCTTTGTCAGGCTGGCGTCTCTTTCTTCTCCTGTTCTTTCTGGGCGGGTTCAGTGTACTCGGTCATGCACCCTTCTTCGCATGGCCCGCCTATGCTGTGGGGCTGAGCGCCCTGGTGCTGGCGCTGGATGACGCCAAATCGCGACAACGTCCGCTTCGAAGCGGTTTCATCCGCGGCTTCTGGTTCGCCAGCGGCGCATTCCTGGCCGGCACCGGCTGGGTCGCCAACGCCTTCCTGGTCAGCGCCGAGGATTACGCCTGGCTGATCTGGGCGCCGTTGATCGTGCTGCCGGCCGGCCTCGCGCTGTTCTGGGGCGCGGCGGGAGCGCTCTATGTGCGCTTCGCCCCCCGTCATGCGGGCCGGATCGGCGTCTTCACCGTGATCGTGATGGCGCTGGAATTCCTGCGCAGCACCATTCTGTCGGGCTTTCCCTGGAATCTGCCCGGTCATGTCTTCGAGGCCGGCGGCGCGATCAGTCAGACCGCCAGCCTGATCGGCGCCTATGGCCTGTCCGTGCTGGCCCTGTTCGTGTTCTCCGCGCCGGCCGCGCTCAGTGGTCGCGGTCCGCGCCTGGCGCGCGGAATTCCGCTTGTGATGGGCGTCTGCCTCCTCTTGGCGAGCTGGGGCTACGGGATCACGCGCCTGTCCGGGGCGGACGATATCGCGCGGACCGACAACCAGGTGCTGCTGGTCTCCCTGAACCTGCCCCAGACTGAGAAACGCTATGCCGCCCGGCATGACATTCTGGAACAGTATCTGGCCCTGAGCCGGACGGGTGATCTGTCCCGTGTGGAGGCGGTGATCTGGCCTGAGGGCGCCATTCCCGCCATGCTGCTTGATTCTCCGGACCTGCTGGCGGAGCTGTCCGACGGTCTGCCGCCGGGGACTCGGCTGATCACGGGAACAGCCCGTGCGGAGTATGGGCTGGGCGGGCGACCCCGCGCCTATTTTAATTCACTGGTCTCGATATCTTTGGAAGAAAATGGCGCTGTGCTTGAGGCACAGTACGATAAATCCCGACTGGTCCCGTTCGGTGAAAGCAATCCGTTACGCCTGCTGACGGAATGGATTGGTTTCGACAGTTTGTCGGAGTTGGCGCCGTACTACTCTCCAGGCGCGGGCGCCCGGACGCTCAATCTTGAGGGATTGCCGGGGCTGGCGCCGCTGATCTGCTATGAGGCCGTGTATCCGAGGTATTCGCCAAGACAGTCAAATAGACCAGATTGGTTGTTGAATATTTCTAATGACTCCTGGTACGGGAATTCATCTGGACCTCAACAATTGCTTAACCAAACCCAATATCGCGCCATAGAAGAAGGCCTACCCCTGGTAAGAGTAGCGGCGGCTGGAGTCTCAGGACAGATCGATCCTTATGGTAGGCTCATTGAATCCATTCCTTCAAAATCAACTGAAGTATTGATGATTACATTGCTTGAAGGATTGCACGAGACGCCGTATGGGAAGTATGGAAATGCACTCTGGGTAATTGTTTTGCTGGTTTTGGCTGCAGTAGCGCATTTTCTATCGGTTGTGGCGACTACGCATTTAGGTAGAGCGCTGCAGCCCACCGAGGGGCGTTGAGCGTATCGCATCCGGCCAAACTATGGTTGTATGCCTGCGTAGATAAGGAATTCGAAATGACTGCCAATCCGAGAGGCCCGAATGCGGTGGATCGCCATGTGGGATCACGTATCCGGCTTCGGCGTCAGCTTTTGAATCTGAGCCAGGAGAAGCTGGGCGAAGAGCTCGGCGTGACCTTCCAGCAGGTTCAGAAATACGAGCGCGGCACCAATCGGGTCGGGGCGGGCCGTTTGTGGAACCTCGCCAAGGTTCTGGATGTGCCGGTGTCGTTTTTCTATGACGGCGTGGCGGAAACCGTGGGCCAGCCGGGCTTCTCTGAAGGCGACCAGACGCCCATCGTGGATGATTTCATCCAGTCCGCGGACGGGGTGGCGCTGGCGCAGGCTTTCGCCCGCATCAAGGACTCCAAGGTGCGCCGCCGTATTCTCGAACTGGTGCGCACGCTGGCGGCTGAGGAAGCCGAAGCCACCGCGACCGGGGCTGCATCTTAAAAACACTGTGACCGGACGGGCCTTGCTTTCCGCGCGCCAATAGGGTTTAAGCCCGCCATATAAAGATCGCTTTATATGGAGCACGCGTTGGCCCGTTCGTCCTATCTCTTCACCAGTGAAAGCGTGTCCGAGGGTCACCCGGACAAGGTATGCGACCGCATCTCCGATGCGATTCTGGACCTGTTCCTGAGCAAGGATCCGGTTGCGCGCGTGGCGTGCGAAACCCTGACCACCACGAACCGCATCGTTCTGGCCGGCGAAGTGCGCTGCGCGGGCGAGATCAATGATGACGAGATCGAGTCCGTGGTCCGTCGCGCCGTGCGCGACATCGGATACGAGCAGGACGGCTTCCACTGGAACACCGCAGAGCTGCACAACTTCCTGCACGAGCAATCGGCCGATATCGCCCAGGGCGTCGATGAGGGCGCGGGCTCGTTTGTGGATGAAGGCGCGGGCGACCAGGGCATCATGTTCGGCTTCGCCTGTGACGAGACGCCGGAGCTGATGCCGGCGCCGATCACCTATTCGCACCAGATCCTCAAGGAAATGGCGCGCCTGCGCAAAACCGGCGAACGCCCCGAGTTCGAGCCGGACGCGAAATCCCAGGTCACCCTGAAATATGAGAACGGGCGTCCGGTGGGCGTGACCTCCGTGGTGGTCTCCACCCAGCACAAGGATGGCGTCAGCCTTGATGATGTCCGCGAGCTGGTGCGCCCGGTGGTGCAATCGGTTCTGCCCGACGGCTGGTTCCCGCCCGAAGACGAGTTCTACGTCAACCCGACCGGCAAGTTCGTCATTGGCGGTCCGGATGGCGACGCCGGCCTGACCGGTCGCAAGATCATCGTGGACACCTATGGCGGCGCAGCCCCCCATGGCGGTGGCGCGTTCTCGGGCAAGGACCCGACGAAGGTGGACCGCTCCGCGGCCTATGTGGCGCGCTATCTCGCCAAGAACGTCGTGGCGGCGGGTCTGGCGCGCAAATGCACCATCCAGCTCAGCTACGCCATCGGCGTGTCCAAGCCGCTGTCTGTCTATGTGGACACCCACGGCACCGGCGATGTGGATGAAGCCAGGCTGGAAAACCGCCTGCGCGAGCTGGTCAATCTCAGCCCGCGCGGCATCCGCACCCATCTGGGCCTGAACAAGCCGATCTTCGAGCGCACCGCCGCCTATGGCCATTTCGGCCGCACGCCGGACGCGGATGGCGGTTTCTCCTGGGAGAAGACCGACCTCGTCGATCAGCTCAAGGACTTCGCCTGATTCTAAAGGCTTTGACCGAACAGGGAGCCGGGTTGTTTCAGCCCGGCTCTTTGTTTTTCAGGAGAGGGCGGGTAAAGGGCCGTCATGACCGAGACCCGACCCCAGAACCGACGCCTCTACGGCCGCGCCAGCGGGCACAAGCTGACCGATCGCCAGCAGGCGCTCGTGGAGACGCAACTGCCTGCGCTGAGCTGGGCGGATGAAGGCCCGCTCGACCCCAAAGCTCTTCTGCCCGGCTTTGAGCGCTATGTGCTGGAAGTGGGTTTTGGCGGGGCCGAGCATCTGGTGGGTCAGGCGGACCGGGCGCGGAAAACCGGCTTTCTCGGGATCGAGCCCTTTCTCAATGGCGTCGCCAAGGCGCTGGTGGGGATCGAGGATCATGAGCTTGAGAATGTGCGGGTGAAGCGCTCCGATGCGCGCGACGAGATGGTGCGCATGCCTGATGGCGCGTTTGACCAGATCTATCTTCTGTTCCCCGACCCCTGGCCCAAGAAGCGTCACGCCAAGCGGCGTTTCGTGCAGCCTGATACGGCGGCGGAGTTTGCGCGGCTTCTCAAATCCGGCGGACGCCTGCGCGTGGCGACCGATGTGCGCGCCTATGCCGATCACGCCTTGCCGATCCTGATGGCGGCCGAGGGCTTGAGCTGGACGGGCGAGCAGGCGACCGACTGGACGCAGAACCCGGCCGATCACATCGTCACCCGCTATCAGTCCAAGCATCTGGGCGATATCGACCCGGTCTTCTTTGATTTCGTGAAGATCTAGCTCTCGCACTGGCTGGAATAGGCCTCGGCGTAAGGGCGGTCCCAGCATGTCAGCAGCCGATCCACGACGCCCAGATTCTGCGGCTGTTCCACAAAGCCCTGGGGCATGGTGATGTGCGGGTTCTCGGCCAGGAATTGACGTCGTGAGGCCATTTCTTCCTCACTGGGCGTCATGGTCGCCAGCTCGGCCCGCGCCGCCTCGGCTGCGGCGCGATCGCGTTGCAGGAAGGCGATGGTGGCGTCGACATAGAGATTCCAGTCGGCAGTGCTGAAGCGGGCGGCGTCTAAATAGGCGATGGCTTGTTCGGGTTCGTCGCTCATGGCGAGCATTTGTCCCGCATGCCAGCCGATCACGCCTGGCTGTTCCGGATTGAAGTGCGGGGAATGATCCATGTAGGCGATCAGAAGGTCCGCTGCGGCCCGTTCGCAGCCCGGCTCATCGCCCACAGGTCGCCAGCCGCCTGAAAAGTCCTGATCGAAGCTCTGGGGATCCAGCGCCATCAGGGCGTCGAAACGCTCTGCATCGACCTCACAGGCCATCAGGCGCTCGCGCGCATCAGGGCCGAGTTGAGCATAGGCGTCGCCCGTATCGCCCTGCAGGGCCGCGAGTGCGACCGTGACGGCAAGAGCGTTGAACATGGTAAGGTCTCCCCTGACGGTGAGATCATGACCCAGCCCGTCGTGCTTCAGGATTAAACTTTGGAGAGCTTGCTGAGCGCCCCCCGTTGCCAATCGGGGGCTGAAGGCGTATAAGCGCCTCAAAGTTCGATATGTCGGATGACATGTTCGAGCGGCTCGGGGTCCCGGGCCGCTTTTTTCGTACCCGCATCCGGCCCAGACGCAGATACACGACGCCCATGAAAGCCAACAGCCCGCAAGACAAGCGCATCCTCGAGATCGCCGAGCCTCTGGCCGAGACCCTCGGGCTTGAAATCGTGCGTGTGCGGGTGATGGGCGGCAAGAAGACCACGGTGCAGATCATGGCCGAGCGCCATGACGGCACGATGGTGGTTGAAGACTGTGCGCGGCTGTCGCGCGCCCTGTCGGAAGTTTTTGATGAGGCTGATCCGGTCTCGGGCGAGTATGATCTTGAAGTATCCTCGCCCGGCATTGACCGGCCTCTGACCGCGCTCTCTCATTTTGAGCGCTGGGAAGGGTTCGAGGCCAAGATCGAGCTCGATCGGCTGGTGGAGAACCGCAAGCGCTTTCGCGGCATGCTCGCCGGGATCGAGGACGACAACGTACTGATGGATCTGGCGGGCGAGGACGACACGGCTGTCATCCCGTTCGAGTGGATCGCAGACGCCAAGCTGGTCATGACCGACGCTCTCGTGGAGGCGAGCCTGAAGGCTCGTGGTCCCATCGAGGGTGAAGACGGTCAGGCCGACGAGTAGAACGAGAAGGAACGCGGATATGGCCATCGGGGTCAGCGCCAACAAGCTGGAAATCCTGCAAATCGCCCGCGCGGTGGCGCAGGAGAAGATGATCGATGAGTCGATCGTGCTGGAAGCCATTGAAGAGGCGATCCAGAAGGCGGCCCGCTCGCGCTATGGCGCGGAGCTCGACATCCATTGCAAGATCAACCCCAAGACCGGCGAGATGCGTCTGACCAGCCGCACCACCGTCGTGGAAGAGGTCGAGAACGAAGCGCACCAGATCACGCTCGACGAAGCGAAGAAGCGCGATCCGGAAGCCGAGATCGGTTCCTTCTACGAAGAAGAGCTGCCGCCGATCGAGTTCGGCCGCGTCGCGTCCCAGACCGCCAAGCAGGTGATCACCCAGAAGGTTCGCGAAGCCGAGCGCAAGCGCCAGTTCAACGAGTACAAGGACCGCATCGGCGAGATCGTCAACGGTATCGTCAAGCGCGTCGAATACGGCAATGTCATCATCGACCTGGGCAAGGCCGAAGGCATTATCCGTCGTTCGGACGGCATTCCGCGCGAAAGCCTGCAGGTCAATGACCGCGTGCGCGCCTATATCTATGACGTGCGTGAGGAGACCCGCGGCCCGCAGATCTTCCTGTCGCGCGCCCATCCCGACTTCATGGCCGCCCTGTTCGCGCAGGAAGTGCCGGAAGTCTACGAAGGCGTCATCGAGATTCCGCGCGTGGCGCGCGATCCGGGTTCCCGTGCGAAAATCGCCGTCATTTCCAATGACAGCTCCATCGATCCCGTGGGCGCCTGCGTCGGCATGCGCGGCAGCCGCGTGCAGGCCGTCGTGAACGAGCTGGCGGGCGAGAAGATCGACATCATTCCGTGGAATCCCGATCCGGCGACCTTCATCGTCAACGCGCTGCAGCCGGCCGAAGTCGCCAAGGTGGTGCTCGATGACGAGGCCGAGCGCATCGAAGTCGTCGTGCCCGACGATCAGCTGTCGCTGGCGATCGGTCGTCGCGGCCAGAATGTGCGTCTGGCCAGCCAGCTGACCGGCTGGGCCATCGACATCCTGACCGAGGAAGAAGAATCCGAGCGTCGCCAGAAGGAATTCTCCGAGCGCACCTCGACCTTCATGAACGCGCTGGATGTGGACGAGGTGATCGCCCAGCTGCTGGCCACCGAAGGCTTCGCCGAAGTTGAAGACATCGCCTTTGTCGAGCTCGACGAGATCGCCGTCATCGAAGGTTTCGACGACGACACGGCCCAGGAAATCCAGACCCGCGCCCGCGAATTCCTCGAAAAGCGCGCCGCCGAGCAGGATGCCCGCCGCAAGGAGCTGGGCGTGGAAGATGCGGTCCTGGATGTGGAAGGCGTCGACCTGCCGATGGCGGTCAAGTTCGGCGAGAACGAGGTCTGCACCATCGAGGATCTGGCGGGCCTGACGCCTGACGATCTGCGCGGCTGGTACGAGACCCGCGATGGCGAGCGCGTGCGCGAGCCGGGCATTCTCGAAGGCTCTGACATGTCGCCCGAAGACGCCGAAATGCTGATCATGCGCGCGCGTGTGATTGCAGGCTGGATTTCCGAAGAGGATCTGCCCCAGGCCGAGGTCGAAGTGGAAGAGGTTGAGGACGAGACCCTTGACGAAGAGGCTTCCGATGTCGATCTGGAAGACATCGATCTCTCCGATCTTGAAGCTGAAGCCGAGAAGCTGGGCGTGGACCTGGCCGATCTGCTGGACGCTGACGCGACGGAGGAAGACGAGCAGTCGTGAGCCGCGGGGCGCGTCATGGCCGATCCAAGCCGGTGCGCGAACGCCGTTGCGTCGCCACCGGTGAGGTGAAGGGGGAGGACGACCTCCTCCGTGTCGCGCTCAGCCCTGAAGGCCGCGTGACGCCGGATGTGGCGGCGCGCCTTCCCGGTCGGGGCGGCTGGGTCAGCGCCGACCGGGCGCTGGTCGACAAGGCGGTTAAGAAGCGCCTGTTCAATCGGGCCTTCGAGCAGCCGGTCGAGGCGCCGGAAGATCTGGCGGACCAGTTCGAGGCGCTGATCAGGGCGCGTCTTCTGAGCCTTCTGGGTCTGGCGCGCCGGGCCGGACGCGTGGAGCTGGGATCGGATGCGGTGCGCATGGCGCTGCAATCGGACCCGGAGCCGGCGTGGAGAATTGAAGCCAGCGACGCGGCGCCTGACGGGCGCAAGAAGCTGGATCACCTGGCCAAGGCCGTGGAATGCACGGCGCCGGTGCTGGGATGTTTTGACGCTGAAACCCTGAGCGGGGCCCTCGGCGTCGGGAATGCGGTCCATGCGGTTCTGGCCGATGGACCTGAAGCGGCGGGGTTTTCCGCCCTCGCGTTCAAGCTTGCAGGCTTCGTTAACCTCGATCCTGCGGGCGGAGACGCACAGAAGAGTTGAAACGCCTTGGAAGCTGGCTAGTTTAGCGGGCCTTCAGGCCGGGGCTTCCCGGAGGCGACCTGAACAGATGACGGACCCTCGCGCACGCGGCGGCGGGGCTCCGCCCGAAGATATGTAAAGCCGCGGCAAGGACGCTTATGAGCGACGCTGACGAACGCAACAACTCGGGCCGCAAGCCTCTCTCCCTCGGTGGACGTTCCTCTGGGACCGTGCAGCAAAGCTTTGCGCGCGGACGTCAGAAGTCTGTCGTTGTCGAGAAGAAGCGCAAGCGCCCGGGCGGGCCTGCCGGCAAGGACGCCGCGACAGGCAAATCCGGCGCGCCCCAGAGCCAGAAGGACAAGGCGCGCGCTGCGCTGGCCGCCAAGGCCAAGCAGCTGGGCCTGTCCGAAGAAGAACTGATCAAGCGCCAGCAGGCCATTCTGCGCGCGCGCGCCGAACAGGAAGAGCGCGCCGCCAAGCAGAAGGCGGAAGAAGAGGCCCGCCGCGCCCGCGAGGACGAGGAGCGCCGCGCGCTCGAGGACATGCGCAAGCGCGAGGAAGAAGAGCGCCAGCGCCGCGAAGAGGAAGAGCGCCGTGCGGTGGCTGAAGCCGAAGCGGCTCGCCTCGCTGCGGAACAGGCCAAGAAATCCAAGAAAGCGGCGCCCGCCGCGGATACGGCTGAAGAGCCGTCCGTGAAGGCGCCGTCTCGCAAGGCTGACAAGAGCAAGGACAAGACTGAGCGCGAGGAGTCTGACGACAACCGCAACATTCTTGAGTCCATGGGCGGCCGCGTGAAATCCAAGAAGGTCGCGCCGGGCGGGGACAAGGCCCAGCCTTCGCGCACCAAGGAGCCCAAGCGCCGTCAGGGCAAGCTGACCATTCAGAACCTCGTCGAGGATGATGAAGGTCGTCAGCGCTCCCTGGCCTCCATGCGCCGGGCCCGTGAACGTGAAAAGCAGCGTCGCCAGCAAGGCGGCCAGTCCCGTGACAAGGTGTCCCGTGAAGTGGTCGTGCCCGAAGCGATCTCCGTGCAGGATCTGGCCCAGCGTATGGCCGAACGCGCCGCGGACGTGGTGAAATACCTGATGACCCAGGGTCAGATGGTGCGCGCCAATGACATGCTGGACGCCGATATCGCCGAGCTGATCGTCGAGGAATTCGGCCACACCATCAAACGCGTGTCGGAATCCGACGTGGAAGAGGGCTTCATCTCCGAGGAAGACACCGAAGAGAGCAAGCTGCCCCGTCCGCCGGTGGTGACCGTCATGGGTCACGTCGACCACGGCAAGACCTCGCTGCTGGACGCCCTGCGCTCCACCGATGTGGCGGCGGGCGAAGCCGGCGGCATCACCCAGCATATCGGCGCGTATCAGGTGGCGCTGAAATCGGGCGAGAAGATCACCTTCCTCGACACCCCGGGCCACGCGGCGTTCTCCTCCATGCGCTCTCGCGGCGCGCAGGCGACCGATATCGTGATCCTGGTGGTGGCGGCCGATGACGGCGTCATGCCGCAGACCATCGAGGCGATCAGCCACGCCAAGGCGGCGAACGTGCCGATGATCGTGGCGGTCAACAAGGTCGACAAGCCCGACTCCGATCCGCAGAAAGTGCTTCAGGAACTGCTTCAGTACGAAGTGTTCGTGGAGGACATGGGCGGCGACGTTCAGGCGGTACCGGTCTCGGCGCTGAAGAAGACCGGTCTTGATGAGCTGACCGACGCCATCAACCTGCAAGCTGAAATGCTGGAGCTGAAAGCCAATCCGAACCGCTCTGCGGAAGGCGTGGTGATCGAATCCCAGGTCGACAAGGGCCGCGGCCCGGTCGCGACCTGCCTTGTGAAGCGCGGCACGCTCAAGCGCGGCGATATCGTCGTGGCGGGCGCGCAATGGGGCAAGGTGCGGGCTCTGGTGAACGAGCGCGGCCAGCAGATGAAAGAGGCGGGTCCGTCCCTGCCGGCCGAGATTCTCGGCCTGGACGGCGCGCCCGAGCCGGGTGAAGTCTTCGCCGTGGTGGAGTCCGAAGCCCGCGCCCGTGAGCTGGTGGAATACCGCGAGCGCGTCAAGCGCGACAAGGCGGCGGCGGCCCGGACGGGCGGCGGCGCCTCGCTCGAGCAGATGATGGCCAAGCTCAAATCCAACGAGGTTCAGGAGCTGCCGCTTCTGGTCAAGGCGGACGTGCAAGGTTCGGCCGAAGCGATCATTGGCGCTCTGGAAAAAGTCGGCAACGAGGAAGTCCAGGCCAAGATCATTCACTCCGCCGCCGGCGGCGTGTCCGAAAGCGATGTCCTTCTGGCGCAAGCCTCCGGCGCGCCGATCTTCGCGTTCAACGTCCGCGCCAACAAGCAGGCGCGCGATCTGGCCGAGCGTGAAGGCGTGGAGATCCGGTATTATTCGGTGATCTACGATCTGATCGACGACGTGAAGAACACGCTCGAGGGCATGCTGGCGCCGGAGAAACGCGAAACCTTCATCGGCTACGCGCAGATCCTGGAAGTCTTCAACATCACCAAGGTGGGCCGCGTTGCGGGCTGCCGCGTGACCGAAGGCGTGGTGAAGCGCGGCTGCGGCGTGCGTCTGCTGCGCGACGACACGGTGATCCACGAAGGCCATCTGTCCACGCTCAAGCGCTTCAAGGACGAGGTTCCCGAAGTGCGCGCCGGCACCGAGTGCGGCATGGCGTTCGAGAACTATCACGACATTCAGGTCAATGACGTGATCGAATGTTTCGAGGTCCAGGAAATCCAGCGTTCGCTGTAATCCCGGTCTTCAGACACAAACAAAGGGCGGCTCGATGAGCCGCCCTTTTTCGTGCGCGTTTCACAGCCTAGTCCAGCAGACGATTGGGATGCATGCCGTTCACATGGCCCATGAAGGGCGGGTGGATCTGATAGCCCAGCAACGAGGGCAGCGGCGCCTTGAGCGTGCGGACGATCTGGGGCGGAACCGCCAGGCTCATATTCTCCTGCGTGCGCAGCCAGGGCGCGCAATATTGCGCGGTCAGGGCCAGCCGCCCCTGCTGCGTGGCGTTCTCTCCGCCCGCATGCCAGAGCCCGCCATGGAAGACCAGCGCATCGCCGGGCTCCATCACGGCGGGACGCCAGACATCGGTGTCCTCGGGCTCCCGCCCGGACCGCCAGAGATGGGAGCCGGGCCAGGTGCGGGTGGCGCCATTGTCCCGGGTAAAGGGGTCAAAGGCCCAGATCACCGACAGGCCGTGACGGGCGTCTGGACGCATGTCCGGATAGAATCCGTCATCCGCATGGGGCATTTGCGGGGTCTCGCCCGGACCGATATTGATGCCCAGACAGGCCGATAGAAGCGGCTGGGCATGCAGGCGCGCCTTGAGAAGTCCCAGGATCTGCGGATGGGCGATCAACGGGTCCAGGGCCCGGGTCTTCGCCAGAAGGGCATAGGCGCGCTGGGTGCTGAACCCTTCAAAATTGTTCCGCCCCGTGGGCCCCAGAAGATCGCGCAGAGCGGTATCGGCGGCCTTCAGAACCTCCGCGCTCAGCAATCCCCTGAGGATGACATAGCCATTGCTGTCATAGCTGGCGAGGGTATCGGAGCCGGGGGTGATGCTCTCGGTTTCAGAGCGCTTATGCGTGCCCGCCAGATCCTGGGTGAACAGGTCGGAGGGTTTTTTCAGGGTCGGCGTCATGACTTGCTCCCCACTCTCAGGCCCAGGCTCTGGGCGATCAGGATCCAGACGTTGCAGGCGAGCTGCTCGGCGTCCGGGTTCGGGTCATCCAGCAACGCCAGCGTCATGGCCTGGCGCAGGCCGCCCAGCACGAAGGCGGCGGCGATTTGCGGGTCGGCCTGTCGCGGCAGGTCGCCGTCCGCCTGGCCCTGGGCGATATTGCGGGCGCCGCGCGCCACGAGGTCCGCCATGCAACGCGATTCTGCATGCACGACCGCACTGGACCGGCCCAGCGGCCCGAACAGGGTGCGGGTAAAGGGTTCGTCGATGAAGAAGCGCACGACGGCCTGCACGCGCTGCGCTTCACGCTGAGCCCAGGTTTCACCGCGAAAATGCGTGTTGGCGACCCGGACATAGCGGTCATAGAACTCCTCGACCACGGCCGAGAGAAGCCCGTCCTTGGAGCCGAAATGATGATAGGCCAAACCGGCCGAGACGCCGGCGCGCCGGGCGATGTCGGTGATCTCGGCGGCGCCCTCCCCCTCGATGAGCGCGCCGCGCGCCGCATCAATGAGCTTTTCGCGCGTCTGCCGCCCGCGCGGCGTCGGCGCGGCATTGTCATTCGGCGGGGCGTCGTGAAGGGGTGTGTTCATGGGGTTTCATCTCCTGACAACAGGCTGAATTGAATTCAATTCAAATGCAAGTCTGATGCAGGGGGCGCGCTGCAGTCAGGACGGACTTGAACCGCAGGGATCAGAGGTATACAGACGCCGCCTTATCGCACATGGCCGATCCCCGGGGTTTCCGGGCAGGGCTCTGGAGGTGCGCGCATGATGACTCGCATTCGCAATGTCGCCCTGATCTGGGGCGTGCTGTGTCTGGGTCTCGCGGCGCTGGCTTTCCTGCACATGCTGGCGTCCCACCTTCTGATCCATGACGGCGCCGGCGAGGGGTTCGCCGCCTGCGTGCTGATCTCCGGATTTGTAGGCGGCGTGCTGACGCTGGTCGGACTGGGCGAGCGCGCGCATCTGGGCTTTCGCGGCGCGGTGATCCTGACGCTCGGGGCCTGGTTCGGCCTGCCGCTCCTGATGGCCATTCCCCTGCACGAGGATGCCGTGGGTCTGAGCATCACCGACGCCATCTTCGAGACCGTGTCCGGTCTGACCACGACGGGATCGACCGTCATCAGCAATCTTGACGCCCAGCCGCCCACCCTTCTGGTCTGGCGCGCTTTGCTGCAATGGATAGGCGGGATCGGCATCATCGGCATCTCCATCGCCGTCCTGCCGCTCCTGCGCTCGGGCGGGATGCAGCTTTTCCATCTGGAATCCTCGGACCGGTCGCCGGAAAAGCTGATCGCTCGTCCCGGCCATCTCGCCAGCGTCATCGCCGGGCTTTATCTGGGCCTCACCTGCCTGTGCGCGCTGGGCTATGTCCTGTCCGGCATGAGCGGCTTTGATGCGGTCCTGCACGCCCTCACCACGGTGTCGACAGGCGGGTATTCCACCACCGACCAGTCCATGGGCGGGTTCTCGGCCGGCGCGCAATGGGTGGCCATCGTGTTCATGCTGGCCGGGGCGATCCCGTTTCTCGCCTATGTGCGGGCGGTCAGCCGCCATGAGGGTCGACGTCCGGGCGCCTTTGAGGAAATCGTCGGACTTCTGGTGATCGTGGCGCTGGCGAGTCTTCTGCTGTTCGCCGCCGAGCTGGGCGGGCCGCCCGAGCATCCGGACGCGGTGCGGCTCGCCATCTTCAACACCGTCTCTGTGCTGACCACCACCGGCTATGCGGCGGGCGACTATCAGCTCTGGGGGCCGCTGGCCATGGCCACCATCTTCATCCTGACCTTTCTGGGCGGGTGCGCGGGATCGACGGCCGGCGGCTTCAAGGTGTTCCGCATCCAGATCATGCTCAAATCCACCTGGGCGAGTCTGCAGGCGGCGTCCTCCCCGCATGCGATCACGGTGGCGCACCATGCCGGACGGCGGCTGACAGCGTCGGACAGCGCCTCGGTGGCGCTGTTCGCGGGTTTGTATGTCGCCTGTTTCGCCATTGGCGCCGTCGCCCTGTCCGCCTTCGGCCTCGACTTCCTGACCGCCGTGACCGCGTCCGCCACGGCCATCGCCAATGTGGGCCCGGGCCTTGGCGACATCATTGGACCGGCGGGCAATTTCGCTACACTGCCCGACCCGGCCAAATGGCTGCTCTGCGTGCAGATGTTGCTGGGCCGCTTGGAAATCCTCGTGGCGCTCTATGTCTTCACGCCCCGCTTCTGGATGCGCTGATCCAAGCTGAAGGACCGCCCATGTCGCTGAACGCTGTCGCCCCTTACGTGCTGACGCTGGTCGCGGGCGCCATGGTGGCCGCCCAGCCGGCCTTCAACGGCCAGCTGTCGGGCCATCTGGGCTCGCCGATCCGCGCCGCGCTGGTCAGTTTCACGGCCGGCGCGCTGATCATGCTGGCGACCGTCTCCGTGGTCGCCTTCCGGTCCGGCTGGCCCAGCCCCGAGCGGATCATGAACACGCCGCCGCATCTGTTCGTGATCGGAGGCGCGCTGGGCGCCCTGTTCGTCACCACCGCCGCCTGGGCCACGCCGAAGATCGGCACGGGCTCCTTCTTCGCCCTGCTGTTCGCAGCCCAGCTGATCGCCGCCATGGCGATCGACCATTTCGGCCTCTTCGGCATCGAGGAACGGTCGGTGACGCTGATGCGGCTTCTGGGCGCGGGGCTTCTGACCCTGGGCGCCTGGCTGGTGGTCAATCACTAGAGCGGGGCCGCCCTTGCAATAGGGGCGCAGGCGCCGTACACCCGCGCCCTTCGCAATCTCGATGCGTTCCGGTTGGACTCCGGCCGCGTCCAGGCGACCCAAGAGGAATTCATGAAAGCCCAGTCCCAACGCCAGCTGCGCGCCGGTGAGCTCGTGCGTCGTGCGGTGTCCGACATTATCCGCGAAGGCCGCGTGCACGACCCGCATGTGAACACCGCCGCCGTGACCATCACCGAAGCGCGCGTCAGCCCCGATCTGCGCCACGCCACGGTCTATGTGGATCTTCTGGGCGGGGGCGATCGCGAGGCCGTGGCCACCGCGCTCAACCATGCCGCCGGCTTCATCCAGCGCGAGCTGGGCCGTCAGATCGAGCTCAAGTTCACGCCCAAGCTGCGCTTCGCCGTCGATGACCGCATCGACGATGTGCGCGAAGTGGATGCGCTGCTCGACCGGCCCAGCGTCAAGCGCGACCTTGAAGACGGGGATGAGGACTGATGGCCCGTCGCAAGAAGGGCGAGAAGATCCATGGCTGGCTGATCCTCGACAAGCCGCTGGAAATGACCTCCACCCAGGCCGTGTCCAAGACGCGCTGGCTGCTGAATGCGCAGAAGGCGGGCCATGCGGGCACGCTGGATCCGCTGGCGTCGGGCGTGCTGCCGATCGCGTTCGGCGAGGCCACCAAGACCGTGCCGTTCGCCCAGGAGAGCTCCAAGGCCTACAAGTTCACCCTGCGCTGGGGCCGGTCCACGACCACGCTCGACGCCGAGGGCGAGGTGACGGGCGAGAGCGATGTGCGTCCGAGCCGGGATGCGATTGAAGAGGCGTTGGGTCAGTTCATCGGCGAGATCGAACAGGTGCCGCCGAAATTCTCCGCCATCAAGATCGATGGCGAACGCGCCTATGATCTGGCGCGCGCCGGGGAAGAGGTGGAGCTCGCCTCCCGCCCTGTGCGCATTGACGATCTGCGCCTGCTGGACGCGCCGAGCCCCGATCTCGCCGTGCTCGAGATGAAATGCGGCAAGGGCGCCTATGTGCGCTCGGTGGCGCGCGATCTGGCGATGGCGCTGGGGGCGGAAGGCCATGTGGCCGCGCTGCGCCGCACCAGGGTCGGCCCGTTCAGCGCCGCACAGGCTGTTTCACTGGACGTATTTGAGGATTTGGTCCATAAGGGCCACGCGCTGGAGGCCCTGCTTCCGGTCGAGACCGCGCTGGACGACATCCCGGCGACGGCCGTGACCGAGGACGAGGCGTTTCAGTTGAGGCAAGGACGCTCGATCGTACTGCCTCCCCGGCGAGCTTCAGAGCTGCGCGACCTTCGCCAACCCCGCGACATTGCAGGGAAGGATTTCTCGAAGGCTGTCGTGGCCATGGGGACGGACCGGGCTATTGCGATCGGCGAAGCACGCGCGGGCAAACTCTCGCCTGTTCGTGTCTTTCAATGGGATTAGGAGCCCGAATAGACGATGTCGATTACGGCAGAACGTAAAGCCGAACTGATCAAAGAGTACGCCCGGGGCGAAAACGACACCGGGTCGGCTGAAGTGCAAGTGGCGGTGCTGACCGAGCGTATCGCGAACCTGACCGAGCACTTCAAGACTCACAAGAAAGACAACCACTCTCGCCGTGGCCTGCTGAAGCTGGTCTCCCAGCGTCGGCGTCTTCTCGATTATCTCAAGAAAATCGATGAAGATCGCTACAAGGCGATTGTTCAAGCCTTGGGTCTGCGCCGCTAAGCGCAATCCAGAGGGACGCCGGCCGCCAATGGGCGCGCCGGCGTTTCCTTATCCGGCGTTCGCAATCCGGCGACGCCGAATTACGACCGTACGAACGAGAGATACATGTTCGATATCCAAACCGAAACGATTGAATGGGCCGGCCGCACGCTGACCCTCGAAACCGGCCGCATGGCGCGTCAGGCGAATGGCGCGGTGCTCGCCACCTATGGCGAAACCACCGTCCTCGCGACGGCGGTCGCACAAAAGGACGTCAAGCCGGGCGTGGACTTCTTCCCGCTGACCGTCAATTACCAGGAAAAATACTTCGCCGCCGGCAAGATCCCGGGCGGCTATTTCAAGCGCGAAGGCCGTCCGACCGACAAAGAGACGCTGACCTCGCGCCTCATTGACCGTCCGATCCGCCCGCTCTTCCCCAAGGGGTTCAAGAACGACACCCAAGTGATGATCACCGTGCTCAGCCACGATCTGGAAAATGATCCCGATGTGGTCGGCATGATCGGCGCCTCCGCCGCCCTGTGCCTGTCCGGTCTGCCCTTCCTGGGTCCGATCGGCGCAGCGCGCGTGGGCTACAAGGATGGCGAGTACATCATCAACCCGACCGTCGCCGAGATGGACGACACCGAGCTGGACCTGGTGGTCGCCGGCACGTCCGACGCGGTGATGATGGTGGAATCCGAAGCCAAAGAGCTGTCGGAAGAAACCATGCTGGGCGCCGTCATGGCCGGTCATGAGGCGTTCCAGCCCGTGATCGATATGATCATCCGCCTGGCCGAGAAAGCCGCCAAGGATCCGTGGGAATTCGAGCCGGAAGATCATTCCGACCTCGAAGCCAAGGTGAAGGCGCTGGTGGGCGACGAGATCGCCAAGGCCTACACCATCACCAACAAGACCGAGCGTCAGGCGGCGGTCTCTGCGGCGAAAGAGAAAGCCGTGGCCGAGCTGGCCGCGACCGAAGAGAACCCCGACGGCGCCGACATGGTCGTGCTCAAGGACGTTCTGAAGGGCGTGGAAGCCAGCGTCGTGCGCGGCGGCATCATCAAGACCGGCAAGCGCATTGACGGCCGCTCGCTCGATCAGGTCCGCCCGATCGTGTCCGAAGCCACCGTCCTGCCGCGCACCCACGGTTCTGCGCTGTTCACCCGCGGTGAAACGCAGGCCCTGGCGGTCGTGACCCTGGGCACCGGCGAGGACGAGCAGTTCATTGACGCCCTGACCGGCACCTACAAGGAACGCTTCCTGCTGCACTACAACTTCCCGCCCTATTCCGTCGGCGAGACCAGCTTCCGTCTGGCTCCGGGCCGTCGTGAAATCGGCCACGGCAAGCTCGCCTGGCGCGCGCTGAACGCCGTGATGCCGAACGCGGAAACCTTCCCCTACACCGTGCGTCTGGTGTCCGAGATCACCGAATCCAACGGCTCGTCCTCCATGGCGACCGTGTGCGGCGGCTCTCTGGCGCTGATGGATGCGGGCGTTCCGATCACCCGTCCGGTGTCCGGCATCGCCATGGGCCTGATCAAGGATCCCGAAGGCGTGGCGGTTCTGTCCGACATTCTGGGTGACGAAGATCACCTCGGGGACATGGACTTCAAGGTGGCCGGCACCGAAGAGGGCGTCACCAGCCTTCAGATGGACATCAAGATCGCCGGCATCACCAAGGACATCATGCAGACCGCGCTGAACCAGGCGAAGGGCGGCCGCATGCACATCCTTGAAGAGATGAACAAGGCGCTCTCGGGCACGCGTGAAGCTCTGAATGAGCACGCGCCGAAGATCGAGACCATCCAGATCCCGACCGACAAGATCCGTGACGTGATCGGGTCGGGCGGCAAGGTCATCCGCCAGATCGTCGAGGAAACCGGCGCGAAAGTGGACGTCAACGATGAAGGCCTGATCAAGGTCTCGTCGGTGTCCGCGGACTCCATCAAGGCGGCGCTCGACTGGATCAAGGGCCTGACGGCGGAGCCGGAAGTGGGCGAGATCTACAAGGGCAAGGTCGTGAAAGTCGTCGATTTCGGCGCCTTCGTGAACTTCTTCGGTCCGCGTGACGGCCTCGTGCACGTCTCGCAAATGAAGAATGAGCGCGTGGGTCACCCCAAGGACGTGGTCAGCGAAGGCCAGGAAGTCTGGGTGAAGCTCTTGGGCTTTGACGATCGCGGCAAGGTGCGCCTGTCGATGAAAGTCGTCGACCAGGAGACCGGCGAAGAGATCGCGGAAGAGGGCGGCGAGGACTAGTCCTCACCCCTCTGATCGCAAGATCAGAAGAAACCCCGCCGGAGCGATCCGGCGGGGTTTTTTGTTTGTCTCTGGCGGCTCAGGTCAGCTCCATCGCCTGGGCAGGCTGCGCGTGTCCGCCTCCCTTACCAATCCGTCATTCTGCGGACAGGCAAAGCTCCGTTAAACTCCCTCCCGAATGCGAAAACGCAAGTCAGGGGAGGGCTTTATGTCCACACTTATTCGCGCCGCTCTGGGCGGCGTTCTGGTGCTGAGCGTCAGCGCCGGAGCCGCCATGGCTCAGGACGGCTATCGCCTGCCGCCGCAGGATATCGTTGATATCGTTGACGCGCCGCCATCGCCCTTCACCACGCTGTCGCCGGACAAGCGCCATCTCTTGCTGCTGCATCGCGAAGGCTTGCCGCCGGTCTCCGAACTGGCGCGCCCGATGGAGCGCCTGGCGGGTCTGCGGCTGGATGCCGAGACCAATGGTCGTCACGGCCCGCGCTCGGTGGTCGGCCTGTCCGTGATCGATCTGGATACGGGCGAAGAAACCGAGATCAGAACGCCTGAGGATGCGGGCCTGTCGGGCTTCACCTGGTCGCCGGACGGCTCCAAAGCCGCTTTCCTGGTCACCGACGCAGACTCCATTGGCGTCTGGGTGGCGGACATGGCCACCGGTCGCGCCCGCGTGATCATCCCCGAGGGCGTCAACGCCGTCTTCTCGGCGCTCGACTGGATGAATGACAACGAGACCCTTCTCGTGACCCTGGTGTCTGATGAGCGCGGCCCGCGCCCCGAGCGCGCCCGCGTGCCCGATGGCCCGGTGATCCAGCAGGCGAACGGCTATGAAGCGCCGGTGCGCACCTATCAGGATCTCCTGGGCGATGCCGAGGACGCCGCGCTGTTCGCCTGGCTGGCGGAAAGCCAGATCGTCTCCGTGGATGTGACCGCGCGTCGTCCGCGTCCGCGGCCCATTGGCGAGCCGGGGCTTTACTATTCGGTCGAACCGTCGCCGGGCGGGGAGTACCTGCTGATCGACGAGCTGAACGCGCCCTTCTCCTATGACGTGCCGTGGTCGAGCTTTGCCGAGACCACCGAGGTCTGGACCATGGGTGGCGAGCTGGTCGCCGAAATCGCCGATCACCCCATAGCGGACGGCGTGCCGATTGGCGGCGTCATCACCGGTCGCCGCAATATCGAATGGCAGGCGTCCGCCGCTGCGCGCCTGATCTGGGCCGAAGCGCTCGATGGCGGTGATCCGCGAGTGGAGACCGATCAACGCGACAGCGTCTGGGCGCTCGATGCGCCGTTTGACGGCGAACCGGTCGAGATCGCCCGCTTCGAGGATCGCTATTACGGCACGACCTTCACCTCCGAAGGCCAGTTCGGCATGGCGGTGGAATATGACCGCGATACGCGCGAGGTTCGCAACTGGCTGATCGACTTTGCCCCGAACGGCGCCGAACCGCGCCTGTTCGAGGAGCGTTCCATCCAGAACAGCTATGCCGATCCCGGCTCGCCGCTGACCATCCGCAACGGGTTCGGCCAGTCCGTCGCGGCTGTGATCGATGGCGCGATGTATTTCACCGGTGACGGCGCGAGCCCCGACGGGGACCGCCCCTTCCTCAACCGTGTGGATTTCAACACCTTCGAGACCACCGAGCTGTGGCGCAATGCGGGCGAGAACTATGAGGAGGTCATCGACATCCTGTCTGATGACGGCGCGCGCTTCCTGACCTCCTATGAGGACCCGGAAACCCCGCCGAACGTCTATCTGCGCGAGGGCGACGAGATGCGGGCGATCACCGCGTTCGAGAACCCCTATCCCCAGCTCAACGCCATCCGCAAGGAGCTGATCACCTATGAGCGCGAGGATGGCGTGCCGCTGTCGGCCACCCTCTACCTGCCGGCGGATTACCAAGAGGGCGATAAACTCCCGCTTCTGATCTGGGCCTATCCGCTGGAGTACAATTCCGCCTCGGACGCGGGTCAGGTGCGCGGTTCGCAATACCGCTTCTCACGGGTGGCGGGCACCAGCCCCCGCTTCATGGTGACCCAGGGCTATGCGCTGCTGGAAGACGCCACCATGCCCATTGTCGGCGATGATCCGGAAACCGTGAATGACACCTTCGTGCACCAGCTGGTGCTGTCGGCGGAAGCCGCAATCGCGGACAGTGTGGAGCGCGGCTATGGCGATGGCGAACGGGTCGCGATCGCGGGCCATTCCTATGGCGCGTTCATGACCGCACACCTGCTGGCGGGATCGGACCTGTTCCGCGCGGGCATCGCCCGCTCGGGCGCCTACAACCGCACCCTGACGCCGTTCGGCTTCCAGTCCGAGCGCCGCACCTATTGGGAAGCGCCGGAATCTTACTATCGGCTCTCGCCCTTCATGCACGCCAATGACATTGATGAGCCCATGCTCATGATCCATGGCCAGATGGACAACAATTCGGGCACCTATCCGATCCAGTCCGAGCGCATGTTCGCAGCGGTCAAGGGCAATGGCGGCACGGCCCGGCTCGTCATGCTGCCCTATGAAAGCCATGGCTATCGGGCGCGCGAGAGCGTGCTGCACGTGCTTGCGGAATCCATCGACTGGCTGGATACGTATGTGAAGCCCGAAGAGCCGGTGGTCCCCCATGTGCCCGATCAGGGCGAACGCGAAGCGGAGTAGGCGCTTCAGCTCCCCACAAACAGCGCCCCGTCGGGTCCTCCGGCGGGGCGTTGTGCATGGTACGCATGCTTCAAACGCTATTAACGAGAACGGATTTCACATTCGGCTTCAGACCCATGTCGTGAGGAGCCAGGATGCGGAATCTGCTTGGAAGCTCACTTGAAAAACAGGCGCTTGAACAGGCGATCGACGCCGTCGTCACCATTGACCCGAACAACAGGATCATCTTCTTCAACGCCGCCGCCGAGCAACTCTGGGGGCTCAAGCGTTCGGAAGTCATGGGCCAGAACGTCAAGATTCTGGTGCCGCCCCATTTGCAGGCGGGTCATGACGGGCTGATCAACGCCAACCGGCAGGGCGCCAAGGACAAGATCGTCGGCACTTCGCGCGATATCGAGCTTGAACGCCGTGACGGCGTGAAACTCTGGGTCAATCTGGCGCTGTCGCGGGTGAAAAGCGGCTCGAAGGTCTATTACACGGCTTTCGTGAAGGATGTGAGCGCCGAGCGCGAAGCGCGCGAGACGACACGCCAGATCCTGGACCAGGCGCTGGACGCCGTCGTCTCCATCAACGACCAGAACATCATCACCTATTTCAATCGCTCCGCCGAGCAGTTGTGGGGTTATGAGGCGGACGAGGTGGTCGGCCAGAACGTCAAGATGCTGGTGCCCCGGGAGTTCCGCGCCAATCACGACACCTTCGTCAACGCCAACCGCACGACCGGCCAGGACAAGATCGTGGGGACGTCCCGCGATGTGGAGATCGAGCGCAAGGATGGCGAGCGGATCTGGGCGAACCTGTCACTCTCCAAGGTGCGCGCCGGCGAGAAGATCTTCTACACCGCCTTCGTCAAGGACATCACCGAACAGCGTCGCAGCCGGGAGACCATCACCCAGACCCTGTCCCAGGCGCTCGACCCCGTGGTCACCATCAATGCGCGCAATGAAGTCACCTTCTTCAACGCCGCGGCGGAACGCTTCTGGGGGTACAGGGCCGAGCAGGTGCTGGGTCAGAACGTGAAGATGCTCGTCCCGTCCGAAATCCGGGACAAGCACGATGATTATGTGAACGCCAACCGGACCACGGGGGTGGACAAGATTGTCGGGCGCTCGCGCGAGGTGCTGGTGGAGCGCGCGGACGGCCAGCGCGTCTGGGGCTCGCTGTCGCTGTCCAAGATCCGCGTTGATGGCGAGGTGTCCTACACCGCCTTCGTCAAGGATGTGGACGCGGAGGTCCGCAATCGCGAGCAGTTCAAGCTCTTGTCCCTGGTGGCCGACGAGACGGACAATCTCGTCATCATCACCGATGCCCAGGGCCTGATCGAATACGTCAATCCGGGCTTTGAAAAGCTGACCGGCTATACGTCCGAAGAGGTGATGGGCCGCAAGCCGGGCGAGTTCCTTCAGGGGCCTGAGACCAGCGCGGAGACCCGCGCCAAGATCCGCCAGCAACTGCATGCGGGCGCGCCCTTCTATGACGAGATCCTGAACTACACCAAGTCGGGCGAGCCCTACTGGATCTCCATGTCGATCAACCCGGTGCGCAACGACGCCGGAGAGCTTGTCCGCTTCATCTCCGTTCAGGCCAACATCACTGACGTCAAGCTCAAGGCCAAGGAGTTCGAGACCCGCATGGCCGCGATCACCGAATCCAATGTCGTGCTGGAATGGGCGGCGGATGGCGCGCTCACGCAGGGCAATGACAAGCTCAATCAGGTGATGGAGCGGATCGGTCTCAAGGACCGCAAGACGATGTCGCTGGACGCTCTGTTCACGTCTGAACAGGTCGAGCAGATGAAGCGCGGCCAGACCGTGACCGATGAGATCATGGTGAAGGGGGAGCGGGATACCGCCTGGCTCTCGGGCGCGGTCCAGGTATTGCTGGGCTTTGGCGGACGGGTGGAGCGCTTCACCATGTACGCCACCGATTCCACGGCCCAGAGAAAGGCCAGCGCCGAGACCCGGACGATTGTCAGCGGCGTGCTCGAACAGGTCAGCAAGATGGCGGAAAGCCTGCGCGACATTTCCGAACAGACCAATCTTCTCTCGCTGAACGCCAGCATCGAGGCGGCGCGTGCGGGTCAGCATGGCGCGGGCTTCGCCGTGGTCGCGACCGAGGTGCGGGAGCTGGCGGACCGCTCGTCCAAGTCGACAGACGAGATCGCGCGCGTGGTGGTCTCCACCCAGGCCAAGCTCACCGAGCTGGAGCAGGGCAAGGGGCTGGACAAGGCGTCCTGATCGCCTGCTCGCAAACAGAAAACCCCGCCGGATCGCTCCGGCGGGGTTTGTCTTGCGCGGCTGTGAGCGCCTAGAAGCTCGCCTGGACCCCCAGGGTGAACACATTGGTGCTCGCATCGCTTTCCGACCAGCTCTCGCCCGTGGGCAGATTGCCGCCGGACAGGAAGTTGAGCGGCACCCAGCCTTCGGTCCGGATCAGCTCGCCGAAGAGATTGACCGACGGGCTGATGAAATAGGATCCGCCCAGAACCCACTGGTCCTGCTTTTCCCAGGGCGCGCCGTCATCGCCGGACACAAAGCGGCTGAATTCGAACGACACCGCGAAGTCCTCGGTCGCGTTGAGGTCAAACCAGTAGCGACCGCCCAGGGTGAAGGCGCTCGGCGCCACGGCTTCGAACGCAGAGTAGATCGGCACCGGCGAGGCCGTGCCCGGCCAGTCCTCGGTGGTCGCCGCATACTCGCCCAGCAGTTCGAGCCGGCCCAGATCCGCCTGGGCATAGACGGCCCAGCCCGGATTGTTGTCGTCGCACGGATTGAAGTGGAAGACCGGATAGGCCTGGCAATAGGCGGTGGCCTCGGTATAGCTCGCGCCCGCCATCAGGGTGCGGCCCTCGGCCAAAGCGGCGGTGTAGTTCACGTCCACCGCGAAATTGTTCACCCGGCTGGGGACATTGGTGTCCTCGACCGGAGCGTTGTGGGCGCGGAATTGCGAGCCGCCCTGGATCGCCATGGCGCGCACGTGCAGGCCATTGTTGTAATAGCCGACCATGCCGCCCGTCGCGAGACCGGCGAAGGCGTGCCAGTTGGTGGAGTTGGTGAACGGGCTGACGGTGTCGTTCAGGCCGAAGGGCGTGTCCATCTTGCCGATGGCGGCGTACCAGGGGGTGCGCTCGAGATCGCCGAACAGCACGAAGGCGCGGCGCAGCTGGATCTGGTTGCGGTTGAGATCGGTCAGCGTGCCCGACCCGAAGCTCTGCTCGGGATCGTAGAGCATTTCCGAATACAGCGTGATGGAGTCCGTCATCCGGCCGGTCACGGCCAGCTGGGCGGAGTGCACCACGAATTCCGACACCGTCTCGCCGATCTGGTTGGCCGAGGTCGGGTGCCGCATCAGCCAGCCGAACTTGGTGTTGGAATTGCTTTCCTGATAGTTCGCCAGCGCAGTGACATCCCCGCTGAGGGTGACGCGGCGATCGAGCTCGCCATTGCGCGCGGCGTTCAGGATGGTCAGCGGGCGGGTGTTCACGCCTTCGGCGTGATCAAGCACCTGATAGCCGTATTCAGGGCTGATCCCGACCAGATTCTGATGGAAGTCATCGCCATGGCTCATGCCGTGACCACCTTCATGATGACCAGCGCCATGGTGCGCGGTCTGCAAAGGCGCATCGCCATGATGGCCCGGCGCAGCAGGGTGCGCCATGGACGGCGCTGAAGGCGCGTCCGCTTGCGGCAGCAGGCCCTGGGCCTGCATCACTTCGAGCAGCTGGCGGTTCATCGCCTCGAGTTGCTGAACGCGCGCTTCAAGTTCCTCGATGCGCGAATCATCGTCGGCCAGGGCTGGCGCAGCCAGGCCGAGCGACAGCAGGCTGACGCCTGCGATCAGTGCGAATTTCATTAAAGTCCCCAATACATAAACAAACGGCGTTGTCCCGAACGCCGAGAGAAAGGGCCTAGACCCTTTGGGGTTAATAGAAGTTATACGACGCGCCCGCCAGCGGGCTAGACAGCGGCCCTGAACCCGCGGCTGACCGGTAATATGCGTCCATCCGAGAGGCGCGCCTCGGCGTCGCCATCGCCGGTCGGAACCAGTTCGCGGATGGCGGGGCGGCAGGCCATGTGCGAGCGGTGAAGCCGCACCGGATCGGCGCCGGCCGACTGCAGCAGGCTGATCAGCCGGGTCAGCGTCATGCGCGCCAGATGCTCGCCGGTCTGGGTGCGCACCTCGACATAATTGCCCGCCGCGCTGGCGCTCAGGATCTCACGCGCCGGCAACCGGATTTCGCGGCCGCCGCTGCGCAGGGTGATCACATGATCGGTGCGGGCGTCCTCGCGCGCCGCCTTCAGGCGCTGACGGGCGTCCTCGAGCTCGCGAAACAGCGCCAGCATGGCGAGGATCAGGCCGTAGGAGAGGGCGTCCTTGCGAAACTCATAGCCGAACTCGCCCAGGACGCCGCCCAGGCCCTCATAGTCAAAGCCGAAGAGCGAGGGCCAGAGGCCCATGCGCAATCCGTTCATGACGCTCACATGCACGGCCGAGAAGATCACAGCGCCCAGGGCGTGCACAGGCAGGGCCGTCCGCCAGCGCTCCAGCGTCACGGGAAAGCGCCGTTCCAGCAGCGCGACCGGAACGAACAGCAGGACCAGCACGAGATTGCTGGTCGCTTCCAGCGTCAGCGCGCGCAGCCAGCCTCCGGTTTCCCCGGCGCGACGCCATTCCTCGGCCAGCGACAGCCCGTTCACCAGCCAGAAGGCCAGGGTGACGAGCGCGAAAACCAGCAGGGTGTGGCGCAGGACGCGACGTTCAAGATCGGGAGTTTGCATGGTGCGATCATGCCAAGCTCTTCCGCGCCGGGCCAGAGCCGTGCTGCGTCATTCGCCCCCGAAACGCCGCGACTCGTCCCCGGGGCGCCGATGCTGGTCCCGGCAGTCCGTCTTTCGCCCCGGATACATGGTCGACCGGCGCGCTCCCGACCAGAAGACGGGCTGGATCGATTGGGAGACGACACATGACTGAATCCGGACCTCGGGAGCTGGCCGCGCCACCCCGTCGCCATGATCTCGACTGGCTGCGCATCATCGCGTTCGGCCTTTTGGTGCTGTACCATGTGGGCATGTTCTACGTGCCCTGGGGCTGGCATGTGAAAAGCGTGCACGCCGGCCCCGGCGCCGAGCCGTTGATGAACCTTCTGAACCCCTGGCGGCTGGCGCTGCTCTTCTTCATTTCAGGCGTCGCGTTCCGCTATCTCCATGACAAGGCGGGCGCGTTGAAATTCGCGGTCGAGCGGACAGGGCGGCTTCTGCCCGTGATCGTGTTCGGCATGATCGTGGTGGTCATGCCCCAGACCTATTTCCAGCTGCGCGAGATGGGCGAGATCGAGCCCGGCATTCTGGCGTTCTGGCCGCATTACATCACCGATTGGGAGATCGCCGGCATCGCCGTGCCGACCTGGAACCATCTGTGGTACGTGGTCTATCTCTTCGTCTATGCGCTGCTGCTGGCGCCTGTGATGGGCCTGCTCAAGGCGTTCGGGCGCGGGCCCGGCGCAGGGCTGGGCCGGATCTGGGACAGCCCGTTCGGCCCGCTGGCCGTGATCGGGCTCGGATTTGCGCCGATGATGGTCTACCGGGTGCTGCTGACGCCGCATTTTGACGTGACCCACAATCTTGTCTGGGACTGGGCGAACCACGCCTACAGCTTCACCTGCGTGCTGTACGGGTTCTACGCTGCGAAGTCCGAACGGTTCTGGGGCGCGGTGGATCGCGCCTTGCCCTGGGCGCTGGGCTTGAGTGTGGCGCTGGGCGTTGTGCTGACCCCGATCTGGGCGCTCTGGTGGGATCAGGTGGCCGAGATGCCGGTCCCGCTCTGGCTCGCGCGCGCCGGCCGGGTGCTCTACGCCTGGTCCATGATCGTGACGCTCCTGGGGCTTGCCCGGCGCTTCCTGAATACGGACGGACCGGTGCGGCGGTATCTGACCGAGGCGATCTTTCCGGTCTACATCTTGCACCAGACGATCACCGTGGCGGCGGGCTACGCCCTGACCCGGATAGGCTTTGATGTCTGGACCGAGTTCGTGCTTCTGACCCTCATCACCTATGCCGGCTCCTTCGCCGGGTTCGAGATCATTAGGCGGATCCGACCTCTGAGGCCCCTGTTCGGGCTCAAGCTCTGATCTGCGCGCCCTGCATGCCCGCCATGCAGGGCGTTCGCGTTTCAGGCGTAGGCGGTCGCATCTCACGTGTGATATTTTGCGGACCGACCGACGGATGGCCCGCGCAAATGCGTATTCAGGCCGGATACGGTCTGGACATGGAACGGGATGACCCCAGAGTTCTGGCGTGCGATCGAGCGCGATTTTACCCAGGGGCGCTATCAAGGCGTTCTTGAGAGCCTGCGTCCGCTGATCATTCTGACACCGCCCAGCCTTCAGGCCTTCAAGGTGTTTGGCGCGGCGGCGATCGCGGCGGGGGATGTACCCGCCCTGGGCTGGGCCCTCTCTCAGCGTGACCGACTGGATGAAGCCGCCGCCCGGCTGGTGGTCGAGGTCTGGGCGATGGAGGCGGCGCGGCGCGAGCAGATGGAGCTCGCCGCCCGCCTGATGCAGCAGCTTTATGATCAGGGTTTGCGCACGCCGGATGCGATCTCGCGTCTCATCCGCTGGTCTATCGCCTCCTCGAACGTGGCGGGGATGAAGGCCCTCGCCGCCGCCGCCCTGCAGGACCATCCCGGCCAGCTCGAGCTGATGGAGGCGGTCGCCCAGCTTCATCTGGTTCATGGCGAGAAACAGCAGGCTGCCTGTCTGGCGCACGCGATTCTGGCCCAGGCGGGCGATCATGTGCTGGCCTTCGATCTGCTAGCAGAGGCCGAGCCCGATCTGGTCTGTCCCGACCTCATTGCGCGGTTTGAAGCGCTCGAACCCGGGCTGTCGGCCCGGACCGATCCGGCGGCTGCGACGCTGGGATTTGCGCTGGGGCGGGTGCATGAGGCGCAAGGCCGGCTGGCCCCGGCCTGGGCCGCTTTCGAGCGCGCCAACCGGATCCAGCGCCGCGTGCTCGCGCGCAGCGGGGCGCCAGTGACGCTGGCGCATGTGCAGCAGGTCTGGGCGCACGCCAGATCCGTGCAATCGGGGCTTGCCGCGATCACCGCCCCCGCTGCGCTCGCTCCGGCGGGGCCGCGACCGATCTTCGTGATCGGCGCGCCCCGGTCAGGCACGACGCTGCTCGAACGAATCCTGCGCGGGCATTCGGCGATTACCGGTTTTGGCGAGCGCGCCGACATGGCGCTGGCCTTTGAGCAGTTCTGCGCGCTTGAGGAGGGAACGCGGCTGGACCGGTTCGAGGCCCTGCGCGAGGGCTGGCGTCGCGCCTACTTGCTGCGCAACGCGCCGCAGACGCCTTTCATCCTCGACAAGCTGCCGTCCAATCTTGATCGGGTCGCGTTCATCCGGGCGCTGTTTCCGGAGGCGGTTTTGCTGCATTGCCGCCGGAACGCCGAGGATACGGCCGTCTCGCTCTTCACCAATGATTTCGGCTTTCGCCATGGATACTCGACCCGGTGGGACGATGCGCTGGACTTTGTGCGGCACGCCGAGGCCGTCGCCGCGCACTGGCGCGCGGCGGGGTTCGATCTCATCGAGGTGGGGTATGAAGCGCTGGTGGCGGACCCTGAAGGCGTGTTGTCGCCTGTCCTTGACCGATTGGGTCTGGCGTTCGAGCCGGGGTGTCTGAACGAACCGGACCCCAATGAGCCGGTCTTCACCCTGAGCCGCTCCAAGGTGCGCAACGCCATCGAATCGCGGGCGATCGGCCGGTATGCGCGATTTGTCGAGGCGGGCGCGAAACCGGGCGCCGAAGCGCCCGGTCTGCAAGGCGAGGGCCTCTAGGCGCTACTCGTCGATATCGGGCACGGCGACGGCGTGGAAGCCGGCGTCCACATGCAGGATTTCACCCGTGCACGACTTGCCCAGATCACTCAGCAGGTAGAGCGCGGAACCCGCCACGCCTTCCATGGTGGTGTCTTCTTTCAGCATGGACCAGTCCTTGCCGGTCTTCATCAGGGTGCGGCCGCCCGAAATGCCCGCCATGGCGAGCGTCCGCATCGGACCGGCCGAGATGGCGTTCACGCGGATGCCCTGCGGGCCGAGATCGCGCGCGATATAGCGGGTGGAGGCTTCCAGAGCGGCCTTGGCGACGCCCATGACATTGTAGTTCGGCACGACGCGCTCGGAGCCCAGATAGGTCAGCGACACCATGGCGCCGCCGCCCTCTTCCTTGGACGGCATCAATGCGCTGGCGCGCTTGGCGGCGTCCACGAAGGAGAAGGCGGAAATGTCCATGGCGCGCTGGAAGCCTAGGCGCGTGGTGTTGTGGGTGAAGCTGCCCTGCAGCTCGTCCTTGCCGGCGAAGGCGATGGCGTGAACGAGGAAGTCGAGCTTGCCCCATTTGGCCTCGAGCGCCTTGAAGCAGGCGTCCATGGACTCGTCATTGGTGACGTCGGCGGTCACCATGAACGGCTCGTCGCCCAGGCTCTCCACCAGCGGACGCACGCGCTTTTCCAGCGCTTCGTCCTGATAGGAGAACGCCAGCTCGGCGCCCTGGGCATGCAATTGCTGGGCGATGCCCCAGGCGATGGAGTTCTTGTTGGCCACGCCCATGATCAGGCCGCGTTTGCCCTTCATCAGCGTGCCGGTCGGAAGCTCGTTATCGGCCATGGCCGTCCCCTTCTTTTCGTGAGAGCGCCAGATCGCGCTGGCGCAGACTGGATGGACGGCGCAGCGCGGCGAACCGCTTTGCGCCCGGTGTCTCTGATGCGCTGATAGCGCACACCGGGCCGGGGTGTCGAGATTGACTGAGACGTGATACCCGACACAGCGTTTTGGCGTTGGTTAAACTTTAGCCGTCATGTCAGAATACTCATGGGGTCGGCGACTGAGCGCCGGGTGGGCGTGTGTCGCAAGTCAGGACTGTTGAGGACAAGCATGAAAGCCACTCCAACGCCGCGTTCGGTCGCTATTCCGAAGCGCATTGGCAATCTGGACTGGGCGAGCGTGTTCGCCGCCATCATCTACCCGGCCCTGGGCGTCCTGGGCCTCGTCATCGCCTTCACACTGGGCCTGCTTCTGAACGGTCTGACCCTGCACTGGTGGTATCCGGTGCTGGCGCTGTTCGTGGGCGCGGTGACGCTGGTGATCTGCAATTTCGGCATCGGCGTGCTGCATCGCGTCTGGCAGCACAAGGCGGGCGAGCTGAAGGCGCCCGCGCAAATCCTCACGGCGATCAATTGCGTCATCGCCATGCAGGGCAAGCTCAAGGACTGGGTGAACTATCACTCCCAGCACCATCGTCTGTCCGACAAGCCCGGCGATCCGCACAACCCGCATGAAAGCAAGCTGTGGGCGTGGATGGGCTGGCTGATCTTCCGCGATCCCAACGATCTGCAGCGTCCGACCGCCATGTGGCTGAAGGATCTCAAGACCGTGCAGATCCTCGATCGGCACTATTCCCTGATCACGCTGGGCGTGCACCTCATCCTGCCCGCGATCATCTATCTGGCCGTCTGGGCGATGGGCGGCTCCTTGCTGCTGACCTTCATCCTGCACGCCTCCGCCGTGACGGCGCGCGCCATCCAGTTCCACGCCACCATTCTGGGGGTGAACGTGTTCGGCCATCTCAAGACCCCGCGCTGGGCGGATTACCTGCTGGCGATCCTGACGGGCGGCGAGGCCTTCCACGACCATCACCATGACGAGCCGGTCAGTGCGCTGCACCTGCCGCGCCGGGGCGTGATCAATCGCCTGCTGGACTATAACGGCACGATATTGCTGGTGTTCGAGAAGCTGCGCTGGGCCAGTGATCTCAAGATCGCCCCGCAATTCAGCGTTCCGGCGCGGATCACCGCCGCTTAGGAAAGCTATCGTTAACCCCAGCTTCACGATGGGGGCGGTCTCCTGAACGAAGCGGGCTAGGGTCTCCCTGGCTCGCAGCGTCAGGAGGGGAAGATGCCGCGTCAAACGTCGATCCTGTTTGTGTGCACCGGCAATATCTGTCGTTCGCCGACCGCAGAGGCGGTCGCCAAGGCGATGGCGGAGCGGACGGGCAAGGAGCTCGTGCTCGATTCTGCAGGCACCGGGGACTGGCATGTGGGCGAACGCCCGGACCCGCGCGCCGTCAAGGTCGCCGAGGCGCGGGGCTATGACCTGTCCGGCATCACCGCCCGCGCCGTGACCGATGATGACTTCATCCGCTTTGATCATCTGATCGCCATGGATGAGGGGCATCGGCGCTGGCTGGCCGAGGCGCGCAGCGGGCGGCAATTGCCCGAAACCAAGATTTCCCTGTTGATGGACTGGTCGGTCGGGCTCGCCCGCACCTCCATACCCGACCCCTATTATGGCGAGGCGGCGGATTTCGAGCGCATGCTCGACCTCATCGAGAAAGGCTGTCAGGGGCTGATTTCTCGGGTTTGAGGGGTTCATGGGTCCCCGGATCAAGCCCGAGGACCGAGAGCAGAGCGCTTAAACGTCTCGGCCTTCGGACTTGATCCGGAGGCCCATATTCGACCTCACAACCCCATCTGCCGCACGGCGAGATCGCGCATGATCTCTTCCGAGCCGCCGCCGATCGCCATCACCTTCACCTCGCGATAGATGCGCTCGACCGCGCAGCCGCGCAGATAGCCCGCGCCGCCCAGGATCTGCATGGCTTCATTGGCGCAGAACTCGGCGGTCTTTGACGCGAAGACCTTGATCTTGGCGAGCTCGGCTGCGGGCATGGCCGCGCCCTTGTCCGTCGCCTCGTTCACCCGCCAGGCCACCATCTGCAGATAGGCGTCCAGCGCGTCGATGCGGCCGGACATGTCCGCGATCTTGTGCCGGATCGCCTGGTGCTTGATCAGCGGCTTGCCGAAGGTCTCGCGCTGCTGGGCGTAGGTGATGGCGTCATCGAGACAGCGTTTGGCCATCCCCAGACAGCCCGCCGACAGGGTCAGGCGCTCATAGTTGAAATTGTCCATGATCGCGAGCAGACACAGGCCTTCCTGACCCAGCTGGTAGCGCTCGGGGATGCGGCAGCCGTCAAAGTGAAGCGTGGCGGTGTCCGAACACCACCAGCCCATCTTGTTGGTGATGGCGGTACGGGAAAAGCCGGGCGCATCCGCGGGCACGACAAAGAGGGAAATGCCGCCAAAGCCCTCACCGCCCGTGCGGGCGCCGACCACATACCAGCTCGCTTTCATCCCGCCGGTGATGAAGGTCTTCTCGCCATCAATCACCCAATCGTCGCCGTCCTTGCGGGCCTTGGTGACGATGCGCGACAGGTCCGACCCGCCCGAAGGCTCGGTCATCCCGAGCGCGCCGCCTTTGCGGCCCGCCACGATGTCGGGTAGGACCTCGGCCTTGATCTCGTCGCTGGCGAGGGTGTGAATCGGCCCGGTCATGATCCCGCGCGAGCCCAGAGACGCGTTCACCCCGCCCACGCCCGCATAGCCCATGGCGATTCCGGCATCGACCCGCATCAGGGCGTCTTCAAAACCGTTTCCGCCATAGGCTTCGTCAATGCCGAAGCCGAAGAGACCGAGCGCGCCGGCCTTTTCATGCAATTCCCAGGGAAAATCGCCCGCCTCGTCCCATTCATCGCCATAGGGTTCGATCTCGCGCTTGATGAAGCCCTCCACGCTGTCGCGGAACGCCTGGCGCTCGGGCGTGTCGAAGGGCCGGGCGAGGGCGGATGTGGGTGCGTTGGACATGAAGGCCTCCCGAAGTCTCTTTTCCCTTATCGTAATAGGGTTGACGTATGCGGCAATCAAAATCGCATCGCTGTCCCCATAACCTTTCCAGCGCTGAATTTCCGCGCTACCTGCAGCGCTATGACCGCGCTCACCCTCGCCGCCTTCGCCGGCGCCATCTTCATCCTGTTCTTCACCCCCGGCCCCGGGAACGTGGCCATGGTGGCGCGCACGCTCGACGCCGGACCGGCGCACGGCTTTGTCTATGGCGGCGGCATCATCACCGGCGACATTTTCTGGCTGACCGTGGCGATTACGGGCTTGAGCGCGGCGGCCGAGGCGGCCGAGGCGGCCTCGGGCTATCAGGGCCTGTTCTGGATCGCCAAGCTGGGCGGGGCGGCGATCCTTCTGTGGTTCGCCTGGGGCGCGTTCCAGGGCTGGCGTCATCCGGCGCCGCCCGATGCGGTGATGAAGCCCGTCAGCAAGCGCGGGCTTCTGGCGACCTATGCGGCGGGCGTCGCCATGCCGCTCACCAACCCCAAGCCGATCATCTTCTATCTGTCCTTGCTGCCGGCGTTTTTTGATCTCAGCGCGGTGACGCCCGTCACCTATCTGATCATGGTCTCGATCATGCTCGCCATGTATGCGCTGACCGCGACGGTGCATGTGGGGCTGGCGCACAAGGCGCGCGACTGGCTGAAGGCGAAGGGCGTCAAGCGCTGGGCCGATCTCGTCACGGCGGTGATCATGGCGGCTGTGGCGGTGCTGTTGCTCACCCGCTAGGCGGGAAGCGGGAAAAGTCCACATCCAGAGTGTTTTCAACCATGGTGACAACGCCGCGAACGCGGTAAAACAAGACCATGTCAGAGACACCGAATCAGGAATACGGCGCGGAGTCGATCAAGGTCCTCAAAGGGCTCGACGCCGTGCGCAAGCGCCCCGGCATGTATATCGGCGATACCGATGACGGCTCGGGTCTGCACCACATGGTCTATGAGGTGGTGGATAACGCCATCGACGAAGCGCTCGCCGGCCATTGCTCGCAGGTCACCGTCTGCCTGCATGCGGACGGCTCGGCCAGCGTGACCGATGACGGTCGCGGCATTCCCACCCAGATTCACGCCGAGGAAGGCGTATCGGCGGCGCAGGTCATCATGACCCAGCTGCATGCGGGCGGGAAATTCGACCAGAACTCCTACAAGGTGTCCGGCGGCCTTCACGGCGTGGGCGTCTCTGTGGTGAACGCGCTGTCTGACTGGCTCGATCTGACGATCTGGCGCAATGGCCGCGAGCACACCATGCGCTTCCGCCGCGGCGATCCCGAGAACGGTCAGGATCTGCGCGAGGTGGGCGACGCCAACGGCAAGAAGGGCACCCAGGTGCGTTTCATGCCGTCTGAAGAGACCTTCTCCGACATTGTCTTCGAGCGCGCGCGCCTCCTGCACCGCCTGCGCGAGCTGGCCTTCCTCAATTCGGGCGTGAAAATCGTGCTGCGCGATGAACGCGAAGCCGAGCCCTTTGAAGAAGTGCTGGAATATGAAGGCGGCGTGGCCGCTTTCGTCCAGCATCTCGATCGCACCAAGACGCCGATCTTCCCCGATCCGGTGCTGATCACCGGCGAGCGCGAAGGCGTCACCGTCGAGGCGGCGCTGGAGTGGAATGACAGCTATCACGAGAACGTGCTGTGCTTCACCAACAACATTCCCCAGCGCGATGGCGGCACCCACCTGGCGGGTTTCCGCGGCGCGCTGACCCGGGTGATCAACCAGTATGCGGGCAATTCGGGCATTGCGGCGAAATCGAAGGTCTCCATCACCGGCGATGATGCGCGCGAAGGCCTGACCTGTGTTCTGTCGGTGAAGGTTCCGGACCCGAAATTCTCCTCGCAGACCAAGGACAAGCTGGTTTCGTCCGAAGTTCGTCCGGCGGTCGAGAGCGCGGTCTATGACACGCTGACCGAATGGTTCGAGGAACACCCGGTCGAAGCCAAGCAGATCGTCTCCAAGATCGTCGAGGCCGCCGCCGCCCGCGAAGCGGCGCGCAAGGCGCGTGAGCTGACCCGGCGCAAATCCGCGCTCGACATCACCTCCTTGCCCGGCAAGCTGGCCGACTGCCAGCAAAAGGACCCGGCGAAATCCGAACTCTTCATCGTGGAGGGTGATTCCGCAGGCGGCTCCGCCAAGCAGGGCCGTCACCGCGAGAACCAGGCCGTGCTGCCGCTGCGGGGCAAGATCCTCAACGTGGAGCGCGCGCGCTTTGACAAGATGCTGTCGTCCGATCAGGTCGGCACGCTGATCACCGCGCTCGGCACTGGCATTGGCCGCGACCAGATCGATTACGACAAGCTGCGCTACCACAAGGTCATCATCATGACCGATGCGGACGTGGACGGCGCGCACATCCGGACGCTTCTGCTGACCTTCTTCTATCGTCAGATGCCCGAATTGATCGAACGCGGGCACCTCTATATCGCCCAGCCGCCGCTCTACAAGGTGATGCGCGGCAAGTCCGAACGCTACCTCACCGACCAGTCGGAAATGGACGCCTTCCTGATCGAGGAAGGCAGCTCGGAAGCCGTGCTGGAGCTCGCCAATGGCGAAACCATCACCGGTCAGGATCTGGCCGAACGGGTGAAGGCCGCCCGCGGCATCGCCCTGTCGCTGGATCGCCTCAGCGCCCGCGCGCCGAAATTCGCGCTGGAAGCCGCCGCCCTTGAGGGCGCGCTGCATCCGGACGCCACGCAGGACCAGGTCGACGCCGCCGCGCGCCGCCTCGCGGCGCAGGCCGATGAAGGCGAAGACGGCTGGGTGGGCCAGGTGCTGCCTGAAGGCGGCATCGTGTTCAAACGCGAAGTGCGCGGCGTGGTGGAATCCATCACCCTCGATGACAAGATCCTCGCCAGCCCGGACGCCAAGCGCCTGTCCGAACGCGCCTGGGCGATCCGAGGCGATTATCAGGGTCCGGCCTGGTTCCGTCGCAAGTCCGAGGACACGGAAATCTTCTCGCCCAACGCGCTCGTCAGCGCGGTGCAGGCGGCCGGCGCCAAGGGTCTGAAGATCCAGCGCTATAAGGGTCTGGGCGAGATGAACCCCGACCAGCTGTGGGAAACCACCCTCGACCCCGAAGCCCGCTCGCTGCTGCGCGTTTCTGTGACCGAGGCCGACACCGCCGACGAGCTGTTCTCCAAGCTCATGGGCGACGTCGTCGAACCCCGCCGCGACTTCATCCAGGAATTCGCGCTTGAGGCGGAGGTGGATGCCTAGGCGTCTGCGCTTTGCGTTCTGAACAAACCCTGGCCCGGCGCTCGCTCGGCCGGGGTTTTTGTTTTGCGGGTGTTTCTCCAAGCCTCGATGAGTGTCATTCACCGGTTTATCCGGTGAACCCATGCCGTGACCTGTGATCAAACTAACCGGCATGGATCCCCCGCATGAAGCGGGGGATGACAGGGGGTGATTTATTGAAAACTTGTCTCTTTCCCCGCGTAGGCGGGGACCCAGAGATCATGAAGCGCTGCACTCCCGGGTCTGGGCCCCAGCCTTCGCTGGGGAAGAGAAGGGTGTTTATCCCCACCCTCCCGCCTTACCCCCATACTCCGCTCACTCCTCCAGAGCAGGCGGCCGGCGCGTTGGGTTCGGGAGGGGTGGTGGTGTCCCGAGCGGGCGCGGTTTAACGCACCGCGCTGCAGCGAAAAGGCGGGACTTCGTACATTCCGGCGATCCTGTTGGAGCCGCGCCCCTGGGGCAGGAATCCCTTGGGCGGACGTCTGACAAACGTCCAGCTTGGACAGGCTGCGTAGAAATGGCGTCAGCAGCCGGTCGAGGCCGTACAAAACATCACCGCGCGCGGGAGCCTTATCGGGCCCATAACAAAACCAATAGACCCATAATCGCCCGGACTGCTCCCGCGCGCCCTGCTCATGCCCTCGCCGTCTTGCGGCGGGGATAAGGGTGTTTGTTCTATTCCCTCTGAGTGTCATTCGCCGGTTTGTCCGGTGAACCCATGCCGTGACCTGTGATCAAACCAACCGGCATGGATCCCCCGCATGAAGCGGGGGATGACAGGAGAGAGGTTTGAAAAGTCTCTTCTCTTTCCCCGCGTAGGCGGGGACCCAGAGATCATCAAGCGCTGCACTCCCGGCTCTGGGCCCCAGCGTTCGCTGGGGAAGAGAGTCATACAAAGCCTGAATTCCCGGGCGAGCGGAGCGAAGACCCGGGACCTCTCTCCGCTTAAAGCGCCCCATCCTGCACGAGGCCCCGGCTCGGCGCTGCGCTTGGCCGGGGTTTCAGGACCGAGACGTTGAGCTACAACCCCCCGCCCACGCGGTTTTTCCAATAGCCGACATCCTCGGCGTATTTGCCGACCACCTCGCCCAGCACCTGGTTGAGCTTGAGGGTGTGGAAGCTGATCCATTCGCCCTGGTCGATCTCCTCGAGCGCGGTCATCGAATTGCCGAGGAAGAAGGCGTAGAGCGCGCCCACCAGGATGAAGAGCACGGGGAAAACCCAGCCCAGCGCTATGATCGTGGCGAAGGGGTTGAAGAGCCCCAGCACCGCCGCGAGGCTGAACAGCGCGATGAGGCCTGCGATGAAGGCGGCGGGCACGAACAGGAGGTAATAGCTCGAATTGCGCGTGATCTGGAACACGACATTGCGCACATAGCTCTCGATGAAGAAGACGCGCAGGGCCAGCCAGTTGATGTTCAGCGTCCACAGGCGCGCCTCGGCGGAGAGCTGTTTGGAATCACGCTCCTCGCCCACGGTGACAGACTTGGCCCGGCCGATGGCGGTGCGGTAATGGTCGTTCAGGCGCGCGCAATAGCGGGTCAGGAAGTTCGCCATCTCCCGCGCAGTGTTGCGCTGATAGGGGGCGTATTCGGCGTAATACAGCGCCCACATCACCAGCGCCGCCAGAATGCAGGACCCGGCGCCGAACATCAGCGAGTTGAGCGCCCCGGCGGTGCTTTCCCCGAACAGATCGCCATGCAGCGGGCCAAAGGCGTCCACCACGCCCACGGCGTTGAGCACGATATTGGCGATCAGCACCACGGACAGGATGGAGGACAGCCAGATCGACAGGCGCCGCACATTGGCGTTCATCAGCTTGCGGGTCTCGTTGAGCATGTACAGAAGCCCGTGCTCGCTATCGGCGAATTGCCGGGCGATCACCGCGCCTTCCACGTCTTCAAACAGGGCGCGCGGATCGGACGCGATGGGGACCTGAGCGCCGAGGAACTTGTCCGCCAGCTCGGCGTAATCCTTGGCGAGGCTGTCGGTCATCTCTTCGGGCATGCGCATGAAGCCCACGCGCACCGCCATCCATTTGAAGATCAGGCCCTGGCGGGAGATGAAGCTCTCCTCATGCCCGAAATCATCGCCCAGCGCGCCTTCCAGCAGGGTCTTGTGACCGGACACCGCCGCCGCCCAGGCGGAGGGGCCCATCTCGCTGGCGCGATTGGGGGCGGATTTCTTGCCCAGGCCAAACAGGCGCAGGACCAGACGGAAGGGAAAGGACAGCCCGCGCAGCAGGCCCGCGCCGAGACGGCTGGCATACTGGCTGATGAAAACGACGAAGAGCGCCAGCGCCAGTCCGACCGCCAGCCCGGCGACAAATTCCGAAATGCTCATAACCCCGTCCAATCCTTGCGGCCCCCTCTGATCCGGCGGTCCCAAGGCGCCGGATCAAAAGGAGTTTAGCCGCAATTCACGGGCGAGGCGAGTAAGGGTTAATGCAAATTCACCCTTAGAACGGGATCCAGTTGCGCTGCCGCGAATAGGCGAGATAGCCCACATTGGCGCCCGCGCGCAGGCCGACGCCCGAGCGGATCGGGGCGAGGGTGATGCCGTCGGCGCGCTGATAGTTCACGCCCATGCCCGCGACCAGATAGGCCGAGCCTTCCACGCCCGGAAAGCGCTGATAAAGCCGGTCGGTGTCGTTCAGGCGATAGACCAGGGTGAAGACGCGGCTGGCGTTGCCGCCGGCGTCAAAGCCGATGGTCGGGCCCTGCCAGTAGACCTTCTGCTGGTCCGGGCTGCCTTTCAGGGTCAGATAGCCCTCGCCATAGCGCAGGCCCACGCCCGCCGCGCCGGAGACTTCCTCGCCGGCGATATAGCCCACCGGGCGACCGAGATCTGAGAAGGTGCGCTCGAGCACGGAGGCGGCGGCTTCGGCCGTGACGCCGAAGAAGTCCGCCACCACATCCACCAGCTCCTCATTGGAATAGGTGTCGATATTGGACTGGTAGTCGCTTTGGGGCGCGGCCGCTTCGGCGCTCTGCGCGCGGGGTGATCCCGTGGTCGAGCACGCGCCCAGCGCGAGCGCCAGCGCGGTGGTGGTGATCAGTGAAAGCGAGGATCGTTTGAACATGATGTCCTGCCTTTTCATCCTGTTGTCTTCGCCCGGACGGTGACGGGCAATTGGGGCTGCGTTGAGGCGAAAGGGTGAAGACTGTCTTAACAGGGCCTCTTCCCCCGTCTTCACTGCCAATCTGCTTGGCGAGCGGCCTTCCCAATGCTAACTCCCGCCACATGAGCACAGATCCGTCCCTGATCCGAAATTTTTCCATCGTTGCGCACATCGACCACGGCAAATCGACCCTGGCCGATCGCCTGATCCAGCACACTGGCGGTCTGACCGACCGCGAGATGAAGGAGCAGGTGCTCGACAATATGGAGCTTGAGCGCGAACGCGGCATCACCATCAAGGCCCAGACCGTGCGTCTGGAATACACCGCCAAGGATGGGAACACCTACGCGCTGAACCTGATCGACACGCCCGGCCATGTGGACTTCGCCTATGAAGTCTCCCGCTCGCTGTACGCGTGTGAAGGCGCGTTGCTGGTGGTGGACGCCGCCCAGGGGGTCGAGGCGCAGACGCTGGCGAATGTCTACGCCGCGATCGATGTGGACCTCGAGATCGTGCCGGTGCTCAACAAGATCGACCTGCCCGCCGCAGAGCCGGACCGGGTGAAGGCCCAGATCGAGGATGTGATCGGCATTGACGCGTCCGACGCCATCGAGATTTCCGCCAAGACGGGCCTCGGGATCGACAATGTGCTCGAAGCCATCGTCACCCGCCTGCCGGCGCCGAAATCCGGTGATCCGAGCGCGCCGCTCAAGGCGCTGCTGGTGGACAGCTGGTATGACCCGTATCTCGGGGTCATCTGTCTGGTGCGGATCATCGAGGGCACGCTGAAAAAGGGCATGCGCGTGCGCCTGATGGGCGCCAAGGCCAGCTATGGCGTGGACGGGGTCGGGGTGTTCACCCCCGCCAAGGAAAACCGCGACAGCCTGGGCCCGGGCGAGATCGGCTTCCTGAACGCCTCGATCAAGCAAGTGCGCGATGCGCGCGTCGGCGACACCATCACCGAGGAAAAACGCCCCACCGACTCCATGCTGCCGGGCTTCGAGCCCGCCGTGCCGGTGGTGTTCTGCGGCCTGTTCCCGGTGGATGCGGCCGACTTTGAAGACCTGCGCGATGCGGTGGAGCGTCTGGCGCTCAACGATGCGTCCTTCAGCTTCGAGATGGAAACCTCCGCCGCGCTGGGCTTTGGCTTCCGCTGCGGCTTCCTGGGATTGCTGCACCTGGAGGTCATCCGCGAGCGGCTCGAGCGCGAATACAATGTGGACCTCATCACCACCGCGCCGTCCGTGGTCTACAAGATGCAGCTCACCGACGGAACCGAGATCGATCTGCACAACCCCGCCGACATGCCCGATCCGGTGAAGATCGCCTCCATCGCTGAGCCGTGGATCAAGGCGACCATTCTGGTGCCGGACGAATATCTCGGCGGCGTCCTGAAGCTGTGTCAGGACCGTCGCGGCGTGCAGCTCGAGCTCACCTATGCCGGCGCGCGCGCCATGCTGGTCTATGAGCTGCCGCTCAACGAGGTGGTGTTCGATTTCTATGACCGCCTGAAATCGGTCACCAAGGGCTATGCCAGCTTCGACTACCAGTTCATCGAGCACCGCGAGGAAGACCTCGTGAAGATGTCGATTCTGGTCAATGAAGAGCCGGTGGACGCCCTGTCGATGATCGTGCACCGCTCGCGCGCCGACATGCGCGGTCGCGCCATGTGCGAGAAGCTGAAAGAGCTGATCCCCCGGCACATGTTCAAGATCCCGATCCAGGCCGCCATTGGCGGCCGCGTGATCGCGCGCGAAACCCTGTCGGCCATGCGCAAGGACGTGACCGCCAAATGCTATGGCGGCGACGCCACCCGGAAACGCAAGCTTCTGGAAAAGCAGAAGGCCGGCAAGAAGAAGATGCGCCAGTACGGCAATGTCGAAATCCCGCAGGAAGCCTTCATCGCGGCGCTGAAAATGGATGATGATTAGGCGCCGAGCGCTGTGCGAACAAAGAAAAAGCCCCGGCCGATGGCCGGGGCTTTTTTTATGGTCATGAGAACCCAAGGTCAGCCTTGGATGTGAGGTCAAATTTGAGCGCCATACGACGGATGTATTCGGCTGGCACTTCTCCGTCATTCCAAGCCCGCTCTAGATCTGAGGGTTCAAAACCAGCATCAGAGAGTGCGAGGCAATAGTGCTGCTTAAGCAGGTTCTCAGACGCTTGGATCCATTCCTGAAGGGTCATCACGGCTTAGCCCTTGAAGCAGTTCTCTCTATGCCAGCGCAAGAAATGTGGCGTAGGCCTCGAGCGCTCATCATCGGGAACATGGATATAGCCGCTCGGCTCGAACAGGCGTTCGGCTCCGTCGGGAATTCTGCCCTTCGCCTTTAAAAGCTTGAAGTCGTCATCGACGCTGATCAGGCCTCGATCAAACATCCAATGGACTGTGCGCGAGAGGGCGAGGCCATTTCTGACGGTATCCGGTCCATTTGAAGCGACGGGCTGGATATGGGCAGCCTCCATCTCGGCGCGGCCCCCGCCATTGATAATCTTCAGCCCCGTGACGGCACAGCGCGCGTCGTAGGCATTGCGCACTTGCTGCGCGAAGACACGATCCCGGAAAGGCCGATTGGACAGTTGAGAGACAATCGGGCGTTCAAACTCGGCTTGCTCTTCTGCGACTTGATAAAGGGGCTGCGCGGGAGCTTGGTCATCGTCATTTGCGCCTATCACCTCCGCGTAACCTGCTGTCCAAATGAGAGCGAATTCGTCATCGGGTATTCTGCGAATGGAGATTCCCATAGCGCCCTTACTGACGCCCCCATCTTCACGCGAGAGTTTTGACTCCCAAAATTGGCCATCACCCCGACGGAAGGGAACTGGACTTACAAACGGAAGAAAGTTCGCGAGCTCGGCGTAGAAATGATCTGCCCGATTGGGGTCAGGGAAGACACTACGAATCATTGCGGAGGCCCAATACGCTTGCCGACCTGTAGAGACTCCACCTTCTCCGCGTCGCGGTTCGTAAAAGATGCATTCATCGCCAACAGCTTCCTGAGCCGCTCGAAGATACTGCTTTGGGAAATGATAGAGCGATCCGGGTACGTCCTCGTATCCGCTATCGTCGCGTTGGGAGAGAATGACCTTAGTCATAGGAGCGCTCTAGAATTATAAAGCGCCAGTGTTCCCTGGTGCTTAGAGTTTGTCCACTCTCGAACGAAACTCCACTCATACGAAAAAGCCCCGGCCATCGGCCGGGGCTTTTTGGTTCAGGAGCGGGATGATTGCGCTAGTGACCGTGATCTTCGGGCTCGGGATCTTGAGGATCAGAGGCTCCGGTTTCACCCTCATCCGCCATCTCGTGACCGTCATGACTCATCGCGCCCATCTCGGGATCAAGCTCGGGGGCGGCGTCGCGGACGGGGAGGGTGACGGTGAGGGTTTCGCCGTCAGCGAATTCCAGCGTCAGGGTCATTTCGCCGTCTTCGAGGTCTTCAGGGTTCACGCCGAAGATCATCATGTGGTCGCCGCCCGGTGCAAGGCTCATCGCGCCGCCTGCGGGAATGTCGAGGCTGTCCACATGGCGCATGCGCATGACCGCGCCATCCATGGCCATGGTGTGCAGCTCCACCGCGTCCGCTTCTTCGGTGGAGGCGCCCACGAGCTGGCCGCCCGGCGCGCCGGCGGTGAGGGTGACAAAGCCGGCGGTGACGTCGCGGCCGCCCAGCGGATTGCGCACCCAGCCTTCGATCACGGCGTATTCGGCCGGCTCGTTGCTCACCGGCGCCTCTTCGGCGGGCGAGCAGGCGGCGAGCGTCAGAAGGCCAAGCGGAGCACAGGCAAGAAGGGCGCGTTTGAACATGTCATCTCTCCATATGAGACGAGCGAGGTGATGCACCCCGCCCGATCCCGGTTCGCCTAGAGATGGCGAGTTTTTTCAAGCCGCGCAAGCGTACGGCCTGCGGCGATTAGGCGCCCCAATAGCCGATCAGTTTTTTCACTTCCGCCATCACCGGCCGGGCGGCGTTGCGGGCGCGCTCGGCGCCGTCCTTGAGCACCGCGTCGATCTCGCTCTTGTCATTGAGCAGGCGGGCATATTCCTCACTCACAGGCGCGATGTATTGCACTGCCGCCTCGGCCAGCTTTGGCTTGAACACGCCAAAGCCCTGCCCGCCGAATTCGCCCAGAACGTCCGCCACGGACTGGCCGGTCAGCGCCGCATAGAGACCCACAAGGTTCTTCGCCTCGGGGCGATCATTGAGGCCCTCTGCGGTTTCGGGCAGAGGCTCGGGATCGGTCTTGGCCTTCTTGATCTTGCGCGCGATCGTGTCCGCATCGTCGTGCAGATTGATGCGGGCATTATCACTGGGGTCGGACTTGGACATCTTCTTCGTGCCGTCCTTGAGCGACATGATCCGCGCGCCGGTCGGCAGGATCACCGGCTCGGGCTGGGGCAGGATGATCTCGTCGCCGCCAAAATCGCGGTTGAAGCGGGCGGCGATGTCGCGGGCCAGCTCCAGATGCTGTTTCTGGTCATCGCCCACCGGCACATGGGTCGCCTTGTAGACCAGGATGTCCGCCGCCATCAGCACCGGATAGGTGAACAGGCCCACGCTGGCGCGTTCGGCGTCCTTGCCGGAGCCCGCCTTGTCCTTGAACTGGGTCATGCGCTCCATCCAGCCCATGCGGGCCACGCACTGGAGCACCCAGTTGAGCTCGGCATGCTCGGGCACGGCGGACTGCGCGAAGATGGCGCTGCGCTTGGGATCGACGCCTGCCGCGATATAGGCGGCGGCGACGCCGCGCACCCGGTCGGGCAATACGGCGGGATCGTACTCCACCGTCATGGCGTGCATGTCCACGGCGCAGAAGAAGCATTCCTTGCCGCTGTCCTGCATCGGCACCCAGTTCTTCAGCGCGCCCAGATAATTGCCCAGATGCAGGCCGCCTGTGGGCTGCATGCCGGACAGAATGCGTTCAGGGCCGGAATAGGCGGGCGTCGCGTCAGTCATGGGAGTTTCCGCTAGAGAACAAGGGTCGAGGAAGGCTGTGTCTTAAAGCGCGCGCGCCCGGGCCTCAAGCGTCCGTGCCGACTTGGGGCTGTTCAGTGACCGCGGCGCCCGGATCACGCTTGAGCGCGCCCAGCAATTCCTGCGGCCGCAGCCCGCCCAGCAACAGGGTGGACGCCACGAAGACGGCGAGACCGGAGACCACGAGAACCCCCATCCAGACCAGCGCGGTCAGGGCGGCGCCCAGCGGCGCGGCGAGGGCCGCTGTGACAGGCGCCTCGGCGAAACGCACGATCAGCCAGAGCGCGGCCATCATCACGAGACAGGCGAGAACGATCCGGGACAGGCGATGTTTCAGGCGCGGGTCAGCAATGAATTGCCCTCGACGCACCAAGGTCCCGCCCAGCAGGATGGCGTTCAGCCAGCCCGCCAGCGTGGTTCCGAGCGCCAGGCCGGCATAGCCCATGGGCCCGAAGAACAGCGCCACGCCGACCAGCAGGTTCACGACCATGGAGGCGGCGGCGAACTTCATCGGCGTCAGCGTGTCCTCGCGGGCGAAGAAGCCCGGCGCGAACACCTTGATCAGCACGAAGGCGGGCAGACCCGCCGCGTAGATCGCCAGCGCCAGGGCGGTGCGGGCGGTGTCTGACCCGTCAAAGGCGCCGCGCTGGAACAGGCCGGCCACGACCGGGTCCGGGATCACGAGAAGGGCGGCGGCGGCCGGCAGGGTCAGCGCCATGGAGATCTCGATCGCGCGGTTCTGGCCGCCCATGGCGCCGGCGTCATCGCCGGCGCGCAGGCGCTTGGACAGGGCCGGCAGAAGCGCCACCCCCATGGCGATGCCGATCACGCCCAGCGGCAGCTGATAGAGCCGTTCCGCATAATAGATCCAGGATCGGGCGCCCTCCTGAAGGGTGGCGATGGAGCCGGAGACCAGCTGATTGACATGGGTCACGCCGGCGGCGGCTGCGCCGGGCACGCCCAGGACGATCAGGCGCTTGACGCCCGAGGTCAGACGCGGGGCCTGGAAGGTGAGCCGGATGCCCGCGCGGCGCGCCGTGACATACAGCCAGCTCGTCTGGAGCACGCCCGAGACCGTGACGCCGATCGACAGCCACAGCGCCAGGTCCCGGCGCTCTCCGGGCGCGAACAGCAGCACGCTGATCAGCACCACGTTCAGAAGGATGGGCGCCGCGGCTGCGGTGGCGAAACGGGCATGAGAGTTGAGCGCGCCCGAAATCATCGCCGCCATCGACATGCACAGAAGATAGGGCATGGTGATCTGGGTCATCAGCACGGCGAAGGCGAACAGGTCCGGATCGCTGATGAAGCCCGGTCCCAGCGGATACATCAGCCAGGGCATGACGATCTGCGCCAGCACGACAATGCCGAGCACGGACACGGTCAGCACGGACAGGACCTCGCTGGCGAAGCGGTCGGCCTCCGCGGCGCCCTCGCCCTCCAGCCGGCGGGCATAGAGCGGGATGAAGGCGGAGTTGAACGCGCCTTCTGCAAAGATGCGCCGGAACAGGTTGGGGAAGGTCAGCGCCGTGAAAAACGCGTCAGTCAGCGGCCCGGCGCCCAAGCGCGCGGCCAGAAGAATATCGCGCGTAACGCCAAAGAACCGGCTCAGCAGGGTGAACCCGCCCACAACCGCAGAGGAGCGCAACAGACGCATGGTCTAGCGCCCTGCGCTGGCGGGCGTGGAGACGAGGCCCTGTTTGGCGCGGTGGACCGCGACCGCTTCCTCGGCGCCGGCGAGTACGTTCATCAGATGCACCTTGATCCCCGCCAGCCGGGCGTCGCCCGAGGGTTTGTGGCCGTTTTCCGTGACATAGAAGGTGTCGACAGCCCGTTCTCCATAGCCGTCAATGCGCGCCGCCTCCAGCGACAATCCGATGTCGGAGAGTGTTTTCGCCAGTGCATGCAAGAGGCCCGGCCGGTCGCGTCCGGTCGCCTCGATCACCAGCGCGTCATCGGACGCCTCAAGGTCGAGATTGACCGAGGGCGTGACCGTGAAGGCGGCTTCGCGGCGGCGCAGGGGTTTGAGCATGGGCCGGGCGTCCTTGCTGGATAGGCCGTGTTCGGCGGCGGACTGAACGGCGTCGCGCAGGCGGTCCTGGATATAGCTGTCAGACCAGCCGAACGGTTTGCCGCCCTGTTCCTGCACGTAGAAAACGTCAAAAGCACGACCATCTGATGTCGTGGTCACCTGCGCGCCCACAACGTTCGCGCCCTCGCGCGACAGGGCCCCTGCGATGTCAGCGAACAGGGCATGCCGGTCAGGCGTCAGCACCATCACCTCGGTGGCTGATCGGCGCTTGTCGGTGCGCACGCCAACGCTCGTCGCCTGGCCGCGTTCGAACGCGGCGCGGGCGAAGGCGGCGTGGCGGAAGCGGTCATCCTCGCCAAAGGCCAGCCAGTAGGAGTGATCGAGCACCTCGGTCCAGATACGCGTGAAGTCAGGATCGATCCGCGACAGCGCTTCATGGAAAGAATTGCGCGCGAGTGCTGCGCGTTCGGCCAGACGTGCGCGGGCCTCGGCTTCATCGCGCCGGTCCCCGCCTTTCAGGACCGCGGCGGTCGCCTGATAGAGATCGCGTAGCAGTTGGGCTTTCCAGCCATTCCACACGCCCGGACCCACGGCCCGGATATCGACCACGGTCAGCACCGTCAGCAGATTCAGCCGGTCCATGGTGCCGACCTTCTCGGCGAAATCGAGCACAGTGCGCGGGTCCGACAGGTCCCGGCGCTGGGCCACATCGCTCATTTCAAGATGGTTCTCGATCAGCCAGGCCACGAGATCGGTTTCGTGGTCATCGAGCCCCAGACGCGGGCAGACCTGACGGGCGTTCTCCCCGCCCTCAATGCACTGATCGCCCTTGCCCTTGCCGGTGTCGTGCAAGAGCACCGCCAGATGCAGCGCCCGGCGATGCAGGATTTCCGGCGCGAGTTTTGAGGCGAGCGGGTGGTCAGCGTTGAGCTTGCCCTGTTCGAGCAGGCGCAACAGGCCCAGCGCGTTCAGCGTGTGCTCGTCCACCGTGAAGCGGTGATACATGTTGAACTGGGTGCGGGCGACAATGTCGCCAAACTCGGGGATATAGGCGCCCAGAAGCCCCGCCTCGGTCATGGCGCGCAGGATGATGCGCGGATCATCCGCATCCATCAGCACCGCAAAGAAGCTGCGCGCGGCGCGCGGATCGGTGCGGAAGCGATTGTCGATCTGCCGAAGGCCGCGGCCAATGGCGGCGACGGCGTCCGGGTGCAGGTCGAGATGGCGCGCGGCGGCCTTTTCAAACAGGCGTAGCATCATCACCGGATCAGTTTCGGGCGCCTGCGGGTCCGCAAAATCAAGCCGGCCTGCGTGCAGGATGAAGCCGCGCTCAGCGAGCTCCGCCTCATTGGCGACGCCGTCAGCGGGCAGGAAGCGCCCGCCGGGCGGGTCCTTCAGCTCATCCGCTTCGAGTTTGGCGCAGACCAACCGCGTCAGCGCGCCGACATCGATGGCCTTGAGGAAATAGCTGCGCATGAAGGCTTCGACGCCCAGCTGGTCGTCGGTGTCCTCAAACCCCATGCGCCGCGCGATTTCGGGCTGCAGGTCAAAGGTCAAACGGTCATCCTTGCGGCCCGCGAGCGCATGCAGGTGAAAGCGCACGGTCCAGAAGAAATCCGCCGCGCTGAGATAGCGCTTCACATCGTCAATGGAGAACAGGCCCGCCACGACCCAGCGTTCCAGCGCATCGTCGCCATAAAGGATTTGCGCCAGCCAGCGCAGGGTCTGAAGGTCGCGCAGCGCGCCCTTGCCATCCTTGATATTGGGTTCGACCGCATAGCGGCTGTCGCCCTGCCGATCCACACGCTCGTCGCGCTCGGCCAGCTTGGCGGCGGCGAATTCGGCATCGTTCTTGATGCGGATTTCTTCATCAAAACGGGTGTGCATCTGGCGCACCAGCCGGATATCGCCGGAGATGGACCGAAGATCGAGCAAGGCCGTGCGTTCGGAGAGGTCCTCTTTCGCCAGTGCGATGGCTTCATCCAGCGTACGCACAGCCCCGCCGCCGATCTGCAGGCCGGCATCCCAGATGGCGTACTGGGTCTGCTCGATCACCGTCTGAACATAGTCGGGCGGATTGTCAGAGGTCAGAAAGACCAGATCAATATCAGACTGGGGCGCCAGCTCGCCCGCGCCATAGCCGCCCAGAGCGCACAGGGCGACGCCTTCAATCGCATCTTCGGTGTGATCGGAGATGATGGAATCAAACAAGGCGCGCAGGGCGGCGTTCATTACGCCCGACCAAGTGCGCGCGGCTTCGAGACCGCCCTCCGCGCCATTCAGGCGCGTATTGGCCAGCGCCCGCCCCTTGTCGAGATAGCGCTTGAGCCGGGTCATGGCGAGCTGGCGATTGGCGGGCTTGTCCCAGCCGTCGCGGGTGGCGGCGGACAGCTCGGCGCGCAGGCGCAGGCCATCAAGGCTCGCAGGGAGTGTGGTGGGTCGCATGATTTGATTTTATGCGAGTGCGAAGGCGGCGTCAGCCTTAGTTTTGGCTCAAGGCCTTAAGCGCATACAGCACGTCCAGCGCCTCACGCGGGGTCAGGCTGTCCGGATCAATGCCTTTCAGCCGTTCCTCAACCTCGCTGGGCTTGGTTTCCGGCTCGACGCTAAGGGCGGAGAACAAGGGCAGATCGGCCAGCGCCGCGGCGGGCGCATCATCGCTTTCGAGGCGGTCCAGAATCTCCTGCGCGCGTTTGACCGCCGCCTTGGGCAGACCGGCGCGCTTGGCGACCTCGACGCCATAAGAGCGGTCGGCGGGACCTTTCTGCACTTCGTGCAGGAAGATCAGCTCGCCCTTCCATTCCTTGGCCTTGAGGGAGCTATTGCCCGCGGCATCGAGCTCTTCGGCAAGGCGCGTCAGCTCGTGATAGTGCGTCGCGAACAGCGCCCGGCTGCGATTGACCTCGTGCAGATGCTCCACCGCCGACCAGGCGATGGACAGGCCGTCAAAGGTGGCGGTGCCGCGCCCGATCTCATCCAGGATCACCAGCGCGCGCGGCCCGGCCTGATTGAGGATGGCGGCGGTCTCGATCATCTCCGCCATGAAAGTCGAGCGACCGCGTGACAGATCGTCCGCCGCCCCGACGCGCGAGAACAAGCGGTCCACAAGGCCGATGCGCGCGGATTTGGCGGGCACATAGAGCCCGGCTTGCGCCAGGATCGCCATCAGCGCGTTCTGCCGAAGGAAGGTGGATTTACCCGCCATGTTCGGCCCGGTGACCAGCATCAGGCGCGGATGCTCGCCCCCCGCGCCATCCAGATGACAGCCATTGGGGGTGAAGCGGCCTTCGCCCGAGCGTTCCAGCGCCCGCTCGACCACCGGGTGACGTCCGCCCTCGATATCAAAGGCGAGGCTGTCTTCCACCTGCGGACGCTCGGCGCCGGTTTCCTCGGCCCAATGCGCGGTCGCGGCGGCCACATCAAGGCTCGCCAGCGCTTCGGCGGCGCGGCGGATCGGGGCGTCCAGCGCCTCGATGCGGCTGCGGAAGGCCTCAAAGATTTCAAGCTCCAGCGCCAAAGCTCGCTCACCCGCCTGGGCGATCTTGGCTTCCAGCTCGCCCAGCTCCGGGGTGGAGAAGCGCACCGCGTTCGCCATGGTCTGGCGGTGGATGAAGGCGTCATCGCCCATCAGCGCGTCGGCGTTCTTGGCGCTCACCTCGATGAAATAGCCGAGCACATTGTTGTGCTTGACCTTGAGCGCGCTGACGCCCGATTGCTCGGCATAGGTCGCCTGCAGGCCCGCCACGATGCGGCGGGAGTCGTCACGCAGCTTGCGCGCTTCATCCAGCGCAGGCGTCCAGCCCGGCGCAATGAAGCCGCCATCGCGCGCCAGAAGCGGGGGTTCGGCCACCAGCGCCTGACTGGTCTCCTGCACCAGGCTCGCAAGCTCGGGATTCTGCGCCAGCGACAGGGCGTTCAGTGCGCGGTCGATCAGGGCGGGCGGCGCATTCAGCGGATCCTTGGCGAACCCGGCGATCAGCTTCTCGCCTTCCTTGAGCGCGCGGGAGAGCTGGGCGAGATCGCGCGGACCGCCCCGGCCCAGCAAGAGCCGTGACAGGCAGCGCGCCGGGTCGCCCGCCGCTTTCAGCCGCTCGCGGGTCTGTTCGCGCAGGCTGCGGTTTTCCAGAAAGTATTGCGCCGCATCGAGCCGGTCATGGATTTCGGGCAGGCTCATGGACGGACGCGCCAGTCGGTCGGCCAGCAAACGCGCGCCCGGTGCGGTGAGGGTGCGATCAATCGCGTCGATCAGCGATCCCTTGCGTGAGCCCTGCAGGGTGCGGTCGATCTCGAGACTCATCCGCGCCGCCGGGTCGATGACCATGGCTGCGCCCGACGGTAGGCTTTGCGGCGGACGCAGGCGCGCCGGCGCGCCGGCCTGGGAGAGTTCGAGATAATCAAGGAGCGAGCCGAGCGCGGACAGCTCGGCTTTTGAGAAGGCGCCGAAGCCATCAAGGCTTTGCACCTCAAAGCGTTGCTTGAGGCGACGTTCGCCCGCGCCGGAATCAAACTTCGCCCTGGCGCGGGGGGTGATCACGGCGTGGGGCGCCAGCTCACTGGCGAGCCTGGCGTCCTCATCCGCGCACAGGATTTCGGACGGGTTGAGCGCGGCCAGTTCCGCTTCCAGCCCGTTTGCATCCACGCTCATGGCGGCGAACTCGCCATCGGACACGTCCGCCCAGGCCAGCGCGGCCTCGCCGGACGCCAGCCGCGTCATGGCGGCGATGCGGTTGGCGGCGCGGGCGTCCAGAAGATCATCCTCGGTCAGCGTGCCGGGGGTGACGATGCGGGTGATGCCGCGCCGGACGACCGATTTCGCGCCGCGCTTCTTGGCTTCGGCGGGGTCTTCGAGCTGCTCGCCCACGGCGACCTTGAAGCCCGCCTTGATCAGGCGCGACAGATAGATCTGGGCATTGTGCACCGGCACGCCGCACATGGAGACCGGCTCGCCCTGATGCTCGCCGCGCTTGGTGAGCGCAATGTCGAGCGCTTCGGACGCACGCACGGCATCGTCAAAGAACAGCTCGTAGAAATCGCCCATGCGATAGAACAGCAAGGCGTCCAGCGGCGCTTCCGCGCGCAGTTCCAGGAACTGCACCATCATGGGCGTGCCGCCTTCGGAGGTGGGGAAGGCGCGAGCGTTCAGCGCGGCGGGATCAGCATGGCGAGTCATGCGCGCAAGTTAACTGCGCCAACGTCCGCCGCAAGTGTGACAGCGCGTGATTTGCTGTCTGCCGCGAAGCGGCTAGTGTGCTTATTCATACCTGTCCACATCCCTTGTTTTCCGAGCCAGACATGACTGACCGCCGTTCACGCGTCGATGACGAAGAAGCCCTGAACTTCCACCGCTATCCCAAGCCCGGAAAACTGGCGATGTCCGCCACCAAGCCCATGGCGACCCAGCGCGATCTGTCGCTGGCCTACAGCCCGGGCGTGGCCGCGCCGGTGAAGGCGATCGCCGAGGATCCCGACCTCGCCTACGATTACACCTCCAAGGGTAATATGGTCGCGGTGATCTCGAACGGCACCGCCATTCTGGGCCTTGGCGATCTGGGCGCCATGGCGTCCAAGCCGGTGATGGAAGGCAAGTCGGTGCTCTTCAAGCGCTTCGCCGATGTGGATTCCATCGATATCGAGGTGGATGAGAGCGATCCCGAAGCCTTCATCGAATGCGTGCGCCGCTTTGGCGCCAGCTTCGGCGGCATCAATCTCGAGGACATCAAGGGCCCCGATTGCTTCATCATCGAGGAGAAGCTGCGCGAATATCTCGATATTCCCGTCTTCCACGATGACCAGCACGGCACCGCCATTATTTCAGCCGCCGGCATCATCAATGCCTGCGAACTCTCGGGCAAGGACATCACCACGCTCAAGGTCGTGGTGAACGGCGCGGGTGCTGCTGGCATCGCGGTGCTGGAGCTGATCAAGGCGATGGGCGTCAAGCATGACAACGCCATCCTGTGTGATTCCAAGGGCGTCATCTACAAGGGCCGCGACCACGGCATGAACCAGTGGAAGTCCGCCCATGCCGCCGATACCGAGGCGCGCACGCTGGAAGAGGCGATGAGCGGCGCAGACTGCTTTATCGGCCTGTCAGTCAAGGGCGCGGTGACCAAGGAAATGGTCCGCTCCATGGCGGCTGATCCGATCATTTTCGCCATGGCGAACCCGGACCCCGAGATCACCCCCGAAGAGGTGCGCGAGGCGCGCTCTGACGCCATCATGGCGACGGGCCGATCTGATTATCCCAATCAGGTCAACAATGTGCTGGGCTTTCCGTATATTTTCCGCGGCGCGCTGGATGTGCGCGCGCGCACCATCAATGAAGACATGAAGATCGCCGCCGCCCAGGCCCTGGCCGAGCTGGCGCGCGAGGATGTGCCTGATGAAGTGGCCGCCGCCTATCACGGCGCGCGCCCGACCTTCGGCAAGGACTACATCATCCCCGCCCCGTTCGATCCGCGCCTGATCAGCCATGTGCCGCCCTATGTGGCGCAAGCGGCGATGGATTCCGGCGTGGCGCGCAAGCCCATCGCCGACATGGATCAGTACAAGGCCGCTTTGGCGCGCCGTCTCGACCCGACGGCCGCGATCCTGCAATCGATTCATGACGATGTGCGTGCGGGCGAGCCCAAGACCATTGTCTTCGCCGAGGGCGAGGAGCCGTCGGTCATTCGCGCCGCCTACGCGTTCCAGAACCAGGGTCTGGGCGAGGCGATCCTCATTGGTCGCGAAGAGACGGTTCACGCAAACATGCGGCTTCTGGGCGTTCAGTCAGACGCCATCCGCATCGTCAACGCCCGCCTGTCGGACAAGAATGCGGACTATGCCGACTTCCTGTTCAAGCGCCTGCAGCGCCGGGGCTATCTGCGCCGGGACGTGCAGCGTCTGGTCAACAACGACCGGAACGTCTTCGCCGCCTGCATGGTGGCGCTGGGAGACGCCAACGGCATGGTGACGGGCGTGACGCGCAACTACGCCCAGGCGCTGGGCGATGTGAAGCTGGTGCTCGACACCGCCGAGAACGAACGCGTGATGGGGATGAGCCTCGTATTGTCGCGCGGCCGCACGCTCTTCATCGCCGACACCAACGTCACGGAATTCCCCAGCCCCGAAGCGCTGGCGGATATTGCGGTGGAGACCGCCGCAGCCGCCAAACGCTTCGGCGTCACCCCGCGCGTGGCCTTCCTGTCCTATTCCACCTTCGGCAATCCGTCGGGCGATCGCGCCGACGCGATCCAGAAGGCGGTCAGCTATCTGGATGAGCGGGGCGTGGATTTCGAGTACGAGGGCGAGATGAACGCCGATGTGGCGCTCGACCCCGATCACCGTCGCCTCTATCCGTTCTCGCGCCTGTCAGGCCCGGCGAACGTGCTGGTGATGCCGGCCATCCACTCGGCCTCCATCGCCACCAAGCTGATGCGCGCCGCGGGCGGCGCCACCGTGCTGGGTCCGATGCTGGTGGGGCTTGAGAAGCCGGTGCAGATCGCGCGTCTGGGCGCCAGCGTGAACGACATTCTCACGCTCGCAGCCCTGGCCGCGCACGACCTGTCAGAAGAGCGGGCGGAGAAGGCGGCGGAGTAGTTACTCCGCCTTGCCGTCTTCTGCGCCTTCAGAGCTGTTTTCTGTGGTCCGGCGCTCGGCGAACTTGAACTGCCCCTTCGCCGCCGCCGGGCCCCAGCCCAGCACCAGCGCCAACAGGAATGCCGCCGGTACGGTCCAGCCTGCAGTGAGGATGAAGAACCACACCCAGCCTACCTGATCGGCCAGCACGCCGGAAAAGCCCGCCATGAATTTCGGCAGGAGGGCGTAGAACGAGCTTAAAAGCGCGTACTGGGTCGCCGCGTTCTCCGGGTCCACCAGGCTCGAGAGGTAGGCGATGAACACCGTCGTCACGAAGCCGCCCGCCAGATTGTCACCGACCACCGCAATCGTGAGCTTGCCCAGATCGTCAGGGCCCGCCGTGGCGGCCAGCCAGGCATAGGCGCCATTGGTGATCAGCGTGATCACCAGGCCGATGACCAGGGCGCGCATCATGCCGAACCGCATGCTGGCGATGCCGCCCAGGAACAGGCCCGTCATGGTGGCGATGAGGCCCGGCCCGCCCTGAATGCCGCCCACGGCGTCGCGGGCAAAGCCGAGGTCGGAATAGAGCGGGGCGGCCATCACGCCCATGGTGAAATCGCTGATCCGGTAGAGCGTGACCAGCATGAGCACCGGCAACAGCCACCAGCCCAGACGCCCGATGAATTGTCGGAAGGGGTCAACGACGGCCTTGACGATCTTCTCAGGCAGCGACCCGGTCAGGGCGTGCTTGTAGGCAGCTGTCGCAGGCTCTTTCATGAAGAAAACAAGGCCCGCCGAGATCGCCATGGCGGCGGCCATGGCCAGGAAGGACCAGTTCCAGTCCGCCCATTCGGAAATGGCGAGGCCCAATCCGGACGTCATATAGGCGACGCGGTATCCCAGCGAATACCCAGCCGCCATGTTCGCCTGCATGTCATTGGGGGCGCTTTCGATGCGCCAGGCGTCGATGGCCACGTCCAGCGTCGCGCTGGAATAGGCCAGCAGCAAGGCCGCGATGGCGACCGGGGCAAGCCCCTGGGTCGGATCGGTCTGGGAGATGATCACCAGCGCGATCACCGTTCCTGAAATCGCGGTGACGATCCAGGACCGACGAGGTCCAAGAAGCTTGGCGAGAAACGGGATCTGCACCCGGTCAATGATCGGCGCCCAGAGGAATTTCAGGGTGTAGGACAGGGTCACCCAGTAGAAGAAGCCGATGGTGGACCGCTCGATCCCGGCGTCACGCAGCCAGTAGGACAGCTTCTGGAACACCATGTAGAGCGGCAGGCCGGAGGCGAAGCCCAGCACGATCATCGAAAGCATGACCGGGGTGAAATACACCCGGACCGTTTGCCGCCAGCTGCGCTGGGGCTGAGTGACGTCCTGCGACATGGTTTTCCCTCGTCAGATCACCCGAAACTGGCCCGGTTTTGCGGGGCGCACAAGCCGGTGAGGGTTTCGATCAGCGCCTGGGGCTGCAAGGGCTTGGTCAGGAAGGCGTCCATGCCGGCGGTGAGGCAGGCCTCGCGGTCGTCCTCGGTGGCGTTCGCGGTCAGCGCGATCAGGGGCAGGGCTGCAACATGGCTCCTGAGGCTGCGAATGGCGGCGGCGGCCTCGAGCCCGCTCATCTCGGGCATGCGCATGTCCAGAAGCGCGGCGTCAAACCGACCGCCGGACACCGCTTCCAGAGCGGCGCGGCCTGTGTCGACCACCTCCACACCGGCGCCGAGCCGGGTCAGCACGGTGCGGGCGATCATGGCGTTCACCGGATCGTCCTCGGCGACCAGCACGGTCAGCCCGTCCAGCGCCCGTTCGGGAACCACAGGCGCAGACGCGACTTCGTCCTCAAGCTCAAGCCCTTGCGCATAGGCTGCGAGCGAGCTCAGCCGCACCGGAGACACCAGCCAGCCATCAATGCCGGGCTGTCCGTCCTTGCGGGTGAAACGGTCCTTGGTCCGCGGCTCGGCGAGCACGAGAATGCGCAATTGCGGCGCGGTTTCCTTGAGCGCCGGCGCCTGCGCGGCCCAGTCCGCGTCCAGAATGAGCGTGGCGGGGCCCTGTGCGTCTTCCAGCAGGGTTTCGATGCCGTAGAGGGTTTCGGTCTCCAGGGCGACGCCGCCCAGGGCTTCCGCTTTCAGGCGCAGGGCTTCGCGTCTTATGGCGGAGTCGGACGCGATGATGATCGTCCGTCCGGACAAGGGCCGTTCCTCGGGCGGCGGGGCGAGGGCCAGGGCGGGGAAGCGCGTCCAGAAGGTCGCGCCCTGTCCGGGTTCGGAGCTGACCCCGACCTCGCCCTCCATGGCTTCGGCGAGCCGCTTGACCATGGCCAGCCCGAGGCCGGCGCCCGGCGTGGCGTTGTGTTCGGCGGCGCCGCGTTCGAAATGCTTGAAGAGCGTGGATTGATCCGTTTTGGAAATGCCCGGGCCTGTGTCCTTGAAGATCAGGCTCAGCTCGCCGTCATGATAGCTGGCCTGAACGATCACGCCTCCGGTTTCAGTGAATTTCACGGCATTGCCGCCCAGATTGAACAGGATCTGACGCAGGCGAGCGGGGTCGGCGCGGATCTCTGCGGGCACGTCAGAGGAAATGGCGTGGGCCAGCGCCAGGCCTTTTTCGGCCGCGCGCGTGGCGAGGATTTCACAGGCGTCCTCGATGAGCGCGCGCAAGTCCACGGGTTCCGCACGCAGGGTCAGCCGACCGGCCTCCAGGCGCGACAGATCGAGAATGTCGTCGATGAGGTTGAGCGCGTGCTGGGCGCTGGAGCGGACGGCCTCAAGGTATGCGGCCTGATCGGGATGCAGTCCGCTATCCTTCAATAGCGCGGCGGCGCCGAGGGCGCCCGACAGGGGCGTGCGCAATTCGTGCGTGACCGAGGCGAAGAAGACCGACTTGCCCTGGGCGGCTTCACTGGCTTCAGCGCGTTCACGTCTTTCCTCGCTGACATCGCGGCCGACGGCGATTGTGCCGCCATCGGCGAGGGTGGTTTCGGACCATTCAATCCAGGCCGCCCCGGCGCGAGTGCGCATGGCGGCGTCATAACGGCGCGGTTGACCGGTTGTGCTGGGGGCGGGCGCCACGGCGAACCAGCGTCCGATCCAGTCCTGACGTGACCCGCCGAAGGCGTTCAGGAATGCGGCGTTCACCTCGGTGACGCGGCCCGAGGAATCCCGGGCGAGCACGAGCTCCGCCATCGCGTCCAGAAGGGCGCGTTGGGCGCAAGCCGTCTTGGTGTCGGAATCCCATTCACGCTCCATGAACCCTGTTTACGCGCCGCGTGTTAACGAAGCGTCGAAAGGCTCTGGCCCGTCTTCAGCGCGGCAGGCGCGGAGATCGCCTGTCCCTTCGCGCTGGCGCGTCTGGCGCTCAGCGCCTCGGCCACATGAATGCGTCGCACCTGTTCGGACTGGTCAAGATCGGCCAGCGTGCGCGCCACCCGCAGGATCCGGTGATAGCCGCGGGCGGTCAGGCCCAGCGTTTCGCACGCCCGGAGCAACAGGGCGCGGCCCGGCTCGTCCGGGCTGGCGTATTGATCAAAGGCCTCGCCGGTGAGATGGGCGTTGAGCGCGCCGCGCTCCATTTGAATGGCGCGCGCGCTGGCGATGCGGGCCGCCGCCTCCGCTGTGCCTTCGGGCGCTGGGGGCAGTGCGAGATCGGCCGGGGTGACCGGTGGGATGTCGATCTGAAGATCGATCCGATCGAGCAGCGGCCCGGAGACCCGCGCCTGATAGGACTGGGCGCATTTGGGGCCGCGGGCGCAGGCCTGTCCGTTCTCTCCGGCCCAGCCGCAGCGGCAGGGGTTCATCGCGGCGATCAGTTGAAACCGGGCCGGAAAGGTGATGCGGGCATTGGCGCGCGCCACCGCGATGTCGCCGGTTTCGAGCGGTTGACGGAGACTGTCGAGCACCTGCGGGTGAAATTCGGGCAGCTCGTCGAGAAACAGGACGCCGTGATGGGCGAGCGAGGCCTCGCCGGGCCGGATGCGCGTCCCGCCGCCCACCATCGCCGCCATGGATGCGGAATGGTGCGGCGCCCGGAAAGGCCGGCTGCGCGACAGGCGTCCCCGGTCCAGAAGTCCGGCGACCGACTGCACCATGGAGACTTCCAGCAATTCCTGTGGCGTCAGGGGCGGCAGCAGGCCCGGAGCCCGCGCAGCGAGCATGGACTTGCCCGCGCCGGGCGGGCCGACCATCAGGAGATTGTGTCCGCCGGCGGCGGCGACTTCGAGGGCGCGCTTGGCGGTTTCCTGCCCGCGCACATCGCGCATATCCTTGCAGGGTCCGGCTTCGATGAGATCGCCTGGCGCGGGGCGGGAGAGCACCTGCCCGCCCTTGAAATGATTGACCAGCTGGATCAGAGAGGCAGGCGCGAGGATGGGCAGTTCGCCCCCTGCCCAGGCCGCTTCCGGACCGCAGCTTTCCGGACAGATGAAACCCAGATCCTGTTCCTGGGCCAGCATGGCGGCGGGCAGGGCCCCGGGCGAGGGCGCGAGCGCGCCGTCCAGACCCAGCTCGCCCATGACCAGATGCTCGGCCAGCATGTCGGTGGGCAGGACGCCCATGGCCGCCATCAACCCAAGCGCGATCGGCAGGTCGTAATGCGCGCCCTCCTTGGGCCGGTCGGCGGGGGCCAGATTGACGATCAGCCGCTTGGACGGCAAGGACAGCCCCACGGCGGCGAAGGCGGCGCGAACCCGTTCACGACTTTCCGCTACCGCCTTGTCCGCAAGGCCGACAATCACGAAATTGGGCAGGCCGCCGGCAATCTGGACCTGAACATCGACGAGCCGCGCCTGGGCGCCGTCAAAGGCGGCAGAGAAGGTGCGAATACCCATGGCGCCCTCATTCAATGAACACGGTCAGCCGAAAAACACGGTTAACGCGAGTTATCCACAAAGCCGGGAACAGAGCCGTTCAAAACAAGAACATTAATAGAATATATGAAGCCAAACAGTCAACCCACAGGGGAAAAATGGACAAGCGCGCCCCAGGCGGGCGCTATCAATCGTTTGAATCTTAACACTTCCGCCGCGAACTATTCGGCCGCGTCCGGCGTCAGATCGCAGACCCGGGCCTGTTGCGCCCCGCGAGCGGGCAGGTCGACGGCTTCATCCGGGGAACGGGTCAGCACCACGACGCGCTCCACGCCGTCCACGAGTGCGGCATGGGCGGCGGCGCGTTCGCTTTCGGCGCTGTCGCGCGCAAAGCCCAGCAGATAGACCACCCCGGAATGGGTCTCGATGTTGAAATTGAGACTGCGTATGGCGCTGTCAGCGGCAAGTCGCGAACGCACCTGCTGGGTGATCCAGCCATCACGCGTCGCATTGGCGAGGCCGCGCCGTCCGCCGACCTCGATCTCGTTGGACACGGATCTTACGCTCTGAACCGACCAGGCGAGGCATTCGGCATAGACCCGGTCCTCGGCGCGCGGCGCGTGGCCGGTCAGAAGCGCCACGCCTTCGGTGATCTCCACATCCACCCCGTTCAGGGCATAGCCTTCCGCGCGCAGCATGGAGGATTTGAGGGAGACGGACGCATTGAAGTCGTCGATCTGTCGCCCGACCGAGCGACCGGGCTGAAAGGCGGCGCAACTCGTCAGGGCGAGACTGAGGGTCGTCAGAAGGACAATGCGGACCAGAGGCATGACAGGCGCCTTTCTTCGGGCTGAGGACCGGACCCCTGACTAGCTGACGGGCGTGAGAAAACGGTTAACCGGGCGTTACCGCCGACAGCGGCGCTAGATCAGGCGATCAAGGTCTCGATGCTCCAGCGAGAAGGCGCCCTGAATATGACGCGGCCAGCCCTGAGCGGGCCAGAGCATGACATCAAATCGGGGCTGAAGATGATCGATGCCGGCGTGCCGGCTGCGCCACAGGCTGGCGGCGCGGATCAGGCGCATCTGTTGTCTGGGGGTTATGGCCAGACGAGCGGCGTCCACGGTGGGGCGGTGCTTGACCTCGATGAAAGCGAGAACGCCGCCGCGCCGGGCGACGAGATCAAGCTCTCCGACCCCGGTGCGAGCGCGTTCGTCGAGAATTCGCCAGCCCTTCAGACGCAGCCAGAGCGCGCTGATGGCTTCGGTTCGGCGCCCCCGGCGTTCAGCCTGTTCCCGGACCTGCGTCACAGTCCGGCCTCACGCTGTCCGCATGCTTGCCCCCTGCGCGGTCGACGGTTAGCTTCTGCACCGACAGGGGCGGGCCGCGTTAGCGTTCGCCGGGGGGATAAGGTGGCCGTCATGGTTGAAAACAATACATCCAAAACGGGTGCGTCGCGAGTCCTTGCAGGGCTGGTTGTTCTGGGCGGCGCGCTGGTGCTGGGCGCCTGTACGGCGTCAACGCCCTCCACTCCGATCCAGACGGCTCCGGACCGCCCTGTGGTCGGCGCCCCGCCGCCGCCCGCCACCTTGCCTGTCGAGCTTGCCGATCGCGGATACACGCCGGCCTTTCTCGAGGGAGAGCCCGACATTGTGCGCGTGGCGCTGCTTCTGCCGTTCAGCGCGTCCTCGACCGCCGCCCGCAATGAAGCCACGCAATTGCTGCGCGCCGCAGAGCTTGCCGTGTTTGAGCGCGCGGACTCCAATCTGGTCCTGCTGCCCAAGGATACCGGCGGCTCGCCGGACACCGCCCGCCGCGCCGCCCAGTCCGCGATTTCCGATGGCGCCGACCTGATCATCGGCCCGCTGTTCCAGCAGGCCGTCGCAGCGGCGGGCGAAGTCGCCCGGGAAGCGGACGTGCCCCTGCTCAGCCTGTCCTCGTCCAGCGCGGTCGCCGGCGACGGCGTCTATCAGCTCAGCTTTCCGCCGGATGAGGAAGTGCGGCGCGTCACCGAATATGTGGGCGCTCTGGGCGCGACCCGGTTCGCCTTCATCGGGCCGGCCTCCGCCTATGGCCAGGTCACCCAGTCGGCTTATGCGCAAACGATCTTGGACCTTCTGGGCGAGTATCCGATGCCCGAAACCGTCATGATCGAGGAGCCGGTCTCCGACGAGGAAGACGCGGAAACGCGGCTTGTCGAGCGCACCTTCGATACGGGCCTGGTTTCGAGCCAGTTCTATGATGGCGGCGTGTCTGCGATGACCGAAGCCGCCGCGCGTCTGGCCTCTTATGGCGTTGAAGAACTGGATCCGGCCGAAGCGGCGACCATGAGCGGTGCGAACTGGACGCCCTCGCCCGCCTCTCCTTTCCAGGTGGTGTTGCTGCCGGAAGGCGGCGATCAGCTGCGCATGCTGGCCCCGGTCCTGCTCTATCAGGACATTGATCCGTTGCTGGTGAAGTTCATCGGCACCGGCCAGTGGCTCGACAACTCGCTGGCGCGTGAACCGGCCTTGTCCAATGGCTGGTTCGCCGGCCCGGATCCCGAAGCCCGCACCCGGTTCGAGACCGTCTATGCCCAGTATTATGGCGCAGAGCCGTCCCGGATCGCCGGCCTTGGCTATGATGCAGCCTCGCTGGCCGCGCTGCTGGCCGATAACGGTTACGGCCCGGATCAGCTGGGCGCGCCGGATGGCTTCATGGGCGTGGACGGGCTGTTCCGGTTCCGCGCCGATGGGACGATCGAGCGGGGGCTCGCCGTCTACACGGTGCGAGGCGGCGGTTTCCGCGTGCTGGACCCGGCGCCGCAGCGCTTTGGTCCGCCCGTTCCGACCGACGAGACCGATGCCGACAAGCCGGTGAACGAGCCTGCGTTCTAGTCCCCGAAATCAGGGATCAGCGTTTCGGCCACATGGTCGGCGAAGGCGCGGCCGCGTTCGGTCAGCACGAGTGCTGAGTCGCCTGCCTTGATCAGCCCCTGGGCGGTCATGCGCGCAAGCCCCTGGGCGTCTGGCGACAGCCCGGTCAGGGCGTGCAGCCGGGCGACGTCCAGTCCGCTGCCTGTCAGCCGGATTCCCATCAGCAGGCGCTCGATGAATTCCGCTTCGGCGTCCAGCGTTTCGCGCTCATGGCCGTCACCAGACAGAACGCCTTCCATATAGTGTTCAGGGCGGCGATGGGCCGCCGCGCCGCCGCGTCCGCCTGACGCGTGCGCCCCCACGCGCGAGTGCGCGCCAGGACCAATGCCGATCCAGTCCTCGCCTTCCCAGTAGAGCCGGTTATGCACCGATTGGTCGGCGGCGCTGCGGGCGTGGTTGGAAATCTCATAGGAGGGCAGGCCCGCGCTGGCGCAGACGTCCTGGGTCAGGGCGTACATGTCCGCCGCCGCATCGTCAGGAGGCGGCGTGAGCGCGCCGCGCTTGAGCTTGCGCGCGAACGCCGTGCCCGGCTCGATGGTGAGCTGATACAGCGACATGTGCCCGGTTCCGAAGCCCAGCGCGGTTTCAAGTTCAGCACGCCAGCCTTCCGGGGTCTGGTTCTCGCGCGCATAGATGAGATCAAGGGAGACGTGCTTGAACAGGGATTGTGCGCACTCAAGCGCCTGAAGACCGGTGCGGGCGTCATGATCCCGGCCGAGCGCCTTGAGACTGTCATCATCAAGGGCCTGCACGCCCAGCGACAGGCGCTCCACACCGGCCGTCGCAATCCCTTCAAAGCGCTCATGCTCCATGGGATTGGCCTCGAGCCCGATCTCGGCGCCCGGGGCGAGGCCGAACAGGGCGTCAGCCTGCTCCAGAATGGCCGCAATGGCGGAGGGCTCCATCAGCGACGGGGTGCCGCCGCCAAAATGGACGCTATGGACCGGCCGCGCGCCCAGACGCGCGCGCCAGTGCGCCAGATCCCTCAGCATGGCGTCCAATAGCGCCTCAGGCTGCGCATGGGCGGCCTTGTAGACGTTGAAGTCGCAATACGGGCAGATGCGCGCGCAATAGGGCCAATGGACATAAAGGCCGAGACGGGCGGGGGCGGACATCATGCGCCGAAGATATCCTCGACCAGCAGTCTGAAGGCATGGGCGCGATGGCTCATGGCGTGTTTGATCGCCGGATCCATCTCCGCAAAGGTCAGCTCATGGCCGTCGGGAATGAAGATCGGGTCATAGCCGAAGCCCTTCTCGCCGCGCGGCGGGAAGCTGAGCTGGCCGCGCACCTCGCCTTCATAGACGCGGGTCTCGCCATTGGGATGGGCGAGCGCCAGAGCGCAGACGAAGCGGGCGCTGTAATCGGTGGCGTTCCTCGCTTCGAGTTCGCGGCGCACTTTCTCCATGGCGGCGTGGAAATCGCGCGGCTCTCCGGCCCAGCGCGCGGAATAGATGCCCGGCGCGCCGTCGAGCGCGGTGACTTCCAGCCCGGAATCGTCGGCCAGAGAGACCAGTCCGCAGGCCTCGGCGCCCGCGCGCGCCTTCAAAAGCGCATTGCCGGTGAAAGTTTTTTCAGTCTCCTCAGGCTCTGGAAGACCCAGGGATTCCGCCCCTTCGGCAGCCAGCCCATAGGGGGCGATCAGCTCGGCTATCTCTTTGATTTTGCCTTTGTTATGGCTCGCAATCGCCCATTTGGGGGCTGCTGAAAAGAGGGTCATTTCGGGCTGTCCTGTCATTGGCGCATATCGCCTTTCGAAAAATTCATATCGATTTTCGATATTTTTTTGTTGCGAAGCGATAGGGCGTGGTCTACATAGATACTCGTGGCGAGGGGGAAACACCCCGGCCGCACCGAAGACCCCCGGCGCTCAAGGATCGGAACGGCTTCGGAAACTGGTTGGTCAAACAAGAGACTTAGGAGAGTATGAGATGGTCAGGTCCAAAAACAATGCCGGTCACAGCGCTATCGCGATGGTGATCAATCTGGCTCTGGTCGCAGGTGTTTTCGCCGGCATGGCCGCAGCGATCACCTCGATGGTCGGCTAATGAAGGTCCGGATCGTAGGCCGGGTGAGACGAGACGCGCCGTTCCTCCCCTTGCGGAAGACGTCTCGCCGCCCGGCTGAAGGTCCGAATAGCAACGCCCTGGGGGACGCATGAAGACGCTTGGTCAGGGATCGCTGGCCTCACTGCTGAAGATCCTCCTCGACATCGTCTATTATCTGCTTTGGGCGGTATTGGGACTGGCCAGTCTCATTATCGTCGTCATTGTGTTTGGCGGTCTGTACCGCCTTCTGGGCTTTGGCTCGGATCTGCCCGCCAGCATCCGCCAGTTCCTGGCGATGGATGTGGTTCTGGCGCTTCCCCTTGCGATCATGGCGCTGGCCGCGGTGACCTTCGTGGTCGACCGTCTGCGCCGCATCATGGCGACCCTGATCGCCGGCGATCCGTTTGTGGAAGAGAATTCCAATCATTTGCGCTCGATCGCCATCGGCATCGCCGTCTATCAGCTCCTGCATTACGGCGCGCATGGCGTGCTGTCCCTGATGATCACCCTGCTGGGGCGTCCCATCGAGGGCGGAGCGCGCGTCGTTCCCGAATTCAGCCTGAATCTGGGCGCCTGGTTTGCTGTGCTCGCCATGCTTGTCTTGGCGGAAATTTTCCGCGAAGGCACTCGCATGCGTGAAGAACAGAAACTCACGATTTAAGGGAGCGCGGATCAGTTCATGCCCATTCGCGTCACCCTGGACCGCATGCTGCTCGACCGCCGGATGTCGCTGACCGAGCTGTGCGACCGCGTCGGCATCACCATGGCCAATCTGTCGATTCTGAAAACCGGAAAAGCCAAGGCCGTCCGGTTCTCGACGCTCGAGGCGCTGTGCCGGGAGCTCGATTGCCAGCCGGCCGACCTTCTGGTGTTCGAAGAAGGCGATGAGGACGAGGCGGACGACGACTAGGCCGCCCGCCTGACCCCCGAATTACTGACCGAGCGCCTTGAGCTGGGCCGCGCACAGATCAGAGACGCCCTTGCGGGCGAGCGCGAAGATCTGGTCGAACTGCTCCTGGGTCATCGGCGCGTCTTCCGCCGTGGCCTGAACCTCGATCACCCCGCCGGTGGAGGTGAGCACGAAATTGGCGTCGGTCTCGGCGACACGATCCTCTTCATACTCAAGATCGAGGACGCAGTCGCCATTGACGACGCCCGCGGAGACCGCGGCGATCTGGGCGATGACCGGATCGGCCTTGAGAACGTCTTCTTCCATCAGATACGCAACGGCCGCTTTCAGCGCGAGCCAGGCGCCGGTGATCGCCGCCGTGCGGGTGCCGCCATCGGCCTGCAGCACATCGCAATCGACCACGATCTGGCGCTCGCCGAGCGCCTTGAGATCGACGGCGGCGCGCAGCGAGCGACCGATCAGGCGCTGGATTTCCTGGGTGCGGCCGGACGGCTTGCCCGATTGCACTTCACGGCGGGTGCGCTGATGGGTGGCGCGGGGCAGCATGGAATACTCGCCGGTCACCCAGCCCTTGCCCTGACCGCGCAGCCAGGGCGGCACATTGTCCTCGACGCTGGCCGTGCACAGCACCTTGGTGTTGCCAAAGCTGATCAGGCACGAGCCCTCGGCATAGGGGGACCAGCCCATTTCAAAGCTAAGCGGACGCAGGGCGTCAGGTTGGCGGCCTTCAGGGCGCATGGTGTTCTCCAGGTTCTGATTTGGCTCTTGTGTTAACCGAGCCCGGCATGACGCGCAAAGCGCTTTGCACCCGATCTTGGCGATTGCGCTCCTGAAGGGGCGACACTAACTCTTGAGGCGCCATGACCCATTCGACGTCTTCACCCTCAAGCCTGATGGCGCTCGATGAACGCTCCCGCTCGATCTTTCGCGATCTGGTGGAGACCTATCTCGACACCGGAGAGCCGGTGGGATCTCGCACGCTGTCGAAAACCTCGGGCCTCAACCTGTCGCCCGCCTCGATCCGCAATACGCTGGCCGACCTGACGGCGGCGGGCCTTCTGGCCTCGCCCCATGTTTCGGCCGGGCGCATGCCCACCCATGCCGGTTTGCGCCTGTTTGTGGACGGGCTGCTGCAGCTCGGCGATCTTGAAGCCGATGACCGTCACGCCATCGACAGCCGCGTATCCGCTGTGGGCAAGCGTCCCGAGGATGTGTTGACCGAAGCCTCCAATCTCCTGTCCGGCCTCGCAGGCGGGGCGGGGCTGGTCGCCAGCCCGGCCCATGATGCACCGCTGCGCCATGTGGAATTCGTCAATCTGTCGCCCACCGAAGTACTGGCGGTGCTGGTCACCGAGGACGGCAATGTCGAGAATCGCCTGATGCGTCCGCCGCCCGGCCTGCCGCCGGCGGCCCTGATCGAGGCGGGCAATTACCTGTCTGCGCGATTGCGCGGACGGACCCTGTCAGAAGCGCTGAGCGCGATCCGCGAGGAAATCTCCGCCAAGCAGGCCCAGCTTGACAGCGCCGCCTCGGCTCTGGTGGAGGCCGGACTTGCAGACTGGGCGGGGCCCGAACAGCGCACCCTGATCGTGCGCGGCCAGTCACGGCTTCTCGAAAGCGTGGAGGCGGCGGAGGATCTCGAGCGCATCCGCATGCTCTTTGACGATATCGAGCGACAGGAAGGGCTGTTGTCCCTGCTGGACGAGGCGCGGCAGGCCCAGGGCGTTCGCCTGTTCATCGGTTCGGAAAACCCCTTGTTTTCGCTCTCGGGCTCGTCGGTGATCGTCGCGCCCTATCGCAATCGGGACAACCAGATCATCGGCGCGATCGGGGTAATCGGCCCCACGCGTTTGAACTATGCCCGCATCATCCCCATTGTGGATTACACCGCACAACTGGTTGGCCGTCTTCTGGCCAGCCCCCGCTAACACCCGTCCGGGTGACTCTCCCGGGTTGACGGATAACCCTCTAGCCTTGAATGACCGCACGCATGAGCAACGAAAACCAGACCCCCGAAACCGAAGACGCTGACCTCAACGCCGAGGAGGCCCAGGCCGCCGAGGTTGAACAAGACGCGCCCGCGAGCGACGAGGCGGACCCGGCTGCAGAAGCCGCCAAGCTGCGAGATCAGCTGCTGCGCGCGCTGGCGGAGATGGAAAACACCAAGAAGCGCGCCGAGCGCGAGGTGAAGGACACGCGCGCCTACGCCGTCAGCGGCTTCGCCCGCGACATGCTGGACGTGGCCGACAATCTGTCACGCGCCCTGTCCTCGATCAGCGATGAGGCCAAGGCCCAGGCCGGCGAGGCGCTCCAGACGCTGCTGGAGGGCGTGGAGATGACCGAGCGTCGTCTGCATTCCACGCTGGAGCGTCATGGCGTGAAGAAGGTCGAGCCCGCCCCCGGCGATCCGCTTGATCCGAACCTGCACCAGGCCGCCGCACAGATCCCGGCGGATCAGCCCAAGGGCGCGATCGCGCATGTGATGCAGCCGGGCTACAAGATCGGCGATCGCACCCTGCGCGCCGCCATGGTCGTGGTCAGCGCCGGCCCTGCCGCCCCGCCCGAAAGCGGCGGTGAAACCGGCGGCGGCGTGGACGTCAGCGCCTAGGCAGAGCCTTAATCCGGCGCGTGTTCGGCGACGCGGCCCTGGAAATACGGATTTCCGGGCTGCAGGCTGAGCGCGCGCTGCATGCTCACAAGCGCGGCGGCGTCTTCGCCAAGCGCCAGTTGCGCATCGGCCAGCGAATCCCAGACATTCGCCGAGTCCGGATAAGTGCTGGCATTCAGGGCGAAGAGCGTCCGCGCCTCGTCCGGAGCTGCTTCCAGTCGGTCATAACCCATCGCGTTGATGACGGCTTCGGCCCCGTCAAAGCCATAGCGGGTATCGGGATCATGCCACTCCTGCTCGAACAGGCTGACCAGGACCTGCGCCGAGCGGTCCTCTGAGTCATAGAGCAGGCTGGCGATATGGGGGCGCGGCGCCTGCCCTGTCAGAAGCGCGCGCATTACCATGTCGGCCACATGAATGGTCAGTTCGCGATTGCCGACCTGATCCGTGCAGGCCATCACGCCAAGGCCTGCATCGGGGGCGTAGCGCAGATTGGCCCGAGCGCCGCCGCCGCGATGCCCGACGGTCCGCTCGCCGGCGACATCCTGAAGAATAACGCCGAGCCCGTATCCGTCCTGGACGTAGCGCGGATCCGACAGCAGATCGGCCAGAAAGGCGCGCTCTGCGATATCGCCAGCGTTCAGGGCCTGAAAGATGCGCGCCATATCGGACGCGGTCGTCAGATAACCGCCCGCCGAGCTGATCATGGGGACCGATTTGGCGCCGCTCGCCAGCGCCTCCTGAACGGTGTGCGTGGCCCCGGCCGGACCGGTCAGATGCTGATCCATCAGCACCGGCCAGGTCAGACCCAGGCGTGCTTCGGCGATCATTTCAGCCACCGCATAACCGCTTTGCTGGTACCGGGAGTGGGCGCCCGGCTCGAAATCGAGCGGCAGGTCCCGGACAATCTCGTAGATTTCGGCATTGCCCGCTTCGGGGTCCTCGACAATGTCGCCGAAAGCCTCCCGGTTGACGATCATGGCGAGACCGCTGGTGTGATTGTACAGCCGCCAGAGCGGGATACCGCGCCAGATGTCGGGGCTCTCCTCAAGCAGCTCGCCCAGAGGCGCATCCAGATCAATCGCGCCATCTTCTACGAGCGAGGCGAGGGTGAAAGCGGACAGGGCCTTGGTGGCGGAAAACAGTCCGCATCGGGAGTCCTCGGTTGCGGGGCCGTCCTCAAAACGCCCGAAGCCTTCAGACAGGATGACATGATCGTCCTCGACCACGCTGACCGCGAGCCCGGAAACGTCATAAGACCGCCGCATGGCCTCGATCTCGGACCTCAAGGCGTTCGCCAGTTCAGGCGGAGGTGACGCAGACGGTGTGGCGACCAGCAGAGCCAGACTGGTCAGAATATTTGAATACATGGCGTCCCCCGGAATGAATGATCGGGGAGGACGCTAGGAGCACAGCCTGTGAGTGCAAGTGAAACTCATTTCATGAGAAGATTGTAATCCAGACGAACTGTGTTTTCCGGCCACGGGGATTGCCCGGCCGGGCCGCATGACAAAAAGGGCGGCTCATCGAGCCGCCCTTTTCTCTCTGGATTTGGCGCAGGCCTAGCGACGCGGCGCGCGGGTGCGCGGCTCGCCATTCTGCCAGAATGTCGCGCCAGTCCGGTAATCAGTATAGTAGTACCGGTTGGAATACTGGTCATAGACCAGTTCAGAATGGTTCGGATTATTGGCGTTATGGCCGCAACCGCCCGGACGCGAGCAGCCATAGGCTGCGCCGGCGGCGGCGCCGACGCCCGCGCCGATCAGCGCGCCGGTCTCGGCGTTGCCCGAGCCCACATTGTTACCGATGACAGCGCCGGCGACGGCGCCAACGCCGGCGCCGATCCCGGCGCCCTGGACGCCCTGGTTGGTGGCGCAGGCGCTCAGAGCCAGCGGCGCAGCGGCGATCATGGTGATCAGAATCTTTTTCATACCCAGTCTCCCTTGATGACGCTTTGGCGCGCCTCACAGCAAAAACGCTTAACACCGAAGTTTGTTTCAGACCGAGGCGGAAAAAAGGCCACAGCGTGAAACTTTGAAAATTTAGTTCCGGACCCGTCTGAGAGTCAGGTTCAATCGTCCCGGACGCCAGTCTTCAGGCAGCAGCGTCGAGCTGCCGGCGAAGATCCGGTCCACGCCATGGTGAAACCGGCGGCTCCGGCCGCCCAGCACGACCACATCGCCTGAATTGAGGCGCACAGAGCGCGTCGGACCCTTGCGATCCGGACCGCCGAGCCGGAAACGCGCGCTGTCGCCCAGGGACACCGAAACGACGGGCGCGTCCTGCGCATCCTCATCGGCATCCACATGAAGACCCATCCGGGCGTCCGGCCCGTACCAGTTCACAAGGCAGGCCTGGGGCGGATCGGGCCAGCCCGACACCTCACGCCACAGCTTGAGAAGCGCCTCGGGCATGTCGGGCCAGGGCGCGCCTGTCACAGGATGGTGTTCCTGATAGCGGTATCCGCCGACCTTGTCGGTCATCCAGCCCAGCGGACCGAGATTGGTCATCTGCACGCTCAGCGGTTTGCCGGTGCGCGGCATGGCGGGCTGATACAATGGCGATCGCGCGACCCGGTCCAGCACCTCGGCGGCGAGACGCGATTGCGCCTGCCGGTCAAAATGACCGCTGAGCAGTCTGAAGCCGTCCGCCGTTTCGATCATGGAGTCATCACACGCTTTCACATAGCCGCCAGCATGGTTCAGCATTATCGTTGAACCCGATAGGCTCACGACCGCAACTATAGGGGATTAGATATGGTTCCGTCCTGGGCGCTTGATGTTCTGGGGGTGATGGCGCAGCTCTTCATCCTGCTGGTGGGGCTCTTTGCCGCCCTGATTGTCCTCATATGGCTGGCTGACCGCACCCAGACCGCCGATGCGGTGCGCCGCAATTATCCGGTCGTCGGGCGGTTCCGGTCGCTCTTCATCAAGCTCGGCGAGTTCTTCCGCGCCTACATGTTCGCCCTGGATCGCGAGGAAATGCCCTTCAACCGCGCCGAGCGTGAAGCCGTGGCGCGCATGTCCAGGGGCACGGGCAACATCATACCCTTCGGGTCGACCAAGCTTCTGACCCCGCCCGGAACAGTGCTGTTCGTCAATTGCGCCTATCCGGTGCTGGAACAGGATGTGGCCGAGACCCAGCCGTGCGAGTTCGGCCCCTATTGCGAAAAGCCGTATCACGCCCGCTCGGTCTTCAATATTTCCGGAATGAGTTATGGCGCTCTCTCAAAACCCGCCGTGCGGGCGCTGTCGCTGGGCGCGGCGAAGGCGGGAATCTGGATGAATACCGGCGAGGGCGGGCTGAGCCCGATGCATCTGGAAGGGGGCGGGGACATCGTCTTCCAGATCGGCACGGCCAAGTACGGCGTGCGCGACAAGGCGGGCCTGATGTCGGATGACAAGCTGCGCGAGATCGCCGCTCACGAGCAGGTGCGCATGTTCGAGGTCAAGCTCGCCCAGGGCGCCAAGCCGGGCAAGGGCGGCCTGTTGCCCGGCGAGAAGGTGACCCGGGAGATCGCGAAAATCCGCGGCATCGAACAGGGGCAGGATTCCATTTCGCCCAACCGCCATCCTGAAATCTTCGACAATGGCTCCTTGCTGGACTTTATCGCCCATGTGCGCAGCGTCACCGGCAAGCCTGCCGGCATCAAGACGGTGATCGGCGCCTATGGCTGGCTGGAGGAGCTGTGCGACGAGATCTGGGAACGCGGCATCGAGAGCGCGCCCGATTTCATCACGATCGATTCCGCGGATGGCGGCACCGGGGCTGCGCCCATGCCGTTGATGGACAATGTGGGCCTGACCGTGCGCGAAGCCTTGCCGCTCGTATGCGACATCCTGATCCGCAAGGGGCTCAAGGACCGCATCCGCCTGATTGTCTCGGGCAAGATGATCACCCCGGCCGGCGTCGCCTGGGCGCTGGCGGTGGGCGCCGATGCGGTCGTGTCCGCGCGCGGCTTCATGTTCTCGATCGGCTGCATCCAGTCGCTCAAATGCGACAAGAACACCTGCCCGACGGGCGTCACCACCCACAAGAAATCGCTCCAGCGCGGGCTCCAGCCCAAAGAAAAGTCGGTGAAGGCCGCGGAATACGCCAAGGCCATGATCAAGGATGTGGAGATGATCGCCCATTCCTGCGGCGTGCCCGAACCGCGCGCCCTCAAGCGCAAGCATGTCCGCATCGTCGAGGCGGACGGCCGCACCCGGCCGCTGGACGAGATCATGCCCTATCCGCAGGTGGAGAGCCGTTAGGTCTCGCCATGCTTCTGGTCCTGCAGGTCGCGCATTCCCTGATCTATGCCCTGGCGGTGCTCTGCATCCTCGGAGCCTGGCGGTTTGCGCTGACCGGCCAGGGGCGTCGCGCCTTGCCGGTCTTCATCGGTTTTCCCGTGCTGATTGGCCTGGGCCTGCTTCTCAATGACGGCGATTGCATTTTCCAGAGCTGGGCTCGCGCCCTGTCGGACGCGCCTGATGACATATGGGTGCGCGACCTGTTGTTTCTGCCTGAAGCCGTGGCGCGCCGTACGCCGATCATCTTCACGCCGCCCTTCATACTCGGCGTTGCGCTCTCACTGCACCGGATATGGCGGCATAACCGCCTGAATGCGTAAGCAGCCCTTGCGTCCCCGCACCCGCCTTCCTAAATCGCCCCATGACACGCATGGCTTTTCACAAAGTCGTGAAAGTGAAGACGATCGAATGGGTCCGAGAGCAGTCGCTTGAAGACCAAATTGTTGAAATTTTGAACGCGAGCCAATAGGGGGGCGGCTCCCGGCGAGAGGGAAGCGCTTCGGGCTTCTCACCACCGCCCCGCCCCGCCGCTAAACAGGAGAGACGCACGCGATGAGCAAAGTTATCGGGATCGACCTTGGGACCACCAACTCCTGCGTCGCCGTCATGGACGGTGACCAGGCGAAAGTGATCGAGAACGCAGAGGGCATGCGGACCACCCCGTCCGTGGTCGCCTTCACGGAAGACGGCGAGCGCCTGATCGGCCAGCCCGCCAAGCGCCAGGCCGTGACCAACCCGGACCACACCTTTTTCGCCATCAAGCGCCTGATCGGCCGGACCATGAGCGATCCGACCGTGAAGAAAGACGTGGACATGGTGCCCTACACCATCACCGAGGGCCCCAATGGCGACGCCTGGGTGCAAGGCCGCGACAAGAAGTACGCGCCGAGCGAGATTTCCGCCTTCATCCTTCAGAAAATGAAGGAAACCGCCGAGAGCTATCTGGGTTCGAAAGTTGAAAAAGCCGTCATCACCGTGCCGGCCTATTTCAATGACGCCCAGCGCCAGGCGACCAAGGATGCGGGCAAGATCGCGGGTCTGGAAGTTCTGCGCATCATCAACGAGCCGACCGCGGCTGCGCTCGCATACGGCCTCGACAAGGGCGATAACCGCACCATCGTCGTCTACGACCTCGGCGGCGGCACCTTCGACGTGTCCGTGCTGGAAATCGGCGATGGCGTCTTTGAAGTGAAAGCCACCAATGGCGATACCTTCCTGGGCGGCGAAGATTTCGACATGCGTATCGTCGAATACCTCGCAGACGAGTTCAAAAAGGAAACCTCGATCGACCTGCGCCAGGACAAGCTGGCCCTGCAGCGTCTGAAAGAGGAAGCGGAGAAGGCCAAGAAAGAGCTGTCTTCCGCCTCGTCCTATGAAGTGAACCTGCCCTTCATCACCGCCGACGCCTCCGGTCCGAAACACCTCAACATGAAGCTCTCCCGCGCCAAGCTGGAAAGCCTGGTGGACGACCTGATCAAGCGCACCATCGAGCCGTGCAAGAACGCGCTCAAGGATGCGGGCATTTCGGCGTCCGAAATCGACGATGTGGTGCTGGTGGGCGGCATGACCCGCATGCCCAAGGTCCAGGAAGCGGTGAAAGGCTTCTTCGGTCGCGACCCGCACAAGGGCGTGAACCCGGATGAAGTGGTCGCCATGGGCGCCGCCATCCAGGCCGGCGTTCTGCAAGGCGATGTGAAGGACGTGCTGCTGCTGGACGTGACCCCGCTGAGCCTCGGCATCGAGACCTTGGGCGGCGTGTTCACCCGTCTCATCGACCGCAACACGACCATCCCGACCAAGAAGTCCCAGACCTTCTCCACCGCGGACGACAATCAGACCGCTGTGACGATCCGGGTCTTCCAGGGCGAGCGCGAAATGGCGGCGGACAACAAGCTGCTGGGTCAGTTCGACCTTGTGGGCATTCCGCCGGCCCCGCGCGGCATGCCGCAGATCGAGGTGACCTTCGATATCGACGCCAACGGCCTTGTGAACGTGTCCGCCAAGGACCAGGCCACCGGCAAGGAACAGGCGATCCGCATCCAGGCCTCTGGCGGTCTGTCCGACAGCGATATCGAGCAAATGGTCAAGGACGCCGAGGCGAACGCCGACGCGGACAAGAAGCGCCGTGAGCTCGTGGATGCGAAGAACAATGCTGAAGCGCTGATCCACCAGACCCAGAAACAGGTCGAGGAGTTCGGCGACAAGGTGTCGGCCGAGGACAAGTCCGCGATCGAGGATGCGATCAAGGAGCTGGAAGGCGTCAAGGAGGGTGAAGACCCTGAAGCGATCCAGCAGAAGACCCAGGCCCTGATGCAGGCGGCCATGAAGCTGGGCGAGGCCATGTATGCCGCCCAGCAGGCCGATGGCGGGGAAGCCGCTGCGAAAGCGGATTCCGAAGCCGAGGAAGGCGTGGTCGACGCCGAGTTCACCGAGGTGAGCGACGACGACGACGACAAGAAAAGCGCCTAACGCTTGACCAGACGAGGCGCGCGGCCCCGTCCCGCATCAGGGGCGGGGCCGTGTTGCTTCAGGCTGAAACTCCAAAGACCGGACCGCACGCATGAGCAAACGCGATTATTATGAGGTTCTGGGCGTCGCCAAGGATGCCGACGCGAAGGCGATCAAGTCCGCCTATCGCAAGCTGGCGATGAAATACCATCCCGACCAGAACCCTGATGACGCCGAAGCCGAAGCCAAGTTCAAGGAAGTCGGCGAGGCCTACGCCATTCTGTCAGATGCGGACAAGCGCGCCGCCTATGACCGGATGGGTCACGCAGCCTTCCAGCAGGGCGGCGCTGGCGGCGGCCACCCGTTCGGCGGCGGCGCGGGCGCGGCGGATTTTGCGGATATCTTCGAGCAGGTGTTTGGCGACGCCTTCGGCATGGGCGGCGGGCGTCGCGGCGGCGGACGGCGGTCCGGACCCTCGCGAGGCTCGGACCTGCGCTATGACATGCAGATCAGCCTCGAGGAAGCCTATCACGGCAAGGACGCGAATATCCGCGTGCCCACCACCGTCACCTGTGAACGCTGTGAGGGCGACGGCGCCGAGCCGGGCACCGGCGTGACCACGTGTGAAACCTGTGCGGGCGCAGGTCGTATCCGGCGCACCCAGGGCTTCTTCACCATGGAACAGACCTGTCCGACTTGCGGCGGGCGCGGCTCCTATGTCGAAACGCCCTGTCAGGAATGCGATGGCGCGGGCCGGGTGCGCAAGACGCGCGATCTGCGCGTGCAGATCCCGGCAGGGGTCGAGGACGGCATGCGCATCCGCCTGGCCGGTGAAGGCGAAGCCGGTGCGCGCGGCGGGCCCAAGGGCGATCTCTATATCTTCGTCTCGGTCGGCCATCATGACCTGTTTGAACGCGATGGACCGAACCTGTATTGCCGGGCGCCGGTCTCCATGGTGACGGCGGCGCTGGGCGGGGAGATCGACGCGCCGACCATTGATGGCGGCAAGGTCAAGATCCGCATCCCCGAAGGCGCGCAGACCGGCGAACGCATGCGCCTGCGCAACAAGGGCATGGTCAAGCTCAATGGCGGCGGCGCCCGCGGCGACATGTATGTGGAGCTGTTTGTGGAGACCCCGCGCAAGATGACCGAGCGCCAGAAGGAGATCCTGCGCGAGTTCTGCGAGATTTCCGGCGCGGGCTGCAATCCCGAGAGCGATGGCTTCTTCAACAAGGTCAAACGCTTCTGGGATGATATCAGCGGGGATGACGAGCACGGCCAGCGCCCCGACGCCTGACGGGCGTCTTGCCTGCGGGACTTACGCTTTTTTCACCTAAAGGCGCGATGACAAAGCGTCAGGTTGTGAGGGGCGTCATGTCGGGATCCAGCATTCATATCGCCGTTACGGGCATTTCGGGTCGGCTCGGTCGGGCGATCGCCACCGAGGTCATCCGCGCCAGCGACCTGTCGCTGGTGGGCGGAATGGTCAGTTCGGATTCGGCCAATCTGGGCGCTGACCTCGGAGAGCTCTGCTCGGCGGGCTTTCTCGGAATCGAGACCGTCGTTTCCCTCGAGCAGACGGCGGATCAGGCGGATGTCCTGATCGATGCCTCCTTGCCCAAGGTGACGAGCGCCATCGCGCCCCGCCTCGCCGCCATGGGCAATCGCGCGCTGGTCACCGGCGTGACCGGCCTCGACAAGGATCAGCAGGCGGCCCTGGAGCACGCAGCCGAAACGATCCCGGTCCTGCAGGCCAGCAATTTCTCGCTTGGCGTTGCGCTCGTCGAACGCCTTGTGTCGCAAGCCGCCAGGGCGCTGGCGGACGATCATTTCGATCTCGAGATCGTGGAAGCCCATCACAAACGCAAGGCCGATTCTCCGTCCGGAACAGCGCTGAGCCTTGGCGAAGCCGCCGCCAGGGCGCGGGGCGTTGAGCTCGAGGATGTGGCCCAGTTCTCACGCCCGCGTCAGGACGGCCATCGACCGGTCGGCGCAATCGGGTTCAGCGCCATTCGCGGCGGCGGCGTGGTTGGCGAGCACGAAGCCCGTTTCCTGTCCGCGTTCGAGGAAGTCAGCATTTCCCACAAGGCGTATGACCGGTTTATCTTCGCCCAGGGCGCGCTGGAAGCGGCGCGCTGGATCAAGGGCAAGGCGCCGGGCCTCTACACCATGCAGGACGTACTGGGTGACTGAACAGACCAATGACCCTCGCAGCCCCTATCTGGAAGTGAGGCTGCATCGCCTGTCGCCCTTGCCGCCGGTTCTGACCGGCATTCTGATCAGCGCCCTGCTCTACGCCCTCTATCTTCTCTATTCAGTCGAGGTGGGCCAGCCCATCATCGAACAGACCAATGGGAGCGTCGGCTTCAACAACGCCGCCTGGGCGGCTCTGGTGATCTGTCTTATCTTCGGCGTCGCCACGACCATGCCCGCGATCACCCAGCGGCAATGGCAGGCCTCCTTGCCCCAACTGAAAGCGGTTCTGGATGAAAAAGGCCGCCTTCAGGTCGAGGCGATGGCGACAGGACCGTCGCGAAAGCATTCCTGGCGCTCGCTTCTGGCGTTCCTGGCGGGCGCGGCGGGGGGTGTTCTGGTCAATCTCTGGCTGCTCAATCCGCCCAATCTGAGCTGGTCCGAATACTGGAGCACGATCTCGCCCTTCTTTGCGATCATGAATGCGGTCGTGTTCGGACTGGCGGCGCGCGGCGGCTATATGGTCCGGTATGAGGATCGCGAGATGCGGGAGCTTGTGGAGACCCATCTGCAGGTCGATCTCGCACATCTTGAGCGCAATCAGATCTTCGGCCGTCTGGCCCTGCGCGGCGCTCTGGCCTGGCTGGTGATGACCGCGGTCATCCTGCTGCTCTTTGTGGATTCAACGCCGGCTCCGATCTCGGCGACCGCCCTGGTGCTGGCGCTGATTGCATCGGGCTATGCGTTCGCCTCCACCATCGGGCCGGTCGTGCGCAAATGCTCGGCCGTGCGCGATGCGGCGCTTCAGTCGGTGCGGGAACAGATCACTGCGAGCGGCGACGCCGCCCTGAAAGGCGCGCCGGGCGGCGCGCCTCTGTCAGAGCTGATCGCCTATGAAAACTGGCTTGAGAAGCTGCCGGTCTGGCCAATCTCGGCGCCAGTGACCCGGCGCCTGGCGCTATACGGCTTCATTCCGGTGCTGGCCTGGTTCGGGTCGGCGGCGGCGGAGCTGGTGCTCAACCGCTTTACCTGAAGTCAGGCGTGACCGAACAGGTCCGGCTGCCGCGTCAGGCTTTCAAAATCGGGACGCTGGGCCGGGCTGCGCAGGCGCGACAGCGTGCGGCTGGGCGGCGGCGCGACGACCGGAGCCGGGGCTTTGAGCGTCAGGCCCAGATGGGTCGCTTTGGCGCGGATGGCGTTGTCAGGGCGACCGAGCTTCAGGCTGATCAGGCGCAGGCTGGCGCCCTGGCGGGCCAGGGCCTTGAGCAGTTTCACATCCTCGCCGCGCCAGCGCTTGCCAGCGTTGCGGGCATATCCGGCAGATTTGGTTGCATACGCCATGGTTCACTCCTTACAGGGAGGAACATAAGCGGAACATCTGTTCCCGTCAAGAGGCCAGCAAAAAGGCCCGCCTTGCGGGCGGGCCTTTGAGGGTTGGACATCTTACCAGCTTCCGGTGTTTTCCATGCTGGCCCAGGGCTCTGACGGTTCGAGCGCCTCGCCCTCCTGCAAAAGCTCGACCGAGATGCCGTCGGGGCTTTTGACAAAGGCCATGCGGCCATCCCGCGGGGGACGGTGAATGACATAGCCCATGGAGGCGAGGCGGCCGCACAGGGCGTAGATGTCTTTCACTTCATAGGCGATGTGACCGAAATTGCGCCCCGACGCATAGGTTTCAGGGTCCCAGTTATAGGTCAGCTCGATCATCGGCGCGCCCTTGGGCAGGATTTTCGATTCCCCGATGACGCCCGACTTGGCGATGTCGTCCCGGCTGGCGAGGAAGATCAGGGTGAAGCGGCCGGCTTCATTGTCGGTGCGGCGCACTTCTTTGAGGCCCAGGCCGTCGCAATAGAATTTCAGCGACGCGTCGATATCGGTGACGCGCACCATGGTGTGCAGGAAGTGCATGTAACGCTCCTTGTGAGAGGATCAGCTGTCAGTGTCGGCTTGGGCGGAGTCGATCTTGATCTTGCGCGCCCATTTGGGACGCGGCCGCCAGCCCGTGTCTTCGATCGGTTCGCCCCTGGCCCGGGCGAGAGCGTGGTTGAAGGGTTCGGGGGCGCGCAGATGATGTAGGCGCGCAATCACCGCAGCGAAAGCCGCCCAGATGAAAACCACGCCGAAGAACAGCGCGAACATGAAGACATAGCCCGTGCGTCCGCCCCATTCGGGTGCGCCGTTCATGCGCCAGATCACATCATAGAGCGCGGGCACCGCCAGCAGCGCGACGGGGCTGATGAGGATGGCGGCGCCGGCGGATGCGGCGGCGTAGAGCGTCCAGCGCGGCTGGAAGCAGGAGACATACAAACGGATGAATTCGGCTTCGCTCACACCCTTGATGGTGCCGGGCTTTTCCGCCTTGCGGGTCTGGTATTCCGCGTGCGCTTCCTCGGTCAGGCCGCGCACGGACACCCACCAGCGTACGAGGCAGGCCAGGATGAAGAGGACGAAGACGCCCCCGAGAATGAAGAGAGACAGATCGAACATGAGACGGCTTTTAACCCGTCGCGGCCTCATAGGCGAGCATTGCGCGCTTACGATCGAGACCCCAGTGATAGCCGGTCAGGCGGCCATCCGCCGCCAGCACGCGGTGACAGGGGATCAGCCAGCTGATCGGGTTCGCGCCCACAGCCGCGCCGGTGGCCCGGGCTGCGCCCGCCTTGCCCGCGGCTGCGGCGATATCGCCATAGCTGACCGTGCAGGCGGCAGGGATGGTCAGCAGCGCCCGCCAGACCTGACGCCGGAAGGGCGCGCCGTAGAGCGCCAGCGGCACGGAGGCTTCGCCCGCCGCCGCATCAAACACTCGCCCGGCCCAGTCGGACGCGAGCGCATCATCACGCGCATATTGCGCCTGAGGAAAGCGCCGGGCGAGGTCCTGAAAGGCGTCGTCCTCCTCGCCGCGACTGCAGAAGGCGAGCCCGGACAGTCCGCGCGGCGCGATCACGAACACCGCAACGCCGAAAGGGGAGGGTGCGAAGCCATAGCGAAAATCGAGCCCGGACCCGCCGGATTTCACATCGCCAGGGGTCGCCGCTTCCTCGGCGATGAAGATGTCATGCAGGCGCGAGGGACCGGACAGGCCGGTCTCCAGCGCGGCGTCGAGCACGCTCGCCCCGTCCACGAGCAGCTTGCGGGCGCTGGCGTGGGTCAGCGCCTGCACAAGCTTTTTAGGGCTGGCGCCGGTCCAGCGGGTGAAGACCCGTTGGAAATGATGCGGTGACAGGCCCGCCGCTTTCGCCGCGGCCGCAAGATCAGGCTGCTCGCGCCAGTGCTCGGACAGGAAGTCGAGCGCGGCGACCACGCGATCATAATCGCTGGCGCGGATTTTCAGCCGGTCTGCCGGAGAGAGCGTATCGAGGTCAGCGGTCATGAGCGCACCCTGCCGCGCGCCGTCAGGCCCCGCCACCTGATTCTTGCGCCCATTGCGGACCCCGCGCCCGGCGCGCGGTCTCAAGGGCGTCACGGATGGCGTCAGCGAGGCTCTCGCGTTCTCGGGGCGACAGCCAGCTGCCGACAATCAGGCTCTTGCCCATGGCGGTCAGGCGGGTCTGGACATCGGGTTCGCCCTCACCCTCGACAATGACGCGCGTCCAGGCGCTGGGCAGGACGAACTGGATGAGATGGCCGGTGGGGAAACGGCGGATGACGCGGATTTCCTCGCGGGTGATCTTGATGGATTCCATGCGACGTCCGTCCCGATAGGAGAGCTTGAAGCCGATCCAGATCAGGAGGACGTCGAGGCCGAAAAAGCCCATCACCGGCCAGGCGCCCATGGCCATGAACGCGATGCCGGCGGAAAAGCTGATCACGCCCATGGCGATCATCAGGGCGATGAAACCGGGATTGGGCAAAGAGCGATTGGGACGGACCTGCGCATCCATGAACAGCGCCTCGCCCTCTGAAAGCGGGGGGGCGGTATGGTCTGCAGGCCAGGTTTCTATGAGCCGACGCCGTTCCATGCCGGACAAAATAGGGCGCGGGTTCGGCTCTGGCCAGCTTGGCCTCTAGCCGAAGACGGTCACCATCTGCCGGCCCTTGGCGACGCATTCGCCGTCGGTGTTCCAGATCGTCATATCCTGGGTCGAAAAACCGCCGCGCACATGGTCGGCGCGGCTTTCCAGGAGCCACCAGCCGTCACGGGTCTGCGGCGCATCGGTCAGGAAATCCACCATCCAGGTCATCGAGGACAAGGGCGTCGGCGCGCTCAGAAGCGGCGCCAGCGCCGGAGCGAGCGCGTCGCCGAGCGTCAGCAGCGCTATCGACATGTCTCGCGCCGCCGGATCGGCATGGCGCACCCACATCCGGATGACCGGCTTCTCGCTCTGGGTGAAGGGCACGCCGCCGCCCGCCCAGACGAACTCGAAATTGCGGGTGAACACCGGGGCGCCGTCCGGAAAGGTGAGCGTCTCGGTTCCCGCATCGGGCGCTGTCGCGCGCTCGGGCATGCGCGGCGCGTTCATCTGATAGGCGGACTCCCGTTCACCCGCGAAGGTGAACACCGTCTCCACGCCGATCCCGGCCTCGCCCGACAACCGCGCCCGCACGGAGCAGGCGGTGCGGCCCTCGCGCAGCTTTTCCGCTTCCACTGTCAGCAGGCCGGCGCTGGGACCGACGAAATTGATCATGGCGCTGCGCAGAGGGCGTCCGTTGGCATGGGGCAGGGCCGCCTGCAGACACAGGCCTGATGACAGCCCGCCATAGACGGTGCGGCCCTGTTTCCACTGATCCGGCACATCCAGTTCGAACGTGGTGAGGGCCGGATCATGATGGGCGAGCAACTGGGCGATGGACATGAGGACTCACGAGGCTGGCGCGTGGACAGGGGAGCGGCATCAAGCCCGAACCGCTCTCGGAGGGCAAGCGCTGGCCGCTGAAGTCTGTCGCGAAGATGAATGACTTGGCCTTTCTCACGCCCAAATCCCGGTCTAGACAGGACCCATGAACACGACAGCTTTTCTCCTCTCCGCCGCGCTGACGCTGATTTCCGGCGCCCAGCAATCCGAAGCGCCCGTTCAGGCCGCGCCCGAGCCGCTGCCTGAAGCGCAAGCCGTCGAGACGGCGCCGGGTCAGATCACGCCTGAAGCCGGGGCCGATCGCGCCCAGGCCTGGCTGGAAGGGCTCGATACGCTCCGCGCCCGGTTCGAGCAGATCGCCGCGGACAATTCCGAGACCGCCGGCGTTCTGGAGATCGATCGTCCGGGCAGGGCGCGCTTTGACTATGACGATCCCAATCCGGTGCTCGTCGTGGCGGACGGGTCGACCGTGGCGATCGCCGACTTTGATCTGGAAACGATTGATCGCGCGCCCATCGGCGCCACGCCGCTGCGCTTCCTGCTCGAGGACGATCTCGATCTCGCCGGGTCTGGCGCTGTGGTGGATGCGGGTCGCTATGACGGGCGGCTGTTCGTGACGCTGGAAGATCCGGAGGGAGAGGTTCAGGGCCGGCTGACGCTGGTCTTTGAGGACGCGACCCCTGACGCCGGTCCCGAGACCATGGCGCTGGCGGGCTGGTATGCGGTCGACGCCATGGGCGGCCTCACCGAAGTGAAGCTGACCGAGATCGAGACCGGCGTGCGCATCAGCCCGCGCCAGTTCATCCTTGATGATGAGGACGTGATGGGCGGAGACCGCCGCCGTCGCGGGCGCTAGGGCCTAGAGCGCCCACCAGAACAGCAGCGCCGCCAGACCCAGACGGTAGATCACGAAGGGCAGGAAGCCCAGACGGTCCACCACGCGCATCAGCACGGCGATCGAGGCGAGGGCGGCGACAAAGGACAGCGCCGCCACGATCAGCCCGTCGGTCAGCGAATGGGCGGTGTCCGCCCCCCGCGCCAGCTCGATCACCGCCAGCAGGCCGAAGGCGGCGATCACCGGCACGGCCATCAGCATGGAAAAACGCGCCGCTTCGCTGCGGGTCATGCCGAGCGCGCGGGCGGCGGTCATGGTGACGCCCGAGCGCGACGAGCCGGGGATGAGCGCGACCATTTGCGCCAGACCAATCAGAAAGGCCCCGCGCCAGCTGAGGGTCTCGGTGGTCACGGTCTGCTTGCCGAAATGGTCCGCCAGCCAGAGCGGTACCGCCAGGATCAGCGTCGCCCAGGCGATCACCAGCGGCGAACGCAGCGCATCCGCCATGCCGGAAATGTAGAGTCCGCCGCCGGCGATCAGTACGGGCGGGGTGGCGACGGCGATCAGGAGCGCCAGCTTGCCGCCGGGCGTGATCTGTCCCTTCAGAAGGGCCAGCTTGCCGGTCGCCACATTGACCACATCAGCGCGGAAATACACCAGCACAGCGAAGAGCGTGCCCAGATGCGCCATGACGTCTATGAGCGGGCCCTGGTCCGCATCCCCCAGCACTTGCGGGGCGAGGATGAGATGCGCCGAGGATGAGATGGGGAGAAACTCTGTGATCCCTTGGACGATCGCCAGAATAATGAGATGAAGAAGGCCCATGGCGTCACTTTCCCCCCGCTGGTACGGCGGCAGAGTGCGCGCGATTGATGCGATCGCCAAGAGGCAATGCCGTTTGGACAACACATGATGGAAATCAGCCATGGCGCATGACGCTCTGGAGGCCGGGCCGGGCAAGCTCGCCCCTGAAGACGCCCGCAAGATCACCGGTCGGGTCACCCGGCTCTCGGTGATGGTGGCGGCGACGCTGGTCGTGGCGAAGCTCGTCGCCTGGATCCTGTCCGGCTCGGTCGCGATGCTGGCGTCCCTGGCGGATTCCTCGCTGGATCTGGTGGCCTCTCTGACGACCTTCTTCGCGGTGCGTTACGCTTCCAGCCCGGCGGACGCCGAGCATCGCTATGGGCATGGCAAGGCGGAAGCCCTGGCGAGCCTTCTGCAGGCTCTGCTGGTGGCGCTGTCGGCGGGCTATCTGATCCACGAATCCTGGAACCGTTTCACCAATCCCCAGCCGCTGGAGGCCGGCACCATCGCCCTGTCGGTCATGGCGCTCTCCATCGCGCTGACCCTGGGGCTGGTCTGGGCGCAGACCCGGGCGGTCAAGCAGACCGGCTCGCTGGCGGTCACGGGCGACCGGGCGCACTATTTCGCCGATCTCAGCTCGAACATGGTCGTTGTGGGCGGTCTGGTGCTGGCGCTGGTGGGGATCGAACGCGCCGACCCGATCATGGGCTTCGTCGTGGTGCTGTGGTTGTTCTGGACGGCCTTTACCGTGGGGCGTGACGCCATTTCCGCCCTGATGGATCGCGAATTGCCCGATGAGGAGCGCGAACAGATCATTGCGCTCGCCGAGGATGATCCGCGGGTTCTGGGCGTGCATCAGTTGCGCACGCGCGCTTCCGGACCCTTCATCCATATCCAGATGCATATGGAGCTCGATCCTGATCTCACCCTGACCCGGGCCCACGCCATCCTGGTGGCGGCGGAAGCGCGGGTGATGGCGGCCTATCCGGCGGCGGATGTGCTGATCCATCCCGATCCCAAGGGCCGGGCGGCGCCCCATGGCAACGCCTATTTCGGCAAGGACGGCGCCTCGAGTGCAGGTCCAGCAGATGAACCGGCTTAAGCCGTTCGCCGAACACGGTTAGGGTGGGGCCATGCGTATCTTGCACCATTGGCCCCTTGATCCCTGGTCCCGACAGGTCCGTCTCGCGCTTGCCGAGAAGAAGCTCGATTTCGAGGTCGAGTACCAACGCTTCTGGGATATGCCGGACGACCTTGTCGCGCTCAATCCCACCGGCTTGCCGCCGGTTCTGGTGGAAGAGACCGAAAAGGGCCGCACCGCCCTGTGCGAGACCCGCGCGATCCTGGAGTATCTTGAGGAAACCCACCCCGAGCCAGCGCTTCTGCCCGGCGGTCCGGCGGATCGCGCCGAGGCGCGGCGGCTTGCAGCCTGGTTCGATGTGAAGTTCACCGCCGAGGTGAACGCCTACCTTCTGCACGAAAAGCTCGAAAAGCGGGTGCAGTCGCTCGGCGCGCCGGATATGGAGGCGATCCGCATCGGGCGCGACATGCTGCGCTGGCATCTTGATTACATGTGCGGGCTTCTGGACCAGCGCGACGGTCTGGCCGGGCCGCGCTTTACGCTGGCCGATCTCGTCGCCGCGGCGCACCTGTCCTGCATTGATTATCTCGGGGATGTGCCCTGGGAGGACTTCCCCGCCGCCAAGGCCTGGTATCAGCGCATCAAGTGCCGTCCGTCCTTCCGCGCCATTCTGGCGGACCGCCTGCCGGGCTGCCCGCCCGTGGACGGCTATCAGGATCTGGATTTCTAGCCATGTCTGCGCCTGAAGCCCAGGCCGAGCGGGTCAAGGCGCTGGCGCTGGAGGCCGGCTTCTCCGTTGTGCGCGTCACCCGCGCGGACGAACCCTGGGAGGCGGGCGCGCGGCTGAAAGAGTTCGTTGGCGAGGGGCGACATGGCGACATGGCGTGGATGGAAGACACGCTGGATCGGCGATCCCATCCCACGGCCATGTGGCCGGATGCGAAATCGGCGGTCGTGGTGGGCCTCGATTACGGACCCGAGCACGACCCGCTGGCGATCCTCGAGCGCCGCGACGAAGCCGCGATCAGCGTCTATGCCCAGAACAAGGATTATCACGACGTTCTCAAGAAGCGCTTGAAGCGCTTTGCGGGCGCCTTTCATCGCGAGACCGGCGCCGAGGTGAAAGTGTTTGTCGACACCGCGCCGCTGATGGAAAAGCCGCTGGCGCACAAAGCCGGTCTGGGCTGGCAGGGCAAGCACACCAATCTCGTCAGCCGCAGCCATGGCAGCTGGCTGTTTCTGGGCGTGATGCTGACTGCAGCGGAGCTGGAGCCTGATACGCCGGAAACCGATCATTGCGGCTCGTGCCGGGCGTGTCTGGATATCTGTCCGACAAAGGCCTTCCCGGCCCCTTACCAGATCGATGCGCGGCGCTGCATCTCGTATCTGACCATCGAGAACAAGGGCCCGATTCCGGTCGAGTTCCGCAAGCCCATGGGCAACCGGATCTATGGCTGTGACGACTGCCTGGCCGTGTGTCCTTGGAACAAGTTTGCGCAAGCCAGCGCCGAAGCCGCGTTTCACCCGCGTGAGGCGTTGACCGGACCGAAGCTCTCGGAACTGGCGAGGCTCGATGACGCGGCCTTTCGGGAGTTCTTTCGCGGCTCGCCCATCAAGCGGATCGGGCGGGACCGCTTCGTCCGGAATGTGTTGATTGCGCTGGGCAATAGCGAAAATCCAGCACTGGCGGACCAAGCCGCGGACCTGCTGGATGACCCGTCAGAGCTCGTGCGCGGCGCGGCGATCTGGGCGCTCGCGCAGCTCGATCCTGTCCGGTTTGAGGCTGAAAAGGCGAAACGGGCCGGCGCAGAGGCCAGCCCGGACGTGCGTTCGGAATGGGAGAGCGTCTAGGCTTCGCCGATGCGCGGCGGGCCGCCCTTGTCGGCCTGGCTGGGGCCGAAGGCGCGATTGAGCAGGTGAGAGCTGTCCTGGGCCAGCTCGATGGCCTCGGTCAGATGCTCGAGCACTTTGACGTTGTTGGCCAGCACATGCAGCGCTTCAGGACGCAGATCATGAGAGATCTTGGTGCAGCGCAGGAGCACGTCGGCGCGGAGTTCGAGCAGGATGTCTTCCAGCTTGCGGCCGGACGGATTTTCTTCAGACACCAGATAGCGGGTCATGTCCGCCTCCGTGGATTACAATCAGAGCCTGAACCCTACACCCGCACCCCCTCATTTTTAGTAAACGCAGGGGGATGGCCTTGAAGCGCAAGCGGTTTGCGGCCAGCTTGCAGGCCAGAAACTCAGGAGGACATGATGGCGGACAAAATTGGCGCACAAGCCCTGATCAATCAGCTTTCAGGCTGGGAGACGGTCGAGAACCGCGATGCGGTGCGCAAGGTCTTCAAGTTTGATGACTTCAAGAGCGCCTTCGCCCTGATGACCCAGGTGGCGATGAAGGCCGAGCAGATGGACCATCATCCGGAATGGTTCAATGTCTACAACACGGTGGACATCACGCTGTCGACCCATGACGCGGATGGCGTCACCAAGCTCGATCTCGAGCTGGCGCAATTCATCGAGGAGCGCGCTGCGGTCCTGAACAAGGGCTAGAGTCTGACGGTCAGGTCAGGTGGCGTGAATGATGACGGTGTCGAGCACGACCGTCGCTTGACCCGGGCCGATCACGCGATCGGTTTCTTCCTGCAACAGGCGGGCGATCACGTCGGCGTCCGGGATCTGGCCCCAGCGATACATCCGGCCCGAATACAGCAGCATGGCCTGGGAATAGGCGTCGCGCAGCCAGATCTGGCGTTCGGCGATCACCTGCCGGGTCCGGCTGTGAGGCGCGTCGAGCGCCAGGCCGACCTGCAACAGGCCCCGCATGCGGAAATCCGCTTGCACCGAGGCGCGCACAGGCTCCATGCGCACATAGCTCGTCGCATGGGTCAGAGACCGGCCCATGGATTCTTCGGGAGCGGGTTCGGAGGGCGCGCCATGCCCGCCGCTTCCGCCGCCGCCTCCACCGCCGCCGCCGCCAAGGGCGTAGGCGGGCGCAGAGACCAGAAGGCCGCACAGGGCGCAGAGCCCGAGTATGTGACGCAAGGTTTTCATGAAGCCTTCTTACCCTTTTGAGGTAAAGAAATCGTATGGCTCCGCTTGTTCTGATGGGAGGCTGGTCTAGCTTGGACTGCCAGATGCCTTGAGGGGGACGGAATGAAAAAATCTCTATTCGCAGCAACAGGTTTGATGATCGCCGCGTGTGTCGCCCCCGGCGCCGCCCTGGCTCAGATGGCGGAAGGCTCCCAGTCCAGCCCCCTGCCGCGAAATTATGTCGCAGCCGGCGCGGCCATGCTGCCGGACTATGCCGGGTCGGATGATTATCGCGTCATTCCCTTCGGTGCGGCGCGGTTTGAACTCGCTGGCGTGTCCTTCCGCACGCAGGGGCCGGGGCTGGCGGCCAGCCTTTATGAAAACGGACCGTGGGAGCTGGGCGCCTATGTGCGCTGGTCGGGCGGCCGTGACGATGTGGAGGACGAGATCGTCGATCGTATGCGCGACGTGGACTCCTCTCTCATCGCTGGCGGCTATGCGCGCGTGACGCTGGCGGAAAACGTGTTGGCCGACCGTGATCGTTTCGGGCTGGGCGTGGATCTGGGCGTGGATGCGCTGGGCAATTTCGATGGCCTCGCCTGGAGCGCGTCCGCCGATTACGGCGTCATGATCTCCCGCGGCGTGTTCGCGGCGCTCTCCGCCTCGGTCAGCGGCTTTTCCGATGATTACGCGGATACCCTGTTCTCGGTCGATGCCGTGGACGCGGCCGCCACGGGCCTGTCGCTCTACACGGCGGAAGGCGGCGTGCGCGATGTGGGCCTCACAGCCATTCTGGACGTCTCCGTCACCCGGGCCTGGTCGGTGACAGGCGTTGGAGGCTATTCGCGCCTTGTCGGCGACTACGCCGACAGCCCGATCGTCACCGAGCGCGGCAGCGAGGATCAGTTTTTCCTTGGCCTCGCGCTGGGGCGTCGCTTCTAGGGGCGAAACCCAACACAACAGACACAGCAAGCGCCGCCTTCGGGCGGCGTTTTCATTTCCTGAAGGTGTTGGGAAGGAAATCTGGTGGAGCCGAGGGGAATCGAACCCCTGACCTCGTCATTGCGAACGACGCGCTCTCCCAACTGAGCTACGGCCCCGTTCCAGAGGATGCGTGAGGTACGGTCAGCGCTCGCGCTTGTCAAGCGGTGGCGCCACCGACCAATGATTGACGTTTGCGTAAACTGCGCTTCGTTATAAAACATGCGCCATGGGTGAGGGGTCAGGACTTTCCGATGGAGTGCAACTCCATCTGTATGGTCTGGGAGATGGCGCGCAGAGCGTGATCTTCCAGATGCTGTCCCATGGGCTGATCGCAGGCGCCTACGCCCTGATCGCCGGGACGCTGATCTGGCAGATGCGGTGTAACAAGTCGCTGATCCGCCTGAAGATGGTGCGTTCGATCACCGTGCTGGCCTCACTGGCGGCCATTGCCCATCTGGCGCGGCTTGTCTCTGTCAATGCGCCGCATCCCTGGATTGACGGCCTGGTCTATCTGACAAGCGCCGCCTTCGGTCTGTGCGGGGCGCTCCTGCTCTGGTACTGGCTGCCGCAAATGCTCGCCATGGCGCAGGAGCGGCGCCTGACCCCGGTCAACATGGTCAAGCGCGAAGACTATCAGGCCTTGCAGAAGAAGATCGACAACACCCATGCGGGGCTTCAGCGATTCGCCACGGCGGCGTCTCATGATCTGCGTGCGCCCTTGCGGCATATCTCCGTTTTCGCCGGACTGATCGCGCGCGAGGAGGCGGAGACGCTGAGCCCGGCGGGACGCGATTATCTGGAGCGTCTGACGGGCTCCGTGGACCGGATGCAGGAGCTGACCACCGCGCTGGTGGAGTATGTGCGGGCGATCAGCGCCGACCATGTTCCCGTGCGTCTGGACCTGCAGGAAGTCATTCGGACCATCCGGTCCGAAATGAAGGTCGAGATTGAAAGTCAGGGCGCGCAGATCGAGGTTGCGCCCATGCCGGCGGTTTGGGCGGACGAGCGGCTCGTGACTCTGGTGATCACTCACCTCATTGATAACGCGCTCAAATTCTCCAAGGACGTTCCAGTTGTGAGACTCTATGCGCGGGGCGTTGAAGAGGGCTGGGTCGAGATCGCGGTCGAGGATGAGGGGCCGGGCGTCGATCCCCGCCAGAGCGAGATGATCTTTGATGTGCTGTTCCGCATGTCCACGGGGCCAGCGGAGGGGGTAGGTCTGGGCCTCGCCCTGTGCAAGCAGGTGATCGAGGCGGCGGGCGGACGTATCTGGCTCGATACCGACTATGAGGCCGGCGCGCGTTTCGTGCTGACGCTTCCCGCTGCGCCCTGAGTCTGAGCGAAGCTGCTTGTCAGCCCGGCCCGGCGAGGGCTAGACCAGCATCAGTGAAGAGAATTCCGAACGAGAGCGCTGATACCCATGGAATACATGTCTCTGGCGCAGGTCCTTGTGTACCTGTTCATCCTGATCCCGCTGCAATTGCTGGTCTACGTCATCTTTGTGGGGGTGATCCTGAGCTGGCTGATCTCGTTCAATGTCGTCAATCCGCATAATCAGCTTGTCAGCACCATCTGGCGTCTCACCGGCACGATCACCGAGCCTCTCTTGCGCCCGATCCGCAACATCTTGCCGCCGCTTGGCGGGCTGGACCTGTCTCCGCTGGTGCTTCTTCTGGTGATCATGTTCGTTCGGAACTGGCTGATCCTTGGACAAATCTTCCCCCGACTCGGCTGATCAAACGCCTGCGCAAGCCGTGAAGGACGGCCTGCGCCTGTTCGTGAGGGTCCAGCCCAGGGCGTCCCGCGCCGGGTTTGATGGCGCGCGCGCCGGGACCGATGGTCGCATCCGTCTGGCGGCGAGAGTGCGCGCGGCGCCGGACAAGGGCGCGGCCAATACCGAGCTCTGCGCCCTGACCGCCAAGACCCTGGGCGTGCCCAAATCCACGGTCAGCGTGATCGCAGGCGCGACCCAGCGGGAAAAAACCCTGCTGGTGCGGTCCGAGGAGTCAATTCAGCTGCTTGACGCGGTCACGGCCTTGCTCCATGACCCCGGCTCATGACCGACATCATCACGCCCTCCCGCGCGACCGCCAAGCTGATTGACGGCAAGGCCGCCGCCGCCGCTGTTGACGCCGCCGCCGCCGCCGGCGCGCGCCAGCTTGAACCCCGGCTGGGCCGTGCGCCCTGCCTTGCCGTCGTGCTGGTGGGCGAGGACCCCGCGAGCCAGGTCTATGTGCGCAACAAGGTGCGCCGGACCGAGGCGGCGGGCATGCGTTCGGTCGAGCACATCCTGCCTGCCGATATCAGCCAGGCCGAGCTGCTGACTGTGGTGCGCGCACTCAATGAGGATGAGGGCGTGGACGGCATCCTTGTCCAGCTGCCGCTTCCCAAGGGTCTTGATGAGACCGAAGTGGTTCAGACCATCCGCCCGGACAAGGATGTGGACGGGCTGACCGCCCAAAGCGCAGGCGCGCTTGTACTGGGCGCGCCGGGCATGCGGCCCTGCACGCCGTCCGGCAGCGTGTTTCTCGCGAAACAGGCGCTGGGCGATCTGACAGGGAAATCGGTTGTGGTGATCGGGCGCTCGATTCTTGTGGGCAAGCCCGCCGCGCTTCTGTTCCTGGCGGAGAACTGCACGGTGACGCTGGCGCATTCGCGCACGCAGGATCTTCCGGCGGTTTGCCGGGAGGCGGACATCATCGTCGCTGCGGTCGGACGCCCGAACATGGTCAAGGGCGACTGGCTCAAGCCGGGGGCTTGCGTGATTGATGTGGGCATCAACCGCGTCGAGGGCGAAAACGGCAAGAGTCGGCTCGTGGGCGATGTTGATTTTGAGCAAGCAATTGAAACCGCAGGTTTTGTGACTCCGGTCCCGGGCGGTGTCGGTCCGATGACAATCGCCATGTTGCTCGCCAATACGGTTGCAGCCGCCGCCCGGCGTGCTAGCTTGGCGGTGCCGGGGCCTGTCGCGGATGTTTTGCCGGGTTAAAACCTGATTAAGCATACATCCCCTAGTTTAGCGCCCGTCGGGAGAGGACCATGCCGCAACCCCTGTCTGTTCTTCATATCGAAGATGACTTCGCTGACGCGATGCTGCTCCAGCATGCGCTGTGCGACGCCGGGGGATATGACATGGATCTTCAGGTTGTGCGCACCCTGCACGATGCGCGCCAGAAACTGTCGCGCCAGTCCTATGACCTGATCATCGCCGACTTGCGTCTGCCTGATTCCACCCAGCCGAATGAAACCGTAGGTTTGCTCGAGAGACAGGCTGGCGGAACTCCGATTCTCGTGCTCTCCGGCGCGGCGGGTGTGAAGACCGACCGTGACGGGGAAAGCGTCAAGTTTCTGGACAAGAATGACTATTTCCAGAAAGGCCTGGACGAGAAGAGCGCTGAATTGCTGTTCTGGGTGAAAAGCGTCGCCAAGGGACATGGTCAGGACGGCGTGATCCTGGATGACCTGACCGGCACGATCGAAATCTGACGCCGCCGCGGGACTGGACGGGCGACCGGCGCAGTCTATCTGCGCTCCCATGGCACAACTGACAACATTTCCTGATGGTTATCGCGCCCTGATCGTGGGCGCCTCTGGCGGCGTGGGCCGCGCGTTGACGCAGCAGCTGGCGGCGGATCCGCGCTGCGGCTCGGTTTACGCGGCCAGCCGGTCCGGGGTGGCGATCGAGGGCGCTCAATCGCTCTCACTGGACTTCAGCGCGCCGCAGACGGTCGAGGACGCCGTGGCGACAGCGTCTCATGACGGACCCCTACATCTGGTGATCGTGGCGGCAGGGGTGCTGGTGGACGAGGCTGGTCGCGGGCCGGAAAAATCCTGGCGTCAGATTGATCCCGATTACATGGCTGAAGTCTTCAAGATCAACACGATCGGTCCGGCGCTGGTGGCGCGGCATGCGCTGGACGCTATGGCGAAGGGGCGCAAGGATGCTCCGGAAAAAGCGGTGTTCGCAGCGCTCTCCGCGCGCGTCGGGTCGATCAGCGATAACCGTCTGGGCGGCTGGCACAGCTATCGCGCCTCCAAGGCGGCGTTGAACCAGATCCTGAAGACCTGCGCCATCGAGCTGGCGCGCAAGCGGCCCCATGCCGCCTGCATCGGTCTGCATCCGGGCACTGTGGACACCCGCCTCTCGGAGCCCTTCCAGGGCAATGTGCCGGACGGCAAGCTGTTCACGCCCGACTATAGCGCGGAGCAACTGCTGGCGGTCATTGATCAGGTCCAATCCGATCAGAGCGGCTGTGTTTTTGACTGGGCGGGCGAGATTATCGATCCTTAAGGGCTTGAGCTTTTTGCCCTGAACCGTTTTGCTGCAGGCAAACACATCAGGGAGGATGCTCATGACCGGCCATATCGATCCAGAACGCGAGGCTTTCAAACTCTTCAAGGAGATGCCGCGCGACGAGCCGATCCAGATGCTCAATCTGCTGCGCCTTCGGGACAAGGCCGCCTATCCCGATGGCCGGGACGTCAGTGGGTTTGAGGCCTACAAGACCTATGGCCAGACCTCCGGACCGGTGTTCAAGCGCGTGGGCGGGACCATTGTCTGGCGTGGCGCGCCCAAACTGACCCTGATCGGCCCGTCCGAAGAGAACTGGCACCTGTCCTTCGTGGCGGCCTATCCCAGCGCCGCGGCGTTTCTGGAAATGGTCACCGACCCGGTCTACCAGAACGAGGCCGTGCCCCATCGTCAGGCTGCTGTCCTGGACAGCCGCCTGATCCGGCACACGCCGCTCGATCTCATCTCCGAGTTCAGCTGAGCTACTCGTTCAGAAGCTCAAGCTGCATCGCCATCCGGACGAGGTGAGACAGGCTGCGCGCCTGCATCTTCTCCACCACGCGGGCGCGATGGATTTCAACGGTGCGGGCGCTGATGCCCAGCTTGTGGGCGACGACCTTGTTGGGGTGGCCATAGGCCACCTCGACCAGCACTTCGCGTTCGCGCGGCGTCAGGTGTTCAAGCCGCTCCCTCAGCGCAGCCAGCGCCAGGCTGGCCTCAGCCTGCTCCTGACCTGTCTGCACCGCCAGCTCCACGCTCTCGAACAGGCGTTCTTCCTCATAGGGCTTCTCGATGAAATCGAGGGCTCCGGCCTGCATGGCGCGCACCGCCATGGGCAGGTCGCCATGACCGGTGACGATGATCACCGGCAGGGTGGCGTTCCGGTTCGCCAGCTCTTCCTGAACCTGCAGGCCGGACAGGCCCGGCATGCGCACGTCGAGCACCGCACAGCCTGCCCAGTCCGGGGAATAGGCCTCCAGAAAGGCTTCCCCGCTCTCAAACGTCTCCACTTCATGTCCGGCCGACAACAGCAGAGCTTCAAGGGATTCGCGGGCGGCGGCGTCGTCATCGACGACATAGACCTGGGTAGAAATCTCACTCATGTCTTGTCTCCCGGTGTGATGACGGGCAGGCAGAACCGGAACACCGCGCCGCCGCCGGGGCGGTTCTCGGCCGTGATCGCGCCGTCATGGTCTGTGATGATGGAATGGCAGATGGACAGGCCCACGCCCATGCCGTCCGACTTGCTGGTGTTGAAGGGCTGGAAGAGCCGCGCCTGCTGGGCGTCCGAAAGGCCCGGCCCCTGGTCGGCGACCTCGACCCAGATTTGATCGCAACTGCTCCAGCAGGCCACATTGATGGCGCCGCCCTTGTGTTCGCTCATGGCCTCCGCGGCGTTGCGGATCAGATTGAGCAGGACCTGCTGGATGTTCACGCGCTGCAAGAGCGTATGGGGCACATCCGGATCCAGCTCGCACGACAGGGACAGCCCCGCCGCGGCGACCGCGGGTTCAATCAGCGGTAGGGTGTCGTGGATGACGTCATAGGGGCTGGCGAATTCGGTTTCTGACTCGCCCTTGTCGAGGAAGGTTCGCAGGCTGCGGATGATCTCGCCCGCGCGTGCGGCCTGGGTCAGCGCCTTCTCCATCATCTGCACGGTGCGGGAGTCGCCCTCGAACTCGGCTTTGGACAGGCGCCGCGCGGCGCCGAGATAGTTCATCACCGCAGACAGCGGCTGGTTCAGCTCGTGCGCCATGGCCGAGGCCATCTCGCCCATGGCGCTGACGCGGGAGACATGATGCAGCTCGCTTTGCAGGGCGCGGGTGCGCGCCTCCATTTCGCGTCGGACCCTGAGATCGGTCGCCAGCACCAGAAGGCCGGTCCGGTCCGCATAGCGGATACGGCTGGCGGACAGGCGCACGGGAATACGCTCGCCGCTGGCGGTGATGGCGTAGGAGGTTTCGGTCTCCGCTGCGCCCTCGCGCTGGACCTTTTGCCAGAAGGCTGCGATCTCGCCCGGCGCTCCGACAAACAGATCCTCCGCGCGCAAGCGGCGCAATTGCGCCTCGTCATAGCCGAACAGCGCGCAGGTGCGCTTGTTCTCGTCGAGCACGTAACAGGTCTCGGCGTCGATCAGGAAACCGGCGGCGTTTGAGCCGTCAAACATGGCGCGATAGCGCTGCTCGCTGTCGCGCAGATCCTGCTCGGCGCGCTTGCGGTCGGTGATGTCGCGGAACGAGACCACGGCGCCCGCGATCCGGCCGCCATCCCAGATCGGGGTGGAGACATACTCAACCGGAAAGCTGGTGCCGTCCTTGCGCCAGAACACGTCGTCATAGATGCGATGCACCTTGCCGTCTCGGGTGGCTTCATGGATTGGACATTCGTTGCAGGGAAAAGGCGATCCGTCCGCACGGGTGTGATGGACCAGCTCATGCAGGTTGAGGCCGACCATTTCCTCCATCGTATAGCCCGACATGCGCGCAGCGGCCGGGTTCACGAAAGTGGAAATGCCCTCGCAATCGATCCCGTAAATGCCGTCGCCGGACGCCATCAGGATCAGGTCGCGCTGACGTCGGAACAGGTCCGCCGGATCGGCGGTCGGTTCGCTCCCGGTTTCAGACATGATGTCGCCCCCTGATCATGCGCGTCACACCAGGAACTTAAGGTCAGAAGAGAAGGTGGGATAGGCATAGGTCATGGCGGCCAGTTCCGAGGCGGTCAGTTGCGTCTTCATCGCCAGGGTGAACAGGTGGATGACCTCCTCCGCGCCGTGCCCGGCGAGATGCGCGCCAAGAATGCGGTCGGTGGCGGGGTCTATCAAGACCTTCGCAAAGGCCACCTGCTCGGCATAGGTCTTCGCCGAACGCCAGTCGCGCATGTCATTGACCTTCACCACAGGCTCCAGACCCGCCGCCTGCGCCCCGGCTTCGTCCAGGCCCACGCTGGCGATGGCCGGCACGGTGTAGACGGCGGACGGGATGGAGGAATAGTCCGGGCTCTCCTTAGCGTCATTGATCGCGTTCTCGCCCGCAATCCGACCCTCATAGCTCGCCACCGGGCTCATTTGCGGCGAGGCCGCCAGCGCGTCGCCCGCCACATAGACGGACGGATTGGTCAGGCTGCGCAGATTGACATCCACCTCGATATGCCCGCGATCGGACCGGATGCCGCCCGCTTCCAGATCCAGATCCTCGACCGCCGGACGACGACCGGCGCCATTGACCACCAGATCGGCGCTCAGGGACAGGGTCTCGCCATCGATGACCACCTCGACCGCGCGGCGCGCGCCATCCTCGCGGATGGCCCTGACGCTGACACCGGTCTGGATCGTCACGCCCAGCGAGCGGGTATGCGCCACCAGCGTGTCCACCATGTCTTCATCCAGACGCGGCAGCACGCGCGACGCGGCTTCGAGGATCGTCACCTTCGCGCCGGCGCGCACCATGATATGGGCGAACTCCAGCGCGATCACGCCGCCGCCCACGAACACGACCTCCTTGGGCAGGGTTTCCAGGGTCAGAAGGTCATCGCTCGTTGCGGTCAGCGCCCAGCCCTCGATCGGCAATTGCGCGGGTTTTGAACCGGTGGCGATAACGATCCTGTCCGCCGTATAGGTTTCGCCCTCCACATCGATTGCGTTCGGACCGGTGAAGACCGCTTTTCCCGAAACCAGAGCCATGCCGCGATTGGTGATCGAGGCGCGGAACATCTCCGGCACGCCTTCCACGAAGGTGCGCTCGCGCTTGATCAGGGCGGGCCAGTCGAGTTTGACCTCGCCCACGGAGATGGCGTGGTCGCTGGCGCGGGCAATGGCGTCCAGATTGGCGGCCGCGGCGACCAGAACCTTCTTGGGCACGCAGCCGCGAATGGCGCAGGTGCCGCCCACATCGCCCGATTCCACCAGGGTGACGGACTTGCCCGCGCGCTGGGCGACGCCCGCGGCGGCCATGCCGGCATTGCCGGTGCCCAGAACGAGAAGATCAGAGTGACGGGTCATGGACGGGGGCTCCTGAAGATCGGGTCAGGCCGAGCTGCGCACGCCGGCGCGACGCAGGGCTTTGACTTCTGACAAGAGGTCGAGAAGCCGGGTCTGGAGAATGTCGGTGGGATCGAAATTGCGTTCGGTGAAACAGTGATAGCGCATCACCGAGCGCGCGAGCGCGAAGCCGGCGGCGGTCGAGGCGAGGGTGAGCCCGCTCAGCGGGGCGGCGTAACTCCAGCCCCACAGACCCATCACCACAGCGCTCAGGGCGAGACCCAGAGCGAGGCTGACCAGGGTCAGGGCGGCGAGGGACAATCCCGCCCAGTCGCGGTCGCGCTGGATGACTTCCACATGGCGCCACTCAAACACCACGTCCTTCACGCCCTCGATGACATACTGGTCCTCGTCGCGCGCCAGTCTTTCCGCCGCAATGGAGGCGCGCATGTTCACCCGTCGGAACAGGCGGTCGAGCCCGGTATGGGTTTCGAGCCAGACCGCGCCCTCCGCGAGCGCCAGCCCCAGCGCCCCGGTTCCCGCTGCGCCCAGAATGGCGGCGTGCGCCGACTGACCCAGCGCCAGCAGCGCAATCGTCAGGAGGGCATAGACCAGGGCTGCGCCCGGCAGGGTCAGGGCGTGCATCAGCATCCAGCGCCGATAGGCGCGTTCGAAGCGCAGGTCGGAAGGCGGGTTCGGGCGGGTCATGATCGGCTCCCTGAAGGGAGAGGGCGGAGGCTAGAGCCGCCGCTCCTCCGCCTTGATCGGCATGTCGTTGACACTGGATTCGCGGCGCGCCATCAGACCGTCGCGGTCAAATTCCCATTGCTCATTGCCGTGGGAGCGGAACCATTGGCCGGTCTCGGCTTCCTGCCATTCATAGAAGAAGGCGACGGAGATGCGGTTGCCCGTGAAGGCCCAGAGCTCTTTCTTGAGCTTGTAGTCCGCTTCCCGGGACCATTTATCGCGCAGGAAGGCCTTGATGGCGTCGCGGCCCGTGAAGAACTGGTCGCGATTGCGCCATTGGGAATCTTCCGAATAGGCGAGCGCCACGCGCTCGGGGTCACGGCTGTTCCAGGCGTCTTCGGCGAACTGGACCTTGGCGCGGGCGGTCTCGGCTGTGAACGGGGGGACAAGTTTCGGGGTCATCATTTTTCTTGTGGGTCTTGAAGGGCAAGGAGGGTCCGGCGGCGATGGGGGCAGACCGCCGGACCCTCAGGGGCCCGTCCCGTGTGGAGGGGCAGACAACACGGGGGACGGGTAGGGCTTAGCGGCTGTAGGCCGCGGTCATGGCGGCGACCGTCTCGTCGGTGTCGCCCACATGGTTCGCGATCATGCGGAAATTGGTCATGGCGGCGGCGTAGCCGTCATAGCCGGGGACCTGGGCGGCGGCGGTGGCGTCGGTGACCACCAGCACTTCAAAGCCCTGCTCGATGAGCTCGCGCATATGGGATTCGGTGCACAGGTTCGCCGACATGCCCGCCAGGATCACACGGTCCACATTCTGCTTGCGCAATTGCAGGACGAGATCATTGGTCTCGGGGCCATAGACCTTGTGGGGCGAGGTGACGACGGTGTGGTCGTGCTCGATATGCGGACGGTATTGCTCCAGCCAGTCCGCGCCGGAGCCTTCAAAGCCTTCAAGGTTCAGCGGGCCGGCGCGATCGAACATGCTGATCTGGTGCATCAGCGCTTCCAGAGCGCCCTCGAAACGCCATTCATGGTCATGCTCATAGTAATAGTGCGGCGATACGAAGACCGGCATGCCCACTTCATGGGCGGTCTCGAACAGGCGGCCGATATTCTCGACCGTGCCGTTCTCGGTGACGTTCGGGCCGACAACGCCCCAGGTGACGCCGTCCGGGCTGAGGAAGTCGTTCTGCGGGTCGGTGACGACGAGGGCGGTGACGCCGCGCTCGATCTGCATGCCCGGATCGGGCAGTTGCGCCAGGGCCTGACCGGAGAACAGCGCCACGCCGGCGATGGCGCCCAGAAGCATGGAACGGGAGACAGTCTTGAATGCACGCATGGTCGTATCCTTTGTCCTGTGAGCCAGGAGCGCCGGGGGGAGGCGGTGTCGGCTCTGGGAGTACAGATACGCAGGGCGGCCTGCGCGCATAATTCGTTTTAGTGCCTAAGGGGAACCCCGTACCCGGATCGACAAAGACAACCTGATCTTTACCAGACTCTGCTAGAGTGAACGGGTTCATGGGGAGAGAGGCTTGAGCGGTCTTTTTGAAATCCTGATCGCCCTGACGAGTCTGTCAGCAGGGCTGGTGCTGTATCTGAACCTGCGTGATGCGCCTCGCTTGCGGAAGGGCAGTCGCTTCGTGGTGAGCGGTCTGCTGGTGATCGGCCTGTCCGCCCTGATCGATTCCAGCAATGGCTTTGTGCCCTATCGGCCCGGACAGCTGGAACCGGCCTATGACGCCATCGAGGCGATTTCCTATATCGGGGATGCGATCGGCCTGTTCCTGATCAGCGTCGGGTTCTTCCGCTGGTTGCCGCTCCTGCGCCGGGTCGATGGCGAGGTGCGGGCGCGCGAACGCGCCGAGACCAGTCTGAGGCAGACGCTCGAACGCTCCCGCCAGCTCAATCAGCTCAAGCGTGAACTGGCTCTGGACCATCTCAACAATGGCTGGGACTACGATCACATGACCCGGCAGGTCGTGGAGCGTCTTGTTCTGGCGCTTGACGCGGAAGAGGCCGGTTTGTGGCTGTTCAATGCGGATCAGACCGAACTGCGCGCGCAATGCGGCTGGAGCCGGACGCGCGGAGCGACCCGGGATTCGGGTCGCCTGACCGCGGAAAACGCGCCGGCCGCCTTTGATCTCGTTGTCCGCGGCGCCTTCTTGGAAGCTGCGGACGTAACAGAATGCGATCCTGCCGCGCAGGAGTTCGCCCTTGCGATTCATGGCGCGAAAGAGGGGGCGATGCTGGCGGCGCCCGTGCTGAAGGAACAAAGCATCAGCGGCGTTCTGAGTGTTCACATCGCCGACAGGCGTCATGTCTGGACGCCCGAAGAGCTGTCTCTGATCCATGCCCTGACCAATTACATCGTGGTCGCCGAGCTGGTGCTCAACGCGCGGACGCTGACCCAGGGCGCCCGCGACGCCCAGAACGCCGCCGAACGGGCGAGCGAGGCGAAGACCGAGTTCGTGGCGAATGTGAGCCATGAATTGCGCACGCCGCTCAATGGCATGCTGGGGCTGGTTCGGGCCCTGTCCGAGGCGGAGCTGGAACCGGCCCAGCGCGAGCAGGTGGAGCTGCTCAAGGGGGCGGGCGACCAGCTCTTGCGCGTGCTCAATGATCTGCTGGATCTGTCCCGTCTGGACGCGGGACGATTCCAGCTGCGTCCCGAAACCACCAATCCGGCGCGTCTTCTGAACGAAGTCTGTCTGCTGTTCCGGGCGAATGCTCAGGAAAAGGGACTCACGCTTGACGAAACGCTATCGGGCCTTCCCGAAAGCGTCGAACTGGACGCGACGCGTCTGCGCCAGTGTGTGTTCAATCTCCTCTCGAACGCCATCAAGTTCACCGAAACCGGCGGCGTCAGCATTGCGGCGGAGGCCGAGCGTCTGAATTCAACGGCCTGCACGCTTCGCATCACGGTCAGCGATAGCGGACCCGGCATGGAGCCGGACCAGCTCGACAGGCTGTTTCACCGGTATGAACAGGGCGGGGAGCGACAGGGTCAGGGCGGCTCGGGTCTTGGACTCGTGATCACGCGCGAACTCGCCCGTCGCATGGGCGGAGATGTGAGCGTTGAAAGCGAGAAGGGAAAGGGCTCGCGATTTGTCTTGACTGTCGTGGCGCGCCTGACCCCTGCCCAGCCGCAACCCGCTGTCCGGCGTGATGCGGACGCGCCGTCCGAAGCCCGTCTCGCGGATGCGCGCATCCTTCTGGTCGATGACAACGCCATCAACAGGATGGTGGCGCGGTACATGCTGGAGCCGGAAGGGGCCCGGGTGACCGAAGCGGAATCCGGCGCCCAGGCGCTGACCCTGTTTGAAGAGCAGACCTTTGATCTGGTGCTTCTGGACGCCAGCATGCCGGTGATGTCGGGAGAGGAAACCCTCAAGCGCCTGCGCGCCTTGAATGAGGCCGGCGCCTCGGCGCCTGTCATAGCGGTGACCGCCCATGCCGGCGCGGGAGAGCGGGCGCGATTCCTGGCGATGGGCATGGACGATTACATCGCCAAGCCCATTGATGAATCCGACCTGCTGGACACTTGCGAGCGAACGCTCCGCAAGCATCAGCGCCTGGACGCCTCCGCCCCGTAATTCCCGCCTCCGCAGCTTCAGCGAGGATCACCTGAGCGGAGGCGAGGGAGACCAGGCTGCCGGACCACAAGTCCGCAAGGCCAAGGGCCGCCCGCAGCTTCTGCGAGGATCGACCGAGCGGAGGCGAGGGAGAATAGGAAAAGAGAAGAAATGGTGCCGCTTGCGTGACTCGAACACGCGACCTACGCATTACGAATGCGTTGCTCTACCAGCTGAGCTAAAGCGGCGCTCGGAGCAGGCGAAAGCCTGCCTCGGAGGGCGCGGAAACTAGCCTTGAACGGCGATGGGGGCAAGCCGGTTTTGCCAGCTTGTCTGCGTCAGGGCCGCACTTTTCCGAAGCTCTTGATTTTCTCCACGATCGGCGCGGCCAGCGCGTCAAAGAAACTGCTCAGATGGTCCGCCGGGCGCGCCGCCGCCGCATCATTGCGGATCAGGATGTCGGCGTATTCCTTGTTGGGCGAGGTCCATTCATGGTGCATGGGCCGCACGGTGCGCAGATACTGGTGCACCACCGAATGCGAGGTCCGGCCCCGCTCGTTCACATCGCGCAGCAGGCGGCGGGCCAGGCGGATATCGTCGGGCGCGGAGACATAGACCTTCAGATCCAGGCAATCGCGCACCTGTTCATCGCAGAACAGATGGATGCCTTCCACGATGATCACATCGGCCGGCGCGATGTTGCGCGTATCGCTGCGGCGGCGATGGATGGTGAAATCGTAGATCGGGCCCTTGATGGTCTTGCCGGCCTTCAGCGCGGCGAGGTGCTTGGCCAGAAGACCATGATCGCGCGCCTGGGGATGGTCGAAATTGAAGTCGGACGGATCAAAGTCGGGCTTCGAGCCATGGTCCGCATAGTAATCGTCTTCGGACAGGACAAGCGCGCTCAGGGGCGCGGCGGCGCGCGCCGCCGACCGGGCGATCTCGGTCTTGCCGGAGGCGGAGCCGCCGGTGACGCCGATGATGAGACGGGGGCGAGCTGGATCAGATGCGGTCATGGGGCGCGAACAGGTCTAGGTGTCGGGATCGGAAGCGCCCGGATCATCCGGCGCCGGCACGGGTACATAAAAGTTCGGGCCCTGTTTGTCGCCTGCTTCACTGCGCTTGGCGGAACGCTCTGCAGTGGGGCGCGCATCGATCAGCACGGTTTCGGGCGCGGCGGCGGCGGCGACTTCGTAACGCTCATGGCGCGGATGGATCAGCACGCCATCCCGGCCCCAGCTCTCCACCATGCGCTTCCAGTCCGCGTCAGTGTAGTTGAAGGCCTGGCCGCCCTCATCAATATCGGACCAGTCCGCCTCGGCAGGGGCGTGAGAGGCGCGCGCCATCCAGCGCTGGGCGTCTTCGGGGTTCTCTTCAAGACGCGCGAGACGCGCTGCCAGCGCGCAGGCGCGGGCGGAGACCGGGCTGGTTTCAAGAACCGGTTTCAGGGCGGAGTGCGCGGCCTCGCGATTGCCCTGGTCGAGCGCGGTTTCCACCAGCAGGAGCCGGCTTTCGCGATGATCGGGGTTGAGCGCTGCCAGACCGCGCAGGCGCTCGGCGCGCTTGGCCTTGGTGTCCGAGCGGCGCAGATTGGCGAAAGCGCGGGCCAGCGCCGGGTGTGGCGCGTGCTTCCAGGCGTCTTCGAGAATGTCCACCGCCCGGCGATGGCGGCGCTGTTCGGCCAGCAAGCGCCCGGCCAGCTCAGCCGCGGGCGCAAAGCCGGGTGAAGACGTCGCCGCACGATCGGCGAGCCTCGCAGCGGTTTCCGGATCGGCGCTTTCCAGTCGACGGGCTTCCGCGGTCAGGAGCACGGCGCGCATGCGAGCCGCGACCAGACGGTCCACATGCCCACGGCGTTCGCCCTCGGTCAGGGTGGCTTCCGCCTTCGCCCACAGGGCGACGTTCACTTGCGCCTCAAAGAGCGCGTCAAACGCCCAGCGCGCGCGACCGGCCTGTTCAAAGGCGTCGGCGGCATGGGTCAGCAAGCCCTGGGAATCCGAACGCGACTGGGCGATGCCGACAAGCCCGCGCTGGGCGACCAGCCGGGTCTTGGCGTCCGCCAGCATGGCTTCGTAATGGATCTGCGCGCTTTCGAGATCGCCGGCGGCTTCTGCGGCTCGCGCCGCCAGAAGGCGGGACAGGGCGGGACGGTCGAGCAGCGCTTCAGCACGCGCGGCCTGCCGGACGGCAAGATCGCCTTGCCCGGCGGCGGAGGCGATCAGCGCACGTTCGAGCGCGTCGAAGCCTTGATCGCGGCGGCGGCGCAGGGAAAAGCGTTTCCAGGCTTCGGGCGCGGACCACAGCTTGGCGATCACCCACCAGGCGACCACCAGCACGAAGGCCGCGAGGATCAGCGCGCCCATGGCCAGCGCGAAGGGGGCCTGCGTGGTCTGTCCCAGGAACTCGACGGTCACAAGGCCGGGATTGAGGGTCAGGAAGACCGCCAGCATGGCGGTGAGGACGCAGGCGATGACGGTGAGGGTGAGGCGGATCATGGTCTAGCGCTCCCCATTGACGTCGGCCTGACGGGCCAGCGTGTCGCGCATGTCTTCCAGCGTGGCGTCGAGCGCCTCGCGCTTGCGCGCCTCGATCAGCCAGGGTTCAAGCGCCGCGCTCGCCTCTGCATCCAGACCTTCCGCCAGGGCGATCGCCTCGTTCAGCGCGCCCTGTTCGATGAGGCCGAGTATCTGATCGGCGACCCCCTGATCATCTCCGGTGCGGCGCACTTCGATCACCCCCCACAGGCGCTGGGTCTGGCCCAGCGCTTCACGCACGCTTTGCGCGGGGAAGCTGTCAGCGAGATCATCAAGCGTCGGCGCGCCGGTGCGGGCGGGGGCGGTCAGAGCATCCAGCTGTCGGCGATTGGGCCAGACCTGGCTCAGCATGGCGTATTCCATGGCGAAAGGCTGGGAGTGCGCGGCGGCTTGCGCCAGATCTGAGAAGGCGAGCGCCTGCCGGGCGAGGCTTGCAGACGCGGTCGGCGACGCCGCGCTCACGCCTGAGGCGTCAAGGCTGGAGACCGTGGCTTCGAGCGCATTCATGCGCGCGGCCAGCGTTTCAAGATTACCGGCGCCTGACTGCAGGGCGCGCACATCGGACTGCAGACCAGACACATCGCGACGCAGCGAGGCCAGGGCGTCGGACGGCAGGTTGGCGCCGGTCTCGCCCGAGGTCGGCGCGGACTGATTGCGCATCTGCTGCAGCGCCGATTGCGCGGTCTCGGCGGTCGCCAGCGCGGTCTCGGCGTCGCTGGCCACGGTCTCGAGGCGCTGTTCAAGGGTGGCGAGCCGGGGGGTGAGGGCGGAGATGTCTGCAGAGCCGCCCGATGTCTCGAGCGCCTGAAGGTCGGCGCGCAGATCGGCCACATCCCGGATCAGCTGCTCGAAGGCGTCCGTCCGCAGCGGGGCGCCCGCGCTTTCTTCCTCGACGACCGCAAGGCGGGCCTGGAGCGTATCGAGCTGATCGGTCGTGGCGCTCTGGTTTTCCAGCGCCTCGATTCGGCTGACAAGCGCGGTGTCAGGCAGCGCCTCGCCCATGGGGGCATAGCGTCCGATCAGCCAGCCTGCGCCGCCGCCCACGCCCGCCGCCAGCACCGTCAGGCCGATGAAGGCGAGCACCGGGGCGCCGCCTTTGCCATCCTTCTTGGGCTTGGGCTTCTTAGATCTGGATTTGGAGCCCGCGCCGCTGCTGTCCGGCGCGGGTTCGAACTCGGCGTCCACGGGTTCGGCGGCGTCAGGGCGGGGGGTGTCGGCGCTCATACTGTCCTCGGGGCGCAGGGCCAATGCATCAAGTTCGAGTCTAGGCTGCGTTGCAGCGCAGCGCCACCTCAAGCACGGGCTGAGGGGCGGTTTTCCAGTGCGTCAAACAGCGCGTCTTCATCGGGGCGTCTGGCGATCTTCAGCCTGGCAACGCCCAGAGACTTCAAAGGTTCGGCGGCTGCGGTCGAGATCGCGACGATCCGCGCCGCAAGCAGGGCTTCAACCTGATCGGCGGCGTTTGCGAGGTCGTTGAACCGTTCCGCGCCCTTGGCGGAATGGATCAGAACCGTCGCGCCGGCTGCGAGGCTCGCCCAGACCGCTCCGGGCAAGGCGGAAACCGGCTCGGCGGCGTAGAGGATTTCGGAGCGGGCGCGAATGCCTCTGGCGTTCAGCTCCGCGCTCAGATCGCCGGTCTGGTCGACGCCGCGCACATGCAGCACCTCGCCCTCGGGCGCGCGTTCCCGGATCATCGCCAGAAGATCACGGGCGTCGCCGCTGGCGCTGTTGACCTTCTCAAAGCCCGCCTCTCTCAAGCGCGAGGCCGTCACATCGCCCACGGCGATGACGGGCAGGCGGCGTTCAGACGTGGCGGTCGCCAGACAGCTTGCGCCGAAGGGGCTTGTGACGGCGATCAGGCTGACGCCCTTGAGATTGAGCGCCACCTCATGCGCCTTCAGCACCGCCGTTGCGGCGTTGATGGCGTCAAAGCCCCGCTCTGCCAGCGCCGCACAACTGCGCGTCGCGCCGGGTTCGGCGCGGGTCACGAGCACGCGAGAGCGGTCGGAGGCGGACATGAATCACCCGGTTTCAGCCACGATGCGCGCCAGCGTATCACCGCCCGCCCGTTTCACTTCAAGCCCGAGTTCATAGCCCAGAAGGCGCGCGGCGTCGGGATCGAGTTCGGGCAATTGCGCGCGGGTTTCATTGGCCCAGCGTTTTGAGCCGTCCGGCATCAGGGCCTCGCCGCGCAGATGGATCTCCGCGCCCTCAAGCGTGGCGTGCGCCGCAATGGGCGTGCGGCAGGAGCCGTCCAGCGCCTGCAGGAAGCCCCGCTCGGCGGCGATGGCGATGCGGGTCGGCAGGTGATTGAGCGGTTCGAGCGCCTTGCGCGCCTCGACGTCATCAGAGCGGATCTCGATCCCCACCGCGCCTTGCGCCGGGGCGGGGATGACGGCGGTCAGCTCCAGCGGCGGCAGTTCGGCCTGCTCACGGCCCAGACGGCGCAGACCGGCGCGCGCGAGGAAGGTCGCGTCCACCTCGCCGGAATTGAGCTTCTCAAGGCGCGTATCCACATTGCCGCGCAGGAGCACGATGTTGAGATCGGGCCGCAACGCCAGCGCCTGGGACTGACGGCGGATGGAGGCGGTGCCCAGCGTCGCGCCCTGGGGCAGATCCTCGATCCGGCTGATGCCGTCGCGGGTCAAAAGGGTGTCGCGCGGGTCTTCGCGTTCGAGCACGCAGGCGATTTCCAGCCCGTCAGGCAGGGTTGTCGGCACGTCCTTCATGGAGTGCACGGCGAAGCGGGCGTCGCCATCGAGCAGTGCGCGTTCAAGCTCCTTGGTGAACAGGCCCTTGCCGCCCGCCAGCAAGAGCGCGCGGTCGGTGATGCGGTCGCCCGTGGTGGTCATGCCAAGGATCGGGAAGCTCTCTTCGGGGTCCTTCTCGCCATGGGCTTTCGCGAGACGCGCCTGCACATCCAGCGTCTGCGCCATGGCCAGCGGCGAGGTGCGGGTCGCAATCGGCATATTGAACAGGTTCACGACAGAGGCACTCCTTCACGCGCTTCCAAGGTCCCGCCAGCAGAGGCTGATGATTGCGCCGAAACGCCAGCGAGGGTACTGCAAGGTCATGGCGTTATCCCATGATCAAGTCCACCCGCAACCGGGCGCGGCGCCGCAGGGCGTTCTGACCGTGCTCGGTCTTGAATCGAGCTGCGATGATACCGCCGCCGCTGTGCTGCGTCGCCATGGCGACGGGCGCGTGGAGATTCTGGCCGAAGCCGTGATGGGGCAGAACAGCGCCCATGCCCCCTTTGGCGGCGTGGTGCCCGAGATCGCCGCTCGCGCCCATGCCGAGCGCATGGATGCGCTGGCTGAGGGCGTGCTGGCTGAAGCCGGGCTGAAACCGTCTGATCTCGATGCGGTCGCCGCGACCGCCGGACCGGGTCTGATCGGCGGGGTTATGGCGGCGCTGATGACGGCCAAGGGAATCGCCATGGGCGCGGACATTCCGCTGGTGGCGGTGAACCATCTTGAAGGGCACGCCCTGTCTCCGCGTCTGACCCATGAACTCGCCTTCCCCTATCTGCTGTTGCTGGTCTCGGGCGGGCATACCCAGCTCGTGATCGTGGAAGGCGTGGGTCAGATGACGCGTCTTGGCTCGACCATTGATGATGCGGCGGGCGAGGCGTTCGACAAGACCGCCAAGGTGATGGGGCTGGGCTTTCCGGGCGGGCCGGCGGTCGAGCGCTTTGCCAAGGACGCTGAGGACCCCAAACGCTTCGCGCTGCCCTTGATGCTGGCGCGGGACAAGTCGTGCAATTTCTCGTTCGCGGGTCTGAAAACCGCGGCGCGCCGCCATTGGGACAGCCTTGAGGCCCCAACGGATCAGGATCGCGCCGATCTCGCCGCCTCCATGCAAAGCGCGATTGCGCGCCATCTCGCGCAACGCGCGGGGCGGGCGATGGAGATTTTCAAGGGGCGCTTTGCCGATCTTGCAGGGCCTTTGCCGCTCGTCGCGGCGGGCGGGGTCGCTGCGAATACGGCTGTGCGCGAGGCGCTTCAGACCGAAGCGCGTGCGCATGGGTTCGAGATGATTGCGCCGCCCCTGAAATACTGCACGGATAACGCCGCGATGATTGCGCTCGCGGGCGTGGAACGTCTGGCGCTGGGGCAGACCGATGGCCTCGACGCCGCGGCCCGGCCGCGCTGGCCGCTGGATCAGGACGCCGCCGCCCAGGACCCCGCCAGCGGGTCAGGGCGCAAGGGGCCGAAGGCTTAGGCCCGGCACAAGGGGGAGAGTATGGTCGAGTATCAAAAGATTGGCGTCATCGGCGCCGGCGCCTGGGGGACGGCTTTGGCCCAGTCCGCCGCGCAGGCCGGCCGCAAGGTGACCCTCTGGGCCTATGAGGCCGAGGTGGTCGAGGCGATCAACACCGCCCATGAAAACACGGTTTTCCTGCCCGGCGCCCCGCTGAACCCGGCCATCACCGCCAGCTCCGATCCGGCTGATCTTGCAGGCTGTGACGCCTTCCTGATGGTGGCGCCCGCCCAGCATGCGCGCTCGATCCTCAAACAGTTTGCGCCCCTTATCGCAGACGGCGCGCCTGTCCTGTTGTGCGCCAAGGGGTTCGAGCGCGAGAGCCTCGCTCTGATGACGGATGTGCTGCGCGAGACCGTGCCCCACGCCGTCCCTGCCGTATTGTCCGGCCCCAGTTTTGCGATTGATGTGGCCAAGGGCCTGCCCACGGCCGTGACGCTGGCGTGTGAGGATCGGGAAATGGGCGAGGCCTTGATGGAGGCGGTCGGGTCCAAGACCTTCCGCCCCTATTGGTCGGGCGATCTTGTGGGCGCGGAGGTGGGCGGTTCGGTCAAGAACGTGCTCGCCATCGCCGCCGGGATCGTGGAGGGCCGTGAGCTGGGAAAATCCGCCCATGCCGCGCTGATCTCGCGCGGCTTCGCCGAGATGACCCGGCTGGGCCTCGCGCTGGGCGCCAAGCGTGAAACCCTGACCGGCCTCTGCGGGCTCGGGGATCTGGTGCTGACCTGTTCCTCGCCGCAATCACGCAACATGTCCTGCGGGCTGGCGCTGGGGCAGGGTCAGACGCTTGAGAGCGTTCTGGGTGCGCGCAAGGCCGTGACCGAAGGCGTGGCGACCGCCCCCGCCGTTGTCGCGCTGGCCAAGAAACACAATGTCGAAATGCCGATCTGCGCCGCCGTGGATGCGGTGCTGGCGGGCCGGATGAGCGTGGATGACGCCATCACGGCTCTGCTGACCCGTCCGTTCGGCCCTGAAACCTACTAAGACCAGGATATCTCATGCTGTTTGCCGTCACTTGCACCGACCGTCAGGGCGCTTTGGATGTACGCCTGAAACACCGTTCCGAGCATCTGCTGTGGGCGTCTGATGAAAGCTCGCCTGTGAAGATGGCGGGGCCGCTTCTGGGCGGTGAAGGCGATCCGGTCGGCTCGCTTCTGATCATTGAAGCCGCGGATGAAGAGGGCCTGCGCGAGATTCTTGCGACGGATCCCTACGCCAAGGCGGATTTGTTCTCGGACGTGTTCTGGATCCCCTTCAAATGGACGGTGAAGGCGCCGGAGGGGCTGTAGATGTCGGACGAGACCGAAACCGTCATGCCCGAACCGGGCACGGTGCTCAAAACCCTCGCCGACATCCCCGATCCGGGCGGCCTCCCCGCCGATTTCGAGCCCACCCCCATTGTGGTGCTGCGCTCTGGCGAAACGGTGACGGCGTATCTCAATGTCTGCCCGCATGCGGGCCGGCCCTTCTCTTTGCCGTCGGGCAAGACGCTGGTCAGCGAAGGCAAATTTCTCGTCTGCCCGTTTCACGGGGCGAGCTTTGACGTTCAGTCCGGCGCCTGTGTGGGCGGTCCGGCGGGCAGCGCAGTGCTGAAAGCCGTGCCGGTGAAGGTGGAAAACGGTCAGGTGGTGGCG
>NZ_CH672428.1:2209271-2279627 GCF_000152745.1 Oceanicaulis sp. HTCC2633
TATTCTGATGCGCGTTCGAGCTTTGGCTCGAGCGTCCGCCAGGCCGCGATCAGCGGTTCGATGGCGTCGCGTTCGGTCTGAAGCACGCACAAGCCGCCGTCACGTCTGCGGTCAGCGCCAGTGAGATCGCGGTTCGGGGCGTCGCGCTCCATGTTCCAGCGCTGAAAATCCCCCACCGCAAGGTCGAACGGCAGGCGGTCATCCAGCTGCACATCGGGCGTGAAGATCACATGCTGTTCGGCGACGCCATTCTGGTTCCAGCCCACAAACACGCGGCCATCCCCGCCGCGGGCCGCAAAGGCTGTGCCGGGCTCGAGCAGGGCGGCGAACTCGCCTTCGACGGCGCCGCACAACTCACGCGCCTTGCGGTCGGTGGGGCGCAGATCGTCCCCGGCCTCTTCGAACGAGGCCTCCCCGGCAACGTCCGCGCCTTGTTGCGCAACGCCATCCGGGCCGCCGGCATAGGGCGACAGATCCGGCTCCTGGGGTTCGCCGCAGGCGGCGATCATCAGGGCAAGGGCGGACACACTGAGAAAACGCATGGGATTCATGAGATGTCTCCAGATGAAAAAGGCCGGGCCGAAATCTAGCCCAGCCCTTGCCGCTGCGGGAGGGGAATTGCGCCCTGTCGCTGAAGCTTCAAGCTCTAGCGGCTGAAGAAGGTCTTCACATCGCTGATCAGCGCCTTGCGGGCGGCGGCGACGATGGTCGCGCCCTTTTCCGGGGTGGCCTGGGCAGGGTCCGAGCCGATCCGGCCGTCCGGAAAGCTCTTGCGATAATTGTCTGCGTCGGTGAATCGGCCGTTCGGCGCGATCTTCGGGCTCATCTCGACCGTTTTGACATGCTCGGGATAGGCGTAATAGGTCACAGAGACCTCGGACGCCGTCGCATGACTGCCTTCACCGACGGGGAAGAGCGAGCGGCACACATCCATCACGCCGGGCAATTCCCACCAGTTCATCTGCTTGAGCTCATAGGGGCAGGCTTCGCCGTCATAGGACCAGTTGGCATAGCTTTCGGCGAAAGCGGCGGCGATTGTGGCGATATTGCCGCCATGCCCGTTGAGGAAGTAGATTTTCTCAAAGCCGTGCCGGGCCAGGGAGTCGATCCAGTCATTGATCGCCGCGATCATGGTCGTCGGACGCAGGGTCATCGAGCCCGGAAAACCCAGATGGTGCTGCGCGACGCCCACGTTGAAGGTGGGGCCCACCAGAATGCCCGCTTCCGCGCCGGCTTCGCGGGCGATCACTTCCGGGCAGATGGCGTCCGTGCCCACCAGGCCATTGGGACCATGCTGCTCGGTCGAGCCGATGGGAATGATGATGCCCTTGCTGGTCTTGAGATAGGCTTCCACCTCGGGCCAGGACGCGGTGTGCAGCAGCATGAAAGTCACTCCAGCCATCAATGTTGAGGCGTGACTGGATACCAGACCGTCGCGCTTCACAAGAGGGCGTAACACGTTCGTCTGCCTTGCGGTGGCCCGTCCGGCGCCGCACATCTACATAAAAGACTGACCCCGAGGGAGGAGAGCGATCATGTCCGAGACCGTCATTCCGGTTCCGCAAAGCTTCGCAGACGCCAGGATCAACGCCGAGCGCTACAAGGAAATGTATGAGCGCTCCATCAAGGATCCCGACGGGTTCTGGGCCGATGAGGCCAAGCGGCTCGACTGGTTCACAGCGCCCACGAAGATCTCCGACGTCTCCTTCTCCAAGGATGACCTGCACATTCGCTGGTTCGAGGACGGCGTCCTCAATGTCAGCTATAACTGCATTGACCGGCACCTGCCCAAGCGCGCCAACAAGGTGGCGCTGATCTGGGAGGGCGATAACCCGGCCTTCCACCACTCGATCACCTATGCCCAGCTGCACAACCATGTCTGCCGCTTCGCCAACGAGCTGAAGAAGATCGGCGTGAAGAAGGGCGACCGGGTCACGCTCTACATGCCGATGATCCCAGAAGCGGCCTACGCCATGCTGGCCTGCACGCGCATCGGCGCGGTGCACTCGGTGGTGTTCGGCGGCTTCAGCCCCGAGGCGCTGGCGGGCCGCATCAATGACTGCCAGTCCGAGTTCGTGGTCACCGCCGATCAGGGCGTGCGCGGCAACAAGGGCGTGCCGCTGAAAGCCAATGTGGACAAGGCGATCGAGCATGCTCCGGGCGTCAAGGCGGTGCTGTGCATCCGCCATACGGGCGCGGACGTGCCCTGGGTGGAAGGCCGTGATTTCTGGCACCATGATCTGGCGCTCGAGGTGGACGCCAAGTGCGAGCCCGAACCCATGAAGGCGGAGGATCCGCTCTTCATCCTCTACACCTCGGGCTCCACCGGCAAACCCAAGGGCGTGCTGCACACCACGGGCGGTTATCTCGTCTGGGCGTCCATGACCCATGAATACACCTTCGATCATCGCGAGGATGACGTGTTCTGGTGCACCGCCGATGTCGGCTGGGTGACCGGACACACCTATATCGTCTATGGCCCGCTGGCGAATGGCGCGACCTCTCTGATGTATGAGGGCGTGCCCACCTGGCCGGGGCCGGACCGCTGCTGGCGGATCGTCGCCAAGCACAAGGTCACCACCATCTACACCGCCCCCACCGCCATCCGCGCCCTGATGCGCGAGGGCGACGAGCCGGTCAGCAAGCATGACCGTTCCTCCCTGCGCCTGCTGGGTTCGGTGGGCGAGCCGATCAATCCTGAAGCCTGGCGCTGGTATCATGAAGTGGTGGGCGACAAGCGCTGCCCGATCGTGGACACCTGGTGGCAGACCGAGACCGGCGGGCATCTCATCACGCCTCTGCCGGGCGCCCATGACCTGAAACCGGGCTCGGCGAGCTTCCCCATGTTCGGCGTGCAGCCCGCCTTGATGGATGCGGAAGGCAATCGCCTGCCCGATGACGGCCCGCAGGAGGGCAATCTGGTGCTGCTGGGCAGCTGGCCGGGCCAGATGCGCACCGTCTATGGCGACCATCAGCGCTTTGTGGAGACCTATTTCTCCACCTACGACAACATGTACTTCACCGGCGACGGCGCGCGCCGCGATGCTGACGGCTACTGGTGGATCACGGGCCGGGTCGATGACGTTCTGAACGTCTCCGGCCACCGCCTCGGCACTGCCGAAATCGAGAGCGCTCTGGTCGCCCATGAACTGGTCGCCGAAGCCGCCGTCGTGGGCTATCCCCATGACCTCAAGGGGCAGGGCATCTATTGCTATGTGACTTTGGTGGCGGGCCTGACCCCGACCGAAGACACCGAGAAGACCCTCAAGGCCCATGTGCGCTCCGAGATCGGGCCGGTGGCGACGCCTGACGTCATCCAGTTCGCGCCGGGCCTTCCGAAGACCCGTTCGGGCAAGATCATGCGCCGCATCCTCAGGAAGATCGCCGAGGGCGAGTACGACAAGCTGGGCGATACCTCGACGCTGGCTGAGCCGGGCGTGGTCGAGGATCTGATCGAGGGCCACAAGGTCGCGACCGGCCAGGATTGAATATGTTAATTACCCGCTGATTGGTGTATGCAGGTCTCCTCATTGGGGAGGCCTGCCATGCTGCTAATGGTGAAATCCGTTCTGGCGTCCGGCGTGATGCTGGCGACGTTGGGCATGTGTTCCAGCGTCCAGATCATCGCGCCCTATGATGCGTCGCTGGAGCAGGCGCTGTCGGAGCGAAACGAGGAATTTGTCGAGCTCGTCGCAGCGCTCGAGAGCGATTTGAGCGATGGCGTGCCCGCCTATGCCGAGTATGAACCGCGCTATATCGCTCTGGCCGCCAGGCTCGAGACGGCGTCCACGCGCGCGCGCCTGACCAGTCTGGGCGCCGCCGAACCGGTCTGCGCCCTTCCCGAGATGATGCGCGCGCGCCTTGAGGCCCGTCTGGGCGCCAGCGCGCTCAGAACCATCGCGGCGGGATCGACTCAGGATGAAGCGGATGAGGACACGGTCCGGGGGTGCACCGCCCGGCTGATGAGCAATGTCCAGGAGCAGTTTTCCAACTTCACAAGCATGCATTATTGCGCCTCGGTCAGCCGGCCGGAGGACAGCCTTGCTCAACAGGCCTGGGACCGACGCTGCCCGGATGGGCGCCTGATGCTCAACACGCTGGTGCTGGAAACCGCCAGCGGCCAGATGAAGCAGACTCTGGAATACGCCTGGGCTGTCGAGCTCGCCAAGAAACCGTCGGGTGAGGAGAGCTAGCATGTCCCTGGATGTTGAAGCGATCGTTCAAAAGATGATGTCCTCGGCCAGTACGGCCTTTGGCGAGAAATGGAGCCAGGTCGAAGATTTCGCTGAGTCCGAGTTCAAGGCTCTGGCGACCTCCATGGTCGAGATTTCCAGGAATGTCGCGCGCCATGAGCTCGGACAGGGCGGCTATGACCTGCCCACGGGCAAGGCGCTGTTCCGAATGCACCGCTTGACGCTGGAGCAGGCCTTCGTGGCGGTGACGGCCATGGTCCTTGTGGCTGTGCAGTCCGCTCTGGACGCTATTCTGGGCGTTCTGGCCGAAGCCTTCTCAGAGCTCGTGGATCTGATCCTCTAGGCTCAGGCAGGCTTCGGCTCCGGGCCGACAGAGCCTGCTTGAAGCGGTCAAACCCCTACTTTTCATATCCCTATAATCTGTAAGCGCGCCGGGGTCGCATCCTCGCGCGCGCGTCCAGCGTCTAGATACGGCGTCAGATAACAACAGATGTTGGACGATCTCATGCGACACCTCCCCTACTGGATCGGCGGCTTCATGCTGCTGCCCTTCATGCTCTGGGCCGGGATGTTCCTGGCCTTTCCGGGCGACAAGCCCGGGATCACGGATTCTCCGCTGACTGCGGCGCTTGTGGCGGTCTCCCTGCCGCTGGCGCTGTTTCACTACATTGCCGGGCTGGGCTTTGTGGCCAATTCCATGAGCGGGCAGGCCGGCGAAGTCCTGCCTGTCTGGGGACCGGCGCGCTGGGCGCAGCGGGCGATGGCGCCCCTGACCGTGGTGCTTTCGGTGCTGGCGGTGGTGTTCCTCACTCAGGCGGGCGAGGGCTGGCTGACCGCGCTTGCGGTGGGGCTGGGCGGTCTGGTGATGGCGGGCGTCATGGTCGCCGCGCGTCGTCCCACGCGCTCGGCGGTCCTGCATGTGCGCCCTGGCGAGTGGCTGGACAGCCTTGTGATGGCGCTCGGTCGCGGCTTGCTTTACGTGCCGGTGTTGGGCGGGCTGCTGCGTGAAGCGGGGCGCGACCCGCATCGCGGCGTGCCGATGCTGCTGCTGAATCTGGCGCTTCTTATGGGCGTTCTGGTCGCGCTGTTCGGGTTCTCCGTCCTGGTGATCCCGGCATTCCTGGCCCTGCCCTTTGTCTTCTACGTGCTGCTGGTCCTGGCGGCGGGCTAGGCCATGACAAAGCCCCGGCGCCTGAGGCGCCGGGGCTCATGCTCCGTCTGTCGGCGGATCAGTTGTCGTTGGAGGCGTCTTCCTCGCTCTCGGGTTCGCCATGGGTTTCAAACCATTGGCGCAGATAGAGCTGGGTCCGCATCATGTTGGACGGTTTGGACGTCGTGCCATGATACTCGTCATTCATGGCGATGAGCATGGTGGGCACGCCGCGCCGACGCAGATTGGCGTAGAATTCCTCGGCCTGGGCCAGAGGCGTCCGCAAATCCTTCACGCCGGTCATCAACAGGGTCGGCGTCGTGACCTGATGGGCGTGCATGATCGGGGAGTGGTCCAGCCAGAGCTGGGGGTCTTCCCAATAGTGCGGACGGAAACGCTCGAACGCCCAGGCGGAAATGTCGGCCTGACCGGTGAAGGAGATCCAGTTCGTCACCGGGCAGAGCGAGGCCGCCGCGGCGAACCGGTCGGTCTGGGTCACGATCCAGGCGGTCAGCACGCCGCCGCCCGAACAGCCGGTCACATACATCCGGCTTTCATCGACGAAGCCGCGCTCCAGAACCGCATCCACGCCCGCCATCAGGTCGCCATAGTCGACCGGCCCAGGATAGGCGTTGTCGATGGCGTTTGCGAATTCGGGCGTATAGCCGGTCGAGCCGCGCGGATTGGTGTAGAGCACCACATAGCCGTTCGCGGCCCATTCCTGGAAGCGGTAGTTGAAATCCACACCATACATGGCGTGCGGACCGCCATGGATGTTCAGCACCATGGGATAGGTTTCGTTCGGATCGAAGTCCGGCGGGTAGATGATCCAGCCCTGGATCTGCTCGCCGTCAAAGGACGGGTACCAGATCTCCTCGATGTCGCCGAGCTCGACGCCGTCCAGGATGTCGCCATTGAGATCCGTCAGAAGGCGGATGTCGCCGCGCCGGTCGATCAGGGCCACATTCGGCGTGGACTGCGGCGCGGAGTGGACGGCGGCGGCGACGCCATCCTCGCTGATGGAGGAGACATAGAGCCGGTGCATGCCTTCGGTGATCTGGCGGTCAGAGCCGCCCGTGGTGATGTAGTGCAGGTCCGTCGAGCCATGATAGTTCATGGTGTAGTACAGGCCGCGGCTATCGTCTGACCAGGTGGGGTTGCCCACCCCGTCCGGCAGATCGGCGCGCAGGACGCGCTTGTCCGAGCCATCGAGATCCATCCGCATCAGATGACTGGCGGGATAATTGACCTCGGAGGCGGCGTGGCCGCTATAGACCACATAGCGCCCATTGGGCGAGACGCGCGGATTGGCCCAGTTGCCGTCGCCATCGGTCAGGGTGGTGATATCGCCGCTGGCCAGGACCACCCGATGAATATCGGACTGACGCGACGCCGCTTCGTCCTCGGGGTCCAGAATGCCGTCGAAGACAAGGCTGGCGCTGTCCGGCGTCCAGTCAAAGGAGCCTGCGCCGACGCCTGAAAACTTCGAGGTAGCGTCCCAGTCTCCGGCCGTGATCTGGCGAGGCGTGCCGCCTTCGGCGGACACTACGAACAGATGGTCATACCCGCTTTTCAGACCCTGACGATCGATGCGGTAATTCATTCGGTCGGTGACCAGCGGATCGGCCGTCCATTGCGCGCCCTCGGGGCGGGCCGGCAGGGAGATCTGCATCGCCGGTTCTAGCGGGGTCTCCGCCAGGAACGCGATGGACTCCCCGTCCGGCGACCAGCGGAACTGCTTGATCGTCAGCTGTTCATGGGTGATCTGGGATTCCGCGCCTTCCGCATCCATCCAGCGCACGAAGAGCTGGGTGTGCCCGTCCACGCCGCGAATGAAGGCCAGACGACGTCCGTCCGGAGACCATTGCGCGCTTGAGCCGCGCGTGAGGAAGCGGTGGCGTTCCCCGTCGCTGTCCATCGCCCACAATTCGCTGGCGAAGCCGTCATTGACGGCGTCCACGCGGGTGCGCGTGTAGACGATGTCCTCCCCGTCGGGTGCGATTTGCGGACTGCCCGCCTGCTCCCAGTCGAAATAATGCTCGAGCTGAAGCGTGTCGGGTCGTTCCTGAGCGGAAGCGAGCGACACGCCAGCCACAGCCAGCCCGAAGGCGGCGAGTAATGCTTTCATGAGTGTTCCCCTTGCATGCGAGGCGCTTCTTGTGGCGCTGACGCAAGCCTATGGGTCGCAAGGCAGGCAGGCAAGTTGAGGTTAATAACCCCCGGCCAGGATCAGGGCGCCGGGGCGTCTTCATCGGGCGCCGTGTTCAGGTAGAGCGACAGATAGGCTTCGAGCGCCTTCACAAGTTCGGCGAACATTTCGCTCAGGGCCTTGGGGTCGCGCATCTGGGCGCAGCGCGTTTCGATCGACATGAAGATCTCGACCGTGAACCTCGCCACCAGATCGGGATCGCCGCCAGAAAAGCCATCCTGGCCCTGGCGCCAGCGCGCGCTGAGCATGTCGGCCACATGACCGATCATCACCGCCTTGGCGTCCCGCAATTCCTGGCTGGTCTGCATCACCAGGAGGAGTTTCCAGTAGCCCGGATTCTCCATCAGGAAGAGATGCAGGCGGGTGATGATCGTGCCGGTCACCTCGCGCCAGTCATCCCAGCCGGGTTGGGAATTGGCGAGACACTCCTCGATGACCGCAATGATCTCCTCGTTCAGGTCCTCGAACAGATAGGCGAACACCGCCGACACATTCTTGAAGTAGCGATAGACCGAACTCACCGGAACGCCGGCGCGATCCGCAATCAGGTTGGTGGTGATGGCTTCGGCGTCCATCTCCTCCACCAGCTTTTCAGCGGCGTTCAGAATGGCGTCCAGACGCTGGCGAGCCCGGCGTTGTTGCGGCTTGTCGCGCAGGCGTGATTGCCGGGGCAGGGCGTCATTGGCGGGTGTTCCGGGCACAGGGCGATCCTTGGTTCTACAGGCTCTAACTAGTGTGGCTTGATCCAATTTGCAAAATGAGAATAGTATTCTGTTTCTAAAACCGGGATGAGGGAATACCCCACCGGTCTCTGGGGGAGAGGAACACCATGAAACAGGCGCTCTTTATCGGCGTATCCGCAGGCGTGATGGCTCTGGCCGCACCGCTTGCGCCGGCGACGGCTCAGGAAGGCGTGTCCAATACAGGTGTGGACACGATCACGGTCACCGCCCAGCGACGGACGCAAAGCATCCAGGACGTGCCGCTGGCCATCGAGGTGGTGACGGCGGACAATATCGATGCGATCGCCGCGACCAGCCTCAGCGATCTCGACCAGTTCGTGCCGGGACTTGATGTCAGCGGCGGCAGTCCGACCCAGCCGCGATTTTCCATCCGCGGCGTGTCCACTTCCGATTTCGGCGTAGGCACCGACCCGGCGGTCGGGGTGTATGTGGACGGCATCTACGCCGCCCGTTCGGGCGCGTCCCTGCTGGCGTTCAACGATGTCAGCCGCGTCGAGGTGATCAAGGGCCCGCAAGGCACGCTGTTCGGTCGCAACTCGGCGGCGGGCGCCATTTCGGTGACGTCCAATGACCCTAATGTGGAAGAGGTGGAGGCCGAGCTCGGCCTGCGCCTGGGTGAGAACAATCTGCGCCGGTTCGAGGGTTTGCTGAACATTCCCTTCGCCGAGACTTTCGCCCTGCGACTGAACATGGTGGTGAACCAGCGCGACGGCCTGCTGACGGATGCTGCAACCGGCGAGGATTACGACCGTCAGGATAATTGGGCGGTGCGTGGCGCGATCGGCTGGGAGCCGACGGCGCTCACCGATGTGGTCTTCCGCTACACCCGGGAGAAGCTCGATGAGGACGCGCGTCCGGCCATCGGCATCACGCCTCTGCCCGCCGCGCCGGCGCGGCCCGGCGTGCCGGTGGACCCGTCAACGCTTCTCAATCCGTTCGACACGCCCATCACCAATGACGTGACGTCCAATCTGGAAGCGCGGGACCTGGATGAGGCGTCCCTGCACATCACCCATGACTTCGGTGCGTTCACCCTGCAGTCGATCTCGGCCTTCCGGTATTTTGAAACCTCGAACCGTCAGGACGAGGACGGCACCAACCGGATCGAGCTCTATTTCGACACCAACAATATCGAGCAGAACCAGAGCTGGTATCAGGAGTTCCGGCTGTCCGGCGCCAATGATCGCTTCGACTGGGTCGCCGGGATCAGCTATTATGACGAGAACGCCACCCAGACGAGCGAGACCGACGCCTTCACGGACTCCATCGAGACCGTGTTGTTCAATCTGGGAGCGGGCACGCCCTTCACCGATCTGCAATATGGTCTGCTGATCCCTTACAATCTGCCCCAGCGTCTTCTTGGTCTGAGCTGGGACGAGTCCATGTACAATCGCGGCGATTTCTCCGCGTTTGCCGCCTTTGCGGACGTGGAGTGGCGCATCACCGACCGGTTCTCGCTGATCGGCGGCGCGCGCTATACTCGTGACGAGAAAACTTTCAGCTGGCTCAACGGCCCGCGCGTCGCGCCGGAACTGGATCAGGCCCTGGCCGAACTGGACGCCCTGGGCGTTCTGGCGCTGGCGGGCGTCAGCCCTGCCGATTTCGGCTTTGACGTGGTGTTCGACCTTTCCAGTGCGGCGGGCCTCGCCTGTGACAATGGCGTCACCGTCGCGGAGGGCGTCGTCTGCGAACGGTCAGACAGCTGGAATGATATCAGCCCGCGTCTGGTGGCGAACTTCCGGGCGATGGACAACCTGCTGCTCTTCGCGTCCTACACACAGGGCTACAAGGCGGGCGGATACAATTCGGTCGAAGTGGGCTCACGTTTCGAGAACGAGGATGTGGACAATTTCGAAGCCGGCCTGAAATGGACCGCGCCGGACAATTCCATGCGGGTCGCCGCCTCGATCTTCCACTATCTGTACAAGGACAAACAGGCCGTGCGCTTGGTCAACAATGTGGGCGGTTCCGGCGTGCCGCAATATGTGGTCGAGACGTCTGACGAGACCGGGACCGGCGTGGACTTCCAGGTGGACTGGGCGCCGCTGGCCGGGTTCGAGGCCTATCTGAACCTGCAGTATATCGATGTGACCTTTGACGAGCGGATCACCCGTTCAGGCGTCGACCTGTCCGGTCAGCCCACAGGCACGCCGGAATGGTCCATCTCGACCGGCGCCAGCCAGACCTGGGCGATGCCGAACGGATCCGAGGTCGAGCTCCTGGGCGCTTACGCCTATACCAGCGAACGCCGGTGCAATACCGAAAGCCGCCAGCAGCTCGGTTGCGCCGTCATTGGCGGCGTGCAGAACGGCGAGGCCACGCAGCGTCTGGACCTCCGGGCGTATTGGCGTGACGCCAATGATCGGCTCCAGCTTGGCGCCTACGTCAATAACGTCTTTGATGAGCAATATATCGACGGCGTGGGCACGCTGACGGCGGACACTTTCGGAACCGTGCACGCCCAGATCACTCCGCCGCGCATGTGGGGTGTGGACCTGCGGGTCCGGTACTGATTTCCGGGGAGGATGAACCAATGAAGACCATCAAGACCGCCCTTGTGGGCGCCAGCCTGCTCACCCTCGCGGCATGCGGGGCTCCGGAAGAGAGCCGTGATGTCTCCGGATTTGACCGGGTGTATCAGAACACCCTGATGAACGCCTTGCTGGATGCCCAGCCGGGCGATGTGATCGAGATTCCCGAGGGGGAGTTCATCATTGAACGCGGCCTGTCCCTCACGGTGGACAATGTCACCATACGCGGCGCGGGCATGCATCACACCGTATTGTCCTTCGCCGAACAGCGCCAGGGGGCGGAAGGCCTTCTGGTGTCGGGCGTGGAGGGTTTCACGCTCGAGAATCTCGCTTTCGAGGATACGGTAGGAGATTCCGTGAAAATCTCGGACTCCACCGATGTGGTGATCCGCAATGTGCGCGTTGAGTGGACCAATGGTCCGTCTACGGATAACGGGGCCTATGGCCTCTATCCGGTCCAGTCCACCAATGTGCTGATCGATGGCGCGGTGGCGATCGGCGCCTCGGACGCCGGCATCTATGTCGGCCAGTCGGAAAACGTCATCGTCCGGAACTCCCGCGCCGAATACAATGTGGCGGGGATCGAGATCGAGAACTGCAACAATGCCGACGTTTACGGCAATACCGCCATCAACAACACCGGCGGCATCCTGATCTTCAACATGCCCAACCTGCCCCGTCCGGGCGCCGGAACCCGGGTCTTCGACAACGATGTGTTCGAAAACAACACCAGTAATTTCGGCCATGCCGGGACACCGGTCGCCAGCGTGCCGGCCGGTTCGGGCATTCTGATCAACTCCAATGACGATGTGGAGATCTTCAACAACCGGCTGAGCGATAACCGCACCGCCCACGTGATCATCTCTTCCCTGTACACGTCGGGTTATGAGGATCTGGGCGTGACCGAGGGGTTCGATCCCTATCCGGAAGCCATCTACATCCATGACAACATCTATTCCGGCGGCGGCGGCAATCCGGATGGTCTGGAGCTCCAGGCCCTGCGCGTGGCGCTCTTCGGCCCGACCGGGCGTCTGCCGGGCGTGCTCTGGGACGGCTATGTGGATGAAGAGAAGATGATCAATGGCTCCCTGCCGGATGATCTGCGTCTGTGCGTGACCGACGCCCAGGTCGTCAATGCGGACGCGCCCAACGGCTTCTCCAGCCCGCATGTGGCGGACTCGGCGCTGTTTGACTGCACTCTCGAGCCGCGTCCGGCGGTGGAGCTGGACCTGTGATCCGCAGCCTGCTCGCGAGCCTGTGCCTGTTATGCCTCCTGTGCGCCTGCGCACAGGAGGCGCCGCCCGAACCGCCGACGCCGACCTTTGTTCCTGACGGGCGGCCCGAAGCGCTGTCAGACTGGGGCCAGCTTGCCGTCGGCGGCGGAACGCTGGTTCTGGGCGAGGCGGTGACGCCGTATCATCTGGCGACGGCGCTTTTCACCGATTACGCCCAGAAGCTGCGCACGGTCTGGATTCCGGCTGACGCCGGTCCCGCCGGCTATGACCCCGAGGGCGCGTTCGACTTTCCGGTCGGGACGGTGATCACCAAGACCTTTTACTATCCCCGCGCCGGCGGCGGTTTCGAACGCGTCCTGAAGTCGAATGACGGCATGGCGCATTACACGGATCGCCAGATCGATCTGGACGCCGTGCGCCTGATCGAGACACGGGTGCTGGTGCATCGCGAAACCGGCTGGGAAACCCTGCCCTATGTCTGGAATGCCGAGCAGACCGAGGCCTATCTCAGCCGCGCAGGAGCCTTTGTGGATCTGACCCTGGTCTCGGACGCCGGGGAGGAGGCGCTGGGCTATATGGTGCCCAATGTGAACCAGTGCGCCGGCTGTCACGAGACCGACACCACGGACGGGATCGGCGCCCGCCCCATTGGCCCGCGCGCGCGACACATGAACACCGATTTTGAGTATTTCGACGGTGTGGCGAACCAGATCGATCACTGGTCCGAACAGGGCCTGTTGCGCGGCGCTCCCCCCGCACAGGCGGCGCCCCGCAACGCGTCCTGGCAGGGGGAGCCGCCCCTGATCGGCGCAGCGCTTGATGAGGCTGCGCGCGCCTATCTCGACATCAACTGCTCGCATTGCCATTCGCGAACGGGACCGGCGGACACCTCCGGCCTGTATCTGGAAGCGGATGAACCCGTGGGGCCGCATCTGGGCGTGTGCAAGCTGCCGATCGCAGCCGGGCGCGGCACGGGTGACCGTCGCTATGACATCGTTCCCGGGGCGTCAGAGGAATCCATTCTGACCCACAGGCTCGCCAGCGTGCAGTCCGATGTGATGATGCCCGAACTGGGGCGCGCCCTTGATCATGAGGAAGGGGTGGCGCTCATCACCGCCTGGATTGATGCGATGAGCGGCGGTTGCGGTTAAACCGTCATGGTTTAGCGCTTGGCGGACGGGACAGGTTTGGGCACACTGCGGCCTCTCAGTCCTGTCCCGCTGCCGGAGCCCTCCATGTTCGTTCGCTCGATTTCCGCCTGCGCTCTCGCCAGCATCGCCCTGACCGCCTGCGCGACGTCCCAACCGGTGTGTCGTCCGGCGGATCCGATGGAGCGGGCGGCGTTCGGCGCGGTGGTCGCCCATGACCAGGCGCGCCTGGCGCAACTGATGGCCCAGGGTCCGACGGCTGACGAGGTCCGGGCTCTGGATCCGCGGATCGAGGCACAGGTCTTCGGCCAGCGCATGGGGGACACGGCCGTGCGCACTGTCCTGATGCAACCGCCCCTGTGCGTGGTGGACGGCGCCGCCAGTAATGGCGCCCGGATCAGCTATGTCTTCCCGCAAGCCCGGTTCGACGCCTTGCAGAATCCTGATCTGGAAGGGCTGGAACGTGGACGGCCCGGCCAGGACCACATCGCCTGCCGCTATGAGGAGACGGCGGAAGGCTGGCGCCTGTCGGATGCATGCCTGAGCACCTTCGCGCCGCCGCCGTCTGCAAGCTGAGCCCACGCGACCTTTCGCCGTCTGGGCGCATTGCGACGAGGGTTTACACTGGCTCATCCAACCTGATGGGAGGACGAGCATATGCCATTTCGCAAAGGTCCGCTCTGGGTCGTCGCCTTCGACGGCGGCCAGGCGAAAATCTTCCTCAAGAGCGGGGCGCTGACCGCCCCCGCGCTGGACCTGCTCAAGACGTTCGAGATCGACAACCCGCCCGATCATGAGCAGAGCCGTGACGCCGAGGGGCGTTTCGCGGACGGGGCGGGGCGCAAGGGCGGGCGCGGACTGCCCGCCGGCGTGGCCGTGGGCGCGTCCAGGGTTGAAGGCCAGGATGCGCACGAGCAGGCCGAGACCCGGTTCATTGCAGAGTTGATCGCTCATCTCAACGCCAGGGCTGACGCGGATGCGTTCGCCGAGCTGGTCGTGCTGGGCGCGCCTCAGGCGCTGGGCGTGGCGCGACCATTGATGAGTTCTGAGCTGAGTTCGCGCGTTCGGGTCGAGGCCGCCAAGGATGTGGTTGGTGCGACGCCCGAGGACATCGCCATGCATGTCGGCCAGCTGCTGCGGCCGGATTAACGCGACCCGGCCGGCGTGGCTGTCACGTCCCGCCATTCCATCTCGAGGAACGAGCCAGCCCCGGGCGAATTGTCTGTTCGCGTCCCCAGTTCGCGGAAGCCGAGACGCGTGTAGAGCTGGCGCGCCGGGTTCATGGGATGGACCTGCAAGGTCACGGGCATGCGCTGGGCGGCCGCCTGGGCGCACAGGCTGCGGATCAGGATCTCGCCGATCCTCTTGCCGCGATAGGGCGGCAGGATATTGATGTCGAGCAGGCGGATTTCATGGTCGCGGAAGTCGGCGTACAGGCGTCCGATCGGCTGCCCGCACCACTCGATCACTGCGTAATGGGCCAGCGTGAAGGCATTGAAATAGACGTCGTGCTGGGCGCTGTACTGCTGCTGGTAGATCGTCTCGATCAGCGCATCGTCCACCTGACCCTTGAGCGCCTGGAATTCCCAGGCGCGGCCGGCGTCATGGACGGATTTGAGAAACGCCTCGTCCCGGGCGGAGGCTGGCCGCAAATGCAGGTCCAGCGGGTTCACATCGGCGGAATTGGCGGGTCGGGCGTGAGTCTGGATCATGCGTCAGTACCGGTCAGCGGTCAGTCAGGGACAAGCTTTCGCCCCGGGCCGCAAGGCCCGGGGCGACAGGGCGTCTTAGTTGAAAACGATTTCGAATTGCGCGCCCTTGGGGGACGCAATCCGGTGCACCATCAGCTCAAGTTCGCCGATCGCGTCATGCTGGACCGGGACCACATCCGCCAGTTTCAGGGCTTCGGGACCTGAGAAGATCAGGCTGAACGGAGCGCGAAAATCAGGATGGGGCGCGTCGCGGGTGTCGATTTCCTTCAGAACCAGGGTGTGATTGTGAGCCAGAGTGAAGTTCTGGCCGACCAGCGGTTTGAAATCGTCAACGGTCAGGTTTTCAATGGGTTTCATGGCTTGGACCTCCTCGCGCCTAGGACCGGCTCGGATAAATGCCGTACATGCAGATCTGATAGTTCAATGCCTGATAGGGCGATTGAACGAAGAGCGACTGGCCGCCGCCGGTGTTGTAGGTGGTGCCGGAGACCGACACGGGCTGGCCTGGAATCGGAATCGGACCCATGCTGCCCGGCGGGGTGGAAAGGGTTGTTGAATAGGGCCGCACCGAGCCGCTCGTGACGCCAAGATATGCGCCATCCGGATCCGAACCGATCGCCGCGTCAGAGGAAACCGGCAATTCCGTCGTGGTGGGCTGGGTTGAACCGACCACGCTGAAGGTGTGGCTGTGCGGCGGCAGGTTCACATTGGTGATGGTGGAGTATTCAACCCCGCCCATCTGCCCAAGGCTCATGGGATTGAGGCCCGGGCCATTGCCCCAGCCAGCCGGAGACCGACCCCGCAGATCCGGCAGTCCGAACGTGCTGGTCGCGTTGCCGCCGAAATTGTCGCCCAGCAGCGAGAACAGCGCACTGTACTGCCCCACCGAGAGCAAACCGCCCCAGCAGGCGCCCCAGTTGCGAATGACGAAATTGCACCCGAATGGGGTGATCATGGACATGAATGCTTCCATCTGTCCCTCCCTGTTATCAATGAAGGGGAGAGTGACAGACAGATTTTCGCCCGCAACAAGAATTTCCCCCTTTTGGGGAAATTCTTGTCAGATAATATCGTGTTGCGGGTGCGAAGCTCAGGCGGCGCTGTCGAGATCGGTGCGGAACTTTCCAAGCTCCTGGGAGAGGTGTCGCGCCGCGGTCCGCAATCCTTCCGCCGCTTCATCGAACTGACCGGCAGCCTGGGTGGCGCGTTCCGCCGCGCCCGTCACGGCCGTCACCTCATTGCTGACGCGACTGGTGGACTGGGCGGCGTCGGCCGCCAGACGGGCGATCTCGTCGGTCGCGCTGGATTGCTGGCTGAAGGCGTCACGCGCGCTGGAGGACGCATTGCGGATCTCGCCAATGGTGGAGCCGATCTGGGTCAGCGCCGAGCTGGCTGCATCGGCGGCCTCACGCATGGCGTTGATCTTCTTGTGAATGTCCTCGGTGGCCTTGCCGGTCTGGTTGGCGAGCTCCTTGACCTCGCTGGCGACGACGGCGAAGCCCTTGCCGGCTTCGCCAGCGCGGGCGGCCTCGATGGTGGCGTTCAGCGCCAGAAGGTTGGTCTGCTCGGCGATATCACTCACCAGCTTGGCGATGTCCTCGATCTCGCGGGCCGCTTCATGAAGCTCCTTCATGGAGCCGTCTGCCCGGCCGGCTTCTGATTCCGCGCGAACGGAAATCTCGTCGGCGGTCGTAAGGGTGCGAGTCACCTCGGCAATGGAGGCGGCGAGCTCCTGCGCGGCAGAGGCCACAGCCTCCACATGGCCGCTGGTCTGATAGGCCTGATCAGAAGCCGATCCTGCACTGGCCGCGGTGGCGTTGGAATCCGTGCGCAGCTGGTCAGCCAGCGCGCCCAGCTCCGAGGAGGCGTTCTGCAAGCGATCCAGAACGCTCGCGACGGTCTGTTCAAAGGCGTTGGCGATGCCGGAGATGGTCTGGCGCGACTGCTCGATCTCGGCCTGACGTTCCTTGTCGGCGTCAAACAGCTGGCGCGCCTGGATGTTGGCGGCTTCGGCTTCCGTGACCGCCTGATCGGCGTCAGTCAGCGCCTTGGAGACCGCCTGGGCCAGCCACAGCAGAACGGCCGTCTCCGCGATGACGACAACGGCGTGGAACAACACGCGCAGTATGTCTCCTCCGCCCGGGAAGACTGCGGAGGGCAGGATGAAGTTCAGACCCAGATGGTGAACCGCGGTGACCCCTGCGGCCGCCACCAGCGCCCGCCAGTCGCACATGAGCGTGACCATCGCCAGCGCGGCGAAGAAGGTCATGTGCATGTCGATCTGCCAGGCCTGGCCGCCCATCATGTAGGTGAGCATGGCGGGAAACCCGACCATGCCGGCGCCGACGACCATGCGGCTGGAGGCCTGGCGCGGCGCAGTCTTCCACACAAAGGCGGACATGCCTGCGATCAGGCCCAGCATGACAGCGCCAAATATGGCCTTCCCGGGGTCCAGGAAGACGGCCTTCAACAGATAGAGCGGGATGGCGGCGAACTGGATGCCGACCAGGACCATCATGGCTTTGGTCTGCAGTTGCTCGAGACGGGTCATGTCAGAGAATTCCCCCATTCTGGGATCCAAGTTCCGAGCAGCCGCCCAGAATGACCGGATCCGCAATGATCCAGGCCCCCGCAGCACGCAGTTCGGCGGGGCCTGACGCTGGCGTCATGTTCACGATGACCGCTCCGGGGACTGCGCCGAAGCGGACGAGTTCCGCGCCTGCGTCGGATATCCGGCGTAACTGGTCAGCGCGACTGAGTGACGGATTGAGTAAGACCGCCGCCTGGCCCTGTTCAGGCGCGGAGGCGATGGCGCCCGTAAAGGGCGCGCTGGTGATGAGCGCGACCATCAGGCCGAGACAGATCTGGGGCGGTGACAGGCGCATTCCACTCATTCCCATGCATAATAACATTCAGGAATGACTGAAGAAGATTAACCCAGTATTGAGCTATTTGCGTCTCAACCCCAGGGCCCGCCATAGTTCCCGCCAGAAGATGCGTCTTTGCCGCCAGCCTCGCTCCAGGGGCCCAGATCGCCCCAGGGACCGGAGGCGGAGCCCGGCGCAGCGCCGCCCATCCGACGCAGGCGCGCAATGCGATTCGCGGTCGCCGGATGAGTGGAGAACAGATTGTCAGCGCCCTGCCCATTCAAGGGGTTGATGATAAACATGTGCGCTGTGGCCGGATTGCGCTCGGCCGCAACATTCATCGTGCGCCGCGCGCCGCGTTCGATCTTCTCGAGCGCCGAGGCCAGCCAGAGCGGATCACCGCAAATCTCGGCGCCGCCCTTGTCTGCGTCATATTCACGCGCCCGCGAAATCGCCATCTGGACCAGACCGGCCGCCATGGGCGCCAGGATGGCGAGCGCCAGCGCTCCCAGAAAACCGCCGCGATCGCGACCGCCGCCAAAGAACAGCGCGAAGTTCGCCAGAAATCCGATGGCGCCCGCGAGGGTCGCCGTCACCGTCATGGTCAGCGTGTCGCGGTGGCGGATATGCGCCAGCTCATGGGCCATCACGCCCATCACTTCCTGCCGGTTCAGCGTTGCCAGAAGCCCGGTCGTCGCCGCCACGGCCGCGTTGTTGGGGTCGCGGCCTGTGGCGAAGGCGTTGGGCTGGTCGCTCTCGATCACATAGACCCGCGGATAGGGCATGCCTGCGCGTTCGGCCATGCCGACCGTGTCGGACGCGAACTGGCGAAGCGCCGGATTGCGCTCCTCGGGCGTGATCTCGCGCGCGCCATGCATGCGCAGCACCATCTTGTCCGCATTCCAGTAGGCGAACAGGTTCATGCCGCCTGCGATCACCAGTGCGATCAGCGCGCCGCCGCTCCCGCCGATCAGATAGCCCACGGCCATGAACAGGCCGGTCAGGGCGGCGAGCAGAATGAAAGTGCGAAGCGTGTTTGCGGTCATTGATGCGGTCACCTGTCTTGGCGGAGCGCGCTCCGCGACTTAGGTAAATGGGCGCGAGACAAAAGGACCGCAAGTGATGAGCGATGCACAAACGCCTGAACCGGACGAGCCCCGCAAACCCCTGAGCGAGGCGGCGAAACGCGCCCTGGCCGAAGCCGAAGAGCGCCGCCGGCAGGCGGAGGCCGATGCTGAACGGGAAAAGGAGCTGGGCGGCCCCAAAGGCCCTGAACCCACCCGCTTTGGCGACTGGGAGAAGAAGGGCATCACCTACGATTTCTAGCCGCGCCTGTCCTGGCTTCAGTCTCTTCGGGACTGTGCTATATTGAAACGATGATAACCCTGCTCGCCTTCACCCTGATCACGGTCGAGCCCGCCCAATTGCTGGGCGGCCAGGAGGATGTGCGCGAACAACAGCCTCAGGGCGTCATCGTCTATGAAGAGCAGGCTTATCGCGCCGAAGGGTCTTATGAGCGGTATCGTCATGAGCGGTCCCGCTTTGGCGGATACGCCGACGCCTTGACCGCTGCGCCCCGCAGACCCGTGCAGGCCGGCGACCCCGTACAGCTGGATGAGGCCTTCTTTCAGGGCCCGCTCACAGGCGGCGTCGGCGGCGAACCGCCGCGCCTGATCGTGGTCCGTCATTCCGGACATCCATATTACCGCTGGCGGTAGGATGTGAGCGCAGACGCCGGCCTGACGCGCCAGTGTCGCTTTTCTGAATCTGATAATTTTCCTATATTGGCGACATGATCGGAATTATCGCCAGTATCGCGAGCGCTTTCGCCTCAACACACCTACAGGCTGCAGACCGGATCGCCGGGCCTGTCGCTGCGGATGTGGTCGAGGTGATCGACGGCGACACGATCGCCGTGCGCGCACATATCTGGCCGGGGCATATCGTGGAGACGCGAGTACGGCTCGACCGCGTGGACACACCCGAAACCCGGCGCCCCGATTGTGAGGCCGAGCGCGAGGTGGGCCATCGCGCGACCGCGTTCACCCGTGACTGGCTGGCTCAGCATCCGTCTGTGACCCTGCATCAGGTGCGGCTGGGCAGTTTTGCGGGTCGGGTGATCGCGGACATGCAGGATGAGCAAAGCCATCAAAGCCTGTCGGACGCGCTGCTGGAGGCCGGACTCGCCACACGCTATGGCGAGGACGGACTCTGGTGCCAGAACTCGTCTGTCAGTGGGCCGACGCCGTCGCGTCCACGCTAGGCGCAGGGGCCCGGTTCCAGGCGCGCTCGTGCAGGGTGTAGGCGACCGTCTGCACGGCCGGTTCGATGAGGCCGATCGCCAGCGCCGCCGTCCAGCTGCCCGTCAGAACGAAGGCGACGCTGATCGCGACCACCAGGTGCATAAGCCCATAGGTGACAGGCTTGAGCGCACGCAGCGGCATGGAGACCGGAAAATCTAACAGCAGGCCCTTGCGGGGGATGGCGTTCAGGATGACGGACATCGGGGCTTCCTCATGCGAACCATTCGCAAAAGAAAGATAGAAAACCCACGCTCATTTGTCACATGAATGCTTCTGATCGTTTCTATCGAGAACGCCTATGGCCTAGCCGGGCGTGGATTGCACCGATCCGCCTTCGCTGAGCGCCAGCACTTCGCCTGCCAGATAAAGCGAGCCGCAGATCACCACGCGCGCGCCGGGATAATCGCTGATGGCGTCGCGGACGGCTTCGATCAGGTCCGAGGCGGTCTGGGCGGGCAGGCCCGCCATGCGGGCGGCTTTGGCCACGGCGCCAGGGGGCTGGGCGCCCTCGCGTCCACCTTGAAAATCAATGGCGATAACGCGGGCGGCGAGGCCTTCGAAATACGCAAGGAAGCCCTGCGCATCCTTGTTGTTGGAGAAGGCGCAGATCAGCACCAGCGGACGCTCGCGCCCCGCTTCCATCTCCCCAAGGCTGGCGGCGAGGGATTCCGCGGCGGAGAGGTTGTGCCCGCCATCAAGCCAGAGCGCGCCTTCGCCCTCTGACACGATCTCGGTCAGCGGACCGTCGGTGAGCCGTTGCAGGCGCGCGGGCCAGCGGGCGGTTTCCAGCCCGGCGCTGACCGCTTGCTGGCTGTAGCCGCAGGCGCGCGCCGCAGCGGCGGCGACCCCGGCATTGATGATCTGGTGTGAGCCGGCGAGGCTGGGCGGGTTGAGATCCCACAACTCGTCCTCGGCTTCAAACACCAGCCGTCCATGTTCGGTATAGGCGCGGAAATCCTGCCCCCAGATCGAGACGGGCGCGGCCATCGCCTCGGCCGTGGCGCGGATCATGTGTTCGGCTTCCAGGGTTTGCGGGCCAACGATGACCGGAACATCGCGCTTGATGATCCCCGCCTTCTCCGCCGCAATCAACTCGATGGTGTCGCCCAGAAACGCCTGATGATCGAGGCTGACCGGGGTGATCACCGTGCATTGGGGTTTGGGCAGCACATTGGTGGCGTCCACCCGTCCGCCGAGCCCGACCTCCAGGATCAGCCGGTCCGCCGGGACTTCGGAGAACAGCAGGAAGGCCGCCGCCGTGGTGATCTCGAAGAAGGTGATCTCATGATCGCCATTGGCGGCCTCACACCGTGCAAAGGCGTCTTCCAGCCGGGCGTCATCAACGATCTCACCGGCCAGCACGATGCGCTCGTTAAAACGCACCAGATGCGGGGAGGTGTAGACATGGCAACGTTCGCCCGCTGCTTCCGAAATCGCTTTCAGAAAGGCGCAGGTCGAGCCCTTGCCATTGGTTCCAGCCACATGAATGACGGGCGGCAAGCGGTCCTGCGGGCGGCCGAGCGCTTCAAGCAAGCGCTCGATCCGGCCCAGCGACAGGTCGATCTTCTTGGGGTGCAGGCGCGAGAGGCGTTGCAGCGCCGCCTCGATGGTTTCAGCGGTCGCCACGATGCCGTCTCCGCTCTCTAGGTGCGCGCCGGAGTGTTGTCCGCAGCGGCCGGGCGCTTCAGCATGGTCCGCATCAGATTGCCCAGCACCTTGCGCAGCTCGTGGCGGTGCACGACCTTGTCCACCATGCCCTTGTCCAGAAGGTATTCCGAGCGCTGGAAGCCTTCGGGCAGCTTTTCGCGAATGGTCTGCTCGATCACGCGCGGGCCGGCGAAACCGATCAGCGCGCCGGGCTCGGCCAGATGCACATCGCCCAGCATGGCGTAGGATGCGGTGACGCCGCCCGTGGTCGGGTCGGTCAGCACGACGATATAGGGCAGCTTGGCGTCTTTCAGCATTTCAACGCCCAGCGTGGTGCGCGGCATCTGCATCAGCGACAGGGCGCCTTCCTGCATGCGCGCGCCGCCGGCGGCGGTGAAGACGATCAGCGGCGTGCGACGCTCCACCGCGGTTTCACAGGCCTTGAGGAAGCCCTCGCCTGCGCCCATGCCCAGCGAACCGCCCATGAAGGAGAAGTCCTGCACGAGAACGGTGGTCTCGATATTCTTGATCGAACCCACGCCGATCGCCATCGCGTCCTCGCGCCCGGTCTTCTTGCGGGCGGCGGCGATGCGGCTGGTATAGGGCTTGTCGTCGCGGAATTTCAGCGGGTCCTTGGCGACCTCGGGCAGGGCCACTTCGGTATAATCGCCATCAAACGTGTACTTGAAGCGCAGGGCCGGACCGATGCGCATATGGTGGCCGGCTGGCGTGACGTGCTGGGACGCTTCAAGGTCCTTGTTGAAGACCATCTCGCCCGAAATCGGACACTTCACCCAGAGATTTTCCGGGGTGTCGCGCTTTTCGAACATTTTCTGGACGCCCGGCGGGGTCAGTCTTTGAAGCCAGCTCATATCGCGTCACACCTCTTCAAACGTTTCTTCTGCGCCCGGCGGGGCCGCTTCCGCTAGCGTGCGGAATGGGCGGCGTCCGCCAGCGTGCCGGCGAGATGCAAGGCCTGGTCCACACCCTTTGTCGCCAGCTCTTCCACAATCGCAGAGCCCACGACGACGGTGTCAGCCACCTTGCCGATCTCCTGGGCGCGCTCCGGCGTCTTCACGCCAAAGCCCACCGCCACCGGCAGACCGGAAGCCGCACGCACGCGTGCAACCGCCGCTTCGATATCCCCGGTCGCGCCTGATCCAGCGCCGGTCACGCCCGTTGTGGATACGTAATAAACAAATCCGGACGTGTGCGCGACCACTTGCGGCAGACGCTTGTCGTCGGTGGTGGGGGCGGCGAGGCGCACAAAGGACAGGCCATTGGCGTCCAGCGCGGATCGGAACTCGGTGTCTTCCTCGGGCGGAATGTCCACGCAGATCACCCCGTCCGCGCCCGCCGCTGCAGCGTCGGACGCAAACTTTTCAAAGCCATAGGCGAAGAACGGGTTGGCGTAGCCCATCAGCACGACGGGCGTGTCCTTGTGGGTCTCGCGGAAGCGTTTGACGAGCGCGAGCACGCCCTTGAGCGTCATGCCGCTCTCAAGCGCGCGGATCGCGGCGCGCTGGATGGTCGGGCCGTCCGCCATGGGATCGGTGAAGGGCACGCCGAGTTCCAGCACGTCTGCGCCTTTATCGGCGAGGCCCTGCATCATCTTCAGCGTGGTGTCCGCATCGGGATCCCCCGCCATGACATAGGCGACGAAGCCTGCGCGGTTGTCAGATTTCAAGGCAGCGAAGGTGGGGGCGAGGCGGGTCATGGTCTTACAGCTCCACACCAAGCGCTTCGGCGACGGAGAACACGTCCTTGTCGCCGCGGCCGCACATATTCATCAGGATAACGCCGTCCTTGCCCAGCTCTTTCGCCAGGTCGCGCACGCGGGCGAGGGCGTGGGCGGGCTCAAGGGCGGGGATGATGCCCTCTTTCTGCGAGCAGAGCTGGAACATCTCCAGCGCTTCGGCGTCGGTGGCCGAGCGGTATTCCGCCCGTCCCACATCATGCAGGAAGGCGTGTTCCGGGCCGATGCCGGGGTAATCCAGACCGGCGGAGATGGAGTGGCCCTCGGTGATCTGGCCGTCCTCATCCTGCAGCAGATAGGTCTTGTTGCCGTGAAGAATGCCCGGCCGACCGCCATTGAGGCTGGCGGCATGATCGGGCGTATCAAGACCCTTGCCCGCCGCTTCCACGCCAATCAGGCGCACGCCTTCGTCTTCCAGGAAGGGGTGGAACAGGCCCATGGCGTTCGAGCCGCCGCCAATACAGGCGACCGCCGCGTCGGGCAGGCGCCCGATCCGCTCAAGCATTTGTTCACGCGCCTCGCGGCCGATGACGGACTGGAAGTCACGCACCATGGCCGGATAAGGGTGCGGGCCCGCCACCGTGCCGATGACGTAGAAGGTCTCATCGGGATAGGTCACCCAGTCGCGCAGCGCCTCGTTCATGGCGTCCTTGAGTGTGCCGCGACCGGAGGTGACGGCATGGATCTTCGCGCCCAGTAGGTTCATGCGGAAGACGTTCGGCTTCTGACGCTTCACATCGGTCGCGCCCATGAACACTTCGCAGGGCAGACCAAAGCGCGCCGCCACGGTGGCCGTCGCCACGCCATGCTGGCCGGCGCCGGTTTCGGCGATGATGCGGGTCTTGCCCATGCGCTTGGCCAGCAGCACCTGGCCCAGGCAGTTATTGATCTTGTGCGCGCCGGTATGGTTGAGCTCGTCGCGCTTGAACCAGATCTTCGCCCCGCCAAATTCCTCGGTCAGGCGCTCGGCGAAATAGAGCGGGCTCGGACGACCCACGAAATCACGGCTGAACTCGTCAAACTCGGCGATGAAATCGGGATCGTTCTTGTAGTGCTCATACGCCTCTTCCAGCGCCAGAATGTTCGGCATCAGCGTCTCGGCTACATAGCGGCCGCCGAACTGTCCGAAACGCCCTTCAGCATCAGGCTGTTGGGAAAATGCGTTGGGTTGGGTCATGACGAGGTCTTTCACGACGACAGGGCGGTGGGGTCCACCATCCTGAAAGGGTCAGAAGGTCGGCCTCAGAGAAGCCGGTAAAGGGCGGCGGCGCAAGCCTTCAGGCTGCTTTGACGGCAGTGATGAAGGCCTTGATTTTGTCTACACATTTCACGCCCGGCGCGCTCTCGACGCCCGACACGACATCGACGCCCGGCGCGCCCGATTGCGCGATGGCGTCCGCCACGCTGTCGATGGTCAAGCCGCCCGCCAGAAGCCAGGGCTGGCCGGGATCAAAGCCCTTGAGAACGCCATAGTCCCACGCCTGACCCAAACCGCCGGGACGGTCGGCATGCTTGGGCGGTTTGGCGTCAAACACGAAGCCATCCACATGGTTCTGATAGGCGCGCGCCCTTTCAAGGTCTTGCGCTGTGGACACGCCCAACGCCTTCCAAACGCCCAGCTCGGCATAGTGGCGGGCGTCGAGGCACCGCATCGGGCTCTCCCCGCCATGCAGCTGGATGTAATCGGGCCGCATGGCGCGCAGCACTTCGCCCATCAGCGCTTCATCGGGATCGACCAGCACCGCCACCGATTTCGCAGCGCCCTTGCGAGCCGCGAGTTCGCGCATCTGCGCAAGTGAGACATGACGCGGGCTTTTGGGAAAATGGATGAAGCCCAGATAGTCCGCGCCTGCCGCCACGGCGGCGTCGACCGCCGCGATGGAATTGAGGCCGCAAATCTTGATCTGGGTATGGGATGACGCGCTCATGGAGCGGACTTAGCGCTGAAGCGCGGCGTCGCCAAGTCACAGCTGCAAAAGGCAGCCTATGCGAAGATGGCGCTGGTCTGGCGGATCGCTTGCGCCCGTGTGGTGGCGGTATAGGCGCCATTGGCCTGACTGAGCGCGGCGGGAGCAGGCTCGGCGCCGCTGAAGCCGAAGGCGGCGGCCTGGCTCTGATCGGTGTTGGCCTCTGACGCAGGGGCCACCTCATCGCGAGGCAGCACCGAGCCCGATTGCGTCGGATCATCAGGTTTGTCGCCTTCAAGCGCGGCCTGACGCTCCTCGCGGTCCTGCGCGGCGAGTTCCGCGCGCGCCTGTTGAGCGGCGGCGTCGGCGGCGGCGGCGACCTTGCGGTCCTGACCTGAGGGCTCAGCCGGGGCGAGAGCGGCGGCTTTGACCACGCGCATCTTCTCGATAGTCGCCTCGGGGTCGCCGGCAATCGGGCTTGAATCGATCTGGACCTCGCCGCCCACCGCGTATTGCTGACCGTCCGGGCCCTTCTGGTACTCGTAGGAGGGGGCGCTGGCGTATTGGCCGCCCGCGGCCTGGTGCGCCTGTTCATGCTGGCGCACTTCCCGATCGCGCTTCTTCAGCTCTGCGACCTGCTTCTGTTCGCCTTCGGAGAGCGTCTCGCCAGACGCGGACCGGGCGGCGCCGGGCTTGTCTGACGGCTCGGCGGAGCGCGTAGCGTCCTGAGCGCCGACCTGACGGGCCTGGGCGGAGAGGGTGACGGGATCAGAGATGACGCGGCGGGACGTATCCGCCAGTGCAGCGTCGGATGCAGGTTGAGTCCGCCCGTTCGCCTGGGCGCGCAGCTCAGGCGATAGGGGCGTCGCGCCATACCCGCCCTGATAGGCAAGGTCAGCGCCGCCGGCTGTCAGCGGCGAAAGCGCCATGCATCAACTCACAGGTGCAACCTGTCGATGAGCGTGGCCGATAAATCTTAAGGTTTGGGTAACGGGGGTTAAGGCCTAGGCCTTGCCGTCGACCCGTTCACGCAATTCCTTGCCGGTCTTGAAGAAAGGCACGTGCTTTTCCTTGACCGAAACGGGCTCGCCGGTGCGCGGATTACGACCCTGGCGCGGCGGGCGGTTGCGGACGGAAAACGCGCCGAAACCGCGCAGTTCAACGCGGTCGCCACGCTCGAGCGCCTGAGTGATTTCTTCCAGCACCGTATTCACCACCCGCTCCAGATCCTTCTGGTACAGATGGGGATTTTCTTCTGCGAGCTTCTCGATGAGTTCGGATTTGATCATGGTGCGGTCCCCTTGAAGGCCGTCAGTGTAGGAACACCTGAACAGACCCGTCAATCGGTTAGCCGGGCTGCAACCCAAAAAAGAACCCCCGATGCCGGGCATCGGGGGTTCACGCTCCCTCAGACGGGGAGAAAGTTGAAGATCAGACGATTAGTCCTCGTCTTGACCTTTCAGAGCGGCGCCCAGGATATCACCCAGGGACGCGCCGGAGTCCGAAGACCCGTACTGTTCGACGGCTTCTTTCTCTTCCGCCATTTCCAGCGCCTTGATGGACACCGAAACGCGGCGAGACGCCTTGTCGATATTGGTGACGCGCGCGTCGACCTTGTCGCCGACAGCAAAACGCTCGGGGCGCTGCTCGGCGCGGTCACGCGAGATGTCGGACTTGCGGATGAAGGCCTTGACCAGGTTGTCCGGGCCGAGGGTCACTTCGATGCCGCCGGTGGTGATTTCGGTGACGGTGCAGGTCACGGTCTCGCCGCGCTTGAAGCCGCCCTCGTCCATCGGATCGCCGCCCAGTTGCTTGACGCCCAGGGAGACGCGTTCCTTCTCGACATCGACGTCCAGAACCTTGGCGCGCACGGTGTCGCCTTTCTTGTAGTCCTGGATGGCGTCTTCGCCCGAACGATCCCAATCGAGATCGGACAGGTGCACCATGCCGTCGATTTCTTCGTCGACGCCGATGAACAGACCGAATTCGGTGATGTTCTTGACTTCGCCTTCGACTTCAGAGCCGACCGGGTGCGCTTCCGCAAAGACTTCCCACGGATTGCGCTGGGTCTGCTTGATGCCAAGCGACACGCGACGCTTGTCCGGATCCACGTCGAGCACCATCACGTCCACTTCCTGGGAGGTGGAGACGATCTTGCCCGGATGGACATTCTTCTTGGTCCAGCTCATCTCGGAGACGTGCACCAGGCCTTCGACGCCCGGCTCCAGCTCCACGAACGCGCCGTATTCGGCGATGTTCGTGACGCGGCCCTTGAAGACAGCGCCGTTCGGGTATTTCAGCGCCACGCCGTCCCACGGATCGGACTGCAGCTGCTTCATGCCGAGCGAGATGCGCTGGGTGTCCTTGTTGATCTTGATGATCTGCACCTGAACGGTCTGGCCAACCTCGACCACTTCGCTCGGGTGACCCACGCGCGACCAGCTCATGTCGGTGACGTGCAGCAGGCCGTCAATGCCGCCCAGATCCACGAACGCACCGTAATCGGTGATGTTCTTGACGACGCCTTCACGCACTTCGCCTTCGGCCAGCTGGCCGACGAGCTCAGCGCGCTGCTCGGCGCGGGATTCTTCCAGGACAGCGCGGCGGGAGACCACGATGTTGCCGCGCGGACGGTCCATTTTCAGGATCGCGAACGGCTGTTCCTTGTTCATGAGCGGAGCCACGTCGCGCACCGGACGGATGTCCACCTGAGAGCCCGGCAGGAACGCGGATGCGCCGCCCAGGTCCACGGTGAAGCCGCCTTTGACGCGGCCGACGATGGCGCCGTTGACCGGCTCTTTGGATTCGAACGTCTTCTCCAGACGGTCCCAGGCTTCTTCGCGGCGGGCTTTGTCGCGCGACAGAACCGCTTCACCCATCGCGTTCTCGATACGCTCAAGGTAGATGTCGACCTGATCGCCCAGTTTCGGGGCTTCAGAGCCGGGGCCGGTGAATTCACGCAGGGCCACGCGGCCTTCGGTTTTCAGACCGACGTCGATGACAACGGTGTCGTGCAGGACGGCAGTGACGGTGCCGCGCACCACCGTGCCTTCCATGAGGTCGCGGCCCGCAAGGGACGCTTCCAGCATTGAGGCGAAATCATCGCGGCTCGGGGCCGAGGTGTTGGTTTCAGACATGTTAGAGGATGGCTCCAGGGGTTTTCGTCGTTTCCGGCCGGCCGGTTGTGTCCGGCGGTCTTGCCGCGCGCGGCGGCTGGAAGTCTCCAAATCAGCCGCGAACGGCCGGAATACGCGTTCCAAATGAGCAGAGCGAAGCGGCAGGGCGGCGCGATCGAGCCGTAAGTCAGAACCGACGAACAAGATGAAGGCGCGCCAGGCCGCGGGACATCGCCCGCCCGGCGAATGACTGGCCTCTTCCTGTCCTCAGACGCAACAGGCCAATCGCGCGCGGACTTACCGCAAATTTGCTAGGAGAGCAAGGCTTACAGGGCTGGCTAACTGACTCCAGCCCCTAGGCGATTTCCGCGCCGAGCGCCGCCATGTGGCCAAAGAAGTCCGGATAGCTGGTGGCGATCATGCCGACATCATCCACGCTCACTGGCGCCTGCGCCCCGAGGCCCATGATCAGCGCGCTCATGGCAAGGCGATGATCATGATGGGTTTTCACCATTCCGCCGCCCGGAACGCCGTCCTGACCGCAACCGTGAACGGTCAGGGAATCCTCGCCCAGCTCGATCTCGACTCCGTTGGCTTGCAGGAGCGCGGCGCTGGCAGCCAGCCGATCACTTTCCTTGGCGCGCAATTCCGCCAGCCCCTTCATCACGGTCACCCCGTCTGCGAAGGCGGCGATGACCGAGAGGATCGGGTATTCATCGATCATGGAGGGCGCGATGGAGGCGGGAACCTCGACGCCGTGAAGGGCGCCCGAGCGGACGGTGATGTCCACCAGCTGTTCGCCGCAACGCTCGCCGGCGGGAGTCATCTCAAGGTCCGCGCCCATCATCTTCAAGACCTCGTAGAGTCCGAACCGGGCGCTGTTGGTCATCACGCCGGTGACCGTGATCTCGCTGTCGCGGGTCACCAGCGCCGCAGCCACCGGGAAGGCCGCCGAGGACGGATCGCCGGGAATGGAGACATTCGCCGGGCTGAGCGTCCGTCCGCCGCGCACCCGGGCGATCAGGCCTGCGCCCTGGCGCTCGACGCTCAGATCGGCGCCATAGACCGGGGCCATGACCTCGGTGTGATCGCGGGTCGCGTGGGGTTCGCGCACGATGGTTTCGCCCTTCGCGCCGAGACCCGCCAGCAGGATCGCGCTTTTCACCTGGGCGGAGGCGACGGGCGGGGTGTAATCGATCGCGTTGAGGCTCGACGAACCGCGCAGCGTCACGGGCAGGCGCCCGCCATCGCTCGACTGGCTTTTCACTCCCATTCGCGACAGCGGATCGAGAACGCGCGCCATGGGGCGCGAGGACAGGCTCTCATCCCCTACAAACTCCGCGGTGAGGTCAAAGCGGCTCGCTGCGCCCATCAAAAGGCGCACCCCGGTGCCGGAGTTGCCCAGATCAAGCGGTTCGGACGGGCTGGTCCACTGGCCGCGACCCGTCACGCTCCAGCGGCCAGCGCCTTCGCGCTCCACCTGCGCGCCAAGCGCAGCGACGGCTCGAGCCGTCGCCAGCACGTCTTCACTTTCCAGCAATCCCTCGATGCGGCTCTCGCCATCGGCAAGCGCAGAAAAAATGACGGCGCGATGGGAGCAGGATTTGTCAGCGGCCGCCTGCAGTCGTCCTTTCAGGGCATTGACAGGGCGGGCGGTTTTAGGCCCGCTTACGGCCTTGGACGGGGTGGGCGTGGCGTTGGACATGCAGGCTCCGCGGGCAGGCAGATGACAGAAGGCTTCAATCGGGTTTTGACAGCCGCGCCAGAACATGGCAACTGGCGCGCCGATTTGATCGCCCTTCGCTGTGAAAGGATATGGACTCGTGGCGAAAGCTGAACTTGGGACCAAGCGCGTTTGCCCGGAAACCGGCAAGAAGTTCTATGACCTGAACAAGGACCCGATCGTGTCCCCGTTCACCGGCATGGAATATCCTCTGTCGTATTTCGAGGAAGTCTCTGTCCCCACCAAGGCTCCCAAGCCTGAGAAGGAAGCCGAAGAGGATACGGACGCTGAAGCCGAAGACGAGTCCGACGAGGACGAAACCGAAGACGACGACGCCCCCGAGCTTGACGAGGAGCCGATCGATCTGGGCGGTGATGACGATGAGGACGAAGCGCCGGTCACCAAGCGCGCAACCCCGGCGGATGATGATCTCGACGGCTTCTCCGACGATGAATCCGATCTCGATGATGATGACGATGACAGCGTCCTTCTGGACGATGACGACGATGATCTGGACGATGATATCGCTCTGGACGATGATGAGGACGACGTCTGATCGCGCGCACTGTCATTGAGGGGATCGAGTGCTGAAAAACAGGCTTGATTGCTCTCAAACGCGCGGCTAGGTTCCGCGCTCTCGAAACGGCGGGGCCCCAATCCCGCCCGCTTCGCAAAGGTTTCGGGGCCATAGCTCAGTTGGGAGAGCGCTTGAATGGCATTCAAGAGGTCGGCGGTTCGATTCCGCCTGGCTCCACCAAAAAAGAACCCCTGCGCTCACGCGCGGGGGTTTTTCATATCGTCTGGTTTGCGCCGGCGCATGCCTTGAACGTTCTGATAAGAAAACCCATGTGATAGTCTAACAAAGCAATGCATGGGGCGTTGGATGGATACCGAAACCGAACTGATGCTGGACACGACGCCGACGGTGTATGTGCGCACCATCGACGCGGCCGAAATCATGGAGCAGGCGGCGAATGCCGGGGTCAAACTCGATTCCGACGCGACGCTCTACGCCATCCATGACGAGAACGGTCAGCGCATGGCTGTGTTCTCGGACCGTGAAGCGGCGTTCGCCGCCGCGCGCGACCATGGCGCCGAGCCGGTGAGCGTGCACTAGCCTTCAATCCTGACAGGATGACGCGAAACGCCCCCTGCGCTGCAGGGGGCGTTTTCGTGTGCGCTTGGCGGTTTGCCACAGACGACGGGCGCGGCTAAAGGCACATCCATGAGAGGATATTTCGCAGTCGGCGTCGAAGGCATTTCCAAGGCGCGCAATCTGGGCGCGGTCATGCGCACGGCGCACGCCTTTGGCGGCAGTTTCGTGTTCACCGTGGGCGCGGCTAATCGCGCGCGCGAGATGTTCCAGACCGATACCGCCAAGACCACCGAGAACCTGCCCTATTACGACTGGGAGACGGTGGACGACATGGCCTTGCCGCGCGGTTGCCAGATTGTCGGCGTCGAGCTCACCGATGATGCGGTGGAATTGCCGAGCTTTCGGCATCCGCGCATGGCGGCCTATGTGCTGGGCAAGGAGCGCGGCGATCTCAGCCCGGAAATGCTCGAGCGCTGCGCGCATGTGGTGAAGATCCCCACGAAATTCTGTGTGAACCTGTCCGTTGCGGCCGCGATTGCGCTCTATGATCGCACATTGTGTCTTGGGGGCTATCCCGAGCGCCCGGTGATGCCGGGCGGCCCGCTCGAAGACAAACAGCATGTCTGGGGCGCGCCCAAGAAGCGCACCTGAGCCTCTGACGCTCTCGATCCTTTACAGGTGCAGGCTGTCCCCGCGCAGGAGCGCTGGCAGATCGCCCACCTCGCCGCCCGCGGTGCGCATGAAGAAGCGTCGGGCGACCGGAATCTGGTCGACAATCGACAGGCCCAGCCCGCGTGCGGTGCGGATCAGGCTGTGATCATTGGAGAACAGCAGCGTGAACAGGTGCGAGCCCAGCCCGACGGCGGCTGAATCCGTCCGCCGCCAGCGTTCATAGCGTTGCAGGGTGGCGGGCGCGCCCAGATCCAGCCCGGCGCGCTTGGCGTCCACCAGCACATCGGCCAGCACCGCTGCGTCACGGACCCCGAGATTGAAGCCCTGGCCCGCAATGGGGTGAATGCCGCGCGCGGCGTCGCCCACCAGAGCCAGCCGGTCATCAGTGAAGCGTTCGGAGAATTTCAGCGTCAGCGGATAGGTCCAGCGAGGGCTGACCGGCTTCACCCAGCCCAGAAAATCGCCAAAACGCGCTTCCAGCGCTTCCTGGAAACCTTCGTCGTCCATGTCCTTAAGCGCATCCGCCGCCTTGGGCTTCTCGCACCAGACCAGGCTTGAGCGATTGTTGGGCAAGGGCAGGATGGCGAACGGGCCGGTGGGCATGAAGAATTCATACGCCACGCCCTCATGGCTGAACTCATGCTCGACGGTCAGCACCACGGCTTTCTGGTTATAGGCGTGATCGACGGTGCGCACGCCCGCCTGTCGTCGCAGACCGGACTGGCGCCCCTCACAGGCCACGATGAGCGGCGCTTCGAGAACCTTGCCGCTTTCGAGCACCAGCCGGTTCCTGCCCGGCGTCGCATCGGGTTGCATATGGCGGGCGCGTTCTGGCGCAAGAACCGTCAGGCCCGCCTCGTCAGCCGCCTTGGCCAGCGCCACGCGCGTCCAGCGGTTCTCGGCCATGTAGCCCAGCGCCTCGCCGTCATCCTCGGGCGAGATCTCGCGGCGATCAAAATGCAGCTGGTCATGGCCCGGCCCGCCGGGCTTCAAACCGTCATAGGGGCGGCCATCAACGACCAGTATGTCTTCGATTGGCTGCACGTGTTCGCGCAGATGCTGGCCGGCGCCCACCGCGTCGAGCATGCGCATGGAGGTGTAGGCGAGCGCCGAGGAGCGCCCGTCAAATTCGGGCGTGACGTGCTGGGACAGCTCCATCGCGTCCACGACAGCCACAGCCAGCCCGGCTTTGTGCAGGGCCAGCGCCAGGGTGAGGCCGGCGAGCCCGCCGCCGGAAATCACCACATCGCCAGAGAAGATCGGTTTGCTCATGGGGGACAAGATAACAACGCCCCCGCCGAAGGAAAGCGGCGCGGCGCCGCAGGCCGCGTCTAGCGGCTCAGCGCCCGCTGGATCCAGCCCAGAGCGCCCGTGAAGGCGAGAGGGCCATCGGTGACGGCGAGCACGATGCAGACCTCGCCTTCATCAGCGACAGGTTTGTGGATCGTGTCGGGATTGGCCATGCACACCTCGCCCGGGCCATAGCTGGCGCGGCCATCGGAGAAGCCGCCGGTCAGCACGAGCGTGAATTCGGTGCAGTCATGGCCGTGATGAGGAACGCCGCGGCCCGGCTCGATACGGATCAGTTCGGCCTTGGCGCCGTCCTCATTGAGCAGGGTCATGTTGCGTACGCCAGGGCCTGCGAAGGACCAGCCGCCCTGATCGAGGGCCAGGTCGCGCACCGGGTCGGGCAGGTTCAGCAATTCGTCGATCGCCTGGCCGGCCTTGCTTGCGGCGTTGCGAGAGCGTTCGGAGCCCGCCCTTGAGTCAAAGCGCGCCGGACCGGCTTCGCCCAGCCCTGCTTCCTCGCTGTCGATCACGTCAAACAGGGTGGCCAGCGCGTCGGGCATCATCGAGGCCGGCGTTTCCTGTTCCAGCAATATGCCCGCCATGGTTTCCACGACGTCGCGCGCCTGCGCCACATCCGCGTTCACCGCGGCCTGGGCGTCCAGCAGCAGGCGCATCGGAGCCGACAGGGCGCCCGAAGCGTATGCGGTATAAATTTCGTCACCCAGCGGATGGTTTGTCATGGTCGTTTCTGGTCGTCGTCTGCTACAGCGTCGCGGATATTGATCAGTTTTGCCTGATATCAAGTCTGCGGGCCATATTTCTTCTCAAGCGTTCAGTTTTGTTTACAGGGTGTCGGAATCCAGCACCCGTCTGAGTTTGTCGAACGCCAGCCTGAGCCTTGATTTCACGGTGCCCAGCGGCATGCCGAGCTGGTCGGCGATGTCGCGATGGGACAGCCCGTCAAAGAAGGCCAGCCGCAGCAGCGCCACCTGCTCGTCCGGCAAATCCAGCATGGCGGCGCGCACCCGATCATCGCGATCGCTGGCGTGCACGGCGTCGTCAGGGGCCTCGATCTCCGGCGGGCGCAGGCTCGGATCCTCGCCGTCGAGGGCGGGTTTGTTGGCCTGTCGCGCGGCGTCGATGCGCCGGTTGCGGGCGATGCGGAAGATCCAGGTGGAGGCGGACGCCTGGTCGGGATCAAACTGGCTTGCCTTGCGCCAGACGGTCAGCATGATCTCCTGGGTCAGCTCCTCGGCCAGGCTGTCATGGGCGTTGAGCCGCAACAGATAGGCCTTCACCCGGGGCGCATAGAAATTGAACAGCGCCGCAAACGCCTGTCGGTCCCGCTGCGCGGTGGCCAGAACCAGCGAATTCAGGGTCGTGCGGTCCGGCGTTGCGCCGGAAGAAAAGGGGGCGTCAGGCAAGTTTCACCCTTGAAGCTCTTTGCAGATCACTCTCACATCCGCACTCATGACGATCAAGCCACATCCTGCCTTGAAACCGCCGTCTCAGACCGCTTTAAACAGGGACGCGGATCTGCGCCAGCAGATCTGCCAGCGCCAAACCGCTTAAACTGAATGGAAATTCGCTATGCGCGTGCTTTTAGCCAGCCTGTGTCTGTCCCTGACGAGCCTGACGCCCGCTCTGGCGCAGGACGCCTCCGAGCCTGAATTCCAGGGCGCGCATCGCGACTGGCGCGTGTTCACACGCGGCGAAGGCGAGGCGAAGGTCTGCTATGCGCTGAGCCGGCCGCAGGAAGCGCTGCCGAGCAATGTCGATCATGGCGACGTGTTCTTCCTGGTGGCGAGCTGGGCCAGCGGGGCGGCGGACAACCAGCCCAGCTTCCTGGCCGGGTATCCGCTGCGTCCTGACAGCCCGCCGCGCGTGCGGGTCGGCTCGGATCGCTTCCAGATGTTCGTGTCCGAGCAGGAAGGCTTCCTCGAGGAGACAGGCGAGGAATCCCAGCTGGTGCGGGCCATGCGGCGCGGGTCCGACATGCGGGTTGAAGCCACCAGCAATCGCGGCACCGCCACCGCCTACACCTTCTCGCTGCTGGGCGTGACCGCGGCGCTGGAGCAAGTGGACGATCTCTGCGACTAGGCGCGTCGCGCCGCCGCTTCAAAACAGTCAAACAGATGATCGCGCGCTGCGCTTTGCGGGGCGTTGGCGCGATAGATCAAGGCGGGCCGCAGGCGCAGGCCGCTCGGCGTGTCGGGCAACGGGACCAGCCCGTGCTCGGCCATCAGCCGGTCCATGACCGAGTGCGGCGCCGCCAGGATATGGTCAGACGCCGCGCACGCCAGCGCCAGCACGGTGAAATCGTCGCAGACCAGACCCGGCCGTTCCCCGCCCCAGGGCAGGGGCTGGCGGGCCAGACGGTCCGGCGGGGTGGCCGTCGCCAGCGGAAACCGCTCCGGCGGGGCGCTCGCAAGGGCCGGGTGGCCGGGGCGCACCAGGGCTGCGACGCCTTCTTCGGGCAGGGCGTGGACCCTGAGCGCCGGATCGTGCTCGGCTTCACCCATATCCGCCGCCACCAGATCAAGCGCCCCGCGCCGCACCTGGTCGAGAAGCGCGTTCGCGGCTCCGGCGCGAATGGTCAGCTGTACGGTGCGGCCTGCACGGTAGAAGCGGGCGACCGCCTCGGGGAGCAGGCGATAGGTGACGCTGGGGCCGGCCCCGACGCTGAGCACGCCATCCTCACCGCTGCGCCAACGCTCCGCTTCAGATTTGAGATCCTCCGCCTGTTGCAGCAGCGCGCGTGCGCGCGGCAGCAGGGCTTCTCCCATGCGGGTCAGCACCAGCTTGCGCCCGGCGCGTTCAAACAGCGCGCCGCCCAGATCCGCTTCCAGCTGGGCGAGAGACTTGGTCGCTGCAGGCTGGCTGACATGCAGCCGTTCGGCGGCGGCGGTCAGCGTGCCGGCGTCAGCAGAGGCGACAAAGAGGCGGGCCGTGCGAAGGCTCAGCATGGGTTATAATCCATGGTTATGTCATCATGTAAAACTTGTATTGGAAGTTATGGCAAGCCTCGCCCAATCTGAGGCTGGGAGGCGACCGTCATGATCAATGAGAAAATCCTGGTTCCGGCCATTTTCGCGGCTTTCATCCTGCTGGAAGCGGTGACGGGGAGGTTCTTCCAGAAGGAGAAGGGCTCGACGCGGGATGTGGTGATCGAGGTCTCATCCTCGCTGACAATCGTGCTGATCACCGTGCCGCTGATCTTCGCGGTCGCGCCCTTGCTGGTCGAGGCGGTTCGCCCCGGATCAGAGGATGCGCTGGCCTTTCTGCCCTGGTGGGCGATGCTCGGCATCCTGCTCGTGGCTGACGACATGACCCAGTACTGGTGGCATCGTGCCAGCCACACCTTTCCTGTGCTCTACAATCTGCACCGGGCGCATCATTCGGGCGGATATCTGTCGATCCGCACCGCCTATCGCAACAACCTGTTCTATTACCTGTTCATGCCGGGTCTGTGGCTGGCCGCCATCCTCGTGCATCTGGGCTTCTACCCGGTCTATGCCGTGTATCTCGTCGTGAAGATGACGGTGATCTTCGGCGCGCATTCCGCCTGGCGCTGGGATGAGGCGCTCTACAGGGTTCCGGCTTTCACACCGGTGATGTGGGTGCTTGAGCGCACCATCTCCACGCCCGCCACCCACAGCGCCCATCATGGTCTGCACAAGGAGGACGGCGTCACTCACTACAAGGGCAATTACGGCAATCTGCTGTTCTTCTGGGATGTGCTGTTCGGCACCGCGAAGATCACCCGCCGCTATCCCGAGACCTATGGCATTGAAGGCATGGAGCCGGTCAGCGCCGGGCGTGAATTGCTCTGGCCTCTGGTGCGCAAATAGGGGCTAGCGAGTCTTTGGTGCGGCCTTGGTGAAGGGTTTGATGTGCAGCTTGGTCTTGTGGCTGGGCGCGCCCTTGCCGCCATCGGGCATCAGGCCCCGATAATAGCCCTTTTGCCATTTTTCCTCAGCGGCGTCGGCGTCGTTCTCCCGCAGGCGACCAGCGAAATCGGCGCGGCTTAGTCGCCATGTCTCCATCGCTTGCGCGGTTTTCGGATCAGACTGGATGGGGCGGATCTCGGGCGTGATCTTGTCAAACAGATCGCGCCGGACCGGGAAGATATGCGCAATGGCTTCATCGGCCTCAAAGCGCACCTCGCCCGGGCGGGTGAAGCGCCAGTTCATGGTGAAGCTGTAGGGACTCCAGTCGGTCTCGATCACGCCGGACAGGGGCGCTATGCCGTCCTTGACCGCGTTGACCGGGCCCTGGACCCAGATGTTCCAGCCGGGCGGGGTGCGCAGCAGGAACCCCATCTCGAAGGTCAGGATTCCGGAGCCGAAATTGCTCATCGGTCTGGCGGGGGCCTGCCCGGACGCTGCGTCGGGGTGAAGGCTCACATCCTCGACCCGATCTCCGCCGGTCCAGCGAGCGGTGAAGCCGGACGGGGTGAAGACCTCCCAGCCATGCTGGTTCCCGATCACCAGTGGCAGGCAGCGATAGGCATGGCTCTCGGGCGTGTCGTCCATCCAGGAGCGACGCGATGAGGCGGGACGAACAGGCGGGTCAAAGGCGGTCAGCGGATGGCAAATCAGTTTCATGGCGGGCATGAGACCGACCGCGTGCGGCGGACGCAACCCCGCCATGCGTTCTCGCCCCTCGAACTTTGTTCAGTTTTCCATTATATGACGCCGCCATGAACGCACCTTTGAAAACCCTCGACCTGTCCTTCTCCAACCGGCCGGAAACGACCGGTCCCATCGCCCTTGTCGGCATGACGCGTCCGCAATTGCGTGACGCGCTCGTCGAGCATGGCCTTGTGGACGAGAAGAAAGCCAAGATGCGCGCCGAACAGCTCTGGCGCTGGATCTACCATTACGGCGTCACTGAGTTTGATCAGATGACGAACGTCTCCAAGGATCTGCGCCAGCAGCTGGAGGCGAAGTTCACCCTTGCCCGCCCGGAAATCACCGAGCGTCAGGTCAGCGTGGATGGCACCCGCAAATACCTCATCCGCATGGCGTCGGGTGTTGAGGTCGAGACGGTCTTCATTCCCGCCGTGGCGCGGTCGGGCGCGCTGTGCGTGTCGTCCCAGGTGGGCTGCACGCTCAACTGCACCTTCTGCCATACCGGCACCCAGCCGCTGGTGCGCAACCTGACCGCCGCCGAGATCGTCGCCCAGGTGATGATCGCGCGCGATGATCTTGGCGAATGGCCGACCTCCAACGAGGACCGCCAGATCACCAATATCGTCTTCATGGGCATGGGCGAGCCGCTCTACAATCTCGACCATGTGTCGGATTCGATCGATGTGATCTCCGATCATGAAGGCATCGGCATTGGCCGTCGCCGCACCACGGTGTCGACCTCGGGCGTCGTGCCGAAAATCCCCGAACTGGGCGAGCGCACCCGGTCCATGCTGGCGATCAGCCTGCACGCCACCAATGATGAATTGCGCAACGAGCTGGTGCCGCTGAACAAGAAATACCCTATCGCCGAGCTGATGGACGCGATCCGCGCCTATCCGGACCTGTCCAACTCCAAGCGCGTGACGTTCGAATATGTGATGCTGAAGGGCGTGAACGACAGCCTCGCCGAGGCGCGGGCGCTTGTGAAACTGCTCAAGGGCATTCCGGCCAAGATCAACCTCATCCCGTTCAATCCCTGGCCGGGCAGCCCCTATGAGTGCTCGGACTGGGATCAGATCGAGGCCTTCGCCGATGTGGTGAACCGGGCGGGATACGCCAGCCCGATCCGTACGCCGCGCGGCCGGGATATCTTTGCGGCCTGCGGTCAGCTGAAAAGCGAAAGCCAGAAGATCCGCGCCAGCGAACGCCGGCGTCTGGAACGTGAGGCGGAAGCGGCGCAAGAGGATCAGGCGTGAACCGGCAGCAGGACCGCCGCCAGCCGCGCAGATCTGGACCCGAGCCCAAATCCTCCACCAAGAACCTGATGCCTCGCGCGGTTGCACTGGGCGCCGTCGAGGGCGTGCTCGCCAAGGCCGTGCCGCTCGATGGGGCCTTGGCCGGGCGACCCGAATGGAAGCGGATGGAGCCGCGAGACCGCGCCTTTGCGCGCGCCATCGCCTCCGCCGTCATTCGTCGTCCCATCGCGCTCGACGCGGCTTTGATGCAGGTGCTTGACAAGCCCTTGCCGGATGAAGAGGTGCGCGCCCATCTCATTCTGCGGTGCGGCGCGGCGGAACGCCTGATCCTGGACACCCCGGCGCATGCGGCCGTGGACGCCTGGGTCAGCCTGATGGCGCAGGATCGCCACACCGCGCGTTTCAAGAATCTCGCCAATGCCGTGCTGCGCCGGGTGGTTGATCAGGGGAAGGATGCCTTCCTTGATTCCGATCCGCTTGAGGACCTGCCTGACTGGCTGGCCGAGCGCTGGGTGGAGACCTATGGCGAGCCCACCGCGCGCGCCATCGCCATCGCCCGCTCTGTCCCGCCGACGCTCGACCTGACCGCCAAGCCGGGCTTTGACGCCCAGAGCTTCGCCGAGGAGATCGGCGCCAGCGTGCTGGAAACCGGGACCATCCGCCGCCCAGACATTGGCGCGGTCGATGGCCTGCCCGGTTTTGAAAACGGGGACTGGTGGGTTCAGGACGCTGCCGCTGCGCTGCCCGCGAAACTGCTGGGCGTGAAGGCGGGCGAGACAGTCGCTGATCTCTGCGCCGCGCCGGGTGGCAAGACCTTGCAGCTCGCTGCGACCGGCGCATCCGTGATTGCGGTCGACGCCTCGCCCAAGCGCCTGAAACGCCTGGAAGACAATCTCGAACGCACAAAGCTCAAGGCCGAGATTGTCGCCGCGGATGTGGCTGACTGGACGGCGCCCGAACCGCTGGACGCCATCCTGCTCGACGCGCCGTGTTCTGCGACCGGTACGCTGCGCCGTCGCCCGGATGCGGCCTGGGCCAAGCAGCCCGGCGACATCGCCAATCTTGCGGACATTCAGCGCCGACTGCTGGATGCGAGCTTCAATCAGCTCAAACCGGGCGGCCGCCTCGTCTACTGCACCTGTTCGCTGGAGCGCGAAGAGGGGGAAGACCAGATCGAGGCCTTCCTCAAGCGCACGCCCGACGCCCGCCTTGATCCGGTGACGGCGGACGAATTGCCGGGGCTCAAGGCTGCGATCACGCCAGACGGCGCCGTGCGCACCCGCCCGGATTTGTGGTCCGAGCGTGGCGGCCTGGACGGGTTCTACATCGCCCGGATCGTGAAGGGGTAGGGCGCTCCCGCCTTTCCCATTCCTCTGAGTTCAAACTGAAAAACCCCGGCCGGGCATGGCGCCGGGCCGGGGTTCTTTCAGGCTGACATGTGTATCGCTGGCGGAGCTCCCGGGTGCTGGAGGCAGGCCCGGGAGTCCAACACGTTCAGCCCTACTGGCCCTGACCGAGCGAATAGCCGGGCTTGCCGTCAAACTCGTAGAGTTGCTCGGTCTTCACGAAATCAATGCCGGCGGCCTCGATGCGGCCCAGAAGGTCGACCACATCGGCGTTCTTGCTGACGGCCCCGCTCATGAAGCGGCAGCGCCAATGGTCGGTCTTGAAGGTTTCCGGCAAACCGTTCGGCCAGACCTTCACGCCACGATTGGTGATCATCTTCAGGCTCAGGGATGCATCGCCCGCTGCGGCGTTCAGCGCGTCGGCGAGTTCATCGGGGTTCTGGGTCGGCATGTCGACGAAGACATCCACGCCCACCAGCGTCTTGGTCTGGCGCTCACGGCGCTTGTAGGGCGCGATCTCGACGCCGCCAGCATCCGCATTATAGCGCACCGGGGTGAAGGTGCTCGGCTCCTGACCCAGACGGGCGATGACGGCGTCGGCAAAGGCGTCGGTGCCCACTTGTTCCTTCGTCATGTCTTCAGACGCGATATCGACGGTGTGAACGCCGTCCTCCAGCGTCTTGAGCCAGGCATTGTGGATTTTCTCCGCAACATCGGCCTGACCGATATGCACCAGCATCTGCACGCCGGCCAGCAGCAGGCCGGACGGGTTGGCGATGCCCTGACCGGCAATCATCGGGGCGGAGCCGTGAATGGCTTCGAACATGGCGCAATGCTCGCCAATATTGGCCGAGCCGCCCAGGCCGACCGATCCGGTGATCTCGGCGGCGACGTCAGAGATGATGTCGCCATACAGGTTCGAGGTGACGATCACGTCGAACTGTTCGGGCGCGTCGGCGAGCTTGGCGGTGCCGATATCGATGATCCAGTGATCGGTCTTGATGTCGGGATACTCCTTGGCGATCTCGTCAAAGACCTCATGGAACAGACCATCGGTCAGTTTCATGATGTTGTCCTTGGACAGGCAGGTCACCTTCTTGCGGCCATTGGCGCGGGCATAGTCGAACGCATAGCGCACGATCCGCTCGCAGCCCGGACGCGAGATCAGCTTCAGGCACTGCACCACTTCATCGGTCTGGCGGTGTTCGATGCCGGCATAGAGGTCTTCCTCGTTCTCGCGCACGATCACCACATCCATGTCCGGATGGCGCGTCGCGACGAACGGGGAGAGCGCCGCACAGGGGCGCACATTGGCGAACAGGCCCAGCGATTTGCGCACGGTCACATTGAGCGATTTGAAGCCGCCGCCCTGGGGCGTGGTGATTGGCGCCTTGTAGAAGACCTTCGTGCGGCGCAGGGAGTCCCAGGCGCTGTCCTCGATCCCCGCGCTCACACCCTTCAGATAGACCTGCTCGCCAATCTCGATCGGCTCCGGCGCCAGCGCCGCGCCGGCGGCGTTGAGCACCTTCAGGCTGGCCTTCATGATTTCCGGGCCGATGCCGTCGCCATAGGCCACGGTGATCGGGGTCGGGGTGCGGGTCGCCGTAGCGGCGGACTTGGAGGCGGAGACGTGGACGTTCATGTGGGTTTCCTCATTCCAGCGTGAGACTTTGCAAACCGGCGCCGGGTGGACGAAGCCGGGATGGGGGCTGTTTAGCCGTATGCATGTAAATTTGAAAAATTGATTGTCATGCGTCCATGCATTTGAAAAACTCATTCAATGCAAACTGACCGTCTCGACCTTGATCTGTTGCGCGCCTTCGTGGCGGTGGCCCAGTCCCAGAGCTTCACCCGGGCGGGGGAGCTGCTCTTTCGCAGCCAGTCCGCCATCTCGCTACAGATCAGGAAACTCGAACAGATCACGGGCGAGCGTCTGTTCAGCCGCACCGCGCGGCGCGTGACGCTGACGCCTGCGGGCGAGCGGCTGATGGGCTATGCCGAACGCATGCTGGCGCTGCATGACGAGGCGCTCTCGGCGTTTCGCGATGGCGGCGCGCGCGGCACGGTGCGCCTGGGCACGCCCGAAGACATCGCGACGGCGCACCTGCCCAAGGCGCTGGCGGAATTTTCCCGCGCCCATCCGGGCATCCAGCTCGAGGTGACCTGCGACCTGACGCTGAACCTGATGAAGATGTATCACGCCGGCCGGCTTGATGTGGCGCTGGTGAAACGTGAGCCCAGCGCCGCTGTGGATGGTCAGCGCGTCTGGTCAGAGCCACTCGTCTGGGTGGGGGCGAATGACGGCGTGTTTGAAACAGGCGGCGTGACCGCTCTCGTGGTCAGTCCCGAACCCTGCGTCTATCGCAAGCGCGCCGTGGAAGCGCTGGGCAAGGCCGGCGGCCGTGCCCGGGCCGCCTATGTGTGCGGCTCGCTCGCCGGTGCGCTGGCGGCCGTGCGCGCCGGTCTTGGCGTGGCGGTATTGCCACGGGACTTTGCGCCCGATGATCTCGCCATTGATGATGGCCAGCGCATGCCGCCGCTTGCGGATGCCGAGGCGGTGCTGCTGACCGCGGCTGACGCCGGGCTTGCCGCCCGACGCCTCGCCGATCATCTGGCGCACGCGCTGGAGGACGAACCGGCGCGGTTCTAGAGCGCTTTAGGCCGTCTGGGCGTCCGCTGCCTTGTGAATCTCGTTCACGAGGTCTGCATCAAGATTGAGCCGAGCCGCCAGCATCTGCAGATAAGCTTGCTCTGCAGGGGTGTCGATTTCGATGGCCACCAGAGACGCGGCGTAGATTTCCGCGGCGTGTTCGGGCGTGTCGGCAGCGTCCACCACGGCGTTGATGTCGAGCGGGGCGGACAGTTCGTCAAACACGAAGGCCTTGTCCTCGGCGCTCAGATCCATGGCGTTCAGGCGCGCGAAGATGGCGTCCTTCTCCTCGGCGTCGACCTTGCCGTCGGCCTTGGCGGCCGCGATCATCGCGCGGACGAGCGCCTTGCCCAGCTGATCGACCGCAGCCTCATCCGTCGGGGCGGGCAGGAAGGCGGAGTTTTCCGGCGCGGGTGTGAAAGCGACGTCCTGGGGAGCGGCCGCAGACGGAGCGGCGCCCTGACCCTGCTTGTTCTGCTGGGATTTCTGCCAGGCATGGTAGGCGATCCCGCCAATGGCGGCGACCGCGCCATACTTGGCGGCCGTGCCCATCATCTTGCGCCCTTTCTTGCCCATCAGCATGGACGCGGCGAAGCCGGCGGCCAGTCCGCCGCCGCCCGCGAGCGCGGTGCGCTGGGCGTTGGGGTCAGTCTGAAGGGCGGTGATGATCTTGTTCACGTCAAACATGGCGGACCTTTCAAGAAGAGGCTGGCGCAGCGCAGAGCCGAACGTCCGTCTGGGCGCGGAGGAATGGGTCAGAAGCACTTGGGAATACGGCAATTCCAGCGCAAGAACCCGTTACCGCTTTTTCACGCACATGGAGCAGCCCTCCGCGCTTGACTGCCGCCTCTGATTGGGTACTTTCCGCCGCCTTACGGTGAGGTGGCCGAGTGGTCGAAGGCGCACGCCTGGAACGCGTGTAGGCGGGCAACCGTCTCGTGGGTTCGAATCCCACCCTCACCGCCATTCTTCTTTTGACGACGTCAAGACAGGTCCCGTTCCGGGGCCTTTTTCTTTGCGCGAACCTGGCTGGCGCGCCCGCTTATCACCCTGCCGCCCCCTGAACAGGGGAGGCGCGGGGGATGCGTGCCGGTCTAGCCTCCCCGCTCTGCTGAGATGGGAGGCTCACATGTTCCGATTCCTGATCGTTCTCGGTCTGCTCTGGGGGGCGGGCGCTGCGGCCGAGGCCCGGCAATCGCAATCCGAAGCGGGTTGCCGCGCCAATGACGCTGAAGCCTGTTTCTATACGGGGGCGGAATATGCGCAGGGCATGGGCGTGCCCGAGAACAAGCAACGCGCGGTCGAGTTCTTCCTGCGCGCCTGCGATCTGGGCGTGCCTGACGGATGCAACACGGCGGGCGTTCTGGTGAGCCGGGGCGACGGCAATGTGGCGCGCAATGTGATCCGCGGCGTCGAGTATATGGAGCGCGCCTGTGCGATGGGCCATGCGGACGGCTGCAGCAATGGTCTGGGCCACCGCATCAGCAGATCGTCTGAGGCGGGCAATCTCAATCGTGTGCTGCCGACTGCTCGCGCCGGCTGTGAAGCCGGGGTGGAGAATGCGTGCCTGTGGGGGCTGGATTGGTCCTATGACGGCAATGAGGGTGAGTTCATTCGCCTCATCAACATGGATGAAGCGGCCTGGTTCGCCGAGCAGTCGTGCGACCGGTATCGCGACATCAAGGGCTGCGACGTGGCGGCGCGGCTGTACGCCAACCCTGAATTCCCGACCTTCGACGCCGAGAAGGGCATGCGCTATTCGCTGATCCGCTGTGACGAGCAGAATTCATCCGGAGACTGCCGGAATGTGGCGGCGGTCTATGTCCTGATCGAGGAGCATCAGCTGGGCGCGCGGTACTATGAGCGCGCCTGTTCGCTGGGGCATGAATTCTCCTGCGGCATGGCGCAGGAATGGCGGACCTATTTTGCCGAGGTCGCCGAGTATGAAGCCCGTCAGGCCGCACAGGCGGCGGAGGTGAACGCCGCCTTGTCCCAGGGCCGGTATGGCGATGCGGTGTCTGTTGCAATCAATTCGGCGCGGTCCCAGGACCTGGCTCAGCGCGCCATTCTGGCGGCGCGCAATGCGGGACGTATGGGAGATGTGGCGACCAATGATCTGTACGCCGCCGCCCTGTGGTTTTCCTCGGGGCCGGTGCGGCAGGCTGCGGATGCGGAGATGGCTGCGCGCGGCACGGGACTGGAAGGGACGTTCGGGACCGGAACCAACACAGCGGGCGCTGCAGACGCCCGATGGCGTGAACTCTATGGTTCCAGCGCCCCCTCCTACCGCTCAAGCGCGTCCAGTGTGACGCCGCCCAGCGTGGCGAGCGCTGCGGAGATTTCCGCCGCCACGCGGGATCGTTATCGCTATGCGCATTGCGTGATGAGCGGTAGCAATACAAGCGCATCGGTCTGCCAATAGGCGGATTACGCGCGGCCTGCGACCCTCGCGCCGATTACGGCGCAAGTGACGATCGGGGACGCTCGTCATGGGCAAGCAGGTCGCGCGAAGGGGGCGAAGGGGCATGCAGCAGAACTTGAAGACGGAGGCGGTGCGTCTGGCCGCCACACCCTTCACGCGGTTGATCGTGTTGACGGCCCTGGGGCTGGCGGCCTTTGCCCTTCTGAGCCTTCTGTCCCTTCAGCCCCAGACCGGCTGGTCCTGGTCGCCTGCGGACTGGCGCAATCCCTTCACCATTGATCCGGGGATCTGGAGCTCCTTGCTGACGGGGCTGGTCGCCTATCTGCTGTCAGCCTGGGTGTGGGCGCTCAAGCCCGCAAGCCTGCCGGCCAGCCTGTTCGCCATCAGCGGTCTGGCCACTTTGGCCTTCTGTTTCTCCTCGTTCTCCTTCTCGATTGCCCTGCCTCTGACGGAAGACACGATCGCCTGGTTCTGGATCGTGAACATGCTGGGGGCGTCTTCGTTCGGGATCATCATGATCAGCCTGTTCCTGATTTACCCGACGCGGTTGCCTGGTTGGCGGATGCTGATGGCGCTCACCGGTCTGGGGTTCGGGCTGTGGACCCTGCTGCGCACATTCGGTCCCTGGCGCGAATTCGCCGAGGTGCAGCTGATCACTACGGTGGAGATGCTGGTGATTGTCGGCGTTGTGGCCTGGCAGATGTGGGCGAGCGCCCATGATCCCCGCGCCCGCGCGATAGCGGTCTGGCTGGGCGTGTCGGTGCTGCTGGGCGCGGGCGCCTTCATTGCAACCGTCGCCGCGCCCCTCAGTTTCGGCTTCCAGCCGCTGGTGCGGGAGAACTACGCCTTCGCCTTCTTCCTGGCGATCTATGTGGGTCTGGCGGTCGGGCTGATGCGCTTTCGCCTGTTTGACCTCGGCGCCTGGTCCTATCGCATCATCTTCTATTCTGCAGGGGTTCTGCTGATCTTCGCCCTGGATCTGGGCTTGATCACGCTTCTGTCCATCGGGCCGTCCCAGGCGCTTGGCGTGTCGCTGCTGGTGGCGGGCTTCGCCTATCTGCCCTTTCGCGAGCGCATCTGGCGACACTTCGCGATGAGCGCGCGCCCCGAGGATACGCCCTTGTTCAGCGGCGTGCTCGAAGCCGCCTTCAAGCCGTCGGCGGCGGAACGGTCCCAGGCATGGACGGACTTGCTGAGAGCGCATTTCCGCCCGCTTTCGCTGGATATCGACTCCCGGCCAGTAAGCGAGCCTCAAATCGAAGAGGAGGGGTTGGTGCTTCGTCTTCCCGCCAGTGACGATGCGCCAGTCCTCCGCCTTGCCTACAAGCAGGGCGGGCGCGCCCTGTTCAATTCGCGTGATGTTCTCTTGGCGAAGGAGTTGATCGCCCTGGCGCAAAAGGCGCGCGAGAACCGGTCGGCCTATGATCGGGGCGTCAGCGAGGAGCGGGTCAGGATCGCGCGCGACCTGCACGACAATATAGGCGCTCAGCTGATGCGCGCCCTGCACTCGGCAGCGACCGAGAAAAAGGATGCGATGATCCGCGATACGCTGTCGGATCTGCGCGACGTCATCAATCATGCGCATGGCGCGGAGTTGTCCCTGGATGAATTGCTGGCGGACTTGCGGGCTGAAACCTCTGACCGGCTTGAGGCGCATGGCGTCCGGCTGAACTGGACGCTGGAGGCCGCCGCGGGCCACAGGCTGATGCCGGGCCAGGTCCACGCGCTGCGATCTGTGGTGCGCGAAGCGGCGAGCAACACCATCAAGCATGCAAACGCCCGGATGCTGTCGATCAAGGTCAGGGCCCGGCAAGGACAAATCCAGATCGAGATCCGTGATGATGGCGTCGGGTTCGATCCGGCGCAAAGCTCGTCCGGTCAGGGCGTGTCGAACATGCGGGCGCGCATGGAGAGCGTGGGCGGCGCGTTCGATGTGGTCAGTCAGAAGGCCGGCGTCGCCCTGCACGCCAGCTTTCCCTGCCAGGGACTGTCATCATGAAGACGATCTTGCTGGTCGAGGACATCGCAGAAACCCGCGCCTGGCTGCGCGAAGCGGCCGAGCTGGCGTTTCCGGGCTGCCGGATTTCCGAAGCGACACGCGTGCGCGACGCCTTGGGACTCATGCAGAGCCGGGCCTTCGACCTCGCCATTGTGGACCTGGGATTGCCGGACGGCGATGGCGGTCAGCTGATCCAGGCCATGAAGGACCACCATCCTGCCGCCACCATCGTTGTGGCGACGGTCATGGGCGATGACGCCTCGGTGATTGCGGCGCTTTCAAACGGCGCGGACGGTTATCTCCTGAAGGATGCGCGGCAGGACGTCTTTGTGCGGCAACTGACCGCCATTGATCAGGGCGAGCCTGCGCTCTCTCCCTCCATAGCCCGGCGCATCATCGAGCATTTCCGGCGCACGGCGCTGGTGGAGACCGATGGCGGGGATCTGACCCCGCGTGAGCGGGATGTGCTCAGCCTGATCGGGCGCGGTCTGCGCAATGCCGAGGCCGCTTCGGCGCTGGGGTTGAGCGAGCACACCATCGCGGGCCACATCAAGTCGGTCTATTCAAAGCTCGGCATCTCCACCCGGGCCGAAGCGGCGCTTCTGGCGTCACGGCTGGGCCTGACCTGATGGCGTCAATCCTGACGCCCGGCCGCTGATTTGAACAGGTCATGCTTCTGCATGATGCGCTTAAAGCGGTCCGAGTTCAGATGATCGTCGAGCCAGCGCTGAAGATTGGGCCAGGGCTGGGCGTCAAACCAGTCCCGATCGGTATTGGCGAACTGGCGCACGAACGGAAAGAGCGCAATATCGGCAAGGCAGGGCGCGCCGCCCAGAAGCTGGTCGGACTGACCAAGCCGGGCTTCAAGCGCATCCAGATGCCCGCTGGCGGCGGCCCGGTGCTCGCTCGCCACCGCGCCTTCATATCGGGTGTCGTACTTGTAGCGATCGAGATGATGCTTTAACGGGCCGTCATTGGCCGCGATCAGCGCCTCCATCTCCGACCGGTCGCCCGAAGGCGGGGTCAGCCAGTTTTCGGGGTCATTCTGCTCAAGCGCCCAGAGCATCACATCCAGGCTTTCCTCGATCACGCCTCCATCGGGCCGGACAATCACCGGCACCGTACCCTTGGGCGAGGCGGCCAGCATTTCGGCGGGCTTGTCCTTGAGGAGGATCTCGCGGTGCTCGACCGCGATGCCGGCGACATCCAGCGCCATCCGGCCGCGCATGGCATAAGGGCAGCGACGGAAGGAGTAGAGGATCGGGCGCGCGTCAGTCATCCGAAGCGGCCGAGGCGTCCAGCACAGCCCCTACATGTCGTTCGCCGCGGGCGGCGGCGCGGGCTTCCTGACGCTGGCGCTCGGCATAGCGCTGGCGTTGTTCCCCGGTGCGGGATTCATGGCAGTGCGGACAGCTGACGCCGGGGGAGAAGAACGCCGATTTGAGGTCTTCGGGGCCGAGCGGTTCGCGGCAGGCGTGACAGGTGGTGTAATCGCCTTCCTTCAGGCCATGGCCGACCGCCACACGCCGGTCAAAGACGAAGCACTCGCCTTCCCACAGGCTGTCCTCCTCGGGCACGGTCTCGAGGTATTTCAGGATGCCGCCCTTGAGGTGGTAGACCTCATCCAGCCCTTCAGCGAGGGCGAAGGCGGTGGATTTCTCGCAGCGAATGCCGCCCGTGCAATACATGGCGATGCGGGCGTTGGGCCGGGTCTGGCGGAACTTGCGGAACCAGTCGGGAAATTCGCGAAAGCTCGTGGTTTCAGGATCCACCGCGCCCTTGAACTGGCCAATGCGCACTTCATAGGCGTTGCGCGTGTCGATGGTGACCACGTCCGGCGCGCTGATCAGGTCGTTCCAGTCTTCAGGCTCCACATAGGAGCCTACGGCGCGGGTCGGGTCCACGCCTTCGACCCCCAGCGTCACGATCTCCTTTTTCAGCCGAACCTTCAGGCGCAGGAAGGGCTGCTCGCTGGCGACGGAATCCTTGTGTTCGATGTCGGCGCAGCCAGGCAGGGAGCGGATCACATTCAGGACCGCCTCGATGCCGTCCGGAGAGCCGGCAATCGTGCCGTTGATGCCTTCGCGGGCGAGCAGCAGCGTCCCCATCACGTCATGCGTGCGGCAGGCGCTCAGCAGATGGTCCTGCAGGGCCTTGTCGGCCTGCAGCGGGGTGAACTTGTAAAGGGCGGCGACGCGGAACTGGGTCATGGCGGTCTTATGCCAAAATCAGCGGCTCAGGGGTACTGGCGGATCGCAGGCTGCGTCAATCCTGCGCGCATAGCCTCCTGTGCCGAGCCTGTCGGGCGTTAAGTTCGAACACGAACCAAGATTGTTGCGAAGGTGGAGGGGAAGACCTGCGTTCTGGAAACGGTTTCAGCCTGTTGTTTCAAAGCAACAACTTGATCCCACTTAATGTAAGATAACAGAAATATCGAACCGGTCTCGTGCGTGGCCGGACTTTTGATGCACCGCAAAAGCTTTGTGGCGAAAGCTTGGCTAGTCAGGGGCGAATGGTTTGTTTACATCGGAATAATCATAATCAATCGGAGAGCGCTAAACGATGAGTCTCAAGAAACGAGTTCTCGCCAGCACCATGTTGTCCGCCGCCATGGGCGTCGTGATGGGCGGTGCGGCAGTCGCGCAGGTGGACCGCATTGTCGTCACCGCCACCAAGACCGAACAGGATTCCCAGGATATTCCGGTCGCCGTTTCCGCCATTGGCGAAAACGATCTGGAAGAGCTCGATGTGGATGTGTTTGCGGACTATCTGGTCCAGCTTCCCGGCGTCACCGCCGGCGGCAGCGGGCCGGGCCAGAACACCATCTACATCCGGGGCATCGCATCGACCACGCCGAACATGACGACGGCCGGCGTGGCGGGTCTTGCGCCGAACGTGGCGTTCTATCTGGATGAACAGCCGCTCGCCCAGCCGGGCCGGAACCTTGACGTCTACGCTGTCGACCTTGAGCGCGTGGAAGTGCTGCCCGGACCGCAGGGCACGCTGTTCGGCGCCTCCTCACAGGCCGGCACAGTGCGCATGATCACCAACAAGCCGGCCATCGGCCTTTATGAAGCGGCCGCCAATTTCGGCGTCTCCTTCACCGAGGGCGGCGAAGCCAGCTACAAGACCGACGCCATGGTCAACCTGCCGGTCAGCGACAATTTCGCGCTGCGCCTGGTGGGATTCTGGGATCAGCAGGGCGGTTATATCGATAACGTCCAGGGCACGGTGAACACGTCGGAGTCCGCACGCTTCCGCCCCGCGGGCACCGTGCGCGCAAACGGCGTTCCGGTGAGCGCGCGTCGCGCCGGTTTCCAGGCCGGCTCCGACCTGTCGGGCGTGACCTTCATCGATGCCGACAATTCCGCCCTGGTCGAGGATGACTTCAACGACACCACGTATTCCGGGTTCCGGATTTCGGGTCGTTACGAGTTCAATCCTGACTGGCGCCTGACCGTGTCGGCGATGAGCCAGCAGCTCGATTCCGATGGCGTCTTCTTCCAGGATCCCGAGCTCGACGACTATGAAGTCTCGCGGTATTCCGACGAAACCCTGCAGGACGACTTCGTCAACGCCGCCTGGACGCTGGAAGGCCGCGTCGCCATGCTGGACGTGGTCTACACCGGCGCGTTCACCGATCGCGACACTGATCAGATCATCGACTACACCGAGTACATGTTCGTGGGGCAGTATTTCCCGTACTACACCTGCGAAGGCTCTGTGACCTATCCGGGCGCGGCTGCGCCGTCGGGCACCTGTTACAGCCCGCAATCGCTGGTGGATTCCACGACCAACACTCAGGTCGAAAGCCACGAGCTGCGCTTCAACACCCCGCAATCGGAACGCCTGCGGGTGACGGCCGGCGGCTTCTATTCCAGCACGGAAGTCGAAGAGCGCAACGATTTCACCTATTTCGGCATGATCCAGGCGGATCCGTTCGGGCCGTTTGCGCCGAACTTCCCGTTCACCACGGGCTTCACCTCTGATCCGGGGCCGTTCCCGGAAGGCGTGATCTTCCGCAATGACGTGCGCCGCACCGACGAACAGCTCGGCGTGTTCGGCGAGGTGAGCTATGATCTCGTGCCGGGCGTGTTCTCCGTGACGGCGGGTGCGCGCTACTACGACATCGAGGTCGATCTGGCCGGCAGCGCCAACGCCTCGTTCTGTAACTCTGGCGGGACCGATGCGAACGCGTTCGGCACCGACATCTCCGACCTTTACAACGGCGATGGCCAGTACACCTTCCGGGGCACCTGCGACACCAGCCGCCACATCACCTATAACGACACCCAGTCCATCGCCGACATCATGGCGATCGACCCGGCGCTCAGCATGTCGCAAGCCCAGCAGATCTTTAACGCCACGCGGGCGCCGGATGTGGCCGCGACCGATGGCGCGATCTACAAGCTGACGGGCACCTGGACGCCTGCGGCGGGCGTGCTTCTGTACGCCACCTATTCGGAAGGCTTCCGTCCGGGTCTGCTGAACCGTCCGGGCGGTGCGCCGGGACCGAATGGCTACACCGTGCCGTTCGCGATCGATTCCGACGAACTCACCAACTATGAGCTCGGCTGGAAGCTGGATCTGTTCGGCGATCAGCTGCGCTTCAACGGCAACGCGTTCTTCGTGGAGATCGAGGACCTGCAGACCACGATCTTCGATCCGTCGATCGTGAACCTGTTCTTCTCCGATAACGCCGCGGACGCTGAAATCATGGGCGTCGAGGGCGATGTCACCTGGGCGCCGGCGGATGTGCCGGGTCTGACGGTGTCGGGCGCCTTCTCGGTGCTGGACAGCGAGATCACCGAGGTGCTGACCCCGACCGATGACGTCGTCGAGGGCGAGGAGCTGGCCTATGCGCCCAGCCTGCAGCTCAATGCGCGTGCGCGCTATGAGTGGCAGCTGGAGAACAGCTGGACCGCCCACGTTCAGGGCCAGGTGATCTATTCCAGCGACAGCCGGTCCGACATCATCGAGATCAACGCGATTGATGTGGACAGCTACGCCACGCTGGGTCTGCGCACCGGCCTGACGTCCGATAACTGGACCGCGGAAATCTTCGTGGACAATGTCACGGATGAGAACGCCGAGCTGGCCAACAATTTCGTCAACGATCGCGAGCGCGTCACCGTGATGCGTCCGCGGACCTACGGAATTCGCTTCGGCATTTCCTACTAGGACGAAAACACCCGGCCTGACGATCAGGCCGGGTGTTCTCACGATGTCGGCGCTCCATTTCCCATGGGGCGCCGGTTCGTGTTTTATGGAGATGTGATGTCCGCTGACGAAACCCAGACCCAGGCCCTCCGCGAGGCGGAGACGCATATGCGCAAGGGCGCCTTCGAGGCGGCCTTGCAGGTTCTGGAGCCGGTCCTGAGCGATGCGCCCGACCATGTGGACGCGCTCTACATGCGGGCGGTCTGTCAGCGTTATCTCAAACAGGGGAATGACGCCCGCGCGACTCTCGATCATTTACTGCGCGTCGCGCCCGAATTCGGCCGCGGGCTGCAGGAAGACGGACATCTGTTCCGTGATCAGGGCGATCGCGATCGTGCTCTGGGCAGTTACCGCGCTGCGGTGCGCGCTAATCCGGCGCTTCACGCCGCCTGGTCCGCCCAGGCGCAGATTCTGGCTGAGCAGGGCCGTGCGGATGAAGCCCGGCTGGCGCAGGCCCAGGCCGATCAGATCAAGGCGCTGCCGCCCGCGCTGCAGGCGGCCATGCATCATCTTCACGAGAACCGGCTTCTGAAGGCGGAAAACCTGTGCCGGTCCTGGCTGACCCAGAACCCGAAGGACGTCGCCGGCATGCGGCTTCTGGCCGAGATCGGCTCGCGGCTGGGCGTTCTGGAAGATGCGGAGTTTCTGCTTGAAAGCGCTGTGACCTTCGAGCCGGGCAACGCCGATCTGCGGGTGGACTATATCCGCATCCTCAGAAAGCGTCAGAAGTTCGGCAAGGCGCTTGAGGAAGCCCAGACCCTCTATGATCGCGACCCGGACAATCCGGTCTTCATTTCCCAGCTCGCCATCGAGCGAATGCAGACCGGCGACTATGCACGCGCCGTCGAGCTGTTCGACCGGGTGCTGGAACGCGCGCCGGGCGATCCGGCGACCCTGACTTCACGCGGGCATGCGCTGAAGACCTGGGGGCGGTCGGAGGAGGCCATTGCTTCCTACCAGGCGGCTTGCCAGAGCGACCCCGCCCATGGCGACGCCTGGTACGGGCTTGCAAATCTGAAGACCTATCGCTTCGACGCGGACGAGCGCGCCATTATGCAGGCCGAGGACTCGCGTCCCGGACAGCCGCTTCAGACCCGGATCAATCTCAATTTCGCGCTGGGCAAGGCGTTCGAGGACGAGGGTGATTTCGCTTCCGCCTTCGAGCGCTATCGCGAGGGCAATGCGCTGAAGACCCGCCAGACCCGCTACACGACCGATCAGATCGAGCGCGAGTTCGAGGCGCAAAAGAAATACTGCACGCCGGACCTGTTTTCGCCGTCCGCACCCAGCGGCGACCCGTCCCCGGACCCCATCTTCATCGTCGGATTGCCGCGGGCGGGCTCGACGCTGCTGGAGCAGATCCTCGCCTCCCACTCCCAGGTGGACGGCACGCTGGAATTGCCCAACATCATCTCGATCAGCCATGCCTTGCGCGGACGCCAGCGCGCCAGCGACAAGACCCGCTATCCGCGCATCCTGTCAGAACTGGATTCAGAGGCGCTTGAAAAGCTGGGACGACGCTATCTGGAAGAAACGGCGATCCATCGCAAGGGCGCGCCCTTCTTCACCGACAAGATGCCGAACAATTTCCGCCATATCGGTCTGATCAAGGCGATCCTGCCCAATGCGAAGATCATCGATGCGCGCCGCCATCCCATGGCGTGCTGCGTGTCAGGCTTCAAGCAGCTCTTCGCCGAAGGGCAGGAATTCACCTACGGACTCGAGGAGATCGGCGCCTATTACCGCGGCTATGTGGAGCTGATGGATCATTGGGACCAGGTCATGCCCGGTCAAATCCTGCGCGTGATTCACGAGGATGTGGTGAACGATCTCGAGGCGCAGGTCCGGCGCATCCTCGACTATTGCGGCCTGGAGTTCGAGCCGGGCTGCGTGGCGTTTCACAAGACCAAACGCGAAGTGCGCACCGCCAGCTCCGAACAGGTGCGCCAGCCGATCAACACGAAAGGCCTCGAGCAATGGAAGGCGTATGACGCCTGGCTCGATCCGCTCAGAGACGCGCTGGGCCCGGTGCTCGACGACTGGCGTCGGGACACGCCGTTGCAAATCGCCGCCTGCTCATAACGAGAGGACCACCCCATGAAGAAGTTTGAACCCGCCGTATTCATACCGGCCGCCGTCCTCATATTCGCCGGGGTGGGCTATGCGGTTCTGGCGGGGGATCAGGCTGAAACCCTGTTCGTGCATCTTCGCATGATGATCACAGAGAAGGCCGGCTGGGTCTATTCGGTGGGCGTGGGCGTCTTCCTGGTGGCTTCGGTGTTCGTCGCCCTGTCGGATTGGGGGCAGATCAAGCTCGGGCCGGATGATTCCGAACCCGAGTACGGCTTCCTGGGGTGGTTCGCCATGCTGTTCTCGGCGGGCATGGGCATTGGTCTGATGTTCTTTGCGGTCGCCGAGCCTCTGACCCACTATATCGCGGCGCCGCTGGGCGATCCCGAGACGGTCGAGGCGGCCGAGCAGGCCATGGTGCTGACCTTCTTTCACTGGGGCATTCACGCCTGGGCGGTCTATGCGATCGTGGGGCTGAGCCTGGCCTATTTCGCCTTCCGCCATAACCTGCCGCTGACCATCCGCTCGGCGCTCTATCCGCTGATCGGGGACCGGATCTATGGCCCGATTGGTCATGCGGTGGATGTGGTCGCCATCCTGGGCACGCTGTTTGGCGTGGCCACCTCGCTCGGCTATGGCGTCAACCAGATCAATGCGGGGCTGAACACGCTGTTCGACGTGCCGATCTCGCCTGTCGTGCAGGTGGTGCTGATCGGCCTGATCACGGCGCTTGCGACCACCTCGGTCCTGGCGGGGCTGGACGCCGGCATCAAGCGTTTGAGCGAGTGGAATCTCTTCCTGGCCATCGCCCTGATGCTGTTTGTCTTCATCGCCGGGCCGACGCTGTTCCTGATTGGCGCCTATGTGCAGAACATTGGCGACTATATCGACCAGCTGGCGGTTCTGACCTTCAATGTGGACGCTTATGGCGATGGCGTCTGGGTCAATGACTGGACCCTGTTCTACTGGGGCTGGTGGATTTCCTGGTCACCGTTCGTGGGCATGTTCATCGCCCGAATCTCGCGCGGCCGGACAATCCGCGAGTTCATCTTCGGCGTCCTGTTCGGACCGACCCTGTTCACCTTCCTGTGGATGACGATCTACGGCAATTCCGCCCTGCTGCAGGCGGTGAACGGCATGGCCGACCCGATCCTGCAGCTGGTCAGGGACGGGGATACGCCGCTGGTGCTGTTCGCCTTCCTGGACACCCTGCCATTCAGCGCCATCACCTCGGTGCTGGCGATCATCCTGGTGACGACCTTCTTCGTCACCTCGTCGGATTCAGGCTCGCTGGTGAAAGCCACGCTGGCGTCGGGCGGCTCGCTGACCCCGCCGCTCTGGCAGCGTTTCTTCTGGGCGGTGCTTGAAGGCGTTGTCGCAGCCGTTCTGTTGCTGACGGGCGGTCTCGCCGCTCTGCAATCGGCGACCATCGCCGCCGCCCTGCCGTTCACGCTGGTGATCTTCCTGGCGTTTGTCGGCCTGATGCGGGCCTGGTCCATGGAAACCGCACGCCGGGCCGGCGCCAAGTCGGCGCCGCAACTTCCGGTCGAGGGCGCCGCCGTGCCGTGGCGGATGCGGCTCAAGCTGATGTTCTCCACGCCCAAGCCCGAGGATGTGCGCGCATGGATGAAAGACGCCGTCGACGCCGCCTTCCGCGAGATCGTGCCCGAAATGGAGAAGCAGGGTCTGAGTTCGCGCGTGGAGACCGATGAGGAGCAGGACCGGATCTGGCTCACCATTGAACATGGCGAGCAGCCTGACTTCGTCTATGGCATCGAGCTCAAGAGCTATGAGGACACGGCCGTGCCCGGCTCGAGCGTCAGCCAGCAGAATTCACGCGGCGAGGTGTTCCTGGCCGAGGGCGGCCAGCACTATTGCATCTACGGGTATTCCAAGACGCAGGTGATCCGTGACGTCATCCGTCATTACGAGCGTCACCGTCAGTGGATCCACCATCTGGTGAATGTGAACTAACCGGCGGACGGGAGAGCCGCCGCTAGTCGCCCGGCTGCGGGAAGGGCGCAAGCGCGTCTTCCAGAATGGTCCGGATGCGGTCCTTGAGCATGGCGGCCTCGTGCTCGGGCACGCCATACGGGCCCATGATCGTGCGGCTGATGGCGAGGCCCATCAGAACGCTGCCGAACAGGCGCGCCCTGAGATCGCATTGCTCGCCTTCGAGCAGCCCGGCGACGGGCTTGTGAAAGCGTGTCTCGATGGAGTCGCGCACTGCGCAGGCCGCGTTGCTGGAGCTGGCGGAGTTCAGCATGATCAGCAGATCCACGAGCTTGTCGTCATCCTGCGGTCCATCGGTCAGCATCTCCGCGGCGAGCGCGGCCATGCCGCTGCGGCCTTCCTGGAGGAATTCGGGATGATTGCGACCGTTTTCGAGCGCTTCCAGAAACAGGCCTTCCTTGGAGCCGAAATAGCGCCCGATCAGAGCGGAATCCACGCCGGCCTCTGAGGCGATGTCGCGAATGCCGACATTGTCATAGGTGTCGTGGGCAAAGAGTCGCCGCGCCGCGTCCAGGATCTTGGCTTCCGTCGCGTTACGATTCTTGGTGATGTGACCGCAGTTCAAATTCCGACCTTTCTGAGAACGGTTCTCATGTCTTCAGCTGTTGACATTTTGTGTGCGCTGCACAATATGTCATCAATCGATGACAAAATCAAAAGACGTTTAGACGCACTCAACGGAAGGTCCTCCCCCATGTCATTTCGTTTTGGCCTCCCCGGCGCCGCGATTGCGGCGCTTGTCCTCGTTTCAGGCTGCGGACAGGCGCCCGCCGAAGAGAACAACGCGCCGCCGGCGCCCGTGGTTCAGACCGCCCAGCCTCTCAGCCTCGAAGTGGCGGACTGGGATGAATTCACCGGCCGGTTTGAGTCGCCTCAACAGGTGACCATACGGGCACGGGTGAGCGGCTATCTGCAAGAGGTGCATGTCGAGGATGGCGCTCTGGTGGAAGCCGGCGACCTTCTCTTCACGCTGGATCAGCGTCCCTATCAGGCGACGGCCAACGCCGCGCGCGGCCGGGCGCAACAGGCGCGGGCGACGCGTGACCAGGCGCAGGCCGATCTCAACCGCGCCCAGCAATTGCGTGAAGCGGACGCCATTTCCGAGGAAGAACTCGAACAGGCCCGCACCGCCTCCGCCACCGCGCAGGCCGCCTATGCGGCCGCCCAGGCCGATGCGCAATCAGCAGCCCTCGAGCTTGAATACACTGAAATCCGCTCGCCCATCGCCGGACGTCTCTCACAGCGCATGGTGGATCCGGGCGACCTTGTCTCGGCTGCGGGCGAACCCATGATCACGGTCGTTCAGACCGACCCGCTGCAGTTTCCCTTCTACGCCTCGGAAAGCATCTTCCTGCGCTATCAGCGCGAGGAAGGCGCGGGCCTGGGCGCGCCGGTCCAGGTGCGTCTGCAGGACGAGACCGAGTTCACCCATGACGGCGTGCTGAACTTCATCGACAACGCGGTCGAGGCCGGCACGGGCTCGATCCTGATGCGGGCCGAGTTCAACAATGAGGACGGCCTGATCCGACCGGGCATGCTGGGCACGATCCGGGTCCGCGGTTCGGCGCCCTATCAGGCGCTGCTCGTGCCCAAGACGGTCATCTTCTCCGACGCCACCCGGCGCTATGTCTTCGTGCTGGGCGAGGGCGATCTCGCCACGGTCCAGCCGGTGACCCTTGGCCCGGCCGTGGACAATCTTCAGGTGGTGCATGGCCTGTCGGCGGATTCGCCGGTGCTGGTCAGCGGACTTCAGAACCTGCGTCCGGGAACCCAGGTCCAGGTGCGGCCCGGCGGTGAAATCGTTCACCAGCCTGCGGATGCGCAATCGGGCTCAAATCTACAAACCCGGCCGGCGGGCAGTGCGCGCATCGCGCAATAACGCGCGCACCCCGTTTCGCCTGTCCCCCCTTTTTAAAGTCTGGAAAGATCGCACATGCGCCTTTCACATTTCTTCATTGAGCGGCCGATCTTCTCAGCTGTGATCGCGGTGTTCATCACCCTGATCGGCCTGTTCGCCTATCCGTCGCTGCCCCTGTCGCAGTATCCCGAAATTGCGCCGCCCACCATCGAGGTGCAGGCCAGCTATCCCGGCGCGACCGCCGAGGATCTCGCCGAGCAGGTCGCCGCTCCGCTGGAGCAGGAGATCAACGGCGTCGAGGACATGCTCTACATGACTTCGTCCGCCACGGCCTCGGGCCAGGTGGCGCTGACCGTCACCTTCCAGCCCGGCACCGATCTCGATACGGCCCAGGTGCTGGTCCAGAACCGGGTCAACCGCGCCGAACCGCGCCTGCCCGAACAGGTCCGCCTGCGCGGCGTGCAGGTGAACCAGCAATCGCAGGGCTTCTTGCTGATCGCGGCGCTGATTTCGCCCGACGAGTCCCTCGACAAGACCTTCCTTGGAAATTACGCCAACACGACGCTGCGCGATCGCCTGCTGCGCCTTGAGGGCATCTCCAACGTCCAGATCTTTGGCGGCGGGAACTACGCCATGCGGGTCTGGATCGACCCCGAGCGCGCAGCGGCTCATGACATGACCGCCGGCGATGTGGTGGCCGCGCTTCAGGCGCAGAACATCCAGGCGGCGGGCGGATCGCTGGGGCAACCCCCGTTTGACGAGAACAATCCGGCCGAGTTTCAGCAGGCGATCTCCGTTCAGGGCCGCCTGATGAGCACCGAGGAGTTCGGCAATGTTATCGTCAAGCGCGGCGAGAACGGCCAGCTGACCCATCTGCGGGAAGTGGCGCGGGTCGAACTCGCTGAGGAAGACTATTCCATCAAGGGCTATTTCGGCGGTGATCCCGGCGTGGCCATGGCCATCATCCAGCAGCCGGGCGCGAACGCGCTCGACGCCGCCAATGCAGCGCTGGAAGCGCTGGACGAAGCCTCCGCCGACTTCCCCGAAGGCATGGAATACTTCATCCCCTACAACCCGACCGAGTTTGTCCAGGCGTCGGTGTCGGCGGTGCAGCGCACCCTGATCGAAGCCGTGTTCCTGGTCGTTCTGGTCATCGTGATCTTCCTGCAGAACTGGCGCGCGGCCGTGATCCCCATCGTGGCGATCCCGGTATCGATCATCGGCGTGTTCGCCGTGCAGCTGGCGCTGGGCTTCTCGATCAACTCGCTGTCCCTGTTCGCCCTCGTGCTGGCGGTGGGCATCGTGGTCGATGACGCCATCATCGTGGTGGAGAACGTCGAGCGCCTGATGCGCGAGGGGATGTCGCCCCGAAAGGCGGCTCACCAGTCGATGAAGGAGGTCAGCGGCGCGCTGATCGCCATGACGCTGGTGCTGGTGTCGGTGTTCGTGCCGACGGCGCTGGTGCCGGGCATTCCGGGCATCTTCTATCGGCAGTTCGCGGTGGCGGTCGCCACATCGGCAGTGATCTCGCTGATCATCTCGCTCACCCTGTCGCCGGCGCTCTCCGCCCTCATCCTCAAGCCTCACAAGGAAGAGGATCATGGTCCGGGCTGGCTGGCGCCTCTGCGCTTCGCCGCCAACAAGTTCAATGCCGGGTTCGACTGGCTGTCGGACCGCTATGGTCGCCTGACCGGGCGTCTGGTGCGCCTCGTGACGATCATGCTGATCGCCTATGCCGGCCTGCTGGCGATGACGGGCTGGCGTCTGATGGAAACCCCGACCGGCTTTATCCCGGAGCAGGACCAGGGCTTCCTCATCGGCGTCATCCAGTTGCCGCCCGGCGCGTCTCTGGACCGTACCGACCGCGTGATGCAGGCGGCTCAGGAGGTGCTTCTGAGCACGGACGGGGTGAGCACGACCGCGGCTATTGTGGGCCTCGACGGCGCCAGCTTCTCCGCTGCGTCCAATGCGGGCACCATCTTCATTCGTCTCGATGATTTCGCCGAGCGCGAACACCATCCGGGCATGTCGGCGGTTCAGCTCAGCCAGCAGCTGACGGGCACGATCAACATGGCGATCCCCGAAGGCGGCGCCTTCATCATCGCGCCTCCGGCGGTCCAGGGGCTGGGCAATGGCGGCGGCTTCAAGATGATGATCCAGGCCCGTGAAGGGCAAAGCTATGCCGAGCTTCAGAACTCTGTCTTCGCCATGATGGGCGCGGCGCAGGAGAACCCGAACGTCACGCAGGTCTACTCCACCTTCAACACCAACGCCCCGCGCATTGATGTGAATGTGGATCGCGAGCTGGCCTTCCAACTCGGGGTTCAACCCGCCGATGTCTACGAGACTTTGGGCGCTTACATGGGCTCCACCTATGTGAACGACTTCAACTTCGTGGGGCGGACCTTCCGGGTGCTGGCCCAGGCCGACGCCGAGTTCCGCAATGATGTCTCTGACCTCGCCCAGCTACGGGTCCGGTCGGCCTCGGGCGGCATGGTGCCGATTTCCGCCATCGCCCAGATCCAGGAAAATTCCGGGCCCGTACGCGTGGTGCGTCACAACCTGTTCCCGACCATCGAGCTTCAGGGACAGGCCGCGCCGGGCGTGTCCACCGGCCAGGCGCTGGCCTCCATGGAGGCGCTGGCCGATCAGATCCTGCCGGACGGGGTCAGCTATGAATGGACCGAGCTCGCCTATCAGCAAAAGGCGGCCGGCAATTCGGGCCTGATGATCTTCGGCCTCGCCGTGGTCTTCGTCTTCCTGGTGCTCGCGGCCCAGTATGAAGCCTTCACCCTGCCCTGGGCGGTGATCTTCATCGTGCCCATGTGCGTGCTGGCGGCGATGATCGGGGTCAATCTGGCCGGGTCGGACAACAACATCCTGACCCAGGTCGGCCTTGTGGTGCTGATTGCGCTGGCGGCGAAGAACGCCATCCTGCTGGTCGAGTTCGCCAAGCAGGCCGAAGACCGCGATCACAATGGCCCGCAGGAGGCGGCGGTCGCCGGCGCGCGCGTGCGCTTGCGTCCGATCCTGATGACCTCCTTCGCCTTCATCTTCGGCGTGACGCCCCTGGCGTTCTCGCACGGGGCCGGCGCGGAAATGCGGGAAGCGCTGGGCATCGCGGTGTTCTCGGGCATGATCGGGGTGACCGTGTTCGGCCTCCTGTTCACGCCGGTCTTCTATGTGGTCGGGCGCTGGCTTTCGGGGCTCATGCCCCAGGGGCCGAGCGGCTCGACCGATCCCGATTACTGGCTGTCTGACGATGATCCGGGCGCCGAGCGCGCCGATCAGGAAGGAGGTCGCGCATGACCTTGAAATCCCTGACCCTCATGATGGCGAGCACGCTGGTTCTGACCGCGTGCGCCACAACTGAACGGCCTGATGTCTCCGATTCCACTCTGACCGGACGTCTGGAGGGCCCGCTGGTCTCGACCGCTGACGCTGCGCCCTTCACGACGGCGCAGCCGGATGCCCGGTGGTGGCGGCTCTATGACAGCCCCGAGCTGGACGGGCTGATCACGGACGCGCTCGAGAACAACAATTCTCTGGCCCAGGCCGCCGCCTCTCTGGAGCAGGTTCGCGCCAGCCTGGGCGAAGCCCGCTCCGCACGCCTGCCCTCCACCGAGCTGTCCGTGCAGGGCGGCTATGCGGAGCAACCGCTCTCCCAGGGCGGCTATGACGGCGAACAGTATGGCGCCGGCTTCTCCACCAGCTGGCAGGTTGATCTCTTTGGCCGGGTGCGAAACGCCATCCGCGCGGCGCGTCAGGATGTGGTCGCCGCCGAAGCGGCCCATGACGCCGCCGCCATCCTGGTGGCCGGCGAGACCGCCCGCGCCTGGGCCGATTATTGCGCCGGAACGCGGCTTGTCAGCGTGGGCGAGAACAATGTCGCCCTCGCGGAGCAATCGCTGGATCTGACCGAGCGCCTGTATGACGCAGGTCGTGGATTGCGGCTGGATGTGGTGCAGGCGCAAAGCCGTCTGGAAACCAGTCGCGCCGAACTGCCCTCCCTGCGCGCCTCACGCGACGCCGCCGTCTTCCGCCTCGCGACCCTGACCGGGCGCACCCCGGCGGAAATGCGCGCGGTGATCCCCGCCTGCGAGGTTGCGCCGCGTCTGGAAGGCGCGATTGCGGTGGGGGATGTGGCGAGCCTTCTGGCGCGTCGTCCGGATGTGCGCGAAGCCGAAGCCCGTCTCGCCGCAGCCTCTGCGCGCGTGGGCGTCTCTGTCGCCCAGCTCTATCCGTCGGTGACGCTGGGCGGCTCCATCACCTCCACCGCCTTTGATCTGGGCGATGTGGGCGATGAGGACAGCCTGTCGGTCTCCCTCGGCCCGCTCATCTCCTGGAGCTTCCCGAACCAGACGGCGGCGCGGGCGCGCCTGCGCCAGGCTGAAGCGGGAGCGCAGATCGCGCTTGCCGGCTTTGACCAGACGGTGCTGGAGGCGCTGCAGGAAACCGAAACCGCATTGACCGTCTTTGCGGCGGAGCGCCAGCGCCGGGCGTCGCTGGAAGTGGCGCGGGACGCCGCGGCGGAAGCCGCACGCCTGGCCCGTATCCGCTATCAGGCCGGATCGGAAAGCTATATCGCGGTGCTCGATGCAGAGCGCACCCTCGCCAATGCGGAAACGGCGCTTGCCAGTTCCGATGCGGCGGCGGCGAGTTCCGAAGTGGACGTTTTCATGGCCCTGGGCGGTCGCTGGACTGATACCGGCGACGAATAGGCTCTTGGTTCATGAACCGTGTTGAAGGCCGCGCTGGATGTCCCCCCATTGGCGCGGCCTTCATGATTTTCGGTCCCTAGAGAAGATCGCCGGACTCGGTGATGATTTCGAATTCGTCCGCCCGGTTTGAAAGCCGCACGGCGGTCAGGGGCGCATCCCGGAATCGGGTCTGCCGTTCTATAACGAACACCGGCGCGCCCGCTTCAAGCCCGAGATGGTCCTGATCGATCTGATGGGCCCGCTCCGCCCGCAGGGCCGTGCGGATGAAGGAATAGGGCGCGCGCTGGACCAGCCATTCATTGGGGCTGATGGTTTCGAAGGTCTCGTCCGTCGCCTCGGGCACGGCGTCGAGATTGATCAGCCGGTCCTCAAGCTGGAACGGCTTGCCGTCGCTCAGATGCAGGCAGCGCACATGGCGCAGCGGCGCGCCGTCAAAGAGCGCCGGATCGAGCGGAGAGGCGGCCGCCTCATCCACGCAGATCAGCTGATAGCCATAGCGTCCGCCACGCGCTTCGATCTCATGGCGCACAATGGGAATGGTCAGGGTGGAGCGATGACCGCGACGGTCCACGACCCGCGTGCCTGCGCGGCGCTTGCGCTCGATCAGGCCGGCCTCTGACAGGCTGGCCAGCGCACGCCGGATCGTGCCGCGCGCGACGCCGAACTCGTCCGCCAGATCCTCTTCGCGCGGCAGGGTGAAGCCTGCCGGCCAGCTCTGGTCATTGATACGGCGCAACATCTCTGTGCGGATGGATTCATAAGGATGCATGCCGCCCTTTTATGACGGCTGAGTGATTCAGCAAAGCCCGTCTTGATCCGCAATTTCAATATGTATAGACATATTGAACGCGTGACGGAGCGATCCATGAAACTGTTGACCGATCTAGTGCTTGCCGGGTCTGACGCCCCGACGCCCTATGGCCGTATCGAGCGCGGCGCGCTGGTGCTGGAGGGGGATCAGATCGTCTATGCCGGGACGCAGGCTGATCTGCCGGAGCAATACGTCTCCCTCAAGGCCACCTCGCTGGAGGGACGCCTCGTTACACCCGGTCTCATCGATTGCCATACTCATCTTGTCCATGGCGGCAGCCGGGCGCGCGAGTTCGAGATGCGCCAGTCCGGAGCCAGCTATGCCGATATCGCCAAGGCGGGCGGCGGCATCGTCTCCACCGTCGCAGCGACCCGTGAGGCCAGCGAGGACGCGTTGATCGAGCAGGCGCTGGTGCGGCTCGACCGTCTGATCGCGGACGGCGTCACCACGGTGGAAATCAAGTCCGGCTATGGCCTTGATCGCGACACCGAGCTCAAGCAATTGCGGGTCGCGCGGCGTCTGGGCGAGCTGCGCAAGGTCCGCGTTGTGACGAGCTTTCTGGGCGCTCACGCCATTCCCAAAGGCATGGACGCGGACGCCTATATCGACACGGTCTGCATCCCCGCCCTGACAGAGGCGCACGCCGCAGGACTCGTCGACATGGTGGACGGCTTCTGTGAAAGCATCGCCTTCTCCCCCGCACAGATCGCGCGGGTCTTTGACGTGGCCGCCGAGCTGGGCCTGCCGGTGAAACTGCATGCCGAACAGCTCTCCGATCAGGGCGGCGCCGCGCTGGCGGCGCGCCATGGCGCAAAGTCTGTCGAGCATCTGGAATACATTTCCGACGCCGATATCGACGCGCTGGCGAAGGCGGGCAGCGTGGCGGTCATGCTGCCGGGCGCATTCTACTTCCTAAAGGAAACCCGCAAGCCGCCCATCGAAGGGTTCCGCCGCGCCGGCGTGCCGATGGCGGTGTCGACCGATTCCAATCCCGGCTCCTCGCCCATGACGTCCTTGCTGCTGGCGATGAACATGGGCGCGACCTTCTTTGGTCTGACCCCGGAAGAGGCGCTCAGGGGCGTGACGGTGAACGCCGCAAAAGCATTGGCGCGGGATGATCTGGGCCGTCTGGCGCCGGGCTGTCGCGCGGATCTCGCCATCTGGGATGTCGCCGATCCCGCTGAACTCACCTATCGCATGGGCGATGCCCCGCTCCATGCCCGTTATCTGGGAGGCGACGCGTGCTGACGCCCGGTTCTGTCACACTCACCGAACTTGAACACATCTGGCGCGAGGGCGGCGATATCCGCCTCGATCCCGCCGCCCGCGACGGCGTGCGCCGCTCGGCTGAACAGGTGAAGGCGGCCGCCCGCGGCTCCGAAGCCGTCTATGGCGTCAACACCGGGTTCGGCAAGCTGGCCTCGATCCGCATTGCGCCGGAGGATACCGCCGCGCTTCAGCGCAATCTGATTCTGTCTCATTGCTGCGGCGTGGGGGAGGAGACGCCCGAAGCCATCGTCCGCCTGATGATCAGCCTCAAGCTCATCTCCCTGGGGCGAGGCGCATCCGGCGTGCGTGATGAGCTGATCGATCTTCTGGAAGCCATGCTGGCCAAGGGCGTCATGCCGGTGGTGCCGGCGCAAGGTTCGGTCGGGGCGTCGGGCGATCTGGCGCCGCTCGCGCATATGGCCGCCGTGATGATCGGCGAGGGGCAGGCGCGCTACCAAGGCGAGGTTCTGTCTGGCGCCGAGGCGCTCGACAAGGCGGGGCTGACCCCGGTCGTGCTGGGCCCCAAGGAAGGGTTGGCGCTGATCAACGGCACCCAGTTCTCCACCGCTTATGCGCTGGCGGGCCTGTTCGAGGCGCGACACGCTGCCCGCACCGCGCTTGTCACCTGCTCGCTCAGCATGGACGCCGCGATGGCCTCAACCGCGCCCCTGCTGGAAGAGATCCATACCCTGCGCGGCCAGCCGGGGCAGATCACAGCGGCGCGGGTGATGCGCAATCTCCTGGAAGACAGTGAAATCCGCCAGTCCCACCGCACCGATGATCCGCGGGTCCAGGACCCCTATTGCATGCGCTGCCAGCCCCAAGTGGTGGGCGCGGCGATGGACATGCTGGACAATGCTGCTCGCATGCTCGAACGCGAAGCCAATGCCGCGACCGACAATCCGCTGGTGCTCGCGGACGAGGGCGTCATCGTCTCGGGCGGGAATTTCCACGCCGAGCCGGTGGCGTTCGCCGCCGACATAATCGCACTCGCGGTGTCTGAAATCGGCGCCATCGCCCAGCGGCGCATTGCGCTTCTGGTCGATCCCACGCTCAGCTTTGATCTGCCGCCCTTCCTGGCGGCTGATCCGGGACTCAATTCCGGATTGATGATCGCAGAGGTCACGAGCGCCGCGCTGATGAGCGAGAACAAGCATCTCGCAAATCCGTGCTCGACGGACTCAACGCCCACTTCGGCCAATCAGGAAGACCATGTCAGCATGGCCGCCCATGGCGCGCGCCGCCTGATGCGGATGACGGCGAACCTGTTCCACATTCTCGGCATCGAGCTGTTCTGCGCCGCCGAGGGCGTGCGGTTCCGCGCGCCCCTGAAGACCAGCGCGCCCCTGCGCGCCGTGATCGAGGTCTTCAACGCCGAGATCAGACCGCTTTTGCAAGACCGCTATCTCGCCCCCGATCTGGAAGCGTCTGCGCGCCTCGTGCGCGGGGACGCGCTGCTCACGGCCGCCGGGGTGAACACGTCAGACCTGGAGAGCCTGTGATGACCGATCGTCGCCAGAACGCCCGCGAAGTCCGCCCGCCGGTGGGGACCGAGCTCACCGCCAAATCCTGGCTCACCGAAGCGCCGCTCCGCATGCTGATGAACAATCTTCATCCGGATGTGGCCGAGAACCCCGATGAGCTTGTGGTCTATGGCGGCATTGGCCGTGCGGCGCGGGACTGGAACAGCTTTGACAAGATCGTCGAGAGTCTCAAAACGCTCAACGATGACGAGACCTTGCTCGTGCAATCGGGCAAGCCGGTCGGCGTCTTTCGCACCCATGAGAATGCGCCGCGCGTGCTGATCGCCAACTCCAACCTGGTGCCGCACTGGGCCAATTGGGACCATTTCAACGCGCTCGATAAGAAGGGTCTGGCCATGTACGGCCAGATGACCGCGGGCTCATGGATCTATATTGGCGCCCAGGGCATTGTTCAGGGCACGTATGAAACCTTCGTCGAGGCGGGCCGACAGCATTATGACGGCGACCTCACAGGCCGCTGGATCCTGACCGCCGGTCTCGGCGGCATGGGCGGCGCCCAGCCTCTGGCCGCCGTGATGGCGGGGTCATGCTGTCTCGCCATTGAATGCGACGAGACCCGCATCGATTTCCGCCTGCGCACCGGTTATGTGGACGAGAAGGCGACCTCGGTGGAGGAGGCGCTTGCGATGATCGAGCGCTGGACGAAGGCGGGCGAAGCCAAATCCGTGGGCCTTCTTGGCAATGCGGCCGAGATCCTGCCCGAGCTCTACAAGCGCGGCGTGCGTCCGGACATTCTGACCGACCAGACCAGCGCGCATGACCCGCTCAACGGCTATCTGCCCGCAGGCTGGAGCGTGGCGGACTGGCGCGACGCCCGTGAACGCGATCCCAAAAAGGTCGAAGCGGCGGCCCGCGCCAGCATGAAAACCCATGTGGAAGCCATGCTGGCTTTCCATGCGGATGGCGTTCCGACGCTCGATTACGGCAACAATATCCGACAGGTGGCGCTGGAAGAGGGCGTTGCGAACGCCTTTGATTTCCCCGGCTTCGTGCCCGCCTATATTCGCCCGCTCTTCTGCCGCGGCGTCGGCCCGTTCCGCTGGGCGGCGCTGTCAGGCGATCCGGAAGACATCTACAAAACCGACGCCAGGGTGAAGGAGCTGATCCCTGATGATCCCCATCTTCATCAATGGCTCGACATGGCGCGCGAGCGCATCCAGTTCCAGGGCCTGCCCGCGCGCATCTGCTGGGTGGGTCTGGGCCAGCGTCATCGCCTGGGTCTCGCCTTCAACGAAATGGTCCGCACCGGCGAGCTGAAAGCGCCAGTGGTGATCGGGCGGGACCATCTCGATTCCGGCTCCGTCGCCTCGCCCAACCGGGAGACCGAGGCCATGAAGGATGGCTCTGACGCCGTGTCGGACTGGCCGTTGCTCAACGCGCTTCTCAATACCGCCAGCGGCGCCACCTGGGTCAGCCTGCACCATGGCGGCGGGGTGGGCATGGGCTTCTCCCAGCATTCAGGCATGGTGATCTGCTGTGATGGCAGCGAAGCCGCCGACAAACGTCTCGCGAATGTGCTCTGGAATGACCCGGCCACCGGGGTGATGCGTCACGCCGACGCCGGATACGAGATCGCCCTCGACTGTGCGCGCGAGAATGGGCTCAATCTGCCCGGCATCCTGTAGGAGCACCGCATGAGCGTCACCCGCACCCCGGCGCCGGACTGGAGCGGTCGCATGGACCCTGAAGACGGGCCGGATGCGATCCGCCTGCATCAGCTTGTGGCGCCCGGCGCCAGGCGCGCCGTCATCGGCTTTGCCTGCGATGCCGGGGTGACGCGCAACAAGGGCCGGATCGGCGCCAAGCAGGGCCCCGCCGCCCTGCGTCAGGCACTGGCGAACCTCGCCGCCCCCGCAGACGCCGAGCTGTTTTCCGATCTTGGCGATGTGACTGTAGACGGTGATGCGCTGGAAGCGGGGCAGGAGACGCTGGCGAACGCGATTGCTGACGCCCTGTCAGACCATGAGCGGGTTGTGGTATTGGGCGGTGGGCATGAAACCGCCTTCGCCAGCTTCAGGGGCCTGCGCAAGGCGCACCCGAGGGCGCGGATCGGCATTCTCAATCTCGACGCCCATCTTGATCTGCGCCTGCCGAGCGAGGCGGGCGGGTCATCGGGCACGCCCTTCGCCCAGATCCGTGACCTTGATCCTGAGGCGTTTGACTATCTGTGCGTCGGCTATGCCGAGGAATCCAACACTCAGGCGCTGCTCAAACGGGCGCAGGAGTGGGGCGTTAAGCTGGTGCGCGATCACGAGCTGATCGCCGATCCGCTGGCGGCCAATCCTGCGATCACCGACCTCATCGCACGCAATGATCTGGTCTATCTCACCATCGATATCGACGTTCTGAGCCATTTCCAGGCGCCGGGCGTCAGTGCGCCCGCCGCCCGCGGCGTGCCGTTCTCCACGATCGAGCGGATCGTCAGCTTAGTGCTGAAGACCGCTGCTGATCTGAACACGTCCTTGCCGCTGGCTGATCTCGTGGAAGTGTCGCCCGCCCATGACCGGGACGGGGTGACGGCCAAGACCGCCGCCGTGCTGGCGCGGCGGTTGTTGTTGGGATGATCGGACGCAGGGGTTTGACCGGGGGAGACCTTGCCAGCCCCGTGCAAGCGCGGCTCTATGATCGGAAGGTCTTGAGAGTTCGCCCATGAATGTCCGGCGCAATCTGCGGGTCCGCGATATCAGCGGGCTGATCGAATCCCGTCTGTGGGCGCAAATCCTGGTGGCGATGGTGGTCGGCGTCGGGCTGGGGCTTCTGCTGTCGCCGCAGACGGAAGGCCCGTTCTCGCTCAGCCCGGAGGACGCCGAGATCTGGGCGGACTGGCTGCGTCTGCCGGGCCAGTTGTTTCTGAACGTCATCCAGATGGTCGTGATCCCGCTGGTGATCACCTCGATCATACTCGGGCTCACTTCGGCGGGCGATCCGGCCTTCCTGCGCAAGGTTGGGCTTCGGATCGCGCCCTATTTCGTCGGCACCACGACCCTGGCGGTGCTGCTGGGGGCGCTGGTCGCCACCACGATCAAGCCCGGGCGGTTCATCGATGGCGCCGGTTTCACCTCCGAAGCAGTGAGCGCGGCGGGTGAGGTGATGGAGGCCCCGGCCGCCCTGGCGTCGGTCCCCGACCAGATCGCCAATCTGGTGCCCGCCAACATCGACAACGCCATGCTGACGGGGAACATGCTGCAGATCGTGGTCTATGCCCTCTTCATCGGGGTGGCGATGTCGATCATCGGGCCGGACCG
>NZ_CH672428.1:2279727-2323357 GCF_000152745.1 Oceanicaulis sp. HTCC2633
ACGCTCCGAGCCTCTCAGCCGCCTTCTTCAGACCGTGCAGGAAGTGGCGATGAAGATTGTCGGCTGGGCCATGCGGCTGGCGCCCTTCGCGGTGCTGGGGCTGATTTCCGACTTTGTCATCCGGGCAGGCCTTGATGCATTGGTGGGCTTGTCCGCCTACATCCTGTCGGTGCTTCTGGGGCTGATCGCGCTTCTGGGCGCCTATCTACTGATCGTGCTGGTTCTGGGACGGCGCAATCCCTTCGCCTTCGCCGGTCAGGTGGTGGAGGCGCAATTGCTCGCTTTCTCCACATCGAGCTCGGCTGCGACCATGCCCTTGTCCCTGCGGGTGGCCGAGGACCGGTTGAAAGTCGCCCCGCCCATCGCCCGTTTCGTCATTCCGTTGGGCGCGACGGTGAACATGGACGGCACGGCGCTCTATCAGGTGGTCGCCGCGCTCTTCATCGCCCAGCTCTTCGGGGTGGAGGTGAACACGGCCCAGTTTGCTCTGCTGGTGGTGACGGTGGTGGGGGCCAGCATTGGCAGCCCGTCCACACCGGGCGTCGGCATCATCATCCTCGCCACCATCCTGCAAGGGATGGGCATTCCGGCGGCGGGGGTGGCGATCCTCCTGGGCGTGGACCGGATTCTGGACATGTGCCGGACGGCGGTGAACGTCACCGGCGACCTGACCGCCTGCGTGGTGATGGATCGCTGGCTGGAGGATGTGAAGGACGACCCGCTCGCCGCTGTGCCCGAGAGCGCCCCGCCGGCCTCAGAGAGCTAGCTTGAAGCCTTCATGGCTCGCGATGAAGCCAAGGCTCTCATAAAAGCGGAGGGCGTCAGAGCGGCTCTTGTCCGAGGTGAGCTGGACAAGCTGACAGTTGCGCTGCCGGCACTGATCGATCGCCCATTCGAGCATCTCTCGGCCCAGCTTTGCGCCGCGCAAACGGCTGGCGATGCGCACGCTTTCAATCTGGCCGCGCCACATGCCTCGCCGCGACAGGCCGGGGATGAAGCTGATCTGCAGGCAGCCCGCCACGCCGTCCTCATCCTCCATCACCGCCAGCAACTGGTTCGGGTCCGTCTCGATCGCGCGAAAGGCCTCCGCATAGGCCGGGTCGGTTGGCGTTGCGACGCGCTCGCGCGTCTGCCCCAGGGCGTCATCGGCCAGCAGCGCGATGATGGCGTCAAGATCACGGGCCTCGGCGCGACGGAAGCGGGGCGACACACGGCTCATGCGTCGATGATCTCGGCGCACAGATAGGCCCGGCTGAGCGCCTTCATGTCCTTGATATAGCGCGTCTGATCCCAACCGCAGTCCTGCACCAGGCTTTCCCAGTTGCGCACGGACAGGAGCGTCCACAACATGTCCGTTGCGGGTTTTTCGCCAAGCCCGGCCCTCAACCGCCCTGCCATGGCCAGCGCCTTCACCGCGGCTTCACAGCCCTGGCGCATGGCGTTCATCCGGTCGTCCCAGGCCAGGCGCGCGGCGTCATCGGTCGGCGCCATCGCCATGAGCGCCTGCCCCACCGGGTAGATCACGGGGATATAGGCGCCCCAGGCCTCGATATAGGCGTCCAGTCGCTCCAGCCCTGTGGCGGATCGGCTGGCGACAAGCCGCTCCTCCACATGTTCAACCTCATCAATATGCCGGGTCAGGGCGATCAGCAGCTCCGCCCGCGTCTTGAAATGCAGGTAGACGGCCTGCCGGCTGACCCCGGCCGCCTTGGCCACATCGCTCATGCGGGTGACGGCGCCGGCGTCGCTTTCCAGAAGGGCGCGGCAGGCGTTGAGAATTCGGGTGCGGGTGATCGAGGCGTCCGCCATTCGAGGCTCCTTCAGGGGAAACCGGGTCAGGTTCGAATACGCTTGACATCGTGTCAAGTTGCTGTCACTTGTCACCATGTAAACTTTACATAGCGTCAAGTGACGCGTCAGGAGCTTGAGATGAGTATCTTCACATCCGTTCGCCGCGCGTTCACGCGCACCTCTCCCATTCTGGTCACCGGCGCGACCGGCAAGACCGGCAGCCGCGTTGCAGCCCGGCTCGCCGAGCGCGGTCATGAAGTCCGTCTTGGTTCACGACGCGCCGAGATCCCGTTCGACTGGAACGCGCCGCAAGGCTGGGCGGCAGCGCTCAAGGATGTGAAGGCGGTCTATATCGCCTACGTGCCGGACCTTGCCGTGCCGGGCGCGGTCGAGCTGATCAACCGTTTTGTCGAGGCGGCGAAAACCGCAGGCGTGGAACGCCTTGTGCTGTTGTCAGGTCGGGGCGAGGAAGAGGCCCAGGCCTGCGAACAGATCGTTCTGAAAAGCGGTCTGAACGCGACGGTGGTGCGCGCCGGCTGGTTCAACCAGAATTTCTCCGAAGGCGGGTTTGCAGACATGGTCCGGGCCGGGCGGATCACTCTGCCGGGTGCAGACGTGCTCGAACCCTTTGTGGATGTGGACGATATCGCTGATGTCGCGGTCGCTGCGCTGACCGGGGATGGTCATGCCGGCGAGATCTACGAGGTGACCGGCCCGCGCCTTCTGGGCTTTGCGGATATGGCGCAGATCCTGTCGGAAGCGTCAGGGCGCGAGATCGCCTACATCCCGCTGAGGCATGAGGATTTCATAGAGGGTCTCAAGGCCCAGGGCGCGCCGGGCGAAGTGGTCTGGCTGATGGATTACCTCTTCAGCACCGTCTTTGACGGCCGCAACGCCCATGTCTGTGACGGTGTGGAGCGAGCGCTCGGACGCAAGCCGACCGATTTCGAGACCTTCGCGCGCAAGGCTGCAGCGGCGGGCGCCTTCAGGGTCACCGAGGCGGCAGAGTGATGGGGATGGCCCTTTATGCAAGCATGGTTCTGGGCCTCGTCATGATGACGGGGCTCGGGGCCGGGGTGTTCCTGGCGTTCTCCGACTTCATCATGCGCGGGCTGCAACGCGCCGAGGCCGGAGCCGGGGCGATGATCGCGATCAATCAGGTCATCTTTCGTTCGATCTTTCTCACCGGCTTCATGCTCACGACACCGGTGGCGGCGGGGCTTGCGTTCTGGGCGCCGGACGGGGTGAGCGATGAGGTGCGAGCCCTGATCGGCGCAGGTGCTGTGATCTATGGCGTCCTCGTGTTTGGGCTGACCGCGGTGCGTAATGTGCCCCTCAACAAACAGCTCGAAGCCTCAGGCGGCGAAGCGTCGGTCTGGGGTCGGTATCTCCGCGTATGGACGGTGTGGAACCATGTTCGTAGCGTCGGGGCGATTATGGCCTTTGGCCTGTTCGTGCTGGCGTTTGCGCGCCTGATCTGACGTCCGGAGGGCGCGATGAGACCCTGTCTGGCCCCTGCTTTTCTGAGTCTGTCCCTGCTGGCGGCGCCGCAGCCGGACCGGGCCGTTGAGCGATTGTCCTGCCCGGCCCTGACGCCGGAACCGGATCTGACGGCAGAGCGCCCGCTTTCCCCCTTCGCCGACTTGGCCCAGACTGACGCCATACGGGCGGACCGGGGTTGACGTCATGGATCGACTGAGCACGCTTGAGATTTTCAGGAAGGTCGTGGACCGCAATGGTTTCAGCGCGGCGGCGCGGGATCTGGGTCTGTCGAATGCGTCGGTCAGCAAGGCGATCAAGGAGCTGGAGGCCCAGCTGGGCGCGCAGCTGATCGTGCGCACCACCCGCTCGCTGCATCTGACCGATGTGGGACAGGCCTATTATCAGCGGGTGGGGGGTGTTCTGGATGCGCTTGATGACGCGGACGAGCTGGTGCGGTCGGAGACCGCCTCTCCCCGCGGGCGATTGAGATTGGCGGCGCCCCTGTCCCTTGGGCTGGTGGCGCTTCAGGAAGCGCTCCTGTCCTTTTGCAAGACCTATCCCGACATCCTGCTCGACCTTCATATGAGCGATGCGGTGGTCGATGTGGTCGGCGAAGGGTTCGACGCCGCGATCCGCGGCGGCAATCTGCCCGATTCAAGTCTGAAAGCCCGCAAGCTCATGTCGCTGGACCGTGTGGTCGTGGCGTCGCCAGACTATCTCGCGCGGTCTGTCGAGCTGAAACGACCTGAGGATCTCTCTCGTCACGATGCGTTGATCTATTCCGGCGCCGAGCATAGCGAGACCTGTATTCTCAAGCGGGACGGCGAGGCGGTTCAGGTTCAGCTTCGCCCACGCTTGCGGGTGAACAGCTCCATCGCGGTCAAGAGCGCGGCCGTGGAAGGGCTGGGCATCGCCGTCACCCCTCATGTCTATGTGCGTCAGGCTCTGGAAGAGGGCGCGCTGGTGCAATTGCTGCCGGATTGGTCCATTGAAGGGCGCGCGCTGTATGTCGTCTATCCGGAACAGCGCGAAGTGTCGCGAAAGCTGCGTGTCCTGCTGGACCATCTGGCCGAGACCTTCCGCGAACGTTAGCAGTCTTATTTTTCAAATCGCGAAATATATATTCAAAAATTTGCCAATTATTTTCAATTTGTGAACGGCCTAGCTGTGTCCCGTCAAACAACGGGAGATCCTCATGCAGGCTCATATCGCAATCGCCTATCATTCCGGATACGGCCATACCCGGGCGCTGGCGGACGCTGTCGCCCAGGGCGTGGCGCGTGTACCGGGCGCCACGGCCGCGCTCATCGATGTCGTCAGCCTGTCCGACCCGGACTGGAAGGCGCTGGGCCAGGCCGACGCCATCATCTTCGGCTCGCCCACCTATATGGGCGCGGTCTCGGGACCGTTTAAGCATTTCATGGACCTGACTTCGGCGACCTGGCTGGCGCGCGGATGGTCCAACAAGCTCGCCGCCGGCTTCACGGTCTCAAGCTCCCAGGCGGGCGACAAGTTCGCCACGCTGAGCCAGCTCTCCACCTTCGCCGCCCAGCACGGCATGATCTGGGTCAGTCTCGATCAGCTGCCGGGCAATAACAGCTCCACCGCCAGCGTGGACGATCTCAATCGGATCGGCGCCTCCATCGGTGTGATGGCGCAGGCCAATAATGATCAGGGCCCGGATGTGGCGCCGCCAGGGTCGGACCGGGAAACCGCAGCCCGGCTGGGCGTTCGTGTGGCGGAGCTGACGCTTCGTTTCCTGCGGGGCGCGGATGCGGCCCGGATGATGGAGGCGTCGGCATGAAACCGCATCTGTTGGCCAATCTGGCGGCCTTCGCCCTTATCGCCTTTCCCGCCCAGGCGCAGACGGAAGATGTGCCGGCCAAGGTCGGCGTCAGCCCCTGGGGCGCTGAGGACGAAATCGGCCGGCTCAACCTCATGACGGACGAGAGTCAGGCCGCGATCCTGAGCCGGATTTCCGGCGGCGCGCCCCATGACCTGTCGGTGGAGTATTTCATCGGCATGCCCAGCTGGCAGGCGGCGGGCGACCCCCATTACCGCATCTGGATGACCCATACGCCCCATGGGACCGAAGTTGATGACCCTCTCGGCGTCGGTCACGCGATGAACGCCCATGTGGGTTACACCGGGGCGGCGGTGGCGATGTACACCCACACCGGCACCCATATCGATGCGCTGGTCCATTTCGGTCTGAACGGTGAGGTCTGGAACGGGTTCTCCGCTGAGGACCATCTGGGCGATCGCGGCTGGCGCGTGGGCGGGGCGGAGGCTCTGCCGCCCATTGTGGCGCGCGGGGTCATGCTGGACCTGGCCCGCTACAAGGGCTTGAGCATGCTGGAGGACGGCTATCGGATTACGGCGGATGACTTGCGGGGCGCGGCGGAACAGCAGGGCGTCACGCTGCAAACCGGTGATGTGGTGCTGATCCGGACCGGCCGGATGCAGGTTTATGAGGACGCCGGGCGGTACATGCGCAACCCGCCCGGCCTGGGGCTGGAAGCGGCGCGCTTCCTGATTGAGGAGGCGGGCGCAATGGTCGTGGGCGCGGACAATCTCAGCTTTGAGGCCTTTCCGTCCGAAGATCCGCATAATTATGTGCCCGTTCATACCTATCTGCTGGCCCAGCAGGGCGCACCCATTCTCGAGCTGGTCAATCTTGAAGGCTTGGCGCAAGCCGGGGTGCATGAGTTCGCCTTTGTGGGCGGCGGGTTGAAGCTGCGGGGCGCGGACGCTGCGCCCTTGCGGCCCCTGGCCTTTCCCCTGACCGCTGGGGCGCCGCGCCCCTAACGCTGAAAATGGCGTGAAACGCCCAGCCCCGGTCCGGATTTGCGCTTCCCTTGCGATGTGCGCCATTCCAGACTGGGGCCAGTTATGGGGGGCGGCATGCGGATCTTGACGATCGGATTGACGGTTCTGGCGCTTTTGGCGGCTGGGATCTGGGCGGCATTCTTCCGATGGCCGGGCGCGCTGGTCAGTGCGTCGGTTGAGCCGGCGGTGCTGATTTCGGATGTGCGTCTGGTGTCCATGAGTCCAGGCGCTGCAGAGGTCGAACTCCACAAGGACGTCCTCGTGCTCGACGGCGTCATCGTCGCCATTGCCGATCACGGCGGGCTGGATGGGGATCCGCGCGTCGCAAGCGCGCTGCGGGTCGACGCCAGCGGTCAGACGCTGCTTCCGGGGCTGATCGACGCCCATGTGCATGTCTGGGATGTGCCCGAACTCGCCGCCTATCTCGCACATGGGGTGACGACCGTGCGCAATGTGTCGGGTCTCGAGGTGCATCTGCGCTGGGCGGAAAGGATCGAGCACGGGGCGCTGCTGGGCCCGACCTTGCTCACGACCGGTCCGATTCTGAACTCTCCCGGTCCCAACGCCCAGCAGAACCATGTGCTGGTGATGACGCAGGACGAGGCGCGCGCCGCGGTGCGCCGCCAGCATGAGCAGGGTTTCGAGCATCTCAAGGTCTATTCCAACCTGACGGAAGACGCGTATCGCGGCGTGCTTGAGGAGGCGCGGGCGCTGGGCATGACCGTATCGGGCCACACGCCCGAAGGGGTCCGCGAGCCGGGCATTCCGCTCGAGCGCGATTTCCTGATCCCCTTCTTGAGCGTGCTCGATGACGGCTTCCTGACGATCGAGCACACCGAATCCATTGTCTGGCATGGTTTGCGCGACCGCTTGAACGCCGAACGGATGGAGGTGCTGGCGCAAGAAATGGCGATGGCGGGCGCGGTGGTGACGCCGACCCTGATCGCCCATGACAATCTGGTGCGGGTCGCGGAGAGCGATGGCGCGTATCTGGAGCGCGATGGCGTTGCGGCGATGAACCCGCTTTATGTGAAGGTGGATGCGGGGGTTTATGACTTCTGGTCCCGTCAGGATCCGGCGTTCCGGGAAGAGGTGAGGCGTCAGTTCTATCAGCGCGCCACCGGGATGATGCACGAGGCGGGCGTCACCCTGATTGCGGGCACGGATGCGGGCATTTTCACCAACCTTCCCGGTCGCGCAATGACGCGGGAGCTTGAATTGCTCGTCCTGTCCGGGCTCACCCCCTATGAGGCGCTGCAGGCTGCGACAGTGACGCCGGCCGGTGTGTTCGGGCTGGACGATCGCGGCGTCATCGCGCCGGGCATGCGCGGCGACCTCCTCCTCGTCTCCGGCGATCCGCTCAGTGATGTGTCCAGTGTGGAATATCCCGCCGCGGTCATGGCGAATGGCGTCTGGCTGGATCAGGATGCGCTCAACCGGCTTGAGGCTGCGAGCTATCAGGGCTCGCTGCCACGCAGCGTGCTGAACGCCCTGCCGGTCCTTCTGGGGACCCAATAAGGCGCGATTGGCGGGATTTGCGTTTTTTCCGGCCTTACGGTTTTGGGAAAAGCGCGCAATATCCGCCACATGAACACGACAGCCGCACGCCCCGCCGCCGACGCGCCGCTCATCCATGTGGTGATGGTGGCTTACCCTGACGCCCATGTGCTCGACATCACCGGGCCGATGGAGGTGCTGTCAGGCGTGAAGCTGTTCAAGGATGGCGGGGTGGGCGGCTATGAGCTGACCCTGGTCGCTGCTGACGCAACGCCCATCCGCACCACCTCGGGCCTGTCGCTTGTGCCGGACATGACCTTTGATCAGGCGCGCGAGAGCGGTCTGCCGGTGGATGTGCTGATGATCGCGGGCGGGCACGGCACTCAGGCCGCGCTCAAGGATCAGCGCCTGCTGGAGTTCGTGCGCTGGGCGGATGGCGAGGCCGAACGGGTGATCTCGATCTGCACCGGCTCTTTCATCCTGGCCGAGCTGGGGCTTCTGAACGGTCGGCGCGCCTCCACCCATTGGTGGTGGTGCCCGGTGATGGCCAAACGCTATCCGCAGATCGCGCTCGATGCAGACGCCATCTATGTGCGCGACGGCAAGTACTGGACCTCTGCGGGCGTGACCTCGGGCATGGATCTGGCGCTGGCGCTGGTGGAGGCGGACTGGGGGCATGACATGGCGCTCAAGGTCGCCCGCTATAATGTCATGTACATGATGCGGCCGGGCGGACAGGCCCAGTTCAGCGCCCAGCTGGTGGCTCAGCAAGTGGATGACGGGCCGATCAACCGTACGCTCCAGCACATACTCGCGAACCTCACCGACGAGCTGAGCGTGACCCAGCTGGCCAATTTCGCCTGCATGTCCGAGCGCAGCTTTGCCCGCAAGTTCAAGAGCGAGACCGGCCAGACGCCCGCCACCTATGTGGAGCAGGCGCGGCTGCAGGATGCCCGGGTCAGGTTGGAGCAGTCCGATGACACGATTGACCTGATTGCGCTCAAATCAGGATTTGGCGCGGCCGAACGCATGCGTCGGGCCTTTCACAAGCATCTCGGGGTGACGGTGCGCGAATATCGCGAGCGCTTCCGCCCCGTCCGCGTCCGATCTGCAGAGGCCTGAGATGCGTTCACACGTCATGCCCGTGCGCGACGCGGGTTTCCGCCCACATGTTCGACCAGTCGCGCAGGGCGTACAGCACCGGACCCAGCTCCTCGAGCAGGGCGGTCGGCTTGTAGCCTTCATCGGTGCTTTCCAGCAGCAGCGTCTCTTTGAGAAGCGCCAGGCGCTGGTTGAGGACGGTTGGCGAAATCTCGTCGCACTGGGCCCGCAGCTCGCGAAAGGTCAGCGGGCCGTTGCGCAACTCCCAGATGATGCGCAGCACCCATTTCTGACCCAGGACTTCAAACAGGGCCATTACCGGGCGCGAGGATTCGGTCAGTTTCGCCACAATCTCTCCTCGAAATGGTCACTTGCGCTACGGAAAGCGTAGCAGTACTTCTTGCTACATAATACGTAGCGATTGCCGCCCTGATTGAAAGGGCGGCGCCTACGAAAGGGGGCATTGTCCCCGCTGGTTGGTCAACCCTTCCGCCTGAACACGGGAAACCCGGTCGGCGGAGACTGCAGGAGACGCCAGGATGGCGCACACAGCAGTTCGGGCGTTTGTCGCGCCCGTCGCCAAGATGACGACAGCGCCGCTCGGCGTTGCGCATGCCGTGTCCGGACCGCCGATGATCGGCCCGGACACCTGACTGACGCTGCGCGGTAAGCGCGGCCCAAGATTCGGGTCCTGACAGGCGGACCCTTCCTCAGGAGAGAGACATTATGAAACGCAGTATGACTGCGCGCACGGCTCTGTGCGCGTTGCGGGGCGGGTGCGCCCTTATGGCCGGGGGCTTCGCCGCGCTGGCGCTGGGCGGGGCGAGTTACGCCAAACCCGGAGACGGGAACTGGTATTTCTTTGGCGACAGCTCGACCGGGCAGGGCAATCACGCTGCCCTTCTGGAGCAGCGCGGCGAGACCCAATTCCCCTATTCGTCCAATAATGGCTTCCGTCGCCTGTCCAATGGTCTGGTCTGGTCAGAAATGATGGGCCGGGATGTGGACATTGTCCTCGACCCCGACCGCGACAGCAACAATGTGAACTTCGCTTTCTCCGGCGCTCATATCACCGCAAGCGGCGATCTGGCCGAGTTTGGCCTCTATACGGGCGTGCAGATCCAGACCGCGATCTTTGCCGAGATGGTCGAGGCGGGCGAGGCCAGCGTTGGCGCAGACGATGTCGCCTTCATCATGGCGGGCGCCAACGATCTGATGGATCGCGCCGCGGCGGGCGAGGATTTCGATGCGATCATCGCCGATATCGCCGAAGCGGGCGCGGATAACATCACCACCCTGGGCGCGCTGGGCGTGAAAACGGTGCTGATGGCGGAAGTGCGCCCGATCAAGTTCGCCCCGCTGGTGCGCGATGACGCCGAGGCTCAGGCCGCCTTCGCCGAAGCCGTGGATGCGGCGAATATCGCCCTGTTTGATGCGGCGGTCGCAGCCGCGGATGCGGCGGGCGTCAATCTGGTGACGGTGCGGGACGAGGCGTTCCTCACCTATATCCGGGACAACGCCGCAGCGCTGGGCTTCGATGAGGTGGATCGCGAGTGTTATCTTGAAGACGCCGACACGGTCTGCGCGCCCGATATGGCGGGGCAGAACCGCTATCTGTTCCTCGATGATCTGCACTTCACCGAAGCCGGTCAGCTTCTGACCGCGCAATGGTGGCAGGCGACCTTGGCGGGCGCGAATGGCGAGGCCGCGCGGCCTGCGTTGATGCTGCCCTCGCTGGTCGCCGCCGGGCTGGAGATGAGCGAGCAATCGGTCTGGGCGGGCGCGCGTCAGGGGCCGGGCGTGTTCGGTGATCTCGCCTATCAGGACGTGAAGTTCGACTTTGACGGCCTGACCGCGGATGTCCGCCTGAAAGCGGCAAGCTTTGGCGGCGCCTATCGTCTGACCGACGTGTTCAGCGCCGGCGCGGCCCTGCGCCATGACGACGCCGAGATTCGCTTTGGCAACGGGGATCGTCAGGACTACGCCGCCACCACGCTGACGGGCTTCCTGCGCTATGCCGAAGACGGTTATGGCCTGACGGCGGCGGTCAGCCATAGCTGGCTCGATTTCGAGGATGGCGTGCGCCAGACCGGCGTGCGCGGTCTGTCCGCCCGCACCAGCTTTGACGGCGAGGCCTGGCAGGCGAGCCTTTTGAGTGATGCGGCCTATGAGTGGGGAGTGTTCGACCTGCAGGTCAGCAATTCCTTGCAATATGACGCGATCCGTATCGATGGCGCGACCGAGACCGGCGCGACCGGTCTGGCGCTGCGCTATGGCGCGCAATCGCTCAACACCTGGCGCTTTGACACCCATCTTGATGCGCGCATGGACGGCTGGCGCGTGGCGGAGAACGTCACCCTCGCCCCGGTCGGCGCTGTGGGCTGGACCTGGCGCAGCAATGCCGATCACAGCCTCGTCTCACAGCTGATCGACAACACCGCGGACCCGGTGACGCTGTTCGGCGAGGGGCTGGCGGAGAACAGCTTCGAGACCCGTCTGGGCCTTGAGGCGCAGATCGCCGAACGCTTCACCGCCGGGCTCAGCTATGGCCGCGGCTGGGGTGATGACCGCCATTCTGATGACCGGATCGCGCTGACCGTGCGCGCCCGCTTCTGATCCTGAAATCAAAAGAGCAACAACAAGAAAGGATACTCCCCATGAAACCGATTGTTCTGATGACCGTGATCGCCTCCGGCCTGATGGTCACCGCCTGCGCTGGCGGCGGCGCCGATTACGCCCCGATCGTGGATGGTCCGCATTCCGTGGCCTATGAGGCGGATCTTCAGGCGTGCCAGGCGCTGGCGCGCGAGCGGGCCTATCTGAACTCCGAAACCCGCACCGACATGGCGGTGGGCGCTGGCATCGGCGCACTGGCCGGTCTGGCCGATGACGATGTGACCGACACCGAAGGCGCGATTGCCGGCGCCGTGGTGGGGGCGGCGGCGGGCGCTCTGGGCGGTTCGCTCGAAACCCGCGACGAGCGGCGCCAGATGGTGGTGGAGTGCCTGCGCATGCGCGGGCATCGCGCGGTGGGCTGATCCATCAGCGGCCTCGGGAAGGCGTCTCTCTCCGGCGCTTTTCCGAGGCTTCTGAATCCGGCGAACAAACTGACGTGAAAGGCGGGAAAGCCGCCGCCGCATCTTGCCCAAAATGCGGGCCGCTGATACGCAATCAGCATGGCTCGTTCGACGATTATTTCACCCTCGATTCTGTCTGCTGATTTCGCCCGGCTGGGAGACGAGGTCAAAGCCATCGACGCCGCGGGCGCCGACTGGATCCATATCGACGTCATGGACGGGCATTTCGTGCCCAATCTGACCATTGGCCCGGCGGTCGTGAAGGCCTTGCGGCCCTGGTCGGACCAGCCTTTTGACGTGCACCTGATGATTTCGCCGGTGGACGCCTATGTCGCCGACTTCGCCGAGGCGGGCGCGGACATGATCACCGCCCATCCCGAGGCGGGCCCGCACTTTCACCGCACCGTGCAGACCATCAAGAGCCATGGCGTGAAGGCCGGCGCGGCGCTCAATCCGGGCTCCTCGCTGGACATGATCGACTATGTGCTCGACGAGCTCGATCTCGTCCTGATCATGAGCGTCAATCCCGGCTTTGGCGGGCAGAGCTTCCTGACCTCCCAGCTGCGCAAGATCGAAACCCTGCGCAAGACCATCGAGCGTCGGGGCCTGGACACGATGATCGAGGTGGATGGCGGGGTGAACCCGCAAACCGCCCAGCACTGCATCAATGCGGGCGCAGATGCGCTTGTCGCAGGCTCCGCCGTCTTCAAGGGCGGTCCCGGCGCCTATGCCGGGAACATTGCCGCATTGCGGGGCGTTTGAGGCCTTGATGAAACGCCCGCCCAGGACCCGTGAGATCGCCGCCGCCCTGGCGCTGCGCGGTCGTCGGGAAATGTCAGATCTGCTCAATGCGGCCCCGCCCTATCGCATACTGACCCAGAGCCAGCGTGCGCCCGAAGCGCTGGCCGTGCGGCCCAAAGCGCTGATCAAGGGCGACAAGGCGCGCGGCGCCGCCCTGCTGGGCGGTCGGTTCGCGCTGGCGGGCGAAATGCTGGAAGTGTCCGAGGAGGAGTCGGTCTGGGACCGGACAGCGCCGTCCAAACGCTTTGCCGAAAGCCTGCACCGGTTTGACTGGCTGGCGGACCTTCTGGCGGTGGAGGACCCCGAGGCGCCGACCATGGCGCGCGCCCTGGTCGATGACTGGCTGGCGCGTTTTGGCAAATGGAACTGGTTCAGCTGGGAGCCGCATGTGCTCGAAGGCCGGTTGTGGGCCTGGATGCTGGCAAGCGAAACCGTCTTCGCCTCCGAGGATCCCGAAACGCCGAAGCGGCTGAAATCCGCGGTGCGCCAGGGTCTGCGTCTGGCGCGCTGCCTGTCGCTCATGCCCCAGGACAAGACGCGGCTCTGCGCTGCGATCACCCTGCGTCTGGCCGCGCTGACCCTGGACTTGCCCGCCAAGCTGCAGACCCAGGCCCAGAGCGCGCTTGATCGCGAGCTGACCAGCCAGATCCTGCCTGATGGCGGCCACGCCAGCCGCAATCCGCGCGTCGCGGCGGATGTCCTGATTGCGCTCGTCATTCTCGACCGCGCCGCCGATGCGCGCGGACTCAGCCTGTCCTCCGAGGTCAGTCGTGCGATGGATCGCACGGCGGCCTTCATCCGCTTCTGTCGCATGCCGGGCGGCGGGCTGACCGTCTTTCATGGCGGGGATGAAGGGGATTCCCGCGCCATCGAGACCGCGCTCAAGCATGTGGGCGGTGGTCAGGGGCGTGGCTTCAATGTCGCGCCGCACAGCGGATTCAACCGTGTGGAAGCGGGCGGCGCCGTGCTGATCATGGATTCCGCAGGCCCGCCATCGGGTCCGCATTCGGCGGATGTTCACGCCAGCGCGCTGGCCTTTGAATTTGCTGCTCCCGGCGGGCGTCTGGTGGTCAATTGCGGCTGGTCCGCGGATCAGCCGCGCACCTGGCGCGAGGCGGTTCGGGCGACGGCCGCCCATTCAGTGCTCACTCTTGAGGAAACCTCCTCAACGCGGCTTGTCGCCCAGGGTTGGGCCCGAGCCCTGCTGGGGCCGCGGGTCGCTGCCGGACCCGAGCCGGTGAAGGCGCGACGCAATGAGGAAGATCTCGGCGTCTGGCTGGAAGCCAGCCATGAAGGCTATCGCCGCGAGTTCGGCCTCTCCCTGCGCCGCCGGCTCTTTCTGGCGTCTGATGGCGGAGATCTGCGCGGGGAAGACAGCCTGTATCGCCCCGTCGAGGATGGTGCGCCGGACAATCCCGAACTGCGCTATCGCTTCTCCATCCGCTTCCACCTGCATCCCAGCGTTCGCGCTTCTCTTTCAAGGGATTCCTTGAGCGCACTTCTGGTTGCGGGTAATGGTGATGGCTGGCGCTTCCGGACCGATGGGGGACCGGTGCGCCTCGAGCGTTCCGTCTATCTGGCGGCAGGGGGCAAGCCCGAACGGTCGACACAGCTGGTGGTGTCGGGCGAAGCGGAGCCCTATGGTGGGGGCGAACGTCCGCCAAACCGGGTCCGATGGGCGTTTCAGCGCTTGGGCCGCGTGGGGGCGGCGGGGTAAACATGGCAGGCGGGTCCAGGATCGATTGCGCTGTCGCAGGGGGGAAGGCGGCGATATGAGCGAGAACGCCAAGGAGCAAGCGCAGACGACGCCGCCTCGCGGGGTGGCGCTGACGACCAGTCTCGTCTTGCTGTACGATACGCTGGCGGCGGCCATGGCGATGTTCGCCAGCCTGATGATCCGCTATCACTTTTCCGAATACAGCGTACCGCCCGGACCGCTTGAGTATCTCGCGCCGGCAGTGTTCGCGCCGATCAGCGCCGCCGTCTTCCTGGTGCTCGGCGTTCATCGCGGCCTGTGGCGTCACATGTCCATGCCGGACCTGCTGCCCATCGTGCAGGCGGTGCTGCTGTCGCATCTGATCTTCCTGCCGGTCTTCTTCGCCATGAACCGGCTGGAGGATTTCCCGCGCTCGACCTTCGCCCTGTCTGCTCCGCTTCTGGTCTTCCTTCTCGTGGCGCCGCGCGTGGCGGCGGCCGCCTGGCGCTCCGGCGATCTCAGATCGCTGGTCCAGCGCGGCGATGAAAGCGCGCCCATGGCCATCCTGGTCGGCGCGCGCGAGCATCTGGCCGATGTGCTCAAGGCGCATTTGCGCCGCGCCTCCGGCCCCAGCTTCCGCTTCCGCGCGCTGGTGGAGACCGAGGGCACGGCGGGCGGTCGCGCGCTCTACGGCATTCCCATCGAGGGCGGACCCGACAAGCTGACCCGCGCCGTGCTGCGGGTGAAGCGACAGGCGGGCGACGGCCCGGTGCGCATCGTCCTGGCCGATCCCAATCCGGATGCGGCGCTGGTGAATGAAGTGGCGCGCGTGGCGGGCCGCACCGGCGTGCAGCTGAGCCGGGCGCGCGGCGGCAATGGCGTGCGCGCCTTCACCTCGGTCGAGGCGTCTGACCTTCTGGCCCGCCCGCCCCGCGCCCTGGCGCGCGACGGCGCGCGCCGCCTGATCGCCGGCAAGCGGGTGCTGGTCACCGGCGCGGGCGGCACGATCGGGTCCGAGCTGGTGCGCCAGGCGGCGGCGCTCAAGCCTGAACGCCTGATCCTGCTCGATAGCGCCGAACCCAATCTCTACGAGATCGACATGGTGCTGCAGTCCATGCCGGACGCGCCCAGCTGGCGCTCGGTGCTGGGCGACATCAAGGACCGCAAGGGTCTGGATGTGCTGATGGCCGAAGAGCAGCCCGAAGTCGTCCTCCACGCCGCAGCGCTCAAGCATGTGCCGCTGATGGAGGAGAATGTCTCCGAAACCGTGCGCACCAATCTGATGGGCACGCGCAATGTGGTCGAGGCCGCAGCCGCGGCCGGCGTGGACGCCGTGGTGTCCATCTCCACTGACAAGGCGGTCGATCCCAGCTCGATCATGGGGGGCAGCAAGCGCGCAGTGGAGCTCTATCTCGCCGCAACGGCCAGCAAGGTCGAGCCCATGAAGCTAGCCTCCGTGCGGTTCGGCAATGTGCTGGGCTCCGCCGGTTCGGTTGTGCCGCTGTTCGAGCGCCAGATCGCCCAGGGCGGCCCGGTGACAGTCACTCATGAAGAGACCACGCGCTATTTCATGACCGTGGAGGAAGCCGCCGGCCTGGTGCTGGAAGCGGGTGCCCAGGCGGGCGCTGTGGGCCTTGAGGGCGGGGATATCTTCCTTCTGGACATGGGCGAACCGGTGCTGATCTCGCGCCTGGCGCGGCAGCTGATCCGCCTGCGCGGGCTGGAGCCCGAGCGCGATGTGCCGATCATCTATACCGGCATGCGTCCGGGCGAGAAGCTGCATGAAGCGCTGACCCATGCCTTTGAACGGGTCTCGCCGGCCGGTCCGGCCGGGGTGTTGCGAATCCAGACGCCGGATCTGGATCTGGCCCGGGTGGAGTCCGCGCTGGAGCAGTTGATCGCCGCGGCGCAGCGCCGCGATGACGATCAGGTGCGCAATCGGTTAAAACTGGTCATCGAAGCCGGCTGGCCAGAAGGCGTGACGGCGATCAGTCAGACGCTTCCCGCCGCGCGTGACGCGTGATAAGGGGCCGTCTTCGTTCCTGGCGCAGCTAGTTTGGCGCCGTATGGGAGGACGTTTCCATGGATGATTCCGGCCTTGCCCCGCTCAAGCGGGCGCTGATTTCCGTTTCCGACAAAACCGGTCTCGCCGAACGCGCCGCCAAGCTGGCGGAAGCGGGCGTCGAGCTTCTGTCCACAGGCGGCACGCTGCAGGCCCTGCGCGACGCCGGACTGGAGGCGCGCGACGTTTCGAGCGTCACCGAATACCCCGAAATGATGGATGGCCGGGTCAAGACCCTGCATCCGCGCATCCATGGCGGTCTGCTGGCCCGGCGCGACCGGGAGGATGATCTGGCGGCCATGGCGGAACATGGCATTCCCCAGATCGACCTTCTGGTGGTCAATCTCTATCCGTTCGAGGAAACCGCCCGTTCCGGCGCCGACATCGACGCCTGCATCCAGAAGATCGATGTGGGCGGGCCGGCGATGATCCGCGCCGCCGCCAAGAACCACAATCATGTGGCCGTGTGCACCGACATGCGCGATCTCGACAAGGTGCTGGAATCCATGGCCGCCCATAACGGCGAGACCACGCTGGCCATTCGCCGCCATCTGGCCGCAAAGGCCTTCGCCCGCACCGCCGCCTATGACAGCGCGATCGCCGCGCGCTTCGAGCCGGAAGTCGAGAAACCGGCCCATAGCTGGTTCACCATTGGCGGTCGCCGTCTGAACAAGCTGCGCTATGGCGAGAACCCGCACCAGGATGCGGCGCTCTATGAAGCCGCCGAACAGCGTCCGGGCGTGGTCACGGCGCGCCAAATCCAGGGCAAGGCCCTGTCCTACAACAATATCGCCGATGCGGACGCCGCCTTTGAACTCGTCAGCGAGTTTGATCCCGAGGACCGCGCCGCAGCCGTGATCATCAAGCACGCCAACCCGTGCGGCGCCGCGGCGGCGGATGATCTCGCCACTGCCTATGAGCGCGCCTTCGCCGCGGACCCGATCTCGGCCTTTGGCGGCATCGCGGCGTTCAACCGCACGCTGGACGCCAGCACGGCGGATGCGATCACCAAGATCTTCACCGAGGTTGTTATCGCCCCGGACGCGGACGAGGCTGCGCTCGACATCCTGTCCGCGAAGAAGAATGTGCGGGTGCTGCTCACCGGCGCCCTCGCGGACCCCACCCAGCCGGGCTGGACCACCAAGGCGGTTGCGGGCGGTCTGCTGGTGCAGGAACGCGATACCGGCCATATCCTGCCGTCCGATCTCAAGGTGGTGACCAAGCGCGCCCCGACCGAGGAAGAGCTGGCGGATCTGATGTTCGCCTGGCGCGTGGTCAAGCACGTCAAATCGAACGCCATCGTCTTCGCCAAGGGCGGTACGACGGCGGGCGTCGGCATGGGCCAGACTTCGCGCGTGGAAGCGGTGCGGCTCGCCGCCCGGAAGGCCGAGGACGCCGCCAAGGAAAATGGCTGGGATGCGCCGCGCACGGCGAACTCCGCCTGCGCGTCCGATGCGTTCTTCCCCTTCCCGGACGGACTTCTGGAAGCGGCCAAGGCAGGCGCGCGCTGCGTCATCCAGCCGGGCGGCTCGGTGCGGGATGAAGACGTGATCGCGGCTGCTGACGAGGCGGGCCTGGCGATGGTCTTCACCGGCATGCGCCATTTCCGTCACTAGACTCTTCGTGTTTGACCCTGATCCTGATGGGCTTAGTCATGAGGACAAGGCCATCAGGATTGGGCGCGTGACATGGATTTGCTGATCTGGGTTCTGGCGATGGCGGGCGCTGGCGTTGTCGCATTCGCGCTCTACATCGCCTGGTCGCTCTATCGGCGACTGCGCGGCCAGCACATGGCGCGCAAACCGTTCGCGGAACACGTCGCCTTCCTGGAGCCCTATGTGCGGGTGTCCTATCCGCCGGGCGAGGGCCCGTTTCCGGCGGTGCTGTTGTTTCATGGGTGCGGCGGCGTTCGCCAGGTCACCGAGAATTACGCCGCTCTGGCGGTGAAGTCCGGCGTCGCGGCGGTGATCGTGGACAGCCTGCGGGCCCGCAATATCAGCTATGAAGAGGCGCTGGCCCAGGTCTGCACCGGGCACAGGCTGTGGGGCCGCGAGCGCGCGGCGGATGTGTATGCCGCGCTCGCCCTGATCCGACAGGACGCCCGGATCGACCCGCGCAGGCTGGCGCTGGCCGGCTGGAGCCATGGCGGCTGGACCCTGCTGGACGCGCTGACGCTGGCGCGGATGGCGCTGCCGCCTGACGGACTGTCCGATGCGCCGGCCCAGCCCTTTGAAGGCGTGCGTGGGGCGTTTCTCGTCTATCCCTATGTCAGCGGGCCGTCCCTGGCTGTGCGCCATGACTGGCTCAGGGATATTCCCATTGAAGCCATTCTGGTGGAGCGCGATTCCATGGCCAGCGAAGCGGACGCCTCGGTGGTCTTCAGCCGGGCGCGCCAGGAGGGGGCGCCGGTCAGCTGGTCGGTGCTGGGGGGCGTGACCCATGCCTTTGACGAGCCCGACCACCATCCGGACTCCACCCTGCGATATGATGAACAGGCGAGCCGGGAGACCGAGGGACGGTTTGTGGATTTTCTGGATCGGCGATTACTGCAATGAGGGACGCCATGCGGGGATGGTTTCAGACGGGTCTGGCGGGAGTGATGGCGTTTGCAGTCCTGTCCTGTACGCGTGTTCCGGATGCGTCGGACGCCGTGGTTCTGTGCCGGGTTGAGGCCGACAGGAGCGCGCCGAGCCCAAGTCTGTATGCCGCCTACGGCACGGGCGGACCGACGCAGTGTCTCTCCCTGGCCGACCTGATGCGGCTTGAAAGCGTCACGCTGGAGACGGACTTCCCTCAAGGCGGAGCGCTGTCACGCTGGACCGGACCGCCGGTCTCGGCGGTGCTTGAAGCGTTGAACGTCCCGGCGAACTCGGATTTGCGCCTGACGGCGCTGGATGGATATCAGGTCGTGGCGCCCGCGCGCCAGCTCGCCGAGTCTGATCCCGTATTGGCCTATCAACGGGACGGCGATCTATTGGCGCTGGGCGATCTTGGCCCGCTCATTCTGGTCTGGCCGCGCCACACGGATTCGCGCCTGGGCGAGATGACGGATGATTTGTGGCCCTGGGCCATCTTCACCCTCGAAGTTCTGGCGACAGGCGATGCTGGCGAGGACGTCGCGATGGCGCATGGATAACCGGATCCGTCGGCGCGCCTTATCTTTGATAATCAGAGCCGAAATAGGTTTGAACGAATTAAAGGATGGCGCCTGAGCTCTTTGTACTTTTGAACAAGCCGATTAAAGTCCGCACCAACGATTAAACACAACCAACGCAAGGGGAGCGGCGTGGGCGATCTTTTTTCCGGCCTTGATGGCCTCATCAATAACGTCTCCAACTTCATCTGGGGCGGCACCTGGGGCGAGGCCCAGGTGCTGCCGCTGGGTTTCCTGGCGGTGGTGCTTCTGGGCACCGGCCTTTACTATATGGTTCGACTGGGCGGACGCCCGGTCCTGCGGTTCTTCCCGGCTCTGAAAGAGCTTTGGGCGGGCCGCAAATCCCAGGGCGAGGATGGCGACATCACCCCCTGGCAAGCGCTGTCGACGGCACTGTCGGGCCAGGTGGGCACGGGTAACCTTGCGGGCGTGGCGACCGCCATCTCGCTGGGCGGGCCGGGCGCAATCTTCTGGATGTGGATCACCGCGCTTCTGGGCATGGCCTGCGCGTTCGCAGAATCCAGCCTGGCGGTGAAGTATCGGGAAACCCACCCGGACGGCCGCATCCATGGCGGTCCGATGTTCTACATCAAGAACGGCCTGAACAAGGGCCGTGCGGGCTTTGGCGGCTGGTTCGGCTGGCTCGCCATGCTGTTCTGCATCGGCACCCTGATCTCCGCGGTCGCGACGGGCGGCATGATCCAGGCGAACTCGATCACCGAATCCGTGGTTCAGACCGGCAATGAGCTGAACTTCACCATCCCCACCTGGGGCGTTGGCCTGGCGCTGGCGGCGCTGGTCTTCCTGGTCATTGTCGGCGGCATCAAGTCCATCGGCTCGGTGGCGGGCAAGGTCGTGCCCTTCATGGCGCTGTTCTATGTGGCCGTGGCCTTCGTGGTGATCTGCATCAACATCGTTCACGTGCCCGAGGCTTTCGGCCTGATCTTCAGCCACGCCTTCGGTTGGCATGAAGCGGTGGGCGGCGCAGCCGGCTATGGCGTGATGCAGGCGGTCCGCTACGGCGTGGCGCGCGGCCTGTTCTCCAACGAGGCCGGTCAGGGCTCCGCTCCGATCGCGCACGCGGCGGCCCAGACCAAGAGCCCGGTGGCCCAGGGCGAGATCGCCATGATCGGCGTTTTCATCGACACCATCGTGATCTGCACCATGACGGCGCTGGTCATCCTGGTGGCCGAAGGCTCCTATCCGGCGGAGGGCGGCGGCGTCGTCTCCTACGCCTGGCAGTCCACACTGAACTCGTCCGCCATCACCACGGCGGCCTTTGCGAGCGCCATTCCGGGCGGTCAGTTCGTGATCACCGTGGCGCTGGCGCTGTTCGCCTTCACCACGATCATCGGCTGGTCCTACTATGCCCAGCAGGCCGCGAGCTATCTGTTCGGCGACTGGGTGACCAACATCATCCGCTATGTCTGGGTCGTGATCGTGTTCGTGGGCTGTCTGGTGGTCGACACCGTGACCCTGTGGCGCTTTGGCGATATCGCGAACGCCTCGATGGCCTTCCCGAACCTGCTGGCGATCCTTCTGCTCTCGGGCGTTGTCGCCACCATGGCGCGCGAAGCCGACGAGAAGGTCAAGCACGGCGAAACGATCATCTAACGATCCTTTCGCATCCTGACGGCAAAACCCCCGGCGCGCGGCGTCGGGGGTTTTCTTATGGGCGCAGGCGGACCCGCAAGCGGCGGACCCCGTCGATCAGGGCGACGCCCAGTCCCAAGCCGATCAGGTCCGCAATGACATCCGCCAACGATGCGGTCCGGCCCCACCCGCTCAGACCCTGGGCCAGTTCGATGGCCACGCCGAAACCGGTCAGGCCAAGCGCGAGGATCCAGAGGCGGACGGACGGCCATCCGGCGCGCGCTAGCACGGTCAGAACCAGGAAGGCGGCGATATGCTTGAGTTTGTCGACGCCGAACAGAACAGGCTCCTCGATGGGCGCCGGCAGCAATGCGACGCCGAACACGCACAGCGCGGCGACCAGCAGCACCAGCCGCGCCTGCACCGGGCTGACTTGCAAGGCTTGCGGCCCGGCGGCGGGCTTTCTACCGTCTCGCTGATTTTCCAAAGGCTCAGAGGCGCTCATGTCCACACTTCTCACCGATCTCGACCGTCTGGCCGAACCCCGTCACGACTGGACCCGTGATGAGGTCGCCGCCCTCCATGATGCGCCGTTCAATGATCTGATCTTCGCCGCGCAAAGCCTGCACCGCCGGGTGCATCGCCCCAATACGGTGCAGAAATCGCGCCTGCTGTCGATCAAGACCGGCGGCTGTGCGGAAGACTGCGGTTATTGCAATCAGTCCGCCCATTTCGACACGGGTCTTAAGGCGTCCAAGTTGATGGATCCCGAAGAGGTCGAGAAAAAGGCGATTGAAGCGAAAAATTCAGGCGCGACGCGGTTCTGCATGGGTGCGGCCTGGCGCGAGCTCAAGGAGCGCGACGAGCCGAAGATCCATGACATGATCCGTCGGGTGAAAGGGTTGGGGCTCGAGACCTGCATGACGCTGGGCATGCTGGGCGAGGGTCAGGCCGAGCGCCTGGCCGAGGCGGGGCTCGATTACTACAACCACAATCTCGACACCTCGCCGGAATACTACAAGCAGATCATCACCACCCGCACCTGGGATGACCGGATCGACACGCTCGCCAAGGTGCGTGCGGCGGGCATGAAGACCTGCTGCGGCGGCATTATCGGCATGGGGGAAAGCAAGGAGGACCGGATCGGGCTTCTGACCGAGCTGGCGACCCTGCCTGTGCATCCCGAAAGCGTGCCGGTGAACCATCTCGTGGACGTGGCGGGCACGCCGCTGTCAGGGTCGGAGAGCCTGGACGGGCTCGACTTCGTGCGCGCCATCGCCACCGCGCGCCTGATCATGCCCAAGAGCGTGGTGCGTCTCTCCGCAGGGCGGGAGACCATGTCTCGGGAGCTGCAGGCGCTGTGCTTCCTGGCGGGCGCCGGATCGATCTTTGTGGGCGATGAGCTTCTGACCACGCCGAACCCCGATCAGGATACCGATACGGTCCTGTTCCGCGATCTGGGGCTGGAAGGCGATGAGGCGGGACGTCAGGCCAACGCCTGACGTCTATTCCGCGCTCAGGGAGTGGCTGCCGGGCAGATCGAGCTCCGGCGCCGCTTCCGAGCTGGTCAGACGGGGCAGGTGACAGGTCACGCGCGTGCCTTCGCCCGGCTCGCTTTCAAGCTCCACCCAGCCGCCATGCAGGCGGATGATGTCGTTGACGAGGGCCAGGCCCAGGCCCGCGCCGCCGCCATCGCCGCGCTCGAAGCGCTCGAAGATCTTCGCCTGACGGTCGGGCGCAATGCCGACGCCGTCATCAGCCACCCAGAGCGACACGTCATCGCCCGCGACCTCAGCGCCGACTTCCACCGCGCCGCCCGGATTGACGTGATCCATGGCGTTGGTGAGCAGGTTGTAGATGACCTGCTTGAGGCGCTTGCCGTCGGCGCGGATCAGCGGGCCGTCCTCGTCGGCGTTCAGCGTCAGCTTGATGCCCGAATGCTCGGCGCGCGAGGCGATCAGCTCCATGGATTCCTCGGCCAGGGCGTGCACATTCACGTCCCCGAGCTCCATTTCCAGCTGGCCGGCGTCAATGGCGGCAATGTCCAGAATGTCGTCGATCAGCTTGCCCAGCTGCGCCGAGGCGGTCTGGATCGCGCCCATATGCTCTTTCTGACGGTCTGACAGATCGCCGGCGAACCCGCCCGCCAGCAGATCGGCATAGCCATGGATCGTCGTCAGCGGGGTGCGCAGCTGATAGCTCACATGCTCGACGAATTCGGTCTTGATCCGTTCGGACGCTTCCAGCGCTTCGGCGCGGTCGCGCAGGGCGGATTCAATGCGGCGGCTGTCGGTGATGTCATCCCAGGCGATCAGCGTCGCGCCATCGGGCAGCGGACGGGTCAGCCAGGTCAGCACGGAATGATCCGCGCGGCGGATCTCGCCGGTCATGGCCTTGCGCGATTCCGGGCTGGGGTCGGTGATGCGCGCCTTGAGCTGTCCCCAGGCTTCGGCATTGTCATAGAGCGGGGTGCAGGAGGCGACCATGTCGTCAAAATGCACGCCGTCCAGCCGCTCCGGGTCGAGCTTCCACAGCGTTTCGAAGGCCGCGTTGCGCAGCTTCAGACGCCCGTCCGATCCGAACACGGCGACAGCTTCGTGCAGCTTGTCCAGCGTCGCGCGTTGCACCTTGAGCTGGGTGTTGTAGCGCGCCTGCAAGGAGAGCTGGTCGGTCATGTCCTCGAAGATCAGCAGGAGCCCGCCCATCGGGTGACGCTGGCGCGCCACACGCAGGGTGCGGCCGTCGGGCAGCGCCCACAGCTCGTCCGGTTCGGCGTCCTGGTTCGGCGCGGTTTCGTAGCGCGACAGCTCGGCCTGGCGCCAGGCGCTGTAATCGGCCTGCTCGGGCAGGCGGCGCTTCTCGCGCAGGCGATCAAGCAACACGCCATGAGCCGGGCGATCATTGAGGAAGGCTTCTTCCACATTGAACATCTGGCTGAAGGCGCGGTTGTAGAACACGAGCTTCTTGGCGCGGTCAAAGATCGCCACCGCCTCGGTCATGTGGTTGAGCGTCAGGTCATGGGCTTCGCGGAAACGGTTGAGCGCCGCCTTGGCTTCCTCGCCATCGGTCACGTCCACGGCAAAGCCGGTCACCCCGCCCTGTACGGGATAGCTCGTCACCGACATTACCCGGCGCTGGCCCGCCAGCACCACGCCGCGGGCGCCGGTGCGCGGATCGCCGGAGTTGAGCACGTCGCGCGCCTGCTCGCCCAGGGTCGGCTCCAGAAGGAGCTGACGGTCAATCACCTCGGCGACGTCCGACGCTTCCACCGCCTTCACATAGGCGTTGTTCACCCAGTTCAGACGGCCCTTCTGGTCCATGCGCCAGGCGGGAACCGGGTTGCGGCCCATCATATCCATGAAGCCGATGGGATCATCATGACTGATCTCGTCATCGGACGCGCCCTCGGTCTGGCGCAGGGCGGTGTCGGTCAGCCAGATCACGAGCTGACGCCCGGCGGGGCGGCCATCCGCCTGGATCTTGCGGCCCGAACGTCCCGTCAGGGTCAGCGAGAAGGGTTGGCCCTCCGCCATCAGCGCGCGGGCGCGATCGCGGAAGCTCACCGTTTCGCCAGAGGCGTTGCGGGCGCTGAACTCGGAAATGCTGTCGAGAATGTCGGTGGCGATCTGCCCGTTCGCGCCGGCCGACTGGCTCAGCTCGGCGAATTGCAGCAGCGAAGCGAGCGCGGCGGGCGAGCCATAGAGCTTGGGCGCGGACCAGTGCTCCGCCTCGGACTGGGGTGGAACATCCCAGACCACGACCACGCCGGGATGGGCGGCGAACAGGCTGGTATTGCGTTCGGCGCGGTCTTCAGCAGCCAGAAGGCGGTCGCGCCAGAGCTTGCGGGCCTTGCGGGCGCCCGCGGTCAATCGATAGGCCCAGACAGACGAGGCGAGGGCGAAGGCGACCGAGCCGCCTGTGACGATGAGTGTGGCCAGTTGTACCGGTTCGGCTGCGGTCATGACGCGCCTTTTCCCCAATTGCCTGGTGCGCCATCCCGCTGAAAACGCGCACGCGTGCGAATCACATCTTACCGGAAGGTGAATTGAGACGCGATGGGCAGAGGAATCCCGGCCGTGAATTGACCGTGTTGCGCTGTGGACAAGGTCAATAAAGGCTTAAGTTTCAACTCAAATTGAATGATCAGATTCACCGAATCCGCACTTCGCCTTGGGTGAACTCAAACAGTACGACACAGCCTTGCAGCGCCGCGCCCTGGCTCAAGGGTGCGAAGCGCCAGTCCTCGACCGCGCGGCGGGCCTCATGATCGAAACTGCCGCCCGGCACGCCGCGCGCGACAGATACGTTCTGCACCTCGCCGGCCTGGGTGACGTCAAACTGGACGATGGACCAGCCCTGCAGGCCGCGCGACCAGCCGCGCGCGGGATAGTCGGGCAGGCTGGCGTTGATCGCGCGCAAGGGCTCGCCCGCACACTGATCCGAGCTTGCGGCGCGCTCCACATTGGGCGGGACCGGCATGTCGGAGGTAGCGATGAAGGGCTGAAGCCGCGGATCGGCCAGCGGGTTCAGCTCCGGGCTCGACCCGCAAGCTGCGAGCGAGAGCGACAGGGCGAGAAGGGTCGGGATCAGGATCAGGCGCATGGCGCGCACAGTGAGACGGGAGCGCGGGAAGGGCAAGAAGCGGATATGAAAAACCCCGCCGGATCGCTCCGGCGGGGTTTCTGGTTTGGCGATCGCCGAGGCTTAGTAGCGATAGTGCTCGGCCTTGAACGGGCCTTTCTGCTCGACGCCGATATAGTCGGCCTGTTCGGGCGACAGCTCGCTCAGTTGCGCGCCCAGCTTTTCAAGGTGCAGGGCGGCGACTTTCTCGTCGAGATGCTTGGGCAGGATGTAGACCTGGTTGTCGTACTGATCGCCGCGGGTCCACAGCTCGATCTGGGCCAGCACCTGATTGGTGAAGGACGCAGACATCACGAAGCTGGGGTGGCCGTTGGCGTTGCCCAGATTCACCAGGCGGCCTTCGGAGAGCAGGATGATCTTGTGGCCTTCGGGGAACTCCACCATGTCGACCTGCGGCTTGACGTTGGTCCACTGGAAGTTCTTCAGCGCCTCGACCTGAATCTCGTTGTCGAAGTGGCCGATGTTACACACGATCGCCATGTTCTTCATGGTGCGCATGTGGTCGACGGTGACGACGTCCTTGTTGCCGGTGGCGGTGACGACGATGTCGGTGTTCTTGATCGCGTCTTCCAGCTTGACGACCTCATAGCCGTCCATGGCCGCCTGAAGGGCGCAGATCGGGTCGATCTCGGTGACCGACACGCGGCAACCGGCGCTGCGCAGGGATTCCGCCGAGCCCTTGCCCACATCGCCATAGCCGCAGACGACGGCGGTCTTGCCGGCCATCATCACGTCGGTGCCGCGACGGATGGCGTCCACCAGGCTTTCACGGCAGCCATAGCGGTTGTCGAACTTGGACTTGGTCACGGAGTCGTTGACGTTGATCGCCGGGAAGGCCAGCTCGCCCTTCTTGGCCAGCTGATACAGACGCATCACGCCGGTGGTGGTTTCCTCGGACACGCCCTTGATGGCGGCCTTGGCCTTGGCGAACCAGCCCGGAGAGGCCTCGATGCGCTTCTTGATGGTCTGGAAGAGATAGCCTTCTTCCTCGGACTTCGGCTCGCCGAGGAAGTTGGGGTCCGCTTCGGCCTTCTCGCCCAGCTGCAGATACATGGTCGCGTCGCCGCCATCATCCAGGATCATGTTGGCGGTTTCGCCGTTCGGCCAATGGAAGATGGCGTCGGCGAACTCCCAGTACTCTTCCAGCGTCTCGCCCTTGTAGGCGAAGACCGGAATGCCCTTGTCCGCGATCGCGGCGGCGGCGTGGTCCTGGGTGGAGAAGATGTTGCACGACGCCCAGCGCACATCCGCGCCCAGCTCGACCAGCGTTTCGATCAGCACGGCGGTCTGGATCGTCATGTGCAGCGAGCCGGCGATGCGCGCGCCTGCGAGGGGCTTCTTGCCCTTGTACTCTTCACGCAGGGCCATCAGGCCGGGCATTTCAATCTCGGCCATCTCGATCTCCAGCCGGCCCCAGCGAGCCAGCGAGAGGTCTTTGACATAGCGATCGTCGCCGGTGTTGGCGGCATTGAGCAGGGTCATGAATGAGCGCCTTGTTTTCTGACTGCGGGCAGGGGGTCCCCTGCCGGTTCCATATGAGACGGCGCATCTCTTAACACGCGTCCCAAAACGGGCAAACCGTCTGGCGTGCACATCATTATGGGACAGGAAATTCGCTCTATTTCTTAAATTGGTCCTAAATCTGTATAAACTTTATGGTAAGGTTTTTGCTCGGGCCCTGTGTTATGGGTCTTTGCGGCATGGCCGCAGGCGTCGCCGAGGGGCGGCGCGCCTGTGCAACGGACTGAGGGGACTGTTGAAATGGCGAATTTGCCGACCGCCTATGCGAGCCAGAATTTCGGCCGCAAGACGCTGGATTTCTACGCCGCCTCCGGCGAGGTGAGCGGATCGGATCCCCGCGCACGCGCCGATGAGCGCAGCCTGACCGATTATGACGGCGCCAAGCACACCGTGCGCGTCATGGACCGCAATTTCGCTCTGGAGGCCGGGGATCAGGCGTCCGTGCTGCGCATGCAGACCGGCCCCTCCCAGCGTTCGCGTCCCGTGGCGCTGGTCAATCACACCCAGAAAGGCTGGTCGCGCACCCATCCGGGAGCCAGCGCGCTGCTGTCGCGGGCCGGGGTTGCGCGGAATGTGAACTGGTTCCTCACGGTTCTCCTGTTTGCGCTGGCCTCCATCGTCATGGTCTGGCCGGCCTTGCGCGCCTTCCTGGTGGAGGTCGATCCGGGCCTGTTCGGGGCTTTGCCCCAGTTTGATCTGTTCGCTCTGGCGCTGACCGCCCTGCCGGATCTGGCGAGCTGGAGCTTCTCTGAGAGCGTCGCCCCGGTCAGCGGCCTGATCGCCCAGGCCGGGCCGCTGGCGGCCGAGCATGCAGACGCCATTGTCTTTTACGGTCTGAGCGGACTGGCCGCGCTGACCGTGTTCGCCACGCGCTCCTGGCGCCTGCTCTGGGCGCCGCTCTTTGCGGGGCTCGTGGGCGCTGCGGCCCTGGGCCTGGGCGGCGAGGCCGAGGCTGCGGGCTATGCCGTTGGCGCTTACGGGCTCGCGGCCCTGATCTTCGTGATCGGAGGCCTGATCAACCGGGTGCGCGATTCCGCCCGTCTCGAGCGCCGGATCGCGCTTCTGGCCGACCATCTCGAGCGTCATCCTCCGGAAGAGACCATTGCGCGGGCTGAAGACCCTGACGAAATTGTCGATAACGACGCGGGCATTGAGGAGCCGGACGACGCGGCGGCCTCTGATGAGGATGCGCCGATCGCCATCGCCGTACCGGTCAGCGCTGCGCTGAGCGAAACAGCGGATGAGGCGGACGCCGAACCGGTCATCGCCGAGTCCGAGACGCAGGCTGTCGATCCCGAAACGGCGGACTCTGAACGCGGTGACGTAGAGGCTCAGGAGGCTGAAGCGGTCGAGGCGGAGTTCGAAGCCCCTGTGGTTGATGCGGAACAGGACGTTGCGGTCGATCTCGATGAAAGCGAGACCGAGGCGACGGACGCTGCAGAAACGCGCGTCGAGGCTGAGCCTGAAGCGCCTGAAGCGGATGAATCCGCCTCTGAAGATGCGGTCCTGAGCGAAGAGACGCCTGAGCCGGCCCTGTCCTCGCCCGAGGGGCGTGACGAGGATACGGCTCTGGACGCGTCTTCTGAAGGCGATGATGTCTCCGAGGATGCGGACGCGGCTGCGGCCGACGCCGCGGCGGAAGAGGCTGAACACGAACCGCTTGCTGGCGAAGCCGTCGCCTTTGAGTCCGAGGACGAAGTCGACACCCGGGCGGAGCCTGAGGCGCTGACGGCGGAGGCGGGCGAAGAGCTCGAGCCGGCGCTGAGCGCTGAGGCGCCCTCTGACGACGCGCCCGAAAAGGCGGATCTCGAGCTTGCAGGGCTGGATGCCGAAGAAGCCGAGCGTCTGAAGAATGATCCGCGCTATGCCGCGCGCGCCATCGTACTGCCTTCTCCGCCGCCCATGCCGGCTGCCGAAGCCGAGAGCGAGGCGGTGTCGGACGCGGACGAAGCCGTAAAGCCGAGCACGGGACCGGTGACGCGTGAGACGCGGGAGCTGCGCCCGAGCGCGCCGCTGACCAACCGCGTGCTGTCGCTCTTCTCCAATCCGCCCGTGCCGCCTGCGCCTCCGGCGCCCCCGGCGCCGGCGCGCAGCGCCGAGGATGAGGACGCCTGAGGGCGCGCCCCGACCTGAGACACGAACGCCGCCGGGATGACCGGCGGCGTTTTCATGTGGGGCGTTGGGCGGACAGGCTCAGTCGTTCTCGTTGAAGCCGCATTCCACCAGCGCGCTGAGGGCGTCCACGGCCTCTTCTGCGTCCGCGCCCTCGGCCCTGATGGTGATGGCGACGCCGGGTCCGGCCGCCAGCATCAGCAATTCCATGATGGAATCCGCGCTGACTTCCTCGGCGTCACGCGCCACGCTGACCTGGGAGTCAAAGCGGGCGGCCTCGGCGACGAATTTCGCAGATGCGCGGGCGTGCAGACCGCGCTGATTGCAGATGGTGACCGTGCGTTGCTGGCTCACGCGGCGCCGTCCAGGATCTGGGAGGCGACGGCGATATAGCGCTTGCCCGCCTCGCTGGCGCTTTCGGCCAGGGCGTTCATGTCGAGCCGCGAGCGCGCTTCGGCCAGCTTGATCAGCATGGGCAGATTGGCGCCGGCGATGACTTCCACGCGCCCCTTTTCCAGGAGCGAAATGGACAGGTTCGACGGCGTGCCGCCGAACATGTCGGTCAGGATGATGACGCCATCGCCCTGGTCGGCTTTCTCCACCGCCTCGCGAATATCGTCGCGCCGCCGCTCCATATCATCGTCCGGGCCGATGGAGATGGCGCTACAGGCTTCCAGCGGGCCAACCACATGCTCTGTGGCGGCGACGAGTTCGTCAGCGAGACGGCCATGGGTGACGACGACAATGCCGATCATGGTGCGGATCAGATCCTCAGACGGAGTAACTTGATGTCCATGTAAACCCGGTTTTGCGTCCGGCGAAAGCCCTGTGCGTCGGGTGTGCAACAGTCCGCTGCATGCTGATGACAGGCGCCGTTTTCGCGCCACACATCCGCTAGCGCGACGAGGCGGGCAGGGTGACGGTGAAACAGGCGCCCAGCACCTGGCCCTGATCATCGGTGCGGTTTGAGGCGCGTATCTGGCCGCCATGGGCCGTCACGATCTGCCGCGCGATCGCCAGGCCGAGCCCGGAATGTCCGCCAAAGGCCGCCCCCTTGGGGCGCTGGGTGTAGAAGCGGTCGAAAATGGCTTCGAGATTGTCTTCGGGAATGCCCGGACCGTCATCTTCGATGCGGACTTCCTGGCTCTGCCCGGCGCCGCGCTCGATCCGCACGCGCACCCCGCCCTCTGCCGGGGAGAAGGTGACGGCGTTCTCGATGAGATTGATGAAGACCCGGCTTAACGGGTTCTCGTGTCCGCGCACGATGTGCCGCTCGGACTCGGCCGTGACGATGACCCGGGGGGCGGGCGCGTCGGGATCATTCTGCAAGCTGGCGATGTCGGTGAGCAAGACAACGAGATCGATGGTCTCGAGATCCTCGCGGGCCAGCTCCGCGTCCAGGCGCGAGGCGTTGGAGATGTCCGTGATCAGCCGGTCGAGCCGCTTCACATCGTGCTGGATCACCTCGATCAGGCGCGCGCGCTTGTCGTCATCCTTGGCCAGCGGCAGGATTTCCGACGCCGAGCGGATGGAGGTCAGCGGGTTCTTGATCTCGTGCGCCACATCGGCGGCGAAGGCCTCGATGGCGTCAAGGCGATCATAGAGCGCATTCGTCATCTGGGTGAAGGCGCGCCCCATATCGCCGATCTCGTCCTTGCGGCCCTTCATGTCGGGCAAGGGCACGCGGCGGCCCCCCGCCAGACGCACTTCACGCGCCGCTTCCGCCAGCCGCCGCACCGGCCAGGCGATCTGCACGGTCAGCACCACCGCCATGAAGAAGGTGACGAGCGCGGCGACGATCACATAGGGCAGGATGGCGGCGCGCTCCTGCGCGATCAGGGCGTCAAGGTCATAGGATTCATAGGTGATCGTGCCCACCACCGCCTGGATCAGCTGGATGGGGATGGTCACCGACACGACGCGTCCGCCATCAGGGTCGCGCCGAACCCCGGTCTGCGCCTCGCCGGTCTGGAAAGCGGCGCGCACCTCGTCAGACAGGCTGCGGTCGAGCGCCGCCCGCTCCTCGGCCGACAGGAAGATCTCGCCTACATGCTCCATGACCGAATGGCCGAAACCGCGGGCCCGCGAGATCGGCGTCTGGGGATCGTCTGTAATGGGCGGCAGAGGCAGCTGGTCGACCTCGCCCGCAATGAGGTCGGAGTCGGCGATGCGGATGGGGCCGGGCGCATGAAGCAGAGCGCGCGTTTCGTCCGGCACGTAAAGCCCGGACAGACGGCGCAGCACCTCGCGCGCCGCATCGCGGTCCATTTGCGGGCCGGGGGCGTCGCCATAGACGGCGGTCTCGGTGATGATGTTGGCGATGATCTCGGCCTGGGCGGACAGGGAGTCCACCTTGGCGTCCACCAGGCCGCGCCGGTTCTCGGTGATCGCGAACATGCCGCCGATCAGAACGCTCAGCGCCACCAGATTGGTCAGGATGATGGTGGCGCCGAGACGCGTGAACAGAAGAGGCTTGAGCTGGGCGGACAGGCGCACGATGGCGCGTCGCGCGACCTTAAGCCTCCTTATATCGGTAGCCGACGCCATACAGGGTCTCGATGCTGTCGAACGTGTCGTCCACGTCGCGGAATTTCTTGCGGATGCGCTTGATGTGGCTGTCGATCGTGCGGTCATCCACATAGACCTGATCGTCATAGGCCGCGTCCATCAGGCTGTCGCGGCTTTTGACAAAGCCCGGACGGTTCGCCAGCGCGTGCAGGATCAGGAATTCGGTGACGGTCAGGCGCACCGGCTTGCCCTGCCAGGTGCAGGCGTGACGGTTGGGGTCGAGCACCAGCGAGCCGCGCTCGATCACCTTGTGCTCATTGCCCTCGCCGCCCTCCGCGCCGGCCGGATCGGCCTGGGCGCGGCGCAGCACCGCCTTGATGCGGCGCGCCAGCAGCTGGTGGGAGAAGGGCTTGGCGATGTAATCGTCCGCGCCGAGATCGAGACCCAGGGCTTCGTCGAACTCGCCATCCTTGGAGGTCAGGAAGATCACCGGCAGGTTGGAGGACTGACGCACGCGGCGCAGCAGCTCCAGCCCGTCCATGCGCGGCATCTTGATGTCGAAGATCGCCAGATCCGGCGGCGTCTCGGTCAGGTGCGGCAGGGCGGCGGACCCGTCGGTGAAGGTGCGCACATTGTACCCCTCGTTTTCCAGGAACATGGAAACAGAGGTCAGAATGTTCTCGTCGTCATCCACAAGGGCGATGGTCGCCATCGTTCGTATCCTGTCATTCTCTCGGCGGAACCGATGTCTCTAGCGCTTCACACTAATTGGTGTCCAAGATCAAGCAAAGACATGGTTACCTCGGGTTAAGGCGGGTAGTGCATTACTTTATGAAACCTGCTGGGGAATGAGGCGGAAATGGCGCACGAAGACGTCCATTACGAGGTCTTTCTGAAGAAAAACGTCAAGGCCTCCTGGACGTTGGTGGAGGCGTTGAAGGACCGCAACGCCGCCCTGGCGCTGGCCAACAAGCTGCACGCCAACCATTCCAGCGGCTCCATCCGCGTGGTGCGCGAGGTCTGGGACGCGGAGTCGAGCGGCTTTCGCGGCGGCGCCATCTTCGAGGTCGGCCCCGAGAAATTCTCCGGCGATGAAAAGCCCGCTGAAGCGACCATTCCGTGCCTGACCCCTGATGACCTGTCCGGTCCGGCGGCGCGCGACACGGTGCGCCGGGCGCTTTCGGGCTGGCTGGAGCGCTCCCAGGTCTGTCCCATGGAGCTTCTGCATCGGCCGGATCTGATCGAGGAGCTGGACGGGTCGGACACCGATCTGCAGCACGCCATCCAGAAGGTCGCCATCGCCCGCGCCCAGAATTCGGACGCCAGCGTGCACGCCTATGTGCGCCTGATCACAGAGCTCGTGCAGCGCGGGATCGAGCAGTCGCGCAAGGAAGCCAAGGCGGCGGGCAAGCCGCCCAAGGGCAAGTCCTTTTCAGAAAGCGCGACGCTGCTGGCCAGCAAGACCACCTCGGAAAAGCAGATGCGTCGCCTGATCGCGGACGAGCTGTCGCAAGCCTATGACATGGGCGAGAAGGTTCGTCGCCTGCTCGACATGCATGACGACCTGCCGCAGAGCGAAGAGGCCCGGGCGCTCGCGGCCAAGCAGACCGACGCCTTCATCGCTGAGATCTTGTCCTTTGATTCCGCGCTTCGCCGGGTGCTGGGCGACACTGTGGATCTGGGCGACGAGGTGCTGCGCCTGACCGGCATCTATGAGGGCGCCCCGGACAGCCCCGATCTCAGCCGGGCGCCGGAAACCGCGCGTCGGCTGGCCAGCCAGATCAAGGCGGCCTCCCTGCCGGCCGCCCACAATGAGCTCGCCCAGCAGATCCTGGAGAAACTCCGCGCGCCCAAGCGCTTCCGGCCGCGCTCGGTGATGGCCGAGATCGAGCTGGCGCGGAAGCTCGCCCAGCGTCTGATCGTGTCGGCGGGCGAGAACCTCAACCCCGAGGCGCTGGTGGACGCCTTCACCCACCGCTCCGCACGCCTGCTGCAGCCGGACGCCATTGAGGAGGCGCTGTCGGGCGCTCATACGCCGGTGGACCAGATCGAGCGCCTGTTCGCGATGGAAGACCATCTGGTGGGTGAGGAGAACAAGAAGAAGCTCGCGAGCTATATCCGCGCCAAGGTCACCGCCAACACGACGGTGAGCTATTTCGTGCGCGGCAGCGGACAGCCGCTTGAGCGATTGTCGCGCGTGACAAGCCTGCAGGCGCGCGCCAAGAAGGGCGGCTTTCCCAAGACGGACAAGCAAGAGCTGGTCGACGCCTTTGACAGCCTCGGTCTCGCCATTCTGGACGCCACCAAGGTGATGGACCGGGTGGCGGGCTCCCAGGCCCCGGTTCTGGACCGCGCCGCCGCCCTCTTGAAGCTGTCGACGACAGGCGTTCTGCCGGAAGGGCGATGCCGGACCGATGCGCAGCTGCGCGCGGTGCGGATGATGGAGAGTGATGAAGCGCGCGTAGCCGCGGCGTCCCCTGGCGGTGAAGCCAAGATGCTGGCCGTGCAACAGTTGTTCGCTCAGCTGGCCCCGCCGGAAACCCAGAGCCCGCCGCAGAGCGACACGGCCGCCTAGTGCGGCAGGCCGGAGGCTTTCAGTCGATCGCGATAGGCCTGCATCAGGGCGTCGGCGTTCTCGCCCAGCTCGTGCAGATAGTCCCAGGAATAGATGCCGCTGTCATGGCCGTCGTCAAAGCTCAGGCGCACGGCGTAGCGCCCCACGGGATCCGCCGCAGTGATCTGCACGCCTGACTTCCCGCTCACCAGCTTTTTCTGGTCCGGGGCATGGCCCTGCACTTCTGCGGACGGACTTTCCACACGCAGCAATTCGAACGGTATCGCGTAGCGGTCGCCGCCTTCAAAACTGATGTCCAGCACGCTGTCAGAGCGTTTGAAGCTCAAACGGGTCGGCCAGGGGCGGTCGCTCATGGATCAGTCGTCCAGATTGCGGGCTTCTTCAGGCAGCATGATCGGCACGCCTTCCCGGATCGGATAGGCGAGGCGGGCCTCCTTGGAGATCAGCTCATTCGCCGCGCGATCATATTCGAGCGGGCCGCGGCTGACCGGGCAGACCAGGATCTCCAGAAGCTTGGGATCGAGAGCGGATTGTTCGGTTTTCACGTCACTCATGGGGAAAACTCTTACGCCGACGCTTTCAGGGCGTCCAGCCTCGCGAGCCGCTTGCGGCCTCGTCGAGGCTGTTTTGCATCAACCGGTCCAGGATCTCCGCCCGATGCGGGATCGAGCTCGCTTCGAGCAGTCTCTGCTTGGACTCGGGGTCAAAGGGAGCGGCCATGGCGGTCTTGTTGATGACCAGCGACAGGGGCGCCTTTTCAAGGGCGGGCCAGTCGGTTTCGATCCCCACCAGGTCGAAATAGGCGCGCAACCGCTCGATCAGCCCCTGAACATCAATGGCGGGCGGCATGTGCACCTCGACGAGGTCCTGGGTGAACGGACGGTAGTCCGCTTGCGCCACGCGATAGGGGGTCTGCTGCTCAAGCTCGGCCTCGACGGCGAACCGGGTCAGCCCTTCCAGCACCATCAGATAGCGCCCGTCCGCCGTTTCCTGGTGGCTGACGATCCGGCCCGCCCCGCCCACAGGCTGGAGCGCCGGTTTCTCGGGCGTTCCGCCGGTCGCGGGCTGGATCACCCCGATGATCCCGTCAGAGGCCAGCGCGTCATCCACCATGTTCAGATAGCGCGGCTCAAACACGTTCAGAGGCAGGTGCTCGCCCGGGGGCAGGATGCAGCCGCGGATCGGAAACAGCTTGATGGCGCTGGGGAGGATGAGGCTCTCGGACATGACTGGGCTCTTGGGTCGCTCCTTGGACGTGAGATAGCCCGATCAGGGCCGCAGGCGAGTGCTGCGGCCCTCTCAGATTCAGGAAAACAGGATCGAGGACAGGCGGCGACGGCCGTTCTTGGCCAGGTCGGATCCGGCGCCCGCGGATTCAAACACGCGCAGCAGCAACTGGCGCGCGGCGGCGTCATTGTGCCCGCGGTCAATGGCGATGGATTCCAGCAGCGCCTCTGCAGCGCCGCCCATATCCCCCGTACCCAGCCGTGCGCGGCCCAACTCGTACCAGGTCTGGGCCCCGGGATTTGATTTCACGGCCGCTTCGGCGGCATCGAGCTCGGGGGCGTCCTCGGCCTCGCCCGCCAGCTCCATGGAGGCGCGGACGGCGGCGATGGCGGGGGCGGAGCGCAGCGTGTCAGGCACATTGTCCAGAAGCGCCTTGGCCTGAACCGGATCGCCGCTGGCCAGATAGACCCGCGCCATGCCGGAGATGGCGTCGGCATTGTCCTTGTCCATTTGCAGCGCCGTGGCGAAATCCTGGGCGGCGCCGCCGAAATCGCCGTTGTCCAGCGCCTGCTGGGCCCGCTCCACAAGCGCGGAGACTTCCTCCTCGGAGACTTCGCCGGTCATGCGGTTGATGAAGTCATTGACCTGGCTCTCGGGCAGGGCGCCCATGAAGCCGTCCACCGGCTGGCCATCCTTGAAGGCGATCACGGCCGGGATGGACTGGATGCGCAATTGGCCCGCGACGCCGGGGTTCTCATCGATATTGACCTTGACGAGTTTCACCTTGCCGCCTGCCTTGGCGACGGCGCGTTCGATGGTCGGGCCCAGCTGGCGGCACGGGCCGCACCAGGGCGCCCAGAAGTCCACCAGCACCGGGACCTCGCGTGAGGGCTCGATGACGTCGGCCATAAAGGACTGGTCGGTGCCGTCGCGCACCAGATCATCACCGCCGGGCGCATCCGCGCCGTTTGCACCGATAATTTCCATGAAAGCCTCCCGTTTGGGGCGAAATGTCGTTTGACCACTAGGTGGCCGTTTGCGCGCCGTGATGCAAGCGCGCCCGTTCACCCGTCCAGCTTCACGATTTCCGGAGCGCGCCCGAGCGCTTCGACAAATCTGAGCAGATCCGCGGACCGGATGGCGGTGGTGGCGTCGTTTTTCAGCGGATGAAAGTTGACGATATCATGGGCCATCAGCGCTTCATCCAGAATGAAGCGGACCTGATGATCGTGATCATTGAGCAGGGCGAAGGCGGTGACCGAGCCCGGCGTCACGCCCAGCTTGTCTTCCAGGAGCTCGGCCTTGCCGAAGGAGAGGCGGCCGCATCCCAGAGAATGATGGAGCTGGTTGAGGGCGATCCGGGTCGACTGCAGCGCCGAAATCAGGATCAGCGCGCCCTTCTTGTCCTTCAGGAACAGGTTCTTGGTGTGTCCGCCGGGCATGTCGAGCTTGAGGGACTCGCCCTCCTCGACGGTGAAGATGGGCGGGTGGTCATGCGTTTCATGCGCGATCCCGAGGCCATCGAGAAAGCGCAACAGGTCCTCGCGCGAGGCGGGCGGAGCGGGCAGGGGCGGGGTCTTTGTCATGGCGTGTAGATCAGCAGGACAGGGGAAGTCAGGCAAGGTGCAGCACGACTGCAAAAGCTGCAGATGACAGGCTTGCAAAACGAACGGCGATGAGCGATATACCCGGCCTCGGCGCAAGCCGGACCCTGTACGCAGGTAGTGAGCGGGCGTAGCTCAGGGGTAGAGCATCACCTTGCCAAGGTGAGGGTCGTGAGTTCGAATCTCATCGCCCGCTCCATTTCTTCAGACGACAAACGACTTGCGCTGCAGCCGGGCCTTGTGTTCGGGCAAGTTCCCAGTCGCCGGCCTTCGGGCCGGTGATGTTGTTTGAGGAATGCGTCCCCCGGACGCTGCGCTCACAGGATGGACTGCGCGGGGCGGATCAACCGTCAGCCTTTCCCCCGAAGGTTCTCGGCCACCAATCCCTCTGGACCGCCTGTGACAGGCTCCGCCCCGCTCCCATCCCTGTTCCAGTTATCGCTTGCGCGCCGCGCGCCAGACCGCAAGGCTGCGCCGCATCCTGAAGATCAGGATGACAAGGCCTGCGAGCGCCACGGCGAGGCCCAGACTGGCGGCGATGACCAGCAGGGGATGATTGAAATCCTCGCCGTCATCGTAATCCATCACATGCAGACGCCAGAAGAAGTCGAACAGGCGCCAGGTGTCCGACCGGCGCGCGCGCACAAGTCCGCTCTCGGGATCCACATACAACCGGGTCCCCTCGGCATCCGCGAAAACGATTTGCCAGACAGGCCCGCCCGGGCCGTATTCGGAGGGGGGATCGGCGAGCAGGCGGATGCTGTCAATCTCGGCCTCGGGCGCAAAGTCATAGTCGGCGATCCGGCGCACGAGGGACTCGTCCAGGAAAGACAGGGGCTCTCCGCTGCGGGCCGAGATGACTCTCGTGCGCCCCCGGCTTTCAAGTCGCCAGACCGGCTCGTCGGTGATCGAGGTCAGAACCGCGCTGTCGAGTGTCTGGAAACCGGCTGATCGCGTGGCGTCTGAGAGCGGGATCAGGGCTTCCGGCGTCATCAGGACCGGAGGGTGGTCGGCGATCTTGTGCTCGCCGCGCACGCGCTCGATCGGCAGGACGCTCATCACAAGCCCGCCCAGAATCCACAGCAGAACCTGCACGCCGATGATCAGGGCCAGCCATTTGTGGACCCGCACGGCCGTTCGCAAAATCATCATCCCGCTTCTTCCCCCGCCAGACTGTCGGCTCCCGAGCTTGCGATCCTGCCCCGGAATGTTGCCGGACAGGAAATACATCTTTCACGCAGCTGTGAGACGGCGTGTCTGGCGAAACGGTCGCGCCCGCCCCATATCCCGTCCTGCGAAGGCGGAGCCGGATCCCCTCACCGGACCTCTCCCCAGCCGGAAGACCCTGAAAGCCCTGGCTTGACGGGCCTGACCGGCTCCGCCCTTCGCCAACCGGCGGCAAGCCGGAGATCAAGACAAGAAAGAAGGTTCAGCCATGACCCGCGCCATCTCACTGGTGATCGCAACTGGTATTTTTCTGACTCTCGCCCTCATAGCCGCTTGCGCTTCAGGCGAGGGGCTCTACATCACAGGCTGATTGAACGCGATTCGGTGAAGCGCGTCAGTGAACAGAACAGGCCTCAGAGTGCGTCCCCCCAGCCTGCCCGATGAGGCCTGCAGGCGCCGCCGGACAAGCCTGTCCCCGTCCGGCGGCGCCGCTTGAAACGAAAAACCCCGCAGCAAGGCTGCGGGGTTTTTTGCTGTCCGGTAATGGCCGGCGTCTACCAGGACAGGTCTTCACCGCTGATATGGAAGAAGCGCCCGCTCATCGCAGGGTTGGCGCGCGCGATCAGATCCAGCTGTGCGCTGACGGACTCGCTGGGCGTCATCAGCCCGTTCGGGCCGCCCATATCGGTGCGCACCCAGCCTGGATGCAGGATCAGCACGACGACGCCCTTGTCCTTGAGATCGATGCTCAGCGACTTGCCCACGGCGTTCAGCGCCGCCTTCGAGGCGCGATAGGCGTATCGCCCGCCGCTGTCATTGTCGGCGATGGAGCCCATGCGGCTCGATTGCAGCGCGATCACCTTGAGCTGGCTCTGGGCGACCTGATCGGCGAAGGCCTCCGCCAGCGCCAGCGGCGCGAGCGTATTGATGCGGAAGGTGTCCAGGAAGCCGTCATTGGCGGCCTCGCCGAAGGCTTGCTCTTTCGGGCCCATCACGCCGGCATTGGCGAACAGAATGTCGAGCGGACCGGTGACCTTGTCCTTCAGCGCCTGGGCGGCGTTCAGATCGGAGGCGTCATAGGGCAGGATCGTCAGGCGGCCATCGCCCGGGTCCAGCGCCTTGAGCGCATCCGCGCCCTCGGGATCACGCACGGCGGCGCTGATCGTCCATTCGCGCTTAAGAAGTTGGCTGACATGCTCAAGGCCGAGCCCGCGATTGGCGCCCGTGATGAGAGCGTGAGGCATGGTCGTCTCCGATGTGGAAATCTGTTGTTTTGTTAGTGCAGAACCAAGCACAGCCATGATTGCAGGTCTAGCCGCTCAGTACCGCTTGAACCCAGCGCGAGCGGGAGTAGGCTGCGGGTCATATGTTCATGGTTATTCGATGAACACCGTCCACCGTCCACCATTTTTCCGTTCAGGAGCCCCTTGATATGAACGCCGTGGTCAGCGTCCGACACGCATATGACAGAGAGGCCTTTCTGAAGGCCGCGCAAAGCCGTTTTGCTGCGGCGTTTGGCGATAGCGGGCCCGATGCCGCCAGCTTCCTGGAGCAGCTCTGGGGCGATGCGCTGGCGGACGATCTCGCCGGGATTTCCGAACAGGATGCGATCTCCCTGGCCGAGGAATTCTGGCGCTATGGCGTCGAGCGGGGATCGGACAAGCTTCTAGTGCGGGTGCGGACGGCGCATGGCGCGGATGGCCGCAATCTCGAGCGCGACATCCTCGAGGTGATCGGTCAGGACCGGCCCTTCCTTGTGGATTCCGTCATGGGCGAGATCGCCAGCCAGGGGCTGGACGTGCTCGCCATGTTCCACCCGGTGGTCCAGGTGCGCCGTGATGATGAGGGGCAGCGGGTCGCGTCGGGCGGGCGGTGCCTGAACGAGTCCATGATCCAGGTCCATCTCGACCTTCTGAGCGAGGATCTGCGCGAGCGGCTCGTCGCGGGCGTGCGCGCCACGCTCGATGATGTGCGCGACGCGGTCGAGGACTGGAACGACATGCGCGCGGAGATGGACGATGCGATCGACCATCTGACCAACGCCAACACTTCCGCCTCCAAGGAAGAACAGGAAGAGGCCGTCGCCTTCCTGCGCTGGCTTCGCGACAACCATTTCGCCTTCCTGGGCAGCCGCACCTATCAGTTCGACTTCGAGAAGGGCGCCGAAGGCGATCACAAGCCCGAAGTGAAGTCCGAAAGCGGGCGCGGCGTGCTGCGCGATCCCGAACGCAAGGTGCTGCGCAAGAGCGCCGAGCCGATGATGCTGACCCCGGCCATCGAAGCCTATATGCGCGCGCCCTCGCCGGTGATCGTCGCCAAGGCGAACATGAAGAGCCGCGTCCATCGCCGGGTTTACATGGATTATATCGGCGTCAAACGCTATGACGCGGACGGCAATGTGGTCGGCGAGACCCGCTTTGTGGGCCTGTTCACCGCCGAGGCCTATGACCAGATGGCGCGCGAAGTGCCGCTGATCCGCCGCAAGGTGCGCCGCGTGCTCGACAAGGCGGCCAAGGCGCCGGGCTCGCACTCGGCCAAGAAGCTGCAGAACATCGTCGAGAACTATCCGCGCGACGAACTGTTCCAGACCGAGGAACAGGACCTGCTGGATATCTCGCTGGGCATCCTGCACCTGCATGACCGGCCGCGCACCAAGCTGTTCATGCGTCGCGACCAGTTTGACCGCTTTGTCTCCTGCCTCCTGTTCGTGCCGCGTGACCGCTATAACTCCAAGGTGCGCGAACTGGCGGGGGAGAAGATCCGCGAAGCCTTCAATGGCCGCCTGTCGGCCTTCTATCCCCAGTTCGGCGATGCGCCACTGGCGCGGGTCCATTTCATTGTCGGGCTCGATCCGTTCAACCATCCCGAGCCCGATCCGTCCGAGCTGGATCGCGAGATCGCGGCGCTCGCGCGGACCTGGGAGGACGAGCTTCACAACGCGGCGCGCAATTCCGGCGACGCCGAGCTGCGCCGGGCGGTGACGCGCTATCTGGACGGCTATTCCGCTGGCTATCGCGAACGGTTCACTCCCGAGGACGCGCTGGCGGATATTGGCCGCATGGAGCGGGTCAAGGCGTCCGAAGACACCAGCGCGCGCGCCTATCGCGTGGAAAAGGACGGCGAGGACCGTCTGCGGGTCAAGCTGTATCGCTGCGGCGAACCGGTGGCGCTGTCGGGCGTGATGCCGGTGCTGGAAAATCTGGGTCTGCACGTGCTGGCCGAGGCCGGCTATCCGGTCCAGCGTCATGGCGAGAACGGTGCGGAAACCGTCTGGGTGCACGAGTTCGAGGCCTCCCTGAATGGCGAAAGCGCCAGCAAGATCGACAGTGAAGCGGAAGCCTTCGAGAGCGCCCTTCTGGCGGTTCTGAACGGGCAGACCGAGGATGACGGCTTCAACAAGCTGGTGCTGGCCATCGGGGTCAGCTGGCGCGAAGCGGCCTTCCTGCGCACCGTCGCCCGCTATCGCCAGCAGACCGGTCTGGATCCCTCCCAGGCCATTCAGGAAGAGGCCCTGGCGGCCAACCCGGAAATCGCGCGCGGCCTTCTGGAGCTGGTGAACACCAAGTTCAATCCCGAGCTCGATTTTGGCGAGGAAAGCCGCGAGAGCCACGCCAAGGATGTGTCCAAGGCGATCCGCATCCTGCTGGAACGCGTCGAGAGTCTCGATCATGACCGCGCCCTGCGCCGCATGCTGCGTCTGATCGAGGCGGTGCTGCGCACCAACTTCTTCCAGACCGATGAGGAGGGCCGCGCCAAGCCGTGGATCTCCATGAAGATCGCCAGCCGCGACGTGCGCGAGCTGCCTGATCCCAAGCCCTATCGCGAGATCTTCGTGTGGAGCCCGCGCGTCGAGGGCGTGCATATCCGCTTCGGCCCGGTCGCCCGCGGCGGCCTGCGCTGGTCGGACCGTCGGGAGGATTTCCGCACCGAGGTTCTGGGTCTGGTGAAGGCCCAGCAGGTCAAGAACGCCGTCATCGTGCCGGTGGGCTCCAAGGGCGGGTTCTATCCCAAGCAATTGCCCGATCGCAGCGATCGCGACGCCTGGCTGGCCGAGGGTCAGGAAGCCTACAAGACCTTCCTGCGCGGCCTTCTGGATATCACCGACAATCTCGTTGATGACGGCGTGAAGCGTCCCGACAATGTTGTGTGCTGGGATGATGAGGACCCCTATCTCGTCGTCGCCGCGGACAAGGGCACGGCCACCTTCTCAGACCTCGCCAACTCCGTGGCCCAGACCGAGTATGATTTCTGGCTGGGCGACGCCTTCGCCTCGGGCGGTTCGGCCGGGTACGACCACAAGAAGATGGGCATCACCGCACGCGGCGGCTGGGTCAGCGTCCAGCGCCATTTCCGCGAAATGGGCAAGGACATCCAGAACGAGCCCTTCACGGTCATCGGCGTCGGGGACATGTCCGGCGACGTGTTCGGCAACGGCATGCTGCTCTCCAAGCAGATCAGGCTGATCGCCGCGTTCGACCATCGCGACATCTTCATCGATCCCAACCCCACTGATCTCGAGAAGACCTGGGAGGAGCGCAAGCGGCTGTTTGAACTCGGGCGCTCAAGCTGGCAGGACTATGACAAGTCCCTGATTTCAAAAGGCGGCGGGATTTTCCCGCGGGCCGCCAAGTCCATCAAGCTCAGCGACGAGATCCGCGAACTGACCGGACTTAAGGCTCAGACCGCTCCGGCCACGACCCTGATCAAGGCCCTTCTGAAGGCGGATGTGGAGCTGTTGTGGTTCGGCGGCATCGGCACCTATGTGAAGGCGTCGACCGAGCAGAACTATCAGGTCGGCGACAAGGCCAATGACGCCCTGCGCATCGATGCGAACGAATTGAATGCAAAGGTCATCGGCGAGGGCGCCAATCTGGGCGTCACCCAGGCGGCGCGCATCGAGTACGCCCGCAAGGGCGGCCGCGTGAATGCGGACTTTGTCGACAACTCGGCGGGCGTGGACAGCTCTGACCACGAGGTCAACATCAAGATCCTGCTGAACCCGATGGTGCGCGAGGGCTCGATGAAGCTCGATGACCGCAACACGCTGCTGGAATCCATGACCGATACGGTGGCGCACCATGTGCTCGAGCACAATTACGACCAGACCCTGGCGATCACCATCGCCAAGGAGCATGCGGTCGAGGATCTCGACGCCCATGAACGCCTGATGGAGCGGCTGGAGCAGGACGGCC
>NZ_CH672428.1:2323424-2934624 GCF_000152745.1 Oceanicaulis sp. HTCC2633
ACGTGCCGGATGACGCCCACTTCAAGCAATCGCTGGTGACCTATTTCCCGGACAAGCTGGAGAAATTCTCCGACGCGATGGACGGTCACCGCCTCAAGCGCGAGATCATCGCCACGCGTCTCGCCAACGACATGATCAATCTGGGCGGTCCGACCTTCGTGAACCGGGCCATCGAGAGCACCAGCGCGGATGTGGCCGCGGTGGCGCGGGCCTTCGAAGCGGGACGCAATATCTTCCGCTTCAACGAGTATAGCGACCGGATCAACGCGCTCGACAACAAGGCCCCGGCCGAGGTCCAGATCGCGCTGCATGACGAGGTGATCCGCCTGCTGCGCCGTCAGAGCTACTGGCTTTCGCGCCGGACCCTGGGTCAGGACGCCCTACCGATCGCGGATGTGATCGCGGCCTATCAGCCGGGTGTGGATGAGCTCAAGCCGCTGGTCACCGAGATTGCGAGTCCGTTTGATTGCGAAGCGGTCGAGCATCGCTTCCAGGCCTATGTGGAGGCCGGGGCGCCCGAGGACATCGCTCGCGATGTGGCGCGTTTGCGCCCGCTGACCTCGTCGTCTGACGTGATCGATCTCGCAAAGGCTGTGGACTGGCCGCTGGCGGCGGTGGGGCGTCTGTATCACGCCGTGGGGGCGCGCTTCCTGTTCGACCGCTTGCGCGCGGCGGGCAATCAGCTCTCCTCGACCCTGCACTGGGACCGTCTGGCCATGCGCCGCCTGATCGAGGACCTGTATGGCAGCCAGCAGGCGATCTGTGAGGGCATGATGGCCTACGCCAAGTCCGAGCGCGCCGATCTGCTCAAGGATCTGGGCTCCGCCGATGCGGCATGGGCTGATGAGGTGGTCTCGGCCTGGACGGACTCCCAGAGCGTCATGGTCAAGCGCGCCGACCGCGCGCTGGAGGAAATCTCCTCCACCGGCGGATGGACCCTGTCCAAAGTGGCGATCAGCTCCACGCAGTTGCGGGAGCTGGCGGCCGTGGTCGACCGCGGCTAGGGCGCAGGCTGACGGGTCAGAGCCAACCGTTTTCGCGGGCGATCTGGAACGCCTCGATCCGGTTGGCCGCCCCCAGCTTCTGGGTGGCTTCGGCGAGATAGTTTCTCACCGTGCCCGGCGACAGATTGAGAAGGCGGGCGATCTCCTTGTTGGACTTGCCCTCTTCCACCAGTCTCAGAATATCGCGCTCGCGGGCGGTCAGCACGACCGGCGCGCTCCAGGCGGTTTCGGCGAGTTCCGAGGCGATGGCGCGCTGGCCCTGCGCCACGCGGCGCACGGCGTCCGCGAGTTCCTCACTTGGCGCATCCTTGAGCACATAGCCCAGCACCCCTGCCTGCAGCGCGCGCTGCAGATAACCGGGGCGGGCGAAGGTTGTCACGATCAGCACGCGCGTGTCGCTGCCGGACTGACGCAGGGCTTCGGACGCCTCGATCCCGGTCAGGCCGGGCATCTCGATATCGGTGACCAGAACGTCGGGCTTGAGTTCGTGGACGAGGCGAACGGCTTCTTCGCCATCCTGGGCCTGCGCCAGAAGCTCGATATCGGGCTCGAGCGTCAGAAGGGCGGCCAGCGCGCCGCGCAGCAGCGACTGGTCCTCAGCGATGACAATGGAAATCATGGGTGGGACTCAAGGCTCTCGGTATCAGGCTGGGGCGGGGGCAGGCTGAGGGTGACGCGAACGCCGGTGTCCCGGCTTTCGATCTCCATTTCGCCGCCGAGGGATTCAATCCGGCGGCGCATGCCCATGAGGCCGGTGCCGGCGTTCAGCTCGCCGCCCTGTCCGTCATCCTCGATCACGAGGACTCCCTCGGGGGCGAAGCGGATCAGCGCCGCCTCCGCGCCGGAATGGCGAATGATGTTGGTGACCGCTTCGCGCAAGGCGAGGCCGAGCGCCGCATGGGCGGCCTGGTCCAGATCGGGCGGTTCTCCCTCGACCCTCAGGCCTATATCCGCCGCTGACAGCGCAGATCGCGCCCGCGCCAGCTCCTGATGCAGGGTGGTGACATGCATGCCCGCGACGGCCGCGCGCACATCCTTGAGCGTGATGCGGGCGGCGTCTCGGATCTCGATGATTTCAGAGCGCGCCCGGTCCGCATCCGCATCCAGAAGGCGTGCTGCAAGCTCGGATTTGACGGCGATCGTGGTCAGGGTGTGGCCCAGAAGGTCATGCAGATCCTGGGCGATGCGTTCGCGTTCGCGCAGGGCGGCGAGCTCGGCCTCCATGCGCAGATTGCGCTCCCGCACGGACACGCGCTGGGCGGATTCAAACCCGGCGAGGGTCGCCATCCCCGCCATAACGGCGATGAACTGGGACAGCACCATTTCAAAGATCGTCACGCCCAGCAGCCAGGAGGCGCACAGATAGAAGGCGCTCAGCCCGGCCATGGCCAGCAGCGCGACTCTCTGGGGGCGCAGGCCCGCCAGCAGGGTCACCGCATAGATGTGGAAATTGCCGCTCATGCCCACGACCGGGATCAGGGCGAGCGAGAGGGCCGAGGCGTAGCCCGCCGCCATCAGCGTCCGGACGGGTTTGACGCCGTTGCGATAGGGGTCGCCGGCATTGACGTACAGATAGACCGGGATGAAGCTGCCCACGGCGGCGAAACCGATCAGCGCATCCCTCAGGCCCGGGAGCTGGAAGAACCAGGGCGTGAAATAGAAAACGAGATAGATCAGATAGAAGGCAGGCGTCTCTGACAGGCCGCGCAGGCGGTTCGCCCGTGTGGGCGGAGCGCTTTCCGGTCCGGCGCGCTCCGAGGCGCTGTCGGGTTTGTAAAGAGGGTCTGACGCCATGGGAGAGGGGTTTCCGTAGTGTGGCGGGCGGAGCGCGAGCGGATACCCTGCCCTGCTCCGCCTTCCAGAACCAGACCCTAGCGCTGGCGCGCCCAGGCCAGCAGCGCCAGCCCGGCGGCGATGGCCGTGATCGCCAGCGCGGCGAGGATATGGCCCAGAAGGGCCGTCTCACCGCCCGCGCCGCTGACCCCGAGCGCGATTTCAGCCAGATGATAGCTGGGCAGGACTTGCGCGATCTGGCCCATGATCTTCGGGAAGACGCTGATCGGCATCCACAGGCCGCCCAGCACCGCCATGCCCAGATAGGCGATATTGGCGACCGCTACGGCGGCGTTGGCGCCAAAGACAAAACCGAGCGCCAGACCCAGCAGGACAAAGGGGATGGCCGACAGGACATGGACCAGCAGAAGGCCCAGCCAGACCTGAGGGGACAGCTCCACCCCGGCGGCGAAGGCGGCGACGGCGTAGATGGCGCCCAGCGACACGCTGGCGATCAGCACGGTCGCGGTGGTCTTGGCCACCAGCAGGGCGGCGGCGGGCGCCGGCACGGCGCGCTTGAGGGTCAGCCAGCCGCGTTCGCGTTCCTGCGCCACTCCCGCGCCAAAGCCGAACAAAGCGGGGCCCATCACGGCGAAGACGCCGAAGGTGGACAGAAGATAGGCGGCGTTGTCCCGGCTGCCCGGAATGATCACTCCGAACAGGGTGAAGAACATCACCGGCAGGATCAGCGTCGGGATGGCGAATTCGGGCATGCGCGAGAGCTTGAGGACTTCGGCCTTGATTTCAGCAAGATAGGCGTTCGCCATGATCAGGCTCCCTCGGTTTGCGGTTGGCCGGTCAGCGCCTCGAAGGCGTCTTCCAGCGTGGGCTGGGCGACGCCGAGATCGCTCAGCTCCGGGTCCAGCTCGAACAGCGCCTTGAGCGCCGGGACGGCGTTGCTGACCTGCAGGCGCAGCTTGCGACCCGACCGGCTGAGCGCGATCAGGCCGGGCAGGGCGTTGAGGGCGTCATCGTCCAGGGCCGTCACACATTCGATGATGGCGCCGCCCATGCGGGTGCGCAGGCCGTCGGCCGTGTCATCCGCGATGACGCGCCCGTCCTTGAGCACCACGACCCGGTCTGCGAGCGCATCCGCCTCTTCCAGATAGTGGGTGGTGAGGATGACCAGCGTCCCGCTCGCCGCCACATCGCGCACGATCGCCCAGAGCGCGCGTCGCGCTTCGGTGTCGAGCCCGGTCGTGGGTTCGTCGAGAAACAGGAGGTCGGGCTGGCCCACAAGCGCCAGGGCGAACTGGATGCGCCGCTTCTGGCCGCCCGAGAGCTTGCCATAGCGTTGCCGGATGAAGCTCCCGAGGGCGCAGCGCTCGATCAGGGCGTCGAGATCGGCGGGGTCCGGATAATAGCTCGCGAACAGCTCCAGCAATTCGCGCCCGGTCAGGGTGTGCGCCAGATCGGTGTCCTGCATCATCACGCCGATGCGGGTCCGGATGGCGCGATCCCCGGGACGGGCGCCGAACACGCTCAGGCGGCCGCTGCTGGGGCGGGTGAGGCCGAGGGCGGTCTGGACAAAGGTGGTCTTGCCCGCGCCGTTGGGGCCCAGCAGGGCCAGCACGCCGGGCTCTGACAGGGAGAGTTCAAGCCCGTCCAGCGCCGTCTTGCGGCCATAGCGTCGGGTCAGCGCATCCGCCTTGAGAATGGGCGGCGCAAGATCATCGGAAACAGTCATCAGCCCTCACAGCCTGGCGATCAAGGCTGCAAGCATGCCGGATGGGGCCAGGGGAGAGGAGTGACGCGCGTCACATGGGCGGGATGACAGATGTCACCCCGAGCGGTCAGCCGAAGAAATGGATCGCGCCGCCGATCATGGCGCCCCAGAAGACGCCGCAGGAAAAGACCAGGAAGGCGAGGGTCTGACGCGGGCTCCAGCGATTTTCCACCACGGGCGCGGCAAAGGCGGATTCAAGCCGCTCCTGCAGGGCGTGCGCCGGGGAGGGAATGGACGGCGCTTCGCCGCTCGCGCCAATGGTCGGGAAGGGCGGCGGCGCCACGCGCGCTTCAGGCTCCGGCGTCTGGGCCGGGGCGGGCATCGCGTTCATTTCAGTCTTGCGTTGGGCCTGCATGACATCCCTCCATGATCACCGAAGGTAGCAGGAAAAGCTGAACAAAGACCCAACCAGCGTTGTAAACAAAGTGTTAACAGGTTCTAAACGACTGGCGCGGCCGGCGCGGATTTCCGGTCCGGCCGCGGGCCCGACGCGCCTCAGACACCTTCGCCCGCGAAGGCTTTCTCGACAACGAAGTCACCGGGCTTGGCGTTCGAGCCTTCCTCGAAACCGCGCGCCTCGAGCATGGTCTTGAGCTCCTCAAGCATCGCCATGGAGCCGCAGATCATCACGCGGTCAGTCTCGGGGTTCAAAGCGGGCCGGTCGATCATCTCGAACAGCCTGCCGGTCTCGATCAGCGTGGTGATGCGGCCCGTGCGCGGTCCGTCCTCGCGGGTGACGCTGTCAAAATAGACCAGCCGTCCCTCCGCCGCCTCGCCCACCAGCGGATCGGTCTTGATCGCTTCCACGAGGCCGCGCGAATAGGTCAGTTCGGCCTGGGTGCGGCAGGTATGGGTGAACACCACCTCGTCAAACTGCTCATAGACGCCCGGCTCCCGGATCAGGCTCGCAAAGGGCGCCGCCCCGGTGCCGGTGGAGAGCATGTAGAGCCGCTTGCCGGGCTTGAGCGCATCGGTGACGAGCGTGCCGGTGGGCTTGCGGCCCACCAGAACCCGGTCACCGGGCTGGATATGGCGCAGGCGCGAGGTCAGGGCCCCGTTCTCCACCTTGATGGAGTAGAATTCGAGCGTATCGTCCCAGCTCGGGCTCGCCACCGAATAGGCGCGCAGCACCGGTTTCTTCTCGCCCTCAAGCCCGATCATCAGGAATTCGCCCGGCCGGAAGCGCAGCGTCGCCGGGCGCGCCGTGCGGAAGCGGAACAGGTCGTCGGTGAAGTGTTCGACCTCGGTGACCTTGCAGGCGAAGAAGGCGCCCTGATCGATCACGTCCAGGTCTTGAGCCGTATCCAGCATGAAAATCTCCGTCAGGCGCTCAGGCCCGCACTGGCGTCGGCGTCCGTCCAGGGCGGAACCGGCAGCCCGCGGGCGCGTAGAAATTCGGGGTTGAAGAGCTTGGCGGCATAGCGCGCGCCGGAATCACACAGAAGGGTGACGATGGTCCTGCCCGGACCCAGGGTTTTGGCGAGCCGGATGGCCCCGGCGATATTTACGCCTGCCGAGCCGCCCAGCGACAGGCCTTCGGTCTGCACCAGATCGAACAGGAGCGGCAGGAATTCGGCATCCTCGATCCGGTAGGCGTGATCGACACTGAGCCCTTCGAGCTGGCCGGTGATCCGGCCCACGCCAATGCCTTCGGTGATCGAGCCGCCCTCGGATTTGAGCGCGCCTTCAGTGAAGTACGAGTAGAGCGCGCCGCCGGCCGGATCAGCGAGGCCGATCTTCACGTCCGGCGTGGCGGCCCGAAGCGCGGAGGCGATGCCCGCCAGCGAGCCGCCCGTACCCGCCGCGCAGATGAAGCCGTCGATCTTTCCGTCTGTCTGCTCAAGGATCTCCCGGCCCGTGGTGGCCGCGTGGAACGCCTTGTTGGCGGGATTGTCGAACTGGTTGGCCCAGACCGCATTGGGCAGGCTCTCGGCGATTCGGCGCGAGGCGTGGACGAAATGGTGCTCGCTGGAATAGGGGGCGGGGTCGACCTCGATGATCTGTGCGCCGGCCGCGATCAGGGCTTCGCGCTTGCCGGCGCTTTGCCCGCGCGGCATCACGATTAGCGCCTTGTATCCCAAGGCGCCGGCGACCAGCGCCAGCCCGATCCCGGTATTGCCCGCCGTGCCCTCGACGATCACGCCGCCGGGCCTGAGCGAGCCGTCGGCTTCCGCGGCCCGGATGAGGCCCAGCGCGGTGCGATCCTTGACCGAGCCGCCGGGATTGAGAAACTCGGCCTTGCCGAATATCTCGCAGCCCGTGGCCTCTGACGCGGCTTTGAGGCGGATCAGCGGCGTATCGCCGATCAGCTCCACGATCGGTGCGGTCATGACAAATCCTCTTTGATCAGCCGCCTCAGATCAGGCGGATGGCGCCAGCGCGTTTGGCGCGCTCGGCGCGGGCCGGATCAAAGATGCCGCACTCATCCCGGTCCTGACCAGCCCAGCGACCATCGCGAGAGCCGGGCTCGTCCGCCGGGGCGGTGCAGGGCCAGCAGCCGATTGAGGCGTAGCCATCCTCCGCCAGCGGGTGGCGGGGCAGGTCGAGCGCCTTGTACCGATCCGCCACATCCTGCGGGCTGAGGAAGGCGAACGGATTGATCTTCACGCGTTCACCATCAAACTCGACGGCGGCAATATCGCCGCGCTGGCCGCCATGGTAGCGCTTGCGCCCGGTGATCAAGGCATCGAACGGGTCCAGCGCGCGTCCCAGAGGGCGCACCTTGCGCAGATCACAGCACGCCACGCCATCACGGTCATAGAGCCTGTTGTCGGGATCCTCGTTGCGCAGCTCGGCTTCATCAGGCTTGAGGATGTGCAGGTTCGTCAGGCCCAGATGCTTCACCAGACGGTCGCGATAGCTCAGCGTCTGGGGGAAATGCATGCCGGTGTCCAGAAACAGGATCGGCGTGTCCGATGCGATCTCCGCCACGAGCGCGAGCCCCAGCGCCGCTTCCGCACCGAAGGAGGACAGCATGGCCATGCGCCCGCCATAGACCTGGGCGGCGCGGCAGAGAATGGCTTCAGGCGTTGCGCCATCAAGTTCTTTCGCCAGCGCTTCTGCGGTCGCCTTACGCGCCGCCAGCGCCCGGATTTGCAGCGCCGTCGGGCGGGCGGTCACAGCGCCGGGGTCGGGCTGATAGATATAGGGGGCCCCGCCGGTATTGCGGTTGCGGGCCGGGCCGTCGGGACGTTCGATGTCGACCGCGTCAAACCCCATGCGCAACAGGTCATCGACCTGATCGGGCAAGAGCGGGCCTGCGGCGCGCAACTCGCCCTCATAGCCCGAGCGGCGCAGAAGGGCAGCGAGCGAGAAGCCGCGCCCATCCTTGAAGGTGGGAAAGCGGATCACGACCCGGTCCGCGCCCTTGATGGCGGCTTCGGCGTCGGCTGGTGCGGCGTCGCCCGGCAATTCCACGGCCTGCGGTTCGATCCGGCGTAGGGCATCAAGCGCCATAGACGGCCTCCTTGAACGGGTCTGTGCCCAGACGGTTCAGCGTCTGGGTGAAGCTTTCCTGAGGCTGGGCCTGTTCGGCGTAGACCCGCACGCAGGCGATGACGGCGGTCACCGCATCGTCGGCGGACAGGCCCGGACCCAGAATTTTACCAATAGCCGCCTGACCGTCGCCAACCCCTCCGAGGGTGAGCTGGTAGACTTCCTCGCCCGCCTTATCGACGCCGAGAAGGCCGATATTGGCCACATGGTGGTGGCCACAGGCATTGATGCAGCCGGAAATCTTGATGGTCAGATCGCCGGTGGCGTCATCCAGCCCCGCTTCGTGCAGGCCGGTCGAAATGGCCTGGGCGATGGGAATGGAGCGCGCATTGGCGAGATTGCAGTAATCAAGCCCCGGGCAGGCGACGATATCGCTGGCGCGGCCATGATTGGGCGTCGCCAGCCCGGCGCCGTCGAGGGCGCGGAACAGATCGCCCAGAGCCGCCTTGTCCGCATGCGGAAGGACGAGATTCTGCTCCTTGCTGACGCGGATCTCGCTCAGGGCGTAACGATCCGCCAGGTCGGCGATCAGGTCCATTTGCTCGGCGCTGGCGTCGCCCGGCGTGGCGCCCGGCGCCTTGAGGGGGATCACCACGACGGCGCGGTTCTTCACCTTGTGCGGCTTCACATTCACTGCGCGCCAGCGGGCGAAGGCCGTGCCGGTCGGAATGTCGGTCAGCGGCTCGCCTTCCGCCGGCGGCGCGAAATGGCTGCTGACGCGCTCGATCTCTTCGACCGGAAGGGTCAGGGCGCGACCCCGGCTGGCGTCATACTCGGCCTCGACCGCATCGCGGAATTCGTCCGGAGCCATGGCGTCGACCAGGATCTTGATGCGCGCCTTGTACAGATTGTCCCGGCGTCCCGCGAGATTGTAGACGCGCAGGATCGAGGTCAGATAGGCCAGCAGTTCGCGCTGGGGCAGGAAGTCGCGAATGATTTTCGCCACGATGGGCGTACGGCCCTGACCGCCGCCCACATGCACTTCAAACCCGGTTTCGCCAGCGTCATTCTTCACCAGACGCAGGCCGATATCGTGCACGCCGATGGCGGCGCGATCGGCGGGCGAGCCGGTGACCGCGATCTTGAACTTGCGCGGCAGCCAGGTGAATTCGGGGTGGGTGGTGGACCATTGCCGGATCAGCTCGCACCAGGGGCGCGGATCGGCGATCTCGTCCGCCGCCGCGCCTGCAAACGGATCTGTCGTGGTATTGCGGATCGTATTGCCCGAGGTCTGGATGGCGTGCATCTGCACGCCCGCCAGATGGTCGAGCGCATCGGGAATATCCACCAGCGCGGGCCAGTTGTACTGGATGTTCTGGCGGGTGGTGAAATGGCCATAGCCGCGGTCATAGGTGCGCGCCACATAGGCCAGCGAGCGCAATTGTTCCGAGGACAGAACGCCATAGGGAATGGCCACGCGCAGCATGTAGGCGTGCAGCTGCAGATAGACGCCATTCATCAGGCGCAAAGGCTTGAACTCGTCCTCGCTCAAGGCGCCCGAGAGGCGAGCCTGCACCTGTTCGCGGAATTCAGCCGTGCGCGCGTCCAGAACCGCGCGGTCGATCTCGTCATACTTATACATGGGCGCCCCCAAGCTTGGTCGATCCCGCGCTGGGGCCGGTCAGGCGAATGGTCTCGCGCACATGCTTGCGACCCGCGGGCGCAAAGCCGTCGCGATCCGCATCAATCTCGATGGGGTAGGGGCCGACAACGGTCAGCACATCGCGCAGCGCGGTCTCCAGCGCCGCATCCGTGGCGTCATCCTCGAGACGGACAGCCTGATCGGCGTCTTCCGTCCAGCTCTTTTCAGGCGTCAGATAGACCACGCGGCCATCGGTCAGACGGTTTGCCGTGATGGTTTTCATGCGGCGTGCTCCAGTGCTGTTGGCTCAGGCTTGCAAGGTGTTCGGGGGCATGGGCGACCACATCGCCGATCACGAGGACGGCGGGGCCGGTGACGGCTTCATAGGAGATCGTGTGCGCCAGGGCGTCGAGCGTGGTGAAGACCCGGCGCTCGGTGCTCAGGCTGGCGTTCTCGATGATCCCCACAGGGGTGGCGGGGGAGCGGCCGGCTTCGACCAGACGGCGCGCCAGGGTCGCGGCCACCGCGACGCCCATATAGACGACGAGGGTGTGGGTGGCGGCGGCGAGGGCTGTGTAATCGAGATCGGGACCGCCCAACTTGGGACGGCCGGTGACGAAGGTCACGGCCTGCGCGGCGTCGCGATGGGTCAGCGGGATTTGCGCTTGCGCGCCCGCGGCCAGCGCGGCGGAAATCCCGGGGGTGACATGGACTTCAATGCCCGCCGCGCGCACGGCGTCGACTTCTTCGCCGCCACGCCCGAAGATGAAGCTGTCGCCGCCTTTCAGGCGCACGACTCGGCGGCCCAGCTTGGCCTGTTCGATCAGGATTTCGCAAATGCGTTCCTGCGGCACGGGATGGTCGCCCTGGCGCTTGCCCACATCGATGCGGTGGGCGTCGCGGCGGGCGCGGTCGATGATTTCGGGCGAGACCAGGCGGTCATGCACGATCACATCCGCATCGCGGATCAGGCGCGCGGCTTTGACGGTCAGAAGCTCGGGGTCGCCAGGGCCGGCGCCCACGAGATGCACCACGCCCTTGCTGGCGGGGGCGTCGTCTTTCAGGGCGTCGATCAGGGCGGCGCGCACCCCGTCTTCATCGCCCGCATCGGCCAGCTGGGCGGCGGGGCCGCGCAGCGCGCGCTCCCAGTATTTGCGACGGGCGTCCACGCTGGGGAAGGCATCCATGACGCGCTGGCGCAGGCCGCGGGCGGTTTCCGCTAGCAGGCCAATGCCCGGCGCGATGACGGTCTCGATCGCGCTGCGAAGATCGCGCACCAGGATCGGTCCGGCGCCGCCCGAGGACAGGGCGATGGTGATGGCGCCGCGATCCACAAGGGCGGGGGTGTAAAAATCGCAGAGCGGCAGATTGTCGACCACATTGACCAGCGCGCCAGCCTTGCGGGCTTTCGCAGCCAGCTTGATCGCGCGCTTCTCATCCTCGATCCCGATGAAGACGAGGCGGGCGCCCCTGAACACGTCATGGGGGCGGGCGCGGGTGTCGATCCGGGTGTTCGGGTTGAGATCCGACGGCAGGGTCGGGGAGACGCCCAGCGTGCACCAGACCAGCTCGCACGGGGCGGTGCGGAAAAGGCGCAGCTTGTTCAGCGCGGGCTCTCCGGCGCCCAGAACGACCACGCGGGCGTCCTTCAGGGGGATGGCGGGCAGGAACTGATCCATAACACTAAGGCCTTCTCGTAATGCGGCCCGCACTCTCGCTGTCAGTATAGCTTTTTACAAATCAGTATTTTTGCGTCATATAGAAAGAAATTCTTTTCGATGGTGATCCATGGCCGGTCTGGCTCCGCTCAATGCCCTGCGCGCTTTCGAGGCCGCCGCCCGTCAGGGCGGATTTGTCGGCGCGGCGGAGGAACTCAATGTCACGCCCGCCGCCGTGGGCCAGCAGGTGCGCCAGCTCGAAGCCCTGATTGGCGAAGCGCTGTTTGAACGGCAGGGCAAGACGCTGATCCTGACCGAGCGCGGCGCGGCGGCGTTGGAGCCCTTGCGGCGCGGTTTCGAGCTGATGGGAGAGGCCAGCGCCGCCCTGCGTGCGGTGCAGGCGACCCCGACGCTGACCCTTGCCGCGGATCACGATGTGATGATCGCCTGGCTTGGCCGGGACCTGGCCTCGACGGACGCCGCCATAAGGCTGGTGGCGCGCGGTGAAGAGACGGAGCTGACCCTGACGCGCTCCTCTGTCGCTACGGCGCCGGCGGGCGCGGATCGCATCATGGACGAGGTGCTGACCCCGCTCGCGCGGCCCGGTCTGGTCGCGCCGGATGCGGGTTTGGCGGTGCTTGAAACCCTGCCCCTGATCGAGGACAGCGCCAGCGGATTGAGCTGGGCGCAATGGCTCAGCGCGCGGGGCGGCTATGGCCTTGAAGCGCAGCCGCGCCTGCGGGCGGCGGACTCGCTGGCGGCGCTGGCGCTGGCCGAAGAGGGCGCAGGCATCGTGCTGGGACGCAAGCCGCTCGCCTATGACGCCATCCGCGCCGGGCGCCTCGCGCCCGTATTTGCCGACGGGGATCAGCCGACGGACCAGGCGTATTTCCTGCAAGGCGTTGCGGGGCGGTCGCCGTCGGCCGCCGCGACCCGTCTGGCCCAGCATCTGAAGGCCTGCGCAGCGGCGCGTCAGGATCTCGCGGGCGAGCTCTGATCAGGCGTCGAGCCGAGACAGCGGGTGAACCGGGCCCATCTCCGGCTCGATATCGGGCGCGGGATGGTGATCGGGCCACAGCCAGTGGGCCAGCGCTTCGAGGCTGTCGACAATGCGCGGGCTCGATCGGCTGAACAGGCGATTGCCGTCAAACACAACGAGCTGACAGCCCCGGGCTCCGAGCTGGCGCAGCGCAGCGACAGCCTCCAGATCGCCGGCGATGTCCTCAAGCGTGCGCGCGGCGGGGAAGCCGCATGGCGCGATCACCAGACGCTCAGGATTGAGAGCGTGCAGATTGTTCCAGCTCGTCATCCAGCTGGGCCGGTCCGCGGTATTGCCCGCATCCTCGGCGCCCGCCAGCGTCAGGAGTTCATGCATCCAGTGGCCGCCAATGAAGGGCGGGCTGGTCCAGTCCAGCAGCACGGTGCGCGGGCGCGGACCGGGGAGCGCCTGACTGCGCGCGGCCACCGCGTCGATGCGCGCCTGAAGGCTGGCGCGAAGCTCGGCCGCGCGATCAGCAACGCCCGCCGCCACGCCGATCATGGTGATCGTCTCGAGAATGTCGCGCAGCGAATAGGGTTCGAGATTGACGAGGGTCGGCTGCGGATCGAGATCGCTCAGGACCGTGCTGACCTCCGCGCCGGAGACGGCGCACACATCACAGAGCGCCTGACTGATCACGAGATCGGGCTTGAGCGCGGCCAGCGCCTGCGCATCGAGCGCGTAGATCGCATCCTGTCCCTGCAGTTTGGCGCGCACCGCCTCATCAATGTCGCGGGCGGTCTGCGCTTCAAAGAGGGCGCTCGTCAGCGCGGGCAGGTCCCTGACTTGCGGCGGCCAGTCACAGCAATGGGAGACGGCGACCAGATCATCGGTCAGGTCCAGAGCGGCGACGATTTCGGTCGAGCTGGCGAGGAGGGAGGCGATGCGCATGCCGCGAAAGGCTCGGATCAGGATTTGGGCGGGGCGACGAAAGGCGCGATGCCGGTCATCAGATGATAGACCATGCTGGCGGGCACATGATCGACAGCGGGTTCGAACTCCGCGTCGAGACGGTCAACCCAGCCATGGGCGGGGCCCTTCTGCAGATAGCGGGCGTTGATCTCGTCGATCATCGCCTTCACCGGCGCCTGGGGCGAGCCCAGGGTGATATAGGTGCGCAGGCGTTCCAGCTGGGGCCACAACCGATAGGTGGTTGCGCCATTGCCCAGAACGTCCAGCGCCAGGCCGTTGCGAATGCCCTCACGCTCGGCGAAGGCGTAGATGCGGCGCAGCCAGCTGCCGCAATCGCGGCCGATCAACCGGTCCGTCTCGCTCAGCAGATAGATCCATTCATAACAATGGCCGGGCTCGATCCGGTCATCCCGGACCCGGGTCCAGTCCGGACCGAAGCGCTCCAGAACCGCGCCGGTTTCCGGCGCGAACATGAAGCGTTCAAACAGGGTGGCGATCGTCTGGATGCGCGCGGCCGACGCCGGATCGCCCATCACCTCGTAATGACGCAGGCTGGCTTCCAGAAGATGCATGTGCGGATTGGACAGCTTGCCGCCGCCGCCGGTCTCGTGATCGACCCAGCCGCCATAGATGTCGTCGGCGAACAATTCGTCGATCAGGGTGAAGGCTTCCTCGGCCAGCGCTTCGCCTCGCGCATCGCCCAGGGCGGCGAGCTCGGAACCCGCCAGCGCCACAAAGGCGTGATCATAGAGATCGCGGCGCGGATCATTGATCTTGCCCTGACCGTCAAAGCCATGCGCCCAGCCGCCCTGGGGCGCGCGGGCCGGACCATTGAGAAAGGCGACCGCCGCATCGATGACCTGATCAGCGAGTCCGTCCGGATTCCAGCCCAGGGATTTGGCGCGGGCGAAGCTGAACAGCTGGCGCTGGGCGACCCGTCCGCGCCGGTGGAGATTCGGCGCGGCTTCGCCGCTCAGATCGAGCCCCTCGACAAACCCGCCCGAAGCCGGATCGACGGCGCGTGCAGCCCAGCCCGGCATCACCGTGTTCCAGAGCCAGTCGCCCAGGGATTTGCGCTGATCAGCGCGCAACAGGGTCTGGCCCAGGGTCTGGATGGCGGAAACGGCGGGCTTGATCCCCGCCGCGCCGTCCAGGCTCGACACCAGCACGGCGTCGCGGGTGGCGATGACGGCGATGGCGTCCAGCCCGTGGACGGCCACCTTCGGGCCTGAAGACTGGATGAAGACGCGTTCGGCGCCGGGCGCGACCACGGCCCCGCGCAGAACCTTGGGGTCGTGCGTGGCTTCGGCGTGCAGGGCGTGCACGGCGCGGAAATCGCCCACATCGCTCCAGCCCATCGATACGGGCAGGACGGCGATATTGTTCGCCGCTTCCATCACCGCATAGTCGATGGATTCAGAGCGGCATCTGGCGAACAGGGTGCGATCGAGCTGGCCGTGTTCGTCCAGGGCCGCCTCGACGCTCTGAAGAATGTCGGGCGCATGGGCCTCAAGCGCCTCGCGCATCACACGCGCGGTGAACATGAAGACGCCGGCGTTCCAGTAAAAGCGTCCGGTCTCGATATAGGTGCGCGCGGTTTCAACGTCGGGCTTCTCGACAAAGCGCGCGACAGGCTTGGCGGCGCTGTCGGCGGGGAGCGCCTCGATATAGCCATAGCCGGTGGCCGGGAAGTCGGGATTGATCCCGAAGGTCACGATCTGGCCTTCGCAGGCGGCGGGCTGGGCGTTGCGGATGGCGCGGTGAAAGGCCGCCACGTCCTTGATGTGATGGTCGGCCGGCAGGATCAGGAGGATCTCGTCCGGCTCGGCCAGCAAGGTGGCGGCGGCGATGGCCGGCGCGGAATTGCGGCCCATGGGCTCCAGCACCAGCTTCACGCCCGGAAGCTCGGCCTGCAGCTGATCCTTGTGCCGGAAGGAACCCACGGCCATGGCGGGGTTGAACAGGCCTTCATCGCTGACGCGCGACAGGGTTTCGGCCACCATGGATTGCGGGCCGGTCAGGGGCAGGAATTGTTTCGGGGTGCGCGGGGTGGACAGGGGCCATAACCGGGTGCCGCCGCCGCCGCACAGAATGACGGGCGTGACTTTGGTCATGTTGGCTCTCCCCCGTTGATCCGTATCCGTCCAGACCGTGCGTCAGCTATCGCAGCTCGCCTTAAGCCTTGCAATGTTTTGTGTGAGTGTCCGTCACTCAGTAAGGGCTTCAATCCGGAGCGCCGCCCATCAGCGCTCGTGTCGGGTCAGCGCTGTCCACGCATCATGCTGGGACAGGAAGACCTCGCCCGTCAGCGCGGTCAGGAAATGGGTGTGCTTGAGCTTGTCCATGACAGGTCCTTTCACCTCGGACAGGTGCAGGCGCACGCCCATGTCGCGAAGACGCGCGTTGAGCGCCTCCAGGGTTTCAAGCGCGGAGTAATCCACCTCGTTCACCGCCGAGCACATCAGCACGACGTCCCGGACCGCCTCGGCATTCTGGCTGAGTCGCTTGAGCAGCATGTCCTCGAGGAAGTTGGCGTTGGCGAAATACAGGCTCTCATCGATCCGCAGGGTGAGCAGCGAGGGCGTGGTTTCAACCTGGTGGCGGTGGATGTTGCGGAAGTGCTCGCTCCCCGGCACGCGGCCCACCTCGGCGATATGGGGTTTGAACGTCTTGGTGACGTGCAGGAGCATGGACAGGCCGACCCCGGCTGCAACGCCCGCCTCGACGCCCAGGGAGAGGGTCAATGCGATGGTGGCGAAGACCGCGATGAAATCGGACGTGGAATACCGCCAGGTGGCCTTCAGGATCGAGAAGTCCACCAGGCTCAGCACCGCCACGATGATGGTGGCGGCGAGCGTCGCCTTGGGCAGATAGTAGATCAGGGGCGTCAGGGTCAGGGCGGCGAGCGCCAGCCCGAGGGCGGTGAAGGCTCCTGCGGCGGGCGTGCGCGCGCCGGCATCGAAATTGACGACCGAGCGAGCGAAGCCGCCCGTCACGGGATAGCCGCCGGTGAACGCCGCGCCCAGATTGGCCGCGCCCAGTCCGATCAGTTCCTGGTCGGCGTCGATGCGCTGGCGCTTTTTCGCGGCGAGGGTCTTGGCGACCGAGACCGACTCCACGAACCCGATGATCGAGATCAGGACGGCGGGAATGAACAGGGCGCGGATCAGGTCTGGCGACCAGTCCGGCGCGGTCAGGGGCGGCAGGGTCTGGGGCACGACGCCGACCACGGCGACGCCGCGCGCCTCAAGGTCCAGCCCCCAGGTCAGGGCCGTTGTCACAAGCACCGCGAAGACCGGACCGGTCTTTGTGATGAAGCCCGCAATCCGGTCCGGCAGGCCCAGCGTGGTCAGGACGGTTTTCAGACTGGTGCGCACAAAGAACAGGAACGCCATGGCGCCCGCGCCGATCGCGAGAGTCGGCGCATGGATGTCGCCCGCATGCCGGACCAGGGAGATCGTCATCTCGATCAGCGAATGACCCGAGGCCTCGACGCCCAGCACATGCTTGAGCTGGCTGGCGGCGATGAGAACCCCGGAGGCGGTGATGAAACCGGCGATCACCGGATGACTGAGAAAATTCGCCAGAAAGCCCAGTCGCAACACGCCCAGCACCAGCAAGATTGCGCCGGACAGAAAGGCCAGCGTCAGCGCCGCCGCGGCGTAGCTCGCGGTTCCCGGTTCGATCACCTGTCCGATCGCGGATGCGGTCAGCAGCGAGACCACGGCGACCGGACCCACGGCCAGCGCCCGGCTGGTGCCGAACACGGCATAGAGCAGGATGGGCGCGATCGAGGCGTAGAGCCCGGTCTCGGGCGGCAAACCGGCCAGCATGGCGTAGGCCAGCGATTGCGGGATCAGCATCAGGGTGACGATCACCGCCGCTGTCAGATCCTCGCTCAGGGCCGCTCTGTCATAGTCGCGACCCCAATCCAGAACCGGGAAATAGCGTTTGAAGCGGTCCATGGGGTCGGGGGCCTTTCTGATTTGCGGCGGGATCTGCAAACCGTCGCTAACCCTTACTGGGACTGAGCTGATCTTTGTTTGCAATCTGCTTGCTTAAGAGAATCAAACTGGATTTCTGTTCAGCTTTGCTAGCCAAGTGCTTTAAGGTTGTAAGAGTGCTGCTCTATTGTCTTGCCAACTCTGCGTAGCGCGCACGTAGGATTGTACCAATGACAATGATTTAAAAAATAATAGGAGTAATTCAATCATGATTGAATTTCATTTTTAGGCGGATTGGGCGACGAGATAGTAAACTGTTAGGTGCCTTCCAATAATATTTGTCTCCGGCCCAACCGCGATAAACTCCACCCCCTCCGCCTGACACTCATACCTCAGCACCAGGTCGGCGCTGCCGTCCGGCAGGGCGGTGTTGGAGACAAGGGTCAGGGGGCCGATCTGTTCGCGGGTGACCTCCAGATTGGAGAGCGGTCCGGTGAGGAGGCTCGCAAGGCTGCCCGGACCCATCGGGCCGATCCGGCGGTTCTGGCTGGTCCCGTCCGCCGTGCGGACGCGGATCCACACCGTCTCCCCGATCCTCAGCGGTCGTTTCAGTTCGACATTGCAGCGATGCCAGGTCTCCCCGCCCGTATTGATGAGGCGGGCGGGCGTGAAGGGGGCGGGCAGCGGATCGGGCTCGACCCTGACGCCATTGCGCGGCCACAGATCGGGGCGCAGCCCGTTCACATCGAGCCGCACCGGCCCGTCGGCCGGGGCGCCGCTGAGCAGTTCGGGCCCGAAGCCGATCATGCCAGCACCGTGATGCTGGCCGCGGTGGTGCCGGCCTCATGGATATGGGTGAGGGCGAGGGGGTAGAGCACGCCCTCGCGCAGGGCGGGCAGGGTCAGGCTGTCGCCGCCCGCGAGGGTGACGCTGAGATCGCCGCCCAGGCCCAGCAGCACGGCGCGGCTTTCAAAGGGCAGGTCGGTCGTCTGGCCGGGGGTGAGGGCGAGGTTGGCGGCGCGGCGCAGCGGGTCGGTGGCGCGTTAGGCGGGGACAGCTTGGGTCATGGCAAGGCCTTTCAGCTTGGCTTGGGTGAGCGCTGAAAGCCTAGGCGCAATGCGGGCGCCCGCGGACAGGGGCTGGCGCGGAGCGGCGGGCCGCGACGGTCATGGCCGGGGCGCGGCGGGCCGGGCTCCGGGTGTTTGGGCGGGGATAACCGGCGGGGTCTAGTGGCCGTAATAGGCCTTCCACCAGGCGGCGAAACGCTCAAGCCCCTCGGCCAGCATGACTTTGGGCTTGTAGCCGGTCAGGGCGCGCAGCTTGCTCACATCGGCATAGGTGGCGGTGACGTCGCCGGGCTGCATGGGGCGCATGATCTTCTCCGCCTCAAGGCCCAGGGCCTGTTCCAGCGTGGATATCATGTCCATCAGGCCGACCGGATGGCTGTCGCCGATATTGTAGACCTCGTGCCCGCCGGTGGGGGGCGGGTTGTCCAGAACGCCGATCACGCCGTCCACGATGTCGTCGATATAGGTGAAGTCGCGCGCCATCTTGCCTTCGCCATAGACCTCGATGGCCTGGCCGCGCGCCATCATCTGGCTGAACTTGAAATACGCCATGTCCGGCCGGCCCCAGGGGCCATAGACCGTGAAGAAGCGCAGGCCGGACAGCGGGAAGCCGTAAAGATGCGCATAGCTCTGGCTCAGGAGCTCGCACGAACGCTTGGTGGCGGCGTAGAGCGAGACCGGGGTGACGGTGGGGTCGTCCTCGCTGAAGCACTTGCCGTCGAGCGGGCGGTCGCCATAGACCGAGCTCGAGGAGGCGTAGACCATGTGGGTGACGCCGTTATGGCGCGCCGCCTCCAGCAAAGACAGGTGCCCGGCGAGGTTGGAGCGCTCATAGGCGAACGGGTTCTCCAGCGAATAGCGCACCCCCGCCTGGGCGGCGAGATGGACGATCCGCTTCACGCCATGCTGCTTCACCAGCGCGCCGATCATGGCGTGGTCGGCAATGTCTCCGCGCACCATCTCGAAGGCCGTATGCTGGGACAGCTCGGCCGCGCGCGCCTCCTTCAGGCCGGGATCGTAGTAGTCGTTGTAGTTGTCGACTCCCACCACACGCTCACCCCGTTCGAGCAAGCGCTGGGCGACGTGCATGCCGATAAAGCCGGCGGCGCCGGTGACCAGGACGGGCGTGCTCATGACCTATCGCCCCACGCTGACATAATTGAAGCCGCGGCCCTTCATGTCTGCGGGGTCGTAGATATTGCGCAGGTCCACGAGGATGGAGCCCTTCATGGACTCCTTCACACGATCGAGATCGAGCGCGCGGAACTCGTTCCATTCGGTGATGATCACCAGAACGTCCGCATCCTCCGCACACAGATAGGCGCCCGAGGTCATCTCCACATCGCTCAGAAGCTTCTCCGCCTCCAGCGCGCCGGCCGGGTCATACGCCTTGATCCTCGCCCCCGCCTTCTGGAGCGCGGGAATGATGTCGAGCGAGGGCGCATCGCGCATGTCGTCGGTATTGGGCTTGAAGGTCAGCCCCAGCACCGCCACCGTCTTGCCCGACACATCGCCGTCGCATGCCTTGATGACCTTGTCCGCCATCGCCGCCTTGCGCCGGTCATTGATGTCGACCACCGTCTCCACCAGACGCACCGGGCTGTCATGCTCCTGCGCCGTGCGCGTCAGCGCCAGCGTGTCTTTCGGGAAGCACGAGCCGCCATAGCCCGGACCGGCATGCAGGAACTTGTTGCCGATCCGGTTGTCCAGGCCGATCCCCTTGGCCACCTGCTGCACGTCCGCGCCCACCGCCTCGCACAGATCCGCCATCTCGTTGATGAAGGTGATCTTCATCGCCAGGAACGCGTTCGCCGCGTACTTGATCAGCTCCGACGTGCGCCGCGCCGTGAACACGATCGGGGTCTCGTTGAGAAACAGCGGACGATAGAGCTCGCGCATCACCTCGCGCGCGGTGTCGTTCTCAACGCCCACGACGACACGGTCAGGGCGCTTGAAGTCCTCGATCGCCGCGCCCTCGCGCAGGAATTCGGGATTGGACACCACCGCGAACTGCGCATCCGGACGGGTCTTGCGGATCACCGCCTCAACCTCGTCGCCCGTCCCGACCGGCACGGTGGACTTGGTCACCACAACCGTGAACCCGTCCATGGAGCGCGCGATCTCTTCAGCCGCCGCGTACACATAGCTCAGATCCGCATGACCATCGCCCCGCCGCGACGGCGTGCCCACCGCGATGAACACCACATCCGCCGCCTTCACCGCATCGGTCAGATCCGTCTCGAAATCCAGCCGACCCTCGCGCACATTGCGCTCGATCAGAAGATCAAGGCCCGGCTCGTAGATCGGAACCCCGCCCGAGCGAAGCTGATCGATCTTCTCCGAATTCTTGTCGATGCAGGTCACATGGTGACCAAAATCAGCAAAACACGCCCCCGAAACCAGACCCACATATCCAGTCCCGATCATCGCTACGCGCATCTGATCCCCCTCACGCTGTGCCTGTCACAGGGTTTACCGCACCTGCACAATTTCAACAACTCCGGCGGCGCGGGGCGGGCCGGATTTCAGGCTCGGGACAGGGTCGGGCGGGTCCGCGAGTGGGTCCGCCAATGCTTGCAAATATGTCCCCGGACAAGAGAAGGAGATCTGACGCCGCGCCTCGAGGGCTCGATTGGGCGAACGCCCGTCCGCACATTCAACGAGAATATTCCGGGAAAATGGCGCACCCATGAGGATTCGAACCTCAGACCTCTGCCTTCGGAGGGCAAGGGAAGAGTGTTTCCCTGAGTTTCCCTCCCTACCATCGAGCCCATTAATCACATACAGATAAGTCTGGTAGTTAGCATGGGGTGTCTGCGGGTTTCCCGCAATTTACCCGCACTGTGCTGGAAATGTGCTGGATATTTGAGGTGGTTATGTCAGCGGGCAAAGTGAGACTTTCAAAACGTACGATCGATGCAGCTGTACCGGGACCCTCTTCATACAGGCTTTGGGATAGTGACCTTTCCGGGTTCGGACTTCGAGTGTCTCCCAAGGGGAAGAAGGTATACATAATCGGCTATCGTCTCGGGCACGGTGGGCGAGGTGCTCCTTGGCAGGAATACACGATTGGGCAGCATGGAAAACTGACACCTGATGAGGCCAGGACCGAGGCGAAACGTCTCCTTGGTCAGGCTCAATTGGGTGTGGATCCGCGCGAAGAGCGAAACCGTGCCAGAACCGAGCTTACGGTCTCCCAGCTTTGTGATCTTTATCTTACTGAGGGCGCAACGACGAAAAAAGAGTCAACTCTTGCGACTGACCGGTTAAGGATCGAGCGCCACATAAAACCACTGCTTGGCAAGCAGTCCATCTCTGCTGTGACATCTGCCGATATTGAGCGCTTTATTCGAGACGTGGCGGATGGAAAGACTGCAGTTAAAGGATCAGAGTCCCGGCGTCGCACCGATCCTGTTGCCCGTGGGGGTAAAGGCACAGCCACGAGAACGACAGGTCTTCTGGGGGCGATATTCACATTCGCGATGAAGCGAAAAATGCGCACCGACAACCCGGTCCATGGCGTGAAGCGTTTTAAGGACGGCAGCTCACAACGATATCTATCATCTGAAGAACTAGCTCGTGTAGGCGCAGCGCTTCTGCAGCAGGACCTTAGCGCTAAAGGGCGTGCGGTCATTCGGCTCTTAATTCTAACGGGTGCGCGAAAAAGCGAAATCGAGGGTTTGCGATGGAGTGAGGTTGATGTCTCTGGAAGTCGCTTGTTGCTTCAGGACTCCAAGACTGGTGCAAAAGTGGTTCCTATCGGGCCGGCCGCGCTGGAAGTGCTTCAGGGTGTCGAACGGGAACCGACATCACCTTTTGTCTTTCCAGCTGAGCGCCAGCTCATAGAAAACCCGAGAGAGGCTCATCGACACTATGTCGGTACGCCAAAGGTTTGGAATCGAGTGCGTGAACAGGCGGGTTTGCCGGAGGTGAGGCTGCACGACTTGCGGCACACATATGCCAGCCTTGCAGCCGCTGGCGGACAGTCTCTGCCTCTGATTGGCAAGTTGCTCGGACATAAGGATGTTAAAACTACGGCTCAGTATGCTCACTTGGCTGACGACCCCGTCAGACAGGCCGCGCAAGCAACTTCAGACGCTGCCGCTGCAGCGCTCGCTGGAAAGTGACATTGAGCACGGCTTCATCAAGACAGCTTAACTTCCCAAGCTATCGACTGATTGCTCAAAGAGAACGATTGAATGGATGACGACGCACCCAGGGTCCTGATCGGTCGCGAGGACGAGTTTGATGCTGAATGGCATGAGACACGTACTGCTGTAGAAACAACGCTGAAGATGCCACCACCGCCTGGGGCGGAACTGTCTCTAAATAATGGCGAGTATGGCTGGTTGCTGGACGATTTCAAACAGGTTCGCTCGCGATCTGACAGGCTGGTCATGGGGAAGGGCTTTGACCAGGTAGGCGCTCATCTCAACGCCGATGCTGATGGCGTCCAAGTTTTACAATTGATGTATCAACAATGGGAGTTCGCAGACTTTCAGAGCGTGGAGGGTCGCGCCGAAGCTTCAGATGCGATCAATACCATTTTCCAAGCTTATAATTTCCCTAGCTTTGGCAATGCATCCCAGAAGCTGGCTTTAGCGTGGGTTTGGCGGAGTGAGGCATTATGTTGGGCGTATGTGCCGAAAGGCGCTCGTATAGCGGCTCATTTCCCAGGAGATCCGCTTTATACGATCGCACGCGCGATTCTAACAGAAGGTGAGACCTTTCAAAAGCCGGTCAGTGATACTTGGGGAAGTGTAAAATCTAACCCCAAATTCTATGAACATTTTCCTCCGGGAGCCCCTATTCACTGGGCCCTTGCTGTGAGTGCGCTTTTGCGCTCCCTAGAAGTAGTCAGAGAGACTTTTGAGAGTGGTTCCGCCAGAGACTTTGTTCTGGATTCGCTAAGAGCGTCGTACGATGCAGGTGCAGTTTCAGCAGAGTTTGTAGCGCGTCGTTTCGCATCCCACGTTGAACGGTGGGACCAAACTCAAGAAATTCGCCAGCTCAAAGGCAAATTTGAGGGGCAGCTTCGTAGAGAGGAAGCGGAAGCCCGTTGGTATGGTGCCGCTATCAGTTGGCTTGAAGAAAACATGCCGACAATGCGCAACCTAGGGATCGAGAAGATTTATAACGCCATTATTGAGGCCCAACGTAATGGGGAGCTCTCTGCCTCACTCCCCGGGTACGAGCACTTTCGTAACAAATTTGTAGAGTGGGAAGATGAGGGTCGTTTTATGGCTCGGAGCCGTAAGGGTAAGCCAGGGCGTCCGCCGAAAAAAAGCTAGTGCCCCATTTGGAGCATGTCCGGGAAATACCTAAGCCAGTTTATTGAAGGGATAATAAGAGGCTGAAAATTGAGCTTATTTCCTCTCTGCCGATCGCGTTGCCTGCGATTGCAAGGAATAGGATGATCAATGACTGTCTCACCCCCCATTTTGCTCAACACGGCGCAAGTCGCCGAACGTTTCAATCTCAGCGCCAGCTATTTAAACAAACTTCGCCTTACTGGTGGCGGGCCTCGCTTCGTCAAGATCGGGCGCCGTGTCGCTTACGATATCGTTGACCTTTTGGAGTGGGTCGAAGCCCAAAAACGCGTCTCTACGTCTGAGTGTCCATTCCTCGATTAAGTTAATCGTCTGAAATGTGGACGGTAAAAAGCGGCTGCCCTGCAAACCGCACAAGCCTCGCCCCCACCCCTGGAAGGCTGATTTGGCGAAAAGTCACGTCAAAGCCTTCAACGAGGCCTGAGTTTGGCGTTTGTAGAAATCTGGGTGAATCGTTGTCGTGCCAGCATATCGCCGACGATGGTTGTTGAGGTTCGAGCCCGGAGATGAACCCGGCATGATCCGTACTGCCTTCGAATTCCTGCCAGAATGCTTTCTTTTTGTGGGGGGATCCGATCAGCTGAATAGCGGCTTGAGGAAAGTTTAAGAGCGCTGAGTAGAGAACGCTTGGTCCTGCTGTTTCGCCTAAAGAGGCACTCTCCTTGGCGGGAACGCCTAGATCAGCAGCAAGCGAACGGACTGCCAAGGCTGCGACTGCCGAACTTGTCATTTTCCCTCTCGGGCCGTCGCTGGGCGGGAGGTGGCCGCGCAGTCGCCAGTTCCTCTGTCCGTCCATAGAGAGTCCAGTCATCTCGGCGATACGTGCCGGCCCGTGGATGCTCTGTTCGAATTGAAAAATCACAGGCGCCAAACCCTCACTCGCTTTTGAGACGCTAAGCAGTTAGCAGAAGGATGATACGTATCAAAATCTAAGTTGACGACTTTTCATCGAGAAAATAGAATTTCTCAATGAAAAGCACGGAGACAAAAACAATGGCATCCGAACTCGAACTCAGCAGTCACCACATCCTCACAACGCTTCAACGAAACCGTCGTCAGCGCCAAGAGGCTGAATTGAGCAGGTCTATGGATCCGCTCGCTGCGAGTCTGATGCCGCTATCAGTCTCAATAGCTCGCCTATCAGCGAGGACTTATGTCGTCTCCGCAAATGGCGATGAACCCCAGAAGGAATAGGTTCTATGCAAAGCATGCCGCCAAGCGGCAGTCGGGTCGCGTTCTACAGCCGTTACTCGACTGACAGGCAGAACCAGAACTCAATTGATGGCCAAGAGCGCCTTTGTGCGAATTACGCCTCTGAACGTGGCTGGCGGGAGGTTGGGCGCTATAGCGATGCCGAACGATCTGGTACCACAACCCACGGCCGTGCTGGTTTGTTCAAGATGCTGCAGGCTGCCGAATTGGGTGAGTTCGATGTGCTCCTTGTCGAGGATATTGACCGTGCCAGTCGCGATGCAGCTGATATGCATTTTATCGCAAAGCAGCTCGAAGAGCTCGAAGTGGTGCTGTGTACGGTCAGTGGGGGTGTCGTCTCTGACATCGAACTCGCCTTTAAAGCCGTACAGAACCAGCAGTTCATCAAGCAGAACGTTGCGAAATCCAAACGCGGCCAAGAGCTCGCTATTAGCCAAGGGCGTATGTCAGGCTCAGTGGCTTACGGTTATCGCAAGGTGGCAAAATTCGATGATCGAGGAGAGCCCATTAATGGCCTCCGTGAAATAGACCCTGATAAGGCTGAAATTGTTCAGAGAATTCACCATGAGTTCGACGCAGGACGAACCACGTTCGAGATTTGCAAGACCCTGAATGCTGAAGGCGTTCCGAGTCCCAAAGGTAAACTCTGGAGGCCAGGCGCTCTCCTTGGCAATCGCCAGGGTGGGATCGGGATTCTTAGAAATCCAATTTACATCGGACAATTTCAGTTCAGGAAAACGCACCGTCGCTTCCGCAAGGGCGAAGTAAAAATGACGTTCAAGTCCGAAACTGAAAGACTGATATCGGATCACCCGGAGCTTAGGATCATCGATCAAGAGCTCTGGGATCGAAATCAGGCGCGTCTCGCAGAACATCTGGATCGGCCATTCTTCCGAAAAAAGCGCAATCGCTTCGCATTCAGTGGCATGGTGTTCTGTGGCGAGTGCGGCTCAACAGCGATCGTGTCTGGTGGGAAGTATCTGTGTACTGGGCGGCGTGATAAGGGTATCTGTACAAATACGCGGCGAGTTTTCCGTGAAGCCGTTGAAGAAACCGTCTTTCAAAAAATCAAGCAGCATATCCTGGACACGGCAGTGCTCGGGCCAGCGCTTGATGCGTTCCGCGATGAAGTCCAGCGCGCGCATGCGGACCAAGCCGAAAAACTCGAGAGCCAGACCGCCGCTCTTCAGGATGTCGAAGCTCGTATCAGCAACCTGACCGACCAGCTCTCTAACGCGAGCGAATCTGTATATGCGAGCCAAATGCTAATCAAAAAGCTGGATCAACTTGGCGCAGAAAAGCGACAATTGGAAACCCAGATCCAGCGCACGCCGCCACCTGTGCCTATTGGTGAGACCGATGAGATTATCGCTGCAATCTCAGACACAATCGATGAGCTCAGTGCAAACCTCCAAGCGGATGAGGCGGAGGCGGCTCGCGCTAAAGAACTGCTGCGCGGGCTCGTCAGTCGCATTGTACTGACACCCATTGGCCCTCAGAAAGATGGTCGAGGCTCTGGTGATTTAAGGGTGACGGTTGAAGGGCCGATCGCCAATTTGATCGACTTGTCCGATTTGAGCACCGATCGCGTTACGAAGAATGGACATCGGCCGATGTTCGAACTTGATAACGCGAACTTCGTTTGGACCTTCTCATACGAGCTGCAATGGGAGGATACGCGCCTGGATACGGTGCGGTCAGACCTGGAGATCATTGGTCGCTTGCTCGATGAAGCTGACGTTCCGGTATCCATGGATGTCATAGTGGAGGCGTTGGCGGAAGAGGATGAAAGTCAGGGAGTGGTTGCAGATCGTTCCCCTGCCCATCGTGCTCGCAATGCCGTAGCCTACCTCCAGGACCAGGCATTGACCCGTTGTATCAATGTGCGCAGTGCGGATACGGGTTATGTCTGGAACGAACGGCATCTGACGGATGCTGAGTGGAAAGCTCGCATTGCTGAGCCTCCAGTAACCCGGACAATTCCGGTAATACGCGTGCTGCCGCCGGAGGCCGTTGTGGTATTGGTAAGTTGAGGGCAGGGCGTGCGGCGGAAGCGCCGGCTGCGCTAGTCCGCAGCCGCGCTTGGGCTGAGGGGCATATAACCTTCCGCCCTTGCGCCTTCGCGCCAGCTCGGGGCGGCCTTCAGTGAGGCAGCAAGGCGCCAGCGATGCTTGCGCTTGGTGCCGATGTTCCGGACGGTCGGTCGATTGGAGGCGCTTAGCGCATTCATGGACGCCTCGAGCATCCGTTTGCTCGGGGTCGCCGGAACCACATGCAAAGATCGGCTTTCAAGATGCTCCAGGAAGAACCGAGCGACGTAAGCCAGATCATCCTCTGACAGCTCAACTTTGCGATCCTGCAGAGCCTTGCCCAAGGATTTTACAATCATCCGCCAGTGCGAAATATCGACTTGGTCAGTCATTGGGAAATGATCTCGCTGTTCGTGTTTCTCAGCCCTGTCCAGACGCAATGAGCTAAACCGCGTGGAGGTGAAGACCGGATTTGAGTGAGCCGTCCTTTCATGAAGCAGCTCACCTTAGAAGTGTCTTTCCAGGTGAGGCGGCAACGATGATATCGTGTGCTGGGGAGCGGACTAGAGTCAAGTCAATTAATTGAAAAGGTTGCTATTTTTCGTTCTGTCAGCGCCGCGTTGACGGAGCGAAAGCGTTCTGGAAATGAGCTCGTGAACCGCCATGGAGCGCGCATCTGGCTGCCGCATGGATAGATGTACGGCCGTTTGCGCGTGATTTGATCAAATGAGGGCGAAAACAGTTTGCTTTTCCGGTCACTTTAGCGCGCAATCTATAAGGACGAGACCAGCCGGCGCATTACAGATCGAACGGCCGGCCCCCTATTTGGTGACGCTCTGGAGGAAGAGGATCTCGCGAGCGGAATAATCTATGTCCTACGCAGCAAGTCGACCAATCCAGTGGTCGCAGAGAACCGTGAGGTGCTCCACAAGATCGGCGTGACGTGAGGCAGCGAGGAGGCGCGTATCGCTGGTGCGACCTCTCTATTGGCAGAGGTCGAAGTCGTCGCGACCTATGAGTTGTTCAACATCAATCGCAAGAAGTTCGAGCGCTTGATGCACCGCGTCTTTGAGCCCGCTCGGCTCGAGATTTCCATCCCGGATCGGTTTGGAAATCCCGTTGAGCCGCGCGAGTGGTTCCAGGTACCACTGTTTGTGATCGACCAGGGTATTGAGAAGTTCAGGGAAGGGAGCAGAGACGACTTCGTCTATGATCCCTCAAAAGGCTTGCTGATTGAGAGATAAGGCTGTTTGAGCCTATCTCTGTTGCAGTGCCCTTATGCGTGCTGTCCCAGGTTTAGGCGAACTGCTCAGTCTTACCGAACTGGAAAAACCCAAATGCTCGGCCTTTGAGGTCGAAATCCGGGTTGTGCCATGGGTTAAGCCATTGCTGTGCTTGGTGTGGATCGATGAAGAGGGGCTCCCAATAGCTTACGTGTCCGAGGCCGTCACTTGAGCGAACCAATTTCGGGTAGAAACAATCTGGTTCCATAGAGCCAGGTTTAAGGTCGTAGGTTCCGGCGATGTAAAAGACATCTCGCCCATTGCCCGGCCTTACTGTCCTGTAAGGGTCAGAGGGTTTGCGGCTCAAATGGTCATAGACGAAGCTGGCTATCGGCAGAATGCCGCGCTTCTGATTGTGCACATCGATGTCTGTGTTCAGCCGCGGCATTACATTTAACCCGGGCAACCCTGAAACTGTAAGGAACCTACGGTATACGCCGCCCGACTCCCTAATTATGGTAGGCACCGGCTGATCTGCGGTGACCTTGCGCCCCGTGATCCACTCAGGTTTCCGGCGGGGGTTCAGCTTATCCCAGAGGTGGGGTTGTAGCGAAGCGAGGACGTGGCCCTCATCAGGGTATTGGTAGCCTATAATTTTCATATTTCTCTCTTGCGAGTTATGAGCACACTGGATCGATGACCGGTGGTCATAGATTTTGGTGCTAAGATTTTTGGTGGGATTTTGTCAGCATGTACGATGCGCTGCATTGAAAGCGAATTGTCATGCTGCGGACGATTTACCGAAACCTGGGCAGGCTAAACACGGCCTGCTCTTAACTTGAACAGCATCATTAAGCACACGTGATGTCGCGCACGTGCGATGTGTGCTAAAATCAAGCTAAATTTTCGGAGAGAAATGCACCCCGTGCATTCATTTTGTCTTTATACTTCAAATTTTTTAAAATTGCAAGAAAAACAGCTTTCTCGCTGCATTTTTTATCAGCTTGAAACTGATTTGCCTGCTTCACAATTCGTGGCTGGGAAAGAGATTGGGTGCATGCGCGCAACCCAATAAAGGTAGTTAAAGGCGCTGTTTGTTAAACTACCCAATGCGATGGCACATAAGAGTCCGCTTTGGCGCAAAAGCGGACATTAGCTCGTGGTGAAAGTTCGGGTGCTCACAGCGGTGACGGGTACGCAATGCGCTCACATTATACGACTTTGTGTAGGATTGATCTCGGCGCTCATTCCTTGTCAGGAGGGGAGAAGTTATCGATAGCTTCGAACACCCCCCAAAGCTTATCGACCTTTACGTGCTCCGTCAGATAATCGGCATACGCGCGCTGTGAATTGGTGAGGAGTTGGTCGTAAAAAACGATCCGGGCATCTACGTTTTTCAGCGCATCGATTACACCTTGCGGCCCTGTGCCATCGACATCGTCCCATTCCGGTGGGGGTTTTCCGATTAGACAAATGATTTCAATGGGCCAGCCGGCATAATCTGTGGTGCGCAGCAATCGTCTCGCACCATCGCGATACTTCCGAACCTGCTTAGTCAAATCGTCTAGTGGTACAGAAACGGAAGCACGCTTTAGCTCAATGATGACGTGCTTGCCTCCCGCTGTCCGATAGCCAATGTCAATACGGCCTGTCTTCTCATTGCCCTTCAAGGCTGCTGAGTCCTCTTTGAGAAACTTGTTTATGAGCGTCTCAGCGTGCTCCGTGCCCTTTGCTCGCTCCCAAGATGGATCAAGGAGCCAAAGATGCTCGAATATATAATCCCTTAAGACCAATTCTTTATCATTTTGCTTGAGTTTTTCCTGAAGCGCTCGAACAACCCCGATTCTAAGCTTTACAATTTGACCGTAGTAGCTGAGTTCTAAGTCATCTATATTCTTGAATATATCAAGAATTTGCTCCATGGATTCGTCTTTGATGTCATCCAGACGATCCAATTCTTCCTTGCGTCGATAGCTCTCAAAGGCAAGTATCGACGCCTTGAGCAGCTCTTTTTTGTCCGTATCGCCTTGCGAGCGAATCGTGTTGAGCCGGCCAATCCAACGCTCGGCTTTCTTCTTCGTGTCGCCTTTTAGGCTGCTGAGCCAATTCGACACTGCTGGCACAGTCATCGCGACCTTGGCTCCATCGCTCCGCCGCCAATCACTCCAGCGGCTTGCGATATAACGAAGTTCGGACAGAACGATGCGGCGCAGCGCCTCGAAGCGCGGATCGTCTTCCTTGAGTGATTGGCGGCTACTCGTCGCAATGTCACCTTTCTCGTCGACATCCAATTCTTCGCAATGAAGCTCGCCAATGACGTAGTCGGCGTAAATTTCCTTCTGACCGAAAATATCAAGAATGTCCTCTTGGGCCATCTTCCCGCGCATGAAAATCGCGACCCTGTTGAGATTGTCGCCCTCCTCATCTTTAAGCTGGCTTGGACTGGAGACCGTCCCGATCCAACCCGTGAGGCTGATGCCTGCCTTATTCAATTCGTCGTTGATGGCGGTCAGTCTCGGCTCTGCAGGCCGTTCTAGGTTGCTGCATGAACTGGCGAATGTATTCTGATCCCCATACGTCCAAAGGTATTGGAGCGCGTTGTGATAACCACGGTCATCCGGGCCGACCGCGTTGCCGTTGATCTCTACGACGAAATTGTTCTTCGGCCCAATTACCGAAAACCGGCGAGCAACCCTTCGCTTCAACCCTTCGACCGTCATTCCTGACAAGGACTTGGAGATCTTCGACAACACGATTCTTGTGCCGGCCTGTAAGTCGGAAGGCCAGTCGGTCAGTTCATCTGGCTTGTAGGTATTGTCTCCCTTGCCGGCGATCGCCTTCCGTATGACTTCCCTGTCCATGCGAAAGGCGGTTCGGTCGCCGTCCAGCGTCGTGAAGACTTCGGCCACCTGAGCGACAGAGAAGATGGACAGTTTCCCGATGCCCTTGCGTCCCATTGGCTTTCGCCCAAGAGCCGTGACATCTCCTAGCTCGTCGCGCCGTTTAAATCCTACCGTCAAGAAGCGGTCGATGACGCCATCGCGATCCATCCCCGTGCCGTCATCTTCAATGGTGATGGTCTCGGCCACCTTGTCGATCGTGACCTGAACCTTCTTTGCGTCAGCATCCCATGCGTTGGCGACGACTTCCGATAGAACCGCAGGAATGTTGCTATAAAGATTGATCCCCAAGTGCTCCAACGCATTGAGGCTGATCGTCATGACCAGTTCCCGTGGCTCCGTCATCCCACATTCTCCAAATGCGTCCGCACCGCGCGCGCGATAGCTGCCGCCAGCTTGACGGGCACGGCATTTCCGATCAACCGACCAACGGCCTTGAATTGAATCCGTTCTCCAGGGGGCACGAACTCGTAGTCACGAGGAAACCCTTGCAGCATCGCTCCCTCGCGCAACGACAACGCCCTCGGCTGTTCGGGATGGCCGAAACGACCATTGCCGAAGCCGAAGAACTGTGTGGTGATTGTAGGTGACGGTTCGTCCCACTTCATGCGTCCATAGACTGAAGAATAGCCTCGACCTGTTTCTGCTTTATGGCACTTGGCGATCAGGTCGTCGTCCCAATCCCTCCACGTTCCTCCAGGCTTGGACGCGCTGATTCTGCGGACGTTAATTTCCGACAAGCGACTAGAGCAATGAAGCGGGTCAACGTCATTCGCTTCGCCATGGCCGAGCGGTGGTAAAGCACCGATTTCGTCCCTGACCGTGCGTGGTCTATCCTCGTGCGTAGGCACAGGCAGTGCGATAGGGCCTACCTGAGACGCCAATAGGACCAGTCTGTGTCTCGTTTGCGCTAGGCCGAAATCTGGGCCGTAGAGAACTTTCCAGACGACGTGATAGCCGGCCGCTTCGAGGCGCCCCACGAACTGCCGAAAGACGGCACCTTCTTTGAAGTTCAGAAGTCGTGGGACGTTCTCCATGGAAACGACGTCAGGTCGAACCTGATCGATAAGATCGCCGAAATACGAAAGCAGCTTCCACTTCGGATCGTCGTTTTTCTGGTTGTATGTCGAGAACGGCTGACAAGGCGCGCAGCCCACCAAAACACGACGTTTGCCCGGAATGAACAATCCTTCGATTTCTGGCCCTGTTAATTTCGCAACGTCGCGTCTGATGAATGGCGCATCATTGTTGTGCTCAAAAGCATATCGGCACGCTTCGTCGGTATCGATACCTCCGACGATGTCGAATCCTTCAGAGTGAAAGCCGTGCGACAGACCGCCGGCACCGCAAAACAGGTCGACGACAGTGGCACTCGGTTTCGTTGTAAGGTGATGGCCCACTTGGGCCTCTGTCGTGGTGCTCGCAGTCGTCATTTTACCTTCCTCCGATCCTTCAGCTCCTCTTCAGGAACCTCAATACCAGCGGCAGCAAGGGCTTTCAGGACGATCACCCTCATAGGATCGCCAGTTTCCGCCGATCGTATTTTCAGGCTTTTCTTCGTGGAGTGAGGAACGGAGATTTGAAGGTTCTCTTCGTGCTCCGTTGATGACGCAATTGGCATATTGCCCCCCCCCATGGCATGGAACCATGATAGCATGGTATTCATTTTGGGCAAATGAAGGCTTGCATTCCGCTTGGGGCTCAGAACGCTGCTAACTACATAATTATTAATCGCTATCTGGCGATCTTTCATATGTGAAAGTCGCAAAAATAAGCTTCTTCAATTGTAGGGGCAGTCCTTCGGCTTGATACAATCGCTACTAGGCGATTGCCTCAGCGCAGCAGCATCACCCAGCTCATAATTTTCAAGAGAAGGCCATGTATGAAGTTGGGATTTCACGCTTAGCGCATCCGGAAATATGCCTAATTCAAGAACGATTATTCGTAAGAAAGCTCTTCTCTTGTGCTGCAACACGTCAAACTAAATAACGCCCGCTATCTGCTAAGTCAGCTTCCGGGATGAACCGGCAGTAGGCCCCATCAGCTTAGGTATTGATGAAGTGATGATTCAGCCATCGACACTTAGAATGCATCCTAAACGAATGGCGGTCAGCAATTGAGTTTTGAGCCTGTCCGAACTTGCCGCGATTTCCGCCTCACGAGCGCCCCAAAAAGCGCTACGAGCTTCGAGCGTGTCGAGAACCGTCACCGCTTCCAGATCGCGCCCGCGTTCCAGCCGAGCCAGAACCCGTTCCGCCGCGGTGACAGCCTCCCGCGTCTGCTCCACCTGGCGCTCACTGCGGATAGTGCGGGCAATCAGCTCCAGCGCCTGACGACGGATAGCCGCCTCAGCCACAGCGAGACTTGCGACCCGCCCGCCTTGGGCGCTGGCCGCCTCAGAAAGACGCGCGGCTCTCAGCCCGCCTGTAATCGGCAAGGACACGCCAACGCCCACGCCGGTCTCACGACCATCTTGTTCACTGAAGACCTGAAGACCAAGTTGAAGGTCCGCTCGCCGGTCATATTCAGCGCGTTGACGCATCAACTCAGCATGGTTCAGCTCCAGACGCGCGACATGCAATTGCGGGTTCGCCGCCAATATGGCGGACAGAGCGCCTTCGGTGTCTTGTGAAAGCGTGCATGTTTCAGAGAGCAGCCCTTGCCCCAGTTCTGGACGCGCTGTGCCCGGGAAACGCGCCTCAAGCGCCAAACGGGTGAGTTCTTGGTCCGTTTGCGCGCCCTGCAGGGCTGCGGCGGCCAGGGACAGATCGCGTTCCAATCGGTCAAGATCGACACCCCGCCCCCGGTTCTGATCGACCCTGATCGCTTCTGCGTCGCGTCGCGCGCGGGCATCCTCGAGCCGACGGGCCATGATCGCTTCCAGAGCGCGCGCCTGATCCCACTGGCCCCAGAGACTGACCCATTCAAGCGCTTCGCCTTGCCAGGCCGCCTCATAGGACGCATCCGCCATAGCCATTTCCGTGCGGGCCAGCTCATGGTCCAGGCGGCGTTTCTGGGGCCACCGAAAACTGCGCGTCACGCCCACCTGCCACTCACTGGTGTCAGAAGCGGATTCGGCCTGACGCCGGGCGAAGCCTGCATCGAGACTGGTTTCATACTCGCCGATATCGCGCTGCTCGGCCCGAGCCAAGGCGACCTCCCGCTCTGATCGGGCGACCGCAACCGAAGGCGCCGCCTCCAATGCAGCGCGCACCTGCTCTTCTGCAGACTGGGCCTGAGCCAGCGGCGATAGGAACAATGCACCGACGAGCAACAGGGCGGGAAAGGCATAGCTCATATCAGTCGTCCAAACTCTTCAACAGGTTCAATCCAGTAAGCGATTTGTCGACGCGGACAGCGCGCAGCGACTGTATCGAGAATGGTCTCAACGTCTCCGCGCGGCAGGATCATCAGGAACTGCACGGCCTGCATCGCGCCGCGCACGCGTTCGCCCGCGCTGGCGAGATGCATGTCAGCACCCCGCCCTTCACAGGGCAGCATGGTGTAGCCGGGGACGGCGTCTGTCAGATCATCCAGAATGTCAGCCAGGGCTGTTTTGATGTCGCGTGGACAGACAAGGCTTAGCTTGCATAGGGACGGACCCATCGGGCGACCTCCGTAGGTTCGACGTCCAGACCCGTCTCAACGCCGAAACGGCGATAGAGCAGAGGCAGGAGGTAAAGGGTCAGAAGTGTGGAGGAGACGAGCCCCCCAATGACAACCACAGCCAGAGGGCGCTGGATCTCGGCCCCGGGGCCCGAGGCGAACAACAAAGGCGCCAGGCCGAAAGCGGCGGTTGTCGCTGTCATCAAAACAGGGCGCAGGCGTCGTCGCGTCCCTTTCAGGACGATCTCTTCAACAGCCCTGCCCTGAGCGCGCAGATCATTGAAATGGGTAATCAGCACGAGGCCATTCAACACCGCGATGCCCAAAAGTGCGATGAAACCGACAGAAGCGGGAACCGAGAGGTATTCCCCGGACAGACGCAATGCGATGACGCCGCCCACCAGCGCGAAAGGGATATTGGCCAGGATCAACAGCGACTGGCGCACCGAGCGCAGCGTCACGAAGAGGACGATGAAGATCAGCACCAGCGCGACGGGCACCATCAGGCTCAGGCGCGCCGCCGCCCGACGCTGGTTCTCGAACTCACCGCCCCATTCAATCCGATAGCCGGCCGGCAACGCCCCCAACGCCTCGACCGCTGTCTGTGCATCCTCGACAAAGCCCACAAGGTCCCGGCCTGACACAAATGCCTGCACCACGGCATAGCGTGACCCGTTCTCACGGTCGACGACCGCCAGTCCCTCGGCTCGTTCAACACGGGCGATATCGCTCAGCCGCACCTCGCCGCCATCTGGCGCAGCGATGCGCAAATCCTCGAACCCCCAGGGCGTGTCACGATAACGCCGATCGGATCGGATCATGATCGGCGTCCGGCGTCCCGGCTCGATGACCTCGCCAGCGCCCAGACCTTCCAGACGACTGCGCAACTCATTTTGCGTGCTGATGACGTCGAAGCCGTAACGCCCCGCCCGTTCCGGATCGATCGAGACCTGCAGATACTCCGCCAGATCATTGGAGGTGGTGAAGACATCAGCGGCGCCTTCGACTTCAGCCACTGCGGTTTCCACCTCCCCGGCGATCCTGGCCAGAGTGTCTGCGTCCGGACCGAAAATCTTGATCGCCAGATCCCCGCGAGAGCCGGTGAGCATCTCGGACACGCGCATCTCGATAGGTTGGGTGAAGGAGGATTCAATGCCGGGAAAATCGTCCAGAACCGCCCTCATTTCCCCGACCAGCCAGTCCGTATCCGGCCCGCGCCAGTCTTCACGCGGGGCCAGCTGCAGAAAAGCGTCGCTTTCGTTCAGGCTCATGGGATCAAGGCCAAGCTCGTCCGATCCGACACGCGCGATGACATGGCGCACTTCCGGCACGCGCTCGATCAAGGCCGCTTCAATGCGCAAATCATCCGCTTGGCTCTGGTCGAGATTGATGGACGGCAGACTCGCGAGCTGCATCACCACAGCGCCTTCGTTCATGGTGGGCATGAATATCTTGCCGGCGCTGAGATAACTGATCGCAGCGAGCCCGACGCCCAGAGCGGTGATTACATAAATGATGATGGGCGCTTTCAGAGCGCGTCCCAGCGACCATTCAAAAGCCGGCCCCAAGACGCGCATGATGAACGCCTCATCGCCGCGTCCCGCCTTGAGCGTGAAAGCGGCGAGCACCGGGATCAGCGTCATCGCCAAGAGCATGGCGCCGCCCAGCGCAAACACGATGGTTAGCGCCACCGGAGAGAACAGCTTGCCCTCAAGCCCTTGCAACGAGATCAAGGGAATAAAGACCAGGCAGATAATCAGCGTGCCTGCGGCCGTAGGCGTCGCTACCTCGCTCGCGGCGCGATAGACGGTATGAAGCCGGTTCTCAGACTGTCGCTCATTCAGGCGTTCGACAGTGTTTTCCGTCACCACTATCGCGCCGTCCACAATCATGCCGATGGCGATGGCGAGGCCGCCAAGGCTCATCAAATTGGCGGAAAGTCCCACCATCTGCATCAGCAGAAACGTCATCAGCGCCGAGAAGGGCAGGATCAGCGTCACGACCAGCGCAGCGCGCAGATTGCCCAGGAACAACACCAGAATGGCCACAACCAATGCACTGGCGATCAGCAGGGCTTCAGACACCGTGCCCACCGCCCGTTCAATCAGATCCGAGCGGTCGTAGAACGGAACAACCCGCAATCCGTCCGGGAAACTTTGTTCAAGATCGGTCAGACGTTCTTGGACGCGGCTCACCACGGCGCGCGCATCTGCACCGCGCAACGCCACGACAATGCCCTGGACAGCCTCGCCTTCGCCATCCTTGGTCACAGACCCATAGCGTGTCAGCGAACCAATCCGCACCTGCGCAATATCGCTCACCCTGACCGGCGCCTCGACATCGCTGCGCACCACAAGCGCGGCGATGTCTTCAAGGCTTTCCGTGGCGCCCAGGCTTCTTACGACCAGCGCTTCCTCGCCGTCATTGATGCGCCCTGCGCCGTCATTGCGGTTATTCGCTTGCAGAACATCGCGCAGTTGGGAGACGCTGACCCCTGCGGCAGCCATGGCGGCTTCATCGGGCACTATTTCAAAGGTCCGCACCCGCCCGCCCAGCGCATTGACATCTGCAACGCCGGGCAAGGTGCGCAGGCTGGGTCGGATTACCCAGTCCAGGATGGAGCGTCGCTCTTCCAGAGACAGCCCCCCGCCCTCCAGCGTGAACATATACAGCTCGGACAGGGCCGTTGAGATCGGCGCCAGCCCGCCCTCCACAGTGTCGGGCATGCTGGCCCGCACAGAGGCCAGGCGTTCGGAAACCTGCTGACGCGCCCAATAGACGTCCGTGCCGTCTTCAAAATCAATCGTGATGTCGGCAATGGCGTATTTCGCCTTGGCGCGCATGACGGTCTGGTTCGGTATGCCCAGCAATTCCATTTCCAAGGGCGTGACCACCCGGGCCTCGACCTCTTCCGGAGTCATGCCGGGCGCTTTGAGGATAATCTTGACCTGGGTCGGAGCGATTTCAGGGAAGGCATCAATCGGCAAGCGCAGGCCGGCAATGGCGCCCGCGACGGCGAGCGCGAAAGCTGCGCCCAGAATGAAAAGGCGCTGGCTCAGGGCGAAGGCGATCAAACGGTTCAACATGTCTAGCCGCCTTCAAGCTGGTTCTTGAGCGCCGCCAGCCCTGAAACGGCGACCTGATCGCCTTCAGTCACCGGTCCCGGTTCAACCGTCACAGCGTCGCGCGTTCTGGTCAGAACCCGAACAGCGACGGCCTGGAAGGCTTCGCCCCGGTCAACAAACACATGATCTTCGCCCGCCAGCCTGACGATGGCTCGGGCGGGAAGGCTCAGCCCCTGGCGCTCCCCGGCCACAGGCAGCAGCACATCAATCAAAGAGCCGGGGCGTCCGTTCACGCCTGTGGGCAAGGCCACATGCACCGTCACAGCCCGGCGGGCGGGATCGATCATGGTATCAACCGCCACGATCTGACCGGTCCCTGATTGGCCGGGGACGCGAACTCCCCCCCCTTCAGACAAACCATCAGACAGGCGGGCAGGCACATGAAGCCGCGCCCAGACTGCATCGTCGGTATTGATCGCGAAAATGACGGCGCCTTCTTCCAGGCGAAAACCGGGCTCTGTGTTGATCTCGGCCAGCACGCCATCTGCAGGCGCGCGCACCAGAAACTGACCAGCCACCGAGCGAGCCTCGAAAGCGCCAAAGCGGGCGCGCATTGCATCCAGTTCCAGGCGGGTCGAGGTCGCCGTCAGACGACGCTCATGCAGGTCCTCGCCTGTTGTCAGGCCGGCTTCGAGCAGCGCTTCAGCGCGCTGCGCCAGCTCCTGCGCATGCTCGGCTTCCAGTCCGAGAACGTCCAGCTGCGCGCGGAGCTCCTCAAGACCCGGGCTGGAGAGGACCTGGACAGGATCGTCAGCCGACACCCTTTGCCCAGGCAGGACCAATGTCTCGGCGACAATCATTGTCGCCGGCGCAACGACAGCGCGCCGCGATTGCGGCGGCACAACAATCTCCCCTGTCAGGATCACGCCGTCGGCCGTCATGGCGGATCTCGCTTCCACCGTTTCGATGCCGAGGCCCAGACGAGACGCCGGAGAAATCGGGACGGAGTTTGACGGGGCTTGCGCATGTGCGGTGATTGAAACCGGCGCCAGCACAACAGCGACAATCAGCCCGCGCAAAGTTCGTCCAGAACAAGCCAGAACGCTAGCAAGGCACATGAAACTTCTTCTCCACACCGCTCAAGCGCGACCCGTCCTTTGACGGGCGACACACCCAGCGTGCGACGCGGAGCTGACGCGAAGCTGACAGGTCTGATTTCGAGGATCAGTCTTGAGGCGGGAGGCTGCGATTGAACCGGATTCTGAGCCCCGTTTCTTCAGGGCGGCAAGTTTCAAGCTCGCCGTCATGGGCTTCTGCAATCCGGTCCGCAATCGCCAACCCGAGGCCGGCGCTGCCTGTAGCCCCCTGGTCCGCGCGGACTCCACGGGCCTTGAAGCGCTCAAGCGCGGACGCATCAAGTCCGGCGCCGCCATCGAGCACCGTGACTTGCGCCCCGGGGCCCGCTCGGACGACAACCTCTCCACCAGCCGGGGTTTCGCGCAAAGCGTTGTCCACCAGGGTTCTCAAGGCGCTGGCAAGCGCTTCCTCAAGGCCACAGATTCGCACCGGCCCCGCATCTTCATAGGAAAGCGATTTCCCGTCATGGATGGCGCGGGGCGCAAGATCGGCGACAACTCGCTTGCCCAGTGCATCCAGATCAACCGGATTTTGGCCGCCCGGATTATTGGATCGGGCGAGCAGCAGAAGCTGGTCAATCAGTGCAGACAATGCATGGACCTGCGCCTTCAGGGCGACCGCGGTGTCCTGGGGCAGACGGTCAAGCTCCAGCGCCAGAACCGAAAGCGGCGTCTTGAGCTCATGCGCCGCGTCTGCCGCGAAGGCTTCCTGCTGGCGCGCATGGCGGTCCAAACGGTCTGTCAAACGATTGACCGCTTCAGCGAAAGGGTGGATTTCACGTGGCAACGCCTCGAGCGGCGCCTGAAAAGCTTCGCCGCGCGTGCTGGCTTCATTGGCCAGGTCCGCCACCGTCTTGAGCCGCCGCGCCGCCGCGTTGATCACAAGAATGCTGCCCGCCATGGACAGGCCGACAAAGACCAGCAGCGGGATCACGACATGCTCCAGGATCTCGGTCAATGTGGCGTTCAACGGCGGCGGCGTGCGGGAGAAAAACCCGTACTCCAATCCCACAAGCACAATGAGCACCAGCGCCCCAATGAAGGCGCTGACCAGGAAACCGGAAACGAGCATGCGGCGCACAGAGGTCAATTTGCGACCTCCCCGAGATAATAGCCCACGCCGCGCACCACATGGATCAGTCCTCCCGCCCCGGCGTCCGCGAGGCGACGGCGCAGGCGTGAAGCCGTGGCTTCCAGAGCATTCGCACTGACAGCATCATCCCAGCTGTAAAGCGCGGTCTCGATCGCTTCCCGCGGGACCACCGCATCGGGTCGTTTCATGAGGACTTCAAGCAAGGCCGCTTCCCGCCGCCCCAGGCGCAAGGGCGCGTCCTTGAACCGGGCCTCGCGCGCCGCCGGATCAAACGTCAGCTCGCCCACCTCGATCCGTGCAGGCTCTCGAGCGCCGGGCCGCCGCAACAAGGCGCGCAGCCGGGCGGCGATCTCATCAGGATCTGCCGGTTTGACCATGTAGTCATCCGCCCCGGCGTCGAGGCCGATGATCCGCTCGCCCACACTGGCGCGCGCCGTCAGCACCAGCACCGGCGCATGAAGGGCCGGCAAAGATTTCAGCCAGTCCACTCCATCGCCGTCCGGCAGGCCAAGATCCAATACAAGGACATCGTATGCGGTCACGGCGATGTGGTCCGCCGCGCTGGTCAAAGACCCCGCCACATCACAACTGAACCCACGTCGGGTCAGCCCCTCTGCGAGCAGGAGTGACAGCCGGTCATTATCTTCGATTATCAACACCCGCATCAGACCATCCTACAGGGCTAACTGTAAAACGCGTAATGTGTGCAGACTAGCTGACGCGAACCTGACTTTGGGTATTTCCCGGAGAGAGCCGAGCACCACTCGGCTCATGATTGGAGCCGGTCACGGTTTGCGCCCCACATAATCGATGAGGGCGGACATTCCAGAGTGCCCCATACCTTCGTGGATGACGCAATCATGCGCGCTCAGCATGAGGACGTCCAAGCCTGACAGCTCTGACTTGAGCAATTGCTCGGTATAGAGGTTCTCTTCTTGTGGCGGGCCGCCGGTGCCATACGCTAATTGTTCCGTCCTGTAGCCTTGAACCACCAAAAGCCCACCGGGTTTCAGAGACGCAATCGCGTCCTTAAACAGTCGCCGTCTCACCTCTGGTCCCGCAAACTGGATGAAGATCGCAACAACGGCGTCATACTGGTTTTGCGGCCAGCGCCAGTTGATTAAATCGGCCTGCTCAAACTCAATGGAAACATCAGCTTGCTCCGCCAAGACTCTCGCCTTCTCTAGGGCGATCTTGGATCCATCCACCGAGTGAACATGATGGCCCTGTTTTGCGAGCCAAACCCCATTTCGCCCTTCACCATCGGCGAGCGCCAAGATCCTGGATTGCTCGGGCAACTGGTCGGCGACGCGAACCAGGAAGTCATTCGGCGCAGTCCCATAGACATACTCGTCTGTTCTGAAACGTTCGTCCCACATGCGAATAGCTTGAGACATTTGAGAGTTTTCTGACATTGCTTGGCAGTCTAGCTGTTGGAATGAGGGGTGATCAGTCTTCTGACGGTGTCACGCGATAGCTGCCGTGACAGCTTGTGCAATTGCTGAGCGTCATGGCCAACTGATCCAGAGCAACACCCATAGGAGTCTCGTCGGAGAGTTCTGACAGAGAAGCGAGATCGCGATTGAGAGACCGGCTGATCTGCCGGAACCCATCCGGCATATGAGTTTGCATGGACCGTGTCGCTGGGTCATGCGCGGTGCTGCTGAGCTGGTCCGCCACTTCCCTAAACCAATCGAGATCGTCATTGGCCGCCGCTTCGGTCATCGCCTGAACGCCCGACAGCAAGTCCAGCATACGAGATCTGACATGGGCTTGCTCCGCTTGTGTCAGATCAATCGCTATTCTGGGGTCTGAGTAATCATCTTGCGCCACAGCGTATTGGGGACTGATAGCGACCAGGGTCAGTGCGCTCAGCAGACCATATGCCAGATGGATTTTCATGTTTCGGCTCCGCTCGGTCAGAATGTGAACAAGCGGGTGTTTGGCGCCATCATCACATTAGAGATCTCAGGCGGAGTGGCGACGCTTACGCCTTCGAGCAAGTCGTCTTGGGTCGCTTCACTATTGGGCAGGTAGATCGCACACACCTGTACTTGGACTCCATCGGCCATAAGCCCTTCCAGCATTGAGCGCGGCGAAAACCCTCGAGGCTGCATGGGTTGTGTAGAGGTTTCAGGGGCTTCACGCAGCGCCAGATCGCCCGCACTATCGCACAGAAGAATACGCGCTTGAGATCCTTCAGCGAGGCTGGCACGTGTGAGGATCAGAGACATAAGCTGTGTCTGGGGCTGATCGCTCGTCAGAATGGTCAACAAATCAGGCGCTAAAGACTCTGATTGAGCTTGGGTGGGCATTGCGACGCCCAGCATGGCGATGGCGGCGATTACAAGTGTGCGCATGACGCAGCTCCATTGAGATTGAGAAGCTCCAAATTCGCAATGGGATGCAGGAGCTTATTTGAGGGTTACAAAGTACCACATAATAAGTAGTATTCAATATACGAGTTTATGGTATGAACCGTTGCTTGCAGGTATAACGGCGCTCGAGCAGGCTCGGCCGCTTCCGTGAAGAGCAAGACCCAAGGTTCCAAATATTAACCGCCGCTACATAAGGATAAGCACAATGAATGAGACTGATCTGGGCCAGTCTGTTCCGCCCCCTCATCAAGCTCGGGAGCATCTGACACCGCTTCAAATAAACGCGCTTTCGTTCGCACTGGAAGATGAGCGCAAAGCTTATAAAACTTACGGGCTCATACTTGATCGGTTTCCTGGCCAGCGTCCTTTTGTGAATATTATTGAGGCTGAGAACCGCCACATCGAAGCGCTTCTTAGGCTTTATCAAAAATTTGATCTGGAAGTTCCGGTCGATAGGACGCAACCAGACCCTTCGGCCCTTACGGCCTCATTGCAGGATTTATGCGCCATAGGCGTCAAATCAGAGCGCGATAATGTCAGGCTCTTTGATACGGTGTTGATCCCTGCAGCAGGCGACAATCATGAGATTGTCGGGGTGTTCACAAAGTTGCGTGACGCCTCAGCGCATAGACATCTGCCCGCATTTGAGCGTTGTTTAGAGCGACGAAACTGCCGCTAATCCACTGCCTGAGCCGTCGTCAACGCATCCCAGGCGTCAAACTGAGACAGATAGATCTTTCCTGAGAGCGCCTCTAGGAAATGGCTTGAGCGCATCTTGTCCATGACAGGTCCCTTCACCTCGGACAGATGCAGGCGCACTCCCATACCCTTTAAACGCGCATCAAGCGCTTCAAGTGTCTCCATTGCCGAGTAATCGAGATCATTGACGGCGGAAAACATCAAGACGATGTCACGAATATCGTCGCCGTCGCGTGCGAGGCGGTCAAGAACCAGTGACTCCAGAAAGTTCGCATTGGCAAAGTACAGGCTCTCATCAACCCGCAGCGTCAGAAGCGACGGTGATGTTTCGACCTCATGGCGCAGTATATTGCGGAAATGATGCGTGCCTGGAACCAGCCCCACTTCGGCGATATGCGGTTTGGAGGTCTTGGTGATGTGCAGCAATAGAGAGAGTATGACGCCAGAAGCCACCCCGACCTCAACGCCCAGTCCCAGTGTTAGAATGATCGTGACGGCAACAGCCAAGAAGTCTGATTTTGAGTAGCGCCAGGTCGACTTCAGGATTGAAAAATCAACCAGGCTGAGGACCGCAACAATAATCGTCGCCGCCAAGGTGGCCTTGGGCAGGAAGTACACAAGAGGCGTCAAAGAGACCGCGGCGATAGCGAGGCCAATGGCGGTAAAGGCGCCGGCGGCCGGTGTCTCTGCGCCTGCATCAAAATTGACCACAGAGCGGGCGAAGCCACCCGTCACGGGATACCCGCCAGTAAACGCAGCGCCGAGATTGGCGGCGCCGAGCCCGATGAGTTCCTGATCGGGATCTATGCGCTGACGTTTCTTAGCCGCCAGCGTCTTGGAGACCGAGACAGACTCCACAAAGCCGATAATCGAAATCAGGACAGCCGGTATGAACAAAGCGCGAATGATCTCCGGGGACCAGTCCGGCAAGGTCAGCGGTGGCAGCGCTTGAGGAACGGCGCCCACCAGATCGACGCCCTTGTCCTCGAAGTTTAGCCCCCACGCCAGACCTGTCGTCGCTGCGACAGCTAAAACCGGCCCGGCCTTGGTCAGGATGTCAGACAAACGCGCATTGAGACCCAAGGCTCGCAGGGCGGGTTTCATGCCCTTTCGGACCCAGAACAAAAAACCGATCCCAAAGACGCCAATCGCCAAGGTGATCAGGTTGGTCTCATGAAGGTGGCTGATCAAAGACGCGCCCAGTTCAAGCAGCGAATGCCCCTCCGCCGAGACGCCCAGGACGTGCTTGAACTGACTGGCGGCGATCAGAATCCCCGATGCTGTGATGAAGCCGGAAATCACAGGGTGGCTTAGAAAGTTTGCAAGAAAGCCAAGCCTGAAAAGGCCCATAATCACCAGAAAGGTGCCAGACAAAAACGCCAAGGTGAGGGCTGCAGCGGCGTATCCCGCGGTCCCTTGTTCGACCACCTGCCCGATGGCGGACGCGGTCAGAAGTGAGACGACAGCCACCGGTCCCACGGCTAGGGCGCGGCTGGTTCCAAAAACAGCATAGAGCATAATGGGAACGATGGACGCGTAGATCCCGGCTTCTGGCGGGAGGCCCGCCAGAAGCGCATAGGCGAGCGATTGCGGGATGAGCATGATCGTGACGATCACAGCCGCAATCAGATCATTTGAGAGCGCTGTGCGGTTATATGCACGCCCCCAGCTCAGGATCGGGAAATACTGCTTGAAACGGTCCATGGTCCTAAAGGCCTTATAGTCCGACACGCGAGCCGCCGGTGTCGGGCCCAGCGGCTCTGTCTGCGGTCAGACGAATGGGTATGGGGATTGGCGGAGCATTCGCCGCTCAGCTTTCGGAGACCAGTAGCGGCTCGGGCTTGGCCAGCCATTCCTTGCCCTTGAGCATGGCTTGCCAATAGATCGGCGGAAGCATCTTTTCTTTCAGGAACCAGGCGCCGCGGGTCGGCTTGGTTCCATCGAGCGCCCAGGCAGGAAATGATGGCTTTAACACGCCGCCATAGCCGAACTCGGCGAGGACGATCTTGCCCCGTTCAACGGTGAGTGGGCATGAGCCGTAGCCGTCATACGCCGCGGTGGGCGACCGACCGGCAATATCCGCCATGATGTTCTCCGCCACTGTCGGCGCCTGCTTGCGCGCGGCGGCAGCCGTCTTCGCGTTGGGCGCATTCATCACATCGCCCAGCGACCAGATGTTCTCATAGGTCTTATGGCGCAGCGTCGCCTGATCCACATCAACCCAACCCGCAGCGTCCGCCAGGGGAGACACACGGATAAAGTCGGGCGCCACTTGAGGCGGACAGACATGAAGCATGTCGAAATCCTTGGTGACTTCATGCGCTTCTATATCTGGACCGGTGACCTTGAACGTCGCTGTTTTCTGAGGGCCATCGACGGATATGAGCTGGTGGAAGAAATTCAGGCTTGCGCGGTATTTCTCGACGTATTCCATCAAGGCCGGCACATAGTCCTTCACGCCGAAGAGCACGCCTCCGGCCGTCATGAACTCAATGTCGATAGTGTTCAAAACGCCCCGCCGGAACCAGGCGTCGCTCGATAAATACATCGCCTTTTGAGGCGCGCCGGCGCATTTGATCGGCATGGGCGGTTGCGTTAAGATCGCCCGCCCCTTGTCGAGCGCTTTCACGAGCTGCCACGTATAGGGCGCGAGATCGTACCGATAGTTTGAGGTCACGCCATTACGGCCCAGCGTCTCCTCAAGGCCGTCTATCTGAGCCCAGTCGAGTTTCAGTCCGGGGCAAACGACGAGCCGATCATACTTCACGACCCGGCAGCCATCGAGAATGACGGCATTGTTGTCGGGCTCAAAGGCGGCGACAGCGGCCTTGATCCATGTCACGCCTTTGGGGATCAGGCTGCCCATGGTCTTGGCGGTTTGGTTCGCCTTGAAGACGCCGCCGCCCACCATGGTCCAGCCAGGCTGGTAATAATGGATGTCGGCGGGATCAATGATGGCGATGGAGAGATCTGATGAGCGCGCCTTCAAACTGGCCGCCACAGAAATCCCGCCCGCTCCGGCTCCCACAATCACGACATCATATTGCGCGTCACCGGTCTCAGTTGGCGTTTTGCCATTGTTCAAGATGCGGCGCGCCACGCCGTTCATGTCGTAGCCAGCTGCCTTGGTGGCGGCCAGTATTTCAGGTAAGGGTCGCTTCTTGGCTTCGTGAAAGGACCACAAGCTGGCCGATCGCGTGCCTGTGCGGCAATAGGCCAGAACCGGTCGTGGCAAATCCTTCAGTGCTGCGCCAAAGTCGGCGACGTCCGTGTCCGTTACCAGCCCCGCTTTGACGGGCACATATTGCGCCATGATGCCCTGCGCCGCTGCAGCAGCTTGGATTTCCTCAAATCCAGGTTGATCAACGCCCTCACCATCGGGGCGATTGCAGATGATGGCCCGGAATCCTGCTTCCTTGATGGCGGGGATATCTGTAGCCAGGATTTGAGGGCTGACCGCGAACTTCTCTGTTATTTTGTTGATTTGCATCAGATATGCCCCCTAAAGCCCGTTAACGGGAAGTTTGAGCATAGGTCTGCCATCCTTATCTGTGGGCATCTCACCGGCCCGCATATTGACCTGCAAAGACGGCAGAATGAGTTGCGGAACCGCAAGAGTTGCATCGCGTTCGGTCCGAAACTTGACGAAATCCTCCTTCGTCTTGCCGCCTCCCACATGGATGTTATGGGCTTTCTGGTCCGCGACCGTGCTTTCCCAAAGAATCTCGCGACCATTCGGGCCATAATCATGACACATGAAGAGCCGCATCTCGTCGGGCAGGCTCAGGATGCGCTGAATGGAATCATAAAGCGTGCCTGCATCGCCGCCCGGAAAATCCGCGCGTGCAGAACCCGCGTCCGGCATGAAGATCGTGTCGCCTACAAACGCGGCGTTTCCGAAAACATGGACAGTACAGGCTGGCGTGTGGCCAGGGGTATGCATGACGAAGGCTTGCAGGCCGCCAACCTGGTAGGTGTCGCCATCTTCGAAGAGAGCATCGAACTGGCTGCCATCGCGCTCAAACTCGGTGCCTTCGTTGAAGACCTTTCCGAAGGTCTCCTGCACAATCTTGATGTCAGCGCCTATGCCAATTTTACCGCCCAGTCGCTCTTGCAGATAAGGGGCTGCAGACAGATGGTCGGCGTGAACATGGGTCTCGATGATCCACTCAACTTTTAGCCCTTGAGATTGAACATAGTACGCAATCTGATCCGCATGCTCATAGGCGATGCGGCCCGATGCCTGATCGAAATCCATGACGCTGTCGATAATCGCGCAAGCGGATGACGTGGGGTCTTTGACGACATAGCTGATGGTGTTGGTCGCCTCATCAAAGAACGCTTTGACGTCTGGCTTGACCTCCAGCTTTACAGGGTACTGCATTGCTTCCTCCGATTTCATGCGCCTGGTTTTTCACAAGGCTTTGCATGGCATTTAGGGTTTTGAACTTGGACACCGGGCGCTAGAGAAAGAGTTTGATGATCCCGCCCAGGACCGTCACAGTGAGCACGCCAGCGGCCCAGAGCCCGACGAACCAGGCGAGTTCACGCAATCCGGTTTGCCTCACGCCCGTGTCCTGAGCATTGCGCGTTGGATCTTTGAGCATCAGTGATACCCCTCCGCCGGATCGACCTTGCCGCGGAACACCCAGTAAGCGTACGCGGTGTAAGCCAGGATCATGGGCAGCAGGATGAGCGCCCCTACCAGCATGAACATCAAGCTTGAGTCCGGCGCTGCTGCCTCACGAATGGTAATGGCGCGGGGCACCACATAAGGGGCAATTCCGATGCCCAGCCCACCAAAGCACAATCCGAAAAGAGCAATCGCGCTAGGGAACGGCGCCCAGTCCTTTTTGGACCACAGACCCCAGAGCAGGATCGCAGCCGCGAGAGCGGTGAGCGTTGGAACAGGCAGGACGTAGAGTAAGCGCGGGAAGGTGAACCAGCGCTCCGCGATGTCGGGAGAGAGAAAGGGCGTCCACAGGCTCACAAGACCAATAAAACCCAAAGTCGCTAAGGCTGCCAGTCTGGCGAGGCGATAGGCTTGGTCGCGCAACTCGCCTTCGGTTTTCATCACAAGCCAGGTCGAGCCCAGCAAGCCGTAGCCGGCGGTCAGCGCGACACCGCAGGCCAGCGAGAAGGGCGTGAACCAGTCAAACCATCCGCCTGCATAGGCCCGGCCCTCAACTTCGATGCCCTGAACGAACGCCCCAAGCACAACGCCTTGAGAAAAGGTTGCAAGCAAAGATCCGAAGAAGAAGGCGCGATCCCAGATTTTTTGATGGGCCACGTCCCGCCAGCGGTACTCAAATGCGACCCCGCGAAAGACAAGCGCAAGGATCATCGCGATGAATGGGGCGTAAAGCGCCGGCATAACGATGGAGTAGGCCAGCGGGAAGGCGGCGAAGAGGCCGCCGCCGCCCAAGATCAGCCAGGTTTCATTTCCGTCCCAGACAGGCGCGACGGAATTCATCGCCACATTGCGATCCTGATCGGTCTTCAGGAAGGGGAATGACAGCCCAACGCCCAAGTCAAAACCGTCAAGCACGATGTAGATAAAGATGGCGAGCGCAAGAAGTCCCGCCCAGATTTCAGGTAATCCAATCATGATGACCTCCTACTCGGCCGGGAATGCTTTGGGGTCGAGACCAGCCGCTGGCGTGGTGCCCGCAGAGCGGATGGGTTTGCCGTGCTGCTCTTCAGCCTGAGCCGGTCCTGCCCTCATCAGTCTGAGGATGTACAGCGTGCCGGCGCCAAAGATCGCGAAGTAGACGATTACGAAGGCGATTAGAGAGGCTGCGACCGCTGGCGCCGCCACTGGCGCGATCGACTCGCCCGTCGTGAGCAGGCCATAGACCGTGAAGGGCTGACGCCCGACTTCTGTAGTCACCCAACCCGCTAGCACCGCGATAAACCCGCTGGGACCCATCACAAGGGCGGCTTTGTGAAACAGGCTGTTCTCGTAAAACTTGCCACGCCAGCGCAGGAAGAGGCTGATCGCACCCAGAGCCGCCATAGCGAGACCGATCCCAACCATGATCCGGAAGCTCCAGAAGACGATCACCACGGGAGGGCGTTGATCGGCGGGCACATCGGTCAAGCCTGGTGTTTCGCCATCCCAATGGTGAGTCAGGATCAAGGCGGACAATCCTGGAATGCCGATTTCAAAATGATTTTCCTCGGCTTCTTGGTCCGGGATGCCGAACAAGATGAGGGGGGCTCCGGTCTGGCGCTCCCAATGGCCTTCCATCGCCGCCACTTTGATCGGCTGATGTTCGAGCGTGTTAATGCCGTGCATGTCGCCGGCGAAGATCTGGATGGGAGCCACGATCGCCGCCATCCACATGGCCATTGAGAACATTTTTCTCGCTTCGGCGTTGGCGCGATCACGCAGGAGGTGGAATGCGCCCACAGCCCCCACGACAAAAGCCGTGGTGAGGTACGCTGCCAAGGTCATATGGACGAGGCGATAGGGGAAGGACGGGTTGAAGACGATTTCAAACCAGTTCTCGGGAATGAACTGACCAACCTCATTGATGCTGTAGCCTGCCGGGGTCTGCATCCAGGAGTTCACCGACAAGATCCACGTCGCAGAGATCAGTGTGCCGAGCGCGACCATGCCTGTGGCGAACAGGTGCAACTTGCGTGACACGCGCTCCATCCCAAAAAGCATCACGCCCAGGAATCCGGCTTCCAGGAAGAAGGCTGTGAGTACTTCATAGGCCATGAGCGGGCCAATGATCGGTCCGGCTTTGTCAGAGAAGACCGACCAGTTCGTACCGAACTGATAAGACATCACAATCCCGGACACGACGCCCATGCCGAAGGCGACAGCGAAAATCTTCATCCAGAATTTGAAAAGGTTGAGATAAACCCGATTACCGGTTCTGAGCCATTGAACTTCCAGTACGAACAGGAAGCTCGCGAGCCCGATTGAAAAGGCTGGGAAGATGATATGGAACATCACCGTGAACGCGAATTGCACGCGCGCGAGGATGGTGGCGTCTAGGGATTCAAACATCGCTGCGAACTCCGCTTGATGTCGGTTGGGTGAACAAGTGTCTCATGAACTAGAGCCAATTAAGTGGCATTCCATATACAACTTTCGGCCATAGTGTCGCAGGCCTTGACGGTTTGAAGCTGACAGGACCAGCCCCAGAAGAAGCGTGCGCATGGCCCCTGTCAGGGCAGGGACATTGTGACTTAGGGCCATGCGCGCCCGGTAGCGGTTCAATCGAGCGGACCTTCGATTGAACCGCCCTCGAGATCAGCCGAGAGATTTGGTGGAGAAGTACCAATCCACCGTTTCATAGCCTTCAGAGGCGCGGCTCTCGGCGGCGTCGGCGGTGGCCGGCGGCGGCACGATCACCTTGTCGCCCGGGGTCCAGGCTTCAGGGGTCGCCACGCCTTCGCTGTCAGAGGTTTGAAGCGCCTGGATGAGGCGAACAAATTCCTCGATCGAGCGGCCATTACTCATCGGGTAATAGACCATGGCGCGCAGCACGCCCTCAGGGTCAATGATAAAGGTTGCTCGCACCGCAGCAGTGTTAGAGGCGCCAGGCTGGATCATGCCATAAGCGCTCGCCACTTGCATGGAGAGGTCGGCGATAATGGGGAAGCGGACATCAACGCCGAACTTCTCCTTGATGTTCCGCACCCAGGCGATGTGGGCGTAATGACTGTCGATGGACAGTCCCAGAAGTTCGGTGTTAAGGGCGGCGAACCGGTCCTGAGCCTTGGCGAACGCCATGAACTCTGTGGTGCACACCGGGGTGAAATCTGCCGGGTGTGAAAACAGGATCAGCCATTTGCCGCGGTAGTCGGACAAGGACCGCTCACCATGGGTCGTCGGGGCGGTGAAATCGGGCGCTTTCTCATTCAGGCGCGGGAAGGTGCAGGTTTCAATCTCAGTCATTGGGAACTCCATTGTTTGACGCGTTTGGCTCAAAGCCAGTGCGTTATGACGTATCCCTTAAAGTCGCATATGTCATACTACTTATTTTGATGCAACCTATAGACCCTCTCTATGCCGACCCTAAAGTCTATAAATGTTACTGGATTTCGGCGTCGTTCAAGCGAGAAAGCAGGACGCTGCGGTTGGCGGCGATATCGGCGATCGTGACATCATCTAATACAGCCAGGAAGGCGCGTGTCGCTGTCTGGATAGATGCTGAAAGATGGCATACGCCAATGAGCGGGCAGGTGTTTGTTTCTGCATTAAAGCACTCAACAAGCTCCAAAGGCGCTTCAGTAATCCGGATGACCTCTCCAACCGTGACATCCTCGGCCGGCCTGTTGAGGGTGATCCCACCATTGCGCCCTCGAACAGCCTTGATGAACCCTTCTTTTTCGAGCGTGTTCACTGCTTTGAGCAAATGATGACGCGAGATGCCATGAGCGCGCGCAACATCCTCGGTACGGATCAGGTTTGGAGCGTGAAGGGCGGCAAACTGTAAAAGTCGCAATGCAAAATTGGAAAAATTCGTAAGCCTCAATGGGCAACCTTTCACATGGAGATTGTGTGTCGATAGCGGGGCGTTGAACACAGGGCTTCAACAACAGTACACGCTTTAGTCAGATGTCGCATTACCGACACTGATCCGCTTCATTCGATATCCTCTGCTCATAACCATACGCGCCCTGGTGAGAGCGAACCGCATCCAATAGGCCGAGGCGGCTTTTCATACTCCAAGCATTTGGCGGGCGATCTAGGAGGGGCGGAAGTATCGTAGGGGCTTAGGAGTAGATCGCGCTTTGAGATTTTGTGGGAAAGCTGCCGTGAGTCTTTATGCGCACGTGCTGGGTATGTGCTGGAAAGTGTCAGCGCGCTCGGGCGGATTTGATGTTATGTCATTGAAAAGAATGGCGCACCCATGAGGATTCGAACCTCAGACCTCTGCCTTCGGAGGGCAGCGCTCTATCCAGCTGAGCTATGGGTGCCTGATAGGGCGCTCTGTTTAACTTGCTCTGCGGCCAAGTTCAATCATGACAGCGCAGCGGGTGTGGCGCCTGGGTGAGTGTGAAAACTGAATCCGAATTGTTAATATTAATCAAAGGTTGACACGCAAGCATAGGCGTGCGCGGATAGCGTGTATTGTCCTTTATAACCCGTCGTGGGAATGAAAAGGGGTGATGGAATGACACATTACACGCCCCGGCTCTTGCTGGTGGAAGATGATCCGCAAGACGCTTTTCTGGTCGGACGCTATCTGTCCGATCTGCCCTATGGCGGGCAGGTTTCGCAAGTGGACTCCCTGCATAACGCCCGCGCTCAACTCGAGCAGAGCACCGACATTGCTTGCGTGATGGTGGACCTCAAGCTTGCAGACGGGTCAGGCGCCACACTCATTGAGTGGATGTTGTCTGACGATGTCTTGCGGGAAATCCCGATCATCGTCTTCAGCGGAGACCGGTCCACCCACCCCGAGCTTGATACCTTCGCCAATGTCGCCTGCCTGATCCAGAAACCGGCTTCGGCGGAGGGGTATGAGGCGCTGGCCAAGGCCCTGCGTCCGATCGTCGAGAGCGCCCTGGCGCGCGCGGTCTACGCGGCGCAATAGCGCTATTTCAATTCCCCGGTCACGTGGAGACGGATCTTCAGACCGCCATGGTCGATGGGCGCGCTCGTCCGTTCAAAGGCGAGCCCGGTCGCCTTCGCCATCTTCTCATCGGTGGTGATGAAGGCGGCGCGCCAGCCGCTGAACTGGTCGCGCATCACCGCGCCAAAGGTCTTGTAGACCCCGAAGACGGCGGACTTGTCTCCGACCCGGGCGCCATAGGGCGGATTGGCGACCACCCAGCCGGGCGCGCAATCGGGACGCTTGAGGTCTTTCAGACCTCCTTCGCTGAACGTGACACGGTCAGACACTTCAGCCCGTTCGGCGTTCTCTTTCGCCATGCGCACGGCGCCGGGGTCGCGGTCAAAGCCGAAACAGGGCGCGTCTGAGCGGGCATGGGGCGCGCGGTTGCGCAACGCCATGAAGGCGTCGCGGTCAAAACTGGCGAAGCGTTCAAAGGCAAAGCCGCGCGCGCGTCCGGGCGCCAGCCCCGCCGCCAGCTGGGCGGCCTCGATCACGAAGGTTCCCGAGCCGCACACCGGATCCAGCAGCGGTGCGCGGCCGTCATAGCCCATCTCGCGCAGCAGGAGCGCCGCCATTGTCTCGCGCAGGGGCGCCTTGGCGACGGCCTGCTTGTATCCGCGCTTGTGCAAGGGCTCGCCAGAGGAATCCACGCTCAGGGTCACCACGTCATGATCAATGCGTACGCGCACGGTGATCTCCGCATCGTCGCGGATCGCCACCAGCGCCGTACGGGCGATGGCGTTCGCCACGCGCTCGGCGGCGGCGCCGTCATGATAGATGCGCGACTTGCGGCAACTCGCCTCGACCTTGACCGGCGTGCCCGCATGAAAAAGCTCTGGCCAGGGCGTCTGGCGCGCCAGCTGTTCAAGCTGGTTCAGATGCTGACACTTGAACCGGTCCAGCACCGCCAGCACCCGTGTGGCGCCCCGGATCTGGAGGTTCGCCCGCCAGACCTCCGCCCAGCCGCCCTTGATGGTGACGCCGCCCTGTTCGGGGCGGCATTTGGCGAAACCGTTCTCGGCCAGCTCGCTGGCCAGGGCGGATTCAAGCCCGGGCGGGCAGGCGAGGAAAATGTCAAAGCGGGTCTGGGTCATCGCGCCTTCATAAGCGAAGTCCGCTGCTGTGGCGACACGATTGCGCCGCACTCTTCCACCGCTTTCTGCCGCCCGGCTCTGGCCAGTCCGGCGCGCTTGCCGTACATCGCTGGCCTTGCAAGCACGAGGGCAAGATGAGCCGGCTGATTGTCTTTGACGTGGATTCCACGCTGTTGAAGGTCGAGAGCCTCGACTTCGCCGTCGAGCATGCGCTCTCGAGCGCGCCTGATGGCGCGGAGCGGACGGCGCGACTGAAGGCGCTGACCGATCAGGGCATGGCCGGCCAGCTCGATTTCAGAAGCTCGCTTGAACAGCGTCTGGCGATCGCCGGACTGACGCGCCCGGCGGTCGAGGCCGCGCGGGAGCGGCTTCGGACCCAGCTGACAGAGGGCATGGTCGAGCTTCTGAACGCCCTGCGCACGCGCGGAAATGACGTGGCGGCGGTGTCGGGCGGATTTGTGGACCTGGTCGAGCCTGCGCTCTCCGATCTCGGCTTCGCCAATGGCGAAATCCGCGCCAACCGGTTCGTCTATGAGGGGGATGAGGTCATCGGATTCGATCGCCAGAATCCGCTGTCGCGTTCGGGCGGAAAGGCGCCGGTCGTGGCCTCTCTCAAGACCCTGTTCGGCAAGCCGCTGGCCATCATGGTCGGCGATGGGATGACCGATTACGAGGCCTTCGACAAGGGCGCGGCGGATAGCTTTATCGGCTTTGGCGGCGTCGCCCTGCGCGCGCCCGTCCGGGCGAAGGCCCCGGCCTATGCCGAGAGCGTTGCGGCGCTTCATGCGCTTCTTCTGGGCTAGGCTGCAGCTTTCAGATTTGACTTGCCAAGACGGGGTTCCGGGTTCAAAAGCGCGCACCTTTTGAACGGAGCCGCCGGATTTGGACGCTGTCGTCTGCCCGAAGCCATTCTTCTCTGACAATCTGACCGCCAGCCTGCTTGCGGATCTGGAAACGCGCGGCTGGGCCCATGCGCCCGGTGCGCTTGATCCCGAGCTGGTCGCGGCCCTGCGTCTGGAAGCTGAAGCGCTGGAAGAGGCGGGCGAGACCCATATGGGGCGGGTCGGGCGGGCGCAGAACGAGACGAAGGCGCTGTCCATCCGCAAGACCCATATCGCCTGGCTTGATGGCGCCAGCGCGGCGCAGCAGCGCTTCATGGAAGGCGCGGACGCCCTGCGCATCGCGATGAACCGCCGCCTGTTCCTGGGCCTGTTCGAATTCGAGGCGCACTTCGCCGTCTATCCGCCGGGCGGGTTTTACGCGCGCCATATGGACGCCTTCACCCTGCCCACCGCCAGCGCAGGCGCCTTTACCGGGCGCCGGGCCGAACGCGCGCGTGTGGTGTCCATGGTGGCGTATCTGAACAGGGACTGGGCAAGCGCGGATGGCGGCCAGCTGGCTGTGTGGGAGCATGCACCGCTGGATGAACACGGTCGTCCGGATATGAGCCGGCTCGACGACGTGCCGCCTGTGGCGGAGCTGGAGCCTGAAGGCGGCGGGCTGGTGCTAATGCTGTCCGAAGTCATCCCGCACGAGGTGCGCCGGTCGCTGGCGACCCGCTACGCCATCCCCGGCTGGTTCCGCGTCAATACCAGCGTCGGCGGCGCGCTCGATCCGCTGCGCTAGGGCTTGCACGGCGGCGCTTCAGAGAATATACGAAACATATATGTTTCATATATTCGCGCGAGGGCTAGTGATGGGCATTGTGAAAATTGATGATGAGCTGCACGAAGATATCCGCCGCGGCAGCAAGGCCATGTGCCGGTCCATCAATGCGCAGGCGGAATTCTGGCTGAAGATCGGCATGTTGGCCGAAGCTCATCCCACCCTGACCTTCAACGAGATCGTGCGGATGCAGTATGAGGCCGCCGAACTGGATCTGACGCGTCGAAGCGTCGCCTGACATGGTCAAGACAGCGGACGAGCTCGCGCTGATGCGTCATTCGGGACGGCTTCTGGCGTCGGTCTTTGAAATGCTGGACGGGCTGACGCTCGAAGGGATGAGCACGCTGGCGGTCAATGATTGCGTGGAGCGGTTCATTGTCGACACGCTTGAGGCGCGCCCGGCCAGCCTGGGCCAGTATGGCTATCAGTATGTGTTGAACTGTTCGCTCAACAGCGTGGTCTGCCATGGCATGCCGGATGCCGGGACGATCATCCGGGACGGCGACATCCTCAATCTCGACATCACGTTGGAAAAGAACGGCTTTATCGCCGATTCCAGCAAGACCTACATGATCGGAACGCCGTCCGCCGCCGCCCGGCGTCTGGTGAAGGCGACCGAAGCCGCCATGTGGAAGGGCATCGCCGCGGTGCGGCCCGGCGCGCATCTCGGGGATGTCGGCCACGCGATTTCACGGCACGCCAAGAAGACCGGCTATTCGGTGGTGCGCGAGTATTGCGGTCACGGCATCGGGCGCGAGATGCATGAAGAGCCGTCGGTGCTGCACTATGGCAAGCCCGGCTCCGGCATGCGCTTGCGGGAAGGCATGGTCTTCACCATCGAGCCCATGCTCAATCAGGGCAGCCGACACGTCTATACCGAGGACGATGACTGGACGGTCGTCACCCGGGATGGAAAGCTTTCCGCCCAGTTCGAGCACACAGTCGCCGTCACCGCGACCGGCGTTGAGGTCTTGACCCTGCGACCGGGCGAAGCGCTGCGCCTGAGCTGATCTAGTGCGCCTGGCCCCAGGTGCTGGCGGCCTTGGCTTCCACTTCCAGCGGCACGGACAGGTTCTGGGCGGGCAGGGCTGCGGTGCTCATCACTTCGGTGACCAGCTTGATGACCTGATCGGCCTCGCTCTCGGGCGCCTCAAACACCAATTCGTCATGCACCTGCAGCAACATGCGGGTCTTCAGGCCCGCATCGCTGAGCGCGCCCGGCATGCGCACCATGGCGCGGCGGATGATGTCCGCGGCCGCGCCCTGAATGGGAGCATTGATCGCCTGACGTTCCGTGAACTGACGCACGGACGGATTCTTGTCCTTGATGCCGGGCAGATGGATGCGGCGGCCGAAGATGGTGCTCACGCAGCCCTTGGCCTTCGCCTCGTCCTTCATGGCGTCCATATAGTCCTTGATGCCCGGGAACTTCTTGAAATAGCTGTCGATATAGCTTTTTGCCTCATCGCGCCCGATGCCGAGATTGTTGGCGAGGCCGAAGGCGGAAATGCCGTAGATGATGCCGAAATTGATCGCCTTGGCGTTCCGGCGCGTGGTCGGGTCCATGTTCTCGAGCGGCACGCCGAACATTTCGGACGCCGTCAGGGCGTGAATGTCCTGGCCCTCGCGGAAGGCCTGTTTGAGCGCTTCCACATCCGCGATATGGGCCAGCAGCCGCAATTCGATCTGGGAATAGTCGGCCGCGACGATGACATGGCCGGGCTCGGCGGTGAAGGCTTCGCGGATCTTGCGGCCTTCCTCTGTCCGTATGGGGATGTTCTGAAGATTGGGTTCCGAGCTCGACAGGCGTCCGGTGGTGGTTGCGGCCAGCGAAAAGCTGGTATGGACCCGGCCTGTGTTCGGATTGATCGCGTCTTTCAGGGCGTCCGAATAGGTGGATTTGAGCTTGGAGAATTGCCGCCAGGTCAGAAGCGCCTTGGGCAGGTCATGGCCCTGGGCGGCCAGCTCGTCGAGCACGGCGGCGTCGGTCGACCAGGCGCCGGACTTGGTTTTCTTGCCGCCGGGCAGGCCCATCTCGCCAAACAGGATTTCCCCGATCTGCTTGGGGCTGCCCAGATTGAACTTTGTTCCCGCCAGCTTATGGGCGGTCTCTTCGGCCTCGGCCATTTTCTGCGCGAAGTCCGACGACAGACGCGAGAGCTGGGCCACATCCACCTTGACGCCCGCCAGCTCCATATCGGTCAGCACCTGCGGCAGCGGGCGTTCCAGAGTTTCGTAGACAGTGGACAGACCCTTGCCTGCAAGGCCGGCCTTCAAGAGCTCCCACAGGCGCAGGGTGATGTCCGCGTCCTCGGCGGCGTATTCGGTGGCGGTCTTGAGATCGATCTCGGAGAAGCGCTTCTGGGACTTGCCTGTGCCGCACACCTCCTTGAACGAGATACACGTGTGGCCGAGATGGCGCTCCGCGAGCTCGTCCATGCCATGGTTATGCAGGCCCGCCGCCTGCACATAGCTGATCAGCATGGTGTCGTCATAGGGCGCGACGCGGACGCCATAACGCTGGAATACCGCCAGATCGTACTTGAAGTTCTGACCGACCTTCAGGATGGCGTCGTTCTCCAGGATCGCCTTGAGCCGTCCGAGCGCTTCGCTCTCGTCGATCTGGTCGGGCTTCATGCCGCCATCGGCCAGATCACCGCCTTCATGACCCAGCGGGATGTAGCAGGCCTCATTCGGCGCGGTAGCGAGGGACACGCCCACAAGGCGCGAGGCGACGGCGGAGAGGGCGTCGGTCTCCACGTCCACGGCGATAACGCGGGCGTGCTTGGCCTTCTCGATCCATTTCTCTAGCGCCTCGACGGTCTGGACGGTCTCGTATTTGGAGCGGTCCACGGGCGCTGTGGCGTCGCCGGTCTCATCGGCAACCGGCCCTCCCAGCCCTTCCTCGACCCGGCGGGTCAGGGTGCGAAATTCCATGGATTTGAGAAAGCCCACGAGCTTTTCCGCATCCGGGTCCGCCGCGCCGAACACATCCAGTTCATCCGTGATCGGAACATCGGGCTTCAACGTCACCAGAAGACGCGAAACGCGGGCGTTCTCGGCGTTCTCGATCAGCTTTTCGCGGCGCTTGGGCTGTTTGATCTCGCCCGCGCGCTCCAGCAGGGTATCGAGATCGCCATATTCGTGGATCAGCTGGGCGGCGGTCTTGATGCCGATGCCGGGCACGCCGGGCACATTGTCGACGCTGTCACCGGCGAGTGATTGCACATCGACCACCTTGTCGGGCGCGACGCCGAATTTCTCGATGACCTCGTCATGGCCGATGCGCTTGGACTTCATGGGGTCCAGCAGGGTCACCTGATCATTGACCAGTTGCATCAGATCCTTGTCAGAGCTGGCCACGGTGACGCGCGCGCCCTTGTCGGCGGCAAGGCGGGCATAGGTCGCGATCAGATCGTCCGCCTCAAAGCCTTCCATCTCGATACACGGCAGCTCGAACGCCTGGGTGGCTTCGCGGATTAGGGAAAACTGGGGAACCAGGTCTTCGGGCAGGTCGGGCCGGTTGGCCTTGTACTGGTCATAGATCTCGTTGCGGAAGGTTTTCGACGAATGGTCGAAAATCACCGCCAGGTGCGTCGGCTGGTCCTCGCCTTTGAGGTCTTCGAGCAGCTTCCACAGCATGTTGCAGAAGCCCTGAACCGCGCCCACGGGCGTGCCGTCCGACCGGGTCAGCGGCGGCAGGGCGTGATAGGCGCGAAAGATATAGCCCGACCCGTCCACCAGATAGACATGGCTGGAAGAATCAACAGGACGAGTAACGGCCATGACAGCGCTCCGGCGGCAGTTCAGCGAGGGAGCGCTAACCTAGGCGGCGTCGGGTGAGGGGGCAATCGGAAGCCCCACCCTAACCCGGAAACGCCACCCCACTAATCAGGCTGCTCACCAGCGCGATCAGAGGCGCGGCGACCAGATTGATGCGGAAGCCGGCCTTGATCATCTGGGTCATGCTGGCCGCGCCAGACGCGTAGACAATGGCGTTGGGCGCGGTGGCGACCGGCAGCATGAAGGCGCAGCTCGCCGACAGGGCCACGGGCACGATCAGGTGTTCGGGCGGCACGCCGGCCGAGATGGCGACCGCGCCCAGCACCGGCAGGAAGCCCGAGATCGTCGCGACGTTCGAGGTCAGCTCGGTCAGGAACACCACGATGAAGGCGAGGATCAGAACGGTCAGCGGCAGGGGCAGGCTGGCCACCCACTCAAGGTGTGAGCCGATCCATTCCGCGAGCCCTGTCGCCTGAATGGCCGCGGCCAGTGACAGGCCGCCGCCGAACAAGAGGATCACTTCCCAAGGCAGCCGCTTGGCGCTCTCCCAGTCCATCAGGGCCTGACCCTTGCCGGACTTGCCGCCGGCGGGGATCAGGAACATGGCGAGCGCGCCCGCCATCGCGATCTGGGCATTGCCCAGGCTCAGCGTGATCGGAAATTCAAGCTGGGTGCTGATCCAGGCCAGCAGGGGATTCCAGCCAAAGCTGATATCGGGCTGGCCGATCAGAAAACCGGGCAGCACCCGGCCCATCCACAGGATCGCCACCACGCCAAAGGCCAGCGCGACCCGCAGCTCGGGCGTGGTCATGCGGCCCAGTTCCGCCTTGTGCTGGAGGATGATCTCGCGCCCGGCCTCATTGGGGGCGTGGCCATCGACCCGGAACACCCATTTGGTGAGGATCAGCCACATGGACGGGATGATCAGAAGGGCGGCGGGCAGGCCGAGCATCATCCATTGGGGAAAGCTGATGACCGAGCCGTATTCGCGCTGCATGAAGCCCATGGCGATCAGGTTTGTGGGCGTGCCGACCGGCGTCATGATCCCACCGACCGACGCCGAATAGGCGACAGCGAGCGCTAGCGCCGGGGCGAACTGGCCTGCATCCACGCCTTCATCCTTGAGCGCGTCAGCCACCTTGAGGGCGATCGGGATCATCATGAGCGTGGTCGCAGTATTTGAGATCCACATCGAGAGGATCGCGGTGGCGGTCATGAAACCGAGCATCATCAGCGCGGGGCGCGAGCCGAAGGCGGCGACGATATTGAGCGCGATGCGGGTATGCAGATTCCACCGCTCGATGGCGAGGGCGACGATAAATCCGCCCAGCAGCAACATGACGATCGGGTCGGCATAAGGGGCGGAGGCGTCGCGCATCCCTAGGATGCCAAAGACGGGAAACAGCGCCAGCGGGACGAGCGCGGTCGCCGCGATGGGAATGGCTTCACTGGCCCACCAGGCGCCCATCATCAGGGCCAGACTGGCCAGCAGCCAGGCGGACCGGTCCAGCCCTTCGGGCACGGGCAGGAGTTGCAATCCCACCGCGATCACAAGGCCTGTGATCAGTCCGATCCGTTGACGCATCGCCGACGTGTTCGCCTGGCTCATCGCGCTCCCCCCTTTGCGGTCTTTCACACAGGTATAGGGAGGGCGCTTCCGGGATCAATCGAAACCGGAATATCGCCATGACATTTGAGAAAAGGGCTTACGCCTTGGGGTCAGCTTTCGAACCGCGCAGCACGAAGCGACGGTCGCAATAGCCGCACTCGACGAAATCCTCGTCGCCCATTTCATACCAGGTGCGCGGATGGCCCAGAGCGCCGCCGCCGCCGTCGCACATGACGCGCTTCTGGTCGACCACGATCACTTCGGGGGCGGGCAGGGAGGAGGCGTTGGTGTCGGTCATGATGCGCTCTGCCGGTCTGTAAAGAGGGTCCGGTTGAAGAAGATAGACGGCGTTGCGACATGGACGAGGCCCGCGCACGCCGCTAGGGTCCGCTCCGTCTTAAGACGCGCTGTGTGCAGGCGTCAATTGCGCACGCGCTCTCCTCCCGTTCCGCTTGCAGACCGTGAGCCCGCCCATGTCACACGCCCAGCCCGAATTCGCCCTTGAAGCCTATGGCCTGAAGAAGACCTATCCCGGCGGCAAGGGCGCGCCTGCGAAAGAGGCGCTCAAGGGGGTGGACCTGCAGATCCCGCGCGGCTCGATCTTCGGGCTTCTGGGGCCGAACGGGGCGGGCAAATCCACCTTCATCAATATCTTTGCGGGCCTTGTGACCAAGTCCTCCGGCACGGCGAAGATCTGGGGCCTGGATATCGACAAGGATCCGCGCCGCGCCCGCGCCGCGATCGGCGTGGTGCCGCAAGAGCTGAATATGGACGTGTTCTTCACGCCCTATGAGACGCTGGAGCTGATGGCGGGCTTTTACGGCGTGCCGAAAGCCGAGCGCCGGACCGAGGAAATCCTCGCCGCGCTGGGGCTCGAGGACAAGCGCAACGCCTATGTGCGTCAGCTCTCGGGCGGGATGAAGCGCCGCCTTCTGGTTGGCAAGGCGCTGGTGCACAACCCGCCTGTGCTGGTGCTTGATGAACCAACAGCCGGCGTGGATATCGAGCTGCGCCGCCAGCTCTGGGATTATGTGGTCGAACTCAACAAGCTCGGCGTCACCATCGTCCTGACCACGCACTATCTCGAGGAAGCGCAGGAGCTGTGCGACCAGATCGCCATCGTCAATCATGGCGAAGTCGTCGCCTGCGAGCCCAAGGCGGATCTTCTCAAGCGCATGGACAAGAAGACCCTGGTGATCGAGCCGGTGGAGCCCCTCAAGGCCGTCCCGGCAGGCTTTGAACAGCAGGAGGCGGTGATCCGCCCTGACGGCTCTCTGGCCATCACCTATCGCTTCGGCGAAGCCTCGGTGGCGGACATGATCGAGACCTATCGCGCCTCGGGCCAGCGGATCGCCGACCTGCGCACCGAAGAGCCGGATCTTGAGGATGTCTTCCTGGCGCTGACCTATCAGGCGGACGCGAAACAAAGCGCCTGATCCGCGATTGCGCACATCGAAAAGTGAAGCCATTTCGCGTTAACCGCGTTAGTCTGGCGTCATGTCCAGATTCTTCACCCGCCTTCTCGCGCTGATCCTGTCCGGCGCCTTGCTGATCGTCCTTCTGGCCGTCCTGCTCCAGATCAAGCCGGTTGGATTGCCGGGCTGGGGGGTGTTCGCGGCCCTCGCTGCGGGCGCTGTTCTGGCGCCTTGGGCGTTGTACAAGTTCCTGATGCGCGGCACGCGTCCGAAGGTGACCCCGCGCGACGCCGCCGGCGCGGGCATTGCGGTGGGCATGGGGCTCGAACATGAGCGTCAGCGTCGGGATGAGGACGATGCGGATCTCGATCTCGACTAGTCGTCGGCCACGATGCCGATTTGGCTGATCGCGCTCAATTTCCGGGCTTGAAGAACTGCGAAAAAGAGTCCCCGCCAGTGCAACCAAACTGCAGGGCGTCAATAATTTCTTTTACATTTTAATGCCTTAGCTCTCTTTCGAGTCGATCAAAATATCCCCTTATTGGGGATTTTCATGCCCCTAATTAAACTATAGGCTGTGCGCGCCAGCATCAGACAGGGCGCGCTGTGCGCGTTGGGGGAACCATGACCAGCAAACTGATTTTGTCCGTGAAGGGGCTTGTGCTTTTCGCATGGCTTTCGCTCTTCAGCGCCACGGCGCTCGCTCAGGATCTGGGGTCATCCCAAAGCATTGATTTTAACGCTGCGGGCTTTCCCGATCCGGCGCTGTTACTTGGCAAGCCCTATGCGAATTCAGGGTTCACCTTTGACTATTCCGGTAATCTCTACGGTCTTGACGAGAGTGATGCGCGGCAAGGAAAGCTGTGGGTTCAAAGCGCCACTCAAGATGAAACTTTCACTATCGATTACAGTGGAGACAATTTTGATCTGAATTCGTTCATCCTCGTGAACGGATTTTCGACATACAACATTACGGTCAGGGGGTATGACGCCAGCAATTCTGTTGTGGAGACGCAATCCTTTTCAGTCCCCTCAGGAACGCAAACCATCAGCCTGACCAATTCTGGTTTTAACAACGTAAGATACGTCATCATTACCGCCACCTCGGCCAACGGATTTGATGGCAGTTTCTTCGACGATTTCGCGGTCGCTCCTCCCACTGTTCCCGACGTGACCGCACCGCGTGTCACCTCCATTGTACGTCAGACGCCGGCGACAGCGATCACCAGCGTGGACTCACTGGTCTTCCGGGTCACCTTTGACGAGGCGGTGCAGAATGTCTCGAGTGCTGATTTCACGGTTACGGGCGTTAGCGGCGCTGCACTCGGCGTATCTGGCAGTTCAGCCGTCTATGACATTACCGTGTCTGGCGGTGATACGGCCAGCTATACGGGTACGGTCAGCCTCGGTTTTAGAGGCACGCAAGACATCGCTGATACCCCGGCAGGCAATACGCTCGTCAACACCACGCCGACGGGCGCCAATGAGAGCTATACGCTGGACAACACAGCGCCCGCCGCGCCATCCACGCCGGATCTGGACGCGGGGTCTGATACGGGCTCCAGCAACACCGACAACATCACCAATGATACGACGCCGACCTTCACCGGTACGGCGGAGGCCAATGCCACAGTAACGGTATCCTCCACCCTCAGCGGTCCACTGGGCAGCACCACGGCGGATGGCTCCGGCAACTGGAGCTATACGTCAGGGGTTCTGGCTGAGGGCGCGCATACGATCACTGCGACGGCCACGGACGCCGCCAGCAATGTGTCTGCCGCGTCCAGCGCGCTGTCGATCACGATCGACACCACAGCGCCGGATATCACTTCGATCACCCGACTCTCGCCCACCGGGCAGACGATCAGCGCGTCGGCGGCGAATGCGGCTTTCCGGGTGACATATTCCGAGGCGATCGCCGGTTCCAGCCAGGCGGACTATGCGTTCCAGAATGTGTCGGGGACGGCGGCGGGCTCGGTATCAAGCTATGGAACCAGCAGCCCGACCCTGATCAATGTGCAGCTCGGAACCTTGTCGGGCGATGGGGATTTCTCCATCACCCTGAATGGCGGGCATGGCATCACCGACATTGCCGGCAACGCGCTCTCCAGCACGACGCCGACCGGCGTGCGTGAAGTGTTCACCCGGGACGGCACGGCGCCGTCGACCACCTCGTTCGTGCGCACCACCCCCGCCGGCGCGACCACGTCTTCGGATTCCCTGGTGTTCACCGCCAATTACTCCGAATCCGTGAGCGGCGTGGACACCTCCGATTTTGCGGTCACCGGGACGACGGCGACGGTTCAGAGCGTGTCGGCCGCCAGCGGAACCAGCATCGCCATCACCGTGTCTGGCGGCGATCTCGCCAGCTATAACGGGACTGTGGGGCTCAACTACGCCGCCGCGCCCACCATTACGGATGCGGCCGGCAACGCCCTGCCCAACACCGAGCCCGCCACGGACGAGACCTACACCCTCGATAACACGGCGCCGGCGGGCTATTCGGTGACGCTGGATGACGATCCGGTGAATGCGGGGAACCAGACCGCGACCAGTTTCACCTTTGCCGGGGCTGAAGTCGCTGCCAACTACAACTATACGATTTCTTCGTCTGGCGGCGGCGCGAACGTGACCGGGTCGGGGACGATCTCCACGGCGACGGATCAGATTTCGGGCATTGATGTCAGTGGCCTGGGTGACGGCACGCTGACGCTGTCCGTCACGCTGACTGATGGCGCGGGCAATGCGGGTTCGGCGGCGACGGACACCGCGACCAAGGAGGCCCAGCCGCCGCAGGTGAACTCCATCGTGGTGGCGGGCTCGCCCGCCGGCAATGCGACCAGTGTGGACTTCACGGTGACCTTCTCGGAGGCCGCCCAGAACATTTCGACCGATGACTTCTCGCTGACCACGACCGGCACCGCGACCGGGACGATCGCGTCCGTCTCTTCGGCGACCGGAACCACGGTCACCGTAACCGTGAACACCATCAGCGGCGACGGCACGATCCGGCTTGATCTTGATGCGGCCACCAATATCCAGGATGCAGTGGGCAATAGCGGCCCGAACGCCTACACGTCCGGCGCGACGCATACCGTCGACAATACGGCGCCCGCCGCCTTCAACGTGGCGTTCCAGGCCGGTCTGATCACGCAGGCCAACGAAACCTCGAACGATATCCGGTTCACGACTGCCGAGACCGGGACGACCTACGCCTATTCGATCAGCTCTTCGGGCGGGGGCACGCCGGTGACCGGCACGGGAACCATCACCACGGCGACGCAGGACGTGACCGTCAACGTGTCGAGCCTGCCGGACGGCACGCTGACCCTGACCGCGACCCTGACGGACGGTGCCGGCAACGTCACCAATCAGAGCTCGGCGGATACGGTTTCCAAGGCCACGGCCGTGCCCGGCTTTTCCATGGCGTTCGCCCCGACTTCGGTGCTGACCGGCGGAACCTCGACGGCGACCTAAACCATCGACAACTCCGCGATCGGCGTGGCCGCCACCTCGCTTGATTTCAGCAACAACCTGCCGGCCGGCGTGACAGTGGCGACCACGCCAAACGCCAGCACCACCTGTACGGGGGGCACGCTGACGGCGACCAATGGCGCGAACTCGCTGGCCTATACAGGCGGCACCGTTTCGGCCGGCGCGAGCTGTACGGTGTCGGTGGATGTCACCGCCAGCACGACCGGCGCCAAGGCGAACACAACGGGTAATCTGACCTCCAATCTGGGCAATTCAGGCACGGCGTCCGCCACCCTGACCGTGACCCAGCCCTCGCTGAGCGTTGATGACCCCAGCGTTCTGGAAGGCGATGCCGGCACGGCGACCCTGACCTTTACCGTGACGATGGCGCCGGCCTCGTCCCAGACCATCACGGTGGATTACGCCACATCGGACGGGACGGCGACGGCGGGAAGCGATTACACCGCGGCCACGGGCACGCTGACCTTCAACCCGTCCGTCACCACCCAGACCGTGTCCGTGACCGTCACCAGCGATGCGACGATCGAGCCTGACGAAACGGTGATCCTGACGCTCTCCAAGCCGTCGAACGCGACGATCGGGGACGCCACCGGGACCGGCACCATCACCACCGATGATGTGGCGCCGACGGATTTCACCGCGCCGACCCTGGATCTGGTCAGCCGGGCGTCACCCACCGATGAACGCACCAATGTGAACGCCCTGACCTGGGTGCTGGAGTTCAGCGAAGCGGTCCGGCGTGTGGATGTGACCGATTTCGCGGTGACCGGCTCGACGGCTTCCGTAAGCGCCATCTCCGGTTCGGGGAGGGTCTATCAGGTCACGGTGAGCGGCGGCGACCTGTCCGATTACGACGGCGTGGTGGGGCTTGAGCTGCCCAACCCGACCATTGTCGACCTGGCCGGCAATGATCTTGACGGCGGCGCGCCGTCGAGCGCCGAGACCTATCTTCTGGACAATACCGGCCCGGTTGCGACCCTCAGTTCGGATCTGACCGGCGACGCCAGTGAGCCCTTCACGGTGACGGTCGCGTTTGATGAACCCGCGACGGGTCTTCAGCTGTCCGACTTCGTGCTGACCAACGCCAGCGTGAACGCCTTGCGGACGGTGTCCGAAACGGAGTTCACCGTCGAGATCACCCCGGGCGGCCGTGGCGAGCTGACCGTGTCACTGGCGGCTGGGGCAGTGACGGATGCGCTGGGCAATGAGAGCCTCGCATCGGACACCCTGACCTTCGAGACCGACACATCGGGTCCCGGCCTGTCCGGAATCCAGAGCGGCGTGGGCTCGGTGACGGCGCTGGATATTGTCTACTGGAACGTCACCTTCTCTGAAGAGGTGACCGGGGTGACGCGAGATGTCTTCTCGCTCTCCGGGGGCACGAATGCGAATCTGTCTGTTTCAGGCTCGGGCGCGTCCTATCAGGTCACGGCGTCCGGAGGATCGCTGGCGGATTTTGACGGCGTCATCGCCCTGTCGATTTCTGACCCGGATGCGATCCTGGACCTTTCCGGCAATGCCTATGAAGGCGGCGCGCCCAGCGGCCCGGATCAATCCCAGATCCGGATCGACAACACTGCTCCGGTCGCGACCCTGAGTTCGGAAAAGGCGTCTGTGGGCGCAGCCGTGACTGTCACGGTCCGTTTCAGCGAGGATGTGAGGCGGTTCGGCCGCACGGGCGTCACGCTCACCAATGCCAGCCTGGAAGAGCTGACCGAAGTCAGCCCCTCCGAATACACGCTGGTTCTGGCGGCCCAGAGCAACAGCCCGGTCTCGGTCCAGGTGAAGGCGGGCAGCGTGATCGACGCGGCCGGCAATGCCAATCCCGCAAGTTCGACCCTGACCCTTGCCGCAGATGGCGAGGCGCCCGTGCTGCGCAATGTCGTGGCGGGTACGGATCTGCGCACGGCCGACGATACGCTGAGCTGGACTGTCGAGTTTGATGAGGATGTGACGGGCGTTGACGCCTCGGGCTTCACTCTGGCCGGCGCGAGCGGCGTGAGCCTCTCCGTTTCAGGCTCAGGCCGGACCTATGCGGTGACAGCGAGCGGCGGAAACTTGGCCGATCTCGACGGCGAGGTCCAGCTGCAGCTCGTGACGCCGTCCTCGATCGTGGATGTCTGGGGAAATGCGTTCGCGGGCGAAGGTCCGACGAACACCGATGAATCGCGCATCGAGCTCGACAATTCCGGTCCGGCAGCCACCCTGACCGCATTGAGCGACGAGGTTGTCGGCCCCTTCACGCTGACGATCGCCTTTGATGAGGACGTGACCGATCTGGCGCTGTCTGATCTTGCCGTGACCAATGGCGAGGCCAGCAATCTGAGCCGCATCGACACCCGGAGCTTCAGGGTTGCGATCCAGCCCCAGACCTTTGGCGTCATCACCATGACGGTTGCGGCGGGCGCGGTTGAGGACCTGCTGGGCAATCCCAGCGATGCGGGCGAACTGAGCGTCGAGGCGGTCAGCCAGCAAGACGAGATCGATGTCGAGGTCAATATCGATGTCACCTCGCCTGTGGGCGCCCAGGTGCAGAGTTCGGTCAGCAATCCCGGCGTTACCGACGTGCGCTTCAGCGCCAGTGCAGACGTAGGCTGGCTCACCGTCACTCCGGCCCAGGGCGTCATTCCGGCCGGCGCATCCGTTGAGTTCACGGTCACCGTGAACGATCAGGCGGCGGCTCTGGAAGCGGGCGATTATACGGGCACGGTGACCGTGGTCCGTGAAGGCGTCTTCGGTGGCGCGAGCGCGGGACGCGCGGGCGTTCAGGCGGTTCAGGAAACCGTGCTGGCGCGCATTCCCGTGAACCTGATGCTGGTCAGCCAGAAAGGCTCGCTGCAGATTGTCTCGACCACGCCGTCAGGCGTCTCCGGCGATGCGGACTTCACCTATGCCTCCAGCCTGTCCCAGTTTGACGGACTGACCCTGACGACCGTGAACGGCTATGCGCAATCGACTTCAGTCGAGCTCAACAGCGCACAGGTCAGCCTTCAGCAGACGTCGCCGGCCGGATGGCGCGTCGAGTCCATCAGCTGCGCGGGTGATCTCGATGGAGGCTCGCAGGTGGATCTCGCGACGGGCACGATCCAGATCGACCTGGATCCGGAAGAGAACCTGGTCTGCACTTTCGAGAATGTGAGAGATGAAGCAGCGGTGCAGCTGGCCACCCAGCGGGCGATCCGCAACTTCATGCTGCGCCGGGCGGATCGTCTGATTGACGCCGCGCCGGACCTGTCCACGCGTTTGAGCGCGCGGGAGTCCATGGGCGCAGGGCAGTATGCGGCCAATGTCGATCAGGGGCGCTACACCATGTCCCTGACCGCCTCTCTGGCCGGGGCTCGCAACCAGGCCAAGGCGCGTCATTCCGATGCGCCAGGCATGCCGTCCTCCATGCGTGACGATGTGGGCCGCCTGGACGTGTGGCTGTCGGCTGAACTGTCAGGCGTTTCGGACAACCGGGCCGGTGAACGCGCGGAAAGCGATTTCGGTGTGGCGCAACTGGGCCTCGACTGGGCCGTGTCGGACGCACTGTTGGTCGGCGCCATGGTCCAGATGGACTGGATGGACGAGACCGCTCAGGAGGTCTTTGAAGAGGCGGGTGCGATCACGGGCGCCCGTGTCGACGGCGAAGGCTGGATGGCGGGCCCGTACGTGGTCTGGCGCGTGGCGGACAGCGTCATCCTTGACGGTCTCGCCCTCTATGGAACGAGCTCCAACACCGTCAATCCGCTCGGCCTTTACGAGGATGAGTTCGAGACGGATCGCTGGATGCTCCAGGCCAACCTGACCGGTGAGTATGGACACGGCGCATTCCTGGTGCGTCCGCAAGCCACGCTGACCCATTTCGAGGAAACCCAGGACGGCTATACAGACAGCCTGGGCTTTGTCATTCCGAGCCAGAGCATCGCGCTGGGCCGCCTTGCGGCAGGTCCGGAACTGGTCTGGCGTCAGGAACGCGCGTCGGGCGCGCGTTGGGAGCTGCGTTCCAAGCTTCGGGCCGTTTGGGATTATCAGCCGGCAGAGCTTCTGAGCGAGACCGGGGCGTTCATGAACAGCGAGTCCGATCTGCGCGCCGATGGTGAGCTCGGCGTCGCCGCCACGCTGAGCAATGGCGCGGTGTTCGAGCTGTCGGTCGGCGTGTCCGGCATCGGGCAGGAGGATTTCGAGGCCAACTCGGCGCGCTTCCAGCTGCGCTATCCGCTGAGCCTGGGGCAATAGCCGCCTTGCGGCGAACAGCAAGAGGGCGGGCCCTGGGGCCCGCCCTTTTTCGTGGCGCATTCTCGCTTCAGAGCGGCAGCTCGGTCGTGTTCTTGAGCGCTTCCATGGCGAAGGAGGCCGACACGTCAGACAGCGGTGCGATGGAGATCAGGCGCTTGTAGACTGCGTCATAGTCGGAAATCTCGGGCAGCATGATCTTCAGAAGATAATCCACATCCCCGCCCATGCGGTAGAACTCCACCACTTCGGGCATGCGCCGGACGCCTTTTGAAAACGCGTCCAGCCAGTCTGCATCGTGGCGACTGGTCTTGATGAATATGAACAGGGTGGTCTTCAGCCCCAGGGCGTCGGGATCCAGCAAGGTGACCTGTTTGTGGATCACCCCCTCTTCGGTCAGGCGCCGGATCCGGCGGGCGGTGGGCGTGGCGCTCAACCCGATGGCGTCCGCATAGTCCTGGACTGTCCGGTTCGCGTCTTCCTGCATCAGGCGCAGGAGTTTCTTGTCGTAGTCGTCAAGCGTCGCCATTTTGGCCCCTTTGAGTGTTTTTCTCCAGGATTCCGCCAATATAAGGGCGAAATTGGCGATTATCACTCCCGAAATTGGCGTTTGATGGGGGCAGTAGAAAGGCCCCTGGAATGACGAGTTCGACCCGCCCAGATCTGATTGCTGAGACGCGCGCCGCCCTGATTGGCGGGGATGGCGTTCTGCGCACGCCGTTTGGTCTCAAGCCTCTGGTATACGCTGATTATGCAGCCTCCGGGCGCGGAGATCGCCGGATCGAGGCCGAGCTCGAGCGCTTCCAGGCCATGTACGCCAATCCGCATACGGATGACAGCGCCACTGGACGAGAGTCGACGGGCTGGCTGAATCGGGCGGAAGCCCTGATCAAGGAGGCCCTGAATGCGGGTGAGGACGCTATCGTGCTCGCGTGCGGTTCAGGCGCAACGGGGGCGGTGGCGCATCTGCAGCAGATCCTGGGCGTGTTCGAGGCGCCGGCCACACGCGCCGCCAATCATGAGCGGATTGTCGAGATTCTGGGCGAGGCCGAGGCGGCGCGCGTGGAGCAGGAGATGCGCGCCCGCGCGCCGGTGGTGTTCGTCGGCCCGTATGAGCATCATTCCAACGAACTGACCTGGCGTGAGAGCCGCGCCGAGATTGTCCGTATCGGCCTTGATGAAGCGGGCGGGATTGATTTCGGCCAGCTCGAGCGCGCGCTCCGCGATCCGGCATATGCGGGTCGGCGCAAGATCGGCGCATTCTCCGCCGCGTCCAACGTCACCGGGGTGCGGACGGATGTGCCGCGGCTGGCCCGGCTGCTGCATGGGCACGGAGCGATCCTGTGCCTCGATTGCGCCGCCAGCGCACCCTATCTGCCTATCGACATGAACCCGGCGGACGGCGCCGATGCAGCGCCGGATGCGGTCTATTTCTCGCCCCATAAATTCATTGGCGGGCCTGGGGGGTGCGGAATCCTGGCGTTCAGGAGCGCGCTCTACCGCACCGACCTGCCGCCGACCCTGCCGGGCGGCGGTACGGTGACCTATGTGACGCCTGACCATCATGACTTCATCAGTGACATCACAGCGCGCGAACGCGCCGGCACGCCCGGCGTGATGCAGATGATGCGCGCGGCGCTGTCGCTGAAGGCTCTGGCGGATCTGGGGTATGACGAGATCGAGGCGCGCGAGCAGCGCGCACTCCAGCGCGCCTTCGCCGCCTGGAAAGACTGTGACGGCATAGAGATCCTGGGGCCGCAGGCGCCGGAGCGCCGCATCGGCATCGTCTCTTTCAATATCGCCGCAGGAGAGCGCGGAACCCTGCATCCACGCTTTGTGGCGACTTTGCTCAATGACCTGTTCGGCGTTCAGGCGCGCGCCGGGTGTTCCTGCGCCGGGCCCTATGCGCACCATCTGCTCAATCTGGACGAGGCGACGACGGGCGCGCATCGCGAGGCGGTGCTGTCAGGCTATGCGGGACTGCGTCCGGGCTGGTGCCGGCTCAGCCTGCACTGGGTGATGGATGAGGCCGAGATCGACTACCTGATCGAAGCGGTGCGCTTTGTCGCAGAGCATGGCGCAAAGTTCCTGCCGCTCTATGCCTTTAACGCCTCTACCGGGGCCTGGCGCATCCGCGAGCAGACCGAGGCCATGGGGCTGGCCGCCCGATCCGGCGGCCGCGCCATGCTGGCGCGGGCGCTGGAAGAGGCGCGCCTGCTCGCCCAGACCCTGGATCCCGAGCCCTGCTGCGGCTGTCTGCCGGAGAAGGTCGAACCCCTGCGTCGCTTCCTGGTGCCGGCCTGATCACCGCGCCAGACGACGGGTGAGGTTGGCGTAGAGCTTGGACACGGTCAGCATTTCAGGCGAATGCGGTCCGTATTGCGCGCTCAGGCTGGCGTGAAGATTCTCGAGATCAAAGAGCAGTTCGCGATCCCCGGCGTCCGGGATTTCGCTTTCCACCCAGCCCACGCAGACCCGGCGAACGCCCTTCGTCACTGGCGTGACGGCGTGCAGATAGGTGGACGGGTAGACGAAAATGTCGCCCGCCTGACCTTTCACCGCCTGCGTGGCTCCGGCCTGGTCGATGACCAGCTCGCCGCCCTCATAGCTCTCCGGATCGGACAGGAACAGGGTGAAGGAGACATCGGTCCGCATGCGGTCCACACCACGGCCCATGAAGGGATTGTCCACATGCGCGCCGTATTCACCGCCATCCGAAGTCTCGCTCACCAGCAATCGTGAGAACCGCCGGGGCCGGGCCGCGGCGGTGAAGACCGGATGGGTCTGCAGCGTCGTCTCCAGCAGGGTGCGCAATTTCTTGCCGGCGACGGAGCTGAGATCGGCTTGCCGATTGCGTTTGACCTCGCGCGCGACAGGACCGGCGGTCCGGGCGCCATCCTGCCAGCGGAGTTGTTCGAGCAAGGCCTGGGCTTCGGTCAGGCTTTCTGCACTCAGAATGCTACCGATTGTCAGATGCATGTTGACTTCCTGCGAGTGATTTGCAGTTTCTACTGTATCCTTCCAATATCTGGGTGAACAGGGGTTCGCATGAAACAGCAGTTCAAACGCGTCACGGCCATGGGGCTGGGCCTCGTGCTCACCGGGGGGCTCGTCTCCGCGTGCAATCCAGCCTCCGACAGCGAGACCGCAGCATCGGCCCAGCACGCTGCGGCGGACAGTCACGCCGCGCCCGAGACCGATCAGGCGGCGCCGCCGCCCGGCGTGACCGGCGAAGGCGAGGGCGGCATCGTCGTCGAGGATGCGTCTGAAGATCCGGTGGTCTATGGCTCGGCGCTGGCCGTGGCCGAGGCTCATGTGATCGCGGCGCGCGACGCCCACGCTGTCGGCGAGATTGATGCGGCGGGCGAGATGTTCGCCCACCCGGCCAGCGAAGTCCTGTTTGACATGGAAGACACCTTCCGCGAGCTGGGCGTGGAGCCGTTCGAGGATCTGTTCCTGGATGCCTCCGCGGCGGTCTTCAATGACGCCAGCCATGAAGAGATCGTGGAGCGAACGGACGCCATCATCGCCAGGCTGCGCGAAGCCATGACCTCAGCGCCCGACAATGGCGCGTCCGAGGCTCGCATCGCCGCCGGCATCGCCGCGGACCAGATCGACCGCGCCGTGGACATGTACCGGATCGCCCAGGACAACCCGGCCTACGGCCCGTATCTTGATGGCTATGGCTTCTATCATGCCGGCAAGACCGCCTTTGACGAGCATGAGGCGATGATCGAGAGCGAGCTGCCCGAGGCTGCGGCCCGCATCCGCGAGGCGCTGGCGCTGCTGGCGGACGCCTATCCGAGCGCCGCGCCGCAAGACAGCTATCCCGTGAACCGGGCCGAACTGAACACGGCCTCGACCCAGGCGACGCTGGCTGTTCTGCGCTAGACGTCGCACGCGCGTGCTCAACCCCCGGTGCGGCGATCCCGCACCGGGGGTTTTGTTTTGCGTTGAACCTGCATCCTCTCCGCTCCATGCTGGCCGGACAGGCCGCCATCAAAGAGCGGCATTATACGGGGAGACGCAGATGGATGCGCAGGCGAGTCTCGAGGCCTGGCGCGCCGCAGGCGCGTATTTCAACTATCGCGGATACGAGATCTTCTATCGCACCGGTGGAGACTGGGACGATGCGGACAAGCCGGTTCTTGTCCTGATTCATGGCTTCCCGACCGCCAGTTGGGACTGGGTGCGGCTCTGGGACCAGCTGTGTGCAGACTATCGGGTCGCCGCGCTCGACATGATCGGCTTCGGCTATTCGGACAAACCGGCGGACCATGCTTACTCCATCATGGACCAGGCGGATCTGCATGACGCCTTCTTCGCGCAATTGGGCATCAAGCGCTGCCACCTCTTCGTGCATGACTATGGCGATACGGTCGGTCAGGAATTGCTGGCCCGATATCTCGAGCAGGGCGAAGGCGCGGCGGTCGAGCTTTTATCGATCTGCTTTCTCAATGGCGGGCTGTTTCCCGAACAGCATCGCGCCACCCTGACCCAGAGGCTTTTGCATTCTCCCCTCGGTCCGGTCCTGTCGCGTCTGATGAACCGCGCCCGGTTCGCGAAGGGGCTGGGCGAGGTGTTCGGACCGGACACCCAGCCCTCAGAGGCGGAAATGGACGCCTTCTGGGCGCTTGCGATGGAGAAGGGCGGCATGCCGCGCATCGGGCACAAATTGCTGGGCTATATCGATGACCGGCGACAGCATCGCGATCGCTGGGTGGGCGCGCTGGTGAACTCGACGGTGCCCATGCGAGTGATTGATGGCGCGCTCGACCCGGTCTCGGGGGCCCATATGGTGGCGCGGTATCGCGAGCTTGTTCCGAACCCGGACACTCTGCTTCTTCCGCATGTCGGGCACTATCCGCACTGGGAGGACCCCAAGGCCGTGCTTGACGGATTTGTGAATTTCCAGTCCGCTACTCTCAAGGCTCGACAACAGAGCCCATAATCGGGAGGAGCACCTGATGACCCGGACATGGGACACGGTGATTGCGGGCGGGCTGGTGTTTGACGGAACCGGCGCGCCGCCTGTGGTGGAAGACATCGCGATCAAGGATGGGCGGATCGCGGCGCGCGGCGCCGATCTGGACCCGGAGCAGGCGGTCAGGGTCATCGAGGCGCAGGGCGCCTGGGTGATGCCGGGGCTCCTGGATATTCACACCCATCTCGATCTCGAAGTGGAGTTCGACCCCGCCCTCAGGGAAGTGGTCCGCCACGGCACGACAACGGTGCTGATGTCGAACTGCTCCCTCGGGCTGGCCTATGGCAATCAGCGCCGCAATGGCGAGGATCCGCTGGTCGATTGCTTCGCCCGGGTCGAGAACATGCCCAAGCCTGTTCTGCGCAAGGTGGCCGAGAAGGCGAGCTGGACCAGTTCGGCGGGGTATTTCTCTCATCTCGATGACCTGCCGCTTGGGGCGAACGTCATCCCGCTCATCCCCCATTCCATGCTGCGCGCCCAGGTGATGGGGCTGAACGGCTCGGTCAGCCGCACGGCCGGCGAAGCCGATCTGCGCGAGATGGAGACGCTGCTCGAACAGGCCATGACGGAGGGGTATGCGGGTTTTTCAACAGATTCCCTGCCCTTCCATTTCCTGTCCGAGGATCCCAACCGGCGGGTGAAGATTCCCTCCCAGTTCGGCCAGTACAATGAACTCAAGCGCCTGACGGCGATCCTGCGCAAGCATGACCGGATCTGGCAGGCGACCCCGCCCAAGGACAAGCCGCTGGCGGTGTTCCGGAACTTCCTTCTGACATCGGGGCGCCTGCATGGACGGCCGTTGAAGGTCACCGCTGTGGCGGCGCTCGATGTGGCGGCGAACAAGTCGCTCAAGCGTCTCGCCATGATCCTGAGCCATCTCTTCAACTCTCCCATCCTGAAGGGGCATTTCCGGTTTCAGGCGCTGGCCGCCCCCTTCAAGGTGTTCTGGGACGGACCGATCAACCCGCTGGCCGAAGAGATTCCGGCCCTGCGCGAACTCAATGAGCTGGATCTGGAGGATGTGGAGGGGCGCAAGGCGCTGCTGGCCGATCCGGGATTCCGGGACCGCTTTTCACGAATGTGGATGACCGGCAAGTCCGGGTTCGGGCTTGCGCGCCTGAAGCGCATGATGCGCATGGAGACGCTCGCCTTTGATCGTGATTTCGAGCAGATGATCTTTCATGCCGGCGGGCCGGATATCTGGACCGGTGAGAGCTTCCAGCAGGTGTTTGATCGCTACCGCGCCTGGCGGTCGGACCCTGCTTTCGCGCGCACCTCACGCGAGCAGGGCGTGTTCGAGCGACTGCCCGAGAGCGCCGAGACCGAGCCCGGCTTTATGCTGGCGCTGTTCTCCGAATTCGACCTCGGTCTGCGCTGGTGGACAGTGTCCGCCAATCGCGACCCGGAAGTAATCCGTGAGCTGATCAATCACCCGCTGACCCTGCCCGGTTTCAATGATTCCGGCGCCCATATCACCAACATGGCCTTCTATGACGGCAATCTGCGCGCTCTGAAACTGGCGCAGGAAGAGGGGCTGGAGCGCGTGACGAGCCAGATCCGTCGCCTGACCCGCGAGCCGGCGGATTTTCTGGGCGTTAAGGCGGGCCGGATCGAGATCGGCGATTGCGCCGATATCACGGTGATCGATCCTGACGCGCTTGAGGCCTATGATTCAGAAGCCAACAGCACCTTCATCTGGCGCGAGGATTACGGCCATGAGCAGATGGTCAACCGGTCTGACGGCGTGGTGAAAACCGTACTGGTGGCGGGCGAGCCGGTTTATGAGGCGGGGGAATTCACGCCTGCCGCCGGCCGCACTCCGCTGGGCCGCGCCCTGCGCCATGAAAGCTGGAGCGGCGGCCGCGCCAGATCCGAAGCCCTGGCGGCGGAGTAATAAACTCCAACGGCTTCAGGATGGAACGCCCACGCGCCCTCAGGGCTCGCAAGGGCGAATGCCCGCCCGCAGCGAAGCGAGGATCGACCGAGCGGAGGCGAGGGAGAACCAGAAAAGCCGAACCGCAGGTTCGCAAGCGCGCCCGCAGCGTCGCAAGGATCAAGGCGCCGGCGTCTTGTCCTTGAACTTGCAGATGTCGGCGATGGCGCAGCGCCAGCATTCGGGCTTGCGCGCCTTGCACACATAGCGGCCGTGCAGGATCAGCCAGTGATGGGCGCCCTTGAGGTATTGCGGCGGCGTGATCTGTTCGAGCCGCGCTTCCACCTCGTCGGGCGTCTTGCCGGGCGCGAGCTTCGTGCGGTTGCCGACGCGGAAGATATGGGTGTCCACCGCGATGGTGTGCTGACCGAAGGCCTCGTTCAGAACGACGTTCGCGGTCTTGCGACCGACTCCGGGCAGGCGGACCAGCTCGTCGCGGGTCTGGGGCACCTCGCCGTCAAACTCATCGAGGATCATCTGCGAGAGGGCGATGACATTCTTGGCCTTGTTGCGAAAGAGGCCAATGGTCTTGATGTGCTCGCGCACTCCGTCCTCGCCCAGGGCCAGCATCTTTTCGGGCGTGTCGGCGACCTTGAAGAGCTTGTCCGTGGCCTTGTTCACCCCGACATCGGTGGCTTGCGCGGACAACGCGACCGCCACCACCAGCGTGTAGGGGTTGGAGTAATTGAGTTCGGTCTGGGGCTCGGGGCGGTCCTCGGCGAGGCGCGCATAGAGCTCCTCGGCCTGCTCGCGGTTGAGCCCCGGCGTGCGGCGCTTGGACTTGGGCTTTTTCGGCTTGGGCGTCTGGGTCATGGGCTGGCGATAGCCTCCAACCCGTCTCCGCGCAAGCCTCAGGCCCTGGGCTTGCGATTGCGCCGGGCGAGGATGTTGAGCACTTCCACCAGCAGCGAGAAGGCGATGGCGAAGTAGATGTATCCGCGCGGAATATGGAAGCCGAGCCCGTCCGCGACCAGCGCCACGCCGATCAGGAGCAGGAAGGACAATGCAAGCATTTTCGTGGTCGGGTGTCGCGCGATGAAGGCCGCGACGCTGTCGGCGGCGAGTATCATCACCCCGATGGCGACCACCACGGCGGCGATCATGATCGGCAACTGGTCGGTCAGGCCCACCGCAGTGATGACGCTGTCGAGCGAGAAGACGATGTCGATGAGGGCGATCTGCACGATCACCATGGGAAGAAGGCCCGAAGCTGCGCTCTCATGGTCCTCGTCCTCGCCCTCCAGATCATGGTGGATCTCGATGGTGGATTTGGCGAGCAGGAAGCCGCCGCCCGCCAGCATCAGGATGTCCCGCCAGCTGAAGCCATGCTCGAACAGCTCAAACACCGGCTCGGACAGCTGTGCGATCCAGACGAGGCCGGCCAGCATGGCGATGCGGAAGCCGAGCGCCAGCAATAGGCCGAGCCGCCGCGCCAGGGACCGTTGCCCATGCGGCAGGCGCTCGGCCATGACGGCCACAAAGATGATGTTGTCCACGCCCAGCACGATCTCGAGAAAGGCGAGGGTGGCGAAGGAGGCCCAGACGGCCGGGTCGGTGAGGAACTCGATCATGGGCGCACTCTACTCTGAGGACCGCGACCGTTTGAAGACGGCGCGCAATCTGAAGCGGGCGGCTTTTCAAGCCGGCTTCCGAACGGCATAACGCGGTGCAGCAAACGCAGTTCCCGGAAGATCCCATGAAGCCCGAAGCCTATCGCCTGCAGCTTGAGACCTATCCTCTGGTCAACACAATCCCGAGCCGGTTCCAGGATCTCGATCCGCTGGGGCATATCAACAATGTCGCGATTGGCGCCTTCTATGAGGAAGGCCGGGGCAATCTCAATCGCAAGGCGTTTTCTCTGGAAATGCGCAAGACGCACGGCATGCGCATGGTGATCGCGGACGTGCATATCGCCTATCTCGATGAGGCGTTCTACCCCTCCGATCTCGTCGTGGGCTCCGGCATTCTGCGCATTGGCGGGTCGAGCTACACCATTGCTCAGGCCCTGTTTCAGGATGGGCGCTGCATCGGCGCCAGCGAGGCCGTGCTGGTGAACACGGATGGCAAGAAGCCCGCGCCAATCCCCCGGCAAGGTCGCGATGCGCTGGAATCGCTGATGATCAAGACCGCCTAGGCCCGTTTGTCGCGGCTTTTGCACCCTCCTGCCGTTTTGCAGACTTGCTTGCGCCATTTCCTCACGGTCAAACTGCCCTCATGAACGCACTGACCCTTTCGATCAGCGCGGCCGCCCTGCTTCTGGGCGCCGCGTTTCCCGCCTCGGCCCAGAGCCCGTCCCTGCTTGATGCCTCTCGCGCCCTGCGCGAGGAGATGCGCGCGGCCGCACAGATCGAGGACTTTGAAACCGCGCGTCGTCTGAACACTGCGGCGTTGTCGATCCAGCCGGGCCACTCCGCCCTGCTCAATAACGCTGTCCTGCTGGCGGGTTTCGCGGGGGATGTGGACGGGCAGTTCGCGGCTCTCGAAGCGATGGCCGCAGCGGGGCTGAGCTATGATCTCGAGGCCTCCGTGCGCAATCTGGTCGAGCTTGAGACGGCGGATGCAGAGCGCATCGCCGCCTTGCGCACGGCGTTTGCGGAGAATGCGACGCCGGTGGGATCAGCGCGGCTTGTGGCGTCTCCGCCCCTGGGCGACGCCCTAATCGAGGCTCTGGCTGTCGATAACGAGACCGAGCGGGTGTATCTGGGCGGCGTCGCGGAACGCCGGATTTACCGGGTTGAACCTTTTGCGCCGTCCGAGTTCGAAGTATTCGCGGGTGAGGACGATCCCATTGGTTCGATCTTCGGCCTGGCCGCGGATCGGGTGAATGGTCGGCTCTATGCGGTGGAGGGCGTGGTTCCCCAGACCCCGCTCGGCGAGGGTGAAACCCCCGGAACGGCGCTGCTGGCTCTGGATCTTGAAACCGGCGAGCTGATCGAGCGCTATACGATCGACGGCGCCGTGCGCATGGGCGATCTGACCGTGCGCGATGGCGTTGTCTTCGTCTCAGATGCCGACGGCGGCCGCATCTACCGACTGAATGGTCCGCGCGCCGAGCTGGAGCTTTACGCTGAAGATACGCGGTTCGCGTCGCTCCAGGGTCTGGCGCAAGCGCGCGGCGCGCTCTGGGTGGTCGACTATGCGCTGGGTCTGTGGCGGATCGATCCGGTGACCCGGCACGCGCATCTGCAACCCAGCCCCGAAAGCGCCAGCCTGATCGGCCTGGATGGCCTGGTGGCGGACCGGCTCGGGCGTTTGTTCGTGATCCGCAATGGCGCGGCCCCTGTTGGCGTGTTCGAGCTGGTGTTTGACGCGCAAAGCCGACTTGTCGGGATGGAGCCCGTGCTGACCGGCGATCCGCGGATCGGCGAGCCGACCACGGCGCGCGTCTCGGATGGCCGATTGTTCGTGAATGCGGATGCGCCCTGGGACCAGTTTCCTGAAGATGGCGCTGCGCCGGAAGGGCCACGCCGGACGCCGCAAATTCTCGCCGTTCCGATCCCGTAAAGACTGTGGTCGGTTAACGGCGATTAACCCGTCAGGAAGACTCTCTGAGGCAGTCTGGGAGCCATGACCATGGCCGCCGACCCTTCTGCTGATTCTGACGCGCCGGTGCGACGCAAGCCCGGCCTGATCGCCCGTGTGCGCACGGCGCTGATCGGGGCTTTGATGAGTGCTCTTGGCGTCTTCCTGATCCTGTCGACGCTGTCCCATAACCCGCTGGACCCCAGCCTGAATGTCGCCACCGGCCGCGCGCCGAGCAACTGGCTGGGCGCGCCGGGCGCGATCGCGTCCGACCTTCTGTTGCTGTTGATGGGGTGGGCTGGCGCTGCGGCTGCGCTGGCGATCCTCGCCTGGGGGCTGATCCTGCTGGCGCGGGGGCCGCGCGGTCGGTCCAAGACGGTCTCCACCTTCCGCTTTCTGGCGGGGCTGATCGGCATCTGTGGGTTCGCCATGGCGGTATCGGCGCTGCCTCTGCCTGTGAACTGGCCCTTTGGAGCCGGGCTGGGCGGGCTTGTGGGCGATGCGCTGCTGGGCGGCGTGCAGGGGCTGGCTGATGAGGTCAGCGCGCCGGGCGGTCGGGTGATCGCAGGCGCGTTGGGCCTGGTGCTGGCGGTGTTCGGCGTGTTCTTCTGCTTTGGCCTGACCGTGCGTGACCTGACCGCGGCGCGCGATGCGGCCGAGCTGGTCTGGGCGACTGTGCGTGTCTGGATCGATCAGGCGATCGGGGCCATTCCGCGCGCCTGGGGGCGCGGCGAGATTGAAATCGAGACACCGCCAGAGCCTGATGGCCGCGCGGAAACCGCGCCCGCATTTCTCAAACGCAGCCGCGCCCCTGATGGTGCGGCCCGCAAGGCGCCGCGCATCAATCGCGACCCGGTCGAGGTCGAGGCTGATGAGGATGACGACGACATGCCCGACACCGGCGCGCCGGCGCGTCCGAACCCGGTGAAAGTCGCGCGCAAGAAAAGCGTCAAGGAATCCGACCGCGAAGCGCGCGAGATGCAGGGGGCGCTGCCCTTCAGCGACAATAGCTCCGGTTTCGAACTGCCGCGCCTTGACCTTCTGGCGCCCGCCCCGCCGCGCGCGGACACCGTGGACGCCGAGGCGCTGGCCCAGAACGCCGAGTTGCTGACCGGCGTGCTGGCGGACTTCGGCGTCAAGGGCGAAGTGGTTCAGGTGCGCCCCGGTCCGGTCGTGACGCTCTACGAGCTGGAGCCCGCGCCGGGCGTGAAGACCAGCCGGGTGATCAATCTGGCGGATGACATCGCCCGCTCCATGGCGGCCGTGGCCTGCCGGGTGTCGGTGGTGCCGGGGCGGAACGCCATCGGCATCGAGCTTCCCAATCAGCATCGTGAAACCGTCTTCCTGCGCGCGCTGCTCGCTTCGCGTCATTTCGAGACGGCGAAAGCCGAGCTGCCCATGGCGCTGGGCGAGACCATTGGCGGCGAACCCTTCACCGCCGATCTCGCCAAAATGCCCCATCTCCTGATCGCGGGGACCACCGGGTCGGGCAAGTCGGTGGGCGTGAACGCCATGATCCTGTCGCTCTTGTACCGGCTGCCGCCGGAAGAGTGCCGACTGATCATGATCGACCCGAAAATGCTGGAATTGTCGGTCTATGACGGCATCCCGCATCTTCTCAGCCCGGTGGTGATCGATCCCAAGAAAGCCGTCGCGGCGCTGAAATGGACCGTGCGCGAAATGGAGTCGCGCTATCTGAAGATGTCCAAGGTCGGCGTCCGCAACATGAAGGGCTTCAACGAGAAGGCCCGCGAGGCGCGAGAGGCGGGCGAGGTGCTGTCGCGCACCGTGCAGACCGGCTTTGATCGCGAGAGCGGCGAGCCGGTGTACGAGACCGAGACGATCGAGCCCGATCCCATGCCCTATATCGTCGTGGTGATCGACGAGATGGCCGACCTGATGATGGTCGCCGGCAAGGAGATCGAGGGCGCGATCCAGCGACTGGCGCAGATGGCGCGGGCGGCGGGCATCCATCTGATCATGGCGACCCAGCGGCCGTCCGTGGACGTGATCACCGGCACCATCAAGGCGAACTTCCCGACCCGCATCAGCTATCAGGTCACCTCCAAGATCGACTCGCGCACCATTCTGGGCGAGCAGGGCGCCGAGCAGCTTCTGGGCATGGGCGATCTTCTCTACATGGCCGGCGGCGGCCGCATCCGGCGCCTGCATGGCCCGTTTGTCTCCGACCGGGAGGTCGAGGATGTGGCCAATTTCCTCAAATCCCAGGGCGCGCCGGAATATCTCGACGCCGTCACCGAGGATCTGGATGAAGAGGGCGGCGAGGGCGGTCTGGATCTTGTGGGCGGCGGTTCCGGCGATGACCTGTTTGACCAGGCGGTCGCCGTTGTGGCGCGGGATCGCAAGGCCTCCACGAGCTATATCCAGCGTCGTCTGCAGATCGGCTATAACCGCGCTGCGACCCTGATCGAGCGGATGGAGGATGAGGGCATGATCGGCCCCGCCGACCATGCCGGCAAGCGCGAGATCTTCCTGCCTGAACACGGCGATTAGGCCGGTTATTTCACCGTTAACTCTGTTGGCCGCTTTCGCTGGCGCAGCACGGGTCTTTCCCGCACTCTGGACCGTCGAGTGGGGTAGGAGCGGGCTTATCTATGTTCAGTCGCCGTCCATATGATCTCAAAAATCTCATGCGCGGCGGCGCCTCGCCGCGGGTGCTTGATCTGTACGGCCTGCACAAGCGCTTCCCCGATCTCGCCCAGACGCCGAATCCGCTCTTCCGCCATCGCGGGCTGAACCGCTGTTTCCTGATCAAGCACAATCTGCGCCGCAATGAGCGCTCGCTGGTGCGGTCGGGCCGCAATATCGTCACCAAGCTGGTGCTGCCGATCGATCCGCGCGATCCGGGCGCGGGCGCGTTCTGGACCTTCATCGAGGCGCCCAATCTGGAAGCCTGGCTTGAAGAGGCGCTGGGCCGGGACCGCAATCTCTATGAGGAAGAATTCTCAGAGGATGTGCGCACGCTGTCGCGGCTGAAATCGGCCCCGGCGTTCGACCCGTTCCTTCTGGAGGCGCTGTTTCCCGAGCGCGAACTTGACCCGCGCTATTTCACCATGGCCAAGGCTGACGAGGCCGAGTTCAAGATGTTCGCCGCTCGCCATATGGCTGATATTTCCGCCAAGGCGCTGGGTGAAACCAGCACCCGCAAGCGACCCGAGCGCTTGGCTGCCGTCCTGTTCAACGCCAAGAGCCACGCCCAGCGTGAAGACCTGCGCAACGCCCTGCGCATGGACCCCGAGGATTTCACCGTCGGCGTCTTCGGCTGGAAGGGGCTCCTGTATTACTTCTGGCGCATGAACGTCATTACCGAGGGATTGGCGGGCTTCCTGCGCGATCTGGCGCGGCTCGAGAAGGAGGACGCCTCCGCGCCCTTCCGTCCGCTGGCGGCGCCCATCAGCCGTATCCGCCGATCGGTGCGCCTGCGCTGGGAAGACCTCAAGGCGGGCCGCGAGAACTATTATCGCGTCGTTTCGGCCTTCCTGGATGATGGCGACCCGATCGCCATGCGCATGCTGTTGCTGAAGGCGCCGAACCTGTTCAGCCGGATCGGCGATGATGTGGGCTCGCTGACCCATCTCACCACCTACTGGAATTACTGGCGGCGCCAGCGCGGCGAGGGGATCATCCGCCACGAAATGGCGACCACGCTCCTGCCTGATCTGGCAGGCGACATCGCCCGCGATCTCGACGACGACATGCCCCTCTATCTCAAGCGCGGCGTGGCCTAGCCCGGTTTTCCTGTCCATCTCAAAATGTCATCCCCCGCTTAATGCAGGGGATACATGCCCGTTGCCGTGATCACAGGTCACGACATGGGTTCGCCGGATGAACCGGCGAACGCCAGGATTTCAGGACCGCTTTTTACCTTGAGAGCTGAGACCCGGGCTTTGCGTCGTGCTTGGCCCGCCGCTTGCAGACACCTTGATGAAACGTGAACGCGTTTATGGAGGTGTGCCAATGCGAGATCGGATCCGGGTTCTGGACGCTTTGCGCGGTTTTGCCGTGCTGGGGCTTCTGATTGCTCACTTCCCTTCGACTGGCGGGACGAACTTTGCGTTCTCCGACCCGCGTCTTCTGGGCGAAGGCCCGATGGCGATGGGCTTGTGGGCGACGCAGGCGGTGTTCATCGATGCGGTGATGCGCGGCGTGTTCGCCAGCCTGTTCGGCGCCTCCATGGCGATCCTGCTCTTTGGCTCAGGCGATCCGCTGACCCGCAGGGCGGGCTTTGTGATCCGCTGTATCGGCCTGTTCGTGCTGGGCGTTGTGCATATGAGCCTGCTGGCCTGGTCGTCTGATATTCTGGCGATCTACGCCGTCGCGGGCATGGGCGTGCTGATCCTGTCCTGGCTGCCGCCGCGTTATCTCTTCGCTTGCGCCGCTGTGGGCTGGGCCGTGGTGGTCTTCTATGCGGGCTATCGCGAGATCGGGACCGAAACCCCCAGCTATGCCGAGATGATGGCGGTGCAGACCTTCCACGCCGAGGGGTATTGGCCGCACGTTCAGGCCTCTGTTCAGACCTGGATCGCGATGATGACCAACGCCTCCGTCCTGGGACGGATCGCGGAAGCGGGCGGCTATATGCTGCTGGGTCTGGGGCTGATGCGCTCGGGCGCGTTGAACCTGTCAGGCGAAACCCTGCGTCGCGTGGTGCTGGTGTCAGGTCTTGTGGGGATTCCGCTGGCGCTCGGCACGGCGATCCATGGCGCGCTGGCGGGCTTTGTCTTTGATGTCAGCCTGCACCCGGTCATGCGCTTTTCCAAACCCTTCATCGTGATCTTCCTGCTGTCCGGTTTCGTGCTCGCCATGCGTGCGCCCATGTTTGCGCAGGTCAGCAAGGTGATCTTCGAGCCGGTCGGGAAGATGGCGCTGACCGGCTATATGGGCAGCTCGCTGATGATGCTTTGGCTGTTCACCGGCTTTGGCCTCAATCTCTACGGCCAGTTCGATCGGGTCGCCCTGTGGGGGCTGATGATCCCGGCCGGCGGTTTTGTGATCCTCGTCTGCAATCTCTGGCTTTCCCGCTTCAGGCAGGGGCCGATGGAGAAATTGCTGCGCGTGTTCATCGATAGCGGGACGGCATTGATCATGCCGGTCATCAAGCCCCGCTCACGGACCCTGCCGGCGGAGTAGATGCCTGGCGGGGCGTTGAGGGGCGCCCCCGCCGCATCGTTTCAATCTCTGTTGGCGCGTGCGTCCCCGGCTACTGGGTGCCGGGGACGCATCGATTCCAGGGCTTGCAGAGCCCTAGTCGTTCTCGCCGAGGCGATGCTTGCGCTGGGCGATCAGCTTCAGACGCAGGGCGTTCAGGCGAATGAAGCCTTCGGCGTCCTTCTGGTCGTACACATCGTCTTCCTCGAAGGTGACGTGCTCGAGCGAGTAGAGCGAGTGCGGGGAAGACCGGCCCACGACCAGCACATTGCCCTTGTAGAGCTTGAGGCGCACCTCGCCGGTCACATGGCGCTGGGAATGGTCTATGGCGGCCTGGAGCATTTCGCGCTCGGGGCTGAACCAGAAGCCGTTGTAGACGAGCTTGGCGTATTTGGGCATCAGCTCGTCCTTGAGGTGCATGGCGCCGCCATCGAGGGTCAGCTGTTCGATGCCGCGATGGGCCGCCATCAGGATCGTGCCGCCGGGCGTCTCATAGATGCCGCGCGATTTCATGCCGACAAAGCGGTTCTCGACCAGATCCAGACGGCCAATGCCGTGCTTGGCGCCCAGTTCGTTGAGTTTGGTCAGGATCGTCGCCGGGCTCATCGCCTCGCCATTGATGCTGACCGCATCGCCGCGCTCAAAGCCGATGGTGACGTATTCGGGCTGGTCGGGCGCATCCTCGGGGTGCTGGGTGCGCAGGCAGACCTCGTTGAAGGCCTCTTCGGCCGGGTCTTCCAGCATCTTGCCCTCTGAGGAGGTGTGCCACAGGTTCGCATCCACCGAGAACGGCGCTTCACCGCGCTTGTCGGACGGGACCTCGATGCCGTTCTCTTCGGCATAGGCAATGAGTTTGGTGCGGGAATTGAGATCCCATTCGCGCCAGGGCGCGATCACTTTCAGGCTGGGATCCAGAGCCGCCACGCCCAGCTCGAAACGCACCTGGTCATTACCCTTGCCGGTGGCGCCGTGGGCGACGGCGTCCGCGCCGGTTTCATGGGCGATCTCGACAAGGCGCTTGGAGATCAGCGGCCGGGCGATGGAGGTGCCCAGCAGGTACTGGCCTTCATACACGGCGTTGGCGCGGACCATCGGGTAGACGTAATCGCGCACGAATTCCTCGCGCAGGTCATCGATATAGATGTCCTTGATGCCCGCCTTTTCCGCCTTTCGTCGCGCCGGCTCCAGCTCTTCGCCCTGACCGAGGTCAGCGGTGAAGGTCACCACTTCGGCCTGATAGGCGTCCTGCAGCCATTTGAGAATGACCGAGGTGTCCAGCCCGCCCGAATAGGCGAGCACGATTTTCTTGATGTTCTGGCTCATGGCGCGTCCCGGCATGAAAGGTTGTAAACGGCCGGCAACTTAGACCCTGCCGCACTGCAGCGAAAGCGTCAGGTGCTTTACGGACTCAGAAACCTATGTGTGCAGTCTGGGCTGAGAAAAAGGAGCCCGCTTATGTCTGAGACCCCCACAGGGGCGTGCTGCTCGATCATTGCCGATCCGTCTCGGGTGGATGCCGTCAGGACGATTTCAGACGCAAATCCAGATCCGCGTGAAGATCTGGATACGCTCGCACGTCTGACGGCGTTCGCCTTCAAGGCGCCGATCTGCGTGATCTCGCTGGTCAGCGATACCCGTGTTCGCTTCGTCGGCAAGTTCGGACTGGACGCCTGCGAGGTGGCGCTGGATGAATCCCTGTGCACGCAAGTGATCTGCCGGGACGGGCCTGTCGAGGTCCTGAACCTGTCGACCGATCCGGAGCTGTGCGACCATCCGGTTGCTGTCGGCCCGCCGTTCGTGCGCGCCTATTGCGGCCAGCCCCTGCTCTCGCCGGAGGGGCTGAATATCGGCGCCGTTGCAGTGGTCGACACCGCACCCTTCTTCCGCTTTACGGACGAGGATCGAGAGGCGCTGAAGGCTGCGACCGAGACCGCGCGTCGTCTGCTGTTCGGGAATCGTCTGCAGTCCGCTCAATCCGAAGCGGCGGAATAGGTGTCCCGGTCCGGATCGTTCTTCCAGACCCAGTAGGACAGGCCCACGCTGACCCCGGCCAGTGTGGTGACCGTGACGCCGAGAACCGTGAACGCGACCGTTGGCGGCGTCAGCAGAAAGCTGAGCGCGGAGATCGCGCCGCCGCCCATCATCAAACGCCCGCCCCATCGATGGGTGACGTCCCATGACTTGTCCGAGGACAGGGTCCAGGGCGTGCGGATGCCGATCAGCCAGTTGGGGCGTGTCTTGGACAGGACATTGCCCAGCACCGCCAGAAGCACGGCGCAGGCGAAACCGATGAAGGGGCCGGGCGTCTGAGCGCTCTCGATACGTTCGAGAGCCGTCAGCGTGATCAGGGCCTGTGCGGCCGCCATGACCCAGATCACCCCGGACCAGACCGTCAGGACCGCAGGCTCGGAACGGCGGATGTTCTCGCCGCGCGGGTCGATCAGCGGCATCAGGCTGAAGAGGGCGCAGATGAAGAGCGTCATCGCGGGCAGGAGGACGAACCCCTCCAGCTTGCCGCTCATGCGATCGGGCGCGCCGTCGAGACCGAAATGCACGGGGATCGGCGCGTCCGGGGCGGTTCCGAGCCAGCCCCAGATCGAGAGGGCCAGCATCAGCGCGAAGGGCGGCAAGGCGTAAACGAGGCCTTTGCGGATCATTTCGGGACCTCCTTGCTGGAGCCGGTGGTCTTGAACAGGTCCATCATCAGCGCCATCAGCTCTTCCGCGACGCTGACATTGAGGCGGTAGCGGATCTGGTTTCCGGTTCTTTCCGCCTGGATCAGGCCCGCATCCTTGAGCGCCGCGAAATGGCGCGACATGGTGGGCTTGGCGACATCGAACCGGTCCGCCAGCGCCCCCGCTGTCATCGGCCCGTCGCGCAGCAGGCGCAGGACTTCACGGCGCACGGGGTGGGCCAGGGCGGAAAAGACATCACTCATCGCCAAGTATTTAGCCTAGACGCTAATTAGCGTCAATGCTAAGGCTGGGTCAGCCAGAGATGGAGATCCGCCATGAAAGCCGTCAGCCTCGCCCTTCTCCCCTTCGCCCTGATGCTTGCGGCCTGTGATGCGCAAGCGCCCGCGGCGCCGACGCCTGAAGCGTCTGACGCCGCACAGGACGAGGAGGCCTTGCCCGCCGATCCGGGCTTTGAAGGCGACTGGGCCGGGGTGCTCGACGCCGGGGTGCGCACGCTGAATCTCGAGCTGGATATCGACCTGTCCGGCGCGGCGCCTGCGATCACGATGATCTCGGTGGATCAGGGCGGGGCGCGCGTGCCCATGGACATCGTCCGGTTTGACGGGACGCATGTGCACTTCTCAACACCCGGAATGGCGCTTCAATATGATGGCGTGCTGGAAGACGGGGTGATCACCGGGACCTTCAATCAGGGCGGGCTGAGTGCGCCTCTGGTGTTCGAGCGTCCCGCTGATGGTCAGGACGAAGCCTCGGCGGCTGACGTCCATGGCGAAGGCGAGGTGGTCGAGATCGCCCTGGCGGAGGGTCATCTGGAAGGCGTGATCAGTATGCCGGAGGCGCCCCGTGCAGGCCTGGTGCTGATCAGCGGATCAGGCCCGCAGGACCGGGATGGCAATATCGCCGGGCATCCGGTCTATGCCGCCATCGCCGATGCGCTGGCTGAAGCGGGCATGGCGAGCCTGCGCTATGATGATCGCGGCGTGGGCGGGTCTGATGCGCAGGCGCCGCTTGCGCCCGCCGAGCTTGCCGATGACGCGGTGCGGGCGCTCGACGTGCTCAAGGCGCAGACCGGGCTGTCCTGCGTGGGGTATCTCGGTCATTCCGAAGGCGGGTATCTGGCGCTGCTGGCGGCGAACGAGTCCGATGCAGACTTCGTGATCTCGCTCGCGGGGCAGCATCAGGATATGGAAACGCTGCTCTATGATCAGTCCGAAGCGCTGATCCGGGCGTCCGGGCAGGGCGATGCGGCGGTCGAGGCCAATCGCGTGCGTCAAAGAGCCGTGTTCGAAGCGATCGCCAATGCCGCGCCGGGCGAGGCGCCGGCGGCGATCGAGGCGGCGCTGATTGAAGGCGGTCTGCCCGAAAGCTTCGCCCGTCAGCAAGCGGCCATGTGGGGCCAGCCCTATGCCGTGGCGATGTTTGACGGCGATCCGGCGGCTGCGGCCGCCGCCTTTGAGGGGCCTGTGCTTGGGCTCTTTGGCGAGCGCGATCTTCAGGTCTTGCCCGAAAACGCCCAGGCGGCCCTGCTGGAGGCGCGTGGCGACAAACCCACCCGCACCGTGATCGTCCCGGGCGTGGATCATATCTTTGAAGACAGCGAAACCGGCTCGCCTCAGGAATACGGCGCGGCGGGCCATGCCCTGTCGCCCACGGCCCGAGCCATGCTGGCGGAGGAAACCCGCGTCCTGATCGATCAGGCGTGCACGGACTGATCAGACCGGGACAGCGAGCGCACTAGTTCTGGACAGAGCCGGGCGATGCGGTCACCTTTTGCACCTCGTGAGAGATCAAAGGATTGGAGATCACATGGCCCGTCGTCTCGCTCTTGTAACTGGCGCATCCTCCGGCATTGGCGCGGCCTATGCGCGCGAATTCGCGCGCCGGGGCTGGGATCTGGCGCTGGTCGCCCGGCGCGAGGACCGGCTCAAGGACCTGGCCGAGGAGCTGAAGGCTCAGTTCGGCGTGGACAGCCTTGTGATTGCAGCGGACCTGTCAGAGCCTGATGCGCCGGAGACCATCGTCAAGACGATCCATGACCAGGGGCGCATCATTGACGGCCTCGTCAACAATGCCGGCGTGGGGCGTCCGGGCGCCTTCGTAGACCTGAGCTGGGAGGATCAGGCCCAGTTCATGGAATTGATGGTCACCAGCTATCTCAAGCTGATGCACCTGGTCGCCAAACCCATGGCCGAGCGCGGCTATGGCCGCATCATCAATATCGCCTCGGTCTCCGCCCTTCTGCCCGCCGCCAACGCCCATACCCGCTATTCGGGCACGCTCTATCCCGGCGCGAAAAGCCTGCTGATCAAGGTGTCCGAAGCTTTGGGGCTCGAGCTCAAGGATCGTAATGTCCACGTCACCGCCGTGGCCCCGGGCTATACCTGGTCGGAGTTTCATGATGTGAACGGCGCGCGCAACACTGTTTCCAACCTGCCGTCGTTCTGGATGCTGACCGCCGAGGATGTGGCGGTGTCCGGCTATGACGCGGTCGAGCGCGGCGTGCCGCTGCGTGTGCCGGGGGCGTGGTACAAATTCCTCGTCGCCATGTCGCGCGTCCTGCCCGATCCGGTGGGCCAGGCCATCATGCGCATGCAGGAAAAGCGGATGGTCGCGCAGGCCCGGGCCAACGCCGCATCCTGACGCTTGATCGTGCGCGCGCAGCGGTCTAGGCCGCTGCGACCGTCTTTGACCTGGGGGATGACCATGACCGACCGCCGCCTGATCACCGCCCTCGACCTGCCCACCACCAATGACGCCGAAGCGCTGGTGGAGACGCTTGGAGAGGCCTGCGCGCACTACAAGATCGGCCTCCAGCTTCTGCCCATTGGCGGCATGGATCTGGCGCGCTCTCTCAAGGCGCGCGGCCATGACGTCTTCCTCGACTTCAAGCTCCACGACATCCCGGCCACGGTGGAGAAGGCGACCCGCTCGATCACCCAGGCGGGGGCGGATCTTCTGACCGTGCATGCCGAACCGCCGGTAATGCGCGCGGCTGTGGAAGGCCGGCAAGGCTCTGATCTCAAGATTCTCGGCGTCACCGTGCTGACCGCCTATGACGACGCCATGCTGACCCAGATGGGCTATGCCTATGGCGCGCGCGATCTGGTGATGCGGCGCGTCGACCAGGCGCTCGATTGCGGCGTGGACGGCGTGGTCGCCTCGCCGCAGGAAGCCGAAGCCATCCGGGCGCGCGTTCCCGATGATTTCCTGATCGTGACGCCGGGCGTACGCCCGGCTGGCGCAGAACTGGGCGATCAGAAGCGCGTGGCGACGCCCGAAGCCGCGCTGAAGGCTGGCGCCACGCATCTGGTGGTGGGCCGCCCGATCAGCCAGGCCGATGACCCCTTCGCCGCGGCGCAAGCCCTTGCGGACGAGATGGCGAAGGCCTGACCCAGGTCCTTTTTTGCAAAAGAAAAACCCCGGAAGCCGCGCTTCCGGGGTTTTCTGATTTTCAGAAAAGATCGGAGCCTAGACGGCTTCGTTGATCCATTCCTCGATCTTGGACTTGGCCATGGCGCCGACCTTGCGGCTGACTTCCTCGCCATTCTTGAAGATCAGAAGGGTCGGGATGCCGCGCACGCCATACTTGCTGGGGGCCATCGGGTTCTCGTCGATATTGACCTTGGCGATGGTCAGCTTGCCGGCCTTTTCGCTGGCGATCTCTTCGAGCGCCGGACCGATCTGCTTGCAGGGGCCGCACCATTCCGCCCAGAAGTCCACCAGCACCGGGCCGTCAGCCTTCAGCACGTCATTTTCAAAAGTATCGTCGGTAACCGCCTGGGTCGCCATGAGCCTTGCTCCTTACCAATAAACAACACGCAACCGCCCGGAATCAGCACGGCTGCGGGTCTTGAGTTGACCGATCACCTAGGAAGCTCCAGCGCATCGGTCAAGCATCCGCTGGGCGCCGGGCGTGATTGAGGACCGCATCCATCCGCTCCGGAGGGAGTTCCATCAGACGCGGCGCAACTGTCCAAAGTAGGGCGCAGCGCACCGGTTTTTCGGGGTGAAGCCCCTGCAGGAGCGCGCGATACGCGGCCATTTGCGCGAGGTAGGCGCGCGGCACGTCCTCGACCTTTTGGGGCGGCGGACGGTTAGTCTTGTAATCCACGATCAGGACTTCGTGATCGGTCACGACCAGCCGGTCGATCTGACCGTTGATGACCATGCCGCCGGGCAGACCTGCTGCCTGGCCCGCCACCGCAGCCTCGGCGCGGGAGCCGGGCTGGAACAGGGCCGCGAAAGTCGGATCGGAAATCACGCGCAGGGTTTCGGACGCGATCTCCCGCCTCTGGGCGTCGTCAAGATCGGTCTGGTTCTCAAGGTAGCGCAGGGCGGAGGCCTCGCGGCGGCTCTCCTCGATATCGGGCAGGGTCTGCAGCAGCTTGTGGATCAGCTCGCCGCGGCGGAAGCGCGATTGCCCGCCCTTGGCCAGCGGCGACAGGGAGGCCGGTTCAAACCCGCTCTCCTCTTCGCCCAGGAGTTTTGACGGCGCGACCGAGCGCACCGGCGCCGGGTCGGCGGGCGGCGGCTGAATCGCCCAGCCGGGCAGGGTCACAGGGGCTGCTTCGGGCGCGGCGCTCGCCTTGAGCGGCTTGGGGTCCGCGCCATAGCGCAGACCCGGCGCGGCCTCCCAGCCATTTTCAGCGGCAACGCCTTCGAGCGCGGTCTTCACAGGCCGCCAGTCCGCGCCGGTCCAGCTGTGCTGACAACGGTCATGCCAGCTGCCCGCATCCACCTTGCCCGCCACCCCATGGGTGTGCCCGCACACGATCAGGCGATCACGGGCTCGGGTCATCGCCACATAGAGAAGGCGCTGATACTCCCCGTCCGCATCGAGCTCCTTGCGCTCTGCGATCGAGGCCAGAAGCGGCGGCGGCATCTTCATGTCCGGCGACCATAAAAGCCCCGCCTCTTCATGGGCGAACAGACCGCCCGAACGGTCCCTGGGCAATTGGGTGGTGTCGGGCAGGAAGACGATGGGCGCTTCAAGGCCCTTCGCGCCGTGCACGGTCATTACCCGCACCTCGCCGCGCCCCGCTTCCATCTCACGCTTGATCTGCACCGCATCCGCCTGCATCGCCGCCACAAAGCGCGACAAAGACGGCGCGCCTTCCACCTCGTGGGCGAGGGCGCGATTGAGAAATTCTTCCGCCGGGTCGCGGGCCTCTTCGCCAAGGCGCGCATAAAGCCGCGCCAGTCGGCTCTCTCCGGTCGGGCTCGTCTCGGTCAGGAAGCGCGCGAAGAAGGCGTAGGGCGCATCGGTCTCCACACGCGCGCGGGCGGTTTCAAGCGCGGCCCTGGCGTCGCGGAAGCGCGGATCGTCCGAGCGGCGCAGCTTGTCCCACAGGCGCGCGCCCGGCTGCCGGCTGAGGTCAAACAGAGCGTCATCATCAATGGGGGGCGTGACAGCCCTGACCGGATGGAAGAATGGACTTTTGAGCACTTCGGCCAGAGACAGATCGTCTTCGGGCAGTAGCGCGAAGCGCGCCAGGGACAGGAGATCTTCGACCACCAGCTGGTCGGGCAAGGTCATCCGGTCCGCGCCCGCCACCGGCACATTCTTGAGCTTGAGACGGCGGATGATCTCTTCAAACAGGCCGCCGCGACGACGCACCAGCACCAGAATGTCGCCCGCATGGGCGGGACGCAGCCGCCAGGGCTTGCCTTCCTCCCAGACGCCATCGCCGCGCGTGATGATGTCGGCGATCTCGCTGGCGACCGCTTCGGCGAGCTGGTTGCGGGCGGAATCCTTGCGCTCGGCGTCCACCGGACGCAGGTCCAGCTCGTCCTCCTGCCCGCCCTCGGGCTTGGGCACGGCGGGCCAGATCTCCACGCAGCCTGGCGCATTCACCCTTGCGGCCACATGGCCGTCATAGCGGTGGAAGGCCAGCGGATCGCGCGTCTGTTGCGTCTCGGGGTCGCTCATAAGAAGCTTGGTCTCAAGCCCCTCGACCAGATCCTTGCGCTCCGTGTTCAGAACGGCGGCTTCGGCGGCGAAGCAGGCGTCCACAGCCGCCAGCACTTCCGGGCTCGAGCGGAAGGAGACATTGAGGGGCGGGCTCTCAAAGCGCAGGCGTGCGAGTTTCGCCTCGGTCTGAAGTCGTTGACGCTGGGCCAGGAATTCGCGCGGATCGGCGTTCTGGAAGGAATAGATCGACTGCTTCTCGTCCCCGACGCAGAACACGGTGCGCCTCAGCGCGTCAGGATGGCTGGTTTCATAGGCGCCATCGCCTGCGAAGAATTCCTCGGTCAGCGCATTGATGACCGCCCATTGTTCGGGCGCGGTGTCCTGGGCTTCATCGACCAGTACATGATCAAGGCCCTGGTCGAGCTTGTAGAGCGCCCAGCCGCGCGCTTCTGAATCGGTCAGCAGGGCGCGGGCGCGTTCCACAAGGTCGGAGAAATCCACCCGGCGCAGCCGGTTCAGCCGCGCCTGATAGTCGTTGAGCAGGGCGTCCGCAATGCGCAGCGCCGCGCGGGTCATCCGGTTGGCGGTGGCGGCGGCTAGCTTGGGCAGCACCTCATCGCCGACGCGATGGATCTCCGCGCCTTCATCACCAAACAGGGTGACGAGAATGCGATAGCTGTCGCCGGTCTTCTTGGAGTAGATGGATTTGGGCTTCTTCAGCGCGCCAGTCTTGGTCGTGAGAAAGTCGATATAATAGTCAAAGGCTTCCGCGGAATCCTCTTCGGCGACGTCAAGGATCTCAAGAAGCGCTTCCGCGCTCGCCTGATCGGTTTTCGTGCCGCCGGTCTGAAGCGCGCTCAGGGCGGCTTCGAGCGCCCCCACATCCGTATCGCCCCACGCCTCGGCCAGCACCTGATCCACGTCGAGATCCGGGTCGACGCCCAGAAGTTCGCTCGCCTGATCCAGCAGCGCATCCAGCGACCCCGCCTGGGTGCGCGCCGCCATCAGCTCATGACGCTTGCTCATCACGAAGGCGGAGAGGCGCGCCAGCGCATCCGCGCCCGACCCGTCTATCAAAGCGGCGATGGCCTGGGCGATCTCGCCTTCCGGGTCGCGATGGGCCTGTCCGGAGAGAGCCTCAAGCGCCTCGGTCTGTAGCGCCAGTCCGGAGGCGTCATCCTGCACCTCAAAGCCTGGCGGCAGGCCCGCTTCAAGCGGGAAGCGACGCAAAAGGCTTTCGCAAAAGGCGTGCAGGGTCTGGATCTTCAGGCCGCCCGGGGTTTCCAGCGCGCGGGCGAATAGCCGCCGTGCTTCATCCAGAGGCGGGCGCTGGCCCTCGGTCACCAGCGCGTCGAGTTCCTTGGTCAGCGCGTCATCGGGCAGGGTCGACCAGTCGCCCAGCTTTCTGAACAGGCGCGCCTGCATTTCACCCGCCGCCGCCTTGGTGAAGGTCACGCACAGAATGCGGTCGGGCCTCGCGCCCGCCAACAGCAGGCGCGCCACCCGATCAACCAGAACGCGGGTCTTGCCAGATCCGGCATTGGCTTCAACAAACACGCTCGCGGACGGATCGGCGGCGGTCGCCTGCGCTTCGCTGGCGCCGACGACGATGGCGGGATCAAATCCGGGCTGGCTCATGATGCGCCTCCCTCGCCCGCGTCATCGCCGGGCGCGCTCGCCCATTCCTTGCGGCGGGCCAGATGGTCGTAATCGCCCCATTTGTTGGTGAACTTCACGCGCGGCTGGCTGGGATAGGTGCGTTGCGGATCGTCAAAGGCCGCGACCCATTTCATCAGGCGTTCCAGCGCCTGTTCGGCCAGCATGCCGGCGTCATCCCCATCGGGATTGCGCACCATGGATCTGGGCTCTCCCGGCACGCGTCCGCCCGACAGGCGGACATACATCAGATCGCCCGGCTCATGGCTCGGCGCATGTTCGAAGGCGCCGCGCGCGGCCATCGCCGCCTCCAGCGGCAATTGCGGGGCGAATCCGGCGGCCACCTCCTTGGCGGATGGCGGCATGCCGGTCTTGTAATCGAGAATGTCGAGGGCGCCCGAGGGGCGCAGATCGATCCGGTCCGCCCGTCCCGTCAGGGTGAACAATCCGCCCGGCGCGTCGAAGCTGATATCGCCCAGGGCTTCAAGGGCGGCCGGCGTGAAGCCGTCCTCGCGACGGGCTTCCTCGAAAGCGACCATGAATTGCGCGACCCGCTCAAAGCGCTTCATCTCGACGCCGAGCGCGTTCTCGCTGAACCCGGCCTCGGACAAGGCTGTCTGACCATGCGCCAGGAGGCGCTGCAACGCATCCCGCGGCAGGATCTCGGTGTCTCCGAGGCTGCGCACCCAGCGTTCCAGCGCCGCGTGATAGGCCGTGCCGCGTTCGGGCGCTCCCGCCGGCCGGTCCAGCGGGTCGAGCTTGTCGAGCTTGAGGATCTTGCGCGCGAAGATCGAATAGGGATCGCGGATCCAGGTCTCGATCTGGGTGACGCTCAGCTTGCGCGGCCGCGCCTCCACCGGCGGGGCGGGTTCAGGCGGACGGATCATTGTCTGCTCCGCCGTCTCATCGAGCGCATTTGCGAAGCCGAGATAATCCTGCGCCGGGGCCAGCGCTGCTTGCGCGCGCTCTCCCAACGCCCCACGCGCCAGAGTCTGCAGGCGCCACAGCCAGCGCGAGGCCACGGTGGGGGCGCCATCCACTTTCGCGGAGCGGGTCAGCGTCACATCGCGGGCGCAGGCAAGCTGGGCGAAGTCATGGGCGGCGAGGCCGAAGCGTTCCTCGGGCGCCGACAGACCCGCCGCGATCCGCATGCCCCGGCTGAGGAAGGGGTCGGATTTGGGGGGCGCCGGCCAGACGCCTTCGTTGAGACCCGCCAGAATCACCCGGTCGGCTTCGGCGAGACGGGCTTCCAGCGGGCCCAGTATCTGAAGCCTGGGGTGCGCGCCATAACGAGGGCGGATCAGCCGGGACCGGGCGGTTTCCAGAACGGCGCGGGTGAAGTCGTGCAGGCTGACCGGCGGCAGGGCGTCGGCCTCTTCCATGAACTCGCGCATCAGCTGGGCGGCGTTCTCGCCGGCGTCCGTCGCCCAGAGCCGGTCCGCGCCCGCCATCTCGTCATTGCGGGCCAGCGCCTCGGCGCTTTCCACCAGGGCGCGGGTCCAGACCGCCAAGGGCTGATCGCCTTCAAGCGCGCTCAGCGGCGAGAGGGCTGTCGCCATGGCCTCGATGATCCCGCCCCAGCGTCGGCGCCGGTCTTCATCATCGCCCGCGGCGTCACGGACGTGCTCGTACAGGGCATCCCAGTCATGGCCGGGGCGACGGCCGCGCAGGGCGCGGCGCTCCATCGTGCCGAGCACGCCGCGCAGGGGCGCGCGTTCCTCACCGAGCGAAAAGAGCGGCGAGGTCGCAAGCGCCGAGAAGGCCAGCGCCGAACCCGGATCCAGCGCCGCTTGCAAGACGCGGATCAGGAAAGCGCCCGACGGCGTGTCAGACAGGGGCTGACCGGCGGAATCGTCCACCGTGACGCCGAACCGCGCCATTTCGGTGATGACCCGGCGCGACAGGTTCCGGTCGGGCGTGACGAGAATGCCGCGCGCGCCCGGCGTCTCCAATGTCTCGCGCAGCATCAGGGCGATGGCGCGGGCTTCCTCGGCGGGGGCGGGCGCATCGATGACGCTGAGGCCTTCAAGGGCCGTTTCGAACACGTCCTCGCCCCAGGCTTCTTTCAGGTCCTCCACCCGGCGCAGCCAGTCCGCGGTGGCTTCGGCGGGGCGCAGGGCTTCGGCGATGACGCGGGCGCGCGGCGCATCCTGGCGGCCCTCTTCGGCGCCTGGCCAGAACCGGACGTCATGGCGCTCGATCCCAAGGCTCTCGATCAGGGTCTTCATGGCGCGTTGGGGGTGGCCGTCATCAATGGCGGCCCAGCCCTCTTCGTCCATGTCGCGCGCAAAACCGGGCAGCACGATGCAGCCTTGCGGCAGGTTTGCGACCGCGCTCAGCAGCGCGGCGGCGGCGGGGATGGAGCCGGTGGAGCCTGCCGCGATCACGGGATCAGCCGGCGGATTGTCCCGCCAGCGTTTGGCCAGCGCCTTGAGAAGCAGCGAGCGCCGCCGGGCGGGATCCACCCGCTGCATCTCCTTGAGGCGTTCAGGCCAGGCGACGAGCACGATGTCGAGAAACATCGCCGCTTCCTGCATGTGGGCGGGCAGGTTGGCGCGGATCTCTTCGGTCAGCGCGCCCAGATCGTCCACATCCTCGGTGGCGAGGTCATCGAGCAGTCGCGCCAGATCATCAGCCAATGCCAGCGCGCCGCCCGCGCCCATGGAGCGGCCCACCGCCTTTTCCTTCTGAAGGATCAGGCTCGCCAGCTCGAACCGGCGACGCGCGGGGGAGACGGCTTCAGGGGCAATCTCCGCCAGTTCGCCGGGTTCAAATGGCGGCTCGTCCGCATCCACATCGCCAATGGGGCGGATCATCGGCAACAGCGCCGCGCCCGGCGACAGGCGGGTGAAGGCTTCGGCCAGCTCGCGTCCGGCGCGGCGGGTGGGGATCAGCACGGTGACCCGGCTCAACGCCTCGGGATCGGGAAACGCCTCGGTGAGGCCGCGCGCCAGTTCGGTCAGGAACGGCGCAGCGGGGGGCAGGGTGAAGACCCGGGGCGAGGGAGACGAAAACAGACGATCAGCGCTCATGAAAAGGAGCGTAGCCGATTCTCCGCCGCTTCACGCGCTTCAGGATCGCCCACATGCATCCAGAAGGCGTCCATGACGCAGCCATGAAGGCGTCCCGCTTCCAGCGCCGTGTTCCAGATGAGATTGGTGGAGAAGGGCTCGACCGGCAGCCCTTCCAGGACGCGCGGATTCAGGATCTGGACGCCGGTATAGGCATAGGGCGCAGTGGCGCGTTCGCCACGCCGCTCCAGCCGCCCGTCCTCATGCAAAAAGAAATCACCCGGCCCGTCAAAGCCCAGAGTGTTCGCTGTGGGCGTGATCAGCAGCAGGGCGTCCATGCGATCGGGGTCAAAGGCGCGGGCGAGCTTGCGCAATTCGCTCTCGGTCCCGTCTTCACGCCAGACGGAATCGATATTGGCGACAAAGATCGGGTCATCGCCCAGAAGCGGCGCCGCCTTGGCGAGGCCGCCGCCGGTTTCGAGCAGTTCGTCGCGCTCATCGGAAATGGTGAGGGTTGGCGCCGCACGCTGGCTCAGATGGCTTTCCAGCCGGTCAGCGAAATGGTGGACATTGACCACCGCCTCCTCGACGCCCGCTTCAGCGAGGCGGTCGAGCATCCAGTCGATCAGGCTCTTGCCGCCCAGCTCCACCAGCGCCTTGCAACGATCATTGGTGAGCGGGCGCATGCGGGTGCCAAGACCCGCCGCCATCACCATGGCGCGTTTGGGCGCTTGCATCATGCTCAGGCCTCTTCAAACAGGGACGGGGTCAGCGCCATCACGGCGGCCTTGACCGGGGCGAGCGCGGGATGGGCCAGATCGCGGATGAAATGGCGCTCCACACGCGGCAGAAGATCGAGATATTTCGGCTTGCCGTCGCGCTGGGCGAGGCGGACGAAAATCCCCAGGATCTTGGCGTTGCGCTGGGCGGCCAGCACGGCGGCGGCGGCGTCAAAGGCCTCGCGGTCCGACAATCCGGCCGCATTGAAGAAGCGGTCGGTCAGCGGCTTGGCCAGATCGCTCGCCACATCGCGGCGCGCATCCTCGATCAATGAGATCAGATCATACGCCGGGTGGCCGAAGAGCGCGTCCTGAAAGTCCAGAAGTCCAACCTTGGCCTCGTGTTCGCGCTGGGGCAGCCAGATCAGGTTCTCGGCATGGAAGTCGCGCAGCACGAGGCCCGGTGCGTGGGCCTCGAGATGCGGCAGCACCTGGCTCCAGGCATTGCGCCAGTCGGACTTGTCCGCCTCTGACAGGGTCTTGCCGCGCCAGGGCGCGTACCAGTCGGTGAACAGCGCGGTCTCGGCATGCAGCGCCAGCGCATCATAGTCCTGAACCGTCCAGCTCTTGCCGAAGGCGGTGGGCTGTCGCTCGAACGAGGACCGGTAAATCGCGCCCAGCGTCTCGACAGCGGTGGCGTAGAGCGCGCCTTCATGGGCGACCGCAGGGATCAGCCGCGCGAACAGGGCGTCGGTGAGGTCCTCAATGATCAGAAAACCCTGATCGAGATCGGCTTCAAAAATGCGCGGGGCGGAAAAGCCGCGCGCCGTCAGGGCGCCGGCAAGCGCGGTGAACGCCGTTGTGTTGTTGCCGGCCAGGCGCGCCACGGCGTTATAGCCGAGCGCCGTGCGTTCCTCTTCGCTGGCGTCGACCGGGCAGGCGGGCGCTTCGCTGGCGCCCGGCGCGTCCATCAGGATGGCGCTGTCATGACCGCGGCTCAGACGGAAATAGGCGCGCGTCGAGGCGTCGCCGGGGAAGGGCTCGACCTTCGCCTCGCCCCAGCCGGCGGTCTTGATGAATTGGGTGCGCGCAAGGGCGCGCGGATCAGTCTGCAAGTCCGCCAAGACGCGTCTCCCAGCTTCCAAAGGCGTGTAGGCGGGCGGTGCGTCCGCCAGCCTCGGTGTCTTCGAGCGTGATCTCGAGCCGGTCGGCGGGGCGCCAGCCGCCCATGCGGTCGGGCCATTCGATCAGGGCAGCGCCATGATCAAGCGCCTCGTCCACCCCCAGCTCGTCCAGCTCTTCAGGATCTTCCAGACGATAAAGATCCGCATGCAGCAGGACGAGGCCGTCCTTAGTCTCGTAATGCTGCACAAGGGTGTAGGTGGGGCTTGGCGCGTCAGCGATCCCGGTCAGCGCTTCTATCACGCCGCGCGCCAGAGTGGTCTTGCCTGCGCCCAGCCCGCCTTCCAGCAGGACCGCATCTCCAACCTTCAGTTCACGCGCCAGTCGTGCGCCGAGAGCGGCGTTGGCGGCAGGGTCGGGCAGGGAGAGAACAAGCTCGGTCATACAAGGCTGATAGGACGGCTCGCGCGGGGCGGCAAGACTTCGCAGCGCTCGCGCTTGCGCAGCCGGGCGCTTGACTTGCATCCACGGGCGCGGCGCCATGCGAACATAAGAACGAGACAACAGGGAGCGCGGATCGCAGTGTCCGGAACGGTCATCATCGGGGGCGGCCAGGCCGCCTTGTCCGCAGCCGCCGAGCTGCGCAAGCGCAAATACGATGCGCCGATCATCATTCTGGCCGGCGAGACGGCGGCGCCCTACCAGCGACCGCCCCTGTCGAAAGCCTATCTGGCGGGAGAGTTGCCGGTGGACCGGCTCTGGCTCAAGCCTGCGGAATGGTATGAGAAGGCGGATGTAGACCTGCGCACCGGCGTGCGGGTGACCGCAATTGACCGCAGCGCCGCCAATGTCATCACCGACACGGGCGAACGCATCGCTTATGACCGTCTGATCCTCGCCACGGGCGGGGAGGCGCGCCGCCTGCCACTGCCCGGCGCGGACCTGCCTGGCGTTCACGTGCTGCGCACCCTGTCAGAGACCGAAGACCTGTCCGCGTCCTTTCATGGCGCGAAATCCATCGCCATCATTGGCGCAGGCTATATCGGCCTTGAAGTCGCGGCGTCCGCGCGCAAGCGCGGCATGATGGTGACGGTGCTCGAAGCCGCCGAGCGCCCCATGTGCCGCACGGCGAGCCCGCTCCTGGGCGGCTGGTTCGGCGCGATTCATCGCGGCTATGGCGTCGATCTGCGGGTCAATGCGCCGGTGAAGGCCATTGTCGGCGAGAGCGGACAGGTGACCGGCGTTGAGCTTGCCGATGGCGAGATCGTCGAGGCGGACACCGTGCTGGTCGCCGCCGGTCTGACCGTGAATGATCATCTGGCGAGCGCCGCGGGGCTTGCGTGCAAGGATGGCGTGCTGGTGGATGAAACCGCGCGCACCGAGGACGAACGCATCTACGCCATTGGCGATGTCGCGCGCTTTCATTCCAAGCGCTATGACCGCTCGATCCGGCTTGAGTCCGTGCAGAACGCCATCGACCAGGGCAAGGCGGCGGCGCAGGCCATTTGCGGCCTTGAGGTCGATTACGATCCGGTGCCCTGGTTCTGGTCGGACCAGTACGAGATGAAATTGCAGATCACCGGCCTGATCGAGGGCGCGGACGAGATGGTCCGCCGCGGCGATCCAGAAGAGGGCAAGTTCGCGCTGTTCCACCTCAAGCAGGGGCGGATCGTGGCGTGCGAGGCGGTCAATTCCGGTCCCGAATACATGGCCGCCCAAAGGATGATCGCCCAGGGCGCGACGCCGGATCCCGACCGTTTGCGGGATCCCGGAGTGGCGATGCGCGACTTCCTGTCCTAAATAGCGCCCGAACGCGGGTTCAGCGCCTGCACCAGAATTTGTGAGAAGACGACTGACATGGCCAAGATCACCTATATCGAGCATGACGGCTCCGCCCATGAAGTGGACGTGCAGGACGGCCTGACCGTGATGGAAGGCGCCATCCGCAACATGGTGCCGGGCATCGACGCCGATTGCGGCGGCGCATGCGCGTGTGCGACCTGCCATGTCTATGTGGACCCGGCCTGGGCGGACAAGACGGGCGAGCGCTCCTCCATGGAAGAATCCATGCTCGACTTCGCCAGCGACGTTCAGGACACCTCGCGGCTGTCCTGCCAGATCAAGGTCACGGCGGATCTCGACGGCCTGATCGTGCGTCTGCCGGAAGAGCAGGGCTAGGCGCGCTTGACCGGGGGCGCGTCCCCCGATTACACACCGACATACGCGACGGTTCTCCCGCGAGGGAGCGAAGAGGGAACACCGGTGCGACGCGCGAGCGTCTGGTCCGGGGCTGTACCCGCAACTGTGAGCGGCGAGCGAGGCGTCAACAGCCACTGGATCGTCAGATCTGGGAAGGCGGCGCATCGCATTGACCCGCAAGCCAGGAGACCTGCCGACGCGGTCGCTCGTTCACGGTGCGGGAACACACCATCTGAACGCGGAAGCCTTCCGTTTGCAGCGACGTCCGGCGCGTCGAGACTCGTCCTGATCCTGTCAGGGCGGAGCGCCGTTGCACTCGCTGCCGTCCGGGTCGCTCGCGCCTGGTCGCGAACGGAGGCTTCGGATGAAAGCCCAGATTTCCCTTGCGGCGCTTGCCGCCGCACTCTCGACCGCTCCGGTTCTCGCCGCGGAAACGACTGAAACCACCGACGACACCATAGTGGTCACCGGCGTGCGGGCGCCGAGCCTGCTTGAGCGTCTGTCGGTCACGCTGGATGTGATCGACCGCGCCGAGATTGATCTGAAGAACCAGAACACCCTGGTCGAGGCATTGTCTGCGACGCCGGGGCTTGCTGTCGTGCAGTCCGGTCCCGCGGGTTCCACCGCCAGCGTCTTTGTGCGGGGCGCGAACTCCAAGCACGTGCTGGCGCTCTATGACGGCATCCGCCTCAATGATCTGGCGGCGTCCAATGGCGCCTTCAATTTCGGGTCTGACCTGGTGGGCGACGCCGGGCGGATCGAGATCGTGCGCGGCCCGCTCTCCTCGCTTTATGGCTCAGACGCCGTGGGCGGGGTGATCAACATCCTGCCGCGCCGCGCGCCCGAAAGCGGCTCAGAAGTCTATGGCGAAGCCTCTGTGGGGGCGTTCAATACCTATCACGCGCTGATCGGCGGCGGTGTCCGCTCAGGCCGGTTCAATCTCGCGGCCACGGCGGAATACCAGGAAAGCGACGGTTATGACGTCAATCCGTCACGCATTTCCACCGCGACCGGTGATCCGGACCCCTCGCAATTCACGGTGCTGTCCGCCAATGGCGGGTTTGCGCTGACCGAGAGACTGAGCATCGAGGCTTTGCTGCGTCGGCGGGACTCCGAAGTGGATTTCGACACCTTCTCGGGCGGCCCGTCCGGCTTTCAGCGCGCGGATGATCCGGATCTGCGCAGCGAAGATGACAGCACTCTGTGGAGTCTCGGGCTTGTCTATGCGCATCCGGGCAACGCTTTCGAGAGCCGGTTGCGCGCCGGTCGCGTGGACATGACGCTCGACAGCTTCAACGACGGCCTGGTTACGGATCAGTATGACGGCGAGCGTGATTTCGTGCAGTGGTCGAATGCCTGGACCCCGGACGGCCTGTCCGCCCTGGTCGACCCTGTCGTGAGCTTCGGCGTCGAATTTCAGGACGAGACCGCCGAAACCGACACCGCCTTCAATGCGCCTCTGTCGGTCAGCGAGGATCTGTGGTCGGCCTATGCCGCAGTGCAGGCGGGGCTGACCGCACGGTTTGACGTCACCGGCTCCATTCGTCTGGATGACTACGAAGCCTTCGGCAGCCAGACCACCTGGAATCTGGGTGCGGTCTATCGCCTGGATGCGCTGAACACGCGTCTGCGCGCCAGCTATGGCACGTCCTTCAAGGCGCCGAGCCTGTCCGAACGCTATTCGAGCTCGGCCTTTGTCGCCGCCAATCCGGACCTTGATCCGGAAGAGGGTAAGAGCTTCGAGATCGGCTTTGAAAGTGCGGTTTCGCTGCTGGGCCGTGAGGACGCGTTGCGCTTTGGCGCGGTCTGGTATGACAGCGAGATCGAGGATCTGATCGAGTATGTCTATGACGGCGCGCTGTTCATCGGTCAGAACCGCAATGTGGGCGAAGCCGACCTGCAGGGCGTGGAGGTCTTCGCAGAATGGAGTCCGGTCGATCAGGCCAGCCTGCGGGTGGATTACACCTATACGGACGCGACCAATGCCGCGACGGGCGCGCCATTGCTGCGTCGTCCCGAAGACAGCTGGGCTGTGACCGGGACCTGGCGTCCGATCGAAATCGCCTCGCTCAGCGCCACCTGGCGCTATGTGGGCGAGCGTCTGGACGCCACCTATGACGATGACGGTTTCTACGCCAGCGGCGCAGGCCGCACCCCGTCCTATGACACGGTCGACCTGACCGGCGTGCTGGATGTGTATGAGCGCGTCTCGATGGTGCTGGGCGTGCGCAATCTGCTGGATGAAACCTATGAGCCGGTCGCCGGTTTCGCCGGGGCGCCGCGCGCGGTGACCTTCGGCGTGCGGGTGCGTCCGTAATGGTCGGGGCGGCGCTGACCTTCGCCGCTCTGGTTCTGGGCGTCGCCGTCGCTGATCCGGCGGCGGCGCTCGAGCCGCGCGTGGTGTCTCTGGACTATTGCGCCGATCAGTATGTGCTGGGTCTGGCGGATCCCGATCATGTGCTGGCGGTCTCTGACCATGCGGATGATCGCCACTCCTATCTCAGGGCGCAGGCGCAGGGCGTGCCGCAAATTCGCGATGACGGCGAGGATGTTCTGGCGCTCAGTCCGGATCTCATTGTGCGCGGCTATGATGCGGGCGGTCGGGCCGGCGCCTATTTCGACCGGCTGGGCCTTGAGACCTTCGAGCTGGGCTTTGCGTCCGACTTTGACGATGTGGAAGCCATGATCCGCCGCACGGCGGCCGCGCTGGGGCGACCTGAAACCGGCGAAGTGCGCATTTCACGCATGCGCACCCAGCTGGCGCGGGCGTCGGACGGGCCGCGTCTGACAGCGCTCTACATGACGCCATCCGGGCTGACGACGGGGGCTGGAACCCTGATGGACGCCTTCATGGCCGCGGCGGGCTTTGATAATATCATGGCTCAACAAGGCAAGAGCGGATGGGTGAGCCTGCCGCTCGAACAGCTGCACGCCCAGCAGCCCGATATCATCCTCGCCGCCTTCTTTGACGGCGAGACCGCGCCCATCGACAGCTGGTCGGCCAGCCGGCACAGCGTGTTCCGACGGATGATGGAAACGACGCCGGTGATCTATCTCGACGCCGCCGCGCTGTCATGCGGCGCCTGGTTCATCGCTGACGAGGCCCTGCGCGCCCGTGAGGCGGCGAATGTGCTTTTTCACAGCGTGGATGGAGCCATGCCATGAGCCGGGTGATGATCAACCTGATCCTGGGCGCAGGGGTCGGACTCGTCCTGATCCTTTCCGCCTTGCTGGGGAGTTCTGACCTGGCGCTGCCCCATGCCGTTGCGGCTTTGCTGGGCGGCGGTGATGCGACTGCGCACATCATCGTGTGGGAGATCCGCTTGCCACGCGCCCTGGCGGCGGTCGGCGTGGGGGCTGCGCTCGGCGCGTCGGGCGCGCTGATGCAGGGTCTGTTGCGCAATCCGCTGGCTGAACCCGGCGTGCTGGGCGTGTCGGCTTCGGCCTCTCTGGGGGCGATCATCGCGCTCTATTTCGGTTTGGGTCTTCTGGGCGCCTTCACCGTGCCAGTGCTGGCGGTCGCAGGGGCGCTGGCGGCGACGCTCATGCTGAGCGTTCTGGCCGCTGCGCGGATCAGCGCGGTTCAGCTGATCCTGGTGGGCGTGGGCCTGTCGAGCTTCGCCGGGGCGCTGGGCGCTCTGGCGATGAATCTGGCGCCCAATCGGTTCGCCCTGTCCGACATGGTCACCTGGATGCTGGGCTCGGTCACCAATCGCTCGCTGGATGATCTGATGTTTGTGGTGCCCTTCTGGATTGTCGGCGTCGGGTTGGCGGCCCTGACGGCTCCGGGACTGCGGGCGCTGGCTCTGGGCGAAGAGACCGCGCAGACGCTGGGCGTTCATCTGGGTCGCACCCGTGCGGGCGTGATCGGCGCGGCGGCGCTCCTGACCGGCGGCGCGGTCGCGATTTCCGGTGTGATCGGGTTTGTGGGCATTGTGGCGCCGCATCTGGTGCGCCCCTTTGTCCGGCATGACCCGACGGACCTGATCTGGCCGAGCGCGCTTCTGGGCGGCGGCCTCATCGCTCTGGCGGATCTGGTGCTGCGGCTGGCGCCGCTGGACCAGGAATTACGCCTGGGCGTGATGGTGTCGATGATTGGCGCGCCGATCTTCATTCTGATTGCGGCGCGGACACGGGGGATGGGCCGATGATGCAGACCAGCCGCATGCGCCTGATTGTCGACAGGCTTGGGGTGCTGCGCGGCGCGCGCGAGATTCTCTCTGACATTTCAATGGACGTGCAGGCTGGCGAACTGGTCGCTCTTGTGGGGCCGAACGGAGCTGGCAAGTCCACGCTCATCAAGGCGATGCTGGGGCTCGTGGAGTGCGGGACAGGAGCAGTGATGCTGGACGGCGCGCCCGTAACCCGCCTTTCGGCCCGGGAACGCGCGCGCCAGATGGCCTACCTGCCTCAGGACCGGGCCGTCGCCTGGTCGATCACAGGTGGGGATCTGGCGGCTCTGGGACGCTATGCGTGGGGAGGAGCCGCGTATGACCGCCTTGCGGCGGCGGACCGGGAGATGGTGGATTCGGCGCTCGAGCAAGCCGGCGCCCTGTCCCTGAAGCACCGCCTGATCCATGAGCTGTCGGGGGGCGAACAGGCGCGCCTTCATCTGGCGCGCCTGCTGGCGTCGAGGGCCCCGGTCCTGTTTGCCGATGAACCCATTGCCGCGCTCGATCCTCGTCATCAGCTTGAAGCCATGAAGGTGCTTCGGTCCCAGGCGGACAAGGGGGGCAGCGTGATCTGCGCCCTGCATGACCTGAACCTGGCGCGCCGTCACGCCGATCGGATCGCGGTGCTTCACCAGGGGCGTCTGCATGCATTTGCTGCCCCGGAAACCGCCCTGACCGAGAGAGTCCTGGCGGAGGTTTTCGGGGTAAAACCCGCCAGGGGTGGCGGTCTCGCCCTCCTGTGAGCTCCGGGCGTGCTGCGCGGCAGGCACAGGTCTGGCCGAGTTGGCATCTCGCTGATGTGATTGTGGAAACTGTCCTGAGCAGCGCTCTGGGGTGCGAGGGCGCCGCAAGACAGGCTTCGACCAATGTCGGGCTGCCCGCTCTGCGTGAGGCCTGACACCTTCTTGGTCATACGGGGAAAACCCCGATGAAAAGGGAGGAGCACGATGGCTGAGACAGACCATCCCACCGGAGGCGAGCCGCCGAAAGGGCCGCCCGGTGATCACATGATTTCCGAGTCCAAGTTCAAGAAATACTGGCGCGCGAACCTGAACCTCATGGGGGTTCTGCTCGCGATCTGGTTCATCGTGTCCTACGGCTTCGGAATCCTGTTCCGCGACGTTCTGGACAACTTCTCCATCGGCGGCGCGCCGCTGGGGTTCTGGTTCGCGCAACAGGGCGCGATCTACGTCTTTGTCATCCTGATCTTCGTCTATTCCGCGATGATGCACCGCATCGAGCAGAAGTTCGACGTCGATGATGACGAAGGATAGGGGAGGGGATCATGGAAGCGACCGTATTGGGTCTGCCGTCGACCCTGTTCTGGACGGCCTTTTTCGTCATCGGCACTTTCGGGCTCTATATCGGCATCGCCGTCTGGGCTCGCGCTGCATCCACCGATGATTTCTACGTGGCCGGGCACGATGTGCACCCGGTCTTCAACGGCATGGCCACCGCCGCAGACTGGATGAGCGCTGCCTCCTTCCTGTCCATGGCGGGCATTGTGGCGTTCTCGGGCTATGACGGCTCGGTCTATCTCATGGGGTGGACCGGCGGTTATGTGCTGCTCGCGCTCCTCTTGGCGCCCTATCTTCGGAAGTTCGGCAAGTTCACCGTGCCCGACTTTGTCGGCGACCGGTATTACAGCCAGGCCGCCCGCATCGTGGCGGTGATCTGCGCGCTCTTCATCTCCTTCACCTATATCGCCGGCCAGATGCGCGGGGTGGGCATCGCCTTCTCCAACTTCCTGGGCGTGGATATCACCATCGGGGTGATCATCGGGGCGATCATCGTGCTGTTCTACGCCGTGCTCGGCGGGATGAAGGGCATCACCTACACCCAGGTGGCGCAGTATTGCGTGCTGATCTTCGCCTATACGGTCCCGGCGATCTTCCTGAGCCTGTCGATCACCGGCACGCCGCTGCCCCAGCTGGGCTTCATCGGCAACACCGCCGACGGCACGCCCTTGCTGGTTGATCTCGACCGGACCTTGTCCGAGCTCGGCTTCGCGTCCTATCTGGACGGACAGAAATCGATGATCGACGTCTTCGCCATCACGGTGGCGCTGATGGTCGGCACGGCAGGCCTGCCGCACGTGATCATCCGCTTCTTCACCGTGCCCAAGGCGTCCGACGCCCGCAAATCCGCCGGTTGGGCGCTGGTGTTCATCGCCTTGCTCTACACCACGGCTCCGGCGGTTGCGGTCTTCGCCCGTTCGAACTTCATCGAGACGGTCAATGAGAGCGTGTATTCCGAGGAAGTGGCGCGCGGCGACGCCCGGGCCTCCGCCATGGGCGAGGATGCGACCCCGCAATGGTTCTACAACTGGGAGAATACCGGCCTTCTGGAGTTCACCGACAAGAACGGCGACGGCCGGATCCAGTATCGCGCCGATCCCGAAACAAACGAGATGACGCGTCTCGACCGTGACATCTTCGTGCTGGCCAATCCCGAGATCGGCGGCTTGCCGGGCTGGGTGATCGGCCTCGTGGTGGCGGGCGGCCTGGCCGCGGCGCTGTCTACGGCGGCGGGTCTTCTGATGGTGATCAGTTCGGCCGTGTCCCACGATCTGTGCCGCAAGGTGCTGTTCAAGAACATGTCCGACACCCAGGAGCTGCTCGTGGCGCGTCTCGCCGCGGTGGGCGCGGTGCTGGTGGCGATCTATGCCGGCATCAATCCGCCAGGCTTTGTGGCCGCGGTGGTGGCGTTCGCCTTCGGTCTGGCGGCCGCCAGCTTCTTCCCGGTGATCTTCCTCGGGATTTTCTGGAAGCGCATGAACAAGGAAGGCGCCATCGCCGGCATGCTGATCGGTCTGTCGATCACGGCCGCCTATATCGTGCACTTCAAGATCGGCTTCAGCTCGGTCGTGCTGGGCGTCGTGGCGCTGATCATCGGCATCGTCCTTCTGATCATGCACTTCGGCCTCAAGGAGCAGGGCGACACCCGCGCCATGCTGATCGGGTCGATCGTCTTCGGACTGATCTTCCTGGGCGGCGTGTTCGGGGTGCTGCCGGACTTCGCCATCGGCACGGCGAACCAGTGGTTCCTGGGCGTTTCGCCCGAGGGGTTCGGCGCCATCGGCATGGTCATCAGCTTCGCGGTGTCCATCATCGTTTCGCTGGCGACCAAGGCTCCGCCAGAGGATGTGCAGAACATGGTCGAGGAGATCCGACTGCCGTCCAAGGCAGCGCATGTCAGCCATCCGGGAGCGGCCCCGGCTGAATAGCCGACGTCTCTCTCCCTGCAATCGGCGCGGCGGCCTTCGGGCCGCCGCGTTCGGTTTGAGAGCCGGCTCTGGTCAGGCGGGCAGCAGTCCGGCTATCGTTCAGAAGAGTCCGAGCATACCAAAAGACACGGACGGACAGGGGAGGAGGCGACGTGCCGCTCAGTCTCGCGCTTGGGGTGCTTGGCGCCTATGTGGCCCTGCTTTTCGCGATCGCGGCCTGGGGGGATGCGCGCGCGGCCCGGTTCGACCGCTCTTCCCGCCGCCGCGCCGTGCTCTACACCCTGGCGCTGGCGGTCTATTGCACCAGCTGGACCTTCTATGGCGCGGTGGGCGAGGCGGCACGGGCGGGCTGGGATTATCTGCCGATCTATCTGGGGCCGGCGCTGGTCTTCCTGCTGGGCTTTCCGATCGTTCGCCGGCTCGTGGCGCTTGGACGCGAGCATGACACCAGCTCGATCGCGGACTTCCTGTCGCTGCGCTACGGCAAGTCCGCTGCCGTCGGCGCGCTCGCCACGCTGGCGCTGCTTCTGGCGTTGATTCCCTATATCGCGCTGCAGCTCAAAAGCGCCGCCGCCTCGCTGGACTTGCTGACCGGTGGGCCCCTGGGGCGGGGCTGGGGGCTGCCGGTGGCTGTCAGCCTGGCGGCCTTCGCCATGGTGTTCGGCCAGCGTCATACCGACACCGCCGCCAGCCACCGGGGGCTTGTGCTGGCGGTCGGGTTTGAATCCATCATCAAGCTCGTCGCCATGCTGGCGGTGGGCTGGCTGGCGGTCGAGGTCTGGATCCACCTGCCGCAGGAAACGCGCATGCAGACCCTGGCGCAATCCTCGCTCAGCCTTCCGGGGGTGGATTTCCGGTTTCTGGTCCTGACCCTGCTGGGCGCCTTTGCGGCGCTCTGTCTGCCGCGGCAGTTTCACATGATGGTGGTCGAGGTCGCCAAGCCCAGCGACGCCAAGCTCTCGCGCTGGGGCTTTCCGGCCTATCTGGCGCTGGTCGCCATTCTCGTGCCGCCCATCGCCTGGGCCGGCTCCACGCTTCTGGGGGGCTCCAATCCGGACGCCTATGTGCTGGCCCTCCCGCTTGAGCTCGATGCTCGCTGGCTGGCTGTCCTGGTCTTTCTGGGCGGGTTTTCGGCGGCGGCGGGCATGGTGACCATCACTGCGCTGGCCATGTCGACCATGCTGGTGAACAATCTGGTGGGCCCGCTCTTCCTGGCCGAAGCGCGCCGCAGCGATCTCGCCAAACGCTTCCTGATGTGGCGGCGCGCCTCGGTGCTGGGGCTTGTCGGGCTTGCCTATCTCTTCCATCTCGGGCTCGACCGGCAGGCAGCGCTTGCGGGCATTGGCCTGGTCGCCTTCGCCGGGGTCGCCCAGCTCGCGCCGGCCCTGCTGTTCGGCCTGTACTGGCGCAAGGCGAACCGCGCCGGCGCCCTGGCGGGCATGGGCGCAGGGCTCGGGCTATGGGTCGTGCTGATCCTGATCCCCAGCTATGCCGGCGCGCCGCCGCCGGCGCCGGCGGGTGTGGATCCGTTCGCCTTCGCCTCCATGGCGTGTCTTGCTGCGAACATCATCGCCTTCATAGTCGCGGTCGCCTTCTCCTCGACCGGTCTGGTGGATGAGCTGCAGGCGGACGCCTTCACCGGCGCCCGCCCCTTGGAAACCGCGCCCGCCGCGGGCGCCCGGATTTCCGATCTTGAAACCGTCCTCATTCGGGTGCTGGGCGCGCCCCAGGCCGAACGGGCGCTGGATGACCTGTCGCGGGCGGTGGCGCGAACCCTGCGCTCCGGAGACGTGCTGACGGCGGCCGTGGCGGGCCTTGCCGAAGCCCGGCTGGCGCGGGCCGTGGGCGCGGCTTCGGCGCGCATCCTGATGACGCGCGTCCTGCGCGGCGCCCGGGTCAGCCCCGGTGATGTGGTCAAGCTGATCGATGAAACCGCCGAGCAATTGCGCTCCTCCGAGGACCGGCTGAAGGAAAGCGAGCGCTCGATCCGGTTCTACACCGACAATCTGCCGGTGCTGCTGAGCTATGCCGACCGGGATTACCGGCTGCGCTTCGCCAATCGCGGTTATCTGGATTTCTTCGATCTTGATCTCTCCGCCATAGGTCAGCCGCTTGAGTCCTTCATGTCTGCGGAGGAGTACGCCCTGCGGCGTCCGCACATGGAGGCGGCTCTGAACGGCGAGCGGCAGGTCTTTGACATCTCGCGCAGAAAGGGCGGCGGCCGGGCGCGCTCCTGGCAGGTGGTCTATCAGCCGCGCCTGGAGGATGGCGAGGTGGTGGGCTATTTCGGCGTCTACCAGGACAACACCGCCCGCCGCGAAGCCGAACAAGCGCTCAAGCGGGCCTATGACCTTCTGGAGACCCGGGTCGAGGAGCGGACCGCGGCGCTGAAGGCGGAAAGCGAGGCCCGGCTTCAACTGGCGCAGGACCTGGAAGTCGCCCGCCGGGAAGCCGAAGCCGCAACCCAGTCCAAGACGCGGTTTCTCGCCGCGGCCTCACACGACCTCCTTCAGCCGCTCTCCGCCGCCCGGTTATATGCCGGCGCGCTGGAGGGCGCTCTGGGGGAGGGCGGCTCGAGCGAGAACCGCAATCTCGCCCATCAGATCGAACGCGCGATTGATCACGCTGACCGCTTGTTGCGGGCGCTTCTGGATATTTCGAGGCTGGATGCCGGCGGAGTCTCGCCACGACCCAGCGTCTTCGCCATCGATGAACTGATCGAGGAGACCGCCGCCCAGTTCCAGGGGCGCGCCAAGGCCAAGGGGCTCACGCTTCGGGTGGTGAAAAGCCGCCTTGCGGTCTTCTCCGACCGCGGCCTGATGACGAGCGTGGTGCAGAACCTGATCGCCAATGCGGTGCGCTACACCCAGCAAGGCAAGGTGCTGGTCGGGGTCCGGCGTGCGGGCGATCAGGTCCGGTTGCAGGTGATCGATACCGGACCCGGCATTGAGCCGGACCGGCAGGCGGCGATTTTCCGCGAGTTTCATCGCGGCGCGGTCGGGCAGGGCGAGGATCAGGGCCTGGGGCTGGGTCTTGCGGTCGTGGACCGGATCTGTGCGTCTCTGGGGCACAAGATCACGCTCAGGAGCGCCCTGGGAGAGGGCGCGCTCTTTGAGGTCGTGCTGCCGCGAGCGGCGTCCCGGGATACTTCCGCCAGCCCGCCCGCACGGCGCCGGCCGGGCGATCTGCAGGGGCTGACGGTGTTGTGCGTCGATGATGATCCGGACGTGCTTCAGGCGCTGGAAACCCTGCTCGAGCGTTGGGGCTGCGAGGTGCGAGGCGGGCCGGATATCGACACCGCGCGCGCCGCCTTCCCTGTGGTGGGGCCTGACCTGGTGATTCTGGACTTCCAGCTCGAGAACGAGGTGACCGGGCCCGAGGTCTATGACGCCCTGTGCGCGGAATGGGGCCGACGCCCGCCCGGTCTGCTGGTGACAGCGGAACGCAGCGGCGCGGTCGAGGAGGATGCGTTGAAGTCAGGGCTGGAGCTGGTGCGCAAGCCAGCATCGCCAGCGGTGCTGCGCGCCAGCCTCAGTTCACTGAAACGGCGGATGGAGACGCTTCAGCCCTAGACCGATTGCTCGGCGGGCGGCTCCACATTCAGCGCCTGGGCCACCAGAACCGCCTGGGTGCGGTTGATGACGTCGAGCTTTCTGAAGATCGCCGTCACATGCGCTTTCACCGTGGCTTCTGAAATGCCCATGTCGAAGGCGATCTGCTTGTTCAGCCGGCCGGCGGCCAGACCGTGCAGCACGCGCATTTGCGCCGGGGTGAGCTGGGCGATCCGCGCGGCGGCCTCCGCCGCTTCCTGCGCCTGCGGGTCGCCGCTTTCATCGGGCGCCCAGACATCGCCATTGAGCACGGCGGTCAGCGCTTCCACGAGCTGGTTCATGCTGGCGGTCTTGGGGATGAAGCCGGACGCGCCAAACTCGAGCGCGCGCGCCGCCACGCCTGGCGACTGGCTTGCGGAGATAACGACCACCGGCGCGCTGGGATGGTTTTTCCTGAGCTCGGCCAGGCCGATGAACCCCGAGCTGTCAGCCATGTGTAGATCCAGGCAAACCAGATCGGCGCGTCCTTCATCGAGCGCCTTGAGGGTTTCCGCCAGCGTGCTGGTCTCCACAAGCGCGCGTCCGGGAGCGGCCTTGCTGACCGCCGTACTCAATGCGCCGCGAAACAGGGGGTGGTCATCGGCCAGGATGACCCGGCCCTGTGCGCTCTGTGTTGTCACACACGCCTCCTCAAATGGATCGAGACCCTAATGCACGTCGGCATGCGTCGTCGTCTCGGCAAAAAGTAGCACATGCCAAACGCTAACTTTCGACGAACGTCCCATACCGTCCGCCCCTCTGTACAACGATACTTTCATAATAAAGCCGAAAAATCGGCACGGGCCACATGGCTATCCTTGGGAGGGACAACCTTATGACTACGCTTGGTTTTCGAAGTGTACTCGCCGCCACAGCGTCTGCGCTGGTGCTGTCGGCGGCCTCGCAGGCGCAGGACGTGACCGCGCTTGAGGAACGACTGGCGGCGCTGGAGGCCATGGTGGCCGATCTGCGCGGCGAGCTCGAGGAAGCGCGCGCCCAGGCGGACGCCGCGACCGACCGGGTGATCGAGATAGAACAGCGAACGGCGTCCGCGCCGGCCGCGCCAGCCGCCTCTTCTTCGGCGGACCGTGGCTTCATGATGGGCAACACACAGGTGACCTATGGCGGCTATGTGGATCTCGACGCCCATGTCACCGATCTGAGCGATGGTGATTTCGGGGCGACCTCGATTGCCCGGGACTTCTATATTTCAGGTGCGACCCCGGTAGGCGGTTCGGGCGATGGCGAGACCGATTTCGATTTCACCGCCAAATCTAGCCGTTTCTTCTTCGCCACCTCCACTGAATCCGACATCGGCACGGTGACGGGCCGGATCGAGTTTGACTTCCTGGGCTCCGCCAGCGGCGATGAGCGGGTGTCGAACTCCTACAATCCGCGCCTTCGGGTCGCCTGGATGCAGCTGGGCAACTGGCGCATCGGTCAGGACTGGTCGACCTTCACCAACACGGCGGTGATCCCGGAAAGCGCCAGCTTCCTTGTGGGCTCTGACGGCATGCTGTTCGGTCGTCAGGCCCAGATCCGGTACACCAATGGCGGCTTCCAGTTTGCGCTCGAAAATCCGGATACGACGGTGACGCCCTTTGGCGGCGGCGGCCGGATTGATGGCGGCGACGGCGCCTTCCCGGATGTGGTGGCGCGCTACAACTGGAGCGGGGATTACGGGGCGATGACCGTGTCCGCGCTGGGCCGCAACCTCGCCTATGAGGGCGGCGGCGTGGACGGGAATGCGTTCGGCTGGGGCCTGAACTGGTCGGGCAAGCTCAATCTGGGCGAGGGCTCCGACCTGCGCTTCTCGCTGACCGGCGGGGAAGGCATCGGCCGCTATATCGGCCTGAACGCCGTGAACGGGGCGGTCGTCAACGCGTCCGGCGATCTGGAAGCGATCCCGGTCTATGGCGGGCTGGTGGCCTGGCGTCAGGCGCTGGGCGACGGCCGTCGCCTCTCCATCGGCTATTCCATGCTGGAAGCGGATAACGACATCACCCTGACGGGCACGAGCGTGACCAAGAGCACCTGGTCCGCTTTCGGGGCGTATTTCTTCCCTGTTGGCCCGGTGACCGTCGGCGCCGAACTCCTGTTCGGGGAACGCGAGCTGGAAAACGGTCAGAGCGGCACGATCACCCGCGCCACCCTGTCGACCAAATATCCCTTCTGATGCCTATGAGTCCCGCCGGTTATCGGCGGGACGCTCCCTCGAATCAGAAGGCTCCCCTGCGCTGGCGTCAGACATCAACCAGCGCGTCCTTTTGCGGCCGGCGCCCCTCATGCCGGCCGCATTTTTATACGCTATTGCAGCTCAGCGCGGCTCTGGCAGTCGTGAAACACCAGGTCGAGCCGACGATGCAGCTGCTGGCGGGCCAGCTCGGGGTCCCAGGCGTGGATGACGCAACGGCGCAACACGCCCAGATACAGATCCAGAAGGCTTTCGGTCAGCAGGTCCGGGCAGTCGCGAAGAACGTTCGAGGACGTCTGGGCCGCGCCATTGAGCAGGTTGCGCACTGGCGACCAGGCCGCTTCCAGACTGACATGCAGTGTCTTGAAGTCGGATTCATTGGTCAGCCAGTTATGCCCGATCGCCGCGCGGAACAGCTCCAGGTCCTCGATATGCCGGGCCAGATGCAGATCCAGCAGAGCCTTGATGCAGCTTGGCAGATCGCCATCCTGGCAGGCGGCCAGGGAAGCGGTTTCCTCTCCGAGGCGTTCGAAGTCGTCCGCCATCACCTCGCACAGCAACGCGATTTTTGTGGGCGCGGCGTTGAGCACGGTGCCCGGAGACACATCAGCCGCCCGTGCGATGTCGACAATCTTCGCCCGGTCATAGCCTTGCGCGTGAAACTCCTCCCGGGCCGCCCGCAACACGGCGGCGCGGGTCGCGGCCTTGCGTTGCGCACGTTTCGTCATTGGCAGGTCCATTTGATCGCCTGTCTTGTTCTTGTACTTGCATCAGATGTTCGCCACCGGACGGCGGCGCTACATTAAAGCCTGTTAATGTGACTGAGCCAAGCAAGGTGTGCGCAATGCGTTGGCGCGCAAAGATTGCAGAGCCTTGATGACATGCGGATTTCACGAACGCCATGAGTGAACGCTTCGATCTTGTGATACTCGGCGCCGGCTTGTCCGGACTGGCGCTGGGGGCGGCCATGGCCCAGTCCGGGCGGCGATTGCGCACGCTGGTCCTGGAGCCTCGGGAGATCCGCCCCAATCCGCGACAATGGGTGTTTCCGACATATCCGAGCCATGCGCTGCGCCGTTATGAGGCCGGCCGGCTGACGGGATTCGAGGTGGAAAGCCTGAACGGGGCGGTGCTGCATCGCCCACTCGACCGGCTGGTGCTGGCGCGGGTGCCGGCTCAGACGGTCCAGGATGCGGCGCTGGACCTCATGGCGTCTGAACCACGATTGGTGCTGGAGACAGGCGTGCGGATCGATCAGATCCGGCGCTCGCGCTCCCGGGTTCTGGTCGATACCGGCATCGGCGTCATCCGCACCAGCTGGCTGGTCGATACCCGTCCGCCCGAGGATGTGGGACTGCCTGCGGGCCGCGGCGTGCAGCTGTCCACTCTGGTTTCCGCGCCGCTTGATGGCGGTCTGGACGAGCGGGTCCGGATCAAGCTCGCCAGTGCGGACGCCCCCCTGCTCGATCAATGGATTCTCAGCCGCGATCATGCGGTGCAGGAGCAGGCGCGGTTCACGCTCGCTCCACCATCCAGTCCGCCCGCAGCCTTGCAGACGGATCGATTGCAGGAGTGGGGCGTCCCGACCGATTCGCTGCGCCACGCTCAGGGGGTCTGGCCGCTCGCCTATCGCCCGCTCAGACGCGGCGGCGGACGGGTGATCCTCGCGCCCGCCGACGCCTATGGCCTGCGCTTTGCGCCCGGCATGGCGGCGGTGCGGCTGCATCGCTGGGCGCAGATCCAGGCGCGGCGACTGAGTTACGGGCTGAGCCTCTACGCTCCGCCGCCGCCCCCGCATTCGGCGCGGCTGTCGACCCTGCGGATAGAGGCGATGATCGCGCGCAGTCCAAGGCAGGCGGCGTCTGGCCTGCATGCGCTGCTCTACGAGGCGCCGGCGGATGGCGTGATGCGGACACTGTCCGGAACGGCCAGCTGGAGCGATTTGATGCGCGCCTGGCGCTCGGGCTCCTGGTAGGACGCAGTCTGCAGCGCTGTTCTCCCACGCTCACGGCGCTAGGATGACTGAATGACTGATTCCGCACAGACCGCTGATCTTGATGCGCCGCCGGAAACCGGGCCGCGCCTGGTGCTGGTGACAACGCCCATCGGGAATTTGGGCGATATCACCCCGCGCGCCTGGGATGTTCTGCGTGATGCGGACGCCATTGCCTGCGAGGATACGCGCGTCACGCGGCGTCTCCTGGATCAGGGCGGGATCACCGACAAGCGACTGATCGCCTGTCATGACCATAACGAACAGGCGAGCGCGGCTGGGATCGTCAAGCTGATCTCCGATGGCGCGACCGTGGCGCTGGTCAGCGATGCGGGCACGCCCGCCATTTCCGATCCCGGCTATCGCGTCGTGCAGGCGGTGATCGAGGCCGGTCTTGAGGTCAGCGCCGCGCCAGGCGTGTCGTCTGTCATCATGGCGTTGTCGATTTCGGGTTTACCCACCGACCGTTTCACCTTCATCGGCTTTCCGCCACGCAAGTCCGGCAAGCGCAAGGCGCTGTTCGAGACCTATGCCAGCCTGCCCGCCAGCCTGATCCTGATGGAAAGCCCGCAAAGACTGTCCGAAACGCTGGCGGATGCGCGTGAGGTTCTGGGCGATCGCCGGGCCGCTCTGTCGCTGGAATTGACCAAGCGGTTCGAGCGGGTCTGGCGCGGAACGCTGTCCGAGCTGGAAGCGCGCCTGTCCGATCCGCCCAAGGGTGAGGCGGTGGTTGTGATCGAGGGCGCCGAGGACGTGCGCGAGAAAAAGAACAAGTACGCCGAGTTTTCCAAGGCGCCGACCCGCGAATAAGACTTCATTAGGAATTGCAGCATGCTGGCGCTTTCAGGCGCAGCATGCGTGACCGCTGTCCCTGCCGACTTCGCCTCGACGGAGCGGTGAGCGCGTCTATAGTCTGCTGCGAGTTCACCAAGGAGTATCGTCATGAACCGTCCACTGTTCACAGGCGCTCTGGGGGTTGCTGCAGCGGTCGCGCTTGGCGCGCCGTCTTTCGCGCAAGAGCCTCTGACGCTGGAAGACCTCTTCGAAATCCGACAGGTGTCCGGCGTCGACATTTCGCCCGATGGCGAGCAGGTCGCCTTCACGCTGTCCGTGCCGCGCAATGTGGTGGCGGGTGAAGAGGATGGCGCGCCCAGGGCCGAGCTGTATGTGGCCTCCGGCCCCGATGCGGCGCGTCTGTATGTCAGCGATGAGAGCTATATCAGCGGCGCGCACTGGTCGCCGCAGGGCGACGGGCTGACCTATCTGACCCGCCGCGATGGCGATACAGGCTCGGCGCTCTATGAAATCCCGGTGGATGGTGGTCAGGCGCGGCGCATCTTCGCCCATGACGCCTCGATCCAGTCCTATGTGATCGCGCCCGATGGGGAGACCCTCTTCTTCATCGCCCGCGACAAGGCGGATCCGGTTCAGTCCGAGCTGCGCGATCGCGGCTTCATGGCCAATGTGTATGAGGAGAATGACGTGTTCTCCCATGTCTGGCGCGCGGATCTGTCCGACACGGACGCCGAGCCGGTGCGTTTTGATCTGCCTGGTCATGCCTCATCGCTGGTGCTGAGCGAGGATGGCTCGCGTCTGGCCGTGGCGCTGGCGCCGACCACGCTGGTAGATGACTCCCTGATGGAGCGCCAGTGGCATGTGGTGAACGCTGCGAATGGCTCGGTCGTCTCCACGATCGAGACCGAGGGCAAGATCGGCATGGCGGCGTTCTCGCCAGACAGTGCGCGCCTGGCCTTCATCGCGGCGGCGGATCGCGCCGACCCGACCGCCGGGACCCTGCATGTGGCGGATGCGGCGAGTGGCGAGTTCCGCGCCCTTGCGCGCGACGCCGAGCAGCATGTGAGCCAGCTTGCCTGGATCGACCGCGATTCCATTCTGACCGTCGCCAGCGTGGGCACGGGCACGGCGCTGGTCGAATACAATATCAATGGCCGCGAAGAGCGTCGCACCCCGACCGAGGCGGGCGTGATCTCTGCCATGGATTATGATCGCGATGATCGTGTGCTGGCGACGACCATCCATGCCGCCACCCATCCGCGCGAACTGTTCGTGGGCGACCGCCGTCGTCTGAGCCAGTGGACCGATCACAATCCGCAACTCGCCAATATCGCCTGGGGTGATCAGCGCGTGTTCGAATTTGAAGCCCGTGACGGCGAGCGGATCGAGGGCGTTCTGGTGACCCCGCAGGGCGACGCGCCCCAGGGCGGGTGGCCGATGATCATGACCGTGCATGGCGGCCCCGAAGCCCATGACAGCAATGGCTGGGTGAACGGCTATTCCAATCTCGGCCATATCGGCGCGGGTCAGGGCTTTGCGGTGTTCTATCCCAACTATCGCGGTTCGACCGGCCGCGGTGAGCGCTTCGCCAAGCTTGATCATCTGGATGCGCCGGGCGAGGAGTTCTGGGATCTGGTGGACGCGATCGGCGCGCTGTCAGAGGCCGGAATCGTGGACGCGGACCGCGTCGGCATCACCGGCGGCTCCTATGGCGGCTTTGCGTCGGCCTGGGCTGCGACCGTGGCTAGCGAGCATTTCGCCGCCGCCGCCCCCTTCGTGGCGCTGACCGATCTGATCAGCTTTTACGGCACGACGGAAATTCCGATCGAGATGGTGGATGTGCACTTCATGCAGCCGCCCTGGGCGGACTGGATGAACTATCTCGAGCACAGCCCGACCTATCATGCGCCGGGGTCGACCACGCCGACGCTGATCCTGCATGGCGAGGCGGATACGCGGGTGGACACCAGCCAGTCCTTCATCCTCTATCGCATCATGAAGCAGACCTCGGACGCGCCGGTTCGGCTCGTCACCTATCCGGGCGAAGGCCACGGCAATCGCCGCGCCGCCGCCCAGTATGACTACGGTCTGCGCGTGCAGCGCTGGATGACCCACTACCTGATGGGCGAAGGCGGCGAACCGCCGGCGCCGGAGCTGGACTTGGCCGAACGGCTGGGTCTGAACGACGCCGAGTAAGCGTTCAAGGAGGGAGGCGGAAACGCCTCCCTTTTTCGTTGCAGGCGCCCCCTCGCCATCGCCATCGTCCAACGCTAACGTGCCGCTTAACGCATTAAGTGACGTGAACGGGAGGAAATCATGTCCGAGAAAGACCTGTCGCTGGAAGGCCGTGTGGTTCTCGTCGCCGGGGCCAGCCGCGGTATTGGCGAAGCCGCCGCCAAGCGCATGGCGCGCAATGGCGCGATGGTGATCTGCTCGAGCCGCAAGATCGCCGATTGCGAGCGCGTGGCCGAAGAGATCAAGGCCGAGGGCGGCAAGGCGCGCGCCATGGTGCTGCATCTGGGCGAGGCCGAGCATCGCGAAGCGGCGATGGCCAGCATCAAGCAGCATGAAGGCCGGCTCGACGTGCTGGTGAACAATGGCGCGACCAGCCCCTATTTCGGTGAAGCCAAGGACACGCCCGAGGACGCCTGGGACAAGACGTTCGACGTGAATGTCAAAGGCCCGTTCTTCCTGTCCAATCTGGCGATCAACACCTTTATGAAGGATCAGGGCAAGGGCTCGATCATCAATGTCGCCTCGATCAACGGCATGCGGCCGGGCTATTTCCAGGGCGCGTATTCCATCTCCAAGGCTGCGGTGATCTCCCTCACCCAGGTGCTGGCGCAGGAATGCGGACATCTGGGCGTGCGCGTGAACGCGCTCTGTCCGGGCCTGACCGAGACCAAGCTCGCCTCGGCGCTCACCTCCGATCCGAACCTTGCCGACATGATGAACCGCAATTTCTCCATCAAGCGCGTCGGCCAGCCTGAAGACATGGCCGCTGCGATCCACTTCCTCGCCAGCGACGCATCAAGCTATATGACGGGCCAGAAATTCGTCGTGGATGGCGGCATCACCGAGCGTGGTCCGCTGTAAGGGGGACTTTTATGCTGACGCGCGAGGCCTGCGAGGCGCTGGACCGGACCGATCCGCTCAAGGACAAACGCGATCTGTTCGCACTGCCCGAAGGCGAGATCTATCTTGATGGCAATTCGCTGGGCGTGCCGCCCAGGGCGGCGCTCGCGCGTTTGCGGGAAGCCTCTGAAACCGAATGGGCGAAGGGGCTGATCCGCTCGTGGAACGATGCGGGCTGGATGGACTTGCCGCTGACCCTGGGCGCCAAACTCGCCCGGCTTGTCGGTGTTGATCCCGAAGAGGTGATCGCGGTCGATACGGTCACGATCAACCTCTTCAAGCTGGCGACCGCATTGTTGGCGCGCGATGGCGGCGCGATTGCGGCGGAAGCGGGTGAGTTCCCCACCGACAACCATGTGATGGAGGGAATCGCCAAAATCACGGGCGCACCCATGCATCGCGTGGCGGCGAATACGCGCCCCAAGGACCTGCCCGAGGGCGTGACGGTCTTCATCAAGTCCGCCGTGCACTACAAGTCCGCCGAGATCGCGGATTTCGAAGGCTATGAGCGCGAAGCCAGGGCGCGCGGTCTCAACATCATCTGGGATCTCAGCCACGCCACGGGGCTGGTCGACCTCAAGCTCAAGGCCTGGGGCGCGCGCTATGCCGTGGGATGCGGCTATAAATTCCTGTCGGGCGGGCCGGGCGCGCCGGCGTTTCTGTATTGCGCTGAAGATCAGATCAAAACGCTCGAACATCCGGTGTCGGGCTGGCTGGGGCACAAGCGCCCCTTCGGCTTTGAAGACGCCTACGAACCCGACGACACCATTGTGCGCTGGCGCACCAGCTCGCCCTCCATTCTCGCCCTGTCCGCCCTTGATGGCGCGGTGAGCGCCTATGACGGCGTGGACATGGCGCTGGTGGAAGCCAAGGCCATCGCGCTGGGCGATATCCTGCTGGAGAAGGCCGAAGCGCTGGGCCTCGAGCATGCCTGTCCGGGCAAGGGGCAGCGTCGCGGCGGCCATGTGGTGCTGCGCCATGAGCAGGGCTACGCCATTGTTCAGGCGCTGATTGCGCGCGGGATTGCCGGCGATTTCCGCGCGCCGGATCTGATGCGGTTTGGCTTCAACCCCCTTTACAATTCCTATGTCGAGGTGTTTGAGGCCGCCGAGGCGCTGGCCGATGTGATCGGGACGCGCGCCTGGGACAGGCCTGAATTCCTCGCCCGCAAGGCGGTCACCTGAAGCCGCTTGCCCGTTCCGCGCGTCTCCCCCAAGGTGAAAGAAAAACACATCAGGGGAGGGCGCGATGCTGCGCTGGACACTGGGCGGTCTGGCCGCCCTTCTGATCATTCTGGGCCTTGCCGCCTATGGGCCGGGCGCGCTGGACGCACAACCGTTCAATCCCACGCCGCCTGATGCTGACCTCATGGCGCTCTATGAGGAGGTGGCCCAGCCTGTGCGTCGGGAAATCCCCGATCTGCATGGGGCTGAGGATCTCGAACCCGGCCCGGACGGACGGCTTTACGCAAGCCTTGCTGATGGCCGCATCATGGTGCGAGAGGCCGAAGGCGGCTGGTCCGAATTCGCCAACACCAGCGGCCGCCCGCTGGGGCTGTCCTTCGGTCCGGATGGCGCGCTGTTCGTCGCGGACGCCCTCAAGGGATTGCTGCGCCTGAATGATGAAGGCGCGTTCGAGACCTGGCTGGCTGATGAGAGCGAGGGCGGGCCGCTGGTGTTCACCGATGATCTGACGGTTCTGGAAGATGGCGGCGTCATCCTGACCGACGCCTCGCGCCGCTATGGCTATGGCGAATACATGACCTCGCTACTGGAAGGTGAGCAGACGGGCGTGATCTACAAGGTCACCGGCCCCGGTGAGTTCACGGTGCTCGCTGAAGGGTTCGGCTTCATCAATGGCGTTGATCATGACCCGGAGACGGGTCGGGTCTATGTCAATGAGACCTGGGCGGGGCGCGTGATTGCGCTTGATCCGGAAACGGGCGCCTATGAGGTGCTGATCGACGGCTTGCCGGGCTATCCGGACAATCTCGCCTTCGACGAGGAGACGGGGCTCATCTGGATTGCGCTTCCGTCGCAACGCTCGCCCCAGATCGAGGGGCTCCACCCCAATCCCTTCCTCAAGCGTCTCGCCTGGCGCTGGATCCAGCTCGCCGGTCTGCCGCCCCTCCCGCCGCGTCCGGTGATGGGGATGGCGGTGGATGCCGCGGGCGAGCCTCAGCGCGTGCTCTATGGGCCGGATGACGCGCCCTTCGGCGTCACCACCGTGACGCCCTGGCAGGGGATGCTCTGGGTGGCCGGGCTCGAACGGGACGGCGTTGACGCCTACGCCATGCCCGAGGCCGTGCAATGAGCAGGCGCGCCCTGATTTCAGGCGGGTCGAGCGGGATTGGCCTTGCCTTGTCCGAGCGCCTGCTCGAACGCGGCTATCGCCTGTTCTGGGTGTCGCTGGATGAGGGTGAAATCATTCGCTCCCGAGAGGGTTTGCTCAAGCGCTTTCCTGATGCCGAGATTGAAGGGCGCGCCCTGGATCTGGCCGAGACGCACTCTGTCGCCCGGATCGTGCAATGGGTGCAGGGCGAAGGCGGGATTGATCTTCTGGTCAACAATGCCGGTTTCGGCGTTTACGGCTCGTCCCGGGACCTGACCGTTGAGGCCGAACAGGCCATGATCGACGTCAATGCGCGCGCCCTTCACGCCATGGCGCGCGCTTTCCTGCCGCTTATGGAGGATGCCGGTGGCGGGCTGATCGTCAATGTGGCGTCCAATTCCGCCTACGTGCCCACGCCCGGGCTTGCCGTCTATGCCGCGACCAAGGCCTTTGTCCGCCATTACTCGCTGGCCCTGAGCCAGGAGCTCAGGGCGGCCGGCAGCCCTGTGCGGGTGATGACGGTCTGTCCGTCTGCCGTGTCAGACACGCCCTTCAAGGATCGCGCCGCCATGGACGGGGTGCGAACCTTTTCCAGCTTTACGGCGACCACGGCGGCTGAAGTCGCGTCCGATATCCTCAAGGGGATCGATCGGGGCGCTGAGGAGGTGATCACCGGCGCCGCCATGCGCCGGGCGATCTGGCTGATGCGGTTTTCGCCGGCGCCTCTGGTGCGCTGGCTGACGCGTCGAGAGACGGAGCGCGCCTAGGTCGTCTGTTGCAGCGGAAGGGCGGGTCTGAAAAACAACTAAAAGTCAGGTATTTGGCCGCATTCCATCTCGGCGCGAAGACAACATCTGTAAGAGACTCTTAATGCGAGAGCGCGAACGTCAACGCTTGAAGCCGGTTCGGGTTTGAGGGGTTGCAGATGCGCATGTTTGGCAAGCAGGAGTCGTATTTCGAGTCGGCCGTGCTGGCGAATTTCGCCGTGATCGAATTCACGCCTGATGGTCGAATTCTCTCGGCGAATGATGCGTTCTGCAAAGTCATGGGATACGCGCAGAGCGAGATCCTTGGCGCGCATCACCGCATGTTCATGTGTGAGGGTGAGGCGGATAGTCCCGATTACGCCTTGTTCTGGCAGGCGCTGGCCCAGGGCGAGGGCTGGACCGGTGAGGCGGTGCGGCAGACCCGCTCTGGCGACTGCGTCTGGCTGGCGGCCGGGTATATCCCGATCAAGGACTCCAGCGGAAAGGTGACGCGGGTCGTCAAGCTCGCGCTCGACATGACCGCCATTCGTCAGGAGCGCTATCATTTTGAAAGCCAGATGCTGGCTGTTAATCGCTCACAGGCCGTAATCGAGTTTCAGCTGGACGGCACGATCAAGTCTGTGAACGACAATTTCTGCAAGGTGACGGGGTATTACGCCTCCGAGCTCGTCGGGGCGCACCATCGCAAGTTCTGTGACCCTGATTATGTGTCGAGCCCGGAATACAAGGCGTTCTGGGACGCCCTGGGTCAGGGTGAGTTCAAGAGCGGTGAATTCGAGAGATTCAAGAAATCCGGTGATCCGCTCTGGCTGCAGGCGACCTATAATCCGGTTCTGGATATCAATGGGAAGCCGGTCGGCGTGATCAAGCTGGCGGCTGACATCACTGACCGCGCCCTGGCGCGCGAGGCGCGCCGGCAGGCGCAGCGTGATATCGGGGCCCAGCTGAACGAGATTGCTTCGGCGGTCGAGCAGACCAAGGCCGAGGCGGAACGCGCCGCGCACTCCTCCAACGGCGCATCCGGCAATGTTCAGACTGTAGCGGCTGGTGCGGAGGAGCTTGCGGCGTCATTCAGCGAGATCGGGCGCAATGTTGAACAGGCTGTCAGCGTGACTCGCTCGGCGGTCGATCAGGCCCGGTCTACCGCCAACCTTGTCAATCAGCTCGCCGAGACCACGGACGCCATCACCAAGGTCACAGAGTTGATCGCCAGTATTGCGGACCAGACCAATCTGCTGGCGCTGAACGCCACCATCGAAGCGGCTCGCGCCGGCGAGGCGGGCAAGGGATTCGCGGTTGTCGCCAGCGAGGTGAAAACCCTGGCGGGTCAAACCGCAAAGGCCACTGAAGAGATTTCCGCGCAGATCCAGTCTGTTCAGAGCCAGACCTCCGGCGCGGTCAGCGCCATGGAGCAGATCGCAGGCACGGTGGAGCGTGTGGATCAGATCTCCTCGACCATCTCCGCCGCCGTCGAGGAACAGTCTGCCGTGACGGCGGACATTTCCCGAAACATGCATACGGCCGCCGAGAGCGTCGCTCAGGTCAACGCGGCGGTGCAAGGCATTGCTGACGCCACCCGGGCGATCAGCTCATCAACGGAAGAGGCGCGCGTCGCCGCCAATCAGGTCGCCTGATCCAGCCTGAAAGTGCACCGGACCGCTTAGGCCTCGCCGCCCCGGCGCTTGGCGAGGCGGGCCTTAGAGCCTTCATGGATCACGCGCAATTCATTGAGCGTGGTCTCGATTTCGGCCTTCTTCTCTTCCAGCCGTTCGATTTCCTGCGCGGTCATGTTGATGACGAATTCGAGCTGCCGCACGCGGCCCTCGCCTTCCTGGCCATAGAGCTCGAGAAAGGTCTTGATGTCGCTGAGCTTGGTGCCGATCGTCTTGGCGCGCAGGATCAGCTTCAGGCGCTTTCTGTCCGCCTCGGTGTAGACCCGTTGTCCGCCGACGCGCTGGGGCTTCAGAAGCCCCTTGTCTTCATAAAAGCGAATGGTCCGCGTGGTGATGCCGAAGGCGTCCGCCAGCTCGGCGATCCCATAAAGGGCGTTCGGGGTCTTTGTATCGGGCGCTTGGGTCATCTGCCTGTCCTTGTTCCCTCCTTCATACGCCGATGCGTTTCCGCAAACAAGATGCGCTTGACGTATACGTTAAGCCCTGCGAAGCTTCCTTCATACCGGCGATGACAGACCGGACCAGTCAGGGAGGAGACGGGCGCACGATGAGCGATAACGCCACACACGCCCGCTATGACAGCGTGTTTCGCGATGACCTGTTCAAGGGACAGGTCATCATCGTCACAGGCGGCGGCTCGGGAATCGGTCGCTGCATCGCTCATGAGCTGACGGCTCTGGGCGCCCACGCCATTCTGGTGGGGCGCAAGCGCGAGAAGCTCGATGCGGTGGCGGAGGAAATCGCCGGGGATGGCGGTTCGTGCGAAACCGCGTCTTTCGATATTCGCGATGAGGACGCGGTCACGGAGGCCATCGCCGACTTGGCCAGCCGCCATGGCCGCATCCATGGCCTTGTGAACAATGCGGGCGGGCAGTTTCCCGCCAATGCCGAGGATATCTCCAAGAAGGGTTGGGACGCGGTGATCGCCACCAATCTGACCGGCGGTTTCCTGATGAGCCGGGAAGTGTTCAAGACGTCCATGGCCGAACATGGCGGCGCCATCGTCAACATCACCGCAGACATGCATCACGGCATGCCGGGCATGGCCCATTCGGGCGCGGCGCGGGCGGGGATGGAGAATCTGACCAAGACCCTCGCCTTTGAATGGGCGCCCAAGGGCGTGCGTGTGAACGCCGTGGCGCCGGGCTGGATCGCGAGCTCCGGCATGGACACCTATGGCGGCGCTTTCCGCGCCATCATCCCCATGCTCAAGCAGAACCTGCCCGCCCAGCGTATGGGCTCCGAAGCCGAAGTGTCGGCGGCGGTGGCCTTCCTGCTCTCGCCGGGGGCGGCCTTCATTACCGGCGTCCAGCTTCAGGTGGATGGCGGCGCGCCTCTGGGCGAGCGCCATTTCCCGCTTACCCCGCATGAGAATTCGGAGGTCTTTAACGGCTTCCATCGTGCGGTCGATCCGGCCGTTCTGCGTGGCGAGGGGGCGGAGATATGAGCGTCCTGCCCAATCGCCTCAATCCGGGTTCTGACGAGTTCAAGGCCGCCCACGCCTCTATGAGCGAGAAGCTCGCCGCCGTGCGTGCGGCCGAAGAGCAGGTGCGCAACAATTCCGCCGCCAAGAAGGCTCGCTTTGAAGAGCGCGGCCAGCTTCTGCCGCGCGAACGCGTGGCGCGCTTGGTGGACCGTGGAGCGCCCTTCCTCGAGATCGCGCCTCTGGCGGGTCTGAAAATGCATGATGATGACGGCGGTCGCGGCGCGTCGGGCGGCGGCGCCGTCGTCGGAATCGGCGTTGTTGCGGGCAAGCGCTGCGTGATCGCGGCCTCTGACAGCGCCATCAAGGGCGGCACGGTCGCGCCCATGGGCCTCAGGAAATCCCTGCGGGCGCAGGAAATCGCCCTTGAGAACAAGCTGCCCATGATCCACCTTGTGGAATCAGGCGGCGCGAACCTTCTGTATCAGGCCGAGATCTTCGTGGATGGAGGGCGCAGCTTCGCCAATCAGGCGCGCCTGAGCGCGGCGGGCATTCCCCAGATCGCGGTGGTGCATGGCAGCTCGACCGCCGGCGGCGCCTATCTGCCGGGGATGAGCGACTATGTCGTGCTGGTGCGCGAGAAGTCGAAGATCTTCCTCGCGGGCCCGCCGCTCGTCAAAGCCGCCATTGGTGAAGACGCCGATGATGAAAGCCTTGGCGGAGCGGATCTGCATGGCGAGGTGACGGGGCTGGGCGAATATGTCGCCGAGGATGACGCCCAGGCGCTCGCCTATGCGCGCGAGATCATGGACAAGCTCAACTGGTCGCCGGCCCGTGCGCCGGGGGCAGGCGACGCGCCGCTCTATGACGCCGAAGAGCTGATGGGCGTCGTGCCCGCCGATGATCGCACGCCGTATGACGTCAAGGATGTGATCGCCCGGGTCGTGGACGGTTCGGACTTTCTCGAGTTCAAGGCGCGCTATGGCTCTGAAACCGTGTGCGGGCACGCGCGTATCGGCGGCCAGATCGTTGGGATCATCGGCAATAACGGGCCGATCCAGCCTGAAGGCTCGACCAAGGCGGGCCAGTTCATCCAGCTGTGCGACCAGTCCGGCACGCCGATCATCTTTATGCAGAACACCACCGGTTACATGGTGGGCTCGGCGGCTGAACGCGCAGGCGCGGTCAAGCATGGCTCGAAGATGATCCAGGCGGTGGCCAATGCCCGCGTGCCCAAGATCACCATCGTTCTGGGCGGCAGCTTCGGCGCAGGCAATTACGGCATGTGCGGGCGCGGTTTTGATCCGCGCTTCATCTTCGCCTGGCCCACCGCCCGCACCGCCGTGATGGGCGGCGCGCAAGCCGCCAAGGTGATGGAGATCGTCACCCGGGGCAAGAATGCGCGCGCCGGGGTCGAGACCGATGAAGAGGCGCTCGCCCAGATGACCGCCATGATCACCCAGAGTCTCGATGAGCAGAGCCAGGCGCTGTTCGCCACGGCCCGGCTCTGGGACGACGGGATTATCGACCCGCGGGACACCCGCGCCGTCCTGATTGAATGCCTGAACACCTGTGCTGAAGCGGAAGGCCGCCAGCTTAACCCCAACACCTTCGGAGTCGCGCGCTTCTAGGCCGCGACCCGATCCGGGAGGAGACGAGAATGCAGTTCACCGAGACCCACGAACAGCTTCGCGACACGGTCGCCAAGTTCGTCGCCAATGACATCAATCCGTATGTGAATGAATGGGAGGCGGCCGATCAGTTCCCCTCCCATGAGGTCTTCAAGAAGATGGGCGATCTGGGCCTGCTGGGTCTGCGCTATCCCGAGGAGTATGGCGGCGCAGGGCTCGACATGACCTATTCGCTCGTCCTCGCCGAAGAGCTGGGGATGATCGATTGCGGCGGCGTGCCGATGGCGATCGGCGTGCAGACCGATATGTGCACCCCGGCGCTGGCGCGCTTTGGATCCGATGAGCTGCGCAAGCAATTCCTCGCCCCGGCGATCGCTGGCGACATGGTGGGCTGCCTAGGGGTGTCAGAGCCGGGCGGCGGGTCGGATGTGGCGGCGGTGAAGACCACCGCCAAATCGGATGGCGATGACTACATCATCAACGGCACCAAGATGTGGATCACCAATGGTCTGAAGGCGGACTGGTGCTGCCTTCTGGCGAACACGTCTGACGGCAAGCCCCATGAAAGCAAGTCGCTGATCATGGTGCCGATGGACCTGCCGGGCATCGAGAAGCAGAAGATCCACAAGATCGGCATGCATTCGTCCGACACCGCCCAGCTCTTCTTTGATGATGTGCGGGTGCCCAAGCGCTATCGCATCGGCGATGAGGGCGCGGGCTTCATCTATCAGATGCTCCAGTTCCAGGAAGAGCGCATCTATGGCGCGGCGTCCTCTCTGAAGAATCTCGACAAGCAGATCGACCTGACCATCGAGTATACGCGCGACCGTCACGCCTTCGGTCAGCCGCTGCTGGACAATCAGGCGATCCATTTCCGCCTCGCCGAGCTTCGCACCGAAGTCGAGCTGCTGCGCTCGCTGGTCTATCGCTGCGTGGACGATTTCGTCGAGGGCAAGGACATCACCAAGCTCGCCTCCATGGCCAAGCTCAAATGCGGCCGTCTGGCGCGCGAGGTGTCCGATAGCTGCCTGCAGTTCTGGGGCGGCATGGGTTATACGGCTGACAATCTCGTCAGCCGCTCCTTCCGCGATGGCCGCCTGATCTCCATTGGCGGCGGCGCGGACGAGATCATGCTCGGCATCATCGCCAAGCTTGAAGGCACGCTGCCCAGGCGCCGCAAGCCCGAAGGCAACAACTAGCATGTCTGCGCCTCGCACCCTTCTGGTCGAGCGCCGCGCGCGGGTTCTGCATGTCACGTTGAACCGGCCCGAACTGCGCAACGCCATGTCGCTTGAAATGGTGGACGAGCTGATCGCGGCCCTGGCCGATGCCGAACAGGCGGGGGATCGCGCCATCGTCCTGCGCGGGGCGGGCGGGCATTTCTGCTCGGGCGGCGATATCAAGGATATGGGTGCGGCCCAGGGCCAGCCCGTCACGGACGGACATGACCCGATTGCGGCGGTCAATGCGCGCTTTGGCGAGCTTTGCGTCGCCTATGCCAATACCGGCCTGCCCGTGGTGGCGGTGGTCGAGGGCGCGGTGATGGGCGGCGGGTTCGGCCTCGCCTGCGTGGCCGATGTGGTGCTGGCGTCCGAAACGGCGCTGTTCCGTCTGCCCGAAACCGGGCTTGGGATCGTCCCGGCCCAGATTGCGCCCTTCCTGGTGGAGCGGTTGGGCTACTCCGAAGCGCGTCGCCTGACGGTCACGGGCGGCAAGCTTGACGCCGCTGCAGCGCTCAAGGTCGGGCTGGTGCATGCGGTGCATGAGACTGGCGCGCTCGATGCTGCGCTGGAAGCCGAGCTCGCCCAGATTCGCAAGGGCGCGCCCAACGCGATCGCGGCGACCAAGGCGCTGATGCGCCGGGCGCGGCTGGAAGCGCCGGCGAGCCTTGTGAAGGACGCCGCCATGGCCTTCGCCAGGGCGGCGCGGTCCCAGGAAGGCGCGGAAGGCATGACGGCTTTCCTTGAAAAACGTCCCGCCCGCTGGGCCGAGGAGGGGTGAGCATGACCGCGAAGTCTTTCTCCAGCGTGCTGGTCGCCAACCGCGGCGAGATCGCTGTCCGTGTGCTGAACGAAGCGCGCGATTCCGGGCGTACGGCGATCGCCGTCTATTCCGAAGCGGACGCCAACGCCCTGCATGTGCGTCAGGCGGATATGGCGGTCTGCATCGGCCCGGCGCTGGCGAGCGAGAGCTATCTCGATATCGATGCTGTGCTGGACGCAGCGAAGAAAACCGGCGCCGAGGCGATCCATCCCGGCTATGGCTTCCTGTCGGAAAACGCCGGTTTTGCGCGCGCCGTGATCGAGGCGGGTCTGGTCTGGATTGGTCCGCCGCCTGACGCCATCGACGCCATGGGCGACAAGGCGCGCGCCAAGGAATTGATGATCAAGGCGGGCGTGCCCACCCTGCCGGGCTGGCAGGGGGATGACCAGACAGACGCCAACCTCAAGGCCGAAGCCGACAAGGTGGGTTATCCGCTCCTGATCAAGGCGGTGGCGGGCGGTGGCGGTCGCGGCATGCGGATTGTCCGCAGCGCAGGCGAGTTTGACGAGGCGCTGGCCTCGGCCCGTCGCGAAGCGAAATCGGCTTTTGGCGATGACGCCGTGCTGATCGAGAAATTCGTCGAGCGCGGTCGCCATGTGGAGATTCAGGTCTTCGCGGATGTCGAGGGCAATACAATTCATCTGGGTGAGCGCGATTGCTCGGCCCAGCGTCGTCGCCAGAAGGTGATCGAGGAAGCGCCGTCTCCGGCAGTGAACCCCGAGCTGCGCGAGACCATGGGCGCGGACGCCGTCGCAGCGGCGAAGGCTGTCGGCTATGTGGGCGCGGGGACGGTGGAATTCCTGCTCGATGAGAGTGGCGATTACTACTTCCTCGAAATGAATACCCGGCTTCAGGTCGAGCATCCGGTGACCGAAGAAGTGACCGGAACCAATCTTGTGCAATGGCAGTTCGAGATCGCGTCCGGCGCGCCGCTGCCGCTGAGCCAGTCGGATGTGACCATTGAGGGTTGGGCCATCGAGGCGCGGCTATACGCCGAAGACCCCTTCAACGGTTTTGCGCCGCAATCAGGCCTGATCCTCGCCTATGACGGCGAGGTCTCAAGCGCGGGCGGGCGCGTGGATTCAGGGGTTGAGACCGGCGACCGGATCGGGACCGATTACGATGCGATGGTGTCCAAGGTGATCGGCACGGGCGCCAACCGGGATGAGGCCATCGCCTCCCTGCGCGCCGCCTTGAAAAACGATCCGCTGCTGGGCGTGACGACCAATCGCGACTTCCTGTTGGCGCTGGTGGATGGCCAGGCTTTCCGCACCGGCGCGATTTGCACCGCCGATCTCGATCAGTGGGCGGAAGAGGCGTCGGGCCCGTTTGCGAAGCCGGGTCTGGGTCATGATGCCGTCGCGCTGGCCGCCGCGCTCCTGGCTGCGGCCCCGGCAGGGGTGATCCGGTCGGGCTCTGTCAGCCAGTTTGATCTGTCGCTGATCGTCAATGGCGATGCGGTGACGGTGCGTGTTGAACAGACGGGTCCTGATGCGGTCTCGGTCTCTGTCGCGGGTGAAGAGACGCCCTGTCAGGTTCAACTCCTTGAGGAGGATGCGCCCGGCGAGATCGCGTTCCGACTGAATGGCGTGGATCAACGCGCCCATGTGGCGCGTGCTGCAGACGGCAGCCTTCATATTGCGCTGGGCGATCAGATCCGCGTCATAGCCGAGGCCTCGCCCTGGGGCGCGGACGCGGCGTCTGATCCCTCCAAGATCACCGCGCCCGTGTCCGGCGCCGTGGTGGCGGTGAATGTCAAACCCGGCGACCGGGTGAAGGCGGGCGATGTGCTGGTCGTCATGGAAGCGATGAAAATGGAAATGCGCCTGAGCGCTGCAGCCGATGGCGAAATCGCCCTGGTGAACGCGCAAGCCGGCGCACAGGCCGCGAACGGCGCGGTGCTGATCGAGCTGACGCTCAACTCACAGGAGCAGACTGATGGATAAGGCCGTTCTGACATGCGCGCTCAATGGCGTGCTGACCAATCCCAAGACCCATCCGGTCCCGGTTACCCCTGAACAGATGGCCGCCAGCGCGAAAGAGGCGTTCGACGCCGGCGCCAGCGTCATGCACGTTCACTATCGCATGCAGGACGAGGATCACGGCCATTTCCCCAGCTGGGATCCGGACGTGGCCGCCAGCCTGATCGATGCGATCCGCGACGCCTGTCCGGGCGTGATCATCAATTCCACCACGGGGATTGTCGGCCCGGACGTGTCCGGCCCTGCGGCCTGCGTGAAGCGGGTGAAACCCGAGATCGCCGCCTGCAATGCCGGCTCTCTGAACTATCTCAAGCTCAAGCGGGACGGGTCCTGGGCCTGGCCGCCCATGATGTTCGACAATCCGGTCGAGAAGGTCCAGGCGATGCTCGACGCCATGGCCGAAGTCGGCGCGCACCCGGAGTTCGAGTGTTTTGACGTCGGCATCGTGCGCTGTGTGAACATGTATATCGAGAACGGCATGGCCCCGTCCGCGCATTACAATTTCGTGATGGGCGTGGCCTCGGGCATGCCGGTGGACGCCGAGCTGTTGAAATTGCTGCTCAACTACAAGCGCGCGGGCGATCCCTGGCAGACGACCCTGATCGGGCGTCAGGAAATCTGGCCGGTTCATCAGGCCACCGCCGATTTAGGCGGTATGCTTCGCACCGGACTTGAGGATACCTTCTATCTGCCTGATGGCGAACGCGCCACGGGCAACGGAGCCTTGATCGAGGCTCTGGCGCAATGCGCCCGCAACGCCGGGCGTGAGATCGCGTCGCCGCAAGAGGCGCGCGAGATCATGGGCCTGAACGCGGCGGAGACCGCGCATGCCTGACATGTTTTACAGGGAGGAGACGCATGGAGGCGCGCGCGAGTGATTTGCCCCGCATAGGGGCGGAGAACTGGTATCCGTCCACGCCAGCCCGCTTGCTGGAAAAGGCCGAGACCCGTGGCTCGGATCCCGCCTATGCCGTGCGGCTGGGCGAGGGGTGGGCCTATACGAGCTGGGCGGAGTACGCCGAGCAGGTCCGGACTGCCGCCCGCGCCCTGATCGCGCTGGGGTTCGAGGAAGACGAGACCGTCGCCATTCTGGGCTATAACCGCCCCGAATGGACGATAACGGCGATCGCGGCGATGATGGCGGGCGGTCGCCCAGCCGGCGTGTACTGGACCAGTGCGCCGCCCGAAGTCGCCTATATCCTGCAACACTCCAAGGCGCCCGTGCTTCTGGTGGAGACCGCAGAACATGTGGAGCAGGCGCTGGAGTTGCGCGCTGAATGTCCCGAGCTCGAACACATCATCGTCATGGAAGGCGGGGCGGGCGACCATCCCGACGTGCTGAGCTGGGCGCAATTCATGGCGCTGGGCGTTGAAGAGCATCAGGATGCCGTCAGTGAGCGGATGAAGGCGATCAACGAGACCCGCATCGGCTCCCTGATCTATACATCCGGCACCACCGGCCCGCCCAAGGCGGTCATGCTCAGCCATGGCAATATCTCATGGAGCGCGGCCAAGCTCAGCGAGATGTTCAAGGCCCAGCCCGGCGACCGCACGCTGTCCTATCTGCCGATCGCCCATGTGGCCGAACAGCAGTCGAGCGTGCACAACCATGTGATGAGCGGGGCGATCATGCATTTCGCCCAGTCCATGGAAACCCTCGCCGATGATCTTCAGGCCTGCCGCCCGAACGTGTTCTTCGGGGTGCCGCGGGTCTGGGAGAAGATGTCCGAAACCATTCGCGGCCGTCTGGCCGAGGCGACCGGGATCAAGGCGAAGCTCGCAAAATGGGCCATGGGCGTGAACCGTCGATGGCATGAAGCCAAGCTTGATGGCCGATCTCCCAACCCGCTCCTGTCCTTGCAGAAACCCCTCGCCAATGCGCTGGTGATCAAGAAGGTGCAGGCGGCTCTGGGTCTGGACGATTCCCGGCTTCTGATCTCGGGCGCCGCCCCGATCAGCCCAGAAGTGCTGTGGTTCTTCACCGGTCTCGATCTTCTGATCTGCGAGGGCTATGGCCAGTCGGAAACCAGCGCCCCGACCGCATTCAGCATGCCTGGCATGATGCGGATCGGTTCCGTCGGCAAGATGATCGACGGCATGGAGGCGCGCGTCTCCGAGGAGGGCGAACTGCAGGTGCGCGGTCCGAACGTCTTTGTCGGCTACATGAACAATAACGAGGCCACCGAGAACACCTTCACCCGTGATGGCTGGATGAAGACCGGCGATGTGGTGCGGATCGATGAGGACGGCTTCGTCTTCATCACGGGCCGGATCAAGGACATCATCATCACCTCGGGCGGCAAGAACATCACGCCGGCCAATCTCGAGACCGACCTGATGAATGCGCCCCTCGTGGAGCATGCGGTGGTGGTGGGCGACGCTCGCCCGTATCTCAGCGCGCTTGTGACCCTGAGCGCAGACGCGCTGGCCGAGTTCGCCCGCAAGCATGGCCAGAGCGTGGAGGAGGCCCGGCAGAGCCAGGCGCTTCACGATGAGCTCCAGGCCGCTGTCGATGCGATGAACCGGCGCTATGCGCGCGTGGAGAACATTCGCAAGTTCCGGGTGCTGGACGCGCCTCTGAGCGTTGAGACCGGCGAGCTGACGCCAACCCTGAAAGTGCGGCGCAATGTGGTGATCTCGCGCAATCAGGCGCTGGTGGATGCGATGTATGCCGAAGGCCATGACGACATCTGACCTGCCTGCCCGGACAGATGTTCTCATTATCGGGGCCGGCATGTCCGGCCTCGCCATGGGGCGCCAGCTCAAGCGAGCAGGTGTTGAGGACTTCATCATTGCCGAGCGCGCCGAGGGGGCGGGCGGGGTGTGGCGGGCCAACGCCTATCCCGGCGCAGCCTGTGATGTGCCGAGCCATCTGTATTCCTACTCCTTCTTTCCCAATCCGGAATGGAGCCGGAAATTCGCGCCCCAGTCCGAGATCAAGGCCTATTTCGAACGCGCCAGCAAAAAATTCGGACTGGATCCGCATATCCATTACGGCCGTTCGGTCCGTGAACTGATCTATGATGAGAGCGGCGGCGTCTGGCGAGTCGGTCTTGAAGATGGCGCCCGACTCCAAGCGCGCATCGTGATCAGCGCGGTGGGGCAGCTTTCCGAGCCCTTCTCTCCGGTCCTTGAGGGCCAGGAAGGCTATCAGGGCCGTATTGTTCATACCGCTGAATGGACGCCGGACATCGACATGGCGGACAAACGGGTCGCGATGATCGGGAGCGCGGCGAGTGCGATCCAGGTCCTGCCCCATGCGGCGAAGGCGGCGTCTGAGCTGACCGTGTTCCAGCGCACGCCGAACTGGATCATTCCCAAGCCGGACCGCGCCTTCACAGGCGTGGAGAAATGGCTGTTCCGGCACATGCCGGGCTATCACTGGCTTTATCGCATGGGGAGTTTTCTCCTCCATGAGACCCGCTGGCCGGCCTTCCGGTCGGGGGGGCTCGCCACGGCCTATACCCGCCATCGCCTCACCCGGCGCATCAAGGCCGAAGTGAAGGACGAGGCGCTTCTGGACCAGGTGCTGCCCGATTATGCGCCGGGCTGCAAACGCATCCTGCTGTCCAATGATTTCTTTGCGACCCTGAACCAGCCTCATGTGCGACTGATTACGGACGGCGTGCAGCGCCTCACGTCTGGCGGGGTCGAAACCGGCGCGGGAGAGCGCATCAGCGCGGATCTCATCATCCTCGCGACCGGCTTCAAGGCGAGCGAGTTCCTGCCCAGCCTGGAGGTCAGAGGGCGTGGCGGCAAGAGCCTCAAGGAGGTCTGGGGCGACAGCCCGGCCGCCTATAAGGGGGTGGCGATGACCGGATTTCCGAACCTGTTCACCCTGTATGGGCCGAACACCAATCTGGGTCACAACTCGATCATCTTCATGATCGAACGCCAGACAGAGTATGTCCGCAGGCAGGTCGTGCGCCTGCTGGAAGAGGGCGGGAAAAGTCTGGAAGTCCGACCCGAGGCGCAGGCGATGTTCAACGCCCGTCTCCAGAAACGCCTTGAAGGCACGGTCTGGGCGGGCGAATGCCCGTCTTGGTACAAGAGTGCGGACGGGATCATCGTCAATAACTGGGCCGGTCCGGCCAGCCGGTATGCACTGGCCGTATCCGGGCAGGATCGGGACGCCTTCGCGCTCGAGCCGCGCTAGTCCGCTGACAGGATGGGCTCGGCCCAGGTTTTCAGGCGCTCCAGCGCCAGGTCCGCTTCTGGCAGAAGCGGAGCGAAGAGCGGGAAATCGTGCCAGAGCGCTTTCCAGATTTCGCAATGAACCGGCACGCCCGCCTGCTCCAGCTTCTCGGCGAAGCGGATGGAATCGTCACGCAGGATCTCATCGTCCCCGGTCTGGATGAACATGGGAGGCAGGCCTGTGAGATCGGCAAACAGCGGTGAGGCTTCCGGCGTGCTCGCCGGAGTGTCTTCCAGATAGAGCTGGGCCCCGGCCGCCAGCCAGTCCGGCTTCAGCATGGGATCGGCGTTCGCGCGTGTCCGGGCGCTGTCCCCGCTGGCTGTGAGGTCGGTCCAGGGCGAGATCAGATAGACGCCCTGGGGCAGGGAGCGTCCCTGTTCACGCTGGCGCAACAGGCTGGCCAGCGCCAGACCGCCGCCCGCACTGTCGCCTGCGATCAGAACCGGACCGTCGCTGTGAGCCATCGCCCAGTTCAGCGCTGCGGCCCCGTCATCGACGGCGCAGGGAAAGACATGCTCGGGGGCCAGGCGATAATCGACAGAGACCGCCTTGATGCGCAGGCCCTTTGCGAGACGCGTGACGAGGGGTTTGTGGCTCTTGGCGGAGCCCAGGCAATACCCGCCGCCATGCAGGAACAGAAGCAGTCCCGGACGATGCTCGTCCGGCGTGAAGGTCAGCGCTGAAAGCCCTGAAATCTCCGTCTTCTCGACGCGCACATCATCAGGGGTGGGCAACCGGTCCGCACCCGCATCCATACGTTTGCGGGCGATCTGGCGCGGATTTTCGGGAGACATCACCGTCTTCCCCGCCGTGCGCGCCATGTGCCGCGCCAGAAGGCGGCGGAGGCTCAGAGCGCTTTGCTTGCCGACCGTTTCGATCACGCGGCTCTCCTTCTTTCTCAGGACGTTCAGCCTTTCCGGTTTTCACCACACTGACAAGCGCTTCCTGTGAATGAGCGCATAACCGCGCAGATGAAACACTGATCCTTAAGCTCAAATTCGCACATTGTTTGCAGCTTTAGGGAGAGACGGGCATGCCAATTGACCAGGCGGTCATCGCGGCTCACGAGGCATTCATCGCGGGCCGCAATGGCGGTTGTCGCGCCTTTTTCCGTTTCCAGGATCTCACAGGCGTCAATCTGATGAAGCGCAAGCTCGACGGGATCGAGTTCATTGGATGCGATCTCAAGGATTCCAGTTTCGCCCTGGCTTCACTGGTGACGGCGTCCTTCTATTGTTCAAGCCTGAAAGGCGCGGATCTGCGCGGTTCGGATCTGTCGCGTGCGGACTTGCGCGGCGCCATCCTGCGTGGGGCGGATCTGTATCGCTCCAATCTGGATGGCGCGGACTTTCGCAAGGCGGTCCTTTACAAGGATGAGCGCGACAAGGAATTCAAACAGAACGACTGGGTCCAGGACCTGGAGGATGGTCGTGACGGCGCCGTGGATTTCCGCGACTGCTCTCTGCGCGGCGCGCGACTGAGTTCGGCTAAACTCAAGGGCGCGGACTTTTCCGGCGCCATGATGGAAGGCGCTGATCTGCACCAGGCTGATCTTCGAGACGCCAATTTCAAAGGCGCGGTTCTAACGGGTGCGGACATGAAGGGCGCGCGTCTGGACGGCGCCAATCTGGACAATGTGGTGCGCGATCCGGCTCAGGCGGCGCTGGCGCGGGCGTCAGACCTGATGAAACTGCTCGAACAAAGTGATCTCTATACACAGTCTCGCGGCGAACAGGGGCGGCGGGCCGTCTTTGAGGGCGAGGATTTGCGTGTCCTGGGACGCGCCTGTCAGGGCAAGGGACTGATCGGCGCGAATATGCGCGGCGTCTGCGCCGTGGGCATGGATTTCTCGGGCGCGTCTTTCATTGGCGCGAACTTCACCGGAGCGGATTTGCGCGGAGCGAACTTCACGGGCGCGAATCTCAAGGGCGTCACTTTCCGCGACTGCAATCTCAATCACGCCATCATGCAGGGCGCGGACCTTCGATCCTTTACGGGCAGCACCGGACGGGTTTTCCATCCGTCCTTCGAAGGCGCATCCCTTCACGCGGCCCGGTTCGAGGGCGCGCGCATGGATCACGAGCTGCTGGCGGCCGCGATCGGCCCTGTCCAGGCGTATGAGAATCTGACGCCGGCGCAAGGCGAGGAGCCGGCGAAGGCGTCCTAGCCCTGTTGGCGCGCCACGCGCTCGGCCCAGTCTGCGAAATCTGACTGGGCGGTTTCAAAGCCGATATCATTGAGCGTTTCATGACGGCCCTGCGGGTCACGCCGCATGGTCACATCCGAAAAACGCGCATTATAAAGTCGCGAGGCCAAGACCTTGGCCGCCTGGCCCTTGTCTGTCGCGGGATCCTCGCCGCCGGCCGCCAGATGAATGGCGAGATCGGTGCGCATGCCCCGCAGGCGATTTTCACTCTCCCCGAGCTCGGTCCCGTCAATCAGATCGCGCCACATGGAGATCGAGGCCGGCCAGCCGCAATCGGGATCGTTCACATAGGCGTCCACTTCCTCGGGGATGCGTGACAGCCAGTCAAAATCGGTGCGATGGCCCTTGATGGCCTTGCCCCAGGCCTTGAAGGTCAGGGCTTCGATCCAGGTCGAGCCTTGCTGGGACTTCTTGAACAGGCTCTCGATATTGAGAACCGCGCGCATCAGCCCGGCTCGACCGCCGAGCGCCAGGTTCGAGTTCCAGACCGCAAGGCCGGAAAGCTCGCCCTTGCGTTCCATGGCGTGGTTCATCGCCACGACGCCGCCCATGGAATGACCGAATACAATATGGGGCAGGCCCGGAAAACGCGCCTTGAGATGGTCTTCCACCGCCAGCGCGTCTTCCACGACCTTGCCCCAGCCTTTCGGCGCGCCGAACACGCCGCGCGGCGCATCTTCAGCGGTCGTTTCGCCATGTCCGCGATGGTCATGGGCGGCGACGTGGAAACCACGACCCGCCAGATAGGCCGCGAAGCGCGCATAGCGGGCCGAATGCTCGGCGAGGCCGTGATGGATCTGGACCACGCCCAGCGGCTGGCCGTCGGCCTCTTGCACATGCAGGCGCAGGCTTGCGCCGGTGGGGCTTTCAAAAGTTTCCGCAACAAACGCCATCGGGGCATTCTCCATCCGGTCAGAACCGCTTAGCTTGGCGACACCATAAGACTGCCCGGAGCGTTTCACCATGTCTCGTCCTGCACTGCTTGCGCTTGATCAAGGCACCACCTCGTCCCGCGCGCTGGTGTTTGACGAGACAGGACGCGTCATCGCGTCCGCGCAGGAGGAATTCGCACAGGGCTATCCCAAGCCGGGCTGGGTTGAGCATGACCCGGAAGTGATCTGGGCGACGGTTCTGTCCACCGCCCGCAAGGCGATGAGCGCGGCCGAGGAACAGGGCTGGACGGTCGAGGCCCTTGGCGTCACCAATCAGCGCGAGACGACCTTGGTGTGGGATCGCGCCACCGGCCAGCCCATCCACAACGCCATAGTCTGGCAGGACCGGCGGACCGCAAAAACCTGTGCGGCTTTGAAAGCCGACGGCGCCGAAGCGCTGGTGCGCGACAAGGCCGGGCTGGTTCTGGACCCGTATTTTTCCGCTTCAAAGCTCGCTTACATTCTCGACGCCGTGCCCGGCGCACGAGCGAAGGCCGAGGCCGGCAAGCTCGCCTTCGGCACGGTGGACAGCTTCCTGATCTGGCGGCTCACCGGCGGGCGGGTCCATGTGACTGACGCCACGAATGCCAGCCGCACCAGTCTTTATGCGCTCAAGACCGCAGACTGGGATGAGGAGCTTCTGAAGCTCTTCAATGTGCCGCGTGCGGTCCTGCCTGACATCGTCGACAGCGCCGGTCGTTATGGCGACACCGACCCGTCTGTTCTGGGGCGCGCCATCCCCATTTGTGGCGCAGCGGGGGACCAGCAGGCGGCTGCGCTCGGGCAGGCCTGCCTTCATCCGGGCGAAGTGAAATCGACCTATGGCACGGGCGCGTTCCTGCTGGTGAACACGGGCGACCAGCCGGTGAAATCAGAAAACCGGCTGCTGGCGACGACAGCCTGGCGTCTGAACGGGCAGTCCGCGTTTGCGCTGGAAGGCTCGATCCTGTCCGCCGGCGCGACGGTGCAATGGCTGCGCGATGGTCTGGGGATGATTGCGCGCTCGTCTGAAATCGAGGCGCTGGCGCAAAGCGCCGATCCTGAGTGCGGCGTCTATCTGGTGCCGGCCTTTTCAGGCCTCGGCGCCCCGCATTGGGATCCGGATGCGCGAGGTCTGATCTGCGGGCTGAGCCGGGGCTGCGGTCGGGCGGAGATCGCGCGCGCGGCGCTCGATTCCACCGTCTACCAGACCCAGGATCTTCTGACCGCCGTGGCCAATGACGGGGTCGAAGTGCGCACTCTGAAGGTGGATGGCGGCATGGCGGTCAATGACGCCCTGATGCAACGTCTCGCGGATATCTGCGCGGTGGAGACCGTGCGCCCGGTCAACGCCGAAGCCACCGCCTGGGGCGCGGCCTTCCTTGCAGGGCTTGGCATCGGCATGTTCTCGGACCTCTCCGAATCCGCGACCCTGTGGCAGGCTGAACGCGCCTTCGCGCCCAAGCTGGATGAGGCCGCGCGCCAGCGCCAGATGGCGGGTTGGCATGATGCGGTGCGACGCACGCTGAGCTGACCCTGCGACCGGTCGCCGCTGCGGCGAGTGGTCAACTGATGCGCATATCAAAGCCGGGCTAAGCGGGGTGTCCTTGCAGAGGAATGGAGCCCGTCATGGCGTCCCGGATCACCAACTTGCTGAGCTACGGCCAGCAACGCAGCCCGCGCTACACCAGCTACCCCACCGCCCCGCATTTTCATGAGGGCGTGACCGGAGCGGTCTATGGCGACTGGCTGGATACGCTGGATCGCGGCAAGCCGATCTCGCTCTATCTGCATGTGCCCTATTGCAAATCCCTGTGCTGGTATTGCGGCTGCAACACCCGCGCGACCACGCAGGACGGCCCGATCGAGGCCTATCTGAAGGTGCTTTTGAAAGAGCTGGCGCTGGTGGCGGACCGCCTGCCGGGTCGCATGAGAGTGTCCCATCTGGCGCTGGGCGGCGGCACGCCGGCGATCCTGAACCCGGATCAGATGGACCGGCTGATGGCCGCGATCTATGACCGGTTTGAATTTGAGGAGGGCGCCGAGCGCGCCATTGAGATCGATCCGTGCCATTTCAGCAAAGACGACGCTCAGGCGCTGGCGCGTAATGGCTTCACCCGCGCCTCAACGGGCGTGCAGAGCTTTGATCCGGCGGTGCAGCGCGCCATCAACCGCATCCAGCCCTATGAAGTGGTGGAAGCGTCCTTCAATCGCCTGCGCGAAGCGGGCGTGATGAAGATCAATGCCGACCTTCTCTATGGCTTGCCGCTTCAGACCGCCGACAGCGCCCGCGCCAGCGCGGAAGCGGCGGCGGCGCTCAATCCGGACCGGCTCGCTGTCTTCGGCTACGCTCATGTGCCGCACATGAAATCGCATCAGCGTTTGATCAAGGACGAGGCTCTGCCCGGCGCGAAGGCGCGTCTGGCGCAGGCGGATGCGATGGAGCATGCGCTGATCGAGTGCGGATACGCTCTAATTGGCATCGACCATTATGCCCGCCCGGATGACCCCATGGCGCAGGCGCTGGAAAACGGCACGCTGCGCCGGAACTTTCAGGGCTACACCACCGACAAGGCGGACACCCTGATCGCACTGGGCGCGTCGGCGATAGGCCGCACACCGCACGGCTATGTGCAGAACCGCTCGGACGTCAGAAGCTGGATGCAGGATGTGGAGGCGGGCCGCCTGCCCGTCGGCAAAGGCGTTGAGGTGACCCGCGAGGACGCGATGCGCGCCGCGATTATCGAACAGGTGATGACCTATCTGCGCGTGGACCCTGAAGCGGTCGCCGCCTTGTATGACAGGCCGGCGCCGCAGGCGGATCTGGACGATCTGGTGCGCTCGGGCGTCGTCAGTGTTGAAGGCGGGGTCATCACCGTCAATCCGGCCTATCGCCCGCTGGCGCGGCTGGTTGCGGCGGCGTTCGACGGCTATCTCGCCACCGGCGCGGCGCGGCACTCGGTGTCGGTCTAAGGGTTTGATGCGCTGCGGCGCAGCGGGCTTTGTGGACAGGCGCGAAGCGAGGATTTAAACGTCGAAGAGCGTAATGTTCTTACGTGCAATCCAACCTCTCTTTTTTGTCAAAGAAGCCTAAACACCATGTCGCAGGACAACTTCCCGGTAGAGACGCGCCGTCACTCCGCCGCCCACCTGATGGCGGCGGCGATCAAGGACCTCTGGCCGAACGCCAAATTCGGCGTGGGTCCGGCGACAGCCACAGGCTTTTATTATGACATCCAGCTCGAAGAGCCGCTGACGGTCGAGGATCTTCCGAAGATCGAGAAGCGCATGAAAGAGCTGCGCAAGAAAAAGAAGAAGTTCTATTGCGAAGCCCATGGCATCGATGAAGCCATCGATTACATGGCCAAGGAAGGCCAGGACTTCAAAGTCGAGCTCCTCAAGCTGCTGCGCGACAAGGGCTCGACCGCCATCGCCAAGGAAACGGGTGACGAATCCGTCGCGGGCGAAGGTCTTGATGAGATCACCTTCTATCGCACCGGCGATTTCGTCGATCTGTGCCGCGGTCCCCATGTGGACCATTCGGGCCAGGTGGGCGAGTTCAAGCTGCGCTCCATCGCAGGGGCCTATTGGCGCGGCGACGCGAACAACGCCCAGCTTCAGCGCATCCATGCGCTGGCGTTCGAGACCAAGGAAGAACTCGAAGCCGAAGTCACTCGTCTGGAAGAGCAGGCCAAGCGCGATCACCGCAAGATCGGCAAGGAGCTGGGCCTGTTCACGCTGGTCGAGGAAGTGGGCGCGGGCCTGCCCATGTGGCTGCCCGCGGGCAATGTGATCCGCGACGAGCTTGAAAAGCTCGCCCGCATCACCGAGCACCGCGCGGGCTACAAGCGCGTCTCAACCCCGCACATCACCAAGGGCGATCTGTATCACCGCTCCGGTCACCTGCCGTACTATGCCGAAGACATGTACGCGCCGATCATGATCGACGAGCAGGAATACTATCTGCGGCCGATGAACTGCCCGCACCACCACATGATCTACGCGCATGACCAATGGTCGTATCGCGATCTGCCGGTGCGTCTGTCCGAATACGGTCAGGTCTATCGCTATGAGGCCTCGGGCGGCCTGTCGGGCCTGATGCGGGTGCGCGGCTTCTGCCAGAACGACGCGCATATCTATTGCCGGCCAGACCAGGCGAAGGACGAGTTCCTGGCGGTCATGCACATGCACGCCGATTACTACCGCCTCTTCGGCATTCAGGATTTCTGGATGCGTCTGTCCCTGCCGGACATGGAGAATCTCGACAAGTATGTCGATGATGCCGAAGGCTGGAAGACGGCTCTGTCGATCCTGAAGCAGGCGATGGACGAGTCCGGTTATCCGTACAAGGAAGTCGAGGGTGAAGCCGCCTTTTACGGCCCTAAAGTGGACTTCATGGTGAAATCGGTCGTGGGCACCGAATACGCCATCTCCACCAACCAGCTCGACTTCATGGCGACCAAGCGCTTCAACCTCGTCTACACGGCAGAGGATGGCTCCAAGCAGCCGGTCTATGTGATCCACCGTGCGCCCATGGGCAGCCATGAGCGTTTCGCCGCCTTCCTGATCGAGCACTATGCCGGCAAGTTCCCGACCTGGCTGAGCCCGACCCAGGCGGTGGTGATCCCGATCGCCGACCGTCACGAGGAGTACGCCCAGACGGTCCGCGACCAGCTGTTCTTCTCCGAGGTGGATTCGGTGAATACCGGCATCCGCACCGAGACGGATTTCGCCTCCGAGCGGATGCAGAAGAAGATCCGCAACGCCCAGCACCGCCAGATCCCCTATATGCTGGTGGTGGGCGATGCAGAGGCGGAGAATGGGGAAGTGGCCGTGCGTCACCGCGACCATGGCGATATGGGCACGATGAAGGTCGAAGACCTGATCGCCCGCATCGCCAAGGAGCAATCAGGGCGCACAGACCTGCCCAAGCCTGAATAGGCAGGGGCAGTCGAACATGGAAACGCCGGCCCGTGGGCCGGCGTTTTTGTGTGGGCATGTCAGAGTATGATCAGGCGTTGGCCAAACGGCGCTTGCGCCAGACGCGCCAGCCGATCAATCCGCCGACCGCCAGCAGGACCAGCAATCCGATCAGGCCCGCGACACTGAGCAGGATCAGGGCGACGACAAGTCCGGCCATCACGGCAAGGCTGGTCAGGGGGGAAGCGCGCACATCGTCCACGATCATCACCAGAGCCGGCAACAGCATCAGGATGGTGATGGAGGCGAAGACGAGGCCCGCCCCGAGCGACACCGCCATGGGCACCAGGAACTGGGCCTGGGGGCTCTGCTCGGCGATGATCGGCAACAGGCCGAGCGCGGTCGTCAGCGTGGTCACAAGGATCGGGCGGAAGCGCCGCCCCGCCGCTTCGGCGATGGCGTCCTCGGCTTTCATGTCCCGCTCGTTGACGTTCAGATTGTAGCGGTCGATCAGCACGATGGAGGCGTTCACCACCACGCCCGACAGCGCCACCATGCCGAAAATGGACGGGAAGGAGAGCGGATAGCCCAGTATGAAATGGCCCAGGATCGCGCCGCCAATGCCGAAGGGAATGGCGATCAGGATGATCAGCGGCTGGATATAGCTTCTGAGCTGGGTCGCCAGCAGCGCATACATGATCACGATCGCAATCAGCAGGCCGCGCCCGAGGCTGGCGAAGTCCTCGGCCTGTTCACGCCCGGCGCCCGCGAGGGTCCAGCGCAGTTCAGGATACGCGTCGACGAGTTGCGGCAGCATCTCGCTTTCAACCCGCGCCCGGGCTTCGCCGGGCGTCAGGCGCGCCTCGTCCACATCAGCGGTCACCTCCACGATGCGGCGGCCATCTATGCGCTCGATCCGGGTGTAGCTGCGGCTCTCGGTGATGGTCGCGGCGACGCTGAGCGGCAGGCTCTCGCCATCGCGCGTGCGGATGCGCAGATCACCGAGTTCGGACAGGCCGACCCGTTCTTCTTCCGGATAGCGCACGAAGACGCGCAGCTCGTCCGAACCGCGCTGGATGCGTTGGACTTCCTCGCCAAAGAAGGCCTGCCGCACCTGGCGGGCCACATCGCGCGGCGTCAGCCCGGCCGCTTCGCCAGCGGGGGTCAGCGTGAAGTTGAGCTGGCGCTTGCCAATATCGAGCCCGTCCTCGATTTCGGACACGCCGTCGATCTCCGCCAGCCAGTCCGCCAGCTGACGCACTGCGGCTTCCAGCGCCTCGTTTTCCGGGTGGGACAATTCATAGGCGATGTCCGCATCCTGTGGTCCCGCCGAGGAGATGATGGACAATTGCTCCACCCCGGCCAGCTGTCCGGTGCGTTCCCGCCACAGGGATTCCAGCTCGGAAGAGCTGGTGGTGCGATCGGCGGACGGGGTCAGCTGGATCTGGATCTGGGCGGCGTTGGACGCGATCGTGGTGGTCGAGCTCGAGCCCGGACCTCCGAACAGGCTCGTGCGCCCGCCAATGGTCGCCTCGATGGACTTGAACACCGGCTCGCCAGTCTCGGCGTATTCGCGCTGGATGGATTCGGCGGCGGCGATCATCTGCTCGGCGGCGTTGCGGGTGGCCGTGAAAGGCGCGCCGTCCGGCAAGCTGATATCGGCTGTGATCTGTTCGGATTCAATCGCCGGGAAGAAGACGAAGCGGACAATGCCGGAGGTGGCGAGCGTCATCACCAGAATGAGGATGGCGATGCCGGCCGCAGCCACCAGCCAGCGCATGCGGGCGGCGAAATGCGCCCAGCGGCTGACGGTTCCCTCCGCAAAGGCGGTCAGGATCTGAGCCACCTTGTCCTGAATGCGCGCCAGCGGGCCGCGCGACCAGTGACCGCCGTGCGCGAGGTGAGAGGGCAGGATGAAGAAGGCCTCGATCAGCGACACGGCCAGGATCGAGATCACCACGATCGGGATGGGGCGCGTGATCTCGCCAAAGGTGCCGCCCGAGAAGATCAGCGGTCCGAAGGCGGCCATGGTGGTCAGAACGCCCACCAGAACCGGCGCGGCCACGCCGGTCACCCCGGCGATGGCGGCTTCTTCTTCAGAGCGGCCTTTCTGACGTTCACGGTCGGTGTTCTCGCCCACCACGATGGCGTCATCGACCACGATGCCCAGCACCACGATCAGACCGAACGTGGTAATGAAGTTCAGCGTCACGCCCGCCATGCCGAACAGCGCGAAGCCGCCGAGGAAAGAGATCGGCACGCCCATGGACACCCAGAACGCCAGACGCAGGTCGAGCACCAGCACGAGCAGCAGAAAGACGAGAGTGAAGCCGATGATGGCGTTACGGGCGAGCAGAGAAATGCGGTCGCGGAAGACCTGAGACTGGTCGACGACCATTTCGAGCGCCACGCCCGGCGGCAGGCTGGCGGTCTCGGCGAAGGCGATGGCGGCGTTCCTGACGCCCAGCAGGTCCTCGGAGCCCTGGGTCTGCACATCGATGAAGACGGCGGGCTGGCCGTTGAAGCGCGAGATCAGCGGGTCTTCCTCAAACCCGTCATTGATCACCGCCACATCGCCGAGACGAACCCGCGCGCCGGTTTCAGACGAGCGCAGGATGATGTTCGCGAACTCGTCCCCGGTCTCCCGGCGTGCATTGGTGCGCAACAGGATATCGCCCGACCGGGTGCGGATTTCGCCGCCTGACAGGTCCACCGAGGCGGCGCGCACAGCGTCCGCCACTTCGGTGAAGGTCAGCCCGTACTCGCGCAGGGCGTCTTCGGACACGGAGATGGAAATCTCCAGCGCCCGAACGCCGCGAAGCCGGACGGTGGAAATGCCGTCTTCCGCCAGCATGTCGCGTTCCAGCCGGGAGCCGGCCTCGCGCAGGGCGGCTTCGTCCACAGGGCCGGTAAGCGCGAAGGTGAGGATCGTGGTGACCGGCTGGGGCACCCGGATCTGGGGTTGTTCGGCGTCGGCGGGGGGGAAGTCGGCGATGGCGGAGACGGCGGTCTCCACATCGTCCTTGACCACTTGGGCGTCGGCGAAGTCCTGCAACTCGACGGTCACCGTGCCGCGGCCTTCAGACGCCACGGAGCGGACCCGGTCCACGCCTTCAAGCCCGATCACCGCTTCCTCGATGCGGCGGGTGATGGAGTCCTCCACATCGCCCGGCGTGGCGCCGGGATAGATCACCGCCACCTGCACCGTTCGCGGCTGCAGGGTGGGGAAGACCTCGGTCTGCATGGTGAAGGCGGTGATGGCGCCGCCCAGTAGGAACAGGATCATCAGAAGATTCGCGGCGACCGGATTGCTCACGAACCAGGCGATCAGCCCCTTGCCGGGCCAACCGGCATGGGCGGACGGGGGCAGGACAGGATCGCTCACGGGCGCGCCTCGTCCGCATTGAGAATATTGGCCCGGCGACCGAGCGCGTTTTCCGGAACCGGGGTCAGGATCACGCCTTCGGCATAGTCAAAAGGCGCCACGAAGACATCGCCGTCCCAGCGGTCCAGCACCTCGATGGTCACTTCCTCGATGCGGCCGTCCCGCACAATGCGCACCTGATCGAGTCCGACGAGCGCGGAGCCCGGCATCATCAGACCGCGTTCGAGGTCCGGCCCGGTCACCGTTACGGACACGAACTGGCCTGGGCGCAGCTGATCAGGGGTGTCGGGGGCGATATAGAGGTCGACGAACCGGGTGCGGGGGTTCAGGTCAGCGCCTTCGCGCACGATCTCACCGTTCAGGCTCAGGCCCGTCTCGGTGATGCTCAGCATTGCCTGTCGTCCCACAGCCTCATCCAGACGCGCCAGCTCGGCCGGGGCGATCGGGGCGACCACTTCCAGGCTCTCGATGTCATAGACCGCGCCATAGCTCTGCCCCGCAGAGACCAGAAGTCCGGGCGCGATGCGGCTGTCGATCACGCGGCCGCGAAACGGAAAGCGGATATTGGTGCGCTCGAGATTGAGCCGCGCCTGGGCCAGATCCGCCTGGGCGGCTTCGACCGCGGCGCGGGCGGCGGCCAGTTGCGGCTCACGCGCGGCCAGCGGCGTGATTTCGCGGCCGGGGTATTCGCGGCGCCATTCGGCCTGATTGATCTCCGCCTCTGCGGTCAACTGATCCAGGGCGCTTCTGGCGTCGGCGAGGCCGGCCTGCGCACGGGACACCGCAACTTCATAATCGCGCGGGTCGATCCGGAAGAGCACGTCATTGGCTTCAAAGAAGGCGCCGGCGCGCACGGCGTCCGACACCTCTATGACTCGTCCGCCCACTTGAGGCGACAGGCTGATATCGGCCGGCGTGGAGACGGCGCCGGTCAGGGCGATCTCGATCTGATGGTGTTCGGCGACAGGGCGGGCGATTTCGACGGGCGTGGCGGGACGCTCCGGTGCGGTCTGTCTGGTCGCTTCGCCGCCTGTGGAGAGGACGGTGGTGAGAATCATGGCCAGCACGATCACGGCGATGATGGCGCCGATCTGCAGCCAGCCGACCCAGCCGCTCTTTTCCGCTTCGTGTGTGTCTTTCTGGGTAGAGGTCTGCATGCCTCGCCCTTCCCCTGATCAATTGCCTGCCCATTCGCGATTTAGCACGGCACGCTCTAGGGGCCATCACACAATGGCGAAATTTTCAGTTTTCACGGGAACCGACATGAAAAACCCCGCCGGAAAGCGGGGTTGATCCAGGGGTCTTGATTGTCGGGCTGCTAGCGCACGCTGTCATCAGCGCCGGGCAAATGGACCAGTTCGGTCTGCTCGGCGACCGGTTGCTCGGCCCGGGCGAAGCCGAGCGCCTCGCCGATATTGGGCAGGTGGCCTGTGGCCAGGAAGGGCAGGCCCAGAGCCATGACGACCGAGATGACGAGGCCGATGAAGGCGCGGATGATGTCGGTCAGCACGTCAAACGCCGCATCCTTGATGCCGCGCAGCTTCGCGACCACGGAGATGGCGAGCTCGCGACCGGCCAGCAGCCCCAGGAACACCCAGGTGGTGCTCATCGGGATGTCGTTGATCTCCTTGAAGTACATCAGGATCACGCCGAAGGCGAAGTCGACGACGGTGGCCGCGCGCACGTCCACGGTGTTGGTCTTGGACAGGACGATCTTCTGGATCTCGCCGCCGCGCGCCGCAAAGATCAGCGCATGCAGGCCCAGCATCAGAAGGGTGGAGAAGATCAGCAGGCCGATCGAGAAGGTGACTGTGACGTCGCCGGTGACCGGATCAACCACGGTCTCGCGCGGCAGATAGACGAAGATGTTCGCCAGATCCTGCATCAGCCATTGCGACCAGAGGAAACCCGTCGACAGCCATTGCAGCACATACCAGGTGTTGAACCGGTGCGTGGCGAACGCAACGACGGCGCTGGCGACAATGACGATGCCCGTCGCGACCCAGTTGGCCTGGGACAGGTCCGGCAGGACCGGGCCGTTGACCAGCAGGTAGACCAGCAGCGCCGTCAGGCCGCCCACCATCGGGATGTGCCAGTTGGGCGTGCCATGGTCTTCCACATCGGTGTTGAAGACCCAGGTTTCGAACATGCGCGAGATCAGGATGAACAGCACCATGCCCGCGCCGAAGGCGACCAGATAGCCGATCACCGACTTGATCATCATGCTGCCCAGAACGCCGGCCGTGGCCGAGCCGCCGGTCAGGGTGAAGATGGTGAGCACGAGGAAGGTGGTGGAGACCGGAATGCCGAAGCGGGTCAGGATCAGGAGAACCAGAGGCGGCAGCACATGCCACCAATGAATGCCGGTTTCGGGATAGGGAATGCGGTTCAGGCGACCAAAGGCGATATCGCCGTGATTGCCGAAATATCCGTAGAGCATGACGGCGACGATGATGCTGGCTGCGAACGCCCACAAGACCAGCCAGTGCCGTTTGGAGTTGGACGCCAGGAACGTCCCGAGGGTCTGGATCACGTCGTTCGCCACAATGGCGTACGCAGCGAACATGAAGCCTATCAGCCCGAAGAGCGGGACGCCGAAAATGCCCAGCTGCCCAAGATCCGCCATGAGATCATATCCTAATTGTTCGGCCTCTGACGGAGCGTAAGCCCGTCGCGCGCCTCCCGATAGCAAGGGCGAGGCGAGCCGGGAAGTCAAAGGATCGGTTGGAGCCGCCTTTTTCAAGATTCTGTCACATCAAGACACCTCCAGACAGGTCGGGAGCACGCGCAGAAGGTGTTTGGCGCTCGTGTGTAACATTATGTGTACCGTCTGGACGGTTTGGCTCTTGTAAAACCGTCCAGACGGTATAGATGCAGTGCAGCAAAATGTCTTGTCCTGCCCATGGAGCACCGGTTGAAGCCTGAAATTCCCAACCCGGAAGCGACCGAAAAGGTCAGCACGTCCGACCTGATTCTGGACGCGGCCGAGCGCGTGGTCGCGCGTGACGGCGCGCATCTGACGATTGACGCGGTGGTCAAGGAAAGCGGGTTTTCAAAGGGCGGGGTGCTCTACAACTTCCCGTCAAAGGTCGCGCTGATCGAAGGCATGATCAAACGCATGACCGGGCGTTTCCTCGCCCGTCATGAAGAGGCGAAGGCGCGCGCCCTTTCGGACAATGCGCCTGTACTGCCCGCCATGCTGTGCGCCTTCTTCGACGACAAGCATGTGGACCGGCAGGTCTATATGGGCCTGCTGGCCGCGCTGGCCGAGAATCCCGAGCTGATCGAGCCTGTGCGTCAGGTGCATGTTCAGATGCGTGACGACATGCTGGCGCACGCCACCGACCCGGTTCTGGGCCGGATTGCGCTTCTGGCCTCTGACGGCTTGCACTTTGCCGAAATTCTCGGACTTGAAACCTGTTCGCCTGATGAGCGCAGGGCCATAGAAGCCCGCCTCGTCGCCCTTGTGACGGAGTCTCCCCAATGATTGCCCGTTCCGTACTCCTCACCGCCTGCGCCATCGGCGTTCTGGCGGCCTGTTCTCCGGCCGAGCCAGAAGAGCAGGCGCCGCCGCGGGCGGCGCGCATCGAGGCGGTCGAAGCTGCAGCAACCTCGAACCAGAGAGAATTCGTGGGGCGCGTCGAAGCGCGCCTTACGGTCGATCTGTCCTTCCAGGTGGGCGGGCGGCTCGCCGAGTTCCCTGTGTTCGAAGGCGAGCTGATCCAGCAGGGCGCGATGGTGGCCCGTCTGGAGACGCAGGACTTCGAACGCGCTCGTCGCGAAGCGCAGGTGCAGCTTCAGCAGGCGCGGCAGAATCTGGATCGCCAGAGCACGCTCAACGAACGCGGCATTGCGTCTGACGCGGCTCTGGAAGACGCCCAGACCGCCTATGATCTGCGGGCCGTGGCGCTCGACAATGCGCGCCAGAATCTGGAGTACGCGACGATCTCGGCGCCGTTTGACGGCCTGATCAGTCGCCGTCTGGTGGACAATTACACCACGGTCTCCCCGGGGCAGCCGGTGGTGCGGATCCAGGACATCAGCGAGTTGCGGGTCGCCATCCAGGTGCCCGAAAGCCTGATCGCCCAGGTCGATCGTGAAGACAAGCCCGACATGATTGCGCGCTTCCCCTTCCTGCCCGATCAGAGCTTCACGCTGGAGTATCGCGAGCTGGTGGCCGAACCGGATCAGGCGTCCCAGACCTATACGGCGCTGTTCGCCCTGCCGGACAATCTGCCCGCCAACATCCTGCCGGGCATGACGGCGTCGGTGACCGTGAACCTGCCCCAGACCGTGTCCGCCAACCAGCAGGGCGTTGTCGCCCCGCTGTCTGCGCTCAGCTCCAATCCGGACGGCTCTTTCTCGGTCTGGATCTATGACGGGACGACGGGCGCCGTCAGCCGTCGCGATGTCCTGGCCGGCCCCATCGAGGGCGGGCAGGTGGTGATCCATTCAGGGCTCGAGCCCGGAGAGGAAATTGTCACCGCCGGCGTGACCGCCCTGCATGAGGGCATGCTCGTTCGCCCCATCAATTCCAGCAATCGCTGACTGATCGGGTCCGGGAGCGACAGTCATGAGCAAGAGCGCACAGTCTGAAACGGGCGGCCGGTTCAACCTGGCCCGCCTATCCATCGAACGCCCGGTCCTGACCTGGCTGGTGATCCTGTTCTGCCTGTTTGGCGGAATACAGGGCTTCACATCGGTGGGACGTCTGGAAGACCCCGCCTTCACCATCAAGGAAGCCATTGTGGTCACGCCGTATCCCGGCGCCACGGCGGAAGAGGTGGAGGACGAGGTCACCGAACGGCTCGAGACGGCCATCCAGCAGATGAGCCAGCTGGACGAGGTGTTCTCCGAAAGCTCGCCCGGCGTCAGTGAAATTCACGTGCGCATGCGCGACGAATTTGATGGCACGGAGCTGCCGCAGGTCTGGGACGAGTTGCGCAAGCGGATCCGCGACGCCGCCAGCTCGCTGCCGCCGGGTGTCGGGGAGTCCGTGGTGCTCGATGATTTCGGTGATGTCTACGGCATTCTGTATGCCGTGGTGGCGCCGGGATATACGGACCGCGAGATCCGCGACATCGCCGATGATCTGCGTCGCGAGCTTCTGGTCGTGGACGGGGTGTCCAAGGTCCAGGTCTCCGGCGTCCCCGAAGAGCGCATCTATATCGAGATTTCCCAAGAGGATCTGGCGCGTCTGGGCCTGCCGGTGGAAGCGGTGCTGTCCACACTGTCCAACGAGAACGCCGTGGTGTCCGCGGGCGAGGCGCCGTCGGGCGACCGCTTGCTGCGGATCGAGATGCCCCAGTCCATCGGCGGGGTGCAGTCGATCGAGAACCTTCTGATCTCGCCGCGCGATTCAGGTCAGACCCTGCGCCTGTCCGATATCGCCAATGTCACCCGGGCGCCGGTCGAACGCGCAGACGTCTACATCTACCATAATGGCGAACCCGCCTTCACGCTGGGCGTGTCCGGGTTGGCGGACGCCAATATCGTCGATGTGGGCGAAGCGGTCGAAGCCCGTCTGGCCGAGCTCGAGCAGGACCTGCCGGTCGGGGTCGAGCTCAAACCGATCTATGAGCAGCACACTGTCGTCGCCGAGGCCACCAACGGCTTCCTCGTCAATCTCGCCCTGTCGGTCGGCATCGTGATCGGCGTGCTGTGCCTGTTCATGGGCTGGCGGGCCGGCGTGACCGTCGGTGTCGTGCTGCTCCTGACGGTGCTCGGCACGCTGTTCTTCATGAACGCCTTTGACATCACCATGCAGCGCATCTCGCTGGGCGCGCTGATCATCGCCATGGGGATGCTGGTGGATAACGCCATCGTTGTGACCGAAGGCATTCAGGTCTCCGTCCAGCGCGGCGAGGACCGGATGAAGGCCGCCGAGGATGCGGTCTCCTCCACCAAATGGCCGCTTCTGGGCGCGACGATCATCGGCATCATGGCGTTCTCTGGGATCGGGCTGTCCCCGGACTCCACGGGCGAGTTCCTGTTCTCGCTCTTCGCCGTGATCGGCATATCATTGATGCTGAGCTGGATCCTCGCCATCACGGTCGCCCCGATGATCGCCTATCACCTGTTCAAGGGCGAGAAGGCCGACCCGGACGCCGACCCCCATGATCGCGGCATGTATGGCGTCTACCGGAACATGCTGGTCCTGGCGCTCCGGCACCGCATCGCCACGGTCGCGGCGCTGGTGGTGATCTTCATCGGCTCAATCTATGGCTTTGGCTTTGTGCGCCAGGCGTTCTTCCCCAACTCCAACACGCCCATGTTCTATGTGAACATGACCATGCCCCAGGGCGCGGACATCCTGGACACCGATGAGGTGATCCGCGATGTGGCCCGGTTCGCCGGCGAGCAGGAGCATGCCCGGTCTGTTGACGCCTTTGTGGGCCGCGGCGCTACGCGCTTCATGCTCACCTATGCCAGCGAACAGCCCAATCCGGCCTATGGTCAGCTGATTGTCCAGACCCGGACGCTGGATGAGATTCCGCCTCTGGCGGACGCCATCCTGGCCTATGTCAGCGACACCTATCCACAGCTCGAGGCGCGATCCGAGCGCATTGTCTTCGGTCCGCCCTCGGGCGCGCAGCTGGAAGCGCGCTTCATGGGGCCGGACGCCGAAGTGCTGCGCACGCTGGCCGAAGAAGCCATGCGCCGTCTCAACGAGGCGGGCGAGTTCCGCGATCTGCGCACCGACTGGCGCAATCGCGAGCTGGTGCTTGTGCCCCAGATCCTGCCCGAGCGCGCCCGCACCATCGGCGTGACTCGCGGCGATGTCGCCGAGGCCCTGAGCTACGCCACATCCGGGTCGCGCGTGGGCGTGTTCCGGGAGGGTGATCTTCTGATCCCCATTATCGCCCGGGCGCCGGAGGCTGAACGCGCCACGCCGGACAGCCTGACGGACCGTCTGATCTGGAGCCCGTCGCAGAACGCCTATGTGCCGATCAGCCAGGTGGTGAGCGGGTTCGAGCTTGAAGCGCATGAAAGCCTGATCCAGCGCCGCAACCGGGTGCGCACCCTGACCGTGCAGGGCAATCCGGGATCGGACGAGACTACCGCGGCCTCCGCCTTCCCGCGCTTCGCCGAGATCGTCAGCCAGATCGATCTGCCCCATGGCTACACTCTGGAATGGGGCGGGGAGCACGAAGCCTCGAGCGAAGCCAATGAATCCCTGGGCGGCGTGCTGCCCCTGAGCTTCCTGGTGATGCTGGTGACGAGCTTCCTCTTGTTCCAGAGCGTGCGTCAGCCGCTGATCATCTGGCTGATCGTGCCGATGTCGATCTGCGGCGTCTCGATGGGGCTTCTGGCGACCGGTGTGGCCTTCTCCTTCACCGCGCTTCTGGGGCTGTTGTCGCTCTCGGGCATGCTGATCAAGAACGCCATCGTTCTCGTGGACGAGGTGGATCAGCGCATCAACAAGGGCCAGGCCCGGTTTGACGCCATGGTGAAGGGCTCGGTCAGTCGCTTGCGGCCGGTGCTGCTGGCGGCGGGGACGACGATCCTCGGCATGACGCCGCTGATCTTTGACGCCTTCTTCCAGGGCATGGCGGTGACCATCATTTGCGGACTCGCCTTCGCCACCGTGCTGACCATGATCGCAACGCCGGTCTTTTACGCCCTGTTCTTCCGCATCAAACCGGACGAGGTCGAGGGCAAGGCTGCGGCCTAGCTGGCGAAGGGCGGTTTCTGACGGGGCTTGGGCGCGTCAAAGGCGCGCTCAGCCGCCCTGTCGGGATAGATCAGAGAAAGCGTCGAGCCGAGCGTGTAGTACGAGCGCAGGAAGCGGAAACCCATGTAGAGCGGCAGGATCGGAATGAGATCGAGTCGTCGCCACAGGATCAGCACGAACAGCGCCAGCACGAACGGCATGCCTATGATCACCGCGATCACCGTGGCGAAGCCGGGATGGCCGTAGACGCCGCCGAACAGGAAGAAGACCACGAGGCCGTAGATCAGAAGCGGCGTCATCATCGCCCGCCGCGCGCCGTTCAGGAGGGTGAAGGGCAGGGAGACATTGCCGATCACCGAGCCCTGACGGAACAGCACGTCCCGGTTATGCGCCGTCACATGATAAAGCGAACGGAACCAGCGCGTGCGCTGTTCACGCAGGAAGGCCAGGGAATCGGGAGTCTCGGTGTAGAATTTCGCCTTGGGGTCCGCGACCATCCGATAGCCCAGAGACGCCATGCGCAGCGTGATGTCGGTGTCCTCGCCATTCATGCCTTCGGTGAAACCGCCCGCCTCGTCCAGGGCGGACTTGCGGTAGATCACGAACATGCCGGGCAGGCCGAAGACGCCGCCAAACGCGCCAAAGCCGACCTGCACAAATCCATGGCGCAGCAGCACCTCGATGGCGCGCACCTTTGAGAGCAGGCCTTCGCCTTCATGGGGCAGGGGCAAGCCGCCCACGCCGCCAACCTTGTTGCTGGCGAAATGGCGCATGGCGACTTTCAGGGCGTCGCGTCCAATGACGGTGTCGGCGTCGATCCGGACCACAAAGCCTTCCTCGATCAGGTCGAGACCGCGGTTCAGCGCCCGGGCCTTGCCGGGCACGGTGCTGGCGTCTACCCGCCAGCCGGCCAGATGCTCACATTTCGCCAGCGTGTTCTCGGCCAGTTGCGCGGTGTCGTCGCTGGAGCAGTTCTCCATCACGATCACCCGCACATCGCCTTTATAGCGCGCCGCGGCGGCGTCCACGGCCAGCAGCGTTTCGCGGATCTGGTGCGCTTCATTATGGGCGGGGATCATCACGGCGACAGGCGGCGCGAAGGCGCGCCGGCGCGAAACCTGATTGCGGAACCAGCCGATCAGCGCAAGCTGAACCCCCATTACTTGCTGGGCGAGGAACACCCCCGGGCCCATCCCGCCCAGAAGCGCGATGGAGCGTAGATACTCTGCTTCGGGGGCGTACACGGTGGAGACCAGTACGGCCGTTAGTGCGGCGATGGCGCCTGTCACGAACAGGATGGCGTATTCGTGCAGTTTGCCGCCACGCAGGACGGGCGTGCCCGAGGCGATGGGCAGACGGGCCTGGCTGATCAGCGTGTGCGGGAAGATCACAAGTCCGGCCATGCCGACAAGAAATTGCTGGAAATGCACCGGCCAGACTGCGCTCGCGCCTCTCCAGCTCGCCCAGGCGGCCAGGTCCACCAGCACGCAGGCCAGGGCGAATTTCACTACGAAGCTGAACAGCAGGACCGTGCGCTTGCCCGCCGAGCCGTGGGCGAACAGCGCATAGGTGAGAAAGAAGCTCAGAAGGAAGGTGCGGACCGGCAGAACCGCATTCATCCGGTCAGCCGTAAAGCCGACAAAATCTCGCGGTACGTCCAGGTCGAGCGTGGCGCGCGCCAGTTCCGGCAGCGCCAGCAGGATGATCGCGAAAAAGGTGAAGGTGACGAGCGCGACATCCTGCACCCATCTCGGTCGGGCGATCGATACGCCCGCTGGGGCGGAATCCACGGATCTGAAAAAATCGGCGGTGCGCCCCTGATCATCGAGGCGGGATGTCCCCGTGTCCCGTTTCCGGACGGAATCCGCAGGCGCATCAGCGGCATAGGGCTTGCCTGTGCGGGTGCGAAGCGCGGGGTCTGTGTCCTTGAGCGTGGGCGCGACGCCTTACCGCTTCATGACGCGTTCAGGTTCGCCCGCGTACTGGTTTAACTGTCAGACTTAACGAAGCATTAAAGTCTGGTTTTCGGAAGGGCAATTCATCTGCCTTCGCAGATGGGTCAAGGGTGGGACGATGAACGACTCCATGCGCACCTGCATTTTTGCTGTGGGACTGGCTGCGACCGCAGGTGTGGGCGCGGCCCAGGCGGACGGCCGGTTCGAGCTGCAATCCACCAACATGGTGACCCGATCCGATCCGTTTTCTGCGGATGAAGAACTGACCGCACTGGGCGCTGGGGTGTTCGATCTTGAGACAGGCTGGGATTCCAACACCTGGGTCCGCCGCGTCCAGCCTCTGTCCGGGCGTCAGGTCTTGCGCTTTGAGGGCCAGCTGCGCCTGCGAGGTTACCCGGACCGGGACGAACTCAACTCGGTGCTGGTGACGCCGCGCCTGCAATACTGGAACACGACCGCCGACAACCGGCTGCAACTGCGCCTGTCGGCGGGTTGCAGCGCCCTGAGCCGGGATGGCGACGCACACTGGACCCGTCCGGAAGCGGAGGCCCAGCTGCGCTATCGTCCCGAAGGCGGACGCGCGCTTGAAACCGTATTCCGGGTGCGCGCCAATGCCTATGACTTTGAACGGGCGAACCTGCAGGGGCTCGACTCAGAGCGGGTCCGCATCGGGGTCGAACAGTTCTTCCGTCCCATGGATGAAGCGCTTGTCGTGCAGCTGTCGGCCTATTTCGAACAGGCCGATGCGGACGAGGATCGCTTCTCCTTTGATGAGACCCGCCTGCGCGGCGAAATCATCTGGAATATCGATGACGCCAGCTCTGCGGCTCTGCTCGCTGATTATCGCGACCGGGACTATGAGGCGGCCTTCTCGACCCAGGAACCCTTCGCGCGTGCGGATGAACGCTTCGAGGTCGAGGCGCGCTATGAGCGCAAGCTGACCGAGCGCGTGAACGCCTTTGTGGCGGCGGGCTATCTGGACAATCGCTCCAATATTCAGGCCCGCGATTATGACGGCGCGACCTTCCGCGCCGGCTTCTCGCTCAGTCTGTGAGGGGCCGACACTCATGCTGATGGCCGAAACAAGATCGACCGGACTGGCGAGAACGCCAGCTGGAACCGGAAGATATTCACCCTCAAACGCGACTGGCGCTGATGGATCAGCCTGCCTGCACGCGATTGAGACAAGGGCGGGTCCGAGATGAAGACCAACCGCGAATACAAGCGCCGCTTTCCCTGGTTCTCCGCCTCGCTGGGCGTGATCGCGCTCGCCAGCGTGGCGACCCTGTTCGTCTCTGGCCAGCTCAATGCGGGGCAGGGCGAGTTCGGCCTGTTCGTGCGCCAGGTCTTTGATCGGCTCACAACCGCGCAGGCGGCCCTGGGGCGTGACGGCCAGTATGAGGTCAGCTTTGCCGACGCCGGCCATGAGGACGGTCTCGTCGTGTCCGGTTATCCCTCCTACGCCTCCGCCACCCTGCCGCTGGTTCGGGACCAGAAGTCGCGTGCCGTGCGGCTGGTGCTGAACGGCCGTCAGGATGTCAGCGTGGAGGCGGTCACCGCCCTGAGGGTCACGGTGAACGGGCGCCGGGTCATGGAGCGCGTGCTGGCGCCGGGCCAGCGGGACTTCAACTGGGTGTTTGATCTCAGCGACATCGTGGATGGCTCGACAGAAGCGCGCATCGGCGTGCAGCTCGCGGGCGATGTGTCCGCAGAGGTCTGTCATTCGGACCGTTCCATGGGCGCGGTTCTGAGCCTCGCCCCGGAGTCCGGGCTCGAGATCGAGCTGCAGGGTCCCCTGACCTCGGTGCGTGACGTGCTGGCGCTGACCCCGCGTCATGTGGTGATCGCCATGGATGAGGGGGATGACTGGTTTGAAATCTCCACGCGTCTGGGTGCGCGCCTCAACCGCAACGGATTTGTCGTGAGCATGATGGATCTCGCTGACGCCACGGCTGCAGTTGAATCGGGGCTTGAGGGCGTGATCCTGGCGGCGTCGCGTGAAAATCTGCAGCGGGCCGGTTTCCAGCCCGTGGGGGACAGTGCTGCGGCGGGCGCCAGCCTGTGGCGGCGCGCCGGCGCCACCATGGTCGCCGTCACCGATGCCGAGCGCATCGATACGATCCGCTTCCTCACCAGCGAGCTGTCCACCATCGCCCGCGGCGTCTCGGTCGACCCGGTCCAGTTCCTGAACGCGCAGGGCCCGGCGGTGCTGTCGCTCGAGGCTCTGGGCGTGGACACCAGCGTGCAGCAAGTCTCCGATCGTCGCGAATGGCGGTTCGATTATGAGCTGGCGAATGCGCCCCGTGGTCGCGCGGCTGACGGCGTGGGTCTTGATTTCCGTCTCCCCGACGGGCCGGTCGGCGTGACCACGGTCGCCCATGTGGCGCTCAACGGTCAGCTGATCGATTCCCGCCGTCTGGCCGGGGCGGGCCAGGTGCGGTACCGCGTCGACCTGCCGGAGAACGGACAGGGACTGACGAACGAAATCGCCGTGGCGCTTCAGCGCCAGCGCGAGGATGGCGGCTGCGAGATCTCCCAGCAGCGCTACCCCGTGCAGCTGTCCAGCGAGAGCGCGCTTCTGTTTGACGGCTCCGGGCGAGAGCGGGGCTTCACCGCCCTGCCCGAGCAGTTTGCAGGCGGTCTGGATTTGCGCCTGCCTGATATGATGAGCCCTCGGCAGCGTCTGGTGATGGCGCGGGTGACGGCGGAGGCGCTCGCCCTGTTCGCCCCGGCGGATACGGCTCTGAGCTATCGCTTCGTGCCGACAGACAATGGCCGCTCCGAGCCTGTGGATCGGCCGTTCCTGGCGATCAACAACGCGCCGGCCAATGTCCGGTCGCCGCTCCGGGTCTATGCGGACCGGCTTGTCATGCAGGCAGGCGAGGGCATGGATGTGGATGTTCGCGCCCTCTCCAACCTGACCCTGCTGCAGGTGTCCAGCGCGGAGCTTGCGCCGACCGAGGCGAATTCAAGACCTCGTTTCGCGCCCGGCCTTGTGGTGCATGCCATTGATGATGCGCCCTCCATGCTGGGCGCCTATCTGGGCCCGGATTCGCTGGCGATCATTCACGCCGATGGCGTGGCGATGGCGCCGGGCGGACAGGGGCTGCCGAACGTGGTGGGCTTCGAATAACCCATTTCACTCTATGTTAAGACCTTCGCAAGGTCGGTGCGCTCTGGTGTGTGTCTAAATGACTTAGGGACCGGGGTGATTCGCTCCGGCTGGGACGTATGGAGCTGGCCACCGCTGATGCTGTTCAACCCCGGGACGGGGAGGCGGCGTTCATCCTGCAATTGCGTCCGCCGGCGACGGCGCACGCCGAGGCGCTGGCCGCGGAGCTCGAGCGCTTCACCTCTCTGTATCTGGAACGCGCAGCAACAGATCATGTGCGCTTCACGCCGCTGGGCGCGCTGACCTGGGCGCTTTGCGCGCCTTCAGCGAGCGTCGAGGACGTGGACGCGGCCTGTGATGCGCTGGCGCAGACCCTGTTCGGTGATCCCGCCAGTAAAGCGGTGCATCTGGCCCGCCAGCCCGATCACCCCCGGGATGAGGATTATCACATCAGCAACCAGTCGCTCTCCGACGAGGAGGGCGAGGCTGTCATGGATGATCTGGCGGAACACGAATGGGATTTCGGAACCGGTCAGGACGACGAAGAGACGGAATGCGCCGGTTCTAACTCTACGCCTTCGGCTCTGTCTGCGTCGCTGGATGAGGATGCGGATTCCATCGATCTTGATGATTTCGTGCCGTCTCCCGAAGCGCAGGACGACTGGGAGCTGGAACGTCCGCTGGAAGCGGACACCCTGGCTCTGGACGAGGATGAGCTGGAAGCGGCCTTGTCCGACGCGGATGATGCGACTTCCGACGATGAGTCGCAGGATCTGAGTGCGCCGGACGCGACTGAAACGTCCTTGGACGTGGATGAGGGCGAATTCGATTCGATGGACATGGCCGAGCATGCGGCCGATCCGATGACAGAGACTGCGCCGACGATTGATGAGCCGGCGTTCGAGAGTGGCCCCGCGCCGGCATCCGATGATGAGCCGGACCTGTCCTTTGATCTGGAGCAGGATGCGCAAGCGCAGGACTCCCTCGATATTGAGGACGAGCTTGAAGAGTTCGTGCTTGAAGGCGAGGAATCCCGTCCGCCCCATCCGGGAATCTGGGACGAGGATGTGGATACGGTCGATATCGATGATATCGCCGCGTCCGCCCTGCACGAGACCCGCCTGGGGTCCAATCTTGATGTGGCAGCGGAGCTGAATGCGTTCCGTGAGGAAATGCGCGCCATCGCCCGCTCCATTCCGGCGGGCGGGCTGGATGACACCCTGTCGGATTTCCGCGCCAGCCTTGAATCACTGTCTGGCGAGTTGGGGCAGCGTGTGGATGGCGCCGCTCAGCGTATCGAGGCGGCGGTCGGCCAGCTGGATGTGGATCGTTATGATGCGGCCAGCCAGCGCGTGGAAAGCGCGGCGAGCCTGATGGAGACCAGCATTCATGAAGCGCTTGAAGCGCTCAAGCGCGCCGGAGCGGCCATGTCCGCGCCCACAGCGTCTGACATGCTGGACGCGCAGGACCGGGATTCGGTCTAGTCCGTACCTTTCTGCTTGTTAATGAACATCGTGTAATGTTATGCTTCTGTCGTATTCGCCGGGGAGGGCGCTATGCGACTGATTATCGTAATGGCCGGTGTGGGCCTGTTGAGCCTGGGCGTCGCCGGATTGGCGATGACGGGTCTGAAGACCGGTCTCTGCAAGCAACAGACGGAAGAAGCGATTCGCTTTGTCGAGCGCTTTCTGGACAGCGCGCCGGACGGTTTCGACTTTGCGCCGGTGCGTCGCAGCTAGCACTTAGCCCTTGAAGCGGAACAGCCGCGGGATGATCGCCGGGGTGCGCGCCTTGTAGGCGGCGTATTCGGGGCGTCGGGCCTCCAGTCCGGCTTCCTGCATGGGGACCCCGGACAATCTGAACAGGGTAAAGGTGACGAAGAGCGGTCCGGGCAGCGCCAGGACGCCCCATCCGGTTTCCGCTGCAATCAGCCACAGCCCCCACCAGACACAGATTTCCCCGAAATAGTTGGGATGACGGCTCCGGGCCCACAGGCCGGTGTCGAGCACCTGGCCGTGCCGACCCGGATCCTGGCGGAACCGATGCAGCTGATGGTCCGCCAGCGCTTCGTATGCGATTCCGAACAGGGCCAGCGCGCCGCCCAGCATGGCCACGGGGCCGAGCGGCGTCAGGGTGGCGAAAGCCTGGCCCATCTGAACCGGCAGGCTGGTCAGCCACAGGAGCACGGCCTGGGGCAGGAAGATGAAGACCAGCGTCGTGCGGGCATAGCTCCAGCCGCGCTTCTCGCGCACATCACTGAGCAGCTTCGTGTAGCGCCGGTCCGCGCCCTCCCGACGCCACCGCAACAGCAGATGTGCGGCAAGGCGCAGCCCCCACGCCAGAACAAGGCCGAGCACCAGCATGTGTCGCCATGTCGCGCCGGGGGAGGCGGCATGGCCGACCAGGGCGATGAGCACGATCCCGAGCGCCCAGAAGGCATCAATGAAGCTGGGATCGCGATGAAACTGGGCGATCGCCCAAAGGATTGAAAACAAACTCAGAACTGCAGCCAGATTCAAGGCGAGCAAAGGCAGGACGCTCATGGTGCGGGACAGGCTCCTCTCGCCGAACGGGTGGACCGTCCGATCAGGCTGATGGTCTGACGTCATAAGATCAGACGTCCTGACTGAGTGGAAGACTTGTCAGCGCGCGCGAAGATTTCAATTATCAAAATTGGAAACTTGAAAGCCGACAAAGGGTCGCCCCATGGTCGCCGAGACTGACATGGCCGAACTTGAACTGACCGAGCTGCGCGAACGCGCGGACGAGGTGGCCAGCCTGATGAAGATCCTGGCCCATCCCGGGCGTCTGCTTGTGGCGTGCGAACTGATGGAAGGCGAATGCTCGGTTTCTGAAATCGAGATGCGCACCGGCGTGCGTCAGCCCAATCTGTCCCGCGATCTGGCGCGCATGCGCGACGCCGGTCTGGTCTCGCCGCGACGCGACGCCAAGCATGTCTATTACAGTCTCGCGGACGCCCGCATCCAGAAACTGGTGGCGGCGCTGTGTCTGGCGTTTGGTCCCAAAGCCGGCAAGGGAGGCGCTCAATGACCACGCCATCTGCGACCCCGATCCCGACCGTCAAGGCGTTCTTTGATCCGGACACCTTCACTGTCAGTTATGTGGTGTCGGACCCGGCGACGCAAAAAGCGGCCATCATCGACTCCGTACTCGATTACGATGCGAAGTCCGGCCGGACCAGCCACACGAGCGCGGACGCCATCATCGCCTATGTGAAAGAGCAGGGGCTGGATGTCGACTGGGTGCTGGAAACCCATGTCCATGCCGACCATTTGTCCGCCGCGCCCTATCTGAAGGAGAAGCTGGGCGGTCAATTGGCGATCGGCGCCAATATCCGCACCGTGCAGGATGTCTTCGGCAAGGTCTTCAATGCAGGGAGCGAATTCCAGCGCGACGGCTCCCAGTTCGATCACTTGTTCGAGGATGACGAGCGGTTCAGCATTGGCGAGCTTGAGGCCCGCACCCTGCATACGCCCGGCCATACGCCAGCCTGCATGACCTATGTGATCGGCGACGCCGCCTTTGTCGGCGACACGCTCTTCATGCCTGATTTCGGCACGGCGCGGTGTGACTTTCCCGGCGGCGATGCGCGCACGCTTTATCGCTCGATCCAGAAAATCTTCGCCCTGCCGGACGAGACGCGCCTGTTCATGTGTCATGACTACAAGGCTCCGGGTCGGGACGAATTCGCCTGGGAAACCACAGTGGCCGAAGAGCGCGCCAGCAACATTCATGTGGGCGGCGGCATTGTTGAGGACAGCTTCGTCGCCATGCGCGAACGCCGGGACGCGACGCTGGACATGCCCACTCTGATTCTGCCCAGCGTTCAGGTGAACATGCGCGCCGGGGAATTGCCGCCCGCCGAGGATAATGGCGTGCGCTATCTGAAAATCCCCTTCGACGCGCTGTAGGAGAGAGCCATGACGCCGGTTCAGGTCAGCCCGAGCTTCTTCATATCCTCGCAGATTGCGCCTGAAGACGTGACGGCGCTTGCAGAACAGGGCTTTGTCGCGCTCATCAACAACCGTCCGGATGGCGAAGCGCCTGATCAGCCTGATTCCATGGACATCGAGGCCGCGGCGCGGGCTGCGGGGCTTGCGTATCTGCATGCGCCCATGTGCGGCGCCGAGATATCCCTTGCCGATGTCGAACGCATTCATGACCTGACCGAGCAGGCCACGGGCAAGGTGCTGGGCTTCTGCCGATCCGGCGCCCGGTCCATGCTGGGCTGGGCTCTGGCCCGGTCCGAGGACCTGCCGGCTGACGAGTTGATCGCGCTGGCGCGCGGAGCAGGCCACGACCTGTCACAATGGCGGAGCGTGTTCGACGCGCGTTACGCCGCGCACGGGTGAACGCAGTACGCGGTTCGCCCCTGGCGGCGCCTGTCACTCAAATTTCATAAAACCGAAAATGGATCGTGCATGGGCGCCACACCTGGCGCGAAGGCCTGCCATGGCACGGGATTCAGCCTGCGCATGGGGCGATGACACGCTGTGCAATGCGAGCCTGAACCCGTGCAACGGGCTGTGTCATGGCTTCGTCACGGTTCTGAAAACCCGGCGTTACAATCTTGCTGTCTTTTCACGCCCCGAGCGACCGCCTGCGCCATTGGCCAGTGCGGCGTGCCTGAAGTGTTGCGCCACTCAAAGTCCCTCGGGGGGTTCTCTGATGAAAGTCCAAATGTCCAAGATCAAGCTGCTGCTGGCGGGCGTGTCTATCGCCGTAATCGCCGCGTGCTCGGATTCGTCCATCTCTTCGCCGGGCGAAGGCCAGCTGCCGACGCCGCCGGTTCCGACCAATCCGAACCCGCCGACCCCGCCGTCTGCGGCGGTTGACGCCCGTCCGGCGGGCGGCTGCCCCACGGGCTTCTCGTCCCTGACCCAGACCCTGGGCAGCGTTGAACTCACCGCCTGCCAGACCTCGGGCACCCTTCTGGCTGACACCACCCTGCCGGGCGCGTCCGCGACCGCAGGCCAGGGCGCCATCTACTTCCTGAACGGCCAGGTCGCCGTGGGCACCGACGCGGGCGGCGACGCGGCCAACCCGCTGACCGGTTCGACCTCCGCCACCCTGACCATTGGCGCTGGCGCCTACATCGTCGGCGGCACGACCGCTGACTACCTCACTGTTTCGCGCGGCTCCCAGCTGGTCGTGGACGGCGAGCAGTTCAACCCGGTGATCTTCACCTCGTCCGACGATCTCGAAGCGACCCTGTCTGACAATCCGCGCGGCTTCAATGACGGCGCGAACGCGGAATGGGGCGGCATCATCCTGAACGGCCGCGCGCCGATCAACGCCTGTGACGATCCGGCCGCCATCGGCGGCACGGCCGATTGCGAAAAATCCGGCGAAGGCAATTCGGGCCTCTTCGGCGGCAACGACGCGTCTGACAATTCCGGTCGTCTGAACTACATGCAGGTTCGCTTTGCGGGCGCGGAAGTGACCGCGGACAACGAGCTGAACGGCATCGCCTTCCAGGGCGTCGGCAACGGCACCGAAGTCGATTACGTCCAGGTCCACAACAATTTTGACGATGGCGTCGAGTTCTTCGGCGGCACCGTGAACGTCAAGCACATGGTTCTGACCCAGATCGGCGACGACTCCATGGATTACACCGATGGCTGGACGGGCAACGCCCAGTTCGTGCTGGTTCAGCAAGGCGCGCTCGACGGTTCGCGTTCGGGCGACAACGGTTTTGAATTCGACAACTTCGAAGACAATGACGACCGTGAACCGCGCTCCAACCCGACCATCTCCAACTTCACCCTGATCGGCACCCAGGACACCGGCATGCTGATCCGTGAAGGCACCGCGGGCGACTTCCTGAACGGCGTCGTCACGGGCTTCCAGGACGAGTGCCTGCACATCGACGACAGCTCGACCCAGTCCCAGGCCGCCGCCGGCGCCCTGACGCTGAACTCGACCCTGTTCTCCTGCGACGTCCCGTTTGCGGATGAAGAACTGCCGGCCTTCGTGCACGCTGACTTCTTCAACGGCGTTGCGCCCTCTTACACCGCCAACCAGAACAATGTTCAGGCGTCGTCCACCCTGGTGGGCACCTTCTTCCCGGGCGCCAACGAGCTGGCTGTCCCGGCGCTGAACCCGACCGCCGCTTCCGTGGTGGACGCTGACCGTCGCGCCTTCTTTGACAGCGTGAACTATATCGGCGCGTTCTCTCCGAGCGAATCCGCAGGGAACTCCTGGGCCACCGGCTGGACCTTCGGCCTGTTCCCGGAAGTCACCGAATGCCCGACGGGCACCGTGGCTTCGGGCGAAACCATCGGCAACCAGTTCGTCTGCCGCATCACCGGCACCGTCGACCGTGACGTCCGTCTGGTCGCCGGCCCGCTCTATGAACTCGTGGGCGTTGTGTTCGTCGGCATCGACGCTGGTCCGGACGCCGCCAACCCGAGCACGAACGCTCTGGAAGCGACGCTGACCATCGATCCGGGCGTGACGATCTTCGGCCGTTCGACCGCTGACTACCTCGTGGTCTCCCGCGGCTCGCAGCTGCAGTCCAACGGTTCGCGCGGCGCGCCGGTCATCATGACCTCGCGTGCGGACATCCTGGCGACGGCCGCTGGCAATGACCGCGGCTACAACACTGGCAACAACGCCGAGTGGGGCGGCCTGATCATCAATGGTCGCGCACCGATCAACGCCTGTGACGATCCGGCGGCCATCGGCGGCACCATCGATTGCGAAAAGTCCGGCGAAGGCTCTTCGGGCCTGTTCGGCGGCGCGGACGCGTCTGACAATTCCGGCTCCATCCGCTATACCCGCGTCCAGTACGCCGGCGCGGAAGTGACCGCGGACAACGAGCTGAACGGCATCGCCTTCCAGGGCGTCGGCAACGGCACCACGGTCGAGTTCGTCCAGGTCCACAACAACTTTGACGATGGCGTCGAATTCTTCGGCGGCGCGGTCAACGTCAAGAACCTGCTGCTGACCCAGATCGGCGACGACTCCATGGATTACACCGATGGCTGGACGGGCAACGCCCAGTTCGTGCTGGTGATCCAGGGTGATCTCGACGGTTCGCGTTCGGGCGACAACGGTTTTGAATTCGACAACTTCGAAGACAATGACGACCGTGAGCCGCGCTCCAACCCGACCATCGCCAACTTCACCCTGATCGGCACCCAGGACACCGGCATGCTGATCCGCGAAGGCACTGCGGGCGACTTCCTGAACGGCGTCGTCACCGGCTTTGGCGACGAATGCCTGCACATCGACGACAGCTCGACCCAGACCCAGGCCGCCAATGGCGACCTGACCCTGCGCTCGACCTTCTTCTCCTGCGCCACCTCGTTCGCGGATGAAGAGCTGCCGTCCTTCGTGCACGCCGACTTCTTCAACGGCGTCACGCCCTACACCACGAACGTGAACAACGTTCTGGGCACGTCCTCGCTGACCCAGGTCTTCGTGCCGGGCGCCAACGAGAACGCCGTCATCGCGATCGACCCGCGCACCGACACGGTGATCGACGCGAGCCGCCGCAGCTTCTTCACCAGCGTCGACTATGTGGGCGCCGTTGAGAACGCGGCTGACGATCGCTTCACCGGCTGGACCCTGCTGCCGGCCGGCGCACCGAACTAAGGCCAGAGCCCTTGGATGGTCGCCTCACCCCTCAGGTGAGGCGGCCGCTCCTGTGAAACCAATGAATTGGGGACTATGATGCTTAAATCTCGCATCGCGTTCACCGCGGCTCTGCTGTCTGGCGTCTGTGTGACGCCTCTGACGGTGGCTTCAGCGCAAGAGGCGGTCGACGCCTCCCAGGCGGAAGACGTCGTGGTGGTTCGCTACCAGTATGTTCCGGACGACAAGCGCGTCACCTCCGAGGTGTCGAGCTTCCTGTCCGCTGACGATTTCGTGCTCACCGGCGACTCCAGCGTGGCTGATGCGCTGGGTCGTGTTTCCGGCATCACCATCTCGGACGGTCGCTTCCCGGTCGTGCGCGGTCTGAACGAGCGCTATTCCAACACCCTGCTGAACGGCTCGCCGCTGGCCTCGCCGGAACCCCTTCTGCGCGCCGCGCCGCTGGACCTGTTCCCGACGAGCGTCGTGTCGAACGTTCTGGTGCAGAAGACCTTCTCGCCGCAATTCCCCGGCGAGTTCGGCGGCGGCCTGATCTCCATCGAGACCTCTGCCCTGCCGGCGGAAGGCTTCTTCGAGATCGGCACGAGCCTGTCGGCTGACACCGAGACCAACTTCAACACCGGCCTGCTCCATGATGGCGGCAGCAATGACCGCTGGGGCTTCGGCGACAACACGCGCGAGATCTCCGACGAGTTCAAGCCGCTGTTCGAAACCAGCCGCGTGGGCGCCGACAACCGTATCTGGGATGACGAGACGCTGGCCCGGTTCGGCCGCTCGCTCGAAAACTCCAAGCTCTGGGTCATCCAGGAAGGCGATATCGAGCCGAACTGGGGCGTGGACGCCTCGGGCGGCCAGCGCTTCGAGTTCGACAATTTCGCGCTCGGCGTTCTGGGCTCGGTCGGTTTCGACAATGACTGGCAGTCCAAGGACGGCCGCCGCGGCGACATCACCGCCGGCAGCTCGGTCGTGTCGGGCGAGACCATCACCCAGAACACCGATTATCGCTTCATGGAGACGACCAACGACATCTCCCTGAACGCGCTGGGCTCCATCGGCGTCGAGTTCGGTGAGCACGAGATCCAGTTCCTGACCCTGGTCCTGCGCTCCACCGAAAAGGAAACCCGCTCTGAGTTCGGCAATCTGCTGCCGACCGAAGAAGACGATTTCCGCGACGATTCGACCGCGTTCTACGAGCGTCAGGTCTACACCTACCAGCTGTCTGGCGATCACATGTTTGAATCGCTGGGCGAGCTGGAGGCCAGCTGGCGCGCCGCCTTCTCCGACGCGTCCCGCAATGCGCCGAACCAGCGTCGCGCCCGCTACGAGTTCGAGACCGTGAACGGCGTCGAACAGCTGGTGCTGCGTCCGGACACCCGCGGCAACAACATCTCGTTCAGCCGCGTGGATGAGGAAGTCACCGATTACGGCATCGACTTCACCCTGCCGGTCGAAGCCCTGGGCCTGTCCTGGGAATGGAAAGCCGGTTACGCCTCCAACACCCGCGAACGCTCCGCGTTCAGCCGGGACATGGCGTTCTCGGGTTCGTCCTCGAACCTGTTCCGCTCGGCGCGCGTGGATTACATCTTCGCCGATCCGAATATCGGCGTTCCCGCGGAAGGCGGCACCTGGCAGATCCGCGAACGCGGCGCGTCGGGCGCAGCTGACGCCTATGCCGGCGAGCTGGACGTTCAAGGCGCCTATATCGCCACTGACGTCGAGATCACGCCGTTCCTGCGCGCCGCTCTGGGCGTCCGCTGGGAGGATGGCGAGCTGTCCACCCGCACCTTCAACTTCGACAATGCGGGCCAGTCCACACAGGTGACCACCCAGGAAGACTATCTCCTGCCGGCGGCCACGCTGACCTGGACCTTCGCGGACAATCTGCAGGCGCGTTTCGGGTACTCTGAAACCATCACCCGCCCGCAATTCCGTGAACTGGGCTTTGCGCTCTTCACCGACACTGAGCTTGACCAGCGCTTCGTGGGCAACCCGTATCTCGTGGACACCGAGATCACCAACTATGACGCACGTCTGGAATGGTATTTCGGCCGCGATCAGTTCCTGACCGCGGGCGTCTTCTACAAAGAGCTGGAAAACCCGATCGTTGAATATCTCTTCAACGCCGCGGAAGAGCCGGTGAACTCCTATCTGAACGCGCCCGAAGCCACGCTCTACGGCTTCGAGATCGAGTTCGAGAAGACCTTCGACATGGCCGACACTTTCGGCGATGACGGCTTCTGGAGCGACGCCGAGGTGTTCGTGAACACGAACTACACCTACAGCCAGTCGGAAATCTCGGTGAACCAGACCGATACCGTAATCGCCGCCGGCGTGCCGGCGGGCGGCTCCACCGACGTGGTGGTGCCGAACGAAGTGGCCGCTTTCTCGCGCATCCTGGATGGTCAGCGTCTGAACGGTCAGTCCGATCACATCGTCAACCTGCAGATCGGCTGGGAAGCCAAGAGCACCGGCACGCGCACCGCGCTGCTGCTCAACTGGAACAGCGACCGCGTTCGCACCATCCAGTTCAACGTCTCCGTGGACAATCCGACCACGCCGAACGTTGAAAGCTCGGCCTTCTTCCCGGAAGTGATCGAAGAGCCGCCGCTCACGCTGGACCTGGTGCACAACCGCACCCTCAGCGTGCCGCGCGCCGGCGATGTCGACCTGCGTTTCGCCATTCGCAACATCCTGGGCGAGGACTATTCCGCCTACCAGGAAGCCTTTGGCGAAGAGCGCAACTTTGAATCCTATGATCTGGGAACCACGTTCTCGATCAGCCTGAAGAAATCCTTCTAGGCCAGGGTTCGATCCGAGACAGGGAGGCGGGCTTTCTTTCGGGAAAGTCCGCCTTGCTGCTTCTCATTGTGTGATAATTCCCGTTACAGTCCGCCCGCTCCGGACCGAGGCGAACATCAAGAGCCATGACCCGCACCCAGTCTCCAGCCACAGCCACCCCCCTGATGCGCGTGAACCGCGCACTGGCCACGGCCTGCGCTGTCCTGGCGGCGCTCATGCTGGGCTGGCTTGTCGCACGGGCGATCTGGTTCGGCCTGTTCGGCGCTGCGGCTCTGGATGTGCGCATCGAGCCGCCGCGCGCCTTGTCCGTCGCCTCCGCCTCTGACCCCGCTTTGGCGCAAGCGCCCGCCACTGGCTTGTTCGCCGCGCGCGGCGGGCCGGCGGATCAGACCCTCGAGGCGGCGCCTGAAAGCCGTTTGAACATCTCCCTGCGCGGGGTGCGCGTGGGCGCCAGCGAGCAGGACGGATCCGCCATCATCGACGCCGAGAACGGGCGCCAGCAGATTGTCCGCGTCGGCGACGAGATCGCCCCGGGCATTACGGTCGAGGCCATTCATCCCGACCGGATCGAGATCAATCGCCGCGGCGCGCGGGAGTCCCTATATCTGCGCGACCGCGAACGCCGACAGGCGCGCCAGGCCGCCAGCGGGACGCCCGTGACGCCTGCTGCAACCCAGACCCCGTCTTCCTCTCCGCGTACGCCTGAACTCGACCAGCTGATTGAGGAGCTCGATCTGGGCCCGCATCTGCGCGACGGCCAGCTGATCGGCTTTGACATCGGCTCGGACGCCAATCGCGACTGGCTCGCCCGCTTCGGGCTCGAGCCGGGCGATGTGATCCTCGCCCTCAATGATACGCCGGTCAGCGCGCCTGATGCGCTGGCCCGGGCCCTCTCGGCGTCAGGCGATGTCCGCCTGAGCCTCGAACGGGACGGCCGACGCCTGACCCTCACACCGTCCGCGGCCGACGCCGCCCGACAGGAGTAAGCACCGTGACCCTGCTGTCTCGCATCCTCATTCTCGTCCTGGCTCCGGCTCTCCTGATCGGCGCGGCCTTCGCCCAGTCCAATGGCGGGCAGACACTGAACTATCGCAATGCCGAAATCGGCGCGGTGATTGACGATATCGCCCTGATGACGGGCTTCACCTTCGTGCTTGATCCTGATGTGCGCGGGCTTGTCACCATCGTCTCCGAAGCGCCGCTGACCGATGAGGAAGTGTTCCAGGTCTTTCTCTCCACGCTGCGGGTGAACGGCTATACGGCGGTGCAGACGGCGCCGGGCGTGTTCCAGATCGTGCCGCAGGCCGAAGGCGCCCGCGCCGGCGCGCCCATGCAATCGGCGACACGGGATGGCGATGTCTTCCTGACGCGGGTCTATCGCCTGAACAACACCTCCGCCCGCTCGGCGGTGCGCGCCGTGACGCCCATGCTCAGCCCGTCAGGCGCTGTGAATCCGGTGGAGTCCGGCAATCTTGTGGTGATCGTCGACTTCGCCTCGAATATCCGCGCCATCGAAGCGGCGCTGCGGGAAGCGGACCGCGACACCTCCACCGTGGAGATGCTGACGCTCGAGAACCTGCCGGCGGAAGAGATGGCGTCAGTCATCGCCCGGCTGCGCGAGCGCAATCAGGGCGGCGAGGATCAGGCGCCGTCCAATGTGACCGTCGCCGCCGTTCCGGCCTCCAACGCGCTCCTGCTGCGCGGCGAGCCGTCGGCTGTGGGCGAAATGATCTCGCTGGTGCGCCGCATTGATGCGGTCAGCGCGTCCACCCAGACGTTCCGTGTGGTGGCGCTCAACCACGCCCAGGGCGATGACCTGCTGCCGATCCTGCAGCAATTCGCCGAGGCGATGAGCGGTCCAGAAAGCGTGGGCCGACCGGTCTCCATCGCCCATCACCCGGCGACCAACTCGATCATCATGAACGCCGATCCCGATGTGCTGCGCGAGCTGGAGCAGGTGATCAGCCGTCTCGATGTGCGCCGCCCGCAAGTGCAGGTGGAAGCCATTGTGGTGGAGATCTCCGACCAGACCGCACGCGATCTGGGCGTTCAGTTCCTCCTGGCGGGTGACGGCGATGACGCAACGCCCTTCGCCTATACCCGGTATGGCTCGACCCGCCAGCCTGACCTTCTCGCGCTGACAGGCGCGCTTCTGACGGGCGGGCTCAGCTCTGGCGATGGCGAGACCACCTCCAGCACCGATGTGAATCTGCGCAATCTCGCTTTGTCCTCGCTGGTCAATTCACGAGGCGGCTCGTTCGGCTTTGGCGGCGAGCTCAATGACGGCTCTCTCTTCGGCGTCATCGTCAATGCGCTCGACAGCGATACCGATTCGAACGTGCTGTCCAAACCGCAGCTGATGGTGCTCGATAACGAGGAAGCCAATCTGATGGTGGGTCAGGAAATCCCGATCACTACGGGAGAAACCCTGGGCTCGAACAATTCCAACCCCTTCCGCCAGATCGAGCGCGAAAGCGTGGGCGTGCAGCTCTATGTGCGTCCGCAGATCAATGATGGCGACGCCATCCGCCTGCAGATCCGCCAGGAAGTCTCATCCGTGGCCGGGCCGGTCAGCGCCGATTTCGTCGAGCTGATCACCAATCAGCGCAAGATCGAGACGACTGTGCTCGCTGATGATGGCGAGATCATCGTGCTGGGCGGCCTGATCGAGACCGATGAGCAGGAAGCGGAAAGCGGCGTGCCGGGGCTCAGCCGCATTCCGGGCGCAGGGCGTCTGTTCCGCAATGACAGCCGCTCCACCACGCGCCGCAATCTGATGGTGTTCATCCGGCCCACCATCGTGCGCGATGCGGCCAGCATGCGCGACGTCACCCGGATGAGCTATGATTACGCCGTGGGTCAGCAGCGCGAAGCCACGGGCGGCACGTCCAGCCTTGAATCCATTGTCGACATGATGATGCGCGGCCAGCAGCCGTTTGCGGGCCCGCTCCCCGGTGACGATGCGGGGCGGGAGTAAGTCTTGAAGCCGCTGAACTACGCCTTTGCCCGCGAACGCGGCGTCGCCCTTCAGACCGGGGAGGTTCCGGTCTTCCTCCTGCGCGAGGATGCGGATGCACTGGCGCTGGTGGAAGCGCGCCGGGCGGCTGGTAAGGCGTTTGAAGTACGCACGCTCGATGCGCGCAGCTTTGATCGCGCCCTGTCTGAAATCTACGCCTTTGACGGCCTCGCTCATTCCATGTCGGACCGGGCCGAGGATGAGGCGGGCGAAAGCCTGTCCGACATCATCAACGACATTCCCAAGACCGCGGATCTTCTCGACAGCGCGTCGGACGCCCCGATCATTCGCCTGATCAATGGCCTGATCGCCGAGGCCGTGCGCTCGGGCGCCTCGGACATTCACGTTGAACCGTTTGAAGACCGGGTGTCGGTGCGCCTGCGCGTGGATGGCGTCTTGCGTGAAATGGTGTCGCTGAGCGGGCGGCTCGCCCCGCCTTTGACGAGCCGCATCAAGGTGATGGCCCGGCTCGACATCGCCGAGAAGCGCATCCCCCAGGATGGCCGCCTGACCCTGACGCTCGCGGGCAAGGGCGTGGATGTGCGCGTCTCGACCCTGCCGTCGCGCTATGGCGAACGCGTCGTGCTGCGCCTTCTAGACAAGGAGAGCGCGCGCTTCACCCTGGACCAGCTGGGCATGTCGCCGCGCCAGCTTGAAGACTTCCGCAAGGTGCTCAGCCAGCCCAATGGCGTGGTGCTGGTGACCGGTCCCACGGGCGCGGGCAAGACCACCACGCTCTATGCTGGGCTCAACCTGCTCAATGACCAGACGCGCAACATCCTGACCGTGGAAGACCCGGTGGAATACGCGGTCGAGGGCGTGGGCCAGACCCAGGTGAACACCAAGGTCGGCATGACCTTTGCGGCGGGCCTGCGCGCCATTCTCCGTCAGGACCCTGATGTGGTGATGGTGGGCGAGATCCGCGATGTGGAGACCGCCGAGATCGCGGTGCAGGCCTCGCTGACCGGTCACCTCGTGCTCTCCACCGTGCACACCAATTCCGCTGCCGCCGCCGTGACGCGGCTTCGGGATATGGGCGTTGAAAGCTATCTGCTGGCGACCACGATCAAGGCGGTGGTGGCCCAGCGTCTGGTGCGGCGCCTGTGCCCGTCCTGCAAGGAGGCCTATGAGCCCGATGCCGGCGAGCAGCGCATGCTGGAGCTGGAGCCGGGCGAAACCGCGCTTTTGTACAAGCCCAAGGGCTGCGACAGCTGCGGCGGGTCGGGCTATCAGGGCCGCCGGGGCGTCTATGAGCTTCTGGTCGTTGATGACGCGGTCGCCTCGATGATCCACGAGGATGCGCGCGAGAGCGAGATCGCCCGTCACGCCTTCGCCCATCGCAATACGCTGTGGCGCTCGGGCGTGGAGCTGGCCAAGGCCGGTGAGACGTCACTGGCTGAAGTGATGCGGGTGTGTCGCGAGGATGGCGAGCGCGATGGCGGCGTTTGAGTACGAAGCGCTCGACGCGGCGGGCAAGCGAACCAGGGGTCTTCTGTCCGCCGATAGCGAAGCCGCCGCGCGCAAGGAGTTGCGCCGCCGCCGGCTGGCGCCCCTGTCTGTGTCGCGCGCCAGTGAGAAAGGCGCCGGCGCGAACCCGGTCGCGAACCTCTTCAAGCCCGGGGGCCTCTCCGAAGATGATCTGACCGGCGTCACGCGCCAGCTCGCCACGCTGATTGATGCGGGCATGCCGGTTGAGGAAGCAGTGGGTCTCGTGGGCGGCCAGGCGGACAAGGCCCAGGTCGGCCGCGTGCTGATGGGCGTGCGCGAAAAGGTCACCGAGGGCGAACGCCTGTCAGACGCCATGGCGCTCTATCCTGACAGCTTTCCCGGCGTCTACCGCGCCATGGTCGCGGCGGGGGAAAGCGCGGGCGGGCTCGGGCAGGTGCTCGAGCGTCTGGCGGACTATCTTGAAAAGGCGGGGGCGCTGAAGCGTCGGGTCGGCGCGGCGCTGATCTATCCCAGCGTGTTGGGCGTCGTTGCGCTCCTCGTGGTCTGCGTGCTGCTGGTGGCCATCGTGCCGAAGATCGCCGAGCAGTTTGACACCATGAACATGACCCTGCCGCTGATCACGCGGGTGATGATCGCGCTGTCAGACGGGCTTCAGGCCAGCTGGCCGATCCTCCTTGTCGCGATCGTGGGCGCGGTCCTGCTGTATTCGGTTCTGATCCGGCGAGAGCCGGTCAAACGCGCGGTCCAGACCAGTCAGCTCGGCCTGCCGGGTTTGGGCGGGTTCGCGCGCAAGGTCGAGGCGGCGCGCTTTGCGCGCACCATGGCGATCCTGATCAATGCGGGTGCGGTGCTGCCCGAAGCCCTGCGCGCCGCGCGGCGGGCGTCCGACAATCTGCCCTTCCAGGCGATGCTGGGCGAGGTGATCGAACAGGTCGAGACTGGCAAGGGTTTGGCGGATGCGCTTCGTCAGGCGCGCTGGTTCCCGCCCCTGATGGTCTACATGGTGGCCGCGGGCGAACGCTCGGGCCGTCTGGCGGAGATGTTCCAGCGCTCCGCCGAGCATATGGAGGCCGAGGTCGATGGCGCCATCACGGTGGGTCTGAGCCTGCTGGAGCCGGGCATCATCATCGCCATGGCCGTGATCGTGGTCGGGATCGTCCTGTCGATCCTGCTGCCGATCCTGCAACTGAACACTGCTGCGCTGGGATAGCGCGGCCAGCAAGGAGACTGAGACATGCTGCTCACCAAACATGACGCGCGCCGTCTGGAGGATGAGGAAGCCGGGCTCTCGCTCGTGGAGGTCATGGTGGTCGTGGTGATCATCGGGCTCCTGGCCACCATCATCACCATCAATGTCCTGCCCATGCTGGGCCAGGCCAATTCCTCCACCGCCCAGACCCAGATCAGCCAGCTTGAACAGGCGCTGGAGACCTATCGCCTGCGCATGGGCCGCTATCCCAGCACCGATGAAGGGCTGGAGGCGCTGGTCACCCCGCCCGCCGACGCCCGCCTCGCGACGCGCTTCCCCGAGGGCGGCTTCATCAACAATCTGCCCACCGATCCCTGGGGCAATGACTTCCTCTACCTCTATCCGGGCGAGCATGGCCGCTTTGACGTCTGGACGCTGGGTGCGGACGGTCGCGAAGGCGGCGAGGGCGAAGACGCCGACATTGGCAACTGGACCGCCGAACAGGACTGATGTCGCCTCTGCCCCGATCCTCTCAGGCTGGCGTCTCCCTGATCGAGACGCTGGCGGCGCTGGCGATCATCGCGCTGGTGACGGGCGTGGCCGTAGTCATGCTCCAGCCCGAGGATTCGCCCGCACAGCTGGAGGGCGAGGCGCTGGTGCGCGCGCTCAACGAGGCGCGCCAGGAGGCGCTGGTTTCGGGTCAGCATGTCGGGTTTGCCGCCCGCTTTGACGGGCGCGGGTATCAGTTCTATCGCTTCGAGGACGGGGTCTGGCGCGTGCGCGCGGACCATCCCGCCTTTGAGGCGCACCGGTTTGAAGACCCGGACCTGATCATGAGCGTGCAGTCCGGCGCGATCAGCCGCCGGAACGAGGGCGCGCGTGATGACGCGGCAGAGGCGCTGAACGGCCCCGAAGTCTGGTTCGACCCCACCGGTTTTGACCAGCCCTTCGCCTTTGAATTGCGCGGTCCGGATGCCGTGCGGATCATCCAGCGCGATGGCGAGGGGCGGCTCAGCCTTTTCGATCCGAACGCGGCGGAGACGCCGTCATGAGAGCGCAGCGTCAGGACGGGTTCTCGCTGATCGAGATGCTGGCCGCACTCGCCATTCTGGCGCTTGCCGGGGTCGCGTTGATGAATGCGCTGAGCACGTCCGCGCGTTCGGCCACGCTGGCGCGCGAGATGACTTTGGCGCAGATCGCGGCGCAGAACCTTCTCAGCGAGGCCTTGCTGAACGCCGGTCCCGGCGCAATGCGCGATCAACGCGGCGAGTATGCGCTGGGCGGGCAGAGTTTTGACTGGGCGCTGGAAGTGGATGATGCCGGCCAACCGGATCTCTTGCGCTTGCGCCTCGTGATTTCCGAGGCGGACGCGGACACGGTCCTCTACACGCTGGAAACCCTGCGGAGGACGTCATGAAACGGCGTCACGAAGCAGGCTTCACCCTTGTGGAGGTGATGGCGGCGGTCATGGTCTTCGCCCTGATCAGCGCGATCAGCGTCGGGCTTCTGACGACCGCCCTGCGCTCGAAGGAAACCTCTGAAGCCGTGATGGCGGACCTTGCCGCCGTCCAGCGCATCCAGGCCCTGCTCAGCGAAGACATCGGCCAGATGGTGATGCGCCCGGTGCGCGATGAGGATGGCCTGACCGATCCGCGCGTGTTCGCCCTTGATGTTCAGGGCGCCGATCCCCTGAACCCCGACCGCGAAGGCGAGCCGCGCGAGATCCTGGTGCTGACGCGTTCGGGTTGGGCCAATCCCGGCGGGGTGCAGCCGCGCTCGGGCCTGCAGCGGGTCGCCTGGATCTATGACGGCGATCATTTGTGGCGCGAAACGAGTCTCTATCCCGATCTGGCGCAGGGCGCCGCGCCTGTCCGCCAGATGATTGCGGAAGGGATCTCGGATCTTCAGATCGAGGCGATGATGACCGGGGTCTGGACCGGGGTGGTCGAATTACGGCCCGGCCGCAATGGAGAAGCGGCGGCTCAGGCCCCGCGCGCGGTGCGCCTGTCCTATGTGCAGTCCACACTGGGCGAGATGGAGCATGTGGCGCTCTCACCAACCGCAGAGGTGGGGCGATGAGGGCGCGGACGTCAGAACGCGGCACGGCGCTGATCGCGGCGCTCCTGCTGGTCGCCCTGATGGCGGCGGTGGCGGTGCAATTGATGGATGTGACGCGCTTTGCCGCCTTCCGCACCGCCCAGATCGACCAGCGTGCGCAGGCGGTCTGGATGGCGCGGGGCGCGCGTGATCTGGCCGAAGCCGCCTTCCTGAATGCCGGCGCTCCAGGCCGCTCTGTGATGCGATCCGATGAGCTGTGGCTGGCCGGACCGGTCGTGTTTCCGCTGGAGAACGGGCAGGTGGTGGGCGAGATCCATGACCGGAACAACTGTCTGAACATCAACGCGCTGGTTGCGCCGGATACAGACGGCGATGACCCGCTGGAGCGCGAGGCGCGCAGCTCTGACATCCAATGGCTGCGACAGGCGTTCCTGTCCCTGTCCCTGGAGCTCGGGGTTCCCGCGGGCGAAGCCGAGACTCTGCTGGCCCAGATCACCGACTGGATTGATGCGGATCAGTCCGCGGAACCGGGAGGAGCCGAGGATCGCACCTATGGCGCCTATGCTCAGCCCTATCGCGCCGCCAACCAGCCTTTCGTGGAGTTGGAGGAATTGCGCGCCCTGCCGGTGATGACGCCCTCGCTCTATGCCGCGTACCGGCCTGTCTTGTGTGTGCTGCCTCTGGCCGAGCAGCCGCCCTTGAACATCAACACGCTGTCGCTGGACCAGAGCCTGTTGCTGTCCGCGCTTGTGCATGAGGATCTGGACCCTGCGGATGCGGAGACCGTGCTTTTCCGCAGGCCGCCTGCCGGTTATGACAGCGCTGAGGATGTCTGGGCGGACCCGCTGATGGCGCAGCTTGATCTCAGCGATGCAGAGAAGACGCGGCTGACCTTGCGCAGCCGGTGGTTCGAAATGGCGGTGCGCGTGCAGCTGGCGGAGACCCGCTTTCACATGACAGAGCTGGCTGAACTCAATGAAGGCGGCGATCTGCGCCGTCACAGCCAGCGCTTTGGAGCCTTCTGATGACTGACGTGCTGATCCTTCAGCCGCCCTCCTCGGCAATGGCGGAGCAGACCGCCCGCTGGAGCGTGATCCGCGCCGGGGCGGTCATCGCCGAGGGCGTGACGGGGCCGGGCGCAACGGTCGAGCCCCCTGCCGGAACGGTGATCGTGCGGGCTGTGGTGGTCCTGCCGTCCGAAGATGTGTTCATCCGGCGCCTTCCGGTGCCGGGCCAGTCCGAACGCGATGCGCGACGGGCCGCCCCCTTCCTGATCGAGGACCAGATCGCCCAGCCTCTGGACGATGTCGAAGTGAGCCTCGGTCCGGTTGGCGCAGATGGCGCGCGCTGGCTCGCGGCGGTGGATCGTGACCAGCTCAAGACCTGGCGGGAGATGCTGGCCAGTCTGGACGCCCCCCAGCACCATACTGTTCCTGACGGCATGGTGCTGACGGGGCATGGCGGCGATCTGACCGTGATGGGCTATGGCGACAGGGTAGTGTTCCAGACCCGGTCCGGCGACCTGGGTGCGCTCTCAGACAGCCAGGATGGAGCACGTGATCTCGACGCCGCGTTGTCCGACCCGGTCTGCGGTGCGATCGAGCCCCATCTCCTGACCCCGGTGCTGGCGGGGCTGGGCCGTCGCCTATCTCCCAAGCGGGTCCTGATCAGCACCGCGCTCGACCCCTCAGCGCTCGCGCCCGAGGGCAAGCCGATCGCCGTCAAACGCATTGATGCGCCGGATCTGCGGATCGCGGCGGCTTCTCTGCCGCCGGAAGCGCTGGACGCCCTGCCGGCGATCTTTGGTGACGCCTTCGCAACGAAGCTGGACTGGGCGGCGCTCCTGAAGCCCTGGCGCGCCGCGGCGGTTCTGGGTCTGACGGCGGTGCTGGCGGCTTCCGGGCTCATGGTGGGGCAGGCCGCCTATCTCCAGGATCGCGCCAGTCGGTATCAGGCGGCGCAGGAGGCGGAATTCCGCATGCTGTTCCCCGAGGCGCGGATCGTGAATGTCAGCGCCCAGATGCGCCAGGCGCTCAACAGCGTCAGCGGCGGGGCTGTGAGCGGGGCGGGCTTCCTGCCGCTGGCGACGGTGCTGTCGGAGACGCTGAGCGATGTGGACGGCGTCCGGGTGGACTCCCTGCGCTATGACGCCAGCCGGGGCGAACTCTCTGTGACGGCGCTCTATTCCGGGTTCGGCGACTTTGAACGCTTGCGCATGGCGGCTGAAGCGCGGGGCGCGGTGCTTGAGGATGGCGGCGCGCGGCAGAGCGCGGCAGGCGTTGCAGGCGAATTCATTGTGAGGCTGCCATGAGCCAGACCACGCTCTTCACTCCGCTCATCAAGGCCTTTCAGGCGAGAACGGCCCGCGAGCAGGCGCTTCTGGCCGGACTGGCCGTGCTGGTGGTCCTGACGATCGCCTGGTTCGGCGTTCTGGCGCCGGCGATGAGCTGGCGCGCCGATGCGGCCCGCCGATACGCCAACGCTGCGGAAGGCTATGAGAGCATTCTGGTTCAGGCGTCCGAGTATCGCGCCCTGTCCGCACAGGCGGTCAATGCCGATGATCGTGAGCCCTTGCGCACGCTGGCCGATCGTACCGCGCGCGAGCGTGGGCTGGCGATCAGCCGCGTCCAGCCGCTTGAGGACGGACGACTGGGCGTCTGGATGGAGCAGGCGGACGCGGACTCCCTGATGGGTTGGCTGAGCCTTCTGTCGCGCGAGCATGGCGTCAACGCCGAGCGTGTGAGTCTGGATCGCGAGGGCGAGACCCGGGTTCGCGCCCAGCTCACCCTGGTGCGCGCCGGAGGAGCGGGCTGATGCGTCTTATTCTGATCCTCGGCTTTGTGCTGGCGCTTGTCGCGGGACTGGCGGTCACCGCTCCGACCCGGCTTGTCTATGATGCGCTGGCCCCGTCAGGGGTGGAAGCAGGACTGGTGCAGGGCAGCGTCTGGCGCGGGCAGGCGCTGCGTGTGCGTCTGGGCGGACGGGTTGTCCAACAGGTTGAAACCGGGCTGGAGCCGGCGTCCCTGCTGGCGCTGAGCCCGGCAATGTCCATGCGGGTGACCGATCCCGAGATCCAGATTGACGCCCGGTTGCGCGCGGCCGGAGACGCAATCCGGATCGAGGAAGCGCAAGGCCTTGTCTCGGTCCGGGCATTGCCCCTGCTGGCGGGGCTGCCAACGCCGGCGGACAGCTTTGCGCGGCTCGATGGGGTGAGCGTTTCGCTCGATCAGTCGGGGCGCTGCATCAGTGCGGAGGGCGCCGTGATGAGCCCGGCCCTGGCCGATGCGGGCGCACGCTATGATGTGGCCCTGCCGATCCTGGACATGAGTGTCTTCTGCGCAGGCGATGTGCTGGCGCTCAATCTTTCGGGCCAGAGCCCGGCGGTGGATCTGGAAGGCGTCATTCGCCTTGATGCGCAAGCGCCGTCCTACCGGATCGTCGCGACGCCTCATGACCCCGAGGGCGGGCGGGTGCTATCCTTGATGGGCTTCCGCGCGGACGGGGCGCGCTGGATCGCGGACAGTGAAGAGATGGGAGAGGGCTGATGATGCGCTGGTTTCTGGCTGGCTTGTGTGCGGTGGGCGTCACCGCCTGCTCCGCCACGTCGTCTCCCGAACGGGCTCAGCTGATCGATCAGGCGCGCAATGCGCCCGATCGCGCCGACAGCCTGCCGCCGCAGAACCTGCCGGACGGTCAGTGCGGCATCTTCCTGTTCGGCATGGGCGACCGGCATCCCTTTGTGGTGTTCGAGAATGACCGCGCCGGACGCGCGCTGATCCTGCATCAGGGCGTCATCCATGAGCTGGGCGTCACGCCGCAACCGGGCGCCTTCGTGCAGGGGGAACGCTTCCGCCGGGTCTATCTCGATCAGGCGAGCAATCTCGTCTTCACCTTGACCGGCGAAGTGGGCGAGGAGACGGGGTCCGGGCCGCGCCTTGAGAATGTTCTGTTGCGCACGCGGGCGATTGACGGATCAGAGACCGTCAGGCCGCTGGGCGGGGTTTATTCCTGCCGCGACGGTTCGAACCGCACCGCTCCGGGCCGGCTCTAGAATCCGGCGGGACCGGACAGGCCCGTCTGCTGCAGCACCCAGACCAGTCCGATTCCGAACGCCAGGAACGGTCCGAAGGCGATCATGCTGTCTCCGGTCACATCCTTGCGGAAAACGTATTTTAGCGTCAGCGCAAAGACGAGCGCTGCAAGGCTCGAAAACAGAAGGATGGCGGGCAGGGCCAGCGCCCCGCACCACGTCCCCCCGGCCGCGAACAGCTTGGCGTCCCCGCGGCCGAGCCCGGGACGCCCGCGCGCCCGCTCATAGCTCTTCTCGATCAGGACGAGCGCGGAATAGCCCACAATGCCGCCCAGTGCGTGCAGCCAGACCGTCCCGCCCAGCACGGCGGCTGCAACCACGCCGCCAGCAACCAATGGCAAGGTGATCCGGTCGGGCAGGATGAAACGCCGGGCGTCAATCACCGACAGGGTGATCAATGCGCCGAGAAGCACGAGGGTCAGGAGGGGGCTGAAGACGGCGACCATACCGCCCTTATCCCCTCCCTGCCCGCATTCGCCAAGTCAGCCGGACAGATCAATCCCGGTCAGAGGCGGGCAGAACCGCAAAGGCCTGGGCTATGGCGTCAAGATAGGCCGGGTTCGCGCTGCGCTGATAGGCGCTGCAAAGCGCCTCGGTCAGCTTGATGATGTGATCATCCCCATGCCGGGCGGCGCGATGGGCCGGGTGGCTGGGCGGGAGCGCCCTGATCGGTTCGGGGCTTTGCAAGGCCAGCGGCGAGAAGGCCGCCAGAAGCGCGGCGCCATGTTCGAACGCCCTGAAGAGCAAGCGGCGGCCCAGAGCGTCGGGAACCTGCTCTGACAGGGTGCGCGCCGCTGCTGTCGCCGTTACCGCATGGGTGAAGACGATCACGGTGAACGGGGTGCGCGCATGATGCAGGAACAGGCGTGTCATCTCCAGCATCAGCGCGTCAAACCGCATCGCCAGATCGCCTGACAGGTCCACCAGGCTCGTCACCTCGGCGAAGTCGGCGGCGTGCGCGAGCCGTGCATAGCCCGCCGTGATTGCGCCTTCGCCAGGCGCATGCGCATCGGGCAGGGGCGTGATCCAGCTCAGGGTCGCGCGAAAGTCCAGCACGCCCTGGTTGGCGTGCGTTCCGACGGGCAGGGGCGTGTAGCGGTCCGCCCAAGCGGCGAGCGCATTGGCGAGGGCGTTAAGGCGCACTGAACTCACTTCCGATTGCAGGGCGCGGCTCATATGGGCGGTCTGGAGAACCGCGTGGCAGGCCGAGGTGGAAAAGCCGTCCACAAGCCGGTGAACCCAGAGGCTCAGAACTTCACGCCAGGGTTTGTCCTCGAGCTCGGCGCGGAAATAGGCGCGCCACTCAGCGTCGTGATCCTGTGTTCCGATCTGCGACCGCCAGTCATCAGGATCGAGCCGCCCCGGAGCCGGACCGGACGGGGTGAAGCCGGGGATTTCCTGTTCGAGCCAGCCCAGGGCCTGCTCGCCCTGTCCCATGGCGCACAGGGCCTCCATCACCATGGGGGCATGGTTGTAGTAACCGTTCGCGAGCGCGGGCGAGACGGTGTCCAGCCGTGTCAGCGCGGCGTCCAGGCGGGAATAGTCGGGACGGGATTTCAGAAGGCTGCCGGCGGCCTGGGAAAGGGCGCGGTCGGCATGCCAGTTCCGGGGCGCAGGCAGGGCGAAGTCGAGGGGGGCGGCCATGGGCAGGCTCCAGTGATCAAGGTCTGATATTGGCAAGCCTACTTTCTCAAGCTAACTTGAGATCAAGGAAATAAAATCCAGGAATATCAATGTGGTGATGCGGCGACAGAAACTTCTGAAAATCGGGGAGCTGTCGGCGCGCACGGGGGTGCCGGTGTCGGCCCTGCGTTATTACGCTGATGCCGGTCTGATCCAGCCTTATCGCACCAATGCCGGACAGCGCCGCTTCGCGCGCGCGGACATCCGGCGCGTTTCCTTCATCCTGATCGCCCAGCAATTGGGGCTCAGCCTGGAAGAGATCGGGGCCATTCTTCAGCGTCTGCCTGACGGGCGCACGCCGACAAAAGCGGATTGGTCTCAGATTTCCGGCGGCATCCGGAGGCGGGTCGAGGCGCGGATCGCCGAGCTGGAACGCATTCGCGAACGTCTGGACGGCTGTATCGGCTGTGGCTGCCTCTCGCTGGAAACCTGCAAGCTCTACAACCCGCAGGACCGGCTGGGCGCGCAGGGGCCGGGGCCGCGCCGCCTTCTGGGCGACTGACCGGACCCGGCCCGTCCGTGTCAGGCTAGAGCGGGTAGTCGCGCTCCGGATTCACGCCCGCCGTTTCAAGGAAACTGCGCAGCTGGCGCACTTCATCCTTGGGCAGGGAGTGAGAGGCGTGATGGAAATTGGCGGTATGTCCGTTCAGGCTCACGGCGAATTTCGCGCCCGACCGCTCGCTGATCTCGGCGCCCAGATCGGTCAGCACATGCTCGACCTCGGCGGGTGACAGATTGGCCGGCTCGGGATGTGCGAACAGGGCATGCAGGGTTTTCCGGTGTTTGTGGTTCATCGCGTTCTCCTCCCCTTGCTGGGTCTGAAACCAGACTGGCAGGCGGATGGAGCGGGGGGAATGCGACCCTGTGTCCTTGTTCAGCTGAGCCTCAACTCACTGTCAAAGCGTGTGGTTTCCAGGATATTCACTCTAAAGTCGTAGATCGGCTTGGACAGAGTCTGTCTTTTCGTTAACATTTGCGGAAAGTGGAAACTGAGCTGTGAGTCTTGCATGCATCAGCCTCTGAGCGGCCTTCGGGTTCTCACCATCGAGCAGGACGGCGCGGGGCCTTATGGCACGCAACTGCTCGCCTCGCTCGGCGCGGACGTCATCAAGATCGAGAACCCGTCCACGGGCGGCGATAGCGGGCGCTGCGCCGGTCCTTACTTCCTCGGCGAGTATGACAGCGAGTTCTTCCAGACCTTCAACCGCGGCAAGCGCTCCATGGCGCTCGATCTCAAGGATCGTGGCGACCGCCGTATTTTCGAGCGGCTCCTGGCCACAGCGGACGCCTGTGCGAACAATCTCAGGGGCGACCTGCCGGCGGAGCTGCAGGTCGATTACGCCCATCTGCGTGAGATCAAGCCCGACATCGTCTGCGCGCACCTCTCCGCCTATGGCCGGGACAGCGAGCGGGCGCACTGGCCCGGCTATGACTATCTGATGCAGGCCGAAGCCGGGCTGATGGCGATGACCGGGGAGCCCGATGCGCCGCCCACCCGCTTCGGCATGTCCATGATCGACTATATGGGCGGCGCCATGATGGCGCTCGGCCTGGTCTCGGCGGTGCTGGGCGCCAAACGCACCGGGCGGGGCTGCGATGTGGATGTGTCGCTCTACGATGTCGCGCTGAACCAGCTCTCCTATCCGGCTACCTGGTATCTCAATGAAGGCAAGTGCGCGGAGCGTCAGGAGCGCTCGGCCCATCCGTCCGTCGCGCCCAGCCAGCTCTTCCGCACGGCGGATGGCTGGATCTTCGTGATGTGCCAGGCGCCCAAATTCTGGGGCGCGTTCTGCAAGGCGATCGGACGCGAGGACCTGCTGGCGAATCCGGCCTATGCCGACATGGCGGCGCGACGGATGAATCGCGAGAAGTTGCAGAACGAGCTCGACGCTTTCCTCTCGACCCGCACCACGGCGGCGTGGATGGCGCGTCTTGGCGGGGTGGCTCCGGCGGCCCCGGTCAACTCGATGTCCTGCGCGCTGGGGGCGCCGGAGGCCCGGTCAAGGATCGAAACGGTCTCCCATCCCGACAAGCCCGAAGGCCTGAAACTGGTCCGCGATCCGGTCCGGATCAACGGACAGAACGCGCCCTCCTGCCGGGCGCCCAAGCTGGGCGAGGATACCCGGGACATTCTCGACGAGATGCTCAGCGACAAGCCTGGGGACCGGGCGGCGGAGTGATCAGTCCGCTTCGCGCTGCATGGTCATTTCATACGTGAAGCGATCGGCCGGGTGCACGGTGTCGGACAGGGCGATGATGCGTCCGCCCTTGTCGTAATAGCGCCGCATGGTCCGCAGCACGGCGGATCCCGGCTCGGCGTCCAGCACGTCCGCTTCGCTGTCGGTCAAAAGTCCGCCCGCAATGGTCTGCTCGATCCGGGCGGTCGGGGCGCCGCGCTCGGTGGCCATCCATTCGGTGACGCCGCCATTGAGCTCGACGAACACATCCACCGGCGGGGCGAGATCAGCGCGGATATACATGTCCGTCAGGGCGACAGGCGCGCGATCGGGCTGACCGCGCAGGCCGTGGACGTGCAGATAGTCTCCCCCCGGGGCGACGCCGAAGGCGCGGGCGACGGCGGGATCGAGCGGGCCCACATGCTGGCGCAGCGGCTTCAGGCGCGCCGTGCGGGTATACTGCATCAGATCATCCACCCCGCCCAGGCGCTGGGCGAACCCCGCGCGGGCTTCGGACGCCACCACGACCGTCCCGGCGCCGCGGCGACGGGCGATCAGGCCGGCTTCCGCCAGCATGCGCAGCGCTTCGCGCACGGTGTGACGGGACACGCCATACTGTTCTGTCAGGGCATGTTCGGTGGGCAGCAATTCACCCACGGCCGGATTGCCGGCGGCGATGCCCGCTCGCAGGGTTTCGGCCAGCGTCATGTAGCGCGGCGCGCTGGAGACCGGTTCTACGCCTGAATGATCGGACACAGGATCCTCCCGCCTTCAAAAGACGGGGCTAACATAGTCGTTGCCACTAGGAATGCGAGTTGCGCCTGCATGGTGCAGAGCAACAAAGAACCAGAGGCTCAGGGCTTGGGGAAATTCGGACGGCGTTTCTCAAGGAAGGCCTGATAGCCTTCCTGGAAATGCTCGCCGGAAAAGGCTTCGAGGAAGAGCTGCCGGGTCTGTTCGCAATCCTCGTCCTGACCCGCTTCAATCAGGGCGATCATCTGTTTGGTGATCTTCGCGGTATGGCTGGAGGTCTGGGTGATATGGCTGACATATTCCTCCACCGCTTCGGCGAGAATGCCCTGCGGCATCAGCCGGTTGATCAGGCCCATCTGGAGCGCCGTCTCTGCATCGACAAGCCGGGCGGTGAACAGAAGGTCCTTGGCGGCGGACGCGCCCACCGTGCTGACGAGACGGCGCATGTCGTTGAAGGGATAGACCAGGCCCAGCTTGGCCGGAGTGACGCCGAACCGCGCGCCCTGGGCCGCGAACCGCAGATCGCACGCCAGCGCTAGCGCGCAGCCCCCGCCCACGCAGGCCCCTTCAATGGCGGCGATCGTGGGCTTGGAAAAGCGCGCCAGACCGTCGAGCGCCTCTCCGATGGCGCGCGAATAGGCGGCGGCGCGTTCGGCGGTGGCGTAGACCTCCTCGAACTCGGAAATATCCGCGCCCGCCGCAAAGGCGCCGCCCTTGCCGCGGACGATCAGCACCTGGATGTCGCGATCGGCTTCCGCTTCAGCCAGCAGGTCGGGGATTTCCCGCCACATCGCCTCGGTCAGGGCGTTGTGCTTGGACGGGCGATTGAGCACCAGCGATGCAATTTCGCCGTGACGGGAAAGATAGATCTGTTCTGCATGCATGGCTTTGCCCCGGAACTGCATCCTGCCTGGGGCGTTGTTTGCGCCTGAATGTGGTGAATCGTCAAGAAATTAGGGGTGAGGCGGATTGTCCTCGCGGGAAAAAATTTATCCGTACCCTGCCAAAAAACTTGACGTCGACCGCGAAAGGTGACACTTTTATAACGGTGAGCAATACAGGAGGTCCACATGTCTCATCTTGTTGGTGTGGGTCTGATTGCCGCCTGGTTGGCCTTCGCACTGCTGGCGCCGCGTCTGGCGTCCGCTGAAGTGACCAGCATCCTGGCCCTGGTCGGCATGGCGCTGACCCTGGTCGTGCTCTTCGCAACGGGACGGCTGACACGGCCTGACCCGCTGGCGTTGAACCTGACGGCACGGCGTCCGTACTGGGAAACGCGCTAACGCGCTTTTCCACGGCGACAGACCCGAAACAAAAAAGCCCCGGCGCCCTGGCGCCGGGGTTTTTTGTTGTGCGACTGAAAAGGAGATCAGGCTTAAGAGAAAGCCTGAAGCCCGGTCATGGCGCGGCCCAGAATGAGGGCGTGCACGTCATGGGTGCCCTCATAGGTGTTCACGGTCTCAAGATTAATGGCGTGGCGCAGGATGTGGTATTCCTCGGCGATGCCATTGCCGCCATGGATGTCGCGCGCCTCGCGGGCGATGGCCAGGGCCTTGCCGCAATTGTTGCGCTTCATCATGGAGATCGCTTCGGGGATCCAGGCGCCCTGATCGAGCATGCGGCCGAGCGCCAGCGCGCCCTGATAGCCGAGCGCGATCTCGGTCTGCATGTCGGCGAGTTTCTTCTGCACCAGCTGGGTTCCGGCGATCGGCTTTCCGAAGACGACGCGCTCCATGGCGTAGTCGCGGGCGGCGTGTAGGCAGAACTCGGCCGCGCCCATGGCGCCCCAGGCGATGCCGTAGCGCGCCTTGTTCAAGCAGGAGAACGGACCGCGCAGGCCCTTCACATGCGGCAGCAGGTTCTCTTCGGGCACGAAGGCGTCATTGAGCGAGATCGAGCCGGTGATCGAGGCGCGCAGCGACAGCTTGCCTTCGATCTTGGGGCAATCGAAGCCTTCGGTTCCCTTGTCGACGATGAAGCCGCGGATCTCGCCGTCCAGCTTGGCCCAGACCACCGCCAGATCGGAGATCGGCGAGTTGGTGATCCACATCTTTGCACCGTTCAGCACATAGCCGCCATCGGCCTTCCTGGCGGTGGTGCGCATGGCGCCCGGATCCGAACCGCCATCGGGTTCGGTCAGGCCGAAACAGCCCACATATTCGCCGCTGGCGAGCTTGGGCAGGTATTTGTGCTTTTGTTCTTCCGTGCCGAAGGCCTCGATCGGATACATGACGAGGGAAGACTGCACGCTCATCGCCGAGCGGTAACCGGAATCAATCGCTTCCACCTCGCGCGCGATCAGGCCGTAGGCCACATGGGACAGGCCCGCGCCGCCATATTCCTCGGCCACGGTGGCGCCCAGCAGCCCCATCTCGCCCATCTCGGTCATGATGTTGCGATCAAAGCTTTCCTCACGATAGGCGTCGACCACGCGCGGCAGCAGCTTCTCGCGGCAATAGCTGCGGGCGCTGTCGGCGATCATGCGCTCCTCTTCGCTCAGCTGCTGCTGAAGGTGAAGCGGGTCTTCCCAGGAGAAGCTCAGGCCGGTCTCTTTCGCCGCCATGCGTGGATATCCTTCTTCGTCTCTTACGGCCCTATATGGCCCGGCGCCGGTGCGATGACCAGCGGCGAGCGGGCGATGCGTCGTCTCTGCCCGAGGTGGTAGCGGACCGAGCGCGTGAGGGGCAAGCAGGCGCTTGGCGCCGAGCTGAAGTTTTCCGGCCCTGACACAGGCGTGAAGACCGGTCGCACCCGATCAATCTGGACCTTTGAGCCGGAAGGGCGCAGTTTCCCGGTCCAGTGACAAGAGTGAATCCGGAGCGCCGCATGACCCGCCCCTTTCTGCCCGATGACATCGCGATCGCCGATCTGCAAACGCCCTATGCGTCCGCCCCAGAGCCGAAAGGCGCACTCGGGAATGCGGAATACGCGGCCCGCAACGGCAAGCGGGTTCTGGCGGTGTTCGGTGCGGACTGGTGCCCGGACGCGCGGCGCTTCGCGAGCGTGCTGGCGTTGCCGCAGCTGCAGGACTTCCTGTCCGAGCGCTACGAGATCGTGCTGATTGATGTGGGTCGCTATGACAGGAATATCGATCTGGCGGCGGGCTATGGACTGGAGAAGATCGAGGGGGCGCCCGCGATCGTGGTGGCTGATGCGGATGGCCGCGTGGTGAATGCGGGCGGCGCCTATGACTGGCGCACCGCCCGCTCGCGCCGACCGCAGGAATTCGCCGACTTTCTCGCCGTGTACGCCGAGGTTCCCGCCCCGTGACCCGTCAAGTCGTTCTGATCGGGGCCGGCCATGCCCATATGGAGGCGCTGCGCCAGTCAAAGCGCTTCGCTAATGCGGGCCTGACGCTGACGCTGATTGACCCGGGCGCCTTCTGGTATTCCGGCGCCGCCACGGGCGTGCTCTCCGGAGCGCTTGATCCCGCTGCGGCGCGACTGAATCCGGCGGACATGGCTGGTCCGTTCCTGCATGTGCGCCAACGGGTCGCCTCGGTGAATTCTGTGACCCGGACGGTCCGGCTCGAGGACGGTCTGGAACTCAGTTATGATGTGTTGTCGCTGAATACCGGCAGCCATATCGCCCACACGCCGCTTCTGGAGGCGGGCGCCATTCCCGCCAAACCGGTCAGTGCGCTCGCCGCGCTTCGGGCGACGGTCGAAACCGCCGGAGGGCGCCTGCGTCTTGCGGTCGCCGGCGCCGGTGCGACAGGGCTGGAGATCGCGCTGTCGCTCGCCAGCCTGCAGCGCCGGCTGGGCGCGCACCCGCAAATGGTGCTTGCCGGCCCGGATCTGTTGCCGGGCTGGCCGGACAAGGCGCGCGACCTGGCGCGCGACGCGATGGCGCGCTGTGGTGTCGAGTATGTGCCCCGCAGAGTGCAGGATCTGTCGATGGGTCTCATCCATTTCGGGGAACGCAGGGTCGCGCCCGTGGACATTCTGGTGGCCGCGACCGGGCTGAGCGCCAATCTTCCCGACGGATTTGACGCGTCCGGTGACGGCTTGCCGGTGAATGAAGACCTGTCCTGGACGGGCGATGGCTCGGTGTTCGCTGTGGGTGATTGCGCGCGCATGGTGGATCACCCCCGGCCCAGGCTGGGCGTGTTCGGCGTGCGCGCGGCGCCCATCCTGATCCAGAATCTGATCAATGCGGCGGGCGGTCGTACGACGCGTCGGCGGTATACGCCGCAATCGCGCTGGCTCTCGATCCTGGATGTGGGCGACGGCACGGGCCTGGCCCGCTATGGCGATCTCGCCTTTCAGGGCAAACCGGCCCTCACGCTCAAGCGCTGGCTCGACGGCCGCTTCCTGCAACGCTTCCGGGAGGAGCATTGATGGAATTTTCCTACGCAGAGATTCACGCCTTTCCCGACGGACCCAAGCCGCATTCGGGCAATCCGGCCGGGGTTGTCCTGCTGCATCGTGATCTGTCGGATGCCGACCTTCTGGGGATCGCGCAATCGAACAACCTGTCCGAGACAGCCTATCTCAAGCCCATGGGAGAGAAGGATCAGTGGTCTCTGCGCTGGTTCACGCCGGGGCTGGAGGTGGAGCTGTGCGGACATGCCACGCTGGCCTCGGCCGCCTGGCTGTTTGAAACCGGCCGCGTGGTGGGACCGGAGGCGCGCTTTCACACCCTGTCAGGATTGCTGAAGGTCTCGCGTCTGGAGGATGGCCGGTACCAGATGGATTTCCCGGTGATCGGATATGAGCCGGGCAAGGCCGATTCCGCCGTGGTTGACGCGCTGGGCGGCGGCGAGCCGGAAGCCGTTTACGAGATCGAACGCGTGCACGGCAATCGCTATCAGATGCTGGTGTTCGCCGATGAAGCCGCCGTGGTGGGGCTCAATCCCGACATAAAGGCGCTCGAGGCCGCCCGCACCAATGTGATCGCCACGGCGCCGGGACGGGCGTCGGACTTCGTGTCCCGCTTCTTCGGCCCCGCCAGCGGGGTGGACGAGGATCCGGTGACGGGCTCCGCGCACTGCACGCTGGCGCCGTACTGGTTCCAGCGTCTTGAGAAGACCGCGCTGAAGGCGCGGCAGGTCGGCCCGCGCTCCGGCGCGCTCGAGGTGCGCGCCGGGGCATCGGGCCGTGTTCTGCTCGTCGGGTCCGCCCTGCGTTATCTGGACGGGGTGATCCGGCTCTAGGTCCTAGTGACGGCCATGGCCGTAATGGTCGCGACCGCGTCCGCGGCCATGACCGCGACCATAATGGTCGTATCCGCGACGGCCGTGGACGACCTGCACGGGCACCGCGCCCCAACGAGTCTCGGCGTAATAGCCGCCCGTGCGACGATCAAGATAGGCGCGATCCGGGCGCAGGCGATCGCCGGTCCGGCCGTCCCGGGCTTCCCGGCGGCTGGGCACGTAATCCCAGGCGCGGTCCGGGCAATCGATGATCCGGCTGTCCCGGCGGTCCTCGCGGCGATCCCGCCAGCCGGTATCGCGTCGGCGGTCGCGGCGGTCCTCACGCAGATCCGGGCAGGCATTGGCGTAGACCACGAAATGGCCCTCCGGGCCGTTCCAGCGATACCCGCGATGATGGGGCTCATAGCCGCGGCGGTGGCCATGGGCCTGAGCCGTTGCCGCAGTGCTGACCGATACGGTCAGATCGGCGGCGTTCGCCGCGGCGGGCAGGGCGGTGGCGGCAAGTCCGGCGAAGGCGGCCGCCGCAGCCAGTTTTGCGAACAGTTGCATTGTGTGTCTCCTTCATCCTTGGCCTTCCGGCCTGATGGGGACGACAATGACGCATCGCGCCTGAACGCATGCTGGGCTAGGCTTTCATGTTCTATTCAACCAGATGAACGATACTGAGCTTGACCGGCGCAAGGGGGCGTGCGCCAAAAGTGATTGGGGATCCTATGCTTAAATCTGTTTTGGCTGCAGCCGCCGGACTTGTGATGCTGGCGGGCGGCGCCGTCGCCCAGCAATTGAGCTGGCCGCAGGGCGAGACGTTCACCAGCCGGGACTATCAGGACATCCTGCACCAGGTGACCAAGCCCGGGGCGCGTCCCGCGACCGGAGCCAGCGCCATTGCCGGCGATGACAGCTGCCAATACGCCAATGACAATGAGTGTGACGAGCCGGGTCTGGGCACCGGCGCCTGCGTGGCTGGCACGGATCATTCCGATTGCTGGCGGTTGATGGCGGGCGTCGAGGATGATTCCTGCCAGTGGGCCAATGACGGCGAATGTGATGAGCCCGGCTTCGGCACGGGCGCCTGCACCCAGGCCACGGACCGCACCGATTGCGGCGCGCTGATCGAACTGCGCTTCCGCAATGACCAGTGCGAGACGGCTTTCAACGGCGTTTGCGAGGAGCCGGGCGTGGGCAATGGCGCCTGCGAGGCGCGGACCGACCGCGCCGACTGCATCGGTCGCGAGCGCCCGATGACCATTCAGGATCATTATTTCGGTCATGATGACCGGGTGCTGATGGATACGGGCGTCTTCCCGTGGAGCGTTGTGGGGTACATCGTCTTTGACGCTGGCGGGACCTGCACCGCCACTCTCATTGACGAGGATGTGCTGATCACGGCGGCCCATTGCGTATCCGAGAACGGGCGCATCAATGCCGCCGGCGTGTTCCATACCGGCGAGAACCTGCCGGGCGGCGGTCGCTCGGCCCGGGTAATCGACTACCTCATGGATTCCGAATGGGATGAAGAGGTCTTCAATGCCGGCGATGACCGCGACGGCACGGACTGGGCCATGCTGCGCATTGACCAGCCGCTGGGCGCGGAGCTGGGTCATGTGGGTTTCGAGGCGCTGGTGGATGTCGAGGGCCCGCGCGCGGCCCTGCGTGCGCCCATCCGTCAGGCGGGATATTCCTGGGACACCGGCGAGCATCTGTCGGGCAATCTTGATTGCCGCATGGTCGAGGTCTTCGACGACAACACCATGGCGCACAATTGCGACACCACGCGCGGGGATTCCGGATCCCCCTTCATGATCGAACGCAATGGCGAGTGGCGCGTGGTGGCGACCGATTCCAATTTCCGCTCCAATCCGGACGGACCCTTCATCTATATCGCGGCGCGGTCGGATCGCTGGGTTCCGCTGGTGGCGGACTTCGCCGCGGGACGGATCGGGAATGGCGGCCTGCGTCCGCGCGGGCCGGGCAAGCCTGGCAAGCCCGAGCCGATCAAGAAATAGCCGCAGGCGCGATCAGAACTCCCGGACGAGGGCGAGGTCGGTGCGACTGTCACCGGCCTCGAAGCCCGGCTCGGGGTCAAATTCGTAGCGATACCGGTAGCGCAGCTCCAGCGACCACAGATCCCCAAGATCGGTGTTCAGCTTGAAGAGCTGGTCGGCGCGCGCATTGTTGGAAGCCAGGAACCGGGTTTCAGATTCCAGCCGCATGCTGTCGCTGAGCTGAAGCTCGACATCGGACAGCAGGTCGAATGCGCCCTCATAATAGGAGCCGTTGTCCGCTTCCTGGATGTATCTCAGGCCGGGTGCGGCGCGGATCGTCCATTCCGCCTTGTCGCGCTGCAGGGCGCGATAGCCGGCGCCGACGCCCATGAAACCCGTCCAGTCAAAGCCCGAGACCTGGTCGCGCTCCCATTCTGTATTGGTGAACAGGGTCCAGCGGTCACCGGCCTCGCGCTCGCCGCGCGCTTTCAGGATCAGCTCGTCCCGTCCCACATTGTCGTCCACTTCGGAATAGGAATAGATGATGCTGGATTCAAAGCCCCAGCCGACCAGTTCGCGCTCCGCATCCAGGCCCAGCGTATAGTCCAGCCGATCGGTGTCTCCGCTGTCAGCGCGCACGCCCAGCCGGACCTTGCCGGTCCACAGCTCGGATTCAGCCTGGGTCAGCAGCAGGACGGCGGAGGTCGGGGCGGCGATCCAGAACGGGTCGACCCTGGAGGTCAGCTCGTTCTCGACCGCCGCCTCTTGCAGCTCGGCGTCCACCGCGATCATGGCGGGGGGCGGAACAGGCGTCACGGGCGCGACCGGCAGGCCCAGCGTTCTGCGGGCTATGATCGCGTGATGATCAGACAGGCGCGCGGCGCCAACTGCGATCCGTTCCGCCGATTGCGTCAGGGACAGCAGATGGATGGCGTTGGTGAAGACCGCCTCGTCATCCTCCGCCGCAGCCGCCGCCAAGAGCTCCTGGAAAGGGGGGGCGAGGCCTTCCGCCGGCGCAGCGGCGAGGGTAAGAGCAGCAAAGGCGGACAGGATCATGCATCAGGCTCCGGGCGGGGATAGGAAAACAAACACATTCGGACGGGGAAACAAACCCTTGAGCCTGTAAAACTGCCGTATGCCTTGACGCTTGCGCAGGAACGCGGCACGCCTTTGACCTCATTGGCGCTCCTTTGTGACGAGATCTGAAATGACCGACCCAGTCGCTGACCGTTATGCCCGCACCGAGCCGCTCTTTCCCGACTGGGCGGCCCCGATCTATTTGTGGGTGTCGGTCGCGGCCTCGGTGATCTATCTGGGCCTGGACCTGACGACGGCCTCCATGCCGGGGCTGGCGCTGACCAAGGCGCTGGGGATCATCCTGCTGGGCGTCTATGCGCTGCTCAAACGCGCGCCTGTGCTGGCTGTGGCGCTGCTCTTGTCGGCGGGTGGGGATTACGCCCTCGCCATGCGGCCCCCTCAACTGGAAGCCGGGATCGGCTTCTTTGGCGCCGCACATCTCACCTACATCGCCATTTTCGCGCTGATGGTCCTGAAGGGCGGGATCAAGCGCGAGGGCCTAGTGCTGGCGGGCGGCCTGTTCGTCTATGGCGTGGCGATGTGGCTGTGGCTCAATGGCGGCATGGGCGCGCTGATCGCGCCGGCCAGCATCTATCTGGGCATCATCCTGGTGATGGCCATGGCCGCAGGGATGATCAAAGGCCCCAATCTCATCGTGATCGGGGCCCTGTTGTTCGTGGTGTCGGATTCGGTGCTGGCCATGCGCTGGTTCCGCGGCGTGCTCGTGTTCGAGAACGGGCTCGACTGGGGCGGCGTCATCGTCTGGGCCACCTATTACGGCGCGCAGCTCTGCCTGACCCTGGGCGTGGTTCGCGCGCGGGCGTTGCAGGCGATCACGGGGCGGAAGGCTGAGCCGGCGGCTTAGGCCGGCATCAGGCCGCGTTCCTCGGCCAGCCGCTTCATCTCGTTCTGCAGCTTTTCAAACGCGCGCACCTCGATCTGGCGGATGCGTTCGCGGCTGACGCCATAGACCTGGGCGAGATCCTCGAGCGTTTTCGGCTCCTCGGTGAGGCGGCGTTCCTGGATGATGTTCTGCTCACGCTCGTTCAGCGCGCCCATGGCCTCCTGTAGGAGGGTCATGCGCATGGAGAATTCATCGGATTCCGCGAGCTCGTCCTCGGCGTCATCCGCATCATCATCGGCCAGCCAGTCCTGCCATTCCGCCTCGCCATCCGCGCGCATCGGCGCGTTAAGGGACGCATCGGGGCCGGACAGGCGACGGTTCATGGAGATGACGTCGTCATCGGTGACGCCGAGCTTGGTGGCGATTTCCTCGACCTGATCGGGGCGCAGATCGCCCTCGTCCAGCGCGCGCATCTGGCTCTTCATCCGGCGGAGGTTGAAGAACAGCTTCTTCTGTGCGGCGGTGGTGCCCATTTTCACCAGCGACCAGGAGCGCAGGATGTATTCCTGGATCGAGGCGCGGATCCACCACATGGCGTAGGTCGCCAGGCGGAAGCCCTTGTCCGGATCGAACTTCTTCACCGCCTGCATCAGGCCCACATTGCCCTCGCTGATCACCTCGGCGATCGGCAGGCCATAGCCGCGATAGCCCATGGCGATCTTGGCCACGAGACGCAGGTGCGAGGTGACAAGCTGGTGGGCGGCGTCAGAATCCTCGTGTTCCTGCCAGCGCTTGGCCAGCATGAACTCCTGATCCTTCTCCAGCATGGGGAATTTCCGGATCTCCGCGAGATATCGCGACAGACCGGCTTCGGGCGACATGGTCAGCGCCGTTTTCATGTTTGCCATGGTTGTCACTCCCCAGTGAGCCCTTGGCGCCGACGGAATGACCAGCGCCGCGTTCATTTAGGTAGCCGATTTGCAGATTGGTAGGGGTCACAAGCCAGTGAAGCTGAAACCCGATCTGACACATCCTGCAATAAACCAGAAAACGGCGCCCAGATTAAGGCTCTCAGCGGAAACAATGTATTGCTCTCGCGCGAAAGCCCGCGAAAACTGACCCCATGAGCATTACCGTGAGACAGGCCCGATCGGGCGATCAGGACGCCCTCGCCCTTGTGGGGGCGACGACCTTTCTGGAAAGCTATGCCGGCGTGGTCGACGGCGGCGCGATCATCCGTCATTGCGCCGAGCGTCACACGCCGGAGGTCTACGGACAGGCGCTTGAAACGCGCAGTCATGCGCTCTGGCTGGCCGAGATGGCGCCGGGCGCGGCGCCCGTGGGCTATCTGCACCTGACCCCGCCCGACCTTCCGGTCGAGACACGGCCTGACGATCTCGAGATCAAGCGCATCTATGTACTGGCGAGCCTGCACCGCACGGGCCTGGGGCGCCGCTTCATCGCCGAGGCGGTCAACCATGCCCGCGCAGAGGGGGCGTCGCGACTTCTGCTGGGGGTGTATCAGGGGAATGAACGGGCGCTCGCCTTCTATGAGCGCATGGGCTTCGACAAGATCGGCACGCGACAGTTCGATGTGGGCGGACGCATCTATGACGATTGGGTGCTGGCGTTGGGCGTCTAGCCTGAAAGGGTGCTCAAGCCCCTAATCCGATTGTCACTTTATGCGCTCTCTTAAGCGCTTTAGGGTTGGCGCATGGATACTCTGTTTGCGCAAGTTCTGCTCCCGCTCGCCCTGGCGTTCATCATGTTCACTCTCGGGGTGGGGCTGACGCCGGCGGACTTCAAACGCATCGCCTTGCAGCCCAGGGCCTTTCTCGTCGGCACGGCGTTGCAATTCATATCCCTGCCGCTGATCGCGATCGCACTCGTGGCCTTCCTGCCCATCCCGCCCATCGTCAAGGTCGGCGTGGTTTTGCTGGCGGCCTGTCCGGGCGGCACGACATCGAACCTGCTCACGCACATGGCGCGCGGCGATGTCGCGCTGTCGGTCTCCCTGACCGCGATCACCTCGCTCGCCTCGGTGGTGACCGTGCCGGTGGTGCTGATGGTCGCGCTCGCCCTGTTCATGGGACCGGACGCGCCGCAGGTGGGGATGGTCTCAACGGGCGTGGTGATCTTCGCACTGACCGTCATACCGGTCGGACTGGGCATGATTCTGCGCAAGCTGGCGCCGAAACCGGCTGTGGCGCTGGAGCGTCATTCGCGTTTCATGTCCGGGCTGGTCTTCACCGCGGTGGTCATCGCCACCGTGCTCAATGAAGGGATTGGCGAGACCCTGCGGCGTCTCACTCAGGCGGGTGCGGTGTCGCTGGCGTTGAATGTCGCCGCCATGGCGGTGGCGTTCGCGGTGTCGAGCTGGATGGCCTTCAAGATGCGTCAGCGCGTGGCCCTTACGCTGGAATGCGGCCTGCAGAACGCCACGCTGGCGATCGTGGTGGCGAGTTCGCTGCTGGGCGATATCGACTACGCCATGCCCGCCGCCATCTATGGCCTGATGATGTTCGCAACGGCCGGGCTGTTCATCCTGTGGGCGCGGCGCTGGTCGAAGGCAGCTCTCCGTGCACGGAATATGGCGCTCTAGAGCCGCTCCAGAAACCCTTGCAGTCTTTGCATGTCCTTGGGCAGCTCGGTCTCGAACCGCACCTGTTCGCCGGTCACCGGGTGGTCAAAGCCCAGCACGGCGGCATGCAGCGCCTGGCGGCGGAAATCCTTGAAGTCCTTGCCGCTGTCCAGCTTTGCGAGCGGCGTGGAGCGGCCCCGGCCATAGACCGGGTCGCCCAGCAGCGGGCAGCCGATATGGGCCATGTGCACCCGGATCTGATGGGTGCGTCCGGTCTCCAGCCGGCAGCGGACCAGCGCGCACATGGGATGCCCCACAGACTTGCCGGGCTCCTGACCAAAGGTCGCCAGCGTCTCGTAATTGGTGATGGCGTGCTTGCCGGCTTGAGAGCCGGGCGCATCGATCACCGCCATCTTCTTGCGATCATGGCTTGATCGCGCCAGTCGCGTCTCGATCCGGCCTGTGCGGGGCTGGGGGGCGGAACGGGTGAACGCCAGATAGGCGCGCTCGACCGTGTGGGCGGCGAATTGTGCGGACAGGCCCTGATGCGCCTTGTCGGTCTTGGCGGCGACCATGACGCCGGAGGTGTCCTTGTCGAGGCGATGGACAATGCCGGGGCGCTCCACCCCGCCGATTCCCGACAGGGACCCCGCGCAGTGAAACAGCAGGGCGTGGACCAGCGTGCCCGTCCAGTTGCCCGCGGCCGGATGCACCGCCATGCCGGCGGGCTTGTTGATGACGATCAGATGGTCATCCTCGAACAGGACCTCGAGCGGGATGTCCTCGGGCTTGGGCGTGGCTTCCACCGGAGCCGGCACATCAAGGCGATAGACGCCTTCGCGCACCTTGGCGGAGGGATCCGTAAGCGCCTCTCCATCGACGAACAGGCAGCCTTGCTCGACCAGCGCCTTGCAGCGTGAGCGTGACAGATCCTCCCAGATCGCGGCCATCCAGCGATCAAGCCGCTCACCGGCGTCAGCGGAAGTTGCAATCTGCTCTCGTGAAGTCTTGGCGTTCATTTCCAAATGAATTGACCTATTCGTATATGCATATCCAGTGGCATTTGGGTAACGTCATCTGCATTACGCCGAACCGTAACCATTCTTTGTTCGAGTCGTTAGCGAAGCGTCACACTTGACCCCTACCAGCAGCCGGTCTGCGCACATCTCGTGTGCGCTATGTAACAAGTTCAGGGGTCCTTACAATGACGTTCAAAGCTCGCCTGTCTGCGTGCGCCGCTCTTCTCGCCCTCGCACCGGCCTCGACCGCCTTCGCGCAAACCGAGGTCAATGAGCAGGTCACCGACGTGATCACCGTGACCACCCAGTTCCGCGAGCAATCCCTCGCTGACGTTCCGATCAACGTGTCGGCGTTCAACGAGGAGCTGATCGAGCGTCTCGACATCCGCAACATGGAAGACATGGCCCTGTTCACGCCGGGCCTCGTCATTCAGGAGCAGAGCCCGAACAATACCGGCTACTCCCTGCGCGGCATCACCACCGACAGCGGCGTTTCGACCGCCGAAGCGCGCGTGGCCATGTTCCAGGACGGCCTGTCCATCTCCCGCTCGCGCGGCTCCTATGTGGAACTGTTCGACATCGAGCGGCTGGAAGTCGCCAAGGGCCCGCAGCCGACCCTGTTCGGTCGCGGCGCGCTGATCGGCGGCATCAACATCATCCAGAACAAGGCGGCGTTCGAGAACTCCGCCAGCGTCTTCGCCGGTCTGGGCAATTACGACGCCTATGAAGTGGGCGGCCATGTGAACTACGCCATCGCCGACGCTTACGGCCTGCGCGTCGCCGCGGTGAACCGCGTGCGCGACGGTTACATCCCCAATCTGGGCGATGGCGACGACCTGCAGGGTCGTGACGTTCTGGCGGGCCGGGTGGTGTTCTCCGGCGAACCGACCAGCTCTTTCAGCTTCGACCTGATCGGCAACTGGCAGCAGGACAGCGGTCCGGGCAGCTCGTTCAAATCCGGCGTCATCGCCCCGCAAGGCGGCAGCACCAATCCGTATTCCGCAGCCGATCTGCGCGTGATCGACGGGTTTGAGAGCAATCAGGGCCTGGGTCTGGACCGGACTGTCTGGGGCATCACCGCCCTGACCAGCTGGGACATCAACCCGTCCTGGAACCTGTCCACCGTGACCGGCTATCGCGAATACGACTCGGTCGAGATCTTCGACCCGCTCGGCATCGGCTTCGAGGCCCTGAACTTCGGCGAAGACGCGACCGGTCGCCAGACCAGCCACGAAATGCGCCTGAGCTTTGACAATGGCGGCCGCTTCACCGCGTTTGGCGGCGTCACCTATTTCTACGAAGCCAACACCCAGCGCATCCCGGCGATCTACAACGAGGCCGTCACCCAGGCCCTGTTCGTGCGTCTGGGCCAGTTCGGCAATGTGAACACGCTCGCCGGCCTGCTCGGTGTTCCGGCTTCGGCGCTGACCGATCTCGCCAACCCGTTCCCGTATTCCATCGCCGCCCTGTCCCAGGGCATAGGCCTGGTGCCGCTGCGCCCCAACTACACCGAGGAATCCGCGAACGCTGGTTCGACCGAGGCGCTCGATTTCTTCGCCGACGCCTCTTTTGACGTCACTGACCGCCTGACCGTGACGGCCGGCCTTCGCTATACCGACGAAAGCAAGAATGCGTCCGGTTATGGCGGCACCAGCATGGGGCCGAACCGCGTCACCTTTGGCCCGGCGCTGATCCTGACCAGCTCGCCGAACGGCGCCGAAATCAGCTCCAGCGCGGACTTTGATGACTGGACCTATCGCGTGAACGCCGCCTACGAGGTGAGCGATCGCATGAACGCCTGGGTCAGCTATGCCCGCGGTCGCAGCCCGGATCTGATCTCGATCGACTCCAATTCGCCGACCCTGTTCAGCACCTCTCCGGCCGAGATCGTGGACTCCCTGGAAGTGGGCGCCTTCTTCACGCTGGATCGCGGCACGCTGACCGCCTCCATCTACGAGTCCAAGTACGACAACTTCCGCACCTCGGTGTTCGACCCGCTCACCAGCACCTTCGTGCCGCAGAACTCCGGTTCCGCGACCCAGCGGGGCCTCGAGCTGCAGGGCGATTTCCGCATCACCGACACGCTCGACCTGATGGCGACCTATTCCTACAACCTCGCCAAGTTCGACAAGACCTCGAACGGCGTGGCTCAGGAGCTGGGCGGCAACCGTTTCCGGTATGCGCCCGAGTACTCCTTCTCGCTGGGCGCGCGCTGGGAAGCCCTGACCCGGCCCTGGGGCACGGTGACCATCCTGCCGAGCTTCTCCTGGCAGTCCCATGTCTTCACCGACAACGACAATGACCGCTTTGTCGGCGTGCGTCAGGACTCCTACGGCCTGCTGCGGGCCCGGGTGCGCTATGATGATCCGTCCGAACGTTATTTTGCGGAGATCTACGGCAACAACATCGCTGATCAGGAATACCTGATCGACGCCGGCAACACCGGCGCGGGCTTTGGTCTGCCGACCTTCATCGCCGGCGCGCCGCGCACTTACGGCTTCCGCATCGGCGCCAGCTTCTAGGCTGACGCATTAAGACTCGTCCGGGGGGACGGGGCTGTGGCCGGCGCGGGGAGAGGGGCCTTGCGCCGGCCTTCTTGTTTGGTTTCTACTTTGCCCGAGCTCGCTCGATCGAGCCGATCACAGGGGGATGACATGTCACAGCAATTCAAGCTGACGCGTCGCGCCGCGCTGGCGGGCGCCGCAGGGCTCGGCCTGGCCGCCACGGCCTGCAGCCGCGAAGAGCCGAGCTTCGTGCCGCGCCTGCCCGCTGACGGTCCCTTCAAGCATGGCGTGGCCAGCGGTGATCCGGACCAGAGCTCTATCATGCTGTGGACCGCCATCACCGCCGAGACGCTGGACGCGCCGGTGCGGGTGGAGCTCGCCGAGGATGACGCCTTCAGTTCGATCCTTCTCGAGGCCGAGGCGGCGCCGGCCGCGGCGACCGTGAACGGCATGACCCCGTTCAAGCTGCTCGCAGACGGGCTGCAGCCTGGGCGGGACTACTGGTACCGCTTCCACTTCGGCGATGCGACAAGCGAGACGGGGCGCACGCGCACCCTGCCTGAAGCCGGCGTGGACCGTTTCACCATCGCGGCTTTCTCCTGCTCGAATTATCCGGCGGGCTTCTTCAACGCTTACCGCGCCGCGGCGGATCGCGGCGATATCGATCTTGTCGTGCATCTGGGCGATTACCTCTACGAATATGGCCGCGGCGGTTACGCCATGGAGGATGACGAGCGCCTGGGGCGGGTGGTCGAACCGGCCCACGAGATCGTCACCTATGAGGACTATGTCACCCGCTACGCCCAGTATGGCGCGGACCCGGACCTGAAGGCGCTCAAGGCGGCGGCTCCCTGGCTGACCATCTGGGATGATCACGAGACCGCCAACAACGCCCATCTCACTGGCGCCGAGAACCACGACCCGGAGGAGGGCGAGGGCGCCTGGTCTGACCGTGTGGACGCCGCGCTGCGCGCCTATTACGGCTGGCTGCCGGTGCGTGAGCCGCAGGACCGCCGGGCGCGCTATGGCGCGCTCGAGATCGGGGATCTGGCGACGCTCATCTTCCTGGAAAGCCGTTTGCTGGCGCGCTCTGACGAGATGACGCTGGATGATTTCCCGGTGCCGCTCGATTCCGATCCCGAGGATCCTCTCGTGCAGGAGACCGTGCGCAACTGGCTGCAGGCGCGGGTGGGCGGCGAGGACCGGACCTTGCTGGGCGCCGAGCAGTTCGACTTCGTCATCCGCACGCTCGAGCAGTCGGTCGCCGCCGGCAAGCCCTGGCGGATTTTCGCCAACCAGGTGCTTATGGGCTCGGCCACCGCGCCCGATTACACCAAGGAGCCGCCGCTCTGGCTGCGCTGGGGCATGCGTCTGGCGGGCGGGCAGATCTGGGATTTCGCCCGGCAGACCCAGTTCGGCGTGCCGATGACGCTGGACACCTGGGATGGCTTTCCGGCCGAGCGCGAACGCCTGTTCAGCGCGGCGCGCGAGGCGAACGCCGATTTCATCGTGCTGACCGGTGACAGTCATAATTTCTGGACCGTGGATTTGAAGACTGATGGCGGTGAACGGGTTGGCGTCGAGTTCGGCGTGACCTCCGTGACCAGCCCGTCCGACTATGAGTTCGTCAACGCGCCGAGCGTCGATTTCGGCCAGATGACGCTGAAGGCCAATCCGCACATCCTGCATCACAGCGTGTACGCGAAGGGGTTCGTGCTGCTGACCCTGACGCCGGAAGAGGCGGTGGCGGACTTCGTTTCGGTCTCCACCATCAAGGACACCGCCTTCGAGGCCGGGCTCGACAGTCGCTGGCGGGTCACGCCGGCCCTTGGCGGACCTGTGGCCGAAGTCGAGCGTCTGGGCTGATCGCATTCACCGTTGCGGTCTTTTAAGGCGGTCGCGCCTAGACAGGGCTGTGCAGCTGGGCCAATTTGAAGGTCAATTCGGGGGTGAAATAAGGGGTTCCCATGTCGTCTGACGAAAACATCGTGGCGCGCATCTGGCGCTATATCGGCGCATTCCAGCACGGAATTCTGCGCATTTTCGGGATCTTCGTGATCCTTTTCCTGCTGATCGTCTTCATTGGCGGCCTGTTGTCGAACGACGAGTTCGAGCTGGCGGACAGCGGCGTCCTGATCTTCGCGCCTGAAGGTCCGGTCGTGGAGGAACCCACCACCATCTCTCCCAATGACGCCTTCACGGCGTCCCTGCTGGGCGGCGGTCCGGGGTCCGAAGTGCTTCTGAGCGATGTGGTCGAGGGCTTCCGTCGCGCCACCGAGGATGACGACGTCACCACCATCGTGATGAATCTGGAGCGCTTTGGCGGCGGGTATCCGGCCGCCCTGCACCAGATCGCGCACGAGATGGACGCCTTCCGCGATGCGGGCAAGGAAATCATCGTCTATGGCGATAACTATTCCATGACCGGCTATTTCCTGGCGTCTCACGCCAGCCAGATCTATCTGCACGATATGGGCGGCGCCAATGTGAACGGCTATGCGGTCTATCGCACCTTCTTCCGCTCCCTGCTCGAGCGCCTGAACGTCACCGTGAACGTCTACCGCGTGGGCACCTTCAAGTCGGCGCTGGAGCCCTATCTGGGCGACGAGATGTCCGAGCCGGCCGCAGAAGCCAACCGTTATGTGTTCGGCGATCTGTGGAACGCCTATCAGGATAGCGTGGAAGCGGCGCGCGGCCTGTCTGACGGCGCGCTCCAGACCTATGCCGACCAGTTCCCCGAGCTGCTGGTCGCCCAGGGCGGCGATACGGCGGCGGTGTCCCTGAACGAAGGCTTGGTGGATGAAGTGATCGGCCGCGGTCATTACCGTGACCTGCTCGAAGAGCGGTTCGGCCGCGATGAGAGCGAGGATTCCCTGGGCTTCGTCGCCAGCGACTTCTTCGACTATGTCGAGGCCAATCGTGAGTTCAACCTGATCCCGAGCGACAAGATCGTCGTGATCAAGGCTGTCGGCGGCATTGTGGACGGCAATGGCGATGGCGGCGTGATCGGCGGCGATCAGCATGCCGAGCTGATCCGTCGCGCGCGTCTGGACGACGATGTGCGGGCCATCGTGCTGCGCATCGATTCGGGCGGCGGTTCGGCCTTCGCGTCCGAACTGATCCGCGAGGAGCTGGAAATGGCGCGCCTCGAAGGCAAGATCGTCATCGCCTCCATGGGCGGCGTGGCGGCGTCTGGCGGCTACTGGATCGCCACTCCGGCGCATGAGATCTGGGCCGAGCCGACCACCATCACCGGCTCGATCGGCATTTTCGGCTTCATTCCGACCTTTGAGGACAGCCTGGCCGAGATCGGCGTCTACGAGGACGGCATCGCTCTGACCGAGACGGCGCGTCAGCCCTCCCAGTTCGGCGGCGTGACCGAGGAATGGGACACCATCCTGCAATCCTCCATCGAGGCCGGTTATGAGCGCTTCCTGTCCATCGTGGCGGAATCGCGCAACATGACCCGCGACGAGGTGGACGCTGTGGCGCAGGGCCGCATCTGGACTGGCCAGCAGGCGTTCGATCGCGGCCTGGTCGACCAGCTTGGCGGGTATGACGAGGCGATTGCCGCCGCGGCCGCCCGTGCGGGCCTGGAAGAGGGCGATTATCGCGTCATCGAATTCCGTGACGAGGTGGACCCGTTCCATCAGTTCCTGCAGATGTTCGGTCAGAGCGCCGGCGTTGCGGTCTTCGGCGAGGGCCTGCTGGGTTCGGGCCTGCTGGGCGATATGGCCCGCGGCGCCCAGGCCGAGATCGAAACCATCAACATGATGAACGATCCCAACGGCATCTACGCCACCTGCTTTGAGTGCACGGCGTTCCGCACGGCGCACTAGGCGACGCAGACTGCAAACGCAAAGGCCCGGCTGGTTCAGCCGGGCCTTTTTCGTGATCAGGGCTGGAAGTGGGGGCGGAGCCAGCTGAGGAACTTGCGCACCTTGCTCGACTGAAGGGCCTCTTCACGCCCCGCAATCCTGTAGGCGGGCCCCTTGAGCCGGGCTGCCGGGCCGACCGGAACCAGCAGGTTCCGCTCGACCAGAAGGCTCAGCAGATAGGGGCTGCCCAGCAGCACGCCCTGTCCCGCCAGCGCACACTGGACGGCGTATTGCTCATCCTCGAAGACGCGGTCCTGCGCGATCTTGAGCGATGCGCCCGTCTGTTGCGACAGGTCCGCCCATGTGGGCGCCGCGCCGATGGGCATGCGCCAGCTCGGGCTGAGCAGGTCCACGCTGCGCCCCGCCAGCGCCTTGTCGCGCAAGGCGGGCGTCGCGAAAGCGCCGAACTCATCCTCGACCAGAACCTCATCGCCCTCCTGCGCAGGTCCATAGCGGATCGCGAGATCGATCTGCGGGGCGCGCTTGAGGTCCACAGGCGCGTAGGAGGGTTCGATCTGCACGTCGAGATCGGGCAGGTCGGCGGCGAGCCGGGCCAGCCGGGGCGCGAGCCACAGGCTGGCGAAAGCCGGCGTCACCGCCAGGGTGAGGCGGCCGGACCGGGTTTTCAGCTCGGCCACGGCCAGGTCAATCTCGGCAAAGGCGCCGGACAGGCGCTCGGCCAGGTGCTGGCCCTCCGCCGTGGCGCTCACCCCGCGCGGGGACCGGATCAGCAAGGTCAGACCCAGCTGACCCTCCAGCGTCTTGATCGCATGCGAGAGCGCGGTGGGCGTCACCCGCAATTCCCCGGCGGCGCCCGCCAGGCTTCCATGACGGATCGCTGCTTCAAGGGCGCGCATGGCCCGGTGGGAGAGATGGGCTGACATGAGAAAATCTCATTACGGAGTGAAGTTATCTCTATAGCGCATGACGCCAATATGAGGAAATTCAGACGCCTCTTTTGAAACCTGACAATCTGAGAGGTGAGAAACATGCATGTCCTGAGAGTGGATGCGAGCGTGCGCAAGCCAGGCTCGCTCAGCCGCAAGATCGGAGACGCCTTCCTGGAGGCGCTGGGCGAAACCCATCCTGCAATGACAGTGACCGAACGCGATGTGGGCCTGAACCCGCCGCCTCTCATCACCTCAGACTGGGTGGCGGCGGCCTTTACGCCGAAGGCGCAAAGAAGCGCGGCGCAGTCACAGCTTCTGGCGCAGAGTGATCACGCCATCGCCGAATTGCGTCAGGCGGAGATCATCCTGATCACCGCGCCCATGTACAATTACGGCATGCCGGCGGGTCTGAAGGCCTGGGTGGATAGCGTGGTGCGCAAGGACGAGACCTTCACCTTCGATTTGGCGCGGGGCGACTTCCCGCTCCAGCCCGTCCTGTCCGGCAAGACACTGGTCCTTGCGACGGCCTGGGGCGAGTTCGGCTTTGAGCCGGGCGGCGTCCGGGACGGGCAGGGCCATCTGATAGGCCATGTAAAGGCGGTATCGGGCTATCTGGGCGCGGACCGTTTCGAGCATGTGGGGGTGGAGTATCAGGAGTTCGCCGATGATCGCTTTGAAGCAAGCATGCAGGCGGCGCTGGAGCGCGCCAATGCCCTGGGCGGGCGTCTTTAAAAGAAAAGCCCGGGAGCGGACCTCCCGGGCTTTCGCCTGATTGCGGATCAGCCTGCGCCTAGCGCTTGGACTGCTCACACAGATTCATGAAGCGCTGGCGCAGTTCGGCGTTCGCCTTGAATTCGCCGCGGAACATGGTGGTGATCGTGGAGACGTTCGGGTGGTGCACGCCGCGCGTGGTCATGCACTGGTGCTTGGCGTCCACGAAGATGGCGACGCCCAGCGGGCTCATCGCGTCCTCGATCGCGTCGGCGATCTGGGCGGTCATGGTCTCCTGGGTCTGCAGGCGCTTGGAGAAGGCCTCGACCACCTTGGCGATCTTGGAGATGCCGACAACGGCGCGGTCCGGCAGATAGGCGACGCAGGCCGTGCCCAGGATCGGCGCCATGTGGTGCTCACAGTGAGACTCCACATCGATATTGGTCAGCATGACCATGTCGTCATAGCCCTGCACATCCTCGAAACGTTTGCCGAGAATCTTGTGCGGGTCTTCGTCATAGCCGCGGAACCAGTCGTTATAGGCGTTCACGACACGCTTGGGCGTCTCCAGAAGGCCTTCACGGCGGGGGTCGTCGCCGGCCCAGCGCAGCAGGGTGCGCACTGCTTCTTCAGCTTCTTCACGGGTCGGGCGAACGATGGCGTCCTCAGGGAGGCTGGCCAGGGTTTTCTTGTCAGTCATGGCGTCCATGAATGGCGGATCCTTTCGTTGACGGGCGCCGTCCTGCGCAGGACAGAACGACGAAGTACCGGTTTCCGGATCCAGCAGGGCGGGACGGGGAAGCCGTCGGCGCGCGCCGGGTCTAGATGTTATCCTCCGGGAAGCGGGTTTCACCGCGTCCAGCGCTTAGTTAGTTTCGGCATTTCAAAAGTCCAATGCCGTAACAAGTCTTTTTCCCAAGCGGACGACGTTGTAGACCGGCACCTTGGTGCAACGCAAATCCCTGCGCTGCGCTCAGACTTTGGAAAAGTTCAGATGACCGTCCTCACGCTTTACGACACCGCAGCGCGCAAGAAGCGCGACTTCGTCCCGATCGATGCCGACCGGGTGACGATGTATGTGTGTGGTCCGACGGTCTATTCCGAGGCCCATATTGGCAATTTCCGCCCGCCGGTGGCGTTTGACGTGCTGTTCCGGCTGCTGCGTCACATCTATGGCTCCGAGCATGTGGTCTATGCGCGCAACATCACGGACGTGGATGACAAGATCAACAAGGCGGCCGCTGACGCCGGCGTTGATATTTCCGTGATCACGGACAAGTACGCGGCGATCTATCGCGAAGACAGCGCGGCGCTGAACATCACCCCGCCGACGCTCGAGCCGGCGGCGACCGCGCACATGCCCCAGATGATCGCCATGATCGAAAAGCTGATCGCGGACGGTTTCGCCTACGCCGCCGAAGGGCATGTGCTGTTCTCGGTCGGCAGCTACGACAAGTACGGCAAGCTGTCCGGGCGTTCGCTCGACGACATGATCGCGGGCGCGCGCGTGGAAGTGGCGCCCTACAAGAAGGACCCCGCGGATTTCGTGCTGTGGAAGCCGTCCAAGCCCGGTGAGCCGGTCTGGGAAGCGCCCTTCGGCGATGGCCGTCCGGGCTGGCACCTGGAATGCTCGGCCATGATCGAGGCCACACTCGGCGAGACCATCGACATTCATGCCGGGGGCGGCGATCTCGTCTTCCCGCACCATGAGAACGAGGTGGCCCAGTCCGTCTGCGCCCATGCGGGCGCGCCTCTGGCGAACTACTGGCTGCACAACGGCTTTCTGTCGATGGCGTCCGAGAAGATGTCCAAATCGCTCGGCAATGTGATCAAGCCCAATGACCTCTTGCAGAACGGGGTGAAGGGCGAGGTGATCCGCTACGCCCTGATGACCGGCCATTATCGCGCGCCGCTCGACTGGAACGCCAAGCTTCTGGAGAACACCCAGCGGTCCATGGACCGGCTCTATGGCGTCCTCCGGCGCCTGAAAGGGGTCAACGCGGCCGATGTCGCTGCGCCCGAAGCCGTGATGGACGCCCTGCTGGATGATCTGAACACGCCCAAGGCGCTGGCGGCGCTGTTCGAGATCGCCGGGCGCGCCAACAAGGCCGACAGCGAGGACGCGCAGGCCCGGGCCAAGGGCGAGCTTCTGGCGGCGGGGCGCCTGCTGGGCCTGTTTGACCAGGATCCGGACGCCTGGTTCGGTCTTGATACGGTTGATGAAGCGCTGCGGGCCGAGATCGACCAGCTTCTGGCCGAACGGCTGGCGGCGCGTCAGGCCAAGGATTTCGAGAAGGCGGACGCCATTCGCGAAATCCTGAACGCCAAGAATGTCCAGGTGGATGACGGGCCGGAAGGGGCGACCTGGCGGCTCAAGGACTGACGTCTTGAAATCGCCCGCCGGGGTGCGGACATAATCGCCATGAGCGAGATCTACACCAATGACCTTCTGGAGCTGGCGGCCGATATTCTCCATATCGGCCGCCTGCCGGACCCTGACGGCAGCGCCAGCAGGGTTTCGCGCATCTGCGGGTCCGAGCTGACGCTGGATCTGAAGGTCGCGGATGGCCGCATCGCCGATCTGGGGCTCGAGGTGAAGGCCTGCGCCCTAGGCCAGGCCAGCGCCAGCGTGTTCGCCCGCGCGGCCCTCGGCGCTGACCTTGAAGAAATTCGCGTGACGCGGGAGGCGCTTAGGTTGATGCTGAAAGAGGGCGCCCCGGCGCCGAATGGTCGTTTTTCCGCCCTCAAGGCGCTTCAACCCGCCGCATCCTATCGTCAGCGGCACGGCTCCATAATGCTGGCGTTTGACGCCGCCGAGCAGGCGTTTGAAGCTGCGTTGTCGCAGGACTGAGAGCGGCGTAGCCGGTCCCGGCCAGATTTGGATTGATCGTGTGTGAAACTGGGCCTCTAATGTGCGAACGAGCTGGAATTACACGTTTGCCGACTCGCGTAGGACTGGTACTGCTTCGCGCCTATCAGATCGGATTGTCTCCGGTGCTCTACGCTTTTGGCGTACGATGTCGTCATCAGCCCAGTTGTTCGAATTACGCAGTGGGATGCGTGACCGAACAGGGATTGTGGCGCGGCTCCTGGCTGGCCGCGGGCCGCGTTCTGCGGTGTCGGCCCGGCGGGACCTGGGGGTATGATCCGGCTCCGACACCTCGCCTGGATGTGGCGTGGTGGAAGGTCTGGGCGCTACGCGAGGGGCCGGCGCGCGACACAAAAGGCTACATTCTTTCGGCGGATGATGCGCCGGAAGATGAGTGAGCGGGGGAACGGACGTGGATCAGCCAGTCCGATCAGGAATTTCAGCCGTCATCGTGACCTTCCGCACGGGTGACGTTCTGCTTGAATGCGTGGATTCCGTCCTCGCCGCCCCGGACATTGACGAACTGGTCCTCGTCAATCACGACAATCCACCCGAAATGGTCGAGCAGCTTGAGCAACGCGCCCGCCACGACGCCAAGCTGAGACTGGTGCATACCGGTGAAAATCTCGGCTTTTCCAAAGGCTGCAATATCGGCGCGCAGGCCGCACGCGGGGATGCGCTGCTCTTTCTCAATCCTGATGCCGTGCTCAAGCCCGGGGACGCCAGCCGGCTTCTCAAGACCGTTCAGGGGCGAGCAGAGCCGGCCATAGTAGGGGCCCGGTTGATCGGGCCGGACGGCCGGGAACAGCGCGGCGCGCGTCGCGGCGCCTTGACGCTGGGGTCGGCCCTGACCGGTTTCCTGGGTCTGTCCTGCGCCTTTCACCGCGAGCATGAACCGCTGCCATCCAGGCCGGTCGCCATGCCGACCGTTTCGGGCGCGGCCATGCTGATGACCCGGCGCGGGTTTGAGCGGCTGGAGGGGTTTGACGAAGGCTATTTCCTGCATGTCGAGGATATCGACATCTGCAAGCGCGCCCGTGATGCAGGCGGCGAAGTGATTTTCGAGCCCCGCGTCGAGATCGCCCATGTGGGCTCCACATCCAAGATCAGCCAGATCAAGGTGGAGATCTTCAAGGCGCTCGGTCTGGCGCGCTATTTCACCCTGCATGGCGGAGTGGTCGGACCCTTGCAGGGGTTCGTGCTCGGGCCGGTCTTTCTGGTGGGCGCAGTGATGCGCTCGGTGCTGTTTCAGATCCAGGCCCGGACCGCCGGCAAGCTGCCCGCGTCCGAACTCTAGATCACCGATCGTCTAGGGCACATCCGAGCCGGCAGGCTCTTGCGGATTCAACTGACCTTCAAATTCAGGCATCGGGCGAGCCTCCGCCTCGGCCTGGCTGGTCGCCGGTCCGTTCTCGGCAATGTCGCGGATCAGCCACTCCATTTCCTTGATCTCGCGGCGCTGGGCCTCAATGATCCCGTCCGCCAGTTCGCGCACGCGCACATCCTCGATGCCGGCGCGTTCACTTGTCATGATGGCGATCGAGTGGTGCGGGATCATGGCCTTCATGTAGGACTGATCACCCACCGTCACTTGGGAGCGCACCAGGAACAACGCCAGCACGAACACAACGGCGCTGCCGGCGTAAATGCCGAGATTGATCCTCGCATTCCTGTACATGCCCAACATGAAGGACAGCATGACCACGGCCATGGCGGCGCCCATGACGAAGGTCATGTAGAAGCGGGTTTCGCTCCAGCGCACATGCTCGAGCGCAAAGGTATTGAAATACATCAGGATGAACATGACCAGGGACGACGTCCCGATCATCGCGGCGAAGCGCCAGTAATTGCTCTTGCTGTCCATGCCTCAGGCCTCGTCAGTTGCGAGTAGAGAAACTGTCTAACGAGGCATCTCGCGTCCGGTTCCACTGGACGGGGAATGTGAGGTTCAACGGGGCGGAAACGGCCCCGCCTTCGAGAGCGCGGACTCGATGGGGTGCTTGAGCGCGACCTGTTCGAGCCAGTGCGCCGTCTCGATCATCTTGTCCAGATCAATGCCCGTGCTGAAGCCGCCCCGTTCGAGCATGTAGACCACATCCTCGGTCGCCACATTGCCGGTGGCTTTGGGGGCGAAGGGACAGCCGCCAATCCCTCCGGCAGAGGCATCGATCACATCAACGCCCGCCTCGACGGCGGCGAAGACATTGGCGATGGCGGTGTTGCGGGTGTTGTGAAAGTGAAGGCGCAGACGCGCCTTCGGCGCGGCGTCCCGGACAATGTCGACCGCCTTCTTCACCTGCCAGGGCGTCGCGACGCCGATCGTGTCCCCGAGCGCGATTTCCTGCGCGCCCGCGGCGGCGGCGCGTCCGGCCAACTCGCCCAGAATGGCCGGGTCCACCTCGCCATCGAACGGATCGCCAAAGGCCACCGAGATGGTGGCCGACAACGGGATGGCCGCGTCATGGGCCAGCACCGCGATGCGGTCCAGAAGGTCAGCGGTGTCCTGCGGCGTGGCGTTCTGGTTGCGTTTGCCGAAGCCTTCAGAGGCGACCATCACATAGTTGATCTCGTCACAGCGGGATTCGATGGCCTGACGCATGCCGCGCTCATTGAGCGCCAGTCCGATGAAGGACACGCCGCGATCACGCGGAACCTGCGCCATCACCTCGATGGAATCCGCCATCTTGGGCACGGCCTTGGGATTGACGAAGCTCGCCGCCTCCATGCGCTTCACGCCGGTCTCGATCAGCCGCTCGATGAATTCCAGTTTGACCGAGGTGTCCAGCAGGACCGGGTCGTTCTGCAGTCCGTCGCGCGGACCGACTTCCACAATCTCGATCGGGCGGCTCATGGCGTACTCCCTGAAGGCTCGGTTGCAGCATCGGGGCTGCAGCCGGTCGCGGCGATCAACAGGACCGTGTCGTCGCCGCGTGAATAATTGAACCCGTCCACCAGCCGGACCGCGCAGGCGCGCTGGACAAGTGGACGAAGCGTCTGGGCCGCGGAGTCGCTCCAGCGGCTGAGATCAAAGACGTAAAGGCGCGGAGCGGAGAAATCGAGGTCTCCGCTGGCCAGTTGCGCAGCGATTGCGTCGGCATCTCGCAATTCCACCTCGCCCCGGGTCAGGAAGACGAAGCTGGGCTCGGTGTAAGTGGAGATCAGCGGGGCGTCGGGGACAAGGGTGCGCAGGTCCGCCACTTCCCGGGCCGCGGGGCCCGAGGGAAAGAGGATCGAGGCGGAGGGCGCGACCACGCCGCGGCCCAGCCCGTGCCAGCTCAGCCCGAGGACGACGAGCGCGATCAGCGCCAGGTCATAGCGCCGCATATAGAGGGCGAAGGTCGCCGCCAGCCCGCAAAACAGCATCAGGGCCGCCGCCAGATAGGCCGCCCAGAGCGCGCCGTGAAAGCGGATGCCGAGGGCGATCAGTACGCCTGAAGCCAAAATGACGCCCAAAGCCAGAAGGCCCAGTCCCAGCAGACGCCAGCGGCGCTCCACCCGTCCCCACCGCACAAATCCGAGCCCGGAGATCACGGCGATCGCCGGATAGATCGGCAGGGAATAGTGCGGCAACTTGGTGGGCAGAAACTCGATCAAGAGCCAGGCGGGCGCGATGAAGGCGACCAGCAGGCGCGCAGCCCGGGCGTCCGGCGTCTGCTCGCGCCAGTCCTTGACGAGGCTGGCGATCCCGGCGGGCAGGCTGACGATGGCGGGCAGGAAGAGGAGCGGCAGCAACAGGAGATGACTGCCCGGCGGCGCGCCATGGCCCTCATGCCCCGAGGTGACCTTGGGCGCCATGTCCCCGCCGAGCGCTTCGGTCAGAAAACGCCCTTCGGAAACGACCTGAACGCCGATGAGCCAGGGCAGGATGATCAGCGCCGCCAGAACGGGGCCCGGCCAGTAGAAGAAGACTTTCAGCCAGACGAGGCGCCGCTCGAGCGCGCAGAGCGCCAGTACGGCCAGAGCCATCATGATCGGAGTGACGGGGCCTTTGATCAGGGCGGCCAGCGCCACGAACACCCACATCAGCACCGCCCATTTGCGGCGTTTGGCGGGCGTTTCCGCCAGCCAGACCTCAACGAGCGCCAGCACGCTCAGCCCGGTCATGGCGGCCAGCATGGCGTCGGTCTTGGCGATGCCGCCCTCGCTGGCGAGCAGCAGGCTGACCGAGACGAGCGCGCCGGCGAAAACGCCCGTGCGATGGTCGTACAGCCGCCGCCCGACCCAGAAGGCGCTGAGCGCCGCCAGCATCGCCCCCAGCACCGAAGGCAGGCGATAGGTCCAGATCTCGCGCGCCGCGGGTCCGGTCGTCACGGCGACGGTCAGGCTCTGCATCCAGTAAATGCCGATGGGTTTCTTGTGGCGGGGCTGATCCTGGAAGCGGATATCGATGATATCGCCGGTCTCGGCCATCTGCGCGCTGGCCTGGGCGAAGCGCGCTTCGTCCCGATCCAGAACCGGCAGGGTGAACACTCCCGCAAGGCTCGCAACGAGCGCAAGCAGGGCAATGAACAGGCGGGCCCGTTCGGTGTTTATCAGGCGATCTTGCAACAACATGAACGGCCCGGGCGCAGGAAAACAGAAAAAGGTCGTGCGTCTGTCTCAATAATCGGTATGAAACGCGGCGAGATATTCTTCAAGCAAGTCCGTCCAAGACGAAGCGTTTCATGACCGATTCCCGCCCTGAGCTGAGCATTATCGCCCCCATGCACAATGAGGCGGGCAATGCCGCGCGCCTTGTGGAAGAGATTTATGGCGTTCTCAAGGACCGCTCGCACGAGATCGTCATTATCAATGACGCCAGCACGGACGGGACGCTGTCTGAACTGATCGCCGCCAAGGAGACCGTTCCGACGCTGCGCATTGTCGCCCATCACCGCAATGCGGGACAATCGCGCGCCATTCGCACGGGCGTGCTGGCCGCCAGGGCTCCCTTCATCTGCATGCTGGATGGCGACGGTCAGAACCCGCCGGCGGACATCCCCACGCTCGTGGACGCCCTGATCGCCGAGCCTGATGGCACGGGCATGGTGGCGGGACGCCGGGTCGGGCGTCAGGACAGCGAATGGAAGAAAACGGCGTCGCGCCTCGGCAATGGCGTGCGCAAGGCGCTTCTCAATGACGACGCCGATGATACCGGATGCGGGCTCAAGGCCTTCCGCCGGGACGCCTATCTGCTCCTGCCCTTCTTTGATCACCAGCACCGTTTCCTCCCCGCCCTCATGAAGCGTGAAGGCTATCATGTGGAATTCCGCGATGTGGGCCACAGGCCACGCATGGCGGGACAATCGAAATATACCAATCTGGGCCGTCTTTTCGCCTCGTTGAGCGATATGTTAGGTATAATGTGGCTCAACAGTCGTGCGCGTCAGCCCGGCGGCTGGGACGAGATCTAGAGGCTCCGGTCCAATCCGGCGCCGGTGGTGGACGGGCGACGGGGATAGGAGGCCGACCATGGCCGATTCAACGGGTTCAGGTGTTGCTGTGGGGCTCGCCAGCTCTGAAGCGCAAGTTCAACAGAGCGGGGGGCTCAACATGTTCACGATTTTTCCGAAGCTTCTGATACCGATGGCGATTTACGCCCTGGTGGCCTATAGCGACGCCTTCTTCGGCGCCGAGGGCGCGTCCATGCTCACCAATGCGCTGTTCACCCTGGGCCTGCCCAGCGGCGACTGGGCGGTGTCGGCGGCCGACCTCATCCTGACGCTGGGCCTTGTGATGCTGTTCATCGAGATGATCGGTTCGGCCAGTTCGGGAACCTCGTCGCTGCTGAACCATGGCCTGTCCATGGCGACGCTGCTGATCGGCATCCTGCTCTTCCTGCTGGTGCCGGTCTTTGCGACCTCGACCTTCTTCCTGCTGATCGTCATGGCCCTGCTCGACGTGGTGGCGGGCTTCACCGTGACGGCAATCTCCGCACGTCGCGACCTCGGCGCCGGCTAGACGGACCGCCAGAGACGCAGAAGTACGGCCGGCTCGATCCTCGAGCCGGCCGTTTTCGTTTTGGCGCGAGAAGCCGGACCTCAGTCCCTGCGCGACCAGGCGAAGGCTTCAAACGGGGCGTCCACCGGGGTGTGCGCCACATGATTGGTGTAATTGGACATGATCTTCTGGCTGTAGCCCAGGATCACCTCAAGCACATTGCGCTGGGAGAAGCCGGCGTCGAAGAAGGCCTGCATGTCTTCATCCGACATCACGCCATGCTGACGGATCAGCTTCAGGGTGAAGGTCCGCAGCGCCTCCAGACGGGCGTCCGGCAGCGGAGTTTCATTGCGCAGGGCCTCGTTGATGGCGTCATCGACCTTCATGCTCCTGGCGATGAAGGAGTGGGCCGGCACGCAGTAATGGCAGTTGTTTTCCACATTGATGGTCTGCCAGACCACGGTCAGCTCTTCGGCATTGAAGCTGGTGTTCTGAAACAGCGCATGCACGCGCTGATAGGCGTCCAGCAGTTCAGGGGCTTCCGCCATTACGGCGTGAAGGCCCGGCACCATGCCGAAGGCTTGCTGAGACTTCTCAAGCAAGGGCTGTGAGGCTTCTGGCGCGGTGTCGGCGGTGTGAAGGGTGAACTCGGTCATGGCGTGATCCTTTCGCTGGCCCCGGCGGAGGGGCAGGCGAGAGCTAGGACTCTTTGAGTGATCACTCAATAATAAATTTGAGCAATCACTCAAATGTGAGCTATGCTGTGCGGGCTTTCCCGGAGTAGACTGGGGCGAAAGGGGGCCTGTCATGCAACGCGCCGCGCCATATGATCGAAATGAAGCGCTTAAGGCCGCTCAGGACCTGTTCTGGCGCAAGGGGTATCACGCCACCTCGTTGAAGGATCTCGAGGCGGCGCTGAACATGAAGCCGGGCAGCATCTACGCGGCGTTCAAGAGCAAGCACGCCCTCTACCTGACCTGCCTGGAACGCTATTTCGACGAGACGGTGGCCGCATTGGATGCGCGTCTCGAGGCCTCGCCCACCGTGCTTGACGCGTTGGCGGACTTTGTCCGCGCCTTCGGCAGGGAGCATCTGGCCAGCGAGACGCCCGTGCGGGTCTGCATGCTGGTCAAGACCGCCCTCGAGGCGACGGAGGACGAACCGGAATTGCGCGACCGGGCGCAGGCCTATCTTCTGAAGATGCGCGCAGCGTTCGAGACCTGCTTCCGTCAGGCGCAGCAGACCGGAGAGGTGTCCGGTGATCATGACCCGGCGCAGCTGGCGGTGAACCTGCAGGCGGACATCACCGCGATCCGGATCGAGGCCCAGCAGACTGGCGGGTCAATCACGACGGCCTGGCTGGCCAATCGCAAGGCGCAGGATGTGCTGGCGCTGCGCGACAGTCCGGCGCACTAGGCCGCGCCTAGATCATCACGAACAGGAATGCCAGAACCCACACCCCGTCCCAGACGGGGCTGAACCGGTGTTCGATATTGTCCAGGGTGAACAACGCGCTCATGCGGACCGCTCCTGACCGCGCTTCGGCGCGGGCGCGCTCAGGCTTTGCGCATTGTCATACGCGCGAGCGTAGCGGGCCCGTTCGCTGGCGTCGGCGCGCAGACCGCGGCGCGGGTGCGGAAAATCGGCCTGAAGCTGAACGCCGGTTGCGCTAGTGATGCGGGCGACCGCCGGTTCGACCGGTGCGTCCGTGCGACGCCGGCCTCGACGCTCCGAGGTCGCAGGGCCGAGACGGTCTTCCTGCCGCTCGTGCGTGCGCTCGGTCGGGTGCACCTGCACCGAACGCGAAGAGGTCGGAGCCGGGAGCGCGGGGCGGCGCGCGGAGTGTGAGCCATAAACAAACATGGCCTGGACCGAGCAAGGTCCAGGCCAGTTTTAACGCTTCGTTTACGTCTCTAAACGCGCCATTAACCGTGATCGCGTTTCAGTTCGGGACGGATCACTCCTTGGAGGCCAGCTGATCGAGCTTCTGACGCATGGCGTCCAGCTCCGCACGCAGCGCCTGCACGTCGTCAGACTTGGCCGAGGACTCCTGAGAGGACGCGCCGGGCATGTCGCCCATGGAGGCGCCGGTTGAAAAGGGGGTGAACATGGACATGGCCTGCTGGAACATCGCCATGTTGCGCTTGGCCTGTTCCTCCAGCATGGCCATGGAATTGCCGCCCATGGCCTCGCCCATTGCGCCCGCCATCTTGTCGCGCATGGCCTGGTGCTGGCGCGCGAAGGTCTCCATCGACATCTGCAGATAGCTCGGCACCATGGATTGCATGGAGTCGCCATAAAAGGAGATCAGCTGGCGCAGGAATTCGACCGGAAGCAGAGTCTCGCCCTTGGACTCCTCCTCGAAGATGATCTGGGCGAGAACGCCCCGCGTCAGATCGTCACCGGACTTGGCGTCGATGACCTTGAAGTCGCGTCCTTCCCGGACCAGCTCGCGTAAATGGTCGAGCGTCACATAGCGGCTGGCGGACGTGTCATATAACCGCCGGTTCGCATATTTCTTGATGATCACGGCGTCAGACGTCTTGGTCTCGGTCACGCGTTGTCCTCCCTGCGGTCCCTGGTCTCTTGCTTCGAACTCTCCGGAATAACCGGCTCGACTCAGCTGGCATTCAACGTCATTAATCAAGTGCGGCGCGAAGGCTCGAAGGCAGGCGCTCCCATCATGATTGCTGCGAGCGCCATATTGTTATGCTGCGCAGCATAACCCGAGTTTGGCCCGAAGGACAAAGGGGAAATCGAGATGCGGCGAACAGCTTTGGTGACAGGGGGCACGCGGGGAATTGGTCGTGCGATTTCAATTGCCTTGAAAAACGCCGGATACGCCGTTGGCGCGAACTATTGTGGCAATGACTCTGTTGCGGCGCAGTTCACGGAAGAGACCGGCATCCCGGCGTTCAAATGGTCCGTCGCCGATTATGACGCATGCGCGGAAGGCATCCGTCAGGTCGAGCAGGCTCTGGGGCCGGTCGATGTGCTGGTCAACAATGCCGGCATCACGCGTGATGCGCCGTTTCACAAGATGACGCCCGAGCAGTGGCGCGAAGTGATCGACACCAACCTGAATGGCGTTTTCAACATGACCCATCCGGTCTGGTCCGGGATGCGCGATCGCGGCTTTGGCCGGATCATCACCATTTCCTCGATCAACGGTCAGAAAGGCCAGTTCGCCCAGGCCAATTATTCCGCCTCCAAGGCCGGGGATCTGGGCTTCACCAAGGCGCTGGCCCAGGAAGGCGCGCGCAAGGGCGTGACCGTGAACGCCATCTGCCCGGGCTATGTGGCGACCGAGATGGTGATGGCCGTGCCCGAGGAGATCCGCAACCAGATCATCGCGACCATTCCCGCCGGTCGTCTGGGCGAGGCAGACGAGATTGCCCGCTGCGTGGTGTTCCTCGCTTCTGACGACGCGGGCTTCATCACGGGCGCGACGCTGACCGCGAATGGCGGGCAATATATGACCTGAGGGCAACAGGGTCGGGCCGAGCGCAGACAAGCCGCGCTCACGCCTCGAAATCGCCGTGAAGCGGATTACACTGTGCCTTCATGAAACGTGGAATTCTTGTCCTTCTCGTTCTCAGCGCCGGTCTGTGGGCGCTCGGAACCGGAGAAGGCGTCGCACAGAGCAACCCGTTCCGGCGCATGCTGGGGCAGGAAGTCCAGACCGTAGAGCGTTCGTTATGGTTCGAGCGCGCGGACGGACGCGGCGGCTTCACATTTGATCGTTCGGCCTCCATGCCGCTCATCCGCGCGGATGACGATGACGAGATCATGGCTGTTCATCAGGTGCGGGCGGCCGGGGGCGGCGAAGTCTGGATCACCGATACCGGACGCATGCTGCTGCGCCAGTCCAATCTGGGCGGCTGGACCTATTTCCCGTCTGACCGTCCCGACGGCGTGATCGTCGAACCCGTGGGACAGGCCCAGCCGCTCGCCGCCGAACCCATGGATGGCGAAGCGCTTGAGCGCGTGGCCACCGAGATGGCGCATGCTCTGGCCCAGATTTCCCGCAAGGAGGTGCTGGCGGAGCTCACGGCGCTCGACCCGGAAGGCAATGCGTATATGGCCGACGCCATGCGCATGGTGCGCCGGGGCGCTGATCTGGCGCCGCGCCGCACGGTGCGCGAGCTTGAAGTGGTTCGGCTGGGCATCGGCGAGGCGCCCCAGGTCAGCTATGACGGGCAGGTGCTGGATGTCTCCATCACCCCGTCGCTGGGATATGGGGGGCGACCCAGCTCGGCCCTGATCCGTCGCAGTTTTGAAAACCCGGCGCCGCGCTAGACCCTAGCCAGGCGCGCCGTCCGGCCCCGGCCGCCAGTCCTCCGGCGCCAGCTCGAAACCGTCGAACTCGAACCCGGGCGCCACCAGGCAGCTGACCAGCGTCCAGGCGCCAAGGGATTCCGCCGTTTGCCAGGCATGAGCGGGAATGACCTGTTGCGGGCGTTCGCCCGCGCGCAGATTGGGGCCGAGTCTTTGATGGCGGGCGGTTGTCGCATCCTCGCTCCAGCTTAGCGACAGGGGGGCGCCCGCCTGCCACAGCCAGGTTTCGGCCGCGTCCACCTTGTGCCAGCGGGACACTTCATCCGCCGCCAGCAGGAAATAGATCGCCGTGAAGCGGGCCCGACCATCCGGTCCGGGGGCGTCCCGCCAGGTCTCGACATAGTGTCCGCCTTCGGGATGGGGCTTCATGCCCAGCATCCGGATGATCTCGTTGACTCCCATATCTCCGGATGGCGTCATGGCGCGCTCCTATTGGCCTGATTTTTGCAAGACATTCCCGGAACAGAACAGGCGCAGGTTCATGACCCAGAATACCTTTGGTAAGCTGAAATTGCTCAAATCGGGTGGCTCGACAAGCCGCGTGATGGATTTGCTGTCTGTTCAGGAAAGCGCCGGCGCTCTGGGTCTGACCAGCAAGACCTCCATGTTCAACACCAAACGCCTGAACACCAGCTTCATTGTGAAACACACCCTGCGCGCCTGGGAGCGCGAGCAGGTCAGCGGCGCCCGCATCTCGGCCACCAAGATCATCATTCCGATGTCCGAGACGAATCTCGATTCAGGCGGACACAGCATTTTTGTCGAGGATCCGGGACTCGCCGAGAAACTCAGCACCCATCTGGGCGTCGCCAAGACCTTGCCGCGTTTCCGGGAGGATATTGCGCGCCTGCGCGAGCTCTGCGCCCTGCCGTCCTTCGATCCCTACCTGCTTTATGATCATTTCCGTCGCTCCAAGCGCAAGGTGTCTGACGCCTATTTCCAGATGAGCGCACAGGAGGTTTCCCAGATCAGCGAGTTCGTTGCGGGCCAGATCAATCTGCTGGTGCGCCGTGCGCTCAACACGGCCCAGGACGGCTCGCTCCTGCAGGCGCGTCGTCTGGCGAACACCCTCTTCGAGGACCATGAATCCGAGAAGCTGGATGTGCTGCGCAGCGCGCTGAACATGACGCCGGATCAGTACCGGCTGAGCATGAATGGCTGGAAGGGCACGCTGTATTATTGCTGGCGCGCCGGGGCCTGCGGCAAGGATCTGTCAGACTTCCTGACCGCGATCAACGCCCTCAATCTGGGCCAGCTGCATGCGACAGACCGGGACGAGTACCGCCAGCTGGTGGCGGGCGTGTCCAGCGAGGCCAAGCAGCGCTGGGCCCGGGTTCAGACCAAGCTTCAGCAGTACCATGATCAGTTCGCACGTTTTCTGAATCACGGTGATGGCGGCGCCCTGTCATCCTTCCTGAATGCGGCTCCGGAACTCTTTGTCGAGATGGGCGACGATATCAGCCGCATCCAGCATGTCTGCGCGTCCTGGCGGTTCTGGCAGGGTGATCGCAAGGCGTCAGAGCTTCCGGTTGCGGAAGGCCGCGCCCTCCTGCTCGATTATGACAGCGTTCTGAGCTTTGAAGAGCAGCGCAAGGCCGCCTGATCAGAAGCTGTCCTTGCGCCGACGCAGTTCGGCGAACACCTCTGCATCGCTGGCCGCTTGCAGACCGAGCCGGGCGCGCAGACCCTCGTCATCCCAACGCAGGAAGGGATTGGATTCACATTCGGCGGCCAGAACCGTGGGGATTGTCGGCTTGTCCTCGGCCCTGAGCTCATCCACGCGCCGGGCATAGCTCTGAAGCGCGGCGTTCTCCGGATCTACGCTCAACGCAAACCGGGCGTTCGCCTGGGTGTATTCATGGGCGCAATAGATCACGGTTTCCGGCGGCAGACCGCGCAACCGCGCCAGTCCGGCCTGCATCTGCTGGGGCGTGCCCTCGAACATCCGGCCGCAGCCCAGGGCGAACAGGCTGTCCCCGACAAAGGCGACGCCCGCCTCCTCGAACCAGTAGGCCACATGACCGAGCGTATGCCCGCCGACATCCATGACCCGGGCGGTCAGGTTTCCCAGTGCGACCGCGTCACCGGCCGCGACAGGCTGGTCCACATGACCGATGGTGGCCGCTTCGGCCCTGGGCGCGACAATGCGGGCGCCCGTCGCCTGCCGGATCGCTTCATTGCCGCCGGCATGGTCCCAATGGTGATGGGTGTTCCAGATGGCGCGGATCGGCCAGTCCAGGGTCTGGGATTCTTCCAGGATCACATCCGCTTCCGGCGTGTCTATGCAGGCGGTCGCGCCCGTCTCCGAACAGCGGATCAGAAAGCCGTAATTGTCCTGAAGGCAGGGGAACTGCCGGATTTCAAGCGCCATCAGGCCGCCTCCCAAATGTGTAACCCTTGAACGAGAGCTGGGTCTTACCCTTATCAGGTCAAGAGCCTAGCATGGGGCTCGACCCGCTTGCCATGAGCTGACCGATGCGAACCGACGCCCTTGATATCGCCCGCTTCTACCGCACCCCGCCGGGCCGGGCCGCGCGGGATATGGTGCAGCGTCGCATTCTGGCGCTCTGGCCGGATGTGGACGGGCTCGACATGCTGGGATTTGGCTATGCGCCGCCCTATCTGGAGCCCTTCCGCGGGCGGGCGCGGCGCACCATCGCTTTCATGCCCGCCGCCCAGGGCGCGGTGCCCTGGCCCGCCCCCGGTGTGGGCAAGGGCGGGTTGAGCATGCTGGGCGACGAGCAACGGTTCGCCTTCAAGGAAGCGCTCTTTGACCGGGTGATCCTCGTGCATGCTCTGGAAGAGGCGGCTGATCCCGCCCGCCTGCTGCGCGAGGTCTGGCGGGTGATGGCGCCGGAAGGTCGCCTGCTGGTGATCGCGGCGCACCGGACCGGATTGTGGTCGCGCGCAGATTCCACCCCTTTCGGTCATGGCCGACCGTTTACGCGCAGCCAGCTCACCGGCCTGCTCAGCGATTCCCTGTTCGAACCGATCGCCTGGTCGCGCGCCCTGTTCACGCCGCCCTGGCGGTTCACTTGCGGACCCAAGACGGCGCGGGCGTTTGAAAGTGCGGGCGAGCGGCTCTGGCCGGCCTTTGGCGGACTGATCCTGAGTGAAGCGGTCAAGCATGTGGGCGCGGTGCGCGCGGGCGGCGCGACGCAGCGGGTGCGCAGAAAGGCGCTTGAAGGCGTCACAAGGCCCGCGCTATCTCCTCGGTCAGATCGCACACCGCATGAAGATGAGCAGAAAGGCGCACCATGACGCTCCAACCCCGTCCCGGTCTTCTCGACATCAAACCCTATGTGCCGGGCGCAGCCGCGCCGGAAGGGGCGGTGAAACTGTCCTCGAACGAGAACGCGCTGGGCTGCAGCCCCAAGGCGGCGGACGCCTTCAAGGCGGCGGCGAGTTCGCTGCACATCTATCCCGACGGCGGCGCGACCGAATTGCGCGAAGCCATCGCGAAAATGGAAAACCTCAAGGCCGAACAGATCGTCTGCGGCGCAGGCTCGGACGAGCTGCTGCAGCTGATCGGCAAGGCCTATCTCGGCCCCGAGGACAAGGTGGTCCAGAGCCAGTATGGCTTCCTGGTCTATCGTCTGGTGGCGATGCAGTCCGGCGCCCGGATCGTGTCTGCGCCTGAAAAGAACTATACCGCCGATGTGGACGCGCTGATCGAGACGGCGGGTGATGACGCCAAGATCGTCTTCCTGGCCAATCCCAACAATCCGACCGGCACCTGGATCCCGGGCTCGGAAATCCGTCGCCTGCGGGAGGGGCTACCGGATTCCACCCTGCTGGTGATCGACTGCGCCTATGGCGAGTTCGTCGATGCGCCGGAGTACGAAGACCCGCTGGCGCTGGTGGCTGAGTACGACAATGTGGTCGTGACCCGCACCTTCTCGAAAATTCACGGCCTGGCCGGTCTGCGTCTGGGCTGGATGTATGGTCCCAAGGACGTGGTGGATGTGATCCACCGCGTGCGCGGCCCGTTCAACGTCAACCTGCCTGCCATCGAGGCCGGGACCGCCGCTATTCAGGACCGCGACTTCCTGAAGAAGTCCAAAGAGCACAATGACCGCTCGCTGGCCTTCCTGACCCAGCAACTGGGCGGTCTGGGCTATGATGTGACGCCGTCGGTGTGCAATTTCGTGCTGGTGCATTTCCCCGAAACGCCGGGCAAGACCGCCGATGACGCGAACAAATTCCTCGCGGAGCGCGGCCTGATCGTGCGGGGCGTGCAGCCCTATGGCTTGCCGAACGCGCTGCGCATCTCGGTGGGGCTGGAAGAGCACAACCGCGCCGTGGTTGAAGCGCTCGAGGCCTTCGCCAAGGCGTAAGCGCGCCAGCGCTCAACGGTCGAAAAAAGCCCCGGACGCCAGGCGTCCGGGGCTTTTGCGTGTCTGCGGCGGCGCCTAGTCCAGTGCGCCGACTTCGCCGATCCGGGCGGGCCCCAGGAACAGGCCGCCATCCTGCAACAGGAAGGGCAGGGCGATGCCCTCGTCACGGCGCGGCGCCATCATGGCCGCCAGACGCAGCGCAGCGCCCTGTTCGTCATAGACGAGGCGGGCGTCTTCCAGCGCCGAAATCAGACTTTCAGGGTCGGAGACCACCACGCTCAATCGACCCGCAGGGCGGATCTCGCGATCCAGCGTGATCTCGCCCGACCCGGTCAGGGCGGCCGGGCCCCAGTCAAGCCGGGTTTGCCGGATGACAAGACGGCCGCCGGCGCGGGACCAGGCCAGCGGGTCTCCCGCCAGGGACAGGGTGTCGAATTCTGTCAGCACGCTATCAAGCTGAACAAGCGTGACGGTGTCGCCAAAGGCGGACTGAAGCGGATTGTCGAGCTGGCTGTCATGAAACCGCATGCCTTCGATTTCGAACCCGCTGATGAATTCGCCTGTCTCGGCCATGCGCCCGTTCATTGCAAAGCGCTCGACGGCGCCGATCATCGGTTCGGGTCCGGACAGGGCCTCAATGGACAGGGCGTTGATTTCCGCGCCGATCTGGCTCGTGACTCCCTTGCGGGTGATGAGGCTGAGGCGCGCCTTCTCGCTGACGAGGGCGTATTGAGAGCGCTCGCCATCAATGCGCGTATCCAGAATGGCGTTCTGGCCCAGCGTGACGATCCAGTGATCAAGATTGTAGAACTGGGCGCTGGCGGCGGCGGCGTCCATGGAAATCCGCCAGCCTCCGTCCGTGGCTGGCGCGCTGACTTCCGCTTCGCTCAGATGGATGGTGAAGCGGAACGGATAGCCGCGCACCTTCATCGTGGAATAGTCAATGGCGTATCCCGCCTCGACCTTGTCCTCGATCCAGGCCTCGGCGGCGGTGTGGATCTGGCCGGACATGATCACCCAGTAGGCCGCGTGGATGACGATCGCCAGCGCGAGCGCGCCAAAGGGAAGATACAGGCCGAGCCGGGAATGGGGGCGAGCCGGGGCGTTTTGGGCGGTCATGCTGCGGTCTCGGCGGAATGGGAGGCCGGCAGAAGCGCGTCCGAAGCGGTCTCGATCCGGGTTTGAAGTTCAGCCATGAAGGCGTCCTTGCTCAGGCCCGGTTCGATCGCGGGCAGGAATTGCACAATGATCACGCCAGGTCTGCGCACGAAGCCATGGGGCGGCCAGTAGAGGCCGGAATTGAGCGCAACAGGGACGCAGGGCGTTTTCATCGCCTTGTATAGCCCCACGACACCGGGTTTGTAGCTGTCGCTTTCACCCGGCTCCAGGCGCGTGCCCTGCGGGAAGATCACGACCTGACGGCCTTCCTCGGCGCGCTGGCTGGCCTGTTTGAGCATGTCGCGCAGGGCTTTGGCGCCCGCGGAGCGGTCCACCTTGATGTTCTTGAGCTTCATGGCGTACCAGCCAAAGAAGGGCAGATAGGCCAGCTCCTTCTTCAGAATGATCGCCGGATCATCCAGAATCGCCCAGAAGGCCAGGGTCTCGAACATGGACTGGTGCTTGGAGGCGACGAGGGCGCCGCCCTTCGGCAGATGCTCGCGTCCACGGACCTCATAGCGAATGCCGCAGATCAGTCTGAGGCCGCCGAAGACCAGGGCCAGATAGACGCGCATGCAGCCTTTCACGCCGCTGCGCGGGCCGAGCAGGAACGGGGCGCAGACAATCCCCATCACCACCATCAGCCCGTACATCCAGACGACGAAAATTGCAGACCTGAGTGCGGCCACGTAGCTCTCCTAGACAGTTCAGATGGGCTTAAAGCGTGCGAACGCGTTCGCGTCCATAGACGGCGGCGTATTTTACATACTCCACCAGCCATCGCCGCGCTTCATGGCCGCCGCTCCAGGGCGCCGGCGCCGGCACGCCATAGGCCACCAGTCGGACATCCGGCATCGCCGCCTGCAGCTCCAGTAGCGCGCGGGGCATGTGATAGTCGCTGGTGACGACGATGATCCGGTCATAGCCGTGCTGGCGGGCCCAGGCGGCGGTCTCGGCGGCGTTGCCGATGGTGTCGGCGGCCTGAAGTCCGAAATCCACGCAGCATTCGAAGAGCGCCTGAGACGCCCCGGCCGCGGCGGCGATATCAGCCGGCGGACTGTCCGGATTGACCCCGGAGATGAGCAGACGTCGCCCCGAGCCGTCCTGCAACAAGGCGGCGGCGGTGCTCACGCGGTTGGGGCCGCCTGTCAGCACCACGATCGCCTGTCCGCGCACGGAGGCGTCGGGGGTGAAGGTGCGGGCCTGGCGTACAAACAGCGCAAAGCCCACCACGAAGGCGGTCAGAAGGATGAAGGCGGTCAGCCTGAGGAACCGCCCGCCGCTCATGACCATCGCGCCTTCAGATCGCTGGAGACGGCCGTGCGCGCGGCGACGGCGGCGATGAGCGCTGCAATCAGGGCGGCGAGGGGCGGGATCATCAGCGCGCTCCAGCCCAGCTCAAGCGTGGGCACAAAGAACAAGCCGCCAGAGGCCGCCCCGGCCTGCGCCAGCCCCAGGGCGGCGAGCGCCGCGGCGATGGATCCGGTCAGACCCGATTTGAGGCCCAGAAAGAAGAACCGTTCCTGAAACAGGCCCGTGACATAGCGGTCGGGCGCCCCGACCAGATGCAGGGCTTCAGCCACGTCCCAGCGAGCGGCGAGCGAGGCGCGCGCGGCGAAGGCCACCACGGCCGCGGCGGCGACGGTCAGCAGGAGCACCAGTCCGAGGGCGAAATAGCGCACGGCGTTCGCGGCGCGCTGCACAGCGTCTTCCCAGCGTTGATGATCGTCGACAAGTATCTCATAGGGCTCGTCCGCCAACAGCGCCTCGATGGCGCCATTGGCCGGCGGGTTGTCGGCATTGATCTGCACCGCCACCAGCCGGGGGACCGGCAGGTCTTCGGGCAGGTCCGCCGATCCCAGCCAGGGGCTGACCAGGCGCTCGGCTTCGGCCCGGTCCATGGCGATCACGCCGGTCACGCCGGGCAGGCGGGCGATGGCTTCGGCGGCGGCGACGGCGTCCGCATCCGCATCACGATCCTCGCCGGGCAGGATCTGGACGGTGATCTCGGCGGTCAGCTGATCGGTCCAGCCATCCGCCGCGCGCCAGGCGCCCGCGGCGCCGAAGGCGGACAGGCAGGCCAGAAAGACCAGGATCGCCGCCACGGCGAAGAGCGGTCGGTCCCGCCCCGAATCAGGCGGCAGAAGCGGCGCGACCCGTTGGGCTTTGGACTTGTCCTGGCTCATGCGGCGCGCACCTTGCCCACCAGTCGGCCCTCGGACAGCTCCAGCACCGGCGCGTTCAGGCTGTTCACGAGGGTCAGGTCGTGGGTCGCCATCAGGATCGTCGCGCCCAGCCGGTTCAGCTCGACGAACAGGCGCAGCAGGCGCCGCGCCATCTCAGGGTCCACATTGCCCGTCGGCTCGTCCGCGATCAGCAGGTCGGGCTTGGAGATCACGGCGCGGGCGATTGCGGCGCGTTGCTGCTCTCCGCCCGACAGGGTCGAGGGGAAGGCGTCCATGCGCTCGCCCAGACCGACCCAGGCCAGAAGTTCGGCCACATCCTCGGCATAGCTTGAGCGCGCCTGGCCTGCGACGCGCAGGGGCAAGGCGACATTGTCGAAGACGGTCAGATGGTCGAGCAGGCGAAAGTCCTGAAACACCACGCCAATCCGACGGCGCAGAGCCGGCAGGGCGTCACGCGGCAGAAGCGAGGCGTCCCGTCCGAACAGATTGATCAGGCCACGGGACGGGCGCTCGGCGCGATAAATAAGTCGCAGCAGTGAAGACTTTCCCGCGCCGGACGGTCCGGTGAGGAAATGGAAACTTCCGCTTGGTAACTCAAAGCTTAGGTCGCTGAGCACTTCCGGGCCCCGACCATAGCGCATGCCCACGGAATCAAACCGCACCGCCGTTTCAAAGGCGGGCGTGTTTGGAGCCGGATCATTCGGGTGTGAGCTCATGGGTCTGGCGTACCGCAGCTTGGCGTGAATTCGAAGTCGACTATGCAGGACAAGCGAGGCGTCCGTCCATGATCGTGACCTGTCCCAGCTGCGAGGCGAAGTATCGCGTGGATGCCGACGCCCTGGCCGCGCGCGGCAACAAGGTGAAGTGCGCCGCCTGTGCGCACTCCTGGGTCGTGGAGGATGAGGGGCTGACCCTGAACGAGCCGGTCGAGCCCTCTTTCGATCCGTCTCCGGCGCCGTCAGAGGCCGATCCGCAAGCTGACGCCGAACCCGCGCCATCGATTCGTGAAAAGCCCGCCGCCGCCGTGCGCGCGCGCGCCGAACAGCAACGCCTCAAACAGCGCAAGGCCGTGGAAGGCGCCGGCTGGGCCGGCGTCGCCGCCTGCCTGGCCGTGGCGCTGATCGGCGCGGTGATCTTCCGCGTCAATATCGTGCAGACCTGGCCGCGCACCGCCGGCGCCTATGCCGCTGTGGGCATGGACATCAACCCTTACGGGCTGGAAGTGGGCATGCTGACCGCCAGCTTTGAAGAGGGCGGTCTCCATGTCGAAGGCGTTCTGGAGAACATTACGGGCGGCGATCGCCCGACCGTGCCGCTGAGCGCGCGTGTTCTGGATTCTCAGGGCGTGGTGCTGGAAAGCTGGCCGGTGGCGCTGGAATCCGCCTCTCTGCCGGGCGGCGGCGCCGAACGGTTCTACACGACGCTGGAAACCGTGCCCGAGGGCGCGGTCCGGGTCGAGGTGATCATCGCTGATACGGGCGCCGCAACGCCGGAAGCGGCTCATGGTGATCCCACGGCCGCTCACGATGACGCTGCGATGTCACATGGTGACGCTCATGCGGGGGGCGATCATTCGGGCGGACAAGCCGCGCCTGCGGCGACCGATCACGGCGACGCCGCGTCGCATGATCCTCATGACCCGGCAGATCATGGCGCCGCACAGGGTGATGACCACGGCGCGGCCGAAGACCACGCGGCGCCCCAGCCACACGCCAGCGATCATCACTAGCGCCTAGAAGCGTTCCAGCAGCCGGTCGATATAGTCGAGCTCTTCCTGCGGGCGGCCTCGCTCCGCGGCCCGGCGACGCAATTCTTCCAGGATGTCGCGGGCGCGCTGACGTTCGCTTTCGCTGGGCAGTTGGGTGTCCTGCCCTTCCGCGGCGCCGCGGCCAAGCGGATCATTGCCCTCGCCCTCTTCACCCTGATTGAGCTCCTGCTCCAGCGCTTCAGCGGCTGATTGCGCCGCACTGCGCAGTCCCGCCAGCGCTTCGTCCTGACGCGCGAGCGCGTCCTCGCCATCCCCTTCACGCAGGGCGCGGGCGGCGTCTTCCATGGCGCGGCGGGCATCCTGCAGGGCCTGTCGGGCGTCCTCGCCGGCTTCGCTGCCGGGCATGGCGTCTTCGATGTCGCCAAGGCCGCCGGGCAGGTTTTCCTGCGGTTCCGCCAGCTCCTGCAGACCACGCCCCGAGGCGCCGTCCTGACGTTCAAAGCTTTGCGGGCCCTCAAGGGAATCGTCAGTCGAACCACCGCGCTCAGGCTCGCCGGGCGCGAGCGGGTCTGACAGCGGGTCGCGACCGGACGGGCCCTGCTGGCCCTCTTGTTGCTCTCGCTGGGCGTTGAAGGTGTCCTCCATCAGCCCGCGCTGTTCATTGATGGCGTCGCTCAGCTCCTCGAGCGCCTCGCGCATGGCCTGGGCGGCGGCGCTTTCGCCCTCTCCATCGCCATTGCCCTGCCCCAGGGTGACCTGCATGTTGCGCAGGAGTTCGGCCAGCATGGCGAGCGCCTGACGCGAGCCTTCGGTGTCGCCAAGCTCGGTGGCTTCGCGCAGGGCTTCCAGCAATTGCTCCAGCATGTCCGCAGACATGTTGCCGCCCCCGCCGCCCTCGGCGAAGCGGCCCGCTTCAGCGGCCTCGCGCATCAGAAGCTGCATGTAGCGGTCCATGGCCTGCTCGAAGGCGTCCATCAGGGCTGAGATCTCGATCTGGTCCGCGCCGCGCGCCAGGGCGTCGGCCAGCGCGCGTTCAGCGGCGGCGAGCGCGGCTTCCGCATCGGCCAGACTGCCCAGCTCGGCGCGCAGGGCGATGTCCCACAGATCGCCCTCCATATGATCAAGCTCATCAAGCTCGCGCGCCCGACGCACCTCCATCAGGGCGGTGCGCAAGCCCATCCAGACAATCGCATCGTCGAAATAGGAGGAGGGCGCATCACTGACGGCGTTGAGCGCCATGGCGAGGCGACGTATTTCGTCAGGAGCGCGTTCCAGACGGCGCTGGGGCTGATCATCCAGATAGGGCCGCTCGCGCGGCGGGCCGTCGGGCATGGCGGCGTAGCTGTCATCGACCTGGAGGAAACGACGGCGTTCGCTGGCGACCGACCGGGCCAGAGGATCGAGAAACACCCGTTGGGGCAGGGTGATCGTCATCTCCCCGCTTTGCCCGCGCTGGCCGGCGCCATCGACGCCTGCAAGCCGGATCACCACGCGCTCGCCGGCGAGCGGGCTGCGCGACAGGTCGATTTCGGCGAGATCCAGACCGCCTTCAGACGGGCGGATCTGACCGGGTGTGATCTCCTGGCTCTGAAAGACGGCGGCCGGCTGGCTCTCATCCGCCGGGGCCCGGGCGTATTCCAGCCAGATCGTCTTGAGCCCGTAATCATCCTCGGCGACAAATTCGAGCTTCAACCGGCCCTGCGCATCGCCCTCGGGTTCGGCTGCAAAGGTCAGATGCGGCGGCGTATCCTCAATCAGGGTGAAGTCCACGCTTTCACGCAGGCGGCCCGCCCGCAGGCTGATCACGCCATCTGACTGGGGCGTGATGCGCGCCAGTTGCACGCCCTCGGACAGGGTTTCGGTCTCGAACGGCGCGCCGGATATGCTGGGCGCGCGATTGAGACCGGCGATGCGGGCGAAAAGCGTCGAGCCCTCCGGGATTTCAGCAGTGCGGCGATCGCGCAGGAACAAAGCGGGGCGACCGGTGTAGTCAGGCGCCTCAACCCAGAGATCAACGCGGGCATCCTGACCGCCGCCCGCCAGAAGCCGTGGTGCGAAGGCGTCCCCCAGACGCGGGCCGGCCAGATCACCTGCCAGGAAGCCGCCGGTCAGCAGGACGATGACGAAGCTGACGCGCAGGCCATAGGGATCAAGCCGACCCCAGGCCGCTCTGGGGCGGCGCGCTCTTGCGGTTGCAAGTCGCGCCTTCATGCGCTCGATATGGGCGGACCAGAGCTGCGGATCGCCAGACGCCGGGGCATCGCGCAGCGCCTCGAACGGACGATCTTTCAGACCGCTATCGTCTTCCACACGGCGTTCGATCTCGGTCCGGTCCGGAACCGTGAACAAGGGCAGTTTCCAGCGGATCCAGGCCGCGGCTGCGCCCAGCGTCATCGCCAGCGCGATCAGCCGCCAGGGGTCGCCCAGACGTTCGAATGCGCCAAACAGGGCAAGCGCCAGATAGGCGCCCAGCAGCGCCGCCGGGCCGATCAGCACCGGAGCCGCGCGCTCCCACAGGAGCGCAATGCGTGCGCGAAGGAAGGCGTGCGAGCGTTGCATGACTGGAAGGCTATACGCTCAGGACCGGCTTTGCACGGGGGAAAGCCCTAGCGGGTTTCACCGTTTGCAGTGGCCTCGGCTTGCGCCTCGGCGGGGGCGTCCTCGGTCTCATAGGCGCGCTCCTCATCGGTGCGCTCGTCCGGTCCCCAGAAGGGCGGGGGACGTTCGAGATCACCGCGAATGCCGCAGCCCGACAACACCATCGCCGCCGCGAATCCCAGAAAGGCGAGGGTCAGTTTCTTCATGCCGTCTCTCCATCGGCGTCTGCGTCAAACAGCTCCGCCTCAAACTCGAAATGCTCTTTCCAGGCCTGCACCTGTTCGCGGACGCGCACCGGTGCGGTGCCGCCATAGCTGGTGCGGCTCTCCATGGAGGCACGCGCGGAGAGCACCGTAAAGACCCGGTCGTCGATGCGCGGCTCGATGGCCTGATACTCGGCGAGCGGCAGGTCTTTCAGCGGCACGCCCCTGGCTTCGGCGGCCTTCACGGCGGAGCCTGACACATGGTGGGCGTCACGGAAGGGCATGTTCAGCTCGCGCACCAGCCAGTCCGCGAGGTCGGTGGCGTCGGAATAGGATTCCCCCGCCGCCGCTTCAAGCGTGTCCCGGTTGAAGCTGAGATCGGACGCCATGCCGGTCATCGCCGCGACCGCGAGCGCCAGGTCATCAAAGGCGTCGAAGACCATCTGCTTGTCTTCCTGCATGTCCTTGGAATAGGCGAGCGGCAGGCCCTTGCAGACAATGATCAGCCCCTGCAGCGCGCCGGAAATGCGGCCCGGCTTGGCGCGCACCAGCTCGGCGGCGTCGGGATTGCGCTTTTGCGGCATGATCGAGCTGCCCGTGGAGAAGGCGTCGGTCAGCTGGGCGAAGCGGAAGCGACCCGAAGTCCACAGGACGATCTCTTCTGCGAAACGCGACAGGTTCACCGCCGTAATCGCCGCCGCCGCCAGCGCTTCCAGCGCGAAGTCGCGCGAGGACACCGCGTCGAGCGAGTTCGCCATGGGCACGTCAAAGCCAAGGGCGTCCGCCGTCATTGAACGGTCGATCGGGAAGGCGGTGCCAGCTAGCGCGGCCGCGCCCAGAGGGCATTCATTCAGGCGGTCGCGCGCATCCAGCAGGCGGCCCCGGTCGCGCTCGGCGGCCTCGACCCAGCACAGAAGATGGTGGCCCAGCGAAATGGGCTGGGCGGTCTGAAGATGGGTGAAGCCCGGCATCACCCAGTCGGCATGGGCCTCGGCCTGTTTGACCAGCGCTTCCTGGTAGGCGCGCAGGCCCTTCGCCGCGTCATCCAGAGCGCCGCGCAGCCAGAGGCGGAAGTCCGTCACGACCTGGTCATTGCGTGAGCGGGCGGTGTGCAGGCGGCCGGCAGGGGCGCCGATCTTGTCCTTCAGCGCCGCCTCGATATTCATGTGCACGTCTTCAAGCTCGGGCTTCCACTCAAACTGGCCTGCGAGAATGTCATCGCGGATCGCGACAAGGCCCGAGGTGATCGCCTGCTCGTCCTCGCTTGAAATCACACCGCAGGCGGCCAACATCCGCGCATGGGCGAGGGAGCCGGCGATATCCTGTTCAAAAAGTCGTTGATCCACGCCCACGGACGCATTGATGGCTTGCATCACGGCGGAAGGTCCGGCGTTAAATCGGCCGCCCCAGATTCCGCTGGCCTGAGCGTTTTGGGGTTTTACATCTTCGGTCATGGGCGATGCGTCCTTGGGCGGGGTTCGCGAACGAACCGGTAGGAAAGAGGTCGAAATGAAAACGCCGACATTGAAAACGGGCATTATCGCGGTCGGCGGCATTGGCGCTTTGGCCATCCTATACGTCATTTTCAGTTCGTTTGTCAGTTCCACCCATGGCCCGCTCGACAGTTACGCCGTGGGGACAATGGCGAAATTCCGAACGGTCCCCGAGGCGCCGGACCAGCCGCAGAACACTCTTGTCACCGAAACGGGCGAGGAGCTGACGCTTGCGGACATGCGCGGCAAGATCGTGCTGGTGAATTTCTGGGCGACCTGGTGCGCGCCCTGCGTTGTGGAGATGCCGTATCTGGACGCGCTCCAGGGCCGGTATGGTTCGGACGCGTTCGAGGTCGTCACCATTTCCATGGATCGCCGGATCGAGGAGCCGCTCGCCTTTTTCGAAGAGTACGAGCTCGAGAACCTGAACTTCTATTTCGACCCCGGAATGAGCATCGCCTTTGGCGTGATGGGCAGCGCCAATCGCGGCCTGCCGCTGACCATCCTCTATGACCGCAATGGTCAGGAGATCGGGCGTCTGGCGGGCGAAGCGGAATGGGACAGCCCGGAAGCCCATGCGCTAATCGAAGCCGCGCTGGAGCGGTATTAACGCGCCTTCACTTGCCTTTAAGACCGGGAGCGGTCCCAATCAGGCTTTCAGTCTGGGGAGGACGCTGTCATGAAACATCTGATGATCTTTGGCGCGGGCTTGGCCGCATTGGGGCTTTCCGCGCCAGCCCTGGCGCAGGAAACGCCGGGCGAAGCCGTCGAGGCGCTCTATGACGTCATCTCGGGCCCGGTCGGCGAGGTGCGCGATTGGGACCGCTTCCGGGCGATGTTCCTTGAAGGCGCGCAGATGACGGTGCTGGCGCCGCAGCCCGATGGCGAGGACCGCGTCGTGACCCTCACTATCGAGGATTATGTCAGCCGCAATGCCGAGCGCCTGTCCGAAATGGGCTTCACCGAAGCCGAGACCCGGCGTCAGACCCATGTCTATGGCGGGCTCGCCACGGTCCTGAGCGCCTATGAAGCGACGCGCGCGGATACCGGCGAGACCTTCGCCGCGGGGGTCAACACCATCGTGCTGGCGCGGCAGGAGGGCGTGTGGAAAGTCGCCAGCCTCGCCTGGCGGTCGGAGACCGGGGACTGGCCGGTCGAGCGAGCGTTCGAGACTCAATGATGCACGCCCAAGATGTTGAGGCGGCTGAGGCTTTGTTTGAGCAGACCCAGAAGCAGTTTGGCGTTCTGGCCACACTTGGTTCCGCTTTGAACCTCGGCGCTCTGGCCGGCTTCAATCCCAGAACGCGAAGCCATCGCGTCAAGACGATGAGGCGCTCTGATCGCGCCATAAGGCTTGAGACGGGTCTTGCTGGCCTGGGGGCGGCCGGGCTGTCCTATTTCACGGGCCTGGCCGTTGTGAGCAAGGAGCAGGCCGAGGCCGCGTTCCGCTATACCGCAATCGTCAATTTCACCGCTCCCATTACGGTTCTCGTGATCTTCAACCAGATCCTCGAGGGCGGGATCATGGGCGCACTCGGGAGCGGTTCAGACCTCGAGGGCTGGGTGCTCAGCCTTCTGGCCGCCGCCTTTGTGGTGACCATGGTCGGGGTGGTGTCCTACGCCTATATCGGCGCTCAGATGGCGCGTGACGTCCTGCATCTGGCCCAGCTGGAGCAGGCGCGGCGCGGGAGTTTCAGTCCGGCTGGGCCAGAGGCGGAAGACGGAATGGTGGAGCCGCCCGATCTCTAGTCTTCGGGCGCGCGCTCAGACTCTTCAGACGGGCCGGGCACGTAATCAAGAATGTCGCCGGGTTTGCAGTCGAGATACTCGCACATCATCTCGAGATTCTTGAAGCGGATGCCCTTGAGCTTGCCGGACTTGAACAGGGACAGGCTGGTCTCGGTCAGGCCCAGATATTTGGCGAGGTCCTTGGACTTGACCTTCCGCTTGGCCAGCATGACGTCGAGATTGATCACTAGGGGCATGGGGTCTCACAAGAACTGGCGGTTTTCTTCGATCTCGGCCTGCGCAATGTCGAGCGCCCGGGACACCAGATAGATGATCAGGCTGATCACGATGGTGCTCAGATCCCGAAAGTCGAGCACCAGAGAGAGGGCTGGCAGACCGTTTGCCCGCATGACCGCGATCGTCTCGATCAGGCTGTCGCCCATAAATCCCGCCAGGGTGGCGATGACCAGAAGGACGGACAGTCGACGCAGGTCCTGCGCGCTCTGACGCCAGTTCTCGCCAATCGTCTCGAGCCGTTTGACGGTCAGATATCCCTGAAAGAGCGCGGCGACGAACAGCCCTCCGCTGGAGAGCGCGATCACATAGCCCAGAAGCCCTGCAGAGGAGGGCGCGCCCGGACCGCGTTCATCGAAGGTGATGAAGGGGATGTGCAGGCCCAGTCCGGCTTGCGCCAGGAGGCCGACAAGGCCCGCGACAGACAGACCGATCCAGAGCAATACGCCATAGCGGATCAAGAGGTAGGTATTTTTCATCCTATCCAACTTCCATTGACATAAATTTAAATGCGATTTAAAGAAATCGCTATCCGGCGAAAAGATGCGAGAAAACTCGCACAGCCGGTTGGTTGTGTCGAACAGAAAAGAGATCAGAGATGAACGGTCATCCCCGGCTGCTTGAAGCGGCCCTGAGCCTTGTCGCCGTGATCGGCGGATATTTCCTCCTGGGCTACGGCCTCAAGTTCAGCCTCGAGCAGGTCACGATCGGCGGATACGCCTTGTCCTGGAGCGTCTGGGCCTCGCTCCTGCTATCCATCGCTGTCATCGCCTATACGCGGTTTCGCGGGCGGCCCCTGTCCAGCCTAGGCGTATCGCGTCCGCGTTCGGTTCTGAAAGCGATCGTGACGGGCGTTCTTGGCGCCGTCCTGATTTTTGCGGGGGTGATGCTGTCCATTTCTCTGCTGGCGTCTGCGGGTCTGATAACCCCGCCTGACGCTGAACCTGTCATGCTGGTCGAGGGGCCGGACCTGGCCCTGAGTCTGACGCTGTCCATCGCCGTGATGTGGATCAACGCGGCCTTTGGCGAGGAATTGCTGTTTCGCGGTTTTCTGATGAACAGCCTGATGCGGGCTCTGGGCGACACCCGTCTTGCCGGGTTCGTCTCCGCTGCGGGGATCGCGCTCGCCTTTGGCGCCATGCACATCCCGTCTCAGGGGCTGTACGGACTCGCGGTGACCGGCGTAGTCGGTTTCCTGATGGGATTGCTGTTTCTCTTCGGGAAGAGAAATCTGATGCCGGTTGTCATCGCGCATGGCGTCATCAACACGACAAGCATGATCATGCTGGCGACCGCCTAGGCGCAGCTTGGGAACACAAAAAACCCCGGAAGCACGGCTTCCGGGGTTTTTCTTGGGTCTGTCGGAAGCGGCCTAGTAGCCCGCTTTCTCAAGCTCGGCTTCAAACGCCGGGACAGCGTCGAACAGGTCTGCGACCAAGCCGTAATCGGCGACGGAGAAGATCGGGGCTTCCTCGTCCTTGTTGATCGCGACGATGACCTTGGAGTCCTTCATGCCCGCCAGGTGCTGGATCGCGCCGGAAATGCCGACGGCGATGTACAGTTCCGGGGCGACCACCTTGCCGGTCTGGCCGACCTGATAGTCGTTCGGCACGAAGCCCGCATCGACCGCGGCGCGCGAGGCGCCCACAGCGGCGTTGAGCTTGTCGGCGACCTTTTCAAGGATGGCGAAGTTCTCGCCATTGCCCATGCCGCGGCCGCCGGAGATGACGATCTTGGCCTGGGTCAGTTCCGGACGGTCCGATTTCGAGAGCTCTTCGGAGACGAACTCGGAGTTCGCGCTCGGCACCGGAGCGTCGATCGTGTCCACGGAGGCCGAACCGCCGTCACCCGCCTTCTCGAAGGTGGTCGGACGCACGGTGATGACCTTCTTGGCGTCGTTGGATTTGACAGTCAGCATCGCATTGCCCGCATAGATCGGGCGCACGAAGGTGTCCGCGCTTTCAACAGCCGTGATGTCGGAAATCAGCATGACGTCGAGCTTGGCGGCGACGCGCGGCATGAAGTTCTTACCCACGGTCGTGGCCGGGGAGAGAATGGCGTCGTAATCGCCCGCGATGGAGACCACGAGGGCTTCCATGGCTTCAGCCAGCTTCTTCTCGAGCGTGTCGGAATCGGCGTGCAGGACTTTCGCAACGCCGTCGAGCTTGCCGGCGGCTTCGGCCACCGCGCCCGCGCCCTTGCCGGCGACCAGCACGTGAATGTCGCCGCCGATCTTGGAAGCGGCGGTCACGGCGGCGCGGGTGGCGTCGTTCAGTTCCGCGTTGTCGTGTTCAGCAATAACGAGAACAGTCATCTTAGATCACCCCCGCTTCGTTCTTCAGCTTGTCGACCAGCTCGGCCACGGTCTCGACCTTGACGCCGGCTTCACGCTTGGGCGGCTCGGAGACCTTCACGACTTCAAGACGCGGGCTGATGTCCACGCCGTAATCGTCCGGGGTCTTGGCGTCGATCGGCTTGCGCTTGGCCTTCATGATGTTCGGCAGAGACGCATAGCGCGGCTCGTTCAGGCGCAGGTCGGTGGTGACGATGGCCGGGGACGGGATGGCGAGGGTCTGCAGACCGCCGTCGATCTCGCGGGTCACCTTGAAGCCGGAATCGGTCTTCTCGACTTCGGAGGCGAAGGTGGCTTGCGGCCAGCCCATCAGGGCGGCGAGCATCTGACCGGTCGCGTTGGAATCGTCGTCGATCGCCTGCTTGCCCAGAAGCACAAGCTCGGGGGATTCGGCCTCGACCACGCCCTTGAGGATCTTGGCGACGCCCAGCGGCTCGACCGTTTCATCCGTGGTGACGTGAATGCCGCGATCCGCGCCCATGGCGAGGGCGGTGCGGATGGTTTCCTGAGCCTGGGCCGGGCCGATGGAGACCACGACGATCTCTTCGGCGATGCCTTTTTCCTTCAGGCGGATCGCTTCTTCGACAGCGATTTCGCAGAAGGGGTTCATGCTCATCTTGACGTTGGCCAGGTCGACCCCGCTCTGATCCGGTTTGACGCGGACCTTCACGTTGTAGTCGACCACCCGTTTGACGGGGACGAGGATCTTCATCGACGGCTCCGGTTGCTACTCGTTGGAACTCTTCGGTGCGACGGAGCTGGCGCTCCCGTGAACTCGCACCGACTTTGGTCAGGCTTGAACTTAGGGGCGGAAACTGCCCTTGCCACCCCCATAAGTCAACGCGCCATGCCTGAAGGTCCGGACATGGCGCTGCGGTGCAGCAGTCCGGGCGTGAGAGCCCGCCATATGCAGATGTGCAAACGCACAGACAAACGGCCGGTTCCTGTCGAGCAGGACCGGCCGTCAATCATCGTCAGTGGCGCAGGCGAGCCTGCGCGAGACGCTTACTCGCTGACGAGAGTCAGCTCGGTGTTGATCTCGATGCGCACCTCGTCGGAAACCGCCGGCGCGGCATAGCCCAGACCCCATTGCGAGCGCAGGATCTCGCCCGTGGCCGTGAAGCCGGCGGTCGGCGTGCCCGACATCGGGTTCGGTGCGCGCTGGTTCAGCGTGACGTCGAGGGTCACCGGGTGGGTCTGGCCCAGCAGGGTCAGGTCGCCGGTCATCTGGCCGGTCTCGCCATCCTCGGTTTCAAAACCGGTCGCGACAAAGCGCGCGGTCGGATACTCGGAGATGTTGAACAGGTCCGGCGAGCTGAGATGGCCCACGAAGCGGTCCTGATCGGCGCCGACCCAGAAGCCGTCTTCCAGATTGAAGGTCACATCGACGGTGGAGTTTTCCGGCTCCTCGAAGTCGAGCATCAGAACACCGTCGAAATCGGTGAACTGGATGGCCTGGTGGGAGAAGCCCAGATGGGTCCAGGTGGCGCGAATGGCGGTGTGGGTCTTGTCGAACTGGTACTCGGCCGGATCGGCGAAAGCGGTCGGGGCGAGGGTGGCGGCGCCCAGGAAGGCGGCCAGCGAGGCGGCGGCGTAAGCGGTCTTCATTGTGCTCTGTCCCTTTTATTGAACGGCAGACTGCGGCCACAAGCCGCACGCCGTTACATAGGGAGGGGCGCCCCGATTTCGCTACCCATGCCGCGCGAATTTCGTTGTTTCCGAATTGGAAAAGGCTTCACGCCTGCGTGAGCGAGGGGGGCTAGCGGTTCGCGCCCGGGATCCATTTCACATCGCGCGCGCCGGCCTCATTGGCGATGCGCGCGGCCACGAACAGATAATCGGATACTCGGTTGAGATAGGTGATGACCGGCGCGCCCACCACACCGCCGCGGCTTGCGAGCTCCACGGTGCGGCGTTCCGCGCGCCGGGCGATGGTGCGCGCCAGGTGCAGGCGAGCGGAGAGTTCCGAGCCGCCCGGCAGGATGAAGCTGTCGAGCGGTTCCAGATTCTCATTGTGCGCGTCGATGCGGGTTTCCAGCCAATCGGTCTGCCCCGGCGTCATGCGCAAGGGCTCCCAGTCGAGTTTCTCGCCCTTATCCGGCACGCACAGATCCGCCCCCAGATCGAACAGGTCATTCTGGATGCGGGTCAGCTCGGCCGTGAGCGGATGATCGTCGCCCGCTTCCGAGGCGGCGAGGCCGAGTGCGGCGTTCAGCTCGTCGACAGCGCCATAGGCCTCGACCCGCAGATCGAACTTGTCGGTTTCGCTCATATCGCCGAGCCGGGTGCGTCCCGTGTCGCCGGTGCGGGTGTAGATTTTCGTGAGACGGACCATGTGGCGAGCTCCCTGAACAGGCTGTGCACGCTATCGGGCCGGAGAGGGCGGGGCAATGGCGCGAGATGCGTGGGACAGATCGCTTTTAGGCGATGCTTGACGACGAAAGATGAGGCTGCCATGCCTGAGAGGAGTTACCTTTGCGTAACATCGGGGAGTGCGAAGATGAAAGGTCTGATGAGCATTCTGGCGATCGCCCTCCTGTGCGTGTCGCCTGCACAGGCCCGGCAGGCCTTGCAGACGGAAGCCGAGGCGCTTTTGTCTCGAAGCGGCGCGCCGGCGGCCGGCGTCGCGCGCGTGACCCGATCCGGTGACCGCGCCGTCGCCGTTGCAGGCGTGCGCGCCCTGGAAGAGACCATGCCGGTGCAACCCGGTGATCTGTGGCATCTGGGGTCGAATACCAAGGCGATGACCGCCACGCTGGCGGCCCGTTTGGTGGAAGCCGGGCGGATCGACTGGGACACCTCGCTGGCTGAAGGCCTCTCTGGGGTGGGGATGGACCCCGCCTACGCGTCCGTAACCCTTGCGGACCTCCTGCATCACCGGTCCGGCCTGCCCGCCAATCTGGGCCGTCTGTCCGTGTTTCACTTTCTTGGAACCGATGAAAGCCGGGATGTGGCGGCGGACCGCGTGCGTTTTGCTGAAATCGTGCTCAATCAGCCTCCCGCCACCGAACGGGGGGCGTTTCTGTACTCCAATGCCGGATATGTCATTGCCGCCCTCATGCTCGAACAGGCGGCGGATCGCCCGTATGAAGCGCTGATGGAGGATGAGGTGTTCACGCCGCTGGGCATGGACAGCGCGGGCTGGGGCCCGCCTGGCGAGGTCGGCGCGCTTGATCAGCCCCGAGGGCACGCCGCGGGACTGTTTGGCGGTCTGGCTGCGCGTGAACCGGATGAACGGGCCGACAATCCGGCCGTGCTCAACTCGGCGGGCTGGGCGCATATGGCTCTCGATGATGTGCTCGATTTCCTGCAGGCCCATCTGGCGGCCGAGGATGGCCCTTATCTCAGCGCCGAGAGCTGGGCGCGTCTTCACGCCCCTGTGGGCGAAGAGGCCTACGCCATGGGCTGGGGCGTGACGCCAGACGGACGTCTGGGGCATTCAGGCTCGAACACCATGTGGATGATCCGCGCGCAAATCGATCCGGAGCGCGGCATGGCCGCCGCGGCCGTGGTCAATGAGGGTCGGATCAGTCAGCTCGCACCGGTTCTGGGCGAAAGTCTCGATCATCTGCTCGAGACAGGAGCGGACTAGGCCGCCAGATGGCTCTTCAGCCAGAAGCCGGCCACGAGCACCAGTATGGCGACGAATTGCAGCACCACGCGGGCCCGCATCAGCTTGTTGGACCAGGACCGGCCGAAGTCCCCGCCCTTGAACAGGGAGAAGACCCCCAGGCAGAGGACGACGAAGACAATCGCCAGCAGGATGTACAGAAGAATATCGACGAGTGTGATCATGGCGCTGATGTAGGCCGGAACACAAAAACTGGCAATGGCGTCGGGGATGCGGCAAACTTGAAAATGTTTCTACTTCTGCGTTTGCGGCAGGCAAGTTCGCGCAAAACGGGCAAAATCGCCCGGCTGCCTGTTCAAGCGCCCGGAAAGACTCCATAGTGCGCGAATCGCTGAGTACATTCATTTAAGGGCCTGATCTATGCGTGATCTTGCTGGAGGGCGCGTGACCCGTCGCGATATGCGGCGTGAAGCGACAAAAGCCGCTGTTCTTGAGGCGGCCGAAAAGGTTTTTCTGTCTCAGGGCTATGAAGGCGCGACCATCAAGGCCATTGCTGACGAGGCGGGCGTCTCGCCCGGAACCGTTCTGAACGCCGAGCCGTCCAAGGCGGCGCTGCTCATGGCGATCCTCAGCAATGAAGTCGAGATGATCGCGGAATCCGTCGAACAGATGGAAGCCGCCCTGTCCGGAAATCTGGCCGACCGCATCATCGCCTTGCTGCAGATCATGCTGGAAGGTCAGTCGCGCAACAGCGAGCTGTTCGCCGCCGCCGTGGGGCACAGCTGGATGGTGGCGGATCCCACCTATCAGGCGGCCTTTGACCAGATGGAACTGGCCTGGCGTCCCATCCGCCGTGTCGTGGAGACCGGGATCTCCGAAGGCGAGCTGCGGCGGGATGTGGATGTGGACACATTGATCGCGGTGCTGAGCGATCTGTTCCTGGGCGCCATGCGCGCGGCGCGACGCAGCGAATTCGAGGAACGCCCGATCGTGTCGCTGGAAGCGCGGGTGCGCGTGGTCATCGAAGGCATGCTGGCGCGCTAGGCGTCAGGTCCGCCAACGCAAGACAGCGGGTTTGACCGGGTTCTTGAAGGCCCGGCCTTCCGCCTTTGCGCTCATCCATTCACGCTTGAGGCGGCGATACCAGACCATCAGGGTGTCGGCGTCCGGAATCTGCATGAGCGGCGGATTGTAGGACAGGCCCTCGCCCTGCAGCTTCATGATGCGGGCATCCTGCTCAAGGAAGGCGTGGGTGAAGGGACGGGCGATCAGCTTGACGAGATTCAGGATCGGCACGTCCCAGTACATGATCTCACGGATTTCACACAGGTTCTCGTCAATCGGCGTGATCGCGGCAAGGCCGAGAAAGCCGTATTTCTCATTGCGGATGGATTCCGCGCGCAGGCCCGGCAGCAGGAACTGGATCTCCACCCGGATCTCGCCGCCAATGATGTTGTAGATGTAGGAATTGACCGGCTTGTGGGAGAGCATGGTGAAGCCCATCTCGCTGGGCGCGTAATGCTTCTCCTTTTCCTTGAGCGTCTTCGAGCTGCGCCAGAGCGGGCTCTTGTGCACGAACGGCGTGTGGGCCGGGTCCAGCAGCCCGATCACGGCGTGGTCCTGATGGCAGGCGAGTTCTGCGCGCTGGACGAATTTCACTTTCGCTTCGGTCTGGCCCTTGTGCAGCACCATGTTCTCGAACCGGGGCGGCGCGCTGTCGGGTTCGCCCGCAGGGTCGGTGGGCATGTAGATCCAGATCAGCCCGTCCTGTTCGGCCAGCGCGTACTTGCGCACCCGGATCTTCTCGAGATCAAAGGGCTGCCCCTCCACGAGCGATGGAATATGCGCGCATCCGCCGTCGGGGCGGAACCGCCAGCCATGGTAGGGACATTCCACCGTCTTGCCGCCATCGGGTTCGTCCAGCATCTGTCCGGCGGACAGCGGCACGGCCCGGTGCGGGCAGAGGTCCCGCAGGGCAAACGGTTCGCCCTTGCCATCGCGCCCCATCACGATGGGCTCGCCCAGAAACTTCTTCTTGTAGAGCTTGCCCGCTCTGAGCTCGTCCGCCGTCATCGCCACATACCAGATGTCGCGGATCAGCGGGCCGCCCAGGGCGCGAAAGGGATCGTCGCCGGGTTTCGGAGCAGAGGAAGCGGAGGCGGGAGCAGTCGTGTCGGTCATGGGTCGGGTTTAACCGCGCCCGAGCCCGGGGTCGAGACTTGAACGCCTGCGCGTTGTGCGGCGTAAACGCCGATCAGGACGAAGGCGGCCCCGGCCCATTGCAGGGGCGTGAAGGCCTCTCCGAACAGGATCCAGCCGACAAGGGCGGAGACGACCGGCTGGATCAGGATGATCAGGGTGGCGAGTGCGGCCGGAGTATGACCCAGTCCGTAGGCGACGCCGCCCTGTCCGCCCACATGGACAATCAGCGCCAGAGCCAGCAAGGGCCACCAGTCCGAAGGCTCTGGCGGCAAGAGCGGTTCGTTGAACCCCAGTGCGATCAGCAGCGCGATCGGCGCGCCGACAAAGGCTGACCAAAACATCACCTCGACCGTGGCGGCGCCGGCCCGTCGGGCCGCGCGGATGCTCAACAGATAGCCGGTGTACCAGACCGCTGTGAGCGCCGAGAGGATGTCGCCGCTGACCCGTTCGGGCGCGAACCGGACATTGCCGGCGGCCAGACAGACCGCGCCCAGGATGGCGAGAGCGCCCGCCAGCACCATGCCGCGCGTGGGCCTTTCCTGAAACAGGAACCAGGCGGCGATCGCCACGAGAATGGGCGTCAGATTGGCCAGGAGCGTGGCGTTGGCGGCGGTCGTGATCTTGATGCCGGCATGCCAGAAGGCGAGATCGCCGGCGAAGAACACGCCCGCCAGCGCCAGCGCTTTCCACCCCGGTGGCCGCAGAATGAAGGGGCGGCCGGCGCGGCGTTGCTTGCGCAGGCCATGGATCAGCGCCAGGGCGAGCAGGGGCAGACCGAGCGAGAGCCGCCAGAAGGCGATCGCCTGAGGACCGAGGTCTGACGCTTTGACCAGGATGGACGCGAATCCCAGAACAACCGCGCTGACGGCCAGGACCGCAACGCCCGGAATCGGCGTCCGGGAAGAGGAGGATGCGGTCATGGGCCTGCCTGCGCTGCGATCAGAGAGTGAACCGCATCATTTGCAGATCGGTAACCGGTGCTGTCCACCGTCATTTCTGTGTTGAAGATATTCTGTTGCAGCCGGGTGCGTCCGGACCGGGCGTGTCGGTTTTCTGGAAAAAGACCCTGCCCTTGCTCTCTGATTTTGCTTACGCTCTCACCCAGTCATGGGGAGAGAGAATGGACGATTTGGGCGCCACCGCCGGCATCGTGCTGATTACGCTTATCGCCTACAAGCTGGGCCTGATCCTGATCGGGGTTCTGGCGGCGCGATTCACCCGCGATGAAACCGACTTCTTTCTCGGCGGCCGGAATATGGGGCCGTGGGTGGCGGGGCTGTCCTACGCCGCCTCCACCTCTTCGGCCTGGGTGCTGCTGGGCTATACGGGATTTGTCTATGATCAGGGGGTGTCCGCCCTGTGGATGGTCCCTGGAATTCTGGGCGCCTATGCCGTGATCTGGTTGTTCTTCGGCCCCCGGCTACGCGCGGAATCCGCCGAAGAAGGCCATATCACCTCCTCCGATTTCATTGCGGCGCGTGCGGGTCGCTGGAAGGGGTGGGTTCGGGGCGTCGCCGGGCTGCTCGTCCTCTTTACCTTCATGGTCTACATCGCGGCCCAGTTCGGCGCTGCGGCGGTGGCGTTTGAAAGCCAGTTCCGTCTCACCCATTGGGAAGGCGTGCTGCTGGGCGCCTGGGTGATCCTGATCTACGCGCTCATGGGCGGGTTCTGGGCGGTTTCACTGACCGATACGCTGCAGGCCGGCGTCATGGCCCTGATTTCGGTGGCGCTGCCGCTTCTGGCGCTTCTCAGCGCCGGCGGGGTCGGCGGCGTGATGGAGACGCTGTCGACCACCATGCCGGCCGCCTATCTCGATCCGATGGGCGGCCGCGGGCTGTTCGCCTTTCTCGGTTTCGCCTTCGGCATCGCCTCCATCGGGCTGGGCGCGCTGGGGCAACCGCATCTATTGGCGCGGCTCATGGCGGTCCGGGACGAGAACGCCCGGGTCCGGGGCTTCACCATCGCGATCGGATGGGGCGTCATTGTCCATCTGGGCATGGCGGTTCTGGCGCTGTCCGGGCGCGCGCTGATCATGGATGCGCCGGATGGCGAAGCGCTGATGTATGACATCGCCGACCGCGTCCTGCCGGCGATCCTTGCCGGCATCGTGATCGCCGCCGTCCTGTCGGCGGTGATGAGTACGGTGGACTCGCTGCTGATCGCGGCTTCGGCGGCGGCGGTGAATGATCTCGGTCTCGACAAGCGTTTCGCCGGCCGGGAAATGCTGGTCAGCCGACTGACCATGGCGGCCCTGTGCGTGTTCGCCGTCACCCTGACCCTCAGCCTGCCGGCCTCGATCTTTGACCGGGTTCTGTTTTCCTGGTCCGCGCTGGGCGCGGCGTTCGGCCCCGTGATCGTGGCCCGGGTGTGCGGGGTCGAATCCCGGGGGCTCGCCATTCTGGGCGCGATCCTCACCGGCTTCACGCTGACCGTGGTCTTCTATGTCTTCGGCCAGGTGGATGGCCAGGCGATGGGCGGTCTGGGGGCCATGCTCTCCTCGCTCGCAGGCGTCGCGGGCGATCCGTTCGAGCGGATCTTCCCCTGGCTCGCGCCGCTGGCTCTGCTGTTCGGTTTCCGCCAGCCTGCGCGCCAGTCGGCATGAGCGGTCGTCCCTGTCCCACGCTTAACACCGAGCGCCTGATCCTGAGAGAGACGCGGCTGGAGGATTTCGAGCCGAGCGTGGCGCTGTGGTCGGATGAAGCCGTGGTGCGCCATATCTCCGGCTCCGCCTCCAGCCGGAGCGAGAGCTGGGGGCGTTTGCTGCGGTTTCCCGGTCTCTGGTCGCTGCTGGGCTATGGCTATTGGACTGTGATCGAGCGTGAGAGCGGACGCTTTGTCGGACAGGCCGGTCTGGCCGATTTCAAGCGCGAGATGACCCCGTCCATCGAAGGCGTGCCGGAAGCCGGTTACGTCTTTTCTCCGGACTGTCACGGCAAGGGATATGCGACCGAAGCCATGCGCGCCGTGATGGCGTGGTCCGATGAAGCGCTGCAGGCGGCGCGGTGCTGCGCCATCATCAATCCGGACAATCGCGCTTCGATCCGGGTGGCTGAAAAGCTGGGCTTTTCATTGTCGGAGCCGGCGGAGTTTGCGGGCCGGAACGTCACCCTGTTCTGGCGTGATCGCGTTTCAGCCTGAAGGAAAGGGGTGGGACTCGCCTCGCGGTCGCGCAGGCCTCGATCGCCCCCCTCTGACGATACTGTGCCGCGCTGATACACACAGGGCGAGCCCCAAGCTGCCACACGCAAAGAGCGTGCAGTTCAGCCTTTGCACCTTCGTGGATGTCTGTGGCCGCAACCGAGCGAACTGGCGCCGAAAATGGGACTCACGCAGACGTGAGCGCCTAGCCTAGCTCTCGTAAGGCTGGATCTCGATCAGTTCGAGCGTGTAGGCCGTGTCGCCCAGATCGTTGTCGTGGCGATCGGTATGCATCACGCCTTTGACATAGACCGGGTCCCAAAGGCCCTGGATCTGGATCGGTGTTTCAGCATGTACGTACACGAGCTGGTTCGGCGGGGGCGGCGGCACGTGGATGCATGCGCCGACATAGGGCACCAGCAGGAAGCGACTGATCTCGCGTGAGCCGGTGAAGTCGAACGGCAGCACATAGCCGCCCATACGCACGACCTGTCCGTCCAGCGCGTCCACCGTATTGAAGGTCTGCACCTGCGGCATCCGCTCGACGCCGAAATGGTCCATGCCGTTCTGGACCGCCTGCATCTGCTGCAGCTGGGCGATCCGTTCGGCCTCGCCCTCGGGCAGCAGGTCGGCCCAGGACAGATCCAGGAATTCAGGGGTGGACTGCGCCTCGGCGCGGTCAGCGGCGAAAGCCTCCGGCGCGCCGGTCAGCGCGCTGAAAGCCAGAAGGGCGGAAAGCAGTGTGGTGCGCATCATGCCGGCAAAATGCGCTTCCGGACGCGGAAGCGCAAGTTACCAGCGTGAAAACTTCCAGTTCCTAGTCCAGCGTCAGCACCGGACGGGCCGGGGTGAGGTCCCGGGCGGCCGCCCGCGCACCGTCGAAATACTGCACTTCCAGCGTTTCAAATTGCGGGAATGCGGCAAAGAGGCCCGAGAGGTCGACCTCTAACAGGCGGGCCGGGCGAGCGCATTCGAACGTCCAGCTCACCACCACATCGGCATGGCCGAGACCGGCGTCCTCGTCATGCGCATGGGTGTGCTCACCCTCGCCATGGTCGTGCGTCGCTTCGTGATGGTGGTCCTCATTGTGATGATGGTCCTGGTCATCATGATCCGCATCGTGGTGATCGCCGTGCTCGTGCTCGTGCTCGTGCTCGTGCTCGTGGTCATGGTCAGCCGCCACATCGGGACCGCCGCCGACCTGCGTGCCGGTCAGCGTGCAATTGGCGGCGCCGGACAGGGCGATCATGGACGCGCCGGACAGCGTGCGCGCGGCCTCGCTGACCACGGCGCGATCGGCCGCCGTCTCGGGGGCGTGCTCGAACACATAGAGATTGTAAGCCGGCGTCGTCAGTTCAGCGAGCACCGCGCCGTCGCTATCGGCCGCGACAGCCAGCTGGGCGGCGCCGTGAACATGAGCGCCCAGCTGGCGCATGCCGTCCTGTGCAAGGGCCGGCGAAGACAGCAGGCAGGCGGTGAGGCAGGCGAGGCCAAGACGCATCAGAGATCTCCAGAGGTGTCGGTCAATCGAAAGTCAGGCATGTCGGCGCCGCCATGTCCATGCTGATCATGATCATGGCGTTCGCCATGGGCGAGCGTCATCACGGCGGCGACCGCGGTTCCGGCGAAGACCGCGCCCAGACCACGCAGCCAGCCGGCCTGGACGGTTTCACCCAGAAGGTGAGAGGCGCCCACCTGTAACAGCAGGCCAGCAACCACGGCGAACAGGGCGCCCAGAAGGCTGGGATCCACGCTCAGCGCAAACGGGCCGGAGATAATGGCGGACACCAGGGTGGTCGCGCCTGCGGCGAGGAACGCCAGGAGGGTCGCCGAGCGGTCCGTGAAGCCGCCGCGCTGCAACAGCAGGAAGCAGATCAGCGTCTCGGGCATTTCATGCAGGATCAGGCCGGTCGCCGTGCTGATCGCGGTGAACGGATCAATCGCCGCCGTGACGGCGTAGACCGTGCCGTCGAGCGAGGAGTGCACGGCGATGGCGAGCACCGGCGCCAGGGCGCGAAGCCGACTGGCGCCGCCCCGGGTCTGCATGGTCGTCCCCACCAGCACATGCAGGATCAGCCCAAAGCCGAACCCGACCAGCACCAGCCAGCCTGCATGGGGGTGCAAGGACAGCGCTTCGGGGATCAGCTTCACCAGCGCCAGAGTCACCACCACGCCGCCCGAGAAAGCGGCGAAGAGCGGGGCGTTCTCACGCGTGAAGGACCGGGCGCGATGTACGAGCACCAGCGCCGCGGCGCAGACCAGCGCAGCCGTCATCCCAAGGCCGAGGGTGAGGAGATAGGCGGCAGACACGGAAGCGGCAAACCTGAGCGAGTGTTATAATGTTTCACTCAGATAGCCGTTCCGCCTGTCGCCCGCAAGGGCGCAACTCTGCGCCGCATGCAAAACGCCGCCTCGGAAGGCGGCGTTCTGGAAGGCCGGAGACGGATTGGCGTCAGCTCATCTCGCCGGGCGAAAGCTGGCTCTGCATGTAGCGTTCCTCGCCGATCTTCTCGATCACGCTCAGCTGGGTCTCGAGATAATCGATGTGCTCTTCCTCAGATTTCAGGATCTCGTCAAAGAGCTGGCGGGAGACGTAATCGCCCACCTGTTCGCAATAGGCGATCGCGTCCTTGTAGACCGGGTGGGCGCGGCGTTCGGCCTCGAGATCGCATTCGAGGCATTCCTTAAGGGTCTCGCCGATCAGCACCTTGCCCAGATCCTGCACATTGGGCAGGCCTTCAAGGAAGAGGATGCGCTCGATCAGGGCATCCGCGTGCTTCATCTCGTCGATGGATTCCTCGTACTCGATCTTGGCGATCTTGGCGAAGCCCCAGTCGCGGAACATGCGCGCATGAAGGAAGTACTGGTTGACCGTGGTCAGCTCCAGCTTGAGCGCCTTGTTCAGGTGCTCGATGACTTTGGGATCGCCCTTCAAGGTCGCCTCCATCTGATTTTCGCCACGTCGCAAGGCTAACGCGTTTTGTCAGTGAGGGAAGGGCTTTAGGCCGTTTTTCTTCGTCACTGAAACTGAGTTGCAGAGGTCTGGCTGACTCAGGAATTCTTCACTTTCAGAGCGCACGCTTCTGCTCTGTGATGGCCTAGCCTGCAGACCGGACTGTCTGGAGCGAAAGGACAGCAATGCCGAGGCCTGCCGAGATCCTCGCCTCAATCCGCGATCAGCTTCGCGGCTCCAAAAGCGTGGCGCTGGGCCAGTTCCAGATCATCAATCTGGATCTGATCAAGACTGTGGCCGGTGATCGCTGGGACGAACTCAAACAGAAGATCTTCGATGTCAGCGAGGCCTTCATCGCCCATCGCCTGCACGCCAGTGATGCTCTGTTCCGCTGTGACGAGGGCTTCCTGGTTGTGTTTGCGACGGACCGGGCGGATGTCGCAGAAGCGCAGGCGACCTGGATCTCCAATGACCTCAACCGCTTCTATGTGGGGGATGAGGTGTTTCGCAAGCTCAAGGTCCGCTCAAGAGCCTTGCGGCTGGATCAGTCCGAGCTGGCGGCCTTCTTCGCGGCCCAGGGCGTGAGCGCCAAAGAGGAATCGCGCGCCGGTGAGGAACGGGTCAAGCCGGAAGAGACCCGGTATCAGCCTGAAACCCTGCGCACCCGGGTGGCCTATGAGCCGGTCTATGACATCACGCGTCAGGCGCTGGTCTCCTCATTCTGCCTGCCTGTGCGCAATGTGGCCGGCGTGCTTCATTTCGGGCACCGCCACGAATACCCGTTCGAAGCGCATGTGACGGCCAAGCGGGATTTCGATGTCCAGATGCTGGTGCTGGATGCGTTGGAAGCCAGCTGGATCAAGGGGCATGCGGCTGCGGTCTGTTTGACGCCGCACTATCGCACCCTGATCGACCCCCATGACCGGCAGGAGTATTTCGCCCGGCTCAAAGCCCTGCCCGAGCACCTGCACAAGGCGGTGACGATCCGGATAGACGGCACGCCGGATGGAGCGCCCATGGGGCGTTTGCAGGAAATCACGGGCACGCTGCGCACCCTGAAAATCAAATTCCTGGTGCATTGCCACGCGCTCGAGTTTGAAATCGAACGCTATGAAGACTGCGGGGTGCAGGCCTTTGGCGGCGCCTTGAAGGATTTGACCCGGGGCTCGCCGATGGGTGAGGAGCTCCAGACCGAGCTGGCCCGTTTCGTTGGACGGGCGGCGCGAATGGGGGCGGATGTGTATGCCGCGGCAGTTGCTCGGCAGACGAGTTTCGCGGTTCTCAGGGAGCTGGGCGTGCGCTGGTTCAGCGGCCCGTTCGTTGCGCCCCTGCTCAGCAGATTGCCGCTAGTGCAGCCCTTGTCCGTCGCCGAGCTGGCCGGGCGGTCCGATAATCTGGATCGGCAGGAAACGCCCTTGCCGGCGGAATAGGGCGAGGCTCAGGCGGCCGCGCCGGCGGCCTCGGACCGGTCATGACCCATGACGCGGGCCGCTTCCTCAAAGCACCGGCCGCAACGCGGTTTCGCGCCACAGGCCTTGAACGCGCTCGGCACGTCGCCAGCGCCATTCTTGGCGGCGTCCTTGAACTGGGCGCATTTCAGGGCGTTGCACAGGCAGACATACATGGCCGGGTCCGTTGAGCGATGCGACAGGATCGGAACGAAGCCTCTGAGTGAGACTGTGTCCGAAAATCATTCGCAATTAATCTACCCGTTCTTGCGAATGAGTGTCAACGGCGATGTGCGGTGATCCGCCGGAAAATGTTTCGCAGGTCTTAACGCCCTTGTTTCACAAGGCTCTGAACTAGTTTTCCCTTGGCTGAACAGGCTCATGCTTGCGCTTTGGGCGCTTCTCATGATGCAATGCAGCAAGAATGTCCGGGTCAAGAGCGTCCTCAAGACGCCGCGGACAAGCATGAGGAGACGGCTGTGCTGAAGTTTACGAGCACGGACCAGCGCTACCCGGACAAGCGGTCCGCGGACGAGCGCCGGGCCGACTTTAACGAGATCTATGCGCCTTTCAGCCTGGAGCAGGGTGAGGCGCAGGCTGAACGCTGTTCGCAATGCGGCGTGCCGTTCTGCCAGTCCGGCTGCCCGCTGCACAATGACATTCCCGATTGGCTCATGCTGGTCGCCGAGGGGCGTCTGGAAGAAGCCTATGAGCGCTCTTCGGCCACCTCCGCCATGCCCGAGATCTGTGGCCGAATCTGTCCGCAGGATCGTCTGTGCGAAGGCGCGTGCGTGATCGAGCAGTCCGGCCATGGCGCTGTGACCATCGGATCTGTCGAGACCTTCATCACTGAAACCGCATGGAAGAACGGCTGGGTGAAACCCATTCGTCCGGTGCGCAAGACGGGCCTCAGCGTGGGGATTGTCGGTTCGGGCCCGGCAGGCCTGTCCGCCGCCGAGCGCCTGGCCCAGCATGGCCATGACGTGACGATCTATGAGCGTCAGGATCGCGCCGGCGGCCTGCTGATCTACGGCATTCCCAATTTCAAGCTCGACAAATCCGTCGTCGAACGCCGCACCAAGCGGCTCGAAGAAGGCGGCGTGGTCTTCAAGCTCAATTTCGAAGTGGGCAAGGACGCCACGCTCGAGCAGCTGCGCGAGCGCCATGACGCGGTGTTTGTGGGCGCCGGCGCCTATGCGGCCCGGGCGCTGACCTGCCCGGGCGGCGGCGGGCGCGGGCTGGTTGCGGCGCTGGACTATCTCACCGCGTCCAACAAGGCGGGCTTCGGAGAGGAGGCGGAATCGGGCGGACGGCTCAACGCCAAGGGCAAGCGCGTCCTGGTGATCGGCGGCGGGGATACCGCCATGGATTGCGTACGCACGGCCATTCGGCAGGGCGCGGACAGCGTGGCGTGCCTGTATCGTCGCGACCGCACCAACATGCCCGGCTCGGCCCGCGAAGTGGTTCATGCCGAGGAGGAGGGCGCCATGTTTGACTGGCTCAGCGCGCCCGCCGCCATTCTGGGGGATGCCGAGACCGCCACCGGCGTGCGCATTCAGAAGATGACGCTGGGCGCGCCGGACGCCTCGGGACGTCGTCGTCCGGTTGCAATGCCGGGTCAGGAAGAGGATCGCAACGCCGACATGGTGATCGCGGCCCTGGGCTTTGAGCCGGAGAACTTCCCCGAAAGCCTGGGCGCCCAGGGGCTCGAGCTGAACCCGCGTGGCGCCATCCGGGTCAGCGAGCGCTGCCGCACCGCCCTGCCGGGCGTCTATGCGGGCGGCGACGCCGTGCGCGGCGCCTCTCTGGTGGTCTGGGCCGTTCGCGACGGTCTCGACGCTGCTGAAACCATCCATGCCGATCTGATGGCGCGCGCGAAGACCGCGCAGACCCAGCCGATCGCGGAGCCTGCCGAATGAGCCAGTTTGATTACCTGACCGAACGCCAGCGTCTGATTGATGCCGGCGCCTATGAGCTTGAAAGCGAACGCTCGGCCTGCGGCGTCGGCTTGATCGCCGACATCAAGGGTGAGCCGCGCCGGGAAACCGTCGAGCTGGGTCTGAAGGCTCTCAAGGCGGTCTGGCACCGGGGCGCGGTGGATGCGGACGGCAAGACCGGCGACGGCGCGGGTCTGCGCCTCGGCATCGCGCAGGATTTCTTCAAGGCCGCGGTGGCCCGCACCGGGCACGAGCCCAGCGATCACGCCATCGGCGTGGGCATGGTGTTCCTGCCGCGTACGGACTTCGGGGCTCAGGAAAAGGGCCGCACGATTGTGGAGACGGAAGTCCTGCGCGCCGGTCTGCGCCTGTTCGGCTGGCGTCAGGTGCCGGTCGATCCGTCCTGTCTCGGCGCCAAGGCTGCGGCGACCCGTCCGGCGATCGAGCAGATCCTGTTCGAGGACACCACCGATCGCGGTGCGGACGAGCTCGAACGCGCGCTCTATCTGGTGCGCCGCCGCATCGAACAGCGCGCCCGCGCCGAAGCGGTGCCCGAGCTCTATGTCTGCTCGCTGTCCGCGCGCGACGTTGTGTACAAGGGCATGTTCCTGGCCGAGGCCATCGACCAGTTCTATCCCGATTTGCGCGACGAGCGCTTCGTCTCGCCCTTCGCGATCTTCCACCAGCGCTATTCCACGAACACCTTTCCCGAATGGAAGTTGGCCCAGCCCTTCCGCATGCTCGCCCATAATGGCGAGATCAACACGCTCAAGGGCAATCGCAACTGGATGAAGAGCCATGAGATTCTCATGGCCCATTCCGCCTTCAAGGACGCCGAGGAGATCGTGCGTCCGGTGATCAGCCCCGGCGCGTCTGACTCCGCCGCGCTCGACGAGGTGTTTGAAATCCTGGTCCGCGCAGGCCGGTCCGCGCCCATGGCGAAGACGCTGCTGATCCCAGAAGCGTGGTCCAAACGCGGCGAGATCATGCCCGGCGCCTGGCGCGGCCTTTACGAATACTGCAACTCGGTGATGGAGCCCTGGGACGGGCCGGCCGCCGTGATTGCGTGCGATGGCCGCTGGGCGATCGCCGGGCTGGATCGCAATGGTCTGCGCCCGCTGCGCTGGAGCCTCTCTGAAGACGGGCTTCTGACCGTGGGGTCGGAAACCGGCATGGCCGAGCTCGAGCCCGAGCGGGTGATCGAGCGCGGCGCGGTGGCGCCGGGGCGGATGATCGCGGTCGACCTCGCCGAGGGCGGCTTCCTGCGCGAAAGCCAGATCCTCGACCAGCTCGCGGCCAAGCACCCCTATGAGGACTGGCTGAAGAACGTGCGCGAGATCGAGCGCGAAGTGGGCCCCGGTCCCGAGCCGCTGCTGTTCGCAGACGAAGAGCGCGCCCGGCGTCAGGCCGCCGCCGGCATGACCATGGAGGAGATCGAGATCATCCTCTCGCCCATGGCCGAAGACGGCAAGGAAGCCATCGGCTCGATGGGCGATGACAGCCCGCTCGCGGTCCTGTCCAACCGCTATCGCCCGATCAGCCATTACTTCCGGCAGAACTTCTCGCAGGTCACCAACCCGCCCATCGACCCGCTGCGCGAAGGCCGGGTGATGAGCCTGAAGACCCGGTTCAAGAATCTCGGAAACGTGCTGGCCGAGGATGCGGCGCAGACCAATGTGTTCGTGCTGAACTCGCCGGTTCTGACCAATGGCATGTATGAGCGCCTGCGCGCGGTGCTGGGCGAGGGCGTCGCGATCATCGACGTCACCTTGCTGGCCAAGGAAGCCACCGGATCGGGCGCAGGCCTGAAGGCCGCGCTCGATCGCATTCGCGCCGAGGCCGAGGAGGCGATCAGCGAGCGCGGCGCCCAGCATCTGATCCTGACTGACGAGCACCAGAATGAGCGCTTTGCGCCCGTGCCCATGGCGCTGGCGGTGGGGGCGGTGCACACGCATCTGACCCGCAAGGGGCTTCGCACCTATTGCTCGCTCAACGCCCGCACGTCCGAGGTGACCGACCCGCACGCGCTGGCGGTTCTGGTGGGCCTCGGGGCGACGACCGTGAACCCGTATATGGCGTTCGAGACGGTGGCCGCGCGTTCCGAGCGCAATCTCGGAAGCTTGACGCCGGAGCAGAAGGCGAAGAACATGAAGGCCGCCTTTGATGCGGGCCTTCTCAAGATCATGTCCAAGATGGGCATTTCGGTGGTCAGCTCCTATCGCGGCGGCTGCAATTTCGAAGTGCTGGGCCTCAGCCGCGCCGTGGCGAGCGAATATCTCGGCGGCGTCACCAGCCGGATTTCCGGCATTGGTCTGGCGGGGCTGGAATCCAAGCTCGCCGAGCTGCATCGCTGGGCCTGGGGCCATGAAGACGCCGTGCGCCTGCCCGTGGGCGGGTTCTACCGCCAGCGCAGCTCGGGCGAGGCCCATGCGCTGGAAGCCAAATCCATCTCGCTGCTTCAAAAGGCGGTCCGCAACGAGGATTACAATGCCTATCGCGCCTATGTGCAGGCGCTCAATCATGAGCAGCAACCGATCCAGCTGCGCGATCTGCTCGAGCCGCGCCCGGTCAGCGCCCCCGTGGATCTGTCGCGCTGTGAGAGCGTGAACGAGATCCGCCAGCGCTTTGTCACGCCGGGCATGAGCCTTGGCGCGCTCAGCAAGGAAGCCCATGGCGCGCTCAATGTGGCCATGAACCGGATCGGCGCGAAGTCTGTCTCGGGTGAAGGCGGGGAAGACCCCGCACGCTATCACCCGATGCCGAACGGCGACAATATGAACTCGGCGGTCAAGCAGGTGGCGTCGGGCCGCTTTGGCGTGACGGCGGAATATCTCAACCAGTGCCGCGAGATCGAGATCAAGGTCGCCCAAGGCGCCAAGCCCGGCGAGGGCGGGCAATTGCCCGGCTTCAAGGTGACCGAGTTCATCGCGAAAATGCGCCATGCGACGCCGGGCGCGACGCTGATCAGTCCGCCGCCGCACCATGACATCTACTCGATCGAGGATCTGGCCCAGCTCATCTACGATCTCAAGCAGATCAACCCCATTGCGCGCGTCTGTGTGAAGCTCGTCTCTGCGGCAGGTGTTGGCGCGGTCGCGGCGGGCGTGGCCAAGGCCCATGCCGATGTGATCCTGATCTCGGGCAGTGTGGGCGGCACGGGCGCGAGCCCCCAAACCTCGATCAAGTTCGCTGGCGCACCGCTGGAGCTGGGGCTATCCGAAGCCCATCAGGTGCTGTCGCTCAACGGTCTGCGTGAGCGGGTGACCTTGCGCGCGGATGGCGGCATCCGCACAGGGCGCGACGTCGTGATCGCGGCCATGCTGGGCGCGGAAGAGTTCGGCGTCGGCACCACGTCTCTCGTGGCGCTGGGCTGTCTGATGGTGCGCCAGTGCCATTCCAACACCTGCCCCGTGGGCGTGTGCACCCAGGATGAAGAGCTGCGCAAGCGCTTTGCGGGCCTTGCCGACCATGTGGTCAATCTGATGACCTTCATCGCCCGCGACACCCGTGAGATTCTCGCCAGCCTCGGCGCGGAGCGTCTGGAAGACGTGATCGGCCGGGCGGACCTGCTCGATCAGGTCAGCCGTGGCGCGGATCATCTCGATGATCTTGATCTCAACCCGCTTCTGGTGCGTGTGGACCCGCAGGCGCGGCCGCCGCGCTCGACCCGCACCCAACGCAATCCGGTGTCTCCGGCGCTCGATGAGCAGATCCTGAAAGACGCCGAGCCGGTCTTCTCGCGCCGTGAGAAGATGCAGCTTGTCTATGACGTCAAGAACACCGACCGCGCCGTGGGCGCGCGGGTGTCATCGGAAATCGTGCGCACCTTTGGTCCCGAAGGGCTCGAAGACGGCCAGCTCACCCTGCGCCTGCGCGGCTCGGCGGGGCAATCTTTGGGCGCGTTCTCGGCCAAGGGTCTGCGGATCGAGCTGGAAGGCGACGCCAACGATTATGTGGGCAAGGGCCTGTCGGGCGCGACGCTGGCCATCCGCCCCTTTGGCGGCTGCAAGGAGCATCGCCCCGGCGACGCGATCATCGGCAACACCGTGCTTTATGGCGCAACCTCGGGCCGGTTGTTCGCTGCGGGCGGGGCGGGCCAGCGCTTTGCGGTCAGAAACTCCGGCGCCACCGTGGTGGTGGAAGGCTGCGGCGCCAATGGCTGTGAATACATGACCGGCGGCGTTGCAGTGATCCTCGGGAAGGTCGGGGACAATTTCGCCGCGGGCATGACCGGCGGGGAAGCCTTTGTGCTCGATGAGCAGGACCGGCTTGAACCGCGCCTCAACCCTGAAAGCGTCGGCGTTCACGTGCTGGCCGGTGAGGCCGAGGCCCGATGCCGCGCCTTGATCGAGGATCATTACGCCGCGACCGGCAGCCTGCACGCCGCCGCCATCCTCAATGACTGGGAGACCCGCAAGCTCGCCATCCGCCACATCGTGCCCTTCCCGCCCGCATCGGGCATGGAGGCGCAGGAGAAACGCGCTTAGGGTGGGGACATAAACCCCGATGATGCCGAAATGGTCTGGTTGGTCTTACTCAGCATTGGCCGGTTTAGTGTGGGTGGATCGCTCTAAGGAGATAAGTACAGGGATTGTCATGATTGAAACGCGGCAATTGATAAATCCATACCATAGGCTGGAATTTATTTTGTCCCTAAAAGAGGTTTCGGAGTCTGGCGCCATAAGTGGCAAAGGTAGACAATCATATGTATTTATTACTCTATACGATTATTTATACGTTGACGTCGAAATCGGTAGGGCGGGCGCAACTTGGGAGGCTGCGAGAAAGTATTTGGGAGTGCATGGTATAAATAATGAACGAGCAATCGAAGTGGGGAAGATTTTAGATTCGTATTTTGCAGATATCTCCCTTCCGATAAGTCCTGAATTAATAGAGTCTATTATTGCAGACGCTAAGCTAATTGAGCTTTCACAAGAGATTTGGTCAGATCTCGTCTGTTGTCAGAGTTGAATTTTTAGCATCGGCCTGCAACTGGGCGGTCTGGTCGGCTTTATGGGGCTGATGATGATCGCGGCGCGTGTTCCCACCAAAGCCTGATCTGGCGCGCTCTGCCGGCGCGGTCTAAGCTCGCTTCATGTTTGCACGGATCAATCATCCCCTTGTCTGGGGCGTTCTGATGATGCTGGCGGGCGCGGGCGGGCTGCTGGCCCAGGGCGCGCTTGCGGGTGTCGGCCTGCCGGCCTATCTGGCGCTTTTGGCCAGCCTTGTGGCTTTGCCGGTATTCACCTGGGTATCACGCGCGCGCTGGAGCGGCGCGCAGGAGCGCACGCTGGGCCGCATCGTCGTGATTGCGCTCATTGTCTACGGCCTTGTGATGGCGTTCATGACGCTGGCGGCGGGCCGGGTGGAGCTGGCGCCTTTTGCGGGCCTGTTTGTGGGCGGGGCGGTGATGCTTTTGGGGCTGCACGCGGTGGCGCTGAACGCGCCCCGATCGGCCTGAGGCGCGCCCGTGAGCCGGGACAGCGCGCAGGTGCGCCAGATCGAGCTCCCGGACCGGGATTTGCTCTACACGCTCAAGCGCTCTCATCGCCGCAAGACCATTGGCCTGAAAGTCAGTGAGGACGGCCTGACCGTCACCCTGCCTGCGCGCGTCAGCGTGGCCGAGGCCGATGCCGTGGTGCGCGAGAAGGCGGGCTGGGTGATCGACCGGCTGGAAAAGCGTCAGGCGCGCACTGCGCCCGCTCTGCGCGGCGTGGATGGCGAGCGGGTGGGCTGGCTGGGCAAGGATCTGCGCCTGTCGGTGCTAACCCATGACAAGGCCCGCACCACAGTGACGCGCACCGAGGCCGAAGTGATCGTGCATGTGGACCGGCATCTTGATCCGTCTGACAGCCGCAAGGCGGTGCTGGCCGCGCTCAAGCGCTGGCGCAAGGCCGAAGCCCTCGCCCTGATGACGCCCAAGCTCGAAGCCTATGCCCGGGCGCTGGGCGCGAAGCGTCCGAAAGTCAGCGTGCGTGAGCAGAAGGCGCGCTGGGGCTCGTGCTCGTCCGATGGATCGATCCGCATGAATGCGCGCCTGATCGCCTATCCCGAAGCGCTGATCGATTATGTCTGCGCGCATGAGGCCTGCCATCTTCTGGTGATGGATCATTCGTCACGCTTTCATGCCTTGCTTGATGGTCTGATGCCCGATCAGCACCGTCGCCGCCGCGCCCTGCGCGAGACGCGACCGGCGGGCGGGGCGTTCTAGACCCTGAGGAGGGCGCATGCTTGACCTGATCCTGGCCTTGAGCCTCTCCGCCGCCGCGACCTCCGACCCCATCGAACTGCCGGTGACGCTGTGCAAGGGCTATTGGTTCGTGCCGGTCACCTATGAGAGCCGCACGGGCGGGGCGCCACATGTGATCGAGTTCCTGCACGATACCGGCGCGGGCGCGAGCTTCATTGATCCAGATGCATTGGAAGCGATGAGCGGGCGGCGGTTTGATGAGGGCGCGCGGGTGACGCTGACCGATGGTCGGGCAGGGGCGGTGACGCTGAACCGCTTGCCCGCACGGGTGCAGGAGCTGGATCATCTGAGCACGGCGATGGGCCGCCCGGTGGACGCCATATTGTCGGTCAATGCGTTCGAGGATTTCCTGCAGATCATTGATTACGAGGCGCAGACGCTGACGCTTCAAACCGGCGACCTGCCGCGCCCCGATGGCGAGACCGTGTTCTCAAGCCGGGGCGAGGACCGGCGGCCCTGGCTGCGAGTGGATCTGGGCGGACGGCATCGCCGCCTTCTCATTGATACCGGCGCGCCGGATGTCATCCTTGCGGTCAATCATATCGACCGCTTTGAGCTTGATCGTCCCGCTCGCCCGCTGACCGGCGCAACGCGTCTGACCCGGCTGGAAACCCGCGCCCTGTCCGGCCTTGATGCAACGGTGACGCTGGCGGGCGTGACGTTCGAGGCGCCGGTGCTGGAAGAGGTGCCCGAGGCCGAGCTTGTGGGTGGGGAGATCCTGCGCCATTACCGCATCACCCTCGATCAGCGCGCGCGTCGGGTCCGGCTGGAGCCTTATGCGCCGGGCGCGGTGATCGCGGCGGAGGATCATTACGAGTTCGGCGCGGTGTTCGAGCCTGAAGGCGAGACGCTGGTCGTTGGGGCCGTGTTCGAGGATACGCCCGCGTCTCGCGCCGGTGTGCAGGTGGGCGATCGGGTGGAGGCGGTCAATGGCCGCCCTGTCGCCGAGCGCGGCTGTGAGGTCGGGCCGGGCGCCGAGCCTGTGCTGTTCTCGATCCGGCGCGGGGGTGAGCGGCTGGAACTGATGCTGGACGCCCTGCCGGTCTTGCCGGTGACGCCTGATCGCTGAGCCAGCGGGCGATTTAGTCGCAAAATCGGGTTTTGCGCATGAATGTCCGTGCAATTCATTGCTTCGCCACAGCTGCGCCCCATTGACGCCCTCCGGGGCGTGCGGAGTACGCTGCAGACGCATTCAAGCAGGGCGATTTGAACCGATGTCTCAACAGGAAGAGTTTTACCGCGAGCGGCGCCTGCCGCCTTACGTGTTCGCTGAAGTGAACCGGATGAAGCAGGCCTATCGCGCCGAGGGCCGCGACGTCATCGATTTCGGCATGGGCAATCCCGATCTCGCCCCCGCCCCGCACATCATCGCCAAGCTTGCCGAGGTTGCCGCCGATCCGCGCGCGCACCGCTATTCCGCCAGCCAGGGCGTGCCGTCCCTGCGCAAGGCGCTCGCGCGTTATTACGAGCGCCGTTTCAATGTGGGACTCGACCCCAATACCGAGGTCTGCGTCACGCTGGGCTCCAAGGAAGGCCTCGCCAACCTCGCCCAGGCGATCACCGCGCCGGGCGATGTGATCCTCGTGCCCGATCCGTCCTATCCGATCCATATGTTCGGCTTCCTGATCGCCGGCGCCGCCGTGCGGCCGGTCGGCTTCAAGGATCCCGAGGATTTCCTGCGCGAGGCGGTGCATGCCTGCCGCCGCTCGATCCCCGCGCCGTCGGCGCTGGTGCTGAACTTCCCGTCGAACCCGACTGCCCAGGTCGTCGATCTCGACTTCTACAAAGAGGCCGTGCGCATTGCGAAGGAGAACGACCTCGTTCTCATTTCCGACCTTGCGTATTCGGAGATCTATTTTGACGGCAATCCGCCGCCTTCGATCCTCGAGGTCGAGGGCGCGAAGGATGTGGCGGTGGAGTTCACCTCCATGTCCAAGACCTATTCCATGCCGGGCTGGCGGATGGGCTTCGCGGCGGGGTCATCCCGGCTCGTGGACGCGCTCAAGCGGGTGAAATCCTATCTCGACTATGGCGCGTTCACCCCGATCCAGATCGCGGCGGTGGCGGCGCTGGATGGTCCGCAGGACCATGTGGTCGAGGCGCGCGAGATCTACAAGAAGCGCCGCGACGTGCTGGTGGAAAGCTTTGGCCGCGCCGGGTTCGACATTCCCAGCCCGCCCGCCACCATGTTCGCCTGGGCGCCGATCCCCGAACGCTTCGCGCATCTGGGCTCGGTGGAATTCGCCAAGAAGCTGCTGGAAGAAACCGATGTGGCCGTCGCGCCGGGGCTGGGCTTTGGCGAGCGCGGCGACGGCCATGTGCGCTTGGCGGTCGTGGAGAACGAGCAGCGCATCCGCCAGGCGGCGCGCGCCCTGAAGGGCTTTTTCGCCCAGGGTTAGCGGCCCGACTCGAAACAGGGTAAACGCAACGCTTACCCTGTTTCTTTTCAATGTTTTAATGGGGGTGAGCGAAGTCTTGATCCGTTTTGCGCGTTGTCGCAACGAGGGTCGGGACATGCGGTCGCTTTTGAGACATTTCACACAGGATGTGCGCGGCAATGTGGCGATGATGTTCGCCATGTTGCTGGGTCCGCTCGTCGTCAGCGTGGGCGGGGCGCTGGACTATTCGCGCACCTTCACCATCGGCGCCGAGATCCAGTCCGCCATGGATGCGGGAACGCTCGCCGCCGCCTCGCTGTCCCAGGGCGAAGACCCTGAAACCATTGTGCGCAATTACATCACGGCCGCGCTGTCCGAGCATAATGGCGTGCTCGAGCGGCTGAATGTTCAGGTCAGCTCCGACCTCGCCATCAACTCGCGCGAAGTGACGGCGGACGCCGTGATCAGCGTGCCCACGCTGATGCTGGGCATTATCGGGTATGACGCATTGACGCTGAACCGCGTCTCCGAGGCCAATGAGCGGGTGCGCAACCTGGAAATTTCACTGGTGCTGGACATTTCCGGCTCCATGAGCGGCTCCAAGATCACGGCCTTGCGGGACGCGGCCGAGGAGTTTGTGGGCGTGATGATGGACCCCGACCTGGAGGGCCTCACCAGCCTGTCGGTCATTCCCTATAATGGCGGCGTGCGCCTGCCCCAGACCGTGACCAATGACCTGGTCCCAGGCACGCCCAATGACAGCGGCTGTCTCGAGCTGGGCGTCTCTGATCCGGTCACGATGGATCTCGCTGCGAACGGGTATGACTGGCTCGACTGGCAGGATCGCGACCAGCGGGGCTGGCGCTCTTCCGCCTTCTGTCCGGAGGAGAATGAAGCCACGGTCTTTCTGGAACAGACCCCGTCGGTGCTGGTGAATCTGATCCGTGATCTGGATGCGGGCGGCAATACGGGACTGGATGTGGCGACCGCCTGGGGCGCCCGGGCGCTTGACCCGGCCTGGCGCGGACGGCTGGGGGGCGACTTCGCGTCCCGTCCCGCCGCCTATGACGACCCTTCGACCATGAAGGTGCTGGTGGTGATGACCGATGGGGCGGCGACCGCCCAGATCCGCCGCGCCCAGAACTGGTATGGCGACTGGTACAGCTATGAAATCTACAGCGCTTCGCAGGCGCGCGATAACATGGCGGACGCCTGCGATGCGGCCGAGGCGGAGGGCGTGCACATCTACACCATCGCCTTTCAGGTTTCAGGTTCGACCAACCGCAATCTGATGCGCGACTGCGCCAGTCGGCCCGAGAACTATTACGCGGTTGAAAATCTGGATATTTCCGCCGCCTTCAACTCGATTGCGGCGGATCTCAACAATCTGCGGCTGGCGCGCTAATGCGGTTAACAAGTCGTAAATTATTGTTTTAACTGGATTTTGGTCCGTTTGTTGCAAGCTCTGTCTACGCGTGTTCCGGCTTGGAACGGTGTTTTGCGTAGGACGGCTCATGAGCGTGCTCGAACGGATTTTTTCTCGCTGGTCAGATGACCGCCGCGGCAATGTCGCCATCATCATGGCGCTGTGCTCGGGCGTGCTGGTGACCGCGGTGGGCGGCGCTCTGGATTATTCGCGCAGCACCACCGTCAGCTCCGAGCTTCAGAGCGCGCTGGATTCCGGCGCGCTGGCCGCCGCCTCCCTGACCCAGGACCGTAATCCCGAGGACGTCGTGCGCGCCTATGTGGAGGCCGCCCTGGCCGATCATCCCCAATTGCTGGCCAGCCTGCAGCTGGATGTGGTTGCGGACATCTCGCTCAACTCCCGCGTTGTGAACGCGACCGCCTCCGTCGCCATGCCCACGACCATGCTGGGTCTGGTGGGCATCAACACGCTGACGCTGGAACACGCCAGCGAAGCCATCGAGCAGGTGCGCGATGTGGAGATCTCGCTCGTGCTGGACGTGTCCGGCTCGATGGGCGGCTCCAAGATCAACGCCCTGCAGGATGCAGCCATCGAGTTTGTCGAGATTGTGCTGGCGGCGGACGCCGCCGAGCGGACCTCGATTTCCGTCATTCCCTACAATGGCGGCGTGCGCACGCCGCGCGAGGTCAATCAGGACATTGTCAGCGGCAACAACAATCATCGCCGTCAGTCCGGCTGTGTGGACATGGGAACGGACTATCCTGTCGAGATGACGCTGCCTTACCGGGAGATGGAATTCACCGAGTATTACGGCAGCGAGCAGACCGGCAACAGCTCATCAGCCTTCTGCCCGCGCAGCAACATGGAATCCGAATTCCTGTCCCAGAATGAAGGGCGCATGCGCGGTCTGATCAATTCGCTGCGCGCGGAAGGCAATACCGGCCTCGATGTGGCCACCATGTGGGGCGCGCGGGCGCTCGACCCGGCCTGGCGCGGGAATCTGGGCGGCAGCTTCTCCGATCGTCCGGCGTCCTATGACGATCGCGACACCATCAAGATCCTGGTGGTGATGACCGATGGTGAGGCGACGGCCCAGATCCGCAGCGAGGAGTACACCTATTATGACTGGTGGGGCCGCGAGCGCACCGGCACGCGCAGTTATGAGCTCTACTCCGCCCGTCAGGCGCGCGAGAACATGGCCGAGGCGTGCGACATCGCCGAAGGCAATGGAGTGCAGATCTACACCATCGCCTTTCAGCTGAGCGGTCAGACCAATCGCGACCTGATGCGCAACTGCGCCAACAAGCCCCAGAACTATTATCAGGTGGAAAATCTCGACATCGCCGAGGCTTTCTCCTCCATCGCCGCCGACATCAACCGCCTGCGCCTGACGCGCTAGGCAGGACGTCGGACACACAAAAAAGCCCGGACGGCTGACCGTCCGGGCTTTCTCGTGTCAGCGTATGAGGTCGCTAGTCCTGCATCATCGCATCGCGGATGGCGCGGAACTCGTTCTCCTCATACCAGTTGGGCCAGTCCTCGGAGTCGGTCAGACGACGCGAGACGCGGTACATCAGCTCGGTGGACTGCACGAAGCCGCTCATGTCCCAGTTCGGGTCAAACTCGTCGGCAGGCTTGTGATAGGCCTGAAGGCGGTAGGCCGCTTCGATCTGCGCGCCGTAATCCTCGCCGCCTTCTTCAGCGACAGACCCGGAATCCGCGTACAGCATCGGCACGCCGCGACGGGCAAGGGTGACGTGGTCGGAGCGATAGAAATAGCCCGCCTCCGGATTGGGATCGGGGCTGAGATACATGCCGTCCGCTTCCGCTTCGAGGCGCAGCAGGTCCTCAAGTTCGGAGGCGCCATAACCGATCACCACGATATCCTCGGTGCGGCCGATCGGCAGAATGCCGTCAAAGTTGAACCCGGCGACGGTCTGATCCAGCGGGATCAGCGGGTTCTGGGCGTAGTATTCCGAGCCCAGAAGGCCCTGTTCCTCGGCGGTCACGGCCACGAAGATCACCGAGCGCTCGGGCGGCGTGTCGGACTTGGCGTAGGCTTCGGCCAGCTCCAGCATGGCGGACACGCCCGTCGCGTTGTCCACGGCTCCGTTATAGATCTGGTCGTCGCCCGCAAAGTTCAGACGGATGCCGATATGGTCCCAATGGGCCATGAACAGCACGAACTCGTCCGGGCGTTCAGACCCTTCAACCATGCCTGCGACATTGTTCGAGGTCAGGGTGCGCAGCGAATTGCTGAGCGAAGCGCTCAGGCTGGCGCGGCCCATGTCCACCGGCTCGAAATCCGGGCTCAACGCCGAGGCGCTCAGCTCTGCGAAGTCGAGATCGAGCGCGTCGAACAGCTCGGTCGCTTTCTCTTCAGTGATCCAGGCCTGGACATCGGCGCGTTCCTGACCGGCGGAGGAGGCGAGGGTGAATTGCGGGCCGGACCAGCTCGACTGCACCGTGCCCCAGGGATAGGCCGCCGGGGCGGTCTGGTGAACGATGATCGCGCCCTCGGCGCCCTGACGGGCGGCTTCTTCGTACTTGTAGGTCCAGCGACCGTAATAGGTCATGGCCGAGCCGTTGAAGAGCCCGGAATCGGGATCGGCGAAGCCCGGATCATTGATCAGGATGACCACCGTCTTGCCGGTGACGTCCACGCCTTCATAGTCATTCCAGCCATATTCAGGCGCAACGACGCCGTAGCCGACGAAGACGAGGTCGGAATCAGACAGGCTGACCTGTTCTTCGGGGTTCTGGGACCAGTAGACCACGTCCACATTGGTCTGAAGGCCCATGGGTTCGCCATCAATGGTGAGGTCAAAGCTCGAGGCGGTCTCGTCGAGCGTGGATTCGATGAGCGGCACCGGCTGGTACCAGCCGCGCTCCTCGCCGGCCGGCTCGAGGCCGATCGCGTCCATTTCCTCGGCAATCCAGGTCGCCGCCTGTTCGCCATGCTCGGACGCCGGTCCGCGGCCTTCGAAACGGTCATCGGCAAGGGCGGAAATCCGATAGGCGAAGTCCGCCTCGGTGATCGCGGCATCGCTCGCCTGGTGGGCGGGATAGGCGTTGGAGGCTTCGCTGGTCTCGGGCGCCGCGGCGGCGTCCTCGCTCTGCGGCGCGGGCGCCGGGTCGCTGCACGCCGTCAGCGCCAGCGCGGCGACACCAGACGTTATAAAGTAACGTAACATTGTGACTCCCCACATGAATTCCTGATGCGTGCATCGTGCATTGATCCCCTGAACGCGCAAGCCCGGCCCGCTGGGGGTCTCGACACTGGCGGTCAAAGCGGTCACTCTGGGGGTGAACAATGTTCACTCGCCCGGAGAGGCGGGGACGGTCCGACAGGCTCGGACCTCGCAGCGGGAGGAGAGGCGCGCCATGGATATAGCAGCGCTGGATGCGGTGCAGATTGAACTCGCGCCAGGGGCAAGCCTGATCCTGCCAGCCATTCTGGCGATCCTGATGTTCGCCGTGGCGCTGGATGTTCATGTGGGGGATTTCGCCCAGCTCAGAACGCGTCCCGGACGCTTTCTCGGCGCGGCCGCCGCTCAGATCATCGGCTTGCCGCTGGTGACCCTCGCCTTGATCCATGTGCTGTCCCCGCCGCCGTCGATCGCGCTGGGGATGATCGTGGTGGCGTGTTGTCCGGGCGGGAATGTGTCGAACTTCCTCACCCATCTGGCGCGCGGGGACACCGCGCTCTCCGTCTCGCTGACCGCGACGTCCAGCCTCGCCGCCGCGCTCTTGACCCCGGTCTCGATCCTGTTCTGGACGTCGCTCTATGGCCCGGCGGACGCCCTGGTGGAGTCCATCGAGGTCTCGCCCATCCCCTTTGTCCTGCAGACAACGCTTCTGCTCGCCGTGCCGCTGGCGATCGGCATGGGGATCGCGCATCGGTTTCCCAGGACCGCGCACCGGCTGCGCCCTGTATTCCTGGTCGCCGGGCTTCTGGGGCTGGCGAGCATGGTGATTGGCGGGGTGAGCACGAACTGGGCGTTGTTCACCGCGACGGCGGGCAGTGTGCTGGTCATCGCCATGATCCACAATGCGGTGGCGTTTGGCGTGGGCGCGGCGTCGGCGCGCCTTCTGGGCTTTGAAACCGCCGGACGGCGCTCGGTGACCTTCGAGGTGGGCATCCAGAACACCGGGCTGGGCCTTGTCATCCTGCTGGGCCAGTTCGAGGGCGTGGGCGGAGCGGCGGCCATCACAGCGCTTTGGGCGGTCTGGCATCTGTTCAGTGGCGGCGCGCTCGCCGGCTTCTATCGCGGGCTCGACTGGGTCCGATCACAAAAGAGCGCCGAAACGGCGCCATAGCTTCATTCGGGAGGAGACGACATGGCGGAGTATGATCTGAAGATCACCGGCGGCATGATCCATGAGGGCGAGGGCGGCTCGCCTTATATGGGCGATGTCGGGATCAAGGATGGCCGCATCATTGCAGTGGGTGATGCGCCGGGCGACGCCGATGAGGTGATCGACGCCACAGGCTGCATCATCACCCCCGGCTTCATCGATGTGCACACCCATTATGACGGTCAGGCCACCTGGGACGACCGCATGGAGCCCTCGATCAAGCATGGGGTGACCACCGCCATCATGGGCAATTGCGGGGTGGGCTTCGCGCCCGTGCGCAAGTCCGACCATGAGCGCCTCATCAAGCTGATGGAGGGGGTGGAAGACATTCCCGGCACCGCGCTCGCCGAGGGCCTGAGCTGGGATTGGGAGAGCTTTCCCGATTATCTCGACGCGCTGGAGAAGACCCCGCGCACCCTCGATGTGGCGGCGATGGTCGGCCACGATCCGCTGCGCGTCTATGTGATGGATGAGCGCGCGAGCTTTGACCAGCAGGCCAATGACAACGAGATCGCGAAGATGCGCGACCTTGTCTCTGAAGCGCTGGATGCGGGCGCCATCGGCTTCGCCACCGGGCGCTCGGACCTGCACCGCACGGCGGACGGGGAATGGACCCCGGCGTCCGAAGCCACCACCAAGGAACTCACCGGCATCGCCAGCGCCTTCAAGGGGCGTGATCACGGCGTCATCCAGGCGGTGTCCGATTTTGACCTGGAACGTGACCAGTCCCGTTTCGAGGAAGAATGGAAGGTCGTGGAAGAGTATGTCCGCGCCGCAGGCGGACGCCCCTTCTCCATGTCCCTGATGCAGCGCGATTTCGCGCCCGATCAATGGCGCAAGATTCTCAACGGGCTCGAAGCGCTGGACAAGGAGGGCTATACCGTCCGCGCCCAGGTGGCGCCGCGCGCCATCGGGGTCTTCCTGGGGCTGCAATGCACCTTCCATCCCTTCATGGGCTTCCCGGCCTATAAGGAGATCGCCCATCTGCCGCTCGATGAGCGGGTGGCGGTCATGAAGACGGACGCCTTCCGTCAGAAGATCCTCAGCCAGAAATCGGACAAGCTCGCCGGGCCCGGCAGCTCGGTCCCGCCCATCGCCGATCTTCTCATCGAGAACATGGAAATGGTGGCGGGCAAGCTCTTCACCCTGTCCGAGAACCCGGATTACGAGCAGCCGCCCGAGCAATCGATCGGCGCCAAGGCTGAACGGCGCGGCGTGTCGGTCTGGGAGGAGCTGTTTGATACCGTGATCGCGCGCGACGGTCGCGAGCTGATCTATCTGCCGATCTACAACTATACCGAGCTCAGCTATGACAATGTGCTGACCATGATGCAGCACCCGCTCGCCATTCCGGGCCTGTCCGATGGCGGCGCCCATGTGGGCACGGTGTGTGACGCCAGCTTCCCCAGCTATCTTCTAAGCTACTGGACCCGTGACCGCACCCGTGGACCCCGCATTGCGCCCGAACGCGCCGTGCAAATGCTGACGGCGGACATCGCCGATTATCTGGGTCTGTCTGATCGCGGCCGGATCAAGCCGGGGCTGAAGGCCGATCTCAACGTCATCGAGTACCAGACACTCCGCCTGCACCCGCCGCGTCTGGTCAAGGACCTGCCCGCCGGCGGCCAGCGCCTGTTGCAGGACGCCGAAGGCTATCGCGCAACGATCGTTTCGGGCGAGGTCGTCGTGCGCAATGACGAAGTGACGGACGCGCGCCCGGGTCGGCTGGTGCGCGCGGGACGGCAGGAAGCGCTGGCCGCGGAGTAGGGGCCTCACACATGCCTCTGGACTTCCGGATCAAGTCCGAAGGTCCGGAGGCGCAAGCTTGACGGTCTCGGTTCTCGGGCTTGCCCCGGGGACCCATAGGCCTCAGCCCCTAGCGCACATAGCTCGCGCCATTGACGTCGAAGGTCGCGCCGGTGGCGCTTTTGCAGGCGCCTGAGAGCAGAAACGCGGTGAGCTGACCCAGCTCGTCCGGCGTCGCCATGTCGCCATAGGGCACTTCGGCGAGCGCCGCCTTGCGGTCATCAGGGTCCTGCGGCGCCATTTCAGTGTCGATCCAGCCTGGGGCGATGGCGTAGGCGAGCAGGCCGCGGCCCGAATAGGCGCGCGCCAAAGTCTTGATCATCGCGATCAGGCCGGCTTTCGAAGCGGCGTACGCAGGATGGTCGGCGTCATCGCCGCGATGACCGGCGCGCGAGCTGATGGCCACGAGGGAGCCGCCGGGGGCGCCATCCACCCAGTCCTGCGCCGCACAGCGGGCGAGGTCGGCGCAGCTTTGCAGATTGATCTGCAGGGTGCGCGCCCAGTTCTGCCGCCAGATATCGGCCGGGTCGTGCACATTGGAGGCTTCGAAGACGCCATGATTGAGCACGAGGCCGTGGATCGGCCCGTCGGCGATGGTTTTGGCTTGTTCCCAGGCGGGTTCCGCCGCGGCGGGATCTGAGAAATCCGCCTTGACCAGACCGATCGCCTTGTCGCCCAGCTCGCTCGCCATCGACTTGGCGGCCTCGGTGTTGCGGGCATAGCCCAGGATCACCCGGCCGCCGGCCTCGGCGATCTGGCGGGCGATGCCGGCGCCGGCGCCGCGCGAGGCTCCGGTGACGAAGACGGTCTGGTTTTCAAGACTGATCATGGCGGGTCCTATTGCGGCGTCAGGGTCAGGACATGGCTGCCTTCCGGCGCGGATGCAACATCCCAGTCATCGCGGATCTCGAAATACTCGCCCGCCGCCCATCGCAGGGCGAGGTCGCCATGATGGGGCGACAGCGGGTGCCCGGACTGGCCGGGCGCAAACATGTAGAGCGAGTTGTTCAGGTCCGACAGGTCATAGATCGCCCGCAAGGACGCGGCGTGGAAGACGTCATAGCTGCCAGAGGCATAGCTGAAATGGGCCACATTGATCGTGGCGCCGTCGCCGGGCACGGCGACGCGGTTGGCGAACATGGAGCCGATCAGCGGCAGGCTATCGAACGGATGGTCGAAATCGGCCACATGCATATCGCCCCAGCGCCAGCTGTCCATGTCACGGCCAAAGGCGTCCGCGGTTTCCGCCATGGCGGCGTCGAGGGCCAGACCGGCGGTGATGGCGCAGGTCTCCACCGCATCGGTGCGCACATCATCACACCAGGCTGACGCCTCGCCAATCAGCACCTCTTCCAGGAAGGCGCGGCGGGGCTGGTTGAAGGCGACGGCGAGGGTATCCAGCTCGTCATTCCAGATTGCGCCTGACAGCACGCGCAGCCAGGCGGAATAGATAAGGGCTTCTGGGCCGTCCGCGTCGAGCGATCCATCCCAGGACTCCAGCCGGGCCAGGGCTTCTGCGCCCAGCTGGCTTTCCGGTTCCGAGCCGAGCAGCATGGGCAGGATGCGCAGCGCCTGTTCGCTCGTCACATCCATCTGCAGGGTCTTGAAGCTATCAAGGCTATGACGCTCGCGGGCGTTCAACAGCTGCTCGATGCGCGGCGCGCGATAGGTCGCGTAAGAACCCGGCAGCGGATAGGGATAGTCCGGCCCGGCTACGAGATTGTTGCCCGAGGCGATGAAGCCGCCTTGCGGGTTGCGGACCCGCGGCAGCTCTTCAAACGGGATAAAGCCCGTCCAGTCGCCGTTCTCGTCGCGGATCGGCAGCAGGCCGGCGGTGGTGTAGCCGATGGTGCCGTCCACACTGGCGAAATGCATGTTCTGCATGGGGGCGGTCCAGCCGCGACCGGCTTCAACGAAGTCGTCAAAGGTCTCGGCCTGCATGATGGCGAGCGTCGCATCCGCGACCCGATTGCCCGGCGCGGTGACGGTGGAGCGGCGCACCACGATGGAATCCTCGTCAAACCCGCGCAGATCGAACCAGTCCGGGCTCAGCACCGGTCCGTCCCCGGTCTCCTCCACCGTGATCGTGACGGGCTCGCTGCGACCCTTCACGGCAATGGATTCCGTTCGGGTGGTGATGGTCTCGGCGTCACGGTCACGCTCGAGAATGTCGATCACGTCAAAGCCGGTATTGGTGAAGCCCCAGGCGGCGTGGGCGTTGCGCCCCAGAATGACGAAGGGCGCGCCGGGAACCGTGCCGCCAATGACCGGCCCATAGGACAGGTTCAGGCGCACATAATACCAGATCGCCGGCGTGCTCAGCCCCAGATGCGGGTCATTGGCCAGAAGCGGGCGACCGGTTTCCGAGCGTTCGCCGGAAATGACCCAGGCGTTGGAGCCGGGTTGATTGTCGGACTGCGCCGTTGGCGCTTCTGCGGGCGGCAGGGCTTCGGTCTGCACCTCGCCAAAGCGGACGCGCATGTCCTCGGCCTTCAGCATTGTGGGCGCCCAGTCGGGGAAGCTCATGGTGAACTGGGCAAGCTGTTCCGTGGACAGGATGTCGTCGAGCAGGGCGCGGTCCATGTCTTCGCCGGCGCCGGCCGCCAGATCATTGGCGAGCAGGACGACGATGGCGGCGCTGTCCTCAAGGCTCCAGCCTTCCGGCGCGGTGCGCAGGACGGCGTATTCGGGGGCCACCGCGCCCTCGGCCACACGCGCGTTGACGCCCGCCACATAGGCCTCCATGAGCGCACGCGTCTCATCAGACAGGTTGGCGACAATGTCCTCGGTCAGGCGCCGAAAGCCATAGGTGCGGGTTTGGGCGTCAGCGCGCAGATAGTCCTCGCCGAACAGCGCCGACAGCTCGCCACGCATATAACGGCGGGCCAGATCCATCTGGAAATAGCGTTCGCTGGCATGCACATAGCCAAGCGCCGCCATCACATCGGCGTCGGTTTCGCCAAAGATGTGGGCGATGCCGTTTTCGTCGCGCACCACCTGGGCTGGACGCTCAAGCGCGGAGAGGGCGACTTCGCCGGTCTCGCGGGGTTTGGAGGCGTTGAAGCGCTCCACCAGCCAGGCGCCGACGCCCAGCACGATGATCAGGGCAAGCGCGATCACGCCGACGACAATCCGAATGATCCAGGTTTTCACGATCAGCCTCCCCAAGGCTTTCAAGTTACGGCGCAACACTCTCGAATGTCATGCGCAGACGCATGACACTCTTCATTAAGTTGTACATGCGAGAATTGAACAAATAGCATCAAGGTCTCCGATGATGAGCACATCAACCGCAACCCCGCTTTGTGAAGAAGCGATCTGCCGTTGTGCAGAGCCGTTTCCCGAGCGTTTGAGCTTCGCCTTCCAGCCCATTATCGACTTCAAGTCGCGGACGATCTTCGCCCAGGAAGCCCTGGTGCGCGGCCCTGAAGGAGAATCCGCGGGTTCGGTTCTGTCCAAGGTCACGACCGAGAACATGCACGCCTTCGACCGGCATTGCCGCATCCAGGCGCTCAAGTCTGCGAGCCGGACGCTGGCGCGACGGGGCGAGCTTCTGTCGCTGAACACCATGCCGAACGCCGTCTATGATCCGGCGACCTGTCTGCGCACCACGTTGGCTGCCGCGACGGCGAACGGTTTTCCCATTGATCAGATCATGTTCGAGATGACCGAGCATGAAGCGGTCACCGATCCTGACCATTTCGCCATGATTGTTCGGTCTTACAAGGATATGGGCTTCACCACGGCGCTGGATGATTTCGGCTCGGGGGGCGCGGGACTGACGCTGCTGGCCTCGGTCATGCCCGACATCATCAAGCTCGACATGGCGCTGGTGCGCAATGTTCACATCAGCCCGGTCAAGCGGACCATTCTCTCGGCTCTGGTGGAGATCTGCGACAAGTTCGGCATTCGCATCATCGCCGAAGGCATTGAGGTGAAGGCCGAGGCGCGTGCGCTGCTGGATCTGGGGATCACCCTGTTCCAAGGCTATTATTTCTCCAGACCGCAACTGAACGACGCCCCGACCGCGGATGACATCAACTGGTCCCTTGCCGGCTAGCCGGCCTGCAGTTTCTTGAAGAATTCAAAGACCTTGCCATAGGGCGGACGCACGAGGCGGCTGGGATGCCAGACCGGGGCCTCGAACACGCCGCGCTCATGGGTGAAGGTCAGGAACCCCGCCTCGCCATGATAGGCGCCATAGCCGGACGCGCCGACGCCGCCAAAGGGAAGATCCTCGACCGACAGGTGCAGAAGCGGCAGGTTCACCGCTGCGCCGCCTGAAATCGTTCTTGCAAGGAAATTCCGCGCCGTCTGCTTGGATTTCGACCAGATGTAGAGCGCCAGCGGACGATCGCGTTCATTGATGAAGCGCGCGGCGTCCTCCAGCCCGTCATGGCTGAGCACCGGCAGGATCGGTCCGAAAATCTCCTCCTGCATGAGCTTGGAGTCGAGCGGCGGATCAACGACCACAGTCGGGGGGAAGATGCGGGTATTGCCGGCCTTCGCCTTGTCGAACGCCAGCTGGTGAACTTCAGCGCCGGCCTCGCGCACTTCCTCGACCATCTGGCTGAGGCGCGCATGATGGCGCTCGGAGATGATGGCGGTGTAGTCCTCATTGGTCGCCACATCAGGCCACATCTGCGCCGTTTCGTGCATCATGGCGTCCACAAAGCCCTTTTCAGAACCGCGCGGAACAAGCGCATAGTCGGGCGCGACGCAGGTCTGGCCCGCATTGAGGAACTTGCCCCAGGCGAGGGTCTTCGCCGCTTCGGCCGGATCAAAATCGGGGGCGATGACAGCGGGGGACTTGCCGCCCAGCTCCAGCGTGACCGGCGTCAGATTCTCCGCCGCCGCCTTGGCGACGATGCGACCCACCTGGGTGGAGCCGGTATAGAACAGATGGTCAAAGGGCAGGGCGGTGAAGGCGCTGGCCTCTTCCGGACCGCCCTCGATCACCGCCACATGATCCTCGCTGAACAGCTCGGCCAGGGTGGATTTGATCAGAGCCGAGGTGCGCGGCGTGAACTCGCTGGGCTTGATCATCACCCGGCAGCCTGCGGCGAGCGCAGCGACCAGCGGCGCGAAGGCGAGCTGCATGGAATAGTTCCAGGGCGAGACGATGCCGACGACGCCCTTGGGTTCACGGCGGATATAGGCGTTGCCCGGCGCCAGCGTCATCGGCACGGATACGCGCTTCGCGCTCATCCACTTGGCCAGGTGCTGGCGCGAGTGCTTGGCGGTGGCGATGGTGAAGCCCAGCTCGGCCAGCGCCGTTTCAGACTTGGAGCGACGCCCGAAATCGGCGTCGATCGCGTCGGCGAACTCATCCCCGCGCTCTTTGACCAGCTTTTCGATCTTCTCAAGATCGGCCTTGCGTTCAGACAGGCTGCGATGGCGTTCGTGCTCAAAGGCCGCTCTCTGGCGGGCAAAGACATCCTGCATGGCGTCAATGGAGGCGGAGGGGCTGGCTTGGGTATCAGGCATGAGAGCTCTCCCTAGCTCGAACGGATCATGTCAGCGGCGCGTGTCGCGATCATGATGGTGGGGGCGTTGGTGTTGCCGCCGACAATACGGGGCATGACAGAGGCGTCGACCACGCGCAGACCCTTCACGCCGCGCACGCGGCATTCGGGATCGGTGACAGCGAGCTCTCCGCGTCCCATCGCGCAGGTGGATGTGGGGTGGTAGAGCGTCTCGGCGCGGTTGCGGACTTCATCCGTCAAGGCGGCGCGACCGGCCTGGGGATCCGCAGGCAGGTCCAGCGCCTGGAACTCGCCGTCAAAAGCGTCGCTCAACAGGATGTCGCGCGCGATCTCCAGACAATCGGTCATTACCTCAACATCCTCTTCATGATCGAGATAGTTGGGATCGATCATGATGGGGGTGCGCGGATCGGCGTCCTTCAATCTCAGCTGGCCGCGGCTTTGCGGGTAGAGATGGCAGGCATGCAGGCTCATCCCGTGACCGGTCATGGTTTCGCGGCCATGCGGGCTGGCGAGGGCTGGAATGAAGACCAGCTGGATGTCAGGCAGATCGCGGGCGCGGCTGGAGCGGATGAAGCCGCAGCCTTGCACCGGATTGACGGTGAAATTGCCGGTGCCTGTCAGCGCCCATTGCAGGACGTCGCGTGCGGTGGCGGGAAACTTTCGCGCGGAATAGCCGATTGAGGCGGCGGATTTCGTGCGCGCCCGCGCCAGGATGTCGAGATGGTCCTGCAGGTTTTCACCCACGCCGGGCAGGTCATGCTCGACGCTCACGCCCACCTCGCGCAGATGGTCCGCCGGTCCGATGCCGGACAGCATCAGCAGCTGAGGCGAATTGATCGCCCCGCCCGACAGGATCACTTCGCGACGCGCCGTGACGGTCTTCATCTCGCCATCGATCTCGATGAGCACGCCCCTGGCTTCGCCGTTTTCCAGCACGACCCTGTGGGCCATCGCATCGGTGACGACGCTCAGGTTCGGGCGTTGCATGGCGGGTTTGAGAAAGGCGTCGGCCGCGGACCATCTTTTGCCGGCCTTCTGGGTGACCTGATAGGTTCCGAAACCCTCCTGGCGCGCGCCGTTATGGTCGTCATTCTCGGGAATCTGCCGGCGGCGGCAGGCTTCGAAATAGCGATGGGTGAGCGGGTTGAGCGGGCCGATAGTCTTGACGTTCAACGGGCCGCCCTGGCCGTGGAACGGACCGGCATGGTTCTCGTTGTTCTCGACCGCCCTGAAGGCTTCCAGCGCCGCATCGCCATCCCAGCCGGTTGCGCCGTAGGCGCTTTCCCATTCGTCGTAATTCTCCAGCGCGCCTCGCATATAGTGCATGGCGTTGATCGAGGATGACCCGCCGAGAGTCTTGCCGCGCGGCCAGTACAGCGCGCGATCATTCAGGTTCCTTTGCGGCTCGGTCCAGTAATCCCAGTTGATGGCGGGATTGGTGATGGCGAACTGCAAGAGCATGGGCGTCTTGATGACCGCCTTGTTGTCAGAGCCGCCCGCTTCGAGCACGCAAACAGTAACGTCCCGATCCTGGCTCAGGCGTTCTGCGAGCACGCAACCGGCCGACCCGGCGCCAACGATGATATAGTCAAATTCCAGCCCGTTGCCGCCGCTCATGGTTGCGGCTCCATCTCAACGGGCTCGGTTGAGGGGGCTTCGGGGTCGTTCTCCCCGTCCCGAGATGCCCCGTGAACGTCGAACCGGCTCATGGGCGCGACCGAGTTGGCGATGGCGCGGAAGACGGCGGTCATCTCGACATTGCGATCGGTCCAGTTCGGATCGCCCGCATTCTGGGCGATGACGAGATCGCGCTTGCGATCCATCCAGATATACTGGCCGAACACGCCGGCGGCGTAGAATTCCCGATCATAATCCTCCGGGATCCAGAAGTGCAGGCCATAGCCCCTATGGGCGTAGCGGCTGGCGCCGGGCTCATGAGACGGGGTTGGCGGTGTCGAGACCATGTCCACCCAGCCTTCAGGCAACAGGCGCTCACCGTTCCAGACGCCATCCTGTAGGTAGAGCTGGCCCAAGCGCGCATAGTCCTCGCTGCTGGCCTGCAGACAGCAATAGCCGATGGCGACGCCTTCAGGGCCCGGTTTGTGCTGCAGCCAGCTGGCCTCGTTCTTCATGCCCAGCGGCGCCCACAGTTCGCGCTCCATGATCTCCGCAAGCCGTCCCTCATAGACATTGCGCACCACGGCTGAGAGCACGTGGGAATTGGGGCTGATATAGTGGAAATCCTCGCCCGGCGTCCGGTCGCGCTCGATGCGGGCGATCATCTCGTCCGGATTGCGGCGCAGGATGAAGGCGTTGAAAAACAGCGGGCGGACGTCGGACGGCGCGTCAGCGCTGTACTCTTCATTGAAGTCCATGCCCGAGGACATCATCAGCAGGTGACGCAGGCTTGTCGCTCCATAATCGGTCCCGGCATATTCGGGGGCGTATTGCTCGACCGTGTCATCCAGGCTGGCGATCCGGCTTTCATGCAGGGCCTTGCCAATCAGGGTCGCGACAAAGGACTTGCCCACGGACCAGGAGGTGAAACGCGACTGCGCGCCCGCATCATGGCCGTAGATCTGGGCGACGACCTCTCCCCGGTGCAGCACGGTCAGGCCGGTCACCTGGGCTTCTTCTAGATACTGGTCCAGGGTCTTGGTCTCGCCCTGCCACTCATACTGAATGTCGAGCGGGCGCAGCGCATGCGGAAACGGGGACGGCGCATCCGCCGCGATGAAGGTGTGCGGCAGGAACTCATCCATGCGCTGATAGGTCTGCGGGTATTGCGCGGGATCATCCAGGGCGCGAATCCGGGCCGGGGCGTAGTCCGACCAGGGACGATAATACCAGCCTGCTCCAACAAGTCCGAGCAGGACAACCGCCGAGATGATCACGGCCACAAAGCGCATCATGTGTTCTCTCCCCGAAAACGTTCGCCCTATCTCACCGCAATCAACGGGGCGGGCAAATCATCTTTGGCCAGAGTGAACACCTTTCAGAGAGTGAGCGCCAGTCAAAACCGGTCGCTCCGCCCTGATGTGGCCGGGTCAGTCGGCCGGGGTCAGTCGCAGAATTTGCCCCTCGGGCGATTCGGCGAGAAGCCAGATCGCTCCATCCGGTCCGTTGAGAACCTGTCGGATGCGCTGGCCGCGTTCAGACAACAGACGCTCCTCGCTCACAACGACGCCATTCTCGACATCGAGCCGATGGAGCGCCTGTCCGGCCAGTGCGGAAACCAGAAGATCGCCTTGCCACTCACCGAACAGATCGCCGTCATAAAGCGTCATGCCGGACGGCGCGATGGACGGCGTCCAGACCCATTCCGGGGCGTGGAAGCCGTCATGATCGAAGAAGGGCGAAATCCGTGCGCCATTGTAATCCATGCCCATGGTGGCGATGGGCCAGCCATAGTTGTCGCCCGGGACGATGCGGTTGAGCTCATCGCCGCCGCGAGGGCCATGTTCGTGAGTCCAGATGGCGCCGGTCGCGTCATCCAGCGCGATGCCCTGCATGTTGCGGTGGCCATAGCTGTAGACGTAGGCGGCCAGCCCGCCTTCCTCGAAGAACGGATTGTCTGCGGGGGCGCCGCCATCGGGGTTCAGTCGCAAGAGCGCGCCCAGATGATTGGTCCGAACCTGAGCCTGTTCGCGATAGGCGAAGCCTTCGCCCGCCGTCATCAGCAAGGTTCCGTCAGGCAGAAAGGCCAGCCGGGCGCCGTAATGGGCGTTGGTGCCGCGCATGGGCTCGGCGCGAAAGAGCGTCTCGCCGTCCATGAGGGCGCCATTGTCAAAGCGGGCGCGGTAGAGCGCGGGCGTATTCGCCTCTGCAGTCCCGGAGGCATAGCTGAGATAGACAAGACCGTTCGTGGCGAAGTCCGGGCTCAGCGCCAGGTCAAAGAGGCCGGCCTGTCCTTCGGCGAACACATCCTCGGGCCCGCCTTCGACATCGCTGAGAGAGCCGTTGCGCAGCCACTTTACGCCGCCATTGCGTTCGCTGACCAGGGCGGAGCCGTCCGGCAGGAAGACCATGTCCCAGGGCGTGGCGAGCCCCTCCGCCACGATCTCCACCTGATAGCGTGCGGGATCGATGTCTGTCGCGGGCGGGGCCGCTTCCGGCGCCTGCGTGCAGGCGCTGAAGACCGGCGCCAGGGCAATCAGGGTGATGACGGATTGGCTCAGTCGGATCATGATGGTTCCCCCGCGCATGGGTTTGCGGCACTCTCTGGCCTTCATGCAGAGCGCACTATGAGCCCAGCGGGACGAGCGCGCAAAGGGGGAATGGGTCATGACGATCATCCGGCTGATCTTGGGCTATCTGGCGGCGGTGCTGATCATGGTGGCGCTGGGCGTCATCGCGCAAAGCCTGTTTGTCTTGTCGGGCCTGAAGGCCGTCGGCGCGGCGATCGGGCTGGTGGAGGGCGTCGCGATGATCGTCGACGACCTCATGGGCCTAGGGCCGAACTATGCGATTTTCATCGCCCTGGGATTTGCAATCGCCCTGCCGGTCGCCGCGCTTGCGGGCCGCCTCCTACCGGCGCCGCGCGCCCTGGTCTTCGCCGCGGCCGGACTGGTCTGCATGCTGGTCATGCTGACCTTGATGAAAGAGGTCTTCTTCGGCGTGCAGATCATTGCAGGCGCGCGAAGCCTGCCCGGCTTCTGGGCGCAGGCGATCGCCGGGGCCCTCGCCGGACTGGCGTTCACGGTGCTGACGCCCCCGGCGCGCCGGACAAAATCCACGTAAACCTGTTAACGCAATCAAGTTGTTAGGGCGGGGCCTTCCTCTGCGCATCCTGTGGATAATGCTGCGCAGCATGGCCTCCGCCCCGGCGTGATTTCCTTTATTATATCAATAGCCTGAAGGTGATATGGGGCAATTTGACCCGACCGGAATTGTGATCTTTGGGCAACGCTGCCGCGCCTAACATAAGAAGATCGCATGACAAATGGCGAAAACCCTGCATAAGCTGAATTCAACTGCGTATAGCGGCCGCATTCAGAACGCCGCGACGCACATCTATCAGGGGAGGAGACCTGGATGACCCGTTTTACCAAAGCCGCCGTACTCGGTGCGACCGCGCTCGCCGCCGGCCTCGTGGCCGCGCCGGCGATGGCGCAGCAACCGGACGTGATCACCGTGACCGCGCAAAAGCGCGAGCAGACCCTTCAGGAGACGCCGGTCTCCGTGGCGGTCGTCACCGACACCGCGATCCAGCAGTCGCAGATTCGCGATGCGGCCGACCTTCAGACCCTGGTGCCGTCGCTGCGCGTGGCCGAGTTCGCCGCCTCCACGAACACCGAGTTCAATCTGCGCGGCATCGGCACGTCGAGCTTCAACCCCGGGCTGGAGCCTTCGGTCGGCGTGTTCGTCGACGGCGTCTATCGTCCGCGCGCGGGCGCAGCGATCAATGATCTGCTGTCCATCGAGCGCGTCGAGGTCATTCGCGGTCCGCAATCCACGCTGTTCGGCCGCAACACGCCGGCTGGCGTGGTCAGCTTCATCACCAAGGAGCCCGAGTTCGAGTTCGGCGGCGACGCCGAGCTGACGGCGGGCAGCTATGGCCAGTTCGTGGCCAAGGCGACAGTGACCGGCCCGATCATCGAGGATGTGCTGGCTTTCCGTCTGGACGCCACCACGCACACCAATGACGGCTATCTGGACAATGTCGCGCCCAACGCTCAGCGCGAGCAGCTCAATGACCGCAACCGCCAGTCCTATCGCGGACAGCTGCTGTGGTATCCGACCGACAACACCGAAGTGCGCGTCATCGCCGATCTGGGCGTGATTGATGAAAACTGCTGCGCTGCGCCCTTCGCCTTCTACGATCCGATCGACCAGGGCGCTCTGATTGCGCTTGGCGGCACGGCGCTTCCGGCCGACCCGCATGACGGCCAGATCGCTGTGGACGGCAATGTGAACACCCAGCTCGACACGGCCGGCCTGTCCGCCCAGATCGATCATGAGTTCGACGGCTTCACCTTCACGTCGATCACGGCGTACCGCACCTATGACGAGAGCCAGAATATCGATGCGGACTTCTCCGATATCGACCTGCTGGGTGCGCGTAACATCGATAACGAATACAACAGCTTCACCCAGGAATTCCGCTTCACGTCCAATGGCGGCCAATTCATCGACTGGATGTTCGGCGGCTTCTATTACAAGAACGAGCTCGAGTTCAATCAGCGCCTCGTCTACGGCGCGGACACCAAGGCCTTCTTCGACCTGGCCTCTGCGGGGCAGGTGGCGGATCTGGTCGCAGCCTTCGGCCTGCCGGCCGGTACAGGCGGCGTGACCCTGACCGAGTTCCTGGTCGGCGCGAACAATCAGCTGGGCGTGAATAGCGTGCCGCTTCTGCCGGCTGGCGGTTATCTGCAGGAAGGCGACGCCCTGCAGCGCGAGAACTATCAGTACGACACCACGTCCTGGTCCGCCTTTGCACAGTTCGACATCAACTTCACTGATCGGCTGACCCTGACGCTGGGCGGCCGGTACACCGAAGAAGACAAGGACATGGAGACCGCGATCAACATCAATGATCCGATCTCTGCGCTGAGCTTCACCTCGCTGGGCGCCAATCTGCGTCTGCCTGAAGCCTCGCTCTGCCCGGGCTTCCCAGACGGCAATACCTGTCCGTTCCTTCTGACCACGGTTCTGGCGCAGCAGGCTGCGGGCGACGCCCAGCTCGCCGCCCAGCTTGAAGGCGCCCTGCAGGCGTCCGGCATTCCGGGAGCGACCCTTGGCAACCCGCTCATCGTGTATGATCCCACGGTGGCGGCCTTCCTGGCCAACACCCCGTTCAACCTGCTGAACGGCTTCACCGCGTTCCAGAACTTCACCCCTGTGGACGCAAGCCAGTACCCGACCTCGCGCTCGGACGACAATTTCTCCTACAGCGCCATTCTCAGCTATGACGTGACCGACACGTTCAACGTCTATGCGAGCTATTCCACGGGCTTCAAGCCGGGCGGGTTCAACCTGTCCTATGAAGCGGCGGAAACCGGCATCTTCGAGTTCGAGGAAGAGGATGCGAGCTCTTGGGAGATCGGCGCCAAGGGCACCCTGCTCGACGGTTCTCTGGTCTATGCGATCACCTACTTCAATCAGGAGATCGAGAACTTCCAGTCCGAGAACTTCGTGGGCAATGGATTTGCGCTCGACAACGCCGGTTCCATCGAGGTCAGCGGCATCGAGTTTGACTTCAGCTATGCGCCGACCGACCGCCTGTTCTTCACGCTGGGCGGCAGCTATCTGATCGACAACAAGTATGGCGAATACCTGTACGGCCCGTGCCCGGACAGCTCGCCGCTCTTTGGTCCGGTCTATGATCCGGCGGATCCGAAATTTTCCGCCTGTTCCACCCCGCGCACCAATGCGCGCGGCGTCACCGGCACCTTCAATGACCTGTCCGGCGTGGATCGGGGCAGCTCTGAGCTGGTCGCCTCCACCACGGGCACCTATACCCATCCGATCAATGACCGCCTGGACCTGATCCTGCGCGGTGAGGCGCAATACACATCTGAATTCAACCTTGTGACCAGCCTGGACCCGCGTCCGGTGGCCATTCAGGATGACTTCACCCTGTACAACGCCTCGATCACCCTGTCGGCGTCTGACGAAAGCTGGGCGCTGCAATTCTGGGGCCGCAACATCACCGATGAGGAATACGTCAAGGGCGGTTTCCCCTCGGTCGGTTATCTCGGCGCCAGCTTCAACAACTATCCCGGCGATCCGCGCACCTATGGCGTGACGCTGCGCGCCCGCTTCTAGAGCGGTCGGTTCGGATCTGATCAACGGCGCCGGGGAAACCCGGCGCCGTTTTTCTTGGCCGAAACGCCGCAGGGATCAGCTCTTGCTTTTTCGGGGTGAACGGCGTTCAGTTTATCCATGAATGACAGCCTGACATATGTGCTGGCCCTGATCGGGGCGGCTTTCGGCATCGGCCTGATCGTGCTCTTGAACATCGCCATGGGCTGGACGCGCCTCCGTCTGAATACGGAACAGCAGGCCCAGAGCTTTCTGCGGCGCGATGTCATGGGCTTTCAGGCTGGCGACGAACAGGCCCTGACGGCGGATCGGTGCGGCTATATCTGCCTGGAGGCGGATCAGGCCCGGGTCGGCCTGGTGATGGCGCGCGGCGACAACGCCGTCGTGCGGGCGCTGAGGGCCGGCGAACTCCGATCGGTCGAGGCTCAGGGGGCGACCCTTACGCTGACGCTTTATGACTACACCCTGCCGCGCGTGGTTCTGGACCTGGGCCGGGATGGTCAGGCCCAGTCCTGGGCGGACCGACTTCAGACATTTGTGCGCGCGCCGCGGCGCGCGTCCCGCAAAGAGGTCCATCATGCCGAATCTGCCTGATCCGATCCTGTGGGCCATTCCCGGTTTCATCCTGCTGGTGATCGCCGAGATGATCTATGGCCGTCTGACCGGCAAGACCCGGTTCGAGCCGCGCGATACTGCGGCGAGTCTGGTGATGGGGCTGGGCAATACGGTGTCCGGACTGGTTCTGGGCGGGATAGTCGTCGCGTGTTTCGTCTTTGTGGAGCAGTTCGCGCTCCTGGATATCGGCTGGGCCTGGTACTGGTTCGTGATCGCCTTCGTGCTGGACGATTTCGTCTATTACTGGAGCCATCGCTGGGCGCATACGGTGCGCTGGTGGTGGGCGGACCATGTGGTCCATCACTCCAGCCAGCACTACAACCTGTCGACGGCCCTGCGGCAGCCCTGGCTCAACCCGCTGACCCTGAAGTTCATTTTCCTGGGAAGCTGGCTGGTGCTGATCGGGTTTCCGCCGGCGATGATCGCCTTCGTGGCGGCGTTCAATCTGATCTATCAATTCTGGATCCATACCGAAGCGATCAAACGCCTGCCGGCGCCGATCGAGTGGCTGATGAATACGCCCAGCCATCACCGGGTCCATCACGCCACCAATCCGCGCTATCTCGACCGGAACTATGCCGGCGTCTTCATCATCTGGGATCGTCTGTTCGGCACGTTCGAGCCGGAGACCGACGCGGAAGAAATCCGCTATGGCATCGTTCGCAATCTGGGCACGCACAACCCGCTCACCATCTGCCTGCATGAATGGTGGGGGATCATCAAGGATGTGCGCTCGGCGCGCTCCCTGCGGGACGCTCTGGGCTATTGGCTGGGCCCGCCGGGCTGGTCGCCCGATGGCAGCCGGGACACCTCCGCCACGCTCAAGGCGCGCTGGATGGAAGAGCAGGGCCTGACGCCGCCCCGCAAGCCCGATGCGCAACCGCCTGTGGCGGCGGAATAACGCCCTGCAGTGCAGCATTCCAGATTAGCCTTTTAACTTCAGCGTAAAGTTCTTCGTTGGGGCGCGTCTATGTTGCGCTGCAACTGAAGGCCTTATCAGATTTATTGAATTTCTCCTGTGTTCTGCTGGACAAGACACCGGCGGCTGATCCAATGTTGAGAGGTGAACGCCGTTCATTGCTTGCGTAAGACGGGCGGGCGGCGGAGAGCGGGCGCGTCTGCTAAAGGCTTTCCTGGGGCGCGCAGGCTCTTCCAGCATCTGGCGGGAGGACCCCCATGACAGCCTTGCGTGACCTTTATCCCATGCCCGGCATCGATCCGCACTGGCATGTGCCCAATGAATTCGACGCTGTCTTTGACTGGCGGTTCGATGAGGGGCGGACCACGCTCATGCATCTGTACCAGAAGGGCAAGGACATGCAGTGGGATGCGGTGAACCGCATTGACTGGGAGCTGGATCTGGACCCCGAGAATCCCATGGAGATGCCCGATGAGGCGGTCTCCATCTATGGCTCGGACGTCTGGAACAAGATGACCAAGAAAGAGCGCATCGAATTGCGTCGCCACACCCAGTCCTGGAACATCTCCCAGTTCCTGCAGGGCGAGCAGGCGGCGCTGCTGGCCGCCTCCAAGATTGTCCAGGCCGTTCCCGATCTCGATGCCAAGTTCTACGCGGCCACCCAGGTCATGGACGAGGCGCGCCATGTGGAGGCGTACCGCAAGCTTCTGGGCAAGTTCGGCGTCGCCTATCCGATGACCGACCCGTTGCAGGGGCTGGTCAATGACGCGCTGTCGGATTCGCGCTGGGATGTGACCTATCTGGCCATGCAGGTGGTGATCGAGGGACTGGCGCTGGCCGCATTCGGCACCATCCGGGATCTGGCGCAGAATCCGCTGGCGCGCATGGTCAACGCCTATGTCATGGAGGATGAGGCGCGCCATGTGGCCTTCGGACGCCTGTCATTGCGCGATTACTACCCCCAGCTGACCCAGAAGGAGCGCGATGAGCGCGAGGAGTTTCTGGTGGAGGCCTGCTACCTCATGCGCGATCGCATGACCCAGTCGAAAGAGATCTACGAGGTTCTGGGTTTGCCTGAAAAGGAATGTCAGGAATTCACCGAGAATTCGGAAATCGTGAAACTCTACCGAACGCTGCTCTTCCAGCGGATCGTGCCGATCGTGAAGGATATCGGCCTCTGGGGGCCCAAGATCCAGCGCGCCTATGAGGATATGGGCGTCCTGCATTTTGCGGAACTCGATCCGCAAGCCCTGCAGGAAGAGGACGAGCGCATCGCCCAGGAAATCGATGGCGAGCAGACGGGACGGGTCGATCCGGGCCGGGCGCGCAAGGACTATATTCACGCCGTCGCACGCGAAGGCGCTGCGGGCGCCGCCGAATAGAGCAAGGTTTGTCAGTTTGCCTCACTCGCCGCCCTGTTGCTTGCACCGGGGCGGCGATTTTTTTGAGACATCCTTGCTGGAGCCCGGCGTTAACGCCTGTTAAGACTTGAGGGTCGGGGGGCGGTAGGAATGATCAGGCTTGTTGTGATCGGCATGGCTTTGTCTCTGGCGCTTCTGGGCGCCGGGCCGGCCGAGGCGGGAGAGCGCAGCTGGACAGCGCGCTGGACCGATGAGGAAATCACAGCTCTGAGCGATGCGCTCTCGGAAGCCTGGACCCACGGGCTCAACCCGTCCGACTATCCCGACCCCTCCATCCTGCGCGACATGCCCTTTGGCGCGCGCAGGGATGAATTGGCGCGCGCGGTCTGGTTCGACTATGCCGAGGATCTGGCCTTTGGCGTGGTGGATCCGCGGGCGTTGGATTCAGACTGGACCGCCCCCATCCATGATGTGGACCTTCTGACCGCCTATGCGCAAGCGCGTGAAGGGCAGGGGATCTATGAAAGCCTTGAGGCGCTGGCGCCCGCTCATCCGGACTATCAGGCCTTGCGGTCCGAGCTGGTCCGTCGCCTGACCCTGGTCGAGGCGCCAATCCTCGTGCCGCCGGGCGAGGCCTTGTCACGCGGGGACCAGGGGCCGCGTGTGGACGCCTTGCGTGCGCGTCTTGCGCAACTTGGCTTGCTGGCCGGGCCAGTGGCTGCGGGGGCGCCGTTTGACGGCCGGCTGGAAAGCGCCGTGATGCGCTTTCAGACCCGACACAATCTGGCGGCGGACGGCGAGGCGGGCCCCTCCACCCTGTCCGAGCTCAATGCCGGCGATGCGCGCCGCATCAACCAGATCCGCGCCAATCTCGAGCGCTGGCGCTGGCTGCCGGCCGAGCTCGGGGAACGGCATATCCGGGTGAATATCGCGGACTATCGTCTCGAAGCCTGGGAGAACGGCGTTGTCGCCCGCACGCATGAGACCATGATCGGCCAGCGCTATTCCCGAACCCCCGTCTTTTCCGAGGACATGTCGATCATCGAGATCAATCCGTACTGGCTGACGCCGAGCGGCCTGGGTCAACGCTGGCTGCGCACCTTCCGGACCAATCCGGCCTATGCCCTGTCTCAGGGATACAGGCTTGTGGATCTCGATACTGGCGCTCGCGTGGATCCCTATCAGGCGGACTGGGCGAGCCGCCGCTATCGGGTGATCCAGGCGCCAGGGCCGAACAACGCCATGGGACGGGTGAAATTCCTCTTTCCCAATGTCCACAATGTCTACATCCACGACACGCCGCATCGCGAACTCTTCGCCAATGCGCAGCGGGATGATTCCTCAGGCTGCGTGCGTGTGGAACATCCCGAAGAACTGGCGATCTGGATCCTGTCGGCGGAGGGATGGAGCGCGCAGGCGGTTCGGGAGGCCTTTGATTCCGGAGATACGCGGCGCATCCGCCTGCGTCACGTAGTGCCGGTCCACATTCTCTATTTCACGGCGGTTTCCGACGAGATGGGCCGCGTGCGCTTCATCCATGATGTCTACGACCGGGATGAGCGCCTGATTGCAGCGCTCGATGACCCGCCGCCCTTCCCGCCCGAGCCTGACGCGTCAGCTCTGGTCGAGCCTGTGGACGCGCCCGGTCCTGAGGCGGCTTTGCGCGAATGATGTTATGCCCTGTCTACACAGGGGGTTTGCCAAGTTCGCCGTCTCTGACTACACCGCAGACTTTGTTTGTTCAGACAAGGGTCCGCAGCCATGCGCCATTTCCTGTCGACTGAAGACTGGTCCCGGAGTGACTTGCAATCGATCATCGATCGGGCGCGAGAGCTGCGATCCAGCCCGATGGGCGATGCGCTGAAAGGCAAGTCCGTCGCGCTGATGTTCTTCAATCCGTCCCTGCGGACGCGGACGAGCTTCCAGATCGGCGTGCAGCAACTGGGCGGCTTCGCCATTGTGCTGGATGCGCAGGGGCAGACCTGGCCGGTGGAGTTCGAGGACGGCGCCATCATGAACGCCGGCCCTGAAGAGCATATCAAGGAAGCCGCTCGCGTGCTGTCGCGCTATGCGGACCTGATCGCCATTCGCTGTTTCCCGAAATTCCAGGACTGGGAGGCCGAGCGCGAGGATCCGTTGATCACCGCCTACGCCAAATACGCCACCGTTCCGGTCATCAACATGGAGACCATCGTCCATCCCTGCCAGGAACTGGCGATGATGATGGCGCTGCAGGATCGTCATGGCGATGTGTCGGGCAAGGACTTCCTGCTGACCTGGGTGCCCCATCCCAAACCGCTCAACACCGCGGTCGCCAACTCCGCCATTCTGATAGCGTCCAAGATGGGCATGAATGTGCGCATGCTGATCCCTGATGACGTCTATCAGCTGGACGAGCGGTACATGGATGCGGCGGAGCGTTTCTGCGGCGAGAACAATGCCCGCTTTACCGTCACCACAAATGTGGAGGAAGCCTATACGGGCGCGCACGCCGTCTACGCAAAGAGCTGGGGCGCCTTGCCGTTCTTCGGCGCCTGGGAGGCTGAGGCGCCCTATCGCGCCAAGGGCGCCGGCTTCATGATCGATGACGCCAAGATGGCGCTCACGCATAATGCCAGCGTCAGCCACTGCCTGCCCATGCGCCGCAATGTGAAAATCGCGGATTCGGTCGTCGACAGCCCGGCCTTCCTCGGCATCGAGGAAGCGGAAAATCGTCTTCATGTCCAGAAGGCTATGATGGAGCGCCTGGTTCAGGACAATCTCGGATGAGCGAGCCCAAATCCTTCCCAGAACGGGGCGGCGCCAACGCGCCGGTCCGGTCCGCGATCGTGCAGCTTCTATCGAACATGCGCGACGGCAAGGAGATCCGCGAATACCTCAACCGCTTCTCCGAGCTCGATCAGGAACGCTTCGCCGTCGTCAAGGTCGGCGGCGCGATCATCGAGGAAGACCTGGATGCGCTCGCCGCCGCGCTCGCCTTCCTGCAATCGGTCGGCCTTGCGCCCATCGTTGTTCATGGCGGCGGTCCCCAGCTGAATGAGTCGCTGGAAGCAGCGGGTTTCCCCGAAGAGCGCAAGAACGGTTTGCGGATCACTCCGCCCGAAGCCATAGGCGTGGTGCGCGACACCCTGACGGCGGTCAATCTCAAACTGGTTCAGGCGGTGCGTGATCATGGCGGCCGGGCAGCGGCGGTGCCCTCGGGCGTGTTCGAGGCCGAGCTGATCGACGAGGCGGGGCTGGGCCGGGTGGGCGAGCCCACCGGCGTGCGACTCGACCTGGTGGCGGCGGCGGCGAAAGCCGGGCAGGCGCCGATCCTCACCTGTCTGGGCGATACCTCTGATGGTCGCCTTGTGAACATCAATGCCGACAGCGCGGTGCGGGCGCTGGTGCACAAGCTGCAGCCTTACAAGGTGGTCTTCCTGACCGGGACAGGCGCGCTTCTGGACGCCGGCAAGCAGCCGATCTCCGCGATCAACCTCGCCACCGATTATGATGATCTGATGGCGTCGGACTGGGTGGCGGGCGGCATGCGGCTGAAGCTGCAGGAGATCAAGCTGCTGCTTGATGACCTGCCGCTGTCGAGCTCGGTATCGATCACCAAGCCTGACCAGCTCGCCAAGGAGCTGTTCACCCATGCGGGCGCCGGCACGCTCGTGCGTCGCGGCGAGCGCATGCTGGAAATCGACCGCTTGGAGGATCTCGATCAGTCCCGCGCGCGCGCGCTTATTCACAAGGCCTTCGGTCGGGCCCCGGTGCCGGGCTATTTTGACGCCATGGCGTTCGATCATGCCTTCGTGACCGAGAACTATCGCGCCGCCGCGATCACGACGCGTCTGGATGACATGGTCTATCTCGACAAGTTCGCCGTGCTCGACGAAGCACGCGGCGAGGGATTGGGCGGGGCGGTCTGGCGGCGCCTCATCGAGTATGCGCCCAAGCTCTATTGGCGCTCGCGCTCCAACAATCCGGTCAACGAGTTCTATTTCTCTACCTGCCAGGGCGCCGTGAAGTCCGGTCCCTGGACCGTGTTCTGGCGGGGCGAGGATGATCTGACGAAAATCCCGGCCCGGGTCGAACGGATCGCGGGGCTTCCCGCGACGCTGGAGGATGGCAAATGAAGACCATCGGACTGGTGGGCGCCCGCGGGCATACGGGACGTGAGCTGATCCGGCTTCTGGCCGAGCGCGATGATCTCAAGCTCGCATTCGCCGTCTCGCGCGCCATGGATGGCCAACCGGTCACCGATCTGGCGCCGGAAGGCCCGGCGGGCCTCCTGTTCGAGGCGCTGAGCCCGGATGAGGTCGCCCAACGCCAGTGCGACGGCGTGATCCTCGCCATGCCCAACGGTCAGGCCGCGCCCTATGTGGACGCGATCGAAGCGGTCAAACCGGACACCGTGATCGTGGACCTGTCGGCGGATTACCGCTTTGACGACAGCTGGGTGTATGGCCTGCCCGAGCTTTATGGCCGTGCGGCGATCACGGGCGCGACCCGGATTTCCAATCCGGGCTGCTATGCCACGGCCGGCCAGCTGGCGGTCGCGCCCATGCGCGAAGCGCTGAGCGGACCGGCGCATCTGTTCGGCGTGTCGGGTTATTCCGGCGCGGGCACCACGCCCAACCGGCGCAATGACGAAGAGGCGCTCAGGGACAATCTCATGCCCTATGCGCTGATGGGCCATATCCATGAGCGGGAAATGAGCCGTCATCTGGGGCGGGAAGTCCGCTTCAGCCCGCATGTGGCGGCGTTCTTTCGCGGCATTGTTCTGACCGTGCAGATGGAGTTCGCCCGCAGCATCACTGCAGAGGCGTTCCGGTCAGCCTATGAGACGGCCTATGGCGATGAGCCGCTGATCCGCGTGCAGGATGAAGCGCCCGAAGTGATCGAGGGCGCGAACAATCCGGGCGCGGTTGTGGGCGGGTTCGCGCTGAGCGAGGATGGCCGACGGGGCGTCATGGTGTGCGCGCTCGACAATCTGCTGAAAGGCGCCGCGGTCCAGGCGATGCAGAATCTGTGTCTCGGTCTGCGGCTGTCCGAGTTCGAGCCGCGCTCAGCCTGACAGCTTCGTGACTTGGTCTTGAGCGGATTTGCCCCAACTCTATGAGGGTGATCCCTGATGGAGACCGTCATGAAAGCTGTTCTCGTCGCCGCCCTCGCGGCCTTCTCGCTCTCGGGCGCCGCTTTGGCGCAGTCGGAGACTTATGTCCATCCGGCCCAGCCTGAAGGCGCAGACCTGCCCGAGGGGCTGGCCCATACCGTGTTCGCCTCAGGCTGTTTCTGGTGCACGGAAGCGGATTTTGAAAAGCTTGATGGCGTCGTCGAAGTCGTTTCAGGCTTTACCGGCGGGCGCCAGCAGAACCCCGACTATTACGATGTGGCGCGCGGCCGGACCGGTCATAACGAGGCGGCGCGGATCATCTATGACCCGTCGGTCATCAGCTATGACGAGCTGCTGCATCATTACTGGCGCAATGTGGACCCGTTTGATGATGGCGGGCAGTTCTGTGACCGGGGTTCAGGCTATGCGCCCGGCATCTTCCCGGTGGACGCCGAACAGCATGCGGCGGCCGAAGCCTCGCTGCAGAGCGTTCAGGCCCTCTTTGAACGCCCTGTCATCGTGCCGGTGCGCGATCTGACAACCTTCTGGCCCGCCGGGATCGAACATCAGGATTATTACCAGACCCATCCGGCTCGCTATCAGCGCTATCGCTTTGGCTGCCGGCGGGACCAACGCCTGCGTCAGATCTGGAATGGCGTCGAAGAGGGTTAGGGCGCGTCAGCCCGAAGCGCAGCGACGCGGGCTTCATAGTCTGCGTCGCGCGCTATCCGCTCGTGTTCTTGTGCGCGAAAGACCTGATAGCGACGATAGCGATCCCCGCCGAGCGGAATTGCAATCTCGTCCAGGCGCTCGAATTCGGCGAAATCCCACGCGAGCAGCGGTTCTTCCTCCGGGCGTTCGGAAATGACCAGCACCGGTTCGGCATAGCCGTCGGGCAGGGGCCAGGTCTGTTCGGCGAAGTTCTGTGCGTGCTCGGCGCGCACCCACATGAAGACCTTACCGTCGAAATCCTGCCCATAGCGCTGGAACTGGTGGAAGTCGTTGCGGTTGTCGAAAACCAGCGTGGCGACGTCTTGCTCCCGGGCGATCACTTCGACGGCCTGAACGGTTTCGGGCCAGCCGCGCACGCGCTTGAAGGCGTTGGCGAGCCCGGCTGCATCCGACAACGGCGTAGACGCGGCGAACGCCATCAGGGCCAGTCCCGCAATCGTATGCAGTCCCAGCGAGCCATACAGCGCCCATCGACGCCATTTCGGTCCGGTCAGCAAGAAGGCCGTCACCAGGATGACGCCGCTGACATAGGCGCTGGCGGCCCAGTTGGCGTGCGCGCGGCTGATGAAGGCCTGGGCGCAGACGATCAGGAGCACCGGCACGCAGAAGCCGACCAGCATCAGGCGAGGGCGCGCAGCGTTCCAGTCCAGTGAGACGTCGCGAAAGGCCGTGATCACGGCTGCAATCAGCACGATGAAAAAGACCGGGCCGAAGACGCCGAGCTGGCCGCTCAGAAAGTCTAGCAATTCCTCGGGGTGAAACAGGGAGCCGCCCCAATTGGCGTTGGCGGCGGTGTGAGACACGGTGGCGAACTCATGCTCGGCGTTCCAGATCACATTGCCTGAAATGATGAGTGCGAAGAGCGCCAGGGCGGCCGCGCCCTGGACAGACAGCAACGCCCGACGGGACGGCGCGTCAATGACAAGGCTGATGCCCAGTCCGATCAGCAGATAGATGGCGGCGTACTTGGACAGGAAGGCGTAGCCGGTCGCAGCGCCAAGCAGGAGCGCGAAGCGCCAGTCCGGGGCCTCGCGCAGGCGCACCAGGGCATAAAGCGCCGTACTGAAGCCCGCCATGAGGACGGCGTCCGTCGAAATGATGGTGGAGGACAGCCAGACTGCCGGCATCACGGCCCAGCCCAGCGCCGTGAACGCGCCGACCCGCACATCAAACAGGCGCGCCGCCGTCAGGCCCAGCATGACGGCCGTGATCGAATGCAGGAACGGAGCGGCCAGCCGGACCGCCCAGTCCGCATTCCCGAAGATCGCGGTCGTGCTCGCGATGATCCAGGCAATCATGGGCGGTTTCGAGAAATAGCCCCAGTCCAGTGAGCGGGACCAGAGCCAGTACTGGGTTTCATCGGCATACAGGCTGTTGGGATCAGCCAGAAGCGCGAACACTCGCAAGACCAGAAGACCTGCGAGAATCGCTGCTGTCAGACGGATGAGCGGCTGGTCCGAGCCGGGCGAGATGTGATGCGTTTCCATGCCCGCTTCATGCTGTGAGCGAGCAGTCTTGTCAAAGAACAAGTCTGGCGGGCGAGGCGGGTGTGACCCGAAAGGCACGCACGGGACCGGGTGTACAGATATAACCAAATTGGTAAATCACCGCTTATTTTGCTGCAGCGCGTCATGAACCGGAAAATCCCCTTTTTCTAACAATTTAGTACCGCTTAGGTAATGATCCGTAATCAGATCAATTTCGGGATTCTGGCGACGAAACGGATAAAAAACCGAGGAATTACTGTCACTGAAGTGTCACGTATGGCCGTTATCGCCCGCATTCCAAGCGGGGCGCAGGGGGTGTCCCGTCGGTAAAGGTCGAAAGAGAAACATGTCGAAGTTCAATCCCTGGGCCTACGGTGCGGCTGCCGCCGCCCTGCTGGCCGCCGCTCCGACTGCGGTCTACGCTCAAGAGACGTCCTCCCAGCTGCGCGGCTCCATCGTCGACGCCTCCGGCAACCCGATTTCCGGCGCGCGCATCTCCATCATCCACACCCCGTCCGGCACGGTCAGCACCGCGACCACGAACGACACCGGTTCGTTCTTCGCGTCCGGTCTGCGCGTGGGCGGTCCCTACACCATCACCGTCGCCGCTTCCGGCTTTGACGGTCAGGCCCTTGAGGACCTGAACCTGCGTCCGGGTCCGCAAGCGCCGCTGCGCCTGACCCTGAACCCGCAAGCCGCCGACGTCATCGTCGTCACCGGCCAGGCGATCAACGCGACCGACCTGAACAACGGCGTGGGCTCCAACTACACCGCCCGCGACATCTCCAACCAGCCGTCCCTGAACCGCGACGTCATCGCCACCCTGGCGCGTGACCCGCTGGCGATCTCCAACGGCCCGAACAACCTCTCCGTGGCCGGCGTGAACCCGCGCTTCAACGGCGTGACCATCGACGGCGCCCGTCAGCAGGACGCGTTCGGCCTGGGCTCTAACACCTTCGCGACCGCCCGTTCGCCGATCAACATCGACATCCTCGAGTCCGTGTCGCTCGTGGCGTCCGATTACTCCGTCACCACCGGCGGCTTCACCGGCGGCGGCGTGATCGCCACCACCAAGGCCGGCACCAACGAGTTCGACGGTTCCGCGTTCTATTACTATCGCGACCAGGACTATTACGGCGAAGAATCCTTCGGCGGCGAGCGCACCTACAACCCGGGTGAGTTCGACGAGAAGGAATACGGCATCACCCTGCGTGGTCCGATCATCGAAGACGTGCTGTTCTTCTCGCTGTCCTACGACAAGTTCGAAACCGCCTCTGCGATCGACTTCACCGCGTCTGACAACAACTCGGGCGTGAACCCGCAGTTCTTCGACGCCCTGAACTCGCTCGTTCAGAACACCTACGGCATCGACATGCTGAGCCGTCCGGCTCAGGCCGCCGTGCCGTCCGAAACCGAGCGTTACTTCGCTCGCGTTGACTGGAACATCAACGACGACCACCGTCTGCGCGTTTCCTACCAGAAGACCGAAGACGCCGGCATCTCCAACATCGGTTCGCGCAACTTCGAATCGGCCTGGTACGACACGCCGACCTCCCTGGAATCCTGGTCCGGTGAACTGTTCTCCAACTGGAACGAGAACCTTTCCACCACCCTGCGCGCCAGCCACATCGACTTCGTGCGCGGCCAGAACTGCCGTGCGGCTGACGGCGTCGGCACCCTGGAATTCCGCCTGAGCGCGGCTGATGTCGCCGGCACCGCCCTTGACGGCCTGCTGACGAACTCCTCCGAGCAGACCTTCACCGGCGGCTGTGACCGTTTCCGTCACGCCAACGAATACTCTGACGAGCGTCTGACCCTGTTCGGCCAGGCCGACTATGTCTGGAACGACTTCGTGTTCACCGTCGGCGGCGAATACGAGCAGCTGGACGTGTTCAACGTGTTCGTCGAGCGTTCGCGCGGTCGCTTCATCTTCAACGATGTGGACGACATCCTGAACCAGACCGCTCGCGTGGAGTACCGCAACGCGACGTCCAACAACTCCGCTGACGGCGCCGCCGCCTGGGGTTATGACCGTTACACCGCGTTCGGTCAGGCGACCTGGCAGGTCCTGGACAATCTCGAGCTGACCGGCGGCGTGCGCTACGAGCGTCTCGAGACCTCCGACCAGCCGACCTTCGACCCGACCTTCGCGAACTCTGTCGGCTTCGACAACACCGCGACCATCGATGGTCTGGATCTCGTGATGCCGCGTCTCGGCTTCCGCTACGAGCCGTTTGACCGCACCACCATCACCGGTGGTCTGGGCATCTTCGCCGGCGGCGATCCCGCCGTGTGGACCTCGAACGCCTATCAGGTTCCGGCCGTGTTCGCCTCTGGCAACTTCTCGGGCGTGACCGGCAACTCTGTCCCGCAGCCGCTGCTGGATCAGGTCGCCAACGGCACCGCGCTCGCCATCGACGCCATCGACCCGAACTTCGAAATCCCGAACGATCTGAAAGCCTCGCTGCGGATCGACCAGGAATTCGATCTCGACTTCGGCGGCTTCAACCTGGGCAGCGGTTACCTGTTCTCCGCTCAGGTCCTGTACACCGAAGGCCAGACCACTTTCCTGTGGCGTGAAGCCGCTCAGACCAACGAGCAGCCCTACGCACAGACCGGCGTTGCTCCGGACGGCCGCACCATCTACGCCGACCTGGATGATCTGGGCGTGTCCAACCGCACCATCCTGACCAACGGTTCGGGCGGTGAGAGCCTTGTCTACACCCTGTCGCTGCAAAACGACTTCGACAACGGCTTCGGCTTCTTCGCCTCCTATGCGCACCAGGATGTCGAAATGCTGACCGAGGGCTCCTCCTCGCGCGGCATCTCCTCCTGGCGTGGTCAGCTGGCTGTGGACCGGAACTTCCCGGAAGCCCGCACCTCGATCTATCAGGTCGAGCATGCCTTCAAGCTGGCCTTCAGCTATGAGCGTGAATTCTACCGTGACCTGACCACCCGCGTGGACCTGTTCGGTCAGATCACCTCTGGCGATCCGTACACCTACACCTTTGACGTCAGCTCCTCGAACGCCCTGTTCGGTCGCGCCGGCAATGGTGAAAGCCCGTACGACAACTCGCCGCTGTACATCCCGACCGCCAACGACGCCCGCGTCGTGTACGGCTCCAACTTTGACCTGGCCGGCTTCAACGACCTGATCGACGAGCAAGGTCTGGCCCGCGGTCAGATCACCGAGGTCAACAACCTGTCCTCGCGTTGGAACCAGCGTTGGGACTTCCGCTTCCAGCAGGATCTGCCGGGCATTCCGGGCGCCGATCGCTGGGTTGGCGACAACCGTCTGAAGCTGGTCTTTGACGTCGAGAACGTCATGAACCTGATCAACGACGAGTGGGGCACCTACTCTTCCGGCATCAGAAACGGCCAGGCCGCCATCGTCTCCGCTGACCTCGTCAGCGCCGCCGATGTGGCTGCGAACGGCATCGACGCCGCCGCCGCCCTGACCGGTGACGCGCCGCGCACCACCTGCCTGACCGCGGGTGACTGCGTGTACCGTTACAACCGCTTCAACTCCGGTAACGGCAGCACCGACCGTCCGTCGTCTTCGGCTTCGGTCTGGAAAGCCCGCATCGGCATCCGTTACGAGTTCTAAGACTCACAACGGATCGAACTGCACAGAGTGGGGCGGCGGTCATATGACCGCCGCCTTTCTTGTTGGTTCAAACGTGTCTGAAAAGTCACATTCGCTGAAAACCCGGCCCGCGGTTCCGCGTGCTCAGGGCGGGGCGAATGGTTAACGAATTTTCTTGCCGCTCCGTTTTTAGGCGTCTTCAAGGTCCTGACTCCCCTGTCTGAATCCAGTCACAAAACGCGTAAAGATCGTATCTGGGCAGACAAATTCATCCTGCCGGATGTCGTAAAAGCTTCACAAAACTGTCGCCCCAAGGTCGTCCGGGACCAATAAGCGGCCAAAAGCAAGTGCAGGCGACGGGCCTGTGCGGGTTTGAGGTCGATCTAGGGGGACCATCAAAAATGGCGCTTTTGAAAAACTTCGCGCGTAGCGCATCCGTAGCGGCGCTGGCCGCGCTCGCTCCGGTGGCCGCCGTTCACGCACAGCAAACCACAGGCTCCATCCGGGCGACGATCACCGATCCGTCCGGCGCGCCGGTTGTCAGCGCGAATGTGACAATCATTCACGAACCGACGGGGTCCGCGACGGTCGTCCAGTCCAGCAGCGACGGCCTTGTCCGCGCGAGCAATCTGCGCGTCGGCGGCCCCTACAGCCTGACCGTGACTGCGCCGGGCTATCGTCCGACCCGTGTTGAAGGCGTCAGCATCAATCTGGGTGAAAGCACCGATCTCGAACTGACCCTGGAATCGGGCGCTGTCGCGGAAGACGTGATCGTCGTGACCGGTTCCGCCATCAATGTGGTGGAAACCGCGATCGGCCCGAACGCGACCTTTGACCTTGGAACCCTGCAGAACGCTCCCGCGATCAACCGCACGCTCAATGATGTCGTGCGGATCGATCCGCGCATCTATGTGGACGAAGCGGATGTGGACGGCATCCAGTGCGCCGGCGCCAATTCGCGCTTCAATTCGCTGACCCTGGACGGCGTGCGTCTGAACGATGCTTTCGGCCTGAACCGCAATGGCTTCCCCACCGAGCGTCAGCCCTTCTCCTATGACGCCATTGAACAGGTGGCGGTCGAACTGGCGCCCTACGATGTCTATTACGGCGGCTTTTCGGCCTGTAACATCAACGCAGTGACCAAGTCCGGGACGAATGAGTTCCATGGCGGTCTGTTCTACGACTTCACCAGCGACGATCTCCGCGGCGACAGCCGGGAAGGCAATCCGGTTGAGCTCGCAGAGTTCGAGGAAGAGCGCTGGGGCTTCAATCTGAGCGGGCCTATTCTCCGCGACAAGCTGTTCTTCTTCGTCGCCTATGAATACCAGGAAGGCGCCAACACCTTTGATCGCGGTCCGGAAGGCTCCGGCGCGCTGAACGAAGTGTCCGGCTTCACCCAGGCGATGTTCGACGAGATCCGCGACATTGCGATCAACCAGTACAATTACGATCCCGGCACGCTGCCGACCTCCTTCCCGAACGAGGACGAGAAGCTGCTGGTCAAGCTGGACTGGGAGATCAACAACAATCACCGGGCGACGTTCACGTACAACTACAATGACGGCTTCAACATCAGTGAATCCGACGGCGACGCGAACGAGTTCGAATTCTCCAATCACCTCTACGAGCGCGGCGCCGAGCTGCACTCCTACACCGGCGCCCTGTTCTCCCAGTGGACCGACAACTTCTCCACCGAGGTGCGCCTGAGCTACACCGATCTGGACAATCGTCAGAATTCGGTGGGTCAGGACGGTTTCGGCGAGTTCCGCATCTTTGAGGGCGGCAACACCATCTATATCGGCGAGGACGATTCCCGTCAGTCCAATGACCTGAACTACACGGTCGAATCCGTCATCCTTCGCGGCAATTACGACTGGAACAACCACGCGCTCTCATTCGGGTTCGAGCGTGAGACCTTCGACGTCTACAACCTGTTCGTCCAGCACTCGATCGGCCAGTTCGACTTCAGCAGCATTGACGATTTCCGCAACGGCACGCCGAGCGGAATCGACTATGAGAATGCGCCGTCGCTGGATCCGATCGACGCCGCGGGCGAGTTCGCCTATTCCACCAATTCCCTCTATGCTCAGGACGAGTGGGATCTTCTCAACGGCATCGTGATCACCGCGGGGCTGCGCTATGACTGGTACACCTCCGACGACCTGCCGGCCGAGAATGCGGACTTCCTGGCCAGCTACGGCTACACGAACGCCAACAATCTGGACGGTGAGGGCCTGCTGCAGCCGCGGGTCGGCGTTCAGTGGGACGTCAACGATCAGCTGACCCTGCGGGGCGGGTTCGGCCTGTTTTCGGGCGGCAACCCGAATGTCTGGCTGACGAACAACTACCAGAATGACTTCGTGCGGAAGTTCGGCGCGGATGAAGACGCGTTCTATGGCGCCGGCTTCACCTCGCTGTTCGACCCGGGCATCGTCTATCCGGATGGCCAGGGACCGGGCTATTCCGTCCCGTCCCAGCTCATAGACGCTGTCGCGGCCGCGGACTCCGTGTCGGGCTTCGAGATGAACAATCTTGATCCGAACTTCGAGATTCCGGGCGAGTGGAAAGCCTCTCTGGGCGCGACCTATCTGCTGGATCTGGCGGCACCGTTCGTGGGCGGCGAGTACGTGCTGAACGCGGACTTCCTGTACACCCGCGACCACAACGCCGCGACGATCATTCGCGGCGATTTCGAGCCGAGCACGCCGGCGGTCGGCGGGCTGTTCCCGCAATACTCCAGCCCGCGCAGCCCGAACACGCTGACGCTGACCAACACCGATCTGGAAGCGGAATCCATCTCGCTCTCCTTCTCGGTGAGCCGTGAGTACGATTTCGGCCTCGATTGGGTGTTCGGCTATGCCTATAACGATGCGGAAGACGTGAACCCGATGACGTCCTCGGTGGCGTTCTCCAACTACACCTCTCCGGCCTTCGTGGATCCCAACAATCCGGGCATTGCGACCTCGAACTACAACATCGAGAACCGCTTCACCTTCCTGCTGAACTATGAAACCGACTGGCTGGTGCCGGACTATTACACCAGCATCGGCCTGTTCGCGCTGGCCTCTGAAGGCCGCCCGTACAGCTATACCATGACCAGCCGCGGCGGCGGCGACCTGTCGGGCTTCAACCCGTTCCTGAGCGATAGCGACAACTATCTGCTGTATGTTCCGACCGGGGTGAGTGATCCGAACGTGGATCTGAGCGGCCTGACCGATGTCCAGGCCTTCTTCGATTATCTCGATGCCGAAGGCCTGAGCGAATACGCAGGCGGTTTCGCGCCTCGCAACGGCTTCAATGGCGGTTGGTGGACCAAGGTCGACCTGCGCTTCGAACAGGAGCTGCCGGGCCTGATGGAAGGGCATCGCACCAGCGCGTTCCTCGTGATCGACAACTTCACGAACCTGCTGAACGATGAATGGGGCATTCTGCGTGAAGCGAGCTTCCCGCGCCGCGTCAGCGTCGTGGACTCCCGCCTGAGCGGCGATGACAGCCAGTTCGTCTACACCAACTTCAATCCGGAAACGAAGGACCCGGTCGTGGGCGACGCCTCGATCTGGCAAATTCGCGTCGGCGTGCGCTACGAGTTCTAGGTCTCGCCGACCGTTTTGATCCCAGCAAGGAGGGCGGCCCCGAGGCCGCCCTTTTCTTTTTATGACTGACCGGCCGCGGCCTGGGGGCGACCCGTCGCAAAACTGTGATGGCTAGACGCTATGCAGGCCTTCACTGCTGATCGCCTGCCGCATGGGGAAACATCATGGTCCGCACTCTCGCCTCCGCCTGGACGCGCCGTTTCGTCCTGACCTCCGCCGCTTCCGGCGCCGCCGCCGCCCTGACAGCGGGCTGCACCATGCCGGTCACCGAAGCCTCGGCGCCGGTCTTCCGCAATGACCCGTTCAGCTTGGGCGTGGCGTCCGGCGAGCCGACCTCGGATGGCTTCGTGCTTTGGACGCGCCTGGCGCCGAACCCGCTTGATCCCGATGGCGGCATGGCCCCCGAAGCGGTCGATGTGGCCTGGGAGCTTTCCGAGGACGAGGCTTTCACCACCATCGTGCGCACGGGCGTCGAGCGGGCGCTGCCCGATTGGGGCCACTCGGTCCATGCCGAGATCTATGGTCTGCCGGCGGGCCGCGAGTATTTCTTCCGCTTTCATGCGGGTGGGGTGACCAGCCCCGTCGGCCGTGCGCTGACCGCCCCGGCCTATGGCTCGGGCGTCGACGCCATGAAGATCGCCTGGTGTTCGTGCGCCCATTACGAGCAGGGCTTCTTCCACGCCTATCGCAACATGGCCGAAGAGCGCCCGGACCTGATCGTTCACACCGGCGATTACATCTATGAATCGAGCTGGGGCCCGCAGGTGCGCCGTCATGTGGTGCCCGAGCCTTACACGCTGACCGATTATCGCATGGTGCATGCGCTTTATCGCCTCGACCCGGACCTTCAGGCCGCCGCCGCCATTGCGCCCTGGCTGGTGACCTGGGACGACCATGAGGTCGACAATGACTATGCGGGCGATATCAGCGAGCAGGCGTTCGTCTCGGCGGAGGATTTCCGGGCCCGGCGTCTCGCGGCCTATCAGGCCTATTGGGAAAACATGCCCTTGCGCCGTCGCTCCATGCTGGAGCGCGCCTCGGGCCGTATGCGCATCTACTGGCAGACCGTCTTTGGCGATCTGGCCGAAGTGAACATGACCGATGGCCGCCAGTTCAAGACGCCCATGGCCTGCCCCACCGAGTATGACCGCGGCGGCAATATCGTGCCCGCAAGCTGTGAAGAGCTGATCGATCCCGCCCGCACCTATCTGGGCAACAGCCAGGAGCGCTGGCTGGCGGGCGGAGTCGCCGGATCGGGCGCCATCTGGAGCTTCATTGTCCAGCCGACCCTGTTCTCGCCATTCAATTTCTCCAATGGCCAGACCGGCGAAGCCATGGTCTGGACCGATGGCTGGGATGGCTATCCGCTGGCGCGTCAGCGCCTGATCGATGCGCTGGCCCGCAAGGAGAACGCCAACCCGATCATCCTGGGCGGCGACACGCACTGCTACTGGGTCACCGATGTGAAGCAGGACTATGCCGACATGAACTCGGCCACCGTGGCGTCCGAGTTCGTCACCACAGCGGTCACCAGCCATCGCGGCGGGTATGAAAGCACCGCGGCCTTCCTGCCCGACAACCCGCATATCAAGCATTTCGACACGCGTGAGCAGGGCTATGGCCTGATCCGTCTGAGCCGTGAGCGGGCCGAGGTGGATCTGCGGGTTGTGGGCGATGTGGCGCGACGCGACGGCTATGCCCCGCGCAACCAGAAACAGTATGTCATCGAAGCGGGGCAGCCCGGCGCGGTGGAAGTCTGACCCGTCCGATAAATCCGCTACAATCGGGGTGCGGCGCGTGATATGGGCGTTGCCATGACCACACGCACCGTACCCCACGAAACCGCCCCCCAAACCGTCATCCACACCGCCTGGCCCTATCATGAGGACTGGGCGGAGGCGCTCGATGGCGCGCGCACGGAATTCACCGAGTTCCTGAGCCTCGTCGCCGCGCCGGGCGCGGACGGCAAGCCGCAGAAGCTGGTGATTTATGTCGCCAATGCCGAGGCCGAGGCCAGCGCCCGCCAGGCGCTGGGCGAGAAGGCCGTCTATGTGCGCGCGGCCTATGGCGATGTCTGGACCCGCGACACGGGCCCGGTCTTCGTGAAGACCGATCAGGGGCTGAAGGCCGTGCGCTTCCGCTTCAATGGCTGGGGCGGCAAGTACGAATATCCGGGCGATGAGAGCATCGGCGCCGTGATCGCCAGACGCGCGGGCGCAGAGATCGAGACGCTCGACTGGATCTGCGAGGGCGGCGCGCTGGAGTTTGACGGCGAGGGCACGGCGATCACAACGCGCGATGTGGTGCTCAATCCCAACCGCAATCCGCGTCTGACCGAAGCCCGGGTCGAAGCCGACCTCAAGCGCACTTGCGGCATCGAGAAAGTGATCTGGCTCGATGACGGGCTGGCGGGCGACCATACCGACGGGCATATCGACAATGTGGCGCGCTTTGCGGCGCCGGGCGTTGTGGTGACCCAGCGTCCGTCCGGGCTGGGCGATCCCAATACGGCGCTCTACGCCCGCACGGTGCGGGCGCTCAAACAGGCGAAGGACGCCAGGGGGCGGACGCTGAAAGTGATCGAGATTCCGTCGCCTGGCTTTGTGGAAGCCGAGGATGGCGGTCCGGCGGCGGCCTCGCACATGAACTGGATCATCGGGCCGCGCCATGTGGTGATGCCGGCCTATAACCGGCATGCCGATGAGGCTGTGCGCGCACTTTCCCACGCTTTTCCTGAGCACGAGGTTGTCGCGAGCCCCGCAAATCATATCCTGACAGGTGGAGGCGCATTCCATTGCGTCACCAACAACCAACCTGATTAGGCTGATAACACCGTGATCGCACTCGCTCTTCCGCTCAGCGTCCTGTCCCTGGCTCTGGCGGACACGTCCGCCTCTGCGCGTTCGCCCGACGCTGATGCGCCTCTGCGCGCCATGGAGGAAGCGCTCGACTATCTCGACGCGTTCCAGCTCGAAGTCGCTGATGTCGCCCAGCATGAGCGGATGGTGGGATTTGCGGCGGCGATCCTGGAAAACGGAGAGCCGGTGGCGATCTACACCTCTGGCGAGACGCGACGCGGTTCAGGCGAGGCGGTGACCGCAGACACGGTGTTCCGTCTTGCGTCCGTGTCCAAGACCTTTGCCGGAACCATGATGGGCCTTCTGGATGAGGCGGGTCTTGTAAGCCTGGATGCGCGTGTGCCCGAGAGCATTCTCGATCTGTCCGGCGAACGCCAGCCGACCTGGCGCGAGCTCGCCAGCCATCAGACCGGCTTGCCGCCGAACGCCTATGACAATCTGATCGAGGCGGGACGGGATGCGCACACCGTGCGCGCACGCCTGACCGAAGTGCCGCTCATGTGTCCGATGGGCGATTGCTATACCTATCAGAATGTGGCGTTCGACGTGGTGCGCGATCTGATCGAAGACGCCACTGGCCAGACCTATCAGGACGCCGTGCAGACCTATCTGTTTGATCCGCTTGGCATGCAGAGCGCCGGCTTCGGGGCTGAAAACCTCGAGCGCGCGGAAAGCTGGGCGGCGCCACATTTCGGACGCCGTCAGCGGTTAGGCGGTGCGGCGACGGATTATGACACCCTGCCGGCTGCGGCAGGCGTCTCGCTAAGCCTGAATGACCTGATCATCTGGGCTCAGGCCCAGATGGATCCTGAAGCGTTCGGTTTGCCGGCGGGCGCGATTGAACGCGCGCACACCCCGCAAACCCGCTCGCTGCGGGAAACCCGCAATCTGCGCCGACTGGGCCGGGTGGAGGACACCTCCTATGGCCTGGGGTGGCGCATTTATGACTGGCAGGGCGAGCGCACGCTGATCGTGCATGGCGGCGCGCTGGCCGGCTATGGCTCCCAGGTCGTTCTGGAACCTGAAACCGGTTTCGCCTTCGTTGCGTTGTGGAATGCAGACTTCGGCCTGCCGCGCCTGCTCTGGCCGACAGCAATGGATATGCGCACCGGCGATGGCCCTGGGGCCTTCGTCGACGATGCGATCGCTCGGATGAGATAATGACCGAAACTTTCACGATGGGGGTCCTGCAAGCGCCGCTGGGCGGCGATATGGACGCCAATATCAAGACCATTTCCGATCTGGTGCGCGAAGCGGCCGGGCAGGGGGCGCAGGTGATCCTGCCGCCCGAACTGTTCCAGGGCCCGTATTTCTGCAAGACCCAGGTCGAGGACTGGTTCGCGACCGCCTATCCGGCGATGGAGCATCCGTGCGTCATCGCCATGCAGAAACTCGCGCAGGAACTGGATGTGGCCATTCCGGTCTCCATCTATGAACGCGAAGGGCCGCTTTACTACAACTCCATGGTCATGGTGGACGCTGGCGGCAAGGCGCTGGGCGTCTATCGCAAGAGCCATATCCCCGATGGCCCGGGCTATCAGGAGAAGTATTATTTCCGCCCCGGCGATACGGGCTTTCGGGTCTGGGACACGAAGTTCGGCAAGGTGGGCGTGGGCATTTGCTGGGACCAGTGGTTCCCCGAGGCGGCCCGCTCCATGGCGCTTCTGGGCGCGGAAATGTTGCTTTACCCGACCGCTATCGGCGCCGAGCCGCAAGCGCCGGAGATGGATACCGCCGCCGCCTGGCGCCGGGCCATGCAGGGCCACGCCGTCTCCAACTGTATTCCGATTGGCGCCGCCAACCGGATCGGCGATGAGGACGGTCAGGTCTTCTACGGGACCAGCTTCATTTGCGACAATACGGGCGAGGTGAAAGCCGAGCTGGGCCGGACCGAGACCGGGGTGCTGACCGCCACGTTTGACCGCAAGGCGCTCGACACCTTCCGCGCCGCCTGGGGCTTTTTCCGCGATCGTCGTCCGGAGCTGTATCTCTAGATCGCAACGCGGAACCGGGTGCGCGTTCTGCGCGTTAGCGATGAAAGACCGGCGTTTGCCGGTCCTGAAACCTTGCAGAGCGCCGCCCGGACATGATGTCCGGCGCGGCGTCGCCTGTGATGCGCAGAAGGACTTCGTATGACCCAGACCCGCCGCTCCGCAAAACTTCTGGTCCGGACCGCCACGCTGGCCGACGTGCCCGCCATTCTGGACCTGCAGGAGCGGGCCTATCCGGGCTGGGATCCTGACACTCCGGCGATGATCCGGGGTCAGATCGCTAACTTCCCAGATGGCCAGTTCGTCGTTGAGTATGAAGGCGATCTGGTGGGCTGGTGCGCCAGCTTCATCATCGATGAGGAGGCGGCCTTCTCCCGCCACACCTGGGCCAGCATTACCGGCGGCGGCTTCGCGGCCCGTCATGATCCCGATGGCGACTGGGTTTATGGCATGGAAGTGGCGGTCGATCCCAGCCGTCGTCGCCTGCGCATTGGTCAGCGCCTCTACGATGCACGCAAGGCCCTGTGCGAGGAATGGGGGCTGAAGGGTGTCGTCTTTGGCGGCCGCATGGCGGGCTTCCGTCGCAAGCGCAAGCAATATCCCACGCCGCAGGATTATCTTGACGCCGTGGTGAGCAATGAGCTGCGCGATCCGGTGCTGAACTTCCAGATGCGCATGGGCTATGAACCGGCGGGCGTTCTGAAGGGCTATCTGCCCGATGACAAGGACTCCGGCGGCGCGGCGGCCCGCATGGTCTGGCGCAATCCCATGTATGTGGAGAGCAATGGTCCGGTGAACCGGCCAACGCCGAACACCGTGCGCGTGGCGGCGATCCAGATGGCGATGCGGTCCATGGAGACGCTCAAGGAATTCGAGCGCAATGTCGAATACTTCGTCGAGGTCTGCTCGGACTATCGCGCCGATTTCTGCGTCTTCCCCGAAATGTTCACGGTGGCCTTGCTGGCGCTGGAAAAGCGCAAGCTGACGCCTGAGGAGAGCATCGCGGCGCTGTCGCGGCACACCCCGCGCTTCATCGAGCTGATGAGCACGCTGGCGGTGCGCTACAACATCAACATTGTGGGCGGCTCTCACCCTACCCGCACCGATGACGGCGACATCCAGAATGTCGCCTATGTCTTCCTGCGCGACGGCTCCGTTCATGCCCAGGAGAAGATCCACCCCACGCCGAATGAACGCTATTGGTGGAACATCAAGGGCGGCGATGCGGTCGCCACCATCCCCACCGATTGCGGGCCGGTGGGCGTGCTGATCTGCTATGACACCGAATTCCCCGAACTGGCCCGTCGTCTGGCCGATGAAGGCGCGAAGATCATCTTCGCCCCCTACGCCACCGATGACCGGGGCGGGCATTTGCGGGTGCGCTATTGCGCCCATGCGCGCGCCATCGAGAACCAGCTCTATGTGGTCACAGCGGGCAATGTGGGCAATCTGCCCGGCGTTGAGAACATGGATATCAACTACGCCCAGAGCGCCATCCTGACCCCGTGCGACTTCCCCTTCGCCCGCGACGGGATTGCGGCTGAGACCAGCGAGAATGTGGAGACGATCGCGGTGGCGGACCTGCACCTTGATGATCTCGTGCAGGCGCGCCGGTCAGGCACGGTCCGCAATCTGCGTGACCGTCGCTTTGATCTGTACCGGATTGTCTGGAAGGATCGCGGCTAGGGCGGTTTATTTCGCCGGGCGTCCCGGGACCATCAGGGCGAGCGCCACAGCGCCCGCAAGCCCCGGCCAGGTGAAGGCCACGGCCTGATCGATCGCGCCGCCCATAAGGCTAAGCGCGCCGGCCAGCAGGCCGCCCAGGGCGATGAAAGCCGCCATGGCGAGTATGATCAGACGAAACGACACGGTCGGACGCTCCCACACCATTACGGCGCGAGTATGGCTCGATCCGGCTAATATTTGGTAAGGGCCGCGCGTCTAGCTCGCCAGAAGCGCGCCCTGAATGCCGTCAAAGATGAACTGGGCGGCCAGAGCCGCCAGGATGACGCCCAGAATGCGCGTGATCATGGCGGCCAGCGTGTCGCCGATCAGTTTCATGATCGCGCCCACGGCCAGGAACAACACGAGGCAGAGCAGCAGGTTCGCGCCCATGCCGACGAACACCATCAGTTGCCCGCCCAGACCTTCAGCCTCGTTCATGAACAGCATGATCGAGGCGATCGCGCCGGGACCGGCCAGCATCGGGATGGCCATGGGGAAGACGGAAATGTCCTCATGCGTGCCGGGAATTTCCTCATCGGCTTCGTTGAGGGCCTCGGCGCGTTCCTCGCGACGCTTGGAGCGCGTCTCGAAGATCATGTCGAGCGCCAGCATGAACAGCAGCACGCCGCCCGCGGCGCGGAAGGCGTCGAGACTGACATGCAGAGCGTCAAGCAGCCATTCCCCCAGATAGGCGAAGCCGAACAGGACAGCGGTCGCGATCAGCACGGATTTGATGGCCATCACGCGCCGGTGCGCATTGGTGGAGCCTTCGGTCAGGCTCGCGAAGATCGGCGCCACGCCGATCGGGTCGATCACGACGAAAAACGTGACGAGCGAAGCCGTCATGAGGCTCAGATCCAGCGCGTCCATGTGCAGTCCCCAGATGAAACGATGCGTTGCATTTGCGGCCTAACACGAGCGGAGGGGCTTGGCGAGGCCACGCGAACGCATTCCCGCTTTGCCAAAACGCCAGTTCGTCGCGCTCCGGTCTGAGGGCGCTTCTGGAGCTAGCCGGGCATCTGCATCGGGGTGAGCGCGCGCGCCTCTTCGGCGGCTTGCTGGCGGCGGGCTTCGGGCAGCGCGATCAGTCCGCGTTCCGCCAGATAGCCGAACGGACCCCACGCATCCTCGCTGGTCAGCTCCTCCACGAAGGCCTGCAGGCCCGGCGCAACGCCGTCATGCTGGTTCTTGACGTACACGAACAAGGAACGCGAGCCGGGATAGACGCCGTTGGAGATGTTCTCATAGGTCGGTTCGATCCCGTCGATGCGCGCGGCCTGGATGCGGTCGCCATTCTGCTCGAGGAAGGAATAGCCGAAAATCCCGAAGGCGGAGGGGGAGTTCGCGAGAGTCTGTACGATCGTGTTGTCGTTCTCGCCTGCGTCCACCCACGCGCCATCCTCGCGAATGCGGGAGGCCAGGCGTTCGAACATGTGCGCATCCGTGTCGCTAAGCTCATCCAGACAGGGCACATGCTGGGCGCCCTCGATCATGTCGAGTTCGACAAAGGCGTCGCGCGTCCCCGAGGTGGGCGGCGGTCCAAACACCTCGATGCGTTGAGACGGCAATTCGGCTGAAATGTCGGACCAGCGCTGGAACGGGTTGGTGATGAAGGAATCACAGGAAAACCCGGCGATCTCGCCATAGTTTCGGCCTTCGCTGATCTCGCCCCGCCCGTCAAACAAGGGACGGCCCTCGGCGTCCACCGGCATCGGGGTTTCAGCGACCAGGGCCAGGAAAAGCTGAACGCGCTCGATGTCCATGGCGTCCGAAACCACGGAATTGCCCAGGACGATCCCGTCATATCCGATCGGGATTTCGGTAATGGCCACGACGCCATTGTCCTGGCACAGCTGGTACTCGGTCGCCTTGATGGGGCGCGATGCTCCGGTGAGATCGGGAAAGCCCAGCCCCACGCCGGCGCAGAACAGGTTCATGCCCCCGCCCGTGCCGGTTGATTCCACCACCGGGGTCGGGAAAGCGCTCTTGGCGCCGAAATTCTCTGCGACCGCGGTGGCGAAGGGAAACACGGTGGAGGACCCCACCATGCGCAGGCCCTCGCGCCCGCCAACCCCTGCGCCAAGATTCGCTGAAGTCTGGCCGGCGGGTTCGACCGTCTCGGCGGGTTCGTCGAGCAGGACAATCTCCTCACGGGGTTCGCCGCACGCAGCGAGGGCCAGCATCGCCAGAGCGATGAAACCATGGTCGGCGCGCAGATAGGCCATGCATGTTCTCCTGGAACTTTCAGATGCGGACAGCGTTGTGTCTTTTAACGCGACGAGCACGTCATTTGTATGACAGGCGCGTGACTTAATTGCCAGATCGCCTTTGGCGCAAAGGCATTCGGGCCGGTTTCCGGGGACGGGACGTCATATGCAAAACTTTTTTTTGAGGCGGATCGATGTTCTGATGAGCCGGTCAAAGAATTCGGAGCCCGAAAAAAATGACAGGCGCGCGTATTTTCGGCTTTACATGGAAGGTCACAGGTACTAATTCGCGCCGTCCCGGCGGAGGCGACGCGCTCGATGCCGGATTGGGTTAACAACAAGCAGGGGGTTCCGTGAGTTGTCTCATTACCATACGCCCCTGGACCTGGTCCGCTCTCGGCCTGTCGAAGGCCCGGTCGCCTGCGCGCGGCCCGATCGACTGACGATTGCGGCATCCTGGTTCCAGAACAATTTTCCCGGCGAAGTTCTCTACGCGGTCAAGTCCAACCCGTCCGCGTGGGTGATCGACACCTTGTATGCCGCTGGCATGCGCTGGTTCGATGTGGCGTCGCTGAATGAAGTTGAGCTGATCGCATCCCGGTGTCCGGATGCGACGATGGCGTTCATGCATCCGGTGAAAAGCCGGCGCGCCATCAACAAGGCCTATTTCGATTACGGTGTGCGGATCTTCGTGCTCGACTGTGAAGCCGAGCTCGAGAAGATTCTCGTTGAAACCGGTTACGCCAAGGACCTGACCCTGGTGGTGCGGATCGCGGTCTCCAATGACGGCGCGACCCTGCCGCTTGCGGGCAAGTTCGGCGCGTCCGAAGACGACGCCGTGGAGCTGATCCAGCGCGCCCGCGTCTATGCGGACGAGCTCGGCGTGAGCTTCCATGTGGGCAGCCAGTGCATGGCGCCGAGCGCTTATCGGGGGGCCATGCTGGACGTGTCCCGCCTGATCAAGCGCGCAGCCGTCACCGTGGACATCGTGGATGTGGGCGGGGGCTTCCCCGTGGCCTATCCGGGCATGACCCCGCCGCCGCTGTCTGAGTATGTGGCCGCCATCGAGAATGCGTTCGAGGAGATGATGGTCCTCGAGAACGCCGATCTGTGGTGTGAGCCTGGCCGGGCGCTGTGCGCGGAATCCACCTCGATCCTGACCCGCGTCGAGCTGGTCAAGGGCGATCAGGTTTATCTCAATGACGGCGCTTACGGCACGCTGTTCGATCTGGTCCACATGAAGTGGCCCTATCCGATCCGCGTGCACCGGGCCAAGGGCGAACCCAGCGGTCAGACCGCCGGCTTCCGCCTGTACGGGCCGACCTGCGACGCCATTGACGCTGTCTCCGCACCGGTTGAACTGCCGGTGGATCTGTCTGAAGGCGACGTGATCGAGTTCGCAATGCTGGGCGCATACGGCGTGGCCATGGCCACCCGGTTCAACGGCTTCGGCGAAGTGGAGACCGAGATGGTCTCCGACTTTCCCTGGGCGTCCGTCTATGACCGGCCTGTGGCCGATCAGCCGGCGGCGGCTGCCGAAGACGTTTCCGGACGTGTGGTGTCCTTCTCGCGCCTCAACCGGCGCCGTCGTAACCGTATTATGAAAAGGCGTTGAGGATGACTGACACCTCAAACCGCAAGGCCGAGCTGCTCTCCAGCCCGGTCGAACACATCGATATTTCCAGCTTTGACGGTCGTGTGATCATCGATGCCTGGGAGAAGATGAGCTTCACCTCCCGCGACGCGGCCCGCGCCGCGCGCATCCTGCAGGCGTCCCAAGAGGACAAGGACTGCGCCGTCATCCTGACGCTCGCAGGCTCGACCTCGGCCGGCGGCTGCATGCATGTGTGGCGCGACATGATCCGCAACAACATGGTCGACGCCGTGGTCGCCACGGGCGCGTCCATCGTGGACATGGATTTCTTCGAGGCGTTGGGCTTCAAGCACTATCAGGCCAAGGAAGTCCCCGACGACCGGGTGCTGCGCGATCTCTATATCGACCGCATCTACGACACCTATATCGACGAGGAAGACCTGCAAGCGTGCGACCATATCATTGGCGACATCGCTGACAGCCTTCCCGCCGGTCCGATCAGCTCGCGCGCCTTCATCAAGGCGATGGGCAAATGGCTCGCGGACGGCAACGCCAAGAAGGAAGGCTCTCTGATCGAAGAGTGCTATCGCCATGGCGTGCCGATCTTCGTGCCGGCCTTCTCCGATTGCTCGGCGGGCTTCGGTCTCGTCAAGCACCAGGTCAAGCGCATCAAGGCGGGCGAGGGCTATGTGTCCATCGACTCCGTGGCTGATTTCCGCGAACTGACCGACATCAAGATCAAGGCGGGCTCGACCGGCCTGTTCATGGTGGGCGGCGGCGTGCCGAAGAACTTCGCGCAGGACACCGTTGTCTGCGCCGAGATCCTCGGCCACGAAGACGTGGAAATGCACAAATATGCGGTGCAGATCACCGTGGCTGACGTGCGCGACGGCGCCTGCTCGTCCTCGACCCTGAAGGAGGCCTGCTCCTGGGGCAAGGTGGACGTGGCGCTCGAGCAGATGGTCTATGCCGAAGCCACCACGGTGGCGCCGGTGATCGTCTCTGACGTCTTCCATCGCGGCGCGTGGAAATCGCGCCCCCGTCGTCGGTTCGCCGACCTTTTCAACGACGCTTTCTAACAAGAACAAACGGGAGTGAGCGCGGCCGAGCGCCGCGTTCCCACACGGAAGGACCTCTCATGGATGGACTGACCCTGGCGGACAACCCGCAATTCGACACCGCGTTCGAGCCGGTTGACGCCAACGCCAAGGACGATCTCGACCACTTCATCATGGTCGACGGCAAGCAGGTGGCGGGCCGTCACCTGATCATCGACCTGATGGGCGCGCGTCACCTGACCGATGAAGATCGCATCCAGCAGGCGTTCCGCGATTGCGTGAAAGCCTGCGGCGCGACGCTGTTGCACATCCACACGCACGTGTTCGAGCCCAATGGCGGCGTGTCCGGCGTGGCGGTGCTGGCGGAAAGCCATATCTCGACTCACACCTGGCCCGAGCGCGACTATGCGGCGTTCGACGTGTTCATGTGCGGCGACGCCCAGCCGATCAAGGCGGTCGCGATCCTCAAGGAGGCCTTCGAGGCCGCCGAGGTGCGCGTCACCGAAATCCTGCGCGGCGAGGGCGCGTAAGCGCTTTTCGCCCACAGGGCTGACGGACAGGGAGCGGTTCTGCCAAGAACCGCTCCTTTTCACATTTTCCCTTGCCTTCAAGCGACGCGGACGCGAGTAAACCCGCGACCCGCCATCAGCGTTCCTGCACGCGCCTTCAGGAGAGTTTCATGACCGACACGGCCAAGCACACCTATCGCGACGCCAATGGCGATCTGTGGTTCCGGGAATCCCTGAGCGAGGGGATCGGCAACGGCCTGCGCATCGACAATCTGCTCTATGCCGAAGCCTCCGACGTTCAGGACCTGATCGTGTTCGAGAACAATGAGAACGGCCGCGTGCTGGCGATTGACGGCCTGGTGCAGGTCTCCATGGCGGACGAGTTCATCTATCACGAGATGGTCTCCCATGTTCCGCTCCTGTCGCACGGCGCAGTCAAGCGTGTGCTGATCGTGGGCGGCGGCGATGGCGGCGCCATGCGCGAAATGCTCAAGCACAAGGGCGTTGAATCGATCACCCTCGTCGAGATCGACCCGGACGTGATCGAGTTCTCCAAAAAATGGTTCCCGGACGTGTCCCAGGGCTCGTTCGATGATCCGCGCGTCAATGTGGTGATCGCGGATGGCTCGAAATATGTCGAGGAGACCTCGGACAAATTCGATCTCATCCTGATCGACTCCTCTGACCCGGTCGGGCCGAGCGCGGTGCTGTTCACCCGTGAATTCTACACCGCCTGCTCCAAGCTTCTGAATGAGGGCGGCGTCATCGTCACCCAGTCCGGTCTCGCCGCGATCCACCCCGAGCCGGTGAAATCCACGTCAGACAGCTTCAAATCGCTGTTCAAGCATTCGGGCTTTTACCTGATCTGCGTGCCGGCCTTCTCGGGCGGCTTCATGGCGCTGGGCTTTGCCACCGATAACGACGCGACGTTTGATCCGGACATTGAGACGATCCGCACGCGTTTCGCTGAACTCGACATCAAGACCAAGTATTACAGCCCCGAGATCCACAAGGGCAGCTTCGCCCTGCCGCCCTATATCGCCGAGAAAATCGCGTAAGGGCCGGGGCATTCCTATTGAAGGCGGCGCAGGCGACTGCGCCGCCTTTTTTGTTCGGCCTCACCCTTCTCCCTGCGACCGTTCGTCTTTTCCGCGCACAGCCTCTTGTGTGCCGGATATGCAACACCTACTTCGAACTCTGACAGGGCGGTATGGGGATGCTTCCAAGAAGGTCGCCGACCCCGCCTGTCTCGCTGAACCTCAGGAGACATGATTATGGACTTTGAAAAATTCACCGACCGGGCCCGAACCGTGCTGCAAGGCGCGCAGGGCCTGGCGCTCAAGAACAAGAACCAGCACTTTTCGCCCGAGCACCTTCTGAAGGCGCTCCTGGATGACGACCAGAAGCTGACGGTCAATCTGATCAAGGCGGCGGGCGGTCGTCCCGACGTGGCTGCTGACCTGACCGAGCGGGCTCTGACCGCGCTTCCGAAAGTGGAGAGCGCGACAGGCCAGCTGTATCTGGCGCCGAAGACCGCCGAGGTCTTCACCACCGCCGAGGAAGCCGCCAAGAAGGCGGGCGATGAGTACATCACCGCCGAGCGCATCCTGCAGGGCCTGACCCTGGTGAAGGGCCAGAAGGCCGAGGAAATCCTCAAGCAGGCGGGCGTGACGCCTCAGGCGCTCAACACCGCCGTCAATGATCTGCGCCAGGGGCGCACCGCGGACAGCCAGTCCGCCGAAGACAGCTATGAAGCGCTGAAGAAATACGCCCGCGACCTCACCGAGGTGGCGCGGGAAGGCAAGCTTGATCCGGTGATCGGCCGGGACGAGGAGATCCGCCGTGCGGTTCAGGTGCTCTCGCGCCGGACCAAGAACAATCCGGTGCTGATTGGTGAGCCGGGCGTGGGCAAGACCGCGATCGCCGAGGGTCTGGCGCTGCGCATCGTCAATGGCGATGTGCCTGAAAGCCTCAAAGGCAAACGCCTCCTCGCGCTCGATATGGGCTCCCTCATCGCCGGCGCGAAGTATCGCGGCGAGTTCGAGGAGCGCCTGAAATCGGTGCTGAACGAAGTCGAAGCGGCTGGCGGCAACATCATCCTCTTCATCGACGAGATGCACACGCTGGTCGGCGCGGGCAAGACCGATGGCGCGATGGATGCGTCCAATCTGCTCAAGCCGGCTCTGGCGCGCGGTGAGCTGCACTGCGTCGGTGCGACGACGCTCGATGAGTATCGCAAGCACGTGGAGAAGGACGCCGCCCTGGCGCGGCGTTTCCAGCCGGTCTTCGTGGAAGAACCGACGGTGGAAGACACCATCTCCATCCTTCGCGGTCTGAAGGAGAAATACGAAGTGCACCACGGGGTGCGCATCGCGGACGGCGCCATCGTGGCGGCGGCGACCCTGTCGAACCGTTACATCACCGACCGCTTCCTGCCCGACAAGGCGATCGACCTGATGGACGAGGCGTCGGCCCGCTTGCGCATGCAGGTGGATTCCAAGCCCGAAGAGCTTGATGAGCTCGACCGCCGGATCATCCAGCTGAAGATTGAGGCTGAAGCGCTCAAGAAAGAGGGTGACGAGGCGTCCAAGAAGCGTCTTGAGACCTTGAACAAGGAATTGTCAGAGCTGGAAGGCCGGTCCGCCGAGCTGACCGCAGCCTGGCGCGCGGAGAAGGACAAGCTGGCCTCCTCGACCGAACTCAAGGAGCGGCTGGATCGCCTGCGCGCCGAACTCGCCGATGCGGAACGCCGCGGGGATCTCGGCAAGGCGTCCGAGCTCAAGTATGGTCAGATCCCTCAGATCGAGAAGCAGCTGAAAGAGGCTGAAGACGCCGCTGACGGCGCCGCGAATGACTCTTCCGCCCTCGTCAAAGAGGTCGTGGACGAAGAGCAGATCGCGGCTGTGGTCAGCCGCTGGACCGGCGTGCCGGTCGACAAGATGCTCGAAGGCGAGCGCGAGAAGCTTCTGGCTATGGAAGAGGGTCTGCGCAAGCGGGTCGTCGGCCAGGAAGAGGCGCTGGAAGCGGTCTCTGACGCCGTGCGCCGTTCGCGCGCGGGCCTGAAAGACCCCAGCCGTCCCATCGGCTCCTTCCTGTTCCTCGGCCCGACGGGCGTGGGCAAGACCGAGCTGACGAAGGCCTTGGCGGAGTTCCTGTTTGACGACGAAACCGCGGTCACCCGCATGGACATGTCCGAATACATGGAGAAACACTCCGTCGCCCGCCTCATCGGCGCGCCTCCGGGCTATGTCGGCTATGAAGAGGGCGGGGCGCTGACCGAAAGCGTGCGGCGTCGGCCCTATCAGGTCGTGCTGTTCGACGAGGTCGAGAAAGCGCACCCGGACGTCTTCAACGTGCTCTTGCAGGTGCTCGATGATGGCCGCCTGACCGATGGTCAGGGCCGCACGGTCGACTTCCGCAACACCATCCTGATCATGACCTCGAACCTTGGGTCCGAGTTCCTGCTGGCCGGTGATGTGGAGGCCGCGCGCGATCAGGTCATGGATGTGGTGCGGTCTTCGTTCCGGCCCGAATTCCTCAACCGGATCGACGAGATCATCCTGTTCCGTCGTCTAGAGGAGCAGCATATGGGCGCCATTGTCGACATCCAGCTCAAGCGGCTTGAGAAGCTCCTGGCGGATCGCCGGATGACGCTGGAGCTCGATGAGAGCGCGCGTCAGTGGCTCGCGACCAAGGGGTATGACCCCGCCTATGGCGCGCGTCCTCTGAAGCGCGTGATCCAGAAAGAGCTGCAGGACCCGCTGGCGCGGCTGATCCTGGAGGGTAGCCTGCAGGACGGTGAAACGCTGAAGGTCTCGACCGAAGGCGGCGCGCTGACGGTGAACGGCAAGGCCGTGAGCCGCAACGCTCAGCCGCCCAAGGCCGCGGTCATCCAGTAAGTCTTCTGCCCGGAGGGCGGGGCTTGTGTGAAACGGGGCGGAGCCAGCGGCTCCGCCCCGTTTTGCGTGTGGACTAGCGCGACAGGACGGCCATGCCGCCCTCGGCATAGCGCGTGCCTTTGACCGCGTCGGGCGGCGTCGCCGCTTCCAGCGCCTGGATGTCGGCCGCGCTCAGCTCGATCTCGAGCGCCCTGGCGTTCTCTTCCAGCCGCTCGATCTTGCGCGTGCCCGGAATGGGCAGGACGCCGTCTTTTGACAAGAGCCAGGCGAGCGCCAGCTGGGCTGGAGTGACGCCGCGGTCTGACGCCATCTGCGCGATGAGGTCCGCCAGCGCCACATTGGCGGCGAGATTGTCGCCCTGAAAGCGCGGGAAGTAGGCCATCTTGCGCAGATCGCCGTCCTCAAGATCATCCGGGCTGCGGAAGGCCCCGGCCAGAAGACCACGCCCCAGCGGGGAATAGGCCACAAAGGCCGCGCCAATCTCACGGCAGGCCTCAAGCGTGCCGTTTGTTTCAGGGTCGCGGGTGGTCAGCGAGTATTCCGATTGCAGGGCGCTGACCGGAAAGACGGCATGGGCGCGTCTGAGCGTGCTGGCGCTCACTTCACTCAGGCCCGCCGCCCGGATCTTGCCGGCCTTGGCGAGATCGGCGAGGGCGCCCATGGAGTCCTCGATCGGGGTCACGCCATCCAGGCGGTGCAGATAGTACAGGTCGATCACCTCCACGCCGAGACGTTTGAGCGAAGCGTCGCAGGCCGCCTTGATATAGTCCGGCGAGGTGTCGATGGAGCGGGCGGCAGGCTCGTTGTTGCGAATGATGCCGCATTTGGTGGCGAGGGTGACGGCGTCCCGGCGGGTTTTCAGAAACTGCCCGACGAGTTCTTCATTGCGCCCCTCGCCATACATGTCAGCGGTGTCGAACAGCGTCACGCCCAGCTCCACCGCGCCCGCCATCACTTTCAAGGATTGGGCGTCATCAGACGAACCGTAGAATTCGCTCATTCCCATACAGCCCAGTCCGAGCCTTGCGACAGGTGTCGACAAGCCGGTGAGAGTCAGAGTTTTCATGGTAGACCTCAATAGAAGAAAAGCATGGTACGGTACCGTACCGTTTACAATGGGTCTTCAGGATGACCGCTTCAAGTCCGGAACTGGAAAAAACCGGTCCGTCGTCGAGGGACGAGGTAACGGCGCGCCTTCTGGACGCGGCTGAAGCGCTTTTTGTGGCGCAGGGCGTGAACGGCGTGAGCATGGAGGCGGTGGCCAAGGCCGCGCGCGCCTCAAAGCGCACGCTCTACGCCCGCTTTCCCTCCAAGGCGGATCTGGTCGGCGCTGTCGCGGCGCGTCTCTATGAAGGATTAAGGACGCGTCTGTCCGAGCTTCCTGATGATCTCGATCTGACAGCATTTCTGGAAGGCTTCGCATCCGGCGTGCTTGATGCGTTGTCTGAGGAGAAGATGAAGGGCTTTCTGCGTCTCGTCATCAGTGAGGCGGTGGTGCAGCCCGAGTTCGCCCGTGCGGTGCTGGAGGCGGGCAAGCTGCCCGCCACCCAGGTGCTGGTCACGCGTCTGGAAGCGGAAAAGGCACGCGGCGTTCTGAGCCCGGACATGGATTCTGCGCTCGCCGCCCGCCAGTTCATGGGGCTCGTGAAAGAGCCCGTCTTCTGGCCGGTCATGCTGGGCGCAGAGCCCTTGCCGCAGGCTGCCGTGATCGACAATGCAATCACGCTTTTTGTGAAGGCGTACGCGCGCTAGACCGCCCGCAATCTTACGTGAGGCTGGCCGTCGGACGTCCGGTCTGGCGACACGCCATCACGGTCAAGCGTTACGCTGACGCGTTTTCTGAACGCCGAGAAGCTGTCGAACCGCACCACATCCACCGGCTCGTCAAAGTCGAAGCTGACCTGATAGAGCGCGCCGTTTGCGAGGCGTTTGACCGACACGATTTCGCCGGTGAAGGACTGGCCGAGATAGGCGCCTGAACGCTGGTCGCCCACGCGATAGGGTTCGCTCGGGCGATTGCCTGCGCGGGCGTGGAGCGTGTTCCAGTCCCGAAAGCCGTATTGCTTCGCCAGAAGCTCAAGGGATTCAGAATGGGTGATGAAATCGCCGTCATCCACCAGCGCCGCGCGCAGGCGTTTGGCCTGAGCTTTCAGCTCAGCGATATCGGGCAGGGTTTGGGTCGTCATGGTGTGCGCCTTTCATGAAGGCGGCCTGAATACCGGCGGGGCCCGCATTGCCGCCGCGCCGCCTGAAAGCTGCACGACTGACACAAGATCAAAGGGAAGACTTCACCAGGGATCGAAATCCTGCGGACGGCGAGCGCTTCCAGCTCAGGGCGCTGCAAATACGCTTGGCTGACCGCGGGGTCAAGCTGAAGCTCGTCCTTGGCGGAAAATGAGGACTGTCTGACTGACGCAAATGCAGTCATGCTGGTCGCAGCGGGACCCTGACCTTGAGGGACACTGGATGGCGCAGTTTGAATTCGAGAGCCGACAGGCGCTCTACTCCGATATCCTGGCGCAGGATGACCGTACGCCCTTCGCCACGGTGTTTGACTGGGAAGCCCAGGGCATGGCGCATCCTGTCCTGGTGAAAGGAGAGGGGCCGGGCATCATCCTGATGCATGAGCTGCCCGGCTTCGTGCCGGAGTTCTGGAGGCTCGCGAACTGGATCGTGGCCGCCGGGTTCAGGGTCTACGCCCCCGCGCTTTATGACGCCGCCGGCACGCCGCATGAAGAGCTGGTGGAGATCCACGGCAAGGTGGGCGGCATGGCGCGCGCCTGCGTCAGCCGGGAAATTCGTCTCTTCGCCAAATCAGGCGGCTCACCCATTTCAGACTGGCTGCGCACTCTGGCGCGTGAGGTGCACGAAGAGTGCGGCGGGCCGGGCGTGGGCGCCGTCGGGCTTTGTCTCACCGGCAATTTCGCCTGGTCGGTGGCGGTGGAGCCGAGCGTCATTGCAGCGGTCGCGGGCGAGCCCGCCCTGCCGTTCAATGCGGCGGGTTCGATCCATCTTGATCCGGACGAGGCGGAGGCTCTGTCACAGCGCGAGAATCTGGAAGTGATGGCCTTGCGTTTTGACGGGGACCCGTCATGCAAGGCGGCGCGGTTCGCCGCGCTTGAGGATTTGCTGGGTGACCGCCTCGAGACGCGGGTCCTGCCTGACGCGGCCAAGAACCCTCAGGGCAATCCCTTTCCCCATGCCGTTTTGACCAAGGATCTGATCGCCGAAGACGGCCAGCCCACGCTGGAAGCCGCGCGGGACGTTCTGGCCTTTCTCAGCTATCGCTTGTAACGCAGCGCCTGACGCTTACGCGTCACCGGCATTGTCCGCGGTCAGGATGGCGCCGCCATCCTCGCGGACGTCCAGCGCCGGCGGAGCATTGTCGCGGATCTGGAGCAATTCATCGCGCGCGCGGGTGAAATCATCCAGCTCATCGGCTTCCAGTCGGCGACCGGTCGGAAGATCCAGGCTCATCGGATTGGTCGGATTGCCGTTCAGGTGCACTTCGTAATGAAGGTGCGGGCCGGTGGAGCGACCGGTGGTGCCCACATAGGCGATGATCTGGCCTTGCTGGACCCGCGTGCCGGCGCGCACGCCGCTGGCGAAGCCCTGAAGGTGCGCATAGGCGGTCTGATAACCGTTGGCGTGGCGGATACGGACATAATTGCCGAAGGAGCCAAAGCGGTTGGCGCGCTCGACAATGCCTGCGCCGGCGGCCATCACCGGCGTGCCGCGCGGCGCGGCGAAATCGGTGCCGTTATGAGGCCGGTTGCGATTGAGGACCGGGTGGAAGCGCATGCCGAAGGACGAGGAGATGCGGGCGCCGTTGATCGGCATGCGCATCAGGAGGCGCTGGGCGCTTTCGCCTTCGCCGGTGTAATAGCCGACTTCGCCGTCATCCATTTCATAGCGGAAGTATTCCAGCGGATCGCCGCGACCGTCGAACACCACATAGAGGATGTCGCCCGTGCGCACGGTTTCGCCACGGCTGTTCACGAAACGCTCGAACACCACATCGAACGGGTCGCCCGGCTGGACGGTGCGGAAGTCGACGGCGAAGCCCAGGATATTGGCCAGTTCGAAGACGACGCGGTCGGTCGCACCCAGCTCGATGGCGGACAGATAGAGGCTGGAGCTGACCTCGCCGCGCACGCGCACGACTTCGCGGCGCAGGCTGGCGGTGGCTTCACGGGCGTGGAACTGGCCCTGGCCGTCCCGTGACACGGTCAGCGTGCGTTCCTGGTCGGGACGAAAGGAGAAGCCCGCAAGCCGCGTGGTGGAGACGGATCCTTCTTCGGTGTTGAAGGCATGCTGGATCTCATAGGGCGCAGGCGTTTCAAAATAGAGCGTCAGATCCTGCCCGGCGCGCAGAAGGCGCGCGGCGTAAAGCGGATCAAGCGCATTGATCGCGCGGGCGGCGTCAACGCGGTCCGCGCCGGCATCCGACAAAACGCTGGCGAAGGTCTGGCCGCGGCGCACGGTCACGTCCACGCTGTGCACGGCCGGGCGCTTGTTCGGATTGGTGAACAGGGCATGCTCGGTCAACACCGAAGACTGGGGCGCCGCGTCAAGCGCTTCGAGCGGGGAGACGGCGGCATCATCAGCATCTGCGGACTCCGCAGACATTTCGGTCGCGTCATCATCCGCCATCTCGGTCTGGGCTTGCGCCATCAGACGCGGATCGCTCTGGTCGCGACTGATCAGGAACCCGACCGTCAGCAACAGGGCGGCCCCGACTGCGATAAAGAAGACTAAAGAGCGTGAACGCCGGGCGTCGGCCAAGTGCACATCAAATCCGGACATGTACGCAGATTATCCCTCATTGCTCCCCACCAGCGGGGGAATGCTAGCGCGCCTGAAACGCATCTGGAAGTGCCGTTTGCTGCAATCTTCGTTCCAGTCCGGCAGGGCGCCCGTCGTAAATCCGGGCTAAGGGTTACCCATATATTTCGATTTAGGGCGCATCGCTTAACAGGATGCAAATATGCTGCGCGGTTTGATGTGGAGCCCGTATCAGGGAAGGGATTGTCCATGAAGGGTATTTTTGTGGCCATCGTGGTGATGGGCGCGCTGCTGGCGGCTTCGGTCTGGGTGTCCGTGTCTGTCTGGACCAGCATGGATGGCGGCGAGATCGCCTTTTCCATGAGCTGGCACGGTTGGCTGGCGCTCTTTCTGGGAGTCGTGTTCACGACGGCGCTGGGCATCGGCCTGATGATGCTGGTGTTTCATTCCAGCCGCAGCGGACATGACGATCTCGATGACGATGTGTGAGTTTCACGCAGGCCGTTAACCCTTTTCCAGTCGAGAATCGCATTAAGCATACTGATCATGAGCACAGAGACCGCCCCCACCGCCGCCGAACTCGCAGCCCTGCTGTCCTCCCGCGTCTGTCACGACATTGCGGGACCGACCAGCGCAATGGGCGCGGCCCTGTCCGTTCTGGACGATGAAAGCGCCCTGGACATGCGCGATGACGCCATCGCCCTGCTGCGGACCGGCGCCAAGCAGATCCGGGCCAAGCTGGAATATGCGCGCGTCTGTTTCGGCGCCGCCGGCTCACGGGGAGGCGAGGTCAGCCTGTCCGAGATCAAGTCCCTGGCCGAGCCTATGTTCGAGGATTCCCGTCCTGATCTGGTCTGGCCTTCGGATGGCGGCGCCATCAGCAAGACGGCGGCCCGTGTGCTCTTGAATCTGATCTGGATCGGCGTGGACAGCCTGCCGCGCGGCGGCGAGGTCATCATTGAGGCCAGCGCCAGCTCCGATGGCGGCGCGCGCTTGCGGGTGGCGGCCAAGGGCATGCGTTTGCGTCTGGACGAAGCGTATCAGAAAGCCATTCGCGGCGAGCGTCCCGAGGATGGTTACGATGGCCGTTCCGTGCAGCCCTATTATGCCGGGCTGATTGCACGCGAAAGTGGTGGTCGGGCGGAAGCCCGGCTGGACGGAGACCGGGTCGAACTGGCCGCTCTCATTGGTCCGGAAGGCAGCCAGATCAAGGCTGCTGAATAATCCCTTACATCTTTTGACGGAATGCGCAGGTTCCCAACCTTGCGTTAACTCTGCCCGTGACAGTGTTGGTGACAAAGCCGCTTTGTAACACCGGGGCTGACCATGGATGAATTGATCGGCGAGTTCCTCGCAGAGACGTCGGAGAGCCTCGACGTCATTGACGTTGAGCTTGTAAAGTTTGAGGCGGATCCGACGGATCGTGCGACGCTGGATAATATTTTCCGGCTGCTTCACACCATCAAGGGGACGTGCGGATTTCTCGGCCTGGAACGGCTGGAAGCGATTGCTCACGCAGGTGAGACGCTTCTGGGCAAGTTCCGGGACGGCGACATGGTTGCGGACTCCAACGCCGTGACCGTGGTTCTCAAATCCCTGGATCGGATCAAGGAGATCACCAATGGTCTCGAGCAGACAGGCGTCGAGCCTGAAGGCGAGGACCGCGATCTGATCGATCGTCTGGAATCCCTGTCCATGGGCAAGGGCGATCCTGAAGCCGGCGCGCCTGCCGCTGCCGCGCCCGAACCTGAAATCATTCCCGAACCCGAGCCGGAGCCCGAACCCGAGCCCGAAATTGTCGCCGAAGCCGATGAAGGGCCCTCCGGTTATGATGCGGATCTCGGCCGCGAGCTTCGCCCCGGCGAGGTCTCCCTGGCGGATCTCGAGGCGGCCTTCCTCGCCACTCCGGGGCCCGAGTTCGAGACCGATGCCGAAACCGACGCCGGTCATGATCACGATCACGACCTCGAGGCCGATGACGACGCAGAGGAAGACCTGGTTCAGGCGGCTGCGCCTGTGAAATCAGAACCGTCAGCGCCAGCTCCGGCGGCTGCGAGCGCGGCGCCCAAGGCAGCCAAGGCGCCGGCCAATGATGATGGCGGTCAGCAGCAATCCCATCGCTCCCAGGCGACCATCCGCGTGAATGTGGATACGCTCGAGAACCTCATGACGACGGTTTCCGAGCTCGTTCTGGCCCGCAACCAGCTGCACCAGATCGTTCGCGATTCCGACGATTCCGCTCTGAAGACCCCGCTGCAGCGCCTGTCCTCGGTGACCGCCGAGCTGCAGGACGGCGTCATGAAGACCCGCATGCAGCCGGTCGGCGACGCCTGGCGCAAGCTGCCGCGCATCGTGCGCGACGTCAGCCAGGAGCTGGGCAAGAAGATCCGCCTCGTCCAGGAAGGCGAAGACACCGAGCTGGACCGGCAGGTGCTCGAGCTGATCCGTGATCCGCTCACCCACATGATCCGCAACTCCTGCGACCATGGCCTGGAGACGCCCGATGAGCGCGTCGCCGCCGGCAAGAGTGAAATGGGCACGGTGAAGCTGTCCGCCTATCACGAAGGCGGCGCCATCATCATGAAGATCATCGATGATGGTCGCGGGCTGAACGCCGAAAAGATTCGCGCCAAGGTGATCGAGAAGGGTCTCGCGACCGAGGCCGAACTCGAGAACATGAGCGAAGCGCAGATCCAGCGCTATATCTTCGCGCCGGGCTTCTCGACGGCGGCGGCGGTCACCAACCTGTCCGGCCGCGGCGTCGGCATGGACGTGGTGCGCACCAATATCGAACAGATTGGCGGGTCCATCGAACTGTTCTCCGAGCAGGGCAAGGGCACCACCTTCACCATCAAGATCCCGCTGACCCTGGCGATCGTCTCCGCCCTCATCGTGAAATCGGGCGAGGAGCGCTTCGCGGCGCCGCAACTGTCGGTGCGAGAGCTGGTCCGGGTGGGCGCGGGCTCCTCGATCGCGGTCGAGACGCTGAATGGCGCGAACATGATCCGCCTGCGCGACCGTCTTCTGCCGGTCATTGCGCTGACCGAAGTGCTGAACACCGCGCCGCCGACCTCTGCAGACGAAATGACCGGTTATGTCATCGTGCTCGAGGCGGCCGGCCGAAAGATCGGCCTTGTGGTGGATGACGTGCTCGACACCGAGGAGATCGTGGTCAAGCCGCTCTCGGGTCCGCTGCGCAGCATCAATGTGTTCTCCGGCGCGACCATTCTGGGCGACGGCTCGGTGATCATGATCCTCGACCCGAATGGGCTGGCGCAGGAAACCTCCTCCGCCGAGGACGAAGAGAAGAGCGATGCGGCCGCCGAGGACGCGTCCGAGGCGCATGGCGCCAATGGCCGCCAGCGCCTGCTGCTGGTCCGCGCCGGCGGGGAGGAGCCCAAGGCGGTTCCGGTCAGCCTCATCACGCGTCTGGAAGACTTCGAAGCGAACACCATCGAACAGACCGATGGACGTTATGTGGTTCAGTATCGCGGACGCCTGCTGCCTCTGGCGCATGCGGGCGGCATGGATCACTTCCCCACCGAGGGACGTCAGCCGGTTCTGGTCTTCGCCGAGGATGGCCGCTCCGCGGGCGTCGCGGTGGACGAGATCCTCGACGTGGTGGAAGAGCGCCTCGATCTGGAAATGGGATCGGATCGCCCGGGCGTGATCGGTTCGGCCATCATCAAGGGCAAGGCGACCGAAGTGCTCGATATCGCCTGGCACATGCAACGCGCCTGGAATGGCGCGCCGCAGCGCAAGGGCAAGTCCGGCACGGGCCGCAATGCGGTGCTGCTGGTTGAGGCCGACGCCTTCTCCCGGCGCATGCTGGCTCCGCTGCTGGCGGCGGCGGGCTATGACGTCACCGTGGCGGGCGGGCTTCACGAAGCGCGTGACGCGGCGACCATGGGCGCGGAATACGACGTGCTGGTCGGGGATCCGGCTGCACTCGCGCGTCTTCAGGAAGAAGGTGTTTACACCAATGTGCCTAGACTGGGCGTCGGTGAGCACGATTACACCCAGTCGACCGAGGGCTTTGTCGCCATCATGCCGGCCGGGGATCGTGGCGGCCTGATCGCGGCGCTGGACCAAGCCGCGCGCAGCGCGGCCTAGAGGAGAGCAGGCATGTCTGTTGAAGATAGCTTCGAATACGTCACGGTTCGCATTGGCGACCAGCTGTTCGGCGTCGAAGTTAAACAGATCCGGGAAGTCTTCTCGCCGCAGGACGTGACGTCTGTCCCGCGTGCGCCGGGAGAAATCGCGGGCCTGTTGAACCTGCGCGGCCGCATCGTGACGGCGGTTGATGCACGCCACCGTCTGGGGCTGCCGCCCCGCGACCCGGACGCCGCTGTCATGGCCCTGGGACTAGAAGAAGGTACGGAGCTGTTCGGGGTCCTGGTCGACCAGGTGGGCGAAGTCATGCGCCTGAAATCCGATACGCTTGAACCCACCCCGGCCCATCTGGATCCGAAATGGCGCGCTCTGCTCAAGGGCGTTCACCGTCTGGAAAAGGATTTGTTGGCGGTTTTGGACATCCGAGCCCTGATCGCCTGGCAAGGCGGACTTGCGGCTTAATCTTGGAGCATGGCTATGAAGACCTGCCTTGTTGTGGATGACAGCCGGGTTATCCGGAAAGTCGCCCGTAAAATCGTTGAAGATCTGGGCTTTGCCTGTGAAGAGGCCGCCGACGGCCAGCAGGCGCTGGATTACTGCAAGAAGAACATGCCCGAGGCGGTGCTTCTGGACTGGAACATGCCGGTCATGAACGGCCTGGATTTCCTGATCAAGCTGCGCGAAGAGCCCGACGGGAAGAAGCCTGTCGTCGTGTTCTGCACGACCGAGAATGACATGGCCCATATCACCCAGGCGCTGCGCGCGGGTGCGGATGAGTATGTCATGAAGCCGTTTGACGGTGACATCATCGAGAGCAAATTCGCCGAAACCGGCCTGGTCTAGATCGGAAGAACCAAGTGAGCGTATCTGCTTCCCCTGCGGGCCGATCCGGGCTGCCCAGCGTCTTGATCATCGACGACAGCGCCGTGGTGCGCGGTCTGGTGTCGCGCTGGATCGAGGCGGATTCCCGCCTGCAGGTTGCAGCGACCTGTTCAGATGGCGAAGTCGGCGTGCGCAAGGCGGCCGAACTGCAGCCTGACATCGTGGTGCTCGACATCGAGATGCCGCGCATGGACGGGCTGACGGCCCTGCCGCAAATTCTCAAGGCCTGCCCCAAGGCCAAGGTGGTGATGGCGTCCACGCTGACCCTGAAGGGCGGCGAGATCACCATGCGCGCCCTGTCGCTGGGCGCGGCCGACTATGCGCCCAAGCCCGAGGCGGGCCGCGTGGCGGGAGCGGAAGCCTATCGCAAGGAATTGCTCGACAAGCTGGTGGCGCTGAGCCCGCGCCCGGCCGGGATGGCGCCGCGTCCGATCTCGGTCAAACCCGCAACGCCGCGCCCCGTGGCGCCGGCGCGCCGGCCCAGCCTGATCGCGATCGGCTCGTCCACGGGCGGACCGCAGGCCTTGCGCGACGTCATCGGCGCGCTGCCGCGCGACACCAATGTGCCCATCGTCATCACCCAGCACATGCCCAAGCTGTTCACCGCCATTCTGGCCGAGCACCTGAGCAAGCTGGGCATGCCGGCTGCGGAAGCCAAGGAAGGCGAACCGCTGCGTCCGGGCCGCATCTATCTGGCGCCGGGTGATTTCCACATGACCCTGCGTTCGAACAACGGGGTGATCACGACCCATCTGGATCAGTCCCCGCCTGTGAATTTCTGCCGTCCGGCCGTGGATCCGCTGTTCAACAGTTGCGCCAAGGTCGCCGGCAATGGCGTGCTCGCCGTCGTGTTGACCGGCATGGGTCATGACGGCCGCGATGGCGCCCGCACTGTTCGTGAGGCCGGCGGCCAGGTCATCGCCCAGGATCAGGCGTCCAGCGTGGTCTGGGGCATGCCGGGCGCGGTTGCCGAAGCCGGACTCGCAGACCAAATCTTGAGCCTAAAAGACATTGGGCCGGAACTGACCCGGCGCCTGAAAGGACCGCTATGAGCGCTCTTCCTTCAAACAAGTTCGACTTTCTCTGTCAGGATGTTCGCAAGCGTTCAGGCCTGGTGCTCGGCCAGGAGAAGGCGTACCTGATCGACAGTCGGCTGGGCCCGCTCGCCCGCAAGGAAGGGTTTGCCTCCGTTGAGGCCCTGATCGACGCCATGATCCGCGGCGACCAGCGCATCTGCGTGGCCGCCAGCGAGGCGCTCGCCACGCATGAAACCTTCTTCTTCCGCGACAAGACGCCGTTTGACCTGTTCGAGAACGTGATTGCGCCGGCGCTCAAGACCGCGCGCATGGGGCGTCAGCTGAAAATCTGGTGTGCGGCGGCCTCGTCCGGACAGGAGCCCTATTCCCTGGGCATGTTGCTGGATGAGATCCCCGGCCTGAGCGCTGATATTCTGGCCACGGACATGAGCGCGTCAGTGCTGGAGAAAGCCAAGGCGGGCATCTACACCCAGTTCGAGGTGCAGCGCGGCCTGCCGATCCAGCGCCTGGTGAAGCATTTCGATCAGGTCGGCGATTCCTGGCGGATCAAACCCCAGCTGCGTCAGAAAGTGCGCTTCGAACAGGCCAACCTGCTCGATGACTTTGCGCGCTTCGGCAAGATGGACGTCATCTTCTGCCGCAATGTGCTGATCTATTTCGACATCCAGACCAAGGCCAAGGTGCTCGACCGTCTGGCGGCGCAACTGGCCGATGACGGCTTCCTGCTGCTGGGCGCGGCGGAAACGGTGGTCGGTCTGACCGACAGCCTGCGTCCGATCAGCGGGCATCGGGGTCTGTACGCAAAACCCGCCATGGCGGCGAAACTGGCCTCGGCGGCCTGATCCTCGCTACCAGCGCGCGTGCAGGCCGACGCCGAGGAAGTGTTCGTCTTCCTCCCAGTCCTCGCGTCCAAGATGAAACTCACGCTTTTCCCGCACATAGCCGAAGCTGGCGTGTGCGCGGTCGGAGAGCTTGACGGCGACGCCCACATGGGTGTCGCCGATCACGGTTTCGGACGAGAAGGGGGCGACCGTGAACTCGCGCAGACTGCCCGGCGAAACGGCATAGCTCTCGCGGCCCGCGCCACCCACAATCCACCATTGCGGATCTGAGACGCCGGTCTCCGGATTGACGCGCACCTGCACGCCAAGCGCCGAGGCGGACCAGCCATCGCCGGATTCTGATTGCGCGCGCGGCGAGATGGCGAAGCCTTCCATGGCGATGTGAGGAGAGGCGATCCGCTCGTCCGGCCTGGAGTTCTCGAGGTCAACCGTGTGGGACATGACTGCGTTGGCCACACGTCGCGACGCTTCGGAGATTCTCAGGTCGCGATAGAATTCCGGATTGCGCAATTGAGCGGGATTGACCCGGGGTGTGGGCAGGGCGTGACCGGTTAGCGACGGATCAAGGTCATGGACTGGCGCGTCAGAGGCGGCGCCCGGTACGAAGGCTGCAAACAGGCCGCCGCTCGCAATCATCGCGGCCAGCCCCAGCTCCAGTATGCGTCGTCCCCTCATATCCCCCCCAGGATCCGTCACGTCTGAAGGGGATTAATACTGTGTAAAGGATTGGGATCAAGCCAAAACTCTCCTCTCAGGCGTGGTTGCGCCTGACGAGGGTTGAGAGCCGGGGCGGTCCTGTTACTGGGCGCGTCGACGCATCTGGCCGGCGATCTCGTCCATCTGGGCCTGCTCGGCGGCCTTAAGCGCATCCTGGATGCGGGTCAGGCGACGCTCTTCAAGCAGCTCGTATTTCTTGAGATCGGCAAACGCCGTTTCCAGACGGCCGCGAAGCTCGTCGGCCTGCGCATCCACCTCGCCCAGAGACGTGCGCAGCTTGTCCTTGCGCTGGATCACCGAGCGGGCATAGCTGCCATAGGCGAGGTAGCCGTCACGGTTTTCCTCTGCGATCGCCTGCTCTTCAGGAACGCTTTCCTCGAGCCGGTCGATCTGGTCGTTGATCGAGGCGCGGGCGCGCTCGATCTCGGCCATCTGCTTTTGCAGTTCCTCAACCTTGAACCGGGCCAGCCGGATCAGCGGTGCGTGTGAACGTGTCGCCATGTCTTATCCCTATCCATCACCCAAAATCCCGGCCAGGTGTGCGAAACTCTCTCCAATGGATGAGGTCTCGTCTTTTCCCTGTCCCAGGAATGCTTCAAGCGGTTCATTGACCGCGATCGCCCGGTCCACCTCCGGGTTCGACCCGCTGGAATAGGCTCCCAGTCGGATCAGCTCCTCCATGTCCGCATAGGCGGCGAGGAGTTTTCGAGCTTCACGCGCGAGCGGCGCCTCTTCGGGCGCATAGACTTCGGGCGCGGAGCGAGAAATCGATTTGAGAACGTCGATCGCGGGGAAACGCCCGCGCTCGGCGATCGAACGGCTCATCACGATATGGCCGTCCAGAATACCGCGGACGGCGTCCGCAATGGGTTCGTTATGGTCATCACCGTCCACCAGCACGGTGAACAGGCCCGTGATGGTGCCCGTGCCCTGCGGTCCGGGGCCGGCGCGCTCGAGCAAGCCTGGCAGTTCAGCAAAGACCGAAGGCGTATAGCCGCGCGTGGTCGGCGGCTCGCCCGCGGCGAGGCCGATTTCGCGCTGGGCGAGGGCGAAGCGAGTGATGGAATCCATCAGGCACAGGACATTCAGGCCCTGATCGCGGAAGTATTCCGCCGTCGCCATGGTGGTGTAACAGGCCCGGCGCCGCGCCAGGGCGGGGGCGTCCGAGGTTTCGGTGATCACGACAGAGCGGGCGCGACCTTCAGGGCCCAGCACGTCCTCGACAAATTCGCGGGCTTCGCGGCCCCGTTCGCCGATCAGGCCAATGACGATGACGTCCGCTTCAGAGCCGCGCGCCAGCATGGACAGCAGTACCGACTTGCCCACGCCCGAGCCGGCGAAGACGCCCAGGCGCTGGCCCAGCCGCATCGGGGTGAAGACATTCATGGCGCGCACGCCCAGATCGAGGCGTTCGCCCAGACGCTGGCGGCTATGGGCGCCCGGCGGGCGGCCTTTGAGGGCGTATTCCACATCGCCCTCGGGCAGGAAGCCCAGAGAATCCTGTGGGCGGCAGAAGCTGTCCATCACCCGACCCAGCCAGGCCTTGTGCGGACGGATGGCGTCGCCGCGCGGATCGAGCGTGGCGATCGCGCCGGGGCGGACGCCGGTCAGATCGTCATAGGCCATCATCAGGGCGGTCTCGCCCCGAAAGCCGACGACTTCGAAACTGGCTTTGACAGGACCGTCAAGATGAGCGCGCGCGCCGAGGGTCAGCGCCATCGCCGGCCCCTCCGCCTCGACCAACAGGCCGTTGACCGCTGATACGCGGCCTTTGAACGTTCGGGTCTCCAGATTGGAGATCCGGTCGATCAGGCTATCCACCGCTCTTCTCGCGTTGTTGCACAGGGCTTTTCCCCGCTTGGAACCCTTGTTTAACCCAAACGCGGTTTCAGCCGCGTAAACGTCGCTGCACGAACTTGCTTTGTGACGCGCGCAATAAACTTCCGTAAGCCGGTTTTCTTTTGAGTGCGAATGGCTATGTTCCCTTTCGGCTCGAAGGGCTGCAGCCGCCTGACAGCGTGCTCACGCGCCCGTATCCGAGCCTTTGCGCCAGCAAGGGGTGGTCTTCGAACGAAGGTCCAAGGCGCGTCGAGGGACTGAAATCCGGTGCCTCACCTAGTTTCACATCGCTGGCGCAAGCGCCGCCGCCGAGTATTCGACGACGAGGGAGCCTTATGTCGCTCAACGCCAAGACTGTGCGCATCGCAGGATCGCGCCCGAAGAAAAAAGCCATTTCGCGTCAAAACAAAGATAATCTCTACGGCCAGATCGAAGAGAGCAAATTCAACCGCTATGTCGTTCACGACCTGCCGCGGTATCGCAAATATCTCGATGAGGGCGGGGCGGAGGTTTATTCCGCCGAGGAACTGGATGAGCTGGAAGCGGCGGGGATTTCAAACCGTTTGCCGCCGCGGGCGACGGGCTATTACCTTGATCTCGCCAAGCGCTCGACGGCGGTGAAGAACCTGATCAAGGCGCGCCCTGAAGAGATGGAAGACCTCTCGGGCGAGGCCGATCCGTCCAACCAGCTCAAATACAGCCCCATTCCGGGCCTCTTGCACAAATACGAGCTGTGCCTTGTGTATGTGGTGCGCACCTGTTCGAGCTGGTGCCGGTATTGCTACCGGTCGGACTTCCTGACCGGCAAGACCGGCAAGGACACCGCCTCGATCCACGAGGTGAAGGACTATATCGAGACCCATAACGCCAAGGTCGAGCGCGGCGAGATCACCCACAAGCCCAAGGTGCGCGAGGTCCTGTTATCGGGCGGCGACCCGATGGTGCTGTCGAACCGCAATCTGTTTGACTATCTCAATGGCCTTGCGGAAGCGGGCGTTGAGGTGATCCGCATCGGCACCAAGGAGATGGCGTTCTATCCCGAGCGCTTTGACGACAATTTCTTCCGCATGCTCGATCTCTTCCACGAGGTGCACCCTCAGGTGCTGGTGGCCTTCATGGTCCACTTCACCCACCCCGATGAGTTCCTGCGTCTGGATGTGAACGGCGATTATGTGCGTGATGAGCGCGGTCGCCCGCTGCGCAACCCGCTCGTGGAACAGGCGGCGACCCGACTGCGGGCGCGCCCCTTCGTGACGCTGGAGAACCAGACGCCCATCATTGACGGCGTGAATGACGATGCAGACGCCCTGCGCCTGATGCAGCAGGAGCTCAAGCGCATGGGTGTGAACAATCACTATTTCTTCCAGTGTCGCGAGATCGAGGGCTTCCGCGCCTTCGCCGTGCCGGTCGAGAAAGCCTGGAAGCTGCACGCCGAAAGCCAGCATGGGTTGTCAGGGATCGAGCGCTCGCGCTTCGCCCTGTCCACCGAGGCGGGCAAGATGGAGATGGTCTCGGTCATCGACGGGGATGAGCGTTTGCGTTCGCTGGGCGGCGAGCTGGGGGAGGCGCTGGCGGACGGTCTGGTCGTTTTCCGCCTGCACCGCACGCCGCATTCGGACCGGCAGAGCGACATCGTGATCGCGCGCCGCAATCCCGAGGCTTTGTGGATCAGCGGCTATGAGGATCGCATCCTCTATGATGGCCGGGTGCAGAGCCAGGACGACAAATGGGCGCCGGTTCTGGCGGCGCTGGCGCCGGCGCTGATGCAGGCCGCGGAATAGCTCTGTGGCGTTGAAAACGAGGCCCTGAAAACCGCTGAGATTTTCGGAGTTTTCCACGGATTTGAGAAGCCCTCGCCGGTCTGTCGGCGGGGGCTTTTTACGATTCGTGAATTTTTTCCAGCACAATCAAGTTCATGATTAATATGACCTTTAATCAACGATTCGAGCTGCAGGACTCGATTCTGCCACGGGAGTCAAACAGTCGTTAACTTCCCATAAGGGTTTCTCGCCTCTGATAGCGAATAAGGTTAACGGTTGTGACGTCGCGCGGAGGTGGTGATTCGTGCGTCGGCCATGGGAGGGAACCGATGCGGGTTCTGCTGATCGAAGATGATCGCGCGACAGCGCAGGGTATCGAGCTGATGTTGAAGTCAGAGGGCTTCAACACGTATGTGACGGACCTGGGCGAAGAGGGTGTCGATCTCGGCAAACTCTATGACTATGACATCATTCTGCTGGATCTGAACCTTCCGGACATGCCCGGTTTTGACGTGCTCAAAACCCTGCGCGTGGCCAAGGTCGATACGCCGATCCTGATCCTCTCGGGTAATGCCGACATCGACAACAAGGTGCGCGGCCTCGGTTCGGGCGCTGACGACTACATGACCAAGCCCTTCCACAAGGAAGAGCTGATCGCCCGCATTCATGCGGTGGTGCGTCGCTCCAAAGGCCATTCCCAGTCGATCATCAAGACCGGCGACATCGCCGTGAACCTCGATGCCAAGACCGTCGAAGTGAATGGCCAGCGCGTGCATCTGACCGGCAAGGAATACCAGATGCTGGAGCTGCTTTCCCTGCGCAAGGGCACGACCCTGACCAAGGAGATGTTCCTCAACCATCTTTACGGCGGCATGGACGAGCCGGAGCTGAAGATCATCGACGTCTTCATCTGCAAGCTGCGCAAGAAGCTCGCTTCGGCCACCTCCGGCGATCACCACATCGAAACGGTCTGGGGCCGCGGCTATGTGCTGCGTGACCCGTCTGACGAGATCAGCGCCGCCAGCGCCTGATCCTCTCAGGCATCCTGAGATAAAACCCCTCGGAGCCCGGCTCCGAGGGGTTTTTCATGGCGTCTGTTTTGAGTGCGGTGCAGCAGGTATTCTGACGCCGGATTTGCATGCAGAAGTGCAGATAAAAGCATAATTGCATTACGTTTGAGAAGTGCAGGATTCGCTTACGCAGCAAAATTCCCGAGTGGAATCGCCAAAATTCTGGTGCGCTGCACAATTGGTTATATCCATATCTGTTCAAGTCTTTACTTGCTTGTGCTGCACAAGCTTCTCTAACCTGTCCGGACACGCCTGTACCAAACAGCGGCGACAAAGCTGCGAGGCGTCGGGGGAGGAAAGAATGAAGAAATCCATCAAGTCCGTTGCGCTTGGCGCAACAGCGCTCGCGGCTGGTCTGACGGGACTGGCGCATGCTCAGCAGCCTGATGTCATCACCGTGACCGCCCAGAAGCGGGAGCAGACGCTTCAGGAAGTGCCGATCGCGGTGTCCGTGGTCCAGGCTGAAACCATCCAGAACGCGCAGATCATCGATGCGCTTGATCTGCAGTCCGTCGTGCCGGCCCTGCGCGTCAGTCAGCTGGAGCGCAGCTCCAACACGACCTTCATCATTCGCGGCCAGGGCAATGGCGCGAACAATCCCGGCATCGAGCCGTCGGTCGCCGTCTATATCGATGGCGTGTTCCGGCCTCGGGCGGGCTCGGTCCTGTCTGACCTGATGGGGATCGAGCGGGTGGAGGTGCTGCGCGGTCCGCAATCGACCCTGTTCGGCAAGAACGCCACGGCGGGCGTGGTGAGCATCATCACCGAGAGCCCGTCTTTCGAGTGGGGCGGAACGGGCGAGGTCACGTTCGGCAATTTCGGCGCGACAATCCTCAAGGGCTCGGTCACCGGACCGCTCAACGAGAATGTTGCCTTCTCCCTGTCCGGCAGCATGAACCAGCGTGACGGATATTACGAGAACAGCGGGCCGGGCGGCGATTTCAATGATCGGGACCGCTACGCCATTCGCGGCCAGCTCCTGATGCTGCCGACCGACAATCTCGAACTGCGCCTGATCGCGGACTATGACGAGATCGACGAACAATGCTGCGGCACGGATCGCGTCACGGACGGCGCCGCTGGTCCCGCCATTCGGGGCTTGCTGGGCGGACAGACCTCGCAGGGCGATTTCGCCTACCGGATCGCCACCGATCTGCCCAACCGGAACCAGATCGAGAATTCGGGGATTTCGCTGCAGGCGGACTGGGAGCTGAACGACAATCTGACCCTCAGCTCGATCACCGCATTCCGTCAGTACGACGATTTCGTCGACTATGAGGGCGACTTCACCGATCTGGATATCCTGGGAGAGAATATCCGGGGGCTGGACGTGAGCACCTTCACCCAGGAATTCCGCCTGACCGGCGACTGGAACAACCGGGCCTTCTTCCTGCTGGGCGCGTTCTATTCGGACGAAGACATGACCGTGGAGGACGCCCGCATCTATGGCGCAGATTCCCGCGCCTATGTGGACATCCTGACCGGCGGCGCCCTGGCGATGTTCGAGGCGCCGCTCGGCTTCGCGCCCGGCACCTTCTACGCCGAAGGCGGCGGGACGCGCTTCACGGCGGAACAGACCGACGAGCAGTTCCAGATCTTCGGCCAGATGGACTTCAATCTGACCGATCGCCTGGCCCTGACAGCGGGCCTGGCTTACTTCGAGACCAACAAGAGCGTTGATTTCACCAATGTGATCCGCACCAACCCGTTCTCGGACCTGAACTTTGTCCAGCTGGGTCTGGGCAGCTTCCTGCAGAGCGCCGGCGTCAATCCCAATGACCCGACGCAGGTGGGCGCCTTTGCGGCCTCCCAACCGGCGATCTTCAACGCCTTCGTCAACGCCTCGACCACGTTCAACTCGGTGGCCTTGGGCAATGGCGGCGTGCTGGTGAATGGCGTCGTGGTGGACCCGGCGACGGGTCTGCCCCTGGCCAACCCGCTTCTGGACTTCTTCCAGCTGGGACTCCAGCCGCTGGGCGCGTTGACCCCGTTCCCGAACTCGGTGGAAGACGGCCAGACCAATGATTCAGACTGGCCCTACACCCTGCGTCTGGCCTACGACGCGACGGACCGGACCAATGTCTACGTTTCCTATGCGCGCGGCTTCAAGGCGTCCTCCTGGAACCTGACGCCGGACACCCGTCCGAATACGGCGGATGTCGCCGCCCTGAGGGCGGCCGGCGAACTGGCGGCGGACAACGCTCTGGGCCTGCCCACGGTGGTGAACACCGCGGAAGCGCTCGGCGTCGCCGGCAATCAGCGCTTTGCCCGTCCGGAAATCACGACCACGCTCGAGATTGGCTTCAAGACCCGCTTCTCCTGGGGCTCGCTGGATGTGGCGCTGTTTGACCAGACCATCGAGGACTTCCAGTCCTCCATCTTCCAGGGCGCGGGCTTTGCGGTGGTGAACGCCGGCGAACAGACCAGCCAGGGCCTGGAGTTTGACAGCACGATCAACCCGCCCGCCATTCCGGGCCTGACCTTCACCCTGTCAGGCATCTGGATGAACGCCGAGTATGACAGCTATCCGGGGGCGCCCGTCGTCACGGGCAGTCCGGAAGACCTGGCGGACGGCGTCGCCAATGGCGTGGGCGATCTCAGCGGCGAGGACGTTGCGGGCATTCCCGAATTCGCCGGCTCCTTCGGCGTTCAGTACACTCGCGACTTCAATGGGGGCGAGGCCTTCTTCCGGGCCGACTACCAGTACGAATCTGAGGTCAAGTTGCTCAACAACCTGCCGGATGACATCACCCGGTCGGTGAACACCATCAACGCCTCCTTCGGGGTGAACCTCGATAACGGTCTCGAAGCCCTGCTCTGGGCGCGGAACCTGAACGAGGACGAGTATTACACTTCGGGGTTCCCGACGACGCTGCAAGCGGGCTCCTTCTCCGCTTATCCAAACCAGCCTCGCACCTACGGGATCACGCTGCGCAAGCAGTTCTAGGATCCTCAAAGGAACCCGTACTCTGCCCCGCCGGGAAACCGGCGGGGTTTTTTCTGTCCAGGGCGCGTCCAGGCGATGCGGACGATCCGGTCTGACATCTTCCGGATGTCAGCACGCTGGCAAGTCGGCGAGTCCTGACGCATTTTGGTCGACGGACCGAGTGACAGGAATCAGGACGGACCATGATCGAAGAGACCGAGACCATCGACGAGAAGCCGCAAGGCTCGCGGTTTCGACCGCTCATCCTCTGGGCGCTGTTTCTGGGCCTGTGCGCCATTCTGGTCGCCGGTGTGGCGGGCTGGCTGGATCCGGTTGAACGTCTTCTGAGTTCCGAACGACTGAGCTTCTCGACCGGGGATTTCACCATCACCGCCTATATGGTGGCGCGGGTGATCGTGGTGCTCGCGCTGGTCTACTGGATGGCTGCGGTCATCGCCGGGGTCCTCGACACGCGCATCCGCAGCTCCAAGGCGTTCAAGTCCGGCACGCGCTCGCTGATCGCCCAGATCGTCCGCATCGCCATTTACATCATCGCCGGTCTGATCACGCTGGACGTGGTGGGGCTCGACCTGACCGCCCTGACGGTCTTTGGCGGCGCCTTGGGTATTGGCCTGGGGTTCGGGCTTCAGAAGATCGCCTCGAACTTCATTTCCGGTCTGATCCTGATGGCCGAACGCTCTGTGGAGGAGGATGATCTTGTCGAGCTGGCCGACGGCACGACCGGGTTCGTGCGACGCACCAGCGCCCGCTATGTCCTGCTGGAGACCTTTGACGGCAAGGAAATCCTGATCCCCAACGAGGAGCTGATCACCGGCCGGGTGATCAACTGGACGCTCAACAACACGCGCGGCCGGGTGGAGATCAAGGTGGGGGTCGCCTATGGCTCGGACCTGCACCTCGCCCAGTCCCTGATGCTGGAGGCGGCGAGCGCGCACCCGCTGTGCATCGAGGATCCGGCGCCGCTCTGCGTCATGCGGACCTTTGGCGACAGCTCCATCGACTTCACGCTCTGGTTCTGGGTCAGCGACGTCACCAAGGGCCGCATGGTGCCGCAAAGCGAGGTCATGTTCGCCATTGTCGACCGCTTCGAGGCGAACGGGGTCAGGATTCCGTTCCCGCAACGGGACCTGCACATCATCCCGGGGCAGACCGGTTCCGGTGCGGATGGAGCTGACGCATGACGCCCACACCCATTTACGCGTTTGATGTCATGGCGGGCGGAGCAACGCGCCCGGTCGAGGATCTTGGCGCGCCCGCGGGCCGGGAGGTCGTGTATCGCTGGGTTCACCTGGATCGCAGCGCGGAGGGCGTAACCGCCTGGATCGAGGCGCAGGCCGATGCGGTCGTCGCCAGCGCACTGGCTCGGGAAGACACGCGTCCGCGCGTGGCGGAACATGCCGACGGGCTGATCCTGATCATGCGAGGGGTGAACCTCAATCCGAACTCGGACCCCGAGGACATGGTCTCCATCCGGCTCTGGGTCAGTGACCGGCTCGTGATTTCAACCCGGATGCGGCGTCTGATGGCGGTCGCCGAGATTGCGGACGGTTTCAGGGCCGGGCAGGGACCCGCCACCGCCTCGGACTTCATCTGCGCCCTGGCTCAGGGGCTGACCGCGCGCATGGAGCCGGTGCTCGACGAGCTGGTGGACGAGATCGATGATCTGGAGGAGCGGAGCGTGGACCAGGCGTCCGGTCTGCGCGGACAGCTGGCCGAGGTGCGACGCACCACGATTGCGCTGCGGCGCTATCTGGCTCCGCAGCGCGATGTGCTGGCGCGCTTGTCGGTGGAGGATATCGGCCCGCTGCGTGTGCCCGATGTCCGCGTCAGTCTGCGCGAGACGGCCGATCAGCTGACCCGGCTTGTGGAGGAGCTGGACATGGTCCGCGACCGCAGCTCGATCCTCAACGATCAGATGGTGGATGCGCGGGCCGAGGAGATGAACTCGGCCATGTTGCTGCTCTCGGTGGTGGCCGCAGTGTTCCTGCCGCTGGGCTTCCTGACGGGCCTTCTGGGCATCAATGTGGGCGGGCTGCCGGGCGCCAACTGGCCCTATGCCTTCGCCCTCGTATGCGCCCTGTGTCTCGGTGTGGCGGGCGGTCTGATCTGGTGGTTCAGGAAAAAGGGCTGGCTCTAGAGCCAGCCCTTCAGGGTCTTATTCCGCCGGGACAAGCCGCAGCACCGAGCCTTCGAAGTCATCGGTCAGGGTGTAGATGGCGCCGTCCGGGCCCGTGCGCACATCGCGGAAGCGCTGACCCAGATCCTCGAGCAGCGGTTCGACGCTGATCACTCGGTCGCCATCAACTTCCAGACGCTCGATCTTGCTGCCGGCCAGGGCGGAGACGAACAGGTCGCCCTGCCAGTGAGGGAAGCTGTCGCCGGTGTAGAACATCATGCCGGACGGGGCGATGGAGGGATTCCAGTACCAGATCGGCTGGGCGAGGCCCTCGCGTTCACGGTCCTCGGTAATGATCGTGCCGTCGTAATTGATGCCGTAGGTGATTTCGGGCCAGCCGTAATTGGTTCCGGCTTCAAGGATGTTGATCTCGTCCCCGCCGCGCGCGCCATGCTCCAGCTCCCAGACCGAGCCGGTGATCGGATTGCGGGCGATGCCCTGGGAATTGCGGTGGCCATAGGTGTAGACGCCCGGCGCGCCGTTCTCGATCACCGGATTGTTAGCCGGGATCGATCCGTCGAGATTGAGGCGCACCACCGCGCCCAGATGGTTCTCGGGGTTCTGGGATTCCTGCTGGTAATTGCCGCCTTCGCCCAGGGTCAGGAACAGTGTCCCGTCCGGGTTGAACAGGATGCGTCCGCCAAAGTGGAACCCGCCCGCCTTCTCGAAATTGACGTGGAAGATGTCTTCAACATTGTCGAGCGTGGTGAGGTCTTCACTGAGGGTCGCGCGGGCGAGAGCGGTGTTGTTCGCCTGCGCCGTGCCTTCGGCATAGCTGAAATAGATCATTCGGCTGTCGGCGAAATCGGGCGCCAGCGCGACGTCCAGCAGACCGCCCTGACGTTCCACCAGCAGGTCATCCGGCAAGCCCGAAACCGGGGCTTCGCGAAGCCCGTTCGCATCGATGACGCGCAGTCGGCCCTCGCGCTCGGTGACCAGCATCTCGCCAGACGGCAGGAAGGCGATGGACCAGGGGTATTCCAGCCCGCCCGCGACGGTTTCGACGATGAAATCGGCCTGTTCGGTCTCAATGACGTCCTGGGCGAAGGCGGCGGAGGACAGAGCCATGAGGCTCAGGCCGGCGATGGCGGTGGAACGGATCATAGTGGTCTCCCCGTAAATGGTTTGCCGGGAAGATAGGCGATCAGGCGCTGAATGGAACCGTTAAAGGCTAGGCCGTCAGTCGTTGCGGCGCCTTGAGGAAGGCTTCGCCCATATGCTGGACGCGCCGGACCAGGACCGGTTCGGCGGCGGCGGTTTGGGCCCAGCGGCGGCGCAGCTTCAGGGGCGCCTTCGCCAGCGGGCCAGGCAGGAGACGGGCGGCCGCCTCCGCGCCATCCCAGGCGAGAAGACTGACCATGGCCGCGCTCGGCTTCATGGCGCGTCCGCCTGAGAGCGCCACCTCGTAATCGGTGTAGGCGGCCTTGTAGGCGTAATCGCCGCCGCCCAGATCGATGCGGTTGATGCGCATGTTGGGCGCGGCCTCGATGATGCCCTGAAGCAGCAAATGGCCGGGCGACACGGCGCGGAAGGCCGGATCATAGGCGGGTATCCAGGAATGATACACATCGCCTGCGACAATCCCCATTTCCACAGCCGCCAGACGCTCGCCCAGATACAGGGAGGCGACGAGGCCGCGGAACGGACCGAAGCTGCGCGCGGCGCAATTGCGGATGACGGAGTCCACCCAAGCGACGCCAAACAGATCCAGCAGGCCCGTATCGCGATATTGCTGGCTCTTCCAGGTGCGCAGCGTGTCGAAGTGATCGCCCAGCGGGTCGCCAAACACCACGCGGATCGGTCCGAATTCGCGCTCGGCCTTGCGTTGACGCTGGCGCAGCTTCTTGAAGTGCTTGTGCTGGGTGGCTTCCTTGCGCGCCATCCAGCTGTCGAGGCCCTCGCCAAGATCAATGATGGAGGAGCGGGTTTGCGCGCGGGTCTTGCCCAAAGGCTGACCCATCCAGTTGTCATAGACCAGCACATCCGCGCCCATGGCGGTCAATAGGTCTTTTTCATCCACCCTGAAGCCGGGAATGGCCGCGAACCCCTGATAGTCTGACAGGGGCGCTCCCACCGGGCGCGCAATGCCGCCCTGGGGCGCGTGATAGGCGAAATAGCCAATCGGGGCGCTGTTTTCCTCGGCGATGATGACGCGCACATCATGGCGCTGGGCATCCACCATCTGGGCGAAATCGGGCAGGAGATAGGGGCTGACAAGACGCCCATCCGGACGCGCCAGTTCCCGCCACCGGTCCAGGTCCCGGATGCCAAGCTCGGACAAAGGCGTATCAAACAGGCGCATATTGATCCCCCGAAAGTCGTCTTTCAGGTGAAAATGCAAGGCGCGCGCCGAACGGGACTCATGTATGGTCCCGTTTCGTTCTGGTCTGATGTGAAGGTGCGCCATGGATCCCGTTTCACTTGCCCTGATCGCGCTCGGCGGCGCCTGTCTCATTCTGGGCGGGGTGAGCGTGGTGCTTCTGCGCAAGGCCTGGGGGGAAGCCGATGGTTTGCGGACTCGTCTCAGTGAGATGCAGGCGGAGCTGTCAGAGGCGCAGCTGGAATTGCGCGAAGCGCAGACCGAGCTTCGCCAGATCGAAAGTCTGAGGGTCGACCTTGAGAAGACCCGGACTGTGCGGGATCAGGCGGAACGCGAACTCGCCAGCGCCCGCACCCAGGCCGACCGCGTTCAGGGGCTTGAAGAGCAGCTCGAAGCCACCCGGCAGGCCGAGCAGCGCGCGTCATCGGAATTGCGGGCCCTGCGCGAACGGCTGGAAGAGCGCGATGCGGCGGTGAAGGCCGAACGCGAGCGCCTGACCGCGCTGAGCCAGGAGATGCAGGACCGCTTCAAGGCTCTGGCGGACGAGGCGCTGGACGTGTCCTCGAAAAAGCTGCTCGAACAGGCTCAGCAGAGCTTCAAGACCCAGCATGAGAAAGCGGAGGGCGGGGTCAAATCCCTCGTCGATCCGATCCGCGAGCGGCTCGATAAATTCCGCGAACAGGTGGAGAAGATGGAGCAGGATCGCGCCCGCAATTCCGGTGCGATCGCCGAGCAGATCACCAAGCTCAGCCAGGGCCTGAATGACCAGCACAAGGAAACTGCAAAGCTGGTCAACGCCCTGCAGCGCAAGTCCACAACGCGCGGCCAGTGGGGCGAGCGCACGGTCGAGAACATCCTCGAGCTCGCGGGCCTCACCAAGAACATCGATTACGACGCCCAGCACCAGACCCGCGATACGGACGGGGCGGCGCTGCGGCCGGATTTCGTGATCAAGCTGCCGGGCGGCGGGCGTTTCGTGGTGGACTCAAAAGTGGCGCTGACCGCCTATCTCGACGCTGTGGAAGCCGAGGATGAGGCGAGCCGCCGTGACGCGCTGCGCCGTCACGCCCAGCAGGTGAAGACCCACGTCAAACAGCTGGCGAAAAAGGAATATGCCGCCAGCGTGGATGGCGCGATCGATTTCGTGGCGCTGTTCATACCCGGCGAGAGCTTCTATTCCGCCGCCATCGAGGAAGATCCGGCCCTGTTTGACGACGCCATCAAGGCCAATGTGATCATCACCACGCCCGCCACGCTTCTGGCGCTGGCCAAGGCCGTCGCCTATGGCTTCCGGCAGGAGAAGCTGGAGCAGAACGCCCAGAAGGTCGCCGCCCTGGGCGATGAGCTGTTCACGCGCCTCAATACCTTCTCCGACCATCTGGGGCGTGTGGGGGCGGGCCTGAAATCGGCGACCGCCAATTACAACAAGGCGGTTGGCTCGTTTGACAGCCGGGTGCTGCCCAAGGCGCGCGACATGGCCCAGCTCAATGGCCAGATGAAGCAGATCGAGTCTCCGGCCCAGGTCGATGAAGCGCCAAGGCTCCTGACCGGCCCGGACGAGGAGAAGGCCTAGCCTTCGCTCTCTCCCTCGGCAGGCGGCTCCCCGCCTTCGATCAGATACCAGGGCGCTTCGCCATACTCATAGGGCGGCAGGGCGAACAGGGTGCGGAAGGCATCGAGCGCCGCCGGGTGGAAGATCGTGGAATGGCTCTCGGTGTCTGACCGGTCCACATGGGTCCAGTCGAGGCCTTCAGGCGCATCCTCGCGCAGCGCCGCCAGAAGCCGGTCGAGCCCGGCCTGCATGGTCCCGCCTTCATCGGCCATGGTCAGATAAAGATGGCGTTCGGCGTCATCGTGTTGCGCCAAGAGCGCCGGAGCGGCCTTGCCCGCGGCCTGATCATCCCACCACAGGGACGGGCTGACCGCGATATAGTCGGTGAAGCTCGATGGGGCGTGCAGGAAGGTGTCCGTGACGAACAGGCCCGCCAGGGACTCCCCGATCAGGGCGCGGCGATCCGAAACCGGGTAATGCGCCTCCACATAGGGGATCACTTGCCGGGTCAGGAAGGCGAGAAAGGCTTCCGATCCGCCCTGTTCGGGGAACTGGCTCTGATAGCGCGGGTCTTCCGCAGGACGGGTCAGGTCAAAGAGCCGGGTCCTGGTCTGTACGCCCACCAGCATGAAGGGCTCATACTGCCAGCTCAGCGCGCCCAGCTGGGCAAGGCCGGCCATGTGGACGAAGTCCTGATCCTGCCCGCCATCAACGAGATAGACGACGTTGATCGGCTCTTCGAGCTGATCGAGGAAAGGCGGGACCCAGATATTCACTTCGCGCTGATCATTCAGGCTCGGCGCATCGAGAACCACGCTTACGCCGATGGTCACAGGGCTTTCGGAGACCGGCTCTGGCGTCTGGGCGAAGAGGGGTGTCGAGGCGGTGAACGCCAAAGCGCAGGCGAGCAAGACGGTTTTCATGATATCCCCCCAGACTGGTGTTTGAGGCAGGCTATACGCTTTGCGCGCGGGTTCCAGTCTGATCGCGTCCATGCGCGCAGCGCGATGCGCTTGAACCAAACCCTTTGCGGGATTACCTATCAGGCATGGCTATTCGAGAGATACTCACCGTTCCCGATCCGCGTCTGAAGCTGGTGTCCAAGCCGGTCGACGCGGTGGACGACGCGCTTCGCGCCCTGATGGACGACATGGTCGAGACCATGTACGCCGCCGACGGCATTGGCCTGGCGGCGATCCAGGTGGGCGTGGACAAGCGCGTCATCGTCATGGACCTGTCGGACGAGCGCAATGATCCGCGCTATTACGTCAATCCGGTGATCACCCCGCTGACCGAAGACCTCAAACCCTATCAGGAAGGCTGCCTGTCGGTCCCGGATGTGTTTGACAGCGTCGAGCGGCCCAAGAAGGTGAAGGTCGAGTATCTCGACTATGACGGCGAGAAACGTGAAGAGATCGCCGAAGACCTGTTCGCGGTCTGCATCCAGCACGAGATGGATCACCTCGAAGGCGTGGTCTTCATCGACTATCTGTCGCGCCTGAAGCGGGATCGCGCGGTCAAGAAGGTCCAGAAGCTGGTCAAGCAGCGCGGCGCCCCGACGGAAGCGGCCGAGTGATCGGGTTTCGCTTCGCGCTTCTGAGCGCGCCGCTGGCTCTGGCCGCGTGTGCGCCGACCGCCCAGCCCGAACCGGATCTGTTCGAGCGCCTGAGCGCCTATTGCGGGCAGGCCCTTGAAGGCCGGGTCACCTCTGATGATCCGCGGGACGAAGCGTTCGCCACAGAGCGTTTGGTCATGCATGTGCGTACGTGCGGCGAGACGCAGATGCGTATCCCCTTCCATGTGGGCGAGGACCGCTCACGCACCTGGGTGATCACGCGCCTGCCCGAGGACGGGCTGCGGCTCAAGCATGATCACCGCCATGAGGACGGCTCTGAAGACGTGCTGACCCAGTATGGCGGCGACACCGACGGTCCGGCTGGCCCTGTGCGTGCGGACTTTCCCGCCGATGCCGAGAGCCAGGCCCTGTTCGAGCGCGAGAACATTCCCGCCTCGATGGCGAATGTCTGGTCGATCACGCTCGACGATGACAGCTTCACCTATGCGCTCGATCGCCCGAACCGGCATTTCGCGGTGGAGTTTGATCTGACCGAACCGGTCGAGACCCCGCCTGCGCCCTAGGGCGCGGAGTAGGGCTTACCCCTCCAGCTCGAACCCGTCCGGATACGCCACCAGCGACAGGTAGAGCCCGTCCGGCGGGGCGACAGGGCCGCAGCGGGAGCGGTCGGCGGCGTCAAGCGCCGCCTTGAAATCCTCCGGCGTCCATTTGCCCAGACCCACCTCGACCAGCGAGCCCACAATCGAGCGCACCTGACGGTGCAGGAAGCTGATCGCTTCCACCGTCACATGGATTTCTTCGCCGGAGTGGAACACCGCGATCTTGTCGAGCGATTTGACCGGGCTGTCGGCCTGACACTGGCTGTCGCGGAAGGTCGTGAAATCATGCGTGCCGACCAGATGCTGGGCGGCGGTGTGCATGGCCTCCACATCAAGCGGCTGATAGACGCGCCAGACCTGACCGCGGGTCAGGGTGAGGGGCGCGCGCCTTGCGTGCAGGCGGTAGATATAGCCGCGCCGGTGAGCCTTGAAGCGGGCGTGAAACTCGTCCGTGACGCGCACCGCCTCGACCACCGCAATGGGGTGGGGTTTGAGATGATGATTGATCGCGTCGCGCACCTTGTCGGCGGGGAGATCCTTTTCAAGATCCACATGGGCGACCTGACCGAGGGCATGGACGCCGGAATCGGTCCGCCCTGCGCCATAGACCTCGCGCGGGCCGCCATCGAGCTTGGCGGCGGCGGCTTCCAGCGCGCCCTGCACCGAGGGGCCATTGTCCTGCCGCTGCCAACCCACGAACGGGCCGCCATCATATTCGATGGTGAGCTTGTAGCGCGGCATGGCTAGGCCAGCACCGTGCCCTTGGGCACGTCCACGCCATTGAGGAAGGCCTTCGCGTCCATCACGCCCTTGCCCTCGCGCTGAAGGCGGACCAGGCGCACAGCGCCGCGCCCGCAGGCGATCAGAAGCGAGTCATCGAGCGCTTCGCCCGGCTCGCCTTCGCCGGCTTCCGGCTGGGCGAAGTGGACCTTCACCCGCACGGGCTTGTCGCCGGGCAGTTCAAAGTATGCGCCGGGGAAGGGGGAGAGGCCGCGGATATGGTCCGCCACCTCGCTGGCAGGTTTGGACCAGTTGATGCGCGCTTCCTCACGGGTGATCTTCTTGGCGTAGGTGACGCCCTCTTCGCTCTGGGGTGCGGCGTTGAGCGAGCCGCGCTCAAGCGCGGCGAGGGTGCGCGGCCATAAAAGCGCGCCCGTGCTCATCAGCCGGTCATGCAGGCTGGCGGCGGTGTCGGTCTCGGAAATGGGGACCACTTCGCTCATCAGCACGGGGCCGGTGTCGAGCCCGGCCTCCATCTGCATGATCTGCACGCCGGTCATCTCGTCGCCCGCCATGATGGCGCGCTGGATGGGCGCGGCCCCCCGCCAGCGCGGCAGCAGCGAGGCGTGCAGGTTCAGACAGCCAAGGCGCGGCGCGTCGAGCGCCTGCTGGGGCAGGATCTGGCCGTAGGCGACAACGCAGGCCGCATCGAGATCGAGGCTTTCAAACTGGGCGATGACGTCAGGATCACGAAAGCTCTCGGGCGTGTGGACGGTCAGCCCGAACTGCTCGGCGAGCTGATGGACCGGGGTCTTCACCAGAGTCTGGCCTCGTCCGCGCGGACGTTCGGGCTGGGTGTAGACCGCAACCACCTCATGACCCGCGCCGACAATCTCGGCGAGCGAGGCGGCGGCGAAATCCGGAGTTCCCATGAAGGCGAGGCGTAAGGTCATGGCGGAGCGTCTTGGTTGTTGGAGTCTGGGCTTGGACCTAAACCGAAGCGCGGCTCAGTGAAAGCCTCAGGCGGCCTTCAGCCCTGTAATCTCCTCGCTCAGCGTCCAGAGCGTCCTGGCCGTTTCGGCGTTGCGGATGTGCGGATGCACGCCGTAGAACGCGCCTTCGGGCGGGTTCGGGGCGGCGACGTTGCAATCCTCGCAATAGACGCCGCCGCGCGCATCCAGCAAAGGAGAGGTCGCGGCCCATAGCGTGGTCGATGCGCCTTCCTCCACCGTCTTGAAGACCGGGTTCAACACGCCGTTTTCATCAAACCATCCCAGGGCGCGCATTTCGGCCTCGGGCAGATCGCGCTGCAGTTCGGTCATGATCCCGCCCGGATGGACCGAGAACGCCTTCAGGCCGCGCGGCTCATACCGTCGGTTCAGCTCCAGCGCGAACAGGGCGTTCGCGCTCTTGGACCGGCCATAGGCGGGCCATTTCTCATAGTCCGCATCACGCCAGTTCCAGTCGTCCAGATTCACATCGCTGATGCGGTGGGCGAGAGAGGACAGCGCCACGACCCGCGCGCCCGGGCGCTTGAGCAGGAGATCGCAAATGCGCGCGAACAGGGCGAAATGCCCCAGATGATTGGTGGCGAACTGGCTTTCCCACCCTTTTGAATTGCGCCGCAGGGGCGTCGCCATGATCCCGGCGTTGTTGATGAGGATGTCGATGCCGTCCGGGGTGAGGTTCCTGAGCGCCTGGGCGCCTTCCGCGACGCTGTCAGGCTCCATCAGGTCCAGCTTGACGGTCTCGACCCCGAGCCCGTCCAGGGCGGCTTGCGCCTTGCCTTCAGAGCGTATGGTGACGATCACGCGCGCACCAGCGCTGACAAGGGCGCGGGTGGTTTCAAGTCCGATGCCCGAATAGCCTCCTGTGACGATGACGGTCTTGCCCTTCAGATCGGCCGCCGCGGCGACATCAGCGGCGGTGGAGCGGGCTCCAAACGGGCTGGGTACGGGATGTTGGCGATCATCGGACATTCAGGAACCTCCATGCAGACTGGGCGTTGCAGTGTTGCGCGAACAGGCGCTCGACGCCAGAGTTTGACGGACGCTGATCATGACAGGCGGGCACGGGACGCAAGCCGCAGCTTCAAGGGGACGCAGATGCGAATTTTCTTCATGGTTCTTGGAATGATGGTGCTGGGCGCCTGTAGCGCGACTTCTCCGGGCGATGCGCCGATCAATGGCGGCCCGGACAATGACTGGCGCGTGGTCGGCCTTGGGCAAGCCTGTGGCGGCATGGCCGGGATCATGTGCGAAGGCGAGCAGACCGGCGCCGCCTATTGCGCCTACGCCCCGACCGCCCAGTGCGGTGCGGCGGACCAGATGGGAACCTGCACCGCGCGCCCGCAAATGTGCACCCGGGAATACCGTCCGGTCTGCGGCTGTGACGGCCAGACTTACGGCAATGCCTGCACGGCGGCCGCCGCCGGCGTCAGCGTTGTCAGCTCTGGCGCCTGTGTCGCCGGTCGCTAGTCGCACAGCTGTGTAAAGCCTCTTTCATGACTTCGGGCGCCTCATTCCGATTAGGGAGAGGGGCTGAAGTCATGAAGGTCATACTGGGCCAGCGCATTCCCGACGTTTATGTCGGCCACCTCGACGAGGCGGGCTCGCCCGTTTCGATCAGCTTGCGCGGCATTCTGGATCAGGGGACCCATATCGTTATCGGGGTCCCCGGCGCCTTCACGCCGATCTGCACCAAGCGTCATCTGCCCCGCTTCATCGAGAAGGCGCCTGCGCTGAAGCAGTCAGGATTTGACCAGATCAGCTGCATTGTCTCCAACGACCCCTTCGCGGTGGACCAATGGCGCCGCCAGATCGACCCCGAGGGACGTCTTCAGTTCTATGCAGACGGGCCCATGGCGTTCTCGCGTTGGTTCGGCCTCACCGAAACCCTGCCTGACCATCTGCATATGGGCGAGCGCAGCAAGCGGTATCTGCTGATCGTGCGCAATGGCGTGGTCCAGCGGGTGAATATCGAACGGACCGTCATCGAGTTCACCTGCACCGGCCCGGAGGATCTCGATGCCGACTCGCTGGCGTTCTGAACCCGGTCTGCGCGAAGGCGGGGATTGAGCCCTTCCTGACCTTTTCGGGCCCGCCCGGGGCGCTTATAGCAGCGTCCCAAAGGGAGGCGCACATGGCACGACTTTCAGGCAAGCAGGCATTGGTCACCGGCGCCGCGCGCGGCATAGGCGCAGCGATTGCGGAGCTTTTTGTCCGCGAGGGCGCCGAGGTGCTGCTCACCGATATTGATGGCGCAGGCGTCGAGGCGCTGGCCGCGCGGCTGGGCGAGCGGGCCCATGCGCGCACGCTGGACGTCAGCCATGAGACGCACTGGAGCCAGGCCGCCGAATGGGTCGAGCAGAGCTGGGGTGGTCTGGATGTGCTGGTCAACAATGCCGGCATCACCGGCTTCGCCCAGGCGCCCGGTCTCCATGATCCCGAACATGTCTCGCTTGAAGCCTGGCGCACCGTGCACCGGGTCAATACCGATGGCGTCATGCTGGGCTGTCAGTGGGCGATCCGTTTGATGAAGGCGCGCCAGGGCGGCTCGATCATCAATCTGTCGTCACGCTCGGGCGTGGTGGGCATTCCCGCCGCGGCGGCCTATGCCGCGTCCAAGGCGGCGGTGCTGAACCATACCCGCACCGTGGCGCTTTATTGCGCGCAACAAGGCTACGCCATTCGCTGCAACGCCATCCTGCCCGCCGCGGTCCTGACCCCGATGTGGGAGGACATGCTGGGCGAAGGCGAAATGCGCGACCGCGCCGTCGCAGACGTGGAGGCGGGCATTCCCATGGGCCGGTTCGGACGGCCCGGGGAAGTGGCCGAGACGGCGCTGTTCCTCGCTTCGGAGGCGTCGAGCTACATGACCGGTACGGATTTGCATCTGGATGGCGGCATCCTCGCCGGCGCCGCGTCCTCGCCTAGACGGGCGGAGGAGTAGAGGCTTTTCAGCACCCTTGTCCCCGCCGCAAGACGGCGAGGGTATGAGCAGGGCGCGCGGGAGCCGTCCGGGCGATTATGGGTCTGTTTTATTGTTGTTATGGAGCCCGATAAGGCTCCCGCGCGCGATGGTGTTTTCTGCGGCCTCGACCGGCTTGCTGACGCCATTTCTACGCAGCCTGTCCAAGCTGGACGTTTGTCAGTCGTCCGCCCAAGGGATTCCTGCCCCAGGGGCGCGGCTCCAACAGGATCACCGGAATGTACGAAGTCCCGCCTTTTCGCTGCAGCGCGGTGCGTTAAACCGCGCCCGCTCGGGACACCACCACCCCTCCCGAACCCAACGCGCCGGCCGCCCGCTCTGGAGGAGTAAGCCGAGTATGGGGGAAGAGCGGGAGGGGGAGGATAAACACTCCTCTCATCCCCGGCAGAAGCCGGGGCCCAGAGCCGGATGTGAGAGCGCTTGGTGATCTCTGGGTCCCCGCCTGCGCGGGGAAAGAGAAGAGAGTTTTCAATAACTCAAACCCTGTCATTCCCCGCTTCATGCGGGGGATCCATGCCGGTGGGTCCTATGACAGGTCACGGCATGGATTCATCGGATAAACCGGTGAATGACATGGGGAGAGACGGGTGGTGCATGGGCCTCCGGATCAAGTCCGAAGGCCGAGAGGTTCAGGCTCTACATCTCGGTCCTCGGGCTTGACCCGGGGACCCATGCGGCGGCTCAGCGCTGTTCCGCGCGCCAGACCACCTCGCCCTCGACCACGGTCATGACCGGACGGGCCTCGGCCAGTTCGGCGTCCGGCACGGTCATGAGATCACGGTCAAAGACGGAGAAGTCCGCCAGCTTGCCCACCTCGATCGTGCCCAGATCATCCTCGCGGAAGGTGGCGTAAGCGGGCCAGATGGTGAAGAGCTTGAGCGCGGTCTCCCGATCCAGCGCCTGTTCCAGATGCCAGTGCTCATCGGCGAAGCCATTGAGGTCGCGGCGCACGGCGGCGGCGTAGAACTCGATCCGCGCCTCGCCGCGCTCTACAGGCGCGTCAGACCCGCCTGCAATGATGGCTCCGCTGTCGATGAGCGACCGCCAGGCATAGGCGCCCTCAAGACGATGCAGGCCGATGCGGCTGGCGGCGAAGTGCAGATCGCCAATGGCGTGGCTGGGCTGCATGGAGGCGATGACGTCCATGTCCCCAAAGCGCGGAATGTCGTTGGGATGCAGGATCTGGGCGTGCTCCACGCGCCAGCGCGGCTCGGCGACGGCGCGCTCGGCGGCGGGGACGGCTTCAAGGCTGTCCTGCATCCAGTCGAGCACATTGCGGTTGCCCGCATCGCCGATGGCGTGAATGGCGAGCTGCACGCCGTCCTCCAGGGCGCGCTGCATCATCGCTTCGGCGCGCTCTTCCTCGGACAGGAACAGGCCGGTGGTGTCCGGCGCATCGTCATAGGGTTCAAGAAGCGCCGCGCCGCGAGACCCGAGCGCGCCGTCCATGTAGAACTTTACGCCGCGCGCAATGACCCGGCCATCCGCCTCCATGCGCGGGGCGTGGCTGGCGACCGCGTCATAGTCTTCGGGATTGGCGTAGACCGAGACCCGGATGGGCAGGTCGCCGGCCTCGGCAAGGCCCGCCATGATGTCCACATCCGCGTAGGGCACGCTCATATCGTGCACGCTGGTCCAGCCCTGGGACGCCATGACTTCAGCGCCCAGCCGGTAGAGCGTCTCGCGCTCCTCGCCCGTGGGCTCGCCCGCCAGCGCCGCGAAGGGGGCCATGGCGGCGTCGATGATCATGCCGTTGGGCTGGCCGGTTTCATCCTTCAGGATGGCGCCGCCTTCGGGGTCGGGGGTTGAAGCGGTGATCTGCGCGGCGTTCAGCGCCGCCGTGTTGGCGACGAGGGCATGGCCGTCCGCGCGCACCAGGATCACCGGCCGCACCGATTCGACTTCATCAAGATCCGCAGCGGTCGGGAAGCGACCTTCTGGCCAATGGGTCTCGATCCAGCCGCGACCGGCGATGATCGAGGCGCTGTCGTCAGCCGCCGCTTCGGCGACCCGCGCCTTGAGATCCTCGATCGAGGCCGTGCCTTCAAGGTTCAGAGAGCGTTCGCGTTCGCCCACCCCGATGATATGGGCATGGGCGTCGGTGAAGCCGGGAAAGAGCGTTGCGCCATCCAGGTCCACCGTGCGCGTGTCATCGCCCATATAGGACTGGCCATCGGCCAGGCTGCCGACAAAGACGATCCGCCCGTCATCCACCGCAATCAGCTCGGCGGTGGGCTGGCTTTCAACGCCGGTATAGATCGGACCGCCGGTGAAGACGGTGTCTGCGGCGTTCAGGCCGGCGGCCTGATTGACCGCTTGCGGATCAAAGCAGCCGGTCAGCGCCAGAGCGCCGGCGCCCAGCGAAAGCATGGCGAGTGTTGAACGGATCATGATGGTTCTCCCCGAAGTCGTTGAGGGGGAAACTAGCGCGGCGCGCCCGTCAGGTCACGGACAGGATGAGCCGGTCGATGATCAGGGGGATGCTGGCCGCCGCCGCCGCCATGATGGGGGGCAGTCCCATCGCGCCCTGGGCCACGCGCCAGTGGATGAACAGGCGCAGCAGGCTGTACAGCGTCATCGCCTGTCCGATCGCGCCCGGATCGGCCAGTCCGGCCGGATAGAGCGCCAGCAAGAGCGCCTGGACATGGACCAGCACGAAGACGGTCCAGTTATGCACCACCAGCCAGCTGGCGAAGCGGTCCTTGAGACCCATCACCATCACCACGCCTGCGGCGACGACCGGGAAGAGCAGCCAGAATCGCGCCCAGCTGATCACCGCGTCCACAAGGGTGAAGCGCATGTCCGCGGTGTAGGCGGCGGCGTTCTCGGCATAGAAATAGTTCACGCCGACAATCAGGAAGAAGAAGGCGGGCAGGGCCAGGATGACGCCCGAGAAGGAGCGCGCCACGCCCTCTGCGCTGACGTCGAAATGCTTGCGCCAGTCAGGTCTGAACGTCAGCAGCGCAAAGACGCCCGCAACGCCGGACCGCATGTCTCTGATAGCCTGTCTCATGATGCGAAAGTCTTGAAATACCTCTGCAGCACGTCGGCATAGATGGCGGCGAGACGGGTCACATCGCTGACCGGCACGCGCTCATCCACTTGATGCATGGTCTCGCCCACGAGGCCGAATTCCGCGACCGGGCAATAATCCTTGATGAAGCGCGCGTCCGAGGTGCCGCCGCCCGTGGTCAGCGCCGGATCATGGCCGGTCTGGTCCCTGACCGCGGCGCGCAGCAGATCGGTGAAGGGGCCGGTCTCAGTCAGGAAGGCGTCGCCGGTGACGGTCAGATCAAGATCGATATCGCCGAAAAACCCCTGTTCCGCGGCGACGGCCTGTTCGCGCAGCCAGGTCTTCAGTCCGTCTCCGGTCTGGGCGGTGTTGAAGCGGATGTTGAACTTCGCCGTCGCTTTCGCCGGGATAACGTTATGGGGGGCATTGCCCACATCGATCGTCGTCACCTCGAGATTGGAGGGCTGGAAGTGCGGCGCGCCCTCGTCCAGCGTCCGCAATGTGATCCGGTTGAGAAAGTCGATCAGCACCGGGATCGGGTTCTCGGCCTTTTCCGGATAGGCCACATGACCCTGCTGGCCCGTGACGGTGACGACGCCGTTGAGCGAGCCGCGGCGGCCCACCTTGATGGTGTCGCCCAGATGGTGCGGGTTGGTGGGTTCGCCCACCAGGCAGTGGTCAAAACGCTCGCCCTTCTCCGCCACAGCCTTGAGCAGCTTCTTCGTGCCGTTCACGGCGGGGCCTTCCTCATCGCCGGTGATCAGGAAGGCGATGGATCCGGCCGGCCGCCCCTGAGACTGAAGCAGTCGGGCGACGCCGGCGACCATGGCGGCGATGGCGCCTTTCATGTCCGACGCGCCGCGCCCCCACAGGACGTCATCGGCGATCTCGGCCTCGAACGGACCGCGGCTCCAGGCCGCTTCATCGCCGGGCGGGACCACATCGGTATGGCCGGCGAAGCAGAAGACCGGAGCCGTCTGGCCCAGCCGGGCATAGAGATTGTCCACCTCTTCGAACTTGAAGCGCGTGCATTCAAATCCCAGCGTTTCCAGCGCTTCGGACAGCACATCAAGCGCGCCGGCGTCGGCGGGCGTGACTGACGGCGCCTGGATCAGGCGGCGGGCGAGGGGGATCGGGTCGGTGAGGGCGGACAGATCAAGCATGACGCAGATTTAGGGCGTTTTCGCCACGGGCGCCATGCCTGACTATCGTCTGTCCATTCTAGTCGCGCAGCAGGGCGTTGATGGAGGTCTTGGCGCGGGTCTGGGCGTCGACGCGCTTGACGATGACGGCGCAATAGAGCCCCGGCTTGCCCGCTTCGCCCGGCAGATTGCCCGGCACCACAACGGCGTAGGGCGGCACCTCGCCGCGGAAGATCTCGCCGGTCTCACGATCGACGATCTTGGTGGAGCCGCTCAGGTAAACGCCCATGGCCAGGACCGCGCCCTCGCGCACGATCACGCCTTCGGCGACCTCGGCGCGGGCGCCGATGAAGCAATTGTCCTCGATGATCACCGGATTGGCCTGAAGCGGCTCGAGCACGCCGCCAATCCCGGCGCCGCCGGAAATGTGCACGTTCTTGCCGATCTGCGCGCAGGAGCCGACGGTGGCCCAGGTGTCCACCATCGTGCCCTCATCCACATAGGCGCCGATATTGACGTAGGACGGCATCAGCACCACGCCCTTGCCGATGAAGGCGCCCCGGCGCACGGCGGCGGGCGGCACGGCGCGGAAACCCGCTTCCTGGAATTCCGCCGCGTCCCAGCCTTCGAACTTTGACGCGACCTTGTCCCACCACGGGCCATGATCGGCGCCGCCGGGAATGATGCGGTTCGGGTTCAGACGGAAGGACAGCAGAACCGCTTTCTTCAGCCATTCATGAACGACCCACTGGCCAGACTCGTCCCGACTGGCGACACGGGCTTCGCCGCTGTCGAGCAGGTTGAGCGCGGCGTTCACCGCATCGCGGACATCCCCCTGGGTCTGGGTGGTGAGCTGGTCGCGGTCGTCCCAGGCGGCGTCGATGACGGATTTGAGAGCATCACGGTTCATGGCGTCGTCTTCTTCTTGTTCTCGGCGGCGGCGTGCCAGTCGCCCAGGAAGGTGCGCAGGCAGTCCACGGCGTAATGGATGTGGGGAGGATGTACCAAGGGTTCGGGGCGAGCGCCATCCGCAAGCGCTTCAACGGGCGGATGCACCAGCACGGTGGTGAAGCCCACATCATGGGCGGTCTGCAGGTTCTTGACCGAATCCTCGAACATCACCGTGCTCGGCGGCGTGATCGAGAAATGGCCGGTAAAGCGGTCAAAGCCCTCTCGGTGCGGCTTGGGCGTGAAGGCGGCGGCCTCGATGTCATAGAGGTCTTCAAACAGCCCGTTCAATCCGAGACGGTCGATCACCTTCTCTGCGTGCTTGCGCGAACCATTGGTGTAGACGATGCGTCGGCCGTCCAGCGCTTTGACATGCGCGGCGAGTTCAGGATCAGGCGTGATCACCGAATGATCGACGTCATGGACGAAATCGAGAAAGCTCGCCAGATCCCGCACCTGATTGTTCGCCAGCAATCCGTTCAGCGTGGTGCCGTAGGTCGTGTAGTAATGCTGCTGCATGGCGTGCGCTTCCTCCCGGGTGAGGGAGAATTCGCGCTGGACCCAGTCGGTCATCTTGTCGATGACCTGGCTCATCACGGCGGCGTCGGCGGGGTAGAGCGTCTCATCGAGATCGAACACCCAGGTGTCCACATGATGCAGGTCAGGGGTTCGGGTCACGGAAGCGGTTCCTCAAAGTCATTCAGGTCGAGCCGCATCACGCTGCCGCCGTCTTCGGGGGCGGGCGCAGCGCGGAACAGGGCGGGCTGGAAGCCAGAATTGGTGCATTCGCTCCGGGTCTGGCTCGTAAAGCGCGCCGGGGTGATGCAGAAAGCCTCGGTTCCGCCCGCCAGCGGGCGCAGGGCGTCCGCGTCGATCAGCTGCGCGTAGACATAGGTTTCATTGCTTGTGAGCTGGGCGGAGAGCGTCTGCGCGCAGCCGCCCGGCGCAATGCGCCACCAGCCGCGGGTTTCATATCCATCCCCGGCGGCGCGTGCGACGGCGACGCCCATGGGCAGGTTGGCGTCATTACAGACCTGCAGCCCCAGCCCGGTATTGCGCGCCAGGGCGCGTTCATGCAGCGCCTCGATCAGAGCGGCGCGGTCCGCGCCGAAACTGCGGCCCTGGTCCTCTTCGAAGGCGGCGACCTGGCGGCGGGTGCGCCGCCCGGCATAGCCGTCGATGACATTGATGTCATAGCCCGCCGATTGCAGCAGGCGTTGCAGCCCGGCCTCCTCGGCCCGATCGCCGAAATCGGCGACCTCGACCAAGACCGCGTGATCGCGTTCGGCGTCGGTCAGCTGGCGGAACTTGCGGGTCTCAAGGCCCAGGGTTTCGCAGTCCGCCACGCCTTCAAAGGCGAAGTCGGTCTCGTCCACGCAGATATCCAGGCTGCCGCGCCATTCGCGCACCCCGCCCAGATAGGCGCGGGTGGTGCGGGCGTAGAGATATTGATCAGAGCTGGTGGACGGGCCGATCTCGGCGCAGCCGCCCGGCGCGATCCGCGCCCAGCCCTCCACGGCGAGCCCGGTGGGCGTGCGCCAGGCCTTGGCGGCTTCGACCATGAAGCTGGTCTCGTTGCACACCTGACCGGCCTGGGCCGCACCGCTGAAGCCCAGGGCGATGAAGGCGGCGATCAGGATCCGGTTCAGCATGTCGACAGTCCCGTTTGGCAGGGCGTGTCAGGGCCCCGGTGGCTATTCCCCGGCCGGCAGGGCCAGGGTGGAGATTTCCCCGCGCAGCTCATCCAGCCCGTCACGCTTGGCGCTGGAGGTGGCCGAGATCACCGGGAAGGCGGCGGGCCGCCGGGCGACTTTCGCCTGGGTTTCCTCAAGGCGCTTCTGCGCTTCGGATGGCTTGAGCTTGTCGGTCTTGGTCAGAACGATCTGGTACACCACCGCGGCGCTATCAAGAACCTTCATGATCGCTTCGTCAGAGGGCTTGATGCCGTGCCGGGAGTCGATCAGCAGGAAGACCCGCTTGAGATTGACCCGGCCGCGCAGATAGTTCTGCGTCAGGCGCGTCCAGCGCGCCGCGACCTCCTTGGGGGCCTTGGCGAAGCCATAGCCGGGCAGGTCGACGATGCGCAGCCGGCCATGCATGTCAAAGAAGTTCAGCTCCCGCGTGCGGCCCGGCTCGGTCGAGGCGCGCGCCAGCTGCTTGCGGCCGGTCAGGGCGTTGATCAGCGAGGACTTGCCCACGTTCGAACGGCCGGCGAAGGCCACTTCCGGCACATGGGTGTCGGGCAGGGTGTCCATGGACACCACGCCCAGCATGAAGTCGATCTGGCCCGAGAACAGCTTGCGGCCCGCCGCGAGACGGGCCGCCTGTTCTGCCTGGGCTTCGGGAGAGGGCTCGGTCAGGGCCGCCTCCTATTTCTTCTTGCCGCCGCGCGGTTTTTTCGCTGCGGGGTTGGAGCTGACCCGGCGGCCGGTCGGCGCGGGCTTGGTCTCGGTTGCGGTGTCAGTCGGGGTCTTCCCGTCTGTCGCCGCATCATCGGCGTTGGCGTCCTCGGCCAGGTCGCCGACAGCTTCCTCGACCTTGCCCTCAATCACCTGATTGGTGGCGGTCGGGGTGTCCTCGCCCTGGTATTTGGCGGGCACGGCCTTGCCGGTCAGCTTTGAGCGCAGCTTGAAGAAGTTGCGGTCGAGCTCGGTCACCACGCCCTGACGGCGCATGATCAGGTATTGCTGACCGATGGTCAGGGTGTTGTTCCAGGACCAGTAGATGATCAGGGCGGCCGGGAAGGGCGCCATGATGATGGTGAAGATCACCGGCATGAAGGCGAAGATCTGGCGCTGGATCTTGTCGGCGGGCGGCGGGTTCAGCGATTGCTGGGCCCACATGGTCACGCCCATCAGGAGCGGCCAGACGCCGATCGCCAGGATCGGGCCGACAATCGGCAGGCCGGACGGATCATAGGGCAACAGGCCGAACAGATTGCCGATCATGGTCGGATCGGGCGCGGACATGTCCTGGATCCAGCCGAAGAAGGGCGCATGGCGCGCATCGAGCGAGATGAACACCGTCTTGTAGAGCGCAAAGAAGATCGGGATCTGCGGCAGCATGGGCAGACAGCCCGCCACCGGGTTGATGCGCTCCTTGCGATAGAGCTCCATCATCGCCTTCTGCTGGGCTTGCGGATCATCTTTGTAGCGCTCGCGGATCTCGGTCATTTTCGGCGCGGCCGAGCGCATCTTGGCCATGGAGGCGAAGGCGCGGTTGTTCAGCGGGAACAGCACCAGCTTGATCAGAAGCGTCACGACCATGATGGCGAGGCCGTAATTGCCCAGCACGCCGTAGAAGAAGTGCAGCGCCGCGAAGAAGGGCCGGGTCAGGAACCAGAACATGCCCCAGTCGATCGCCATGGTCAGGCGGTCAATGCCCAGATCGTTTTCATAGGCGGCCAGGATCGGCTGTTTCTTGGCGCCGGCGAAGACATAGCTCGTGGATTCGAGCGTGGCGCCCGGCGCGAGGGTTTCGGCGTCGCTGAGATAGTTGGACTCAAAGACCGGACGGTCGGGACGCGACACGACGCGGAACTGGGCGCGCACATTGGGCTGGCCTTCGGGCGCGACGGCGGCGAGCCAGTACTTGGAGGTGATGCCCATCCAGCCGCCGGGGCCGTTGCGCTCGATCAGGCCTTCATCTTCCCATTTCTTGAACTTGCGATCGAAATGGGTGCCGTCGATGACGCCGACCGCGCCTTCATGGAGCACGAAGAAATTCTGCAGGTCGGCCGGGACGCCATGCTGGCGCACCAGCGCATAGGGGCGAAGGGAGACGGCCGCCGAGCCATTATTGATGACGGTGTCGTTGACGGTGAAGAGATAGTTCTCGTCCACCGAGATCGTCCGGCGGAAGGTCAGGTCGCCCGCGGCGTGCTCCAGCACCACCGGCGTGGTTTCGGTCAGCACATCGCCCTCGACCAGCGTCCAGTTCGTGCTCAGCCCCGGCAGGCCCTGGGGCGCATTGGCGCCGCCCAGCCAGCCGCTGGCGGCGAACTGATAGCCGTCAAAACCTTCAGGGCTCATCAGGGTCACCGGCACGCCGGAATCCACTTCGGTCTCGTAGCGCAGCAGCTGCAGGTCATCGATCCGTGCGCCGGTCAGCGACAGCGAGCCAGACAGGGCCTCGGTGCGGATCTCGATGCGCTGGGAGCGGGCGAGGGCGTCTTCACGGCTCATGCCGTTCTCGCCCAGCCCGGCGGCGAAGCCGGAGTCGGTGGCCTGGGGCGCGTCGTCGCCCGTCTCCTGGACCTGGGTTTCTGCCGTCGCCTGCTCAGCCGCTTCACGGTCTCGCGCCATCGGGTCGAGGATGAAGGCCTGATAGAAGAACAGAATGCCGATCGCTATGACGGCCGCGAGCAGGAAATTGCGGTTCTCACCCATGGGAGGAACGGTCCCTTACGGTTTTGAGGGCGTATGATCGCGCGAACCGCCCGTCGGTCCGCGTTCACGCCGCGCGAGGCTTATCAACGCGGCTTTCACATCGTCAAGCAAGGCCGGCCAGGATCGGGCCGCAGTTTGAGCGCGCGCAATGAACACATAGTCGGTTCCGGGCTGTCCGTGGAGGGGCAGCAACAGGCGGGCGGCTGCGCGCAATCGACGCTTGGCGCGATTGCGCGCCACGGCATTGCCGATTTTCTTGGTCGCCGTAAACCCGGCCCGGGTCGGGCCGTCGCGATCATCCTTGCGGACAAGCATCTGAATGACCACGGAGGGTTTGGCGGAACGCGGCGCTTCTCGCGCGCGTAAAAAATCGCGCCGCTCGGTGATCCGTGCGGCGCGATCTGGATACATCGTCGTGTCGTCTGGCGCCTGAATTAGGCGGACAGGCGCTTACGGCCCTTGGCGCGGCGACGCGCCAGAACCTGACGACCGGCTTTGGTGGCGGCGCGGGCACGGAAACCGTGGCGGCGCTTGCGGACCAGTTTGGACGGCTGGAATGTACGTTTCACGGTTCGGCTCCCATGGGGATCAGCGGCCGGTCTCCCGGCGGCTCAAAATTCGAGCCGCGGTGGATACGGGAGGTGAGCGCATGAGTCAAGCGCCCCACCGCCTCCGATTGCGGCTGTTCGCAGAGCTTATAGCATGGCTAGCGATCATATTCCGCCAGAAAACGCGGCGCCGGGGCGGGCAGCTGCAGTGCGCGCCGGACCGCAGGGCGCGCATCAATGCGCGCGATCCACGCCGCAAGGGCGTCGAGACCGTCAATCGAGACCCCAGCCCAGGAATGGCAGCGCACCCAGGGAAACATAGCCATGTCGGCGATCGAATACGCCTCGCCCGCCAGCCAGTCGCGACCGTGCAGGCGCGTGTTCAGGACTTCAAACAGACGCCGGGATTCGGTGGTGAAGCGCTTGAGGGCGCTCTCGCTGGCCTCCTCCTGATGCGGCGCGAAGCGGCGAAAGAACATGGTCTGGCCCATCATCGGGCCTACCCCGCCCATCTGCAGCATAAGCCATTGCAGGGTTTCAGAACGGAGCTTGGGATCGTCAGACAGGAACAGACCGGATTTTTCGGCCAGATACCACAGCATGGCGCCCGATTCGAAGACGACGAAGTCTGCGGCGGCGTGATCGACCAGCACGGGAATCTTGCCATTGGGGTTGAGCGCCAGAAACGCAGGCGTCTTGTGGGTGCGGGCCGAGAAATCGATGGGTTCGAGCGAATAGTTCAGTCCGCTCTCTTCCAGAAAGATCAGCGGTTTCCAGCCATTCATCGTGGCGGCGGTGTACAGGGTGATGTCTGCTTCGGGCATGGTGGGGCGTCCTTGGTCACAGGGCGCAAGACGCCCGTCGCGCTGTGACTGCCCGCTCCAGTCGCGATGCGATATCGGGTCATGTCCGCACGGGAAACTACCTAGGCAGGCGATAAATCCGTGATTTTGAAATAAAGTTTCACGCCATGGTGAAGATGGCGCAGCGGGATGTGGTTTTCCCCTACTCGACGGCGCGGTCTATATCCGGTCACAACAGTCACACGAATGCTGAAGGGGTATCCGGATGGACGCCGAACCGAACCTGTCTGAAGACGCGCCAGAGACCGCGCCCTCCAAGCCGCTCTGGCGCCGCCTGGCGCCACTGGTGATCCTCGTCGCCGGTCTTGCCGCCTTCTTCGCGCTGGGCGGGCAGCAATATCTCGACGCCGACCGCGCCCAGGCCCTGCTGCGTGACATGGACGGCTGGGTGCAGGACAATCTCCTGCTGGCGCTCCTCGCCTACACTGTCTTCTATGCGCTCGCCGTGGCGATTTCCGTGCCGGGCGCTTTGTGGTTCACCATTGGCTCGGGCTTCCTGTTCGGCGCGTATCTGGGCACAGGGGTCGCGGTGATCGGTTCGACCACCGGCGCGACCATCATCTTCCTTGCGGCGCGCTACGCCTTTGCGGACTGGGTGCGCCAGAAATTCCCCGGCTATGTGCAGAAGCTGCAGGACGGCTTCTCGCGGGACGCCTTCACCTACATCGTCATCCTGCGCCTGATCCCGGTGCTGCCCTTCTTCGGCATCAATATCGCGACGGCGCTTCTGAATGTGCCGGTGCGCGCCTATGCGCTGGGCACGCTGGTGGGGGTCATTCCGGGCGCCTATGTGTATGCGACCGTCGGCGCGACCATCAAACGCGCCGCGGCCGAGGGCGTGCCGAGTTTTGGCGCGCTTCTGACGCCGGAACTGATCTTCGCCATGGTCGCCTTCGCCGTGCTGGCGCTGCTGCCGATGGTTCTGCGCCGGGTGCGCAAGGACAAGGGAGAGGCCGCATGAGCCGCGAACGCATCAAGGCCGATCTCGCCATCATTGGCGCAGGCGCGGCGGGTCTTGTGACCGCTTCAGGCGCAGCGCAGCTGGGCCGCAAGGTGGTCCTGTTCGAAGCCGGCGAGATGGGCGGGGATTGCCTGAACTATGGCTGCGTGCCGTCGAAAGCGATCCTGACCGCCGCGCACAAGGTCCACGCCATCCGAGAGGCGGGGAAATATGGCGTCCGCGTGGGCGAGCCGAGCGTGGACTTCGCGAAGGTGCGCGAGACAATCCAGTCCGCCATCACCACCATCGAACCCAATGACAGCCAGGAGCGGTTTGAGGGCTTCGGCGTCCGGGTTGTGCGTGAATACGCCCACTTCGTCAGCGAGGACACGGTCGCGTCCGACAGCATCGAGGTGAAGGCCAAGCGCATCGTTGTCGCCACCGGCACGCGCGCCTTCATTCCGCCGGTCGAGGGGCTGGCCGAGGCGCCGTATCTGACCAATGAAACCATCTGGTCGCTGGAAACCCTGCCCGAGCATCTGATCGTCATGGGCGCAGGCCCGATCGGCATGGAGCTGGGACAGGCCTTCCGCCGGCTGGGCTCAGAAGTCACGATCATCGAAGCAGGCGAGCCGCTGGCGCGGTTCGAACCCGAGCATGCGGGGCTTGTCATCGACCAGCTGATGGCGGACGGCGTCACCCTGCATACGGGCAAGAGCGCGGCGCGCGTTCAGTCTGGCGATGCGGGGATCACGCTCACCCTGTCTGATGGCGAACAGGTCACGGGCAGCCATCTGCTGGTGGCGACGGGCCGCAAGCCGGTGCTCGACGGTCTGGAGCTTGAAGCGGCGGGCGTTGAAACCGACGCGCGGGGCATTGTCTGCGATGACCGTTTGCGGACGTCCAACAAGCGCGTCCTGGCGGCGGGCGATATCGCCGGCAAGGGCGGGCTGACCCATCTGGCGGGCTGGCATGGCAGCGTCATCCTGCGCAATCTCTATTACGGGCTCAGCACGGCTCAGTCCTCCCAGCCCATTCCGGCGGCGGTCTACACCGATCCGCCCATCGCCCAGATCGGCCTGACCGAAAGCCAGGCCCGCGCCGAGCATGGCGACACGGTGAAGACAGCAAGCTGGGGCTTTGACGACAATGACCGCGCGATCGCCGAGCATGATGTGCGCGGCGGCGTGAAGCTGGTTCTGGGCAAGGGCGGCAAGGTGCTGGGCGCACATGCGGCCGGCACTCGCGCCGATGACCTCATCCAGATCGCGGGCGCGGTGATGGCCAGGGGCGGAACCGTCCGCGACCTCACAAGCCCGGTTGCGCCCTATCCGACGCGCGGCGAGATCTTCAAGCGCGCGGCGGGGTCCTACTATGAACCGGTGGTGTTCGGATCCATGGCGAAACTGCTCGCCCGGATCCTGAGCGCGTTTCACTAGAGCCTAAGTCCGGCTGGGGAGGCGGAGTGGAAATCAGGGCCGACATCCAGACACGCGCCGAACGCCGCGCAGCGCCCCTGGGGGCGATGCAGGCGGTTCGCAAGGCGCTGGTGTCCATGCCGGGCAAGCTCCTGGGCCTGTCCATCGGCTTTGTGCTTCTGGCCGAGATCCTGATCTTCTTCCCTTCCGCGGCCAATTACCGCTCGGACTGGCTCACCGAGCGGACCGACGACGCCTATCTCGCCTCGCTCGCCGTGGAGACGGCGGACGAGATGGGGCTGGGCGACGAGATGATCGCCAATCTTCTCTCCAGCGCCGACGCCGTGATCGTGGGCCGGGTCTATGACGGCATGAACGTGCCATTGCTGGCGCAACCGGGCGGGATCGGCGCGGCCCCCGTGGTTGAGGTGATGCTGGCCGAAGAGAATCTCTTCGAGCGCATCTTCAACACCATTGGCGTGTTCCTGGCCCCGGAGGGGCGGTATCTGCTGATCATCGATGAACCCATGGCGGGCGAGGCGGGGCTGATCAGCGTGGTGGTGCCTGAAGCCGGTCTGAAGCGAGACCTTTACGCCTATTCGGGCCGGGTGCTGTGGCTGTCCATTTTCATCGCGGTGATGACGGGCGGGCTGATCTATCTGTGCCTGATGTTCATGTTCGTCCGCCCCATGCGCAAGCTGGCCCAGGCCATGACCCAGTTCCAGCAGGACCCCGGCAATCCCGCCTGCACCGTGGCGCTGTCGCGCCGGTCGGACGAGATCGGGGAGGCGGAAAGCGCGCTCGCGGCCATGCAGGACGAAGTGCGCACGGCCTTCCGCCAGCGCGAACGTCTGGCGGCGCTGGGCGGGGCGGTGGCGCGCATCAATCATGATCTTCGCAATGTGCTGACCAGCGCCCAGCTGATCTCCGATCGCCTGTCGTCGAACGCGGATGAGCGGGTGGCGGCCATGGGGGCGCGCCTGGTGCGCGCGGTCGATCGCGGCATCCGCCTGTGTGAGGACACGCTGCAATATGGCCGATCCGAAGAGCGTCCGCCCGAGCTGCAGCCGGTCAATCTGCGCGCCGCGCTTGATGATGCGGCGGGGGACGCCTTTGCGGCTACTGGCGCTGCGGACTGGCGCAACGAGGTGGATGAGGGATTGCTCGTCGAGGCGGACCCGGACCATCTGCACCGCATTTTCCTGAACCTGTTCCGCAATGCGCTACAGGCCATGGAGAAGACGCCAACGCCGCTGATCCATGTGCGCGCCCGTCTGATGGGGTCCGGTGAGAGCGTCTGCGTCGAGGTCTGCGATACGGGGCCGGGCGTGCCGGCGCGCATTGCCGAAACCCTGTTCGAGCCTTTCGGACGGACGGGATCCAGAGGCGGGTCGGGGCTGGGCCTGTCCATTGTTCGCGAACTGGCGCGGGTGATGGGCGGCGATGTGCGGCTGCAGTCGAGTTCAGACGCGGGCGCAGTCTTTGAGGTCCGTCTGCGCTACCAGGAGCGCTGACCGGACGAGGCGTCCTCGTCCGGCCCGGCCTTCAAGCCCGGATCAGCGCCTAGCGCTCCTCGTACTCTCCATCATAGCGATGGTTGTCATTGTCCCAGCGATGGGGATGAAAGCGCGAGGCGCGATCACTCGTCTCAAAGGGATAGCTGGGTGTCCAGGGCGCATTGGCGCGCCGTTTCTTGGCTTTCTGGGCGGGGCCCGTCTTCTTCAATCCGGCCATGGCCGTAGATCCTGATGCTGATGGAGTGTGAAGCCGGGCGGCTTGAGGACCGCCCGGAAATGTCCGCCCGGCCTACCGGCCGACGGCGGACAGCATGGCCCACAGATCGCGTGCGCGAACCTTGTTGGGACGCGGTTTGTCCGCGCCGGGATGAAGGTGAGCATCGGAGCTGCTGGGTCTGTAAAGAGAGGCGGCTTCACCACCAAACATGGCCGAACGGGCCGAGCTGGCGATTGAGGACTGATACTGCGTGCGCATCGCGCACACTCTCCATAACAAGATAGGCGCCGGCGAATGCTGGGGCGTCGCGACGCGATACGCGCCGCACGCAATAGATGGCGATTGAATTCTGTTTTCGGCAAGTGGAGTTTTGTCGCAACTGAAAACAAATTGTTACAAACCAGGGTCTGCCCTTGTTTCCGGTTGCAGGCGTCGCCCTTCGGGCGTATTGACCGCAGCGATGACGGACCCCGCGCGAGGGCGCGCGGGGCGGACTGTCAGCCTGTGGAGCTCTCGCTTCCATGACGCATGGCGTCAGCATTCGCCCGGCGACGATTTCGGACATTCTGTTCCTGATGCATCTGGAGACCCGGTTTCCCCCGGGAGACCAGATTTCCATGCGCAGCTGGCGGCGTTTCCTGTCGCGCGAAGGCTGCGTCCAGATCGCGGAATCTGCTGACGGGGCCTTGGGCGCTGTGGTCGTGCTTATCCGGAAGGGCGGGCAGACCGCGCGAATCTACTCTCTCGCCGTGGATGAAACCGCACAGGGCCGTGGAGCAGGCCGCCATCTCGTGGAGGCGGCCATCAACTATGCGGCCCGGGCAGGCTGCTCACGAGTGAGCCTTGAGGTCCGGCCCGACAACGACCCGGCCCGCGCCCTTTATCGCAAGTGCGGTTTTGTGGAACGCGGCGTCAAACCCGAACATTATGCAGACGGTACGTCTGCCTTGATCATGGACAGAGCGGTCCCTCAGGGACCTGCGGAGACTTTGGAAAAATGACGGACTGGCTGATTCTGGTCGAAAGCGATTCCGACCTCAAACAGACCGAAACCCCGCACAAGGTGATGCGGGTGTCAGACTATCTGGCGAACCCGACCCTGTTCGCCGGACGGCGCCCCTATGTGCTCAATCTGGCGCGCTCCTATGCCTATCAGGGCGCAGGCTATTACGCGGCGCTGCTGGCCGAGGCGCGCGGTCACCGGGTCAGTCCGACGGTTCAGACCATGGTCGAGCTGTCGCGCAAGGACCTCTACGCGCACGCCCTGCCGGATTTGAACGCCCGGCTGGCGGACACGCTGGCCAAGGGCGTCGCGCCCGTGGAAGAGGTGTTCATCGCCTTCTCCAAGACGCCGCAGGCCGGCTACGAGCGGCTGGCGCGCGAGGTCAGCGACTGGTTTCGCACGCCCGCGCTGGAGCTGGAGATCAGTCTGGAGCGCACCCCGCGCATCACGCGCATCCGGCCGGTGCCGCTGAACAGGATGAGCGCGGATCAGCGCGCCTTCTTCTTGCAGGCGCTGGCGAGCTATACCCGCACGACCGTGCGCAATCCGAAGGCCAAGGCGCACGCCAAATGGTCGCTGGCGGTGCTGGTCGATCCCAATGAGCACACCCCGCCCTCGCAACCGTCCGACATCAACCGCCTCATCGATGTGGCGGGCAAGATGGGCGTGGATGTGGAAGTGCTCGACACCAATGACCTGCCGAGCCTGGCTGAATTTGACGCGCTCTTCATCCGGGCGACGACCTCGATCGACAATATCACCTACCGCTTCGCCCGCCGCGCCGATCAGGAAGGCATGCCGGTGATTGACGACCCGGTCTCGATGATCCGCTGCACCAATAAGGTTTATCTGAAGGAATTGCTGGAAAAGGCCCATGTGCCGATCCCGCCCACCGAGGTGATCGACAAGAAGTCCGACCTCAAGAAGGTGTTCGAGCGTCTGGGCGCGCCGGTGATCCTGAAGACGCCGGACGGCTCGTTCGGGCTCGACATGGTCAAGGCGCAGACGCTGGAAGAGCTCGAAGCGGGGGCCAAGCGCCTCTTTGCCGAAACCGCGCTTCTGATCGCGCAGGGCTTCGTGCCCACCACCTTCGATTGGCGCATTGGCGTTCTGGGCGGCAAGCCGCTGTTCGCCTGCCGTTATGGCATGGCGAAAGGCCACTGGCAGATCGTCAAGCATGGCGAGAACGGCAAGATGACCGCCGGACGCACCTCCACCCTCGCCATCGAGGACGCGCCGCAGGAGGTGGTGGAGACCGCCGTGCGCGCCGCGCGCCTGATCGGAGATGGGCTGTACGGGGTGGATCTTAAGGAAACCGAGGCGGGGGTCATGGTCATGGAGATCAATGACAACCCCAATCTCGAACACTCCGTCGAGGGCGCGGTCCTCAAGGACGCGCTGTGGAAGGCCATTGTCGACTGGTTCTCGACCCGGCTTGAAAAACGCCTGTCCGCCGGGCGCTAGATGCAAAAAGGGCCGCGCAGTGCGCGGCCCTTGTCATTGGAGTTCGTATCAAGGCTAGGGCCGGGCGGCGGTGCCGTCCCGGCGCGGGTCCGCCGCGCCGATTAGCGTACCGTCTTCCAGCTCGCGCACGATATGGATGCCGGAGTTTTCACCGCGTCCGCCCTGGATGGTGAAGCCGCGATCGCGCAGTTCGGCCATGATGGCTTCATCAAAGCCTTCCTCGATATTCACCGTGTCGCCCCGCGCGACCACATTGGGCAGGGCCGCGGCGTCTTCCGGGCTCAGCCCCCAGTCGAGCATGCCGACCAGGGATTTGGCGGTGTAGGCGATGATCGAATTGCCGCCCGGCGAACCGGTAGCCAGCTCGAAATCCCCATTGGCGTCCAGAACGATGGTCGGGGACATGGACGAGCGCGGGCGCTTGCCCGGCTGCACGGCGTTGGGCAGCAGGCGACCCTCTTCGTCACGCGCAACGAATGAGAAGTCGGTGAGCTGGTTGTTGAGGAAGAAGCCGCCGACCATGCGGCCCGAACCGAACGGGCTTTCCACGGTGGTGGTCATGGAGACCACATCCCCATCCGCATCCACCACCACGAAATGGCTGGTGCCGGGGCGATCATCGGTGGCGTCTTCGGGGCGGTCTTCCGCGCCCGGCGGCGTGCCATGGCTGACCTCTGCGATGGCTTGCTGAGGATTGATCAGCTGGGCGCGCGAGGCGAGATAGTCGCGATCGAGAAGCCCTTCGACCGGCACATCCACAAAGTCCGTATCGCCCACATAATGGTCGCGGTCGGCATAGGCGAGGCGGCTGGCCTCGATGAACAGCGCCCAGCCATCGGCCGTTTCCGGACCGTTCGCGCTCATGTCGAACTGTTCAAGCATGCCCAGGATCGCGCCGACGGCGATGCCGCCGGAAGCAGGCGGCGGCGCCGAGCAGATCTGATGGTCGCGATAGGGCGAGCACAGGGCGCTGACCTTTACCGGCTCGTAAGCGGCGAGGTCCTCTTCGCTCAGATAGCCCGGACGCGGCGCTTCATTGACGGCGGCGACGATCGCGCGGGCGAGATCGCCCTCGTAGAAATTGCGCCAGTCGGCGGCGATCAGGCGCAAGCTGTCGGCATAGTCTGGATTGGTGAGCACATGTCCCACCGGCCAGGCCTCGCCAGTCTCGTCGAACAGGTAACCGGCGGCGACGCCGGTCTCTTCCATGTCGGTGAAGCCCGCCATGCGCTGGGAAATGCTGTTCAGGCGCGGGGCGACCTCAAAGCCGTTCTCGGCGAGTTCGATGGCGAAGCTGAAATTGTCCGCCCAGTCGAGCTGGCCGTGATCGGCGTGGGCCATGTGCAACATGGCGACCGCGCCCGGCGCGCCGGTGGACAGGCCCGAACGCCAGGCTTCCACATAAGGGTAGGGCTGGCCGGTCTCGGGATTGATGAAGAGGTTTTCGTCCGCGCCCATGGGCGCGCGTTCGCGGCCGTTATAGACGTTCACTTCGCCGGTCGAGGCGTCGTAGTGGACCATGAAGGCCCCGCCGCCAATGCCGGAGCTTTGCGGCTCCACAAGGCTGAGCACGGTCTGCACCGCGATGGCGGCGTCCACGGCGTCCCCGCCGGCGCGCAGGGCGGCGAGGCCGGCCTCCACAGCATCCGGATTGGCCGCCGCGACCATGCCGCCCACGGGGGCGGCGGTTTCGGTCGGCTCCGCCGCAGACGGGGCGGGCGTCTCGGTTTCAGACGGCGCATTGCAGCCCGCAAGGGCGAAGGCGGAGGCGGCGGTGAGCAGGGCGATACGGGTCATGCTATCCTTTCACAGCCTTCAAAGGCCGGTTCTCGTCTGGGCCGTTAGAGGCCGGGAGTTTCAAACGGACGGGCTTCATCCATCAAGAAGTCTTTCAAGCGTCGCGCCGCATTGTGCAGCGCACGTCCTTCTGGCCAGAGCAGATGATATCCCCAGCCAAGTGGGGTCACCCCTGCGCCGATCAAGAACACCAGCCGTCCGGCCTTGATGTCCGGTTCGGCGAGACTGCGGCGCGCCAGCGCCAGCCCGCGCCCCTGACAGGCGGCCTCCAGCACATGATCATGACGATTGTACCGGTCCCCGCTCAGCGTGTCCTGACGCCTGACGCCGCGGTGCTCGAGCCATTGCGCCCAGCTGGGTCCGACCGGTTCGCCCCCCGTGCGTTCATGATGAACAAGGGGGAGGGCTTCGACGGCGGCGCGCCAGTTCACCCGTTCGGCGTCCGGATGCAGCAATTGGGGCGCGACCGCCGGGGTCAGGCTCTCGCTGAGCAATTCCAGAGTCTGCACGCCCTGGGGCGGGGCGGGCATGAACCGGATCTCGATATCAAGCTGGAAGCGATGAAGGCTTTCGGGCGTCGGATCGGTGATCAGCTGGACGCGGTATTCGGGATGGTCCGCCTCGAAGCGATTGATGCGCGCAGACAGCCACCGCGCGGCGAAGGCGCCCGGTGCGCCGAGTCGAATCAGGCCGGGATCCTGATGGGCGCTCAGCCTGATGCTGGCTTCGCGCAGGCGCTGGAAGGCGTCATGAACCATTTCGGCTGTGGCCCGGCCCTGGGCGGTCAGGGCGAGTCCGCGTCCGGCGCGGACAGTCAGCTTGGTCCCGATCAGTTCTTCCAGCAATCGGACCTGTTGCGAAACCGCACCACTGGTCACCCCCAACTCAGCCGCCGCCCGGGTCACGCTTCCGTGACGGGCCACGCACTCAAAGGTCCGCAAGGCATTGAGCGGCAAGGAAGAAGCGGTCTCTGCTGTTAGTTTATCTAAATCCATGTTGAGCGCTTCTTAATTGTGTCACGATGCGACATCCGTCAGCGTCCTGCCCGACCCTAGCGTCATATTCACGCCCGAACCTTGAAAAAACGGGTATTTTTTTATGACCGGGGTGAGCGTGCATAGAGGGGTGCACTTGGTTTTGTGTCTTTTCAGCATATGGGGTGTGACACAATGAAGAAACTTCTTGGAGCCGTTTCCTTAGCTGCGCTTACGGCCGCCACGGCTTATGCACAATCAGCAGACAATGATGACGTCATTGTCGTCGTCGGGACCCGGTCAGAAGGGCGAACCGCCCTTGAAACCACCGCGCCCGTCGATGTCGTTGATGTGAGCGCGCTTGAGAACACCGGGATCACGGAACTGAATGCGGCGCTGGCCTACACGCTGCCCTCATTCAACTTTCCGAGCCCGTCCATCACCGACGGGACGGACCATGTGCGTCCGGCCACGCTGCGCGGCCTCGGCCCGGACCAGACGCTGGTCCTCGTGAACTCCCGCCGCCGCCATTCGTCCGCACTCGTCAATCTGGGCGGGTCGGTCGGACGTGGCTCCGCCGCCGTCGATCTGAACACCATTCCCACCTCCGCCGTGGGCTCGGTGCAGGTGCTGCGTGACGGCGCCTCGGCGCAATATGGCTCTGACGCCATTGCCGGCGTCATCGACGTCCAGCTGCGCGAAGCGAGCGAGGGCGGTCAGGTCAGCGCCACCTACGGCCAGTACGCCACCGATATTCCGCTGACCACGGGCGAACGCTCGGCCAGTGACGGCGACACGCTGAACGTGTCGGGCTGGGTCGGCCTCCCGCTGGGACGGGACGGCTTCCTCACCCTGTCGGCGGAGTATCTTGATCGCGAGCCCACCAACCGCGCCGGCCCGGATTCGCGCCAGCAATATCCCAGCCTGCCCGGCGGCGGACTGGATCCGCGCGAACTGAGCTTTGATCGCATCAATCACCGGTTCGGTCTCGCCGAGGCGGAAGCCTTCTCCTTCTTCGCCAATGCCGGTCTGCCGATCAATGCGACGACCGAGCTCTATGGCTGGGCGGGCTATCAGACCCGCGAAGGCGAGGCGGCCGGCTTCTACCGTCGCGCTCAGGACAGCCGCAACACGCCCGCCATCTATCCTGATGGCTTCCTGCCGCTCATCACCACCGATATCGAGGATTTCTCCGCGGTCGGCGGCGCGCGCGGGGAGTGGGCCGGCTGGGACTGGGATGCGTCCCTGGGCTATGGCCGCAACGAGCTGGGCTATGGCGTCGAGAACTCGCTCAACACCTCGCTGGGCGCTTCCAGCCCGACCTCCTTTGATGCGGGCGCGCTGATCTATGACCAGATCACCGCGAATCTCGACTTCGTGCGCTCGTATGATCTCGATGCGTTCGCCGGACCGCTCTCGGTCGCCTTCGGCGCCGAATACCGTCTGGAAGGCTATGAGATCCAGGCCGGGGAAGAGGCGAGCTACATCACCGGCGACCCGACCAAGGCTGGCGGCAGCCAGGTCTTCCCGGGCTTCCAGCCGAGCAATGAGATTGACGAGGATCGCGATTCCATCGGCGTCTATCTCGACCTGGAGGCGGATGTCACCGACCGACTGCTGCTGACCGGCGCGGTGCGGGCGGAAAGCTATTCCGACTTTGGCGAAACCGTGACCGGCCGGGTGTCCGCACGCTATGAGCTGACCCCGTCGCTCGCCCTGCGCGGCGCGATCTCCAACGGCTTCCGCGCCCCGTCGCTGCAACAGGCCTATTTCACCTCGACCTCCACGGTGTTCACCGGCACGCCGCCGACGCCGGTGGAAGTGGGGACCTTCCCCGCCGACAGCCCGGTTGCGGCCGCTCTGGGCGGTGAGCCGCTTGATGCCGAGGAATCGGTGAACTATTCGGGCGGCGTCGTGTTCACCCAGGGCGCCTTCAGCCTGACGGTGGACGCCTACGCCATTGATATCGACAACCGGATCGTGCTGTCCGAGAACCTCTCGGGCGCGACGGTGGAAAACCTGCTGCAAGCCGCCGGGATCAATGGCGTCACCAGCGCGCGCTTCTTCATCAATGGCGTGGAAACCGAGACCCGCGGCATCGATATCGTGGCCACCTATGGCGTGGGTACGGAGCGTTACGGCGATTTCGACTTCACCTTGGGCTATAACCGCAACGACACGGAAGTGACCCAGGCGCCGAGCTCGGAAGTGCTGCCCGGCGTCACCCTGTTCGCACGCCGCGAGATCGCCCGGTTCGAGGAAGGTCAGCCTGATGACAAGCTGATCGCGTCCATGACCTGGAGCCGGGGCGCCTTTGGCGGCGTGCTGCGCGCCACCCGCTTCGGCGAAACCGTGGACCCGGGTTCCGCGGCGGACGGTTCGGGCGATGAGGTTCTGGATCCCAAGACGATCGTGGATGCGGAGTTCTCCGCAGACGTGGTCGAGGGGCTGACCGTGTCGTTTGGCGCGAACAATCTCTTCGACGAGTATCCGGACGCCACGTCGCTGAACCCGAATCTGGCGGGCACGTTCTCGGACATCTTCCCGTTCTCCGGCTTCAGCCCGTTCGGCTTTTCCGGACGCTATGTCTACGGCCGCATCCGCTACACCTGGTAAGCTGAGGCGTTCGTGAAGACCCGACCCCCGCCGGAGCCCTCCGGCGGGGGTCGTTTTTTGTCGGGGTTCCGGGCAAGCTGGGGTAACATGCACGGGTTGCGAACTGAGCGCTCTGGGGGAGCCTGTGCCGCATTTGGATCGACGATCTTTCATGATGCTTGCGCCGACACTGGCGTGCGTCGCTACGACAGGAGCCAGCGCGATGGGCGGACCGGCCAGCCGAAACGATATTACCGACATCGCCGGATTGCGGGTCGGGCGCGCAGAGCATGACGGCGCGAACACCGGGGTGAGCGTCATCCTGTGCGACCAGCCCTTTACGGCGGCGGTGGATGTCCGGGGCGGCGGCGCCTGCACGCGCGAGACCGACGTGATGAATCCGGGCGGTCTTGTGGAGACGGTTGACGCGCTGGTGCTCTCGGGGGGCTCTGTCTACGGGCTGGCCGCTGCGGACGCTGTCACGGCGGCGATCGGGGAAGCCGGCGGGGGTTTTGCGCTCTTTGACATGCCGGGCATTCCCGCTTCGCCCATCGTGCCGGCGGCGTGCCTTTACGATCTCGCCAATGGCGGGGACAAGAACTGGGGGCGCACGCCGCCCTATCGGGAGCTGGGTTTCTCGGCGCTGGAGGATGCGCGACAGGGCGGCCCGGTTCTGATCGGGCGCCATGGGGCCGGATACGGCGCCAGCGCTGGAACCCTGCCGGGCGCTGTCGGTTCGGCCAGCTGGCGCGGGGAGGACGGGGTGACCGTCGCCGCCTTTGTCGCTGTGAACTGCTTCGGCTCCGTGACCATGCCCGGCCAGGACGATGTCTACTGGGCCTGGCCTTTCGAGGTGGGGGATGAATTCGGCGGCCGTCGCCCGGATGTGAGCCGGCTGGCGGATCTCGAGGATTGGGGCGCGGCCAAGTTGAATCCGGGCGTGCGTACGCAAACCACCCTGGCGGTCGTGGCCACGGACGCCGCGCTGTCACGAGATGAGACGCGGAGGATGACAGTCATGGCGCAAGATGGACTTGCGCGGGCGATCCGGCCAGTACACGCACCCGTTGATGGGGATGTGGTGTTCGGACTTTCAAGCGGTGCGCGAGAAATCGAGGAGCCTCGAGCGATCGCTTTGACGCGTCTCGGGAATCTCGCTGCAGATTGCTTAACGCGTTCAATCGCGCGTGCAGTGCATGCCGCACGACCTTGATGAATGCGACAATAACTCCACAAATAAAATAACATAATTATAAACAATTGAAACATATAATGAATATGCGTATTTCTCGCGCCAGGGGAACACTCGATTAAGAGGTCATTCACGGCTTAACCGGCATCTCTCCCATGAACGAGTTCACTATACTTGTGTTGGGGTATGAGAATGATCCGCATTTTAAGCGCAGTCGGTCTGGCCGTTCTGCTCAGCAGCGCGGCTTCCGCGCAAACCACCGAGCGTGATCTGGCCGTCGTTGGTCGCGCGCTCAGCTTCCTGGAAGGCGCGTCCGGCTCGGACCGGACGGTCGCCATAGTCTTCGACCCGGCAAGTGCGGCGGAAGCCGAAGCCCTGAACGCCGCCATGGCCGGCGGGCTCAGCGCGGGTCGCGTCACGCTGAACGGACAGCTTGTGCCAGTTGGCCAGGCGGTCAGCGGCGTGGACGCCGCCCTCTTCGTGGGCGGCGCGGCGTCGAACGCCGGCGCGGTTCAGGCCGCGACCTCGGCGGGCGTGATGACGGTCTCCACGGACATGGCCTGTGTTCAGGCCGGCAATTGCGTGATGGGCGTTCAGAGCGAACCGTCTGTCCGCATCGTGGTGAACAGCGCCGCCGCCAGCTCGGCCTCGGTCAGCTTCTCCACCGCTTTCGCCATGATGGTCGAAGAAATCTAACGCTGCCTCGGAAGGATTCGAGACGATGAAAAATACACTGCTTTATTCCGCGGCGGCGCTGATTGCGACCTCCGCAGCCGCCAACGCCCAGTCCATCGACTATCAGGTGATGAGCGAAATGTTCGGCGAGCCGGTGACCACCGGCGCCACCGGCGCGCCTCAGCGCTCCACCGATGTCCCGGCGACGATGATCATCATCACCCAGGACGATATCGCCAATGCGCCGGAATACGACATCCCCGGCATCCTGCGTCATTACAGCGGCGTGGATGTCGCCCGCTTCTCCATGGGCCAGGGCGAGGTCGGCATCCGCTCCGCCGCAGCGCCTTACACCCCGCGCCTGCTGGTGCTGGTGAATGGCCGCGAAGTGTATCTGGACAGCTATGGCTACACCGCCTGGTCGACCCTGCCGGTCAGCCTGGACGAGATCCAGCAGATCGAAGTGGTCAAGGGCCCGCAATCGGCGCTCTACGGCTTCAACGCGGTCGCCGGCGTGGTCAACATCATCACCCGCAATCCCGCGTTTGGCGACTACGCCAACGCCACCGCGGAAGTCGGCACGAACGGGTATCAGCAATATCGCCTGTCGGGTGGTCGCGCGCTGAATGACCAGATCGCGCTGCGCTTCAGCTATGGCCGCACCGATGGCCGCGATTTTGACGTCGAGCCGGACGCCACCGAGGCGGTGGGGCTGCGCGCCGCCAACCCGGATTTCTCTCGCGAGCATTTCGCGCTGGGCGGCTCGGTGCAGTTCACCGACAAGGTGGGCCTGACCTTTGAATACACCCAGTCTGAAGCTGAAGTGCTCGAGCTGACGTCCGTGTATTCGTCCGCCGCCAACGCCTATGACCTCACGTCCTATCAGGGCGAGCTCGGCGCGGACACGGATTTCGGCTACATCACGCTGAGCGCCTATCGCAACGAATCCCAGATCGCCTACAGCTTCGGCGACCTTGATGGCGAATTGACCTCGTTCAAGCTGCAGGACCTGATCAAGGTCGGGACCAACGACACGCTGCGCTTTGCGGTGGAGTTCCGGACCGCCAAGACCGCGTCCTTCCCCGATACGACCGCCGGTGATCTGAACTACGAGACCCTGGCGTTCTCGGGCATGTGGAACCACAAGTTCTCCAACCGGCTCGAGACCACCCTCGCAGTTCGCTATGACATGGTGGACTGGAGCCGTGACGGTAGCCCGAATCCGGCGCTCTATCCGTATACGCAGTCCGATTACGACGTCAGCTTTGAAGAGTTCAGCTATAACGCGGCTCTGGTCTACAAGCCCGAAGCGGGCGGCACGGTGCGTCTGTCCGCAGCGCGCGGCATCCAGGCGCCGACCATGTTCGACATGGGCTTCCTGCTGCCGGTGGGAACGGCGGTCCTGATCGGCGATCCGGGCATCCAGCCGTCCATCGTGGACAATATCGAACTGGCCTATGATCGCAGCCTGGCCAACGGCGTGCAGCTGCGCACGGCGCTGTTCTGGCAGAACACCGATGACGTGAAGTCCTCTCTGGGCGGCGCCCCGGGGCTTTTCCCGCCGAACGCGCCGCTGCCGGCTTATGTCTTCGGCAACCGCGGTGAATCCCGCCTGTGGGGCTTTGAAGGCTCGCTGGCCGGCATGATCGGCGAGAATGTCGATTGGGATCTGAACTACACCTACAAGTCGGTGGAAGATGATCTCGCGCCGTTCCCGACCAGCACCTTGCTCGATTTCGAAGGCATCACGCCCGAGCATACGGTCAACGCCCATCTGGGCTGGACGTCCGGTCGGATCAGCCTGGACGGCTACGCCAACTATGTGTCCGACACGACCATGCCGTTCCAGCCGGTCTTCGGCGCGGTGGCGTCGCGTGAGATTGACGGCCACATCTCCTTCTCGGGACGAGCCAGCTATGCGCTGAGCGACAATCTGGACCTCAGCCTGACGGCCCAGAACGTGAACTTCGGTGATGGCGAGCTCACCACGCCCGTCTACGAAACCGAGGCCCGCTACTGGGTCAGCCTGCGGGCGAATTTCTAACTGCCTGCCAATTCCGCCGTCCCGCATCAGCGGGGCGGCGGGATACGAGGGCGAGCATGCATAACCTATTAAACAATCAGGCTTAGGTTGGTGATAACCATATGCTCGCGCTGGGATTTAAAGGGGTCGCATAGTGATGTTCAAGCGTCTGAGTTTTAACGACTGGCCATTTTCGCTGAAGTTTGGCGTTGCGCCGGCTTTCGCGGTTCTGGCCCTGATCGGCATCGCCCTGATGGGCGGGTTCGCCCTGAACGGCGTTGCGAACAGCCAGCGGGACACGGTCGAGCGTCTGACCAATGTGATCGCACTGGACTCCCTGCGCACGGAGACCGAATCCCTGAACGCGGATGTCTATCAGACCCTGACCGCTGTGGCGGCGGGCCGACAGGTGGACGTGTTCACGCAATTTGACGGCTATATGGCCCGTGTGGGCGAGCTGCGCGCGAGCTTTGAAGAGATTCATCAGCGCTCCGGCGGCACGAATGAAGAGGTGTTCTCCACTCTGGACGAACAGCTTGAGCTCTATGCGGGCGGCCTCGAGGTTGTCGGTTCCATGCTGGAAATGGATTTCGCCAGCGCCGTGAGCTTCATCGAACCGTTTGACGAAGTCTTCGACCAGATGAACGCCGACATTGTCAGCCTGAGTGAAGCGGCGATCGCCGAGGCGAACGCCCGGGCGGAAGCTGCGAATGCGTCGGCGGCCCGCACCAAATGGATGTTCGGTATTGCGACCCTGATCGTCGCTCTGGGTCTGACGGCGGTGGCCTTCGGCTTTGGCCGTGCGGTCAGCCGCTCCGTGAAGTCCATCGCTGGCGCCACCCAGAAGCTGGCTGCGGGCGATTTCTCGGTGAATGTGGCCCATCTCAAGCGCGCCGATGAGCTCGGCGCCATCGTTGAATCGCTTGAAACCTTCCGCAATAGCGGCGAAGAGGCCGCTCGCTTGCAGCAGGAAAGCCTGCGCGCTAGCGAGGCCGAAGCCGAACGCGCGCGCAAGATCGAACAGCTGGCGGCTGATTTTGACGCCGCCGTGGAGCGCACGCTCGAGGCGGTGACCATGTCCGCCAGCGCCCTGCAGGAAACCGCCGAGGTTCTCGTGGGAGCGTCGGCCAACACCACCAGCCGGGCCGGTGAAGTGTCGGGCGCGGGCGCCGTGGCGTCCGAAGCGGTCGCCACCGTGGCGTCTGCGGCCGAAGAACTGTCCGCCTCCGTTTCCGAGATCGCGGCGCAGGTCGAACGCTCGAGCGATGTGTCGGGGCAGGCGAAGGACCGGATGGAGCGCGCTTCGTCTGAAATGAGCCAGCTCACCGCAGCGGCCAACGAAATCGATCAGGTGGTCAAGCTGATCTCCGACATCGCCGAGCAGACCAATCTTCTGGCGCTCAACGCCACCATCGAGGCGGCCCGTGCGGGCGAAGCCGGCAAGGGCTTCGCCGTGGTCGCCAGCGAGGTGAAGACCCTGGCTGAACAGACCGGCCGGGCGACGGGCCAGATCTCCAACCAGATCACCCAGATCCAGTCCGCCACCGGCGCGGTGGAAAGCGCCATGCAGGAAGTGCGCGGCGTGATCGATGAGATGCTCAATGTGGCGTCGGCCATCAACGCTGCGATCGACGAGCAGCGCGCCGCGTCCACCGAGATCGCCAGCTCGGCCCAGAGCGCCGCGTCGGAAACCCAGCGGGTTTCGGCCAATATCGAACAGGTCAGCCGCTCGGCCGACGAGACCAGCTCCCAGGCCGGCACGGTGCAGGAAACCGCCGCCACGGTCCGCCAGGAAGCGGGCGGTCTGGCGAGCCGCGTGCGCGACTTCCTGTCCGCAGTTCGCGCGGCCTAGGACTTTCGCGACGGGGCCGGATGCGCGCCTGATCCCTTGTGATCCGGCCGTCTCCGGCCCCGCTGCATCAAAGGTGAGAAAAGCGCAGTCAGGACGCTTGCCAAGCCGTCAAGCCTTGGCTAGTTTCCGCGCCTCGCCGACAGGGACCTTAAGGGTTCCGGACGACGAAACAGGCGCCGGTAGCTCAGCTGGATAGAGCACCAGACTACGAATCTGGGGGTCGGGAGTTCGAATCTTCCCCGGCGCGCCATTCTTCCTAAAGAACATCTTGAATACTCAGCTGTTGCGTTTCGCGGCGCAGGGTTCGCTTGTCGGCGCGATCGGTGTCGAGTGTCGCTCGCGACCCGTCGCATCGCCCGTTCCCGACTCTGCTCCTGGCGCTGGACCGATACGCACTGCCGTCGCACCCCGAATTCTGATCAAGCAAACCTGCCCACGCCCGCACAGGCCGCCTGAACGTCAAGACGCGGGCCCGCCGGAGCGGGCCCGCGTCCTGTTCATCTGTCCAAGGCGGTCAGCGGTCCTGATAGGCTTCCGCCTGGCTCTCGGCGAGATCGATCAGATCGCCCATGACCACGTGCATGTCGACCAGATGCAGGCCCCAGTCCGTCAGCACCTGACCGTTGGCGACCACGTCGCCGGTCAGAATATCGGTGCGCGGATCTGACGGGTCGGCATTGACGGTCACCGACAGGTATTGCGCGCCATCACGATTGACGCACTGGCCGCTGAGAAAGCCGGGCAGTTTGACAAAGCGGGCATCCACCTCCTGGGTCTCGGTCCAGCTCTGTGTCGCCATGTCGTACCCGTCCGAGCCATTGCTGAGATAGGAGTCCAGCATGACCGGGCCCTCGCCCGTGAGGCTGGCGGGATTGACGCAGGCGATCTGGTTGGCCGGGTCCGGGCTGCGTCCGAAGCGCGTATTGGGCGGCGGCGGGACATCGTCGCGGAAGGTGACATAGGACACCACGCAGCCGGTCTGGTCCGCCTCGGTGCACAAGGGCAGGGCGCTGAAGTCGCCGCCCACGGTCTCGCCTTCCGGCACCTGGACGTTCCAGCCGATCAGATAGGCGGAAATGACCTGATCCTGGACCGGTTCGCCCTCGATCTCCTGATTGATCAGCGTCTGCAGCATGCGCGCGCCCTGGCTGTGTCCGACCAGGATGACGCCGCGACCCTCATTGTCGTGCTCGAGATAATGACGCCAGGCGTCGCGGACATCGCCATAGGCGAGGGCGCCGCCCGACATGGCGTCGCCATTGCCGGCCATGGCGGCGCGCAGGGCGGTCAGGGTCACCTGCCGGTAGAGCGGTGCAAACGGGCGGCAGACTTCGCTGAAGCGGGCGAACTGGGCGTGCACCACACCGCGCTCTTCCGGGCCGATCTCGAGATCGCTGTTCACGCCTGGATCGACTGAAACCGTCGGATAGACGTAAAAGCAATCCACTGCGGGATCCTGTGCGGGCTGGTGAATATCCATGGTCACCGAGCCATCCGCCTGAACGACGGCAGCGTCCAGATCGACCGCGCACGCATCCTCGCGCCCCGGGCGGCACAGCCAGACCGAACCGTCGCTGTAGTCCGGCGCGGCCCCCGCTTCGCCCTGTGCGTGAGCGGCGCCGGGCAATGCGGTTGTAGCGGACAGCAAAGCCGCCCCTGCCCAAGTGCGAATAAGGCCTCCTGATGTGAGCGCCATGATGTCCTCTCCTGTCAATATTTGTGTATCGGGTATGTAGAACTCTGACGCAGCTGCACTGAAATGTCGACATATAACGCCGTGTTATTGCGATTTCTGTGCGATCGCGGCATAACCGCTTCCTGAAAATAGAAAGAGCGGTATGGGTTGCCCGTCCGCCTGGGGAGAGTGTCATGACACGCGAAGCCGCAATCGTTTCAACAGCGCGCACGCCGATCGGCAAGGCCCATCGCGGCGCCTTCAACGACACCGCGCCGGACCGGCTGGCCGCTCATGTCATGAAGGCGGCGGTCGAGCGCGCGGGCGTCGATCCGCAAAGGCTCGATGATGTGATCTTCGGCGCGGGTAATCAGTACGGTCCTCAATTCTACAACCTTGCCCGCATGAGCCTGTTCACGGCGGGCCTGCCCCAGTCGCTGGGGGCGACCACGCTGGATCGCAAATGCGCCTCCGGCCTTACCGCCGTCGCCCTGGCGGCGCGCTCGATCATGGCGGATGACGCGGACATGATCCTGGCGGGCGGGGTGGAGTCGGTCTCCATGACGCGGCTGCCGGGCCTGCCTGATGAAAGCTGGCGGTCACAAAGCGTTATCGCCGCCGAGCCGGACGCCTATATGGCGATGATCGAGACCGCCGAAGTGGTGGCCGAGCGCTATAGCGTCAGCCGGGAGGCGCAGGACCGCTACGCCGTTGAAAGCCAGCACCGCGCGGCCGCCGCGATTGAAGCGGGGCGGCAGGCGGCGGAAATCGCGCCCTTGCCCACCGAGAAGATCGTGCGCGCCAAGGACGGGTCCGAAACCGGGCGCGAGGAAGTCAATCTGACAGCGGATGAAGGCGTGCGCCCGGACACGAGCTATGCGGCGCTCAGCAGTCTCAAGCCGGTGTGGAGCGGGGGCGAGGCTGTGGCGGAAGGCCGTTTTGTCACGGCGGGCAATGCCAGCCAGCTGTCGGATGGCGCGGCGGCGCAAGTGGTCATGGACCACGCAACCGCCAGGGCCGAAGGTCGCGAGGTGCTGGGCGTGTTCCGGGGCTTTCAGGTCGCCGGCTGCGCGCCGGACGAAATGGGCATCGGCCCGGTGTTCGCCATTCCGAAACTGCTCAAGCGCGCCGGTCTCGGGGTCGGGGATATCGGTCTGTGGGAGATCAACGAGGCCTTCGCCAGCCAGATCGTGTACTGCCGCGACCGGTTGGACCTGCCGTCAGACAGGCTCAATGTGAACGGAGGCGCGATCGCGGTGGGCCACCCCTTCGGTATGACCGGATCGCGCCTCGTGGGGGCGGCGCTGCTGGAAGGCCGGCGCCGGGGTGTTAGATATGTCGTCGTATCCATGTGCGTCGCAGGCGGCATGGGCGCGGCCGGCCTGTTCGAGCTGGTCGACTAGAAAAGCGGAAGAGACCGTCATAGATCTCGATTTCACCGAAAAGAACAAAGCCTTCCGCAAGGAAGTGCGCGAATTCCTGAACGAGAAACTGCCCAAGCGCCTGTCAGACAAGGTGCGCCACGGACAGCGGCTGACCAAGGCCGACATGGAGGAATGGCACGCCATTCTCAATGAGCGCGGCTGGCTGGCGCCGCACTGGCCCGTGGAATGGGGCGGCACGGACTGGAGCGTGGTCCAGCGCTTCATCTTCGAAACCGAAACCGCCATGGCGCATGCGCCGCGGGTCGTGCCCTTCGGCGTGTCCATGCTGGGCCCGGTGCTGATCAAGTTCGGCACCGAAGAGCAGAAGAAACACTGGTTGCCACGCATCCTGGACGGGTCTGACTGGTGGTGTCAGGGCTATTCCGAGCCGGGCGCCGGGTCGGATCTGGCGAGCCTGAAGACCTCCGCCGTGCGCGAGGGCGACCATTACGTCATCAATGGCCAGAAGACCTGGACCACCCTGGCCCAATGCGCCAACAAGATCTTCTGCCTGGTGCGCACCAGCAAGGAAGGCAAGAAGCAGGAAGGCATTTCCTTCCTCCTCGTCGACATGGACACGCCCGGCGTCGAAGTGCGCCCGATCAAGCTGCTTGATGGCGATCACGAGGTGAACGAGGTCTGGTTCTCCGATGTGAAAGTGCCCGTCGAGAACCTGGTGGGTGAAGAGAACAAGGGCTGGACCTGCGCCAAATACCTCTTGAGCTATGAGCGCACCAATATCGCCGGCGTCGGCGCCTCCATGGCGGCGTTCGAGCGGCTCAAGGAAGTGGCGCGCACGACCCGTCGCAACGGGTCCGCGCTGGCCGAGGACCCGCTGTTCGCAGCCCGCATGGCGGAAGTGGAAATCGACCTTGAGAACATGCGCACGACCAATCTGCGCGTTCTCGACAGCGTCGGCCGCGGTCAGACGCCGATGGCGGAATCCTCGATGCTGAAAATTCGCGGCACCGAGATCCGCCAGAAAATCACGGCGCTCATGCGTCGGGCGGCGGGGCGCTACGCCCAGCCCTTCCTGGATGAAGCGCTGGAAGGCGGCTTCAACGGCGAACCGGTCGGTCCGGGCTGGGCCGCGCCTGTGGCGTCGCAGTATTTCAACAATCGCAAGCTTTCGATCTTTGGCGGCTCCAATGAGGTGCAGCGCGAGATCATCGGCAAATCGATGATGGGGCTCTGATCATGGATTTCTCTCTGGGTGATGATCGCCGGATGATGGCGGACTCGCTGTCGCGCTATTTCGCCGACACGCTGGGCTGGGAAGCCCGTCAGGCCGCGGCCGAAAGCGAAGCGGGTTTCAGCCGTGACATGTGGGCGGGCCTCGCTGAACTGGGCGTGCTGGGCATGCTGTTCGGGGAAGAGGCCGGCGGCTATGGCGGGTCGGCCTTTGACGCGGGCGCCGTGTTCGCCGAAGTCGGCAAGGCGCTCGCGACCGGGCCGTTCCTGGCCACGCTGCTCGCTGGCAATATCCTGGAGGCTGCGGGTGAAGCGGACCTTCTGGGCGAGGTGATCGCGGGCTCGAAGATCCTGACCTTCGCCGATGATCCGGCCATGGATGCCAATGGCGTCGTGACCGACCCGGTCAAGGCGGTCAAGGAGGGTGACGCCTGGCGTCTGACCGGCGCGAAAGGCGTGGTGGACTATCTGGGCTCTGCCGACCTGATTGTCGTGACGGCCGAGACCAGCGACGGCTGGGCCAGCTTCCTGGTCGAGGCGGACGCCAAGGGCGTCAAGCGTCGCGCCTATCCCCTGGTGGATGGCGGCGCGGCGGGCGAGCTGTCCCTGGAGGGCGCGTCTGCCCGGCTTCTGGTGTCCGGAGAGGACGCCATCTCTAAGGCGCGCGCGCTGGGGCTGGTCGCCACGGTCTGGGAAGCGGTCGCGATCATGGAAGTCCTGCGCGATGCGACCATCGAGTATCTGGGCACGCGCAAGCAGTTCGGCGTGCCGATCGGCGCCTTCCAGGCGCTCAAGCACCGCATGACCAGCGTGGCGCTGGAAATCGAACAGGCGCGCTCGGCGGCCATCAATGCCGCGGCGTATTTCGCCAAGGACCCGAGAACGCGCGATCGCTATGGCTCTGCGGCGAAATACACCGCGGGCAAGGTGGGCGCCCTGACCGCCGAAGAGGCGATCCAGATGCATGGCGGCATCGGCATGTCCTGGGAAATGCCGCTGTCGCATTTCGCCAAGCGGCTTGTCATGCTTGACCATGTGCTCGGCGATGAAGACGCCCATATGGCGCGGTATCTCAAGCTCGCCAGCGCGGCCTGAGGCACAGACCGTCGGCGTCCTTATTCAAGGACGCCGGCGGTCACCCCGCCATCAATCACCATCATCTGACCGGTCATCCAGGCGCCCGCCTGACCGGCGAGGTAGACGGCTGCGCCCGCAATGTCGTCAGGCTCGCCCAGGCGGCGTAGGGGCGTGCGTCTGGACACCGCCGCCTCGGCCTTGGGGTCTTCCCACAGGGCGCGGGCGAAGTCGGTTTTCACGACGCCGGGCGCGATGGCGTTGACGCGGATATTGTCCGGGCCCGCTTCCAGGGCGTAATTGCGCACGAGCTGGAAGTCCGCGGCCTTGGAAACGTTGTAGGCGCCGATGGTCTGCGAGCCGCGCAAGCCGCCGATGGACGAGATCACGATGATGGCGCCCTCCTTGGCCTTGCGCATGTCCGGCAGCGCCAACTGGATAAGCCAGTGGTTCGAGATGATGTTGTTGTTCAGGACCTTCTGGAACTGCTCGTCCGTGATCCCGTCCATGGAGCCGTAATAGGGATTGCTCGCCGCGTTGCAGACCAGAATGTCCACCGGTCCGAAACCGGCGCGGGTCCTTTCAAACAGGGCTTGCAGTTCGGGCTTGGAGGAAATGCTGGCGGCGATCGCCAGCGCACGGGTTTCGCCATGCTCTTCATTGATGGCGTTCGCCACGTCCTCACAGGCGTCCTGATTGCGGCTGGAGATCACCACGCGGGCGCCGTGGCGGGCAAGCTGTTCAGCGATGGCGCGGCCAATGCCGCGTGAAGAGCCGGTGATCACGGCGGTTTTTCCGGTGAGGTCGAAAAGCGTCATGGAAGGCGCTCCTTGCGCAGAGTTCAAAAAGAAAAGGGCCGGGCTGAGCCCGGCCCACAGAGGGGAGACGTCCCGGACCTAGAAGCGGGCTGTCAGTCCCAGTCGGTACACCCGACCCAGCGGGTTGCCGACATAGGGATCGTAGCTCAACTCCAGACGCGCGGCAGGCGGATCAGTGTCGAAGATGTTCTCAACACCGGCCTGCAATTGCACATCCGCGCCGAAGGCGGCGAGATCCACCGTGCCCAGAAGGTCATGCTGGGTATAGGATTCCACCGTGCGTCCGAAATCGGTCGGGCCGAATTCGGGCGTCTGGGTGCACGCGCCCGTGTCCGGACAGCGATTGTCGTCCACGCCATCGATATAGGTCAGCGAATAGGTCGCGTTGTAGCGGCCATAGGTGAAGCTCGCGAAACCGCTGGCGCGCCAGGGCGAGACCGTGCCCGGGGCGCGGTCATAGTTGGCGAAGCCGGCCGCGTCATAGGAGCCGTCAAAGGTCAGCCCTTCATAGACAAACTCGCCGAACTCGTACTTGGCGGTATAGGTGGCGTTCACCCCGCCGCTAAAGTCGAACGGCCCCACATCGCCGCGATAGTTGAGCGAGAAATCGAGACCGTTCGTGGTGACGTCCGGACCGTTCACGACCTGCACCAGGATGCGGGAGATGTCGTTCGCCGTGGTGCCGGCGGTGCAGCTGCCCCCGGCGAACACCACGAATTCGGTGAACGGGCTGGCGCAATCCACCGCCTGGGTGCCGTCCGTGACCGGGCCAGGCGCGACCGCGCTGGCGATGGCCTGAACCGGCAGTTCGGTGAACCGGCCTTCAAAGTCATAGTTCCAGAAATCGACGCTGGCGCTGAAGCCGCCCGATTCAAACAGAATGCCGAAATTGTAGGTGAAGGCGGTTTCCGGATCGAGATCGGGGTTGCCGGCGATCTGGTTGGCCTTGAAGGCGCCGCCGGCGGCGTCGATGCCCTCGACAAGCGTCAGGCCGTCGCCTTCCAGATCACTGGGCAGCGGCGCGCGGAAGGTGTCGCCGACCGAGGCGCGCAGGGCGACATTGTCGCTGACCTGCCAGCGCGCCGAGATCTTGGGATTGAAGGTGGAGCCGACCGGATTGCCATAGTCCTCGTAACGGACTGCGCCGGTCAGTTCAAAGCCGTCAAACGGTTCGATCTGGGCTTCGGCGAACAGGGCGTAGACATCCTGCTCCACATTCACGGTGGAGTACTGGCCCAGGAAGATGAACGGCCCTGTCGGCAGGTTGTTGTCGTTGGGATCGTCCAGGCAGGAGCGATCCCCTTCAATTGCGCACGGGAAGCCGACCGGGTCGCTGAAGATGTTGGCGGGCAGGGATTCATATTCGGTGCGGCGGTATTGGGCGCCGAACGCGTAGTCGATCTCCTGGCCGAACAGCGTGTCATAGCCGCTGAAGATCAGGTCGACGATGAACTGGTCCTCGGTCTGGTCGGTGCCGCTGGGCTGGTACATCCACTCGATCAGGGCGGGATCGTTCTCGTTGCCGGGCACATAGGCCGGATTGGTCAGCCCCAGGGTCGGATGGCCCGGCGCGGAGTTGATGAACGGATTGAAGTACTGGCACCCGTTCGCGCCGGGCGTGCTGCCTGTGCAGCTGGCGCCGCCAAAGCCGTTGATGGCGCGCTGCAGGCGGTCGCCGACGAAGTCGCGGACCGCATTCTTGCGGTTGGAGTGAATGAGGGTGGCGTAGAGCTGGGCGCTGAAATTGTCCGAGAAGTCATGCTCGAACCCGCCCGAGATGCGCCAGGCCTCGTTTTCCGCACTGCCCAGGCCCGCGCCGCGCTCATCAAGCGGATTGCCGCCAAGCGCGAAGGGGCGGAAGAACAAGATGTTCGACAGCGAGGACAGATAGGCGGGCGAGCCGGCCGGGAAGGTTTGCGCCAGATAGGCCGCATAGCCCGGGTTTGAGGCCGGCACGGAGAACGCATTCGCGCTGCCCGGGCCCAGCGGCCCCTGAACCGGCGGATAGCTGGGCGAACCGGCGTAATCGATCATTTCCATGCCCGCATAGATCGCCTCGGCGTGGAAGGTGGTGTTCGGGCCCAGATCCACATCGATCTGGCCATAGATCTGATAGCGATCCTCTTCCTCAACCAGATTGCTGAAATCCACATAGGAATAGCGGCAGACCGGGAAGGCGCTGGTCGGAGAGGTGGGGAAGGTCCCCTGGATGCCGCCCATGGCGGTGCAGGTGTCCAGCTGTTGGCCGTCAATGCCGATGCCCACGACGCCGAAGCCGGGAATGATCGGCAGATAGGTGCCCGGATTGGACAGGAAGGAATAGCCGGTCGGGTTCACGGCGTATTCGGTCTGGGTGAAGGCGCGCTCGGTATTGGGCAGTTCATTGCGCCGCTGCCAGCCGGCGCCAACCATCACATCCACATTGCCGAAGCGCTCGCCGGCCAGCACGCTGGCCTGGTAATTGCCGTCAGAGCCGTCGATGAAATTGTAGCTGCCGGACACTTCCACGCCTTCAAAGGCGTTGTAGGTCACAAAGTTGGCCACCCCGGCGATGGCGTCGGAGCCATAGGTCGACGCCGCGCCGTCCTTGAGGACTTCCACGCGCTGAACCGCGAAGAAGGGGATGAGGTTGGTGTCGGTCGAGCCGGTGCCGGGGCTGGAGATCGTCCGGCGGCCATTGAACAGCACCAGCGTGCGCTCACGGCCGAGGCTGCGCAGGTTGATCGAGCCCACGCCCTGTTCGGTGCCGGCGGCGAACTGGTTGGAATCGCCCAGGACCGGGCCGACAGACGGCAGGGTTTTCATGAATTCGAGCGGGCTGTCGATGCCGCGATTATCCAGCTCCTGAGCGCCGAACACATCCACCGGCAATGCGCCGTCTTCACCACGTCCGCGGATGTAGGAGCCGGTGATGATCACGCGATCAACCGGCATCGCGGCGTCATCAGATTGTGCAGGGTTGGCGCTCTCCTGAGCGGAGGCGGGCGTGACCGCCATGAAGGCCAGTGGCGCGCAAACCGCCCCCAGCATGAGCTTTGACTTGATCGTCATCGTGTTCTCCTCCCGACCTGTCATGCAGGCCATGTCCCTCGCGGTTGTGACCGCAGTTCGTCGCGCCTTTCCGGCGCTTGTTCTTTCGGGTCGTTGATGCGTTCGCACAGGCCGACCCCGGCCTTCCCTCAGGCGCGGTTCGCGCCGGACGCAGTGCGTTCGAGTGTGAGCCTCCCATCCGCCCCGATCACAAAAACGCTACAGCTTCTACAGTCGCTTTCAAGAAAAAAGAAAAAGCGGTACGTATTAAATTTCTCGCTATTGCGACGTGTTGCGGCGCAATAATGGCGCTTTTTGAATATCGGGTTTGTAGGCGCTCGCGAGCGCAATCCGCCTGTCAGCCTGAAGGGGCGAGGCCGTCCGCAGTGTCTAGCGGTTGGGGATGAGCCCGCGCGTGATGATCGACGCGTAGGTCTTTATGGCCTGCTCGGGCGATTGGACTTCGGCCCAACGCCGCATCTCATAGGCCGTGTTCAGCGTCGCCATGATCATCTGCGCGGCGATCAGCGGATCGATCGCCTTGATCGAGGATTCAGTGATCCCGTCGATCAGGACGCCCGCATAGCGGCGCGCCATCCGGTTAGAGCGTTCAATGACGCCGGCGCGAACATCCGGGGGCAGGGCGTAAAGCGCCGTGGTCCGCAGGAGCGGGGAATCCCCGTAGAACTGCAGCGCCAGCAAGGATGCGACCGAGGCGCACAGCTTGCGGTGATGGTCGCCTTCAATGCGCTCGGCGGCCCTCTGGGCGAGCGAGACCCGGGCATAGCTCAGGTCAAAGCAGGCCAGGACCAAATCGTCCTTGCTCTGCAAATGGTGATAGAAGCTGCCCTTGGTGACGGACAGCTCGGCCGCGATGCGGTCCACGGACGCGCCGCGATAGCCCCAGTCATTGATGGTGATGGCGGCCGCCTTGAGAAAGGCGATATTCATGTCGCCCAGCCCCTTGACGGTTTCGGGCTCTTCAAGGGTCAGCAAGGCCGGATCCCAGTCCCGTCCCGCGCCGGAAACGCCATAGGCCAGTACTTCGCTGAAGCGATGGGCCACGCGTTCGAAATCGCCCAGCGAATAGCGTCGCAACCAGGCCTGGGCCCAGAACAGGTTCTCGAGCAAGACGTGGGTTTGCGCGGTCGCCAGATGCTTGCGTGACCCGTCCTCTTCCTCGAAAAACCGGCGCACGCGGCGGAACATGACGATGTACTGGTCGCTGAGGCGCGTGCGCAGCGGTTCGTTCAGGCTGCGAATGTGGGACAGGTTCGCGACCGGCGGCGCATCGCCCGAGCGGATCTGCGCAAACTGTTCCAGCGTCGCCCAGACCATGCGGTGCAGCTTGTCAAAGGGGGTTGGCTCAAGCTCGGCCTGATCGACGATGCGATTATAGCGCTCGATCGCCGCTTCCAGAATGGCTTCCGCCAGCAATTCCTTGCGCTTGAAGTAATAGGTGATGCTGGTCGTGTTCAGCTCGATGGCCTGGGCCACCTTGGTCAGGGTCATGCCTTTATAGCCGAGCTCGTTGATCAGCTCGGTCGCCGCAGCAATGATCTGGTCGCGCTTGCGGTCATAGCGACTCGCCGCGGCGGAAAGGCCTGTCTCGGTCATGGCGTTAATCTAAAGCGCTTGCTGATAAACGCCACCGCTATAGCGCGTCTCGCCGTCATGCCGAGGCGCGCATGGCAGCGAGTTCCGCCAGAATGCGCCTGACTTCGGTTTTCAGGATCTTGCCGCTGGCGTTGCGCGGCAACGGCCCGTCATGAACGCGCACGAGGACGGGTGTCTTGAAGCTCGCCAGCGCCTCGCGCACGAACGCCTGAAGCTCCGCCTCGTCCGCCTGTGCGCCGGACGCCAGGGTGACAAGGGCGGCCGGCTCCTCTCCCAGGGTGCGATGGGGGATCGCGGCCACGGCGGCGTCCACAATGGCGGGATGCTCATACAGGCGGTTCTCGATCTCCACAGGGTAGATGTTCTCGCCGCCGCGAATGATCACATCCTTCGCGCGATCAACGATGTAGCAAAAACCCTCCTCATCGAGCCGGGCGACGTCACCCGTGCGCACCCAGCCCTCCTTGAAGGTCTCTGCGGTTGCGTCGGGCCGGTTCCAGTATTCGCGAACCACCATCGGACCGCGCGCCCACAATTCGCCCGACTGGCCGGCAGGCAGTTCGGTTTCGCCGTCCAGGCTCATGATCTTGAGTTCCGCCACCGGCACGGGCGGGCCGCAACTGTCGGGCCGGTTCAGATAATCCTCGCCGTCATGGCGGGTGACCGTGCCGCTGGTTTCGGTCATGCCCCAGCCCGTACCCGGCTCGCAGTTCAGATCCTCGGCGATCAGGCGCACCAGCTCGGGCGCAGCGGGCGCGCCGCCATAGGCGACCCCGGTCAGGGAGGAGAGGTCAAACTCCTTGCGGCGCGGATGCTCGATCAGGCTCCAGGCGATGGCGGGCACGCCGCCCGTATGGGTGATCTGCTCGCGTTCGATCAATTGGAGCGCTTCCAGCGGATCCCACTTGTCCATCAGCACGGTCTTGTGGCCCACATGCACGCTCGACAGCATGCGCGCATTGCAGGCGGTGACGTGAAACAGCGGAATGGGCAGAAGCGAGGCGCGCGGTTCCGGCTCGGGCACCGGCTCGCCGCGTCGCAGGGCGGCGAAGGCGCCGGCATAGGCGGTGGACAGCACATTGCTCATCGAGCTGCGATGGGTGCCGAGCGCGCCTTTCGGCTTGCCGGTTGTGCCGGAGGTGTAAAACAGGGTGGCCGGATCGTCCGGGGCGATATGGATTTCGGGCAGGGGGCGAGGGTCGAGCTTCGCCCAGTCCTTCGGCGCTCCGATCAGGTCTTCAAGGCGTTCGGGCGCTGCGCCCGGCGTTGCGCGACAGACCAGGGCGTCACATGCAATCGCCTGACCGGCCAGGACTTGCCAGCGCGCGGCGTCGCAGATCAGGGTGCGCGCGCCGCTGTCCCTTATCGCATACTCGAGCTCGGGCCCGGTCCACCAGGCGTTCAGCGGCACGACGATGGCGCCGATGGCGGTAATGGCGAAATAGGCGATGGGAAATTCAGGCAGGTTGCGCATGGCGATCGCCACCCGGTCGCCCGGCTCGACGCCGCGCGCGAGCAAGGCGTCGGCCAGATGGGCGGTGGCGCGCCGGAAGGCGTCAAAGCTGACCCGCTCATCATTGAGCACCATGAAGTCCCGGTCGCCGTGCGCCTTTGCGGCTTCGACCAGATCGGGCAGGACTTGCGGTCCGTTCTTCCACACCCGAACGGGCGCGCCATTGATCTGTTGTACCGTAAATTCGAAAAGCGCCCCCGGCGCGCACAGCTGCTCCTGAGCGGCTTGCGCCGTAAGCGCGGGCCATTCGCGCGCGCCCATCATGTTTCCTCCAAGGCTTATATATATTGTATTTTCAAACGCTAGATCATGCTTGCGCGAACCGCAAATGATCAAATCTCATCGCACGATCCTTGACCGCCGTGATCAGGCGATAGAAAAATCGGTATGCTGAAGCAAGACGCAAAGAGGCAAACGCAATGACAGTGAAGACTCAGGTGACGGACGGCGTGCTGGTGATCGTCTCGGACAATCCGCCGGTGAACGCGCTTTCCCATGCGGTGCGGTCCGGCCTCATGGACGCTGTCACAGCCGCCGGGTCCGATGCCGCAGTGAAGGCCGTGGTGATCGCCGCTGACGGACGGACCTTCCATGCGGGCGCCGACATCACCGAGTTCGGAAAGCCGCCCCAATCCCCCTCGCTGCCCGAAGTGATCGAAGCGATCGAAGCGCTGGACAAGCCCGTTGTCGCGGCTCTGCACGGCACGACGCTGGGCGGCGGGCTGGAAGTGGCCTTGGGCGCGCATTATCGGGTGGCCGCACGCGGCTCCAAGCTGGGCCTTCCGGAGGTGAAACTCGGCCTGTTGCCGGGCGCAGGCGGCACCCAGCGATTGCCGCGGGTGGTCGGTGTGGAAGCTGCGCTCGAGATGATCGCGAAAGGTGACCCGATCTCGGCGGAAAAGGCGCAAAGCCTTGGTCTGGTGGATGAGCTGGTGGAGGCGGATAAGCTGCGCGACGCAGCCATCGCATTCGCCAGAGCCAGGATTGCCGACGGTCCGCGCCGCACCGGCGCGCGAACGGACAAGCTCTCTGCGGATGCGGAGGTCTTTCATGCCTTCGCCCAGAAAAACGCCCGCCGCTTCCGCGGCATGGACGCGCCGCAGGCCTGTATCGAGGCGGTGAAGGCGGCGACCGAGAAGCCCTTGTCCGAAGGGCTGAAACTGGAACGCGAACTGTTCACCAAGCTGATGACGGGCGACCAGTCCGCCGCGCTGCGGCACCTGTTCTTCGCCGAACGCGCCGCCGCCAAGATTGATGACATCGCCAAGGACACGCCGCGCAAGACTGTGTCCAGTGTCGGCGTGATCGGCGCGGGCACCATGGGCGGCGGGATCACCATGAATTTTCTGTCCGCCGGGATCCCTGTGACCCTTGTGGAGCGCGAACAGGCTGCGCTTGATCGCGGCGTGGCGACCATTCGCAAGAATTACGAGGCCAGCGCCGCCAAGGGACGGTTGAGCCAGGACCAGGTTGAAAAGGCCATGGCGCTTCTCACGCCGACACTGGAGATGGACGCCCTGTCGGACTGTGACCTGATCATCGAGGCGGTCTTCGAGCTGATGCGGATCAAGAAGGAGATCTTCACGGCTCTGGATTCGATCGCCAAGAAGGACGCCATCCTCGCCACCAACACCAGCTATCTGGATGTGAATGAGATTGCGGCGGTGACCCAGCGGCCTGAATCGGTGCTTGGCCTGCACTTCTTCTCGCCGGCCAATATCATGAAATTGCTGGAAATTGTTCGCGGCGCGAAGACTGCCGACACGGTTCTGGCGACCGCCATGGATCTGTCGCGCAGGATCGGCAAGGTGGCTGTGGTCGCCGGGGTCTGCCATGGCTTCATCGGCAATCGCATGCTGGCCCAGCGCCAGGCGGAAGCGAACAGCCTGATCCTTGAGGGCGCCAAGCCCTGGGATGTGGACCGGGTGCTGGTGGAGTTCGGCCTGCCCATGGGGCCGTTCCAGATGGCGGATCTGGCCGGTCTGGACATTGGCTGGGATCCGGACGCCACCTCGTCTTCCACGGTGCGCGAAATCCTGTGCGAACAGGATCGCCGGGGCCAGAAGACCGGCGCAGGCTTTTACGATTACGACCAGAACCGCCGCGGCGCGCCGTCCGAGCACGTCGAGCGCCTGATCGCCGAGTTCGCCGAAAAGGCCGGCTATGAGCAACGCGCGATTGACGATCAGGAGATTCGCGAACGCCTGCTCTATCCCATGGTCAATGAAGGGGCCAAGATCCTCGATGAAGGCATCGCCCAGCGCGCCTCAGACATCGATGTGGTCTGGGTGTATGGCTATGGCTGGCCGACCTATCGCGGCGGGCCGATGTTTTGGGCGGACCAGATCGGCGCGAAAACCGTGCTCGAGGGTCTGGAAAAGCATGCCGACCGCCTCGCGGACAGCTTCGAGATCAGCCCGTTCCTGCGGCGCAAGGCGGAAGAGAACGGGCGGTTCAACTAGGGCCTGCAATCCGGCTCTGGCGCGCAGCCGTTAAACGCGCGCCAACAAAAAACAAAACAAGATTTCCGGGGAGTCCATCATGGCCGAGGCCGCATCCGAACATCCAACCGTTCCGCCCCTGGCGGCGCCCAAGCGGCGTTATGCGCTGACGGTGCTGTTAGTGATCTACATCCTGAACTTTCTTGACCGTCAGGTGGTCAACATCCTGGCCGAGCCGATCAAGCTCGAGCTGGGCCTGGCGGACTGGCAGGTCGGCGTGCTGACCGGCCTGGCCTTCGCCCTGTTCTACACCTTTCTCGGCCTGCCCATCGCGCGGCTCGCAGAACGCGGCAATCGGGTGAAGATCATTTCCGTCGCCGTGGCGATCTGGAGTCTGTTCACCATGGCGTGCGGTCTGGCGACCAATTTCGTCCAACTGCTTCTGGCGCGGATCGGCGTCGGGGTGGGCGAGGCGGGGTGCACGCCGCCCGCGCACTCGCTGATCTCCGATTACGCCCCCAAAGAGAAACGCGCCTCGGCGCTGGCCTTCTATTCGCTCGGCATTCCGCTGGGCTCTCTGGCGGGCATGGCGCTGGGCGGTCTTATCGCGGACGCGTATGGCTGGCGGGCCGCCTTCCTGGTGGCGGGCGCGCCGGGCGTGCTGATGGCGCTGCTTGCCTGGTTCACCCTGCCCGAGCCGCGTGCGGACCGGCCCAAGGAGCCGACCGATACCGGCCCGACCCTTGGCGACGCCGCCCGCGAATTGCGCGGAAAATCCGCCTTCTGGTGGATTGCGTTCGGCGCAGCGATCAATGCCATGGTTTCCTACGGCCATATCGCCTTTTACGGCTCGTTCTACATGCGCAACCACACTGACGGTCTGGCGGCGATTTCCCAGAATCTGGAAAATCTCACCGGTGTGGCGCTGGGCCCGATCGGCTTCATCGGTCTGGTGCTCGGGATCCTGATCGGGATTTTCGGCGCGATCGGCACCTATCTGGGCGGGTTCATTTCCGATCATGTGGGCCGCAAGGATGCACGCGCCTACACCTTGGTGCCCGCCATTGCCTCGGTGTTGTCCGTGCCGCCCTTCCTGTGGGCCATGCTGACCCCTTCGGTGTCGCTGTCTCTGATCCTTCTGACCATTCCGGTGCTGCTGAACGCGGTCTGGTACGGGCCGATCTTCGCAACGGCCCAGGGGCTGGTGCGTCCGCAGACCCGCGCGACCGCTTCGGCGCTTCTGCTGTTCGTGATCAATCTGATCGGTCTGGGGCTTGGGCCGCTGAGTGTCGGCCTGCTCTCTGACAGCTTCTCGGCCAGCGGCATGGATGTGGCTGAAGGCCTGCGCTGGGCCATCATCGTGGTGGCCGTGTTCGGCGCGACCAGCCTGATCGGCTTTGTCATGGCGTCGCGCAAACTGCGTGAGCAGCTGGTCAGCTAGACGTCTTGCGCGCACCAGGCGTGCTTGTCCGGACGGGCGGTGTTGGCTATCGTTGCGACGATGCTGCACCGCCCGTTTCATATGCTGCTGCTGGCGCTGACCGTCCTGATGGTCAGTGCGCAGATGGCGTGTGCGGCGGACGATCTGACAGTCGGCGCAGGCCAGGGGCATTCGGTTCATCATGCCGAGGCTGATCATGACCACCATGAGGTCGACGCGCCGTGCCAGGACGCCTGTGTGACCCACCATCTTGACCTACTGCCCGGACTGGTCGAACCGGCCATGGTGTCTGAAAGCGCCATGAAGCGGGTCCTGCGTCCCCAGTCCTTCAGCACGCGGATCACCGCGCCGCCCTATTCCCCGCCCCGGAGCGTCATCGTCTGAACCTGTTTCCGACGCACTGACCTTCAGGGATACCCATGATTTTCCAGATTGATGGAGGGCGTTTCGCCTTCCCCCTCGCTGCATGTATGGCAGCGATTTCGCTCGCGCTTGCCGGGTGTGACGATGCGCCTTCCAGGCCAGACTCGCACGACCATGATGAAACCGACGCCGATCACGGGAGTGAAAGCGCCCATGATCATGACGACGGTGAAGCGCACGACCTGATCAGCCTTTCGCCCGAGGACCGCCAGGCCCTGGGCATCGCCCTCGGCGCAGTGAGCACCGGCCCGGTTGGCGGCTGGATCGAGCTGCCCGGCGAAGTCCGATTTGACGAGAACCGCATTGCGCTTGTCTCCGCACCGGTGGAAGGCGTGATCCGGGAGGTCCATGCCAGCATGGGCGACAGCGTCGAGGCCGGAGATCTGCTGGCCATTGTTGACAGCCGCGAGCTCGCGGAAGCCAAGGCGGCCTATCTTTCCGCGCTGGCCGCGCTGGAGCTGGTGCGGCCCGAATTCGAGCGTGAACGCGAGCTGTTTGACCGCGGCGTCTCCACCGAGAGCCGGTTCCAGACCGCGCGTCGGGAGCTTGAGGAAGCGCGGATCGCGGTGCGCAGCGCCGAGTTCCAGCTGGATGCGCTGGGTATTGATGAAGCGGCGCGTGACACTCTGGCCGATCCCGAGACCGGCGCGCTGAGCCGATATGCCCTGAGGGCGCCTATGAGCGGGGTGATCACCCAACGCCATGCGGTGCGCGGCGAGTTCGCCGAAGCCGGCGACGTCATGCCGACCTTCACCATCGCCGACGCCTCCCGGGTGTGGGTAGATGCGGCCATCTACGGCCCGGATCTGATGCGGGTCCGCCCCGGCGCCCGCGCGCGCATTCGTCTGAGCGAGAGCGAGATCATCGAGACCGAGGTGAGTTTCGTCGCGCCCCAGATCGGCGCGGAGACGCGTACCGGCCTCGCCCGGCTGATCGTGGACAATGAGACATCCCGGCTGATGCCCGGCGCCTTCGTCACTGTTGAACTGGAGGACGGTCAGGCGGGGCGGCTGCTGCGCGCGCCGGCAAGCGCGGTTCAGACCCTCAATGGAGAGAGCGTGATCTTCGTGCCCGAGGATGACGGCTTCGAGCCCCGACCGGTGCGGCTTGGACGCCGCGGCGCGGATTTTGTCGAGATTGTCTCCGGCCTTCAGGAGGGTGATCCGATTGTCGTGACCGGCGCCTTCGCCCTGAAATCAGAACTTCAGAAGGGGGCGTTCGGCGATGGCCATAACCACTAGCGTCTCAGGGGCGGCCCGCCGGAGCTGGACCGACCGCATCGTCTCCGCCCGCGGTTTCGCCGTGATCGCCTTCGTGGCCGTCTTCCTGGCGGGGGGCTGGTCCTGGCGGACCCTGCCGGTGGACGCCTTTCCCGATATCACGCCGCCCCTGGTTCAGGTGTTCACGGTCACCGACGGGCTCTCCCCGCAGGAGGTGGAGCGCTATGTGACCTTTCCGGTGGAGACCGCGATGAGCGGCCTTCCGGGTCTTGAGCAAGTGCGGTCAAACTCCACCTTCGGCCTGTCCGTGGTGACGGCGTATTTCGAGGACGGGACAGATATCTATCTGGCCCGACAGCTCGTTTCCGAACGCCTGTCGGCGGCGCGGGAGGATATCCCGCAGGGGTTTGGCGAGCCTGAACTCGGGCCGATCACGACCGGGCTGGGTCAGGTGCTCTTTTATTATCTCGACAGTGCGGACGCGGATCTGATCGGCCTGCGCACTTTGCAGGACTGGCTGGTGAAGCTGGACCTCCAGACCGTGCCCGGGGTCACCGAAGTGCTCTCGCTCGGCGGGTATGAGCGGCAATACCAGGTCAATGTCAGGCCTCAGGCGCTGATCCAGTACGACCTCTCCATGGCGGACGTCATCACGGCGCTCGAGCGGGCGAACCTCAACGCGGGCGCGCAGTACATTGTCGAGAATGACGAACAATACACGGTGCGCGCCGAGGGGCTGCTGCACGGCGAGGCGGATTTGCGCCAGGTCGTGGTGAAGGCCGTAAATGGCGTGCCGGTGGTGATGAACGAGATCGCCGACATCGTCGTGGGCGGCGCCCCGCGCCAGGGGCTCGCCACCATGAACGGGGATGGAGAGGTGGTCGCCGGCCTTGTCCTGAAGCTGACCGGCGCCAACACCAACGCGGTCATAGCCGCCGTGACGGAGCGGCTGGAAGCGGTCAACGCCGCTTTGCCTGAAGGCGTCGTCGCGCGCCCCTATTATGACCAGTCAGAACTGGTGAACCAGGCGGTTTCCACAATGACGACGGCCTTATGGCAGGGCGCGCTTCTGGTGGTGGTGCTGCTCATGGCGTTCATGGGCGGCTGGCGGCCCGGCCTGATCGTCGCCGCCTCCATTCCGTTCTCGGTCGCTTTCGCGCTGATCGCCATGCGCTTGCTGGGCGTTTCGGCGAACCTGATGTCTCTGGGCGGCATCGCCATCGCCATCGGCATGATGGTGGATGGCGCGGTCGTGATCGTGGAGAATGCGCGCCGACGTTTGGCGGAGGGCGCGGGCGGCGAGCGGACCTTGCTGCTCGCCTCTTCACTGGCTGAGGTGATCAAGCCTCTCGGCTTCTCGATCGCGATCGTGATGCTGGTCTTCCTGCCCATTGTCACCTTGCAGGGGGTGGAGGGGAAGACCTTCCGCCCGCTGGCCTTCGCCGTGATCCTCGCCATGGCGGGGTCGCTGGTGTTCGCCCTGGTCATCGCGCCGGCCGCCAGCCGCTTGCTCAAAGCGCCCCCGCGTCCTGCCCAGACGGATGCAGCGCCCGGGGCGGGCCATCGTCTGGGCGCCGCCATCGGTTACCTCGTGGCGCGACGGGGGCTGGCTGCCGGGCTCGCCGCCTTGATGCTGGCCACGGGGACGCTCGCCTTCATCCGCCTGGGGTCTGAATTCTCGCCGCGGCTCAATGAAGGCGACATTCTGGTGCGCATGACCATGGCGCCCTCGATTTCGCTCGATGCGGCGCGGGAGACCGTCACCCGCTTTGAACAGGATGTGCTCGAACGTTTCCCGCAGGTCGAGCGCGTCGTCACGCGCGTGGGCCGGGGCGAGGTGGGCGCCCATGCCGACCCGGTCAACAATGCGGAATCCTTTCTGGCCCTGAAACCCCGATCCGAATGGGGGGCTGTGCGCAATCAGGAGGCTCTGCTGGCGCAGATGAGCGAAGCGTTCGAGGACTTTCCCGGCGCCCAGTTCAACTTCACCCAGCCCATCGCCGCGGCGACGGACGAGCTTCTGACCGGCTCGCGCGCCGAGATCGCCATCAAGCTCTTCGGACCCGACACCGAGGTGTTGGCGCAGGAGGCGAGCGAAATCGCCGCGGTTGTCGGAGCCGTCAGGGGCGCGGCGGACGTGCAGGTCGAACAGGTCGGCGGCGCCCCGCAAATCAGCATCGAGGTCGATCGCGCCGCCATCGCCCGCTACGGGCTGCAGGTGGCCGATGTGCTAGAGACGGTGCAGGATGCGATCGGCGGGGCGCACGCGGGTCAGGTGTTTGACGGCGTGCGCCGCTTTGACATCATCGCGCGCTATGCCGAAGGCGACCGGAACACGCCCGAGCGCATTGCCCGAACCCTGATCGAGGGGCCCAATGGCGAACGTCTGCCCCTGGGCGCGCTGGCGCGGGTGGAGCGGATCGAGGGACCGCGTCAGGTCACGCGGGAAAATGGTCGGCGTTTCATCACGATCCAGTCCAATGTGCGCGATCGCGATATCGGCTCCTTTGTTGAAGAGGCGCAGGCCGCGGTTCAGACCGAGCTTGATCTGCCGCCAGGCTATCTTCTGGAATGGGGCGGGCAGTTCGAGCTGCAACAGCAGGCCAATGCCCGCTTCGCCCTGATCGTGCCGGTGACGCTCGGGCTGGTCTTCCTTCTCTTGCTGGCTGCGTTCGGGCGGGTGAAGAGCGCGCTGCTGATCGTGCTGAACATCCCGCTGGCGCTGGTGGGCGGCCTTGTCGCGCTCTGGCTGGCCGGGCTGAACCTGTCCGTGCCGGCGTCGGTGGGCTTCATTGCTCTCTTTGGCATCGCGCTCGGCAACGCCATGGTGCTGGTCTCGTTTCTGGACCGGTTGGCGCTCGGGGGCGGAGATCGTGAGGCCCTGAGCGTTCAGGGCGCGCTCCTGCGGGTGCGGCCCGTGCTCATGACGGCCGCAACCACCATGCTCGGCCTTGCGCCCCTGCTGTTCGCCAGCGGGGTCGGGTCCGAGGTCCAGCGACCATTGGCGGTCGTGGTGATCGGGGGGCTGATCAGCTCGACGCTCGTGACCTTGTTCATCCTGCCGGCGGTCTATGCCTGGTTTGCCCCAGAGCCAGATCAAGTCTCTGAGACCAAAGCCGTTTGACGGGCGCGCTGAAAAGCGTCGTCAGTTGGTTAATAATCGATTAAAATGCGCCCGTGGTCTCGGAGGGGCGCATGCAAGGACGGGCGGCGCGACGCATTGCCATCATTCTGGCCGGAGGGGCTCTGGCGGGGGTGATGGCGTGCGCCGCCAGCGCCCAGCCTGCCCGTCTGGGCGCGGCTCAGCCCATCCGTCCCCAGCCCGACACGCCGATTGCTGTCGACGTGGACTGGCAGGCTGTGCGCCAGGACGTGCTCCAGCGCCAGCGGGCCGGGTTCACGGCGGTTCGCGCCATGCCGCGACCCGTCATCCCGGAAAACGTGACGGTGGAACAGGGGGGTGAGACCGAAGTTCCGATCCTCACGCCAACGCAGGAAGCGCTGCGGTTCAATCCGCTTGCGGGTGCGCGTCTCTACGCGCGGGGCGATTTCTATACGCTCGTCATCCAGGGCGAGGGGCTGTTGATCGAGGTCTTCGGCACGCGCCTCGCGCATGCTGCGCCGCCGGACGCGCTCACCGCACGTCATCTGCGCGGCGCGGGGGCGGAAGGCTATCGCAGCACGCCCACCGCCTATGGCCGGGAAATCACGTTCAACCGCTATAACGCGGCCTATTCCATAACGCTGGAATGCGAGGCGCCCGAGACGGATCCGCGCTGCACCGCGCCGGAGTATGGCGAGGGGCTCTGGGCGTCCTTGCAGCTCATGCCCGGTACGCGTGACAGGGAGGCCCCATGATGCCCCGTCCTGTCGAGCTGGTTCTTGCAGTTCTGGTCGCGATCCTGGGTGGAGCGCTTCTGGTGCTCTGGCCAATTCAGGCGCCGCCGCCGGCGCCTGATGCGCCTATTATGGGCGAAGACCCCTTCATGGAGCCTGAGCCCGAACCTGAGCCCGAACCTGAGCCCGAACCCGAGCCTGAGCCCGAACCCGAGCCCGAACCCGAGCCCGAACCCGAGCCCGAGCCCGAGCCCGAGCGCGAGCCCGAGCCTGAGCCGGAAGGTCCGTTGCTGGATGACGGTCTGGACCCTGTGGCCTTCTTGCCGCCGGGCGATCTGGCGCCCGATAGCGGCGTCGGGCAGGCCTTGCAGATCAATTACGCGCCGCAGATGCGCTTCCCGCTCGAGGCGGGTCAGGCGTATGCGAACTCTCAGGTCTATGGCCATGGCGGGTATCTGGGCCCCGGCGGCGGTCAGTGCGACGCCGAGAATTACAGCTATGCCTGGCGTGACAATTTCTGCGAGACGCGCGGTTACGCCACGCCACTGTGTCCGGCCGGAACGGGGCATCAGGGCCAGGACATTCGTCCGGCCAGCTGTGAGGACGCCCGTCACTGGGCGGTGGCGGCGGGGGACGGCGTGATCACCTCAGTGGGAAGTTACTCGGTCAGGCTGATGAGCCCGGAGGGCGTGCGTTACACCTATCTGCATCTGGACCGGGACAGCCTGCTGATTGCGCCGGGCGATGAGGTTGTGCGGGGACAGCGCCTTGGGCTCGTCTCCAACGAGTTTGGCGGGAATGCGACGACCATCCATCTTCATTTCGAGATCCGGATGGCTGTCGAGACGGGGCAGGGGCTGCAGAACACCCATGTTCCGCCCTATCTGGCGCTGGTGGAGAGTTACCAACGCCTCCTCTCGGAACCGGAGAGTGAGCACGGCTAGACGATCCGGTGCAGCTTGGGCCCGGAGGCGATCGAACGTGTTTATATTGATTTCGGTGAACTGATTCGGCGAATGAAAAGCTCACGCAGCGATTGGCCAGGGTTCCACCAAGGTCTATGTGCCACTTCGGCACGCTGACCGGAGCGGTGCAATAAAATCAGTATTTTGAAAGAGATGATTGAGAGTTATTCGCATATAACTCATGAATTCTCGAAATTGTTCATTAAGACAATTCGACGAATATGTTTATTAGACAAACTCATTATACGCATTCAGAATCACTGAAGCGTGGGCATAGGGGGCTCTTATGGCTGCACTTGCTGAACGGACGGATTTCACCCTGCGGGACCCGGGCGCGCTGGGCGCACTGCTGGTCTATGATTGGCGTCTTCGCAAGCTGCTCACCGATGACGAAGTGATCACCGAAGCGGTGGATCGTCCGGTCTCGACGGGCGTGCTGCGTCACCTTCAGCGGCTGGGCTTCATCAAGGCGGTGCATGGGGTGCGTCCCCATGGCGGCCGGATGCGCCTCTGGCCGATCGAGGAAGTGCTCAAGCTGCAGATCGTCCTCGATCTGCGCCACACGACGGGCGCCCGGCTCTCGGCGTGTGTCGACGCCCTCAATCTTGATCCCCAGGCTGTCGAAGAGGCGCTGGACGACTGGGAGCGTCATGTGGGCGGCATGAGTGATGACCGCAGCCAGATCAAGCCGTCAGCGGATGGCCGACACCCGCTGACCGACCCGGATTTCATTTCCGGCCTTTCGAACGCATCGGTGCAGGCTTTCATCTGCCGCAGCGGGTTCGACAGGGTGGCTGAGCCGGCCTTTCTTTTATAGCTTAAGTACCTTGCGCGGCGCCGCAGCAATTGCTTTCCTGATCAAAACCGGTTCGCATACGCGAAAAGACCGATTGATCAGGGAGGCATTTTGCCATGAGCGATATTCGTTTTGATGGCCGCGTCGCCATTGTAACCGGCGCCGGCGCCGGTCTTGGACGTTCACACGCACTGGAGCTGGCGCGTCGCGGCGCCAAGGTGGTCGTCAACGATCTGGGCGGCGCGGTGGATGGCACCGGTTCGTCCCTGAGCGCGGCGGAAACCGTCGTTGAAGAGATCAAGGCCGCCGGCGGCGAGGCCATCGCCAACGGCGCCAACGTCACCAAGCCTGATGAAGTCACCGCCATGGTCGACGCCGCGCGCGAGACCTGGGGCAAGGTCGACATCCTGGTCAACAATGCCGGGATCCTGCGCGACAAGAGCTTCTCCAAGATGACCCTGGATGACTTCCGCGCCGTGATGGAAGTCCATCTCTGGGGCTCGGTCGTCTGCACCAAGGCGGTCTGGGATCACATGAAGGAGGCCGGATATGGCCGGATCGTGATGACCAGCTCATCTTCTGGAATCTATGGCAATTTCGGCCAGTCCAACTATGGCGCCGCCAAGATGGGGGTTGTGGGCCTGATGAACGTCCTCCATCTGGAAGGGCGCAAGAACAACATCAAGGTCAACACCCTGTCCCCGACCGCCCATACCCGCATGACCGAAGGGCTGATCCCTGAAGAGGCCGCCAAGCTGATGACGCCGGAAAGCGTCACCGCCGGCCTGGTCGCCCTGTGCGCCGAAACCGCGCCCGAGCGCACCATTCTGTGCGCCGGCGCGGGCGGTTACGCCGCCACCAAGATCTATGAAACGCCGGGCATCTATCTGCCGCCGGAAGACCAGACGGCGGAGAACGTGCTCGCCAATATCGACAAGATCACCTCTGATCACGGCCAGGAGGAATTTGAAGAGGGCGCGCGCCAGACCTTCAAGTTCATCCAGTACGCCGCCAAGCATTTCGACCTCGCCCTGGGCTAGGTTCCCATCCTTTAAGCCAGCAAAGGAGCCTCACCATGCGTGAAGCGCTTATCGTCTCCACCGCCCGTACGCCGATCGGCAAGGCCTATCGCGGCGCCTTCAACGACACCCAGGCCCAGGAACTGGGCGGCCACGCCATCAAGCACGCCGTGGAACGCTCCAAGGTCGCCCCCGACGAGATCGAGGACGTGATCATCGGCGCCGCCATGCAGCAGGGTTCGACCTTCCAGAACATTGGCCGCCAGGCGGCCATCCGCGCCGGCCTGCCGACCTCTGTGTCGGGCATGAGCATGGACCGCCAGTGCGCCTCGGGCATGATGGCGATCGCCACCGCCGCCAAGCAGATCATCTCGGACGGCATGAACGTCACCGTGGGCGGGGGCCTTGAGTCGATCTCCCTGGTGCAGAACGAGCACATGAACCTGCACAAGGCGTTTGATCCGTGGATCAATGAGCACCGCCCTGATCTGTACATGTCCATGCTGGAAACCGCCGAGATCGTGGCCGAACGCTACGGCGTCTCGCGCGAGGCCCAGGACGAGTACGCCCTGCAATCGCAACAACGCACCGCTGCGGCGCAGGAAGCGGGCAAGTTCAACGACGAGATCGTGCCGCTGCCCTCCACCATGCTGGTGAAGGACAAGGCGACCGGCGAAATCTCCAAGCAGGAGGTCACGCTGGAGAAGGACGAGGGCAACCGTCCGTCCACCACGCTGGATAACCTGCAATCGCTGAACCCCGTCTTCGCCAATGGTCAGCAGATCAAGGAAGGCAAGTTCATCACGGCGGGCAACGCCTCCCAGCTGTCTGACGGCGCATCCGCAGCCGTGCTGATGGAAGGCAAGGAAGCGGAGAAACGCGGTCTTCAGCCGCTGGGCGCCTATCGCGGCATTGCGGTGGCGGGCCTCGACCCGGATGAGATGGGCATCGGTCCGGTCTACGCCGTGCCGAAGCTTCTCAAGGCCAATGGCCTGACCATGGATGATATCGGTCTGTGGGAACTGAACGAAGCGTTCGCCGTGCAGGTCCTGTACTGCCGTGACAAGCTGGGCATTCCCAACGAGAACCTCAATGTCAATGGCGGCGCGATCTCGGTCGGCCACCCCTATGGCATGTCGGGCGCCCGCATGGTCGGCCACGCCCTGATCGAAGGCAAGCGCCGCGGCGTGAAATACGTCGTCTGCACCATGTGCGTGGGCGGCGGCATGGGCGCTGCGGGCCTGTTTGAAGTCCTCTAGGCGACTTCACAGACCTGAAAAGTTAAAGGCCGGCCTGGCGAACCAGGCCGGCCTTTTTAACGACGCCGCAGGGTCTGCAGCTCCTTAGGCGTCGCATTTCGATGGGTCAGGCGGCGTTCAGGGCATAGCCGGCCGAGCGAACGGTCCGGATCGGATCGTGTTCTCCGCCTGCGCTGAGCGCCTTTCTCAGGCGACCAATATGCACGTCTACCGTGCGCGCCTCCACATAAACATCAGAGCCCCACACCGCATCAAGCAGTTGCTCGCGCGAGAACACGCGCCCGGGGTGCTGCATCAGATAGTCCAGAAGGCGAAACTCGGTCGGACCCAGATGGATTTCAAGGTCGGATCGCACCACCCGGTGGGCGACGCGGTCGATCGTGATGTCCCCGACCGTGACAGAGTCCTCCGCCAGGCCCGGCCGGATGCGGCGCAGGACGGCGCGAACTCGCGCGAACAGCTCCTTCATCAGGAAGGGTTTGACGATGTAGTCGTCCGCCCCGGTGTCGAGGCCGCGGATCCGATCGGCTTCCTCGCCGCGCGCCGTCAGCATGATGATCGGCAGGTTGCGCGTCTCGTGACGGCTTCTGAGCCGACGACAGACCTCGATGCCGGAGATCTTCGGCAGCATCCAGTCGAGCACCACCACATCGGGTTGGCGCTCTTCCACCAGCATCATCGCCTCTTCGCCATCGGCGGCGAGGGAGACCCGGAAGCCTTCCTTCTTGAGATTGTACGAGAGCAGCTCGGACAGAGCGTCTTCGTCTTCTACGACCAGTACATGCGGTTGCATGGCGAACCCCCTTCGCTAGGACGTTTCTGGACGAGGGCCGCGCGGCCGATCAGCCGTCAGCTCTTGCCCGGTAACCAGGTAATGGACCACTTCGGCGACGTTCGTGGCATGGTCGCCGATACGCTCGAGATTCTTCGCGATGAAGAGCAGATGCGCGCCCGGCTCGATCATCGAGCCGTCCTCGCGCATGGCGGTGACGAGGTCGCGGAACAGGGCGTTGTAATGCTCGTCCACATCGTCATCGCGTTCCCAGACGGCGACGGCGCGGCTGGCTTCGCCCGTTGCGTACGCGTCCAGAACCTGGTGCAGATGGCTTTGCACGACGCGGCCCATGCGCTCGACGGCGCCGTTGAGGGCGGTCGGGTCGGAGGCGTTCAGCGTGTGCACGCGCCGGGCGATGGATTTGGCCAGATCGCCCACGCGTTCGAGATCGGAGACGATCTTCAGCGCGGCGATGCAGACCCGCAAATCCTGGGCGATCGGCTGGCGCAGGGCCAGCAGCCGGATGATCTTCTTCTCGATATCGCGCTGCATCTGGTCGACCTGGGCGTCCCGCAGACGCACTTCGTCGGCCAGATCCCCGTCCCGGCTGGACGCAGCCTGAAGCGCGTCGCTGACCATGCTCTCGGCCAGCCCGCCCATGGCCGCCACATCGGCGGTCAATTGTTCAAGCTCTTCGGAGAAGGCTTTGACGATATGCGGCGCGGTGTGCGACGTGTTCATTGCGTAGGCCTTTCAAAGGTCCGATTGCGCGGGGCTTATCCGAAACGTCCGGTGATGTAGTCCTGGGTGCGTTGATCGAGCGGGTTGGTGAAGATCTCCTCGGTCGGCCCGTATTCCACGAGCTTTCCGAGGTGGAAGAAGGCCGTCATCTGGGACACCCGTGCGGCCTGGGCCATGGAGTGGGTCACGATGATCAGCGAATAGTTCTCGCGCAGTTCGTCGATCAGTTCCTCGATGCGTGCGGTGGCGATGGGGTCGAGCGCCGAGCACGGCTCATCCATCAGGATCACTTCGGGGTTCACCGCGATGGCGCGGGCGATGACGAGACGCTGCTGCTGGCCGCCCGAGAGCGAGGTGCCCGGATGATGCAGACGGTCGGCCACTTCCGCCCAGAGGCCCGCCTTGATCAGGCTGGTCTCGACGATGTGGTCAAGCTCGGCCTTGGTTTCGGCCAGACCGTGAATGCGCGGGCCATAGGCGACGTTCTCATAGATCGATTTCGGGAAGGGGTTGGGCTTCTGGAAAACCATGCCCACCCGGGCGCGCAGCACCACCGGGTCCACATCGCGGCCGTTCACTTCCTCGGAATCAATGCGGATCGATCCGCTGACGCGCGCGGTGTCGATGGTGTCGTTCATCCGGTTCAGGCAGCGCAGAAAGGTGGATTTGCCGCAGCCGGACGGACCGATGCAGGCGGTGACCGCCCGATCCGGAATCTCCAGCGAGACATCTTCGAGCGCCAGCTTGTCGCCATAGCGCACGCTGACCGCATCGGTGGCGACCTTGATCGGCAATTGCGTCGTCAGCGGGTGATACCGCGTTGGCGGGTTGTCGACCGGAAAATCGAGACTCATGGACATCTACCTACCATCTCCGTTCGAAGCGGCGCCGCAGATAGATGGCGACGGCGTTGAAGCTGACGAGCAGCGTCAACAGCGCCAGGATCGCTGCGGCGGTGCGCGCTTCGAAGGCGCGCTCTGCGCTTGAAGACCAAATGTAAATCTGAACCGGCATCACGGTGGCCGGTTCGGTGAAGCCCGACAGGCCCAGCGTGGGCGGGTCGGCGATGAAGGCGACCATGCCGATCATCAAAAGCGGGGCCGTCTCGCCCAGGGCTTGCGCCAGACCAATGATGGAGCCGGTCAGGATGCCGGGCATGGCCAGCGGCAGCACGTGGTGGAAGACCGCCTGGGTGCGCGAGGCGCCGACGCCGAGCGCAGCCTCCCGGATAGAGGGTGGCACGGCCTTGAGCGCGGCGCGAGCGGAAATGATCACAGTGGGCAGGGTCATCAGCGCCAGAACCATGCCGCCGACCAGGGGCGCCGAACGCGGCATGCCGAACAGGTTGATAAAGACCGCAAGCCCGAGCAGGCCAAAGACGATCGAGGGGACGGCGGCGAGGTTGTTGATATTGACCTCGATGAAATCGGTCAGCCGGTTCTTGGGCGCGAATTCTTCCAGATAGATCGCGGCGCCGACCCCGATCGGCACGGCCAGCAGCATGGTGACGATCATGGTCAGGATCGACCCGGCAAGGGCGCCCGCAACGCCCGCCAGTTCCGGCTCGCGGCTGTCGGCATTGGTGAACAGCGTCGTGTTCAGGCCGTTGCGGATCAGGCCGCGCTCCTTGAGCGTGCGCGCCCAGACGATCTGGCGGTCGGTGATCCGTCGGGCGATGGACGGGGTCTCGATCACCCAGAGCGACCAGGTCTCTGCGCTGTCCGAGGCGTGATCGGGGCCGATGAGCCAGTCGCCCTGAGCGCTGCGGCCGTCCTGTTGCAATTGGGAAATGCGCAGAACCCCGCCCTGGGCGCGCAGCATGAGGGAGGCCGTCTGGGAATTCAGCTGCACCGGCGCCGTGTCCGAGCGCGCCATCTCAAGCGCCCGGACCAGATCGCGGGCGCGCTGGGCCTCCGCCTCCAGGCTGTTGCGGGTGTCCGTATCGAGTTCTTCGGCGGCCTGGGCGGCGGTCTGTTCGGCCCGGCGCCGCGCCTGCGCGAGGGCGGCGTCCAGGCGCGCCTGCACAAGGTCCAGAAAGCCATCGAAAACGGGCGCACCCGTCCGGGAGCGAAGGATGACCCCGCCATCAGCCGCCGGGGCGAGGCTGAGCGGGGCGGCGCCAGGCAGGAATTCCTCTTCGGTGGTGAGACCTTTCAGATAGAGGTCCGCATCATCGGAGATGGGCAGGGTGAACCGGATGGTCTCACCCAGAACGTCGGGATTGTTCACGACCTCATTGAGCAGGCGTGCGGCGTTCACGGCGCTGTACAGGCCGAAGAGTTCGCGCATTTCGCTGACGGAGCCGGCTTCGGGGAACTGGGCCCAGAGGCTGTTCTGGATCAGCGTATTGTACGAGCCGCGCCGCAGGGAGGCTTCGCTGGCGTCGCCCCGCGGATCCGCGATCTCGGGGCGGATGTCGACATCCAGCACCAGCTTGTGCGCAGTGAAGGCGGGGACCGACTGTATGATCAGCGAGCCGAGCAGGACGGCGAGGAACAGCACGGCCGCGCTGATCGCCGCCAGTCCATAGAACTGGAATCGCTGTTCGGCGCGATGCCGCTTGGCCAGGCGCGCCTGAACCGCGTCGCGTATGGTCGGCGCGTTACTCATAGCGTTCCCGGAAGCGTTGCACCACGCGCAAGGCGATGATGTTCAGGATGAGGGTCATGATGAAGAGCACGAGACCCAGCGCGAAGGCGGAGAGGGTTTTCGGGCTGTCGAATTCCTGGTCGCCGGTCAGCAGCATGACGATCTGCACGGTGATGGTGGTCACCGATTCCAGCGGGTTGGCGGTCAGGTTGGCGCCCTGACCGGCAGCCATGACCACGATCATGGTCTCGCCCACGGCGCGCGAGACCGCCAGCAGCAGCGCGCCGACAATGCCCGGCAGGGCGGCCGGGAAGACCACATGCCGTACGGTCTCGGACTTGGTCGCGCCCATGGCGTAGCTGCCATCGCGCAGGGCCTGGGGCACGGCGTTGATCACATCGTCGGACAGCGAGGAGACGAAGGGGATGATCATCACGCCCATGACCAGGCCCGCCGACAGGGCGGATTGGGTCACCGCATCCTCATAGCCCAGCATCATCGCGACCTGACGCAGGAAGGGCCCCACGGTCAGAAGCGCGAAGAAACCGTAGACCACAGTGGGCACGCCCGCGAGAATCTCGAGCGCCGGCTTGGCCCAGGCGCGCAGGCGCGGGCTCGCGTACTCAGACAGATAGATCGCCGCCATCAGGCCGATGGGCGCAGCCACCAGCATGGCGATCAGGGTGATCAGGGCCGTGCCGGCGAACAGGGGCACCGCGCCGAAGGCGCCGGACTGGCCCACCTGGTCGGCGCGAATGGCGATTTGCGGGCTCCAGTGCAGCCCGAACAGGAATTCATGAATGCGCCAGTCGATCGAGGCGAAGAAGCGGATCGATTCAAACAGGAGCGAGAACACGATCCCCAGCGTGGTGAGGATGGCGATGGCCGAGGTCATCATCAGGGCCAGCCCGATCACGCCCTCCACCCGGTCGCGCGCCCTGAACCCGGCGCGAATGCGGGTGCGGGCGAAGGCGAGGCCGCCGACCGCGAGGGCGAGGGCGACGCCTGCCGCGCTCCAGCGGAACAGGTCTTCCCAGGGGCGCAGGGCCAGGGCGGCCGCGCGGATTTCCTCGGTGTTGCGGCTGGCGAGCCCTTCATTGAAGGCGAGCGCGCGGGCGTCCGAAATGAACAGCTCGCGCCGTTCGCTGGGCGCGCGCCAGTATTCGAAACCGGCCCGGGCGCGGACCCCGGGGACAGTGTGCGGCGCACGGGCCGCCACAGAGACGGCGACGCGATCGCGACGCGCCTGGCGTTCAGCGGCGATTTCATTGCGCTGGGCGGTCAGGGTTCCGAGCGCGCGCAGATAGCGCTCGGCGTCGCCGCCTTCGCGTTCCGCGCGGAACATCTCGTTCCGGGCGGACAGGGCTTCCGCCTCGATCTGAAGCGTCTCCTCAGCCAGCGCCTGGTACTCGGGATCCCGCGCCAGCTGCGCCTCGTATTCCCGGATCAGCGGCGCCGCCTCACGCTCGAGCTCGCCCAGGGCCAGCGTGTTGACGAGGCTGGCGCCGAACAGGCCGTACAGGGCCAGCAGGATGAAGGCCGGCAGGCCGGTCCAGAGCGCCAGATAATACCCGTAATAATTGGGCAGGGAGTGCAGCCAGGACGCACGACCATTGGCCGCCGCGACAGCGCGGCGCCGACCGATCAGAAATCCGACCGCTGTCAGCACCAGTAGGGCGAGGACAGCGAAAAGCGAGGACTGCATGAAACCACCTGGTCAGGGAGCTGAACTCTGCGCCGGGCGCAAAACTCCCCAAAGCTTGATCAGCGGCGGACCATGGTCAGGAACGATCAATCCAATATGTAAGTTTGGTGACAGTTATGTGACGCCGCGCGTCCCTCACTGCGCCACCGAGTCCGATTGATCCCTGAGCTCAGGCGTTTCAAGGGTTTTCATCGCCGCAGCGACCGGGAAGAAGACTGTAAAAACCGAGCCGGTTCCGGGCGCGCTCTCCACCGTGAAGCCGCCCCGGTGACGATTGACGATGTGCTTGACGATGGCGAGGCCCAGACCGGTGCCGGAGGTGGGGCCGCTCTTTTGTCCGTCCACCCGGAAGAAGCGTTCCGCCAGACGCGGCAGATAACGCCGCTCGATCCCGCCGCCCTGATCCTGCACGCGCACAACGCCGAACTTCGCCTCGGGGTCGAGGGCAGGCGCGGTCAGGGTCAGGCGTCCGGAATCAGGGTCGATCCGGGCGCCCAGATGTTCGGCGGCGTCCCGGGAGATCCCGTATCGCACGCTGACCTTCACCTGCGAGCCGTCCGGAGAATACTTGATGGCGTTCTGGACCAGGTTTTCGATGACTTCATAGAGCTGGTCGCGGTCGCCGCGCACCTGCGCGCCGCCCTCGGTTCCTGCTTCATCGATCTCGACACTGATATTCCGGCTCGCGGCCACAGGCGCCAGGGCTTCGGACACATCGGCGGTGAGATTGTCGAGATCCACCGATCCCGTGGGCGGCATGTGCTCGTTCATCTCGACCCGGCTGAGAGACAGCAGGTCATTGATCAGACGGCGCATGCGCTCGGTCTGCACCGTCATGATCTCGAGGAAGCGGTCGCGCGCCTCTTCGTCATCCCGGGCGGGACCGGACAGGGTCTCGATGAAACCCGCCAGCGAGGCGAGGGGCGTGCGCAGCTCGTGGCTGGCGTTGGCGAGGAAGTCCGCCCGCATCCGCTCGGCGCGCTTGGAATTGGTGTCGTCCGCCAGAACCAGCATGGCGCGAAACGGCATGGGGCCGGGCGCTGAGAGGCGGATTGGCTCCACATAGGCGCGCACATGGCTCTCCAGCGGCGCCAGGGTTGAATATTCGACCGTCGCGCCGCGATCCCCGCGCAGCGCGGCGCTGACCGCCTCCAGAACGCGCGGCTGGCGCAGAACCGTGGACAGGAGGCCGCGTTCGGTCCCCAGCCCCAGGAAAGTGCGCGCGGCTGGATTGGCGCGTTCGATTCGTCCGCCTGCGCCGATCAGCAGCACCGGAATGGGCAGGCGCTCCAGCATGGTGACGCTCGCCTCGGCCTCCAGGTCTCGCGGCGCGTTCACCGCCAGCGGGCGCGGATTGGGCTCTGCAGTGGTCAAGGCGGTGAGATAATAGACAAAAGCCAGCGCGATGAAGGCGGCTGCCCCGCCCAGGAACGCGCCGCCGGAGAGCTCGCCGGCCACAGCCAGAACCAGCATCACGACCACGCCGATCGAGGCCGTCAGGGCAATATCACGGCGACGCGGCCGGTCCCCGGTCATGCGTTTCGCAGGGGTGTTACGATCTTCAGTCATACCTTCTCGTAGCATGGGAATGTGACACCTCGGAAACCCTTGTTGTTTTGCGGATTTGTTCGGAGGCCCGGGAAGAATGCCTGTATAAATTTTTTGTAATTCGAGAAACTTTTGTCGTTTTTCGATAAGTTTTGATTGGCTTTCGAGAGCGCCCAAATAGGGTGCAGTTCAGGTTTTGTAATTTTCCCGGGGGGAGGGCCCGTGTCCCTTTTGCGTATTTCACCGTTTTTTGCGCCCTTGCTGTTGAGCGCCTGCGCCAGCGTCGTCACGCCGGGCGCCAGCGATCTTGTCCTGGCGCCGGAGACGTTCTCTGCGGCGCCGGCCGAGCTGGACGCCTCGCCGTCCGACTGGATCGCGGCGTTCGAGGATCCGGTGCTTCAGGTGCTGGTCGCCGAGGCGCTGGACGCCAATCCGACGGTTGCGTCGGCTCTTGCAAGCTATGATGCGGCCCGCGCCGGCGCCCGGTCTGCGGGCGCAGCCCGTCTTCCAACGCTGGACGGCTCTGTGGGCTATACCGACCAGGAGCCGGGCAATACCGGCTTCAGCACCGGTCTTGAAGTCAACTGGCAGGCGGATGTCTGGGGGCGTTTGGGTGACCAGGCGCGCTCTGGCGCCCTGACGGCGGAAGCCGCACGCGCCGACTGGTATGGCGCGCGCCTGTCGATCGCCGCCTCCGTGGCGCGGTCCTGGTATGCCCTGATCGCCGCCAGCCAGCAGGCTGAGCTGGCCCAGGCCGATGTGGAGGCCCGGACCAATCAGCTTGAAATCGTCGAACGACGTTTCCAGCGCGGCGTGGTCCGCTCCTCGGATGTGCGTACGGCGCGTTCGGCCCTGGCCTCTTCCGAAGCCACGCTGGCCTCGCGTCTGCGGGCGCAAGCGAATGCGGCGCGGGTGCTTGAAGTGACGCTGGGTCGGTATCCGTCCGCCTCGATCGCCGCTGGCGCCGAACTGCCAGCGCTGGGCGCACTGCCCAATCCGGGGCGGCCTGAAACGCTTCTGGCGCGTCGTCCGGATGTGGTCGCTGCGCAAGCGCGCCTCGCCGCCGCCGGCTATTCGGCGTCCGCGGCTCAGAAGGCGCTCTATCCGGGGCTTGGCCTGCGCGCCAGCCTGGCCGATGGCGGCGCGGACATCGCCGATGCGCTGGATTTTGACGATCTGGTGAAGACCGTTGTCGGGTCGATCTCGGCTCCGATCTTCCAGGGCGGACGCCTGCGCGCCGAGCGCGACCGGGCCGAGGCCCAGGCGGAACAATTGTCCGCCAATCTGGTGAGCACGGCCCTGACGGCGCTGCGTGAAGCCGAAGATGCGATCGAGGCGGATCGTCGTCTTGCCGAACGGGTCGATGCGTTGACGGTCGCTTCGGATGAAGCCCGCGAAGCGCTGGCTCTCGTGCAGCGTCAGTATGCGTCGGGCCTGTCGACAATCTTCGAGCTGATCGACGCCCAGACGCGTCAGATCTCGGCGCAGTCGGCCCTGATATCAGCGCGCAATGAGCGGGTGGACAACCGCATCGCGCTGCATCTGGCCATAGCTGGCGATTTCAGCGCCGGCGGCGGCGTCACTGCATCCAATATCGAGAACTAGGACATCATAAGACCGGTAAAACCGGTCAGGGGACAAAAGAGGTTGGTCATGAGCAAGTTTTTGGGTCGTTTGTTGATTATAGGGCTGCCGGTTGCGGTGCTCTTTGCGTTCATCGTCGTCTATGTCGTGCTGGCTGCGGCGGCGCCCAAGCCCGAGCGCGCCGAGATCGTCGCGCGTCCGTCTGCGGTCTTCGTCACCGAAGCCGCTCTGAGCCCGGTGCAGCTGTCTGTCACCACACAGGGCGAGGTCACCCCGCTGACCGAGATCGATCTCACCGCCCAGGTGTCGGGTCGGATCACCTATGTGAACCCGAACTTCGTCGATGGCGGCTTCTTTGAAGCGGGCGAAGTGCTGGTGCGTCTCGAGGACGCCGATTATCGCCTGGCGGTCACGCGCGCCGAAGCGCTGGTCGCCCAGAGCCGTCAGGCGCTGGTGCGCGAGCAGGCCGAATCCGAGCTGGCGCGAGAAGAATGGGAATCGCTGGGCGATGGCGAAGCCAGCGCGCTGACCCTGCGCGAACCGCAGATGGCGGAAGCGCGCGCCCAGCTGGCCTCGGCCCAGGCCAGCCTGGACGAAGCCCGTCTCAATCTGAGCCGCACGCGCATTTCCGCGCCGTTTGACGGCCGCGTTCGCGCCAAGTCGGCCGATCTCGGTCAGTATGTCGGCCCCGGCACCCGTCTGGGACGTGTCTTCGCGACCAATCGCGTTCAGGTCCGTCTGCCGCTGACCAATGCCGAGCTCGCGATCCTGAACCTGCCGCTGGCCTTCCAGTCCAGTGACGCCAATCCGGGCCGCCCCGCGCATCTGAGCGCCAGCGTCGCCGGTCAGGAGCGTCATTGGGAAGGTCGCCTTGTGCGCACCGACAGCGCCATCAACCCGCAAACCCGCACCATGAGCGCCATCATCGAGGTCGAGGACCCCTATGGCGCGGCTGCTGAAGAGGCGGGCGCCCCGCTGGCCGTGGGTCTGTTCGTCGCCGCCAACATTGACGGTCGCGAGCTTGAGAACGCCATCGTGCTGCCCCGCAGCGCCCTGCGCGGCTCGAACGAGGTCTATGTGGCCGAACTCGACGGCACCCTGTCGATCCGTCAGGTCAATGTGGTGGACACCAGCGCCGAGCGCGTGGTTCTGACCGCCGGTCTGGAACCGGGCGATCGCGTTGTCACCTCGCCGCTGCGCGGCGCCGCCGAAGGCATGCTGGTGCGGGCGATGGACGCCAATGGCGATCCGCTCGATCCCGAACCGGAAGCCGACGCCGCCAATGATAATGACGCCGAGAGCGAAGCGCTGGTCCAGGAGACCACGACCGCCTCGCGCGCCAACTAGTCAGGATCGGGGAGAACGGACATGGTTCACAATCCTGAACACGACAAGCACAAGGGGTTGCTGGCCTGGTGGGCCAAGAACTCCGTCGCCGCCAACCTCTTGATGCTGATCGCCCTGATCGGCGGCGTGGTCGGCTACTTCTCCATGCAACGGGAGAACAATCCCGGCGCCGTGTTCCCGGGCGCGTCGATCTCGGTCGCCTGGCCGGGCGCGTCGCCCCAGGAGATCGAGGAGCAGATCATTGTCCGCATCGAAGAGGCGCTGAGCGATCTGGACGGCGTGGACGAGCTTGAGGCCGTCGCCCGCGAAGGCTCAGGTTCGGTCTATGTGTCCGGCCTGCCGTCCCAGGAAGCGTCAGCCTTCATCGACGAGATCAAGCTGCGCGTGGACTCCATCAACAACATGCCGCGCGAAGCCTATCGTCCGCAGGTCCAGCGCTGGCAGAACTCTGACCAGATCGCCGGCTTCGCCCTGCACGGCCAGGTGGAGCGCCGCGACCTGCAACGGGTGGCGCGCGAGATCCGGAACGAGATCTCCTCCACCATTCCCGGCGCCTCGCTGGTCGAGGTGATGGGCACGCTGGGCGAGGAAGTCGCCATCGAGGTCTCCGAGGAAGACATGCGCCGCTATGGCGTCAGCTTCGCCGAGATCGCCCAGGCCATCGCCAACTCCTCGATCAACACCTCCGCCGGTTCGGTCCGCACCGATCTCGGGGATGTCCGCATCGCCTCGCGCGAGCTGGCGGACACCGCTTACGAATTCGAGAACATCATCGTGCGCCAGACCTCTGATGGCGGCGTGGTGCGCGTGGGCGATGTCGCCACCGTGATCGACGGTCTCGTGGACGCCAATCTGAACGCCACCTTTGATGGCGAGCAGATGGTGATCATCGCGATCCGCTCCACCGGCAGCTCGGACATCATCGATGTGTCCAACGCCATGAAGGAGTATCTCGAGCGCAAGAACGCCGAACTGCCCTCCACCCTGCAATTGTCGGTGTGGTGGGACGGCGCGGACCAGTTCAACTCGCAGCTGACCGTCATCGGCAGCTCGGCCCTTCTGGGTCTGGCGCTGGTGCTGGGCGTGCTGGTGCTGTTCCTGCGTCCGATCGTGGCGCTGTGGGTGACGGTGGGCATCGCCACCGCCTTCGCCGGCGCCTTCCTGATCCTGCCCATGCTGGGCATCACCCTGAACTTCCTGTCGCTGTTCGCCTTCCTGATCGTGATCGGGGTGGTGGTGGATGACGCCATCATCGTGGGCGAGAACATTCACGCCCGCGTCGAGCGCGGCGAGCAGGGGCTGACGGCGGCGGTCGTGGGCACCCAGATGGTGGCCAAGCCGGTCGTCTTCGCGGTCATCACCACCATGATGGCGTTCGCGCCCTGGATGATGCTGACCGGGCCCGAAGTGCAGTTCACGCGTCAGATCTCTCTGGTCATCATCGCGGCTCTGGCCTTCTCGCTGGTGGAAGCGCTGTTCATCCTGCCTGCGCACCTGGCGCACATCAAACCGCAGAACACGAACGGCTTCTTTGGCCCGTTCATCAAGTTCCAGGCGATGATCGCTGACAGCCTGATCGCCTTCGCGCACCATATCTACGCGCCGGTTCTGGCGACGGCGATCCGCCTGCGCTACGCCACCTTGATGTTCTTCATCGGGGTGTTCGGCCTGGCCATCGCCCTGCAGGCGAACGGCTATGTGAAGTCCGCCTTCATGCCGGAGATCGAGAGCGACCTGATCCGGGTGAACATCCAGCTGGCCGAGGGCACCCCCTGGTCGCGGACCGACGATATCCGCTCGCGTCTGGATGAAGCCGAGCTGGAAGTCCAGCAGGCCTATCGCGAGGAGTTCCCGGGCGAGGACGACATGATCCGCTCGCGCTCCACGCTGGCGACCGACGGTTCGGTCCGGGCCTGGATCAATATCGCGCCGCCGGAGAACCGTCCGGGCCGCACGCCCACCGCCGAGGTGGCGCAACGCCTGCGCGACGCCCTGGGGCCGGTGCCGGATGCGGAGGAAATCCGTTTCGAGGCCACCCTCAATGACAGTGGCCCGGCCATCCAGTTCGCCATCAACCATCCCGATCTGGATGTGTTGCGGGCGGCGGCGGCCGAACTGCGCCAGCATCTGGCGACGTTCGAGACCACCTATGACATCGTGGACAATCTGCAGTCCTCCGCCGACGAGCTGCGCCTGACCCTGCGTCCGGACGCCCAGGCCCTGGGCCTGACGCTGGCGGACGTGACCCGTCAGGTGGGCCAGGCCTTCTATGGCTATGAAGTCCAGCGCCTGCCGCGCGATGGCGAGGATGTCCGGGTGATGGTCCGCTATCCCCGGGAGGCCCGGAACAGCTTGGATGCGGTCAACAATCTGCGCATCCGCACCAATGACGGCCGCGAAGTGCCGCTTGCGGCGGTGGTCGACGCCGAGTTCGCGCCGGGGATCAACCAGATCCGCCGTCGGGAGCGTCAGCGCACCGTCACGGTGAGCGCCGAGCTGACCGACAATGACGCCGCCGCCAACATCCGCCAGGAGCTGGAGGAAGAGTTCTTCCCGCAATGGCGCGAGCGGTATCCGGGCATCTCCACCGGCGCCATCGGCGAAGCCGAAGGCGAGGCGGAATTCCTGTCCGAGGTCATCCGGCTGCAGCTGATGATGGTGGTCATGATGTATGTGCTGCTGGCCGTGGCGTTCCGCTCCTACGCCCAGCCTCTGATGATCATGACGGCCATTCCCTTCGCCTATGCCGGCGCGGTCTTCGGCCACATGATCCTGGGCGAGCCCTTCGCGCTGTTCTCCATGTTCGGCATCGGGGCCGCCGCCGGGATCGTGATCAACGACAACCTGGTGCTGGTGGACTTCGTGAACCGTCTGCGTGAACGCGGCGTCGGGGCCATGCAGGCGCTGGTGGATGCGGGCGTGCAGCGCTTCCGCCCGATCCTTCTGACCACGGTCACCACCTTTATCGGCATCCTGCCGATGATCGCCGAGCGCTCCACCGCGGCCCAGTTCCTGAAGCCGATGGTGATCTCTCTGGGCTTTGCGGTGATCTTCGCCCTGTTCCTGACGCTGCTGATGGTGCCGGCGCTGTATGCGATCGGCGCGGATATCGGCCGCTTCTTCAAGGGGCTGTGGACGGGCGAGAAGCAGCCGCGCGTCGGCGAGAGCTATATCGGCCATGACTCGGGCCCGGACGGGGTTGATGTCGGCCATCCGGATGAGGGAACGGCTCCGGCCGAATAACCCTCACGATCCTGCGGCGCGGGCGACGCCTCACACGCTTCGCGCCGCAGGACCTAACTTCAGCGCCCGCTTTTTCGGCGCCTGCAATGACACGATTACCAAGGGGAAAACGCATGAAAAACCTGTTGTCTGGCGTTGCGTTCATCGCGCTCGCCGCCGCAGCGCCCGCCTTTGCGCAAGATGCGCCGGTTCTGGGTGATTTCGGTTTTGACGTCACCGGCATGAACGCCGAGCTCGATCCGGGCGATGACTTCTTCCAGTTCGCCAACCAGGCCTGGCTTGAGCGCACCGAGATCCCGTCCGACCGCTCCAATTACGGCATGTTCACCAAGCTCGCCATCGAGGCGGAAGACCATGTCCGCGAGATCATTGATGAAGCCGCCGCGGTTGATGCGCCGGACGGCTCCAACACCCAGCTGGTGGGCGATCTGTTCAAGTCCTGGATGGACGCGGACGCCATCAACGCCGCCGGTCTGGCGCCGGCCCAGCCCTATCTTGACCGGATCAACGCTGCGTCGAGCTGGGAGGATGTCGCCTCCCTGTTCGCGACCGTGCATTACGCCTCGCCCTGGGGCGTGGGCGTGATCCCGGATCCGGCCGATACCTCCCGCTACACCCTCTATATGGGCCAGGGCGGTCTGGGCCTGCCCGATCGCGACTATTACCTTGAAGAAGACGAGGCGTCCGAGCGTTATCGCACCGCCTATGTCGCCTATATCGAGCGCATCTTTGACCTGGCCGGCATTGAAGGCGGCGCCGACAAGGCCCAGGCCATCATGGCGCTGGAAACCGCGCTGGCCGAGGTTCACTGGAGCCAGGAGCGCACCCGCGAGATCACCGAGATCTACAATGTGCTGTCGCTCGACGAAGTGGTCGAGCTGGCGCCCGAGTTCGATTTCCGCGCCAATCTCGAGGCTTTCGGCCTTGGCGGTCAGGAAAGCTTCATGGTCGCCACTCCGAGCGCCATCGCGGACGCCGGCGAGATCTTCTCTCAAACCGATCTCGACACGCTGAAGGCCTATCTGACCTTCCACTTCCTGTCCGACCGCGCCAGCTGGCTGGGCGATGACTTCGACCAGGCGAGCTTTGACTTCTTCTCGCGCACCCTTAACGGCGTGGAAGAGCAACGCGAGCGTGAGAAACGCGGCGTGGACCTGATCGGCGGCGCGCTCGGTCACGCCATTGGCCAGATCTATGTGGACCGTCACTTCCCGCCTGAGTCCAAGACCCAGATGGAAGAGCTGGTGGCCGGGCTTCAGTCCGCCTTCCGCGAACGTCTGGAAAATCTCAGCTGGATGGATGACGAAACCCGCGCCCAGGCGCTGGAGAAGCTCTCCACCTTCGAGCCGCGCATCGGTTATCCCGAAGTCTGGGACACCTATGAGGGTCTCGAGATCCGGGCGGATGACTATTTCGGCAACCGCATGCGCATGGCCGAGTTCGCCTGGGCCGAGCAGCTGGAAGACCTCGCGGGTCCGGTGGATCGCCGCGAATGGGACTGGCCGCCGCAGATCGTGAACGCCAGCTATAACCCGCTGCTGAACCAGATCACCTTCCCGGCCGGCATCCTGCAGGCGCCGTTCTTTGACCCGAACGCCGACATGGCGGTCAACTTTGGCGGCATCGGAGCTGTGATCGGCCACGAGATCGGCCACGGCTTTGACGACCAGGGTCGTCGCTTTGACGCTCAGGGCCGCATCCGTGACTGGTGGACTGAAGAGACCAATGAGCGTTTCCTGGAGCGCTCTGACGCGCTGGTCGCCCAGTACGACCAGTACGAGCCGTTGGAAGGCCACACCGTGAACGGTCGCTTCACCCTGGGTGAGAATATCGGCGATCTGGGCGGCATGGAAATGGCGTATTCGGCCTGGCGCGATTATGTCGACGCGCACTATGGCGGCGAGGCTCCGGTCATTGACGGCTTCACCGGCGATCAGCGCTTCTTCCTCGGCTGGGCCCAGGTCTGGCGTCGCCTGTATCGCGAGGACAACCTCATCAGCCGTCTGCGGACCGACCCGCACAGCCCGTCCGAATATCGGGTGAACGGCGTGGTGCGCAATATCGACGCCTGGTACGCCGCCTTCGGCGTGGATGAGAGCGACGATCTCTACCTGCCGCCTGAACAACGCGTTTCGATCTGGTAGACCAACCTCGATCGAAAGCGTTCAAGCCCGGCGCTCAGGCGCCGGGCTTTTTCATGGGTTTAGCCTTGTCTGTCCGCATTTTCACTTGCCATCCATCTTGGCGGGCGTGAGGGTGCGCCACATTTATGACATCATCTCGCACTCCGGGCGGGTGTCGTTTGTGAATGCTAAGGGGAACCCTATGAAACAGATTCTGATGTCGTGCTCGGCGCTGGCCGTGCTCAGCCTGGCCGCGTGCGGACCGACCGACGCGCCCGAGAGCAACACCTCGGCGCAAACCGAGACCGCCGCCCAGACCGAGACCGCGCAATCGGGCGCGCCGGTCTATGGCGAGTTCGGCTTTGACGTCGCCGGCATGAACACCGATGTCGATCCGGGCGACGATTTCAACCAGTACGCCAATGGCGGCTGGATCGACGGCACCGAGCTGCCGGGCGACCGATCGCGCTTCGGCATGTTCACCGTGCTGTCCGAAGAAGCCGAGGAAGACGTTCAGGCGATCATCTTTGAAGCCGGCGAAGCCGACGCCGAAGCCGGTTCGAACAACCAGCTCGTGGGCGATCTCTATGCCAGCTACATGAATGAAGCGGCGATCAGCGAAGCCGGCACGGCGCCGCTTGAGCCGTACCTGGCCGAAATCAACGCCGTCGAGAGCCTGGATGACGCCACGGCCCTGTTCGCCAGCGTGCATCATCAGTCGCCCTATGGCTTCGCCGTCTGGGCCGACCCGGCCGATCCGTCCGTGAACGCGCTGCGCCTGTTCCAGGGCGGCCTGGGCATGGGCAATCGTGACTACTACCTCGATGAAGGCGAGCGCTTCCAGCAATACCGCGACGCCTATGTCGCCTATATTGCGCGCATTTTCGAACTGTCCGGCATTGAAGGCGGTCAGGAGAAAGCCGAAGCGATCCTGGCGTTCGAAACCCGCATCGCGGACGCGCACTGGACCCGTGAAGACAGCCGCGACGTCACCCTGACCTACAACGTGATGTCCGTGGCCGAGCTCGACGAGCTGGCGCCGGCGCTGAACTTCCCCGAAGGCATGGCCAATCTGGGCCTGAACGTGGACGAGCTGATCGTGGTTCAGCCCACCGCCATCGCCCAGACCTCCGCCATTCTGGAAGACACCGACCTTGAGACCATCAAGGACTGGATGGCGTTCAACTTCATCTCCGACCGCGCCGGCTGGCTGCCGACCGAGTTCGAGGACGCCAATTTCGACTTCTTCGGCCGCACCCTGCGTGGTCAGACCGAGCAGCGCCCGCGTGACCGTCGTGCGGTCAACCTGGTGGGCGGCGCCCTGGGCCATGCCGTGGGCCAGATCTATGTGGAGCGTCACTTCCCGCCGAGCTCCAAGACCCAGATGGAAGACCTGGTCGCGCGTCTGACCACGGCCTTTGAATCGCGTCTTGAGAATCTTGAGTGGATGGACGACGAGACCCGCGCCGAAGCGCTGACCAAGCTGGCCGGCTTTGAAGCGCGCATCGGCTATCCGGAAATCTGGGATTCCTATGAGGGCCTGGAAATTTCCGCCGACGACTATTTCGGCAACCGCACCCGCATGGCCGAGTTCAACTGGGCCGAGCAGATCGAGGATCTCAACAGCCCGGTCGACACTCGTGAATGGGGCTGGCCGCCGCAAATCGTCAATGCGTCCTACTCCCCGCTGGCCAACCAGATCACCTTCCCGGCCGGCATCCTGCAGGCGCCCTTCTTTGACCCCAACGCCGACATGGCGGTCAATTTCGGCGGCATTGGCGGCGTGATCGGTCACGAGATCGGCCACGGCTTTGACGATAACGGCCGTCGCTATGACGCCGAAGGCCGTCTGCGCGACTGGTGGACCGAAGAGACCAATGTCCGCTTTGAAGAGCGCGCCGGCGAGCTGGGCGCTCAGTACGAAGCGTTCTGCCCGGTGGAGGGCCAGTGCGTCAGCGGTCGTCTGACCATGGGCGAGAACATCGGCGATCTGGGCGGCCTGCAAATGGCCTACACCGCCTGGCGTCAGTATGTGGACGAAGTCTATGGCGGCGAAGCTCCGGTGATCGACGGCATGACCGGTGACCAGCGCTTCTTCCTGGGCTGGGCCCAGGTGTGGCGCAACCTGATCACAGAGGATGCGCTGCGCGCCCAGCTGCTGGGCGATCCGCACAGCCCGGCGCAGTACCGCATCAACGGCGTGGTCCGGAACCTGGACGCCTGGTACGACGCCTTCGGCGTGACCGAGGAAGACGATCTGTACCTGCCGCCGGAACAGCGCGTGCGCATCTGGTAACAGGGCGATTGCTCGCAAACGGAAAGCCCGGCGCATCGCGCCGGGCTTTTTGTTGGGCGGCAGCCGGTCCTAGCGGTGCAGGGCCTGTGTCTTCTGCGGCGTGAAGCGGTTCTCACCGACCTCGGCCGCGAACACCGTCAGGCTGAGCCCTTCGAGGGTGTGATCAAACAGGTTGAAGCTGGGCGGCTCGCCGCGCGTGCGATGTGACAGCGCCGTGCCCGCGCCGACAAACCAGCATGACCCGCCATCGGGCCGGCGCTGGGGCAGGGCGAAGACCTGGTGCAGATGGCCGGTCACCACAAGGTCCAGGCCCGCCTGCACGAAGATATCCGCCGCCTCGCGGCCGCCGCGGGTCTTGGCCCGGCCTTTCAACCCGCCTGGCGCCATCAGCGGGTGGTGCGCGGCGACGACCTTGAGCCCTCTGAAATCATTCAGGCTCTGGGCGATCCGGGCGGCGTGGCGGGGATTGGCCCGGCCCAGAGACCAGTCGAGCTGGGCCTGCAGCCCGCGTGCGGTCAGATAGGATTCCACCGCCGCCGTGGGGGAGCGCCAGCTGGGTGTGACGCCCTTGCCCAGCCGTTTCTCGAAGCGCGCCCAGGGCGCGGCCACGCGGGCGGCGAGGTTGAGATAGGGGGTGTCGTGATTGCCCGGCGCCGCGATGACCGGCGCGTTGATGGCGCTGAAGAAGTCGCGCGCGGCGTCAAACTCGCGCCGGCGGCCATACTGGGTGAAATCGCCCGAGGCGATGACGGCGTCAGGCGCGAGAGCGTTGAGCGTCTCCAGCAGGGCCTCGGGCAGGCCAGGGGATTCCGCGCCGAAATGAAGGTCCGAGATTTGCGCCAGTCGCGTCATGCGTCAGGCTCCGGGGCTGCGAACAGGGCGGCGTTGGGTCTCAAGGAGATGCGTATCGGGGTCTTCAGGGTCAACACCTCCCCATCCAGCATCACGGTGATCTTCGAGGGCCCGTCGAGCACGGCGCACTCCTGCGAGCGGAGCGGATTGAGCTCGCCCATGTTCAGCATCTCCCCCAGAAAGCCGGTCAGCGCGCCCAGGGCGTCGGAGAGGTCTTCGGTATGGGTGAACACATGCTCGAGCACCTCTTCCCCGGGGCGGGCGCCATGGATCATGGCCGCCGCCCCGCCCGGAAGGGTCATCAGCGCGTTTGCGCGGCGCAGTTTCATCGTCTCGTCCTCATCCACCTTCAGGCGCATGCGGGTCTGTCCAAACGCCTGCATGGCCTTACGCAGATAGGTCAGGGCGCGTCCGGGCTGACGGCCCTCGCCATCCGGTCTCAGGGCTTCGCGCGCCTGTCCGAAGCGGACCGGGAAACCGGCCATGAGCGCGCAGAAGAACAGATGCCCGTCCACCTCGCCTGCGTGCAGCGGCTCAACGGGATATTCCGGCGCCTCGCGCAGGATCGTCTCGATGGACCGGGCGCCATACAGCCGCTTGGGCAGAAGGTTTGCGGTGCCCAGCGGCAGGGGAATGACCGGCGTGCGGCAATTCGTCCGCACCAGCTCGTTCAGCACCGCCGCCGCCGTGCCGTCCCCGCCCGCCACGGCGATATAGTCGGAGGGTTCGGCGCAGGCCTTGCTGACGCGCTCTTTGAAGGTTTCCGAGCAGTCATGCACGATCACCTTCGCCCAGTCCGCGGACCCGTGCACCGCTTCCAGCACTTTTTCCCTGCCCAGCTCGCGCGTGGTTCCGGAATGGGCGTTCAGCACAAGGGACAAGGTTTTCAAGGCGGTGGTCTCCGATGAAGGCGGCGTACTTGTTCTATAACGCATGATTGGCAGGAGGGATGCTTTGATCCGTCACAAAGCCGCGCTAAACCAACGCCAGTGTCAGAGAAGGGATCCATCATGATCTTCCGCGCCGCCCTGTTTTCCGCCAGCGCGCTCGCGCTGTGCGCCTGCCAGAACGTCTCCGTTCAGTCTGATCTGGACTGGTCCGGTCGCAGCGAGGCTCCGGCCCCGACCATCGCCCAGCCGGCCGAGTTCGAGGGGCCTGGCGCGGAATGGCGATCCCGCTCTCAGGACGAGATCCTGGCGCGCCTGAACCGACCGCACCGCGAAGGCCGCGCGCGCAATGTCATCGTCTTTGTCGGCGACGGCATGAGCCTGGGGACCATCGTCGCCAGCCGCATCCTCGACGGTCAGAACCAGGGCATGAGCGGGGAGGAGAACTATCTCCCGTTCGAGCAATGGGGCCACACGGCGCTGATCAAGACCTATTCGGAAAACGCGCAGGTGCCTGACAGCGCCGCCACCGCCTCGGCCATCCATACCGGGGTGAAGACCCATTCGGGCGCGATCTCGGTCTATGCGCGCGACATTCTTGAACCCTGCGAAGGCGGCCCGGTGCCGCAAACGCTGGTGGAGATGGCCGAAGAGCACGGACTGTCCACCGGCATCGTGTCGTCCGCGCGCCTGACGCACGCCACCCCGGCCACCACCTATGCCCACGTTACCGACCGGGGTTGGGAAAGCGATGCAGCGCTGCCCGACTACGCCGTCGCGGCGGGCTGCACCGATATCGCCGCCCAGCTGATCGGCACCCGGACGGGCCCGTATGGTGACGGCCTTGATGTGGCGCTCGGCGGCGGTCGCGCGGCCTTCCTCACCCAGGATCAGGGCGGCCAGCGTCGCGATCGCGACCTCACGGCGGAATGGGTGTCCGAAGGCGGCGTCTATGTGGACGATCTCGCGGGTTTCAACGCGCTCGACGCCGATGACGACAAGCCGGTGCTAGGCCTGTTCAACAACTCCCACCTCAGCTACGCCATCGACCGTGATCCGAACGAAGAGCCGTCGCTCGCTGATCTGACCGAATTCGCCATCAACCGCCTGTCCAATGACGAGGACGGCTTCTACCTGCTGGTGGAGGGCGGCCGGATCGACCACGCCCACCATGGCGCCAACGCTGCGCGCGCGCTCAATGACGCGCTTGCCATGGCCGAAGCCATCGAGACCGCCCAGTCCATGGTGGATCTCGATGAGACGCTGATCATCGTCACCGCCGACCATGGCCATGTCTTCACGATTGCGGGCTATCCGCGTCGCGGCAATCCGATCCTGGGTCTGGTGCGTCCGCCGGCGCCGAACCTGACCGACGCCGAGACGCCGCCCATGCCGGCGGGCGACGGCCGTCCCTACACCACGCTCGGCTATCAGAATGGCGGCCCGCTGCGTCCGCGCGGCGAGGACGCCGAACCGCTGACCGACGAGATCGTCATGGATCCGAACTATCGCCAGCAATCGGCAATGCCGATGGGCGCTGAAACCCATTCGGGCGAAGACGTCATCGCCTTCGCGGTCGGCCCCTGGGCGCATCTGGTGGACGGCACTATGGAGCAGAACACCCTCCACCACGTCATCACCCACGCTTACGGGTGGAGCGCTACAGCCGCGATGGTCGAGGCGGACTATGATGATGATGACGACGAGGATGACGACGACTAGGTCGCGTCACCCCTGAAACGACAAAGCCCCGGTCGATTTGACCGGGGCTTTTTTGTTGGGGGTGGTCCTTAAACTGCTAAATCACCACTTCATCCGCCGGTTCGCGCAGATTGTAGCGGCTGGACATGACCGCGCCATAGGCGCCGGCTTCGGCGATGGCGATGACATCGCCTTCCTTTGTCTCCGGCATCAGGCGGTCCGCGCCCAGAAGGTCCGCGCTTTCGCAGATCGGGCCGACAATGGACGCCATGCCCGTGCCCTCTTCATCATAGCGGCTGAGGTTCACGATCTCATGGCGGGCGCCATAGAGCGCGGGGCGGATCAGCGAGTTCATGCCGGTGCCAAGACCGATAAAGCGCGTGCCGAAGGCGTGCTTGATCTGGGTCACCGCTGAGAGCAGCACGCCGGATTCCGCCACCGGATAGCGGCCCGGCTCCATCCAGATCTCGTAATCGGGCAGGGCCTGTTTGAGCTTGGCGAGCTCGGCGTCCACCAGCGCCAGATCAAGCGCCGGCGCTTCGGCGCTTTCGGGCACCCCGAGGCCGCCGCCCACATTGAGGATGCGGATATCGGAAAAGCCCTCGGCGGCGCGGGCGAGGATCGCGCCGATCTCGCGCCAGTGACCCGCCTCGATCACGCCGGAGCCGGCGTGGGCGTGCAGTCCGATGACCGTGGCGCCGGCCTTGGCCGCGGCGTCGCGCGCCGCGTCAAGCTGATCAAGCGGAATGCCGAACTTGGCCTTGGGACCAGCCGTTTGAACATGCTGGTGGTGGCCGCGCGGACGATCCGGGTTGATGCGCAGGATGACCTCGACGCCCTTGAAGAGTTCGGGCCATTCGGTGAGCGGGTGCAGCCCGTCAATGGTGAGGTTGGTCCCCAGTTCGATCGCGGCGGCGTATTCATGGCGCGCGGCGAAATTGGGGGTGAACAGCACCTTCTTGGGATCAAGACCGGGGAAGGTGTCCTTGAGCCGCATGAGCTCGCCCGGCGAGACGCACTCAAAGCCCAGCCCGGCCTCGAAGATGGTTTTCAGAACGTCCGGGTGCGGGTTGGCCTTCATGGCGTAGAAGGCGCGATTGACGCTCTTGATGTTCGCGACAGCGCTGGCGCGCGCCTTGATGGTCTCAAGGTCATACACATAGCGTCCGCCGGTTTGCGGCGCGATCTTGATGAGCGCGTCGCGCTTGGTCACCCACCACGGATCGGGGCGCTGCGGCTTGCTCGACGCGGTCTCATTGAGCTCTGCCCAGCTCGGTCCGAACACGGGGCCGGACGGGGCGGGCGCGATCAGTTCTTCATGCAGGCGCGCAGCGAGGGCGCGGCCTTCGCTGGCGTCCACCACCACGGTGAAGTTGAGGTCGTTGGCGGCCTGGCTGACCAGCCGGATCGGCTTGTCCTGGAACATTTCCAGCGCCGGGGCGAGCTTGTGCAGGATGCGGCGCACGCCATAACCGACAAGGGACACCGCCGCGCCATCGTCCATGATCTTGACCCGGCAGAAGCGTTCCAGCCGGGCGCGCAGGGCGTCGAGCCGCGCCTGATCAAGGCTGGGATCGGGATCAAGGCTGACGGTGACGTTGGTCTCGGAGGTGGAGACGAGGTCCACCGACACGCCGCACTCCTTGAAGCAGGCGAAGACATCGGCGAGGAAGCCCGCCTGACGCCACATGCCCGCGCCTTCCATGGCGACGATGCGCACGCCGGATTTCACCGACACGGCCTTGAGCTGCGGCGCGTCATCGCCGGGCTTGGCGGTGATCAGCGTGCCAGCGAGTTCGGGGCGCAGGGTGGAGCGCACTTCCACGGGCACGTTGGCGCGGCGGGCCGGGCCGATGCAGCGCGGATGCAGAACCTTGCCGCCCATGGTCGCGATTTCCTGCGCCTCGTCATAGGACAGCGCCTGCAGGAGCCGGGCGCCCTCGGTCAGGCGCGGATCGGCGCTGAACAGGCCCGGCACATCAGTCCAGATCTCGAGCTTGGCGGCATCGAGCTTGTTGGCGAAATAGGCGGCAGACGTGTCCGACCCGCCCCGGCCCAGCAGGACGGTCTCGTCGCGGCTATTGCGGGCGATAAAACCCTGGGTCAGCACCAGCTCGGCGTCCTTGAGGCGCATCTGCAGACGGGCGTCCGCGCCCTCGATCACCGAATTGGACAGATACCCGCCCGCATCCTCGCTGTTGGAGGCGGCTTGCAAGGCGTCGCGCGCATCGAGAAACACCGGGCTCAGCCCTTCCTGGCGCAGGCGCTCCATGCCCAGAACGCTCGCCATCTGTTCCCCAAGCGCCAGAAGTTCGGCGCGCACGCGCGGGCTGGCCTCACGCACCAGCGCAATGCCGGCGGCGAGACGGTCGAGCGTTTCGAAATGGCTGACCAGCAGGGTGGAGCCGTCCAGAAGCGCGGCTTCGGCAAAGTCCAGATGCACCGCCTTGATGGCCGCGATCTCGCTGCTGACATCGCCCAGCAAGGCCTGATCAGGCAGGGCCTCGAGGCGGTTGGACACGCCCGACAGCGCGGAATGGACGATCAGCACCTTCCCGCCCGGTTTGTCCTGTTTGAGCCGGGCCTTCGCAAGCTTTGCGATAACAGCCCAGTTTTCCGGCTTGGCCACGGAGGTGCCGCCGAATTTCAAAACAGTCCAGACACGGTTGGCGAGAGGGGTTTGATCAGTCATCGGATCGTCCAGGATTCAAGAGAGGCCGATCCCATAGCGCGCCATGTTGCAGTGCGAAAGTTTTCATTCGCGATGTTCACTTTACCCCGGTTCGCGCATGGGCTAGGGCGGGCTGGAAATTTCCAGTCATCGCATGGGGATGCGTCATGTTTCGGTCATTTGTCTATACTATAGCGGCGTGCAGTGCGCTGGCTCTGGCGAGCTGCGCCAGCGTGTCTGACACGACGTCCGCGCCGGACGTCGCTGCAAGCGAGCAGCCCGAGCGCGTGCTGATGATCGGGCTCGACGGGTTCCGCGCCGACTTTCTCGATCTCTATGACGCGCCGAACATCGAGGCGCTGGCCGAGCGCGGCGCACGCGCCGAGCGCATGATCCCGGTCATGCCGTCCAAGACCTTCGTGAATTTCTACTCCATCGCTACCGGGCTCTATCCCGAGAACCACGGCATGACCGAGAATGCGCCTTACGACCGCGAGGCGCGCACCGGTTTCGTCAACCCGATGTCGGCCCAGGACCCGTTCTGGTGGCAGGGCGAGCCGATCTGGATCACGGCCGAGAAACAGGGCGTGGAAAGCGCGATCATGTTCTGGCTGGGCTCGGAGGTCGAGCATGATGGCGTGCGTCCGTCCATCTGGACGCCTTATGAGCATGACAAGCCCTATCAGGAACGCGTGGACGAGGTTCTGGCCTGGTTCGACGCGCCCTCTGAAGACATGCCGGGTCTGGCGGCGGTCTATTTTGATCGTGTGGACAGCGTCGCGCACCGCAATGGGCCGGAGAATGACGCCGTGGCCGAAGCGGTCGCCGAAGTGGACGGCTATGTGGGCCAGCTGGTCGAGGGCCTGCGGGCGCGCGGCCTTCTAGAGACGACCGACATCATCATCGTCTCTGACCACGGCATGGCCCAGCTGTCGGACGAGCGCATCGTGGCGGTGGATGAGTGGATCGATTTTGACCGGGTCTATTCCCCGCACATGGAAGGGCGCTGGGGCGCCGGCGCGCAGCCCTATATCTTCCTGTTCTCCGAAGAGGGCGAGGAAGCGGCCATCGACGAGGCCTTCGAGGCCATCAACAATTCGGGCAACGCGCATGTGGTCGCCTACAAGGCCCATGAGATGCCGGCCCATTATCATCTCGATCACCCGACCCGCGGTCCGGACCTGCTGGTGGTGGGGGATGCGGGCTGGTCGCTTGTGGCGCCGAGCCTGGAGCAATCGCCGCGCCGGATCATTCCGGGCAATCACGGCTATGACAATCTCGATCCGATCATGGGCTCGACCTTTGTGGCCGCCGGTCCGCGTTTTGACGGCGTGGGAATGGTCGCTCCGTTCGAGAATGTGAACGTCTATCTGATGATCGCCTGCGCGCTGGGCCTGGAGCCGGCCCGGACCGATGGCGACCCGGCCGAGGTCGCCCGTGTGACCGCAGGTCGCTGCCCGGCGCAGTAAAAGCCTCGCCCCAGACGGTCATCCCGGCTTGGAAGCGCGCGGAGATAGCGGTACGACTTAAAGGACCGCGCTCCGCGCGCATCTAAGTTTCTAAGGAGGCCGCCATGGCAGACGAACCGCATCGCATCACCTTCCTGGCCAAGACGTTTTCGGCGGCGGCGCTCGAATTCCATCGCGGCCGCATGGCCGAACGCGGCTATCGCATGGAAGGCCGCATCGAGCCCACCTCCTTCCAGATGATTGATGAGGAAGGCCGGACCGAGCCGGTCTTTGACGGCGAACCGCTGTTCACGGTCACCTTCATCAAACGCGAGGACTAGATTTTGGGCGATACCGACATCGTGTCTCACGAAGCGGTCGAGAAGACTTTCAAACGCGCCGCCAGCGCCTCTGAAGCGGTGGATCGGCTGTGCCTGTTGTTTGACGCCTCGGTCAAGGCGCTGCGCGACGAGTTGAAGATCTATCTCGATGGCGGACCGCCGCCGTCCGAGGCGGATCGCTTCGCCGGCGCTTTCGCCTATCCCGCCTTGCGCATCATCTATCAGCCGGACGGCGCCGTGCCGCCGATCAGCCGGGCTTTCGGCAAGTTTTCCGAAGCGGGCGTCTATGAGCAGACGATCACCCATCCCGAACAGTTCCGCCGTTATCTGGTGGAGCAGATCGAGCTTCTGTCCGACACCTATCCGGTGAAGATCGAGACGGGTCTGTCGGTGCAGGAGATTCCGTTCTCCTATGTGCTGGACGGCGCGGACGATCTGGATATGGACGCCGCCTCGCCCGCCGAGCTCGTGCGCCATTTCCCCTATGCCGATCTGGCCGGCATTGATGACGCCCTGCCCAATGGCGAGCGTCCCTCCATCCCCGGACGCCCCCGTCCGCTGAGCCTGTTTGACGCGGTGCGCACCGATTACTCGCTGCAACGCATCCGGCACTATACGGGCACGCCCTATGAGGACGTGCAGCCCTTCATCCTGTTCACCAACTATCATCGCTATGTGGATGCGTTCGTGGACTGGGCGGTGGAGCAGGTGAAGGATGACAGCACCGATTATGTCGCGCTGTCGGCTGCGGGTTTCGTCAATGTGGACGCCAATACCGACGATCCGGTGGGCGAGATCAGCGCGGCGCCCTGGCGGCGCTTCCAGATGCCGGCCTATCACCTGAAGGCCAAGGATGGCCGTGGCATCACCCTTGTGAATATCGGGGTGGGTCCGTCGAACGCCAAGAACATCACCGACCATCTCGCGGTGCTGCGCCCCGAATGCTGGATGATGATCGGCCATTGCGGCGGCCTGCGTCACTCCCAGCGTCTGGGCGACTACGTGCTGGCGCACGCCTATCTGCGCTATGACAGCGTGCTCGATCGCGATCTGCCGGTGGAGATTCCGATCCCGCCGATCGCGGAGATCCAGGTCGCCCTGCAGGAGGCGGTTGAAAGCGTCAGCGGCGATGACGCCGGCGAACTCAAGCGCCGTCTGCGGACCGGCACGGTGGTGACTTATGCCGACCGGAACTGGGAGCTGCGCTATAATCAGGAAGCGCGGCGCATCAACCAGTCGCGCTCAATCGCCGTGGATATGGAAAGCGCCACCATCGCCGCGAACGGCTTCCGCCTGCGGGTGCCGTACGGCACGCTGTTGTGCGTGTCCGACAAGCCGCTTCATGGCGAGCTGAAACTGCCCGGCGCGGCCAACCGCTTTTACGCCAAGTCGGTGTCCGAGCACCTGGCGGCGGGCATTGAAGCGGTGGAAATCCTCAAGCGTCAGGGGGCGGACGCCCTGCATTCGCGCAAGCTTCGCAGCTTTGACGAGCCGCCTTTCCGCTAGGGCCTAGCCCGCGTGTCCGGACGCCTGTGTGGCGGCCTGCTCTGCGGGTCGCCACATCACGTCCAGCGCAGCGGGCGGTTGCCCGTTCACGCTGGGCGCCGGGCGACCGATGAGATAGCCCTGAGCCTGCTCGCATCCCATCATGTTCAGAAGGTCCAGCTGGTCGGCGGTCTCCACGCCCTCGGCGAGGACGGGTATGTCGAGATTGTGCGCCAGCGTCACCACGGCGCTGATCACGGCGCGCGACCGGCCGCCATCGGACAGGCCGTCGGTGAACCCCTTGTCGAGCTTGATCTTGTCGAACGGGAAACGCCGCAGCGTCTCGAGCGCCGAATATCCCGTGCCGAAATCGTCCAGCGCCATGGACACGCCCAGCGCCTTGATCCGCCGCAAAACATTCAGCGACTGACCCAGATCATGGATCAGGGCGGTCTCTGTCAGCTCGATCTCGAGCTGGCTGGGGCTGAGCCCGGTCGAGACCATGGCCTGCAGCACCTTGCCCACAAGGTGGGGATCATTGAGCTGTATGGCGGACAGGTTGATCGCCACCTTGGGCGCGCCCGGCCATTGCGCCACTTCCTCGCACGTGGTTTCGAGCACCCAGTCGCCCAGACGCCCGATCAGGCCATTGGCCTCGGCCAGGGGCACGAATTCGGCGGGTGAGATCATCCCTCGCACCGGATGCGGCCAGCGCACCAGCGCTTCATAGCCGCAGACCTCACCGGATTTCAGGTCGATCTGGGGCTGGTAGAACATGCGCAGCTCGCCGGTTTCGAGCGCCGTGCGCAGATCCTGCGCCAGCTCGCGGCGTTGACGGACCGCCTCGCCCAGGGCGTGTTCGTAATGCTGGATGCGGTTCAGCGGATCGGTCTTGGCCTTGTACATGGCCAGGTCCGCGTTGCGCATCAGGGTTTCACAATCGCGTCCGTCCTCGGGGTAGACGGCGACGCCCAGGCTGGCGTTGGTGACGATCTCGAAATCGGCGTGGCGGACCGGCGTCATGAAGAGCGATTCAATCAGCTTCAGCTCTTCGACCAGCTCGGTCTCCCCCTCTACCGGGAAGACGATGCCGAACTCATCCCCGCCCAGTCGGGCGGCGTACCCGCCCGGCCGTTCATGCCCGCGCAAGCGATCGGCGATGTCGCACAGAACGGCATCGCCCGCCTGATGTCCCCAGACATCATTGATTTCCTTGAAGCGGTTCAGGTCAATGACGAGCACGGCGATATTCTTGCCCTTGCGGTTCTCGATCGCCTGTTCGACGAGCGCCGTGAAACAGGCGCGGTTGGGCAGGTCGGTGACGATGTCATGCAGCGCCAGGTGCCGCAGACGCCGATCCGTGCGTTCGCGCAGGCTCGCCTCCACGGCATACCCCGCGCCACCGGCGCCCACGACCACTAGCGTGGTCACGGCGGTGGTCAGCGCCAGGATCTGGAAGGTGACCGGATCCAGCCCTTCGGACACGCCCAGGGAGACCACGGTCATTGCGCCCATGCCGGTGAAGTGCAGCGAGACCACGCCGATGGCGAGCAGACCGCCCGGAATGAGCCGGTGCAGACCCTTGTCGAATTTCTCGGAGGCTTCAAAGGCGAGGGCGCCGAAGAAGACGGCGAACACGACGGACGCGATGACGTAGCGCATGTCCCATGCCACGATCGCATCCAGATTGTACGCCATCATCCCGGCATAGTGCATGCCGGTCACGGACACGCCGATCACGGCGCCGGCCAGGGCTTTGGCGAATGTGAATTTCAAGGTGGCCACATAGCAGCCGATCAACGCGCCGCACATGATGATCAGCGCCGAAAGCGCGGTTTCATCCACTTGCAGGCTGACCGTTGCGGAGGGCCGATAGCCCAGCATGGCGATGAAATGGGTTGACCAGATGCCGGCGCTCAGACAGGTGGCGGTGACCACCAGCCAGGCGACCTGGACGACGCTGTCGCTCTCTTCGCTCCGCCGGAGCAGGCGCATGCTGAGCAGGCAGCTGATCACACAGACCAGCCCCGCCAACAGGACGCTTGGAAGATGATGTTCGAATGCCAGGCAGGTCAGGACGCGCAATGAGTTCTCCTTGAGGATGAACTCTGTAACGTGCCAGTGTTAATTTGCACTTAGCCGCACAGACCTGTTTCGCTTCCCCTTGCTCATAATCCTATTCGGACTTAACTCAGCGCCATGACTGATCGTGTTCTGCCGCTCGCCGGCGTCTACAATTTCCGCCATTTCGGCGCCTATCCGCTCCAGTCGGGGGGGAAGGTGCGAGACCGCCTGTTTCGTTCGGGCCAGTTTTCCAGGGCGACGGAAGACGACGTCCAGACCCTGGCCGGCCTGAATATTCGCTATGTCGCCGATCTGCGCCGACCGCGGGAGCGCGAGGCGGAACCGTCCCACTGGGTGGATCATGACGGGGTGACGATACTCAGCTCCGATCATGCCGGTCACGCCGAGCCGCCGCATCTGGCCTTCCTGCGCGAGTCTGATCTGACGCTCGACAATATTCGCGGCTTCATGATGCAGACCTATCAGCGCTTGCCTTTCGACGCCGGTAACAAGGCGGTGTTCAAGGCCGGCTTTGAGGCGCTGGCCCAGTCCGACGCCGAGGACGGGTTTGTGGTCCATTGTGCGGCGGGCAAGGACCGGACCGGGATTTTCTGCGCCCTGCTTCTGACCGAGCTGGGCGTTGATCCCGAGGCCGTGCGCGAAGACTATCTGATGACCAACACGGCCGTGGACTATGACGAGCTGGCCCCCCGTTTCGCCAAGCGCATTCGCGACACGATGGGCCGGGATGTGGGGGATCGGGAAATCCGCGCCTTCCTGGGCGTCGAGGGTGACTATCTGACCACCGCACTGGACGCGATGGGAGATGTGTCGGGCTATCTTCGCAATGAGCTGGGCTTGAGCGAGACCGTGATCGCGCAATTGCACGAGCGGCTGAAAACCTCGTGAGTCCCGCCCCTGACCGGGCTTCGGCGCTGGGCTGGGTCGAGCCGGTCCAGGCCTTGAACGCCTTCGAGGCCGAGCCCTATACGCTGTTGCTGCACGGCGGCGGCCCACAGCCCTGGGGGCGCAAGAGCTATCTGTGCGCCTATCCGGATTTCATCGTGGAGGATGCCGATCCGGCTCGCGGCTTCGACCGGCTGAAATCCGGATTTCGACCCGCCCGCCAGCCCGACCAGCACGGCTTTGCTGGCGGCTATGCGGGCCTTCTGGGCTATGATCTCGGACAGGCCTTTGAAAAGACGCCCGACAGCCCGCCGGGGCTGGGGCCGTGTCCGGCTGTCGCCATGGGCTGGTATGACGCTGTATTGGAGTTTGACCATCAATCACGTCAGGTGCGTGCGTTGGGGCAGGCGGATGCGGCGCAGCGACTTGTGCGTCAGTTGAAGAACGGTCCTCGACGGCCCCTCCAGGCGCGAGGCCTGACGGGCGAGGCGCTCAGACAGGACTGGCCCGATAAGCGGTATCTGCAAGCGGTGGCGCGCGCCCGCGACTACATCGCCGCAGGGGATGTTTTCCAGGTCAATCTCTCCCATGCCTTCACCGGCCATGTTGACGGCGAGCATGCGCCCCTGTCGGTCTTTGAACGCCTGACGGCGCGCAGCGCCGCGGCTTTCTCCGCCTTTTTCAGGTTGAGCGCGAACCAGGTGATCGTGACCAATTCGCCGGAACGGTTTGTTCAGGTGTCCCGCGACGGCGCAGTGGAGACCCGTCCCATCAAGGGTACGCGGCCGCGCCGCGCCGATCCTGAACAGGACCGGGCCGAAGCCGATGCGCTGGCGGCGTCCCTGAAGGACCGGGCCGAGAACCTCATGATCGTGGATCTGATGCGCAATGATCTGGCGCGGGTCTGTGAAGCGGGCAGTGTGAAGACACCCGAACTGTTCAGCGTTGAGAGCTACGCCAATGTCCATCATCTGGTCTCGACGGTGCAGGGGCGGTTGAGTCCCGGGCGAACAGCATTCGACCTGATCCGGGCCACATTCCCGCCGGGCTCGATCACCGGCGCGCCCAAGGTGCGCGCCATGGAGATCATCGCCGAGCTCGAACAGCAGAGCCGCGGCGCCTATTGCGGCGCGCTGGGGTGGCTGGGGGCGAACGGCGCTTGTGATCTCAATGTGATGATCCGGACCGCAAGCCTGTTTCGAGCGGGCGGCGGCTGGGATGTCGAGGTCCGGTCCGGCGGCGCCATCACTATCGATTCCGATCCCGAGGCCGAGCTTGAGGAGACCCGCCACAAGGCGGCCGCTCTCAGGGGCGCGCTGGAGGGCGGAGCATGAATCTGGTCTGGCTGAACGGGGCGCTGGCGCCGATAGACGCCGCGCGGATCGATCCGCAGGATCGCGGCTTTCTTCTGGGCGATGGCGCCTTCGAGACGATGCGCCTGGAGGCGGGCGAACTGCGGCGCTGGCCCCGGCACAGATTGCGTCTGACCCGGGCGCTCGAAGCGCTTGAGATCACCGCGCCGGACTGGAGCCGGATTGAAACCGGGATCGCCGATCTGGTTCAGGCGGTCGGGCTGGAGGCGGCCGTTGTGCGTCTCACCGTCTCGCGAGGGCCTCTGGGCGGCGGCATGACCGCGCGGTCCGGCGACACGGCGACTGTGCTGGCGACAGCACAGCCTGCCCCCGAGCGCCCGAGCGCCCTGTCTGCGCATCTGGTGGACGAGAGCCGGCGGGATGTTCGCAATCTCTCCAGCCGGCACAAGCTCACAGGTTACGCCGACATGCTGGGAGCGCGCCGTGCGGCGCATCGCGCCGGGGCGGACATCGCAATCGTGCTCTCCGGCGCGGGGCATGTGTCGAGCGCGGATAGCGCGAACCTGTTCTGGGTGAAGCGGGGCGTGGTCTTCACGCCCGCGCTGGCCTGCGGTTGCCTGCCGGGCACGACGCGAGCGGCCCTGATTGAAAGCCTGAAGGCGCGGGGCGTCGCCGTCGAAGAGGGCGCGTATTCTGCTGACCAGCTCGGCGATGCAGACTGGATCTTCGTCACCAATGCCGTGACGGGGCTGACCCCGGTGGCGGAACTGAACGGACGCCGGGCGCCGGCGCCCGGCGCGGATGTCGCGCTGTTTCGGGCGGTCTGCGACAGCGCGCTCTAGCCCCGGCGAACCCAGGGGCCGCGCCTTGGGCGCAGATAGGCGGTATCCGACAGGGTGATCGGCGTCTTCGTCAGCTCGCCCAGATTGGTCGCGAACCGGTAGTTCGCCTCGACCATGATGATCGAGTTCATGGGCGCCAGCAGCCCGTCCGGCAGGTCCGGCAGGCTGTCGGTGTCGAGCGCAGGCATGCCGTCGCCCTCGCTCCAGTCCACAAAGATCTCGCCATCCGCATCCATGCGAACAGACGTGATGCGCAGGCTCAGCGGGGCAGGGGCGAACGGGTTCAGGATGGCGTCCGCAGCGGCGTAGATGTCCAGCAGGTCCGCATCCGTAACGAAATCGTCCTGGGTGACGAGATCCGCCACCGAATTGGCGACCTGGGAGACCTTGCGGTCCGCGGTCAGACCGAGCGTGAGCTGGACCGAACCCAGATACAGCGCGATCATGAAGGGGGCGAGCAGGGCGAACTCCACCGCCGAGACGCCGCGCTCATCACGGTGAAAACCCAGACATTTGCGGATTAGCTGGCGCATGGCTTACTCGAAAGGCTCGTTCCGGAAGACGGCGGTCGCCGAGATCAGGCGCTTGTTTCCGCTCATATTGGTCATGCCGGACACCACGCCGGGCGCCATGAGCTGCCAGTCATAGAAGACGCGCACCACGACCACATCCCCGCCACCGCCGGGATCGAAGGTGAAGTTCGTATCGTCGATCTCGCCATCCGCGTTCAGCGGGCTGGTCATCGAGCTGGAGGAAAAGGAGTCAAAGGTGCGCACATCGAGCTGGATGCGGCTGCAATCCGCCACCGAGCTGATCCGCTCGCAAATGGCGCCGCGAAAGTCTTCGACCGTCTGTCCCGATTGCTGCAGCTGGCCCGTGCGGATGCTGCGCGCGGCTTCGTTGACGCCATTCTCGATGATGGTTGAGCCCAGAAAGAACAGCGCCACTTCCAGCGTGGCGAAGATCAACAGGAAGAACGGCGCGGCGATCAGGGCGAACTCAACCGCTGCGGCGCCCTCGCGCGCACGATGAAACCGCGTGATGCGGTCCCTGATCCTGGCAGATGCTGACATCATTCATCCCTCAAGCAGACGAATAATCTGTCAGACAGCGCTTAATGCCCGGTGAAGCGGCGAGGTTAATTGGAGTTGGCCCCGGTGCGCGTGGTCTCGCGCTGCTGGCTCATTTCGGCAAACCAGTCCGCATCGTCGCCGATTTGCGGGATGGCCTGACAGGTCGGAGCGCAGACAAAGGTTTCCGGGCGGCTCTTGCTGCGGAACACCTGAACCGTCTGGGAGTCAGGCTGGGTCACCACAAGGTCGGAGGTGTAGAGCACCCGACCGGCCTCATCGAGGACAATCAGATTGGTGCGCCCGAAGACCTTGCCGGTCACAAAGAGCGTGCGGGAGTCATAGAGCATGGCGTCCGCAATGCCCGGATTGCCCACGATCACGCCGGAGGCGTCGCCCGGCAGACGGATCAGTCCCGCCTGGTCAGCGGTGACGACAAACTCCCGCGCCTGGGCGACGCCCAGACCCAAAGTCATCACAAGTGCGGCAGCGATCGCTCGAAAACCCATGACAGGCCTCTCTGTATATGGCTGGTCAGAGTATGGGGGCGGGCCGTGAAGGAAACCTAAACAGGCAGAGCATGCAGTCCGTCGCTTGCCAGACGGGTAGGGGAGGCGTAGTAGAGCGCGCTCTTAATGCCGCATTTATTTGTATTGATTTGCGCTGGATAGCGATATCTGGCGTTTACGCTTTATTCACCATGCTCTGCGTTTCGCAGATTTACAAAAAATAAAGCATGGATTTTTACCCGGTTTAAATCGTCTTCGGGTTTTACTCACCGTGCATTCAGGACGGGGCGGGACAAGTCTGCGATCCTGGGTCTGATAAAACCAAACGGAGTGGATGGGATGAAAAACCTGGTTTCGCGCTTTCTGAAAGATGAGTCTGGCGCTACTGCTATCGAATACGGTCTGATCGCCGCGCTGATCGCCGTCGTGATCATCACGGCCGTGACCACGCTGGGCACCAACCTCAGCACCACCTTCACCAATGTCGGGACCCAGCTCTCGACCGCCAACAGCGCCGGCAGCGGCGGTTCTGGCGGCAGCGGCACCTAAGCCGTTGCACTGATCATCTGATCGCATGTCTGAAAAGCCGTCCCGGAAGGGGCGGCTTTTCTGCATTTGCGATCAGGTGCGAGCTGTTTGAAAAGCCTTAAGCATAACGGCCTAGGCTCCGCACATCGAATTGACGGATGCGGGCGCCAGCCATGATTTCAAATATCGCCCTTTTGGGCTTTGCCTTCCTGATGCTGTGCGCTGTCTGGTATGACGTGCGGAGCTTCACCATCCCCAACTGGGTGCCGGGGGCGCTGATTGCAGGCTGGGTCCTGGCGGCGCCATTTCTGGGGCTGAGCTGGATGGATGCGGGCTTTTCGCTCCTGACCGGGCTGGGCGTGCTGGCGCTGGGCATGGCCTTGTGGGCGCCGGGCTGGGTCGGCGGCGGCGACGTCAAGCTGCTGGCGGCGGGCGCGCTCTGGTTCGGCTGGCCGGACGGGCTGGCTTTCGTGCTGATTGCGGTGGCGGCGGGCGGCGTGCTGGCGGTGATCCTCGTGATCCTGCGCCAGATGGCGCATCTGCTGCCCATCTCGTCGGATCGCCTGGGATCCACGGCGCTCGCCCAGGGCGCGCCGGTGCCTTACGCCATCGCCATTGCGGCGGGGGCTTTGCTTGTCTTGCCGCAAGCCCAGATGTTCGCCGTCTACACAGGCTAGTTAACGGTGTAATCACCGTGCATTAACGCGGCCTTGAGAATTATCGGCTCTGATGCCTGCTGACGCCTTGTGCGCAAAAGGGTTTTGGGGTCCGTCATGAATGCTGTCCGCCTGATCGTGCTTGCTGTCGCTGCGCTGGCGGCCGTGTTCGCCGCACTCTTCGTGCGCAGCGCCATGCAGCCTGCCGCCGCGCCGGCTCCCGTCGTGGTCGAACAGGCTGCGGCTCCCGAAGTTGTTCAGGTGCTGGTGGCGGCGCGCGACATGAGCCCGTCCTCACGCGTCAGCGGCGCGGATTTTCGCTGGACCAACTGGCCGGTCGAGGCCGTGATTCCGGCCTTCATCACACGTGAGGCGCGTCCGGACGCCATGGATGAGCTCAGCGGCGCCGTGACGCGCGCCGCCTTTGTGGATGGCGAACCGATCCTTCCGGGCAAGCTGGTTCAGCCGGGCGAGGCGGGCTTCATGGCCGCGGTCATTGATCCGGGCATGCGCGCCGTCGCCGTGCCGATCTCGGCGGAGTCCGGCGCCGGCGGCTTCATTCTGCCCAATGACCGGGTGGATGTGCTGGTCACGACCTCTGCGCGCGATATGGGCTATATCTCTGAAGTTCTTGTTGAAAATGTTCGCGTTCTCGCCATCGACCAGACCTATGTGGATGACGGCGAAGGCGTGGTGCTCGGCTCCACCGCCACGCTGGAACTGACCCCGCAACAGACCAGTTCTGTGGCTCTGGGCGTCGCCGAGGGCGATATCGTTCTGGCGCTGCGCTCGGTCGCTGATCGCGAGGGCGGCCCCCGCTTGCCCAATGGCGCGGACGACGAGGCGGGCGAGCGGCGCGGTCGTGAAGTGCGCATCATCCGCTATGGCGCCGAACAGCGCGTCGCGTTGGGAGGGACGCCGTAATGGCCCGCTTCTCTCAAACCCTCTGCGCGGTCGCCCTGATGGCGGCTGCCTGCGTGTGTCCGGCCGAGGCGCAACTCTCCGGCGGACGCACCGAGGCGAACAACACCCTGCAGGTCCATATTCGCGAACCCGGCGCCGGTCCGGCCTCCGAAAGTCTGCAATTGCCGCTGGGCCAGGCGGCCGTGATCCATCTGCCAGAGGATGCCGCCGACGTCGTCATCGCCAATGACGAGGTGGCCAGCGCCGTGGTCCGCACCACGCGCCGCGCCTTCGTGATGGGCCAGGCCGTGGGGCGCACCAATATCTTCTTCTTCAACGCCGATGGCGGACTGATCCTGGATCTCAATGTCCGGGTCGAACGCGACATCGCCGCCTTGCAGGACGCGCTTGACCGTTTCGTGCCGGAGGGCCGCATCCAGGCCGAAAGCATGAACGCCAATATAGTGCTGTCCGGGCAGGTTCCCTCCGCGGCGGCCGCAGACACGGCGCTTCAGGTCGCCCAGCGCTGGGTGGACACGCCCGAGCAGGTGGTCTCCTTCCTGACAGTGGAAGGACGCGATCAGGTCACGCTGCAGGTTCGCATTGTCGAGATGGAGCGCACGCTGGTGCGCCAGCTGGGCGTCAATCTCAGCGGCGAACAGGCCTTTGGCGAATTCACGCCGACCGTGCGCACCGCCGCCACCAATGATCGCGGCGATCCGTTGTTCGACCAGAATGGCGCGCCAATCTACGAAGTCTATCAGCAAGGCCGCTTCCAGAACTCTGCGGGCTGGGGCACATCGAACGCCTTTGGCGTGGCGGGCGCCGCGCTGGGCGGGCTGACGGGCACTCTGGGCACCCAGAATCTGGTCGACGGTGTGCTGCAGAGCTCGATTTCCGCCACCCTCAATGCCCTCGAACGCGTCGGGCTGGTGCGCACCCTGGCCGAGCCGAACATCACCGCCATTTCCGGCGAGCCGGCGCAATTCCTGGCGGGCGGCGAGTTTCCCGTGCCGGTGGGCCGTGATCGCGACGGCAATGTCACCATCGAGTTCAAACCCTTCGGCGTCGGTCTGGGCTTCACGCCGGTCGTGCTCTCCGAAGGCCGTATTTCTTTGCGGGTCTCGACCGAAGTCTCGGAGCTGTCCAATGAGGGCGCCATCTCGCTGAATTCCCAGGTGATCACCGATGATCAGGGCAATGTCACCGGGACGGTTCAGGGCGTCACCATTCCGGCCCTGTCCGTGAACCGGGCTGAAACCACCGTGGAGTTGCCCTCGGGCGGTTCGATGGTCATCGCCGGCCTGATCCGCGAGGAGACGCGTCAGGCCATGGACAGCGTGCCGGGCATCGAGCGCATGCCGGTCCTCGGCTCGCTCTTCCGGTCGCGTGATTTCGCCAACAATGAGACCGAGCTGGTCGTGGTCGTCACGCCTTATCTGGTCGACCCGCTGAATCCCAATGATGTGGAAAGCCCGGCGGAGGGCTTCGCCGTGTCCTCGCTGGCCGCAGGCGCCTTTCTGGGCCGCCTGAACCGGGTTTACGCCGCGCCGGGCGCGCAGGTCGAGAACCGCGGCTGGTCGGGCCCCATCGGCTTTGTGCTGGAGTAGCTGAGATGAAATCTGTCTTCAAAGGCCTGCTGGCCCTGAGCGCTCTGACACTGGCGGCCTGCGCCGCAACGCCCCAGCCTCTGCCGCGCGCCACTGCAGCGCCGGAAACCGTCCGCGTGAGCATGGATGTGAGTGCGCTCGACAATGGCCTGACCTGGAACCAGATCGATGTGATCGAAGCTGTCGCCGCCGAGTACAAGGCGCGCGGTCACGGTCCGCTGGTGATCTCCTATCCCCAGAACGCCGGCAATGCCGACGCCGCCATTGGCGCAATCGCGGAAGCGCGCACGCGCCTTTATGAAGCCGGTCTGGACTGGCGGCAGATCAGCGGCGGCGCCTATGAGGCCGGCGGGCAAGCCAGCGCGCCTGTGATTTTCTCCTTCACGCGCTACCAGGCCGTTGCGCCTGAGTGTTCCACCGCCTGGAACGATATGGCCCATATGCGCGCCAATCAGGACTGGCCGCGCTTTGGCTGCGCGACGGCGAACAATCTCGCCAACATGGTGGCCGATCCGCGTGATCTCGTGGCGCCGCGGGGCGTGGATGCGCCCGACAGCGCGCGCCGCCAGACCGTTCTAGACAGATACCGGCAGGGCCAGTCCACGGCCAGCCAGCGTTCCGAACGCGAGAGCGGCGCTGTCAGCTCTTCGGTTGGCAATTAACAGGGTATGGCTATGAACCGCACCGCTGACGCCTTTGATGATGACTCCTTTGACGCGGCTGACGAATTTGTCTCCGACGACGCCTTTGCGCCGATGGAGCCTCTGGACGAGGCTCAGGATGACCCGTTCCTGGGCGCCGAGAGCATCGAGCGCCGCCTTCTGGGCGAGGATGACGGCTTCGGGGATGTCAGCGACGCCCCGCTCAATGAATCCCCGGGCGCCCGTCCGTTCGGCGCCCGCCTGGCCGACGCCAACCGTCATTCCGATTACGAGGATGATTTCAGCGGCTATGAGCCTGCCGAACCCATGCGACCGATGGCTTCTGCGCCGAAGCCGGGACCGTCGTCCGCTCCGGCGTCCAATCCGTTTGAAGATGATGAGACCTTGCCCCTGACCACGCCGCTCGGCGCGAGCGGGATCAGTGGGGAGATCTCGGCGGTTTCGGGCCCGGATGACTCGCTGCTCAATCAGCCGGTGCCGCGCATCGCCATCCACGCATTCTGTGAAAGCCCGGAAACCGGTCGTCTGATCCATCATGCGGCGGATGATCGCCGCATGGCGCGCACCCATGTCACCGTCGAGCTGGGCGGGCTCTCCGCGGCCATCGAGCGCTTTCATGACGAAAGCACGCCCGAGCTTCTTATCCTTGAAACCGGCATGCGCGGACGCGAGCTCTTCCAGCAGCTCGAGGATCTGGCGGCGGTCTGTGATGGCGACACCAAGGTGATCATCATCGGAGCCGCCAACGACATTTCGCTCTATCGCGAGCTGATCAAGCGCGGGGTGAGCGAATATCTCGTGCCGCCGATGACGCCGCTTCACCTGATCTCGACGATTTCGGGCCTGTTTCTGGATCCCGAGGCGCCGTTCGCCGGCCGTTCGATCGCCTTCATCGGCGCCAAGGGCGGGGTGGGCTCCTCCACCATTGCTCACAATGTCGCCTGGCAGATGACCGAGGGGTTGCGCTCCGATGCGGTGCTGGTCGATCTCGATCTGTCTTTCGGCACCGCGGGGCTCGATTTCAACCAGGACCCGGCCCAGACCATCGCCATGGCGCTGGAAGAGCCGGACCGACTGGACGACGCCTTGCTGGATCGCCTTCTGGTGCGCTGCACCGAGCGGCTGAGCCTGTTTTCCGCGCCGGCCACGCTCGAGCGTGACTGGGACTTCCAGCCGGACGCCTTCGAGACCGTGCTCGACAAGGTGCGCCGTCAGGCGCCGTTCGTGGCGCTGGATCTGCCCCATGCCTGGAGCCCCTGGGTGCGGCACACGCTCCTGAGCGCGGATCAGGTGGTGGTCACGGTGACCCCGGACCTGGCCAGCCTGCGCAACGCCAAGAACCTGTTCGATCTCGTGCAGAACGCCCGGCCCAATGACGAACCGCCCAAGGTGGTGGTGAACATGGCCGGATGCCCGAAAAAGCCTGATATCCCGCTGAAGGATTTCTCGGATGCGCTGGGCGCGGCGCCGGTTCTGGTGCTGCCGTTCGAACCGGCGCTCTTTGGCAAGGCCGCCAATAACGGCCAGATGATCGCCGAGGTGGATCCCAAGTCCAAGGCCTCTGACGGCTTCGCCCATCTCGCCGCGCAGCTGACGGGCCGGGCGCCGGCTGCGCCGCGCCGCAAATCCCTGTTCGGCTCCCTGTTCGGAAAAGGCTAACGCGCGACGATGTTCGGAAAGCGCCCCACCGGAACGCAGACCCCGCCCCGCCAGTTCGGCGGCGGCGCGACCCGTCCGTCCCAGGACAGCGCAAGCGGTGTTGCGACGAAGCCGCGTCCGGCCGCGCCCAGCCCCGCTCCGGCCAAACCGGCCAGTGCGCCAGCCGCCGCCCCCGTCTTGCCGGCCGCCAGCGCCACCCGGCCTAAAGCGGCGGCCTCTGCGCCCATCAAGGCCAAACCCGCCGCCCAGCTCGCCAATATCGGGGCCGAACGGTCGGCGGAGTACTATGCCGTCAAGACCACGATCTTCAACGCGCTGATCGACACCATCGATCTGGGTCAGCTGGCGCGTCTCGATAATGAAACCGCGCGCGACGAGATCCGCGACATCGTCACCGAGATCATCTCGATCAAGAACGTGGCCATGTCCATCGCCGAGCAGGAGCAGCTGCTTCAGGACATCTGCAATGATGTTCTGGGCTATGGCCCGCTCGAGCCGCTTCTGGAGCGCGACGACATCGCCGACATCATGGTCAATGGCGCGGGCGACGTGTTCATCGAGGTGAAGGGCAAGGTCCAGAAGACCAATATCCGCTTCCGCGACAATGGCCAGCTGATGAACATCTGCCAGCGCATCGTGTCCCAGGTGGGGCGGCGCGTGGATGAAAGCTCGCCGATCTGTGACGCGCGCCTCGCCGACGGCAGCCGGGTGAACGTCATCGCGCCGCCGCTGGCGCTGGACGGGCCGACGCTGACCATCCGGAAGTTCAAGAAGGACAAGCTCAAGCTCCAGAACCTCGTGGAGTTCGGCTCGATCTCGCCTGAAGGCGCGCGCATTCTGGAGATCATCGGCGCCTGCCGCGCGAATGTGCTGATCTCGGGCGGTACGGGCTCGGGCAAGACCACGCTGCTGAACTGTCTGACCGGTTTCATTGGCGAGGATGAGCGCATCATCACCTGTGAGGACGCGGCCGAATTGCAGCTGCAGCAGCCGCATGTGGTGCGTCTTGAAACCCGCCCGCCCAACCTTGAAGGCCAGGGCCAGGTCACCATGCGCGACCTGGTGAAGAACTGTCTGCGGATGCGCCCCGAGCGGATCATCGTGGGCGAGGTGCGCGGCTCGGAGGCGTTTGACCTGCTGCAGGCGATGAACACCGGCCATGACGGCTCGATGGGCACGCTGCACGCCAACTCCCCGCGCGAGGCGCTGAGCCGGATTGAATCCATGATCACCATGGGCGGCTACAACCTGCCCACCAAGACGATCCGCGAGATGATCTCGGGCTCGATCGACGTGATCATTCAGGCCGCCCGCCTGCGCGATGGCTCGCGCAAGATCACCCACATCACCGAAGTGCTGGGCATGGAAGGCGATGTGATCATCACCCAGGACCTGTTCCTGTACGAGATCACCGGCGAGGATCAGAACGGCGACATCACCGGCCGTCACGTCTCCACCGGCATCGCCCGTCCGAACTTCTGGGAGCGGGCGCGCTATTTCGGTCTCGACGCCCAGCTGGCCGCCGCGCTCGACGCGTCGGAGGCCTAGTCCCATGTCGCCTGATCTCGCCCTATTCGTCGCAGCAGCCTGCGCCTTCATGGCGGTCGCCGGCCTTGGCTGGGTCTTTGTGGGCTCCAGTGCGGACAAGGCGCGGAAGGCGCGCCTGGAAGGCGCTGTCGGCGGACCCGTGCAGAGCACGCGTCGCCGGGTGGGCGCGGTGGACGCCGCCGCCCAGAAACGCCGTCAGATCCAGGAAGGCCTCAAAGAGCTTGAGGACAGCCAGAAAGCCGAGCGCAAGAAGTCGCTGACCCTGCGGGCGCGGCTGGATCAGGCGGGTCTGTTCAAGACCGGTCCCACGCAGTTCTGGATTTTCTCCGCCATACTGGGCTTTGTGGCCGCATTCATGGTGGTCGTGACCGGGCTGAACATCCTGTTCGCCGTCGCCGCCGCCATCATCGCCGGTCTGGGCCTGCCGCGCTGGGTGCTGGGCATGATGCGCAAGGGACGGCAGAAGAAGTTCACCGAGAATTTCGCCGATGCGCTCGACATCATTGTGCGCGGCGTGAAGTCCGGCCTGCCGTTGAACGAGACGCTGAAGATCATCGCCCAGGAGGGCGAGGCCCCGGTGAAACAGGAGTTCCAGCTTCTGGTCGAAGGCCTGGCGGTCGGGGTCGATGTCGAGGAAGGCATGCGTCGCATGCATCGTCGCATGCCCTTGCCCGAACTGTCCTTCTTCACGACTGTGCTGGCGATCCAGCAAAAGACCGGCGGTAATCTCGCCGAAGCGCTCAACAACCTGTCCGCGGTCCTGCGTGCGCGCAAGATGATGCGCGAGAAGGTCAGCGCGCTCTCGTCCGAAGCCAAGGCTTCGGCCTGGATCATCGGCTCGCTGCCGCCAGGGGTGGGCGTGATGGTGTCCATCATGTCGCCCGATTACATGACGCCGCTCCTGACCACGCCCATGGGACACTTCCTGCTGCTGGGCGGGGGCGTGTGGATGCTCACTGGTATTCTGGTCATGCGCAGCATGATCAATTTCAAGATGTAGGGGGCGGCCATGGACGATTTCATCCGCTGGATCGTGACCCCGGCCAATCTGTTCGCCGTGATCGCCGCAGGTCTGGTCTTCGCGACGGTCTGGACGCTGTCCGCCCCGGCCATGGGCGGGGACAATCTCAACAAGCGCATGAAGGCGGTCGCCAACCGCCGCGAGGAGCTGCGCCGCAAGGCGCGCGAAGAGCTTGAGAAATCCGCCAATGAGAAAAAGGGCGGGCTGCGCGGCAAGGATACCCGCTCGCTCTATCGCAAGGTGGTGGAGAAACTCAATCTCGCCACGCTTCTGGAAGACGCCAACCTCAAGACCAAGCTCATCCAGGCCGGCTATCGCGGGCAGGGGCCGGTCTACGCCTTCTACTTCGCCCGCTTCGCCATCCCGCCGGTCATGGGTCTTCTGGGCTTTGTCTATCTCTGGGTCGTCAACGATTTCGGCCTGCCGGTGATGCAGCGCCTGACCATCGTCATGGTGCTGGCGGTGCTGGGCTATTATGCGCCGGGCATCTATCTGTCCAACCAGGCCGCCAAGCGGCGCGATTCCATCATGCAGGCATTCCCGGACTCGCTGGATCTCATGCTGATCTGCGTGGAGGCGGGCATGTCCATCGAAGCGGCCCTGCACAAGGTCGCCGCCGAGATCGGGACGAACTCGATGGAGCTGGCCGAAGAGCTGTCGCTGACCAATGCCGAGCTGGCCTATCTTCAGGACCGGCGCGCCGCGTTCGAGAATCTGGGCATGCGCACCAATCTGCCGGGGGTGAAGGCCGTGGCGACGGCGCTGATCCAGGCCGAGCGCTATGGCACGCCGCTGGGGCAGGCGCTCCGGGTCATGGCCAAGGAAAACCGGGACATGCGGATGAGCAACGCCGAGAAAAAGGCCGCCGCCCTGCCGGCGAAGCTGACGGTTCCGATGATCCTGTTCTTCCTGCCGGTGCTGTTCGTCGTGATCATCGGACCCGCCGCGATCAGTTTCCAAAACATGTAAGCCCAGCTAGTCTGGCGCCTTCGCCCTGCACCCGGTTGGGGCGTTGCGTTCTGAGGGAGCCGTCAAGGCATGTTCGGTGGTGAAAAGGCTGTGGCCAAGCGTCGTGAAGCGATCCGCATCGCTGATCAGGCGGCGGAACACGCCCTGGACGCATTGGCGGAAGGTGATCTGGCGCGGGCGCGCCAGGAATTGTCCGCCGTGCCGCGCAAGCTCAAATTCGCTGATGGCGGCTGGAAGCCGGCCCTCGCCCTGGCTGTGGTGGAGCTGGCCAGCGGCAAGCGCCGTTCGGGCAACGCCAAGCTGCTGGAAGTCTGCGCGGGCCTGGATGAGACCTCGCTGAGCAAGGACGACAAGGGCTATCTGCGCCTGTATGCGCTCTATCGCGCGATCGAGGCGTCCAAGGATGGCCGCGCGCCGGCGGAGTTGCGCGAGGAGGCGGAGGATTTCCGCTTTGACCAGATCATGGTCAGCAAATGGCTGAAGACGCGCTTTCCGCTGAAGAAGGTGGAGGAAGTGCAGACTGCGCCTCCCCCGATGGCGCCGCCGCCGGATGTGGACGACGTCTGACCAGTTCCGCCTAACCGCCCAGGGCTTCTGAACGACGCAGCTGGTCCCAGCTGCGCGGGCTGCTCATCAGATTGCGGATGTAATCAAGATTGGCTTCCGCCATTTCCCGCGTGGAATCGATCAAAGCGATTTCCCGCGCCTCGTCGAACCGGCCTTGAAGGGCCAGCGCCATGGCGAGGTTCTGGCGCACTTCCGGGCCGGCGGAGATGTTCTGCATGGCCTGGCGCAGCACCGCTTCGGCGCGTTCAGGTTCGCCCGCCAGCAGATGAGAGAGCGCCAGATTGTTCATGATCGCCGGTTCGCCCGGTTGCATCCCGAGCGCTTCCATGAAGCGCGCCCGCGCCTGATCGGGCCGGCCGCTCTGTTCCAGCGCCACGCCCAGCGTGTTCACCAGTCGCCAGTCAGGCGTTCCGGCGTTCATCGCCCGCATCAGGTATTCCACCGCCTGGGCGCCGCGCCCATCGGCGGTGAGCGCCATGCCGTAGGCGCTGAGCAGGTCCTGATCGTCGGGGTAGAGCGCCAGAGCCTGCCGGGAGACTTCCGCGGCGCGCTGGGTCGATCCCAGCTGCCGCAGGACGCTCGACAGCTCGAACGCCGCTTCGCGGTCGCCGGGGTTGAGTTCATAGGCCTCGGCCCAGAACGCAGCCTGGGTCAGCAGGTCCTGATTGTGAATGGCCTCGCGTTCGGCCGCGGTCGCCGGAGCGATCGAGCGGCCCTGAAGCGTCTCGGTGAGCTCCGCTTCCTGTTCGGTCGGCTGCAAGTCGGCATGGGTGGCGCAGCCCGTCAGGGCCAGCAGGCACGCGCTCATGCTCAGTAGGGCGATTGCAGGAGACGGGGTGGCCATGCTCTACCTTTTTGCTGTCAGGCGCTCTGTATCTATCTGAGTGTCGCGAGAGTGCCTGTGCGCCGGTCAAGAAGTCGTTAACGTTTCCGGGGCGTTCACCGTCCGGGCGTCGACGCGGGGCCGGGCGTCCGCAGCAAGTTCATGAGTGAAAGACGTATTATGACAGACCTGTTTGCTTCACCTTCCGACTTCGCCCGTACTGCGCGCCTTGTGCCATTTGCTGATCTCGATGCCGAGCTTGAGCGACTGAGCGATTCGAGTGCGGCGCACGCCCGGGCCAGCGGATTTGAAGGCGCGCCGGGTCAGGTCGTGATGCTGCCGGGTGAGGCCGGGCTTGATGCGCTGGTCGGCGCCGGGACAGCACAATCCCCGTTCGAGGCGGCCGGCGCGGCTCTGGCCCTGCCCGAAGGCGACTGGAGTTATGACGGGCTGCCCAAGGGCTGGGACGCCACCCAGACCGCCATTGCGTTCGCCCTCGGCGCTTATCAGTTCACCCGCTACAAGACGCCCAAACGGGCGCCGGCGCGTCTTGTGGCGCCGCAGGGCTGTGATGTGGCCGAAGCCGAGCGTGTGGCGCGCGGCGTTTACCTCACCCGTGATCTCATCAATACGCCCGCCGGCGACATGCTGCCCTCCGATCTTGAAGCGGCGGCGCGGGAGCTGGCTGAAGCCCATGGCGCGAGCGTCAGCGTCATCACGGGCGATGAGCTGCTGGAGCAGAACTATCCCATGATCCACGCCGTGGGGCGGGCGGCGGACGACGCCCCGCGCCTGATCGAGTTTGAATGGGGCGATGAGCGCCATCCGCGTCTGGCGCTGGTGGGCAAAGGCGTGTGCTTTGATTCAGGCGGTCTCGACATCAAGCCGGCCGACGGCATGCTCCTGATGAAGAAGGATATGGGCGGTTCCGCCACCGTGCTGGGCCTCGCCTCCATGATCATGGACGCGAAACTGCCCGTGCGTCTGCATGTGCTGATCCCTGCAGTGGAGAACGCCATCTCGGGCAACGCCTTCCGTCCGGGCGATATCCTCAAGAGCCGCAAGGGACTGACGGTCGAGGTCGGCAATACCGATGCGGAAGGACGGCTCGTACTGGCGGACGCCATCACGAAGGCGTGTGAATCCGACCCGGAGCTTCTGATCGACATGGCCACGCTGACCGGCGCCGCACGTGTGGCGATGGGCCCGGATGTTGCGCCCTTCTATACGGATGTGGAGGCGATCGCCGACGGCGTGTTCGAAGCGGGGGGGCGCATTGACGACCCGGTCTGGCGACTGCCGTTGTGGAGCCGATATGACGAGTGGATGGACAGTCCGATCGCGGATCTCAGCTCGACCGGCAATGGCAAGTTCGCCGGCTCCATCACCGCGGCCCTGTTCCTGCGCCGCTTCGGTTCTGACGCGAAGGAATGGGCGCATTTTGACATCTTCGGATGGACGCCGTCGGCTCGTCCGGGCCGACCGCAGGGCGGAGAGATGCTGGCGGGGCGCGCGGTGTTCGACTATCTCAAAACACGCTTCAAGAGTTAGGCTCGGGCCATGAGCGAGACGTCCAGACCCTACCAGGTGATCGCCAGCGTCACGGCCCTGCGCAAATCTCCCTCGCGGGAGGGCGCGCGGGAGACCCAGATGCTGGCGGGCGAAGTCTTCCACGTCCATGACCATGTGGATGGCTGGGCGCAGGGCGTGGCGACGCTCGACGGCTATGAGGGCTGGGTGAAACTGGATGATCTGGCGGAGCCGGCCCTGATCCCGACCCATACCGTCAAGACGCTGCGCACCTATGTCTACGCCCAGCCTGACATGAAGAGCGAACCCCTGGCGCTCATCTCGATGAACGCCAAGATCGTGGGGGCCCGGCGCGAAGGCCGTTTTCTTGAGGCCCAGCGGATGGGCTGGGTCCTCGAGGATCACTTGCGAGCGGTTGGCGAACCGGTCGAGCCCGACTGGGTCGCCGTGGCTGAACGCTTCGAGCATGCGCCCTATCTGTGGGGCGGCAAGGAAAGCCTGGGGCTGGATTGCTCGGGTCTGATCCAGAGCGCCATGGAGGCGGCGGGCCGCTTCATCCCGCGCGATTCCGGTCCTCAGGAAGCCTGGGCTAAACAGCACGGCCGCGCGATTGAAATCACCGAGACCTTCAGCGGACTGCAACGCGGGGATCTGGTCTTCTGGCCGGGCCATGTGGGGGTGATGACCGACCCCGAGACCCTGCTGCACGCCAATGGCCATCACATGCTGGCGGTGAAGGAGAATCTGTCCCGCGCCGCCAAGCGGATCGCGTTCAACTATGCGCCGATCAACGGGATTTACCGTCTGGGCTGACACAATCCGGTTCTCTTGATTAAAGCTTGATCAAACCTGCATCCCCCATTCTTGGCGCTGGCTCTGGCCATGACCGTTGAGGATGGAGGCGCCCTTGCTGGGCAAGGTGAAACTGGGCGACGAGACCGGCCGGCTGGCCGCCTTGCGCCGATACCAGGTGCTGGATACCGAGGTTGAACGCCCGTTCGAGACGGTCGTTTCACTGGTCGAGGATATTCTGGAAGTTCCGATTTGCGCCGTCAGCCTCGTGGATGCGGACCGACAATGGTTCAAGGCCAAGCGCGGACTTGCGGTCTGCGAAACCGAGCGGGATATCGCCTTCTGCAGCTATGCGATCGAGCAGGAAGAGCCGATGGTCGTGCCCGATGCGACCGAGGATCCCCGCTTCAGCGCCAACCCGCTGGTTACTGGCGATCCGCACTTGCGGGCCTATGTCGGGGTGCCGCTGGTCAGTCCGGACGGATACCAAGTGGGCACGCTGTGCGCGATGGATGTCCGGCCCCGAGATTTTTCAGATCACGAACTCAAAATTCTTCGCAAGTTCGCAAGGCTTGTCGTGGATGAACTTGAGCTGCGGATCCAGGCGGGCAGCGATCAGCTGACAGGCGTCATGGCGCGTCGGCACTGGGTCTCGATGGTGAAGGAAGAGATCCAGCGCGCCGCGCGGAACTCCAATCTGCTCTGTATCGCGTTGTTTGATATCGACCGGTTCAAGCGGATCAATGACGCCTATGGTCATGCTGTCGGTGATCAGGTCATTCGCAATGTCATCGCGACCTGCAAGCACGAACTGCGCGCGGGCTCCAAGCTGGGCCGGATTGGCGGCGAGGAATTCGCCATCCTGTTTACCGAGTGTGCGCTGGATCAGGCCGTGGTCGCCGCAGAGCGCTGCCGCAGGGCCATCGAGCGCCTGACGCTGACTGCGCCGGATGGAGAGGATATCGAGATCACCGCCAGCTTTGGGGTGGCCCCGCTGTTTTCCTACGCCCTGTCGCCGGATGAACTGATCGAGCTGGCGGACCGGGCGCTCTATCAGGCGAAGTCCGGCGGACGCAATCGCGTCGAGGTCGGTCAGGTGGTGAACACCTTCTATCCCGGAACGGCCTGATCAGCTCAGCGCCCTGGCCAGCCAGGGCAGGCTGACATCCATGCGGTAGTCGATGCCGGAATGGGTGTCGGGGAATTCCTCATAGCGATGGGGGACGTCCAGCGCCTCAAGGCGTCTGTGCAAGCGACGCGCGCCATAGACCAGGTCGTACTGGTCCACATCGCCGCAATCAATGAATAGCGCCTTCATCCCCTTGAGGCCCTCGAAATGGGTCTCCACCAGCGTTAGCGGATCCCAGGCCAGCCAGTTCGCCCAGAGGTCCTCAAGGCGCTCGCAGGTGTCGAGCGTCACCGGCAGGCGCACGCCGAAAGGCTGGCCGGGATCCGGGTCATAGGTCGCCGCCATGGCCAGCGACATCAGGGCGTGAATATCATCACCCTTGGGTTTGTTGCTGGTCTCGATCTGATCAATGAAGGCTTCGACCGAGCCGTGTTTGGCGATGGCGCGCAGCGCAGCGGGAAAGTCGCGCGCATAGCACAGCTCGAAGGCCATATCGCCCGAATGACACGCCGCCGCGGACCAGAAATCATTATGCTTGAGCGCGTGGACGATCGCGCCATACCCGCCCGAACTCTTGCCGAAGACGCCGCGCCTGCCCCGGCCGCCGCACTGGAATTGCGCTTCCACGGCCGGCACGAACTCGGTGATCAGGATGTCCTCCCACGGACCCATGGCCGAGGAGTTGATGTACTGGTTGCCGCCCAGCCGGGTAAAGCAATCGGGCATGGCCACCACCACCGGCGCCAACACGCCGTCCCCGATCAGCCGGTCCAGCCGTTCGGGCAGGTTCTCGCCGAAATTCTTCCACGCTGAATGGCTCAGCCCCGAGCCGGTATACCCCGCCAGATCGACCAGTAGCGGAAGGCCCGCCCCGTCATGGCCGTGGGGCACATAGACATCGATGACCCGCTCGGTCGGATCACCCAGCAGATTGCCCTCCAACAGCTTGGACTGGACCGTGATGCGTGTGACAGTTCCGGCGGGATGGGTCGTGCGACGGGTCATGAAGGCTCCAGGATCAGGCGGGGCGGCGTGATCTGAACGCCGCAGTCAGCGTGCCGTCATCGAGATAATCGAGCTCCCCGCCGACGGGCACGCCGCGCGCCAGCGAGGTGATGTCCACGCTCGCTTCGGCCAGTTTGTCGGCGAGGAAGTGGGCCGTGGTCTGACCATCGACCGTGGCGTTGAGCGCCAGGATGACCTCCTTGACGTCTTCACGGTTCGCCCGCTCGATCAACTTGGCCACATTCAGGTCTTCCGGCCCCACGCCGTCGAGCGCGGACAGCACGCCGCCCAGCACATGATAGCGGCCCTTGAAGGCCCCGGCGCGTTCGAGCGCCCACAGATCGCCCACGGTTTCGACCACACAGATCACGCTGTCATCGCGGCGATGGTCACGGCAGACCGAGCACGGATCCGTCACGTCCAGATTGCCGCATTCGGCGCAGGCGCTGATCTTGTCCGCGGCGTCCGCCATGGCTTCGGCCAGCGGCTTCATCAACTGATCGCGCTTTTGCAGAAGCGACAGCGAAGCGCGCCTTGCAGAGCGCGGCCCCAGCCCGGGCAGCTTGGACAGGAGCTGGATCAGACGCTCGATTTCAGGACCGGCAGACATGGAAGCCTCGACGCAGGGAATCACGCTGACACCCTAAAGCCATAGGTCCGGAGCGGCTAGCAGACCGCGCGGATCTATCGTGATCAGGCGCGAGAGGATTCAAGCGTGTCGTCTTGACACGCATCAGGTGAGCTGGGCCTATTTCGGGCACACTCATTGGGGGATGAGGGATGTCGAAATCACTCCTGGATACGGCGGTAGACGCGGTTCTCGCCATGCGCGAGGTCGGGTTCCTGGATCGAGCGGCGCTGGAAAACGGGCTGAGCGCGGCTTTGCAAACGGCGGATCACAAGCCGAGCTGGTTTGAAAAACTGCTCAAGGTCTTCGGGCTTCATCGCCCATATGCCCGGAACCTGCCCGAGCAGATCGCGGAATTCATAAGGACTCCGGACACTCTGACCCGGGCCGAGATCAGAGTCGGGCTTGAAGCCCTTCTCTCGCGTGAGACGGTTCGCCAGACAGTCGGGCGCTATCTGCGCCAGGCCGGCTACGCCGAGTACGGGTTCCCCATCCGGGAGCTGAGCGCGCCGGCCTACTCCCGCGTCCTGTCCGGCTTCGCCTATCGCTTCGCCTATGGGGAAGCGGCCGCCGTTCGGTCTGACGAGATGACCAAGGCGTATGAGTATCGGGGATGTTACAAGATGATGGTGCGCGCCCAGGGCGCGGACTGGACTCGCGTCCATCTTCTCTTCGTCTTTGATGTCGGCCACCACAGGATCGAGTGCCTGGAAGTCTTTCCCGTGGGGGATGGACTGACCGCTCGAGCGGGCTTCCTCGTTCCGGCGCATGACGGAATCACAGCGATCCTGTCAGATCAGTATGATGAATCCATGGCCCGCGAGACCCTGTCCCAGTTCATAGGCGACTGGGAGGCCTCTGACCGGCGGGTGGATCTTGATGTCGAGGCGCGCCCTTCCAATCAGATGGATATCGTTCAATCCAGGAACCTGGCCCATCTGGAGCTGGTCTTCACGGCCGATCGTCTCAAGGGCCGGTATCTGACGGGCGAGGAAGCCGGCCGGGTGGCGGGATACCGCCTGACCCAAGACGAGCTGAAAGCCGACGTCTTCCAGTCGCTCCGGGAATTCCCCAAGGACAAGGCGTCAGACCGATTGTCAGAGCGCGAATTGCGCATCTTTGACGAGATGGGATTGTTCAGCCTCAAATCGCCCAAGGGTGAGGCACCGCCTCCGGTCAGCCCCTAGAACGGCCCCGGCTTGGTCCCGAACGGCAGGTCGATGCCCGGCGGCAGGCCCATGCCCTTGGTGGCCTCGCTCATGGCCTCGGCCTGAGCCTGGTCGGCCTTGCGCTTGGCGTCGTTATGGGCGGCCTTGATCAGGTCTTCAAGCATGGCCGGATATTCAGGATCGATCACGGATTTGTCGATCTCCAGCCCGCGCATCTCGCCCTTGGCGGTGAGCGTGAGTTTCACCAGACCCGCGCCAGCCTCGCCGGTGACTTCCAGCGTTTCGAGGCGTTGTTGCGCCTCGGTCATCTTGGCCTGCATTTCCTGGGCTTTTTTCATCAGCCCGCCTAGGTCTTTCATCGGGAGGTCTCCTGCCGCGCAGTGGTGTCGTCTTCGTCTTCAGATGTGGGAAGCGGGGCGGCGTCGTCAACGGTGAGGATTTCCGCGCCCGGAAACAGGGTCAGAGCCTTCACCATGGCCGGATCGCGCCGCACGGCGTCCATGCGTTCTTCGTGCTGACGCTCGCGACGTTCCGCGATCGTCTCCCCGCCCTTGGATTTGGGCTTGGAATCCACCAGCCAGCGCTCGCCGGTCTGCTCCTGCAGGAAGGCGGCGATGCGCCCGCCCAGATTGCTGGGCGCGTTTTGCGTGGGTTCAAAGACGATGGCGCCAGGCTTGATCGAGACCGGGCGGAAGCAGCGCTCGATATCGAGCTTCAGACCGATATCGCGCGCCTCATCGACCAGGGCGATGAGCGCATCAAGATCCTTGGGCCCGTGAAATTCGGGTTCGGGCGCAACGTAACTCGCTTGCGGTCCGGACGGCGCGCCCCCCGGACCGGTGCTAGGGTTTGCCCCACCGCCTGACGGGGCGGCGACCCCGGCGAGCAGGCGAGCGGCGTCTTCGGGACTGGGCAGGCTGGCCGCGGCCATCAGCCGGATCACCGCCATTTCCGCCGCCGAGACCGGATCGGGCGCGTTGCGCACGTCTTCAAGCCCGGTGAGGGCGGTCTTCCACAACCGACCGAGCGAGGCGAGCGAATGGGCCTCGGCCAGCTTCGCCAGCCGCTCCACGGTCTCCTGCGCCTCGCCGAGATCGGCGGACGGGCCCGCCGCCTTGATGCGGCTGACCGCGTGCAGATGATCGAGAAGATCACGCATCAGTACTTGCGGGTCCGCGCCGGTATCATACTGGTGGCGCAGCTCGTCGAGCGCATCCTTGGCGCGGTTTTCGAGCGCGGCTTCGAGAAGGTCGAGCACGCGGGAGCGGTCCGCAAGACCCAGCATGTCGCGGATCTGGTCGGCGGTGACGCTCTGGCCGGCATCGGCCTGAACGATCGCCTGATCCAGAAGCGACAGCGCATCGCGCACCGAGCCTTCGGCGGCGCGGGCGATTGCGGCGAGGCCGTCGCATTCGACGCTGGCGTTCTCCTTCTCGCAGATGCGCGCCAGATGATCGGTGAGCACGTCGCGATCCACACGCTTGAGGTCAAAGCGCTGGCAACGCGACAGCACGGTGACGGGCACCTTGCGGATTTCGGTGGTGGCGAAGATGAACTTCACATGCTCGGGCGGTTCCTCGAGCGTTTTCAGAAGCGCGTTGAAGGCCGAGGTCGACAGCATGTGCACTTCGTCGATGATGTAGACCTTGTAGCGTGCGCTGACCGGCGCATAGCGCACCCCGTCGAGAATCTCGCGGATGTCGGAAATGCCGGTGCGGCTCGCGGCGTCCATCTCCATCACATCCACATGGGCCGAGCGCGCAATGGCGTCGCAATGCCGGCCCGGCGGGGTGAGCCTGATGGAGGGCTGGTGGACCTCGTCGGTCTCGTAATTGAGCGCGCGGGCGATCAGGCGCGCGGTGGTGGTTTTGCCCACCCCGCGCACGCCGGTCATCATGTAGGCATGGGCGATCCGGCCCGAGGCGAACGCATTGGTCAGCGTGCGCACCATCGGCTCCTGGCCGATCAGGTCGTCAAAGGTTTGCGGGCGGTATTTGCGCGCCAGCACCTGATACCCCGAATCCCTGGGCGCTTCAGGCTCGAGACCGGGCAGAGCCGGGCCGTCATAGGCCTCATGGGCGTCAGACTCAGGCGCGTCGGAGTGGGGATCATCCATCACAGGAGCGTGTCCTTCGCGCGGGGCCGCGCGCCCTTGATCGGGGTGCTGCGGGAGATGAACTGACGCGGAAGACGGCGGAAGACCGGACGGCGACCCGAACCGAAACTCGTTACGGCTGCTTCCTTCCGGACCTGACCGGGTTGGCGAGGGGCTCGTCCGCCGCCGGCCTTCCTTCGGCTAATATCGCGATTGAGGGGCTGAAACGCAAGGCGGGCCCGCAGGTGTCCACAGTTCTGTGAACCGGGGCGGTGGAGCGCCATTGAGCGCCCTCCCTCTGACAGGGTGAGCCCGATCAGGATTCAAGGGAAGCGAATTAACCAACTGAATTTATTGAAGCGGGTCCGCTTTCGCTTGCCAATTCGCTGGAGCGGTGTTCCACTTTTCCCAGAAACGGGGAAAGAGATGGCCGAGACGCTCCTTAGCTTTCTGGAGCAGAGCGCTGACTCAGACAGCAATGAAGCCTTGTGTCATGCGTTCAAGGCCTTCGTTGAGACGTTTGGCGTTGAAGCCTTCGGCTATCAGGTGCTGCCCAGCCCGTTTGATGCAGCCGACACCTCCTTTGACTTCGAATACAATACTTTCCCCGAAGCCATGCAGGATGTCTATTTCGAGGAGCGTTTGTATGACCACGATCCGGTGACCAGTAGGGCCGCCACGGCCTTGCAGCCGCAATTCTGGTTCGATGTGGAACAGACCACGCCGGGAACCCGGTTCAGCCAGCGCCTGTTTGAACTGCTTCGCCAGTCCGGGTTCGTGGACGGTTTCACCATTCCGGTGTTCGGCCCGTACGGCCTTGCAGCTTTTGTCGCGTGCGGGCGGTTCTCCGGGGCGTTCAACCTCACAGCCATCCAGCTGCGGATGCTGCAGCTGGGGTGCCAGGAGCTTTATAGCCGGACGATCATGCTGCGTGATTACGATGCTCCGGCGCCGCCGCACCTCTCCGAACGCGAGGTTGAGATCCTGCAATGGCTCGCCCGTGGCAAAAGTAACGCAGTCATCGCTGCGATACTGGGTGTTTCGCCTCACACTGTGGATACGATCATGCGGCGCGCCTTTGTGAAGCTGAATGCCTCCAACCGGATCGCGGCCGTGCTGAAAGCGCTAAGGGTCGGATTGATAACGTTTTAGTTGCAGCGTTTCAGAGGCGTTCTCGTCAGCAAGGCGACAATAAGGAAAAATAAGGCAGCCTTGCCCTTGTTTGTCCCTGAATTACGCGACGTGACCCCTATTCAATTTTAACTATACCCCGCGCTTCGGTGTTTGAACGCCGTTCAACCCCAGACGGAGTGTGTGTGTGAACGACTCTGAATTCATAGAATTTGTCTTCGAGCAGCTCAAACAGATGAAAACCGAGGGTGAAAACCCCGACCTTGTCCATTTGCTGCCGGCCGTCAGCGCGCAGAAAGCGGATGACTGGTCCGGAATCGCCCTCAAGCTGGCGATCTGGCGCTGGGCGCGTATCCGCGCCAATGGCGACGCCGAGCGGGAGATGAGCCTGTCTGACCGGCTGATCTATTCCGCCTTTCGCGACGCCGTGAAGCTGAGCGGCCGTGACGGTCTCGCGGCCAACGCCGATTTTGAGAACGACTTCTACGCCGAGCTGATCAGCTCGGCCGCCTAGACGGTTTCGCCGGCCGCGCTGCGCTCAAGCGCATCACGCAGGAAGGCGGCGTGCTGATCGAGCACTGCGATCAGCCCGACATCGCCGCCTGTCGCCACCAGACGATCAATCCAGATCTCTATGACCCGCGCCTGACTGTCGAGCCAGTCGGTGACGGACGGGGCGCACGCCTCTGTCCTTGAGGCGGGAAATTCTACGACGGCGCAGGTCATGGCGACTCTCCTTATTGCGAACAATTCGCATTTTCAGAAAGAGGCGCCGATTTGTCCAGCCCCCCTGAGGGGGTGAGGGCGCCATGCCGCACCCGCAGCCCGTCGCCAGGAAGAAAGACCCGTGCGCGGGTTTGAAGAGGGTGAAGAGGTGCGCTCGTATCCGGGCGTCTGACTCTGGGCGCAAACAAAACGGGCGCGGCCATGGCCGCGCCCGTTTCTCATGCCGATATGGCGATCGCCTAGAAGCGACGCACATAGTTGATGGAGAAGGCGTCTGCGTCGCCGTCGCCATCATATTCGTAACGGGTGTAGTCCAGACGCACCGCGTTCGGGCCGGACACGGTCCATTCCAGACCGCCGCCGAAGGCGAAGGCGTCCGAGCTGTCGTCCAGGTTCACGGTTGCGACAGAGGCGTCGAACTCGTGATAGGCATAGCCCAGACGGCCGTAGACGGAGACTTGCTCGGCCAGCGGATATTGCGCCTTGGCGTAGATGCCCAGGCCATAGTCGAGGCCGACTTCCGCCGGCACGCCGGCGACGGAGAGGTCTTCGTCTTCCAGGCCGACCAGAAGCTCGCCTTCAAGGCCGAAATACGGGGTGAAGTCATAGCCGCCGCGGACGTTGATGACGTCCAGTTCGACGTCAGAGGCGTCGAAATAGGTGTAGCCGGCGCCGATATTCCATTTGGACTCTTGCGCGGAAGCGCCGCCAGCGATCAGCAGGGCGGCGGCGGTGGAGAGGAGGATCGTCTTTTGCATGGTTTTTGTCTTTCTGTGACGCTTGAGGGTTCTGGTTCGAGCCCCAGCCCGCGCTGAGAGTTGTGCCCGGAGATCAGGGTTCGCAAGCCTGCTTGTGCTGCGAAAAATGTCAGTAAAAACGCAGTGTTGCAGTTCTGCGACGCATTGTGGCCAAGCCGTGGCGAAGGGTGTCCGGGCCATGGCGAAACGCCGTCGGAATTCCGTCATGGCCCGGGGTCGTTAACCTGTCGGCAAGGATCAGGCGGCGGCCGGTTTCGCCCAGGTCTGGGCCTGGAAAGGCGCATCGACCGGGGTTTCGGCAATGTGGTTGGCGTAGTTCGAGATCGTCTTCAGCGCGGTGGCGGTGATGACGTCGAAGATGTTCGCCTTGGTATAGCCGGCGTCCAGGAAGGCCTTGATCTCGGCGTCGCTGGCATAGCCGCGCTCGCGCACCAGGGTGCGGGTGAAGCGGGCCAGGGCTTCCTGCCGGGCGTCGGGCAGCGGCGCGCCATTGCGCAGGGCGGTCAGGGTCGCGGCGTCAACGCCCGCGCCGCCAGCCAGCGTGGAGTGCGCGGCCATGCAGTAATGACAGGTGTTCTCATAGGACACGGACAGAAGCACGATCTGACGCTCGGCCGGGGAGAGGCTTGTCTTGTCCACAATGCCGGCAAGGGTCAGATAGGCTTCAGCCGCCGCCGGGCTTTCAGAGAGCGTGCCCAGAAGGTTCGGCACAAAGCCGAAGGCGCTCTTGGCGGTCGCCAGCACCGGACGCGCCGCTTCCGGGGCGTTGGTTTCGTCGTAGAGATTAAAATCGGTCATGGAAGGCTCCATCCTTGGGGGGCGGCGCAGCGAATTGCGACGCCGGTCAATGCGACGACCCGCAAATGGGGGAGGGAGCGGAAGCTGAAAAGAGACTGATTGATCAACAGGTTTTCACACGATAGCGAGCGAGGCGTGAGGTCGTTTCTCTCTGGCGTCCGCCCCCCGATGCGCGCTAGAACGCGGGACATGAAACTGACGTTCACCGACGCCGCGCTCGATCACGCGGGATTGCTCCGGTCTGATCCGGACTGGATCGAAAGCCAGCTTGCGGACCGCAAGGCGCAGGCTGTCCTGTTTGCAGGCGGGGATCTGGCCATGGATGAGCAGGGCGCGCCCCTGATCATGCGCGCCAAATACGCTGCGCGCCTGCCGCTCAAATCGCCGGGGCTTATATTCCTGGGCCTGCTGGATGGCGCGCCCTGGTTCGCCGGCGCGGTGGAAAAGGGCGTGGCCGAGAAAGGCCCCGACTTCCGACAATCGGCCATTCACGCCCCGCCAGAGCTCGCCAGCACGTTCGGGCGCGCCCGCTCGCTCCTGATGTGGCATCGCGAGCATGCCTTCTGCTCCAATTGCGGCGAGAAGACTGTGGGCGCGGATGCCGGGTCCAAGCGGATCTGTCCATCCTGTCAGACCGAGCACTTCCCGCGGGTCAATCCCAGCGTGATCATGCTGGTGCATGCAGGCGACAAATGCGTGCTCGGCCGCCAGCCCAACTGGCCGGAAGGCATGTACTCCACGCTCGCGGGCTTCATGGAGCCTGGCGAAACCGTGGACGCGGCCTGCGCCCGTGAAGTGGCCGAGGAAGTCCACCTCAAGGTGACCTCGGTGGAGTATGTCACGACCCAGCCCTGGCCGTTTCCCTCCCAGCTGATGATCGGTCTGATGGCCGAAGTCGAACCGGGCGAGGTCGTGCCCGATGATGATCTGGAGGATGCGCGCTGGTTCACGCGCGACGAGGTGCGCATGCTTTTCAACAGCGAGATCGCCCGGATGATGCCATCGCACTTCTCAATCGCGCGTATGCTGATAGAAAGATGGCTCGCTGCCGGTTCGGACTGAGACCTGCGACGCCCTGTCGCGCTTGTCAGATTGAACTGGGCAATACCTTTCGAAGCGGTGTGAACTGGTTGCCTCTTTCGCCGGAGCGTGCCAAACACCGCCACACTCCGTTTGTATCAGTAGGGATCGGTGAGGACGCTCATGGGCTCTCTTTTCTTCAATAAGCTGGCTGCCGCTCTCCTGGCGATCGCTCTGGTGGTCCTGGGGCTGACCACTCTTGGTGACAGCTTGTTCCATGTCGAACAGCCCGAGGAATATGGCTACCCGGTTGACCTGGCCGCGCTGGAGAACACCGGCGCCGCCGAGGAAGAGGAAGAAGGACCGGTTGATTTCGGTCTTCTGCTCGCCAGCGCCGATGTGAGCGCCGGTGAGCGCGTCGCGCGTCGCTGCGCCAGCTGCCACACATTTGATTCCGGCATGGCTGATGGCACCGGCCCCCACCTTTATGGTGTCCTGGGTCGCGCCGTGGCCGCCGTGGACGGCTTTAACTATTCCGGCGCCATGCAGGAATATGCGACGACCACGTCGGACTGGCACTATGAGAACCTCTACAACTTCCTGGAAAATCCGCGCCGCTATATCCCGGGCACGGCGATGAGCTTCGCCGGCCTGCGCGACCAGGAAGACCGCATCAATCTGATCGCCTACATTCATGAGCAAGGCAGCTCTGACATGCCGTTCCCCGAACCGCTGGCGACCCCGGCTGAAGAGGCGGATATGGCTGAGGGCGACATGACCGAAGCAGCGGACGCTGAAGCCGCTCCGATGGAGGGCGAGGCTGCAATGGCTGAAGAGGGCGCTGAGCCTGCTGCGGCCACCGATGAGACGGCGCCGACCGAGACCCAGCCTGAAGAGGGTCATGGCGAGGGCGAAGGCCACTAGGCCTTGGCTTTCAATCGCTGACATCAAAAGGGCGCGTCCATCCGGACGCGCCCTTTTTCTTTTGCTCGCAAGCTGGGATCAGCCCTGATCGCCGAAGAAGGCTTCAAACAGCGGCGCGGCCTCTTCGGCATAGTAGAGCGCTTCGGGAACATCGCGCCGCACCGCAGCCCGCGCATTGAAAAAGGCGCTAAAATTGTCCGTTCTGACCGAGGGCGCGCCATGGTCCTGGATGAGATCCGCTTCCAGCGCATCCAGCTCGTCGGGCTCCAGCAAGATCCAGACATGGGTCAGTCGGTCGTCCGCGAACACGAATTCCGCCCGGCGCGGCGCATTCCTGAAGACATAGCCGTCGCAATCGATCTGGACATGGCTCGTCTGAGCGAGCGGAAGCTCGGACGGGTCCAGTTCGCGACGGGTCTGTGATGCGCACAGCTGATCAAGCGCTGGCGCATTGGCGGTTTCGCCACCCCCCATCTGAATATCAGCGGAGAGCGGGTAGAGCAGGGCGAGGGCGGTCAGTGCAGTGTGAAGCATGCGGAGATCCTGTCAGGCGCAGCGCCCTGGCGGCGCCGCTTTCAGATCAGGATGCAGGCTGGCCGTGCTTCAGATGCAGACGGGCTAGCCGCCATAGCGTTTCTTGATCCCGAACAGGATGGCGATGGTCCCGAAATAGAGGAAGGGGCGCAGCATGGCGGACAGGGCGTGCATGTCCATGCGGGCAAAGGCCAGGTCCATGGCGAAATTGGCCGGCATGTCGCCCGCGCTCATGAATTCCAGAGTGAAGCGCAGCAGCACGTCCACGGCGTAGGCGATCAGGGCGGCGGCGGTCAGCTGTCCCCAGCGGCGCATGGCCAGCGCCGCCACGATTCCCGCCATCAGGATGAAGGACAGATCAAAGAATGTGAAACCCGCCCATAACAGGCTCCAGGCGTCATTGCCCGCCATGCGCACCCCCCGTGTTCCGGCCTCTTGTCGAGGTCCTATCGTCTCGCGCCCCCCAGGGCCCGGCCAGTCTACTTGACCGGAACGCCATGCTCCAGAGCCCTGACGAGCTTGCCGATGTCAGAGGCGGCGTCACAGGCGGGATAGCGTTTCTCCAGCATGACCTGGGCGCGAATCGCCTGGGGCACATGCGGGTCGCGCCGCACAATGCCGGCCAGCGGCGGACGGAAGCCCAGAAAGCTCTCACAGGTCTTGGCGAAGCCCGCATACGCGGCCTGCGCGGAGGCGTGATCGGGCGCATTGTTGACCACCACGAACGGGCTGGCGCCCTCGTCACGCATGCGCAGGGTCTTCACGAAGGCGTAGGCGTCAGTCAGCGAGGTCGGTTCATCATTGAGCACGACGATCACGTCATCGGCTGCGGCGGCGAGGCGAATGGTGGAGCGCTCGGCTCCGGCGGCCAGGTCGATCAGGGTGCGGTCATAGGCCATGGAGGCGGCGGTGACGCCCGCCGCCAGCCGGTTGACGTTCTCAAGATCCAGCCCGGCGAGGGCGGCGGAGCCTGACGGTCCGGCGATCAGGTCGAAACTGTCCTCGCCCGCTGAATTCACCGCTTCGGCAAGGCTGAGATCGCCCGCCACGACCGAAGCGAGATCGCTGACTGCGCTGACGCCCAGCTGGACGTCCACATTGGCCATCCCCAGATCGGCGTCCACCAGCAGCGTGCGCTGGCCCCGCCTGGAAAAGGCATGAGCCATGGCGATGGCGAGCGTGGTCTTGCCCACCCCGCCCTTGCCGGACGCAATGGCCAACAGCGGCCCGGCGCGACGGGGCGCGCTCAGGGCCATGCCGGCGTCTGTAGCGAAATTCGTCATGCCGGGAGCTCCTCTCCGGGGTCTTCCAGTAGCAGTCTGGACAGGCGTAGCGCGGTGGCGGGCGCGAGACCGTCGCCGATATAGGGGGAGGCGGAAATCTGCGCATAGGCGAGCCCCGCCTCGCCGAACGCCAGAAGCGCGCCCAGGCGTCGCGCGATATCAAGCTTGGTGGCGATGACGCGGCCGGCGCCGATCGAGCTGAACAAAGCCGCCGCATCTTCGGCGTCGCCCGGCGTCATGCCGGCGTCCAGCACCGCAACGATTTCCCCGTCAGACGCATCCGCCAGGGCGGCGAGATCATCGAGCTGATCAAGATCAAACGGATTGAGTCCGGCCACATCGATCAGCACCGGGCCGGCCGGCAGGCCTTCCAGCACGGAGCGCAGCTCTCTGGGCCCTGTGACGCACTCCAGCGGCAGGTCCAGCGCATCGGCATAGGCGGTCATCTGCTCGGCCGCGCCGGCCCGGGAGTCCGCGCTGACCAGGACCGGGGCATGGCCCTGGGCGACGGCGCGCGCGGCCAGCTTGGCGATGGCGGAGGACTTGCCGGAACCTGGCGGTCCCGCCAGCAGCACAGGGCGACCGGGATCGGGTTCGAGCGGATGCACGCCATAGCGCTGGTCGAGCGCCCGGGCGAGCGTGGCGGTGGCTTCACCGTCCTCCAGCGCCATCGCGCTGTCCATCAGGGCCTCCGAGGCGCGTTCGGGCGGCAGGTGCCAGCCGAGCGCGCGCGCAATCCGGGTCAGGCCTTCATCCGCCTCGCCGCGCGCCGTGATGCGCGCCTTTTCCCGCTTGGCCAGCGCCGCTTCCGGGGTTTCAGCCCTGGGCTGCACGGCGCCGCGCTCGGCCGCCGCGCGCACCTGCACCCCGCCTTCGGGGGAATCGGTCGTGGAGATGATCACCGCATCAGGCCCCAGCTCACGGCGCACTTGCGCCATGACGGTGCTGAGGCTGTCTCCGGTGTAGGTGCGCAGGCGCATCGCGCCATCTCTCCTCTACAGGTCTAGACCTGCCCGACGGTCTTGAGCCGGGCGCTGGGGTGAATTTCGTTCTGGCTCATGACCACGGTTTGCGGGCGGAAGCGTTCGGTCAGCGAGCGCACATAGGGGCGCACATGCGGGCTGGTCAGCAGCACCGGGACATCTCCGCTCATCCCCGCCCGGTCAAAGGCGGCGCGCACAACCTCGACAAACTCGCGCAGCTTGCTGGGCGCGAGCGCCAGCTGGCGACGTTCGCCATCCCCGATCAGGGCTTCGGCGAAGGCCTGCTCCCATTGCGGGCTCAGCGACAGGACCGGCAGATTGCCGTCCGGGCCGCGATTGGCGTAGCAGATCTGACGCGCCAGACGCGTGCGCACATGCTCGGTCATGGCGTCGAGATTGTTGGTCGCGCCGGACGCCTCGGCAATGCCCTCGATGATGGCGGCGAGGTCGCGGATCGAGACGCGCTCCTTGAGCAGGTTCTGCAGAACGCGCTGGATGCCGGCGCGGGTGATCTGGCCCGGGGTGATCTCGTCCACCAGCTTGCGATGCTGGGGCGACAGGGCGTCGAGCAGCTTCTCGGTTTCCGAATAGCTCAGAAGCTCGGCCATGTTGTCGCGCAGGATTTCGGTCAGATGCGTGACCAGCACGGCCGCCGGGTCCACCAGCGTATAGCCGCGGAAGGTGGCTTCCTCGCGATTGCTCTCATCAATCCAGGTGGCGGGCAGGCCGAAGGCCGGCTCCTTGACGTGGGTTCCGGGCAGTTCGACCTGGGCGCCGGACGGGTTCATGGCGAGGATCTGGTTGATCTTCAGCTCGCCGACGCCGGCCTCCATCTCCTTCACGCGCAGCACGTATTGCTCGCCGGGCATCTGCATGTTGTCGACGATGCGAACGCTCGGCAGCACGAAGCCGCTGTCCTGGGCGAGATTGCGGCGCAGCGCCTTGATCTGATCGGTCAGGCGGCGCCCCTCCACATCGTTGATGAGCGGCAGGAGCGCGTAGCCCAGCTCGATCTTCAGCTCGTCGATATGCAGGGTGTCCTCGATCGGCGCATCCGTCGGATCGGGTCCCTGGGCCGCGGCCTCTTCCTCGGCCAGGGCTTCGCGCGCTTCGGTCTCCACGGCTTTCTCGCGTCGCTGGGCGCTGGTCCAGGCAAGGGCGCCGGCCCCGGCCGCCATCAGGCCGAACGGGATCAGCGGCATGCCGGGCAGCAGGCCGATGGCCAGCGAGGTGCCCGCCACCATGCCCATGGCGGCGGGGTTGGCCGAAAGCTGGCCGAACACGGCTTCTTCCGCTGCACCGTCCACCCCCGCCTTGGAGACGAGAAGGCCGGCGGCCAGCGACACGATCAGCGCCGGGATCTGGGAGACCAGACCGTCGCCGATGGTCAGCGTCGAGAAGGTGTTCGCCGCCGAGCCGAAATCCATGCCCGACTGGGCGACGCCGATGATCATGCCGCCAATGAGGTTGATGGAGGTGATCAGGATGCCCGCCATGGCGTCGCCGCGCACGAACTTGCTGGCGCCGTCCATGGCCCCGAAGAAGTTCGATTGCTCTTCAAGCTCCTTGCGGCGCTTGCGGGCTTCATCCTCGTTGATCAGGCCCGAGGACAGGTCGGCGTCAATCGCCATCTGCTTGCCGGGCATGGCGTCCAGGGTGAAGCGGGCGGCGACTTCCGCGATCCGGCCCGAACCCTTGGTGATGACGACGAAGTTCACGATCACCAGGATGATGAACACGATGATCCCGATGACGAAATTGCCCTGCATCACGAAACTGCCGAAGGCTTCGATGATGTCGCCCGCCGCCGCCGTGCCGCTTTGCCCTTCAGACAGGATCAGGCGGGTGGAGGCCACGTTCAGCCCCAGCCGGAGCATGGTCGCCACCAGCAGGATGGCCGGGAAGGCGGTGAATTCGAGCGGGGACTTGATGAACAGCGCCGTCATCAGGATGAGCACGGAAAAGCTCACCGACACCGCCAGCATCACGTCCAGAAGCGCCTTGGGCAAAGGCAGGATCAGCATGACCAGAAGGCCCAGAACCCCCAGACCCATTGCGATATCGCCCCGCGCCAGCCGCCGGGCGATCTGGGCGAAGTCAATCCCGCTTGGGGTGGAGGCGTTGGCGTCAGCCATGGAAAAGGCCCGTTCTGGTAAGGTTAACGGGCCTGGCGCTTCTGCGCCTCGCCCTGGGTTTGAGTGCCCGGATTCTCATCCCCTCAAAAGCGTTTCGAGAGGGCCCGTCCGTCAGTCAGGAAGGCTGAGCGGGCGGGGCTGATGATCATCCGGCGAACCGGGACTCGCCCGGACCGGGGATATCCTCCCCCTGTTCGCCATAAAGCTTGAGCTTGTTGCGCAGCGTGCGGATCGAAATCCCCAGAATGTTCGCGGCGTGCGTGCGATTGCCGAGGCAATGGTCCAGCGTGTCGAGGATGAGATCCTTCTCCACTTCAGCCACGGTCTTGCCCACGAGGTTGATCGCTTCATCCGCCGCCTGGGCGGCCTGGCGCGCCATGGCGGCGCCCGCCGAGCTCGCCGGCAGGGGCGAGCCGTCCGGCAGGCGGATCGCTTCAGGCTCGATCTTGTCGCCGCTCGCCAGCAGCACGGCGCGGTGCATGGCGTTCTCGAGTTCGCGCACATTGCCTTTCCAGGCGCGCGCGACGACCTGGGCCTTCGAGGCCTCGGACAGGGGCCGGTAATCGACGCCATTGGCCTTGGCGTATTTCTTCAGGAAGTGATCAGCCAGCGCCAGCGTGTCCTCGGGGCGGTCCCGCAGCGGCGGAATGGCGAGATTCACGACATTGAGGCGGAACAGGAGGTCCTCGCGGAACGTCCCGTCCTTCACCGCCTCGCGCAGATCGCGGTTGGAGGTGGCGAGCACGCGGATATTCACCTTCACGGGCTTGGAGCCGCCCACGCGGTCGATCTCGCGTTCCTGCAGGGCGCGCAGCAGCTTGGCCTGCAGGCGAACATCCATCTCGCTGATCTCGTCGAGCAGCAAGGTGCCGCCATCGGCCTCCTCGAACTTGCCGATCCGGCGGGCGAGCGCGCCGGTGAAGGCGCCTTTCTCATGGCCGAACAGTTCGGATTCCAGGAGGTTTTCGGGGATCGCGGCGCAGTTAACCGAGACGAAGGCTTTCGAGGCGCGCTTGGACTTCTTGTGCACATAGCGCGCCATGACTTCCTTACCGACCCCGCTTTCGCCCGTGATCAGGACGGAGGCGTCGGACGGGCCGATCTGTTCGGCCAGACGCACCACATCGAGCATGGCCGGGTCGCGCGCGATCAGGGTGCGGTCATCGTCGGAGACGGCTTCCAGCACGGCCGCGATCAGCTCGGGCTCGGGCGGCAGGTGGATGAATTCCTTCGCGCCGGCCTTGATGGCGCCGGCGGCGGCTTCCGGGCGCACATTCACGCCGCAGGCGATGACCGGAACGATGATCCGCTCGGCCTCGTTGGCGGCGATCAGGCTGCCCACATCCAGATTGACGTCCACCATCAGAAGGTCGGCGCCCTTGCCGGCCCGCAAATAGGCGGTCGCTTGCGCGATGGTGTCCACATGAGCGACCTTCGCCCCGCGGTCCATGGCGATTTTCGTGGCGGCGGACAACTGGCCGCCCAGGCTTCCAACGATCAGAACGCGCATCGTTCGTTTCCTTTCCTATGGGCGGCCGGGGTCAGCCGGTGTCCCCGTCCTTGATGATTTCAGTCATGGTCACGCCCAGCCGGTCGTCCACGACGACGACCTCGCCGCGGGCGACCAGGCGAGAGTTCACATAGATGTCGATGGCTTCGCCGACCTTGCGGTCCAGCTCGAGCACAGAGCCCGAGGTCAGGCGCAGCAGCGAGTTCACATCCACATGGGCCTTGCCCAGGACCGCAGAGATGTTGACCGGCACGTCGAAGACGGGCGCCAGGTCCACCGCGGTGCGAACCTCTTCGTCAATCAGCGCCTGAGCGGCGCCATTGGCGGGCTCGCCCATGGGCTCGGGATCGGGGTTCACGCCTTGCGGGCCGTCAGACAGATCGGGCAGGTTCAGATCGTCGTCACTCATGGCTTAGCTCCTTCAGGCCGAGGCTTGACCGCCCATGGCGGCCTGATCGGGGGTGATGTCCGCATCGCCCTCGCGGGGCTGGGCCAGCCAGTTCTTCACGGCTTGCTCGATGCGGGATTCAATATCGGCGGTGGTGCGCTCGATGGCGCCGGAGCGCCATTCCAGCACGCAATCGGTGCGCGGCACGTCCGCGTCGGCGCGCACGATCAGCGCGCCCTCAAGTCCATGCTGGGCGGCTTCCCCTTCAAGGATTTCCGCCAGCGCGTCGGACATGGACGGGTTCACCCGGACGGCGACGCGCGGTTCGCTGCGCAGATCGGCCAGGGCTTCGGTGATGCAGTCCTTCAGCGTTTCCTCGCCATATTGCTCCAGCGCCGCGCCCGCGATGATGCGGGCGGACGCCAGCGCCAGGCGGGCGGCGTCCTGACGCATGGCTTCGGATTCCGCCTGCAGGCGGCCCAGCAGTCCGGCGACCTGATGCACCACCTGGCCGGCGGCTTCGGCGGCGGCTTCCTGGGCCTCGATCTCGGCGACCTGACGGGCGGCTTCGGCGGCCTGTTCGGCCACCATCTGCATCTCGTCTTCGGTATAGACGCGCTTGAACGTGTCGCCTTCACGCAGAATGCGGCCGTCCGGTGCGAACTCCCGGTCAAAGTCGAATTTTCTGAAGCCGTCGGTCACTGAGTTTCGGCCTTCCTAGTAGATCAGCTCGTCTTCCCCGCCGCCTTCCGACAGCAGGATTTCGCCCTTGGCGGCGAGGTCCTTGGCCTGGTTGACCATGGCCTGTTGCGCGCCATCGACGTCTTTCAGGCGCACCGGGCCCATGGACGCCATGTCCTCGCGCAGGATCTTCGCCGCCCGCTCGGACATGTTGGAGAAGAACAGGTCGCGCAGCGTGTCGGACGCGCCCTTGAGCGCCAGGCCCAGCTGGTCCTTGGGCACGCCGCGCAGAAGGGTCTGCACGCCTTGCGGGTCCAGCTTGCCCAGGTCCTCGAACACGAACATGAGCGAGCGGATCTTCTCCGCGGAATCGCGATTGCGCTCCTCGAGCGAGGCGAGGAAGCGGTTCTCGGTCTGGCGATCGAAATTGTTGAAGATGTCCGCCATCAGCTCGTGGCTGTCCTGCTTGGAGGTGCGCGCCAGATTGCTCATGAATTCCGAGCGCAGCGTCTCCTCGATCTTCTCCACGATCTCGCGCTGGACCGGCTCCATGCGCAGCATCCGGGTCACCACTTCCATGGCGAAATCCTCGGGCAGGGCGGCCAGAACGCGCGCGGCGTGGTCGGGGCGCACCTTGGAGAGCACCACGGACACGGTCTGCGGGTATTCGTTCTTGAGATAGTTCGCCAGAACCACCTCGTTCACATTGGCGAGCTTGTCCCACATGGTCCGGCCGGCGGGACCGCGCAGCTCTTCCATGATCTGGTCGACCTTGTCCTCGGGCAGGAAGGAGGACAGCAGACGCTGCGCCTGATCGACCGAGCCCACGATGGAGCCGGTCGAGGACATGGAGCCGACAAACTCCATGATCAGCTTCTCGACGGCGCCGGAGGTCACATTCCCGAGATTGACCATGGCCTGGGAGACGACGCGGATTTCCTCGTCATCCATCATTTCCCACAGCTGGCGCTGCTCGTCGCCGAGCGCCAGCAGGATGACAGCGGCCTTTTCCGCGCCCGTCATGCTGGACGGGTCGTCGATTTTCCGGCCGCGAGGGGCGGGCGCTTCAGCCATGATCAACCCTCCCCGTCATGCATCCAGGTGCGCAGGATGCTCATGGATTCATCAGGGTGCTGCTCGACCAGGGCGGCCACCTTGCGCACAGAGGACTTCTTCACCTGACCCTCGATCTGCGCGACGTCGATATGGTCATCAGAGGGGTCGCCTTCGGGCAGCATCACCGTGCCGTCCGAATTGCCCAGCAGGGCCTGGACATTGTCCGGCAGGGCCTTGCCGCCGCCGCTTCCCGCGCCCGCCAGGGCCGGGCGCGCTGCGCTGACATTGCCCACAGCGCCCTGAACGAGCGGACGAGCGACCAGGAGGATGACCAGCAGCGCGGTCACGAACAGCACGGCGATCTCGGCGATGCGCATGAAATCAAGACGGGCGAGGCTGAAGCCTTCCGGCGCCGGCGTGCCCAGGGTGAGGTCCGGGCGATTGAAGCGCATGGAGGTGACCTGCAGGATCTGGTCGCCATCGGTCAGGGTGGTGTCGGTCGGAAAGCCGACAGCCGCCGCGACGAGATTGCGGATCTGGGTCAGCTCGGCCTCGCTGCGCGGCTCGAAGCTCAGGGTGCCGTCCTCGCCCACGACCGCCACTTCATCCACGACCACAGACACGGCGAGGCGCTCCAGATCACCCGCCTGGATGATGGAGACCGTCTCTTCCTGGGTGTTCTGGTAATTGCGTTCGGTCGTCGAGCTCTCGCTGGTGGCCAGCAGCGGCGTTTCCCCATTCGCGCCGGCCTCGGCGTCGGGCGTGTTCTCACTGACCGAGACGCCGCCGGAATTGACTGGCTCGCTGCGACGCTCCTCGATGGCGCGGCGGCTCACCTCGACCTGACCGTCCGGATCATATTCCAGGCGCGTGCGGGTCTGGCTCTCGCGGTTGATCTCTGCAGTGACGGCGACGCGCACGCCGCCCGAGCCCACAATGCCCTCCACGAGATCGCGGATCTTCTGTTGCAGATCGCGTTCGATCGCGTTCTGGCGGTCATCCAGCATGGCGCCCAGCACATCGCCCTCGGCGTCGCTGGGGGCGGCCAGGAGGCGCCCCTGATCGTCGGCAAGCGTGATGCGGTTGGCCTGCAGGCCCGGCACGGCGGTGGCGACCAGATTGCGGATGGTGTTGATCTGCGCGCTCGGAAGCTCGCCGCGCACGCTGATCACGACCGAAGCGGAGGGTTCCTGCTGCTCGCGCGAGAACAGGCGGCGTTCAGGCAGCACCAGGTGAACGCGGGCGGCGGACACGGTGTTCAGGGTGTTGATCGAGCGCGCCAGCTCACCTTCGAGCGCGCGCTTGGCGTTGACGTTCTGCACGAAGCTGGTGGTGCCGAGCGCATCGGTCTCGTCAAAGATCTCGTAGCCGACCGAGCCAAAGCTCAGCGCCCCGCCCGAGGCGACGCGCATCCGCGCCTCGTCGACCTGATCGGTGCTGACATAGACCGCCGATCCGCCCTCCTGCAGTTCGTAGGAGATGCCGGCCTGGTCCAGCCTCTGGCTCACGGCGGCGGCGTCCGCCGGGCCGAGGCCGGAGAACAGCAGCGCCTGGCCATTGGAGTTCATGCTCATGGTGAAAAACACCAGAGCGGCGGCCGCACCGGCCGTCAGGCCGAGTATGGCGGCCAGTCGACCGACTCCGAATCGGGAAAGCTGTTCCAGTATCGCGTTCACGCTGGGCCCTTGCTGATTTCCGAATCAGGAAAACGCCGCTCCCTGCAGCGGCTAGGCAAGTTTTTCCCACTATCCGCGTAAACGAGGTCTTAACGCGTTGAATCAAAAAACACGATCAGCGCGGCGAGTCGCAACTCGCCGCGCTGAACGCGGGCCTGAAAGAGAGGGGGGCGAACCGCCTACTGGCGGTATTGCTGAATGCGCGTGGTGCGCAGTCCGGCAAGGCCATGCCGGTCGATAGAGCGCTGCCAGGAGAGAAACTCCTCCACGGTCAGCCGGTAGCGGTCACAGGCTTCATCCAGGCTCAGCAGACCGCCGCGCACGGCGGCGACGACTTCAGCCTTGCGGCGAATAACCCAACGCTTGGTGTCCGGGCTCGGCAAATCGGCCACGGTTAAGGGGCTGCCATCAGGACCGATGACATAGTTTTCCTTCTTCGCTCGACGTTCCATCCGACCCATCCTTTTAGGAAGACCCGTCTAACGCGGGTCCTTAATGAGACGGGTTATACGCGAGGCCTCTTAAGGTGAGCCTAAAGCGCAAGGTAAAAGTGCGGTAAATCAGTTGTTTAGAAAAAATTCACCCCGACGCCGAAGCGCCGGGGTGTCAGTCGGCCGGTGGGACGGCGTTGGGTTAGCGCTTCATCTGGATCGCCTCGGCGAGCATTTCGTCCGCCGTGGTGATGATCCGAGAGCTGGCCGAATAGGCCCGCTGGGTGATGATGAGGTTGGAGAATTCAGTCGCGATATCGACGTTGGAGTTCTCGACGGTTTTCGCCGCAATGGTGCCTGACGCGCCCGAACCGGGGGCGTTCAGGGTGAAGGCGCCGGAATCCTCGGTGATCTGGAAGCTCGCGCCGCCAACCGAAGCGAGACCGTTCGGGTTGAAGACGGTGGCGACCGGAAGCTGGTAGACGCGGCGGACCACGCCGTTGGTGAAGCGCGCGGACAGGAAGCCGTCATCACTCACTTCCACGCCCGCAAAGGCGCCGAAGATCGCGCCATCCACCACGGTGGAGTCCAGGTTGGAGGGCGAGTTGAACTGGGTGATGCCGCCCGGCGTGCCGGCGGTCCCGAGATCCAGCGAGATGGTCTGTGCGCCAACGCCGGTCGACGCCGCCCAGCGGACTGCGCCTGCACCCACGGCGCCGGCGGCGTCTGATGCTTCGAACGGCAGCGAGGTGGGCAGGGTGGTCGGAGCGCCGGGCACGATCTCGCCATTGGTGTCGAAGGCGACAATGCCCGTGGCGATCTGACCGTCGATCAGAGGCGCGCCCGTGGTGACGTCAGAGGCCGGCTGGACGTGCAGCTCCACATGCCACTGGTTGGCGTTGGTGGCGTGCTTGAGGAAGGACATGGTCACGGACCTGACACCGCCCTGGGTGTCGTAGATCTGGATGGTGCGCTCGAAGTCCGGCGTCACCGTGCCCGACGCCATGTTGGTGCCGGATGCGGTCGGGTCATAGGTCGCCGCCGCGGCCGAAGGCGTCGTGCTGGCCTGCAGGTTGGCGTTGATGCGCACGCTGGAGGTGGCGTTTGCGGTGCCGCCGATATTGGACAGGTTCACCGCTTCCAGAGTGTCCACGTTGGACGGGTTCTGGTTGACCGTGCCGTCGGCCTGAACCGGCCAGGCATAAAGGTACATGCCGGCGTCATTGCGCAGATAGCCCGAGGAATCGGTCTGGAAGCCGCCTGAACGGGTGAACAGCACGGCGTCGGACGAGCCGCCCGCGGTCGGGCTGGGGCGCACGACGAAGAACCCGTCGCCGTCAATGGCCATGTCCGTGGCGCTGACGCCCGGGGTGAGAAGGCCCGACGAGTTGACGTCGAGGCGCGAATTCGAGCTGACGCCCGAAGAGGCGTAGCGGGTCTCGCCGCCGCCGCCGATCTTGTAGTTCGGCGTGAAGATCGTATCCACGCGCTTGTAGCCCACGGTATTGACGTTGGCGATGTTGTCCGAAATCGCCGCGAGCGCCGAAGAGTTGGCGATCAGGCCGGACGCGCCGGCGGCCATGGCTGAGTTGATACTCATGACTTGCTTCCCATCGTTTTAGCCAGGGCGTCCGCTCCTTCTGGCGGAGAGCCTCGATTTTGTTGCGGAGCGGTTCGGGCTCCGGTTTCCCCGTCTTCGGGGTTAAGCGGCAGCCTCGGACTCCTCGTCCGGAGAGCTGGTGTTGGAATTGGCGGGGGCGCTGCTCGCCTCGCGCACGCTGGTCACCAGAGAGGCAGGCAGCACAAGTTCGCCATTGGCGAAGCTGACCTGGGCCTGACCGCCGCTCATCTCCACGCCCGTGACCCGGTGTGAAACGCGGGTGGCGTAATCAATGGCGTTCTTGTCGGCATCCTTGGCGATGATCTCGATCTCGTAGACGCCTTCAGGCAGGGTGTTGCCAGCCTGATCCTTGCCGTCCCAGGTCACTGCATGGACGCCTTCGCCCGTCTCGCCATCCAGGCGACGGACTTGCGTGCCCTTCTCGTCGAAGATCAGGATCTCGACGCTGTCCGCTTCCTGAGACAGGCCGTATTCCCACGCCGCCTCACCATCCTGCAGGAGGTTGTAGCGGGTGTTCACAGTGGCTTCCTTGCCGATGAAGTCGAGCGCCTTGAGCTGGGCGTCGCTTTGCTGAAGCGCCAGCAGGGCCTCGAGGGATTCATTGGAGGCGATCTGTTGCTCGACCGAGGAGAACTGGACCAGTTGCTGGACGAACTGTTCGGATTCCAGCGGGTCGAGCGGATCCTGGTTTTTCAGCTGCTCGGTCAGCAGTGTCAGGAAGGTGTCGAAATTGTCCGCAAGGCCAGCGGTCGCAAGCTTTGACTGGCTTTGCGCTTGCTGGGTTTGGGCGGCTGCATTGACTTCGGTCATGATCTCGCTCTTCTGCTCAGGCGATCAGATTGACGCCGGCGCGCTGGCTCACGGCGAAGCCGTAGAGCGCGTCAGCAAGGGGGGCGGCGGGCAGGTCGGTCTCGACCTCCACGGTGAACCGGTTCCGGGCGGCGAATCCGTCCGGCGCGCTGTGCGCCTCGTCCTGGAAGCCGTTGAACGCGCCATTGTCCTCGCTCAGCGAGAAGGACAGGCCGTCCTCGCCCAGCTCGAGGCCGGCGTCGGCCAGCGCCTTTTCAAGGTCTTTCGAATTGCGTTGCAGTTCGGACAGGGTGTCGGCGCGCTCTGCGCTCAGGACGGCGGACACCTTGTTGTCCGGTCCCAGCTCGAGACGGACTTCAACCCGGCCCAGCTCCGGCGGATCCAGACGGATGTCGAAGACCCGCCCGCCATCATTGAATTTGCGCGCGATCTGCGCCGCCAGGGTGTGGGTGGTCGTCGGAGCGAAGCGGGAGGCGGCATGCGCCTGGGGATGGTGCGAGGGGCGAGCGGCCTCGATGCGCGGTTCGGCCCGCACCGTACTCATGTCGAGTTCCGCATCGACCGTGTCGGCAGGCGCGTCCATGGGCGCCTCTTCCGCTATCAGGCTCTCCTGAAGCAACCAGGCGAGGGGATCGGTCGGGGCGTTCGCCGGAGCGACAGGTTGCGGCGTCGGGCGCGCTGTCGGCGTAGCGGCGTCCGGGGCTGCAGATCTGTTGGCGCCGGAGTCGGGTGCGCCCTGGGGCGTCGGCGTCTTGGCGCCCGCATCGCTCTTGTCGGCATGCCGGGACTTGTTCTGCATGCCCGGCGCCCGGTCCGAGTCCGCGCTCTGGGCTTGCTGCTGGGCCTGTTTGAAGGCGGCCTGCACCGAGGCGGCGGCCTCGGCCGGATCCGCGACAGTTTCGGCGGACCGGCTCTGACCCTGGGTCGGCTCGGGCGCGTTCTTTCCGGCGGGGGCCGTCTCGGCGGACTTCGCTTGCGCCTTGTCCGCATCAGCGTTTGCTTGCGGCGCGGCGTCCTTGGATGCCGGTGAGCTATCGGGCGTGCTCCGGACCTGCTGACGCGAGTCGTCAGAGCGGACAGCCTCGGCGCGTGCGGTCTGCGCATCGCGCACGGCGCGCGCCGCGTCGGCTTCGGCGTCAGCCTCGCCATCAGCGGATGACGCGGATCGGGCGGCTGACGGCTCGACCGTGCCTTCGGGCTCCGGCTCTAGCTCCGGCTCGGGGGCAGGCTGGGTCTGTTGGGGGGCGGTCTGTTCGGTCCGGGCGCGCGCCTGCTCTCCGGCTGCGGGCTGCGCCCCATCAGCGGGCGACTGGCGCGGTGCGTCAGAGGACTTGGCGGCGCTGTCCGGTTTGACGGCGATGGTTTCGTCCGGGGCGGCGTCGTTCTGCGCAGCGGCGGCGGGCGTGATCGGCGCCGCGCTGTCTTGCGCGCCTGCACGTGCCTGCGATTGGGACAGCGACTGTGCGTCAGAGGTCTCGGGTCCGGCTTTGCCCGCTCCGGACGGCAGAACGGCCTGCGCACGCGCTTCAGCCCCGGTCTTTGCCTCGGCGTCCGCCGCTTTGGATGAGGTGGCGGCAGTCTCGGCCGTCGCCGCGGTTTCCTGGGCGTCGGTTACGGCCTGGGAAAAGACTTCGTTGAGGGCCAGAGCCGGGTTCGCGGTTTCCGGACCCTGAGGATCTGGAGTCTGGCTCTGCGCCTCGCGGGCGTCCTCCGGCTTGGTCGAAGCGCTTGCTTCGCGATTCTTGCCCTCACGCGCGCTTTCGGACTTGCGCTCGGCCTTGTCCGGACGGGAGGCTTTCTCGGCGCCGCTCTCACGGTTTCCGGGCAGCGCAAACGTCTGCGCATCCTCGCCCGACGCACGTTGAGCGCGCTTCGGGCTGGGGATTGTCGGCGCAGGGGCCGGAGGCAGACGGTCGAGCGGCATGAGCGTAAGGCTCCGCAAATCATCAAGCTGATGCGCCGCGTTTTGCTGCGTCGAGGGGGCGGGACCTTTTGTCCAGCCGAGGTCGATCCTGTCCTTCAAGGGGCGTGCCAATTATCGAAATCCAAAAAGTGCATATAAAACAATGAATAAACTTGTCATTAGGAATTGAATTCGGCGCCGATCGGCAGATTTTCCCCCGCTGGGCATGACGGAATTGCCGAGCGCTCGGGCCAGTATCCGGTTTGGCCCGTTGCTTGCGCTGTAGTGGGCAGCCAGTCGGCAAGCGCACATGGGCGCGAGTCCGCCAGGGCCAAGAAAAACCTTTAAAACAAAGGTGCTTATTGGGTTTCCGGGTCGGGTTCCAGGCGTCGCGTTCTTCAGGCTGGCTAGGAAAATTCTGCCGCCAAATGGGTAAAATCGCCCCGGCGGAGCGGTATTGGAGGCGCACATGGCGCTCAATTCTGTGATCGGCAACGCCCTGTCCGGACTCAGGGCCTCGCAGCTGGGTTTGCGCACGGCGTCCAACAATGTCGCTAACGTGAACACGCCAGGCTATGCGCGCACCGAGCTCGCCATCACCTCCCGCAATGTGGCGGGGCAGGGGATGGGCGTGGATGTGCGCGGGGTAGAACGCATCACCGATGAATACCTGCTCGCCGCGTCTGTGCGCGCCAATTCCGACTTCTCTGCGGCGACCGCGCGATACTCGGCGCTGGATCGCCTGCAGGCCCAGTTCGGCAGCACGTCTGACGAGAGCTCGATCTTCGGACGCCTGAACGCCGCTTTTGATTCCCTCAGCGCCGCCGCCGCCGACAGCGCCGAGACCGTGGCGCGTCTGAGCGCCGCCTCCGAACTGCAGACCTTCTTTGATGAGACCCAGCGCCTGTCGGTCGAGATGCGCACCCTGCGCAATGAAGCGGACACCCGGATCGGCTCAGGCATTGGCCGCATCAATGAAATCCTCAAGGAAATGCAGGACCTGAACCTGCAGGCGCAATCGCTGAACGCCAGTTCGGCCGACACCAGCGGCGCCGCCAACCGTCAGGTCGAGCTGCTGGACGAGCTGTCGAGCTATATCGATGTGCGCACCAACCGCCAGCCGGACGGACGCGTCTTCGTGTCCACAGCGGATGGCGTGGCGCTGCTGGACAACTCCCGGCTGCAGCTGGAGTACACCCCGGCCGGCACGGGCGCCTACGGTCTGGATTATGGCGAGATCACCGCCGTGGTCTCGGCGTCGGGCGCGCGCGTCGACCTGACCCAGAACATCACGTCGGGCGAGTTGCGCGGACTGATTGATCTGCGTGACAAGGATCTGCCGCAACTGGCGGCCGCCCTGGCCGAATACGCCGCCGGCGCGGCGGACGCGCTGAACGCGGCGCATAACGACGCCACCGCCTATCCGCCGCCCAACACGCTGACCGGCCGTGACACCAGCCTGGTAGGGGCGGATGTGCTGCAGGGTTCGGGCGCGGCCACGCTCGCCATCGTCAACAATGACGGCACGCTGGTCCAGCAGGTGGCGATCACCGTCACCGGGACCGGTTTCACCGTGGACGGCAACGCCGCCAACTCGATCACCGACCTCGTCAACGAAATCAACACCGCGCTGGGCGGCAATGGGACGGCCAGTTTCACCAATGGGCGATTGAGCATTGATGCGGCGAACGCCAATCACGGCGTCGCCCTGGCCCAGGACAGCGCCAACCCCTCTTCCATCGGGGGACGGGGCTTTGCGCATTATTTCGGCCTCAATGACATCGTGGATTCCGACCGTCCGGCCTTCTTCGAGACCGGTCTGACCGCAACCAGCGCCCATGGCCTGGCCGGCGGCGGGGTGATGAGCTTCAAGGTGCTCGGTCCCAATGGCGGACGCACCGCAGATATCGATGTCAGCGTGGCCGGCGCCACCATCCAGGATCAGCTGAACGCGTTGAACGCGGCGGGCACCGGGCTCGGCGCCTACGGCTCGTTCGGCATGGACGGCAATGGCGAGATCAGTTTCACGCCGAACGCCGGGTTCGAGCAGTATGAGGTCGTCGTCACCGGCGACACCAGCGTGCGGACCGGCACGGGCAAGTCCTTCACCACCATTTTCGGCATGTCGGACGGCGCCCGGATGAGCCGGGCGGAAGGGTTCGAGGTGCGCCCGGCGATCCGGTCGGATTCCACGCTGCTGTCGATGGCCAAGCTGGACGTGACGGGCGCGACGGTTCCGGGCGATCTGGTGGTGAGCGCCGGGGACAATCGTGGCGGCCAGGAGCTGGCGGCCGCGGGTCAGGCCAAGCGCACCTTTGATGACGCTGGCAACATGAAGGGCGGCATGTCCACCCTGATCGAATATGGCGCGCGGGTTGCGGGCAAGGTCGGCTCTGTCGCCGCGGCCGCCCAACGCGCCGAGACCGCTGCGGAATCCGTGAAGGAAGCCGCCGATATCAAGCGGTCTGACGTTGAGGGGGTGAGTCTTGATGAAGAACTCGCCCGCATGATCCAGTTCCAGCAATCCTACAACGCCGCGGCGCGCCTTCTGCAGGCCGCCCGGGAGATGTCGGATACGCTGATCAACATCGTTTAGGTCGGGAAGGGAGCTTAGAATGAGAATTTCCACCCAGGCCGCATCCCAGGCCGCCTTGAGCGATCTGATGCGCGCACAGCGTGAAGCCTATGATGCCCGCCAGCAGCTCGCCAGTGGCAAGAAGGCCCCGGATCTCAAAGGGTACGCCAACTCCGCCGAGACCATAATCGCCGCGAAGGCGGCCCAGAAACGCAGCGAGTCCTTCGTGGGCGCCAATGAGCGCGTGCTGAACCGGCTCGAGATCCAGGATCTCGCCTATCAGGAGCTCTCCACCGCCGCGACCGATCTGCGCACCGCGCTGACCACCAATGACGGCTCCTTCATGATGGACAAGGTGCAGGAGGTGTTCGACCGGGCGTCAGCCGCCCTGAACATGCGCTTCAACGGCTCCTTTGTGTTCGGCGGACGCCGGACGGACGCCGTGCCCTTCACCGCCGATACGATCGCCGATCTGCAGGCGGCGGTGCCGGACGTCTCGGCCACCTTCCAGAACGCCGCAGACCGCCAGACCACCAAGATCGAGGAAACCATCACCATCGACGTCAACGCCACCGCATCCGAGGTCGGCACGGAGTTGATGGCCTCGATCGAACGCATTGCTGACTTCAACGCCGGGCCGGACGGTCCGTTTGACGGTCAGATCACCGAGAACCAGCAGGCCTTCCTCGAAACCGAACTGGCCAACATCATTTCCGCCTTCGACACCATCAATGTGGCGATGGCGGAGAACGGCGCTCGCCAGAAACAGCTCGAAGGCTCGATCACCGGCCATGAAAAGCGCTCGGACTATCTCGAGATCATGGTGGCGGGAATCGAGGATGCGGACATGGCCGAAGCGGCCACCCGCTTCCAGCAGGCCCAGACCGCGGTCCAGGTGTCGGCGCAGACCTTTTCGCGTCTGAGCCAGATCAGCTTGCTGAATTATCTCTAGGCGTTGACGGCGCGGGCCTAGTCGCCCGCGCTCTGCGCGCCCATCTGCCGGCCGCGTCGTTCGGCGGCGGCGACGGCGTTGCGCACCAGGCCCGGCAGCCCGCCCCCGCTCATCAGCGCATCCAGGCCCGCCTGGGTGGTGCCATTGGGGCTTGTCACATTGCGACGCAGCTCGTCCGGCTCGCCCAGACCCGCCTTCATCATCGCCCCGGCGCCGATCACGGTCTGCTTGGCCAGCGTCATCGCCAGCTCGCGCGACAGGCCTTCCGCTTCGGCCGCCGCGGCCAGGGCCTCGGTGAACAGGAAGACATAGGCGGGACCGGAGCCGGACACGGCTGTCACCGCATCCATCATCCGTTCGTCCGAGATCCACTCCACCAGGCCCGCCGGCTTGAGCAGTCTTTCAGCCTGACGGATCAGGGTTTTCGTATCAGCGGCCTCATTGGCGACGCAGACCGAGACGCCTTCGCCAATGGCGGCGGGCGTGTTGGGCATGGCGCGCACGATGGGGCGTCCGGGCAGGGCGGCGGACAGGGTGCGCAGAGGCACGCCCGCGGCGATGGAGATCACCAGCGCGCCTTCCGGCAAATCCTCGCTCACCTTGCCGAGAACGGAGCGGACAAGGTCAGGCTTGATGGCGACGACCAGCGTATCCAGAGTGGCGGCGATCTGGCCGGTCAGGGCCGGGACGCATTTGACGCCATGGCTTTCCATCAGACCCTGGGCGCCCACGCCTGGTCTCGGATCGATCAGCACGATCTGGTCGGCGCTCACACCGCCGCGCGACTTGCGCAGCCAGCCCGAGGCCAGCGCGGAGCCCATGCGGCCTGCGCCGAGCAGGCCGATCCGCCCCTGTAAGTCTGCCATGTGCGTGTTCCGTGTCCTCAGGCTTCGCCGGCCGTGTCGAACATGGCGGCGGCCACTGCTTCAAGCGGAGTTTTACCGCTCCACAGCAGATAATGAAACGCCGGATACAGACGTTCGCCTGCTTCCTTGGCCGCTTCGATCATGGTGGCGGCCTGGGCGACGGAGACATTTTCCGCTTCCGGCAGGGTCAGCGCATGACGGAAGACAATGGTGCCGTCCTCGTGCCAGATTTCGAAATGGCCGATCCACAGGCGCTCATTGAGGCGCGCCACCAGCTCGCACACATCCTTGTAGCGGCTGTCCGGCGTTTTCAGGTCCAGAGCCGCGAACATGTGGATGACGTCGAGATCCGGGCGATAGGAAAACCAGATCTGGTGATCGCGCCAGGAGCCGGGAACCGCCATGTGCAGTTCCAGGTCGTCGCGCTCATAGGCGTATTGAGCCGTCAGGACGGCTTGCTCGATGCTTTCCAGCGGATCCATCGAAACGACGGTTTCCTGGGTGGTGAGATCCATGATGGTCCTCTAGCCCCTCGCAGCGCCTGGCGACTCAGTGCGCCGCCCATGTCGGACGGTATGCCGCCCCGTCATCGGGGTGCAAGCGCTGTGCGTGGGGGATTTTGTAAGTGGTTTATTCAGCGGACTTTTTTGCTGTGGACGTCTTGGCCGCAGACTTGGCCCGGGTCGGCTTTTTCGCCGATTGGGCTTCCAGTTCGGCCAGGCGGGCCTCCAGCGATTCGAGCCGGGCGGCGCTGGCGTCCGCTTCGGCCCGCAGAGCTTCGAACTCGTCCCGGCTCACCAGATCCAGCTCGGACGCCATGCGTTCGGCCTGGGCGCGGAACACCGCGCGCGCTTCATCACCTGCGGCTTGCGCGGCGCTGAAGGCGTCGGTCATCAGATCGGCGAGATCTGCGAACAGGGGATTGCGTGACTGCATGACATCACCGTGTGCTCTGCTATGAAGACCCATATAGGCGTCGACGGGTCGGCTTAGCAATGCGCCGCCGCGCCGCCTGACAGTTAACAGCCGGTCCCGTCGGCCAAATTATTTTTCTGGAGCCTTTCATGATAGGCGCATGCCCCGCCAGTTTCGACCTCATCGATCCGGTCCTGTTCACCCTTCCCAAGGTCTGGATCTTCGGTCCGTTTCCGATCCGCTGGTATGCGCTCGCCTATATCGCCGGCCTGTTCGGCGGTCTGGTCTGGGTGCTCCGACTCGTCTCGAACGACGCGTTGTGGGGCACGACGCGCAAAACCCAGACTGCGCCCTATAGCCGGGCCTTCGTGGATGATCTCGTCTTGTGGATCATGATCGGGGTCATTGTCGGCGGGCGTCTGGGCTATGTACTCTTTTACAATACGTCGATGATCTGGGAGACGCCGCTGCGCGTCATCACCGGCATAACCGATGGCGGCATGAGCTTTCACGGCGGCCTGATCGGCGTGACCCTCGCCATGGTGCTGACCGCGCGCGCACACGCTGCGCCCTTGCTGCGGGTATCGGATGCGGTGGCGGCGGCGACGCCGATCGGCCTGTTCTTCGGACGGATGGCGAACTTCATCAATGGCGAGCTTTGGGGGCGTCCGGCGCCGGACCTGCCCTGGGCCATGCGGTTTTCCGCCGACCCGACCTGCCAGTTGCGCCATCCCAGCCAGCTTTATGAGGCGGCGCTTGAAGGTCTGGTGCTGTTCGTGATCCTGAGCGTGCTGATCTATCGCTTCAAGGCGCTGACCCGGCCCGGCCTGATCACAGGCGCCTTCCTGATCGGTTATGGCGTGTTCCGCGCGTTTGTGGAGCTGTTCCGCGAGCCCGACCGGCAGATGCCCGAAGCGCTGCAGGGCTATGTGACAATGGGCATGGTGTTGTGCATTCCCATGATCGCGCTGGGGGCCTATCTGGTCTGGCGCGCCCGCAAGGCCCCGGCTGTGGGCGAACGCGCCGCCTGAGCCGGGACGATGCCTGAGCCAAGACAGGGACTGATCCATGAGCGATGACGAGTTTCGCCCCGCGCAGATGATCTCGGAGCGTCTGGCAGAGCGCATCCGCACGGAGGGATCGCTGTCGGTGGCCGCCTTCATGGCCGAGGCGCTGTTTCATCCCATGGCGGGCTTTTACGCGACGAAAGACCCGCTGGGCGCTGCGAACGATTTCATCACGGCGCCCGAAATCAGTCAGATGTTCGGCGAACTTCTGGGCCTGTGGGCGGCGGAATGCTGGATGCAGATGGGCGCGCCCTCGCGCTTTGAACTGATCGAGCTGGGGCCGGGCACCGGCCGGATGATGAGCGACATGCTTCGGGCAGGGCGGGCCGCGCCCGGATTTCTGGACGCGGTCCATGTGACGCTGATCGAAGCGTCGCCCGCGCTCAAGATGGTGCAGGGCCAGACATTGGCGAGCGCCTCTGTCCCGATCAACTGGGCGAAGGATTTCGACAAGGCGCCGTCCGGTCCCGCTGTCGTCATCGGCAATGAGTTTCTCGACTGTCTGCCGATCCGTCAGGCCATCCGCCACAAGGGCCAATGGCGCGAACGGGTGGTGACGCTGCACCCCGAGGACGAAGCCCGTTTCGTCTATGGGCTGGGACCAGTGCTGGGTGAAGCGGATGTGGCCTTCATCGCCCCTGGTCTGCGCGAAGCCGACGACGGCACGCTGGTGGAATTGCGCCCTGGCGATCAGCAACAGATCGACCAGCTTGCGGCCCGGTTCGACCGCGATCCAGGCTATGCCCTGTTTGTCGATTACGGGTCTGCAAAGCCTGAGACGGGCGACACGCTGCAGGCCATCCGTGCGCATCAGAAAGTGGATCCGCTGGACGCGCCGGGCACGGCGGACCTCACAGCCTGGGTCGATTTCGATCGCTTGCTCAGGCTGGGCGAGGACGCCGGATTGTCGGCTTTCGGTCCCATGACCCAGGGCGATTTCCTGACCGAGCTGGGGATCGAGCAGCGCGCCGCCGTTCTGTCACGCTCGGTCGACGAGGCCGGTCAGGCCAAGCTCAAGCGTCAGATGCACCGCCTGGTCTCGCCTGAGGATATGGGGACGCTCTTCAAGCTGGCGGCCTTCAGTTCGGAAGGCTTGCCGCCGGCGCCGGGCATCGCGCCGTTCAAACGGTCTCGCTAGGCGCTGAGATGCGCCTCGATGATGCGGGCGATCACGCGTTCATATTCCTCAAGGTCGGAGGGCTTGACGAAATAGCCGTCCGCGCCGGCCTCGAGGGCGATCCGGATTTCGTCCTTGAGGTTGGAGGTGGACAGGCTGATGCACGGCACGCCGTCCATCTTGCCGCATTTCTTCACCAGTTTGATGAAGTCCGAGCCCGACATGCCGGGCAGGCGGCTGTCGACCAGGCAGAAATCAGGTTTCGCTGCGTCGCTGCGGATATAGTCGAGCGCATCCTCGGCCCGTTCGAAGACTTTCAGATCGCCATATCCGCGCGCTTCCAGCGCGCTCGTGATCAGGCTGGCGTCAATAAGGCTGTCTTCAATGATCAGGCTGGTCATCGCTGATCTCCTCGATCCGGGGAAACTGCATCAAGAACCGTGCGCCGCCGACAAAATCGGGATCCACGCTGATCTTGCCGTCATGAGCCTCCATGATCCGGGCGCAAAAGGCCAGCCCGACCCCCGACCCTGAGACGTCGCTGCGATAGCGCTGCATCATCTTGAACACACCCTCGGCCTGGTTGGCCGGGATGCCGGGGCCATTGTCCGCGAATCGGACCGTCAGACCGCCAGGCGTTTCCAAGGCGTCCACGGTGAGCCGGATCTCTTCCTTGTCGGAATACTTCACGGCGTTGTCCACGAGATTGCGGAAGAGGTGCGCCAGCAGGGTCTCATCGCCTTGCAGGACGGGATCGCCGATGACGTCCAGCGTGATGGGGGCGTCGGGATAATAGGCGGCCAGCAGCTTTTCGAGCAGGGGCCGCAGAGGCGCAGCGTTCGATGCGGCCTTGGTCTCCACCAGGTCCGAATAGCTCAGCAGCGTGTCGATCAGCATCAGCATGTCACGGGACTTGGCTTTGACGTCATGCAGATAGCCCAGCACCTTGTCGTCCCCCTCCGGACCCAGCTGGCGCTGGGCCAGATCCGCCAGCAGCGAGATCTGGCGGGCCGGGGCCTTGAGGTCATGGGAGGCGCCCGCCGCAAAGTCGCGCAGGGTGCCGTTCGAACGCTCCAGATCCGCGGTCCGGCGCTGGACCTGGCGCTCCAGCGAGTTCGCCAGTTGCTGCAGCTGGCGCTCCGCGCCCACACGCAGCTGGACTTCGTCCTGCAAAGATTCGTTGGACTGTCTGAGCTGGTCCGTGCTGGGCATGGCCAGCGCCTTGGGCAGAAGCGGCCAGAGGGTGATCGCGGTCGCGACGGAGACTACGGCGGTCAGGATCTTGAGCGCGCCTTCGGTGAAATAGGCCGGGGTCCAGATCGTGTAGATCGAGAACAGGTGCGTGGCGCCGCAGAAGATGATGAACAGGATGAAGAGATAGGCGACGGGCCTGAAAAGGATGTCCGGCCGTCTCAGGGAGATCAGCCAGATGACGACGGGGATGGAGAAATAGGCCAGACCGATCAGCGCATCCGAGACCACATGCATCAGCAGGATGTCTGCACGCCACAGATAACACATGCCATGGGGCATGAAGCCGTGAAGAGATTGCATGAGCGCCTCTGAGCTTGCGGAATTGCGTATCCGACACTCTAGGTTTCTGCTTAAGGGAGTGTTTCAGATGCGAGACGCGCCCTAGGCGTGTGCAGCGGGCTTTTTCCGTTCACGTCCTGATCATCATGACAGCATGGCGGGCGCCCCGCCGCTTTGCCGCACGCGCTTATCCTGCTATGAGCGCGCCGCGGCTCAGAACACGGGAGAGGGCAGATCATGAAACTGATGTGCGGCAACGCCAACCGACCACTGGCCAAGGCCATCGCCGATTATCTTGACGCCCCCCTGTCGGATGTGGAGATCGAGCGCTTCGCCGATGGCGAGCTGTTCGTGCGCATCGACGAGAACATGCGCGGCCAGGATGTCTTCATCATCCAGCCCACCTCCGAGCCCGCCAACGACCATCTGATGGAATTGCTGATCTGCATGGACGCGCTGGCTCGCGCCAGCGCCAACCGGATCACCGCCGTCATTCCCTATTTCGGCTATGCCCGTCAGGACCGCAAAACCGGCGGCCGCACCCCGATCACCGCCAAGCTGGTGGCGAACCTCGTAGCCGAGGCCGGCGCCCACCGAGTGCTGACCATCGATTTGCATGCGGGCCAGATCCAGGGCTTCTTCGACATTCCGACCGACAACCTCTTCGCCACCCCGGTGATCGAGCAGGACATCCGTCAGCACTATGATGTCGAGGACCTGCTGATCGTGTCTCCGGATGTGGGCGGGGTGGTGCGCGCACGCTCGCTGGCCGGGCGTCTGGGCGCGGACATCGCCATCGTCGACAAGCGCCGTCCCAAGGCGGGCGTGTCTGAAGTGATGAACATCATCGGCGATGTCGAAGGCCGCCGCTGCATCATCTTCGACGACATCATCGATTCCGGCGGCACGCTGTGCAACGCCGCGGCGGCGCTCAAGGAGCAGGGCGCCAAGGAAGTCTCCGCCTACATCACCCATGGCGTCCTGTCCGGCAAGGCGGTGGAGCGGATCTCCAACTCCGTCCTGAAAGAGCTTGTGGTCACCGATTCCATCGACGTGACCGCCAAGGTGGCGGCGGGCAAGAATATCCGCTCGCTGTCGGTGGCGCCGCTGCTGGGCGAGGCGATCCGCCGGATCGCCAATGACGAGTCTGTCTCCAAGCTGTTCGACTAGGCTGGAGACGCGCCGCGGAAGAGTCAGCGGATCGCTTGCGCTCCCCGCAAGCTTCCGCTATAGCCCGCGGCTCGAAAGTTCTTACTCAGTCTTGATGGCTGAACGAAGCGCGCGCCGCCAAAACCGGCGGCGCTTGCGTTTAAACCGATTTCGTATGGGACCGGACCATGAGCGATATTGTTCTCTCCGTCGAAGTGCGTGAGCGCACGGGTACTGGCGGCGCACGTGAAACCCGCCGCAACGGCTTTGTGCCGGGCGTTCTTTATGGCGGCGACAAAGGTCCCGTCTCGATCGCGCTGAAAAACAACGAAGTGATCAAGGCGATCAACTCGGGCAAATTCCTCGCTCAGATGATCACCATCGATCACAAGGGTGAAAAGCAGTCCGTGCTGACCCGCGACGTGCAATTCCACCCGGTTCGCGACGAGCCGGTGCACATCGACTTCCAGCGCGTTGACGAAAGCACCATCATCACCGTCGAAGTGACCGTGCACTTCCACAATGACGAGAAGTCTCCGGGCCTGAAGCGCGGCGGCGTTCTGAACGTTGTGCGTCACGCCGTGGAAGTGAACGTGCCGGCGGGCTCGATCCCGGATCAGATCGATGTGGACCTCTCCGGTTACGACATCGGCGATTCCATCCACATCTCCGCCGTGACCCTGCCGGAAGGCGTCACCCCGGCGATCACCGACCGCGACTTCACCATCGCCACCATCCAGAACTCTCGCGCGGCGCGTGCGACCGAGGATGAAGAGGGCGCTGAAGGCGAAGAGACCGAGGCCGAGGGCGACGAGGAGTAATCCTCTTTCCTTCGTCCGCAACGGACTTAAAAGGCGGCTGGCGGACACTGTCCCGGCCGCCTTTTTCATTTCTGGAGCGCGTCATGCATCTGATCGTTGGGCTCGGCAATCCGGGCGGCAAATACGCCGGCAACCGTCACAATGTGGGCTTCATGGCGCTGGACGCCATCGCCGAGGACTGGCGGCTGGGGCCGTGGAAATCGCGCTTTTCCGGTCAGACCGCCGAAGGCGTGGTGGAGACCGGGCAGGGACCGAAGAAGGTCCTGCTGCTCAAGCCCCAGACCTTCTACAACGAGTCCGGCCGGGCCGTGGCCGAGGCGGCGCGCTTTTACAAGATCGAGGCGGACAAGATCATGGTCTTCCATGACGAGCTCGATCTGGCGCCCGGCAAGTTCCGTCTCAAGACGGGCGGCGGGCATGCGGGCAATAACGGCCTGCGCTCGACCAAGGCGCATATCGAGGGCGATTTCAAGCGCGGCCGCATCGGCATCGGCCATCCCGGCGACAAGAACCAGGTCACCAACTGGGTTCTGGGCGATTTCTCCAAGGCCGAGGGTGAGTGGCTGGGCCCGCTGCTGGACGCGATCGCGCGCGCCTTCCCGCTCATCCTGGAGGGCAATGAAGACGCCTTCCAGACCAGGGTGACCCATCTCGCGCCCGCGCCCTGACACCGCGCGCTGAGTCCCTGAACGCGTTTTTGACTCGCCTCTTGGTTGATCCTGTCCTTCAATGGCGCAGTCTATGGACCATGCGCGGAGGAGGGGGCGCTCATGTGGGGCAGGAAGCGGCGTGCGTTTTATGCAGTGGATCCGGTGAACCCGGACGCCATGCAGGACGGCGGAAAACCGCACTTTCTGGATAAGTTCAAGGCGGTCGTCGATGACGTGCTGGGCCCGGCGCCGCTGCATGTCTGCATCGAGGCGGCCAATCCCAGAATGCTCGGCCGCTCTTCGGACCTGCTGATGCACCTGATGCTCAGCACCAATTTCGGCAGCTCGCCGCCCTCCTCACGGAACGGGATCCAGATCCATTTCATCCCCGACCGACTGTCGGTCCCGGCGCTGGACGGGCATGTCCTGGCGATCGGGGGGCCGCGCTCCAACGTGATCTCGCGGATCGCGATGGAATACGAGATGAACTATAGCGACCGCCTGCCATTCTACCGGCGGTACACGAGCGCCTGTTTCAAGATGCGCTACACCCATATCAACCGGCGCGATTACGATGACCGGGTGCTGACCGATATCGAGTCCCTGGACGAGACCGCGCTTGAAATCATTCATCACTACTACAACGACATCAACAAGATGCGTGATCAGGTCAAGGCGAACCCCCGCTCGCCCAGCAAGGATATCTACCTGTTCAGCGCCAATCGCAGCATCCTCAGCGCGCCCAAGCGCTCGCTTCCCTCGCTGTCCATAGACCTGACCGCGCTGCAGGAGAGCGGCGTGTCCATCCTCGCCCGCCCGGTCTCGGATTTCGTGCTGTACGACCATTTCGTCGAAACGCTGCTTCCCAACGTGTTCTCGAAGGGGGTGGACCAGCACGGGCTGATCATCATGCATGGTCTTCGCAATCTGGGCACGTTCGCCGGGGCGGGCATTCTGGACGACCCGGCGCATCTGGAGACCCTCCGGTCCCGCCTGGAGCAGTTCAAGCTGCGCCGGTCGGAAGGCTCGGCGAAGGCGGACCAGCGATGCTGGAGCGTCATCCGGCCTCTGGAATATGTCTTCGAGCAGCACTCCGAGGCGGAAGCGATCAAGCTGATCTCGGGTCTGGGCTATGGCCCCATTCGCGAGATGCACGGCGAGAGCCTCGCCATTCAGGCGCAGAACACGTCGGAAGCGCGCGACGAGGCCAAGCAGAATCTTGTGGAGTGGTCACGGGTCGAGCGGTTTCAGGCAGAGATCCGACGCCAGCATTACGACAAGCCGGTCGAGAAGCGGCGACGCTCCGCGGTGAAATTCGATCAGATTGACGAGAACCAGATCCTGGACGCCATGTCCCTGCCGCGTGATCAGCACATGCGGCGCCATCAGATCTATGTGCTGGGGTGCTTTGAAGCCAAGAAAACCGTTTTCACCCAGCAGACCCGGGCGATGACCCTGATCCATGCCCTCTTCAAGGCGGGCAAGATCGGCAAGGGGCGAAAGATCTGCATCATTGGCGGCGGGATCAGCGGCATGGCCGCCGCGGTGGCGGCTGCGGAAACCGGCACCCGGGTCGTCTTGCTGGAAAAAGAGCCCGAGCTTGTCCCGGTCATTGATCGCAAGAGCCAGCGCTATCTGCATCCGCGTTTCTATGACTGGCCGGAAAAGGGCTGTGAGCACGGCTCGACCGATTTTCCGCTGCCCGCGCTCAACTGGACCGCCGGCCGCGCCGAGACCGTCATCAGCACGCTCGTTGATCAGTTCGAGGCGTATCAGGCCCGTCGCGCCAGTCTCGGCGATTACACCGATTTCTCGGTGTATCGCGAGTTCCCGGTGCAAATGCTGCTCTTTGACCGCCAGAACCGGAAGCACATCGTCGCAAACTGGCATTTCGGCGTTGATGAGGATGGCGAGATGAGAGCGGTCACAGAGCCGCGGTCCATTCAGGAACAACTGGAAAGAAGACGCCGCAAACACGCGACGGCGACCGAAGCCGACCTCCTGGCCGAACGGCGCATGAAAGCCTCCGCCTATATCGCGCACTTGCAGAAAATGGGGGAGGGCGATCACGGCTATCCCGCCAGACGGGATCCCAGGGCGTCAGCGGCTGAGGAGTACAACGCCGCCGACGACCCCTGGTCGATCGTGGACTGTGACGTGGTGGTCTTCGCCACGGGCTTCGGAGCCGAGATCCCCAGGGAGTTCAACGCGAAGGTCAATCCGCCCATGCCGGAGGACCTGATCCTGAACAAGGGATACTGGACGCCAGACGAAACCGGTTTCGGGCGCGCCAGCGAACCCTTGGAGATCAAGGAAGATGCAGAGAGCGCGCCGGACCGGCTGTTCGTGGTGTCGGGCTCGGGGGATGGCGCGCTCGTGGACATTCTCCGGCTGTGCATCGAGAACTTTGACCATGAGCGGCTGGTTAATGAGCTCAACGCGCTCCTGTCGCCCCGGCTGAATGGCGCGGTCTGGGCCAACCAGTCCGATGTTCTGGTCTATGGCGACGAGCTCTCGCGCTTGTTTGAATCAGATGACTTCAAGCTGGTCGAAGGCGAAAAGGACCGGTTGGCGCAGATCGACCAGGTCATGTCCGGCTTTGATATCGACGCCTTCCTCGACCGGCTGGATGTGAAGCTCAACCCCGTCCAGGTCTATAATGTCGCCAATGTTCCGCAGCCTTTCTGGCCGGCCTCCTGTACGGCCCACCGGCTGCTGGTCTGGTGCCTGTTCAAGAAAGGCCGGGTGCGCTTCATCGAGGGCGCCATCACCGGCTATGAGGCCGATGAGGCCCAGAAGGCGCTGCACATCCGGCGCAAGCTTGCGGGCAAGACGCGCCGGATCAACCCGTCCGGGGTGGTGATCCGTCACGGGGTGGGGCAGCGGCATGCCGGATTCCTGAAGATCCAGGGCGTGCTGGATGAGGAATCCCGGTCGCACGAGGATATCGCCAATGATGGTCGCCGGCTGGTGGCGCTCTTGCGCCTGTCCAATACGCTGCACCCGGAAACGGAGAAGTTCTTCCGTCACACCATCAAGCATCTGAAATAGGGGATGCGGGGCGCGGCCCGGACGGGCCCGTCCCGCATGAACGGAAGTTCACAATTCCGCCAGCTTTCCGGCGGGAAGACGCCCTCAAAAACACGCCAGAATACCCCGATTTCGGCCATCTGCGGACACAAGCGCTCATCATATTCGATCCTGCCAGACGACGAGGCGGCCCTCAGACGCCCCGTGACTGTCCGGCCTAGAGCAAGGAGAGAGACTGATGAAACGCCAAGTTCTGATTTCGACGATCGCTGCTGCTGCTTTCGCAGGCGCTGCATTCGCTGAAGCCCCGATGTTCGACACTGTCGACACCGATGGCGACGGCGTGATCACCCTGTCTGAAGCGCAAGCTGTTGCGCCGGAACTGACCGAAGACGAATTCGCTGCGTTCGACGTGAACGCCGATGGCGGCCTGGACCAGGCCGAGTTCGAAGCCTGGGCGGCGACGCTTCCGGCTGACGAAGAGCACGGCGAAGGCCACTAAGCCTTACTGCGCTTCACACCCTCTGCACGTCCCCCCACGTGCACCCCGGGGCCGGTCGCCATGCGACCGGCCCTGTTTGTTGGGGCGGACATGAACGGGCTGACAGGCTTGCGGCGAGCGGGCCTTATTCGCGCCCCGGACTTTCCCTTTTGCCGCCCTTGTGAGGTCACAGCGCCGGATCAGATTGATCCTCGCTCCTCCCCGAGCGCCCGCCGCAAGGCGGATGAACCTTCCCATCTGGCCGGTTGCTTCGCGCAGCCGGCCATTTTTTTCAGGCGATGAGGGGATGTCTGACCGCGCCGGCTCAGGCCGGGATCGTCAGCGGGTTCCGGAGCACAAGAAGCGCGATATAGCTCACATAGGCGAGCGTCATGACGAGGCCCGAAACCCGTCCGATGGGGCGGCGAAACAGGGCGAAGGCGAGAATGGCGAGGGCGGCAGCGGTCATGACCCAGAAGTCCAGCTGGATGAACTGGTCCGAGACGGGGGCCGGCTGGCCGGTCGCAAAGCTCGCCGCAAGACCGGTAATGCCGCCCACGGCGCTGATATTGAAGATGTTGGAGCCGACCACATTGCCGATGGCCATGTCCGCCTGCTTGCGCAGTGCGGCGACGAGCGCGGTGGCGAGCTCGGGCAGGGACGTGCCGAAGGCCAGGATCGTCAGTCCGATCACGGCGTCGGGGACATTGAACAGCGCGGCGATGCCCACGCCGCCATCCACGATCAGCTGGGCGCCGATCGGCAGCATCACCAGGCCGCCCAGAAGGAAGAGCGCCACCATGGGCGCCTTGGCGGGCAGGCCGTCCATATGCTCGATATCGGTGAGCTCGGCGATCATGGGATCGTCAGCATGCGCCTTCGCGGTCAGCGCCAGGAAGCTGACATAGCCGACAATGCCCACCGCCAGGATCGCGCCATCCATCAGAGACAATGCGCCATCCAGACACAGGGCGATGAAGAGCGCGGTGAAGCCCAGCGCGATGAAGGCGTTGCGTTTGACGCCGGTGGCGGTGGAGGCGATGGGCGCAAGCAAAGCGGGCAGGCCAAGCACCAGTAGGACATTGGCGATGTTGGAGCCGACGATATTGCCGATGGCGAGCCCCGGCGCGCCTTCAACCGCTGCGGCGGCGCTGACGACCATTTCGGGCGCGCTGGTCCCGAAAGCGACGATGGTCAGTCCCACCAGAAGCGGCGGCACGCCCGCCTTGCTGGCCAGCGCCGTGGCGCCGCGCACCAGGATGTCGCCGCCCGTCAGAAGGACGACGATGCCGCCAAGCACCATCAGGCTGAAAAGAAGGATGTCGGGCATGAGGACCTGCGTCTGTGGCGGGCTAGGCCCGCGAGCGCCCTAGTCCAGACGCTTGTTGTCGATCAGGTTCAGAATGCCGAAAATGCCGACTGCGAGGCCGAGAGCGACAAGAGCTGCCATGGGACGGGTCCTTCCTGAGTGTCTGAGCGGGCGCGCACTGCGCCAACGCCTGCGATATAGCGTGATGCGAGGCCGAGAGAAAGACTGATGGCTTCAAGTTCACCAGTCATTGACACCCTTAAGTCAAGGTTGCACACCAGCCCTAACCCGTGTGGGGAACCGCAAGATGGCACGAGACATGACATCCGATGCTAGAAGTCGCCAGCTTCTGGAAGCGATTTCGGATGTCCAGTCCATCTATATCGGGGGCGAGGAATCCGCATACGCCTCGTTCAACAGGCTGCTGGCCATTCTGCTCGACATCACGGAGTCCGGATACGGGTTCGTGGGCGAGGTCGTCGGCGAGGGCGACGGGGTCAATCCCTGGCTGCGCACCTGGGCGATGACCGATATCAGCTGGGACGCGCAATCTCGGGCGCTCTATGAGCAATCGGGACAGGAAGGCGTGATGGAGTTCGTCAATACCGAGCTGATCTTCGCCTCGGTGCTGAATTCCCACAAGCCGGTCATTGCAAACGCGCCCGACCTCAAGGTGAACCTGCCCCCTGGCCATCCGGCCATGACAGCCTTCATGGCCCTGCCCATGATGAACGGGGACGAGCTGCTGGGGATCGCCGGCGTGGCCAACCGCAAGGGCGGGTATGACGCCGAGCTGGCCGAATTCCTCACCCCCCTGACCAACACGATCGGGGCCTTCATCAAGGCCCGGCGTCTGGATGAGGCGGCCCGCCAGACCCAGGCGCGGCTCGAGCACTCGGAATCGCGCTATGCGCTGGCGATCTCGGGCACGGGCGCGGGCATCTGGGAATGGAACGCGGATGAGGAGACGCTCTACTGGTCAGAGCGCCTGCTCGAAATCATGGGGCTTCCGGAAAGCTATCAGCCGCCCACCTCGAAATCGGGTCTCGATTTCATGCATCCGGGTGATCGTGAGCGCTATCAGACGGCGATCTGGCGTCATCTGGAGGATGGCACCCCCTTGCGCGAGCGCTTGCGGGTGCGCCACGCCGACGGACACTGGATCTATGTGGAATCCCATGGCCAGGCTGAGCAGGTTGAACCCGGCGCCCCCCGGCGCATGGTCGGCACCCTGGTCGATGTCAGCGAGATCGCCGATGCGGAATCGCGGGCGCTCAAGGCGCGTCTGACCGCCGAAGTGGCCATCACCAGCGCGAACATGGGCCGCTGGTGGTATTCGGTCGAAGACTCGGTGATCTATCTCGACAGCCGGTTCGCCGCCTTGCTCGGCCGTCCTGATCTGGTCGACAAGCCCTTCCCCTGGGCGGACATGTTGATGCTGATGGTGCCCGAGGATCGCGACAATGTTTCCCGCACCCTTGAGAACACCCTCAAGTCCGAGGATGGGCGCATCACGCTGGCGCACCGCATCATCCGCCCGGATGGCGAAGTGGTCTGGCTGCAGGTGGACGGAGCCGTCATTCGTCGCGACGAGACCGGCGCCCCCCCGGGAAATGACTGGTATCGCGGCGGACCAGACTCCGTTGCGCAAGGCCGAGCAGGAAGCCAACGAACATCGCCGGTTATACGAGCTGGCGATCAAGGGCTCCGACCTCACGGTTTTCGATCTCGACTTCAAGACCGACCAGCTCTTTGCCTCGCCCGGCTATTACCAGATGACGGGCAATCCCCAGCCCTCGAGCGTGCGCCGGATATCGGACTTCCTGGCCGCCGTGCATCCGGATGATCTGGCGGCGGTCCAGAAGACCCTGCGCGAGCCGGAGGTCAAACCCGGCGATCCCGGTCCCCACAAGCAGAATCTGGTGTTCCGCCTCCAGCACCGGGAGGGCCATTATCTCTGGGTGGAGGGGGTGGGCGAAGTCCTGTGCGATGCGGACGGACGCCCGGAACGGATTTCGGGCACGCTGCGCAATATCACGGACAAGCTGAGGATCGAGCAGGAAGCCCGTCAGGCGGGCATGCGCGCCCAGATGGCGCTGCGTGTGGCGGGGCTGGGCGTCTGGGACCTGGATTCCGAAAGCGGGCTTCTGAGGCTGGACGCCACGCTGGCGGATATACTGGGCAGGCCTGAACTGGCCTATCAGGAGATCAGCACGGAAACCCTGATCGCGTTTGCGCACCCCGAGCACCTGTCCGAGGTGCGGGAGATGTCCGAGGCCCTGCTGCGCGGCGATCACGAGCAGACGAACCTGGAACACATGATCATCAATGGCCGCGGCGAAACGGTCTGGATCAAGGTCTATATCCGGATCGTCGACCGGGATCACAATGATCTGCCCATTCGCATGATCGGGATTGTCGAGGATCTCACCCAGCACAAACGCGCCGAAGATACGCTGAAGGCGGCCCTCGCTCACGCCGAGGCGGCCAGTGAAGCCAAATCCCAGTTCCTGGCGAATATGAGCCATGAAATCCGAACGCCGCTGAATGGCGTTCTGGGCATTGCGCAATTGCTGGCGTTGACCGACCTCAACGACCGCCAGAAGGAGTTTGTCCAGACGATCCGGTCCTCGGGCCGGGCCCTGCTGTCGATCATCGAGGATATTCTGGACCTGTCCAAGATCGAGGCGGGCAAGCTCAAGCTCGTTCAGCGCCCCGTGCGCCCTTCCGACGTCATTGAGGAGACGGTGCAGGCGCATGCGCCCGACGCCGAGCGCAAGGCCTTGCCGTTGCGGCTCTCCCAGGCGCCGGAATTGTCGCGTGTGGCGATGGTGGACGCCAATCGGGTCCGCCAGATTCTCAGCAACCTTCTGGGCAACGCCATCAAGTTCACCGAAACCGGAGAAGTTCGGGTGGACGCGCTCTGGACCGAGACGGGCCGCATCCGGGTCGAGGTTCATGATACCGGGCCCGGAATGAGCGAAACCGTCCAGAAACGGGTCTTCGGGCGCTTTGAACAGGCGGACATGTCCCATTCGCGCAGCCATGAAGGCTCGGGTCTGGGCCTCGCCATCGCGCGCGAACTGGTGGTCTTGATGGGCGGCCAGATCGGGGTCCACTCCCGTCCGGGGCAGGGGGCGTGCTTCTGGTTCGAATTCCCGGCCCGGCCGGCCGATCTTGATGACGAGCCCCAGGAAACGGCGCAGTCCAGATTGCGCTATACGCCGGAAGCGCCGGCCCGGGACAAGCGCGTGCTGGTGGTTGACGATCAGAAGGTCAATCGCGATGTCACCGCCGAGATGGTGCGCCAGGGCGGGTATGAACCTGTGGTGGCGGCCAGCGGCGGAGAGGCGCTGGAATTGCTCCAGGCCGAACCCTTTGACGCCGTCCTGATGGACCTTCACATGCCCGGCATGGGCGGAGAGGAGGCGATCCGGCGCATTCGCGCCGGCGAGGCGGGCGCCGCCGCCATTCCGATCTATGTGGTCAGCGCCGACGCCACCGTGGAAACACGTTCGCGGGTCCAGTCACTGGATGTGGAGGGGTATTTCAGCAAGCCTGTGGAGTTGCAGGCCATCGTGAACGCGCTGAACGGATTGAATTCGGGCGTGTCCGCACGCGCTCATCCCCCTCAGGGCGCAGAGCATTGACGCTTGAGAGTGGAACCAATCGCCCTAGCTGACGTTATCAAAGCTAAAGGAGGCGATATGACCATTCGAGCAGAAAAAACCGAAGCACGCCAAGGTGAGCGCCGGAACTGGCAGGAACATGTCCTCTATGCCTCCTTGGGAGGTGCGGTCATTGCGCTCGCTGTGATTGCGTTTGTCTTCATCATCTAGGGTTTGATCTCTGGTATATTGAAGCTGGTCTGGCGCCGACAGGCATCCGTCAAGGGGCCTGCGTCGCCGCATCCGGTCCGGAAAGGTCAATAAAATCCTAAAATGGACTGCGCGTCGCCAATTCCGGTGCTAGGGTCCCGAGGCGTCGCCCGTGGGGAGGCTGACGCCCTGGTTTGAGGGAGGCCGAGATGGGCCTGATCTTTGCGCGTGCGACCAACGCCACTTTCACGATTTTCCTGTCCTTCGTGCTGTCCTACATCATGCTGATCAGCATGGGCATTCTCTGGCCGGAAGGTCTCGACTGGCTGGTGCAGCGCGCCAAGGACTTCGAGGCTTTGATCCTGCGGCCCGACATTCCGGTGCGCTACAAGGTCTGGATGGATCTGCTGATCGAGGAGGGCGCCATCCTGCTGCTCTTCTTCACTCTGATTGCGCGGATCATTGTCGCCCTGGTCGGCAGTGCGATCTCGGCGCCGTTCAAGAAGCATTAGCGGACGTTTCAGACGCACTTGAGCAACTGGTCAAAGCGGGCGGATTTGGGCACTCTTCGCCCATGATCGACCCGCGCGCCGCCCATATCCTTGTCGTTGATGATGATGACCGCATTCGCGATCTTCTGACGAAGTTCCTGCGCGCGCGGGGTTTGCGCGTCACCTCCGCCAGCGACGGCAAGAAAGCGCTCTCGTTGCTGGCGCAGATGCGCTTTGACCTGATCATCCTCGACGTGATGATGCCGGGCGCGGACGGATTTGAAGTCACCGAAACCGTGCGCCAGACCGACGCCACGCCCATCCTCCTGCTGACCGCGCGCGGCGAGCCCGAAGATCGCATCAAGGGGCTCAGCCTCGGGGCGGACGATTATCTCGCCAAACCGTTCGAGCCTGAGGAGCTGGTGCTGCGCGTGCAGGCGATCCTGCGCCGCGCCCTGCCGCAGACCCGCGGGCCGTCGGCTGTCGCCTTCGGGCCCTGGCGGTTCGAGATCGAAAGCGGGCAATTGAGCGAAGACGGCAAGTCCGTGCGTCTGACCGGTGGTGAGACCGCACTTCTGGCCGCACTGGCCAAATCCAATGGCGAGGCGGTGTCGCGGCAGTCGCTGTCCGAGCAGGCCGCCAATGGCGCGGGCGAGCGGGCGGTGGACGTGCAGATCACCCGCCTCAGACGCAAGATCGAACTGGACCCCAAGGCCCCGCTCTATATCCAGACCGTGCGGGGGTCGGGCTACAAGCTGGTGGCGGATCCGGTCTACGACGTTGCTGAAGGCTAAGGCTGGATGCGCTTCTCCATCAAACCCTATCTGCCCAAGGGCCTGTTCGAGCGCTCGCTGCTGATCATCGTGCTGCCCGTGGCGCTGATGCAGGGGGCTGTGACCTGGGCCTTCTTTGACCAGCACTGGCAGACCACGACGGCGCGCCTGAGTGAAAGCGTCGCCGGGGAGGTGGCGCTGGTGGTCGCGCTTTATGAACGCGAAGGCCCTGAACAGTTCGACGCGCTGGCGAATCTCGCCTTCGCCACCACCGATCTCAGCGTCGAGTTTCGCGAGGGAGATGCGCTCCCCACCACCCGCCGCACGGCGTTTTTCCGCGCGCTGGACCGGACGCTCAGAAGCGCGCTGGGCGATGAGCTGAACCACGCCTTCTGGTTCGACACCACGCGCTATCCCTCCTATGTCGACATCCGCGTGCAGGTGGATGGCGGTGTCCTGCGCTTCATCGCCGTGCGCGACCGGGTGTTCGCCACCACCGGGCATATCTTCCTGATCTGGCTGTTCCTCGCGACAGGCCTTCTGCTCACCGTCGCCATCCTGTTCATCCGCAATCAGGTCAAACCGATCCGCCAGCTCGCCGAGGCCGCCGAAGCCTTCGGTCGGGGTCAGGATGTGGAGCGATTCAAGCCCGCCGGCGCGCGCGAAGTGCGCCGCGCCAGCGCCGCCTTCCTCGACATGCGCGGCCGGCTCAAGCGCCATATCGAACAGCGCACGCAATTGCTCGCGGGCGTCAGCCATGACCTCAGAACCCCGCTCACCCGCCTGCGCCTCCAGCTCGCCCTGATGCCGCAAAGCGAGGAGCGGGACGCCGCGCGCCGCGATCTCGCTGACATGGAGGCCGCGCTCGAGGAATATCTCGCCTTCGCCCGCGGTCAGGCGGGGGAGGAGCCCGAAAGCCTCGACCTCACCGCCCTGTGCGAGACGCTGGCGGATGACGCCGCGCGCGAGGGCGTGGATCTGCGGCTCGAGGTGGAGGACGGGCTCATCGTGCAGGCGCGCGAGAGCGCCCTGAAACGCGCGCTCGCCAATCTCGTCTCCAATGCGGCCGCCCATGCCGAAGACGTGCTCTTGAGCGCGCGCCGCAATGGCTCGCGGCTTGAAATTCTCATCGATGATAACGGTCCTGGCATCCCCGCCGACCAGCGCGAGGACGCCTTCAAGCCCTTCTCGCGCCTCGACGAAAGCCGCAACGCCAACCGCAAGGGCGTCGGCCTCGGCCTCGCTATCGCCCGCGACACGCTGCGCGCCCATGGCGGCGAATTGCGGCTCGAGGACTCCCCGCTCGGCGGTCTGCGTGCGCGGGTGAGTTTGCCGGCGTAGGCAGAGCCCCTCGGTCCTCGGGCTTGACCCGGGGACCCATGGGCCTCCGGACCAAGTCCGAAGGCCGAGAGGTCGGGGGCAAGCTCCCAATTCCCCACACCGTCATCCTGACGCAAGTCAGGACCCAGAGAGACCAGGGCGCTCCGGGTCCCGGATCAAGTCCGGGATGACGCGGTGGAATCACATGTCATTCACCGCTTCATGCGGTGACCCCATGCCGTGACCTGTCCTCAGCTCAACCGGAATGGATCCCCCGCACAAGGCGGGGGATGACAGGGGGAGAGGGTGGGCGCAAGCTCACCCGCCATGCTCCGGCGGCAGGGGTTTGATGCCCAGGGCTTCGCGGTGGGCGTCGGTGAACTCTTCGCCCTCTTTCAGCCCGGCCCGCTGGCGCAGATGCGCGGCGAGGCGATCGAGCCGACGATCCATCTCGTCATAATAGCGGCTGGCGTCCTCCGCCGTCTTCGGCTGCGGCGCGCTCGCGCGCATGCGGTCATAGCGCTCGGCGAGGCGCAACGCCTGCTCGGCCTGTCGCAGGCGCCCCGCCCCGGTCAAGGCGAGCGCGCGCTGTTTGAGACTGCGCGCCATCTGCCCCCATTGTTCAGCGCTGATCTCGGGGGCGTCTTCGGTCGCGTCCTTCTCTTCACCCTCTTTCCCATACTGAAACCCCGGCCCTGAGCCGGGGCCTCCCTCCGCGTGTGGCGCCTCATTCTGATGGACGTCCCGGCTCAAGGCCGGGAATTCAGGTGAGGGAGAGGAGGAGGGCGCGCCACCCCGCCCCGACACGGCCCAGGCCGCCGCTTCCAGATCACAGACGCGAAAGCCATGCGCCTCGGCCCAGCGATAGATGGTGCTCACCGTCACGCCACAGGCGCGCGCGATCTCGGCGGTCTCCGCCCCCGCCTCCCGCATCGCCCGCGCCCGGGCGATCCTCGGATCATTGATGTCAGGTGTCCCAGCGCTCATGCCCTTGACGGTAAGGGGTGAGGGCGGGGTGGTGGATAGCGCTTCCCCTCTCCCCCTTGGACAAGGGGGAGAGGCCGGGTGAGGGGGTGCGCTTCAACCGCGCTGCGCCTCAGGCTTGCCCCGCCACTCACACCTCACCTGTCCTCTCCCCTCAGGAAGGGGAGAGGGACGCACGGCGTCGGCTCACTATCTCCCTCTTTCCCCGCGAAGGCGGGGACCCAGAGATCATCACGCGCTAGCGCATCCGGCTCTGGGCCCCCGCGTGCGCGGGGGAAGAGAATAAGTCTCTCCCCCTCGGTCCTCGGGCTTGACCCGGGGACCCAGACCAACCGAGCCGCCGCATGGGCCTCCGGATCAAGTCCGAAGGCCGAGAGGTTGGGTGTGCTCTTCCAATCTTTCCACCCGTCATCCCGGCCTTGAGCCGGGATCTACTGCAGGCGTCTCAGTGATTAGACCTGAGCGTTTCCTGCAGATCCCGGCGCGCTGCGCGTCCGGGATGACACAATGGCGGGGCAGGCGGTGCGCTGGCGGCTCAATGTCACGCCGCAGGCGCGCGCGATCTCGGCGGTCTCCGCCCCCGCCTCCCGCATCGCCCGCGCCCGGACGATCCTCGGATCATTGATGTCAGGTGTCTCAGCGCTCATGCCCTTGACGGTAAGGGGTGAGGGCGGGGTGGGGGATAGGGCGGCGTTCTCCGCTTTAAGTCTCCCTCTTTCCCCGCGCAGGCGGGGACCCAGAGATCATCAAGCGCTGCGTAACCGGCTCTGGGCCCCCGCCTGCGCGGGGGAAGAGGAGAGGGAATTCAACCCCAGTCGTCATCCCGGCCTTGAGCCGGGATCTACTGCAGGCGTCTCTGCGATCAGAACGGGTTGAGTTAGTTCTATCTGACCTAGAATTGACTTGGGGCTGAGAAAGGAGGCGCTGCTAGATCAAAACGATAAAAATTGATCAAGTACAGGTTGCGGGCGCGGCTTAACAAAGTGTAAAATAATCACCTTAGCTTTAAAAAAGGAAGGTTTATGGCTCGCTATTACGTAAACAAAAACATCGACGACCACGGGAATCACGAGGTTCATGTTCATAGTTGCGCTTGGCTCCCCCTAGAACATAACCGTATATATCTAGGAGATTTTTTAAGCTGCGGCCCTGCAAAGGCTGAAGCAAAAAAAATCTATTCTACGGCAGATGGTTGTGCGCATTGCTCCCCGAGCTGCCATACAGGCTAATTCATGGGGCTAGATTGTTCTTGAGGGGAAGTGTTGACAGCGCCTCCGGAACAAAATAAGAACTTTTGTGCGGACGGGAAATTTCTGCAATCGTGTGTACCTCTTAGATTCGAGGTACTGCAGTGCTTGATACACATGCCCGTTGGGCTCTCCATATGGAGTTGATCCTAAAGCCTATGCCTGTAGAGGCGCCGAACCCAAGAATTGAAGACTACTTGGGCGGTATTCTAAATCTCATTGACAACAAACAAGCAGTTCATTTCTCTGACAAGAAGACAAAGTCAATGAGAGCTGTTGACTACCATGTGGATTATGAATTGGGCTTGCTTTTTATTCTTTTGCATTATGCGGATATTAATTTATCTGATCCGGCTTTTGAGCACTTAGAAAAGGGAGTGGTGAGAATAGAGGAAAAACGTGAGGGCGAAGGTATCGCAGTATCAACGCATATGGCTATTGATTTAAAATCTCGCGATCCCAGCTTCGGTGCTTATAGGGTTCTTCTTGAAGATGTTACAGGAATTGGCCGCACAAAGCTTGAACCGTTTTTAACTTACATGATGCGACTCCTGCCTCGAATGGAATTTTCCTTGGATGATGGGAAAGTGCGTAAGTTTCGATCGGTAGCGGAATTGCATGGCTTTCAATCGGTTACCCTCAAGGAGGATCTGTCGTCTGGGGTGTTATCAGGAATTGAGCTTGTGCAAGTTGGTGTTGCGGGCAGCGAGTACGACGAAGAGGGGCTTCTTAAAGAGGAGAGGAGGGCTATTAAGCTTGACGTTGAGAAAAAGTTGCCAACAGAAGGCGCAATCGAACTCATTAATCGCGTGACTGGGAAGGCGCGGAACAATGGGTTTTCGAATATGCGTGTCACATGGCGACGAGATGAAGGCAAGCAGAAGTCGCGGGCTTTCGGTACGCACCGAGAAGATGTCTCTGACGTGCTGACCCTTGGCACGAGCCATATGCGATATGATGCCCTTCGTGAGCAATGCGAGCAAGAAATCAGAGCTGACGTTGTTGAGAACTTGAAGGAAGTACTCTTGAGCCAGAGGAAGCAATGAGGCTTTTTAAGCCAATAATATATCTGACTGTAGAGCACCCCGAGAAGCGTAAGTATGACTTCTGGCTTCCGGCTGCTTTTGCATGTGCTTTTACGGCTATTTATATATTTTTAGATGGCACCATTAAATTTATAGAGAGTGGGGGAATTGTTGATTCGATTAATCAACTTCTAGCCTTGCTAGTCGGATTTTTCATTGCGGCACTTGCCGCGGTGGCGACTTTCAATTCTCCGAGCATGGACGAGAAGACATTAGGAAAGCCGTTTCTGCTTAAAGAAAATTATAAAGGTGAGAATTATGTTGTGGAGCTTACTCGCCGCAGATTTTTGTCCCTTATGTTTGGATATCTTAGTGTTCTCACTATAGTTTTGTATGTGATTGGCGTCGCGGCAAAGGTGTTTGCGCCATATTTTCAAGTCTTGGTGCAAGAAAATATAGCAATGCAATCTATTTTTGTTTTTATATATATATGTTTTTGGTTGGGAATCTATTTGTAAATACCCTATTGGGTATATTTTATATGTCTTATCGGATTCATAAGTCTGACCCTCGTGGGATGTAGTTCTACCTATATTCGATAGCGTTTTGGAACGGGAGCGCTTGAATTCTCAATCTCTCTTTCTGAAGTAATGAAAATTCTTCTCCCCCTAGCCAGCCCCCTCCAGCTTCTTGATCTCATCCCTTAAGCGCGCGGCTTCCTCAAACTCTAGATCCGCCGCCGCCTCACGCATCCGCTTCTCCAGATCGGCGATCGCAGCCTTGAGATTGTTGGGTTCGAAGCGGGCCTGATCCTCGGCGACGGCGCGGTCGCGCTTCTTGTCGCGCCTCGAACCGCGGCCCTTGGCGGTTTCTTCCATCACGCCTTGCAGGATATCGCTGACGCCGCGGGTGACGGTGCGCGGGGTGATGCCGTGCTCCTGGTTATGGGCGATCTGTTTCTCGCGGCGGCGCTCGGTCTCCTCCATCGCCCGCTCCATGGAGCCGGTGATGCGGTCGGCGTAAAGGATCACCCTGGCGTCGGCGTTCCGCGCGGCGCGGCCAATGGTCTGCACCAGCGAGGTTTCAGAGCGCAGGAAGCCTTCCTTGTCTGCATCGAGAATGCCCACAAGGCCGCATTCGGGGATGTCGAGGCCCTCGCGGAGCAGGTTGATGCCGACGAGGACGTCGTATTCGCCGAGGCGCAGATCGCGGATCAGCTCGATCCGCTCCACCGTGTCGATATCCGAGTGCATGTAGCGGACCTTCAGGCCCTGCTCGTGCATGTATTCGGTCAGATCCTCGGCCATTTTCTTGGTGAGGGTGGTGATGAGGGTGCGATAGCCCTTCTCGGCGGTCTTGCGCGCTTCCTCGATGATGTCATCGACCTGGGATGAGGTTTCGGTCTGCACCGGGCGCACCTCGACGGGCGGGTCGATCAGGCCGGTGGGGCGAATGACTTGCTCAGTGAACACGCCGCCGGTCTGGTTCAGCTCCCACTTTCCGGGCGTGGCGGAGACGTGGAGCGTTTGCGGGCGCATGGCCTCCCATTCCTCAAATTTGAGGGGGCGGTTATCCATGCAGGAGGGCAGGCGGAAGCCGTGCTCGGCCAGGGTGCGCTTGCGGTTGAAGTCGCCTTTGTACATCGCGCCCAGCTGGGGCACGGTGACATGGCTTTCGTCGATGAAGACCAGCGCATTGTCGGGCAGGTATTCAAACATGGTGGGGGGCGGCTCGCCGGGCTTGCGGCCGGTGAGATAGCGCGAATAGTTCTCGATCCCCATGCAGGAGCCTGTGGCCTCGAGCATTTCAAGGTCGAACTCGGTGCGCTGTTGCAGGCGCTGCGCCTCCAGCAGCTTGCCGTTGGCCTCCATCCAGGTCAGGCGCTCGGCCAGCTCTTTCTTGATGCCGACAATGGCCTGATTGAGCGTCGGGCGCGGGGTGACATAGTGGGAGTTGGCGTAGACGCGGACTTTCTCGAGATCGCCAATGGGGGCGCCGGTGAGGACCTCGAACTCCTGAATGCGCTCGATCTCGTCGCCAAAAAAGCTGATCCGCCAGGCGCGGGCGTCATAGTGGGCCGGGAAGATTTCCAGCACATCGCCGCGCAGGCGGAACGTGCCGCGCTGGAAGGCGGCGTCATTGCGGGTGTATTGCAGCGACACGAGGTCGCGCATGACCTCGCGCGGATCCTTTTCCGCCCCCACCTCCAGATCGAATACCATGGCGGTGTAGGTCTCGACCGAGCCGATGCCGTAAATGCAGCTCACCGAGGCGACGATGATGACGTCGTCGCGCTCCAGGATGGCGCGGGTGGCGGCGTGGCGCATCCGGTCGATGGCCTCGTTGATGGTGGATTCTTTTTCTATGTAGGTGTCGGTGCGCGGCACATAGGCTTCGGGCTGGTAGTAGTCGTAGTAGGAGACGAAATACTCCACCGCATTATGGGGAAAGAAGTCCTTGAATTCGCCGTACAACTGCGCCGCCAGCGTCTTGTTCGGCGCCAGGATCAGAGCCGGACGCTGAACCTTTTCAATGACTTTCGCCATGGTGAAGGTCTTGCCCGACCCGGTGACGCCAAGGAGAACCTGATCTCTCTCCTGCTGGGAAATCCCCTCCACCAGCTCGGCGATCGCATGGGGCTGGTCGCCGGCGGGTTCGTAGTCGGACACCATGCGGAATTTCTGACCGCCTTCGGATTTGTCCGGGCGGTCGGGGCGGTGCGGGGTCCAGTTGGCGGGCAGGCTCAGCGGATCCCTGATGGAGCCCGAAACGGGCTTGTCCATCACGAAATCGGCCTGGGCCATGTCCTCGACGCCTTGGGGGGTGAGGGCGCTGTCGTCTCGGGTCAGTTTGGGCATGGGGGCAATATGGGGGCGTGGAAGCGGAATGAACAGGGGGCGCGGAACGACTTGTGAAGCTTGAAATTCCCCGCTAAATTGTTTTTGCGATCACAAAACAACCTGATGGAGATTTGAGAATGAAGCATGCATTCAGCCCGCTACAGCTCGGCATGGCGTCTTCGGTCGCGCTGGCGCTCAGTGTCGTCCTGTCAGGCTTCGGCATGCAGGCTGTCGCATCCAGTGCGACTTGCTCGCCAGTGCTCGATGCGCAAGGAAACTGCATCTATCTGATTTGTGACGAAAGCCCACGTCTTCGGACTTGCGACCAGGATCCGGAGTAGCGCTCGCTCCGGGATTATCCTGCGGAGTGAGCCTGACAGGGCCGATGTCGCAAGCTGTCGGCCTTGCTTACGTTGGGGCAAGTCTTGTTTAACCGTTTCTGAGGCAAGGTGCGCCTGACAGACTTCAATCAGCAGGGTCGCTAAAGCGCCATGTCCCAAGGCAGTTTCGAACGCATCCGGGTGCTTATCGTCGAGGATAACGCCCACATGTCCTCGATCTTGCGCACCATCCTGCAAGGGTTTGGCGTGCGTTCGGTGATCGAGACGCGTGATGCGGCGGACGCGTTCGAGCTGATGCGCAACGCCAATCCGGACCTGGCGCTGGTGGACTACATGCTGGGCGATGTGGACGGGCTGGAATTCACCCGGCTGATTCGCACCGCGTCCGACAGCCCGAACAAGTATCTCCCGATCGTCATGGTGTCCGGTCACACAGACCGCTCCAAGGTGCTTGAGGCGATCAATGCGGGGGTGAACGAATACCTCGCCAAGCCAGTGCGTCCGGTGGATCTGTATAACCGTCTCGTCACCCTGATCGAGAAGCCGCGGCGCTTCGTGAAGACGCCGGGTTATTTCGGCCCCGACCGCCGGCGTCGTCAGGACCCGCGCTACTCCGGCCCCATGCGCCGGATCAGCGACAAGGATGGCGAAAAGTCCTAGGTTGCAAAATTCCCCTTTGGGGTTCTTTTGTCGCGTATTGCGTGCCAGTATTCCCCCGTTGATTGAAACGGGGAGTATCGAACATGCTTTCGCTTATCATGGTTTCCGTGGCGCTGGCCTTCAGTGCGCCTGACGCAGAGATCAAGCCCGAGGCTAACGCCTCACCCGCTCAGACTGAACACTCGGAGTCAAAGCGCCTGAGTTCTGCGGACCTCGCCAGTCTGCGCGCCGGGCGCGGCGTGCCGGACTATTGTGAAGTCTATTATCTGCCCGACCCGGTCACCGGCGAACTGCAATGCAGCGCCGTGGTATGCCGTCCGATCGGCGTGCCCTGGTCCATTCACGACTGCTCTGAATTCGGGCTGTAGCCTTGACCGAGACCGGGGCGGCGTTTGGCGCGGCTCCGGTCTCACATTCGCCATCAGGGATGGTGTGACGCGCGATTTCGCTCAGAGGGACTAGCCAGCGGCGTCGAGCAGGGCGCTGATGTCCGCATCCGTTGTGCACCAGCTGGCGACAAACCGGGCCGAACCGTCCGGCCAGCTGTAAAACCCGGCGCCCGCCTCTCGCAGACGCGCCGCAAGCGCGTCCTCAAGGCGGATGAAGACCTCATTTCCATGTGTGGGATGAACCAGCTCGGCCCCGTCCACTGCGGACAGTCCCTCTGACAGGCGCTTGGCGGCGGCGTTGGCGGTCCGTGCCAGATCAAGCCAGAGATCATCCTTCAGCCAGGCGGCCATCTGCGCCGAGACATACCGCATCTTGGGCAGCATGAGCCCTGCGCGCTTCTGGTTCGCCAGCAATTGCGGCAACCGGTCCCGCGCACTCGGAAACAGGATGACGGCCTCGCTGGCCATCGCGCCATTCTTGGTGGCGCCAAGGCTGAGAATATCGACGCCGGCTTTCCAGGTCATCTCGGCCGGTGTGCAGCCAAGAGAGACCAGTGCGTTGGAGAAGCGCGCGCCGTCCATGTGAATGTTCAGATCCCGGGCCTTCGCCAGTCCGATCAGGCTTTCCAACTCATCGAGCGTATAGGCGCAGCCAGACTCATTGAGTTGGGACAGGCTGAGCACTGCGGGCGGCGTGGCGTGCACGAAATCGCTCGGCCATTGCTTCAGCGCGTCCGACAACGCCTCAGGGGCGATCTTGGCATGTGACCCGGCCAAGGGCAGCAGCTTGGCGCCGCGCGTGAAAAATTCCGGCGCGCCGCGTTCGTCTCGATGAATATGCGCTTCGTCATGGCACAGCACCATGGCGTCAGGCGGGCAGAGGACGGATAACGCCAGGGCGTTTGAGGCTGTGCCCGAAACGGTGAAGACCACCTCGAGGTCGGTTTCGAAGATCTCGCAGAGCTGGGTTTTCACTCCAGCGCTGACCGGGTCCGCGCCATAACTGGACGCAAAACCCTGATTGGCGTGGGTGAGCGCGTCCAGAATTGCAGGATGGGCGGGGGCGGTGGTGTCGGACAGGAAGTTCATGCCGCCAATGAGCCGCAATCATCCAGCCGCGTCAATGGTCTGGAAGTGGGTCAGGGGGCGCATAGAAAAGCCGGGGGCGGCGTGTTGCGCGTCCATTCCTGGGGCTGGCTCAACACATCGCGGCCCAGACCGGCGCGAGCGGCGTAATAGGCCAGGTCAAACGGATCCGGCGCACTGCCAAGCAGGGCGGACACCGCCATGCTGACGCCTTCAGTCATGTCCGCCCCGTCAAACAGCAACACATCCAGCGTGTCAGGTCCGGTCTGGATCAGTTCCGCGTCGAGGATTTGTCCATCTTCTCGCCAGTAGACGTGACCGCGCCAGACGCCGGCGTGCATATCAAGCTCTGCCGCTTCAAGGACCGATGCGCCGCACAGCCGTTCGCCCCAGGCCCAAAGATCAGGATGAGCGTAGTCGCGCGCGTTGTGATCGCCTTGGAATGCGACAAGGACGCCGCACAGCTGGTCCGCGCGCTCAGGGCAGGGCCCCAGCTCCAACCAGCCTTGGTCATCGGGCAGGCGCCAGAGGCCGGAAATCTGCTCCAGTGCAGGATTGGGCGTCGTAAGGGATGCCGAGCTGGCGCAACCGGTCAGGGCTGCACAAGCAAGGATCAAGATGGAAACACTCTGTTTCATCAGCGGCACGCCTTGAACGGGGAGGCGGGGCGCCCGCCATACGTGACCCGGCGCAGCAGGATTTCGAGAGGCCCGCGTCCCATGAGCCGGGCGAAGAGACCAACCATCACCATGGCGGTCAGGGCCAGCGCTATGCTGATTGGAACCAGCCAAGCCTGACCGAACTGTCCGAACAGACCCAGCCCGTAGCCGCTGAAAACCAGTCCGGCCAATACGCCCTGAAGCACATAGCTGGAGAGCGAATTGCGCCCGGCCAGCACCAGTATGGATGGCAGCTTGAACAAATCGATCAACAGGCGGATAGCGCAGATATAGGCGAGGGTCAGAACCGGGCCGCCCACTGCGATTGAGAGGAAGCCCAGAAGGTCAGCAATCTGACCCCATCCCAGACCCGGACCGCTCGCGACCAGGGCATAAGCGATGTTCAAGGGCAGCCCGATCAGCACAAGCGCGGGCAGGGCGATCGCGCACCGCAGTCGCCAGCGCGTCGCTTGCGGATCGAGCATGTCGAGCTTTGCCGCGGCGAGACCTGAGAGGAAGGCGCTGGCGGCCAAGGGGCCTTGGAACAGGATCAGGAAGACGAAGGTCTCCGGCCAGGCGGCTGCACGCGCCCTGATCGTGTCGAGATAGCCGCCGGACAGTCCGGGGGTCGGGTCTGCTGGTGCGGTCGGGGACAGGGCGATCACAAGGCTGATGAGGAACAGGCAAAGCAGGCTCAGCGCGATCATGCCGAGTGCAAAGCCGAGGAGCCGTTTCGGGGAGGCGCGTCGCAAGGGCCAGATAAGGCTGCCGACCAGGCTGTAGAGCAGCAGAATGTCGCCTGAGAACACCAGCACGGCGTGCAGCACGCCGAACACCGCCAGCATGATCATGCGTCGCCAATGTCTGCGGCTGGCATCCGCGCCCACGCGTTCCGCGGCGCAGTACTGGATCTGCATGCCCCATCCGAACAGGAAAGAGAACAGGATGAAGAACTTGGCTTCAAAGAAGACGGCTGTGACTATGGCGGCGAACTGATCCGGCCCGGTCGGCGCCTGAGTGAGGGTCTGCGATGCGGGCAGCGCCATATAGGGCAGGTTCACGACACAGATGCCGATCAACGCTGCGGTGCGTAAGGTGTCGACGATGGCGTTGCGATCCGGCGTGGTCATGAAGAACTCCAATTGAGCAGTGGCTCAACTTTATTGAGCCGCTGCTCAATGGTCAATGAGGTCTGTATGAACGATACGAAAACTTCACGTGGCGGAGGCCGTGACCGGATTTTCCAGGCGGCTGCAGAAGTCATCTATGAAAAGGGATTGGCGGAGGCGCAGACGCGCATGGTCACCGACCGCGCCAAGGTGGGGACGGGGCTGCTCAACCATTATTTCAAATGGCCAGAGCTGCGCGCCGCCGCCTGGGAACTGATCTTTCAGGCCGTGGTCCGTGATCTGTGGCGTTCGCAAGAAACGCCGCGCGACGCTCTAGACCGGTTTCTGGAGGAAGCGTTTGCCGCCGAAGCCCGGCTGTTCTGGAAGCTCTGGCTAGAGGCGGAGCGTCTGGCCCCAGGCGATAAGCCCATCGCCGAGGCGCTGGGGCGCATTCGCGCTCAGATGCGCGACAGGCTGACGGCGTTATTGCAAGAGGGGATGACGAATGAAGACTGGTCCCTGCCAGACCCCGCCGCCACCGCCGTACGGCTGGAGGCCATGAGAGACGGACTGGCTGGCATGATCCTCAGTGACGATCCCGATCTGGATGCATCTCTGGCGGTTCATCACTTGAAGCGTGTCTTCGATATGGAGACTGTTGGCGCGAAGCAGACGTAAACCGGTTTTACGCGGCGACTTCCCTTGCGCCAGCTTCCAGCAATGCGCGCAGGCTTTTCTGGCTGATCGCGGTCTCAAACTTCAATCCGGCCTCGTCTTCGCTGGTCCAGATCACGGTCGCCTTCTCATTCAGCGCGGGACTGATGATCTTGACGGTCTGGCCTTCTTGCAGGCCCTTTGCGGCGATCCGCACACCCAGTGAAGAGGCATCGACCAGACTCACTTTCCGGGCCTGGCCATTGACCGAAATCTCGGCGTTGTGCTGAGAGGCGTGTCTGGGCTCCTGGCGGCTTTCTGCGGCCGCTACGGCCTGCTGGACGATTTTCGGAATCGAGGAATTGGCGTCATTCGCAGTCGCTGCCATGGTCCGGACGAGACCGGCCATGCTCTCAGCGTCCCGAGCCGAGCGCGTGGTCATCTCAACCAGTTCGGAAATGTCCGAGCTGACCCGGGCAAGGGCCTCCCGGTTCTGCTCGACAAAACTCGAGAGTGATCCGGTGGAGGCGCTCTGCTCTTCCATGGCGGCCGCGACCGAGGCCGTAACCTCGCCGATATTCTCGATGGACTGGGTGATGGCGTTCATCGCCTCCACCGTGGACTGGGTGCGGCTCTGGATATGGGCGACGCGTTCGGCAATCTGGGTCGTGGACTGATTGGTCTGTGCGGCCAGGGCCTTCACTTCGCTCGCGACAACGGCGAATCCCTTGCCGGCGTCACCGGCGCGCGCGGCCTCGATGGTGGCGTTGAGCGCCAGCAGATTGGTCTGCTCGGCGATATCGGTGATCAGGCCAATGAAGTCACTGATCTGTTGGGCGGCCTCATTCAGCTCTTCAACGCTCTGCCGGGACCGTTCAGCTTCGCTGATGGCGTCGCGAGCCAGGGTGTCGCCACGTGTGATTTGCTGGGTGACCTCGCCAATCGCGGAGGAGAGTTCAGACGCCAGTTCGGCCGCGCGCCCGGTATGCTTGACGTTCTGCTCCGTCGCATTCGTGACCTGGGTGGCGGTCTGACCCGCCGCTTCCAGCGTTGTGCGGATCGTATCGCTGCTGGCGCTCAGCGATTGTGCGGCGTCCGCCACGGAGCCGACGGAGTCCAGGGTGGCCTTTTCAACATTGGCCGCCATATCGCTGAGCACCTTGCGGCGCTCTCGCATGGCGTTCTGTTCCGCCTTTGCGCGATCGCGGATCGCGGCCTCACGCTCCTGCGTGGCCTGTCTGAAGGATTGCGCGGTCTTGGCCAGAACGCCGATCTCGTCCCCGCGATCCGCGCCCTGAACCTCGACATCGGTTTCTCCGGCCGCCAGCCTGCGCAGGCAATCGGTGATGTTGGCGAGCGGGCGGACCACGGACCACATCAGGGTGATGGTCGCCGCCAGGGTCAGCAGGATCAGAGCCAGGGTCATGCCCAGCATCACAAGGACAGTGTTGCGCGCCTCAGTCCGTCGAGCAGACGTGTTCATGACAATGTCGCGCGCCAGCGTCTCTTCGAGTTCCATCAGCAATTCGATGCGCCGGGTCGTGAGTTCAAACCATTCAACCCCGGTCATGTCCGCCAGCGGAGCGCCGTAGCCGGCTTCGGCAATGTTCTGTCGAGCGGCGTCAACCGCCAGGGAATCCGATTGCGCCAGAACGGCGTCCAGCCGCTCTGCCCAGGGTTCGCCCAGGATTTCGCGGAATTCCTGGAAATAAGCCCGCTGCCGCGCCGCCAGATTCAGGGCGTTCTGATGCAACGCCGGCGAGATGGATCCGGAAGCGTAGATGTTCGATCCCACAGCCCGCTCTATGCCGGCGTTTTCCTTGGCGGACATCAGGTTCAACAGGCCGATCAACTGCGCCGAGACGTCGCTTGAAGCGCCCAGATGAGACAGATCAGCCACGCTGTTCAGCATTGCCGAGATCGTCTGTGTATAGGGGCCTACGGTTTGTCCCATGTTCAGGTTCAGCGAGTCGATCTGCCTGCGGTGCTCGGGAAGCGCCGCCAGAAAATCGTCCACTTGAGACAGGGACTGAGCCAGATCAGGATCCTCAAGCGCTTCGCCTGCTTGCAGACGCGCTGCGGCGTACCGGGACATGGCCGTGTCGGTGGCCTGTCGCTGATCCTGCATGAATCCCTGATAGCTGGCGTCGCCGCCGCTGCCGACAAATCCTGCGGATCGGCCGCGCTCGCGTTGTAGCTCATGGACAAGCTGGCTGATGTCCCGGGAGAACTCTGTCGCCTGCTCAGCGTCGCGCATATTGCCCGCAATGCGCCATTCCTGGAGCACCAGGCTGGAAGAGAAGTACAAGAGGGCAAGCGTCGGCAACAGGGCGGACACGATCATCCGCCAGGTGACGGGGATGTTGGACAGCATGGCGAGAGTCTCCCGGAGTGCTTGCAGAAGCCTTGCCTGCTTGGGTTGATGGGCTCTTAATCACTCGCGCAGGGCGGGTGTGGATTCCGAGCGGGGGCGCCTTCACTCGGGATCAGGAATGTAGTTTCCGAGATTGTCGGTGCGCGTTTCGCGATCGCGACGCATGGCGCGGTTCACGCCCGGCGTGTTGATGGCGTCGCGCCGGGACTCGCGCAAGGCGAGCATGATGCGTTCAACTTGCGAGGGATTTGCGCCGAGCTGCCTGAGCTGGAACTCCATCCGGTCCAGATCCTCAAGAAATTCCGGCGGTTTCTCTCCAAGACCTTGCAGGCCAAATCGCGCCAGATTGGGGGCGTTGGGATTGGGACCTTCCGGACAGTCGCCGGCTTCCAGATTGGCGGCTGAGGATGACAGGCAGAAACTCTCTCGCACCATCTCCCGGACGCCGCCCAGTGACAGAACCACCCGGAAGTCATCCGGATCCAGCCGGGTTTCCGCGCGGGCCAGAATATCGGCGAAGCTGGGCGGCGGAGCGGAAGCGCTCCCGTCAACAGGGCGTTGCTGGGTCGTGGCCACGGGGGCGTCCGGACGGGAGGCGCTGGCCGCGGCGGGGCTGGGCGCGCCGGGTGAAGGCCGCAAAGCGTCTGAAGACTCATCGGACGCGATTGCAAGACCGTCCGGAGAGAGGGCGGGCTCCGGTTCGGACTGACCGACAGGCTCTGTGTCCGGGGTTTCGGGCGCGGCGGGCGGAGCCGCGATTTCGGCGGTCTGATCCTCGGTCACAGGCGCCGGGGTCTCACGCACAGGCTCGCGCGTCTCTTCACTGAGCGGGGGTTCGACCAGCTGGGCGTCGCTCTGAGCGTCAGGCGCGCTGATAGTGTAAAAGCGCACATCCAGCCGCTCCACATCCCCATGGATACGCAGCAACTCACCCGGCGGGGTGCTGAGAAGCAGCGCGATCAGTCCCGCATGCAGACCCAGGGCCAGGCCGTAGGGCAGGCTGCGCCGTGTCGCATCGCTGAGCCGGTCGCGGCTGAGGGCGGGAGACATGAGGGAAGACCGGCTCACGACCCAACAGATGAGGCCATTGCGCCGGGCTTTCAATCGTCAATCAGTCAGACACTGTGCTCTGGACGACGCTCTGGTAACTGTCGCTTGAGACGTAAAGCGATTCCGCGCTGGCCGGTCCGGCGTGGAAGGTCCAGCCAATGGCGAGCAGACACAGGGCGGCAAGGCATAATCCCAGAAGGCCTGCGCTGGATGTGTCGTGCTTCATGGTGCGGCCTCCCTGCTGTCGGTTTGATGAACCGGCGATGAATCAACACTCACGCGATGTCGGGGCGCGTCTGGGGCTCAAATCGGGCGCTGGCGTGATCAAATGTGTTGATTTGCGGGCAAGGCGGTTGTCCGCCGCGAAGAGGGGCGTAGGGTGTCGGCGAGACAGCCGAGGACGCCAACATGTTGACCGCCTATCTGGGACCTGAAGGCAGTTTCACCCACCAGGCGGCTCTGGCCCTGGCGCCTCAACCCACCCATCTCGATCCGAAACCCGATCTCGTGTCCGTGCTGGACGCCTTGCGCTCTGGCGCGGCGCGCTATGCCGTCGCCGCCATTGACAGCGCTGCAGGGCCCATTGCCGAGACCGTCGCTGCGATCGAGGCGGGGTGGGCCGAGCGCCTGGGCGAGCATGCGATCGCCGTGAGTTTCGACCTGTATCGCAGACTGGATGACGACACGCCGCTGATCGGTCTGGCTGGACATGAAAAAGCCCTGGCGCAGCTGAGCGCCTATATAGACAACAAGCGCTTGCTTACGCGGGTGTTTGCTTCGAATACTGCCGGCCTGGCGGGGATCGCGGCTGAGTCCGAGCCGGGCTGGGGCGCCGTGGGGCCGGCCGGGCTGGGATCGGCCTATGGATTGCGGGTGGCCGAGCGCGCCCTTGAGGCGCCGACGCAGCTGGTGACTCGCTTTGTTTTATTGCAGCGTAAGTCGGCATGATGCGCCGCAGCGAAGATTTTGATCGAGGAGATTTCCATGTCCGCTTCCGCCTCTGACCTGTTCCGGTCTTCTGAAGCGCTTGCACGCGTACAGCCGTCTGCGACCATTGCGGTCAGCCAGAAGGCGCGCCAGCTGAAAGCGGAAGGCAAGGACGTCATTGGCCTGGGCGCGGGCGAGCCCGATTTCGATACGCCTGATCATATCAAGGAAGCGGCGATCAACGCCATTCGCACTGGCCAGACCAAATACACCAATGTGGACGGCATTCCGGAGCTCAAGGACGCGATCTGCGCCAAGTTCAAGCGCGATAACGGCCTGGACTACAAACCGTCCCAGGTGAACGTGTCGCCGGGCGGCAAGCCGGTTATCTATAACGCTTTCCTCGCCACGCTCGATCCGGGCGACGAGGTGGTGATCCCCGCGCCGTACTGGGTGAGCTATCCTGAAATGGCGGTGATGTGCGGCGGTACGCCCGTCTTCGCGTCCGCCGGCGTCGAGGACGGTTTCAAGCTGACGCCGGAAGCCCTGGAAAACGCCATCACGCCGAAGACGCGCTGGGTGCTGCTCAACTCGCCCTCCAACCCCACCGGCGCCGCCTACACGGCGGACGATCTCAAAGGGCTGGCAGAGGTGCTGGAGCGCCATCCTCATGTGCTCATCCTGACCGACGACATGTATGAGCACCTTGTCTATGACGACTTTGAATTCGCCACCATCGCTCAGGTCGCGCCGAACCTTTATGACCGCACCCTGACGATGAACGGCGTGTCGAAAGCCTACGCCATGACCGGTTGGCGCATTGGTTACGCCGCCGGGCCGGAGAAGCTCATCAAGGCCATGGCCAAGGTGATGAGCCAGACCACCTCCAACCCCTGCTCGATCAGCCAGTGGGCCTCGGTTGCGGCGCTCAACGGCGATCACAGCTTCCTCAAGCCGCGCAACGCCGCGTTCAAGGCGCGCCGGGATTCCATGCTCAGGAAGTTCGAGACGGCGCCGGGTCTGATCGCGCCGACGCCGGAGGGCGCCTTCTACATCTTCGCCGATTGCGGCGGGCTGATCGGCAAGACCTCCCAGGGCGGGCATTTCCTCAAGACCGATCTTGATGTCTGCGAGGCGCTGCTGACCGAAGAGGGCGTGGCCGTGGTGCCGGGCACCGCTTTTGGCGCATCGGCCGGGTTCCGCTTGTCTTACGCCACCGATGATGCCGCACTGGAAGAAGCCGGAAAGCGTATTGTCCGCTTCTGTCAGGCCGCCGTTGGCGAATAGACAAAATCTATAGCTCTGTTCGAGAAACTCAGTTGGCGTTTGTGAGGCTTCATCCCCACATTCTCCTTATGGGTTTTTTACCGCAAAGGAGGCGGCAATGGACATCAATATGGGCCTGAGCAAGGAGCAGCGCGAAACCATGGCCAAAGCGGTCACGGCTTTTCTGGCTGACACCTATGCGCTCTATTTCAAGACGCACGCCTATCACTGGAACGTCACCGGCCCGCGCTTCCACGATCTTCACGCCATGTTTGAAGAGCAATACACCGCGCTCTGGACCGCGACCGACGAGATCGCCGAGCGCATTCGGGCGCTGGGCGTTCTGGCCCCGATCTCCTATGACGAGATGGCCGCATCGGCGAAAATCAAGCATGACGGCTCGACCCCGGACGCCAACACCATGGTCGCCAATCTGGTGGCGGGCCACGAACAGGTCGTCCGTACAGCGCGCGAGGCGCTGAAGCTGGCTGAAGAGCATGGGGACGAGGCGACGGCCGATCTGGTCGCGCCGCGCATCACCGAGCATGAGAAGACCGCCTGGATGCTGCGCGCCACCCTGGGCTAGGCGCTGCTCATTGCAATCAAGAAAAACCCCGCCAGCGCTTGCACTGGCGGGGTTCTTTGTGACGTGCGCTCGAGGGGGAGGGTGCGCACGTCCATGACGTTCGGAGCGGCTGAAAAAGCCTTATATAAAAAGAAAAGAGCTGGCCCCGCGTCGGCGGTGACCAGCTCAGTTTAGCATACCTAATCGGGGAGGAGACGGTATGCGCTAAAAGGGGAAAGCAGATGAAGCACCCGCTGTCGGGGGGCTATATGCCTCCTTCGCGCATGCCGCACAACAGCCCCTTCGCCATAGCCGTTATGCGTTTTTGCGGACCTGCAACAATTGCGTCAGGTCATTGCCGCATTGCTGTCGCAATTGGCTCAAAACGTCTCGAAATGGGACGAAAGTCCTACTCTCGCCAGAGTTTGACCTCTTCCATGATGAAATCGCGGAAGGCTTTCACCCGGCGCGAGGCGCGCAATTCTTCAGGAAAAATGAGATAGACCTCGAAGGGCGGGCCCTCGATCTCATCAAACAGGCGTTTGAGCCGGTCATTCTCGCGCGCCACATAATCGGGCAGGCCCACAAGTCCCAGCCCGGCTTCGGCCAGACGCATCATGCCGTGAATGGTGCTGGCTTCGGCGAGCGCTTCGCGCGGCTTCTGCCCGGGCTCCCGTCCCAGATCCAGATGCCAGTTCAGATTGGGGATGGGCGCCAGATTGCGCGGCCCGTAGCCGACAAAGTCATGCCGGTCGAGATCCTCAAAGCTGTCCGGCGCGCCCTTGCGCTCGAGATAGGCGTCAGACGCGTAAAGATGCTGGTCCACGACCATCAGCTTGCGTTGGATCAGATCGTTCTGGGTCGCGGCCCAGGGACGAAGGGCGACATCGGCTTCGAGGTTTGAAATATCGAGCTCGTGATCGACCAGGAGCAGGCGCACGCGGATTTGCGGGAACAGCGCATTGAAGCGCGCCAGACGCGGCGCCAGCCAGGTCGCCCCCATGGCGGTCGGCGCGGTGACGCGCAACAGGCCGCTGGGCTCGTCCCGGCAGTCCAGCACATTGGCTTCAGCCAGCGCGATCTTGCCCGCCACGTCCTTGCTGGCTTCAAACAGCACCCGGCCTGGCTCGGTCAGCAGAAGGCCGCGGGTATGGCGGTGAAACAGCTTCACCCCCAGCTCGCCTTCCAGCGCCGAAATCTGGCGACTGACGGCCGATTGCGACAGGGCCAGCGATTCCGCCGCGCCCGTCAGTGACCCGACCTCCGCCGCGGCGTGGAAGGTTTTGAGCTTGTCCCAGTCCATGTCGGGCCTTCTACAATCTGATGGTCATGCCGTCGGCGAGCGAGTTGCGATATGCGCGCCAGGCGGGGAAAAAGCCCAGCACGGCGGCTGCGCCCGTAACAGCGCCGATAATGCCCAGATCGTAAAGTCCCGGCGTCAGCCCCGGCAAGACAAGACCGAAGCGCGCTTCGAGAAGCGGGGCGAGGGCGTTGAGCGCGCCATAGGTGGCGATTGTCCCCAGCCCGGCCCCCGCCAGCGCGATCAGCGCTGCTTCGGCGACCAGAAGCAGGAAGACGTGGTGGGGGCGGGCGCCGAGGGCGCGCAGGATCGCCATTTCCCGCCGCCGTTCATTCAGGCTGGTCAGGATGGCCGTGAGGATGGAGACCAGCCCCGTGAGGACCACAAAGGCCGCCACAGCGGCGAGGGTGCGCTCGGCCACGCCGACAATGCTCCACAACTGGGCCAGCGCCACGCCGGGGATCACCGCCTGAAGCGGCTCCTCGGGATAGGTGTTGATCGCGCGCTGCAGACGCAGGGCGGCGACAGGGCTGTCAAGACCCACATAGAAGGCCGTCAGCTGATCCGGTGTCAGGTCTCGCGCCCGCAGCTCTTCTGCGGACAGGGTCGAGCCCGACCCGGTGGCGCCGCCAAGATGGATGGCCTCGATGGCGTCCAGCGTCACCATGACCGACTGGTCGAGCGGCGTGCCGGTGGGCTCAAGCACGCCCACCACGGTGAAGGGGTTGCTGTCATGCTCGATGAAGCCGACCTCGCCCATGCCGTGCGCGACGACGATTTCGTCGCCGGTCCGATAGCCCAGATCGCGGGCTACAGCCGCGCCGATCACGGCGTCAAACAGATCCTCGAACGGTGCGCCGCTGGCGAATTCGAGATGCCGGCCGCCGCCATATTCATAATGCTCGAACAGGCCCGGCGTGGAGCCGATCACCCGGTGGCCGCGATGGGAATCGCCCAGGCTGATCGGCACGGTCCAGGCGACGCCAGGCGCGCTGGCGACGGTCTCATAGCTTTCCCAGGTGATGTTGTTGGTGGCGTCGCCAATATGAAACACTGAATAGAGCAGCAGATTCACGGGACTGGAGCGCGCGCCGACAATCAGGTCAACGCCCGAGATCGTGTTTTCGAAGCTTTCGCGCGCGCCGTGGCGCACTTTCTCGACGCCCAGGAACAGCATAACCGAAATCGCGACGGTCAGGACGGTCAGAATGGCGGTGGCGCGACGATTGCCGATGGATCGCAGCGCGAGATTGAGAATGGGAAGGCGCGCCATCAGACCGTCTCCTTCACGCTGGCGGTGTTGATGGTCTGAAGATCAAGCGCGCGGTCGAACTGGTCCGCGAGCCCGCCATCATGGCTGACGAACAGAAGCGCCGCGCCCGACGCCGTGCATTCCTCTTTGAGAAGCGAGATGAAGGCGTCCCGGCTGTCCGCATCGAGCGCTGAGGTGGGCTCATCGGCCAGGATCAGGCCCGGCTTGCCGATCAGCGCGCGCGCGGCGGCGACACGCTGCTGCTGGCCGACGCTGAGATTGGAGGCGCGCTGGGACCAGACCTCTTTGGCGTCAAGGCCAAGGCGCTCGAGCAACCGTTTCGCTTCAGCCTGCTCGCCGCCGGCCGCTTGCGCCTGTTTTGCGCGTTCGTCGGAGAACCGGCAGGGCAGCATGACGTTCTCGCCCACCGGCAGATAGGGCAGCAGGTTGAACATCTGGAAGATGACGCCCAGATGGGCCGCCCGGAAGGCGTCGCGCCGGGACGAGGAGAGGGTCTGCATGGACTGCCCCAGAATCTCCAGCTCGCCGGAGCGCGGCTCGAGAATGCCCGAGATCAGGCCCAGAAGCGTCGACTTGCCCGACCCGCTGGGACCGCGCAGGAAAATCCGCTCGCCGGCTTCAACGCGCAGCGTCTCTATCGCTATGACGTCAGCCGAACGCCGCGTGTAGGCGAAATGCAGATTGGAGAGGGCGAGGGCGGGGGGCGCAGTCGTGGTGCTCATGCGCTATTGTGTAACGTCGCCGCCGCGCTCCGCCAAGTGAAGAACCGGTTACGCGGCGTCGGACGCCTTGTCGCGGGCAGCGTCCAGGGCCGCCAGATAGCGTTCGGCTTCCAGAGCCGCCATGCAGCCCATGCCCGCCGCCGTGATGGCCTGACGATATTTGTCGTCGGTCACATCGCCCGCGGCGAAGACGCCGGTGATGGAGGTGGACGTCGAGTCCGGCGCGGTCACCAGATAGCCGCCATCCTTGGTTTCAAGCTGGCCGGTGAACAATTCGGTCGCCGGGGCATGGCCAATGGCGATGAAGACGCCGTCCGCCTTGCGTTCGGTGACTTCGCCGGTGTTGACGTTCTTCAGCTTCACGCCGGTCACCGCCTTCACGGGCTTGTCTTCGCCCGTCACCTCTTCGAGCACGCTGTCCCAGACCACTTCCACCTTGGGGTGGTTGAACAGGCGGTCCTGCATGATTTTCTCGGCGCGAAGGGAATCGCGACGGTGCACCAGCGTCACCTTGGAGGCGAAATTGGTCAGGAACAGGGCTTCCTCGACCGCGGTGTTGCCGCCGCCGACCACGACCACTTCGCGGCCGCGATAGAAAAAGCCGTCGCAGGTGGCGCAGGCGGAGACGCCATAGCCCTGGAATTCCTGCTCGCTCTCAAGGCCCAGCCATTTGGCGCTGGCGCCGGTGGCGATAACCACGGCGTCCGCGGTGTAGATATTGCCGCTGTCGCCCTTCAGGGTGAACGGACGCGCGCTGAGATCGGCCTCGACGATCAGGTCATCGGCGAAGGCCGTGCCCATGTTTTCCGCCTGCGCCTTCATCTGCTCCATCAGCCACGGGCCCTGAATGGGATCGGCGAAGCCGGGATAGTTCTCGACATCGGTGGTGATGGTCAGCTGACCGCCCGGCTGCATGCCCGAGATCAGCAGCGGCTCCAGCATGGCGCGGGCGGCGTAGATCGCGGCGGTGTAACCGGCGGCGCCGGATCCGATGATGACAAGCTTGGCGTGGCGGGTGTCGGCCATGGCCGGCTCCTTCGTCTGTAATGGCCGCGCAGAATGCCCTGAGTCGGACGGCGCGCAGGCGAGTGTTTGAATTGCCCCTGATGTCGCCTTCCTAGGCGAGGATTTCAAGCACGGCTTGCGCCGCTCTGTCGGTTTCGTGAAGCGGCTCGTACTCCCAGCTCTCCAGCCGGCCCAGATACGGGCGGACTGCGCCAACGCCTTCAAGACCCGCATACAGATGGCGGAACTTGCCCGGATCGCCCTCCACGCCCAGCCGGTAGACGGGCGCGCCGGTGGCGGCGGCTTCACACAGCATGTTGGTGGAGTCTTCGGTCACGCAGATCCAGTCCGCCGCGGACAGGAAGGCGAAATAGGGGTTCGGGCCGTCCCCTTCATGAAACCAGACCCGCTCGGCCTGGCCATAGCGTTCGCGCAAGGCGGTCGTCAGTGCGTCGGGCGTGCGTCGCGAGACGGTGATCATCAGCGAGCCGGCCTGACGGCGAATGGAATCCACTTCCTCCAGCAAGTGCGTGCAGGCGGCGTCAGTGAAACGGTGATGCTTGCTGTCTCCGCCAATCAGGATCGCGGCTTGCGGGCCGGGCAGGGCTTCCAGGCGCTGGGCGAAGGCGCTCGCGCCCTCGTTCAGCCGTTGCGGCGTGATGCGATTGGGCGAGCCCAGAATATTGAGCACTTTCGGCCCGCTCATCCGGTCATGGCGTGGCGCGATGATCAGGTCAAACAGGTCGGCATGACTGCGCGGCTTCTGCACGTAGACAAAACGGGTGCGTCGCCATTGCTTGCGATGCAGAGAGGCTGCGCGCACTGCGGCCCGCCCGCAGCCAATCCACAGATCGGGCTCGATCATGCCGGCGTCCGGCAGTTCGCCCGTGCGCGGCACATGGATGGGCAGAGTTTGCAATGGTGTCAGACGCCCCACCGCTTCGGCCAGACCAAGCGCCTGATTTTCAATGCCTCGACGCCCGTCGGACACCACAATGCATGAGCGAGTTTCCATGCCCGTCATGGTGATCGGAATGCCTGCATCGTCAAGCGCGAAGGGCGGTTCGGTCGATTGGGAGTTGACGTCCGCCAGAATCGTGCGACAGTTGTAGCGTAAACAAGCGAGGTGTCACATGACGACCGAACCCAATCCCAGCGAGCTTGAAGTGCTCAAGGCGCTCTGGTCCTCCCAAAGGCTGAGCGCGCGTGAAATCCACGACCGGATCGGCGAAGCCCAGGACTGGTCCTATTCCACCACACGCACCGTCATCCAGCGCATGGTCGACAAGGGGCTGGTCCACAAGGATAGCGTCCATGGTCTCGCCGTCTTCGCGGCGGCCGATCGCAAGGTCGATCTGATCAGTCGTCTGGTGCGCAGCTTCACCGCCCGCGTTCTGGAAGCTGATCCGAGCGCTTTGCCGGCGTCCGCCTTTGCAGGCAGCCGCCTGTTGGACGAGGCCGAACGCGCCGAACTCGACGCCCTGCTGAAAGCCGGCGCGGGCGGGGCATCTGATAATGATAATGAGGAGGAGGCAGGGCAATGACCCTCATGGATTTGATCTGGACGAGCGCGGCTAGCATTCCCGCCGCCCTGTCCGCCTGGCTCGCAGCTCGCGCGCTGGAGCCGCATCTGTCGCCTCGTCTGGGCGTGCGCCTGTGGCAAGCCGCCCGGCTCGCCGCCTTCGCGCCGGTTCTCGTGGTGCTGGGGTCAGGCTTGATCCCCCACCTGAAAAGCGCCAATGCGCCAAGCGCGCCGGTCACACTGGGGGTGGGAACGGAACAGACTGTGCCAGTCGCCATGCCGCTGTTCCAACCGGTTCTGGACTTCGCTGAGCTGAGCATTTCATCCATCCCTGCGGCGCTGCTGCCGCTGATCGCCGGGCTTTATCTCGTAGGGCTCGCCTTGATGGCGGTGCGGGGCGTGATCCAGCGCGGGCAGATCCGCACCCTGATGCGGGCCTCGATCGCGGAAGAGGGGCGTCTGTCCCAGCTGGCCCAGGTCTGGCGGGCGCGCCTTGGCTTGCCGCAAACCCTCGCTCCGGTGCGGGTGGTGGACGCGGTGATCTCGCCCTTCGTGGTGGGGTTCAAGCCGGTCATTCTGGCGCCCGATACGCTGGCGAAGCGTGACGACGCCGAAGCCGCCATCGCTCATGAGCTGATGCATATCAAGCGCGGCGATGAGCGCGACCGTCTGATCGGAGAGGCTCTGAGCGCCCTGATGTGGTTCAACCCGGTCTATCGCGCCATCGAGCGTCGCCTCGCGGCGGCGCGGGAGCTGGCGTGTGATGCGGACGTGCTGGACGCCATGGGGCCGGAGCATCGCCAGCATTACGCCGAGGCGATCGCCGGGCTGGCGCCCATGCCGGCGGTGGCGACGGGCTTTCTCACGGACCTTGAACGCCTGCGCCTGCGTCGGGTCCGGGCGGCCTTGAGCCATACGGGCCGCAAACCGCGGATGCTGGTCGCGATGATGGCAGGCGCCGCGATCTTGCTGGCGGGCGCGCCGTCTGCAGCCCTGGCGGTGATGTTGAGCGGGCAGGATACCGTTCAGATCGTGGAGCCGCGTGTATTGAGCGAATCAGTTGGGGCGCAAATACTTGCGGCGCAGGAAGCGACCAATGCCGGAGAGTATCAACAGGCCTTGGATATCCTCAGCGAAACCAGACCAATGACGCCGTATGACCGGTATGTCGTTGAGGAGCTTCGAGCGCGCGCCCTATTTCGTATGAATGACTATGCTGGCACGATCACGGCTTTTCAGGCTGCGCTTGAGAGCGGCGGCGCCAGTAGGTTGGATCAGGGGCGAAATATCTTTGCGCTGGTGCAGCTCTATCTTGTTCTTGATCGCGAAACCGAGGCGGCCTTGTGGGCTGAACGGTATCGGTCAGAAGGTCATGAAGTCTCTGATCGGGTGGCCCTGACCTTCGGCCAGCTCTACCTGCAAATGGAGCGCTTTAATCAGGCGCGCCAGTATTACGAGCAGGTTGTTGAAAATGATCCAGAGGTGAGCGTCGACACGCTCATTGCTTTGGACTTCGTTTATCAGGAGCTCGGTGTGCCCGCGACATCGGACCTGCGGCGCTATCTCGAGGCCCGCATCGAGGCAATGGGCGGCATCGAGGCTTCAGAGGCAGTCATCATCGATACCGAGAACTGATCGTTCCCATTTCCGGATAAACTTACGGCCGGCGCATCGCGCCGGCCGTCTTGTATTCAGAGCATGAAGGCCGAGCCTATTTCCACTCGACCTTGAGGATCTCGTAGCTTTTCACGCCGCCGGGCGCGTTCACCTCGACGACATCGCCTTCTTCCTTGTTGATCATCGCGCGGGCGATGGGGGAAGACAGCGAGATCTTGCCCGATTTCACATCGGCCTCGTCATCGCCGACGATCTTGTAGGTGCTTTCCTGATCGGTGTCCTCGTCGACCACGGTGACCGTGGCGCCGAACTTCACCTGCGTGCCCGACATCTTGGAGACGTCGATCACCTGGGCGCGCGCAATCTTGTCCTCAAGCTCCTGCACACGGCCTTCGATCCAGCCCTGGCGTTCCTTGGCGGCGTGGTACTCGGCGTTCTCGGACAGATCGCCATGTTCGCGCGCTTCTGAAATCGCGGCGATCACGGCGGGCCGTTCCACGCTCTTGAGGTGCTTGAGTTCTTCGTCGAGCGCTTTATGGCCCTCGGCGGTCATCGGAATTTTCTGCATGAATGTCCGGTCTCGTGATCAGTGCTCTGGCGAACTGACAACTCTGTTCAGCCGCCAGATGGCCCATTACGATAAGATTGCAACGAGCGCGGTTCAAGCTGGCCTGCATCAATCGCCGCAATTGACTTCACCGCGGCGCGTGAGGCGGAGGCTGTCGTATAGCACGGAACCTTCATTTCCAGCGCCGTCCGACGGATGGAATAGCTGTCGATCATCGAACGCTGGCCCTCGGTAGTGTTGAACACCAGCTGGACCTCGCCATTCTTGATCGCGTCCACGATATGCGGACGCCCTTCGAACACCTTGTTGATGCGCTGGACGGGAACCCCGGAGTCTTCCAGCGTCTTTGCGGTGCCGGTGGTGGCGAGGATCTTGAAGCCCAGAGAGGTCAGGCGATGGCAGGACTCGATCATCATCGCCTTGTCTGATTCCTTGAGCGAAATGAACACGGTGCCTGATTTGGGCAGGTTCACGCCCGCGCCCAGCTCTGCCTTGGCGAACGCCGCTTCAAAGCGTTCGTCAATGCCCATCACCTCGCCGGTGGAACGCATTTCCGGGCCGAGAATCGGGTCAACGCCGGGGAAGCGCGAGAATGGCATCACCGCTTCCTTCACCGCGATATGGCGGGTCGGCATGGACGGGGTGTCAAACTCGGTCAGCTTGGCGCCGGCCATCACCTTGGCGGCGATCTTCGCGACCGGCGCGCCAATGGTCTTGGCGACGAAGGGCACGGTGCGGCTGGCGCGCGGATTGACCTCGATCAGGTACACCACGCCGTCCTTTACGGCGTACTGCACATTCATCAGGCCCTTGACGTCGATGGCCTTGGCCAGCGCCTTGGTCTGGCGACGCAGTTCGCTCACGGTCTGATCCGACAGCGAGTGCGGGGGGAGCGAACAGGCGCTGTCGCCCGAGTGCACGCCCGCTTCCTCGATATGCTCCATGATGCCGGAGATCCAGACATTCTCGCCGTCACAGACCGCGTCCACATCCACTTCCGATGCGTCCGACAGATAGCGGTCAAGCAGCAGCGGCGCCTTGCCGGACACATGCACGGCCTCGCGGATATAGCGGCTGAAGCTCTCGATATCGCGCACGATCTCCATGCCGCGTCCGCCCAGCACGTGCGATGGACGCAGCACCAGCGGGAAGCCCAGCTCTTCAGCCATCTGGCGGGCTTCCGCCTCGTCATGGGCGATGGCGTTCGGGGGTTGCTTCAGTTTGAGATCATCGAGCAGCGCCTTGAAGCGCTCGCGGTCTTCAGCAAGGTCGATCGCGTCCGGCGCGGTGCCAAGGATCGGCACGCCCGCCGCTTCCAGCTCCGGCGCCAGTTTCAGCGGGGTCTGCCCGCCATACTGGACCACCACGCCCAGAAGCTCGCCTGACTGCATCTCGGTCTCGATCAATTCGAGCACGTCCTCGGCCGTCAGCGGCTCGAAATAGAGCCGGTCTGCGGTGTCATAGTCGGTGGAGACGGTTTCGGGGTTGCAGTTCACCATGATGGATTCAATGCCCATCTCGGCGAAAGCGTAGGCCGCGTGACAGCAGCAATAGTCAAACTCGATGCCCTGGCCGATCCGGTTCGGACCGCCGCCCAGAATGATCGCCTTCTTGCGACCGGTGGGCTGGCTCTCGCACTCCCCGCCGCGCTCATAGCTTGAATACATGTAGGGCGTGGGCGCGGAGAATTCGGCGGCGCAGGTGTCCACGCGCTTGTAGACCGGACGGACGCCGAACCGCTTGCGCAGGGCTTTGACCTCGGTCTCCTCGATCTTTGCGAGGGTGGCGAGCCGCTTGTCGGAGAAGCCCATGGATTTGAGCGTCAGCAGCTCGTCGCCATTTTGCGGCAGACCCAGCATGCGCACCTGATCCTCGGCATGGATCAGGGTTTCGATCTGGCGCAGGAACCACGGCTCATAGGAACAGGCGGCGTGGATCTGCTCCACGCTCAGGCCCTCGCGGAAGGCCTGAGCGATGACGAGCAGGCGGTCCGGAGTCGGGCGCGAGAGGGCGGCCAGCACCGCCTGATGGCGGGCGGCTTCGTCCTCGGCCTGGTCCAGCCCCTCGATCTCGATCTCGTCAAAGCCGGACAGCCCGGTTTCGAGGCTGCGCAGGGCTTTCTGCACGCTTTCGGTGAAGCTGCGGCCCATGGCCATCGCTTCGCCGACCGACTTCATCGAGGTGGTCAGGGTCGCCTGGGCGCCGGGATATTTCTCGAAGGCGAAGCGCGGGATCTTGGTGACCACATAGTCGATGGTCGGCTCAAAGCTCGCCGGGGTCGCACCGCCGGTGATGTCGTTGTCGATCTCGTCAAGCGTGTAGCCGACCGCCAGCTTGGCGGCGACCTTGGCGATCGGGAAGCCAGTGGCCTTTGACGCCAGAGCCGAGGAGCGCGACACGCGCGGGTTCATCTCGATGACGACCATGCGGCCATCAGCGGGGTTCACGGCGAACTGGACGTTCGAGCCGCCGGTCTCCACACCGATCTCGCGCAGCACGGCGATCGAGGCCGAGCGCATGCGCTGGTATTCCTTGTCGGTCAGGGTCAGGGCCGGGGCGACGGTGATGGAATCGCCCGTGTGCACGCCCATCGGGTCGATGTTTTCGATCGAGCAGATGATGATGCAGTTGTCCGCTTTGTCGCGAACCACTTCCATCTCGTACTCTTTCCAGCCCAGAACGCTTTCCTCGATCAGCACTTCTGTGACCGGGGAATTGTACAGGCCCGAAGTGACGATCTCGCGGAACTCTTCCACGTTATAGGCGATGCCGCCGCCGGTGCCGCCCATGGTGAAGGAGGGGCGGATCACGGCCGGCAGGCCCAGCTCCTCAAGCACGACCTCGGCTTCGGCCATGGTGTGCACGGTGCGCGATTTGGGGCTTTCAAGGCCGATGGAATCCATGGCGTTGCGGAAGCGCTCGCGGTTCTCCGCCTTGTCGATGACGTCCGCTTTCGCGCCGATCATCTCCACATTGAAGAGGTCGAGCACGCCGCGCTTGTCGAGCTCCAGCGCGCAGTTGAGCGCGGTCTGCCCGCCCATGGTGGGCAGAAGGGCGTCGGGGCGTTCCTTCTCGATCACCTTGGCGACCATTTCCGGGGTGATCGGCTCGACATAGGTGGCGTCGGCAAGGTCCGGATCGGTCATGATGGTGGCGGGGTTGGAGTTCACCAGGATGACCCGGTAGCCCTCTTCCTTCAGCGCCTTGACCGCCTGAACGCCGGAATAGTCGAACTCGCAGGCCTGACCGATCACGATAGGTCCAGCGCCGATGATCAGAATGGACTGGATGTCTGTGCGCTTGGGCATGGCCGGCCTCTTCGAGTTTTGCACGCGCGCGCGAAAACGCAGCCTCGGACGTGCCCTTTGCGGGCGGAGGCGGCGTGCGGCGCTGATGATGTACGCTGAAACCCGTCCTTAGACCCTAATGCGTCGCTTGGCGAGACCTGAATGCCGTGTTTCCCACACCTCGGTCTGTCAGGCCTGCATTTGGGGAAAAGGGGAGAAAAGGACTTGAAAAATCGCCCCCGGCGCGAAAAGTTGGTCGTCATGAGGGGGAGAATATCAATGAAAAACCTGGTTCTAACGGCCGTCCTTTCCGGGCTGGCCCTGATGTCGGGCGCGGCAAGCGTCCAGGCGCAATCGATCGATGATTTCGCGTCGACGCCGCTGGACGCCCATCCGCGTCTGTCGCCCAATGGCCGCTGGCTGGCCACGCACTGCACGCAGCGATCTCGTGTCGCGGCCTGCGTCTATGACCTCCAGGCCAATGCCCTGGCTCATATCATTCCCGCGCCGGAAGGCGCGTGGCTGGACAGCGCCTCTTTTGCGTCTGACGACTTTCTTCTGCTCAGCCTGTCTTCGTACAACACGATGAATACTGGCAACGGCATTCGCCGTTTCCAGGTCTCGCGCACATTGTCCCTGGATGTTGCGAGCGGCGAAGTCGCCCTCCTGGCGCCAGACCTGCGCGGCAGCACCAATACGACCAATATCGTCTCGCTGAACATTGATGATCCGGACACGGTCATCATGGAGATGAACTATTATCGCGATTCACAGGCCCAGACGGGGTCGCGCTATGCCTCCGCCTCGGGCTTTGAAAGCCTTCTTTATGAAGTCGACCTCGCCTCGGGAGACACCGACCGTCTGGATCGCTCGGAGATCATGGGCCGTGTCGTGGACGCGCAGGGCGAGGTGGTCGCGGAAATCCATTTCGAGGAAAGCTCCAGCCTGTATGAAATCCGCGAACCGGGGCGAAACGGCGATGTGATCTACTCGCGCACCCATCTCAGTGATGCGCCCTCTATTCTGGGCTTCATCGGAGAGAACGCGTTCCTCGCCATCTTCCCGAGTGAGCGCGGCGGCTATCGCCGGATCGACCGGAGCACGGGCGAGATCTCCATGCTCGGCGACATCGAGCTCGATATTGTCTCCTGACCCATCTGGGATCAGGACAAGCGGCTGGTGGGGTTCTCCGGCGAGCGCGACGGGCTGAAGGCGCAACATCTGTTTGATGAGGGATTGCGCAATGACGCCCGGGCGCTCGGCAATGCGCTGGGGGCGCCTGTCATCATCGAATCCTTCACGCCGGACCGGAACATGCTGCTGCTGACCCTGTCCGAGCCGGGGCGTCCGCAAACCTATTATCTGTACGAGCGGTCTGCGGGCAGTGTTGCGATCGTGGCCGAGGGCTATCCCAACCTGTCCGAAGCCGACCTCCCGCAACGGCGCTTTTACGCTTATGAGGCGTCGGACGGGCTCCAGCTGGAAGGGGTGCTGACCACGCCGCCGGGCTGGACCGAAGCGGATGGCCCGCTGCCGCTCATCGTACTGCCCCATGGCGGTCCGGCCAGCCGGGATGATCTGGACTTTGACTGGTGGTCACAGGCCTATGCCTCTGAGGGCTATCTGGTCCTGCAACCCAATTTCCGCGGCTCCACCGGCTATGGCGTCGAGTTCCAGCAAGCCGGTTATGGCGAGTTCGGAGACCGGATGGTCGAGGATGTGCTTGATGGCGGCCGCGCGCTTCAGGCGGCGGGCCTCGCCCGACCCGACCCATTCTGCGTCGCAGGGGCGTCCTATGGCGGTTACGCAGCGCTGAGAGCTGCGATCATGGCCCCGCAGGAGGTCGCCTGCGTGGTCGCGGTCGCGCCCGTGACGGATCCGGTCGACCTTCTGGCCGAGGCGCGCAGTTTCGGCGGCAGCGTCTTCGCCTATGACTTCTGGGAGCAATATATCGGCGACATCGTGTTCGACCGCGATGAAGCGTCCCGGATTTCGATCGCCCGAAACGCCGCTCGCTTGACGGCCCCGGTGCTGCTCATGCACGGCGATGATGATGCGGTTGTCCCGCTGGAGGCTTCCGAAGCATTGCGGCGGAACATGTCCCGCGATCAGTCGCTGGACTATGTCGAGCTCGAAGGAGAGAACCATTTCCTGCATCTGGGCGCGTCACGCCAGGTCCTGCTGACCCGGTCTCTGGCCCTGTTTGACGAGACGCTCCGCTAGACGCGTACGGGTGCAGCGTCCTGACAAGCGTCTTGCACCCTCACAATTCCAGGCGCTAAGAGGATAAAGTCTGACTTTATCCTCGAGGGCCCCATGTCCGAGCTATCGCGTTCAGCGCCAGAACAAACCGGCAAAGGGTCGGGGCTGGCCACCTTCCTGGCGTGGGTCTGCCTCGCCGGGGCCGCCCTGGCGCCGCTGTTTCAGACGGTGAGCTGGCTGCTGACGCCGGCTTTCATCGAGAGCCTCATCCTCAACGCCAGCGGCGCACAGGACCTGTCCTGGCTGGAGCTTCCCATCCGGCTGGGCGCGCTGGCGATCTGCCTGCCCGTCGCGCTGGTGACCAGCTATGCGCTGTTGAACCTGCGCAGCTTCTTCCGCCACACCTCGCATGGCCGAACCTTTTCAAGGCGCGCGCTGTCGGGGTTCAAGGTGTTCGCCTGGTCAATCGCTGCGCTGGCGGTGCTGGCCCCGCTTCAGGGCGCGGCGCTGAGCGCCTTCCTCTCCTGGTGCGCGCCGGGCGAGGGCGGACAGCTCCAGCTTGAACTGGGTTCGGATGACCTGACCACCCTGTTCGTGGCGCTGGTCTTTGTCAGCGTGGCCCATCTTCTCGATCGCGCCTGCGCCCAGCAGGATGAGCTGGACACCTTTATATGAGCGCACGCATCGAGGTGCGTCTGGACGTGATGCTGAGCAAGAGACGCATGACGTCCAAGGCGCTGGCGGAACGGATCGGGGTCTCCGAAGTCGCGCTCTCCCAGATCAAGACCGGCAAGATCAAGGGTATGCGCTTCTCCACGCTGCTTGCCCTGTGCGAGGTGCTCGATTGTGAGCCGGGGGATCTGCTGGTTCTGGTGCGCGACGAGGACTAGCGCGACAGCGCCGCGCGTTCACGCTCCAGATTGGCGCGGGCCTGCGCCTCGAAACGCTGGCGATAGGGCTCGGTATGAAAGATCGCCGGGCGGTCGAGCTGAGCGCTCACAAAGGCCAGCCGTCCCTTGCGGAACGCGCCTCCGGGCGCCCAGACATGCTCCTGCCGGACCTGTCTGACATGGCGGTCATACTGTTCAGCGGACGTGCCCAGAATCGCGCAATCCATATCCAGAAACAGCGCATCGTCGGCATCGTGACCGCCGCCGGCATGATCAGCGGTCGCAAGGATCAGCATGTGCACCCGCCGGGCGAGCTCAGCATCAGCCCCCATTTCGACGAGCGCGCTCTGCGCCCAGCCCGCGCTGCGGGCCTCATTGTCCTTGCGCCAGCTCTTGTAGATCGCGTCCTGAAACCAGGCGGCATAGGTCAGGCGCGGCAGATCCTTGATGCGGTCCGCGTGCGCCTCGATTTCCTGGAACAGGAAGGCCAGATGCTCCAGCCCGTGATAGCGCCTGAGCCAACCGGCATGATTGGCGATCACGGCTTTGCCGGTCTGGAGCTGGCGGTCCTCCAGCCCGAAGCGGACAAGGTCGGCGCGCCAGAGCGTCAGGGCGTAGTCGCGGTTCATGGTCTAGCTGTAGGAGAAGAAGCGGGCGAGACGGGCCGAGGCGGCTTGCGGGTTGCGTGCGCCTTCCAGCTGGGCCAGCAAGGCGGGAGACAAGGCGCTTTCATCAAGAGCGTATGCCGAGCTTGTCTGCGCGCCGATCACATGGGCCGAGGCCGATTGCTGGGCGGTGACGCCCCGCTTTGAGTCGTTCTCGTCCGCCTGCTCGGCGGTCTCCCCGGTTGCGCCGCCGGTGGCGGCGTCGGCCTCGGTCAGATTGGCGCTGCCGCCCTTCACGCTGGTTGCGCCATTGGCGGGCGCATCCTGTGTGCTGGTGTCGCCATTGGGGTTCGCCTGGGCGAAATTCTGTTGATCGAGGAGCGCGGCGAAAAGCTGTGCGGACAGGCTCTCATTGAGTTTGCCGGCCCGCTCTTTCTGGGACAGTTCCGCCGCGGCGGACGCCTCTTCGGTCTTGCGAGCTTCCTCGGCCGACTTGGTAGGGTTGGGCAGGGACATTTCGCCCAGGGCGGCGCCCTTGGCGTGCTTGCTGTCCCATGGCGTCCAAGACGGGCCGGTGATTGCGCTGGCGCTCATCAGGGTCTCCCGATATGCGGGCTGCCGAATGGGGGCAGGCCTTGCCTATCAAAATGTGCTGAGCGGCAGATTCTTCCGCCTGTGTCACCGTCCCGGAGAGAGCGGCTGAACGGCTTTGCGTTCGCGTGACCGGCCTTGTCAGACAGGTCTGATCGAGGTCCCGCGCCTCTCATCAGAGTGCAGGCGCGAGGGGATTCATTGCCGGAAATGCAACCGTCGTGCCGGTCTTCGTCTAGCGCAGCGACAGGTCGCGCCAGAGCTGGGGCTGGATGTCTGCGGATGTGCGGGTGCGGTCCGAGACCAGCCAGTAGGCGCGCTCATGCAGAAGCGGAATATTGGGCATGGCCTCGAGAAACACCGCTTCAGCCTGTCGAAAGTGCTCCGCACGCGCCTCGCTGTCGATCACGGCGAAGGCGTCCGCCATGATGGCGTCAAACCGGTCGCGCTCCGGCCCGGTCCAGTTGGTGTTGTCGGCGAAGCCGTCCCGGCTGAAGGGTTGGAGCATGAAGTCGGGATCGCTTTTCAGCCCCCGGTCAAACCGGGCGAGCGCAATGTCGAATTCGCCCGCATCCACCGCCTGATAGAGATCGAGCGGATAGCTCGCCAGCAAGTCACCTTGCACGCCGATACGCGCCCAGTCATCCAGAATGGCGATCGCTAGCCGGTCCCGGTCGCCGGCGCTGGCGCGAACCGTCAACCGTAATGGAGATGCTTCGGAGAAGCCCGCCTCGGCCAGCAGGGCGCGCGCCGCTTCGGGATCATGCCGCGGCTCCCGCCGTTCCTCGCCACGGCGAGGGATGACGCGGTCGGTGGTTCTCGCTTCGCCATTGAAGAAGTGCGTGTTCAGAAAGTCCCGGTCGAGCCCCAGGCTGAGCGCGCGCCGGACCCGCGGGTCGGCCAGATAGGGCTGGGCGCAATTGATTTTCAGATAGGACAGGATTGGCGCGGGATAGGCCTGCAGCTGATCGCCCACGGTGTCGCGCAGAAAGCCGATCTGGTCGGTGGGCGGGCGCTCGGCGAGGTCGTAATCGCCCGCCCGAAAGCGCCGGGCGCGGGCAGCGGGCGTGTCCACAACGTCCACGGCGATTGCATCAATGCTGACGCTGTCTGCAGCAGGAAAGTTGGGGTTCTTGCGCAGCTGAAGCGACATGGCTTCATGACCAGCCAGAATGTAGGGGCCGGCGGAGACCCAGTGCTCGGGTCGCGTCCAGTCTTCAGGATGGGCCTCAACGGCATGACGCGGCAGCGGGTAGAATTCGCGCATCAGCACCGGGAAATTGCCCACCGGACGGTCCAGCTCGAACACTACGGTGCGCGGGTCTGGCGCTGTGACGGCGATGCTTTCAGGATCGCGTTCGCCCGCCAGCGCTTCGCGCGCCCCGATGACGGCGAAGAAGTCGCCCAGATCTGCAAAGCCTGTGGTGGGGTCCACTGCGCGCTGCGCCGTCCAGACCACGTCCTCAGCGGTCAGGGGCGCGCCGTCAGACCAGACAAGGTCAGGCCTCAGCGTGAAAGTCCAGCTGCGGGCGTCTTCGCTGCGCCAGGTCAGGGCGAGGCCAGGAGCCAGCCCGCCTGACGGGGCGTATTCCGTCAACGGCGCATGCAACTGCTTGTAAAGCAGAGCGGCGGAAGCGAACTGGCCGCGCAGCGGATCAAGGCTGTCCGGCTCGGTCTCGATGGCGACGCGCAAAAAGCCGTCCGGCGCGCCGGTGCGACCCGAACACCCTGCTGCGGCCAGGGCGGCTGCGCCCGCCACGCCACTCGCCAGTGTCTGGCGTCGGGTCAGACCCGCCATGCTCCCCTCCCGCGACTAATTACGGGAAGGGTAGCATTGCGTCTGACTGCGCCGCTAGCGGCTTAGGCCGTTTTCAGGGCGCTGACGAAGCGTTCAAAGACCTTGAAGCTGTCTTGCGGGCCCGGGCTGGCTTCGGGGTGGTGCTGGACCGCCCAGACCGGCTTGTCGGTCAGCTTGAAGCCGCAATTGGTGCCGTCAAACAGCGACACATGGGTTTCGATCGCGCCTTCGGGCAGGCTGTCGCGATCCACAGCAAAGCCGTGGTTCATCGACACGATCTCGACCTGGCCGGTCTCGAGATTCTTCACCGGGTGGTTCGCGCCATGGTGACCCTGAACCATCTTGGCGGTCTTGGCGCCCAGCGCGAGCGCCAGCATCTGATGGCCCAGGCAAATGCCCAGCACCGGCACGCCGGCATCAATCACGCCTCGGATGGTGTCGAGCGCGTACTGGCCGGTTGCGGCCGGATCGCCCGGACCGTTGGAGACCAGCACGCCCGCCGGGTTGAGCTTGAGCACATCGTCCTTGCTGGCCTTGCCCGGCACGACCTGGACGCGCGCGCCGGCGGAGACGAGACGACGCAGGATGTTCGCCTTAACGCCATAGTCGAGCACCACCACCAGAGGGCCGTCTTCAGGGCCTTTGGCGAAGCCTTCCGACCAGCCCCAGTCGCCATCCGTCCAGTCATTGGCGGCGTCACAGGCCACAGCGCCCGCAAGCTCCGCCCCTTCCATGGAGGGCGCGTCCTTGGCCAGGGTCTTCAGCGCCTCGATATCGAGCTTGCCGTCCCGGGCATGAGCGATGGTCGCCATGGGCATGCCGGTCTCGCGGATGCGGCGCGTGATCGCGCGGGTATCCACGCCGGTAATGGCGATCACGCCGCGGGCGGCCAGCCATTCGTCAAAGCTGGTCTCGGCCCTCCAGCTGGCGGGCGGGGTGATGTCCTCGCGGCTGACCATGCCGACAGCGGCCTTGCGGGCGATGGCGCTGGAGGCTTCCTCGTCCTCGGCATTGGCGCCCACATTGCCCACATGGGGGAAGGTGAAGCACACGATCTGGCCCGCATAGGAGGGATCGGCGAGGATTTCCTGGTGCCCGGTCATCGCGGTGTTGAAGCAAAGCTCGGCGACGGCGCTGCCGGTCGCGCCCGCGCCTTTGCCGTAAAACACTGTTCCGTCTGACAGAACCAGCGCAGCCGTGGCCCAATCGGGTTGTGCGCCAGAAGAAGTTGATTGCATCGGCTCTTGATTCTTGATCGCTTCCGGCATAGGTGCTCGCCTCCTGACACGCGCGGGGCCGCGAGCTGGGCTCCAGCGGCGGGCGGTTAAACGCGCGGAAAGTAGGCGAGCAGCTGGTCTGGGTCAAGCAAAAGCCCGAGCTGCAAAGAACTTTAAAAACAATGGCTTGGCGCTTATCTGCAGCGCCGCCGCAAATAGGTGCTCCCATGTCGCTTCGCGACCGCATCCTCTCTGATCTTAAAGACGCCATGCGCGCCAAGGATGACACGCGCGTCTCCACGCTGCGCCTCATCCAGGCCGCCATCAAGGATCGCGACATCGCTGCGCGCGCGGAAGACCGCTGCGAAGGTTGTTGCGTGAACGAGATCCAGGCGATCTTGCAAAAGCTGCTCAAGCAGCGCGAAGAAAGCGCGGACACGTATGAAAAGGCGGGGCGTCTGGACCTGGCCGAACGCGAGCGCGCCGAAGCGGAGATCGTCCGCTCCTATCTGCCCGAGCCGATGAAGCCTGCCGAGATCGCTGAAGCCGCCAAAACGGTTGTGACCGAGCTGGATGCAGGCGGCCTGAAGGACATGGGCCGTTGCATGGCGGCGCTGAAAGAGCGCTACACCGGCCGCATGGATTTCGCCAAGGCGGGCAAGGAAGTCAAAACTCTGCTGCAGGGTCAGGCCTAGGCTCCTAGCGCCTTGGCCTGCCTGAGCGTAAGCTGTCGGGCTGGAGGATGTTCAGCACGTGGCGATTCCTGACGGGTTCAAAGACGAGATCAAGGCGCGCATCCGCCCATCCGAGCTGATCGGGCGAACGGTGGCGCTCAAGCGTCAGGGCCGGGAATTCGTGGGCCTCTCCCCGTTCAAGAAAGAGCGCACGCCCTCGTTTTTCGTCAATGACGAGAAGGGCTTCTACCATTGCTTCGCCAGCCAGGAGCATGGCGACATCTTCACCTGGCTTCAAAAGACCCAAGGGCTGAGCTTCATGGAAGCGATCGAGGCCCTGGCTCAGGAAGCCGGGCTTGAGGTTCCGCGCATGGAGCAGCGCGACCCCAAGCAGGAAGAGCGCCGCAAGACGCTGCTGGACTGGATTGCGCTGGCCCAGGACTATTTCGCCCGGTCGCTGTTTGCGCCCGAGGGCGAAGAGGCGCGGATCTATCTCGAACGTCGCGGCCTGAGCCGATCCGACATGGAGCGCTTTGGCCTCGGTTTCGCGCCGGACAATCGCCGTGGCCTGACCCGCGCCCTGATCCAGAAGGGTGCGACAGCTCAGGAGCTGTCGGAGGCCGGGCTGTCGATCCTGCCCGAGGATGGCGGCGAGCCCTATGACCGCTTTCGCGGCCGGGTGATGTTCCCGATCAAGGATGCGCGCGATCGTCTGGTGGCCTTTGGCGGCCGGGCGATGAGCAAGGAGGTGCGGGCGAAATATCTCAACTCGCCCGAGACCGAGCTCTTCCACAAGGGGTCTCTGCTCTATCGCTATCCCGAAGCGCGCGCCTTCGCCCACGATCCCAAGGTCAAGGCCAGGGGGCTGATCGTGGCGGAAGGCTATATGGACGTCATCGCCTTCGCCCGCGCCGGGTTGGGCCAGGCGGTCGCGCCGCTGGGCACGGCCCTGACCGAGAACCAGCTGCGTCTGTTGTGGCGTGCGGGGCCTGAGCCGGTGGTGTGCCTGGATGGAGACGCGGCCGGCACGCGCGCCGCGGCCCTGGCGGCCGAGCGGGCGCTGGAGCTTCTCGAGCCGGGCCGGACCTTGCGCTTTGTCTTTCTGCCGGACGGGCAGGATCCCGATGACCTGCTTCGAGAACAGGGCGCGCAAGCGCTCAAGGACGCCATCGCCGACGCCAGACCTCTCATTGATGTGCTGTGGCGGCGCGAGGTTGAGCTCGAACCGCTTGATGATCCGGATCGCCGGGCGGGATTCCGCAAGCGCATCAAGGCGCTGGTGGCCAGGATCAAGGATCCCGACATCAAGGCGGAATATCGCGCCGAGTTCGACCAGCGCATCGAGACCCTGTTCGGGCGTGCGCCGCAGGCCGGCTTCCGCGCCGAGGGGCAGCGCGGCGGGTATGGCGGTCGCGCCGCCGGGCGACGGTTCAATGCGCTGCAGCCGCCAACGGCGGAGCTGGTCGCGCAGCGCAAGCAGAAACCCCCGCCCGCGAGCGCTCGACAATTGCTGCTGGCGGTGATCGAATACCCCGAAATCGCCGAAGCGGAGGCCGAGACTTTGCTGCAAATGTCCTTCGGGACGCTTGACAGCCTTAGGGACGCGATTCTAGACGCGTGTTTCTCTGGGGAGCCTCTGCCTGTCGGCGGACTGCGCGATGCGTTGTCACGACGGGGTTTCGCGCCCCAATTGACACGTTTGGCCGTGGACAGGTCGCCCATGCGCGCCAGTCTCGGGGGGAGTGAGGCGGATGCCGACAGCCGGCTAGAGGCTTGGCGCAGGCTTTCGGCTTCTTATATGGAAAGAGTTGCGCAAGACACTCAGGACCGACCACGACACGCCGATTTCTTTGAAGAGGGCGATTCCGACGCTCTCAAGAATTACCTCGTCGCCGAACGACGGGGCCGACAGCGCTAGCGCGCCACCTCGCCGCCCTTATGTGCGCGCAGCCATGAAATCCTCCGGGAGCACGATCACCGAATGAGCAAAGCCGCCGCTGAAAACGCCGAAGCGACCTCTGAAAATCAGGACGGGCCGCTGCTCGATCTGACCGATCAGACCGTCAAAGCGATGATCAAGACCGCCAAGAAGCGCGGTTACGTCACCCATGACGAGCTGAACAAGGTCCTGCCGAGCGAGGAATTCAGCTCCGAGCAGATCGAGGACATTCTCGCCCAGCTCTCCGAGATGGGGATCACGGTCGTGGATTCCGAAGAGGATGTGGACAACGAGGCCTCCAGCTCTGACGACGAGGAGGACGACGAGGACGAAGAAAAGTCCACGGCCGTCGCCAAGAAGGCCAAGAGCGAAGTCGCCGCGGGCCAGAACACCACGTCTGCGCAGGACCGCACCGACGACCCGGTGCGCATGTATCTGCGCGAGATGGGCTCGGTCGAATTGCTCTCTCGCGAAGGCGAGATCGCCATCGCCAAGCGCATCGAGGCCGGCCGCAACGCGATGATCCGCGGGCTGTGCGAAAGCCCGCTGACCTTTGAAGCCATCATGGTCTGGCGCGACGAGCTGCAGGAAGGCCAGGTCCTTCTGCGCGACATCATCGACCTCGACGCCACCTATGGCGGCGTGCGTGAAGACGCCACCGCGGTCTCTGACGATGAGGAAGAGGGCGAAGGCGACGAGGCGAAGGCGGATGACGCCGAGGCCAAGTCCGATGATGAGTCTTCTGACAGCGAGGATGGCGAGAAGTCCGAGGGTGAGAGCGACGAGGACGGCGACGACGAGGATGACGGCGCGAACATGTCTCTCGCCGCCATGGAGGCCGAGCTGCGCGACGGGGTCATGGAGACCCTCGACGCCATCGCCACCGATTTCGACGTCTTCCGCCAGCTTCAGGACCGTCTGGTGTCCTCGCGTCTGTCCGGCAAGCATCTGAGCGACAAGGATCAGGCCGCCTATGACGACGTGTTCGAGCGGATCGTGGCGAATCTGAATTCGCTGCACCTGAACAACGCCCGGATCGAGGCGCTGGTCGAACAGCTCGACGCCATCAACAAGAAACTGATGGGCTTGGAAGGCAAGCTGCTGCGCATGGCCGAAGCCCATGGCGTGCCGCGCACCGACTTCCTCAAATCCTATCAGGGCCACGAGCTTGATCCCAACTGGCTCAAGGATATGGCCGGCAAGTCCAAGGCGTGGGGCCGGTTTGTCGAGCGCGAGGAGAAAGAGGCGGGCGAGCTGCGTGAGCAGATCGCGACCCTGGCTCAGGAATCCGGCGTGCCGATCGACGATTACCGGCGCATCGTCGCCACCGTCCAGAAAGGCGCGCGTGAAGCCCGCGTGGCCAAGAAGGAAATGGTGGAGGCCAACCTGCGCCTGGTGATCTCCATCGCCAAGAAATACACCAATCGCGGCCTGCAATTCCTCGACCTGATCCAGGAAGGCAATATCGGCCTGATGAAGGCGGTCGATAAGTTCGAATATCGCCGCGGCTACAAGTTCTCCACCTACGCCACCTGGTGGATCCGTCAGGCGATCACCCGCTCGATCGCCGACCAGGCGCGCACCATCCGTATTCCGGTGCACATGATCGAGACGATCAACAAGATCGTGCGCACCAGCCGTCAGATGCTCCACGAGATCGGTCGCGAGCCGACCCCGGAAGAGCTGGCGGAAAAGCTCTCCATGCCGCTTGAGAAAGTGCGCAAGGTGATGAAGATCGCCAAGGAGCCGATCTCCCTCGAAACCCCGATCGGGGACGAGGAAGACAGCCATCTGGGCGATTTCATCGAGGACAAGAACGCGGTTCTGCCCATCGATGCGGCGATCCACTCCAACCTGCGTGAAACCACCACTTTGGTGCTCGCCTCGCTCACTCCGCGTGAAGAACGCGTGCTGCGCATGCGCTTCGGCATCGGCATGAATACCGACCACACCCTTGAGGAAGTGGGCCAGCAGTTCTCGGTGACCCGCGAGCGGATCCGCCAGATCGAAGCCAAGGCCCTCAGAAAGCTCAAGCACCCGAGCCGCAGCCGCAAGCTGCGCTCCTTCCTCGACAGCTAGAGCGCTGGCGACAGGTCAACACGAAAAGCCCCGCTGGTGACAGCGTGGCTTTTTGCTGTTGGGGCGCAACCAACGCCGCGGCGGGGCGTTGGGTCTGCAAGCGCCTTTCCTTTTCCTGCGCTCTGCGCAAGGCTTGCCGGATGAATCTACTGACCCTGTTTCGCCCTCTCGCCCTGTTGATCCTTCTGGCGAGCGCCTTGGCGCTGTGTTCAGCGCCTGCATTCGCGCAAACAGAAGACGAGCCAGCTGGCGGCGAGATCGCGCTTGAGACCGACGCGCCGTCGGACGCCGCCATCGCCCAACGCATCGCGACTATTTTTGACGAGATCGATACCCTGTCCGCGGTCGAGATCACCGTTGAGGCCGGGGTCGTCACCCTGACCGGGCAGACCGTGACCGCGGATGCGGCCAACCGCGCGGAGACGCTGGCGCTGCGCGTTGAAGGCGTGGTGACGGTGGAGAACCGGATCGGCCGGGACGTCTCTGTCGCCACACGCGTCGCGCCGGCCGTGGGCGAGCTGGAAACGACGGTGCAGGACCTGGTGCGCGTGCTGCCGCTCCTGGCGCTCGCGGTGCTGGTGTTCATGGCGTTGAGTCTTCTGGGCTGGCTGCTGAGCCGCTGGGATGGACTGTGGCGCGTTCTGACGCCCAATCGCTTCGTCGCCGAGCTTGTGGGCTCGACGGTGTTTGGTCTGTTTGTGGTGTTCGGATTGGTCTCGGCCCTGAACCTGCTGGACGCCACGGCGTTCCTGGGCGCGCTGTTGGGGGCGGCGGGCGTGATCGGTCTCGCTGTGGGCTTCGCCGTCAAGGACACCATCGAGAACTATATCGCCTCGATCATGCTGTCGGTGCGCCAGCCTTTCCGCCCCAATGACCATGTGGTCATCGACGGCCAGGAGGGGCGGGTGATCCGGCTGACCTCCCGCGCAACCGTCCTCATGACGCTTGAAGGCAATCATCTGCGCCTTCCCAATGCCCTGGTGTTCAAGGCGGTCATTCTCAACTACACCCGCAACCCCGAACGCCGTTTTGACTTTGTGCTGGGCGTGGACCCCGAAGACGATCCGTTGTCGGCGATTGAGACGGGGTTGGGCGCGCTGAAATCACTGACTTTCGTGATGACCGAACCCGACCCGTCCGCGGGCATTCGCGAGGTGGGGGATTCCACGATCAACCTGTTCTTCGCCGGCTGGATCGACCAGACACAGTCCGACTTCATGAAGTCGCGCTCGGTCGCGATCGCGACCGTGAAAGCGGCGCTCGACGCGGCGGGCTTCACCTTGCCAGACCCCACCTATCGCCTGCGCATTGATAGCGGCGCCCTACCGGCGGCGTCCCCGTCAGTAAAAACGCCCGCGAGGACGGCGAAGCCGCCCTCAGCGCCGGCAAAACCCGAGCTTGCAGACGCTACGGACGTGGCGCCGGACACCTCGCTGGCCGAGCGCGTCGAGGAAGAGCGTCGAGAGGTCAAGTCGGGCGACCTGCTTTCAGAGGACGCGCCCAGCGAATAACCGGGCCTATCCCGTCCCAATACAGGAGATACCATGAGCCAGTCAGACCTGACCGTCCGCGCCGCGCGCCCCAAGGATGCAGCGGCCATCGCCCGTCTGTCGCGAGAACTCAATGAGGTGGTGGGGGACTCCACCGAGCACTGCACACCAGAAAACATCAAGAGCACGCTGTTCGGTCAGGATGCGAGCTTTCATGTGCTGGTGGCCGTGCCGGCTGATGGCGAACCCATTGGCTATGCGGTGTGGCATGCCTATTACGACAGCGGACATGGCGGCGCCGGCGCCTGGCTGGCCGAGGTTTGCGTGGGCAAGGCCGGTCGCGGCGAGGGCGCCGGGCGTGCCCTGTTTGAAGCCGTCGTCGAGGATGTGCGCGAGAGCCCGGCGACCTTCCTGATGTGGACCAGTTCTGAAACCGAGGCCGCCGAGGCGCTCTATGAAAGCTCGGGCGGTTACGCCAAGCCTGTGCGCCGCTGGGAGCTCAACGGGCTCTGAACAGGTTTTCAGACCTTGATGGACTGTCATTTGGGCGTGGGGCGATTACCCGATACGCTGAGCGCGACTGGGGGATTCATGCTCAAAACCGCTTTGATCATGCTTACGCTGACGGCTCTGCCGGCTACCGCGCAGGAGCGGGCGACGCCGCATCTGGACGCTGTGGACGACGCCGTCGCGCCGATCATGGAGGCGGGGCGGTTTCCAGCCGTTGTGGTGGCGGTGCTCGATCAGGGCGCCCCCGTGCATGTGGGCGAATATGGCTTTGCGAGCCTTGAGCACGCCGCGCCCGCTCGCGCTGACAGCGTGTTCGAGCTGGCCTCATTGACCAAGCATATGACGGCGCTGATGGTGCTCAGCCTGGCTGAGGAGGGGCATCTGTCGCTCGATGATCCGCTTTCGCGCTATGTCGAAGACACGCCGGAGGCCTGGTCCGCCATCACGATCAATCAGCTCCTGAGCCATATGGCCGGGCTGGCGCATCGATTTGAGGCGCGGCCCGACGGTGAGTTCCAGATCGCCTACAGCACCGAGGACATGCTGGCGTCTGCCAGGTCGACCCCGATGGAATCGGAACCGGGGACCGATTGGGGCTATTCGGATCAGGGCTATTTCCTGCTCGGACTCGTGATCGAAGAGGTGACACGCCAGTCTTTTGAAGCCGCCCTGCGTCAGCGTTTCTGGGCGCCGCTGGGCATGAGCCAGACACGCATGCTCGATCAGTCCGCCATCGTGCCCCATCGCGCGGAAGGCTATGGCGTTTATGAGGGTGAGCTGGCGCGCAATCGCCGGGTCTGGCAGTTCGGCCTGACGTCGCATTTCGGCGTCACCTCCTCGCTTCAGGATCTCATGATCTGGGAGGCGGAGCTGGATGATCCGCAGGTGCTTGATCCTGACGTGATCGTGCAGGCCGCCGAAATCCAGCGCGCCTTTGATGCAGGCGATAGCTGCGAGCGCTGGGGCTATGCCCGCGGCTGGTGGAGCCACGACGTCAACGGCCATCAGATCACCAGCCATGCCGGCTATTCGGGCACGGCCTATGTGCGCGACATGACGTCGGGGCAGTCGGTGATCGTGCTGACCAATCGCGAGGATGGGGAAGGGTTGGTTTCCCCCATGGCCATCGCCTGGGCGGCGGGCCATGCCGCCGGGATGGACGTGCCCGAAAACGGTCTGACCTGCTGGCGCTAGCGCTCTAGCCGCAGCACGTGCCGCTGGACGGCGCGTGCGGGGAGGGGAGCTCGAACGGATTGCCGGTTGTCTTGCAGCAGGCGCTGCTGGCGCCAGCCGGACGCAGCTCGACGGTGGCGGAGACGAATTTGAGGCCGTCGAGCTTCGCGATCAGCGCCTCATCGGTGATCGCCAGCGGGCGGTGATCGACGAGATCGGGCGCCTCAAAACCGCTCTCCCTGGTGATGGTAAGGAAGTCGGTCCAGGCCAGCGCGCCCGCCAGGCATTCTCCGTACAGGATCGGGTCTGTGCGCAGCTCGGCGGGCACTTCGCGCTCGGCATAGACATCGGCGAAATGCATCACGCCATCGGGCTTCAGCAGATGGCGAACGCCGTTAAACACGGCAGGTTTGTCGGTGGAGAGGTTGATCACGCAATTGGAGATCACGAGATCAAAGCTCGACGGTTCGAGATCGAGCTGATCGAGCTCCTCGATATAGCCCTTGAGGAAGCGGGTGTTGGGCTTGGCGTAGCCGAAGCGCTCGGCGTGCCAGGCTTCATGCTCAAGCGCGACCTTGAGCTGATTGTCGGTCATGTCGACGCCGACGACCTCGCCGGTCTCGCCCACAAGCTGGGCCAGCAGGAACACGTCCCGGCCCGTGCCGCAGCCCAGATCGAGAATGCGTTTTCCCGCAAGGCCTTCGGGGGCGATCAGACCGCAGCCATAATACTTGCTGGCGACCTCGGGGTGGATGTGTGTCAGAGCCTCGAGGATATGCGGTTCCGGGGTGGAGATCTCGCAGCAGGCGTCCGATTTCAGATCGCCGCTCGACTGCAGCACATCGCCGTAATAATCCCGAACCTGATCGCGCATGATGACCCTCGATTGTCTGTGTGCGGCCGGACTGTTTCAGATTTCAGGCGGTCGGTCGATACACGGAATGGTGAAACCGAAGAGAGGCTGCACGTATGGCTCAGCACACGCTTGAGATCGAGACCCGCGGGCCGGGGCTTTACGAATTCACGCGCGAGGCGCAGCGCTTTGTGGCGGCGTCCGGCGCAGACGAAGCGCTTCTGACCTGTTTCGTGCGCCATACCTCGGCACCGGTGGTGATCCAGGAGAACGCGGACCCGGATGTTCAGCGCGATCTGCAGGCATTCTTCTCGCGTCTGGTTCCGCGGTCTGACGAGCCGTCCATGAGCTGGCTGAGCCACACCACCGAGGGGCCTGACGACATGCCCGCCCATATCAAGTCCGCCCTGACCGCGTCTTCGGTGGGCGTGCCGGTCAGCGGCGGCCGGTTGATGCTCGGAACCTGGCAGGGGCTCTACCTGTTCGAGCATCGCGACCGGCCGCATGTCCGGCAGATGGTGCTGCACCTGTCGGTCTAGCCGGCGGCTTTCTTCCGGCGCAGCAGGCGGCGGAAGCCGATGATGACGCCGGAGATCACCGGCACCGCGATCACCAGCCAGGGCAGGGCGCCGGCGAGGAACAGGATCAGGCTGGCCACAGATTCGGCGAAGACATCGCCCATCTCCTTGAACGCGCGACCGATCGGGTTGAAGGTTTCGGGCTCCACCACCTGGCGCTCGGCCTGGTAGTTCAGCGTCAGCAGGGAGGTGTCCACGCGCTGGCGCAGGGCGGCGAGGACGCTGGCCTGCGCATCAAGATCAGCCTGCACATTCGCCAGTTCCCGCTCGACGGCCAAGAGGTCAGACAGATCCCCGTCACGGGTTTCCAGCAGCTGCTGCAGCCGGTCGCGCAGGGTGGTCTGGGCCTGAACGCGGGCGGCGGTGTCGACAATGCGCGTGGTCAGATCCTCGACCGAGGTCTGGTCGGACAGCACCTGGCCGCCCAGCTCTTCGGCCTCGGTTTCAAGCCCGGCGCGGAATTCGACGATCCAGTCCGGCGCGGCGCGCAATTGCAGATAGGCGCTGGGGCGCGGCCCGTCCGCATTGTTGACCTGGGCGCGGATCACCTGACAGGTGGCGGGCCCGGCGTTCTGGCAGGCCTCCACATGGGCGGCATGGGCGCCGCCCAGAATGTCGGCGGGCAGCTCGAGGCTGGTCTGGTAGGTATAGGCCAGCAGCGGCCCTTGAGCCGCCTCCGTAGCGCCGTCAGGGCGCTGGACCCGGCTGCCCGAGACCGTGATCTCGTCCGCGCTGGCGCGCATCCGGGCGGCGGGGGGCGGCGGCGCCGGTTCAGGGGCGGCCTCCCGGATCGCGTATTCGGTGGAGGCGCCGCCCGAGACGGGCCGGTTCGCCTCTTCGCCACAGCCTGTCAGAACAAGGCTTGCGGCCATTAGTAATCCCGCTTCACGCCACATGGTCATCCCCTCATATTGGCCCGGTTTCACCCTATCATGCGCAGGGCGAACCTGAACCAGTCTTGAAGCGCGTGAGGCGATTTTGAGGCGCGGCCCTGTCCGCCCCGAGGCGAAGGGGCGCAGCTTGCCGCTTCAGTTGGGCGATGCGTCCGCGCCCCAGTTTGCTAGTCTTCGCCAAAGCGCGATCCTCCGATTCGCGCCCCGCCTGCCAAGGAGCTCGCCATGACCACCGCCCCGCTCGGCTCGAAAGCCAATCCCAGCCAGTATGACTGCCTGCCGGATCTTGCCGAGGACGAACCCTATTTCGTCATCCGCGCCGATGACCCGCTGGCCAACGCCCTGGTCGAGCTGCACGCCTATATCGGCGCGGGGCAAGCGGGCGCCGCGCACAACAAGCTCGCCGAGATCATGGAATTGACCCGCGAACAGCCGCCGCGCCCCGCCGGCAGCCCGAAATACCGCGAAACCTTCGCCATCTCCCTGTCCATGGAAGCCTGGCGCGGCAAACACCCCAAATAAGCCCGACCGCGCGGACTTATCCCCCGTGCGAGTCGCATGGGGGTGACTCCTCCTACGACGACTACCATTCGGCTCTCATCCGGGCTCTCAGGACTCGCGCGACTCCGATACCGGAGTCGCGCCGCCTCGCCTTTACCTACCAACCCTGAGAAAGAACCGGGCGGAGTCTAGGCGCGGTTGCGGGGGAGGGGGATGAGTTAAAACTTGAGAGCTGAATTCCTGGGCGAGCAAAGCGATGACCCGGGACCTCCCTCCGCTTGAAGCGCCCTGTTTTGCACGAGGCCCCGGCTCTGCGCTGCGCTTGGCCGGGGTTTCACTCACATACCCCCGTCATTCACCGGTATATCCGGTGAATCCATGCCGTGACCTTTGATCCAACCAACCGGCATGGATCCCCCGCATGAAGCGGGGGATGACAGGATTGAGCCTTTAGAGATCGTCATCCTGACGAAGGCCGGGACCCGGAGACCATCCAGCGTTGCGCATCCGGCGCTGGACCCCGGTCTTCACCGGGGAAGAGAATAATACCTCGGTCCTCGGACTTGATCCGGGGACCCATACCTAGCCGAGCCGCCGCATGGGCCTCCGGGTCAAGCCCGAAGGCCGAGAGGCTGGGGGCACGCTTTCCAACAGTCCCACCGGTCATCCCGGCCTTGAGCCGGGATCTGCTGAAGGCGTCTCTGTGATCAGAACAGAGTGGTTTCGGTAGATCCCGGATCGCTTCGCGTCCGGGATGGCGAAGGAGCGGAAATAAGTGATTATAAGTCCCGCCGTCAGGCCCTTATTATTTTAATCACAATATTTCAGTTGCTTGGGCTGAGGCGTGGCGCGTGAGTGACGCCGCGAGTGCGGCTTGTGTAACGCGAGAATTTGCAGTCAGGTGTCAGCTGTACTTGCTTTTCCTTAACGCGATGGCGACTGTCGAAATTCCGGCCCCATCTTGTCTATAATTGAGATGTGGTCGTCGCGATTCATATCTATCCGACCGATAAGTAGAGGGAGCAATCGCGTTCATGAGTGACGGGCACGAACAGGGTCACTTGTCCTCTCGTTGGACAGGAATAGTAGGAAGCGCTGACCGTATTTACTTTATCGGCTTGATAGTTGGCGCAGTCTCAATTGTCGGGTGGTTTGTAGCGTCCGTTGTGGCGCCGCAGGAATTCGTCCCGAACGTAATTACCGAGTTCTTCGGGATCGCCCTTGAAGTTTCTCTTATCGTGACGCTGTTGGATTGGTTGTCTGCACGCAGAGAGAGGAAAAAGTGGGAGAAGGCAACGCATTTGGTGACTGATGATATCGTTCACCATTTGCATTGGACGCTAAACGTTGTTGAAGAATTTGAAGTCGCGTTACGTGCTCACTCAGGCAAGTCAGATGGTTCGCTGCCTTATAACTGGTGGGACTTGGGAAACTCGGCTGATTGGACAAAAAAAGAAGGCCGCTCCATCGCGACACAGCATCTTGGAGCCTTGGCGATAGCGCCGGAATATTCTTTCCTGCTGGCGCAAACAACCGAGTTATGCGGGGCTATTGAGTCTGCTTGCGACCAAGTTGTAGGGTCAAATTGCACTCCGTTCGATTTAGAGTTTCAGTTCGAGAATATTTGTGCGGTTAGTTTGCGCCTCAGAGATATTTGCAAGGCAAGCGTTCCCTATGCTGAATTTGATAATACGTGGTCTAATCATTTGATGAAGCGCGCCGAAGCGATGCGTGAGCGCTGGGATGTGCTTCTTGAAGATTTTCACGAAGAATATTCCGCTCGCGAGGTGCGCTAGGACGAATAGAGACAGCGTCCGAAAACAAACATTTCTGGGAGGCTCATTGAGCAATTTGCCAGAGGCTATCGAAGGCATGAATTTCAACCTCAATATGCCTCCTGAAATGTCCGCTTCCGGGATAGAGCAACCAAGGCCCCCCAAAGCCACCCCCTACCCAAACACCCCCTTAATCCCCACATGACAAATATGTCAGTGCGAAACGGGTGTTTTTTCCGGCGCGATGGAGTATATCGCACTGCAGCACACTCATGTTCATGACGAGGGCGGAATGCAACTCACCATGATGAAGACCAAGCTTCACCGCGCGGCGGTGACGCAGGCGGACCTTCACTATGAAGGCTCCATCTCCATCGACCAGGACCTGCTGGATGCGGCGGGCATACTGGTCAATGAGCAGGTGGATGTCCTGAACATCAACAATGGCCAGCGCTTCACGACCTACGCCATCTCGGCCCCGCGCGGCTCGAAGATGTTCGGGATCAATGGCGCCGCAGCGCGCCTGGCGCAGCCGGGCGACCGCATCATCGTGGTGGGCTATGCGGGCATGGCGGCGGAAGAAGCGCGCCAGTTCGTCCCCACGGTCGTGCTGCTCGATGAGAACAATGACGTGGTCAGCGTCGAGGAAGGCTCGGGCCGCAAGCTGGATGCAGCTTAGGCGGTTTTTTGCGGGGCGCTTTTTCGAACGGTAAAACCGGTCCCCACTTTTACTGAAAAAGCGCCTGCCTCGTTATATCAAAAGTAAAACGCCCCGCCGGGATCCGGCGGGGCGTTTTGCATGCGCTCAGGGGGAGTGCATGAAGGTCTGTTTCTGGTCGCTTTTCCGAACCACAAAACCGGTTCCCACTTTTGTTGGAAAAGCTCTGATGTCTCTGGTCGCTTTTCCGAACCACAAAACCGGTTCCCACTTTTGTTGGAAAAGCTCCTAGTCGAACAGGGCGTCGATCGCGTCCTGATCCATCGCCAGCAGGTCGTCCACATTGGTCTGGTCCGTCTCCGGGCCGCCAATGGCGGGACCGTTGAGGTGGAGCTTGGCCTTGCGTTCTTCCTCGGCCTTCTCGTTGGCCGTGGCTTCGGCGTCGTTCACGCCCATGGTCTGAGCGAAGCGGGCCACGCGCTCCTCGATATGCTTGAGCGAGCTGACCACCTTGGACACGCGCTGACCGGTGAGGTCCTGGAAGGAGCACGCCTCGATGATCTTCGTCATCGCGTCGCTGACTTCCATCTTGTAGGCGTCCAGATCGTCGGTCTCGCTGATCATGAGCGCTTCAGCCTCGCTCATGATGGTCTCGGTCGCCCGTTCGGTGTCGGCGATCAGCGCTTCCAGTTCGGCGCCCGCGCCCGGAAGCCGGGATTCGCGGATGTCGTTGGGGCGCAGATGGGCGATTTCATCACGGGTTTTCGCGATGTACTCGGCGATGGAGTTGAATTCGGCGTGGATCGACTTGTCCAGCGACCCGAAAAACATCTGCATGGTGTCGGTGAGCTGCTGCGCCATGCGCAACACCTCGATCAGCTGCACGTTTTCGAGATCGGAAACCTTTACCGACTCCAGAGACTGGCGTACGCGTGCGGCGACTTCTGCGGCAGGCATGTCGGTCTTCCTTTCAATCCAGCCCTTGCGGGAATTACATCGGACCGTCCCTAATGAGCCGTTAGCCATAGGGGCGGCGCGGGCTCTCCCGGCCTAGAACTCGCCGATGACGGCGGTCATCTTGGCTTTCAGCGTGCCGGCGTTGAACGGCTTGACGATGTAATTGTTCACACCCGCCTTTTTCGCCGCGATCACGTTCTCGGTCTTGGATTCCGCCGTGACCATGATGAAGGGGGTCGCCTTGGTCGATTCGTCTGCCCGCACTTTCTGCAGCAGCTCGTAACCGGTCATCGGCTCCATGTTCCAGTCAGAGATGACCAGACCATATTTCTTCTTCTTCATCTTCTCGAACGCTTCGGTCCCGTCCGAAGCCTCGTCCACATTCTCGAACCCGATCTGCTTGAGCAGGTTCTTGATAATGCGAACCATGGTTTTGTAATCGTCCACCACCAGGATCGGCATCGTCATTTCGACCGCCATGACCCTTCCTCCATCCAATTAACGACCATAAGGACCCCTTAAAAGCTCCACTTTAAGGGCTCCGTACGAACGAGACTGTAGACAAGCGCGGTCAAAATTCGGTTAAACACGCGCCGCAACAGGAAAGGCGGTTACACCATGAGTGAATTTGAAGGCTTCGGCATCACCGAACTGGAAGTGGGTCAAACCGCTGAGATCACCCGGCTGGTCGATGAGAACACGGTGCGGCAGTTCGCCGAGGTGTCGGGCGATTTCAACCCGCTGCACATGGACGAGGCCTATGCCGCGCGCTCGCCCTTCCGCGGGCGGATCGCCCATGGCGCGCTGGTGGCGAGCTTCATTTCCTGCGTGCTGGGCAATCATCTGCCGGGGCCTGGCGCGGTGTTCGCCGGCATGACCATGCGGTTTGAACGTCCCGTCCGGATCGGCGATACCGTCATTGCGCGCGCCACGGTCACAGACGTTGACGTCAAGGCGCGGCGCGTGAAACTCGCCTGCGTGTGCGAGGTGGAGGGCCAGACCTGCATGGAAGCCGACGCTGAAGTCATCGTTCGCAAGCGCCGCAAGAGCACGGCGTAAGGCGTGGCGGTCTATCACGGCTATTCCGACCTGCCCGAGCTGTCGCGCGGCTGTGTGGCGGCGCTGGGCAATTTTGACGGCGTGCATCGCGGCCACAGGGCCGTGATCGAGACCGCCTGCGCCTTCGCAAAAAGCCTCGACGCCCCGTGTGCGGCGGCGGTGTTCGCCCCGCATCCGCGCCAGGTGTTCGCCCCCGACGCGCCGCCCTTCCTGTTGATGAGCGACAGCCAGCGCGTGCGCGCCCTGAAGGCGGCCGGCGCGGAAGCCGTGTTTCACATCCCGTTTTCAAGGGACATGGCGGCGATGACGCCGGAGGTCTTTGTCCGCGACGTGCTGGCGGACGGGCTGGGCCTGAAGGGCGTGGTGACGGGCGCGGATTTCTGTTTCGGCAAGGACCGGGCGGGCGACGCCGAGGCGCTCAAGACGCTGGGCGAACGATATGGCGTGGCGGTGAAGATCGCCGATGCGGTCAATCTTGAGGACGCCTCGGGCAAGATTTCCTCGACCAATGTGCGCAACGCCCTGCGTGAGGGCGATGTGAAGACCGCGGCGGCGCTGCTCGATCGTCCCTTCGCCATCGAAGGCGAAGTGTCCCAGGGCGATCAGCGCGGGCGCCTCCTGGGCTTTCCGACAGCGAATATTGCGCTGGGGGAGTATCTGCGGCCGAAATTCGGCGTCTATGCCGTGCGCGCGCATCTGCCGTCAGGGCGGACTGTCCCCGGCGTCGCCAATCTGGGCTCCCGCCCGACTGTGAACGGGACCGAGGCTAGGCTCGAGGCGCACCTGTTTGATTTCAGCGGTGATCTCTATGGCCAGGTGCTGGAGGTCGAGCTGATCGACTTCATCCGCCCTGAGCAGAAGTTTGACGGGCTGGATGCGTTGAAGGCGCAGATCGCGGCGGACAGCGCCACGGCGCGGCAGATGCTGGGGGTTTAGGAAAAGAGGCCTCTCTCTGCCTCTCTCTCTCCCGTGTCATCCCGGACGCGCAGCGATCCGGGATCTACCGGAACCGCTCTGTTCTGATCACAGAAATGAAGCTGGCAGATCCCGGCTCAAGGCCGGGATGACACGGGAGAGAGAGAGCGAGGACCTAAGCCGCCCGCTTGAAGAAGCGCACCATTGTGTCGCCCGCTTCCAGCGTGTCCAGAAGCTCCCAGCCTGTCGCACTGACCTCCACGCCCTTGCGCTCTTCCAGCACGGCGATGGCGTCGTCCTTCACCCACGCGCCCTCCACCAGGCGGGCGAGGGCGGTGTCGCCCAGCCCTTGCGCGTAGGGCGGATCGAGGAACACCAGATCAAAGGGCGTGCCCATATTGGCGGGCTTTGGGCCGAGATCGGTGGCGCTGCGCCGGTGCAGCTTGGTGCAGCCAAAGAGCTGCAGGCTGTCCACATTGGTGCGGATGGCGCCGCGGGCGGCGGGATCGGTCTCCACAAACAGGGCAAAGCTCGCGCCGCGGCTGATCGCTTCCAGGCCCAGAGCGCCCGAGCCGGCGAACAGATCCATCACGCGCAAGCCCTCAAGCTCCACGCCCCAGGCGGCGTGGGTGAGCTTGTTGAAGACGCTTTCGCGCACGCGGTCGGTGGTGGGCCGGGTCTTGTCGCCCTTGGGGGCGGTGATGGCGCGGCCCTTATGAGCGCCGGCGACGATCCGCATCTGATTTGCCTTTGGAAGCCTTGCCGCCCGAGCCCTTGGGGTCAGAGCGTTTGGAGGATTTGGGTTTCTCGTTGGCCTTGGGTTTGGCTTTCGCCCAGCCCTTGGCGGTTTTGGACTTGCCGCCCGCGGGCATGATGGAGTCCGCGTCGAGACCCGCCCTGGGCTTGCCGCCGGATTTCTGATGCGGACGGTTCGCCTTGGGCTTGGCTTTCGCCGTGCCGGTGCGGGTGTCGGGCTTGGCGGTCTCGCCGGGCTTGAGCGGCAGGCCGTCGGTGTCGAGCGGGTAGAGCTTGCCCAGCTGGTCGCGCAGGACGCTGAGCTTGCTTTCAGAGATTTCCCCGCGCTTGAGCGAGCCGAGCTGGAAGGGGCCATAGGCGACCCGCATCAGCCGGTTCACGGTCAGACCGACGCTTTGCAGCACCTTCCTGACCTCGCGGTTCTTGCCTTCCTTGATGCCCACGGTCAGCCAGACATTCGCGCCGGTGCGGCGATCGACGGTGACTTCGACGGGGCCATAGACCACGCCGTCCACCACCGTGCCGTTTTCCAGCTCGGCCAGCGCCTTGTCGGACGCATTGCCATAGGCGCGCACGCGATAGCGGCGCGTCCAGCCGGTGGAGGGCAGTTCGAGCACCCTTGCCAGCTCGCCGTCATTGGTGAGCAGCAAGAGGCCCTCGGAATTGAGGTCGAGCCGCCCGACCGAGATCACCCGGCCCATATCCTGGGGCAGGGTCTGGAACACCGTGTCCCGGCCCTGAGGGTCGCTGTGCGTGGTCAGAAGGCCCACCGGCTTGTGGTAGCGCCAGACACGCGTCGGCGGGCGCTGGCCAATGCTCTCGCCGTCCACGCGCACATCATCGCCCGCCATGACCTTGAAGGCGGGGGTGCGCAGGATCTCGCCATTGACGCTGACCCGGCCCTTCTCGATCAGCCGTTCGGCCTCGCGCCGCGACGCAATCCCGGCATGGGCCAGAACCTTGGCGATGCGTTCTCCGCCCTCTTCTTCAGGCGTGTCGGGGGTAGACGGGGTGTCGGTCAAAACTTGCCAGCGCTCCAGGCCAGAGGTAAGGCCCGCTCATGACGACGATGAAACCGACGCCCGAGCAGGATCGTGAAACCGGCTTTATGCGGCGAGCACTGGGTCTTGCGCAAGCCGCCGCTGCCGCGGGCGAGACGCCCGTGGGCGCGGTCATTGTCGATCCGCAGACGGATAACATCATCGCCGAGGCGGGCAATGCCCCGATTTCAGACTGCGATCCCACCGGCCATGCCGAGATCCGCGCCCTGCGTCTCGCCGCGCAGAAACTCGGCAATTACCGTCTGACCGGGCTGGAACTCTATGTCACGCTCGAGCCCTGCGCTATGTGCGCGGGCGCGATCAGCCATGCCCGCATCGGCAAGGTGATCTATGGGGCATCCGACCCCAAGGGCGGGGCGGTCGATCATGGTCCGCAATTCTTTGCACAGCCCACCTGTCATTGGCGTCCCGAGGTTCAGGGCGGCGTGCTGGCCGATGAAGCCAGTGAGATGCTGAAAGCCTTCTTCCGAGCGCGGCGCAAGGCGAAGGGCTAGGCCCAGCCAAACCACATCATGAAGCCGCGCAGGGCGCCCAGCGGGGCGAGCACCAGGTCGAAGATCAGCCACAGCCATTTGACCATCATGGCGTCGCGGACCACGGCGGTGATCCAGCCTGCGAGCGCGACAACGCCCAGACAGCCGCTGCCGAAGCATCCCCCGCGTTCGCGGACCTGAATAATCATCATGATGTCTTGCTCCTGTCCCCCGACCGGCCTTCAGACCATGTCGGGACGGAGGGGGAGCGGGTCAAGGCTTGGACTTGGGCGGCGTGGCCTGACCGGCCTCTTCCTGCTGCATGTCGAAGGCCTCCACTGTGGCGTAGATCTCGTCCATGGCGATGAAGGCATAGGGCTCTCTGTCATCGCATTGATGGCCGGGCGCGAAGGTGTCCGCCAGGATGCGGGCGGCGTTGTTGGCGTCGCTGATGGTGCTGGCGTCCACCACATAGAGCGGGCAGGCGACGGTCTGGTAATCGTCCGGGGTGAGCGCCGTGATCAGCAGAAGGTCCTGGCGCTGCATGGGGGGCTCGCCTGCGGGCTCCTCCGTTTCGTTGGGGTCCGCATCCATGTTCGGCCCCTCGCTGATATAGCGATGGATGGTGGCGTAGACGCCCTCGGCATCCATGCGCCATTCGATCGTATTGTGGAAATTGCCGAACAGAAGCTGGGCCGGCGGACGATAGAAATCGGTGCGCTCGCTGCCGTTGAAGGCGTAGGAAATCCCGCTGCCATGCTCGCTGGCGCGGAAGAACACGCTCCAGTTTTCATAGCCGGGGCAGGCGCTTTCCCAGACCGGCTCGCCTTCGAGCTGATAGCTGGGGCAGGCGTCGATCTGCACGTAGGCGCTGGACGGCTCGCTCTGGGCGAGGGCGGAGGTGGAGTAAGCGCCGAGTGCGGCAAGCGCCAGAGCCGTGCGAAGCATGATGTCGTCCCCTGTAAACTGCCCGCTCATACTCGCCTGTTGGGGCGGAAACTCAAGCGCCTGCGAGCCGCAGGTCGAGCCCGGCCTGAACGCCCGGCCATTCTTCAGGCAGGATGGAGAAGAAGACAGTATCCCGCCGATCCCCGCGCCAGGTGCGGGTATGACTGCGCAGCGCGCCTTCCCGGATCGCGCCCAGCTTGAGCATGGCGGCCTGGCTGCGCTCATTGAGGTGATGGGTCTTGAGCTCCACCCGTTCCGCGCCGCCGGAGAAGGCCTGATCGAGCAACAGCGCCTTGCAGGCCGGGTTGGTGACCCCGCCACGCCAGGCCGCGCCATACCAGGTCCAGCCGATTTCCACGCGCTGATTGTCGCGGTCTATCTGCAGGAAGGCGGTGTGGCCGGCATAGGAGCCCGTCGCCCTGGACCAGACCGCATGGCTGATCTGGGTCCGGCTCTCCTGACCCTTCAGCATCATGTCGAACCAGGGATCAAACCAGACGCCGTCGCCGCGTTTGGTGGTCAGCGCCCAGATCTCTTCATCCTGTGCCAGCGGGCGCAACGCCTCGCGATGGCTTTCCTTGAGCGGTTCAAGGCGCACATGAGCGTTCTCAAGCAGTTCAGGCTCAAGCAGCATTGTCCGCCTCCAGGTCAAGCGTCATGAAGACATTGAAGTCACTCGCCTGATAGCCGCCAAAGGGCGGGCATTCAGAAAAGCCCAGCCGGGCGTAGAGGGCCAGCGCCGCCTCGAACCCGGCTGTATTGCCGGTTTCCAGCCAGAGCGAGCGATAGCCGCGGCTGCGCGCTTCATCGATCAGATGCGCCATCAGGGCCCGCCCGGCCCCCTTGCCGCGTGCGGCCTCGGCCACATGCATGGACTTGACCTCGCCAGAGCGGTCATCGAGCGCCTTCAGGGCGACAACGCCCAGCAGGGTCTCGCCGTCACGCGCGCTCCAGAAGGTGATGTCGGGCGTCTTCAGGCCCGCCACGTCGAGAAAATGACAGGTGTCGGGCGGGGATTCTTCGAGCGCGAAGGCGGCGTGAACTTCAAGAAGCGCGGTTATGTCATCGCGGGCGGGGTCGTCCGGTGCAATCAGAATGGAGGACATGACGGGGCCTTTCACCCTTGAAATTGCTGCACATGCTAGCACGACACTCCGCAGGCGCCATTGTGACGCAGGGTTTTAAGGCTGGATTTCTGCGCCGACATGTCCATAATTAGATAAGCTCTTAAGAACTGATCGTCGGTCCCGCTCCGGATCGTCGCCAAGGGGAGGCCTGTCGCCATGAATTTTGAATACTCCGACCTGTGCAAAGACTATCTGGCGCGCGTCCGCGCCTTCATGGACGAACACATCTATCCCAACGAGCCGGTGTATGCCGCCCAGATGGCGGCGTTCGGAACCGATCGCTGGCAGGTCCCCGCCATCATCGAGGACTTGAAGGCAAAGGCCAAGAGCGCGGGTCTGTGGAATCTCTTCCTGCCTGACAGTGACGAGGGCGCGGGCCTGTCCAATTCCGATTACGCGCCGCTGGCCGAGGAAATGGGCCGGGTGCCGTGGGCCAGCGAGGTGTTCAACTGCGCCGCGCCGGACACCGGAAACATGGAAGTCTTCGTGCGCTACGGCACTGAAGAGCATAAGCAGAAATGGCTCAAACCGCTGCTGGCGGGCGACATCCGCTCGGCCTTCCTGATGACTGAACCGGCCGTGGCCAGCGCCGACGCCACCAATATCGAATGCCGGATCGAGCGCGATGGCGACGAATACGTCATCAACGGCCGCAAATGGTGGAGCTCGGGCGCCGGTGATCCGCGCTGCAAGGTCTTCATCGTCATGGGCAAGACCAATCCGGACGCCGATGTGCACTCCCAGCAGTCCATGGTCGTGGTCCCCGCCGACGCCAAGGGCATCACCATCGAGCGCTTCCTGCCGGTTTTCGGCTATGACGACGCGCCGCACGGCCATATGGAGATCAAGCTCGAGAATGTGCGCGTGCCCGCTTCCGCCATCCTTCTGGGCGAGGGCCGGGGCTTCGAGATCGCTCAGGGCCGGCTTGGCCCGGGCCGCATCCACCACTGCATGCGCACGATTGGCGCCGCCGAGCGGGCGCTGGAGCTGATGGTCAAGCGCCTGATGAGCCGGGAAGCCTTCGGCAAGCCGATCATCAAGCATTCTGTGTGGGAAGGCCGCATCGCCACCGCCCGCATCGAGATCGAGCAATGTCGTCTTCTGACGCTGAAGGCGGCGTGGATGATGGACACGGTGGGCAACAAGGTCGCCCGCGGCGAGATCGCCATGATCAAGGTGGCTGCGCCGCGCATGGCGCTGAAGGTGATCGACGACGCCATCCAGGCCCATGGCGGCTGCGGCGTCAGCAATGACACCCCGCTGGCCTATTCCTATGCCGGCATCCGCACCCTGCGCATGGCGGACGGCCCGGACGAGGTGCACGAACGCACGATCTCCCGGCTCGAAGCCAAGAAATGGCTCAACGGCTGAGCCCCCTCTGAGACGCCTGAAGCCCCGGTCCTCGACCGGGGCTTCCTGTTTCTGACGATATGACTGCACATAAAGTGATCTGGATCGCGCATGCTCGCGTAAAGGCGATCAAGCAATCCGTGAGATGACAATGTTCGACTATCCTGCGCCCTGGATCATCGCCGGCCTGGCCGCCCTTTTGGGCTTCGGCATGGGCTTCGCCGCCCTGGTGACGCCGCGCTGGGCGCAAAGCGTTGTGCGTCTGGCGCCCGACCCCCGCTGGAAGGGCGGCTGGGCGGAGTTCCGCGCCAGCTTTGGCGGCGCGCTGTGCCTGCTGCATGGCGCGGTGCTGCTGACCCTGGTCATGAGCTTCCAGGCGGGCGCCGGCGCGGTGATGGGATCGAGCTTCGCCGCCAGCCTGTACTGGCTGGGCATGGTGATCGGTCGCGGACTCTCCATGCTGGCGGACGCCGAGCAGGAGACGCGCACGAGCTATAACCTGATGGGTCTGGGCTTCGAGCTGGTCATGGCGGGCGCGCTGGGCGCGCCCTTCCTGAGCCATCTGGGCGGCTAGGCCCCTTCGGCAATGCTCCAGGCGTATTCGGCCATCGGCTTGACCAGAGCGCCCATTTCCTTGGCCTTTTCATTCGACGCATTGCCCTGCAGCGAGCGGGCATAGACGCCCTGAACGATGCTGGTCAGGCGGAAGATGTTGTAGGCGAAGTAGAAATCGAGCTTCGGGATGCCGTTGCGGCCCGTGCGCTCGCAATAGGCCTTCACGTATTCCTCTTCGGTGGGAATGCCCATCGCCTTGAGATCCTGACCGAGGAAACCGTTGCGGATGTCCTTGGGCGTGCGCCATTGCATCAGCTGATAGGTGAAGTCCGCCAGCGGATCGCCCAGCGTGGACAGCTCCCAGTCGAGCACCGCGATGACCCTGGGCTCGGTGGGGTGGAAGATCATGTTGTCCAGACGATAATCGCCATGCACCACGCTCGTCCGCTCCTGCGCCGGGGCGTGTTCAGGCAGCCATTCGATCAGCTTGTCCATCGCCGCGACCGTCTCGGTTTCCGCCGCCTTGTACTGCTTGGACCAGCGGCCGATGGAGCGCTCGAAATAATTGCCCGGCTTGCCGTAATCGCCAAGGCCCGCCGCCTCATGGTCGATGGAGTGCAATTGGGCGAGGGTGGCGTTGGACGCGTCATAGATCGCGCCGCGCTGATCGGGGCTGAGATCGGGCAGATACGGGTCCCAGAAGATCCGGCCTGCAACGAAATCCATGATGTAGAAGGCCGTGCCGATGACGCTGTCATCCTCGCACAGGCCGAACATGTGCGGCGCGGGGAAGCCCTGTTCGCCAAGCGCCTTCATCACCCGGTATTCGCGATCCACCGCGTGCGCGGACGGCAGCAGCTTTCCCGGCGGCTTGCGGCGCAGCACGTATTGCGCCCCCGGGGTGGAGAGCTTGTAGGTGGGGTTCGATTGCCCGCCCTTGAACTGCTCGACCGTCAGCGGTCCCTTGAAGCCTTCCACATGCTCGGCCATCCAGCGCTCGAGCGCAGACTGGTCAAACTTCAGCGCGTCAGCGACCGGCTTGGTGCCGGAGAAGGTCTCGTCAAGTTGGGACATGGGTCGGGGTCACTCTTGCTTGTCTAAGTGGAAATCCCGGACGGTCCTCTAGACCGGTCCGGGACCTCTATGCCGGTTTTGCACCAAAGCCTTGATAGCCCCGGATCCGCGCCCTGCGCCGTCCGGGGCCAGGCCTTACTCTTCGTTCTTGTGCACCACGCCGCGGGCCATGACGAAGTCGATGTCCATCAGCTCTTCGATGTTCTCGAGCGGATCGCCATTGGTCGCCACGATGTCGGCGGAGAAGCCCGGCGCGATGCGGCCGATCTCGTCCTCCAGCTGCACATGGCGCGCGCCCACGGTGGTGGCGGTGGCCAGCGCTTCCATCTCGGTCATGCCCGCCATGGTGTAGAGCAGGAATTCGCGCGCATTGTCGCCATGGGCGGAGACGCCCGAATCGGTGCCGAAGGCGATGGTGACGCCGCCCTCATGGGCGCGGCGAACCATTTCCAGCATCAGCGGGCCGACGACGCGGGCCTTGGCGGCCTGGAAGGGCGTCATCCAGCCGGCATCGGCCTGGTTGGCCACCCATTCGCCGGCCATGACGGTGGGCACGAGGACTGCGTCATTGTCACGGAACAGACGGATCGATTCGCGATCGAGATAGGTGCCGTGCTCGATGGAATCCCCGCCGGCGCGCAGGAAGGCGTTGATGCCCGTCACGCCATGGGCGTGGGCGGTCACCTTGCGGCCCATCATGTGCGCGGCGCCGACAATGGCGTCCAGCTCTTCCTGGAAGAATTGCTGCTCGACGCCTGCGCCAGTGGAGGACAGCACCCCGCCGGTGGCGGTGATCTTGATGACGTCCGCGCCTTCCTGCACCAGCTGGCGCACGGCGCGGGCGCAATCATCCGCCCCGTTGCACGCATAGGGGCTGCCATTGGCGCGCATCACCTCGACGCTCCAGCCATTGATGTCGGCATGGCCGCCCGTGGGGGTCACGGCGCCGCCGGCGATGCGCATGCGCGGACCGGGGAATTCGCCCGCCTCCACGCCGGCGCGCAGGGCGCGCACGGCTTCCATATTGCCGCCCACATCCTGCACGGTGGTGAAGCCCGCCATCAGCGTCCGGCGGCTGTAGAGAACGCCGTGAATGGCGTCGTCCGCGCTGCTGTCGGTAAAGGTCGACAGACGGCTTCCCGCGCCCTGCTGGCTGGTGATGTGCACATGGGCGTCGATGAAGCCCGGCATCACCCAGGCGCCCGTCAGATCGACGATCTCGGCGCCGTCCGGCGTGACATAGCCGTTCTCGATGGCTTCGATCTCGTCGCCCCGGACCAGAATGGACACCTGGTCGCGGACGCGCTCCTCGCCGGGCGCGGCGATCAGATGGCCGGCATGAATGACGGTAAGCGGTTCAGCCTCTTGCGCCAGAGCGGCGGCGGGCCAGACGGCGGCGAGCGCGCCAAGCGCGGCGATAGTGCGGATCATGTCTCTCTCCCCTTTGCTCTTCAGAGCTTAACCGCAAAAGTGTCCGGCTCCGGGGCGAGTGTCAAACCTCAAACAACATCAAATGCGACCGCGACAATGCAAATCGCCCGGCGCGAGGGCCGGGCGTTTCGTTAAAAACAGTCCTGTCGGCTTAAAGGCCGGGCAGTTTGCGACGCACGGTGCGCCGGCGTTCGATCTCCACCTCGCCGCCGCCGGTGACGGTCTCGATCGCGGCGGTTTCCTCGGCCGGGTCGATCGGCTGGCCGCCCTGCTGGATCAGGCGTTCATTGTCGCGCCAGAAAAGGATGCGGTTGGCGAAGCTTTCATCCTTGCGCACCAGAGCGGCGGATTCGCCGTCGATGATGGCGCGGACATTCGGATTGGCGTCCGCCGCGCCGGCGCGGGAGGCGAACAGGATTTCCGCATCCGTGGCGTTGGAGGAGGACTGGGCGCCGAACAGGGCGCGGCGCGCCTGCTGGTCCTGGAACATGTCCTCGGCGCGCAAGTCACCCGGACGCGGCGGGGTCAGATTGTATTCCGGCGGCACCGAGAGCGGCGCAATCGTGACGACGCGAAACTCGTCCGGCGTGGTCTTGTCCACGCCAAGCGCCTGACGGACGCCGGAATTGCAGCCGGTCAACGCGAACAGGGCGGTGGCGGAAAGGATCAGGGCGGTGCGCATACGCATGGTCGAAAGCTCGCTTTCAGAGGCGGTTCTCACCGCTTGTATCAGACTGGCGCACGCTCTGGCCAGAGGCCGGGGCGCCGCGCGAAACCGGTCAGCGGTCCCCGTTCAGGACCAGGTCCAGGACCATGACCGCGACGCCGACGCAAATGCCGGCGTCCGCGACGTTGAAGACATAGGGGAAATAGAGCCCCGAGAAATCGAAAAAGTCGACCACGGCGCCATAGATGAAGCGGTCGATGACATTGCCGATGGCGCCCCCGATGATCAGGCCGAAGGCCAGCGCCTGCAGACGGCGCGTGGTCTGGAACATCCACACCACCAGCATGCCCGCAATGGCGAGCGAGACCCCCGCCAGCAGATAGCGCTGGGCCGGGCTGTCGGCCTGGAACATGCCGAAGCTGACGCCGTGATTCCACACCATGGTGAGGTTGAACCAGGGGGAGAGGACTTCGACCTGCTGCGGCGTGCGTCCGTCAAGATCAAGCCCGTACAGGATCCAGTATTTGCTGGCCTGGTCAGCGATCAGAACGAGCACCGCGGTGATGAAGCCGAAGATCGTGAACGATCCGGCGGGGCGTTTCCGCGCGAACATTCGCTGCATGATCAAGTCCCTGCATTCCCTGTTTGAATAGGCTTAGCAGGGCCCGCCCCGCCCGGTCCAGTGAAAGCGCCGCAATCTGGCTGCGACAGAGTGCGGGGAGGGGCCTCGAGGAGTAATCTGATCCAGTCTTGCCACCGGGGAATAGGGGTAATATTGACTTCCGAATACAGGAGAGGACACTGCTAGTAAGGTTGGAGCGGAACGCCCCTATTAGTAGCGTTGTCTTAGCTCTGTTAAGGGCAGGGAATTGAAAGTTGATAAATAAAAAATCTTACATTCCAGCTCTAGATGGACTCAGAGCGATATCTATTGTTTTTGTGATTGTTTTTCATTTGAATGAAAAATACTTGCCAGGTGGATACATCGGTGTTGATGTATTCTTCGTTATATCTGGTTATATTATTACCAAAAATATTCTGTCCAGTAGTAAGTCAAATAAATTTAACTTTATAGACTTCTATTGGAAAAGGGCTGCCAGACTTCTTCCTGCGGCTGCAGTGCTCGGAGTTTTAACATTAATATTCTCTTACGTTATATATGGCCCAAATGGCCTATACTCGAATTTGTATTCATTTTTATCTTCGCTTTTCTGGCTGTCAAACGTCTACTTTTATGCGAATTCAGGGTATTTCGACCCGGTTTCTCTTTCGAACCCATACCTTCATTTTTGGTCGCTCTCTGTCGAGGAGCAGTTTTACATCTTTTGGCCGTTGCTGATCTCTTTTGTTTTGTTAGCAAAGTTTTACAGGCACATTGTATTTTTCATCGCTTCCTTGTTGACTGCTTATTTAATATATAAGTTCGATTCAAGTGCGATGTTTTATCTAATGCCGGCGCGTGTGTTCCAGTTTTCTGCTGGTGCACTTGTCGCGTGTATTCGCCTGAGTGGTCATGAGAAAGGAAATAAGTTTTCTGCGATTGGTGTAACCGCGCTAGGTTTTGTTCTTCTCGTATTTAGTGCTGTATTTGTTAGCGGTCATGACTACGATATAATTATGTCTGCATTCGTCCCTACTATGGGTGCGTCATTTATTCTGTTTTATATCAATTCATCGTTCTCAATTGCTACTCTAGGAAATGATTGTCTTACCTGGATCGGCAGGAGAGCTTACACGCTTTACCTGGTCCATTGGCCGCTTACGGTCTTCTATTCATATTATTTGGGACCTAACAGGCCCTTGTTTCTAGAGATTCTATTGGTTCTATCTTTTTTGGCGGCTGCCGAGCTATTGCATAAACTTGTCGAGGAACCTGTTCGAGTCTGGTCTTATCGAACTGAACGCAAGGGTTTGCATTTGGGGGTGTTCGCGGCGTCTTTTGCCATTGTGGGAGCTGTCTCATTAATCGTGGCTCCTCTTCTGGTTCAGATGGGGCGTGCTTCTGAGGGGGATGAACAGCGCTCAGAACTGGCTTCCGCGGCTGAAAGCGGGCAGCCAGCTGCGGGTGTTGGCGATCAGGGCCTGTTTCTTGCCGATGTTTCTTATGTACAGCTGGGGCGGGAAGTCAGTGCGCGTCGATACCAAAGCGGGCGCATCGAACGTGGCTGTCATCTGGGCTATGACCAGCCTTTCGAGCGTTTCAATATGGAGGCCTGTTTGCCGGCTGACCTGTCGAGCAAAAAGGTTCTGCTAATTGCTGACAGTTATGGTGCGGAGACTATCCCTCTCTTGGAGAGATGGCTGCCTTCTGACCAAATTATAAGCATCGTGACGGGCGGCTGCGTCCCCATCTATCCTGAGTCTGGGGCTTCCAGCCGACCTGAAAGCTGTCAGCGTCTAAACCGCTTCCGTTATGATTACATCGCTGAGCGTGAAGATTTGGAAGCCATTGTCATCGTCAGCAATTGGCGGCACTGGCGCGAGATAGATATGGTCTCCACATTCGACTATATTTCATCCTTGGGTCTGAACTTATTTGTGGTCGGAGCGCGGCCTCAATATTCGGAAAATATTCCTGAATTGTTGGATTCGCCCATCGGCCCACAGGTCTACAATGACTTGAGCCGCTATCATGTTTATGATGTCCATGAGAAAAATGCTCAGCTGTCTGAGATTGTAGGAAGTTATGACAATTCCTATTTCCTGAACGTGCTCCGAGCATTTTGCGATGAAGTCTGCCCTGCACTGATGCCAGACGGGCAACTAATTTACATGGACTCCGCGCATACCGGGCCTGTGTTTGCTAATTATATTGCTGACCACCTTGAAGCCGCGCAGCCTGATGTCATAGCTGCGCTGCAAAGCGTGACTTCGAACAACAATCGCGAAACTTCAGTTGTTGAGGCGGAGGCTTCAACCGCGCTGAGTCTGCGGTTGGAGTGCGAAGCCATCAATGAATCTCTACCTGCCATAACGCGAAGGTTTGCGTCCTCACTGGAACAGGGTGCGTTTGCGGTCCGTTTAGGCGGTCCTGATGAGGATCGTTATGAATACTGGGATGGGACGATTGGTGCAGACGGAACCGTGAGTGTCCGCGGTGAATACATTGAGGGTTTAAGTGGCCTCAGGGATATTCAGCTGGATGGACGCGTACAAGACAATGGCGTTGTCGCGTCGGGAAATCGCGGCGTCAGGAGTTGTGAGCTGTTCTTTGATTAAGCTACCGTCGCCCGAACAGGCGTTCGATGTCCGCCAGTTTCAGCTCCACATAGGTGGGGCGGCCGTGATTGCACTGGCCCGAATGAGGCGTGGCTTCCATCTCGCGCAGCAGGGCGTTCATTTCATCGCCCGTCAGGCGCCGGCCCGAGCGCACCGAGCCGTGGCACGCCATGGTGCCCACCACTTCCTCGAGCTTTTCCTTCAGCGACAACGCCTCGTCATATTCGGCGATCTCGTCGGCGAGATCCCGGATCAGACCCTGCACGTCGAGGCGCTTGAGAAGGGCGGGGGTTTCGCGCACGGCCAGCGCGCCGGGGCCGAAGGGTTCGATCACAAGACCCAGCTCGGCGAGCTGCTCGGCGCGGTCGAGCACGCGGCGCGCCTCGGCTTCATCGAGCTCGACAATTTCGGGCACGAGCAGCGCCTGGCGCGCCACGCCCGTATCGGCGAGCTGTTTTTTCATCCGCTCATAGACAAGGCGTTCATGGGCGGCGTGCTGGTCCACGATCACCAGCCCGTCCTCGGTCTGGGCGATCACATAAGTCGCATGCACCTGCGCGCGCGCCACGCCGAGCGGGAAGTCCGGCGTGTGCGTTTCGGCCGCGGGCGCGCCGTCCGCCGGTTCGCCGCCGTAAGAGGGTTCGGTGCGGGCGGACATGCCGGGCGCGAGATCGCCGCGCCCATATTGGGACGCTTCGGTCTGGGACTCGCCATAGCCATAGCCCGACGTCTCGTGATGCTCGGAGAGCTGGCTTTCCCAGGCCGGGGAGGGCCGGTTGGCCCAGCCGCTGGAGATCGAGCTGCCGCGGGTCAAAGGCAGGGCATGGGTCGGCGCGCCTTCGGGGCGGGCGCGTCCAAGCGCGTATCCGGCCACAGTCGTGGAGGCGCGATGGCCCGCCCCCGCCAGCGCATGGCGCAGAGCGCCGACGATCAGACCGCGCACCAGCCCTGAATCGCGAAAGCGCACTTCGGCCTTGGCCGGGTGGACGTTCACATCCACATGGCTGGACGGCAGGTCCACATAGAGCGCGACGACCGGATGGCGGTCACGGGCGAGAAAGTCCTGATAGGCGCCGCGCACCGCGCCGACGATCAGCTTGTCCTTCACCGGGCGGCCATTGACGAACAGGAACTGGTGCTGGTTCGAGCCGCGATTGTATGTGGGTAGGCTGGCGAGCCCGGTCAGGTGCACGCCTTCGCGCTCCTGATCGATCACGAGGGCGTTCTCGCCAAAGTCCGCGCCCAGAATGGACGACAGCCGCCCCCGGCGCGCCTCGTCGCGATCCTCTGTGCTCTCGGCCGGGGCGGAGACGCGCGAGCGGCCATCCACGGACAGGAAGAAGCCCACATCGGGCCGCGCCAGCGCCAGCCGCTTGATGACATCGGAGACGGCGGTGCTTTCCGCACGCTCGGACTTGAGAAATTTCAGGCGCGCGGGCGTGGCGTAGAAGAGATCGCACACCTCCACCCGCGTGCCGCGACGGCCCAGCGAGGGGGCGGGGCGAGGGCCGGATTTCGTTCCGCCTTCGACCGAAAGCTCCCAGGCGCCGCCCAGCTCCTCATCCTGGGTGGTGATGTTGAGGCGCGCGACCGAACCGATGGAGGGCAGGGCCTCGCCGCGAAAGCCCATGGAATGGATGTTCAGAAGATCGTCCTGCCCGTCCTCACCCACGGGCAATTTGGAGGTGGCGTGCCGCTCGATCGCGGTTTCGAGCCCTTCGGCGTCCATGCCCGAGCCGTCATCCTCGATGACGATGCGGGTCAGCCCGCCGCCCTCGATGCGGATGTCGATGCGTTGCGCGCCTGCATCGAGCGCGTTCTCCACCAGCTCCTTGACGGCGCTGGCGGGGCGCTCGACCACTTCGCCGGCGGCGATGCGGTTGACGGTTTCAGGTGACAGGCGGCGAATGAGGGTCATGGCTTCAAAGTCGCGAGCGGGTGTGAGTCGGTCAAGGCGCAGCGCTGTTTGCCGTCTTCCGCTCGCCAAGGCTCTCGTGATAGGAAAGCGACATGACCGATACTGATCTGCCCTCCTTTGATCGTGATTTCGCGGGTGAAGCCACGCTGGAATTCGGCGATGCCGATTTCATGATCCTCAAGCCCGGCGCGTATGTGAAATGCGCGGTTACGGGCGAGAAAATCACGCTCAACAATCTGCGTTACTGGTCCGCCGAGCTTCAGGAAGCGTATCTGGACGCCAGCGCGGCCACCCAACGCTGGCGCGAGGTCTATCAGGGCCCCGGCGCCGCCAAGCAGCAAAAACCCGGATAGGGACAGGATAGCTCTCATGGTTCTGATCGCCGCGCTCGCCCTTGTTCAAGCCGTCGCCCCCGCGCCGGAGGGCGCGGCTGATCCCATGGCGGCCCTGATCGCAGAGACGGCGCCCGCCGCCGCCCCCATCAACTGCGCCGGAACCCATCGCCAGGGCGCGATGATCGTCTGCCGGACGCAGCCGGGCGCCAGCGTGACGCTAGGCGATATCAGTGTTGAAGCGGATGATGCGGGCTGGGTCGTGCTGGGCCATGACCGGGATGCGGAGGCGCAGACCACGCTCAGCGTCGCTCTGCCTGATGGCCGCTATGAAGAGACGGTCAGCGTCCAGCAGCGCCAATACGACATCCAGCGCATCGAGGGGGTGCCGCAGGAATACGTCACCCCGCCTGAAGAGGTGCTCGAACGCATCCGCGCCGAAGGCCGGGTCAAGCGCAACGCCTATACCTCCCGCTGGACGGGGGATGGCTTCGCCAGCGCCTTCATCATGCCGGTCGAAGGTCGCCTGACCGGCGTCTATGGCAGCCAGCGCTATTACAATGGCGAACCGCGTCGGCCTCATTATGGCATCGATATCGCTGCCCCCGGCGGCACGCCGGTGATCGCGCCCGCCGCGGGCGTGGTCACGCTGGCCGATCCCGACATGTATTATGAAGGCGGTCTGATCTTCATCGATCACGGCCAGGGCCTGACCAGCGCCTTCCTGCATCTGGGCGCTGTGAACGTGGACGTCGGTCAGGAAGTCGCGCAGGGCGAGGTGATCGGCGAAGTCGGGTCCGGCGGTCGCTCGACGGGCGCGCATCTCGACTGGCGCATTAAATGGCACAATCGCTATATCGACCCCGCTGAAGCGCTCGCGGTTGATCCCAGCGGCTTGCGGTAAATCGCTGAAACCCCGGCCAAGCGCAGCGCAGAGCCGGGGCCTCCATCAGGATCAAGCGCTATTTGCGGAGACAGGTCCCGGGTCTTCGCCTTGCTCGCCCGGGAATTCAGCCTCTTGAGGCTTGCGCCTCCGCCTTCGCCTGCTTGTAGAGCGGCTTCTCGAACCGGCGGTGCACCCAGAACCATTGGCTGGGGGCTTCCTTGATGCGCTCTTCCATGAAGCGGTTGATGGTTGTGACCACCTCAAGAATGGCGTCCGCATCCTTGCCTTCGGGACGCGCCAGCGGTTCGTGGATGGTCACCTTGAAGCGGGCGCGGTCCTTGCGCCGGATCGACATGGGCACGAGCGGGCAGTCATAGCGCAGCGCCATCCGCGCCGGGCCGGGCGCTGTCATCGCCATGCGGCCGAAGAAGGGCGCGGCGATGCCGTCATTCATCTTCTGATCGTTCATCAGCGCGACGGACGCGCCCGATTTGAGCGCCTGCATCAATTCCTTGGCGCCATGCCCGCCCTTGGGGGCGAGGATGTTGATGCCATAGGCCTTGCGCTGATCAATGATGCGCTGGTCGATCAGCGGGTTGTTGGCGTGGCGATAGGTGATCCGGCAATCCTTGAGGTGACGCATGATCACCGCCGCCATCAATTCCCAATTGGCGAAATGCCCGCCGATCAGCACGGCCGGCTGCCCCTGACGGTCAAGCTCGGCCAGGATCTCCTCGCCCTCGACCTCGATCTGGTCGCTGTTGGGGCTGAAATCAAAGCGGTGGGTGTTGGGAAACTCGCCGACGAGCCTCCCGAAATTGTCCCACATGGCGTCCAGCAGGCCATCCAGCTCGCGGTCTGACGCTTCGGGGAAGGCGACCTGCATGTTCACGCGCGCCACATGATGCACCGAGACTTTCGGGCCCAACGTACGCAGGAGCTTGGCGCCGTAATCGGAGGCGCGCTCCAGCCCCATGGACCGGAACAGGCCCTGATAGGCGTCCCAGCCCAGCGCTTCGGCGCGAAAACCGATGGATTTCATGAGATCAGACATGGTTCTGGCTTAACGGCTGGCGGCGAAGGAATCCATCGCTTGATCCAGAAGCGCGTCGAGCCGGGCTTCCTCGCGGAAGACCGCGCGCACGGGCCAGGCGGTGACCGAGCCCTTTACCCCGCCGGGCAGGCGCACATGGTCCTTCTCGGTGGTGATCAGGGTGGCGTCATGGCTTTCGGCAAGATCGGCCAGCGTCTCGATTTCTCCGCGAGTGAAGGCGTGATGGTCGGGAAAGCTCGCCGTATCCGCCAAACTTCCGCCCGCCGCTACCAGCGCGTCATAGAATTTCTGTGGCCGGCCAATGCCCGCAAAGGCCAGCAGCGGTCCTGACGGCGGGGCGGCTTCGGGCGCGAGCCAGGCGGTCAGCACCGGAATCTCAAGATCTGCGAGCTGGAGCTTTTCAAGGTCCGGCGCGAACTCCGCGCTGGGGCACATCACGATCACGGCGTCCGCGCGCGCAAGCCCGTCCTTTACTGGTTCGCGCAAGGGCCCCGCCGGGAAGATCGTGCCCGGCCCCCAGCCGGTCACACCGTCCACCACGACGATGGAGAGGGTCTTTTCAAGGCTGGGGTTCTGGTGCCCGTCATCCATGATGATGACGTCCGCGCCTTCCTCGGCGGCCATGCGCGCGCCGTCGGGGCGATGGCGGGCGACATAGACCGGCGCGAGGCGCGACAGCAGCAAGGGTTCATCACCCACATCGGCCACGGAATGAAGCTTGGGATCGACTTTCACCGGGCCTGAAAGCTTGCCGCCCCAGCCCCGGCTGAGGCCCGCAGCCTTGAGCCCCTTCTGGTGTGCGGCGCGCATGAGGGCCGCGGTGACGGGCGTCTTGCCGACCCCGCCCACGGTGAGATTGCCCACGCAGATCACGGGCGCGGGCGCGGGGGCGGGCGTTGTCGTCCGGATGCGGCGCGCCCCGGCCCAGGCGTAAAGCGCGCCCAGCGGCGACAGGAGCGCGCGCGTCAAAGCCGCAGAGCTGCGCGGCGCTGTGTCATCCCAGAAAGGCGGGGCTCGCATCAGGGGCGTCCTTGGTCGAGAAGCCGGTTCAGATGGGACAGGGTGAGGGGCAGGGCCCCGTTCGGCAAGGCGTCTAGCGCGGCAAGGGCCTTGTCCGAGGTCAGTCGGTCGCCCTGCCAGCAGTCCAGCACATCGCGCGCAATGTCGGCGGCGGTTTCGGCGACCAGGCGCGCCTCATGCGCATCATAGACGCCATAGACATCGCTAAAGCTGTCCACATGGGGGCCGGTGATGACCAGAGCGCCCGCGCGGCTCGCCTCGATCGGGTTGTGACCGCCAATGCCGGGCTTGAAGCTGCCGGCGATCACCGCGACCGGGCACACCCCATACCACAGCGCCATCTCGCCCAGCGTATCGGCCAGCCAGACCGGCCTGCCGTCCGGCGTTTCGCCCTGAGAGCGGCGGGCCTGGGGCAAGCCGTGTTCGTTCAGAACCGCCGCCACGTCATCCGCGCGCTCGGGATGGCGCGGCGCGAGGATCATCAGGGCGTCGGGCCGGACTTTGAGAATTTCGGCATGGGCTTGGGCGATCAGCGCCTCTTCGCCGTCATGGGTGCTGGCGGCGACAAAGACCGGGCGCTCGCCAATGGCGTCCTGCGCCGCTTTCAGGGCGTCCGGATCGGGGGCGGGCAGGCCGCATTCAAGCTTGAGATTGCCCGCCAGTTCCACCGGGCGACCGGTCAGGCCCGACAGACCCTCGGCGGTGCGTTGGTCCGCGGCGCCGATCCAGTCAAACGCGCCCAGAAGCGCTTTGGCGCTTGAAGGCCAGCGCGCCCACCCCTCCAACGATTTGCGGTTCATCCGCGCATTCATCAACGCCAGCGGGACGCCCCGCGCCCTGGCGGAGAGGATCAGGTTGGGCCACAGCTCGCTTTCGGTGAACACCGCCAGATCGGGTGTCCAGTGATCGAGAAAGGCGTTCACCCAGTCCGGCGCATCCACAGGCGGGAATTGATGGATCAGGCGGTCCAGCCCGCGTCGCGCAATCAGGTTAGCCGAGGTGAGGGTGCCCGAGGTGATGAGCACATGGGCGTCGTCATGCTGGCTGAGAAGCGCCTCGGCGACGGTGAGCGCCATCTGGCTCTCCCCGACGCTGGCGGCATGGATCCAGATCAGACGGCCTGCGGGGCGGGCGATCTGCGCCTGACCCACGCGCTCGTGTAGGCGGGCCGGATCTTCCTTGCCTTCCCGCGCGCGCCTGTCGAGGAGCCAGCGCGCCGCCGGTTTCAGCGCCTGGCTGGCGAAACGATACAGCGACAGGCCCGGCGCGCTCATGCTGCGTCCTGACCGGGGTCTTCAGATTGCGGTTTCGGGGCGGCGGTGATCGTTTCGCCGCGGCAGGCGAGGTCGGCTTCCATGGTTGCAGCGATCAGGCGCGCTTCCAGCGTGGCGCGGGCGGTCTCCAGCGCCGCCTTGTCGGCGTCGGCGTCGATCCGGACCGGCTCGGCCCAGACGATCACGCCTTTACCAAAGGGCAGCGGCAGCACGAAGCGGTCCCAGCTCTTGAAGATGAGGGCGTTCGAGGTGGACCAGCCCAAACCCAGAAGCGGCGCGCCCGTGGCGCGCGCCAGCTTGACCGCGCCCAGACCCGCGCGCATGCGCGGTCCGCGCGGGCCGTCCGGGGTCAGCGCCATGCAGCCGCCGCCCTCGACCCAGCGGACCATTTCGCGAAAGGCGCTCAGCCCGCCCTTTTGCTTGGTCTTCTTCTTGTTGCGCGAGGAGCCGCGGATGACTTCCACCTTGTGATGGGCGGCGACCTTGGTGACCACATCGCCTTCGCGCGAGCGCGAGATCAGGATGGCGGGCGGCTGGACGTTTTTCGGCCAGGCCGCAATCGTCATCAGGATGCGGCCATGCCAGACGCCGCAGATCACGCCGTCCCCGGAGGACCAGAGCGATTGCGCATGCTCCAGCCCGCGCACCTCCCAGCGGGTGGTGGCTTTGACAAGGCTCATATAGCCCGCCAGCAGCGCGGCGATCAGCGCCTGGACCGGAGGCGAGGAGACGATGGACTTCAACATGGTATGCGCTGGATCGCCGCCCCGGGACGATCCGTCAAGCATTCCGTGCGCGTCAATCGCACGCGCTGGGTTGTTGCAAGCCGCGTTCAAGCGCCTTACTTCAGCGCGCCATGAGTTATGATCTGAACGACCCGGTCGATTACAAGCGCGCGATGAAGGGCCTCATGTGGGGCGATCATGGCGTGCTGCGCCAGCGCTTCCACAACATGCACCGCGTGGGCGGCGAGATGTGGCGGGGCAATCAGCCCAGCCCCAAGCGCCTGCGCGAACTCAAGGATATGGGGTTCAAGACGATCCTCAATCTGCGCGGCACGCAGCCGGGCCGTCATTACTATGATCTCGAGCACTTCACCTGCGATGAGATCGGTCTCGACATCGTCGACCTGCCCTGGGGCTCGCGCGAGGCGCCCTATGTGGAGCGCATCGAGCATCTGATCACAGTCTTTGACGAGATCGCCTATCCCGCCTTCATGCACTGCAAGTCCGGCGCGGACCGGGCGGGCATTGTGGCGGTGATGTACAAGCTGCTGCACGAAAAGGCCCCGTTCGAGGAGGCTGTCCAGCAACTCTCGTTCAAATACGGCCATATCAAGCAGGGCAAGACCGGCATGCTCGATCATTTCTTTGACCTTTATCGTCAGAGAAATGCGCAATCGCCGATCGATTTCCTTGAGTGGGTGCGTACCGAATATGACCGCCAGGCGTGCCATGACGGCTTCATGGCCAGCTGGTGGGGGTCGGCCCTGACCGAGAAAATCCTGCGCCGCGAATAGCTTGGGGTTGATGGCTCGCCGTTTGCATCCTGAAGGTGCAGGAGGCGAGCATGTTGATCGAACCCCAAATCCGCGCCTGGCAGAGCCGGTTCCCGGCGCTGGTGGACGCCAAGGCCAGCGTGCAGCGCTTTGTGCGTCGGACCTTGCGGCTGCCGTTTGAAGCCGAGTTCTCCCTGCTCTCGCGCTGGCGGCCCGATCCGGGCGAGGTCTTCATCGATGTGGGCGCCCATCGCGGGCAGAGCGTGGACGCCATCCGGCTCTACCAGCCCGATGCGCCGATTTACGCCTTTGAACCCAATGTGCATCTGGCGACGGGGCTTGCGACCCTGTTTGACGATGATCCGGCGCTCGCGGTCTATGCCTGCGGTTTGAGCGACAAGGATGAGGCGCGGCGGCTCTATGTGCCGGTCTATCGCGGTTTCGTCTATGACGGGCTCGCCTCGTTTGACCCGGACCAGTCACGCACCTGGCTCAGCGATGAGACCGTGGCCGGGTTTGATCCCGACCGCTTCGAGATGATGGCGGGCGAGGCGCGCACCTTCACCCTCGACATGCTCGATCTCGATCCTGGCTTCATCAAGATCGACGCGCCGGGCTGGTTCGAGGCGGTTTTGCGCGGGGCGAGAGAGACGCTCGAACGCTGCCGCCCGCTGATCCTGATGCAATCGAACGCCGACGCCGATCGGGTTCTGACCTCGGAGCTTGGCTATACCCGCGCCGCCTTTGACGGCGACCGCCTGCGCCCGGGGCGACAGGGTCGCGAGAACACCGTCTACGCGCCGGACGAGCGGATGGGAGATCTCAAGCGCTGCGGGCTGTGGGCGGGTTAGAGGTTCTTCTGCTTTTGGCCGGAGGACGGGGACAGGAACGCACACCACCGATGCCGTCGCTCTTAGCGTCATCCCGGCCTTGAGCCGGGATCTACCCGTTTCGTTTCTGTAATCAGAACAGAGCGGTTCCGGTAGATCCCGGATCGCTCCGCGTCCGGGATGACAGCCATACAAGTTGAAACCCCGGCCAAGCGCAGCGCAGAGCCGGGGCCTCCCTCAGGATAGGGCGCTTAACGTGGATGGAGGTCCCGGGTCATCGCTTCGCTCGCCCGGGAATTCACCACATTATCCATCCGCGAACTGCAGCGCGCTCAATTGCGCGTAGAGGCCGTTTTCCTGGATCAGGCTGTCATGGTCGCCGCTTTCCACGATCTCGCCCGCCTTCATCACATAGATGCGGTCGGCCTTGCGCACGGTGGCGAGGCGGTGGGCGATGACGATGGTGGTGCGGCCCTGGCTGAGCTTGTCGAGCGCCTCCTGCACCCGCGCCTCTGAATTGGCGTCGAGGGCGCTCGTGGCTTCATCAAGCAGGAGGATCGGCGCGTCCTTGAGGATAGCGCGGGCGATGGCGACGCGCTGGCGCTGGCCGCCCGAAAGGTTCGAGCCCTTGGGGCCGGCTTGCGTGTCATAGCCGGCTGAGAGGCCCAGAATGAAGTCATGGGCGTCGGCGGCCTTGGCGGCGGCGAGGATCTCGTCTTCAGAGGCGCCGAGCTTTCCCAGCGCGATATTGTTGCGGATCGTGTCGTCAAAGAGGGTCACCTCCTGACTGACGAGGGCGAGCCTGGTCCGCAGCGAGGCGAGGGTGACCGATCTGATGTCCTGACCGTCGATCAGGACCTCGCCTTCGACCGGATCATAAAGCCGGGCGATGAGGTTCAGGAGCGTCGTCTTGCCCGAACCCGACGGGCCGACAAGGGCGATGGTCTCGCCGGGTTTCGCCTCCAGCGTGATCTGATGGAGCGCATCCACGCCCGCTTCATACTGGAAGCGGACATCGCGCACCTCCACATGGCCCTTTTCAAAGGCGAGCGGTTTGGCGTCCGGCGCTTCGGTGAGGTTGGGTTCTTCGTCCAGAAGGGCGAAGATCCGGTCGAGCACCGCGAAGCCTTCCTGCAGCACGCCCGAGAGCGAGGCGAGGGCGCGGATGGGCGAACTCATGACGCCGAAGGCGACGATGAAGCCCAGAAGGTCCGACAGTTCGGTGGCGCCATTGAGCGCCCGCCAGCCGGCAAAGCCGAAGATGACGGCCAAGGCGACGCCGGCGGCGACTTCCATGATCGGTTCGATGCGCGCGCGCTGGGCGACCATGGCGAGCAGCAGCTCGAACCGGCTCTGGAAACGGCCTCTGGCGCGCTCTTGCGACCAGTCTTCCAGCGAGAAGGTCTTGATCATCCGCGCGCCGGAAAAGCCTTCCTCGAGAAAGCTCGACACATCGCCCATCTGGTCCTGGATATCGCCCGCGCGTTTTCGGATCGCCTTGCCGATGACGGTGATCGGATGGCCCGCGACCAGCAGGACGGCGAGCACGACGAGCGTCAGCGCCCAGTCGAGCCAGAACAGCACCACAAGACATCCCACCACGGTCAGGAAATCGCGGGTGAGATTGTTCGCCGCGCGGATCAGGCCCTCGCGCAGCATGGTGATGTCATTGGTGAAGCGCGAGATGATCGCGCCGACGGGTTCGCGCTCGAGGCGCTGGAAGTCCGCCGTGATCAGTCGATCGAACATGGCGACCTGCAGATCGCGCATGATCGCGAGCGCCAGACGGTTGGTGGCGAGGTTCTGCGCGAACAGGCTGACCGAGCGGACGATGACCGCGCCCAGAATGAGCACGGGCGCCAGCCAGAGCACGCTGGGCTCGCGGTTTTCCAGAAGCCCGGAGGCCTGCTGAACCACGACGCCATAACCCGAGGCCGCGCCCGCCGTGATGGCGGCGAGCAGGGTCGCCCAGGCCAGAAGACCTTTGTGTTTTGTGATCTGCTCGCGCCACAAACGCTTCGCCAGCGCAAACGAGCGCGCGCTCTGGGGCTTGGGCGCGCCGGGCAGGGCGCCGTTCGGGGCAGGCGTCTCAGACAGGGCGCTTAGTCCTTCTTGGACGGATCCAGAAGCTTGTGCGCATGGATCACGAAATAGCGCATATGCGCGTTGTCCACGGTGCGCTGGGCCGCCGATTTCCAGGCGTCGCGGGCTTCTTCATAGCTGGGATAGGCGCCGACGAAATCAACCTGGCTGAGGTCCTTGAACTCGGGCGCGCCCGGGCCGATATCGCTCAGCTCGCCGCCAATCACCAGGTGGAGCAGTTGCGGAGAAGACGTGTTGCTCATGGGGAGTCTCCCTCAAAGGGCGTTATCGGGTCTGTTTAAGGCGGTCTAATAGCAAGGCGTGCAGCACCGGACCAGCCGCCAGCGGCGGGTCCTGAACAGCGCTTGTCCGGTTGTAATACACCGCTTCGCCTTTCGACGAGGTGAAGACCCCGCCCGCCTCTTCCACCAATAGATGACCCGCGGCGAGATCCCAGTCCCACTTAGGTCGAACCGCGACCACCGCATCCGCTTCGCCCGCGGCCAGCAGACACAGGCGCAGGGCGGCGGAGTTGACGGTGTGGGCGTCCGCGCCCAGCGCCCGCAGATCCGACAGCCGTCCCGGATCGCCGATGAGGCGGGCGCCGGAAATGCTGTCATGGGTGCTGATCGACAGCGATGCGCCATCCTTGCGTGCGCCCTGCCTGAGCGCGGCGTCATACATCACGTCCGCGCTGGGATCATAGATCGCGGCGGCGACGGGGCGGCCCGCTTCCACCACGGCGCAGGAAATGACGAATTCGGGCTTGTTCTTGAGAAAGGCGCGCGTGCCGTCGATGGGATCGATGACAAAGCTGCGCCTGCGTTCCAGCCTGGACTGGTCGTCGGCGGTTTCTTCGGACAGCCAGCCATAATCGGGACGCGCGCCCTGCAGCCGTTCCTTCAGGAGCGCGTCTGACGCGAGGTCGGCCTCGCTGACCGGGTCGCCGGGATTCTTCTCCCAGTCGCGCATGCCGCGGGCGCGGAAGGCGAGGACGAGCTTGCCGGCGGCGCGCGCGGCGTCAGCCAAGAGGTCCCGGTCTGCGCGCGCGTCGGTCATCTAGCGACCGCCGATCGACAGATTGTCCACCAGCACGCTGGGCGCGTTGATCGCGCTGTCAAACTCCAGGTCCGAACCCGGCACGAGCCGGGCGAAGATGTCGAGAAGATTGCCCGCCACGGTGATCTCGCTGACCGGGCCGGCGAGCTTGCCGCCCTTGATGGCGTAGCCGGCGACGCCGACCGACCAGTCACCCGTATTGGCGTTCAGCGACGGGCCGAACATCTCGCTGACCAGAACGCCTTCGCCGGCTTCAGCGATCAGGCCGTCGCGATCAAGCTCGCCCGGCGTCAGATGGACATTCGAGGCGCCGACGCCCGGCGCGCCGCCCAGATTGCGCGCCGCGTGGCCGGTCAGCTCGAGGCCGAGCTGGCGGGCGCTGGAGGCGTTGAGCAGCCAGGTGGTCAGCACCCCGTCCTCGATCAGCGCGCGGGGTTTGCAGGCGATGCCTTCCGCGTCCACGGCGCGGGCGCCGAAGCTCCAGTCGCGCAGCGGATCCTCGATGATGTCCACGCCCTCGCTGAACAGGCGCTCGCCCATCTTGTCGCGCAGGAAGGAGGTGCCGCGCGCAATGGCAGGACCGGAGATCGCGCCCAGCAGCGAGGAGATGAAAGTGGTGGAGACGCGTTTGTCGAACACGACCGGCATCTTGCCGGTGGCGAGTTTCTCGGCGCCCACCCGGCTGACCGCGCGTTCGCCTGCGCTCAGCCCGATTTCCTGCGCTGTTTTCAGATCCGAGCGGCGGCGGGCGGCGTGGCTGTCATAATCGCGCTCCATCGCGCCATTGGCGTCCCTGGCGATGGCGGCGACGCCGAGCCCGCAGCGGGAGCCGAGGCGCGCACGTTCAAACCCTGTGGAGGTGACGAAGGCCGAACCGCCCACGCCCGCGCTGGCGCCGCAGCCGGACGTCATGGCGACGCCTTTGACCGAAAGCGCGGCCGCTTCCATCTCGAGCGCGGCGGCTTCAAGCTGTTCAGGTGTGAAATCAGTGGCTTCGTAAGTGGCGATCTCGGGGATCTTGCGCGCCAACTTGTCGGGCTCCACCAGACCGCAATAGGGGTCTTCTGGGGCGGCCTTGGCCATGGCGACCGCGCGCTCGACGGCAAGGCTCATGCCCGCTTCCGAGAGGTCTGAGAAGGCCACGCCCGCCTGGCGCTTGCCGATCAGGACGCGAAGTCCGGCATCGCGGGTTTCGCTGCGCTCGACGGTTTCCAGCTTGCCTTCGCGGGCGCCGGCTTCGATGGCGCGCGATTCAGACAGGACCGCTTCGGCCTCCTGTGCGCCGGCGCGCTTGGCGCGGTTCACGAGCTCGTGGGCCAGAGCCAGGAGAGATCGGGTGTCGGGTGCGCCCAGGCCGGCGCTGGCGTTCTGATCGGTCATAGCGATCCCATAACGTCAACACGGGTCCAAGCGCAACGCGTCACATCGGTTCAGGGCTCAGCCTGTCACCGCGTGCAGCACAAGCCCGACGCCCAGAACGGCATAGATGACGAGGCTGATGAGCGCGCCCAGGAAGCGGCCGATATTGGGGCCGTCCTTGGTGGCGACGCCCCAGCCATGAATGCCCCGCGCCACGGTCAGGCTGACGCCGATCGCGTGGATCGCCATCACTGGCGCGCCCAGCATGGCCATCAGGACAATTGCGATCAGCGCGCCCGGCGTCCATTCCGCGCCATTGGCGTGGGCGCGACAGGCGCGTTCCAGCGCCGGGTCCGTCCCCATGCCGAGACTGGTCTTGGTGCTGACCCGGTAGCGGATCACATTGCCCCCCAGGATCAACAGGATCACCAGATTGAGGCCCACATAGAGGCTGGCCGCTTCAAGCGCTGTCATGGAACTCCCCCTGTGATGCGCGCCGGTCAGTCAGCGTCGTCATCGGTCTGCGGCAGGCTGGCGGCCTGCCGGATGGCGTCAGCCAGCATCTCGGGCGCTTCCGCGCCCGAGACGGCGAACTGACCATTGAAGATGAAGCATGGCACGCCCTGAACGCCCAGGCGACGGAAGAATTGCTCTTCCTCCAGAACTTCCTTCCGGTCCCGGTCGGAGGCGAGGAGGTTTCCGACAATGTCGGTTTCCAGACCGATCTCGCCCGCCAGCCGGGTCAGAACCGCCGCATCGCCAATATCGAGATGCTCCTCAAAGAAGGCCTTGTGCAGGCGCTCGGAGGCCGCTTCGCCCAGATCCTGGCCCTGCGCCCAGCGGATCACCCGGTGGGCGTCCAGCGTGTTGGGCCGCACGGGAATGCCGGAGAAGCGGAATTTGATCCCGGCGGCGGGGCCGGCCTGTTCGAGATGCTCGCGCATCATCTTGAAGCGGTCGTCCGGACCATCGCCGAACTTCTTCTTCATATAGTCGGAATAGGGCACGCCCTCGCGCGGCACGGCGCCGTCGAGCTGGAAGGGGCGATACACGGTTTCGGTCTGGATCTCGGGAACCAGCGCGCGGGCCTGATCCCAGTAGCGCAGGCCCAGCCAGCACCACGGGCACACAACGTCAGAGACGATATCAACGGAAACTTGGGTCATGGGCGGACCGTAGAGCGATCCCGCCATCGAGAAAAGCTCAGGGCATGCAGACCTGATTGCGCCCGCCTTCCTTGGCCTTGTAGAGCCCGGCGTCCGCCTCGCCGAGCATTTTCTCACCGCTCGATTCAAGATCGCCGGCATGCAGCGTCGCGAGTCCCATGGAGGCGGTCACGGGGATGGGGTGGCCGTCATCATTTTCCACATGCAACGCCTGCAAGGCGAGGCGCAGCGATTCCGCCGTCTGCAGGGCCATGTCCGCGTCCTGGCCAGGCAGGAGGACAGCGAATTCCTCACCGCCCAGTCGGCCCAGCATGGCCGGCGGACGCAACAGCGCCTTGAGGGTTTTCACCGTCTTGATCAGCACCCGGTCGCCGCTGGCATGGCCGTGTGTGTCGTTGATCTTCTTGAAGAAATCGAGGTCGACCATGAGCACGCTGAAGGGCAGGGCCTGATCGAGCGCGCGCTTGTGCTCGCGTTCCAGCGTGCGCATGAACACCCGGCGGTTATAGGCGCCGGTCAGCGCATCGGTTTCCGCTTCCGCTCGCATGCGCTGGGTCAGTCGGACAATGCGCGAGGCGGCGCGCATGCGGGCCTTCAACTCGTTCTTGTCGATGGGTTTGACCAGAAAGTCGTCCGCGCCGGAATCGAGGGATTCCGCGAGCTTGTCCTCCTGACCCGAGGCGGACAGCACCATGGTGTGGATATGCTCGGTCTCGGGATTGGCCTTGACCCGCCAGCACGCCTCAAGCCCTGAAAAGTCCGGAAGTTCGATGGCGGTGAGGAAGATGTCGGGCGGGTCCTGGCGCAGCTGGTCAAGGCTCTCCTGGGCATGGCCGGACGCGCTGCAGATAAACCCTGCTTCGGTCAGCATGCGCACCAGGATAGCGCGCTGGACCCGGCTGGTCTCACAGATATGGATGTGCAGACGCTCATCCTCCGCGCGATCTCCGGTGGGAGAGGCGTCGGGCAGGACTTCCGGGAAAGAGGGCGCTTCGGACACAGCCATGTCGCGCACGCTAGGGGAGAAGGCTTAACGCTGTCCTGATGACACGCGTAAAATCGGAAAATCCGATAGGCGCGATCAGGCCTTGGTATCCAACAACTTGCCCAGCATTTCATCGGCGGAGCGGATGATGGAGGTGGCCGCTGACGCCTGATGCTCGGCCTTGATCATGTCGACCATGGCGGTGACGTAGTCATCATTGAAAGAAGAAACGCGCCCGCCGGGACCGGCGGGTGGTGGGGGGGCGTCGGATCGCCCGGCGGACGCGTCAGGAGCTGAAGCGCTTTGGGTAAGCGCGGCAGGGATGGTCGATGGGCGAACGCGGTTGACCATGCCTGCCGCAGCATCCAGCCGCGCTGTGGCGGCTTGGAAGGCTTGTACGCCGGATGAGAAAACCGAGTTCATGACCGTAGCTATGCGCCTAAATGTCGGTCATTGCACGCGGAACCGGTCATGTAAGTTACCGGGGCGTTAAGCGCGTGGTTCATGTCTCAGAGAGTTAGACAGCCGTATGACGCGTCTATGTCTTGGTCTTGCGAACGCTGGGCGCGAGCATTTCACAATCAGTTAAGCTTTGTAGCCGCAGTTCAGACAGAGGTCGCTTTTTGTGGAGAAGGCTTGGACGCCTTCGCATAAAGCGCAATGTGCTTCATAAACGGAATCTGTTTCGCCGCATGCGTAACAATAAGTCTGTTCACCATTGAATTCAGCCGTTTTTGGTTGTTCGTCCCAGTCTTTACCTTCCCAGTGGCACACACCACAATAGTTTAGTCTTTTGTCAGGGACTCCGATTTCTGCTTTGAAAAATTCACTTCCAAATATTTTTCTTAATAGTTCGAATTCTGCCAGTGCTTGGTTTCTCAAATGATCCGGGTAAACATATATTCCGTCAGCTGAATCGAGAAATTTTATTCTTATCGGAAACGGGTTTTTTGACCCTAAAAAATACTCAGAAACTCGTAAAATATGAATAAATATTGATTCTAGAGAATATTCAGCGCCAGATATAGAGTGGCTGGATTCATTTCGAAAGGCGCGTAATTTTTCGAAATGTTTCCAAGCACCCTCGGATAGTTCTTTGTTTCCAAAAAGCTCTATAGCTCTTTGTAAATCTGAGGCGGAAATTGAGCGTAAGGAGCCAAAGCTGACTGTTCCGGATTTGGGTTTGGGCCAACTCTTGGGCCCGTCAAGTAATAAAAATGGAGATGTTGCACATAAAATAGATTTTAATTGAAATTCTACTGATAGAAATAGCAAGTTTATTATATTTCTAATAAGGTATTTTGAGCTTTCAATATGCTCCAGTGTTTCAGGCGTTTCATCACCAGCCCATTCAATCACGTAAGAATGATCAGAAATGAATCGGGTAAATGTATCGAATGCCAGATTGAACGCGCTATGAGATTCGCGATCAAAGTCTTCTGACGTCGGGATGTTGGTGACTTTCATGATAGTACTTCAGTCCAGCCCCAGCTCGCTCCACATCGCGTCCACCCGGTCGATCACATCCTGCTCCATGTAGAGCTTCTCGCCCCATTCGCGGTTGGTTTCGCCGGGCCATTTGTTCGTGGCGTCCATGCCGACCTTGGAGCCGAGGCCCGACACCGGCGAGGCGAAGTCGAGATAGTCGATGGGCGTGTTCTCAATGGGGGTGATGTCGCGCGCCGGGTCCATGCGGGTGGAGATCGCCCACATCACATCCTTCCAGTCGCGCGCATTGATGTCGTCATCCACGACGATCACCCATTTGGTGTACATGAACTGGCGCAGATAGGACCACGCGCCCATCATCACGCGCTTGGCGTGGCCGGCATAGGCCTTCTTCATCGAGATGACGGCGATGCGATAGCTGCAGCCTTCGGGCGGCAGCCAGAAGTCGACGATCTCGGGGAATTGCTGACGCACCAGCGGGATGAAGACCTCGTTCAGCGCTTCGCCCAGCACGGACGGCTCATCCGGCGGACGGCCGGTGAAGGTGGTCAGGTAGATCGGGTCCTTGCGCATGGTGATGGCGCTGATTCTGAAGACCGGGAATTTCTCGACCGAATTGTAATAGCCGGTGTGATCGCCGTACGGGCCTTCATCCTCGTACTCGTCCAGCATGACATGGCCTTCGAGCACGATCTCGGCCTCGGCGGGCACTTTCAAGGGCACGGTCTTGCAATCGACCAGCTCGGCTTTCTGACCACGCAAGAGGCCCGCGAACTGGTATTCGCTCAACGTGTCGGGCACCGGGGTGACGGCGGCCAGGATGGTGCCGGGATCGGCGCCCAGAACGCAGGCGACGGGCAGGGGATCGGGCTTCTCGTTCTTCCAGCGCTGATAATGCTGGGCGCCGCCGCGATGCTTGAGCCAGCGCATGATCGCACGGTCCTTGCCCAGCTTCTGCATGCGGTAGATGCCCAGATTGAAGTCGTCCTGCTTGTCGTCTGACGGGCCCTTGGTCACCACAAGCGGCCAGGTGATGAGCGGGGCGGGCTCGCCCGGCCAGCAGCCCTGGATCGGCAGGCGATCAAGATCAATGTCATCGCCCTGCAGCACCACTTCCTGACACGGCGCCTTGCGCACGGTCGTGGGGCGCATGCTCATCACGGTTTTCGCCAGCGGCAGCATGCCGAGCGCGTCCTTCAGGCCGCGCGGCGGTTCGGGCTGGCGCAGGAAGGCCAGAAGTTCGCCCACTTCGCGCAGGTCGGAGGCGGATTTTCGCGGCTCGCCGCCCAGGGTCACGGCGCGGGCGACGCGGCCCACCGTGCCGAAGAGGTTCGCGAGCGCCGGCATTTCGGCGGGGCGGCCATCCTCATGAACCGGGTTCTCGAACAGGACCGCCGGACCGCCGGTGTTCAGCAGTCGGGTCTGGATCTCGGTCATCTCAAGATGCGTGGAGACCGGACGGGAGACGCGCTTGAGCTCGCCTTCGGATTCCAGCAAAGCGATGAAGTCGCGCAGAGATTTGTACGCCATCCGGCCCTCCTGTCAGATGGAGAGCAAACTAGGCCCGCCCGGCAGGCGGGCCAAGCGCGAAGCTGCGTTGGGCGACGGGTCATGAGAGATGACTTGCGCAATTGCAAATCATTCTTATAAGCGGGTGCGGATCGATGCGACCGGTCCGATGCGTTTCGCGGCGGACTAACGCAGTCCAGACTGACAAGGGCGGCGAGGGGCGTAACAGAGCTATCGCCACACCCGGGGGACCTTATGAAAATCCGTGACATCATCTTCTGGCTCCACCTGAGCGTGGGCATGACGCTGGGCGTCTTCATTCTCCTGATGTCGGTCACCGGCGTCCTGCTCACCTATGAGCGCCAGATAATCCGCATGGCGCAGAACAGCGCCATCAGCGCGCCCGCGGACGCCGAACCGCTGAGCTATCAGGCGCTGGCGGACGCCGCGATCGAGGCGGGCGGCGCGCCGGGGCATGTGATGACGGTTCCGAACGGTCGTGAGGGCGCAGTGAGCGTCTCCGCCGGGCGTCGCAACAGTTTCCTGCTCAACCCCTATACGGGCGAGCGTCTTGAGGAAGCGGGCGAGGGGACGCGCGCCTTCTTCCGCCGGGTGATGTACATCCATCGCTGGCTGGCCTTTACGGGCGGCCGCAATGAGGTGGGCGCCCAGATCAATGGCGTGTCGAACCTGCTGTTCGCGCTGTTGTGCCTGACCGGGCTTTATCTGTGGCTGCCGAAACTCTGGCGCGCGGCTTTCCTCAAACCCCGCCTGACGCTGCTCGCGCGCCATCCCAACGCCAAGGCGCGCCATTTCAACTGGCACCATGCGCTGGGCCTGTGGTTCGCCCTTCCGCTGGTCGCGATCACCCTGACAGGGGCAGTGTTCTCCTATCGCTGGGCGGGTGACGTCGTGAGCTGGGTCTTTGGCGGCGCGCAAGGCCAGAGTGGCGGTCAGCAGGTCGAGCTCGTCAATGCTGAACCCGCGCGTCTTCGGGGCGATGTCGTGTCGCTGGATGCTCTGGTCGGCGCGGCGCAATCGCAGACCGGACTTGAAGGCCGCCGGGTGCAGATCACCTTGCCGGCGCCGGACGCCGTCACCACCCTCATCGCGATCGATTCAGGCAATGGCGTCGAACCGGGTTCGATCCATAGCTTTGAGATTGCGCGGGACGGCGGCAGCGTCTCCCCCATCGATCCGCGTGCAGAGATGCCGCTGGCGCGCAAGGCGCGGATATTCATCCGCTTCCTGCACACGGGTGAGGTGTTCGGCCTGATCGGACAGACCATTGCCGGGCTCGCCTCCGCCGTTGCGGTGCTGCTTGTCTATACCGGATTGTGTCTGGGCAGCTCGCGGCTCTGGACGCTGTATCAGAAACGTCGCCGCCAGCGCGCTCCCGGCTGATCACGGGGTTAAGAGAGGTGCAACCTTTCACGCCCCCGCGCATTGGATGGGCATGAGGTTCGTATATCAAACACTGGGCTTCCTGCTCATCGCCGTGGGCGTCCCGTTATTCTGGACGCCCTTGCCCTTCGGGCTCGTTCTGATTGCGATCGGGATGGCGCTTGTCCTGTCCAATTCCGACAGCGCGCGCGAATGGGTGCGCGGCAAGCGTCAGGACCATCCCGGCTTCAATGACCTCATGACAAAGGCCGAACGGGTGACCCCGCACCCGTTCGACCGCATCCTGCAGCGCACCGAGATCAATTAGCGGCTGACGGCGCCTGCCTGGCCGCCAGGACGGCGCGGGCGAAGTCCGGCGCGCCGCCATCGCTGCCCAGCGTCGCGCCCATGCGCAGGACGATCAGGTCCTCGGACGGGATCACGAAGGTCCATTGCTGCTGGAAGCCGCGCATCACCACCGTGTCCGACGGCAGGCCGGGAATGTTCAGCCAGAAGCCGGCGCCGTACTGATCATCGGAGGTGACGGTCGGCGTCGAGACATAGGTCAGCCAGTTGGGCGGAATAATCTGTTCATCCCCGATGCGGCCCTCATTGAGATAGAGCTCGCCCATGCGCGCCCAGTCCCGGGCGCTGGCGTACATGTAGCTCGACCATTGCAGGGTGCCGGACTGGTCCGGCTCGAACACCGCATGGTTCATGCCCAGCGGGGTGAACAGCCACTCGCGCAGCGTCGCGATTTCCTCGACGATGGTGTCGCCCATCACCGTTTCCATGGCGGAACCGGCAAGCACGGTGTTGCCGCTCTGATAGTCCCAGTGCTCGCCCGGCGCATGGAGGACGTTCCGGTTGGCGGCATAGGTCGCCATGTCGGTCTGGGTGAACAGCATCTCCGAATTCGGATCGGTGCCGTCATTGACCTCGAAGCCATCAAGTCCGCCGCTCATGCGCAGAAGGTCGTCAATGGTGATCTCCGGGCGTCCGGCCTCGACGAGCGCCGGTACCTGACCGGGCGCGCTGATATCGATCAGGCCGCGCTGCACCAGGACGCCCGCGAAAGTGGCTGCGGTGGACTTGGTCATGGACCAGCCATGCAAGGGCGTCGTCTCGTCCACACCCTCGGCATAGCGCTCGGCCACCAGATGGCCGTCATGGATCACGAGGGCGGCGAGGGTGTTGCGGCCGTCCTCGGTGAAGACGTCATCGAGCGCGGCGCTGAGGGCGTCGACGTCAAAGTTCGCATCGCGCCAGTCCGCATCCAGCGTCATCGGATCCGGCCCATCCGTGATGGGCAGGCTGAGACTGGCGTCGAACTCATCAAAGTCATGCACCAGCGTGCAGCCGAGGCCGTCGCGATAGACGGCGGTCTGCTTGTAGAGCCCGCCCAGGACCGCGCTGGTCACGCGCCGGTTCTCGCGGTCAATGTCGACAGAGATCAGCGCATTGGCGCCGCCCAGAAGCGGGGTGATGTAGAGCGCCTGGGCGCGATCGGGGTCCAGACCGGACACGAAGGTCAGCGAACAGGTCTGCTTGGCGGTGATGCCGGTCCCGGATGGCAGATAGATTCGGCCGGTCACGGACTGGCTCAGATAGATCCAGCCGCCCAGCACAAGGGCCGCGATGACGGCGATCACCCAGAACAAACGACGCATGATTTTCCTCCCCGGTTTTGCAGGAGGTTTCGCCCGTGAAGGGCCGCGGTCAAGGGCGATAAGGAAAAACGTATTCGCTGAAGCAGTTCACTTACTAAATTTAAACAGATTGCGCCTAGTCTGAGAGCATAATCTCCCCTGTGAGCGCAAAACTGGCGAAGGGCGGGCTGACAAGCCCGCCCTATTTTCTATGTGTCAGCGCTCGGCCGCCGGCTTGAGCACGTCCTGCCATTCGGGTGTCTTGGCGATCTGCGCCTTGGCGAAAGGACACAGCGGCACGATCTGGACGCCGCGTTTGTGGGCATCCTCCACTGCGCGCTGGACCAGCGCCTTGCCCACGCCCTGACCGCGCCATTCATCGGGGACGCCGGTATGATCAATGATGATCATGGACGCGCTGGCGATGGAGAAGGTCATCTCCGCATCGGGCTTGCCGGGGGCGCTGGCGATATAGCGGCCCTTGCTGTCCGAACGCTCTTCCGTAATCGTGAATTCAGCCATGTCGGCCTCCTGTCCTCTGATGACAACATCATAAATCCAGACAGGAGCGCCGTCTTTGTCAGGTCTGGAAACTATGGTTTTCCAGCCTCACAGATAGAGCGGGCCCCGGAGAGTACGGAGCCCGTTCCAGGCTATCCGAATTTGGAGAAGTCCGGCGCTCGCCGTTCCATGAAGGCGGTGGCCGCCTCCTTGAACTCGTCCGTCCGCAATTGCTCGGCGAACAGGCCGCCCTCGCGCACGATGCGCTCCTTGATGTCCTCGGGCGGCAGGTTGATCAGCATCTTGGCGGTCTTCACCGCGCCTGGCGCCAGCTGGGCGATCTGCTGGGCGATCTCCTGAACGGCCGCTTCAAACCCGTCCGGAGGCAGGACCGCATTGATGAGGTTCTTGGCTTCAGCCTTCTTCGCATCCCATTTGGCGCCCAGCAGCAGCATCTCGCTCGCGACCGCGCGACCGACAATGCCCGGCAGGATCTGGGAGGAGCCGAATTCGGGAGCCAGCGCCAGATTGACGAAAGGGGTGGTGAACAGGGCGCGGTTCGTCGCGTAGACGAGATCGCAATGGAGCAGGAGCGTCGTGCCGATGCCGACGGCCAGACCGTCCACCGCGGCGATAACGGGCTTCTCGCAGCCCATCAGCGCGATCATGAAGCGCTCGACGGCCGGGGTTTCGCCGCCGCCGATATGAGGCGGCGCCTCCATGAAGTCCATCATGTCATTGCCCGCCGAGAAGCAGCCTTCGCCGCCTGCGATGATCACGACGCGGATATCGGCGCGCGTATTGGCCTCTTCCAGCCCGTCCGCCAGGGCGGCGTACATGGCGCGCGTGATGGCGTTCTTCTTCTCGAGACGATTGAAGCGCAGGGTGCGCACGCCGTTCGCGTCGCTCACCGAAATCAGATCAGTCATTTCGCTGTCCTTGGGGCAGAGAATCTATGGGCCTGCTGAATAGGGGCAGACCAGAACATGGGAATCAAACACCGCGCCCAGTAGGAGCTGATCTCCCACCCGCGTCGCCACCGAGGTGGAATCGATCGCCTCGCCGCTATCGGCGAAGACCGTGGTCCAGTCCCCGCTGTCCGGTTCGACTCGGACTGCCTGGGAGGGCGCATGGGCCTCGGGGTCGTTCTGGTGAGCCAGGAACTCAAAGACGTTCACATTGCCAGCAATGTACAGCGCGCCGTCCGTGCCGATCTCGATATTATCAAGGCCCAGTGGAACCGGGTGACGGGCGGTGCGGGTCAGATCGCCCGTGGCGGCGTCCCGGTTAAAGACATGCAGGGCGCGGCCGATAAAGGCGGAGGCGTACAGCTCTGACCCGTCGGCGCTGATGTTGATCCCGTTGGCGTAGGCGAGACCGTCCGCGACGATGCGGCCCTCCTGACCGTCATAATAGCTGATCGAGCCCAGCGGCAGGGCCAGGAAGGCCTCGAGATAGCCCATGGGCGTATCACCGAAATAGACGTCATTGGTGGCGTAGAACCGGTTCGGCCCGACGCCCACGATATCGTTGGGCGAGCGCAGCGCCTCATAGCTGACGGTTTCCAGATGCGACAGCGCGCCATCCTCGGCCACGTCATAGATCAGCACCTGATGGCCCGAATAGGGATGGCTGATGACGAACAGGCGGGTCAGGGGCTCGCCGGTCTCGCTCTCGCCGCGCCACAGGCTGATGCCATGGGGACGGAAATCGGCGGGGGCGTCGATGGAGACCAGCCGCACGCTGTCGGGCGTTTCGGGAGCAAACACATAGATGCCATTGCTCGGATGCATCTCGCCCGTCCGGCGCTCGGCGGTGGAGACGAAGACCAGTCCCGTCACCGGATCATAGGTCACATCCTCGGTGCCCGGCGCGACCTCGACCGGACTGCAGGCGGCGTTGTCGGTGTACTCCGGATGGCTCAGCGTCCCGCTTGCGCGCGTCACCACATAGCCGATGCGGACGCAGACCAGGACGAGTGCGATCCCCAGAACGCCCAGTATGACACGGATCATGGTCTGCTCTCCCCCAAACCTTTGTCCGGTCAGATTAGGATCAGACGGTGATATCGTCCAGCAATCACGCGCCAGGCGCACGATGGGGCGGCTTTCATCTTTCATACAATCTTAGTTCAGCGCACCCAAAGGTGGCGTTGAACTATCCCGATGCGCGCCGCGAGGAAGAGGGGCCATGACACTGCCGCAGCTGAAACGTCGCTACATCGTCAGTTATGTCATCGCGATCGGTCTGATCGTGCTGGTCTCGGTCCTGTCCCATCTGGCGACTCTCCGGGCGATTGACCATGAGCGCGGCTCGGCCGAGATCGTCAATGTCAGCGGCAAGCAACGCATGCTGAGCCAGCGGCTTCTGGCGCTGGTGGAAATCCAGAGCGGGGAGCGCGCACAGGCTCAGAACAGCGCGCTGATCCGCTCGACGGCGGATGAACTCGAGCAGGCCAACAGGCTGTTGCAGGGGCGGGCCGAGAGCTTCCCGCCCGGCGCTGTGCGCGAAGAGCTGATGGCCTTGTTCGGCGCCTCGGGGGACGGCATCACCGCCCTGATCTCTGAGTATGTGTCGATCGCGCGCGCCTCGCTGGAAACGCCGGCGACGCTTCAGGACCGACAGCGAATGGAAGATCTGGCGCTGGGTGATCTGTTCGTGAAACTGCACCGCGCTGTCGGGCTGTTCGAACAGCATGCCGAGCAGGGGCTCAACCGGATCAGTCGGATCCAGGTGATACAGCTCCTGCTGATCCTGGTCATTCTGGCGGCGGAAGCGGCCTTCATCTTCCGGCCTCTGTTGCAGAAGACCCTGGCGGCCATGAGCCAGGAGCAGGAGACCCGTCAGATCGCCGAAGACGCCTTGCAGTTCCAGACCGAGACGCTGGCCTCCAGGAGCCGCTTCCTCGCCCAGATGAAGGCGACCTTCTTCAAGCCGCTCGCCGAGGCCGAGGAAAAGCTGGAACTGGCGGCGCGGGCCGACCCCGAGACAACGCCGGAGCTGGTGCGTGAGGCCCGTGATGCGGTGATGTTCGCCGCCAAGCGGGCGTTGAGCCTGACCCGCTCCTATGAAGCGCTGTCCCATGAGCCGGCTCAGGCCCGGGCCGAGCGGCCCGCCCCGGACGAAGCAGTTCTTTAGATCAGGCGTCAGTGTCGCTGTCGGTGGCGAGCCGGGTCAGCGCGTCGTAGACGATCGCGGCGTCTGTCTCGCCCAGCTTTTCATCGAGCTCTGCGTTGAAGCCGCGCAGCACCTGGTCGGCGCGTTCAGCCGCACGGCGCCCGGCTTCTGTCAGATCCACCAGCGCGCCGCGCTTGTCTGAAGAATCCTTGCGCTTGATCACAAGGCCGGCGGTCTCCATCCGATTGATCAGACCCGTGACCGCGGGCGCGCCAAGCGCCAGAACCTCGCCGATGGATCCCAGGCGTCGCTCGCCCCGGCGCAGCAGCAGGAACAGAACGGCGGACTGGCTGGCGGTGACATTGGCTTCCGCGCGCAGGCGCGCATCGGCTTCCCGGCTGAGGCGCCGGGCCACGATTTCGATCAGGAGGAAGAGTCGCCGGTCAACGGCGCGAACGCGTGCCATGGGATGGAACCTGCCGCGATTCATTCGTGTGTGAAAGACTATGCGCAGCCCGGATGGACGCTGAAGTCTGAGAGTTTTCCTGCATTACCCCTTTCCAGACGGCCCGATTGCTGGTTGCTTAAGCGCTTACCAAATAACGAGGCGAGCCATGTCTGTTTCCACTCTCTTTGACCTCACCGGCAAGACCGCGATTGTCACCGGCGGTACGCGCGGCATTGGCGAAATGATCGCCACGGGGCTCCTCAAGCAGGGCGCGCGGGTCTTCATCACCTCGCGCAAGCCCGATGCGGTGAAGGCGGCACAGGAGCGCCTGTCCGAATTTGGCGAGGTGCACGCCATCCCGTCTGACCTCTCCACGAATGAAGGGGCTCAGGCGTTTGCGGACTGGCTGGCGGATCAGACTGACGCCATCGACATCCTCGTCAACAATGCGGGGGCGACCTGGGGCGCGGCGCTGGAAGAGTTTCCCGAGGACGGCTGGGACCGGGTGATGGATCTCAATGTCAAATCCATCTTCTTCCTGACGCAAAAGCTGCTGCCGCAATTGCAGGCGGGCGCGAAGGCGTCGGGCCGCGGCCGGATCATCAATATCGGCTCGATCGAAGGGCTCGCCGTGCCGATGATGGAGGACAGCTACGCCTATCCGGCCAGCAAGGCGGCGGTGCATCACCTCACCAAGGTGATGGCGCGGCGTCTGGCGCGCGATCAGATCACGGTGAACGCCATCGCGCCGGGTCCGTTCGAAAGCAAGATGACCGCCTTTGTGCTGAGTCAGCAGGAAGGCCGGGACGCCGTCGCCGCCAATATTCCGCTCGGCCGGATCGGGACGCCGGACGACATGATCGGGCTGTCGGCGTTTCTCGCCTCGCCGGCGTCCGACTATGTAACAGGGCAGATCATCGCGCTTGATGGCGGTTACGCCAATCTGCGCTAGTCGGGATCGGGCAGGCCGCAGGATGGAGCACTGAAGCGCCAGACCCGCGCCGCGCCCACATCCTGATCCTCAAGATCGCCCGCTCTGGGCGCCTCGAACCGGGCCATGATGCTGAGCTTGTCCTTGGGCAGATAGGCGCGGCCCGGATCGCCGATCAGCACCAGCGCGCCGCGATCATGCAGGCTTTCCAGCCAGTCCGTGATCGCGGCCCCCGCTTCGGTCTCGTAAAAGACACCCCCCGCCAGCACCACGTCCCAGCCGTCGTCCGCACCGACGAGATCGGCATGCAGCACCTGCATGGGAACGTCATTGAGCCGGGCGTTGGCGCGAGCGGCGTGCACAGCGAAGGCGTCGATCTCGGTTCCGGTCACAAGGTCCGCGCCCGCTTTCGCCGCCGCGATCCCGGCGACGCCGCAGCCGCAAGCGAAGTCCAGAACGCGCTTGTCCTTGACCCGCTCCGGCTGATCCAGCACCAGCCGCGCCAGCGCCTGCCCGCCGCCCCAGGCGAAGGCCCAGAAGGGCGAGGGCACGCCCTGCGCGATCAGCGCCTCTTCCTCCTGCCGCCACAGATCGCTCTGCGGATCGGCAAGATGAAAGCGCAGTTCCGGCGTCAGCGGGGCGGACCCGATGCGGGTGTGGTCGCGGAGGACGATGTCTGCGGTAAGGGCGGTCATTGCGCGCTGACTACCGGATCGGCGTGCGCCTCGCTAGTCTGGAAACGGGAGGAGGGCCATGACCTCAATGATTGAGCAGACCGAACATGTTCTGGCTGTGCCGGACCTCGCACGGTCCGTACGCTGGTGGCGGGAGGCCATGGGGTTTCAGACGGTGTTTGAAACGCCCGGCTGGGTGTTCATGGCGCTGGGCGGCGCGCGATTGCGTTTGGGCGAATGTCCTGACGCACTGCCCGCCCATGCGCTGGGCGATCACAGCTATTTCGCCTTCTTCCATGTGACGGATATTGACGCCCTGGCGGAGCATTTGCGCGTTAAAGGCGCGACCATCCGCTCAGGACCAGCAGATCAACCCTGGGGTCTGCGGGAAATGGCCGTCGAGAGCCCGGACGGCCACCGCTTCATGCTGGGTCAGCCGGTCTAAAGCGCGTCCGAACGCGGCACAAAGCTCAGCGCGACGCCGTTATTGCACCAGCGCTGGCGCGTGGGGCGGGGGCCGTCGTCAAACACATGGCCCTGATGGCCTTCGCAACGCGCGCAATGATATTCGGTGCGCGGCGTCCAGATGCGGTAATCGGGCTTGGTTGCGACTGCGCCGCGAATGGGCGCCCAGAAGCTCGGCCAGCCGGTGCCGCTCTCATACTTGGCCTCGGACGAGAACAGCGGCAGGGCGCAACCCGCGCACACGAAGATGCCGTCGCGATGCTCGCGATTGAGCGGGCTCGTCCCGGCCCGCTCGGTGCCTTCCTGGCGCAGCACGCGGAGTTGTTCGCCGTTCAGCCGGTCGCGCCATTCCGCATTGCTCAGGCTCCGGAAGTCCACATCCTCTTCGCCCCAGGGGGTGATGCCGGGATGGTCGAAAAGCTCAACCTCGAGACCGTCGATATCGCTTTGCCCGAAAGCCGGGCTCGCAAAGGCGGCAAGGCCGGTGGCGAGAAACAGGCGGCGGCTGAGCGCGATCATGACGGGACTCCTCTTGGTGCTGCCTCAAGAGTTATGGCGCAGACCGGTTTTGGCCAGTCACATGCTGGTGAGAGGCGCGTGAGCCTAGAGCGCGCCCAGAAGGAAGGCGCCGGTCAGAAGCAGGCCCGTGATCTGGTTCGCCTTGAACCGGCGCAGGCATTCAGCGCCGTCTGACGGGTCGAGCTTGCGCGCTTGCAACAGCAGATGCGCCGCGAAGATGGCGAAGGCGGGCGCGAACATCAGGCCGGCCCCCGCGAAGACCCCGGCCAGCGCCGCGAGCGCCGCGCACGCAAGATAGAAGACCAGAACGCCGAAGGGGATGTTCCCCCCGAGGGCGCGGGCGGAGGATTTCACCCCCACCATGGCGTCATCCTCCATGTCCTGGCAGGCGTAGATCGTGTCATAGCCCAGGGTCCAGAACAGGTTGGCGACATATAAAAGCATGATTTCCGGCGCGAACGGCGTGCCGAGCGCCGCGGCGCCCGCCACCGGAACGCCCCAGTTGAAGGTCAGGCCCAGCCAGGCCTGCGGCCACCAGGTGATGCGCTTCATGAAGGGATAGCCCGCCACCAGCGCCAGCGCGCCCAGCCCGGTGAGGATCGCCGGCCAGGGCAGCTGGATCAGCACCAGAAGGCCGACCAGGCATTGCGCCACGAGGAAGGCCCAGGCCTGTTTCAGGCTCACCGTGCCCGCCGCAAGCGGCCGGTCGGCGGTGCGGGCGACCTGGGCGTCGATATCGCGGTCGACAATGTCGTTATAGGTGCAGCCCGCCCCGCGCATCGCAATCGCGCCGATCCCGAACAGGATCGCCCAGTACAGATCCATCCAGTCGAGCCCGGTGCTGACGCTGGCGAGCGCCAGGCCCTGCCAGCACGGAATCGCCAGCAGCCAGAACCCCACAGGCCGGTCATAGCGCGCCAGCCGCAGATAGGGGCGGATGGCGGTCGGCGCCCGGTCCACCCAGGAGGTGGGCACGGAGTCGGCGACGCGGCGATCAGGAGCGATGGTCATGAGGGGTGTAGCCTGCAACCAGAGCGAGGAAAAAACTGTCACACGCTCCGTCTATGCCATGGCGCAGAGGATGACGGGAGTCCGCACAATGAAGCACTTGCATCTCTTGGCCGCGCTCTGCCTCGGTCTGATCACGGCGCCGGGTCATGCGCAATCCGCTTCAGGCCTTATCCATGCCGACCAGGCCGTGGAGCAATCCATCGCCAATCCCGACGCCGTACTGGAGATGGGCTGGATCTGGATGGATGTCTGCGGCAGCGGCTCGGATGGCGATCGCGGCTTTCTCAACTCGTTCGCCGACTATCGCGACCGGCGCTCCCTGAATGTGCGTATCGATCCGATGGTGCGCATCGCCCTGGCCGGCAGGCTGGGGGAGGACCCGGTCGACGCGCTGCGGGGCCAACGCATTCGTGTGCGCGGCCCCGTCATGCAGGTCTGGATCAATGTGTATCGCGACGGCGTCCAGAACGGTCATTACTTCCAGACCCATCTCGTTCTGGAATCCGCTTCTGATCTGCAAATCCTGGAGCGGGCGGAAAGCGATCCGCCTCCCGGTTGCGACTCCGTGATTTCCTAGGCGGCTCAGTCCAGCCCGGTGACGGCGATGGTCTTGGGATTGGTGAAGGCCAGCAGGCCCTCGCGCGCCAGTTCGCGGCCATAGCCCGACTTCTTCACCCCGCCAAAGGGCAGGCGCGGATCGGACGCCACCATCTGGTTCACATAGGTGGAGCCGGCGTCGAGATCGGTGCAGGCGGTCTCGATTTCGGCCTTGTCCCTGGACCAGAAGGACGAGCCGAGGCCATAGGGGTGGTTGTTCGCGATCGCGATGGCGTGGTCCACATCCTCGGCCTTGAACATCAGGGCGACCGGCGCGAAGATTTCAGAGTGATGGCCCGGCGTGCCGCGCGGAATGTCCGCCAGAACACCCGGCGTCAGGAAGGCGTGATCCTTGCGCTGGGGCTCGAACAGCACCGTGGCTCCGCCGCGAATGGTCTCTTCCACCAGCTCATAGACCTCGTCCGCGGCGTCCTTGCTGGAAAGCGGGCCGATATCGGTGCTCTCGTCCATCGGATCGCCGACGCGCAGCTCTTTCATCGAATGGACGAACTTGGCGGTGAATTCGTCATAGACGTCCTGGTGGATGATGAAGCGCTTGGCGGCGATGCAGGACTGGCCATTGTTCTGGGTGCGCGCCGTGACCGCGGTCTCCACCGCCTTGTCGATATCTGCGCTGGGCATGACGATGAAGGCGTCAGAGCCGCCCAGCTCCATCACGGACGGCTTGATCGCCTTGCCCGCGAGGGAGGCCACGGCGGAGCCCGCGCCTTCAGAGCCTGTGAGGGTGACGCCGCGAATGCGATCATCGGTGATGATGGTTTCGGTCTTCTCCGATCCGATCAGCAGGGTCTGGAAGGCGCCTTCGGGAAAGCCCGCCTTTTCCAGCACTTCGGCGATCTTGAGCGCGCTGCCCGGCACGGCGGAGGCGTGCTTGAGAAGGCCCGGATTGCCCACGGCGAGATTGGGCGCGGCAAAGCGGAAGACCTGCCAGAAGGGAAAGTTCCACGGCATCACCGCAAACACCGGCCCGATCGGCAGGTGATAGAGGCTGCACTCGCCCTTCTCCGGCGCGTCGATGGGCGTGGGCTTGAGCATGTCCGGCGCTTCGTCCGCATAATAGCGGCACACCCAGGCGCATTTCTCGACTTCCGCCTTCGCCTGCTTGATCGGCTTGCCCATTTCGCGGGTCATCAGCTCGGCGATTTCGTCGCGCTGGTCATCGAGCACGTCCGCCGCCTTGCGCAGGGCGTCGAGCCTTGCGTCCATCCCCATCGCCTTGAGCTTTTTCACCGCGCTGACCGCGCGGGTCAGCGCCGCCTCGATAGCGGCCTGTCCATGCGTCTCCGCTTCAAAAACGGTGTCGCCGGAATAGGGATTGATGGACTTCATGGCGGGGCTCCTTTGGCCGTGGCGGTTACAGGTGCGAGCGTCGGCTGGCATGCAGCGACATTTGAAAGCTTGAACGTGGGCGCCGTCCAGCTAGAACGCAATTCATGAGTGTCGAACCGCGTCTTTACATCGATGCGCCGCTTGAAGCCGGCGCCGTGCTGGATCTGGATCGGGACCAGGCCCACTATCTCGTCAATGTCATGCGCCGCAAACCGGGCGACGGCGTCCGGCTGTTCAACGGCCGGGACGGCGAGTGGCGCGCCGAGGTGGCGAGCGCAGACAGAAAACGCGCCAGCCTTCAGATCGTTCAACAGCGTCGCAGCCAGAGCGCGACGCCGGACATGGCGCTCTATTTCGCGCCGGTGAAGAAGGCGCGCACCGATTTCATCGTCGAGAAGGCGACCGAGCTGGGCGTCGCCTCGATCACGCCGGTGATCACCCAACGCACCCAGTCCGAGCGCGTGCGCACCGATCGGATGCAGGCTCTGACGCGCGAAGCGTCTGAACAGACCGAGCGTCTGGACCTGCCGGTGATTCACGAGCCGGTCAGCCTGACCCAGATGCTCAAGGGCTGGGACGAGGCGCGCACCTTGATGTTCGCCGATGAAAGCGGGGACAGCCAGACCGAGCCCTGGGGCGGAGAGCATGGCCGCGCCCGCCCGATGGCTGAAGCGCTGGCAGGCCGCGAACGCGGCGGCAAATGGGCGATGCTGGTCGGCCCCGAGGGCGGGTTCTCGGTGGAGGAACGCACGCTGCTGCATGCTCAGACTTTTGTCCTGCCCGTCAGCCTCGGCCCGCGCATTCTGCGCGCGGATACAGCGGCCGCCGCCGCCTTGTCCGTCTGGCAATCCATGCTGGGCGACTGGTGAGCGATCACGCAATCTCTCACACCCTTGTGACCGAAAACCGGTTTCCCTGCTTGCCGTAGGGGATACGGGCGCCTAACTGTGCGGCCACACTGATTTGCCTGGCGGGGAGACCATCACCCATGAGCGGCACCTATAATGCAGGGGGCGAAGGCGCCCCGATCGAAAGCAAGGCCCAGCTCATCGGCCACATCGCCGCGGGCGAGAAACCCAAGGATCAATGGCGTATCGGCACCGAACACGAGAAGTTCGGCTTTGCGCTGAAGGATCATGCCCCGCTGCCCTATGAGGGCGAGGGGCCCAGCGTGCGCAAGCTCTTGGAAGGCCTGACCCGCTTTGGCTGGCAGGCGATCGAGGAAAACGGCAAGCCCGTCGCGCTCAAGCGCGAGGGCGGCTCCATCACGCTGGAGCCCGGCGGCCAGTTCGAGCTCTCCGGCGCGCCGCTGGAAAATCTTCACGAGACCTGCCGCGAGGTGAACACCCATTTGCGCGAAGTGCGCGAAGTGGCCGATGAAGTCGGCGCGGGTTTTCTGGGCCTCGGCTTCTCGCCGAAATGGTCTCTTGAAGAGACCCCGATGATGCCCAAGGACCGCTACAACATCATGAAGGCCTACATGCCCAAGGTGGGCACGCTGGGCCATCAGATGATGTTCCGCTCCTGCACCGTGCAGACCAATCTCGACTTCGCGTCCGAAGCGGACATGGTCAAGAAGATGCGCGTCTCGCTGGCGCTGCAGCCGATCGCCACGGCGCTGTTCGCCAACTCGCCCTTCGCGGACGGCAAGCCGAACGGCTATCTCAGCTATCGCGCCCATGTGTGGACCGACACCGACAATAACCGCACCGGCATGCTGCATTTCGCCTTCGATGAAGGCTTTGGCTATGAGCAGTATGTGGACTGGGCGCTCGATGCGCCGATGTATTTCGTCAAGCGCAATTCGGTCTTCCAGGACGCCACGGGGCTGAGCTTCCGCGACTTCCTGAAGGGCGAGCTGCCGCTGCTGCCGGGCGAACTGCCGGTCCTGTCAGACTGGGAAGACCATCTGTCGACGCTCTTCCCCGAAGTGCGCCTGAAAACCTTCCTCGAACAGCGCGGCGCCGATGGCGGCCCGTGGAATCGCCTCTGCGCGCTGCCCGCCTTCTGGGTGGGTCTGCTCTATGATCAGACCGCGCTCGACGCGGCCTGGGACCTCGTCAAGGACTGGACGGCTGAAGAACGCGACGCCATGCGCGCGGGCGCGGCGAAAACCGCGCTCAAGACCCCGTTCCGCAACACCACCCTGCAAGAGATCGCCCAACAGGCGCTCGCTATTTCCCGCTCCGGCCTCAAGGCCCGTCAACGCCTGAACGCCCATGGCGAAAACGAAGCGCTGTTCCTCGATGATCTCGACGAGATCGCCAAGACCGGCATCAGCCCCGCCGAACGCCTGCTCGAGCGCTATCACGGCGCCTGGAACGAAAGCGTCGAACCGATCTTCGAAGAGGCGGCGTATTAGGGGCAGAAACAGCTCCAAACCGTCATTTCTGCGCCAACCCCATCCCTCTCCCCTCCCTGAGGGGAGAGGTTAGGTGAGGGGTGGGCGGCGTTTCATCCGGCGCCAATTTCGCAAATTGAAGCGCACCCCCTCACCCTGCCTCTCCCCCTTGGTCAAGGGGGAGAGGGGTTCTGTCGGCGGTGTTTCAGGGCGTGCACCAGATCCAGAATTTGATCGCCCAGCATGTCGGGCGCCTCAAAAACCTGCGTATTCCAGAACCTAAGAACATGCCACCCTTGGTTCTCCAACCAGCGCGTACGATGCTCGTCGCGGCGCCGATGAGCCGGAAGGTTATGCTGACCGCCATCCAGCTCGATAATCAGGCCTATTTGGGGACAGGCGAAGTCGGCCACATAGCGGCCGATCGGATGCTGACGTCGAAACTTCAGCCCATCAGGTCTTCGCCGAAGCATGGACCAGAGCTTGCGTTCGGCATCTGTCATGTCCCGGCGCAAACGCCGTGCTGTCGTGATGGGTTTCTTCGACGCCATATGCGCATCTTATCGGGAAACTCATTCAGCCAGAACGATGCCCCTCTCGCCTCTCCCCAATACCCCCACTGCCGCAAAGCCCTTGCGACTCCCGGCCCCGCGTGGTGTTTTGCGCGGTAGTCATTTCGTAACGAATTCGATCACGGTCCTTCATCTTTGGACGCATGAGGGGCGTCGGACTGTGACGGGGAGGGACCTCAGGTCATGAATATCGTCGTTCTGGCGGGGATCGTGATTACGATCGCCACCGCCATTCCGGTCTTTCTGGAGATGCGCAAGCACCCCAAGGGCCTGCACATCCTGTTCTTCGCCGAGATGTGGGAGCGCTTTTCCTATTACGGCATGCGCGGCCTGCTGATCTTCTATCTCACCCAGCACTTCCTGTTCTCTGACAGCGAAGCCAGCTCGCAATACGGCGCCTATACCGCGCTCGTGTATCTCTTGCCGCTGCTGGGCGGGTATCTGGCGGACCGGTATCTGGGCAACCGCAAGGCCATCGCCTTCGGCGCGCTCTTGCTGGTGGCCGGTCACGCGACCATGGGGATCGAGGGCGAACCGGCCCGCGAAGCCCTGGTCTATCAGGGCCAGCAATACGAGCTGGTGGCCGAAGGCCGCGGTTCGAACCGCTCGGTGATGATCGAGGTGGATGGCGCGGAATACAGCTTCTCGGCCAATTCCGAGGGCGATTTCGAGATCGCCGAGCTGCCGTCCACGGCCAGCATTCCCGCCGTTCTGCCGCAGGGCCAGTTCGAGATCGAACGCGTCGAACGCGACCGCATGTTCCTGAACATCTTCTACTTCGCCCTGGCCCTGATCATCATGGGCGTGGGTTTCCTGAAGGCGAACATCTCCTCCATCGTCGGGCAGCTCTATGAAGAGAACGATCCGCGTCGCGATGGCGGCTTCACCCTGTATTATTACGGCATCAATCTGGGTTCGTTCTGGGCGGCCATCCTGTGCGGCCTTCTGGGCGAAACGGTCGGCTGGTGGGCCGGCTTCGGCCTCGCCGGTCTCGGCATGGCGCTGGGCTGGGTCGTGTTCGTGCGCGGTCGCGCCCTGTTCTTCCTGCCGGGCAAGAACCTCATCGACCATGTGGGCAACCCGCCGAGCCAGGAAAAACTCAAGGCCAAGGCGCTGGGCCCGATCAATACCGAATGGCTGATCTACGGCATCGGCCTTGTGGGCGTCGTCGTGGTCTGGTTCATGGTTCAGGCGCACACGATCCGCTTCACCGTGCTGGGCATGGGCGAGCAGGACCTTCTGGCGCTGTTCCTCCTGATCGGCGGCCTTGGCTTCCTGAGCTATGTGGTCTTCTACATGGTCAACAGCTGCACCAAGGTTGAGGCGCAACGCCTGATCCTGGCGCTGATCCTGATCATCGTCTCGGTCGTGTTCTGGGCGCTGTTCGAGCAGGCCGGTTCGTCCATGAACCTGTTCGCCGCGCGCAACACCGATCTGTCGGTGGGGCCGTTCGAAATCACCGCGTCACAGACCCAGTCCTTCAATGCGGGCTTCATCCTGTTGTTCGCGCCGGTCTTCGCGGCGATCTGGGCCTTCCTCGCCAAGTTGCGCAAGAACCCCAACACCCCGCTGAAATTCGCGCTCGCGCTGGTTCAGGTGGGTCTGGGCTTCATGCTGCTGGTGTGGGGCACCCAGTTTGCGGGCGATGACTATCGCGTGCCGCTGATCTTCCTGGCGGGCGCCTATCTGCTGCACACAACCGGCGAGCTGTGCCTGAGCCCGGTGGGCCTGTCGGCCATCACCAAGCTCAGCCCGGGCGCGGTCGTCTCGACCATGATGGCGGGCTGGTTCCTGTCCTCGGCCTTCGCGCAATACGTGGCGGGCATCATCGCCACCTTCACCGCGACCGACACGGTGGCGGGCCAGGTGCTCGACCCGGCGGCGGCGCTCAATGGCTATGCCGCCGTGTTCGGCTCGATCGGCCTGTTCGCCATCGTGCTGGGCGTGATCTTCGGCGTGCTGAGCTTCTGGCTCAAAGGGCTCGGCCATGGCCGAGCGGTTGACCAGATCGACGCCAAGGCGGAAGCCGCCGGCCCTGATCAGGACGCCCGCGACCTCGTGTAAGCGGTCCTGACCGTCTGAAGAAAAGCCCCGGAGCGTCGCTCCGGGGTTTTTTGCGTCAGTGGCTGAGCTGGCTGCGGCGCCCGCCCGGGCAGCGCCAGCCTTGCGAGCCGGGTTCGATCTCGGCGCGACGGTTCGCATAATCCACTGTCAGCGTGGTGTTCTGCAGAAGGTCCAGCCCCACGATCATGGCCGGGCGGTCCTCCCAGCCCATGGCGCGGAAGACATCGAGATCGGCCGCGTGGACCGACATGCGATCTATGCAGACGCCGCCCAGCTGGAACTGGCTGACGACCACCAGATCATCGGTCTCCACCAGATCGGGGATGCGCGAGAGGCTGCCCACGGTCAGGATGCGGATCACGGCGCGCTGGCGCAGCTGGCCCGCGAGCGCCTGATTGACAAGCGTGATGGGAGAGCCGGTGTCCACCATCACCACGATATCGTCCTCGACGCCCCGGGCGCGGGCGGCGCCCACCAGAACATTGCGGCGCGGATCAATGCGGGCATCCACGAAGTCGGGCGCCTGCGCCTGCATGAAGAGCCGGGCGTTGGGATAGTCGAGCCGTATGGTGCGGCCCGCGAACGCGTTGCGGCCCAGCAGCCCGTAAATCTCGAGCTCCAGATCGGGCGGGGTGGGGGTGACCACCGCATCCACCGTATTCAGCGCATAGGGGCCGAGGGTCAGGACATCGAGCCTGTGACGCTCGGCCTGGACTTCGGCTGTCAGGGTCTGCACCGAATCCAGGCGCTCGCGCGTGCTGACGAAGCCGTGCGCTTCCGCCAGGCTTTGCGCGATGGCGGTATGGCTGGCGCCGGTGTCCGGCGCGAATGGATACGGGCCTTCCTGCCCGATGAAGACCGGCGCGACGAAATACCCGGAAGGACTTCGCAAAAGCTCGATCGCATCGGTCTGGGCGATGGCGGCGGTGTTGACGCCTGCCCACAATGCGGCAAGCAGGCAGGTGCGAGTAATGGCGTTCATGACGACCTCCTCCCGGCAGGGTCGCCAGATCACTGTTTCGCCCGGCTTCTCGCCCTGCCGACTTCAGTCTACCAGACGGAGAAAGCTCGTAGGATTACAATTTAGGGAGGTTAGAAGGCGCCGCGAATGCTCAGGAAGATTTGCGGCCCGTTGTCGAAATACCGGCGCTGGCGATAGCGTTCGACGCCATCCGCGCGCGAGCCGTCATACACGATCCGGTCCTGCCGTTCGGTCGTGTCGAGCACGAAGTCCGCGCCCAGACGCGTCGTCAGGCCGAACCAGCGCGTGGTTTCGACATAGAGATCGAGATCGCCCGCCGGTTGCTCGAAATTGGTGAAACGGCTCACGCGATAGGTCGACCGGTCGGAGCGATAGCTGTAATCCCAGCCCCAGGCCATCTGCGCGGCCGGGAATGTCTGACGGAAATCAAAGCGGAATTCCCATTCCGCAACCCCGGACCAGGCGCGATCCACCCCGGTGACAGGGTCTTCGATCGAGCTGTCATACCATTCCGCAAAGCCGTCGAGCGTGGCGTTGCGCAGGCCCAGCCAGCCCAGCGGGCTGGTCCAGTCCAGCGTGATGCGGTTGAGCGCGCCATCGCCGATATTGCCCGGCGCGTCAAACACATCGGTCGGGGTGATGATGGCGATATAGTCATCGAGATCCTGCACCCAGACGCGGCCCAGGGTCAGCGTCAGCGAGGCGTCCTCGTTGAACCGCTGTTCGAACTCCGCCTCCAGCGTCCAGTCGGTCTGGGGGCGATAATCGGGATTGCCCACATCCACCTGATCAGAGTTGAGATCGACGGAGCTGGCGAAATTGCCGAAATCGAGCTGGTCCACATTGCGTTCGATGCCGACGCGCAGGCGGCGCTGGTCGCCCGGGCGCCAGGTCACGCTGGCCCGCGGCTTGAGATAGGTGAAGGTGCGCGCCTGACCGGCCGGACCCGACTGGGAAATCTCGCTGTATTCATAACGCAGTCCGCCTTCCAGCGAGAAGGCCTCGCTGATGACCCAGACCGTGTCGGCGAACAGTTCGCCGCGCACTTCCTCGACCCGGGTGTCGCTGACGGGGAGGGGGATCGGGACGAACCCGCCGCCGGTATCCTCGAACAGGGCGAGGCTGGCGTCGAGGGCGTTGAAGGCGGCTTCCGCGCCGAAGGTCAGCGAATGCGCCTCTGACAGGGTCCAGTCGAAACTCTGGCGCAGCGCGGTCTCCTCCTGGGCGTTCTGATAGAGCACCTGCGCGCGTTCCACGCCGGAAGACAGGGTGTTGACGCTTTCCACTTCCGGTCCGTTATCCGTATCGGAGCGCGTCAGCAGGAAGGTCGTGGTCGAGGAGAGGCCGTCAGACCAGTCATGCTCCAGAGTGGAAGAGAGGCCGGCTCGCCAGCTGCGTTCATCATTGGCCTGTTCGATGTAGGCCTCGGGCTGGTCGGCGCCGTCATAGGCGAAGCCCGAGATGATGCGGCGCCAGGCGACAAACTCCGCATTGGCGTTCACGCGCAGCCGCGTGTTCTCTCCAATCGGACCGGAATAGCTGATCGAGGGCTCGATCTCGCGATAGCGGCGCTGGTCATTGTAGTGCTCGCGAGAGAGCCGGACGCCGTCGGGCGTCTCCGTGAAGACCGAGCGGTCATTGGACGGGCCCCACACTTCCCAGTTCAGCCCCAGGGTCAGTTCGCCAGAGCCAACGGGGCGGGTGATGGAGCTTTCCATCGCCGAGGCGAGACGCGAGGAATTGTTGCGGGTCAGGGTGTGCTGGAAGCTCGCGCGCATGCCCGAGCCCTCAACCAGAATGACATTGGCGAGCTGGCTGTAGCCGCGCATCTCATACTCGGGAAGCGGCTCGCGGATCAGCTCGATCCTGACGACCTGGTCGGCTGGAATGCGTTGCAGCACCGTGCCCAGGCCGAGCGTCTTGTCGGACGGGCGCTGACCGTTGATGAGCAGATTGCCGAAGGCGTCCGCCAGTCCGCGACGATTGGTGTTGCCGTCCGAGAGGGAAAAGCCCGGCAGCCGGTTGATCATGTCGCGCGCCGTGACCGGGCTGAATTCGGTGAAGAAGCTGGCTGGATAGGCGAGGATGGCGCCGTCCGCCTCACCCTCCGCCACGACGGGATCCGGCGCATCATCGCCGAATGCAGGCGCGGTCGCGGTCAGCAGAAGGGCGAGCGAGGTCGTCCGGGCAATCATCACAATTCCAGTCTTGCAAATCACAGTCAGGCGCAAGGCTAGGGCGTAACGACCGGTATTTCTTATTACAAGGTGGTAAGTGACTACTTTGTAAGGTGATTGTCCGGCTTTGTCCGGACCTAGCCCGTGCCGCCCACTGTCAATCCGTCAATGCGCAGGGTGGGTTGCCCCACGCCGACAGGCACGCCCTGACCCGCCTTGCCGCAGGTGCCGACGCCCGGATCAAGCTGCATGTCGTCGCCGATCATCGAGATCCTGGTCAGGGCGGTGGGGCCGTCGCCAATCAGGGTTGCGCCCTTGATGGGCTCGCAGATCTTGCCGTCGCGCACGCGATAGGCCTCGGTGCAGCGGAAGACGAACTTGCCCGAGGTGATGTCCACCTGACCGCCGCCGAAATTCTTGGCGTAGATGCCGTCCTTCAGGCTCTCCAGGATTTCGCCCGGATCGCGATCGCCCGCTTCCATGATCGTATTGGTCATGCGCGGCATGGGCGGGTGGGCATAGCTTTCGCGTCGGCCATTGCCGGTGGGCTCGACGCCCATCAGGCGCGCATTCTGCCGGTCCTGCATATAGCCTTTCAGCACGCCGTCCTCGATCAGCACGGTGCGGCCGGTCGGGGTGCCTTCATCATCAAAGCTCAGGGAGCCGCGGCGATCGGGGATCGTGCCGTCATCAACGACCGTCACGCCCCTGGCGGCGACTTGCTGGCCCACCTTGCCGGAGAAGGCGGACGCGCCCTTGCGGTTGAAATCGCCCTCCAGGCCGTGACCCACCGCTTCGTGCAGCAGGATGGCCGGCCAGCCCGGGCCAAGCACGACCTGCCATTCGCCCGCAGGCGCATCAACGGCTTCGAGATTGACCTTGGCGACCCGCAGCGCTTCGTCGGCGAGCCCTTTCCAGGCGCCCGGCGCGATCCATTGATCAAAGGCGGCGCGACCGCCGGCCCCGGCCGAGCCGGTTTCGCGGCGGCCCTGGCGCTCACAGGTGACGGCGACATTCACGCGCACCAGAGGACGCACTTCGGTGCGGACATCGCCGCCTGCGCGGACAATGCCGATCACCCGGCGCGAGGCGGAAACGGAAGCGGATACCTGGACCACTTCGGGGTCCTTGGCGCGCAGATAGGCGTCGATCTCGGCGAGCAGGGTGGATTTCGCCTCGAAACCCGGCTGGGCGATGACGTCCACATCCTTGTAAAGGGTCTGATTGGCGCGGGCCGGGGAGGGCGCCATCACCGCATCGCGGCCCTGACGGGCGGCGCTGGCGGTTTCACCGGCGCGCTTGAGCGCAGCGAGGGTAGGGTCCGAGGAATGGGCGAAGCCGGACGCCTCGCCGAACACGCCCCGCAGACCAAAGCCGCGCTCGGCGTCGAAATTGGCGACCTTCAGCCGGCCATCGTCGAAGGCGAGGCTCTCTGACGCCGAGGTTTCCAGAAACAGCTCGCCGTCATCCGCTCCGACCAGCGCCTCGTCGAGCACGCGGCCCGCATCATCGGCGTCAAATTCAAAGGCGGTGAACGGATCAGTGGTCATGACGGCTCCTGCACGTGGCGGTAGGCCTCATACATAGACCGTGCGGCAGCGCAGTGCGAGGCTTGCGGGCAGACCCGCCCCTCCGATCAGCCCTGGTGCCAGATGAACCGGGCCGGCTGAGCGGCGAGCGTGACGTTCTCGGGATCTTGCTGGGCGGCTTCGGAATAAGCAGCGTAGGCGTCCTCGAAACGGCCCAGGGTCTCCAGCGCAATGGCGGTGTTGAAGGCGGCGAGGGCGGGGCTGGCGCCCAGCTCGCGGGCCTGACGGGCGGTGTCGATCGCAGCCTGGGCCGAGCCCGTGGCGATCTGCGCGGCGGAGAGGTTCAGCCAGGCTTCCGCCAGCTCCGGCGAGAGCTCGACGGCTTCTTCAAGGTCGGAACGCGCCTGAATGTTCTGGCCGCGGGCCAGCAGCATGACCGCGCGGTTGGTCAGGACGCGGGCGCGGGTCTCGCCGGTGACCGATGCATCACGCAGAAGCAGATCGCAGGCGCCCAGGGCGCGACCGGTGGCGCCGGTGTCGCGCGCGCCCGCCTCGCATTCGTACCGCGGGTCGTTCTCCTGACCCAGGGCGCGACCGGAAAAGGCGAAAGAGACCGCCAGCGCCAGCAAGGCCGCCATGGCCAAGCCGCAAAAGCCGCCGGTCAGCGCCTGCATCACAGGACGGTTGGATCGCGAGTTGAAGCTGTGTGTCGACATGAATCTGGCCCCCTCAGAGTTCATAGTGTCCTGGAAGGTTAGCAAAGCCTAAATCACGCGGCCAGACTTTCGTGCGCAGAAGGAGGTGGAAAAAGACGGCCAAGTGCGACAAAAAGGCGCTCAAGCTCGATTGGCTAGCACGCCATTGCAGTCTATATCGTGCCGAACTCGGAGGTGGCGACGAGTCGCCGCAAGTGACGTTTGACCGCACCTCTCATCAAGCGTCGCCAATTGGACGATAGAACCAGGACTTGGGGGAATTATGCGATTCTCGGCCATACTGGGCGCCCTCGCCGCCCTATGTGTAATGACAGCCAGCGCTTCGGCCACCGTGATCGGCGCGCCGGTCGACGGTCATCTGGGGCTGCAGGAAGCTGTCACCCCGGTGAAGGAAAACATCGAAGTCTTCCACGCCATGGTGCTGTGGATCATCACGGCGATCTCGCTCGTCGTGCTTGGCCTGCTGCTGTGGGTGATGGTCCGCTACAACAGCAAGCGGAACCCCGAAGCCAAGAAATTCAGCCACAACACGCTGGTTGAAGTGATCTGGACGGGCATCCCGATCCTGATCCTGGTGGTGATCGCTGTGCCGTCCTTCAAGCTGCTGTATCTGCAGGACGTGATCCCCGAGGCGGATTTCACCATCAAGGCCACGGGCAACCAGTGGAACTGGACCTACACCTATCCTGACCATGGCGATTTCGAATACGTCGCCAACATGCTGCCGGACGAAGACGTGGCGGCGCACCCGTATGCGGCGCTGCGCAACCTGTCGACCGACCTGCCGGTCGTGGTGCCCACCGGCGCCACCGTGCGCGTGGAAGTGACGGCCTCGGACGTGATCCACAACTGGGCGATGCCGGCCTTCGGCATCAAGATGGACGCCATTCCCGGCCGCCTGAACGAGACCTGGTTCGAAGTGAACGAGCCGGGCATCTATTACGGCCAGTGCTCGGAGCTGTGCGGCCTGCGCCATGCCTTCATGCCGATCGAGGTTCATGTGGTGCCTGAAGAGGTCTTCACCGCATGGGTCGAAGCGGCCAACAACGACCCCTACACGGCGCCGGAAGTCCTGGCCGCCTATTACGACGACGTGCGTGGCGGCGCCCGCCTCGCTTCCGTCCAGTAAGGAGAGATCAGATGTCAGACGCTGCTGCGCATCACGACGATCACACCCCCAGCATCTGGGACTGGAAGCGCTGGGTGTATTCCACCAACCACAAGGACATCGGCACGATGTACCTCATCTTCGCGATCTTCGCGGGGGTGATTGGCGGCGCCATGTCCGGCCTCATCCGTTGGGAGCTCGCAGAGCCGGGTCTCCAGGTCTTCAACAACGGCTTCTGGGGCAACGAGCATAACTACAACGTCATCACGACCATGCACGGCCTGATCATGATCTTCTTCATGGTCATGCCCGCCATGATCGGCGGCTTCGGCAACTGGTTCGTGCCGCTGATGATCGGCGCGCCGGACATGGCCTTCCCGCGGATGAACAACATCTCCTTCTGGCTGCTGCCCTTCTCCTTCATCATGCTGTTCGCATCGATGTTCGTTCCGGGCGCAGGCGGGGACAATGGTTTCGGCGGCGGCTGGGTGATGTACCCGCCCTTGTCAACGTCAGGGCATAACGGCCCGGCCTTCGACATGGTGATCTTCTCGCTGCATATCGCCGGCGTCAGCTCGCTGCTCGGTTCGATCAACTTCATCACCACGATCTTCAACATGCGCGCGCCGGGCATGACCCTGCACAAGATGCCGCTGTTCGCCTGGTCCGTGCTGGTGACCGCCTTCCTGCTGCTGCTCTCGGTTCCGGTTCTGGCCGGCGCCCTGACCATGCTGCTGACCGACCGCAACTTCGGCACGACCTTCTTCGATCCCGCCGGCGGCGGCGACCCGATCATGTACCAGCACCTGTTCTGGTTCTTCGGTCACCCTGAAGTGTACATCCTGATCCTGCCCGGCTTCGGCATGATCTCCCACATCGTGTCCACCTTCTCGCGCAAGCCGGTCTTTGGCTATCTGGGCATGGCCTACGCCATGGTCGCCATCGGCTTCATCGGCTTCATCGTGTGGGCGCACCACATGTACACCGTGGGCCTGAACGTGAACCTGAAAGCCTATTTCGTGGCCGCCACGATGATCATTGCGGTGCCGACCGGCATCAAGATCTTCTCGTGGATCGCCACCATGTGGGGCGGCTCCATCCAGTTCCGCACCCCGATGATCTGGGCGATCGGCTTCATCTTCCTGTTCACCATCGGCGGCGTGACGGGCGTGATGCTGTCCAACGCCGGCGTCGACCAGGCCCTGCACGACACCTATTACGTGGTGGCGCACTTCCACTACGTGCTGTCGCTGGGCGCGGTGTTCTCCATCTTCGCCGGTTTCTACTACTGGTATGAGAAGATCTTCGGCATCAAGTTCAACGAGACGCTGGCGAACATCCAGTTCTTCTTCTTCTTCGTGGGCGCCAACCTGATCTTCTTCCCGCAGCACTTCCTGGGCCTCCAGGGCATGCCGCGCCGGTATGTGGATTACGCGGACGGCTTCGCGCTGTGGAACCACGTCTCCTCCATGGGCTATGTCGTGATGCTGATCGGCATGGCGGTGTTCTTCCTGGTGCTGATCGAGTCGATCCTGCGCCGCCGCCCGGCCGAAGCGAACCCGTGGGGCGAAGGCGCGACGACGCTGGAATGGACCCTGTCCTCTCCGCCGCCCTTCCACCAGTTCAACGAACTGCCGCGCATCAAGTAGCGTGCCGTTGAGCCAACAGACGGAACCGGAAACGCAAACCGTGACCGACCTTTCCGCCGATC
>NZ_CH672428.1:2934724-3070387 GCF_000152745.1 Oceanicaulis sp. HTCC2633
GCGATCCTTCGGACGCCGCGTCGCTGGCGTCCTGGCGGGACTATGTCTCGCTGATGAAGCCGCGCGTCATGACCCTGGTGGTGTTCACCGGGCTCGCCGGTTTCGCTGCGGCGCCTGTCGCCGTGAACTTCCTGACCGCCGCCATCGCCATGCTGTGCATCGCCGTGGGCGCTGGCGCGGCCGGCGCGTTCAACATGGCCTATGACGCCGATATCGACGCCATCATGAAGCGCACCCGCCGTCGCCCGGTGCCGACCGGGCGCGTGCCCGCCAATGAAGCCTATGTCTTCTCCGGCGTGATGGCGCTGGCCTCGGTGCTGTTGATGGCGCTCGCCACCAACTATGTCGCCGCCGGCCTTCTGGCCTTCTCCATCTTCTTCTACACGGTGATCTACACCATGTGGCTGAAGCGCTCGACGCCGCAAAATATCGTCATTGGCGGCGCGGCGGGCGCTTTCCCGCCGATGATCGGCTGGGCCGCCGCCACCGGCGATATCAGCCTGAATTCGGTGTTGCTGTTCGCGATCATCTTCCTGTGGACGCCGCCCCATTCCTGGGCGCTGGCGCTCTACAAGTCGGGCGATTATTCCGCCGCCGGGGTGCCGATGATGCCGGTCGCCAAGGGCGCGAAATCGACCCGCTTCCAGATTCTCATCTATACCGCGCTCTATCTGGCCGCGACCGCGGGGCCGATCATGACCGGCCTGGGCGGTTGGGTGTATGCGGGCGCCGTGGTGCTGGGCGGCGCGTTGTTCGCGCTCCTGGCCGTGCGGGTCTTCGCCTCGCGCGCCGGGGACGCCAACGCCGCCGAGGACGAGCTTTACGCCGTGCGCGCCGGCGACAAGGCGGCGCGAGACCTGTTCGCCTATTCCATCGCCCATCTGACCTTGCTGTTCGCAGCCCTGCTCGTCGAGCATGGCGCGGGCGCCTACACACCGGTCATGGCCTTTCTAGGAGGCGGCGCATGAGTGAGGATCTCAACCGGCCCGAAAACCCGGACGCTGCGCCCGAGGGCGAAGCCGAGTTCGTGGTTCTGACCGAAGAGCAGAAGGCCGCGCGCAAGCGTCGCAACCGCGCCATCGCGCTGGGCCTGTTCGTGTTCGTGGGACTGATCTTCGTGACCACGATGGTCCGTCTCGCCAGCAATTATAACGCAGGAGCCTGATCGATCATGTTCTCCCGTCTCGACAAGAATACCCGGATCTTTGCGATTTGCGGCGTCGTGATCGTGGGGATGATCGGCATGGCGTACGCCTCGGTGCCGCTCTACAACCTGTTCTGCAAGGTGACGGGCTATGGCGGCACGACGCAGCTCGTGCAGTACGATCCGGGCCAGGTGCTTGATCGCGAAGTGACGGTGCGTTTCGACGCCTCGCGCTCGCGCGGCTTCCCCTGGGAGTTCGAGCCGCTGCAGACCGAAATGCAGGTGCGTGTGGGCGAGACGGCGCTGGCCTTCTACCGCGCGACCAACACCTCTGACCGCCCCGTGACGGGCATCGCCAGCTATAATGTGACCCCGTTCAAGATGGGGCCGTATTTCTCCAAGCTGGAATGCTTCTGCTTTACCGAGCAGACCCTCGATCCGGGGCAATCCATGGACATGCCGGTGATCTTCTTCGTAGATCCCCTTATGGACGAAGACGACCGGCTGGACGATATCCGCACCGTCACCCTTTCCTACACCTTCTGGGAAAGCGGTGATGAGCGGGTCTATGAAACTGCGGAGGCATCCGGATCGGATGCTGACGCCCAGTAGCGCTAACGCGCGTGATTAATTGAATACCGGGACGGGCGAAGTTATAGAGTCGCTCGTTATTTGACCGGGAATACTGGCGGGAGAGCATCATGGCCGGCGCAGCCGTTAAACACGACTATCACCTCGTCGACCCCAGCCCGTGGCCGTTCGTCGCCTCGCTCGGCGCGTTCGTGCTGACGTTTGGCGCGGTCGTCTTCATGAAGGGCCTGTCGACCAACGAAGAGTCCATCTTCTACTTCTTCCTGCAGCAAGGATCTCCGATCCTGCTGCTGCTCGGCTTCGCCATCATCATCTATGTGATGTTCGGCTGGTGGGGCGATGTCATCAAGGAAGGCCAGAAGGGCGACCACACCCCGGTCGTGGATCTGGGTCTGCGCTATGGCATGCTGCTGTTCATCGTCTCCGAGGTGATGTTCTTCGCCGCCTGGTTCTGGATGTTCTTCGACATGGCGCTGTTCCATGGCGATCGTGCGGGCGCGGGCTGGACCGGCGACGTTCTGGGCATCGACTATTCGGGCTGGGCGAACGGCGTTCCGGGCATCCAGACCTTTGACCCCTTCCACCTGCCGCTGATCAACACCCTGATCCTGCTGCTGTCGGGCACGACCGTGACCTGGGCGCACCACGCGCTGCAACACGGCGACCGCAAGGGCGCGAAACTGGGCACGCTCCTGACCGTGCTGCTGGGCGTGAGCTTCACCGCGCTGCAGGCCTATGAGTACTCCCACGCCGCCTTCGGCATTTCGGGCAGCCTCTACGGCGCGACCTTCTACATGGCCACCGGCTTCCACGGCGCCCATGTCATCATCGGCACCATCTTCCTGGCGGTCTGCCTGATCCGTCTGATGATGGGTCACTGGACCAAGGAAAAGCATTTCGGCTTCGAGGCCGCCGCCTGGTACTGGCACTTCGTGGACGTGGTCTGGCTGTTCCTGTTCGCCTTTGTCTATGTGGCCTTTGCGGGTCTGGGCACTGCGCACGGGGTCGGCCACTAATGACTGAAACGAGCCCTTTTCTCGCCGGCCTTCTCGGGCGGTGCCCGCGCTGCGGAAAAGGCGCTCTGTTTCGCAAGTATCTCAAGGTCGCGGACGCCTGCGGCGTCTGCGGCCTTGATTTCTCCAGCGAGGATTCCGGCGACGGCCCCGCCGTCTTCGTGATGTCCATTGTGGGTTTCATCGTGGTGCCCGCAGCGCTGGCGCTGGAACTGGCGGTTTCCCCGCCGGTCTGGCTGCACATGCTGCTCTGGCTGCCGCTGTCGACTGTGCTGACCCTGCTGATCCTACCGCCTTTCAAGGCGACCCTCTTCGCCCTGCAGTGGAAGCACAACGCCCATGAGGCGCAGCTCGACCTCGCTCCGGAAGGCGGCGAGCAGGATGACCGCCCCGGCGCGGCTTCTTCAAGCGATACTGACGCGGCCTGATCTGATGGCGAGTTTTCGCCCGCTTCCTGTTCTGACGATTGTGATGCTGCCCGCACTGGCGCTGCTCATCTGGCTGGGCAGCTGGCAGCTGGACCGCCGCGCCTGGAAGATCGAGCTTCTGGCCGATTATGCGGCCACGGCCGAGGCAGAGCCGATCTCTCTGGACCAGGGCCTGTGTGCGGGCCGCGCGGAAATCGGACGCCGGGTCGTGCCGCCAGCGGCGGACCCTGAAGCGGATACGGTGCGGGTGTCCGGGCGGAACGCCCAGGGCGTGCCGGGCTGGCGGTTGTTCAGGCCGGTCCGGGCGTGCGACGGCGCGCAACTGGTGCTGATGGAAACCGGGTTTGAGGGGCTTGAGACGGCGACGCGGGCCGATGACGGCGCCCTGACCGAGACTGATGCCTTCACGCAATTGCGGTTTGAAACGCCTCTGGGGCAGGGGCCGTTCACGCCGCCCGCCAATGCGGACGCCAACGAGTTTTACGCATTTGACGCCCAAGCCTTCGCTGAGGTTCTGAACGTTGAGGCGGCTCGTCTGAACGACCAGTACTGGCTGGCGTTGAGCGATGGCGCCCCGCCCGCCTATCTCACCCAGACGCCGCCGGAGCGCCATCTGGCCTACGCCATCACCTGGTTTGCGATGATGCTGGCTTTGCTGGCTGTTTACTTCGCGTATCATATACAGGCCGGCCGCCTGACATGGCGTGGCTAGGCAAGCGACGGCGAAGGACGACCCCATGGCGCTCTGGCGCGAAGATATGCAGGAGACGGTGCTGTGGTCCGAAGGGCTGCGTCTGCGCCATCCCCAGCTTGATGATTACGAAGCCTGGGCCAAGCTGCGCTCGGCCAGCCGTGCGCATACCGAGCCGTTCGAGCCGAGCTGGGCCGAGGACGAGCTGACTAAATCCGCCTACAAGCGTCGCATGCGCCGGTATCAGAGCGATGTGGAGAACGGGACGGGCTATCCCTTCTTCATCTTCCGCGCCTCCGATGACGTGCTGCTGGGCGCCTGCAATCTCAACAATGTGCGCCGCGGCGTGCTGCAGGCCGCTGATATCGGCTACTGGATCGGCTCGCCCTATCTGCGCAAGGGCTATGCGCGCGCCGCCGTGCGCCGCGTGCTGGGGCATGCCTTCAGCAGTCTGCGCCTGCACCGGATCGAGGCCGCCACGCGGCTTGATAATGACGCCTCGCGCAGGCTGTTGCTGTCTGTGGGCTTCACACCGGAAGGCGTCGCGCGGTCCTATCTCAAGATTCATGGCGAGTGGCGGGATCACCTCAAATTCGCCATCCTGAAGAACGATCCGATCCGATGACCGATCCCACCGCCTTGCGACCCTACAGGGACGCCGTATCGGCGGCGGGGGCGCTGGCGGTGGAGATCAATTTCCTCGATCATGATCTGACCCTGGGGGGCGAGGTGACCGCCCTTGGTCTGGGCGCGCTCGGCGCTGCAGGCGATGTCAGACATCTGCGTGAACGCCTGGCGCCGGCGGATCAGCCCCGACTGGACCTGCTGCAGCGCGCCGGCCCTTGTGACGTGCGTCTGCGGCTCCTGGGCGATGATCATGAAGTGCGCTATGTGCGGCTCATCGGTCAGGGCGATGGCCTGCACTGGCGCGGGCTGATGCTGCCGGCGGGCGGCTCGGCGGGCGGCCGCGCGGACATGGATCTTGAAACCGCGCTCGCGGACTCGCTGAAATCGGGCGATGTGTGCGCCTATTATCAGCCGGTCGTCGATCTGAAGACGAAGAGGCTCGCCGGATTTGAAGCCCTGGCCCGCTGGGATCGTCCGGGCGTGGGCGTACTGGGCGCGGATGAATTCATGCCTCTTGCCCAGGCTCATGGCTATGTCGAGGCGGTGGGGGAGAGCGTGCGGTCCATGGCGGTTCAGGATCTTTCCGCCTGGCTGGCGGCGCGGAACGGGCCTCTGGACTTGTTCGTGACCGCCAACGCCACAGCGACCGAGGTCAGCGCTCCGGATTTCGCCGACCGGCTCCTGCAGGCGGTGCAGGCCAGCGGTCTGCCGCGCGGCGCGTTCAAGCTGGAAGTCAACGAAACCGACGTGATGGTTGACCCGGAGGCCGCCGAGCGCACCCTGAACGCCGTCCGCGATCAGGGCGTGCCCATCGTGCTGGATGATTTCGGGACGGGCTATTCCTCGCTGGCCCGGCTTGACCGGTTCGCCTTCGATGTCGTCAAGCTCGACCAGTATTTCATCCGCGCCGCGCTCACCGACGGCTCAGCCCGGTCCATCATCTCTTCGGTTGTCAGGATCGCCGAAAGTTACGGCATGAGCGTGGTGGCCGAGGGCGTGGAGAGCGAGGCCGCACAAACCCTGTGTCTCGAATTGGGGTGCGATTACGGGCAGGGGTATCACTTTGCGCCTGCACTCTCCCCCCAGGACGCCGCGCGCGCCGTCACGCAAGGCATGGCGACCCGGTTCGGGGCGGCGCAGATGCAAGAGCGTGGATAGGGGCGGCGAGTCCGCCTAGAAATACCACAGGGCCCAGACCGAGCCCGAGGTCAGCGCCAGCGGAAACAGGATCACGGCCAGTCCCAGCACCCCAAGGACGAACGCCTTGGCCGAGCAATCACGGATGCGAACCAGCCACGCTTGTGACTTGCGTTTTGATCGGACAGCCATGGTATTTCCGGCAATGCGCTTGAAGGACTTTTCCCCATTCAAGCGAGTTCCCGGTGCAAGTCAATTGTGAATATGGCTCATGCACCAATTTTTCAGGCATTGCCGCTGGCCGCGGTCAGGAATTCCGGCGTTACGCCCAGCTTGTTGAGCGCCCGGGCCCATTTCTCTTCGGGCTGGTCGTCAAAGATCAGGTCATGGTCCGCATCCGCGACCAGCCAGGCGTTGAGACTGATCTCGTCCTCGAGTTGTCCCGCACCCCAGCCGGCATATCCCAACGCCATCAGGGCGCGGGACGGCGCGTCCTCGGACGCCAGCGCCATCAGGATCTCCTGGGTGGCGGTCAGGCCCAGATCATGGCCGACATGTTCGGTCGCAGGGCCGCAATCCACATCGAGCGTGTGAAGGACGAACCCACGGTCCCGGTCCACCGGGCCGCCTTCCAGAACGGGCGCATCCTGCGCCTGCGCGCCGCCGCTGACATCCAGCTGTTCGAGAAGATCGGGCAGGCGCAAACCGGTCAGCGGGCGGTTCAGGATGATCCCCATGGCGGTCTCCGCGTCATGCGCGCACATATATATGACGGTGCGGTCAAAGTGGGTGTCGCCGATCAGCGGACTGGCGATCAGCAGCTTGCCGCCCAGATAGCCGGTCTGGGTATGGGGGAGTGCGGACGTCATGGGAACAGCTTTTCCCCCAGCGTTCAGATTGTCCAGTCCTTCGCGGCTCTCTGGCGTCTTGTCGCGGGGCAGGGCGCGTCTTAAGTCAGTGCCATCCTTTTCAGTCCGTTTCAGGAGCCCCTCATGACCATCAAAGCCGGCGATACGCTGCCCGACGTCACCTTCATGACCATGACCGCCGACGGCCCGCAGCCGATGAGCACGGATGACGTGTTCGGCGGCAAGCGCGTGGCCCTGTTCGCCGTGCCGGGCGCCTACACCCCGACCTGTTCGGCCAAGCACCTGCCGGGCTTCATCGAGAAGGCCGCCGAGCTGCAGGCCAAGGGCGTGGACCGGATCGCCTGCACCTCGGTCAATGACGTGTTCGTCATGGGCGCCTGGGGCAAGGATCAGGGCGCGGGCGATGACGTGCTGATGCTGGCGGACGGCAATGGTGACTTTGCATCCGCCCTCGGCCTTGAGATGGACGGCTCCGCCTTCGGCATGGGCAAGCGCTCCCAGCGCTATGCGCTGGTGGTCAACGACAAAAAGGTCGAGCACGTCTTCGTCGACGAGCCGGGCAATTTCGAAGTGTCCTCCGCCGAGCACATGCTCAAGGCGCTGTAGGCTTTTACTGTTAGAGGCCCCGGTGCGGCGTCAGGCCGAGCCGGGGTTTCAGCCTTTTGAGAGCGTGGCGATGGCGTCGCGGGCCAGCTGGTCGGCGCGTTCGTTCTCGGGATGGCCGGCATGGCCCTTCACCCATTCCCAGGTCACGTCATGCTTTGACGCGATGGCGTCGAGTCGCTTCCACAGATCGTCATTCTTGACCGGCTTTTTCGCGGCCGTCTTCCAGCCATTGCGCTTCCAGCCATGGATCCATTTGGTCACGCCGTCGCGCACATAGGTGCTGTCGGTGACCAGACGGACAGTGGAGCGGCGCTTGAGCGCCTCGAGCGCGGCGATGGCCGCCATCAGCTCCATGCGGTTATTGGTGGTCTCGGCCTCGGCGCCCGAGAGCTCCTTCTCATGACCCTTCCAGTGCAGGATCGCGCCCCAGCCGCCAGGGCCGGGATTGCCTGAACAGGCGCCGTCGGTGTGGATCACAATGGTGTTCTCGGCCAAAACGCACTCTCTGAAGTCTAGCTGGGGCGGACCGGCCATTTGCGGCCCAGATCGTCAAGCCCGGCTTGGATGAGTTCGGCCAGAACGTCCAGATCGACCTCTGACAGCCGGGTCACGTAAAGACAGCTCTTGCCCGTCTTGTGCTTGCCCAATCGCTCAAGGATCGGGCCGTAATCGGCATAGCCGGGCATGATGTAGATCGACAGGCTGGTCTTGCGGGGCGCAAATCCAGTGGCGAGGAAATCGCCCTCGCGACCGCTCTCATAGCGATAGTGATATGCGCCATAGCCGATCATGCTCGGCCCCCACATCACGGGCGACCAGCCGGTTATGCGACGGAACAGGGCGTCCAGCGCCAGAGCGTCCTCGCGGCGGGCGGCAGGCTCGACTGTCTGAAGATAGTCCGTGACGGCTTCGGGCGTGGGCCGGGTCTTGTTCTGGGTCATCAGCGTCTCCCTGGGGAGAGCTTAAGCGACTTCCCGGGGAAGTTTGAACACCACGTTTTCCTCGGCCACCCGAATTTCCCGGATATGAAGGGTGTAGCGGCGGGCGAGGGCGGAGAGGAGGCCCTCCACCAGTTCCTCGGGCGCGCTGGCGCCCGCAGAGATGCCGATGCGCTTCACGCCCTCAAGCCAGCTCCAGTCGATCTCCTCGGCCTTCTGCACCAGGCGCGCGGTCTTGGCGCCGGCGCGCTCGGCCACTTCCACCAGCCGAACCGAATTGGAGGAGTTGGGCGCGCCCACCACGAGGACCAGATCCGCGCCTTCGCCAATGGCCTTCACCGCCGCCTGGCGGTTGGTGGTGGCGTAGCAGATGTCTTCCTTGTGCGGGGCGGCAATGCCCGGGAAGCGCTTTTGCAGGGCCGCGACAATGTCCGCGGTGTCATCCACCGACAGGGTTGTCTGGGTGACAAAGGCGACATTGGACGGATCCTTGGGCACGAAGGTCTCGGCGTCCTCCACCGTCTCGATGAGATGCATCACCCCGTCCGGCAGCTGGCCCATGGTCCCGATCACTTCAGGATGGCCGGCATGGCCGATCAGGAGGATTTCCTGGCCCGCCTTGTGGTGACGCTGGGCTTCCACATGCACCTTGCTCACAAGCGGGCAGGTGGCGTCCACATAGAGCATGTTGCGACGCGCGGCCTCGGCCGGCACGCGCTGGGGCACGCCATGGGCGGAAAACACCACCGGGCGGTCGTCCGGACACTCGTCGAGCTCCTTGACGAACACCGCGCCCATGGCCTCGAGCCGGTTCACGACATGCTTGTTGTGGACGATCTCGTGACGCACATAGACCGGCGCGCCATACCGTTCGAGCGCCTTTTCCACGATCTGGATCGCACGGTCCACGCCAGCGCAGAAACCGCGGGGAGAGGCCAGCTGAACGGTCAGAACGGGTTTGTCGGTCATAGATTTCCTCTGCCGGGAAAGGCGGCGGGGCGTTGCCCTGTCCGCGCGCGCGTCGTACAGACTGCTCTAGCAGACCCCGTGCGCCCCGCGAAGGGGGGCATGCCGTCCTCCGCGATGGTTCGCCATCCGAATGCCTTGAGGTTTTTCATGCGCCTGTCCGTACTGAGCTTGTTCGCCGCCGCACTGGTCCTGTCTGGCTGTTCCAGCGTGCGGAACACGCTCGGGGACGCCAATCCGAATCCGGGACCGTGTCCGAACGCCCTGGTGCTCTATGACGCGCACCGTCTTGTGGAGATCAGCGGCGACAACGCGGTCTACGAGAATGTGGGGTTCACCGGCGAAATTCTCAATGTCGCGAGCACCTGCCGCTATTCGGGCCGGAATGCGGACCCGATCCACATGGAAATGGCGGTGCGCCTGGCCTTTGGCCGCGGGCCGGCCGCGCAGAGCGATACAAAAACCTATGACATGTTCGTGGCTGTGACCCGGACCGACCGTGCGGTGGTTGACCGCCAGGTCTTTCCAATCACCGTCACCTTCGAGCCGGGTGAGGACCGCGTGGAAGTGATCGAGGAGTTCAACTCCATCTCGCTGCCGCGCGTGTCGCCGACCACGTCCGGCGCGAACTATGAAATCATTGTCGGGTTCGAGCTGACCGATGAGCAGCTTGAATTCAATCGCAGCGGTCTGCGCTTCCGCGTCCGGGCCGGGCAAGACGATTAGAACGCCGAGACAAGATGACTTCGATTGTTGAACAGCTCAGCAGCGCCGTTGGCGCTGCCTTCGAGGCCGTGGGCCTGTCCGCGGATCTCGGCACGGTCTTTGAATCCGACCGTCCGGATCTCGCCCCCTATCAGTGCAATGGCGCCATGGCGGCGGCCAAGCAGGCCAAGAAGGCTCCGCGCGCGGTCGCCGAGGACGTGAAGGCCAGGCTTGCCGAACTGCACCCCCATCTTGAGGTGGAGATCGCCGGGCCGGGATTCCTGAACATCACCCCGGCAGGCAATGTCTATGCGATCCGCGCCAACGGCCTGTCTGAAGACGACCGCGTTGGCGGTCGCGAGAGCACCGCTCCCAAGCGCCTGATCATCGATTTCGGCGGGCCGAATGTCGCCAAGCCCATGCATGTGGGCCATTTGCGCTCATCCGTGATCGGCGACAGCCTGCAGCGCCTGATGCGCTTCCGTGGCCATGACGTCACCTCCGACATCCACCTCGGGGATTGGGGCCTTCAGATGGGCCATCTCGTCACCGAGCTGGAAGATGAAAAGCCCGACCTCGTCTATTATGACGCCGACTTCACCGGCCCGTATCCCGATGAGCCGCCGGTTACGATCGAGGATCTGGCGCGGCTCTACCCGCAAGCGTCCGCCAAGGCGAAGGAAGACCCCGAGCGCAATGCCCGCTCGCGCAAGGCGACGGCGGAGCTGCAGGCCGGGCGCCCGGGCTATCGGGCGCTGCTGCGCCATTTCATCAATGTCTCGATCGCGGCGCTGAAAGAGGATTTCGGCGCGCTGGGCGTGCATTTTGACCTGTGGAAGGGCGAGAGCGACGTCAATGACCTGATCCCCGAACTGGTCCGGGACTTCAAGGATCGCGGCGTCGCAGAGGAAAGCGACGGCGCCTGGATCGTTCGCGTCGCCCGTGAGGACGACAAGAAGGAGCTGGCGCCGCTGATCCTGGTCTCGAGCCAGGGCTCGGCGCTGTACGCCACCACCGACCTTGCGACCATTCTCGACCGCAAGCGCGAGCAAGATCCCGAGCTGACCCTTTATGTGGTGGATCTCGGGCAGTCCGATCACTTCGAGCAGGTTTTCCGGGCCGCCTACAAGGCGGGCCTCGCTGAGGAAGGCGCGCTGGAGCATGTGAAGTTCGGCACCGTGAACGGGACTGACGGCAAGCGTCTGCGCACTCGGGCGGGCGGCACCTTCCGTCTGGCGGATCTCATCAATGAGGCGCGGGACCGGGCGCGGGCGCGTCTGAACGAGGCCGGCCTGGGCGCTGAGCTGACGTCGGACGAGTTCGAGACCGTGGCGCGCGCCGTGGCGAACGCCGCGATCAAGTTCTCCGACCTGCAGAATGTGCGGACCACCAACTATATCTTTGATCTTGATCGCTTTGTCAGCTTCGAGGGCAAGACCGGTCCGTATCTGCAATACCAGGCCGTGCGCATCAAATCGCTGCTGAAGAAAGCGGGCGATCAGGGCATCGCGCCAGGCGCCGTGACGATTTCGGACAAGGCCGAAGAAGCGCTGATCCGCCGTCTCGACGCCTTTGAGGGCGCGCTGAGCCGGGCCGAACGCGATCGCGCGCCGAATGTGCTGTGCGAGCATGCCTATGGTCTGGCGCAGGCCTTTTCCGGCTTTTACGCCGCGTGCCCGATTCTGCCGGAAAAGGACGAGGCCATCCGCGCCTCCCGCCTGCGTCTGGCGCAGACCACGCTCACCCAGCTTGAAATCGTGCTGGGCCTGATCGGGATCGACGTGCCGGAACGGATGTAAGCCCGGGTTTGGTCTTCGCCCCCCTGTTCAGGGGAGGGCGGGGACGGGCGTCTGGTCTACAGTGTCTCCATGACGGGGAGACGCCTATGTTTATGACCATGGTTCTGGCTCTGGCGCTGGTTGATGACCGGCCTTTTGAAGCGGACGAACAGCAATACTCAGCCTGGCTGCAACAGGGCTGTCGCCTGCAGCAGGCGGATCGCCGCGACGGCCATGAACCGGCGGAATTCGAGGCGTTTTGCGCCTGTGTCGCCGACAGACTCAATGAAACCTCATCCGATGAGGCGTTTCGCGTCATGGCGCTGAGCCTGCAGGGTCATGCTCAGGACCGGGCGGACATCTCTGACTGGGAAGCGGCGCGTGATACCGCCTATGCGGAATATTCGGCCTTGTCCCAGCAGGAGCAGAGTGAAATTCCCGGACGGCTTCAATCCAGCCTGCAGCAATGCGTGACGCTGGGGCCTGCAACCCATAACTGAGGGAGGCGGGCATGCTGATCGCATTGGCGCTGGGGTTGGCGCTGTCTGGTGATCGACCATACGAAGCCGATGAGCGCCAGTATGGCGTCTGGCTGCAACAGGCTTGTCGCATCCAGCAAACGGATCGCAATCCGTCGCAAACCCCGGCTGACTTTGAAAGCTTCTGCCAGTGTTTTTCCGATGATCTGCGCGAAACGGTCAGCGCGGATGGCTTTCGACTGATGGCGCTGGGCTCGCAAGCCAGCATCGAGGGACGCGGTGAGATCCAGGACTGGGAAGCCGTGCGTGATATGGTCATGACGGAATTCGAGGCCCTGCCTGAGGACGAGCAGCTGGCCATTCCCCAGTCCCTTCAGACCGCCTTGCAAGCCTGCATCCAGCTGACTCCGCCCGTGACGCAATAGGGATGCAGAGGGCCGCCGGACCAACGGGTCTGACGGGCGGGATCAGGGGCTGTCACGCCTATGCTGCAGCGCCCAATCGCGATTGACTCATACCGCGCAAACGCTAGGTTTGCGCGTCGCTGCTGACCCGCCGTGAGGCGCGCTGCAGCGGGCCTAGATACAGGTCACTTGCGGGAGAGACCGGCCGAAGACGCCGGCGCCGAAGGCGCAACCGCCCCGGAAACGCTCAGGCTAACGGACCGCAAGCCTAAGACCTAACGCTGGAAAGCGGGCGCTGAACACTCAGCGCCCCACCGAAGGAGCAATGCGGGCGCGCCTCTCCCTGGCTGGCGCCGCGCGGGAATCTCTCAGGTCTTCAAGACAGCGGGGGCGAATCGGAGCCGGCATGAGCCGCGCGACGCTCGCAAACCCGCATGCTGAGGCCAGACATGACCGAAACGCTCAACCGCACGCCGCTTTATGATCTCCATGTCGAGCTGGGGGCCAAGATGGTCCCGTTCGCCGGCTATGAAATGCCTGTCCAGTATGACGGCGTCATGGGCGAACATAATCACACCCGCGAGGCGGCGGGCCTGTTCGACGTGTCCCATATGGGGCAGGCGCGTCTGATCGGCGATGAGAGCGCGCTGGAAAAGCTGATCACGGCGGATCTCGCCGCGCTGCAGTCCGGCGAGCAGAAATACACCCTGCTTCTGAATTCCGAAGGCGGGATCAAGGATGACCTGATGGTCTCCCGTCCGGATGATGAGGGCCTGTTCCTGGTGGTGAACGCCGCCTGCAAGCGGTCCGACTTTGATTACATCATCGAAGCGACCAAGGGCGTCGCCGAACTCGTTGAGCTTGATGGCCGCGCGCTGCTGGCGCTGCAGGGGCCTCAAGCCGGCGCGGTGATGGCGGAACTCTGCCCGGACGCGGCCAAGATGGTCTTCATGCAGGCGGGCTGGTTCGAAGTGGACGGCCTGCGCCTGATGATCTCCCGCTCGGGCTATACCGGCGAGGACGGATTTGAAATCTCGGTCGCCAACGAGCACGCCAGCGATTTCGCCCGCAAGCTTCTCTCTGATGCGCGCGTGAAACCCATCGGTCTGGGCGCGCGGGACTCCCTGCGTCTGGAAGCGGGGCTGTGCCTTTATGGCCATGACATGGACGAGGCGACCAGCCCGATCGAGGCGGCCCTGACCTGGGCGGTGGCCAAATCCCGCCGGGAGCGCGCCGACTTCCCGGGCGCTGCGCGCATCCTCAAGGACATCGCCGACAAGCCCGCCAAGAAGCGCGTCGGCATCGCCCTGAAAGACCGCGCTCCGGCGCGCGAGGGCACGGAAATCGCTGTGAATGGCGAGGTGGTTGGCGTGGTCACTTCGGGCGGCTTTGGCCCGACCGTGGGCGCGCCCATCGCCATGGGCTATGTGCGCACCGATCTGGCGACGCCCGGCACGCAGGTTGACTTGATGGTGCGCGGCAAGGCGCGCCCGGCCGAAGTGGTGAAGACGCCCTTCGCGCCGCATCGTTTTTATCGCGGTTGATCCCGCGCATTACCGCTCTGGAGGAGACGTCTGATGAGCACCCGTTTTACCAAAGACCATGAATGGATCCGCGTTGAGGGCGAAGAGGGCGTCATGGGCATCACCGCCTACGCCGCCGAGCAGCTCGGCGATGTGGTCTTCGTGGAGCTGCCCGAAGTCGGCAAGACGGTCGCCCAGGGCGACGAGCTGGCTGTCGTGGAAAGCGTGAAGGCGGCGTCCGAGGTTTACGCCCCGGTGTCCGGCGAGATCATCGAAGTGAACTCGGCTCTGGAAGATGCGCCGGCGACCGTGAACGAAGCGCCGCAAGGCGAGGGCTGGTTCGTCAAGATCAAGCTGTCGGACAAGGCCCAGCTTGACGCGATGATGGATGACGCGGCCTACGCCGAACACACCAAGTAAGTCTCGACGCCTGACGGCGTCGATCTAGATGCAGCGACAAGACCGGCGGCCCGTGGGGCCGCCCGCCCTGCTTATTGAAGGAAGGTGGATCGCCCATGCGCTATCTCCCGCTGACCGACGCCGACCGGGCCGAGATGCTCGAGATGATCGGCGTGGATTCTGTCGACGCCCTGTTCGAGGATGTGCCGCAGACGGCGCGACTGGACGGGCCGGTGGACCTGCCGCGCCACAAGAGCGAGATGGAGGTCGAGCGCCTTCTCACGCAGATATCGCGCAAGAACATCGCGGCCTCCGAAGCGCCGTTCTTCGTGGGCGCGGGCGCATACAAGCACCACATTCCCTCCAGCGTGGATCATCTGATCCAGCGTTCGGAATACCTGACGAGCTACACGCCCTATCAGCCGGAAATCAGCCAGGGCACGTTGCAGACCCTGTTCGAGTTCCAGACCCAGGTCGCGCTTCTGACCGGCATGGAGGTGGCGAACGCCTCCATGTATGACGGCTCGACCGCTTGCGGCGAAGCCGTGCTGATGGCGTGCCGGATCACCAAGCGCCGGAAGGCGATTCTCAGCGGCAATCTGCATCCGCATTACGCGGCGGCGACGCATACGCTGGCCAAATACATGGATATCGAGATCAAGGACGATGCGGCCAAGCCGGGCGGGCTGGACGATATCGCCGCGGATATCCCCGATGATGTGGCCTGCGTCGTGGTGCAGAATCCGGACGTGTTCGGCCAGGTCCATGATCTGGAACCCATCGCCAAGGCCGCCCATGAGAAGGGCGCTCTGCTGATCGCGGTTTTCACCGAGGCGGTCTCGCTGGGCCTGATGAAGACCCCGGGCGCCATGGGCGCGGACATCGTGGTGGGCGAAGGCCAGTCCATCGGTGTCGGCCTGCAGTTCGGCGGACCCCATGTGGGTCTGTTCGCCTGCCGCAACGACCGCAATTACATCCGCAACCTGCCGGGCCGTCTGGCCGGTGAGACCGTGGACGCGGACGGCCGTCGCGGCTTTGTGCTGACGCTCTCGACCCGTGAGCAACATATCCGCCGCGACAAGGCGACCTCGAACATCTGCACCAACTCTGGCCTGATGACCTTGGCCTGGACGATCCACATGTCGCTTCTGGGCGATACAGGCCTGCGCACCATGGCCCAGCTGAGCCATGAGAAGGCCTGCGAGCTGGCGGACCGCCTGAGCGCGATTTCCGGCGTGGAGCTGGTCACCGACGCCTTCTTCAACGAGTTCACCCTGCGCTTGCCGAAAAACGCGGCGGACGTGGTGGAGGCGCTGGCCGAGAAGGGCGTTCTGGGCGGCGTGCCCGCCAGCCGGCTCTATCCGGGCAAGGGCTATGACGATCTGCTGATCGTTGCGGCCACCGAAACCAACACCGATAGCGATCTCGACGCTTTCGAAGCGGCTCTGAAAGAGGTGCTGTAATCATGGCGATGAATACGCAAGGCCGTCCCTCCGCCCCGCTCCACACCCCGGATCCGGGCGCCTATGACGACACCTTCTCGGGCTCGCGCGGGCTCGACCAGGCCGAGCCGCTGATCTTCGAGCGTCAGACCTATGACAAGACCGGCGTCGATTTCGAAACGCCCAAGGGGACGAAATCCCGTCTGGGCGCGCTCGAGCGCACCGAGGATCTGGGGCTGCCGGGCCTGTCTGAGCCCGAAGCCATGCGCCATTATGTGCGCCTCAGCCGGAAGAACTACGCCATCGATATCGGGCTCTACCCGCTGGGCTCGTGCACGATGAAGCACAATCCGCGTCTCAACGAGAAGATGGCGCGTCTGCCGGGCTTCTCCGACGTGCACCCGCTGCAGCCTCAATCGACCGTGCAGGGCGCGTTCGAACTGATCGGCGAGCTGGCGCACTGGCTGATGACGCTGACCAACATGCCGACCGTGGCGATGAGCCCGAAAGCGGGCGCCCATGGCGAGCTGTGCGGCATGATGGCGATCCGCGCCGCCCTCGATGCGCGAGGTGAAAGCCATCGCCGCCGCGTGCTGGTGCCCGAAAGCGCGCACGGCACCAACCCGGCCACCGCCGTGCAATGCGGCTTCTTCTGCGACGAGATCCCCGCAGGCCCCGATGGTCGTGTCGACATGGAGGCCTTCAAGGCCAAGCTTGGCGATGATGTCGCCGCGATCATGCTGACCAACCCCAATACGTGCGGCCTGTTCGAGCGCGACATTCGCGCGATTGCAGACGCCATCCACGAGGCGGGCGGCTATTTCTATTGCGACGGCGCCAACTTCAACGCCATTTCCGGCCGGGTCCGCCCGGGCGATCTCGGTGTGGACGCCATGCACTTCAACCTGCACAAGACCTATTCCACGCCCCATGGCGGCGGCGGTCCCGGCGCAGGCCCGACGGTGCTGTCCGAAGCGCTGGCGAAGTTCGCCCCGCTGCCTTTCGTCATCAAGGAGGGCGACAGCTGGCGCATGGTCGAGGATGAAGCCGACGCCAGGGCCCAGGGCGCCCAGCCCTTCGGCCGCATGGTCGCCTTCCACGGCCAGATGGGCATGTTCACCCGGGCGATGAGCTACATGCTCAGCCATGGCGCGGACGGCCTGAAGCAGGCCAGCGAGGACGCGGTCCTGAACGCCAACTACATCCTGGCGCGTCTGAAGGACGTCATGACGCCGTCCTTTGACGGTCTGTGCATGCACGAGGCGCTGTTTGACGACCGCTTCCTGAAGGATACCGGCGTCACCACGCTCGACTTTGCGAAAGCCATGATCGATGAGGGCTATCACCCCATGACCATGTACTTCCCGCTGGTCGTGCACGGGGCCATGCTGATCGAGCCGACAGAGTCTGAATCCAAGGCCAGCGTGGATCGCTTCTGTGACACGCTGGAAGCGCTGGCTCACGCCGCGAAGGCGGGCGAGACCGAGCGGTTCACCGCCGCGCCGCGCTTTGCGCCGGCCAAGCGTCTGGATGAGACCCGCGCCGCTCGCCAGCCTGTGCTGCGCTGGACGCCGGCGGCGTCAGAGGCGTAAGAGCGACGCAGTCTCACGCGCCGGTTGAGGTTGCAGTGCAACACTGCGACGAAATCGGTCCGGTCAACTGCAAGATTGCGGGCCTCGTCAGTCGATACGGGTTGTATCGGATGGCGGGGCCCTCAACATAGGCCTATGTAGCAGGCATCAGGGTCTGCATTCGGGTTAGGATGGCGGCGGTGGCGATGAACGACACCCCCAATCGCTGGGCGCGCAACGGAATGAACGGCGTGACCGGCATGGTCATGGTGGTGCTCCGCGCGATTTCGGTCGCCCTGGCGCTGTTCCTGCTCGCCCTGTCCGTGCCGCTCTTCTTCCTGCCCATTCCGCTGGGATTGCCGCTGGCCGTGATCGGCCTGCTGCTGCTGGCGATGACCTCCAAGCGCGCCCATACCTTCATCACCAACTGGCTCAAGCGCCATCCGGGCGTCTGGGACAAGGTCAAGCATATCTTTGACCGCTTCCACCGTGACGACCGCCCCTCCTGACGGCTGGTGCGGATCAATCGGTCAATGGCGTGAATGCGTCGGTGAACGGCGCTTCTGGCGTGGATCAGATCAGATAGGCTTCAGGCTCCTGCCCGATAACGTCTGTGCGCAGACAGGAGCCGTTTATGACCTTTGCCCTTCCCATATTGTTCGCCGTCGCTCTGACGCCTGCTGACGCCCCGCCCGAGCCTGTCGTGGACTGGGTGCAGTCTCATGCCTTCAACGGCGTTGTGCGGCTTGATACAGGCCATGGAGCGCAAAGCTGGTCCTGGGGCGTGGCTGATCCGGACACCGGTCGTCTCCTCAATCCCGACACCCGGTTCCAGACCGGCTCCATCGACAAGTATTTCGCCTCCATCGCCGTCTTCGCCCTGATTGACGAGGGCGTGCTCGACCTTGATGCGCCGATCAGCACTTATCTGCCGGATTACCGCTCCGACACCGGCGTCCGGCTGACGCTGCGCATGATCCTCAGCAACCAGTCCGGTCTTCCCAATGATTTGCGTCACGCCTTTCAACGCATCGCCAATGGCGAGGCGGACGCGGTCGACGCCCAGAGCGTTTCGGAAGCGGTGGCGGACTATGCCAGCGGCGACCTGCAATTTGAGCCTGGCGGGCGCTTTGACTACGCCCTGTCGAACTGGCTGCTGGTCCAGCACCTGCTCGCAGAAGTGACGGGCCTGTCCTATCCGGAAGTTCGCCAGCGCTATGTCTATGACCGGGCCGGGATGGGACAGAGCGGCGGCTATGTGCATGACTTGCGCGAAACCACGCCCCATGTCCCGAATGTCGCCATCGGCTTTGATCCCGAGGATCCTGAAGGACGAGGGGACTATTGGAGCCCGGACTTCTTCAAGGGCAGCTATACGACCGCCGCGGACCTCATCGCGCTGGAACGGGCGCTCGAGGCTGGCGAAGTGCTGTCCGCCGAGTCGCGCGCACAATTGCGCACTATCGAGGTTCCAGAACAGAGCTACGCCTATGGCGGCCGGTTCCGCGATCTGGAGCTCTGCGGAGACTCATATCTCGCCTCGACCCAGTCCGGCTCGAACGGGGCGAGCAATATCACGCTGGTCTATGTGCCCGCCTTTGACGTCGGACTGGCCCTGCTGACCAATGTGGACGAGAGCCAGGGCGAGATGTTCGCGCTGTCCTATCAGCTGCTTGAAGAACAAGTTGTCTGCACGGACTAGCTTTAGCCCCAGACGCAAAAAAGCCCGCGAGGAACTCGCGGGCTTTTTCATGTCGGTCTGTCAGGGCTGACTAGTTCAGCTGGTCCTTCAGGGCGGCCGTATCGGCCTTCAGAAGGGCGTTGCGCTGGGTCTTGGTCAGCTTCTTGGACAGGAGCTGTTCAGCGGCTTCCACGGCAAGGTCGGCGGCCAGGGATTTGACTTCCTTGGCGGCCTGGGCCTCAGCCTGGGCAATGCGCTGCTCGGCCATGGCCGTGCGACGCTCGATGCGCTGGGAGATTTCGGTCTTGGCGTTGTCTCGCAGATAATCGGCTTCCGCCTTGGCCTGCTTGATGATCGCTTCAGCTTCGGCCGCGGCCTCGGTCTGCTTGCGCTCATAGGTGGCCATCAGCTCCTGCGCTTCCTCGCGCAGGCGGCGGGCTTCATCGAGTTCCTTGCGGATCAGGTCGGCGCGATCATCGAGCGCCTTGCCGATCATTTTCGGGGCGCCCACGAAGATGATCACCACGAAGAACAGGATCAGGCCGACAAAGGCCCAGAAGCTGGTGTCGGACAGGAGGTAGTTCATGACTTACTCCTTCGCCGCGTCGACAGCTTTCGCCGCGTCGCTTTCAGACACTTCAAGGCCGGCCAGATGTTCGACGGCGACCACGGCGGCGCCGGCCGCGATGGTGCGCACTTCGCCCAGAGCAGCGTCGCGAGAGGCGCGGATGCGATCCTCGGACTCAGCCATCTGAGCTTCCAGCTCGGCGTCAGCCTTGCGGATGGCGTCGGCGATTTCAGCGTCGGCAGCGGCTTTCGCCTCTGCGGCCACCGAATGCGCCTTGGCGCGGGCGTCAGCCAGGGATTTCTCATAGGCGCGAACGGTCTCGTCAGCCTGCGCCTTCAGTTGCGCGGCGGTGTCGAGATCGTCAGCGATGCGATCGCGGCGTTCTTCAATCGCCCCGCCGATACGCGGCAGGACAAAACGGCTCAGCAACACGTACAGGACGATGAAGCTGATCGCGAGCCAGAACAGCTGCGAAGCAAAATAGGTCGGGTCGAAGGGCGGGAACGCGGCTTCCGCTGCGTGTCCGGCGCCTTCGGCGTATTCGGAATGGGACTCCGGCGCCAGCACGGCGGCCTCCCTTGCGCAAAGGCTAAACTAGCTCGAGCTTACCGTAAGCCCGACACTATAGAACGCCCCAAGCCGGAAAGACGCAACGAGACTTCGTGCGCCTTCCGGCCGGAACGAGGGCTGTTCAGTCGGGGTCTGTTAGACCACGAACAGCAGCAGCAGGGCGATGAGCAGCGAGAAGATGCCCAGCGCTTCGGTCACGGCGAAGCCGAAGATCAGGTTGCCGAACTGGCCTTGCGCGGCGGACGGGTTGCGCAGGGCGCCAGCCAGGAAGCTGGAGAAGATGTTGCCCACGCCCAGAGCGGCGCCCAGCATGCCGAAGGTGGCCAGGCCAGCGCCAATGTATTTCGCGGCTTCCGCTTCCATGTCGATACTCCTCGTAGGTGGTCGGTGCGGATGGATAGGTAGGTCTTGTCGAACGCCCCTAGTGACCAGGGTGCAGTGCGTCCGAAAGGTAGATGCAGGTCAGAACGGCGAACACGTAGGCCTGGAGGAACGCCACCAGGAATTCCAGCGCGGTCAGCGCGACGACCATGATCAGCGGAGCGACGGCGCCCAGAACGCCCAGCGCGCCCACTGACCCTAGCATGATGATGAAGCCGGCGAACACCTTCAGAAGGATGTGGCCAGCCAGCATGTTGGCGAACAGACGAACCCCGAGCGTCACCGGACGCGACAGGAACGAGATGATCTCGATCGGGGTCAGAAGGATGTAGAGCGGCCACGGCACGCCGGACGGGAAGAACAGCGAGAAGAACTTCAGGCCGTGCTTGAACACGCCATAGCCGATCACGATCGCCATCACCACGAGCGCCAGCGCAAAGGTGACGATGATGTGGGAGGTGAAGGTGAAGCCGTGGAAACCCGGAGCCGGGAAGTAGGGGAACATGCCCAGCATGTTGCCCATCAGGATGAAGGCGAACAGCGTGAACACGAAGGGGAAGAATTTCAGGCCGGCGTCGCCCGCGGTGGAGCGAATCATGCCCGCCACGAATTCGTAAAGCAGCTCGGCGACCGATTGGGAGCGGCCCGGCACCAGCGCGCGCTTGGACATGGCCAGCGACAGCAGACCCGCCACGAGCACCACCGAGGTGACCATGAAGAAGCTGGAATTGGTGAAGGACAGATTCCAGCCGCCGATCGAGAAATCAGCGATCGGATGGATCTCGAACTGTTTGATCGGGTTCGTCGCGTCAGCCACACCCGGCCCCTTGTGCTACGGCGCGCACGCCGCGTTTCCTACGTCAAACCTCAGCGCCATCCGCCTCAGGAGGAGGCGTCGTCGCTTTGGTTCATGCTCTGCGCAGCGCGAACTACATTCAAAGTGCCCGCTGCGAAACCCATTAATACACCCACCAGAAGACCCCAAGGGCTCCAGTTGAAGAACTGATCGGTCAAATAGCCCAGACCAGCCCCCACGAGAACCCCTCCGGCGAATTCCGTTCCATAGCGCACGCCCTGTCCCCATCCAGAGGGGTTCGAGGCGGCCTCCTTCGCCCGACGCGCTTCAAGCTTGGCGTTCAAACGCCGCTCGAAGTCGTGGGGATCGGAAGGGTTCTGGTTCGGTTCGTCTCGATGAGCCATGATGACAGGCGACCTCCCGGAGGTAGTCCCGACAGGCGCGCGCACCCTATAAGGGGGCCTATACCCTGTCAAGCAAGGTTGCGGACAAGTTAACTCGTTGAAGTATATGGCTGTTCGCGATTATTCCGCAGCCAGCATCTCTTCAGCCGAGCTCAGATTGACCGAGACGAGCTGCGAGACGCCCCTTTCACCCATGGTCACGCCGAACAGACGGTTCATCCGGCTCATGGTCACCGGGTTATGGGTGATGACGAGGAATCGCGTTTCGGTCATGGCCCGCATCTGCTCGAGCATGGCGCAATAGCGGTCCACATTCGCATCGTCGAGCGGGGCGTCCACCTCGTCGAGCACACAGACCGGGGCGGGGCTGACCAGGAAGACGGCGAAGATCAGCGCGGTGGCGGTCAGCGCCTGCTCGCCGCCGCTCATCAGGCTCATCGTCTCCATCTTCTTGCCTGGCGGACAGGCGAAGATCTCAAGACCGGCTTCCAGCGGATCGTCATTCTCGGTCAGGCGCAATTCCGCCGCGCCGCCGCCGAACAGCGTCTCGAACAGGGTGCGGAAATGCCCGTCCACCACTTCAAAGGCGTCAAGCAAGCGCGCTCGACCTTCCCGTGACAGCGTGTCGACCGCCTTGCGCAGGCGCGCGACGGCTTCCAGAAGGTCATCGCGCTCCCGCGACAGACGCGTACGTTCAGAATCAAGCTCGCGCGCTTCCTCGTCGGCGCGCAGGTTCACCGCGCCCAGCCGTTCGCGGGTCAGACGGGCGTCATCCAGGCGCCGTTCCAGTTCGTCAGAGGTCAGCTCGGCAAACTCGGAGCCCGCGGCGATCCGCTCGAGCGCGCGGGGCTCTTCGCCCGTCGCGTCTTCCAGCCGCTCGGTGGTTTCGGTCAGTCGTTCTTCCGCTGCGGACAGACGCGCCTGCGCGGCGGCGCGGGCTTCGCGGGCATTGGCGCTGATCTTCTCGGCCTCGCGCAGCGCCGCGTCCTTCTCGCGCTGAAGCGATTCGGCGTTGAGAACGGCTTCACGGGCGAGGCTCGCCTTCTTCTCCGCGTCCGTCAGCGCGTCGAGAATGTCATGGCGCTGATCTTCAAGCCTTTCAGGCTGAGTGCGGGCGGTCTCCAGCTCGGTCTCGGTCTGACCGATCTGGGATTTCAGCGCCTCGACCTGATCCTTAGAACGCGCATGACGGCGATCCCAGTCCGCCGCTTCGCGCTCCAGGGAGGCAATGCGGTGACGACGGCCCTGGGCTTCGCGCTTGACCGATTCCAGCGCAGCGCGAGCATCCGCCGCCTTGCCGCGGGCGCGCTCGGCGCGGGCGCGGGCGGCGATCAGCGCATCCTGACCGTCATCCTCGCCGCTGACAGCCTCAAAGGCGTCTTTTGCGGCGTCATGCAGCTTGCGGGCGGTCTCAAGCCGACTCTGGGCGCGGCCCACCGATTCCACGAGGCCCGCCCGGCGGGCTTCTGCACGGGCGGCCTGAGCGCGCGCAGCGGAGAGCGCCTGCTCGGCGTCCCGGCGGCGATTCTCGGCCTGTTTCAGGGCTGATCGCGCGTCATTGAGCTCGGCTTCGGCGCTCAGGCGCGCCTGATGGCTTTCCTCGGCCAGAGTCTGCGACCGTTCGGCGCCGCGACGCGCCGAGTCGAGTTGGGGCGTCAGATCCGCCAACCGGTTGCGCGTTTCCAGACGCACCGCAGCGGCGGAGGGCGCGCCAGCCTCGCTGGCGAAGCCGTCCCAGCGACGCAGGGCGCCGTCTTTCGTCACAATCCGCTGGCCCGGTTTCAGGCTCGCTGCGAGGCGATCCAGATCCGCCGCCTCAACCACGCCAATGGCTTTCAGGCGCGGCCACAGGGCGGCGGGCGCCTCCACATGATCAAACAGGGACTGAACGCCCTCGGGCAAAGCGGGCGGATCAATCTCCGCACCTTGCCAGCGTCGGGCGGACGACGGGCTCAGACCTGCTTCCAGATCATCGCCCAGTGCGGCCGCGAGCGCCTGTTCATAACCTGCGGAGGCGCGGACCTCATCGAGTGCGCGATCACCTTCGTCGGAACTGGCGAGCAGACGTTCAAGCCCCGAGATCTCGCGCTCCAGCGCACGCACATCGGCCTGGGCGAGCTGAACCTCTTCCCGGGCGGTCTGGGCCGCGGAGCGGGCGCTCTCGGCCAACTCATCCAGATCGGCGATCCGGCCCGCCTGGTCCTCAACCGCCGCGTTGGCGTCATCCACACTGGCTTGAAGACTCTCCAGATCGGGGCCGACCACATCATCAAACCGGTCGAGCGTCGCCTGGGCGTTCTCGGCCTCGACCTCCAGCGTGCGCACCTGACGCTCGGCCTGCTCCAGCTCACGCTGGGCGCCATCACGGCGGGCCTTGATCTGGGCGACGGCGTTGGATGCGGCGTCGAGATGCTGCTCCGCCTTGCCGCGGTCCTTGTCGGCGTCGTTGAGCACCGCTTCGGCGCGGGTCTGAGCGTTCGCATCATCGGCCGCCTGATCGCGGGCATGCTTGAGCTGGCCGTGCAGGCGCTCATGCGCGGCCTGGGCTTCTTCAAGCAGCTCGCTTTCGCGCTTGAGCGTGCCTGTGAGTTCCACAAGGCGCGCTTCACCGCGTTCGATGGCGGCGCGGGCGGCTTCGATGTCGCGTTCCAGCTGGTCGCGGGCGCGCTCGGTATGGCGCAGGGCGGCGGCGGCTTCCGCTTCGGCTTCGCGCAAGGGCTGGACGGCGCTCTGGGCCTGTTCCGCCTCGATCATCGCCCCTGCGGAGGCGCGTAGCGCCAGCTCGGCCTCGGCGTCGGTTTCCTTGAGCTTCACCCGTGCGGTTTCGACCGCTTCACCCGCCTCTTTCCAGCGCCGGATCCAGAGCAGGGCTTCAAAATTACGAATGGTCTGGGAGAGATCGCGATAGCGGCCCGCCTGCTTGGCCTGACGCTGCAGGGCCGCGTGGCGACTGTCGAGATCCTCGACAATCTCCAGAATGCGATCAAGATTGGTCTCGGCGGCGGCGAGCTTGAGCTGGGCCTCGCGGCGGCGCGCGCGCAGACCCGCGACGCCGGCCGCTTCTTCCAGCACGCGGCGTCGGTTTTCCGGCTTGGCGTTGATCAGCTCGCTGATCTGGCCCTGACGCACAAGCGCGGGCGAGTTCGCGCCCGTGCCTGCGTCCGCGAACAGCAGCTGGACGTCCTTGGCGCGGACCTCTTCGCCATTGATCTTGTAGTCCGAGCCCTTGCCGCGGGTGATCCGGCGGACGACCTCGAGCATGTCATGATCGTTGAAGCGGGCGGGCGCGCGCTTGTCGGTATTGTCGACAACTAGGGTGACTTCGGCGTGATTGCGGGCCGGGCGGCTGTCGGTGCCGGCGAAGATCACGTCTTCCATGCCGCCGCCGCGCAGGGATTTCGCCGAGGTGGCGCCCATCACCCAGCGCAGGGCTTCAAGCAGGTTGGATTTGCCGCAGCCGTTCGGACCGATAATGCCGGTCAGCCCGGCGTCGATCCGCAGCTCGGTCGGGTCAACAAACGATTTGAAGCCGGCCAGGCGCAGCTGGGTGAACTTCAACCTCAGACCTCCACTGGCGCTGAACGCCGGTTTTCCGGTCTGTCAGTCGCCGCCATCCCTGCCGAAACATCATTCGGCTCAAACCCTTCGCAGGCGATCTGAGGGGAGACCGCCTGCAAAAGGTCTGCACGGGAAGGCTAGCCTTCCGCGCGCGCCTTGAATAGGGCGATGATTCGGTCCCAGGTGTCTCGATCAATCTGAGCGGGGATTTCGCCCTGATCGTCCACGAGGGGCTCGCCGTTGGCCGCATAGACCTGACCGTTTTCGCCAGCCATCTGATCGAGATCCTGACCATTGATGATGAAGTGCGGCGTGCCGCCGACGCCGTCGCGAACGGCCTGCATGTTGGCCTCTTCCACCGCTTCAAGGACCTCCTGATTGGTCATGCAGGCGCGGAATTCCGCGTCCGAGAAACCCGCGGTGCGGGCGATGGATAGAAATTGCGCTTGCGCATTGCCTTGCTGCATGGCGCTGAACAGGGCGCGCTGCTGTTCGAACAGCAGGTCGATGACGTCGAGATACTGATCTTCGGGCGCGCAACGGGCCAGCATGAAGCCGGCGCGCGCGAGATTCGGCTGACCGGTCAGCATTTCCCGGAAGACGAAGCGCACATCGCCCCGCTCCACCGCGTCATCAATCGCGGGTTTGCCCTGATTGTAGAAGGCGCCGCAACCGGGGCAGGACGTGGAGGCGTATTCGATGATGGTGACAGGGGCGTCAATGGGGCCCACGCCGCGATCGCCTTCGCGTTCATAGGCGGAATGACCGTCCGGGGCGCCGCCGCCCGAACAGGCGGTCAGCATCACGGCGCCGGCGAGAGCGGCGGCGAGGGTGAGGGCGCGGCGGGTGAAAGTCGTCACGGGTTGAACTCCAATCAGGGTGTCTGGCCGGCGCAAGACAGCGCGGCGGTCTTGAGTTGTCGGCAGCTTAGCGGTCTCAGCCGCCCTTATACAGAGTGATGATGCGGCGGAAGGTGTCTGCCTCGAGATTTGCGGGAATCACGCCTTCCTCATCCGTCAGCGGAGCGCCGTTCACCGTGTAGACCTGACCTTCGCCGGAGCTGTCGGGCTCGGCGATCAGGCGGTCGCCATTGATGATGAAATACGGGGTGGAGCGCACGCCGTCCTCCAGCGCCGTGCGGTGGGCGTTCTGGACCTGGGTGATCGCGGCCTCATCGCTGAAGCACGCCTGCACATCCTCGGGGGAAAACCCGAACTCGGCGGCGATCGCATTGAAACGCTCTTGCGCCTCACCGGTCTGCAAGGCCTCGAAAATGGATCGCATATTGGTGAAGAGCGAGTCGATGACCTCGAAATACTGGTCGTCCGGCGCGCATTCCGCCAGCGCAAAGCCGGCGATGGCGATATTGGGCTGGCCGGTGATCATTTCGCGGAAGACAAAGCGAACATCGCCGGCTTCGATCGCCGCGTTGACTGCAGTGAAGCCGGCTTCCTGAAAATGCCCGCAATGACCGCAGGCCACCGAGCCATATTCGATAAAGGTCACAGGGGCGTCTGCATCGCCCATGACCTTGTCGTCTGCGCGCACCTGTCCGGCCTGGGCTTCCGTCAGGGAGGTGGCGTTCTGGGCTAGCGCGGCTCCGGAGAGGACCAGGGCGGCGGTGATCGCGGACAGTCCGCGGCGGGTCAGTGACAGCACTTCAGTCTCCAGTCTGCGTCAGTCGCGAGTGGATTTGGGCGGCAGGCTCACGCCTTCACGCCGCTCGATCTCTTTGCGCCAGTTTTCCAGCGTCTCTTCAAGGGTGAGCGCCCGTTCTGACGCAGATGTGACCTTCACGACGCGATTTTTGACAGGCTTGGGTTTTTTCGGCTCGGGGTTGAGGGGGCCCTGCACGATCTTCAGCTTCTTCGGGGTCTTGCCGGAATAGGCGGCGACACGGGCCAGAATCTGCGCCGATTGCGCCTCCACAAGGGTGGCCGCGGGCCCCTGGGCCCGGACAACCAGCGCGCCTGCCTGGAATTTCTCCGGCCGGGTAAGCTTGGCCAGCTGAGGCCCGACGATCTCGGCCCATTGCGCGTCCAGCTCATGCCGGGTCGGACCTGAGAATTTCTTCGCCAGCGGCTTGATCAGGGCGCTCATCGCGCGATCTACATTAGGCGGCGGCTTGATGGCCGCGCGTCCGCGATGCTCGCTGATCCAGCTCGACGCATCCGCCTCGTCACGCGGGGTGCGGGTTCCGCGGGCGATCAGATGCCGGTTGGGCGTTGACGTCAGGGGCGGTCGCTTCATGGTGCGCACCATCGCGCCGTCACGCCGCTCTGGCAAGCATGGGAGGACAACCCTTGCCATCATCCGCACAGCCCGCTCTGCCCGCTCCGGACCTGCAGGCGGCGCTTCTGGACTGGTATGACCGCAAAGGGCGCAGCCTGCCCTGGCGCATCCGGCCTGAAGACCGGGCTATGGGCGCCGTGGCCGATCCCTATGCGATCTGGCTGTCGGAAATCATGTTGCAGCAGACGACTGTGCCGCACGCCACACCCTATTGGGAACGCTTCCTGGAGCGCTGGCCGACGGTGGCGCATCTGGCGGACGCGCCGCGAGAGGATGTGCTCGCGGCCTGGGCGGGGCTCGGTTACTACGCGCGAGCTCGCAATCTGCACGCTTGTGCACAGAAAGTCGCCCATGAGCTGGCGGGGGCGTTTCCGAGCGATCTTGAGGGGCTTCTGGCTCTGCCGGGTGTTGGCGATTACACCGCCAACGCCATCCGCGCCGCTGCGTTTGACCTTCCCGCCAGCGTGGTCGACGGCAATGTGGAGCGGGTGATCACCCGCATGGTGCGGCTTGAGACGCCTCTGCCCAAGGCCAAGCCGCAGATCAAGGCGATCGCAGCGGATCTCGCGTCCACCGAGCGGCCCGGCGATTATGCGCAAGCGATCATGGATCTCGGGGCGACGGTGTGTACGCCCAAGTCGCCTGACTGTGCGGCCTGTCCATGGTCGGACTGGTGCGCGGCGCGCGCCGAAGGCGATCAGACCCGTTATCCGCTGAAAGAAAAGAAGAAGCCCAAGCCCGTCCGTCGCGGCGTATGTTTTCATGTGCTGAGGGATGGCGCGATCTGGCTGCGCCGTCGGCCGGAGACGGGGCTTCTGGGCGCGATGATGGAAGTGCCGGGGACGGATTGGATCGAAGGCGCTTTGCCGGGGAGTGACGTGACGAGCGCAGCGCCCTTTGAGGCGGGCTGGCGAAACGCCGGTCAGGTGCGCCATGTCTTCACCCATTTCGCGCTGGAGCTTGATGTGTTGTGCGCCGTCGCGCCCGACGGCTGGACGCCGGATGAGGGCGGCTGGACGGCATTGGCCAAGCTGAAGGAGGCGGGGCTTCCCACCGTGATGATGAAGGCTGCGAAGCTGGGGTTGGAGCGGCGGTTGTTGTAGCGCCAAAAGAATGGGTCCCCGGGTCAAGCCCGAGGACCGAAATGAGAGGCGTCAACGTGTCGGCCTTCGGACTTGATCCGGAGACCCATGAAGCAGGCCCTAAACCTGCATTTCCGCCCGAATGCGGGCGCGCAGCACGTCGATCGGGGCGAGGGCGCCGCCCTGGCGCACATGCCAGAAGGTCCAGCCATTGCAGGACGGCGCGCCCTGAACATGGGCGCCCATCTGGTGGATCGAGCCGGCTTGGCCGCCCGCGATCACCGTGCCGTCCGCGCGCACTTGCGCGGTGCGACGACCCTGCGCGCAATAGAGCGTATCACCCGGTTTCAGCAGTCCCGCTTCAACGAGCGAACCAAAGGGAATCCGCGGCAGGGCGCGCTTGGACTGGGTGACCTGCAACAGGTCTTCGCTGGTGGGGTTGATGGCGGCGATGCGCTTGCGCGCCACGTCGGCGTAACCGGGATCCGCTTCGATGCCGATATAATGACGGCCCAGCTTCTTGGCGACGGCGCCCGTGGTGCCGGTGCCGAAGAAGGGGTCGAGCACGACGTCGCCGGGGTTGGAGGTCGCCAGGAGCACGCGGTGCAAGAGGCTTTCGGGCTTTTGCGTCGGGTGGGCCTTCTTGCCGTCCTTGTTCTTCAAGCGCTCGCCGCCCGCACAGATCGGCAGGGTCCAGTCCGAACGCATCTGCACGCCGTCATTGAGGGCCTTCATGGCGGCATAGTTGAAGGTGGGCTTGGCGTCCTTGGTCTTGGAGGCCCAGATCAGGGTCTCGTGGGCATTGGTGAAACGCGTGCCCTTGAAGTTCGGCATCGGGTTGGACTTGCGCCAGATCACATCATTGAGGATCCAGAAGCCCATATCCTGCAAGAAGGCGCCAACGCGGAAAATGTTGTGATAGCTGCCGATGGTCCACAGCGCGCCATTGGGTTTCAGGACTCGGCGCGCCTCTTCCAGCCAGGCGCAGGAGAACAGGTCATAGGCGTCAAAGTCGCCGATCTGGTCCCAGTCATTGTCGACCGCGTCCACCTTGGAATTGTCCGGGCGGTGCAGGTCGCCGCCAAGCTGGAGATTGTATGGCGGATCCGCGAAGATCAGATCGACGCTCTCATCGGGAAGCGTCTTCATCACCTCGGCGCAATCGCCCTCCAGGATGACATCGACGGGAATCTTGTTATTCGTTTTCACTGACACCTCAATCGCCCTTCTGTTCGCAACAGCGCTGATTCCCTGAGGGGTGAATCGTTTCGGCTTACCCGATGGTTAAGGCCGATTCATTATGTGGTGCTCCAGAGGCCGCGCGCCTGTCTGGCCTGCTGCACCGGCGCATAGCTTAGCCGATGGATGGGCGCGGCGCCGAGATTTTCGAGCGCGGCCTTGTGACTGGGGCTGGGATAGCCCTTGTGCCCCGCCAAGCCATAGCCGCTAAAGCGGTTTTCCGCCTCGATCATGATCTGGTCGCGCAAGGTCTTGGCGATGATCGAAGCCGCGCCAATGCAGGCCTCGCGGCCATCCCCGCCCACAATCGCCCGCGCCGGAGCGCTCAAACCTGCCGGAACACGATTTCCATCGATCAGGATTTCATCGGGGATAACGCCGAGGCCCTCAACCGCGCGGACCATGGCGGCCATGGTGGCGTGGAGCACGTTCAGCCGGTCGATCTCGACCGGCTCGGCGATGCCCACGCCCACCCGCGCCTCGGCCCGGATGATGGCGGACAGGGCGGCGCGGCGCTTTTCACTGAGCTTCTTGGAATCATCAAGCTGATCCAGCGCAGAGAAGTTCGCCGGCAGGATCACCGCGGCGCACACCACAGGCCCGGCCAGCGGTCCGCGCCCGGCTTCGTCAACACCGGCGATGAGGGGGGTGGGGCGCGTTTCAGGCATGGGAAGGACTCTGTGCGTCGTCAGCAAAACCTCCTCGTGCCGCGTATCGCACCTCCGCACAAGTCTGCAGCCGGGCTCTAGTCCGGCGCTGATTCAAACTCGATGAAGAGCACACGCGGTTCGTCATCAATCATGCGGAAGTTCAGGGTCAGCAGATAGCGTTCGGTCTCGTTGAAGGTCAGCGCCATGACCACGTCATGCTGGATGCCGCTGCCGCCGCCGATGCGCGTATAGGCCGAGGTCTCTGACTGGACGAAACTCTGAGTGTCGGGCGGGGTGTCCGGAAAGGCGGCGAACAGGGGATCAAGGGCCCCGCCGCTGCTGAACTGGATGCGCGCGAGCGTGTGGGCATGCGCCAGAATGGCGTCGCGATCTTCTTCGACCAGATAGGTGACCATGTTTTCCGCGGCGGCGATGACGTCGTCATCCATTGTGCTGCGGATCATGGAATCCACGCTGCCGGAGCCGCACGAGCCCAGTGTCATCACGCCCGCCATGAGCGCGACGCCCAGAATGAGTGTTCTGAAAAGTTGCATGAGTTCCCCCTTTGCCGGGGGAAGTCTGCCGGCGGAGCGCACCGTGTCCATGACCTGAACAGGGGGGATCAGAACAGGCTGAGCTGGTCCTCGGTGTCGAGCGGGCGCTCAAAGAGGTCGCAGCGCAATTTCACACGGTCCTTGTCCAGACCATAGCGGCGCACGCCGGCGCGGAACCGCTTGGAGATCATATCCGCGATGGGGCCCTGGCCGTGCCCGCGCACGTGAAACTCCGAACTGTAATCCATGCCGCCGCGCGTATCGCGCACCATGTTGATCACCTTGTCCGCTGCATCGGGCCTCACCTTGCGCAGCCAGTCATGGAAGAGGTCGCGCACCTCGAGCGGCAGGCGCAGCAGCACATAGCCCGCGCTTTGCGCCCCGGCATTGGCCGACGCCTTCAGGAGGTTTTCGATCTCGTGATCGGTGAGGCCTGGAATGACCGGCGCGGTCATCACCGTCAGCGGCACGCCGGCCTTTGACAGCGCTTCCATCGCTTCGAGGCGGCGTCTGGGGGTTGCGGCCCTGGGCTCCATGGCGCGGGCAAGCTTGCGATCCAGCGTGGTGAGGGAGATCGCAGCCTTGACGAGCCCGAGGGCCGCAAGTTCGGACAGGATGTCGAGATCGCGGGTGATCGCGGCGGATTTGGTGATCAGGCTGACCGGATGCTTGAAGCGCAGGCAGACCTCGAGGATCGAGCGCGTCAAACGCAATTGCCGCTCGATCGGTTGATAGGCGTCGGTGTTCGCGCCGATCACAATCGGTTCAACCTGGTAGTACGGCTTGCGAAATTGCTGCTCTAACAGGCGCGCGGCGCCGGGCTTGAAGAACAGCATGCTTTCAAAGTCGACGCCCGCCGAATAGCCCCAATAGGCGTGGCTGGGCCGCGCATAGCAATAGATGCAGCCATGCTCACACCCCCTGTACGGATTGATCGACCGGTTGAACGAGATGTCCGGGCTGTCATTGGTGGCGATGATGGTGCGGCTATTGTCCTTGATCAGCGTGGTGCGGATCTGTTTGGGGGCGGCGTCGGTTTCGCCCCAGCCATCGTCAAAGGGCTCGCGCGTGTCGCGCTCGAAGCGCCCCGACGCATTGGAGGTGGCGGCGCGGCCGCGCGGTTGCAGCGGCTCGGGAAGGGGGCTCATGCCCCGGGCGGGAACAAAGCGTGCGGTCATGTCCCGACGGTGACTCAGAGCTTGGAACATATCAAGAACATTTTTGCATTGACTCCACAGCGCCGCCGGAGTTTCTCACTCCTATGAGCCAGATCATCACTCTCCTGCCCACGCTGAACGCCAACACCCGCCTGGAGCGCACGCTTCAAAGCCTCGCCGAGGCCGAGCGCGCCGGTCTGTCGGCGGGCTGGGTCGTGGCCGATGGAGGCTCGACCGATGGCACGGCGCAGACCGCACGGCGGCTGGGCTGCCATCTGGTGCAGGGGGCGAAAGGGCGCGGCGCGCAGCTCGCTGCGGGCGCAGCCTATGCCCGCTCCCGGATCAGGGCGGAGGACTGGCTGCTGGTCCTGCACGCCGATACACGGCTGTCGCCGGGCTGGTCGACGGAAGTCGCGGCCTTCATGTCGGCGAACGCCCATCGCGACCGGGCGGGCTATTTCCGGTTCACGCTCGATGACATGTCCCATCGCGCACGCCGGCTGGAGCGCGCCGTGGACTGGCGTTGTCGCACCTTCGGTTTGCCCTATGGCGATCAGGGCCTGCTTATCCGCGCGGATTTCTACGACCGGCTGGGCGGGTTCAAGCCCTGGCCCCTGTTCGAGGATGTCGATCTGGTGCGCCGCATCGGCAAGCACCGGCTCTGGCCCCTGACGGCGCGAGCGGAGACAAGCGCGGAGAAGTTCCTGGCTGACGGCTATCGTCGCCGGTCGATGAAGAATCTGGTTCTGCTGGCGCGCTATTTTCTGGGCGCCCGCCCGTCAGACCTCGCCAGGAGTTATCGCTGATGTCCCGGCCCCGGCTTGTTGTCTTTGTGAAGGCGCCCGTGATCGGCGGCGCCAAGACCCGTCTCGCCAGGGGCATCGGCAAGGTGCAGGCCTGGCGGCGGCATCGGGCCATGACGGCGATATTATTGCGCCGCCTGACTGACCCGCGCTGGGAGACCGTCATCACGCTCAGCCCGGAGCGAGCGCTGCGTCGTCGTTTCCCCGGTGTCTGGCCCGATCATCTGCCGCGCGCCCTGCAGGGCGGCGGTGATCTGGGCGCGCGACAGGCGCGCGTGTTCGCGCATCGCGCACCAGTCTGCGTGATCGGATCGGATGCGCCCCAGATCACCCGCGCCGACATTGCGGCGGCGTTCTCTGGCCTCAAGCGCCATGACGCCGTGATCGGCCCGGCCGAGGATGGTGGCTATTGGCTGCTCGCGCTGAACGGCCCGGCCCCGGAGGGCCTGCTTGACGGCATGCGCTGGTCCCATGAGGAGACGCGCAACGATCTCGAACGCCAGCTGAGCCTGCACGGGATGGAGCGCGTCAGGCTGTTGAGACGCTTGCGCGATGTGGATGAGGCGTCGGATCTAAAGCGCGGCTAGCTTCGCCTTCAGGCTCAACAGATCCTGCCAGCTTTTGGCCTTCTCCTGCGGACGACGCAGCAGGAAGGCGGGGTGGTACATGGGCAGGGCGGGGATCATGGTCCCATCGCTGAGCGTGTAGTCATGCCAGCGCCCGCGCAGCGCCATGATGCCGGCCTTGGAGTGCAGCAGGCTTTGCGCAGAGATGCCGCCCGCAAAGACGATCACCTTGGGGCGGACCAGCTCGATATGGCGTTCGGCGAAGGGCAAGCAGGCCTCGATCTCCGCATCAGTGGGCTTGCGATTGCCCGGCGGGCGCCAGAACACGACATTGGTGATGTAGGCGCTGGTTTCATTGAGCCCGATAGCGGCCAGCATCCGGTCCAGCAACTGGCCGGCCTGTCCGATGAAGGGCGCGCCCTCGCGATCCTCATCCCGGCCAGGCGCCTCGCCAACCACCATGACATCCGCCTGCGGATTGCCGCGCGCGTACACGGTCTGGGTGGCGGTCGCCTTGAGCGGGCAGCCGTCAAAGGCGTCGAGCGCCTGTTTGAGTTCGCCCACGGTCTGGGCGGCCTGAGCCATGGCGCGGCCATTCTGGGTCGGCGCGGCGCCGAATCCCGCCTGACGCGCCTGGGCGCCCGTAGCCCGTGCCTCCATGGAAGGCGGCGGCGCGGGTCGAGCCGATTTGGGCGCGGGCAGGGGCGGAAGCGCCTCGACGCCGGACTGCTCCCACCAGCTGATCAGGCTCTTCAGGGCACGGATGTCTTCAGGGTTCAGCGGGGCGGTCATGACGCGGCGGATATCCGATCTGGTCCGTGTGAGGCTTCACCCTAGCTCATAGCGCAAGGCTGGGTTAATACGAAAGGGAATGCGGCGCCAGCGAAAGAGCGCTGCAGGGGCTGAGACTGTAGGAGACGACATGGCCGACGGGTCTATCGAGCGCGAATCCATGGAATATGATGTGGTCATCGCAGGGGCTGGTCCGGCCGGCCTTGCGGCGGCCATCCGTCTGAAGCAACGCTGCGAGGAAACGGGGCAGGACCTCTCCATCGCCGTTCTTGAAAAGGGCTCCGAAGTCGGCGCGCACATCCTCTCGGGCGTCGTATTCGATCCCAAGGCGCTCGATGAATTGCTGCCGGACTGGCGCAACGATCCCAGCCAGCCCTTCGACACCCAGGTCGAGGAAGACGTCTTCATGGCGCTGGGCGAAGCGGGCTCCGCGACGATCCCCGGCTTCGGCATGCCGCCCTTCATGCACAATCATGGCTGCTATGTCGGCTCGCTGGCCAATCTGTGCCGCTGGCTGGCTGAAAAGGCCGAGGCCATGGGCGTGGAGATCTATCCCGGCTTCCCCGCCGCCGAGTTCATCGAGGAAGACGGCGTCGTCAAGGGCGTCATCACCGGGGATATGGGCGTGGCGCGCGATGGCGGTCACAAGGACATGTACCAGCCCGGCATGGAGCTGCGCGGCAAGTATGTCCTGATCGGCGAAGGCGCGCGCGGCTCGCTGTCCAAGCAGCTGATCGACAAATACGGGCTGAGCGAGGATCGCGATCCGCAGAAATTCGGCATCGGCATGAAGGAGCTCTGGCGCGTGAAGCCGGAGAACTTCAAGAAGGGCCGGGTGCAGCACACCATGGGCTGGCCGCTGGACAATTCCACGGGCGGCGGCTCCTTCCTCTATCATTTCGGCGACAATCTGGTCGCGGTCGGCTTTGTGGTTCACCTTAACTACAAGAACCCGCACCTCTTCCCGTTCGGCGAATTCCAGCGCTTCAAGACGCACCCCGACATCGCGCCGATCTTCGAGGGCGCGGAGCGTCTGTCCTATGGCGCGCGGGCGATCACCGAGGGCGGCTATCAGTCCGTGCCCAAGCTGACCTTCCCGGGCGGCGCGCTGATCGGCTGTTCGGCCGGCTTCGTGAACGTGCCCCGCATCAAGGGCAGCCATAACGCCATGAAGACCGGCATGATGGCCGCCGAAGCCGCGTTCGACGCCATCGCCGAGGGCCGTCAGGGCGACGAGCTGACGGCCTATGCCGACGCCTATGACAAGTCCTGGGTCAAGAAAGAGCTCAAGACCGTTCGCAACGCCAAGCCGCTCTGGACCAGGTTCGGCACGGTGCTGGGCGTCGCGCTGGGCGGTCTCGACATGTGGACCAACTATCTGTTCGGCTTCTCGATCTTCGGCACGATGAGCCATGGCGGCACCGACGCCGAGGCGCTCAAGCCCGCCGACAAGTGCAAGCAGATCGATTATCCCAAGCCTGATGGCGTTCTGACCTTTGACCGTCTGTCCTCGGTGTTCATCTCCAACACCAACCATGAGGAGGATCAGCCGATCCACCTCAAGGTTAAGGATCCGGCGCTGCAGAAATCGTCCGAGTACGATGTCTATGGCGGTCCGTCCGCGCGGTATTGCCCGGCGGCTGTCTATGAATGGGTGACCCCGGATGAAGGCGGCGAGCCCAAGTTCGTGATCAACGCGCAGAACTGCGTGCATTGCAAAACCTGCGACATCAAGGATCCGAACCAGAACATCAACTGGACCACGCCTGAAGGCGGCGGCGGTCCCAATTATCCGAACATGTAAGGGCGGGGCGAGCATGCGCCCCGCACCCGGCATTCGCGCCGCGTTGAGATCGGTCCTGGCTTTCGGGCTGGGGCTGTCTCTGAGCGCGTGCGTCAGTGCGCCCTATCCCATCTTTCGCGATGAGCACGGATCGGCCTATGGCTCTTATCTGGCGGCGCGGTATGCCGGCGCCTCCCGCGAGCTTGATGCGTCCGCCGCGTATTATGCCGACGCGCTCGAGCGAGCGCCGGAATCGGGCCTGATCTCCCAACGCGCATTCTTTGCGGCTCTGATCGCGGGCGATTTCGATCATGCGGATGCGGCGGCGGAAGCCGCGGCGAATGATCCTGAAACCGCCCAGATTGCAGAGCTTTACTGGCGCGTGATCCAGCTGGGTCGCGGACGTGAGGCGGCCCGGATCGGCACGGCGCCCATCGGGCCCTTCTCCACGCTGGTCAGCACTGTGCTGTCTGACTGGGACGGTCTGGCGCGCGGTGACGCACCGGCCTGGACGCAAACCCGCATTCATCTTGAGAGCGAGGACATGATCCCCGCCCAGCAACAGATGCATCGCGCGCTGGTCCTGGACTATCTGGGACAGGATGATGCGGCGGATGCCGCCTACCGGGAAGCGCTGGCGGGCGTGCCGGGCCTGAGAGCGTTCAACACCTTGATGTACGGCGCTTTCCTGGAGCGTCAGGAACGGCGTGATGAAGCGCGCTCCTTGTACGCCAGTGCTCTGGAGGGGCCCGGCGCCGAGCGTTCGGATATTGCAGCGGCGCTGTCGCGGGTCGACCGGGGCGGGCGCGCGCCGCGCATGTACACGCTCCGTCAGGCCGCAGCGCGGGCGCTGTTTCCGCCCGCTTCGCTCATCAGCAACCGGGCGTCCGGGGAATACACCGTGCTGTTCCTGCGCGTGGTTCAGCGTCTGGACCCCGGGTTCGACTACAATACGCTCACTATCGCGCAGCTCCTGGATACGCTCGATCTGCGCGAGGCGGCGGTCGACGAGTATCGCAAGATTGATGACGGGCCGCTTCTGGAGCAGGTTCTGGTCAGTCGCCTCTGGCTGGAATTCCGCATGGATCAGCGCGAGTCGCTGGTGCAGGAAGCGCGGGCGCTGGTCCAAGACACGCCGAGCCAGTCCCGACAGCTTTTGCTGGCCGACATGCTGCGCGTCACCGACCGGTGCGGCGAGGCCATTCCGATCTATGCCCGCGTCTCTGAAGCAGCTGCGGAACGCGGTCAGCCGGACTGGCGCTTTGTCTTCTATCATGCGGCCTGTGTGGAGATCGCAGACGGCTGGGACGCTGCGGCGCCCCTGTTCGAAGAGGCGCTTGATCTGGCTCCGAACGAACCCATGCTGCTCAATCATCTGGGCTATAACCTGATCGTCGAGGGCGAGCAGATGGAGCGCGGCCTTCAAATGGTTGAGAGGGCCGTCTCGCTTGAGCCGTCCAATGGCGCCATCGTGGACTCGCTGGGCTGGGGCCAGTTCAAGCTCGGCCAAGTTGACGAGGCGATCTACTGGCTGGAACGGGCGGTCACGCTCAGCCCTGACAGCGGCACCAATAACTGGCATCTGGGCGACGCCTACGCCGCCGCAGGGCGCACGCTGGAAGCCCGTTTTCAATGGCGCCGGTCGCTGGAGCTGGATCTCGATGAAGACGAGCGCGCGCTGGTCGAACGGCGGCTGGAGCTGGGACTGGACGCCGGGCCGCCCGATCTGCCATGAGCGACGTCATGACGGACGCCGCCACAGAATTCGCCCCCGCCAAGGTCAACCTCACCCTGCGTGTCGGCGGACCGCGCGCCGATGGCTATCATCCGCTTGAGTCCCTTGTGGTGTTCGCGGACTGGAGCGATCAGCTCCGGGCGCTGCCTGCCGAGACGCTGACGCTCAGCCTGACCGGGCCGGGCGCTGAGGGATTGCAGGCCGATCCGCAGAATCTGGTGCTCAAGGCCGCCTATGCGTTGCGCGCCGCCGCCGACAAGCCCGAGCTGGGCGCGACGCTGACCCTCGACAAGCATTTGCCCGTTGCCGCGGGGCTGGGCGGGGGATCGTCAGACGCCGCCGCCGCCCTGCGCCTTCTCAACCGGGTCTGGGATCTGGGTTTCTCGATCAAGCAACTCGCCGAGATCGGCACGGTTGTGGGCGCGGATGTGCCCGCCTGCGTGCATGCGCGGCCTCTGCGGATGGAAGGAATTGGCGAGCGGGTGACCCCGCTGATCGCCTGGCCCGCCCTTCATGGGGTGATCGTGCATCCCGGCGCGCCGGTGCCGACAGGGCCCGTCTTCAAGGCGTATGACGCGACCGAGCCGGGCCGGCTCATGCCAGGCAAGCCGATGATCGCCGGCACGCTGGATGACGCCATCGACCGCCTTCTGCTGGATGGCAATGACCTTCAGGCGCCCGCCATCGCGCAGACGCCGGTGATCCAGACGGCGCTTGATGTGCTGTCCGCTCAACCCGGCGCGCGTCTGGCGCGCATGTCCGGCTCTGGCGCCAGCTGCTTTGCGCTGTTCGAGACTGCAGACGCCGCCCAGGCCGGCGCCGACGTGATTGCGCGCGAACATGCGGACTGGACGGCAAAGGCCGTGGTCTTCGGGGGCGCGGCGTGAGCGGGGCGGTGATCGCCATGGCGGCGAGCGCCGGGCTGGTCAGCCTGATTGTCTCCTTCCTCGTCCTGAAGGGCGGCATTCTCGATTTCCCCAACGCCCGGTCGAGCCATAGCGCGCCCACGCCGCGCGGGGGCGGGCTGGGCGTGCTGGCGGGCATGGGGGCGGGTGCGATCATCGCGAGCCTGTTCCCGCTGGGCGCGGGTGCGCTGGGCGGCGTGCTGGCGGTGACCCTGATGTTCGCGTTTCTTGGCTTTCTTGATGATCTGTTCGTGCTCGATGAGCGCCTGAAGCTCGCCGCCTTCATCATTTTCTGTCTGGCGATGGTGACTGCGGCCGGGCCCGTCACCCGCTTTGGGCTGACCTATGAGCTGGGTTTTGCGCTGCCGCCGCTGGTCGGCTGGATCGGCTCGGCGCTCTTTGTCTTTGTCGTTGTGAACGCTGTGAACTTCATGGATGGCTCGGACGGCATTCTCGCCGCGGTAATGATCCCCGCAGGCATCGCGCTGGCTCTGGCGGGCCTTGCGGCGGGCGTGATGACCAGCGTCATCACAGGGGTGCTGCTGGCCGCGAGCCTTGCGGGCTTCGTGCTGCTGAACTGGCCGCCTGCGAAGCTCTTTGCCGGGGATGTGGGCGCGCTGGGCGCCGGCGCGCTCTATGCCGGCGGAGCGCTGGCGCTCGTCAATCACGGCTTTTCCGGCACGCTCTGGCTCGCCCCGCTCTTGGTGCTGGTGTTTCTGGCCGATGTGCTGCTGACACTCTTGCGCCGGGCGCGGCATGGCCGCTTTTCGCTGTCAGCGCATCGCGAGCATGCCTATCAGCGCCTGATTGATAGCGGATGGAGCCATCAGGCCATTGCGCTTGTCTATGGCGGGCTGACCGCTGTGATCGGGCTCACGGGGCTTCTCGCCGCGCAGATCATGGACGGCGGCGTGCCGCTGGTCTTCGCGGTCTGGGTGGTCGTCCTGACCGGCTTGCACGTCTCGGTCGGGCGCATTGTTGGGCGGTAGCTGGATCAGGAGGCTTCGATGAACAGGTTGATCCTGGCACTGATGCTCTTGGCCATGTTGCTGATTGCTTGTGTCGTTGGGGTGGCTCTGATGATCTACGACCCGATGGATGCTTGCCTTGATGGTGGTGGTCGCTGGGTCGAAGAGGCTCAGGTTTGTGAATGCTCAGACGAACAACGGGGGACTTCAGCCCCAATGAGCCCAGAAGAGTACGAAACTTGCCGCTACGAACCTTCTGAACTCCCTCACTCGTAATACCAATTGTCATCCCGGACGCGCAGCGATCCGGGATCTACCGAAATCACTCTGTTCTGATCACAGAGACGCCTGCAGTAGATCCCGGCTCAGGGCCGGGATGACAAAGTGGTAAGGCATGGTCCGTAGCGGCATAGAACCTACAGCCGATCCAGCATCGCGCGGATGGCGTCGAGCTGGCTGGCGCCGAGCTTCATGGAGCGTTCGGGCGACCAGCCATAGATCGTGTCCGGCATGTCCGCATTGTCCTTGAAGGGCATTTCCAGCGTCATGGCGAGACAGCCGAAATGATGGCGCATCCAGTGGGTGGCGATGGAGAGGTCGGCGCTGTTCGGCGCATCGACCTTATAGCCGAACTGGGTCTGAAAATCGGGGTTGAAGCGTTTCAGCTCCGCCTTGTAGCCATCGAGCTTCTTCTGGTCAGCGTCCGTCCAGCCCGGCACGCCTTCGGCGCCCGCAATGAAGTTGTAGGGCAGGCCCTCATCGCCATGCATGTCGAGGAAGAAGTCGACCCCTGTCTCTTCCATGGCGTCGAGCACGCATTTGACTTCGGGAGAGTTTTCCGCGCTCGCCTTGTCCCATTCGCGGTTGAGGTTCACGCCCTTGGCGTTCGTGCGCAGATGGCCGCGGAAGGACCCGTCCGGGTTCATGTTCGGCACGATGTGGAAGACGGCTTTTGACAGCAGATTGCGCGCGACCGGATCAGTGTCATCAAGCAGGCGTTCCAGAAGGCCCTCGGCCGCCCATTCGGCCATGCTTTCGCCCGGGTGCTGGCGCGCGGTGATCCACAGCGTCTTCTTGCCCTCGCCCGGCTCGCCCACAATCAGGCGGTCCACGTCACGACCGTCCAGGGTTTCCCCGATCACATCGAGCGTCACGCGCGGATCGGCCTGGCACGCCGCGATCAGGGCGTCATGGCGGGCCATGGAGTAGGGGGCAAAATAGGCGACCCACACCGCGTCCGCATCCGGGGTGAGCGTCAGGACCAGCTGACCGTCCGCATAGGAGGTCTCGATCCGCTCCCAGCTTTCGCGGTCTTCGGACGCGACGGCCTGATAGCCGTCCCAGCCATCGAGATAGGCCGCGCCGCCGGCGTTCTCGATCACCATGCGGCAGGTCTGGCCCTTCGCGCCCGACAGGCGGAAATGGAACCATTGATAGAAATCCGAGCCATTGTCCTTTCGGATCTCAAGGCGGATGTCCTTGGGATCGGTGGCGGACTTCACAACGATATTGCCGGAATCAAACTGGCTGGAGATGCGCATGGCGGACCTTTAGCGGTTTGCAGATGTGAAAAGGGCGGCCAAGGCCGCCCGGTGGATCAGTATGCGCGCTCGACAACGAATTCTGGAAGGGCGGCCAGCGCCTCTGTCCATTCGTTCTGTGGTGCGATCTTGAGCGCGTTGACCGCGTTCGCGGCGTGCGTGCGGGCGGCTTCGAGCGTGGCGTCGAGGGCGCCGTGTTTCTTCAGGATGGCGAGGGCCTCGTCGAAATCGGCGTCGGTCTGCTCGCCGTCGCTGATGACGCGTTTCCAGAACGCGCGTTCGCGGGCGCTGGCGTTTTCCATGGCGAGCGCGACGGGCAGGGTGATCTTGCCTTCGCGGAAATCGTCGCCGGTGTTCTTGCCCAGCTCTGCAGCCATGCCGCCATAGTCAAGCGCATCGTCCACAAGCTGGAAGGCGAGACCCAGTTCGCGGCCATAGGTCTCCAGACCGTCTTCGATCGCCTTGTCCGAGCCGTAAAGGATCGGAGCGACCTGGGCGGCGGCGGAGAACAGGGCCGCGGTCTTCGCATCGATGATGCTCATGTATTCATCGCGGCTGATGTCGATATTGCGCACGGCGGCCAGCTGGCGCACCTCGCCCTCGGCGATCACCGAAGCGGCGCGGCTCAAGACATGGAGCGCGTCCATGGAGCCGGCGTCGACCATCATCATGAAGGAGCGCGCAAACAGGAAATCGCCGACCAGAACCGAATGGGCGTTGCCCCAGACAGTGTTGGCGGGCGCCTTGCCCCGGCGCAGCTCGCTTTCATCGACCACATCGTCATGCAGCAGCGTGGCCGAATGGATGTACTCAACGGCCGCCGCGAGGGAGACATGCCCGTCGCCCTCATAGCCCAGCATGCGGGCGGCGGTGACGGTGATCAGGGGGCGGATGCGCTTGCCGCCAGCGGCGACCAGATAGTCTGCAGTCTGGGGTATGGAGCGCGTGGCGCTGGCCATACGTTCCTCGATCACGGCCTCCACGGCGGCCATGTCATCGCTGGCGAGCGTGGCCAGCCGGATCACCGGATTGACCGGTTCTGCCTGAATGTCTGCCTGAGGGAGTCCGTTCACCCCGAGCCCCTTGATGTTCTCGTTCAGCGCGCCGCACAATAGGGAGCGCCCCCTGAAGCGGCAAGCACGCGACGCTGTGCCAACGCATTGGACGGTTCATTATAGGTGAACACGCATATAGGTCGGAGACCGGAATGATCGAAGTGCTTGCGACAAACGATCCCGTGAAACTCAGTTTCGCGCAGGCCGTCCTCAAGGAGGCGGGGATCGAGGCGGTGACGCTGGACGAGCAGACCGCCTCGACCTTTGGCGGGGCCTTGCCCTGGATCAAGCGTCGGATTCTCGTGCGAGAGCAGGACCGGGATCGCGCCAAGGCCCTGCTGGCCGAAGCGCTCAAGGATGATCAGGAAACGTGACGCAGACGCCGGACGCCTTTCTTGGCGGCAAGATCAGCCTGTACCAGCTTGAAGACGGCTATCGGGCCGGAATGGACGCGGCCGTGCTGGTCGCGGCGCTGAATCTCAAAGCGGGTCAGCGCGCCATGGAGTTTGGCTGCGGCGCCGGCGCGGCGCTTCTGGGCGCGGCGGCGCTCTATGAGGATGTGGAGCTCACGGGCGTCGAGCTGGACCCGAGAGCGGCGGCCTTGGCGCAGGACAATGTGGCGCTCAACCGAATGGAAGGCCGGGTCCGGGTTTCGGAAGGGGATGCGCTGGCCTATCGCGACGAGCGCGAGCTGGACGCCGTCTTCTTCAACCCGCCCTATTTTGATGATCCGTCCGCCCTACGTGCGCCCAAGGCGGGAAAGTCGCCCGCCTGGATGTCGGATGCAGGGCTTGCAGCCTGGATCGATACGGGCTTGCGTCGTCTCAGATCGGGCGGCGTCCTCACGGTCATTCAACGGGCGGACCGGCTGGATGACATTCTGGTGGCGCTGAAGGGGCGGGCGGGGGCGGTGAACGTGCTTCCCGTTCAGGCGCACGCGGACGAGCCCGCCAAGCGCGTCCTGGTGCAGGCGACGAAAACCGCCAAAGGGCGACTACAGCTCCGGCCGCCGCTGGTCCTGCATGAAGCGGGCGGGACCGGTTTCACGGCGGACGCGGATGCGATCTTCCGGGGCGAGGCGCGGCTTGAGTTTCGCCGCTGACACCCCACCTCTCTCCTATCTGGTTGGAGACGCAAAACAATGTCAGCAAAAGACACTCTGAAATCGGCCTGGGACAAGACCTGCCAGGCCGTCATCAGCCTTCTGGGCATGGACAAGCCCGTGGTGCCGGTCATCCGGCTGGAAGGAGTGATCATGTCGGGCGGGCGCAACGCCAACGCCCTGAACCTGCAGCGGGTGGAGAAACAGATCGAGAAAGCCTTCTCGATGACGGACGCGTCCGCCGTAGCGCTCCTGATCAACTCACCCGGCGGCAGCCCGGTGCAGTCGCGCCTCATCCATGAGCGCATCCGCGCGCTGGCGAATGAGAAGGACAAGGCCGTGCTCGCCTTCTGTGAGGATGTGGCCGCGTCCGGCGGGTACTTCCTGGCGGTTGCAGCCGATGAGATCTTCGTCGACCCCGCCACCATCATCGGCTCCATCGGCGTCATCAATGCGGGCTTCGGCTTTACCGAGGCGATGGAGAAACTCGGCGTCGAGCGTCGGGTGAAGACGGCGGGCAAGAGCAAGCTGATCGCTGATCCGTTCTCGCCCGAGACCGACGCCCAGAAAGAACGCATGGAGCGTTTGCTCAACACCGTGCACGGCCAGTTTATCGAGCTCGTCAAATCGCGCCGGGGCGAGAAGCTCAATCCGCAAGAGGGCGAGGAGCTGTTTGACGGCTCGGTCTTTACCGGAACCGAAGCCCTCCAGAACGGCATCGCCGACGAAATCGGCGATCTGCGCAGCGTCGTTCGCGCCCGCTTTGGCGAGGATGTGCGCGTGAAAGTGTTCAGCCCCGCCCGCCAAGGCCCGCTCTCGCGTCTGTTCGGCGCGGCGCTCGATGGCGTTGAACTGCGCGCAGTCTGGGCGCGCTTCGGGCTCTAGAATGCTGGAGCTGACGCTTCTGCTGGCGGCGGGCGCGGTGATCGCCTTCATCTTCTTCACCCGTCCCGCCAAAACCCGCCGCGACAAGACCGCGGACGCTGCTGCCGAAGCGGTCCGGCGCAAGCTTGAGCGCGAGGGGCGAGGGTAGGGTTTTCCTTGTCATCCCGGACGCGAAGCGATCCGGGATCTACCGAAAGCTCTCTATTCTGATCACAGAAATGAAACGGGCAGATCCCGGCTCAAGGCCGGGATGACACACATAAATGCTGAAATCCCGGCCAAGCGCAGTGCAGAGCTGGGGCCTTATGCAGGATAGAGCGCTTAAGCGGAGGCATTTTCCGGGCCTCGCGCTGTTCGCTCGGGAATTCAGAAGGGATCACCGCTCTCACCGCCCCTCTTGCTTGATCGGGGGCGCTGGCGGGCCTAGTGTCGCGCGCGCTTTTGCGTCCGCGATTTCCTGTCGGGCGCTTTCCTTGAAAACTGCCGACCGGACGCCCGCCGATGACCGCTTCAAAAGCCCCGAGCTTTCAGGATCTGATCCTCATCCTTCAGCGCTATTGGGCCGATCAGGGCTGCGCCATCCTGCAGCCCTATGACACCGAAGTGGGCGCGGGCACGCTGCACCCGGCGACGACGCTGCGGTCTCTGGGCGCCAAGCCCTGGCGGGCGGCCTATGTGCAGCCCTCGCGTCGTCCCGCCGATGGCCGCTATGGCGAGAACCCCAATCGCCTGCAGCACTATTATCAGTTCCAGGTCCTGCTGAAGCCGAGCCCGGCCAATCTGCAGGAATTGTATCTGGGTTCACTCGACGCCATCGGCATTGATCGCAAGCTGCATGATGTGCGCTTTGTGGAAGACGACTGGGAGAACCCCACCGTGGGCGCCTGGGGGCTGGGCTGGGAAGTCTGGTGCGACGGCATGGAAGTGAGCCAGTTCACGTATTTCCAGCAGGTTGGCGGTCTTGATGTGGAGCTCGTTTCAGGCGAGCTGACCTATGGTCTGGAACGCCTCGCCATGTATGTGCAGGGCGTCGAGAACGTCTACGACCTCGACTTCAACGGCGCCGGGATGAGCTATGGCGACGTGTTCCTCGAGAACGAGCGTCAGCAATCGACCTTCAATTTCGAGCATGCCGATGTGGACATGCTGATCAAATGGTTCGCCGACGCAGAGAAACAGTGTCAGGCGCTTCTCGCGCTGGAGACGCCGCTGCCGCTGCCCGCCTATGACTGGTGCCTGAAGGCGTCGCACCTCTTCAATCTGGTGGATGCGCGCGGGGCGATCTCGGTGGCCGAGCGCGCCAGCTGGATCGCGCGGGTGCGCGAACTGGCCAAGGGCTGCGCCAGCGCTTGGGTGGCGCTTGAAAAACAACGCGAGGAGCAAGCGGCATGACCGTGCATCTGTACTACAACCCGCAATCGCGGGCGGTGATGACGCTGTGGCTGCTGGAAGAGCTCGGCGTGTCCTACGACCTCAAGCCAGTCGACTATGAAGACGGCTCCATGCGGTCGGAAAGCTTTCTGGCGCTGAACCCGATGGGCAAGATCCCGGTGATCGTGGATGGCGACACGGTCGTGACCGAAACGGTCGCCATCGCGCTCTATCTGGCGGACAAGTACAAGGACAACGCCAATCTGGCGCCGGAAATCGATGATCCGCGCCGGGGCGAGTATCTGCGCTGGATCGTCTTCCAGGCCGCCTCCATCGAGCCGGCCATGCTGCAGGCGGGCATGAAGTTCGAGACCAATCAACGCTCGGCCGGCTGGGGCAATGTGCAGCTGGTGGCGCGGGTTCTGGAGAACCGCCTGTCGCTGGCGAGCCCGTATCTGTTCGGTGACTGGTTCACCGCGGCGGACCTGATTGTGGGCGGGGCGGTGAACTGGGCGATGCAGTTCGGCATGTTCCCCAAGACCCCGGCCATGAGCGCCTACGCCCAGCGGATGACCGAACGGCCCGCCTTCCAGCGCGCCTTCGCCACCCAGAATTCCTGACACAGACCTTCCGAGTATCACACCTCCCCATGGCCCAGTTTCTGTTTGAAATCTTCTGCGAGGAAATCCCCGCGCGCATGCAGGCGCGCGCCGAGGAGGACCTTGCCCGTCTGATGTCGGACCGCCTGAAAGAGGCGGGCCTGAAATGGGACAGCCTTGAGGCCTTCTCCGGCCCGCGTCGTCTGGGTGTCGTGATCGAGGGGCTGCCGCTGAAGACCGAGGATGTGCGCGAGGAACGCAAGGGTCCGCGCACCGATGCGCCGGAAAAGGCGCTCGAAGGCTTCATGCGCGGCGCCGGGATCACCAGCCTTGATCAGTGCAAGATCGAAGAGGGCAAGAAGGGCAGCTTCTATATCGCCGTCATCGAGAAGCCGGGGCGGGAGACCGCCGAGGTGATCGCTGAAGCCATCCCCGACATCCTCAAGAGCTTCCCCTGGCCCAAATCCATGAAGTTCGGCAAGGGCGAGACGGCCCAGCGCTGGGTGCGCCCGCTGCGCTCGCTGATCTCTTTGCTCGACGGTCAGGTCATCAAGACCGAGGTCTTTGGCATCAATTCCGGCGATGTCACCGACGGCCACCGCATTCACGGCTCCGGCCCATTCTCGGTCAGGGACTTTGCCGATTACGAAGCCAAGCTGCGCAAAAATGGCGTGATCCTGCGCCGGGACGAGCGCAAACAGCTGGTGCTCGACGGCGCCCGCCGCGTCTGTGAAGAGGCGGGGCTGGAGCTGATCGAGGATCAGGGGCTTCTGGAAGAGGTGACGGGGCTGGTCGAACATCCTGCGCCGATCCTTGGCGATATGGACCCCGACTTCCTCGACCTGCCGCCGGAAGTCATCGCGCTGACCATGAAGACGCACCAGAAATACTTCGCGGTGCGTGATCCGAAATCTCAGCGGCTGACCAGCAAATTCGTGGTTCTGGCCAATCAGGACGCGCCCGATGGCGGCAAGGCGATTGCGGCGGGCAATGCCCGCGTGCTCTCCGCCCGCCTGTCAGACGCGCGGCATTTCTGGGATCTGGATCGCAAGACCGGGCTTGAGGCGATGGCGTCAGAGCTTGGCAAGGTCACCTTCCACGAAAAGCTGGGCAGTGTGGCCGACAAGGTCGAGCGCGTGGCCAAGCTGGCGCGCGAGCTGGCGCCGGTCGTGGGCGCAGATGCGGACATGGCCGAGAAGGCCGCGCGTCTGGCGAAAGCCGATCTCGTCAGCCAGATGGTCTATGAATTTCCCGAGCTTCAGGGCGCGATGGGCCGCTATTACGCGCTCGACGCCGGCCTTGATCCGCAGATCGCCGACGCCATCAAGGATCATTACAAACCCCAAGGCCCGTCCGATGATGTGCCGACCGCGCCGGTCAGCGCCGCCGTCGCGCTGGCGGACAAGCTGGATACGCTGGTCGGCTTCTGGGCGATTGATGAAAAACCGACCGGCTCGAAAGACCCGTTCGCCCTGCGCCGCGCGGCGCTGGGCGTGATCCGGATTTTGCTGGATGGGGATTATCGTCTGGCTCTCAAAAAGCTCTTCTCGCCGACTGTTCTCGACTCCGCTGGTGGTGATGGTGGCGTGCAGGGTGACATGATTGCCAAGCGCGATGACCTCCTCGCCTTCTGTGCCGACCGCCTGAAGGTCCACCTCAAGGATGAAGGCGTGAAGCACGACGTCATCGACGCCGTGTTCGCGCTGGGTGATGACGATCTGGTGCGCGTCACCAAGAAGGCGCGCGCGCTGCAGGCCTTCATGAATTCAGACGATGGTCAGGCGCTGCTGCAGGGCTATCGCCGGGCGGCGAACATTCTGACGGCGGAAGAGAAGAAGGGCTTCGATCTTGCATCGGCCCGCGCCGAAGCTGTTTCCGGCTCGGATAAGGACACGGACGCCGCCCTGATGATCGCCATCGCCAAGACTGCGGACGCCGCTGAAGAGCGCGCGCTGATCGCGGCCATTGAGGGCGCGGACGAGGTGGCGTCGGTTGCTCTGACATCGGAAGACTTTGAAGGCGCCATGTCGGCGCTGTCGCAACTGCGCGAACCGGTCGACGCCTTCTTCGAGGCGGTTGTCGTGAACGCAGAAGATTCTATGGTGCGTCGCAATAGATTGTTGCTGTTGTCGCGGATTCGCGCAGCAGCTGATCAAGTGGCGGATTTCTCACGGTTGGAAGGGTAGGCGCGGGGGCGTCTGCTCTTTTCTCCGTTTTGACGATCAGGAAGGTGAGCCCCATGACGAAGTGGGTCTATGCATTCGGCGGCGGTTCGGCGGACGGCGACCGCGAGGATCGCAATCTTCTGGGCGGCAAGGGCGCGAACCTGGCTGAAATGGCCAAGCTCGGCCTGCCGGTTCCGCCCGGCTTTACGCTCACCACGGCGGTGTGCACCGCTTTCTATGAGAACGACCGCGAGTATCCGTCTGATCTGAATGATCAGGTCGAGGCGGCGCTGGCCGATCTTGAAGCCAAGGTCGGCAAAAAGTTTGGCGATCCGTCCAACCCGCTTCTGGTCTCGGTGCGCTCGGGCGCCCGCGCCTCCATGCCGGGCATGATGGATACGGTGCTGAACCTCGGCCTCAATGACGAGACCACCGAAGGCCTCGCCAAGCTTTCGGGCGACCGCCGCTTCGCGCTCGACAGCTATCGCCGTTTCATCACCATGTATTCGGACGTGGTGCTGGGCGTGCCGCACTCCACGTTCGAGGAGATCCTTGAGACCTTCAAGGAAGAGCGCGACTACAATCTCGACACCGAAATCACCGCTGAAGAGTGGGAAGAGGTGATCGCGCAGTACAAGAAGGCCGTTCAGCGCGCGCTTGATTTCCCGTTCCCCACCGATCCCCGCGACCAGCTCTGGGGCGCGATCGGGGCGGTGTTCGGCTCCTGGATGAATGACCGGGCCATCACCTATCGCCGCATGTACGACATCCCCGCCAGCTGGGGCACGGCGGTGAACGTTCAGGCGATGGTGTTCGGCAATATGGGCGACACCTCGGCCACGGGCGTCGCGTTCACCCGCGACCCGTCCACCGGCGAGAAGGGCTATTACGGCGAGTTCCTGATCAACGCCCAGGGCGAGGACGTGGTGGCGGGCATCCGCACGCCGCAATGCCTGACCGAAGCCATGCGCAAGAAGATGGATGACCATCTGCCGTCCATGGAAACCGCCATGCCGGACGTGTTCGCCCAGCTGTGCGAGGTTTTCGACAATCTCGAGAACCATTATCGCGACATGCAGGACATTGAGTTCACGGTCGAGCAGGGCCGTTTGTGGATGCTGCAGACCCGCAACGGCAAGCGCACCACCAAGGCGGCGCTGAAGATCGCCGTGGAAATGGTGGCCGAGGGCCTGATCAGCGAGGACGAGGCCGTTCTGCGCGTCGATCCGACCCAGCTCGATCAGCTGCTGCACCCCACCATTGATGAAAGCTATACGCGCGATGTGCTGGCCAAGGGCCTGCCCGCGAGCCCCGGCGCGGCATCGGGCGCTGTGGTGTTTGACGCGGACGAGGCCGAGACCCGCGCGTCGCAGGGCGAGAAGGTCATTCTGGTGCGCGTCGAGACCAGCCCGGAAGACATTCACGGCATGCACGCCGCCCAGGCCATCGTCACCGCCCGCGGCGGCATGACCAGCCACGCCGCCGTCGTGGCGCGCGGCATGGGCCGTCCGTGCGTCTCCGGCGCCGGCGAAATCCGCATCGACAATGACGCCCGCAGCTTCACCGCGCGGGGCCGTGTGGTGAAGGATGGCGACATCATCACCGTGGACGGCGCCACTGGCGAAGTGCTGATGGGTGAAGCGCCGATGATCAAGCCGGAAATGACCGGCGATTTCGCGGCGCTTATGACCTGGGCCGACAAGGCGCGCCGCATGAAGGTGCGCGCCAACGCCGAAACCCCCGCCGATGTCCAGACGGCCAAGGAGTTCGGCGCGGAAGGCATCGGCCTGTGCCGCACCGAGCACATGTTCTTTGACGCCGACCGCATTGCGGCCGTGCGTGAGATGATCCTGGCCGAAGACCAGACCGGCCGCATCGCGGCGCTGGCCAAGATCTTGCCCATGCAGCGTGACGATTTCGCGGAAATCTTCCGCATCATGGAAGACCGTCCGTGCACCATCCGCCTCTTGGACCCGCCGCTGCATGAATTCCTGCCGCACACCGAAGAGGATGTGCAGGCGGTGGCCGATGCGACGGGCCTGCCCGCCCAGGGCCTTTGGGAACGCGCCAAGGATCTGTCGGAATCCAACCCCATGCTGGGCCATCGCGGCTGTCGCCTGGGGATCACCTTCCCCGAAATCTACGAGATGCAGGCGCGCGCCATTTTCGAGGCGCAGGCGCTTGTGGAGAAGGAAACCGGCGTCAAACCGGTCGCCGAGGTGATGATCCCGCTCGTGGCCACTGCGAAAGAACTCGAAATCCTGAAGGTCCGCGTCGAGGCTGTTGCTGACGAGGTTGATCGCGAGACCGGCAAGCGTCCGCAATACCTGATCGGCACCATGATCGAACTACCGCGCGCCGCGCTGCGCGCCGGTGACATTGCCGAGCATGGCGAGTTCTTCTCCTTCGGCACCAATGACCTGACCCAGACCACGTTCGGCCTGTCGCGCGATGACGCGGGCAAGTTCCTGAGCGAGTATCTGGAAGCGGGCATTTTCGAGAAGGACCCGTTCGTCTCCCTCGATCAGGACGGCGTCGGGGATCTCGTTAAGATCGCCGCCGAGCGCGGTCGCGCCACCCGTCCCGGTTTGAAACTGGGGATTTGCGGCGAGCATGGCGGGGATCCCGCCTCGATCCGCTTCTGCGAATCGGCCGGGCTCGATTATGTGTCCTGTTCGCCATACCGGGTGCCGATTGCGCGCCTGGCGGCGGCGCAGGCCGTTCTCAAGAGCGGTGATTGAACGGCGCGCTAAGTCATTGTGAGATCAACAAGGAACCGTCTCTGCTCTTGCAGGGGCGGTTTCGCGCCTTATTTCGGGCATAGTCGATCCTTATTGACCCCGGCTTCATCCAAGCCCACCACTTAGACGGTGAGCGCGTTCAGGACACTCATTCATGGTCCTGATCTTGCTGATGGCGCTGCGTCCCTGATTGAGGGCGAGCCCCTTGGAGTTTTGTGAACTTGACGGTTACGACTCTTCTCCTTCGCGCCAAGAGCGCCCTGGCCGGTTTCGGCGTGCTGGCGGCGTTCGCTGTCATCGCGCTGGGCGTGAGCCTGGCGCCGGAACGGGCGCAAGAGCAGGACGAGGCCGGCGATCTTCGCGAACTGGCGCTGGAATTCCTGGAATTCGAACAGAGCCGGACCCCGCAGAGCGCCGACACGCCCTTCACCTTCGCCAGCTTCGAGATCGATTCCGATCCCGTGGAGGGCGCCGTGCTGGTTCAGCGCGCCATCGACAGCGTCGGTGCGCTCAATCTCAATGAGCTCGACGCCGCCCGCAACGCCGCGCGTGAGCGTCGCTGTCTGGCCGAAGCCATCTATTACGAAGCGCGCAGCGAGACGCTGGCGGGCCAGATGGCGGTGGCCGAAGTGGTGATCAACCGCTCGCTGCATCGCGCCTATCCGAACACGATCTGCGGCGTGGTCTATCAGGGCGCCGAGCGCTCGACGGGCTGCCAGTTCACCTTCACCTGCGACGGCTCGATGGCGGTCGCGCCCTATGGTCGGGGCTGGGAGCGGGCGCAAAACGTGGCCGACCATGCCCTGATGGGCTTTGCCCGTCCGGTGACCAACCGCGCGACGCACTACCACACCACGGCGGTCGACCCGCACTGGAATGATACGCTGGTGCGAACCCGGCGCATCGGCTCGCATGTCTTCTACCGCTTCCCCAATCGCTCTGAGCGACGACTGCTCGCCGAGCGTGAAGCCTGACGATGAAAAGGCCGCCCGATGGGCGGCCTTTTTGATTGCGGATCCATGGCCTGATCGCCTGAAGGGCGATAGAGTTCTCCCTATGGGGGAGCGATCATGATCCATGCCGAGGCGCTGGCGCCCATCGAGATGTTCCTGAACCGGATCGGATTGCCCGTGACGCGATCGGCGCTGTCAGAGGACAGCTTCCTGCCCGGCGTGGTGATCAAGAAGGGCGCTCTGGTCGTCGATCCCGAGCGTCTGGGCTCGCCTGGCGACATCCTGCATGAGGCGGGGCATCTGGCTGTCGCTCCGGGGCGTTTGCGCAATCATCTCGACGGTAATATCGACGCCTGCGCCGCCGCCCTGATCGCGGACCCGGAGCTTGGTGTTACTGACGCGGAAGCGGCCCAGATCGCCCGCACCGAACCGCAAGCCATCGCCTGGTCCTATGCCGCGGCGCTGGCGGCGGGCGTGTCGCCCGCGTGCGTGTTCTGGGAGCAAGGCTATGGCGGCCAGCATGGCGGTGCGCCGCAGCTGGTGATGATGCAGGTGGCGCAGGGCTTCTTCCCTGGCGTTCAGGGGCTTGTTCGAGCTGAGCTGTGCTCGGCCCCGCCGCCCTTTGGCGATCCGGCCGATCCGGGCCCGTTTCCGCAGATGAAGCGCTGGCTGGCGGCCTAGCGCTCGTCGAGCCCCAGATCGAAATTGGGCGCGGAATGGGTCAGGGCGCCAACGCTGATCACATCGACGCCGGTTTCCGCGATGGCGCGGACAGTCTCCAGATTGACCCCGCCCGAGGCTTCCAGATTGGCGCGGCCATCGGTCAGAAGCACTGCGGCGCGCAGATCGTCCAGGCTGAAATTATCGAGCAGCACGCTCTCCGCGCCCGCGGAGAGGGCCTCTTCGAGCTGATCGAGCCGATCCACCTCGACCGCGACGCGGGTCATGTGACCGGCGAAGGAGCGGGCGCGTTTCACCGCTTCCCCGACCGAGCCGCACACGGCCACATGGTTATCCTTGATCAGGATGGCGTCATCGAGGCCGTAGCGGTGATAGCTGCCGCCGCCCGCGCGCACCGCCTGCAATTCGACTGCGCGCAGGCCCGGCGTGGTTTTGCGGGTGTGCGCGATGACTGCGCCCGTGTCCGCGATGGCTGTGACATACTGGCGAGTAAGCGTGGCGATGCCGCTCATCCGCCCGAGAAAATTCAGCGCCGGGCGTTCCGCCGTCAGGATGCCAAGGGCTGGCCCTTCGACCAGGGCGACCACATCGCCTTTTTCCAGAATATCACCGTCGCGCTTGCGCCAGGTGACGGCGATATCGCGATCCACCTGATCAAAACAGGCGTCGGCGGCCTGCCGGCCGGCCAGCACGCCATTGGCGCGGCTTGCGATGACAAAGCTCGCATTCCTGTCGGCCGGAATGGTGGCGAGCGAGGTGACATCGCCGCGCCCGCCCAGATCTTCCTCGAGCGCACGGGTGACGAGCGCGTGGATGATGTGGCGCGGCAGGGCAGGGGTCATGTCAGGCGGCTCCGGCTTGGCGCAGCTTGGCCTGCGCCGGGTAGAGGTCAGCAAGTTTCAGGCGGGTATGGCCGCCCCGGGGGGCGGTGTGCGGGAAATCCGTGCGGCTGTGCCCGCCCCGGCTTTCCTCGCGCGCCAGCGCGCCCTGGGTCAGAAAGCGCGCGGCGACCAGGGCCGGCGCAGCGCCGTGCTCGGCTTCCAACGCGTGAATCAGGGTGGAGAGCGCACTCAGCCCCTCCGCATCGCGGATGACGCCGGCGTGCGCGCTGATGTTGGCGCGCAGGGTCTGCAGGGCGCTGTGAGGCAGGGCGGGCGGGGTCTTGGCCTCTCCGGTCTTCACCGTGCGGCTGGGCGCGCGCCTGATGGCGTCCGCGGCGCGATGGCCAAAGACCAGACCTTCCAGCAATGAGTTGGACGCCAGACGGTTCGCGCCATGAACGCCCGTGGAGGCGCATTCACCCACCGCCCACAGGCCCGGCACGCCGGTAAAGCCATCAAGATCGGTTTCCACCCCGCCCATATGATAGTGGGCGGCCGGGGCGACCGGGATCGGATCGGTGCGCGGATCAACGCCGCCGCTCATGCACGCTGCGAAGACCGCCGGGAAATGGTCAGGAAACGCCGCGCCCACCGCCTCGCGGGCATCGAGATAGGCGCCCGCGCCCGACAGGTTCTGCGCATGAACGGCGCGGGCGACCACGTCGCGCGGCGCCAGCTCGGCCAGCTCATGCACGTCCGGCATGAAGCGATGGCCGTTGCGGTCAATCAGTACTGCGCCTTCCCCGCGCAGGGCTTCAGTGGCCAGCGGCGCCGGGTCGCGGCCAATATCAATGGCGGTGGGGTGAAACTGGACAAATTCGGGATCACGGATCACCGCGCCCAGCTGGGCCGCCATCACCATGGCCTGCCCCTGGCTGGTCCAGGGCGTGGTGGTGACCGCATAAAGCCCGCCAATAGAGCCCGTGGCGAGCACGGTATGGCTTGCTTCGATCGGGTGCAGCCTGCCTTCAGGATCCCGCGCCAGAACACCGGCGCAGCCCCTGGCCTGATCGGGCAGCAGGGCTTCGGCGCGCCAGCCGTCCCGGATCTCGATATGGTCGGCCTCGCGCACGGCGGTAATCAGAGCGGCGAGAATGCCCGCTCCTGCCTGATCACCCTTCATCCGGGCGACGCGGGCGACCGAGTGCGCGGCCTCGCGCGACAAGGACCAGCCGCCAGTTTTCTTGCGTTCAAACCCGGCGCCGATGTCATAGAGGGCGCGGACTTCGCTGGCCCCTGCGCTCGCCAGCACCATGGCGGCGGTCTCATCCACCAGCCCGGCGCCCGCCATCACCGTATCGCGGGCATGCAGCGCCGCGCTGTCATCAGGGCCAAGCGCCGCCGCCACCCCGCCCTGCGCCCAGCCGGTCGAGGAGCCATCCCCCAGGGTGGAGCCCGTCAGCAGGACGACGGGATGGGGCGCGGCCTTCAAGGCCGTCCACAACCCGGCGATCCCGGCGCCGACAATGAGGATGGGGTGGGTCAAAGCATCACCACAGAAGAAAACGCCCGCCGGAGCGGGCGCTTGTCAGATTCAGATCGCCACATAAGGCACGTTGGCCAGCGGTTTACCGGTGTCAAAGCTCGGCGGATTGTCAGCCTTGGGCAGGTCCAGCATGGCTTGCAGGCTGGCCTTGGCTTTCTCCGCGATCACCGGATCGACCTCGACCTCGTGTTTCATGTCGCGCAGCGCTTCATAGATATTGGTCAGGCTGATGCGCTTCATGTGCGGGCACAGATTGCAGGGCTTGATGAACTGAACGCCGGGGTTCTCGACAGAGACATTGTCACTCATCGAGCACTCGGTGATCAGGATCGCCTTTTTCGGCGCCTTGTCTTTGACATAGGCGGCCATCGCCCCGGTGGAGCCGGCGAAATCGGCCGCGGCCATCACTTCGGGCGGGCATTCGGGGTGGGTGATGATCACCGCTTCGGGGTGCGCGTCTCGCAGATCCTGAATATCCTGCGGCGTGAACTGCTCGTGCACTTCGCACTCGCCTTGCCAGGTCAGGATCTTGATGCCGGTCTGGGCGGCGACGTTTTTCGCCAGATACTGATCGGGGATCATGATGACCGTATCGGTGTTCCACTGCTTGGCCACAGCCTCGACCACCTGGACGGCGTTCGAGCTGGTGCAGCAGATATCCGAATAGGCCTTCACCTCGGCGGACGTGTTCACATAGGTGACGATGGGATAGTCGGGATAGGCCGCCTTGATCGCCTGCACGTCCGCGCCGGTGATGGAGCTCGCGAGCGAGCAACCCGCTTCGATGTCGGGGATCAGCACGGTCTTGTTCGGCGACAGGATCTTGGCGGTTTCGGCCATGAAATGCACGCCGGCCTGCAGAATGATGTCTTCTTCCGCTTCGGCGGCGACCTGGGCGAGTTTCAGGGAATCCCCGGTAATATCGCCGACGCAGTTGAAGATTTCCGGCGTCATGTAGTTGTGCGCCAGGATGGTCGCGCCACGCAGAGCCTTGAGCTGGTTGATGGCGTCGATCAGCGGCGCGAAGGCCGGCCATTCCATCGGGGTGACCACGTCCTTGACGCGCGCATAGAGATGATCCGTGCGCGCCTTGACGGCGTCGTCATACACAAGCGCGCTCGCCTCGGGCCAGATGCGCTCGGCGGCGTCCTTACCGGTTTCAGTCCAGCTCATGCCGTCCATGGTCGTCCTCCTTCAGCCCTCTTATGTGCAGACTTATGCTCGATATGAGCATTTCAAGGGCCTTAAACGACGGCGATCACTCGAAGGTGTCGCCGACCTTTTGCTCTACATGAGCCTAAGTGGGGGCGAATATACGCCGATGAAAGGGGGTGGCAAGTTGAAACTTTCATGACGGGTCATGATGGCGGAACACGGCCTCGGGAAGGCCCGAACTCAGCCCTCTGCTCATGAATTGCGAAAAGATTACTGAGTGTTAATAAAGGGTGGCCGCTGAAGCGATTGAGACAGCTCCGGACTTCCTTCATAGCTGGTCGCCTAGGGGCTTGATCAGAGCGTCTACACCTCAGGAAGTTGTCGAAGGGCGCAGTCAGTTCTCGGATGTCTACAGCTCAAGCCTTTGAACACGCACGCGCCTTGCATGCAGCGGGACGCCTTCAGGACGCAATCCAAGGCTATTCCGCCTTGCTTGAGCGTCTCTCGGACACGGGTTTCCTGCACTTCTTCAGGGGACAGGCCGCTTATGGGCTTGGACGGCTTGAAGAGGCGGAAGCAGACTTCCGCGCCCAGCTTGCTCTGACGCCCGAGCATCCTCAGACCCTTGAATATCTGGGAGATGCGCAGAGAAATCTGGGGCGAGTGGAAGACGCCTTCGAGACCTATGAGGCGCTGAGCCGTCTGGCGCCCGAGAATGCAGACGCCTTCTTCCGGGCGGCCCTGGCCCGCAAGACCGTGTCCGAAGACGCGTTCTTCAAACGTCTCGAACGCTTTGTGGACGAAACGCCGCTGACAGCCGAGCGGGCGTCAGCCGGCTTCGGTCTGGCCAAGGCGTTGGGCGATCTGGGGCGCGAGGACCAGCAGATGGAGGTGCTCCATCGCGCGAACGCAGCCCTGCGCCAGAGCTATGCCTTTGACTTGCAGCAGGTCGAGCAGCAGTTCGATCTGATCAAGTCCGTATTCTCTGCAGAGGCTCTGGCGAAAGCGGCTCCGATCGAGGTTGAGGCGGCGCCGATCTTCATCGTGGGCATGCCGCGCAGCGGCTCCACCCTGACCGAATCCATTCTGGCCGCCATGCCGGGCGTCACCGCCGGGAGCGAGCTCACCACCCTGTCGGAAACCCTGGGCGCCTATGAACAGGCGGGCGGGCGTGCGGACGCCTTGCCGGGCGCCGTCCCGCAAAACCGTGTCAGCCTTGCGCAGATCTACACGAACGCCGTGCGCCAGCGCTTTCCGGGCGCGGAGCGCTTCACCGACAAGATGCTGGGCAATTTCGCGCTGATCGGCGTGATCCGTCTGATCCTGCCGCGCGCCAGTCTCATCCAGATGCGCCGCAACGGCCTGGACATGGGCTGGTCGATCTACGCCAACCATTTCCTCGGAACCCTGCATCCCTATGCCTATGACCTGGCCGAGCTTGGCGGCTATATCGCGCTTTACGAGGACCTCATGGCGCACTGGCGCGATCTGGCGCCGCAGGCGCTGCATGTCCAGTCCTATGAGGCGCTCGTCGGCGACGCCGAGGGCGAGAGCCGGCGAATGGCCGAGTTTTGCGGCCTGGACTGGTCGCGCGACTGTCTGGATGTGAACAAGCGTCGCGGCGCGCAATGGACCCGGAGTTCCGATCAGGTCCGCAATCCCATTCACATGGCGGGCGTGGGTCGGGGACAGGCGCGCGCCGAGGCGCTGTCCGCATTCACGGACGGATATGAAGCCTGGCGGGAAAGGCTGGCGAAGAAGGCGCGCTAGCCGCTTTCCTTGGCGCGGGGAATGGACAGGCCTAGGGCGGCGCCCGCGGTCAGGTTCTCGCGGGCGAACCGGTAAAGCTCGGCCGGGCGACCGCCGGTCTGGCTTTCCACCCGGCCTGTTCCTGCGACGAAGCCGGCCCGATCCAGCGCGCGGCGGAAATTCTGCTTGTGCAGGGGGAAGCCGGAGACCGATTCCACAACGCGCTGCAGGTCCGACAGAGTGAAGCTGTCGCTCATCAGTTCAAACACAACGGGGCGGTATTTGATCTTGCCGCGCAGACGCGAGAGCGCCGTCGCCAGGATGCGGCGATGGTCCGACGCCATGGCGACGCCCATGCCGTCCGGCGCGGCGTTCGGTTCGCCGCGGTCGCGGGCGGCCTCTGCGACGAGGCCAGCCTCGTACAGCAGCTCATAACGATCAAGCGCGCGCTCTTCATTCCACAGGGCGCCATCCAGACCGAAAGTGGCGCGGACGCGATCAAAGCGCGCGGCGCGACGACCGGGCGCGGCGGCTTCATCACACCAGGAGCGCAAGGCCGGCTCTATGACACGGATCAGGATGGCGGGACGGCCGCAGCGATGATCTTCCCAGGGGAAGAAACGCGTCCAGCTGTCCCAATGCGCTTCAGTATTGTTCAGCGGGCGAGCGTCCGGCGTCAGGCCCAGATACCCCACGGACAGCACCCGCGCATCCTGCGCGCCCGCCAGCGCGGCCAGCGGCGCCTCGCGCCCCCGGTCGCCGAATGTGTAGAGCTGTTCCACATAGCCGAGTTCAAACCCGGTCTGGTCCCGCACCCATTCGCGCAGGCCGATCTCGAAAGTGCGGTGGGCGCTGGGGTCGAAGGGACCGAAGGGCAGGGCCGGCTCGCCGCCTTCAACGCTCTCGGTGACCAGTACTTTCAACTCGCCTTCGGAAGCCGCGAAGATCACGGCGTTGAGTCCGACCACGAGCGGCTGGATGGCGGCGTTGAGATCGGGTTTCATCGACCGAGTTCTCCCTCGGTCAGCGTGTGAAGCTCGGAAAAGCGCTCGAGAAACAGGGCCTGCGCCGCTTTCACGGGCAGCGGGTTGATCTCCACCTTCGCCTCCACGGGCGGCCGACCGAAGAGCTTGCGGCCTTCCTCCACGGTGAAGCCGGCGATCTGCACCGCCTCATGATAGGCGCAGATCCGGTCCGCCCGCTTGATCGTGGTCTTGATCGACTTGGGCAGTTCAGGCGGCAGGCCGTAGCGCATGTGGATCGCCCCCTCCAGCCGGGCTTCGAACGCTTTGTAATCATAGCCCAGAGCGGCCTTGAAGGGCGAGATCATATCGCCGATCACGTACTCGGCTGCGTCATGCAGCAGGGCGGCGAGCCGCCATTTGGCGGGCCAGTCGGGCTCCAGCAGGCCGCACAATTGCTCCACCACAACCGAATGCTCGGCGACCGAAAAGGCATGGTCGCCCATGGTCTGCCCGTTCCAGCGCGCCACCCGCGCCAACCCCTGGGCGATGTCGTCGATCTCCACGTCAAAGGGCGAGGGATCCAGAAGGTCCAGCCGACGTCCCGACAGCATGCGTTGCCAGGCGCGAACCGGTTTCTCGGTCGCTGGTTTGCCGTCTCCACGTGCTGACCGCGCCACTTTGTCCCGCTCCATTCGGCTTTCATTCAATTCCGTCGTATCGTGAAACAGCGTAAGTTCAAGAAGAGCTGCTGAACATTGGCGGCGTCACAACCCCTTGGGAGGATTTGATGAAGCCCGAACGCATACTGGTCGCCCTGCAAGGCTCTGACAGTGATGTCTCGCCCCTCAAAGCGGCCTGCGCGCTGGCGCCGCTGTATGAGGCGGACGTGCGGGGGCTGTTCGTGGAACCCGACCCTGCAGCCTACATGCTGTGGACCGGCCCCGGGGCGGCAGGCGCATCCGTGGTCTCCTCGGCCATAGACACGGTCCGCGAAGAGGCCGCCAAGGCGTGCGAGGACGCCAAGAAGCGTTTCGACGCCACGATCGCCGAGCATGACCTGGGCGATGCCGCAAGCTTCAAGCGCGTCACAGACAGCCCGTCTGAAGCCGCCGAGCAGGCGCGACTGGTGCGCCTTCTTGTGACCTGTCCGCGCGCCGCGGCGGGGCGCGGGCCTCTGGCGGACTTCACCGCCGCCTGCATGGTCGAGGAGGGGTGTCCCATCTACGTGCCGCGCCAGGGCGCCATTCCGCCCAAATCCATTGCCGTGGCCTGGGACGGCTCCAAGGAAGCGTCCCGCGCCGCTTTCGCGGCTGCGCCCCTGTTCCGTCCGGGCGTCGAGGTGACGGTGCTGCACAGCTCGCGCAATCTTGACTATCACGACCGGGCGGCGTCTGCGCCGAACCGCCTGACGCACTGGCTTGCTGCGCGCGGCGTAAAGGCGAAGACGCAGGAAATCGACGGCAAGGGCGGCCTTGGAGACGCGCTTCTGGATGCGGCGGACACGGCCGATCTTCTGGTCGCCGGCGCCTATGGCCATTCGCGCATCGCCCAGTTCATGTTCGGCGGCGTGACGCGACAATTGCTGACCGCCGAGCATGGCCCGTCCCTGCTGATGGCGCATTGAACCCTTACAGAAAAGACGATTTGAGGAGGCTGGAATGGCTTTGACCCGTCTGACCCTGCGGCTGAGCCGCAACCCTGATGCAGGCTTTCCCGGCGGCGATGATTCGCGCGGCTATGTGATCACTGCGCCGCTGGACAAGGACGGCAAGCTCGACGCCGAACTGTGGCGCGCCCACAAGAAGGCCTGCACCGTGCTGCGCTTTTCTCCTGAAGAGGACGAGAAGGCGGACGGCTGGCTGACCCATCGCGGCGCCAACTGGTTCTTCCACTATGATGAGGCGCAGGAGGGCCCGGACGAGCCGGTTTACAAGCTCGGCGAGCACACCCTGCGTCATGGCGATTACGTCACCATCCATGAAGCCGATGGCGATGACCTCGTCTACAAGATCACCGAAGCGACCGAGGTTCACGGCTAGTCCCGTCCTCCACGGCTGAGATGACAAAACCCCGGCGCTGCAGACGCCGGGGTTTTCCTTGGGCGGGCAAGACTGCTCTGCTCGATAATAGTGCAACCACGCTCTAGTTTTTGGCGGCTGCAATCTGCTGCACCGCAAAATCGGTCTCAGACGCTGACATCCCCTTCCGCCAGAGCGCAGGTTTTGTCCGTGCAATCGGGCGAAGAGGAGCGCGAGGATGGATCAGGTTCAGTTTTCAGGCGGCGATGTGGCGTGGATTCTCACGGCCTGCGCGCTGGTCTTGATGATGACCCTGCCGGGGCTTGCGCTGTTCTATGGCGGCATGGTGCGCCGTCAGAACGTGCTGTCCACGCTGATGCAGTCTCTGGGCGCGGCCATGGTGGTGTCGCTGGTCTGGGTGATTGCCGGCTATTCCTTCGCCTTCTCCGGCGACGGCGCGCTGTTCGGAGGCTTTGGCAAGGTCTTCCTGAACGGGCTGTCTCTGGACAGTGAGGCGGCGGGCCTGCCCGAGGCGGTGTTCATTCTCTTCCAGATGACGTTCGCGATCATCACCGTGGCGATCATCGCAGGCGGCGCGGCGGAGCGTCTCAGCTTCAAGGCCTGGATGGTGTTCGCACCCATCTGGCTGCTGGTGGTCTATGCGCCCATCGCGCACTGGGTCTGGGGAGAGGGATTTCTATACGACGCAGGCGTTCTGGATTTCGCGGGAGGGGCCGTGGTCCATATCAACGCCGGTGTAGCGGGTCTGGTGCTGGCGCTTAAGCTGGCGGGGGGGGGGGGGGGGTGGCCCAAAAGGGGCCAGCCGCCCCACAATCTCGTGCTGACCGTGATCGGCGCAGGCCTTCTGTGGGTGGGCTGGTTCGGCTTCAATGGCGGCTCGGCGCTGGGCGCCAATGCGCTGGCGGCCCATGCAGCCCTGGTCACCCAGATCGCGGCGGCGGCCGCGGCCCTGACCTGGGCGGTCCTGGAATGGGTCATGCGCGGCAAGCCGTCCGTGCTGGGCGCGGCGTCCGGCGCCATTGCAGGCCTTGTGGGCATCACGCCCGCGGCCGGCTTTGTCGAGCCCTACGCCGCCTTCCTGATCGGTGTTCTGACGACGCTGGCCGCTTATTGGGGCGTCACGAGCCTGAAGAAGCTCGGCAAGTATGATGACAGCCTCGACGCCTTCGGTCTTCACGGCGTCGGCGGTCTGGCCGGCGCGATCCTGACGGGCGTCTTCGCCAGCTCCGCCATCGGGGGCACGCCCGGCGCCGTGGAAGGCAATGTCATGCTGGTCTTCACCCAGACCTGGGGCGCGCTGGCGGCTGCGGCCTGGTGCGGCATCGCCACCTTCGCCATCCTGTGGCTGATGGAACGCGTGATGAAGTTGCGGGTTGAAGAAGAGGACGAGGTCACCGGCCTTGATGTGGCGCTGCACGGGGAAAGCGCCTGACACAGAGTTTCGCCCGGCGGCGGCGCAAGGCGCGACCGGGCGACACATTTTCCTCCCTGACTGGTCCCGCTTCGGCTTTCGCCAAAGCGGGATCTTTTTTGTCAGATCGCCAGGAGGGTGCGGACAAAGGCGGTCAGCGCCTTCACCGAGGTCGTCTCTTCGTTGGAATGGTAGTTATAGGTCGGCAATTGCAGAGTGGCGCCGGCATACTGGCCCTGACTGTCTGCGGTAATGCGGCCCAGCTCGGTCAGGCCCATGGATTTGAGTGGCAGTTCGCGGCGCGCCCGGGCGTCGTTTTCACGCGCGATGAAGCTGTCCTTGAAGATCATCGGTGCGCCGGCCCGGCTGGCGGCGGTTTCAAGCCGGTTCACCATGGCGTCATGAAAGCTCGACGTGGCGTCGCGGCGTCGCAGGATGACCGCGCCCGCCATGCAGGCGGCGGCGTCATCAAAGGGCGAGGTGTCGCAGACCACGAGCTCATTGGTGGGCTTGAGGCCGCCCGCCTGCGCCCAGCTCAGGAAATGGCCCGCAGAACGGCCGATCTCTTCCTCGGCGGTGACGATGATCGTGCCCTTGAGACCGAACTCCGCGGCGATGCGCAAGGCGGCGAGGGAGACCGGGTTGTCGAGCTGGCCGGAGACATGGCCGGACTTGTTGCGCGTCACATCCCGCGCAAAGGCGACCGGCGTCCCGCCCGGAAGCGGCGGCAGGTCCTCGATCTCGACCACGAGACGGTTCTGATCATCAATCCGCGCGCTAGTGATGTTGCCATAGGCCAGACGGCCGCCCGTCTTGCGGTCATAGGCGAAGACATCCTCGCCTTCATAGCGCTTGGAGACGGTGGCGGCGAAAGCCTCGGTATGGGTCGCGCCATCAGCATACTTGGTGTTCTTGACCGCCTGGGCGGCGTAGACCGCAGCGCCATCCTCGGCGATCACCGCGCCGTGACGGTCGGCGTGCGCGAGATAGACCGGCCCCGGTTCGCTCAGGCGGATGACGCAGAGATTCTGCGGACGCTCGACGCTGCAGCCCAGCGCCGTGAAATCACGTGCGAGATGATCGAGAAACGGGGTCTCGTGCCCGACCACTGAAGGGAAGTCGAGATACTCGTTGGTCTTCGCCAACACGCGGGCGAAAAGCGTGCTATCGGCGGGCTGGTTCACCTCACAGACGCTCCACAAACACGGTGCCGGCGGAATACCCGGCGCCGAACGAACAGATCACGCCTTTCTGGCCCGCGGTGAAATCATCGGAATGCTTGTGGAAGGCGATGATCGAGCCCGCCGAAGAGGTGTTGGCGTATTCATCCAGAATGGTCGGCGCGTCCTCGCCGCCGGCTTCGCGGCCGAACACCTTCTTGGCGATCATCAGGTTCATGTTGATATTCGCCTGGTGCAGCCAGACGCGACGCATGTCGTCGGCCTCGAGGCCCAGCTCGCCCATATGGGTGCGGATCATGTCCGACACCATCGGCACGACTTCCTTGAACACCTTGCGGCCTTCCTGGACGAAGAGCTTGTCATCCTTGGGCGCCAGCAGGTTTTCCTGTCCGGCCTCGCCTGTCGGGCGCTCGGTGCGGTTCAGGAAGCCGAAATTGTTGCGGATATTGTTGGAGAACTTGGTCTTGAGCTTGGTGCCGATGATGCGCCAGCCGCCTTCTCCGAGATCTTCGCGCTCCAGCAGGATCGCCGTGGCCACATCGCCGAAGATGAAATGGCTGTCGCGGTCGCACCAGTTCAGGTGCGCCGAGCAGATTTCCGGGTTCACCACCAGAATGGCGCGGGCATGGCCGGCGGCGATCTGGTCGGCGGCGGTCTGAATTCCAAAGGTGGCGGACGAACAGGCGACATTCATGTCAAAGCCGAACCCGTCCTCGATGCCGAGCGCGTCCTGGATCTCGACCGCGACCGCCGGATAGCCGCGCTGCAGGTTGGAGGCGGCGACGATCACCCCGTCCACATCGGCTGCGGTCTTGCCGGCGCGTTCCAGCGCGTTGTGACAGGCTTTCACGCCGATTTCGGCGAGGATGGAGATGTCGGTATTGTCTCGCGCCGGGATGAAGGGCTTCATGCGCTTGGTGTCGAGCACGCCTTCCTTGTCGATGACAAAGCGCGACTTGATGCCGGAGGCCTTCTCGACGAATTCGGCCGAGGACGGAGACAGAGGGGCAAGCTCGCCCGCCTCGATGGCGGCCGCATGCTCCTGATTGTACTGGGCGACGTAGGCGTTGAAACTTTCCACCAGCTCTTCATTGGAAATGGAGTTGGCTGGCGTCCACAAGCCAGTGGAACGAATAACGGCCGCGGTCATGAAAGGCTCCGACGCAAGATTCTAGCATTTGAAGGAGCGCAACTTAGCCGCACCTGCGCCGCAGCGCCAACCGCTTCCACGCAGCGAAAGGCTATTTTGTAACCTCGGTGTGACGATGACAGCCGACAAGATGGTCATTCACCATGCCCACCGCCTGCATGAAGGCGTAGACAATAACCGGTCCGCAAAACTTAAAGCCCCGTTTCTTAAGGTCTTTGGCGATCTTTTGGCTGAGCTCGGTCTGGGCGGGCACATCGGACATGGCGACAAACCGGTTCACCCTCGGCGCGCCGTCCATATAGCCCCATAGATAGTCCGAGAAGTCCTCGCCCCGCTCGGCCATGTCCAGATAGACCTGCGCATTGCCGATGGCGGCGCTGATCTTGGACCGCGACCGGATAATGCCGGGATTGGCCAGCAGACGCTCCATGTCCGCTTCGTCATAGCGGGCGATGCGTTCCGGATCGAAGCCATGGAAGGCCTCACGCAGCGTATCGCGCTTGCGCAATATGGTGATCCAGGCGAGCCCGGCCTGGAAGCCGTCAAGGATCAGCTTTTCCCACAGAGCCCGGGAGTCCCATTCGGGCACGCCCCATTCGGTGTCGTGATAGGCGACATAGAGCGGGTCATCCCCGCACCAGGGGCAGCGCTCGGTCATGTCGGTCTCCTTTTGTTCCGGTTCTAGCCGCGTGCGGCCCGGACTGGCAAGATCAAAAGGCGAGGGGGTCAAAGCCGGTCGAGATCGTCAAGCAGCGTGACCGGGGCGCCGTTCACTTTCAGGGTGTCGCCGGCCTGCAGCCCGTCCTTCAAACGATCGATCCGCAAGCGGGCGAGGGCATGGTCGCCCGAAACGCTGCTGACGGGGCCAAGCACAGTCTCGCCGACCTTCACTTCATCCTGCGTCTTCAGTCCATCACCCTGAAGCCGCACACTGCGCTTGCGGACCCCGCCCTTGCGATGCATGCGGCTCGCGACTTCCTGGCCGACAAAGCAGCCCTTCTTGTAGTTGATGCCTGACAGAAGGTCGTGGTTCACATCAGTCGAGAAAACCTCTGCAGGACCATAATCGCTGCCCAATTCCGGCGCGCCGGCCTGAATGCGGGCGCGCTCATACAAGTCGCGATCACTGTCGGGACCGCCGGCGGGCGCGACGCCGCGCCAGCCAATCGCGGCGTTGCGCGGATCGGGCGCCGCGCTCAGCGCCACCATGCGCAATTCCTCCGCCGGTTCACCCGCCGCCGCGATCACGCTGAGATCCTCGCGCCGCTCGATCGTCGCGTCCGCGCGCATCCGATAGAGGGTGAAGCGCTTGAGCAGGGCGTCCGCCTCGCTGGCGGGAACGTCAAACAGCAGCCCGCCCTCGCCATCATCAAGGATGAAGAGATCGGCCAGCACCTTGCCCTGCGGCGTCAGCAGCGCGGAGAACATCGCCGCGCCCGGTTTGACGCCTTCAGGTCCCTGGGTCAGGACGCGCTGGAGGAAGCCGCGCGCTTCGGCGCCGGTTATGGCGATGACGGCGCGGTCGGGCAGGGTGGTGAGATAGGGTTCGGTCATGTCCGCTAGATGGGGGTGAAGCGGTCCGGCGATCAAGAGGGCGCGCTTCAGACTGGCGCCCGGCCTCATGTCAGGCTAAGTGCGTCCCCCCATGACATGCATCCTCTTCATCACCGCCACCCGCATCGGCGACGCCATCATGAATATGGGCGTGCTCGATCATCTGATCACCGCCCATCCCGATGCGCGCATCACGGTGGGCTGCGGCCCGCTGGCGGCGCCGCTCTTTCGCGCCATTCCCGAGGTGGAGCGGGTGATCGTGATGAAGAAGCAGAAGGGCGGCGGACACTGGCTCAAGCTCTGGCGTGAAAGCGTGGGTCATCGCTGGGACATGGTCGTGGACCTGCGCGGCTCGCTGACAAGCTGGTTTCTCTGGGCGGGGCAGCGCTTCGTCAAGCGCCCCAATCCCAGGGCCGGCGTCCGCCATCGGGTCGAGGAAGCGGCTGAAGTCTTGCGACTGGGCGCAGCGCCCGGCACGCGATTGTGGATCGATGCCGCTGGCGAAGCCCGCGCCGATGCCGAATTGCCCCAAGGCCAGACTGTGCTCGCCCTGTCGCCCGCCGCCTCCGCCGTCTTCAAGGAATGGGCGCCGGAGCGCTTTTCCGAACTGGCCTTGCGCCTGACCGCCGAGGACGGGCTGCTGCCCGGCGCCGCCATCGCGATCTTCGGCGGTCCCGGCGATGAAGCGCGGGCGCAGGCCGTAAAGGCCGGGCTGGAAGCGCGCACCGTGATCGACCTCACTGGCCAGCTTGATCTGGTCGAGGCGGCCGCCTGTCTCAAACGTGCGGCGCTGTTTGTCGGCAATGACAGCGGCTTGATGCATATGGCGGCGGCGGCCGGAACGCCGACGCTGGGGCTCTTCGGCCCGACCGATGAGCGGCTTTATGCGCCTTGGGGGGAGAAGGCCCGCATCGTGCGCGCGGGCGACAGGTTTGACGAGCGCGAGCGCCGCGCCCTGGCCGACACCTCGCGCGAATCCCTAATGGGCGCCTTGCAGGTGGATGCGGTGGAGCGCGCCGCCGCCGAACTCATGGCGGAGAGCGCGAAGGCCTGACCTTATTGCAGATACGTCCGGCGCAGCTGTTCGCTCAGCGCTTCGCCTTCGATGGCGAGGGTCTGGCGCACCATCTCCTCTTCGGCGCCGCAGCGCGGGGAGCGGCGCTCCTGGATCCGGAAACCTTCATTGAAGCGGTCCACGAGACGCTGGCGATATCCGCCGCGGGTCGGGGCTTCGTGATCGAGCAGTTCAACCATCGCGTCGCGCCAGGCCTGGGACTGCCGACCCTTGCAGGCGAAATCGAGATAATGCATCTCGCCCATGACCCGGGCGAGGGATTCCACCGGGTAGGGGTCTTGATACTCAGGCGGACGAACAAGCTTTTGCGCTTCGCCGAGCGGGGCGAAGGCGAGCATCAGCCCGAAGGCCAGGATCAGGGGTCTCATACGCATGCCCTGTTCCTGTACGTCGAACAGGGCGAATTCAAGGCTTTTGACCTTTAGGCCGCCCTGACGGTGCTCAGGAAGCGTTCGACCTCCAGCCGGAGGTTCTCGGAATTGGACTTCAGCACGCCGGCCGCCGTGTTCACTTCGTCCGATACCGTCGAGGTGGTCTGGACCGACCCCTGAATGCCGGTGATGTCGCTGGTCACCGATCGCGCGCCTTCCGCCGCTTGCTGGGCGTTGGCCGAGATCTCGCCGGTCGCGGCGCTTTGCTCCTCGACAGCCGAGGCCAGGGCCTGGGTCGTGCGGTCGATTTCCTGGACCTGGCCAATGATGTCACGCGTGGCCGAGATGGCGTCATTGGAGGTTGAGCCGATCTCGCTGAGGCGCTCAGCGATCTGTTCGGTCAGTTTCTGGGTCTGTGTGGCGAGCTGCTTGACCTCGCTGGCCACGACCGCAAAGCCCTTGCCGGCCTCGCCGGCGCGCGCGGCCTCGATGGTGGCGTTCAGCGCCAGAAGATTGGTCTGGTCGGCCACCGCATTGATCGCCTGCACGATCTCGTCCACGCCGGCGACCGCGGTGTTAAGCCGGTCGAGTTGCTGGCTGCTGATCTCGGCGCGGGCGTTGGAGGCCTGAACCGCGCTGGCGGAGGTGGCGACCTGGCCTGCAATCTCCCGGATCGAGGCGGTCAGCTCCTCTGCTGCGGATGCGACGGCCTCCACATTCCCCGAAGCCTGTTCGGCGGCGGCGGCCACGGACGCCGCGCGCGCATTGGTGCTGTCCACATTGGTGTTCAGGGTGTGCGAGCGGGACTGCATTTCACTCGCCGCATCAGAGAGGGCGCGGATGACGGATCCGACCTGGGTTTCGAACTGGTCCGCAAGCTCCATCATGGCGGCCTTGCGTTCCTTGGCCGCGCGGGCTTCGGCCTGCGCCTGTTCGGCCTGCAATCGATCAACCTCCAGCGCCTGGTCGCGGAACACCACCAGCGCACGCGCCATGTCGCCGATCTCGTCGCGTCGGTCTGCGCCTGCGACGTCGACGGACTTGTCGCCCCCTGCCAGATCGGTCATCGCCTGGGTGATCTTGCGGATCATGCCGGAAAGGTTGCCGGAGACGAACAGACCCATGGCGATGGATAGCACCAGGATGAGACCGGATGCGATCAGCACCATCATCTCCGTCTGACGGACTTCAGAGGCTGCACGCGGGCCCAGCTCGTTCTGGTGATTGACGCTCTCAAGGCGCGCCTCTTCGGCGACCTCTTCCATGACGGGGCCGATCCGGTCGAGTTCTGAGAGGGAAGCGTTGCGGGCGAAAATGGCGTCAGCAGCAGCGCCAAACGCCGTTTCGAACGCAGTCAGGTCCTCAAGGATGGAGGCGGTCTGCTCCCGGCGGTCCGGGGATTCCAGTTGCTGGAACAGGCCATCCAGTTCGGATCGGGCGATCTCGAACTCGGACACGGCCCGGTCAGAGTCGCTGGCGGCGTTGGTGCGCAGGAAGCGCTCGGCATAATATCGACCCAGCATCAGATGCTCCTGGGCGACGCCGGCCCGGTAGGCCGCTTCCACATCACCCTCCTGATAGGCCGAACGCATGACCTGGCTGAGTTGCATGCGGATCTGGGGGCCTAGCGCCGTCTGGATGGCGTAATGCCCGTCCCGGACCTGTTGATGTCCGAAAGCCTCCTGGAAAGACGCGCGATACGCGTCTGCATATTCGTGCTCTTCCGCCATGCCCTGCAGATCGGCGTCGTGAATGAAAATCTCGATCTGCTCGTCAAAGCGCCGGGCATGCTCGGGGCTCTGGGTGGTGCGCCAGATGAAGGCGGAGCGCCGGGCGGCCTCCAGGCGGAGTTTCATGTCATTGTAGATCAGACTCGCCTGGGCGGTCTGTCGGTAGTCGGTGAAAATCTGACCCAGGGTGCGGGCCCCAAGGGAGCCGAAGGCGCCTACGACAAGAACCAGCACCGCGACGCCAGCAAAGGCCGCCAGCAATTTGTGCTTCAAAGTCAGTTTCATGATCGCCCTCACGGCTCGCGCAGGTATAGGAATATACGCGATACTCGGGGCGTGCGGCTTAACAGACCGTCAAACACCATCGCATTGGATTGTGCCTAAGACCTTTATCCTATGCGTGTTTGAGCGCTTTGTCGGAGCGCGGTCCGGGTGTCGTCCCAGGCGACCAGTCTCAGGGCGTCCTCAAGCGAGAAGAAGGCGGCTTCCAGCGCGTCATCACCGGCTTCCGGCTCGCCGCCGAGCCAGTGCGCCGAGAAATCCGCCATCACGTAATGGCCATGCTCGGTAATGGATTCGAACACATCGATCAGGGTGTCGACCTGTGCGCGGATTCCGGTCTCCTCAAGGACTTCCCGCAGCCCGGCCTGATGCAGGGTTTCACCGAACTCCACCTTGCCGCCGGGAATGGACCAGCAGCCCTGGAAGGGCGGGTTGGCGCGGCGGATCAGGAGAACCTCGTCCTCACGCCAGACGACAAGGCCGACGCTGATGCGGGGCAGATCCTTCATGCTTGACCTCTCACGGTTCCGGGGTGAGGAAACGGGGATGTGCGGTCGTTATGTCATGAGTTTGAGCCTCGTCCAGCTCGAAGCCCTGTTCGGCAAGCTGGATCGTTTGAATTTTCCACCCAGCTGGAACGCTGCGCCCACGCAGGCCCTGCCGATCATCCGTCTGGGACGGCAGCAGGACTTCCGCCTCACCCAGGTGCGCTGGGGGCTCGTGCCGCACTGGTCGAAAACCGGCCCGGACGGCGCCAAACCTCTGATCAACGCCCGGTCGGAAACCGCCGCCGACAAGCCCAGCTTCCGGCAGGCGCTCGAGCGGCGCCGCGCGCTGATCCCGGCGGACGGGTTCTATGAATGGTCCAGGGACGAGTCCGGCGCCAAGCAGCCCTGGTACATCACTCGCACGGACGGACAGCCCATGGTCATGGCCGGGATCTGGGAGCGCTGGGGCGAGGGCGCGGACCGCATCGACAGCTTCGCCATTCTGACGACCGCGGCGAGCAATGACATCGCTCATATCCATCACCGCTGCCCGGTATTCATCCCCGAAGGCCGGTTTGCGGACTGGCTGAACCCCGAAACGGATCCGCGGCCCTTCCTGACGGCGCCGCCGGACGGATCGCTTGGCCTGCGCAAGGCGTCAAGGCGCGTGAATGGCGTGCGTGAGGACGATCCGGGGCTGATCGAGGGGGAAGCGTAGACGTTTCCGGGCGCCGGTCGGAGCCGCGAAACCGGTCTGCAGGATTGCCCGACAGGTTCTAGCGGCGCTGGCTGAGGAACTCGGCGTGCAGATCCACACTCGATTCCTTGCCGACCTTCTCTGAACAGCTGTTCAGCCAGGCCCTGGCGGTCTCTCGTCCCCGATCACGCAGCTCGGTCAGGAAACTCCAGCTCGTCTCATACTTGCTGGAGGCGGGGTATTGCGAGATCGCGTCATCAGCCCGGATCGAGTGCACGCGCATATTGCGCAGCTGGGCCTTGCGCGGATCCTTCAGAAGGTCATCGCGGATCAGGCGCTGGACGAAGGCGACAGCGCGCAATTCGGCCAGCAGGCTGGCGTTGAAGGTGATCTCGTTGACCCGGTTGAGGATGTCCTCAGCGGATTTGGGCGTGCCCGGGCGCTCCATCGGATTGATGTGCACGATCAGAAGGTCGTGCGGCGCATCCGCATAGAAGAGTGGCCAGAGCGCCGGATTGCCGGTGAAGCCGCCATCCCAGAACGGCGAGCCGTCGATCTCCACAGCCTGATGGATGAAGGGCAGGGTGGCCGACGCGCGCACGGCGTCGCGCGTGACCTCGTCGCCGGAGAACACCTTGCTGCGCCCGGTGGTCACGCAGGTGGCGGCGATGAAGAGCTGGATTTCCGCGCAGTCATGGATCGCGTCGAAATCGATCTGCTTGTCGAGGATGTCGAGCAGGGGATCATAGCCGAACGGATTGGTGTCATAGGGGCTGGTCAGCCGGGTCAGGGCGTCAAACCAGGGCGCGAGGCGCGACCATCCCGGCGCGCGCAGGAACCCTCCGCCTGCGCGGGAGACGGCGCGCCAGAACTCATCGAGCGCTTGCCGCGCCCCTTCATCGCCGCCGCGCACGCGCCCCATGACGAGGGCGCAGGCATTCATGGCGCCGGCGCTGGTGGCGCTGATGGCCTTGGGCGCGATGCGACCGTCTTCGAGAAGGGCGTCCAGAACGCCCCAGGTGAAGGCGCCATGGGCGCCGCCGCCCTGAAGGGCGAGAGAGACCGGGCGGGGCGCGTTCGACCGTTTGCGGGTCGACGAGGAGGAAGCCGACCCGGTCATCGCTATTTCGCGGTCCAGCCGCCATCAATGGTGATGGCGTTGCCGTTCACATTCGCGCCGTCATCACTGACGAGATAGAGAAGGGCCCCGGTCAGTTCGTCATAGGTGACGAACTTCTTGGTGGGCTGGGCGGATAGCATCACGTCGCGCACCACCTCTTCCTCGGAAATGCCGCGCGCCTTCGCGGTGTCGGCGATCTGGTTCTCCACGAGCGGCGTCTTCACATAGCCCGGATTGATGCAGTTCACCGTGATGCCGTCTTCGGCGGTTTCCAGCGCGACGGTCTTGGTCAGCCCCATCAGCCCGTGCTTGGCCGAGACATAGGCCGCCTTGAACGGGCTGGCGCGCAGGGCGTGCGCGGAAGCGATGTTGACGATGCGGCCCCGGCCCTGTTTGCGCATGATCGGCACGGCGTGCTTGGTGGTGTGGAAAGCGCTGGTCAAGTTGATGCCGATGATGGCGTCCCATTTCTCGGTCGGGAATTCATCCACGGGCGCCACATGCTGGATGCCGGCGCAATTGACCAGAATGTCGAGACGCCCCAGCTCCTTCGCCGTGAAGGCGATCAGATCCTCGATCTCATCCGGCTTGAGCATGTTGGCGCCGTGATACAGCACCTTCACGCCATAGGAGTCGGCGAGACGCTGGCGCTCTGTCTCGATCGCATCCGCATCGCCCAGACCATTCAGAACGATGTCAGCGCCGTTCGCGGCCAGACCCTCGGCCATATGCAGGCCGATGCCGGATGAAGAGCCGGTAATGACGGCGGCATGGCCGGACAGGTCCACACGGATCGAGCTCATGAACAGGTCTCCAGACAAGGGGATTGCAGAGCTTCAACAGGTGATGAATTTCGCAGCCGCGTCAAGTCCGGAACGCGCCTGACATGCGCTTTGGCAGGGGCTCGGGCTAGCTTTTCTTCGGCGGCTGGGGCCGGGTGAAGAGCAGGGTGTCCGCCGTCGACCCCTCAGGGTCGAAGCGATACCCCTCTTCATTGAACTCCGACAGGCGCTCGGGGTCCTCGATGCGATTCTCGATGATCCAGCGCGCCATCATGCCGCGGGCCTTCTTGGCGAACACCATCAGGGCGCGCAGCTGGCCGTCCTTCTCTTCCTTGAAGTCGACGCTGATCACGGGAACGCCCAGCGATTTGAGCTTCGCCGCCTTGGCATACTCGTTGGACGCCAGATTGACGACGGCCTTGGACGGATGACCTTGGAGATCGGCTTCAAGCTGGCTGGCGATATCCGCGCCCCAGAAATCATAGAGATTGCCGCCCTTGGGCGTTTTCAGCTTCGTGCCCATCTCCAGCCGGTAGGGCTGGATCGTATCGAGCGGCCGCAGCACGCCATAAAGCCCCGACAGGATGCGCAGGCGCTGTTGCGCCCATTGCAGGTCTTCAGAGCTGAGGGTCGGCGCATCGAGGCCGGAATAGACCTCGCCATTGAACGCCATCGCCGCCGGGCGGCCCTCGGTGCTGTCCGGATCAAACGCCTTGAAGCGTTCACGGTTGAGCTCGGCCAGATCATCGCTGAGATGCATCAGGGACTTGATCTTGGAGGCTGAGAGTTTCGCCGTGGTCTTTGACAGCTCCTTGGTCCGCTCGATCAGGGCCGGACGGGTCGCGGTCGGGGCGTGACCGCGTTCTGAAAAGTCGAGCTTCTTGGCGGGCGAAAGCAGAATCAGCATGGGCGTCTCCGTCATCAATGAGGCAGAGATAGGGGCGAGCCCCCTGCGGCGCCAATGAATTTAACCGGTCAGACTCATAGGCTCAGTCTATACCCAGCATCACCCGGGGATTCATGATGGCGTTGGGGTCAAGGGTTTGTTTGATGGCGCGCATGACGGCCACCTCGACGGGCTTGCGCAGGGCCAGCTCTTCACGCTTGAGGACGCCCACGCCGTGTTCGGCGCTGATCGAGCCGCCATGCTTGTCCACAAGGTCATAAATCGCTTCTGTGACCGGGGCGCAGGCGGCGACGAAGTCATCGCCTGATCCGGGCGTCTTGCGCGCGACGTTGAAGTGCACATTGCCGTCGCCCACATGGCCGAAGGCTATGATAAGGGCTTCGGGCATCATGGCTTCGGCCTTGGCGGCGGCTTCCTCCATGAAGGCGGGCATGCGCGAGACCGGAACGGAGACATCGTGCTTGGCGGCCTTGCCATGGGCCTTTTCCGCTTCGGGAATGCCCTCGCGCAGCGCCCAGAATTCCGCCATCTGCGCTTCGGTCTGCGCCAGCGCCGCGTCCGAGACGAGGCCCTTTTCGAACGCGGTTTCGAGCGCGCTTTCCATCAGCGACTGGGCGCGATCGGTTTCCGGGCTCACAAGCTCGATCAGCACGGTCCAAGCGGGGTCCGAGTCCAAAGGATGGCGCGCGCCGGGCAGGTGATGCACGGCGAGATCAAGCCCGATCTTCGGCATCAGCTCGAAGGCCGCGACCGAGCCTGTGGCGTCCTTCATATGCCCTAAAAGCTCCACCGCCTGAGCCGGGCTCTCAACCGCCGCGATGGCGACCGCGGTCGAGGCGGGACGGGCGAAGAGTTTCAGCGTGGCGGCGGTGACCACGCCCAGCGTGCCTTCCGCCCCGATGAAGAGCTGTTTGAGGTCGTAGCCCGTATTGTCCTTGCGCAGCCCCGACAGGTCCGACAGGACGCGGCCATCGGGCAGGACGGCTTCGAGGCCCAGTACGAGCTCGCGCATCATGCCGTAGCGCAGCACATGCACGCCGCCGGCGTTCGTGGAGATCAATCCGCCGATCATCGCGGAGCCCTGGGCGCCCAGCGACAGGGGAAAGAGCTTGCCGCGGGCCTTCGCGGCCTCCTGCACGCTTTCCAGAATGGCGCCCGCCTCGCAGGTAAGGGAGTCATTGGCCGCATCGATGGTGCGGATCTGGTTCATGCGCTTGAGCGACAGCACCACCTCGCCCTGCGGGGTCGATCCGCCCACAAGTCCCGTATTGCCGCTTTGCGGGATCACCTTCACGCCGCCTGCATTGCAGAGCGACAGGATGCGGCTCACTTCCTCGGTGGTCGAGGGTTTGAGAAGGAGCGGCGAGGCGCCCTGATAGCGTCCGCGCCAGTCGCGCGCATGCGGGGCGAGCTCGTCAGGGTCCTCGCTCCACGCTTTGGGATCGAGGACGGACTTGAGGCGGGTGAGGGTGTTCGTGCTCATGGCGGCAGTGTGCAACCGCCGCATCGGGGAGAACAAGACCCGATCCGCGCTGTTTGAGACTAATCCGCGGCTTTTTCCAGCACCGCTTCAAAGCGCATGGACGGCGCGGCGTCGGCGCGGCCCTGGAAGACGTAGGAATCGCCTTCGCGTTTGCCGGTCAGGGTAAGGGCGAACTTGTCGAATTCGCCGAAGACCGACAGTCGGGACGGGTCATGATTGGTCACGACCATCTTCACCTGAAGATCATTATCCGGACCGGACACGGAGCCGACATAGTACATGCCGGAATCTCCACCCATGACCTTCTGGTCCTGGATCATGATCACGCCCTTGGCGTCATCCAGCGGGGTGCGGAAGGAGGCGATGTAGAGACCGTTGTTCATGGCGAGCGTTCTATCATCCAGAATCTGAATGCAACCTTGAGCAGTTGTTCTAACGCTCTGCAGCCGCACGTCTGAGGCGGTCGTTTATCGCTTCGCCCAGTCCGGTTTCCGGAATGGGGGCGACAGCGATGCGGTCACTGGCTGAATCCAGCCAACGTAGAGCAGTAAACAGATTCGTGGCGGCCTCGACTAGGTCACCCTTCGGGGAAAGATTAAAAAATACAATATCGTCGCTTTCAGGTTGCGCGCCAAACCCCAAATAGGACTCGCCCGCTAGCGGGGCGGTTGCGTTCAGGCGCACACTCGCGTTGGGCGCGTAGTGGCTGGTCAGCTGTCCCGGTGCGGTCGGAGCAGCCTGATTCGCCGCTCCGGCCCGGCCCAGTGCGCCACACACCGTTTCGAGCTGTTCACGCGCCACGCCGCCCGGGCGCAGGAGGGTGGGGCGTCCGGGCTCCAGGAGCGAGACGATGGTGCTCTCCACACCGACCGGGCAGGCGCCGCCATCCAGGATCAGATGGATGCGCCCGTTCAGGCTGTCTTTGACATGCTGCGCCGTGGTGGGGCTGATCGTGCCGGATGCATTGGCGCTGGGCGCCGCCAGCGGCGCATCAAGGCGGCTAACCAGCGCGCGCAGCGCCTCTGACCGGGGCAATCGCACCGCCAGGCTGTCGAGGCCCGCCGCCGCCAGATCGCTGACCGGAGAGGGCGCGCGTTTGGAAGCGACAAGCGTCAGCGGACCGGGCCAGAAGGCGTCAGCCAGCTGCTCGCCCGTCTCATCGAGATCTATCAGCGCCCGGGCGCGCTCGACAGTGTCCACATGACAGATCAGCGGATTGAAGCTGGGGCGGCCCTTGGCCTCATACACGCCCGCCACCGCGTCAGCGTTTGTCGCATCACAGGCCAGGCCATAGACCGTCTCGGTGGGAAGCGCGACGCACCCGCCCGCTTTGAGAAGACGCGCGGCCTCCTCAAGCGCGGCGGGATCGGTCGCACTGAGGATCGGCGTATCGGAAGGCGGGATCGGGCGGTTCATCCTGGTTAGGTAGCTGCGGCCCGTCCGGGGCGCAATCTTACTCCTGTGCCGCGTCCGCCTCGATATGAAGTTGCAAGGTCACTTCCTCCCCGGCGCCGTCCCAGTCATTGGCGCCCACGCCGAAGCTGCGACTCATCACGGTCATCTCGCCGTTCGCCACCGCCCGGTCGCCCGTGATCTCGAGGGTGAAGGTGAGAACCGCGGGGTTTTCCTCCCCCTTGATCGTCAGGGCGCCGTCCGCGCGGTAGGTCTCGCCCTCCCGGGTGATGGAAGAGGAGTCAAACACCGCTTCGGGAAAACCCGACACATTCAGGCCCGCTCGGCCGCGCAGGGTCTCGCGGTAATCTGAATTGCCGATGATGGCGGAGCCGGTCTGGACGACGGCGTGGATCCGGGCGGCGTCAAGATTGTCCGGATTCAGGGTGATCTCGGCGCTAAAATCCTCGAACCCGCCCTCAACCGTGCTGCCGAACGCCTGAGTTTCAAAGCGGATCTGGCTGGCGTCCTCATCCAGCACCCAGTCCTGTGCGAGGGCCGGGGCGCCAAGCGCCAGAGCGGCCGCGAGCGGGGCGATCAGGGAAAATCTGCGCATGGGGACCTCCTTTGCGAAGCGGGCTGGATCGCCGCGTTGTCCGCCAGAGAGATACGATGGCGGTGCGGGCAAACAAGCCGCGCTTCGTGAAAGGGGGTGCTTCCGGATCGGAAAGGATCAGTCCGTCGTGTTCTGGGGCGGCACGTTCAGGCCCGGAACCATCCGGTTCAGAACGCCGTCCCGATCCAGGAAATGGTGCTTGAGCGCCGCGCCTGCATGCAGGACCAGCAGGACGATGATCACCCAGGCGCCCGCGCTGTGCGCGCTTTCAAGCGCCTCGTGCAGGAATTCGCTCTCCGGCACCGGCAGGCCCGGCAGGTTGAAACCCTCCACATTGAACAGGCGCGTGGGCAGGGAGCTGTGGGACACCATGGCCCAGCCGATCAGCGGCATGCCGATCATCACGACATAGAAGCCGATATGCGCCGCGCGCGCGCCGAGCGCCTCCCAGGATTTCATGGTCGAGGGCAGGGCCGGTACCGGATGGGTGAAACGCCAGCCCAAGCGCGCCAGCGACAACAGCAGGACCAGAATGCCGATCGTCTTGTGCCAGTTGTAGACGGCGCGAGTGAAATCAAAACTGATCTCGCCGGCGCGGGCGGCCTCGCCCAGATCCTCCATCCACCAGCCCACAGCGATCAGGCTCACCAGAAGGATGGCGATCAGCCAGTGCAGGATGATGGCGACCGTGGTGTAACGTGAGGACTCAGGGGCGGCAGTCATGACTTACTCCTGTCGGGCGCGGAGGAATTCCGCCTCGATGTGTATGCGTACTGTATCGCCTATCAGATTTCCGGGAAGACGTCCGACGCCGAATTGGGTGCGGTCAATTGTCGTCTCCGCGTGAAATCCCAGGGCCTGCCGGCCTTCGAGGGGGTTGAACACGCCGCCATAGAACCGGGTTTCCAGAATGACCGGAGCCGTGACGCCCTTGAGCTGAAGCTGGCCGTGCACCCGGCCGGTGTCCTCGCCGGTCACCTCGATCCGGTCGGAGGTGAAGACGATCTCGGGGTGGGCGTCACAGTCAAACCAGCCGCCGCCGCACAGGGTCTGATCAAAGTCCGGATCGCCCGTGGAAACGGAATCGGCCTGGATGATTGCGGTCAGCTGCGCTGCTTCGGGGTTTGACGGGTCAAAGTCGAGACGAGCGTCAATCTCCTCGAACCGTCCCGTATACCAGGACAGCCCCATATGCCGGACCTGCCAATGCGTGCTGGCATGCGCCGGGTCGAGCGCCCACTGGCCGGAAGGCAGGCGGGCGGGGTCGCGCGTGGGAGCGGAGACGCAGGCGGCGAGACTGAGAGTGATGAGAACGGATGGAAGCAATCGCAGCATCATAGAACGACTCTTTCGGCTTCAGCTTTCACATGGTGTACGTCGCCATGCGACATGCGGTCCTGTCCAAAAGCCTGAAGTCCGACTCCCGCTTTGCAGCAAACGCGCTATGTTCGGACCAAATGTAACGCTGGAAGGGAAACCTCACCATGAGCTACCGCGCCCCGGTTCGCGATATCCGTTTCGCCCTGGAAGAAGTTGCCGCGCTCGACAGCGTCAACGCCACAGGCGCCTTTCCGGAATTCTCCTCGGACCTGACGCCCGCCATTCTGGATGAGGCCGCCAAGCTCGCCAATGACGTTCTGGCCCCGATCAACCGCACCGGCGACCAGCAGGGCTGCACGCTCAAGGACGGTGTCGTGACCACGCCGGACGGCTTCAAGGAAGCCTACGCCCAGTTCGTTGAAGGCGGCTGGCAGGGTCTGCAATTCCCCACCGATATGGGCGGGATGGGCCTGCCCAAGGCGCTGGGCTGCGCGCTGATGGAGATGCTGCAATCGTCCAACATGGCGTTCGGCCTGGGCCCGATGCTGTCCTTTGGCGCGATTGAATCCCTCATCGCCGTCGGCTCTGAGGAACAGCGCGCGCTCTATCTGGGCAAGATCCTCTCGGGCGAATGGTCGGCGACCATGAACCTGACCGAGCCGGGCGCCGGGTCGGATGTGGGTGCGCTGCGCACAAAGGCGGAACCCAATGGCGACGGTTCCTGGGCGATTTCGGGTCAGAAGATCTACATCACCTGGGGCGAGCATGACTGCGCCGAGAACATCATCCATCTGGTGTTGGCGCGCACGCCGGACGGGGCTGCGGGCACCAAGGGCATTTCGCTGTTCATCGTGCCGAAATTCATCCCCGACGCGGACGGAAATCCGGGCGAGCGCAATGCGCTGCAGGCCATCGGGCTGGAACACAAGATGGGCATTCACGGCTCGCCCACCTGCACGATGGAATATGACGGCGCCAAGGGCTGGCTTCTGGGCGACGAGTTCAAGGGCATGGCCGCCATGTTCATCATGATGAACTCCGCGCGCCTGAATGTGGGCGTGCAGGGGGTCGGCATCGCCGAGCGCGCCTATCAGCAGGCGCTGGCCTATGCCAAGGACCGCAAGCAGGGCCGCGCCATCAACATGGACGATCACGGCCCGCACGCCATCATCCACCACCCCGATGTGCGTCGCACCCTGGCGGTGATGAAGGCGAAGATCGAGGCCGGTCGCGCCATCTGCTATCACGCCGCCGTCGAAGCCGATCTGGGTGAGCACCATGACGACGCCGACGAGAAGGCCTGGTCCAAGCGCCGTGAGGATCTGATGATCCCGATCGCCAAGGCCTGGTGCACCGATATGGGCGTGGACGTGGCCTCCATGGGCGTTCAGGTGCATGGCGGCATGGGCTTCATCGAGGAGACCGGCGCCGCCCAGCATCTGCGCGATGCCCGGATCGCTCCGATCTATGAAGGCACCAACGGCATTCAGGCCATCGACCTTGTGGGCCGCAAACTGGCGCGCGATGCCGGGACGGCCGTGGGCGAGCTGATCGAGGATGTGCGTCAGACCATCGAGGACTGCATCACCAGCTCGAACCCCGAGCTTCCGGTGCTGGCCGAGGCGCTGAAACCCGCCTGCGATGCGCTGGAAGAAGCGACGGCCTTCATGCTCAAGGCGTCTGACGCGGACCGGCTTGCCGGCGCCACGGCCTATCTCAAGCTTGCGGGCGATGTGACGGGCGGCTGGCTGCTGTGCGTGGGCGCCGTGGCGGCCCAGCGCAAGATCAAGGAAGCCGATGGCGATGAAAGCTACGCGCAGGCGCGCATCTCCATCGCCAACATCTTCGCCCAGAGCGTGCTCACCGGGGCCCAGGGCCTGCTGGGTGAGATCCAGATCGGTTACGACCCGATCTTCGCGCCGGGCGAAACGGTCTTGGAAAGCGCCTGATCCTGAACTTAGGGGGCGTTGCCGGTCGTCAGCTTGAGGCCGACAATGCCCGTCAGGATCAGCACGACGCTGAGCACGCGCCCGAGCGTCAGGGCGTCGCCAAAGGCGATGACCCCGACAATGAACGCGCCCATGGCTCCGATACCGGTCCAGATGGCGTAGCCCGTGCCCAGCGGAAGGCTGCGCAGGGCCAGGGTCAGAAGCGCAAAACTCGCCAACATGCTCACCAGCATGATCAGGGTCGGAACTGGGCGGCTTAATCCGTCGGACTGCTTCATCATGCTCGCCCAGAGCACTTCAAGTAGTCCGGCTCCCAGTAAATAAATCCAGGCCATGGTCGAAACCTTTCAGGTTTCGGGCCGTCCCGAATGCTGATCCCGAGTGCGGGGAGGTCGTCCTCTCAGGCGGAGATGGCGCTTGATGCGTCCTGCGTCAAGCCGGTCCGGCTAGATCCAGAACCCGGTCGGGTCAGGGTGCGGGCGGCCGTCCACAAGACGGATCAGCCCCACCGCTGACCGGATGGCGAGCCAGATGGTCGCCAGCAGCAGGATCAGCCCGCCGATCAGGAAGATCCAGGTCAGCGCGCCGACCACCACCATCGCCAGCCAGTACCAGAAGGTGCGTATCTGGAACTGAAAATGGTTCTTCACCAGCGGATCGGCGTTGTCCTTGCGCACATAGGCGAGGATGGCCGCAATCAGAACGGTGACGCCATTGCTGATGCCAACCAGCAGCAAGGCATAGTTGATGACGGCCAGGACGCGGTCGCTATTCTGGTCGCGCGCGCTGTCGGGTGCGTCATCGGGGTTCGGGGGAGAGGTGTCTGTAGGGGCCATGCCGGATCTCCGCAATTTGCCGCTGCGCCTTCTGTGACCTTTATAACTCAGCCGTCACGGCTTGGTTGCGTCAAGTGAAGACCCTGTCAGCTGTCATCTTGTCAGGCGCCAATAAGCATTGTGAACTGGGGCTTGCGAGTTAATCTTTAACTTTCTCCGTGTGATTGTGGCGCGATCAATGTGCTGGGTTAACAGGTTTGTTTAAAAGGGCTTTCCATGAGCAACACCCCTGAACATCCCGCGACGCGCGCCCCTGTTCTCGTCACCATGGCCGATGATATTCCCGGTCGTGAGGTCGAGGCTGTCATCGGCATTGCGCGCGGCAGCGTGGTTCGCGCGCGTTTTTTTGGACGTGATTTTGTGGCTGGATTGCGCAATCTGGTCGGGGGCGAAGTCAGCGAGTACACCAAGCTGATGGCCGAGGCGCGGGAACAGGCGCTGGGCCGTCTTGTCAGTCATGCAGAAGCCATGGGCGCAGACGCGGTGGTCACCTTCCGCTTCTCCACCGCGGCGGTCATGGAAGGCACGGCTGAAGTGCTCGCCTATGGAACGGCGGTAAAACTGAAATGAATGAGCAAGTACGCCGTTTCGGCGGCAAGGCGATGTCGGAAGTGGGGGAAACGATCCGCTTCCTGGCCGGGGTGGTGGCGGTCTGGTTCGTGCTGGTCACGTTCGTGTTCGCCGCCTTCCACATCCCTTCAGAAAGCATGCAGCCCGCCATCCAGGTGGGTGATCGCGTTCTGGTGTCGAAATTTGCGTACGGCTATTCACGGCATTCCCTGCCGCTTGGGCTCGGCTACCGCTTGCCTGACAGCTGGTCGGGGCGGCTGTTCGGCTCCACGCCCAAGCGCGGCGATGTGGTCGTGGTGCGTGATCCCGCCCAGGGCATCAACCTGATCAAGCGCGTCATCGGCCTGCCCGGCGACCGCATCGAGATGCGCGAGGGACGGCTCTACATCAATGACGAGCTGGTGCCGCGCGATCCTGAAGGCGTGGTGCGCTATCGCGACCGTGAGGGCGCCCAGGTCGAGGCCGCCGTCTATCTCGAGACCCTGCCGGGCGGGAATGTGCACGAGATCTATGAGCGGTCCGACAATGCGCTTCTGGACAATGTGGGGCCGTTCAACGTGCCCGAGAACCATCTCTTCCTGATGGGCGATAATCGCGACGCCTCGCTCGACAGCCGCGCCTCGCGCGGGATCGGCTATGTCCATCGCGATCTGGTGGTCGGCAAGGCCTGGACCGTCCTGTTCACCTTCGCCTCCTGTCGCCGTGAGGAAGGCATGACCTGTCCGGGCTGGCGCGTCTGGCGGCCGATCTAGTCCTTCAGCCTCGGGGCTGTATTTCCGGATATAACAGTGTTATCCTCTCGCTTCATTCAGGAGCGGGAGGAAAGCATGTCCTTGAAGGGAAAGACTCTTTTCATTACGGGCGCAAGCCGCGGCATTGGTCTGGCCATTGCCGAGCGCTGTGCGCAGGATGGCGCGAATATCGTCATCGCGGCGAAGACCGATCAACCGCACCCCAAGCTCGAAGGCACGATTCATACCGCCGCTGAAGCCATTGAAAAGGCGGGCGGTAAGGCCTTGCCGCTGGTGTGCGACATTCGCGACGAAGCCAGTGTGGACGCCGCCATCGCCAAGACGGTGGAGACCTTTGGCGGAATCGATATCGTCGTGAACAATGCATCGGCGATCTTCCCGATGCCCACCAAGGACACGCCGATCAAGCGCTGGGACCTGATGCATCAGGTGAATGCGCGCGGCACCTTCCTCGTCACCCAGAAAGCGCTGCCCTATCTCGAGAAAGCCGAGAACCCGCACATTCTGGCGCTGTCCCCGCCGCTCGACATGCGCGAGAAATGGTTCGCGCCGCACGTGGCCTACACCTCGGCCAAATACGGCATGAGCCTGTGCATTCTGGGCTGGGCGGGCGAGTTCAAGGGCAAGATCGCCGCGAACGCCATCTGGCCGCGCACCGCCGTCGCCACCGCCGCCATCGCCAATGTGCTGGCGGGTGAGGATGCGTTCAAAAACTGCCGCAAGCCCGACATCCTGGCCGAGACCGCCTATCGCGTGCTCACCAAGCCGGCGGCGGAGTTCACCGGCAATTTCCTGATTGATGACAGCTTCCTGGTGAGCGAGGGCGTCACCGATCTCGATCAGTTCAGCGTCACCCCGGGTGAAGAGCTTCTGCCGGACTTCTTCGTGCCTGAAGAACCGGCGGCGCCCGAGGGCGTCAAGATCATGGATGTTCAGCTGGGCCATTAGATCAAGGATTTGGCCGCGCGTCTCAGGGGCGCGGCCAACAATCCGCTTGCATTTTTCCCCAATGGAGCATCATAGGCGCTGGAGCGTCGCACTCTGCGTCGGTCCTGCCTGTCAGGCCGCGCTGTATCCTTGATCCGCGTCGACGCGCGGAGCCCAGGGCGTTCTGACCCATGTTGCTCATCGACACCTATGTCGGACCGAGTGCGATCGAGGGCGTCGGCGTGTTCGCCGCCGAACCGATCCGCGCCGGCCAGATGATCTATCGTTTCGCGCCGGAGTTTGACCGGCTGATCGCGCTCGCCGAGCTGGACTCCCTGCCCGAGTCCATTCGTCGCTTTGTCGACCGCTACACCTATCCCTATCCGGGCAAACCCGACGTTCTGGTGCTCGATGCGGACAATGGCCGCCATATGAACCACTCGCTGACCCCGAACACGGATTTTCGCGATTCCGTTTATGGCTACGCCATCGCCGACATTGCCCCGGGCGAGGAGATCACCTGCAATTATTCCGAGTTCGAACCCGGCTTTGAAATGATGCCCTCGCTCGTGGCGGCGCATGCCCGGGCGAACGGCAGCGATCCGTCCCATGCCGGTTAGGGTGTCGGGAGCGTCCTGACAGCCCGCGACGAATCGCACGCGCGGATCTCATCGGTCGAAAGCGGCTGCGGCGGAACCTGTGCCTGTCGCAGTCTGGGTTCCGTTATCCTCTCTTCAGGCGGACAAGCCCTCAGGGGCCTCATCGCACACGGCCGCGTCATCCTTGCTTGTGCCGCGCGGGGAGGGCGGGTACCAAGACGTCACGCTTGACTCATGGGGGCCGCGGCTCTCACGACGGGGGGCGTGGGACTGCAGTCGGTCTGTCCGGGCGAGGGGCGGCTGTCAGCACGTGTTCAATGAGATCGCTCAAGACCGTTCATGACCAAAGCCGACAGCCAGACCGGGCCGGGCCCCATCATCATCGCACGCCATGGCGAGCCCGACGCGGATCGGCGCGCGGTCATGGACTGGCGCGGCTATGTGGACTGGTGGGCGGCGTATGATCGGGCCGGGTTGAAACCGGGACAGGTCTCTCCGCCGAGCCTGGTCGAGCAGGCGGAATTCGCGGACACGCTGTTCTCCTCCACGCTGCCGCGCGCCATGGAAACAGCGCGCGCCACCGTGGGCGACCGCCCCATCGAGCATGACAGCCTGTTTGTCGAGGCGCCTTTGCCGCCGCCCTCTCTGCCCTGGAAAATGCAGGCGCGGACCTGGGGCGTGTTCGCACGCTGTTCATGGTGGCTTGGCTTTTCCCGGGATGGCGAGAGCCGCGCCCAGGCCGAGGTGCGCGCAGCGGCCGCGGCGGAAAAGCTGGTGAATGCGGCCCAGACGGGCGGCGTCGCCCTGTTCGCCCATGGCTGGTTCAACCGCATGCTGCGCCCTGAACTCAAGCGTCAGGGCTGGACCTGCGTGCGCGATGGCGGGGACGGATACTGGTCTTGGCGCCGCTATGAGCTGAAGCGCTAGCGCACAGGCGGCTTGATCCTCGGCGATCTTTCGCGATTGTGGGGCTCATGTATTCCTGATCAGAAGGCTGTAGCGATGACTGACGCCCCCTCCGCTGAAATCGCCCAGATGAGCTTTGAGACCGCGCTGAAAGAGCTCGAGACCATTGTCGCTCAGCTTGAGCGCGGCGAGGTGGAGCTCGAAAAGTCCATCGCCATGTATGAGCGCGGCGCGGCCCTGAAGGCCCATTGCGAGGCGCGCCTGCGCGAAGCCCAGCTCAAGGTCGACAAGATTGTCGAGCAGGCTGATGGCGCCCTCAGCGCTGAACCGGCGGACCTGGGCTAGGCGAATGACCTCCGAACCGGTCCAGCCTGACATCGCGCCCGAGGACTTCTTCAAGACCGATATCCGGCTTGGAACCATTGTGCGCGCCGAGCCTTTCCCCGAAGCTCGAAAACCTGCGATCAAGCTGTGGGTCGATTTCGGCCCCGAGATTGGCGAGAAGAAAAGCTCCGCCCAGATCACCGTGCATTATGAGCCGGAGACGCTGATCGGCCGCCGCGTGCTGGCGGTGGTGAACTTCCCGCCGCGTCAGATCGGTCCGGTGCGGTCCGAAGTGCTGGTGCTGGGCGTGACCGATACGGACGGCTCGATCCTCTTGCTCAACGCCGATGGGGATGCGCCGAACGGGGCGCGGGTGTCATGAGCGCGTTCGACACCCATCTCACCGAGACCGCAGACCGGGTCACGGTGGCGCTGGATGCGCTGCTGGCGCGTCCAGATGGTCCGGAAGCGCGGGTCATCTCCGCCATGCGCTACGCCGCGCTCGGTCCGGGCAAGCGTTTGCGGCCCTTCCTGCTCATCGAGGCGGGGTTCCTGGTGGGCGCGGATGAACGCGCCCTGTTGCGCGCCGCCTGCGCGGTGGAGTGCGTGCACGCCTATTCGCTGGTTCATGACGATCTGCCGTGCATGGATGATGATGATCTGCGCCGCGGTCGTCCGACCGTCCACAAGGAATACGACGAGGCGACCGCGGTTCTGGCGGGCGATGCCTTGCAGAGCCAGGCCTTCGAGCTGCTGGCGGATCCTGAAACCCACTCCAATCCCGCGGTTCGCGCCGAGCTGGTGCTGCGTCTCTCGAAAGCGTCCGGACCGCGCGGCATGGTGGGCGGCCAGATGATCGACATGGCCGTCGAGGCGGGCGAGCTGAGCGATATCGGCATCATCACCCGCTGTCAGCGCATGAAGACCGGCGCCCTGATCAGCTTCTGCGCCGAGGCGGGCGGGGTGATCGCCAATGCTGACCGCGCTCAGCGCATTGCGCTGGAAGGTTTCGCACATGACCTTGGTCTGTGTTACCAGATCGTCGATGACCTTCTGGACGCGGAAGGCGATGAAAGCCTGACGGGCAAACGCACCGGCAAGGACGCCGGTCAAGGAAAAGCCAATTTCGTCTCGATACTCGGGGTGAAGGACGCCCGCGACCGGGCCGCAAGGCTGGCCGATCAGGCGAAAGCCCATCTTGACGTGTTCGGCAAGGACGCCGACATGCTGCGTCAACTGATGGATTTTGTTTTGGCCCGGCAGTCCTGACGCCTAGATTAGAACAAGACAACAAGGACACGGCGCATGCCCGATACCCCGCATCTTGATCAGATCAGCTCGCCGCAGGATCTGAAGAACCGCGACCTTTCCTTCCTGAAAGCCGTAGCGGAGGAGTTGCGGGCGGAAACCATCGACGCCGTCTCGGTGACGGGCGGGCATCTGGGCGCGGGCCTGGGCGTGGTCGAGATGACGGTCGCCCTGCACCATGTGTTCGATACGCCCAGCGATATCCTGATCTGGGATGTGGGCCACCAATGCTATCCGCACAAGATCCTGACCGGGCGCCGCGATCGCATCCGCACCCTGCGCCAGGGCGGCGGCCTGTCCGGCTTCACCAAGCGTTCTGAAAGCGACTACGACCCGTTCGGCGCCGCGCACGCCTCGACCTCGATCTCGGCTGGTCTGGGCTTTGCCGTGGGCCGCGACCTCAAGCACGAAGAGGGCCGCAAGGTCGTCGCGGTCATCGGCGACGGCTCCATGTCCGCAGGCATGGCCTATGAGGCCATGAACAATGCCGGGGACATGAAGAAAGATCTCATTGTCATCCTCAATGACAATGACATGTCCATCGCCCCGCCCGTGGGCGCGATGAGCCATTACTTCGCTCGTCAGGTCAGCTCGAAAAGCTATAACTCCATCCGCAAGCTCGGGCGCGGCGTCGCCGAGGCGCTGGGCGTGAAGGAGCACGCGCGCCGGGCCGAGGAATATCTGCGCGGCATGGCCATGGGCGGCACCCTGTTCGAGGAAATGGGCTTCCGCTATGTGGGCCCGATCGACGGCCATGACATGGACCAGCTCGTCGCCGTGCTGCGTAATGTGCGTGATGCCGGCGAGGGGCCGATCCTGATCCACGCCGTGACGCAAAAAGGCAAGGGCTATGCCCCCGCCGAAGCGGCGGACGACAAGTATCACGGCGTCGCCAAGTTCAACGTCGTCACGGGCGAGCAGCAGAAATCCAAACCGGCGGCGCCGAGCTATACCGGCGTCTTCGCCAATGCGCTGATCCAGCTCGCTGAAACCGACGAGAAGATCTGCGCTGTCACCGCCGCCATGCCGGGCGGGACGGGCGTGGACAAATTCGCCGCCGCCTATCCCGACCGCGCCTTTGATGTCGGCATCGCCGAACAGCATGCGGTGACCTTCGCCGCGGGCCTCGCCGCGGAGGGCCTCAAACCCTATGCGGCGATCTATTCCACCTTCCTGCAGCGCGGCTATGACCAGGTGGTCCACGATGTGGCGATCCAGTCCCTGCCGGTGCGCTTCGCCATCGATCGGGCGGGTCTTGTGGGCGCGGATGGCGCCACCCATGCCGGCGCGTTCGATGTGGGCTATATGGGCGCCCTGCCGGGGATGGTGCTGATGGCCGCCGCCGACGAGGCGGAGCTCGCGCGCATGGTCGCCACGGCCAACGAGATCGACGACCGTCCGAGCGCTTTCCGCTATCCGCGCGGCGAGGGGCTGGGCGTTGAAATCCCCAAAGAGCTGATCCCGCTCGAGATCGGCAAGGGCCGCATCGTGCGCGAAGGGTCCGGCGTCGCGATCCTGTCCTTCGGCGCGCGCCTTGGAGAAGTGCTGAAAAGCGCGGACGAGCTGGCGGCCTATGGCCTGAACCCGACCGTGGCGGACGCCCGCTTCGCCAAACCGCTCGATCATGATCTCATCCGCACGCTGGTGCGTGAGCATGAAGTGCTGATCACCATTGAAGAGGGCGCAGTGGGCGGCTTTGGCGCCTTCGTTTTGCACTTCCTGGCCGAAGACGGCGCGCTCGATGCGGGCGTGAAGATCCGCACCATGACCCTGCCGGACATCTTCCAGGATCAGGACAGCCCCTACGGCATGTATGAGACCGCGGGTCTGAACGCCAAGCACATCACCGCCAAGGTGCTGGATGCGCTTGGTCGGCAGGCGGACGCGGCGGCGGCGCTGGCCTAACCCGCCTCGATCATCGCGACGACGCGCTCGATGGCGGCCTTGTGGCCGGCGACGGGTGCGTCCTCGGGATAGATGTCGAAGGCGAGCACGGGCGGGATGCCCCGGCCTTCAAAGACATGGCCCTCGCTGTCTTCAAACACCTCGTTGGACAATTCCAGATACCAGCCATTGGGCAGGGGCTTCGCCAGCGGGGTCGAGAAGGCGCCGCGCGTGGTTCCACCCACCAGAATGACGTTCGGCCGTTGGCGCAGCATCAGGGTGGTGATCTCGCCGCCAGACACCGTCACATCACTGGTCATGACATAGACCGGACCCGTATAGCGCACGCCGTCATAAGGGGTGATGACATAGTCCTGATCCGCCTCGGGCGCGCCCGGCACGCTGACTCGATATCCCAGAAACGTCTCATCGGTGAAGCGCGCCGCGATGGCGCGGGTGACGGCGTCATAACCGCCGCGATTGTTGGACAGGTCCAGAATGATGGCCTGATCATCCGCAAAGCGGGTGAGGGCGTCATCCAGCATGTCGGACAGCGCCGCGAGCTCCGCCTGAGACCACTCGATCGTGCCGGGCGTGTGCTCATGGGTGAAGCCGCCCATGGTGAAGATCTGGATATAGCCGATGGGCGCGCTGTTATCAGGCGTGATCTCGCCCACGATCACCCGGTCCGCCAGCAGCTCTGCGCCGGGGTCGAGCACGTCATTGAACAGCTGATCGACAAGGCCATTGAGCCAGGCGCCTTCGCCCATGCCCTCCCGGATCATCGGCAGGGTGGTCCCCAGCCCGGCCTGGGCCCGGCGGGGTTCGCCGTTCACCAGCCCCACCATCTTGGTGTGGGAATCGCCCAGCGGCTCCAGAAGGCCCGCCAGGACATCCCAGAGCGCGGCCTGGCCCATGCCGTCATGCACTTGCGGACGTGCGCGAGCCACAAGGGCGTCCCAGTTCACCCCGCGGGCCTGAAAGAAGCTGTAATGGGAGGCCATCACGCTGGTGAAAACGTCGAAGACAGCGGTTTCAGAGCTCAGATCTTCGGACCCGCAGGCTTGCGGCAGGGCGTCGAGCCGCTCGAAATGGGCCGAGGCGTCGCCGGGCAGATAGTTCAGGCGGATGGACTGGCCGTTGCGGGACGGCCGGAACAGGCGGTACTCCACCTGACCCATCATCGGCGTGCTCTCATCGGGGGCAGGGCTGGCGTAGCAGCCGGCTTGCGTATCCTGCCATCGGGTGACGCCGCGCTCGTCGATCTCGAGGATCCAGCCCTTTTCCCGGCTGTACCAGACGCCCTGGGCGCGCGGGTCGAGCGCGCCGTTCTCGTCAAAGATGGGATGGGCGGACGTCGCCCCCTGGAAAAGCGCGAACAGGAGCGTGAGGAGAAGCAGCATTGGCGAACCCGAAAAAATGACCGTGGTCACCTTTTGGGTTTGCGCGATGGGAAAGTCAAGCGCTCAGGCGGCGGCGAGGGCCAGGATCGTGAGGATGCGGTCATCCAGCGCCGCCTTCAGGTCAAAACTCTCACCGGTGTTGAGCCATTGGCGGATGACGCCTGTGACCGTGGAAATATAGAGTGCGGCGAGCGCATCCGGCTCGATATCCCGACGGATCTCGCCGCGATCCTGCGCTGTTTTGACCAGCGTAGCGGCCTGGGTCTGGACGCGAAGATCGGTGTCGCGCTCTGTGCGCTGGATATCGTCTGACTGGGGCGCGTAAGCGTGTTTGGCGCGCCAGAGAACAGGTTCGTTGCTGGCGAAGGTCACCGCATTCTGGGCCTGACTAAGGAAGGCGGACTTCAGCGTCTGGTCCGTGTTGGCGCGGGTCATGAAGTCCGCAGCCTGCATCGCAGCATCATACCAGTCCGCCAGAATATGCGCCTTGGTGGGAAAGTGGTTGAAGAAGGTGCCCTTGGCGACGCCTGCCGCCTTGCAGATGTCGGCGATCGAGGTCTGTTCATAGCCGCAGCTGCGAAACTGCTCGAGCGCAGCCTGATAGAGCGCTTCGCGCACCTGGGCTTTCTTGGCGTCACGTAATCCGGTCATCGGATCAGGATGCCAGAAAAGGTGACTGCGGTCACTCAATCGGGGATTTGGTTTTTCAGCCGGGCATGGATAAAAGCAGCCGCCTGAAGGCGAGGACGCGATGCGCGCAGACAAATACCTTGTTGAGCACGGCTATTTTGACACCCGGGCCAGGGCGCAGGCCGCCATTGCGGCGGGCAAGGTGTCCGTGAACGATGTCATCCTCGTGAAACCCTCCCAGACCATCCCGGAAGGCGCGGAGATCCTCGCCGAGGCGGCCCACCCGTATGTCAGTCGGGCGGCCCTGAAACTCGTGAAGGGGCTGGACGCTTTCGGTGTCGATCCGGCGGGCAAGCGGTGTCTGGATATCGGATCGAGCACTGGCGGCTTCACAGAGGTGCTGCTGGAGCGGGGCGCCGCCCGAGTTGTTGCTGTGGATGTGGGACGCGATCAGCTCGCCCCGGCCCTCAGAGCGCATCCGCAGGTGCTGAGCCTTGAAGGGACGGACGCACGCAATCTGACCCGCGAACTGATCGAGGATGCTGCGCCGGGGCTTCTGGTCTGCGACGCCAGCTTCATCAGCCTCGAGAAGGTGCTCGCCCGCCCGCTCGAGCTCCTGGGTGAGGGCGGTGAGATGATCGTGCTCTTCAAGCCCCAGTTCGAGGTCGGCCCGAAATTCGTGGGCAAGGGCGGACTGGTGAAGGATGAAGCGGCGGTGGAGCTGGCCAAGGAAAACGCCCGCGCGTTTTTCGCGCGGGCGTCAGTTCCGGTTCTCGGGGAAACCGGCAGCCCTATTCGCGGGGGGGACGGAAACCGCGAATATCTGTTCTACGGACGCAAGGCGTCAGCGGATCAGTAGGTGTTCGCCGGACGCCACACCCCGTCCGCGCCCTGACACATCCAGGTCACCGCGCCATTGCCCGATTGCATGTTGCGGCAGGCGTTCGCGCGGGGCGCGCTGGCGCTGGCGGTATAGCTGCGGCTCTCATAGCCGGTTTGCGATTGCGGCTGATAGGGCTGGTTCTGATAGGGCTGGGCCGGCTCGTCATAGCCATAGCTCTCGCCGCCCAGAAGCTCGCCGGAGCTCGTGGACGGATAGGAATAGCCCTGCTGGCTGTATCCGTCGTCATAGCCCTGACCGGAATAGCCATAACCCGTGTCATAGCCGCTATTGCCGTAGCCGTTGCTGGAATAGCCATATCCCGAGTTGCGCAGATGCTCGCAGCCATTGGAGCGGCCCGCCACGGCGGCGCCGGCGAGGGCGCCCAGACCTGCGCCGGCCAGAACCGCGCCGTCATTGCCGTCTTCCTCATAACGGCCCCGGCCGCGGCGATCATACCGGTCGCCCCGACGGGACCCGCGTCCGTAATGGTCGCGATGACGGTCGCGGCCCCGGTAATGGCGCTCGCGATCCCGGTCCTGACGGTCGTCATGGATCTCGGCGCCCACCACGGCGCCCAGCACCCCGCCGATGACGGCGCCGGCGACCTGGCGGTTGCGCTGGGCGGCCATGCAGGATTCATAGGTCGGTGCGGACTGGACCTGTGACTGTGCGGAATAGGTGCGATAGCTCTGCGCCTGCGCGCCGGAAGCGGCGAGCGGCAGCAGCGCGGCGCCCGTGAGGGCGGAGATGGCGAAACGTGAGCGGATCATGGTCGGACCCTCCTTGCAGGGCGCGTTCGGGCGCCGGTGTTTCAATCTACGCAAACCCTAGGCCAGCGGCCATGAGCCGGAGATGAACAGTTTGGGGCGATTGCGTGGAGTTTGCCCCGCCCGGACAGAAACGGGCCCGCCACGAAGACATGGCGGGCCCGCTCCTGTCCCCGGCGCCTGTCCCCACAGGCGCCGGAAGGTTCCGGCGCGGATAGAGCGTCCGCCCGGAACAGCGGCTGACGCGAGAGAGAGCGTCAAGCCACGAAAGTTATAGCCAGATTACTGGCGTCGCGCCACTTCCCAGCGGCCATAGGCGTCCTGGCACATGCGCACGCGGTCATAGGTGACCCGGCCATTGGGCAGGAAGATCTCAGCATCCCCCCAGCGGCACTGCCGGGGCCCCCAGCGGTGCCAGTCGCCTGCGCGCACCACGCCGCGCACGCCTGAATAGGGGTTGGCCCAGTAATAGGGTTGGTCGGTGATGAAGGCGGATTGAAGGCCATAGCGATACTGGCCGCGGTCGCAGTCATTGAGCGCGGCGCCCAGGCCTGCGCCCACCAGCCCGCCGGCGAGCCAGGCGCCGCCATCGCCCTCACCGACCGCCCCGCCCAGCAGGGCCCCGATCAGCGCGCCCGCGATCACCGCATCGCCGTCCGAGCGACAGAACTGGTCGGTATAATAGAAGTTGTGGCTGTTATAGCGGCGATAGCTGTCGTGATAGCGCCAGCTGCGGCCATAGGAGGGGCGACGGTCCACATGATAGTGGATCACCCGGCGCGGCGGCGGGGCATAGCGACGATGGCCCCGGCGGTCGTCATGACCCCAGCGACGTTGGTCGCGACGGTCATAATGGTCCCGGCGGTCATTGCGGTTCCAGCCGTGATCACGACGCTGGTCCCTGCGGTCATAATCGCGGCGGTCGTGGTCGCGCCGGTTCTCCCAATGCCGGTCCCGGCGCTGCTCGTGACCGCGCCCGTCCCGACGGCCGTCATGATCGCGGCCGCGATGATCTCCGCGCTGACCGCCTCGATCATGGTCCCGGCGCTGGTCACGAGTGCGGTCGCCTCGATCCTGATCACGACGACGCTCGCGTTGTCGCTCGCCGCGTTCGCCCCGGCGGTCTCCGCGGGCCTCGTCGCGCTGGCCCCGCCGTCCATTCCGGGCGTCCTGCCCGTCTTCGCGGCGGTTCAGACGGTTCTCCCGTCGCGCCTCGCGGCGCGCTTCACGGCGCTCCTGGCGTTCTTGCTGAACGGTTTCGATCACGGCCTCCGCCGCATAGGCGGACGGCGCAAGCACGAGGCCCGGCGTCACGATCGCGGTCGACAGAAGGCATGAGGCGGCGAGGGTTTTCAGGCGCATGGCATGGCCCTTTCCTGTGCTGCGGCGGGGTTCGGCCTTAATGTAAACAAACCCTAAAACCCCGAAGCTGAGCCGGACATGAACACGATTGTCAGAAATGGGGCGAGGACCGGACTTGCTCTGGGCGCTTGACCGCAAAGCTCTCGCCCTGCATCAGCATGCGCATGAACAGACGTCGCAAAGCCGCCCCCAAACCCGTCCATGTGGAAACCCTGATCGCCGACAGCCTCGGCGCACGGGGGGACGCCGTCATGGCAGGTCCCGTCTTCACGCCCGGATTGCTGCCGGGAGAGGGCGCGAAGGTGGAGGTGCAGGGCCAGCGGGGACGTGTGCTCGAACGCGTCAGCACCAGCCCGGACCGGGTCGAGCCGTTCTGCCCGGTGGCGGAGCGCTGCGGCGGCTGCTCGCTGCAGCACTTTGAAGAGAGCGCCTACAGGCTGTGGAAACGCCATCTCGTGGTGGATGCGCTCGAGAAAGCCGGCGTGCACGCCGAGGTGCGCATGCTGGTGGACGCCCATGGCGAGGGCCGGCGCCGCATGACGCTGCACGCCCAACGCTTTGGCGCCAAGCTGGTGGTGGGCTTTGCCGAACGGGCTGGCGACAAGATTGTCGACATCACCGATTGCCCGGTCTCGACGCCCGGCCTGCGCGCCTCCGTGCCGGGCCTGCGCAAGCTGGCTGAAGTCGCGACGCCTAAGAAGGGCCGGATCGACATTCATGTGCTCGATTGCGAGCCGGGCCTCGATGTCTCCATCCAGGGCGTCAAGGAGATCAGCCTGGCCTTGCGCGAAGCCGGAGCCGAGCTCGCGGGCAAGTACAATTGGACCCGCGTCACCATTGGCGGCGATCCGCTGATCGAGTTCGAGGCCCCGGTCGTCAAGTTCGGCGATACGAAAGTCACCCCCGCGCCCGGCGGCTTCCTGCAAGCCACCGCCGAGGGCGAAGCGATCCTCGCCGGTTTCGTGGACGAGGCGGTCAAAAGCCTTGAGGGCAAGGGCCCGTTCAAGGCGGCGGATCTGTTTGCCGGGGCGGGCGCCTTCGCCCTGCGTCTGGCGCGCACCATGCCCGTGCTGGCCGTGGAAGGGGAAAGCGGGCTGCTGCACGCTTTGCAACGCGCCGCCCAACGCACGCCCGGGCTCAAGCCTGTGGATGCACGGGTGCGCGATCTGGCGCTCGAACCCATCACCCCCAAGGAGCTAGAAGGCTATTCGCTGGTGGTCATCGACCCGCCGCGGGCGGGCGCGAAAGCGCAGGCCGAGCGCCTGTCTGACAGCATGGTCCCGGTGATCGTCTCGATCTCCTGCAATCCCGCCACCTTCGCCCGCGACGCCGCGATTCTCATTGAGGGCGGCTACAGGATGGGCCCCGTCACCCCGGTCGATCAGTTCAAATGGACCGGCCATGTGGAGTCGGTTGCGGTGTTTCGGCGGCGGTAGGGCGGCAAGACAGAGCTGAATTCCCGGGCGAGCGCAGCGCAGACCCGGGACCTCTCTCCGCGCAAAGCGTCCGATTCTGCACGAGGCCCCGGCTCTGCGCTGCGCTTGGCCGGGGTTTCATTCATCTTTTCCTGTCATTCGCCGGTTTATCCGGCGAACCCATGCCGTGACCTGTGATAGGGCCGACCGGCATGGATCCCCCGCATGAAGCGGGGGATGACAGGCAATAGAAACTTCCTCTTTCCCGGCGAAGGCCGGGGCCCAGAGCCGGACCCGAAGCGTTTGATGATCTCTGGATCCCGGCCTTCGCCGGGAAAGAGGGGGTATATAGAGGGTGTTGTAAGTCCTACCCGTACGCCGCCGCGCGGAGCTTGTGATCGGCGAGCACGAGGGCGGCCATGGCTTCGGCGACGGGGACGCCGCGTATGCCGACGCAGGGATCGTGGCGGCCCTTGGTGACCACTTCGGTTTCCTGAAGGTCCTTGGTCAGCGTCTGGCGCGGAATGCGGATCGAGGAGGTGGGCTTGATCGCGACGCGGACGACCAGGTCCTGACCGGTCGAAATGCCGCCCAGCACGCCGCCGTTGTTGTTGGACAGGAACTCAGGTTGGCCATCCGGGCCCAGGCGCATCTGGTCGGCGGCGTCTTCGCCGCGCATGGCGGCGGCTTCAAGCCCCGCGCCGATCTCGACGGCCTTGGCGGCGTTGATCGACATCATGGCGCTCGCCAAGTCCGCATCGAGCTTGCCATAGACCGGCGCGCCCCAGCCTGCAGGCACGTTCGAGCACACGACTTCGATGAGGGCGCCGACCGAGCTGCCGTCCTTGCGGATGCGGTCCATATCGGTTTCCCAGAGCTTCGCGGTCTCGGCATCCGGGCAGAAGAAGTCGTTCTCGCGCACCTGATCCCAGTCCCAGCGGGACCGGTCGATCCTGCGTTCGCCAATCTGCACAAGCGCGGCGCGGATCTGGATGTCTTCGCCCAGCACCTTGCGCGCGACCGCGCCCGCGGCGACGCGAGCGGCGGTTTCACGCGCGGAGGAGCGCCCGCCGCCGCGATAATCGCGCACGCCATACTTGGCGTCATAGGTGAAATCGGCGTGGCCGGGCCGCCATTTATCGCGAATGTCGGAATAGTCCTTGGAGCGCTGGTCGGTGTTCTCGATCATCAGCGAGATCGGTGCCCCGGTGGTGACCTGACCCCCCGTCCGCTCATCCTCGAACACGCCGGAGAGGATCTTCACCTCATCGGCCTCCCGGCGCTGGGTGACATGGCGCGACGTGCCCGGCTTTCTGAGATCGAGCCAGGGCTGGATATCGTCTTCGGTCAGCCTGATCCCCGCCGGGCAGCCGTCAATGACGCAGCCGAGCGCGGGGCCGTGGCTTTCGCCCCAGGTCGTGAAGCGGAACAGATGACCGAAGGAATTATGGGACATGATGCAGACGCCAGGCAGACTTCGTTACAGGCGCGGCACTCTAGAGAGGCTTTGCGCAGCCGTCACGCCGCGTTGCTGCCCCCGCGAACCCATTTGGCGAAGCGGGCGGCGGGCGAGGCTTTCACAAAGCGCTCGCAGAAGGCCTTCAAAAGGTTCGTATGCGCGTCCGCGTCTTCCTCGGCTTCGCTGACCTTGGTGTCCTCGAACTTCTTCTTCATCGCCGCCAGACGCTTGAGCTCGGCCTCGCCCTGCTGGTTGAGGTCGGCGTCCACCATGACGTCCTGAACCTTGATATGCACGCGCCAGAGCGGGTCGCCGATGGGCACGACGACCGTGCCGTTCTTCACCGCCACCGGAATGCGGATCATCGCTTCACGGTCATGGATCTTGATGGTGCGGATGCCGCCCTTGCGCGCCTCTTCAGGCGTAATGGTGATGTCATGCCGGCGCGGCGCGAACCGGCGCAGCACTTCATAGGCCTTCAGCATGCGCTGAAGCCTGGCCACAGTCTTGGCGTCGCCATCCTTGGCGGTGTCGGGGTGAACCTCCTTGATCACGTTGCGAAAGCGATCACGGACGACGGAGAAATCCTCGTCGCCCTCAAGGCCGAACACCTTGTACGCTTTGACTATCGCTTCGTGCGGCTCACTCATACTGTACAGAATAAACGGCTTTTATTGTCGAATCGTTGATCTCTATCGAGGCGTGACTAATTCAGGGTCAGCCCGCGATCGGGCCTGAGGAGCGTGCCATGAGCGACAAGTCCGTCATCCCGCCCAGCCCCAGCCAGCATGACTATGAACAGTCCGAGGCGAATCCGCCCGAAGACATCTTCGCGCGAGAGGACCCGTTCGCCCTGTTCGAGCACTGGCTCGAGGATGCGAAGGCGAAAGAGCCCAACGACCCCAATGCGGTCGCGCTGGCCACCGCGGATGAGGCGGGGTGTCCCGATGTGCGCATGGTGCTCCTGAAGGGCTTTGATGCGCGCGGCTTTGTCTTCTACACCAACACCGACAGCGCCAAGGGATTGCAGCTCGAGGCCAATCCCAATGCGGCCATGTGCTTTCACTGGAAGAGCCTGCGCCGCCAGATCCGGATTCGCGGCCCGATCAGCCAGGTCAGCGCGGAAGAGGCGGACGCCTATTTCAAGTCCCGCGCACGCGACAGCCGGATCGGCGCCTGGGCGTCCAAGCAGTCCCATGAACTGGAAAGCCGGTTCGCGCTGGAGAAGCGCGTCGCTCAGTACGCGGCGAAGTTCAATATCGGCGACATTCCCCGCCCGGAGAACTGGACCGGATACCGGCTCGATCCGCAACGGATCGAATTCTGGCGCGATCGCGCCTTCCGCCTGCACGACCGGATGGTGTTCGAACGGACACAATCGCGTGAAACATGGTCGGTAAGCCGGCTCTATCCTTAAAACGGGGCGGGTGTCGGACTAGACTGCCATCACATCCATTCAGTGACGCTCGGGGCTTTGTCATGATTTCGGTTTTTCGCGCCATTCGGCATCTCGTGGTCGGTGTGACCGCGGCGCTCGCCATTTTCACACCGCTCTGGTTTGCGGCTGCAGGGCTGGGCACCCGCTTTGACTTCTGGAGCTATCGCTTCGGTCTGGGCGTGATGACGTTTGAATGGGGACCGCGCTTCCTGTTCGCCGCTCTGGGGGCGGGCGCTCTCAGCCTCGTGCTGCTGATCGTCTTCCGCTTCGTCTTCGGCAAGGCGAATGCGCCGGGCGCAGGCGGCTGGGTCGCGGCGGTGCTGGCCATCGCGGTTGGCGCAGGCGGGCTGGGCTACGCTGCGTCGGTGCGCGAATACGCGTCCACGATTCCGCCCATTCATGACATCACCACCGACACCCAGAACCCGCCGCAATTCTCCGCGGCCCTGATCGACCGGCGGGGCCCGGACGCCAATTCGATCGATTACGCCAGCAAGATCGATCCGCGCTCCGAACGCCCGCTGCCCGAAGTGCAGGCCGAGGCCTATCCGCAGATCCAACCCATGACCTTCGCGGTCGAACCCGAGCTGGTTTACGAGGCGGCGCTGAACACGGCGCGTGATCTGGGATGGAAGATCGGCACGGATTCGCCCGAAGCGGGCCTGTTCGAAGCGACCGACACCACCTTCTGGTTCGGCTTCAAGGATGATGTCGTGGTGCGCGTGACCGCGCTCGAAGACGGCGGCAGCCGGGTCGACGCCCGCTCGGTCAGCCGGGTCGGCGTGTCCGATCTGGGCGCGAACGCCGCGCGTCTGGAACAGTTCGAAACGCGCCTGCGCAGCTCGCTGGGCGAGGGCGCCTAGGCGAACCGATCAGGCGAGGGCGTAGCGGGTGTCCAGCCCCGGCGCGCCCTCGCAGACCGCCTTGCCCTGCTCCACCAGATGGATCATGTGCGCCAGCACCGAATGGGCCGCGGCCGGGTGCAGGCGCTTGTCCACATCGGCGTACATCACCGAGACCATCGCCTTGATGGTGGTCTGGCCGTTCTCGAGCTGTTTGAGCACCTGGGCCTCGCGGTTTTCACGGTGCGCGATATAGGCGTCCAGAAAGGGCTTCGTGTCGGTGATCTGGGGGCCGTGGGTGGGCCAGATCGTGTCGAAATCCATCAGCCGGATGCGCCGCAGCTGAGCCATGTAATCACTCATGGACCCATCGGGCGGGCTGACGACAGACGTGGACCAGCCCATCACATGATCGCCCGAGAACAGGGCGTTCTCCTCTTTCAGCGCATAGCACAGATGATTGGAGGTGTGCCCCGGGGTGTGGAGCGCCGTCAGCGTCCAGTCCGGACCGGTGAAGACGTCGCCATCCTCGATCTGCACATCCGGGCGGAAGCCCAGATCATCGCCCGCCTCCATGCGCACCTCGCCGCCTTCCGGTTCGGTGACCTTCGGCATGCGGCCATGGACCTTGCAGCCATGCTTTTGCGCCAGCGTGTGGGCGAGGGGGGAATGGTCGAGATGATGGTGGGTGACGAAGACATGGCTGACCCGCTCGCCCTTCAGGGCGGCGTCCAGCGCGGCCTCGTGTTCAGGCATGGCCGGACCGGGATCCAGAACGGCGACCTCGCCGGTCCCGATGATGAACACGCCGGTGCCGGTGAAGGTGAAACTGCCCGGATTGGGGGCGATGACCCGGCGGATGCGCGGGCTCATCCGGTTACAGCGCCCGTATTCGAAATCAAAGTCTCGCACGAAGGGGATGGCGCTCATATCAGGTCTCCACAGAGGTCAGGCGGGCGTCCACATGGGCGCGCAAGGCGTGCGCCAGCGTGCGGGTCGCCTTGAGTTTGTCCGCCATCGGCAGGGCGATGGGCGGGCCCATATCGGTCTTGTTCACATCCACGATCCACAGATCAGAGGTCTTGCGGTCGCGCAGGACGTCTATGCCGCCCCAGTCCAGGCGCATCCCGGCGCAGAAGCGGCGGATCAGGTCGCGTTCCTCGGGCGTAAAGACGGCGTCAGGATCCAGCAGGCGCACTTCGCTGTTGTGATTGGCGAAACGGTCTTCCAGGGGACGCCGCTTGAGAAACACGACCGGAACCTCGCCGCCCACCGAGGGGCAACGCAAATCCTCGACGCAGCCGTCTTCCGCGACATTGTCGATCAGGCGTTGATAGGCGAGACCGGGTTCGGGCGCGACCGGCCCGGTCAGCACGCGCCCGTCATGGGCGCCGTTGGTTTCGGACTTCACCGCCATCGGTCCGGCCCAGCGTGCGGGGTCCACGGCCAGGGCGCGTCCGCTGACGGCTTCAAAAACGGCGGCGACCCGGGATTTGGAGGTGTCCAGGCAGTGCGCGTTCAGATGCGGGCGCGCAGAGGGGGCGGCTTCGGGGACACAGGTCACATCCTCGAAGCTGAAGACCAGATCCGCCGCCTCGGGCGAGGCCGCCATCTGCAGGCCGGCCAGCTGCACGACCGGCCAGATCAGATACCAGGGGCGCGGCCGGTCCGGGGTGAACCACACTCGCGGCCCGTCTGACGGCACGGAGCGTCGCGCCAGTTCGATGCGGGCATGATAGCCGAGCCAGGCCACGCATTCAGAAACGATCCCGCCATCTATCGGGATGCGGGCGCCGGTCTTTCTGACCTGCACCACATGTCCGTCCAGATGAAAGTCGCGCCACCAGGCGGTCGTCGTCATAGAGCTGCCCCTCTCGATTCCGGTTACACGATACCGCGCCACCGGAGGGGCGCAATTCACGCCTGATCACACCGGCGCGCTTTTTGCGTCACGCTTTCGTGTCCGCCCTTGAGACGCCGCCGAGGACCGCCGCCATGACACGCCTGAACGCCGCCAGCGTTTTCGTCAGCCGCCGCATGCGCCTTCTGGTGATGGCGGCGGTGGTGATCGGGTGTCTCAAACTGGGACTCGAGCCGCCTGCGACCGGGCCGGTTCAGTCAGGACCGGTTCATGCGGGAGCGGATATCGTGCGTGATTCAAACGCTGAACGCGCTCAAAGTCCGGACAAAAACTGACCCGGCATAGACTATGTGTTCACAGAGAAGTTGTTGAAAAACAATTCTAAATGTTGCTGACTGCGGGTCGTCCTTGATCCGATAGAGTGTAACGCCCACAAAGCGGTCTTCATCCAGATGTCAAAAAGCGCCCCATGATCGGTTACATCGCCCGCCGTATTCTCGTTGCGATCCCCACCCTGCTGGTGATCATCACGCTGGCGTTCTTCATGATGCGCTTTGCGCCCGGCGGGCCGTTCGATCTTGAGCGTCCCATGCCGGAACAGACGCGTCAGAACCTGCTGGCGAGCTATGGAATGGACCAGCCGGTCGCCAAGCAATATCTCGATTATCTGGTCGATCTGGCGCAGTTCGATCTGGGCCCGTCGCTGAAATTCCGCGACAAGACCGTCGCCCAGATCATCTCCGAAGGCTTTCCGGTTTCCGCCACCGTGGGGCTTCTGTCCATGGCGCTGGCGGTGATTGTGGGCACCGCGCTCGGATCCATAGCCGCGCTCAGGCAAAACACGGCTGCAGATTACGGGGTGGTCGGCTTCGCCACAGTGGGCATCGTTATCCCGCCCTTTGTGGTGGGACCCATTCTGGCGCTGGTCATCGGCATCTATCTGGGCTGGCTGCCCTCGGGCGGTCTCGATCCAAGGCATGGCATGACGCTGGAGCGCCTGATCCTGCCGGTGGTGACCCTGGCCCTGCCGCAGATCGCCATCATCTCGCGCCTGATGCGGGCGAGCATGATCGAGGTGATCCGCTCCAACTTCATCCGCACCGCGCGCGCCAAGGGTCTGAGCCCGTTCGCCGTGATCACACGTCACGCCCTGCGCGCCGCGATCCTGCCGCTGGTGAGCTATCTGGGTCCGGCGACCGCTGCGCTGCTGACCGGCTCCATCGTCATCGAACAGGTCTTCTCCCTGCCGGGCGTCGGGCGACAGTTCGTCTTCGCCGCGCTGCAGCGCGACTATACCGTGGTGATGGGGGTCGTGATCCTCTACGCCAGCCTGATCATCCTTCTCAATCTGATTGCGGACCTGCTGTATGCGGTGCTCAATCCCAAAGTGAAGTTCGACTGATGGTTCTGACCTCCACGCCGCAAGAAAAAGCCGAGCTGATGGAACAGAGCGCCGTCAAGGGCCGCTCGCTCTGGGATGACGCGCGCACGCGCCTGCTGCGCAACAAGGCGGCGGTGGCCAGCCTGATCCTGCTGGGCGTTCTCGTCCTTCTGGCGCTGGTCGGCCCGCTGATTTGGGTGCACGACAGCACCTTCATCTATCGCGACAAGGTGCAGATCGCCCCGACCCTGACGGACCTGCACATCTTCGGCACGGACGCCCAGGGGCGCGACCTGTTCGCCCGCGTGCTCGTGGGCTTGCGCATGTCCCTGATGGTGGGCGTGGTGGCGACCTTCGTATCGCTGCTGATCGGGGTGACCTGGGGCGCGATCGCCGGCTTTGTCGGGGGCAAGCTCGACCAGCTGATGATGCGCGTGGTCGACATTCTGTATTCGCTGCCCTTCATCTTCTTCGTCATCATCCTGATGGTGGTGTTCGGGCGGAACATCATCCTCATCTTCGTCGCCATCGGGGCGGTGGAATGGCTGACCATGGCGCGGATCGTGCGCGGTCAGACCATTGCGCTCAAGAGCATGGAATTCGTCGAGGCGGCCCATGCCGCCGGCGTGTCCCAGGGCGCCATCATCCGCCGCCATATCGTGCCCAACGTGCTGGGACCGGTGGTGGTCTATGTGACGCTGACCATTCCGGTGGTGATCCTGGCGGAAAGCTTCCTGAGCTTCCTGGGCCTTGGCGTGCAGGAGCCGCTGACCTCGCTGGGCAATCTGATCTCGAACGGCGCGCGCGATATGGAAATCGCGCCCTGGACGCTGATCTTCCCCGCCCTGACCATGATGCTGACGCTGTTCTGCTTCAACTTCATCGGCGACGGTCTGCGCGACGCCATCGATCCCAAGGATCGATAGACCGCCCGGACAGACCCGGACATGCAAAAGCGGCGCTGGATCAGCGCCGCTTTTTTCTTGCGCCCCGTCCGGCTAGCGGATGCGTTCGGCGCGGAACCGGCGGCGGGTATTGCTGCTCAGGCTCATGAAATGGGCGCCCATCAGCCCGCTTTCGATCTCGGCGGTCAGACCATTGCGCACATCGCGGTCGGAAATCGTCGGCAGGCGGGTGGAATCGGTCTGGGCCCAGACCTGGCCGTTGGCGAGCGTGACGCGCAGCTTGCCGCGCACCCGCTCCACCGTCTCGACCGGCAGGCCGGTCAGGGCTTCCAGAGACCCTTCCGCGTTATAGGTGGCGATGCTGCCATCCTCGAAGGTCTCGCTGTCCGCCGCGGCGACCCGTTCGGCGTCCGACCCGCGCAGGAAAGCGCCCAGGCGCCCCATGCTGGGCAGGTTCAGACCAAAGCCCTCGCGCTCCACCTGCCGCAGCGCCTGGCGCTCGACCACCACCACCCGGCCGGCCTCGGTCGCCTGCGCCAGCGCGTCGAGCTGTTCGTCCTGACAGGCGAGCCGGGCCGCGTCATCGCCGATCGCGCGGCAGGCGAGCAGGCTGTTGAGGGTGTCGGAATCGGTGCGAACATCCTGCGCCAGGGCCGGAAAACCTGCGCCCAGCAGGACAAAAGCGGCGGCCAGCGGTCTCAGATGCATGTCTCGTGTCCGATTTTCACTTGAATTCTCACCCATTTCCCTAGGAAATTAAGAAGGCGTCAACCATAGCGCTTACATCACCCGGTGAATTGACTGGGCAAGGCAGCTAGGTTCAGCATCATCTCGACGCGATGATGCTATGGAACGCGGTCAATTGCACGCAGAAGCGAAAACAGATCTCTGGGGAGCCTGATCATAATGACCATCACTCGTAAGCTGAGCCTACTTCTGGCGGCAGGCGCATCCGCGCTCGCTCTCACCGCATGCGGAGGAGGCGGCGACAATGCTGACAGTGATCTGGTCGTGCTGCACCGGGGCAATGTGGCCGAACCGCTGACGCTCGACCCGCACAAGGCGTCGGGCACCTGGGAAAACAATATCATCGGCGACATGTTCATCGGCCTGTTTACCGAGAACGCCGCCGCCGAGCCGGTTCCGGGCATGGCGACCGACTGGGACGTCACCGAGGACGGGTTGAGCTGGACCTTCACCCTGCGCGACGCGGTGTGGAGCGATGGCGAGCCGGTCACGGCGTCTGACTTCGAATACGCCTTCCGCCGCATTCTCGACCCGGCGACCCTCGCGAACTACGCCTCGCTTCTGTACCCGATCCGCAATGCGCGTCTGGTCAATTCCGGCGAACTGCCGCCTGAAGAGCTGGGCGTCACCGCCATTGACGACCACACCCTGCGCATCGACCTGGAATTTCCGGCGCCCTATCTGCCGGGCCTTCTGACCCACTACACCACCTTCCCCGTGCCCCAGCACGTGGTGGAGCAGTATGGCGACGCCTGGGTCCAGCCGCAGAACATCGTCACCAATGGTCCCTACAAGCTGGTGAACTGGCGCGCGAACGACTTCGTGTATGTCGAGCGCAACCCGCTGTTCTGGGACAACGCCAATGTCTGCGTGGACGAGGTGTTCTACTATCCGACCGTGGACAATCCCGCCGCCGAGCGCCGCGTGCGCAATGGCGAGCTGGACCTGAACACCGAGTTCGCCGGCCAGAATCTCGAATTCCTGCAGCGTGAAATCCCGGACTATGTCCGCGTGCACCCCTATCTCGGCATCGTCTATTTTGCGTTCAACACCACCGAGCCGCCCTTCGACGATCCGCGCGTGCGCAATGCGCTGTCAATGGCGGTCGATCGCGACTTCATCGCCACCGACATCCTGCGCGCCGGCCAGATTCCGGCCTATTCCTTCGTGCCGCCGGGCGTGAACGGCTATCCGGGCGATGCGCGGGTGACCTGGGAGGAGATCCCGGTGGAAGAACGCCGCGAGATGGCGCGCGAGCTGCTGACCGAAGCGGGGTACGGCCCGAACAATCCGCTGCGCTTTGAATATTCCCACCGCACGACGGGCGACAATCCGCGCGTGGCGCCGGTGGTCCAGCAGGACTGGTCGCTGATCGCCGATTGGGTGCAGCCTGAAATCGTCGGCATCGAGACCCAGATCCACTACGCCAATCTGCGAGCCGGGGACTACACCCTGGGCGATGGCGGCTGGATCGGCGATTACAATGACGCCTACAACTTCCTGTTCCTGGGCGAGACGGATTCGGTGCCGATGAACTATGCGCGCTGGTCCAACCCCGAATATGACGCGCTGGTCGAGCAGGCCAACCGGACGCTGGACGCCGAGGAACGCGGCGACCTGCTGTCGGACGCCGAGCAGATCCTGCTCGACGAGAGCCCGTACATGCCGATCGTCTATTACGTGAACAAGGCGCTGGTGAACCCGAATGTCACGGGGTGGGAAGACAATCTGACCCACATTCACCGCACCCGTTATCTGTGCAAGGCTGACGCAGGCTAGACCGCGTCAGGGCTGGGGGGCGTGTGAGCGACAATTTTGACCCTTCGGCGCAAGTCGTCGCCGACCACGCCATCGCCATGGGAGTTGCGGCCGGCCGCGGATCCGCGCGTCGCCGCCCCTCCCGCCCGGCCGTCCTGCGCGCGGACACTCCCGAGGGGGTGTGCGCCAATTGCGAGACCAGGCTGGAAGGCCCGGTCTGCCATATGTGCGGCCAGGTCGACGATGAATACCACCGTCCGGTCCGCGGCCTGTTCTCGGAAATCATCGAAGGGCTCTTCGCTCTGGACGGTCGCGTCGCCCGGACGATCCCGGCCTTGCTGCTGTTTCCGGGTCGCGTGACGCGGTCCTTCCTGAAGGGCCGGCGCATGCGCTACATGCCGCCCTTCCGGGTCTACATCATCGCCTCGCTGATCTTCTTCCTGCTCGTCCCGCTGAATTCGGGCTTCGATCAGGCGGCCAGCGACATGCGCGAAGGCTGGAACAACGCCGAGACCGGGCAGGAAGCGGCCGCCCGTGGCATGAATGAAGCGCGCGCCGCGATCGACGATCAGGTGGCGGCGGGCACAATGTCTGAAGAAGACGCCGAGCGTGCGCTGGCCACCTTCAACACGCTGGGCATGATGGGTGTGCGGCTCGGGGAAGAGGGGGAAGGCGCCGAGATCACCCATCTGACGCCCTATGGCCCCAAAATCCCCGGCGGGGCCGAGCGGCTCGACCCCCTTGAGAAGACGGCTGAAGCCGGATTCGCGCCTCCCGTCCCCGATCCGCTCGCCCTCAGCTTCGAGGACAAGCTCGCCCTGACGGAAAACCCGCCTCCCGAGGCGGGAGACATTGTCGTGACAGGGGCAGAGCCCATGACGGGCGAGGGGGGCGATGAGGGCAGCGGTCCGCTCGACCTGTCAGTGAACGGAGAGCGGATCGAACGCTTCTTCGCGCCGGAGGATTTCGGCGAGCCGGCGCCGCAGACGGTCTGGCCCCTGGAATTGCGCCGGTATCTGGGACAGCGCTTCGCCCATGTGGCCAACGATCCGGGAGACTGGCTGGAATCCGCGGTCGACTGGGTGCCGCGGGTCATGTTCGTGATGGTGCCGGTCTATGCGCTGCTGCTGGGCCTGGTCTATGCTTGGCGGCGCGGCTTCTATCTCTATGATCACATGATCGTATCGCTGCATTTTCATGCCGCGTTGTTCCTGTCCATGGCGATCCTGAGCAAGGCGAGTCTGCTGATCGGCGCGGGTTGGGCCACCTTCGCGATGATCTGCTATTCCAACGCCTATCTCTACAAGCTGCATCGCGTGGTCTATGAGCGCGGCCGCTTCCAGTCCGTCGTGCGCACGATCGTCCTGACCATGATGTACGGCTTCGTGCTCATGCTGGGCCTGTTCGCCGTCTTCCTGCTGGGCGCGATCCTGGGCTAGCGGGGCGCCTCCTGCGGCGCGGTCAGGCTGGCTTCTTCAGCCTCCAGGCGAGACTGGGCGCGCAACAGCGCCTGAGCTTGCGGGCTCCGGATCAGCCGGTTCAGCGCGGCGGCGCTTTCCACCCCCTCGACGCTGACGCCCAGAAGGGCCTGCAGGGCCTCCAGCCCGTCGGGCCGGGCCGGGTATCGCTTCAGGCGCACCGGCTGGTTTGCGCTCAGACCGGCCAGCTCCTGGGCGCTTGCGAGCGCAGCGTCGAACCCGCCAATCTCGTCGACCAGGCCCAGCTCCAGCGCCTGACGACCGGTCCAGACCCGGCCCCGGGCAAGGGTCTGGATGCGCGCCAGCGGCAGGTCCCGCCCTTCAGCCGCCCTGCGGGTGAAGTCCTCATAGACATCCTCGGCCAGCGCGCGATAGCCGGCCTCCTGGGCTTCGCTCCAGGGCTGGGAGACGGACTGGGCGAGGGCGTATTCGCCGCCCACATGCAGCGGCTCGAGATTGAGGCCGACCCGGCCCAGCGCTTCGTCAATCACGAACTTGCCGCCAAACATGCCGATCGACCCGGTCAGGGTGGAGGCGTTGGCGATGATCCGGTCAGCGGGCGCGGCGATGTAATACCCGCCCGACGCCGCCATCGCGCCCATCGAGGCGATCACGGGCGTGCCGGACTGGCGGGCGCGCATGACGGCGTCCCAGATCTGGTCAGAGGCGATGGGTGAGCCGCCGGGCGAATCGATCCGCAGGATGATGGCGGCCACGTCCGGGGCCCGGGCGGCGGCGTCGAGGGCGTCCGCGAGAGTGTCCCCGCCCACGCTGACAGCGCCGAACCCGGCCTCGGACGCGCCGGTGACAATGTCGCCCTGGGCTTCGATGAGGGCGATGACCGGCGCCTGCGGCGCGGCGGGCGGGGTCATCTGGCGGTGATAGACTGCAATCTCGACGAGGGAGGATCCGGACCCGGCCCGGTCGAGCACGCTCTGGCGGGCCTCGGCGGCATGTCCAAGCCGGTCGATCAGACCCAGATCCAGCGCCTCTTCCGCGGAATAGGGGCCCGCCTCGAGGCGGCTGCGCAGGGTTTCAACCTCCAGACCGCGCGCCGGGGCGATGGTTTCAAGCGCGACCTCATAGATCGAGCCCAGCCAGCTCAGCGTGGCTTCGCGATGGGCGTCGGTATACCCGTCCCGGGTCAGCGTATCGGCGGCGTTCTTGTATTCATGCAGCTGGATCATCTGTGGCTCCACGCCGAACTGCTCGAAAAGGCCGCCCAGAAACAGGGTTTCGACCGCCAGGCCGACCGCCGTGAAGCTGGCGGTGTCCTGCATCCAGATCTCGTCGGCCCCGCCCACGGCCAGATAGGGCAGGACAGAGCCGCCCTCGAACCCCTGGGCATGCGCGATCACCGGCTTGCCGGCGTCCGACAGCGCCGCCAGAAGGGCGCTGATCTCCTCCGCCTGGGCGGCGGGCAGGCTCAGCGTGTTGGCGCGCACGAAGACGGCGGACACGCGCGAATCCGTCCGGGCGTGCTCCAGCGCCCGGGACAGCTCCACCATGGAAAGCGGTTCAGCGAAGGCGAAGGGAGATGCGGAGGGCTGGTCGAGCCGCGGCGTCCTGAGATCAATAGTCAGGACCATATTGCGGCCCGGCGAGGTCAGGGCGGCGTCGCCGGCGTCTTCAAGCGCGGCGCCGATCAGTCCGCCGATCAGGAAAATCAGGAAAGTGATGCAGATCAGCGCGCCGGCGATCACGCCGACAATGGACCCGAAGACTGTAAGCCAGAACTGTTTCATGCCCGCCATGCAGGCCTGACCTGCATGCCCCCCCCTTAGAACCTTGCCTGAACCTTAACGAAGCGTGAGTCGCGGGTCGACAGGGGCGGCGCCGGGGCGGGGCGGTTGCCGGGCCAGTGTGGCCCGCAGGCGACTCAGACGGTCAGGACAAACAAAAACGCGCCTTCCGAAGGAGGGCGCGCATGTCCTGTAAACAGGGCGGGAAATAGATGGTCGGAGTAGCAGGATTTGAACCTGCGACCCCTGCCTCCCGAAGACAGTGCTCTACCAGGCTGAGCTATACTCCGAACCGAGGCCGGGCTTATAGACCGAAGCCCCGGAAAAAGGCAATGATATCTTCGCAGCTGGAATGCAGCTGATGAAAGTGCAGCAGAGCCGTTGCATCCTGCCGCGGGCCGGGATAAATACCGCGGCCCGTGACCAAGCGGTCACCCGGTTGGGGCGTCGCCAAGTGGTAAGGCAGCGGTTTTTGGTACCGCCATTCCCAGGTTCGAATCCTGGCGCCCCAGCCAACCTTTTTCCTTGCTCCGTATGAGAATATTACGCCGCGTCGCGGTCGGATTCGCGTTGCCATTGGGCCACGCGAGGGCTCGGAACGTCACTCTTTCAGGCAATTGCAGTTAATGTCGCGGGCGATTTTCAAGCGCGCTCGAAACCGCGCCCGGAATTTGCGGGTGCGTCAAATCGCCTTTGATTCACAGGCGATTTCTGACGATCCGGTAATATGGAACATCGTCGTAAAACCATGATGGACCCTCGCTAGAAGCTTAAGCGGCGCCCGTTGGGGACAGGGGGCTTCGTGTTTGAGCGGTTGATTGGCGAACTCAGCCGGTGCTAGCGTTCAACCAAACTATTGAGACGGCGGACCACGCCGCGTTATCTGATGAGGGCGACGTCCCATGACGTCGGTCTCGTTTACTGTTTATTGGTCCCTGAGGTTCAGGGATCATCGCGCGGTGCGCCGCGGTATTTGTGTTTTGGGGGGCCGATGCCGTCGCGGAGACGATCGGCGCACCGATTAAGCGAGGGAAACGGAGCGCGCAGTCATTGTGATCGCGCCGGCTACTGTGAGGCAAAATATGTCCATGACGTTCAAAGGAATCCGCACGACGCTTGCGGCGAGCGCCGCCGCGCTCGTTGTTGCGGGCGCTGCGCATGCGCAGCTCGACCGAGCGCTTGAAGTGGCGCGTCAGTCCACTCAGGACGGCGCTCGCGCTCAGGAGCAGATCAACACGCTGGCGGACGCCGCCGACAACGCGGAACGCGAATATCTTGCGGTTCGTGAGCAGATCGAATCCCAGCGCGTGTTCATCGCGCAGCAGAACGTGTTCCTGCGCTCGCAGGAAAACGAGCTCGCCGGTCTGCAAAGCCAGCTCGAGCGCGTGGGCAACATCGAGGTCGACCTGGCCCCGATGATGCTCCAGATGTTCAACGAGCTGGAAGACTTCATCGCGTCGGACCTGCCGTTCCGTCTCGACCAGCGCACCCAGCGTCTGGACAACATTCGCGAAGTTCTGGGCGAGGCCAACGTGTCTCCGGCCGAGAAGTATCGCCTGCTGCTGAACGCTTTCGAGATTGAATCCGCCTATGGCCGTTCACTGAACGCCTATTCGGAAGAAGTGCTCGTCGACGGCGTGCCGCAGGAAGCCAACATCCTGCAGATCGGCCGTGTGGCCATGATCCGTCAGGTTGGCGACGATCTCGCCATCATGACCCACGACAACCAGACCTGGCGTCCGGTTCCGTCCTCCATGGCGTCCAACGTTCAGCGCGCCTTCCGGATCGCGAACGAAGTGACCACCCCGGAAGTCTTCGAGGCCCCGCTGCCGGGCCCGACGGCGCAATAGTTTGAGACGGGAGATCCTTACGATGAAACGCATTCTTACCTCGATTGCGGCCGTCTCGCTGATCGCCGGTGCGGCGTCGGCTCCGGCCTTCGCACAAGCCGACCGCGAACCGGTCTCTTCCATTTCCCAACTGCTCGAGCGCGTCCGTGAAGACAGCCGCGACGCGCAGGCGGAGAACCAGCGTCGCCTGCAGGAGTTCCGCTCCGAGCGCGACCGTCAGGCCGCCCTGCTTAGCCAGGCCCGCAACGAACTGGCGTCCCTCGAGGCCCAGTCCGCGCGTCTGCAGGAGCAGTTCGACGCCAACGACCAGCAGATCGCCGAGCTCGACGCTCAGCTGCGTGAAGCCCAGGGCGCCTTCGGCGAACTGTTCGGCGCCGCCCGTCAGGCGGCCGGCGAATTCGGCTCCACCATCGAAGCGTCCCTGGTGTCCGCTCAGTATCCGGGCCGCGCCGAGCCGCTGCAGGATCTGGCGCAGAGCCGCACCCTGCCGGAACGCTACGAGCTGGACTCCATCTGGCAGACCGTTCTCAACGAGATGCGCGGCCAGGCTGAAGTCACCACCTTCAACACCCGCGTGCTGGGCCTGAACGAAGGTCAGCCGGTGGCCGTGACCCGCGTGGGTCCGTTCATCGCCATGGCTGATGACGGCGGCCCGGTCTACGTGCAGTGGACCTCCGACGAGAACAACGCTGCGGCGGGTTATCGTCTGGCCAACCTGGAGCGTCAGCCCCCGGCCCGTCTGCTGAGCGCGGCGTCCAACCTGATCAATGCCGAGCCGGGCGAAATCGTCTCCGGTCCGGTCGACCCGTCCCGTGGCGCGCTGCTGCGCATCTATCGTGACGTGCCGAGCCTGTCCGAGCGCTTCGAGCAAGGCGGCATCGTCGCCAAGATCATCGCCGTCCTGCTGATCTTCTCCGCCGTGTTCGGTCTGTTCCGTCTGGTGAGCCTGCTGCTGACCAACTCGGCGATCAACGCCCAGAAGCGTCGTTCGACCGCGTCGAACTCCAACCCGCTGGGCCGCATCATGCTGGCGTATGAAGAGGTCAAGGACCGTCCGACCGAAACCATCGAGCTGAAGATCGACGAAGCCATCCTTCGCGAGACTCCGAAGCTCGAATTCGGCCTGAACTTCATCAAGCTGGCGGCCGCCGTGGCTCCGCTGCTCGGCCTGCTCGGCACCGTGACCGGCATGATCCGGACCTTCACCCAGATCACCCTCTTCGGCACCGGCGATCCCCGCATCATGGCGGGCGGCATCTCCGAGGCCCTGGTGACCACGGTGTCCGGTCTGATCGCGGCGATCCCGCTCCTGTTCATCCACTCGTTCGCCGCCAGCTTCGCTCGTGGCGCACAGCAGACCCTGGAAGAACAAGCTGCTGGCATCATCGCCCGTCACGCCGAAGAGAAATCCGCAGGTTAAGGAAACAGACCTATGGATATTTCAGGCGCCCTCACAGGTCTCCAGGAGTTCCTGGAACGCGGTGGTCCGATCCTGACCTGGATCATGGCCCTGACCTTCGTGATGTGGGCGTTTATCCTGGAACGTCTGGCGTATTTCGGTTTCGCTCATAAGGGCGCAGCCGATCGGGCAAGACAGGAATGGGGCGCGCGCAGCGATCACCATTCCTGGCACGCCCACGCCATCCGGGATCAGCTCATTAGCGAAGTTAAGGCCAAGGCCGACCAGAATGTGGAACTGATCAAGACGCTTGTCGCGGTCGCTCCCCTCTTTGGTCTGCTGGGCACAGTGACCGGGATGGTCTCGGTGTTCGACGTCATGTCGATCTCCGGCTCATCCGATGCTCGCGCCATGTCGGCAGGGGTGGCTCGCGCCACCATCCCGACCATGGCGGGCATGGTCGCTTCCTTGTCCGGACTGCTTTTCTCCAACCAGATCGAGCGCATGGCCAAACAGAAGGTCCATGAACTCGCAGACGAGCTGGAGGTGGACTAGGCCATGCGTAGACGTTCAAAACGCGGAAACGATCAGGCCGACATCGACATGACGCCGATGTTGGACATCGTCTTCATCCTACTCATCTTCTTCATCGTCACCGCCACATTCCTGCAGGAGCAGGGCGTCGACATGCGCCCGCCGCCTCCTTCGGATACGCCGCCTTCTGAAAGCAATCCTGTGATCCTGGTCCAGGTGAACGACCGCAATCAGGTCTTCGTCAACCAGGAACCCACCAGTGAATTGCGGGTTCTGGCGGCTGTGTCCCGGATTCGGGCTGAACAGCCTGACTCCGCAGTGCTGATCGAAGTCGCTGACGAAGCTCGTCACGGCACGATCGTGCTGATCTGGGATGAGATGAAGGCGAACAGCATTCCCGTTTCAATCACTCGCGCCGAAGGCGGCGAGGGATAACGGATCGGGAGAGGAGACAAGCTATGGCTCGCCGACAAAGCCGCGTGCTGGGAGATGATGAAGAGGTCCAGCTGGACATGACGCCGATGCTCGACGTCGTGTTCATCCTGCTCATCTTCTTCATCGTGACAGCCGTGTTCGTTAAAGAGCCGGGGATCGAAGTCGAACGTCCTGAAACCCAACTTCAGGAACGCGAGAAGCCGACCCTGCTCGTGGCCGTATCGGCCAATGACGAAATCTACGTGGATGGGGACGTTTACGAGCTCGCGCAGCTTCGTAACGTGTTCGAACAGCTCCGGGAGGAGAACCCCCGCGCCGAAGCCATGATCCAGGGTGATCTTGGCGCGCCGGCCGGTACGGTTCTCGATATCCAGGAACTGCTCATGGACATGGATATCCCCGTCAAAATCTCAACCGAGGAAGGATAGGAGGACGCGATGGCTAGCTTAATCCGTCTTCTCGTCGGCGTGCCGATCGCCGCCGTGATCACCTTCCTGCTCTTCATGCTGATGCAGCGTCTGATCCTGACCGAAGAGGTCCAGATCGAAGAGGCTGGTGACGAGCTGCGCATCTCCATTTCCGAGGAAGTGGAAGATCTGCAGGTCCGTCAGCGCGAAGTGACGATGGATGACGTGAACGACGTCGAACCTCCGCCCCCGCCGCCTCAGATCGAGCGTCAGGTGGCCGAGGCTCCGTCCGAGGACATGAACACCATCGCCGGTGAAATCCCGGAATTCGACGCTCCGGACCTGGGCAGCGGCGACGTCAGCTTTGACGTGTCCGACCGTGACGCCCAGCCGATGGTCCGCATTCCGCCGCAATACCCGCCCCGGGCGGCCGAGCGCGGCACGGAAGGGTACTGCCTGATGCAGTTCGACGTGACCCCGGACGGGACGCCGACGAACATCATCGCGCTGGATTGCTCCAGCTCGCTGTTCGAACGCTCCTCCGTACGGGCCGTGGAACGCTGGCGGTACGAGCCGAAGATCCAGAACGGCAATGCTGTGTGGCGTCGCGGCGTGCAGACGCGCCTCGACTACCAGCTGGCTGACTAAGCAGTGCGGCGCACCAAACTCCTCAGCGAGGGCGGTGCGCCGACACCGGGAGAGAGACAATGACTCTGAACGAGACTTTCAACCCCGCCAGCTTGGTCCGGTCACTGGGCGTCGTCGCCATAGCCGGCCTTCTGGCCTTTGCGATCGCTGCGCCTTCCGAGGCGCAACGCCGTCGTAACAATGACGATGAAGAACAGGTTGAAGGCCGGGTGCTGACGGCTGCTGTGGGCGAGCAGGTGCTTGCCGCGCAGGAGTGTCAGGACGCGGACGACAATGCCTGTGTTCTTCGCATCATGAACGAGCTCGCGGCGCGGGACGGACTCAGCCCGTATGAACGGTTTGTGGTTCTCCAGCTCCGGGCTCGGGCATACTTTCAGGATGACCGCCTGGACCTGGCGATCCGTGACTTCGAGGCGGCGCTGAACACCGGCGCCACCACCACGGATGAAACCATTTCCATCCGGACGGCTCTGGGCCAGCTCTATCTGGTGCAGGAACAGACCGACCAGGCGATCCGTCAGTTCGAACTGGCCATCCAGGCCGGCGCGGAACTGACCCCGAGCTTCGCCAAGACGGTGGCTCAGGCGTATCTGCAGGCCGAGCGTCTGCGGGACGGGGTTCGCTATGCGGAAATCTTCTACAACAACACCCCGGACAAGACGGAGCAGGACTTCAACCTGATGTTCTACTTCTACCGGCAACTCGATCGCACCAGCGATCAGCTGCGGGTCATCCGGGAATACCTCTCCGCCTATCCGGGCGCCCGTCAGGGCTGGCAGAACCTGGTTGCGCTCTACGCGCAGCAGGATGACGCGACCAATGCGTTTGAAGCCAACAAGCTCATGTATCTGAACGGCCTGTTCCGGGAAGAGAACGAGCTGATCCGCCTGGTGCAGTACTACAGCTATTTCGAGAACCCGTATCGCGGCGCCTCCATTCTGGAGCGTGAGATGAATGCGGGCCGGATCGAGTCCAATCAGCGCAATCTCGAACTCCTGGCCAATATGTGGCGTCAGGCGTCCGAGTTTGAGCGGGCCATTCCGGTGCTCGAGCGTCTGTCCCAACTGCAGGGCAATGGCGAAACCGCACTGCGTCTGGCTGAGGCGAACTTCTCGCTGAACAATTTCGCAGCGGCGGAATCCGCCTTCGAGACGGCCATCGATCGCGGCGGTCTCAGCGATACCGGCAAGGCCTGGGAGCTTCTGGGCACCGCCCGGTTCCGTCAGGGCAACCGCCAGGGGGCGCTGGCCGCCTTCCGTGAAGGCGCGCGCTATCCCAGCACCCGGTCCAGCTCCAATGGCTGGATCCGCTGGATCACCGCCCAGATCGAAGGTGAAGAGCGTCGCCGGGTCCAGCAGGAGCAGATCGTCATCGACGAATGCCGCCTGACCCTGGATGCGGAACGTCGCCAGATCGTCCTGACCGGTTCTGTGGATGATGAAGGCCGCGTGCGGTTTGAATCGATCCCGGAACGCTGCGAGCCGTACTACAATGTCTACGGCGAACAGATCCGTGAAGCGGGCATGACTGACGAGGAAGCGGCTGCGGCCCAGGCCCAGCGTGAAGCTGACGCCGCGGCGGCTGAAGGCTAATCGCTTCTGCAACCGACTGGAAAACCCCGGCGTACCGCGCCGGGGTTTTTCTTTGCGTCAAACCGGACTCGCCTGAGACGATGGTCGAACGTCGCGTCACGCTTTGAGCGGGAAAAGGCCCGGTTTTCGCCGCATTCACATTACAGCCTCGCAAGGTTCGCGGGGAACAGAGCCTCAGGCCGCCCCGCATCATTCGGGGAGTTCGCCATGACCGCCTTGCCTCTCACGTCCTCACCATCCCTGCCGTCCCGTCAGCAGGCCGTTTCGGCCGCTGCGCGATGGATCACGGCCGCCAGTCTGGCGGTCATCATCACCTTCGCCCTGTTCGTGCTCATGAAGGTGCTGATCCATGTGGAGCTGATCCGATTGCCGGAACCGCCGGACCGCGAGACCTTCACGATTTCAGAGGTTGTGGTCCCGCTGCCCGTCACTCGAACCGAACGTCCGGTGCTGGAGGCGGTCGAGCCTCTGCCGGCCCCGCCCGTGATCGAAAGAACCGCCGCTGAGCGTCCGGGAGAGGACGGGATGACCTATGCCTCCGCGCCGGTCATGGCGGAGCCTGTGATCGAGGCGGAGCTGGGAAGCGTGGCGCTGGCGCCGACGCCGCTCTCCATCCGCGTGCCGCCTGTCTATCCCGGACGTGAGCTCGAGCGCGGCGTCACGGGGCGATGCACCATTCGCTATGACATTCTGGCCTCTGGCGCGACCGTGAACCTTCAGGTCGTCGCGTGCGACAGCACCGGCTTCGCCCGGGCGAGCCTCGCCGCGGTCGAGCGCTGGCGTCATGAAACAGTCGGCGCCGCGGCGCCTGACCAGATCGTCAATCGCGGCGTGGAGACGACCCTGGTGTTCAATCTCGAAGAGGGGTGACCCGCTTGTCACCCTCACAGCCCTGATAAAAAAAACGGCGCGGGAGAGGCTCCCGCGCCGTTTCCTGTCGTCGATGGGGCCGAGCCTAGTGCTCGCCGCCCTCATGGCTCTCAGAGCTTTCAGAGGCGGTCTCAGCCGCTTCTTCATCGGCCAGACCCACGGTCATCAGGGCGAAGGCGTATTCCTCGGCGGTTTCACGCAGGGCGTCGAACCGGCCCGACGCGCCGCCATGGCCTGCGCCCATATTGGTGCGCAGAAGCGTCAGCCCGTCATCGGTGCGGCGGGTGCGCAGACGCGCGGCCCATTTCGCCGGCTCCCAATAGGTTACGCGCGGGTCGGTCAGACCGGCGGTGGCCAGAACGTGCGGGTAATCCTGCGCGCTCACCTGATCATAGGGGCTGTAGGAGGCGATATAGTCATACGCCGCCTCATCGGTGATCGGGTTGCCCCATTCGGGCCATTCCGGCGGGGTCAGCGGCAGGGTGTCGTCGCTCATCGTGGTCAGGACGTCCACGAAGGGCACCGCGCCAATGGCCCCGGCGAACAGTTCGGGCGCCTGGTTGATGGTGGCGCCGACCAGCAGGCCGCCGGCGGAGCCGCCCATCGCCACCATCTGGCCTTCGGAGGTATAGCCTTCCTCGATCAGGGCGCGGCCGGAATCCACGAAGTCATTGAAGGTATTGATCTTGTGGTCGAGCTTGCCGTCCAGATACCATTGATAGCCCTTGGCCATGCCGCCGCGGATATGGGCGATGGCGTAGACCATGCCGCGATCCACCAGCGACAGGCGCGAGACCGAGAAGCTGGCCGGGATGGTGATGCCGTAGGAGCCATAGCCATAGAGCAGCAGCGGCGCGGTGCCGTCGATCGGGGTGTCGCGGTGATACAGGATCGTCACCGGCACGCTGGCGCCGTCACGGGCGGTCGCCATGATGCGGCGCACGACATAGTCGTCCGCATTATGGCCGGAGGGCACTTCCTGTTCCTTGATCAGGGTGCGCTCGCGCGTGCCCATGTCATAGTCATAGGTCTGTTCCGGGGTGGACGGGCTCTCATAGGAGAAGCGCATCTGGTCGGTGGCGTATTCATAGCCGCCATCCATGCCCAGAGCGTAGGCCTCCTCGTCAAAGGCGATCTCGTGCTCCTCGCCCGAGCGCAGGTCGCGCACGACGATGCGGGGCAGGGCGTTGGCGCGTTCGGAGCGGACCAGCCAGTTCTCGAAACCCATCAGGCCGTTCACCAGAACGCCCGGACGGTGCTCGATCAGCGGGGTCCAGTTCTCGCGACGCGGATCCTCGAGCGGGGCTTCCATGATCTGGAAGTCCACGGCGTCATCAAGATTGGTGCGCACGAACAGGCGGCCGCCCGCTTCGGTCAGCGAGTACTCCACGCCCGGCTCGCGCTCGGCGACCAGGATCGGCTCGGCGTTCGGGTCATTGGCGTCAAAGACGCGCATTTCGCTGGTGGTGTGGTCGTTGGCCGAGAGCACGATCCAGCGATCGCCATCGGTCTTGCCCACGCCCAGGAAGTAACCGGGGTCGGTTTCCTCGTAGATCAGCTCGGCGTCATCGGAGTTGATGTTCTGGCGATAGACGCGGCGCGGCCGGTTGTTCTCGTCGCGCCAGACCCAGTAGATGGTCTCGCTGTCATTGCCCCAGACGATGGAGCCATAGCCCTCATCGGTCAGGGTGGCGATATCCTCGCCGGTCTCGAGATCGCGGATCTTCACGGCGTAGAATTCAGAGCCCGCCGTATCCACGGCATAGGCCAGATAGCGGTGGTTGGGAGAGTGCTGGACCGCGCCCAGGCCGAAATAGTCGATGCCTTCCGCTTCGGCGTCGCCATCAAAGATGATGACTTCCTCGCCCGCCATCTCGCCGTTCTCGCCGGTGGCGCGGCGCACGAAGACCGGATACTGGCCGCCTTCGCGATAGCGCGAGGAGTAATACCAGTCGCCGTCCCGGGAGGCGGGGGATTCATCGTCTTCCTTGATGCGGCCGCGGATCTCTTCATAGATGCGGGTCTCAAGGCCGGAGAGCGGCTCCATCACCTCATTGTAATAGGCGTTTTCCGCCTCGAGATGCTCGCGGATATCCTGGCGCAGCACGGACGGATCGCGCATGACTTCCTGCCAGTTGGCGTCACGCAGCCAGCTGAATTCGTCGGTGCGGGTGCGTCCCAGCTGTTCGATCTCCTCCGGGCGCTGCTCGGGCGTGGGCGCCTCAAGGGTCTGCGCGCGGGCAATGAGATCCTGGGCGGAGGTGTCGGTCATCGTCTGTTCCGTAGTGGTGGCGGCGCTGTCAGAGGCCGGCTGACTGCACGCGGCGAGGGCGATAAGCGCCGCCCCGGCGAGCAAGGCGGCTTTCGAGCCGTATCGAGATAAGGTCATGATGAATATTCACCAGACGCAGCACTGCGTCTGACTCCCCAGAAAGATTGAGGATGCAGTGTTTCTCGCGGCTGCAGCGCTGTCCAGAGCCTCAGGCGGTTCTAACCAAAAAGAAACTCAGGCGCTTCGGCGCAAGGTCAGTATCGGCGTCGTCAGCGACACGAAGATCAGCACCAGCAGCAAGCCGGTCATGGGGATCAGCGAAGACAGGCGCGGACCGATCTCATGGACCACATGGCCCATGACGAAGGCGCCCAGGGGCATGCCGCCGAACAGGCCGAGCTGATACACGCTCATCACCCGCGCGATCATGCGCGGCGGCGCGTTTTCCTGCACCACGGCGCGCGAGAGCGAGATGGCGACGCCGCCGCCCAGCCCCCAGCTGAAGACGAGCCCGAACAGGGCGTAAAGCGGCATGGGGAAGGCCAGCAGGCCCATGGTGATGACCGTCGCCATCTGGGCCAGCATCAGCGCGCGGCCCGGCCGCTCGACCTCTCCGGCGCGCGCCAGCAGCACATTGGCGATGAAGGCGCCGATCCAGAACGCCACCAGCAAGAGGGCGAGCATGCCATAGCCGCCGTCATAGACATCGCGCACCAGCACCGGGATGATGACGAAGAAGCCGCCGCCCACCACCAGAAGCCCGAGCGCCAGCATGATCAGGGTCATGGGCGCCAGGATGGGAGAGCGCAGCACTTCCAGCACGCCGGTTCTCAGGCTCGTCCACAGGCTTTCCCCGCCCGTGTTCTGGCGCGGCAGGCGCGGCATCAGCAGCGCGGCGGCGCCGCCGATCGCCAGTCCAGTGGCCTGGACGGCGAAGAGGGGCGCCGGGCCCAGACGACCGGCCAGCACCCCGGCGCCCATGCCCAGGATCTGGGCGGCGAACTGGACGAGGGAGGCGAGAATGACGGCCCGTTGCAGGGTGAATCCGGGGCGGCCCAGGCGTTGGGCGACCCGTGTGACCGCGTTCACCGCGCTGTCGCGTGCGGGCATCACGAAGGCGCCCGCCACGCCGACCAGCAGGGCGTAGATAATCATCGCGCCATAGCTCAGCAGATTCCGGAACAGCATCAGCGACAGAACCGCCGCGCACAGACAGGCCAGCGCGTGAAAGCCGCCCATCACCCAGCGGCGGTCGAGCCGCTCGGCGACGACCCCCGCCAGCGGCAGCAGGAACAGCATGGGGGCGGTGAGGGCGGCCTGGGCGATTCCCAGCCGGTCCGGACTTTCATTCAGCGTGTAGTTGATCACGCCGGGAAACAGCGTGGTCTGCAGGCCGAAGCTGAAGAACCAGCCCGACACCGCGATCATGTAGACGGCGAATGGCGGCAAACGCCTGATGCGGCGCAATTTGCGTAGACGTTTCAGCGCCACGATCCGTCCTGTCCCCTGCCGTCGGTCGAAGCCTGTTTGTGAATCGACACACTGAACTCTAGCAAGCCAAATACGGGCATAACAAGCTTGATAAGGACTTAAGCACTGAGCCGGGCGTCTCTTTCCGCACCGGCTTCCGTCTCGACGCTTCCTTAACGCCCTTGCGGGCACTCTGACGGCTCATGCAGGAAATGAAGTCGACCATGGCCGAAGATCTCAGCCCCGCACCGCCTCGTCCCGCTCCTCCCAAGGCGCGCGACCTTCTGACCCGCAGGCTTGCGGACATTGTCTGCCTGCCGTCCAGCCAGATCGCCCCGCAGGAGCGGTGGATGGTGGCCGATGTGCTGGATGAATTGCTGCGCGCGGCGGATGTGGACTTGCGCGCCAAGGTCGCCCGGCGACTGGCGCAGCAGCACGAGGCCCCGCGCGGCCTGTTGCGACGGCTCGCCCATGACCGGTTTGAAGTGGCCGAACCCTTGCTGCGCCATTCCCAAGCCCTGTCAGACTTTGACATGATGGATATCGCCCAGTCCGGCACGCCCCGGCACAAGCTGGAGATCGCCCGGCGCGAACAGGTGTCCGAGACCGTCGCCGCCGCCCTGTGCTCCAGCGCGGATCTTGAAGTCATGACGGTCCTGCTGCGCAATCCCGGCGTCCGCTTCGCCAGCGCGACCATGGATGTGATCGTGCGCGTCGCTGCAGAGCATGAGAGCATTGCCCGCCTGCTGATCTCGCGGCCGGAAATGCGTCCGGCCCAGGCGCTGGCCCTGTTCTGGTCGGTCTCGCACGAATTGCGGCGGATGATTCTCGACCGCTTCGCGGCCTCCCGTCAGATCCTGCAGGACGCCGCCGAGGACGTCTTTCCGCTGGCCGCGCGGGAGGAGACGCCGGACGCCGCCGTGCGGGAGGCGCTGGCCTATATCGATCGTCGCCAGCGCGACCGCAAAGCGGCCGACGTCACCCCCTTCGGTTCGCTGGAGGGGCTGGTGGAGCGCGCCGCGCAAATCGGGTTCACCGAGGAATTGCGCGCGGAGGCCGCGGTGCTGGCCAATGTGCAGCGCGATCTTCTCAACCGCATGATTGATGACTTCGGCGGCGAGCCGTTGGCGATTCTCGCCAAGGCCACCGGATTGTCGCGTCAGCACCTGACCAGCGTGATCGAAGGCTCGGGACGCATGGACGCCTTCAATCGCGCCGAACAGGCGGTGCTGGTCTTTGACACCATGAGCGTGGACAAGGCGCAAACCGTGCTGCGCTACTGGAACTGGGTCATCGCCCGCGCCGCCCGCGCGGGCTGAAACAGCCTTCGCGCGCGCAACAAGTCTTGAACCTCCAGGTCTGTGCGTCTAGCTGTCGCACCATGATGGAAGTTCTTTCTCTCGCGCTTGCGAACCTGACCTCGCCGGCCGTTCTGTTTTTCGCCCTGGGCGTTCTTGCCGGGGTGGTGCGGTCTGATCTCAACATTCCCCAGGCGGTGGCCAAGGGGCTGGCGCTCTATCTGATGCTGGCCATCGGCTTCAAGGGCGGGGTGGAAGTCTCCAAGGCGGGGCTGACCGCGGAGCTGCTGCTGGCGGCAGGCTCGGGCGTGCTGCTGAGCTTCTCCATGCCGCTGCTCGCCTATGCGCTCCTGCGCGCTTTCACCAAGCTGGACCGCACCACGGCGGCGGCGAGCGCGGCGCACTACGGCTCGATCTCGGTCGTGACCTTCGTGGCGGGCTCGGAATTCCTGCAGCTTTCGGGCCTTGTCTACTCGGGCCATATGGTCGCCGTTCTGGCGCTGATGGAGACCCCGGCCATCCTGACCGGCCTGCTGCTGGCGGGCGCCTCGAGCAAGGGGCCGGATCCGTCCGCCCGCGGCGAGCTGATCCGCGAAGTGGCGCTGAACGGGTCCGTGGTCCTGATGATGGGCGCGTTCGTGATCGGCTGCATTACGGGCGAGCCGGGGATGGCCCGTCTGGAACCCTTCGTGGTCGATCTGTTCCAGGGCATCCTGTGCCTGTTCCTTCTGGACATGGGCCTTGTGGCGGCGCGGCGTCTGTCGGGCGCGCGCAAGCTTGGCGTGCCCGGCGCGCTGTTCGGCGTGATCATGCCGCCCATCGGCGCCACGGCGGCGCTCGGCCTGGCCCTGCTCGCCGGCATGGGCGCCGGAGATGCGGCGGCGCTGATGATCCTGGGCGCTTCGGCCAGTTACATCGCGGTGCCCGCGGCCATGCGCATCGCCCTGCCGGAGGCGGATCCGTCGGTCTATCTGACCCTGTCCCTGGCCATTACCTTCCCGTTCAACCTGGCGATCGGCATCCCGCTGTACACAGCGGTGGCCCGCGCCATCATTGGAGGCTGACCCATGGCGCGCACCGTTCGCAAGAAACTCATCGCCATTGTCGAGACGCCCCATCTCAAGCGGTTGATCGATCTGTTCCGCCAGTGCGGCGTGACCGGCTTCACCGTGCTTGAAGGACGCGAGGGCAGCGGCCTGGGCGGGGACTGGACCCGCGAGGACGTGCTGGACGCCACCGAAATGAAGGTGGTGCTCTCGGTGATGAAGCCGGAGACCGCCGAGAAGGTGTTCGAACTCGCAGAGCCCTTCTTCGCGCGCTATCCGGGCATCATCTACGCCCATGACGTCGAGGTCGTTCGCGGCGAACGCTTCTGAAGAAACTCCAGCGTTAATGTCCGGTTTCACTGGAAAACGCTGTTCGGGGTGGTCTAGAACGCCCCAGCAACGCCGCCATATGTGCGGCGCAAAGGGAGGGTGATCGGTGGCCTCAAGGCTGTTCTACGGCGTCTTGCTCGCACTCGTTCTAGCCGTGCTCTGGCTGCTCTTGTCGGGGTATTGGTTCAAACCGCTTCTGGTGGGCTTCGGCGTGTTCGCCGTCATCGTCGCGCTCGTGGCGACGGCCCGGATGGGGCTTCTGGATGGTGAATCCGTCCCCTTCGCCCGCTTGCCGCAATACCTCAAATACTGGGGCTGGCTGGGCGCCGAGATCTTCAAGGCCAATATCGCCGTGGTGCGCATCGCCATGGCGCCCGATCTCAACATCAAGCCGGTCATGACGCGCGTCGCGGTCACCGCGAAATCCGACATGGCGCGCACCACCTACGCCAACTCCATCACCCTGACGCCGGGCACCGTGACGGTCGAGGTGGAGGAGACGGGCTTTCTGGTGCACGCGCTGACCGAGGAATTCGCCGACCAGGACGCCTTCCGCGACATGGAGCGTCGCTCCATCGAGGCGGTCGAGGGCAAAAAAGCGCTCGAGAAGCCGCGGGGAGAGGCCTGATCATGATCACACCCATTCTCGATTTCGGCATCGCCATTGTCCTGGCCGTGTCCATGGTGCTGATGATCAGCCGCCTGTTCATCGGCCCGACGCTCTATGACCGCGTGCTCGCGGTGAACTCCTTCGGCACCAAGACGGTGCTGTTCCTGGCGGTGTTCTCGCTGATGGTGGGCCGGGGCGACGGCCTCGACATTGCGCTCCTGTATGCGCTGATCAACTTCATCGCCACCATCGCGATCCTGAAATTCTTCCGCTATCGCTCGCTGGATGTGGCCCTGTCGCAAATGGCCCTTCGCCGCGCCCTCGACGGGGAGGATGACGACTGATGGATTACGGATTCTGGATAGACCTCGCTCTCGACATCGTCTCGGCGGGCTTTGTGATCACCGGCGCGGTGTTCGTGCTGGCGGGGGCGATCGGCGTCATTCGCCTGCCCGATTTCTACACGCGCATGCACGCCGCTGGCGTGACGGACACGCTGGGCGCGGAAATGATCGTCATCGGCCTGATGATCCAGGGCGGGCTGTCCCTGATCACGGTGAAGCTGGCGCTGCTGGGCGTCTTCGTCTTCCTGACGAGCCCCACCGCCACCCACGCCGTGGCGAACGCCGCCTACAAGTCGGGCCTGAAGCCGCTTCTGACCCGCTATCGCCCTCATGCCGGTTCTGACGATGGAGGGGCGGCATGAGCGCGTCTGACATCACCCAGTATTTCGACTACATCTTCATGGCGATGCTGCTGTGCATCGGCATCGCGGTCATCCGCCTGCGCAATCTCTTCGCCGTGGTGATGCTGACCGGCGCCTATTCGCTGATTTCCGCCGCCTGGTTCGTCTCGCTCGACGCCGTCGATGTGGGCTTCACCGAAGCGGCGGTGGGCGCGGGCATTTCCACGGTGCTGCTGCTGGGCGCGATGCTGCTGACCTCGCGTGAGGCCGACAAGACCTCGCTGACCCGTCACGCCGCGGCGGCGGTGGTGACCATCGCGGCGGGCGTGGCGCTTTTCTATGCGCTCGGCGACATGCCGATCTACGGCGACGCCGCCAGCGCCGCCAATACGGGCGTCGGCATGGAGTATGTCAACCTGACCGCCGAACAGATTCACATCCCCAACGTCGTCACCGCGGTGCTGGCCAGCTATCGGGGCTTTGACACCATGGGCGAGGTCTTCGTGGTCTTCGCCGCCGGTCTGGGCGTCGCCCTGCTGATCGGTCTGGGCGGCTCCAAGCGCAAGGAGGACTAGGTCATGATGTCCCCTCACGTCATCCTGCGGGTCGTGTCCAAGGTCCTGATCCCGCTCATCATCGTGTACGGGTTCTACGTGCACTTCCATGGCGAGTATTCGCCGGGCGGCGGCTTCCAGGCCGGCGTCGTGCTGGCCTCGGCCATCATCCTGTACGCGCTGATCTTCGGCCTGGACGAGGCCCGCAAGGTCTTCCCGCCCTATTGGGCGCGCGTGGGCATGGCGCTGGGCGGCTTCATCTACGCCAGCGTCGGCTTCGTCTCCCTGATGATGGGCGGCAAGTTCCTGGAATACGCCGTCCTGCATCCGGATGTCTCCCACGGGACCGGCCAGCATATCGGCATCATCGCCGTGGAGATCGGGGTTCTGACCACCGTGACCTGCGTGATGATCGCGATCTTCTACGCCTTCGCCGGCCGGACCCCTGAAATTTCTGACGAGGACTGGTAGGCCATGGTTGAGGTGCTTGCAGAACGGTTCAACTACGCGGTCATCATCATTCTCATGATGGTCGGCCTTTATGCGGTGATCGCGACGGGCAATCTCGTCAAGCGACTGGTGGGCCTGTCTATTTTCCAGACCTCGGTCTTCCTGCTCTATATCAGCATGAGCAAGGTCTTCGGCGGCGCGCCGCCCATCTTCGATTACAAGGAGATGGCGTATGACAAGCTCGACCCGAACGCGATCTACTCCAACCCGCTGCCCCATGTGCTGATCCTGACCGCCATTGTGGTCGGCGTGGCGACCCTGTCTGTCGGGTTGGCGCTGGTGGTCCGCATCCGTGAAGCCTACGGCTCGATCGAAGACGATACGCTGGCCGAGGCCGATTATTCCCTGGAACTGGAAAAGGGCGTTTAAGCCGTGACGGTTGGTCAATTCCTCCCGGCCGCGCTCGCGGCCCATGCCCCGGTCTTGCTGGTGGCGATCCCGCTCATCCTGTCGGCCCCGGCCGCAGCCCTGAAATCCGGCCGGACGGCTTGGGGGCTGGCGATGGCCGGCTCCGTGGCGGCGTTCCTGTTCGCGATTGAACTCTTCCTCGCCACACGCGGCGACGCGCCCGGCATCAGCTATGCGCTGGGCAATTGGGAGCCGCCGGTGGGCATCGAGTTCCGCGTGGACGGACTCAACGCCGCCCTGCTGCTGCTGCTGACCGCCAGCGCCGTGCTGGCCCTGCTGTTCGCACTGCCCAGCGTCGAGGACGAGATCGACAAGGACAAGCGCTCGCTCTTCTATTCCGCCTTTCTGGTGGTCTTCGCCGGCCTTGCAGGCGTGGCGACCACGGGCGACGCGTTCAACCTCTTCGTCTTCCTCGAGATTTCATCCATTCCCACCTATGCGCTGATCGCCATGGGGGCGGGGCAGGACCGTCGCGCGCTGACAAGCTCGTTCAACTATCTCGTCATGGGCACGATCGGGGCGACCTTCTTCGTCATCGGCGTGGGCTTCCTCTACATGGCGACCGGCACGCTCAACATGGCCGACCTCGCCGCGCGCCTGTCCGAGCTGCATGGCAACCGGGTTGTGGAGATCGGCTTCGCCTTCATCCTGGTTGGCCTGGGCCTCAAGGCCGCGCTGTTCCCGCTGCATCTGTGGCTGCCGGGCGCCTACGCCTATGCCCCGAGCTTTGTGACCACCTTCCTGGCCGCCACGGCCACCAAGGTGGCGTTCTACGGGATCATCCGCTTCAGCTTTGACGTTTTCTCGGTCGAGAACGGCTTTGTGCTGAACAGCTTCACCTATGTGATCACGCCGCTCGCGATTGCGGGCATGATCATCGCCTCGGCTCAGGCCCTGTTCCAGAGCGATGTGCGTCGCCTCCTGGCGTATTCGTCGGTGGCGCAGGTGGGCTACATGATGCTCGGCCTGGGCATCGGCACACAGGCCGGTGTCGCGGCGGGCGTACTGCACCTGATCAATCACGCCATGATGAAGGGCGCCCTGTTCATGGCGCTGGGCGCGTTCGCGATCAGCTATGGCGTGCGCCGGATCGAGAACTTCAAGGGGCTGGGCCAGGCCCTGCCGGTCACCTCGGCCGCCTTCACTCTGGGCGCGCTGTCGCTGATCGGCGTGCCGTTCACGGTGGGCTTCGTGTCGAAATTCTATCTCATTCAGGCGGCGCTCCAGAAAGGCTGGGCCTTCGCGGTGGTCGCCATCCTGATCAGCTCGGTGCTGGCGGTGTTCTATTGCTACCGCGTGCTGGTCAATCTGTGGGTCGCCCCGCGACCGGACGGCGCCAGCCGCTCGGTGCAGCGCGTGCCCTACATGATCCTGGGCCCGCTTCTGGTCCTCGCCCTGATGAACCTGGTGTTCGGCGTCTATGCCGAGCCGATCGTGAACATGGCTGAGACGGCCGCCGCCGCAGCCTTCAACGCCGGAGTCGCGCCGTGAGCTGGACCCCTGAACTGGCCCTCGCGCTCGCCCTGATCCTGCCGCTCATTGGCGGCGCCGGGGTGCTGGCGCTGGGCGCCAAGCCCAATCTTCGCGAAGCCGTCACCCTCATCACCGCCATCGCGCTGGCGATCGTGGTGGCCTATCTGGTGGAAGCCTCCTCGGGGCGGCCCGAGCTGGTGCTGGCCACCCTGGCGCCGGGGCTGGAGCTGAAATTCAAGCTCGAGCCCTTAGGGGCCATGTTCGCCATGGTGGCGAGCGGTCTGTGGATCATCAACTCGCTGTATTCCATCGCCTATATGCGCGGAAACAATGAGAAGGATCAGACCCGCTTCTATTTCTGCTTCACGATCTCCATCGCCGCGGCGATGGGCATCGCGCTGTCCGGAAATCTGCTGACCCTGTTCTTCTTCTATGAAGCGCTGTCTCTGGCGACCTATCCGCTGGTGGCGCACAAGGGCGACGCCAAGGCCAAGCGCGGCGCCTCGATCTATCTGGGCATTCTTCTGGCGACCTCCATCGGCCTGTTCCTGCCGGGCGTGTTCGCAGTCTACGCGCTGACCGGCACCACCGACTTCACGGTCGGCGGCGTCATGTCGGGCGTCGGCCCGGTTGCGGGGTCTGTCCTTTTGGTGCTGTTCGCCTTCGGGATCGGCAAGGCGGCCCTGATGCCGGTGCATCCCTGGCTGCCCAACGCCATGGTCGCGCCGACGCCTGTCTCGGCCCTCCTGCACGCCGTGGCGGTTGTGAAGGCGGGGGTGTTCTCGATCCTGAAGGTCGTGGTCTACATCTTCGGCGCAGATTACATGCAGACCCTGCCGGCTGCGGATGTGCTGGCCTGGGTGGCGGGCGGCTCCATCGTGCTCGCCTCGGTCTTCGCCTTCACCAAGGACAATCTCAAGGCCCGGCTCGCCTATTCCACCGTCTCCCAGCTGAGCTACATCACGCTGGGCGCCATGGTGGCGAGCCCGCTGGCGCTTCTGGGCGCCGCGCTTCAGATCGTCATGCATGCCTATGGCAAGATCACCCTCTTCATGACGGCGGGCGGCATCTATACCGGCGCCAAGAAGTCCGAGATCTCCCAGCTCAATGGCCTTGGCCATTACATGCCGGTGACGTTCGCCGCCTTCCTGATCGGCGCCCTGTCGATCATTGGCGTGCCGCCCTTTGGCGGGGTCTGGCCGAAAGTCTTCCTGATGGAGGGCGCGGCGTCCGGCGGGCAGCCCTGGCTGATCGTCATGCTGATCGGCTCGACCCTGCTGAATATCGGCTATCTCCTGCCCATCGTGATCCGCGGCTTCTTCAAGCCCAAGCCTGAACCGAGCCCGATGCGGCCCGGCCAGCCGCCGGCGCTCGCCTGGATCGCACCGCTGATCACGGCTCTGGGCACGGTGGCGCTGTTCTTCGCCATCGGTCCGCTGATCGACTTCCTGTCGCCTGTCTTCACCACGGAGATGACGCCATGACCGCGCCCCGTGACTCCAAAGCCGGCATGCATCCGCTGGCGCGTCCGCTCAGCGGGCTGAGCAGCCCGCGCGCGGGCCTGATCGCCCTCATTGTGATCGCCGTTCTGGTGGTCGGCGGCTTCGCGCTGGAAACCGTGCTGTCTGATGGCGGCCTGTCCAAATACCCCGAAGTCTATGGCGCCTATGAGCTGCTGCCGCTGGCGGCCGCGGCGGTCGCCATCCTGCTCGGCTGGGGGCTGGTCTGGCTGATCAGCCGTCCGGGCGATTTCTATTCCCGCGCTGCGGGCGATGTGACGGAGGGCCAGGATGACTGACGCCGTGTCCATTCTGAACGGCGTTTCGCCGGCCTGGTTCCTGATCGCCGCGGGCCTTCTGGCCTGGGCGTCGCCGCGCTCTGAACTGCGCAAGGCGCTGATGATGCTGGGCCCGATCGGGGCGCTGGCGGCCTGGTTCGCCACCGGTGAAACCGGCGTCTATGGCGTGCTCGATCTGGGGCCCGTGGTGCTGGAGACCTTCCGTCTCGACGGCCTGTCGCGGGTCTGGGCTCTGGTCTTCATCCTCATCAGCTTCATCAACGCGGTCTACGCCCTGCATGAGCGCAACCGCATGACCGACGGCGCCGCGCTGATCTATGCCGGCTCCGCGGTGGGCGCGGTGTTCGCGGGCGACATGCTGACCCTGTTCTTCTTCTGGGAGCTGACGGCGCTGGCCTCTGCCCCGCTGATCTTTGCGGTCGGCACGCCCGAAGCCCAACGCGCAGGCCTGCGCTATCTGGCGATCCAGGTTCTCTCCGGCGTCATGCTGCTGGGCGGGGCGGCCATGTGGGCCAGCCAGACCGGCTCCTGGGCGTTCGACGCCATCGGGACGGGCAGCTGGGCCGGGATCATCCTCATGCTCGCCATTGGCCTGAAAGCGGGCTTCCCGCTTTTGCACATGTGGATCCCGGACGCCTATCCCAAGGCGACGGGCGTGGGCTCGGTCGTCCTGTCCGCCTTCACCACCAAGCTCGCCATCTATGCGCTGGCGCGGGGCTTTGCGGGCGAGGATGCGCTGATCGTCATCGGCCTCGTCATGGCGATCTTCCCGGTCTTCTACGTCATCACCTCCAATGATCTGCGCCAGACCCTGGCCTATGCGCTGATCAACCAGCTGGGCTTCATGGTCGTCGCCATTGGCGTCGGCGGGCATCTGGGGATCAATGGCGCGGCGGCGAACGCCTTCGCCGGCGTGATCTACATGGCGTTGATGTTCATGGTGCTGGGCGCGGTGCTGCTGCGCACGGGCACGGTGAAGGCCACCGAGCTCGGCGGGCTGTACAAGTCCATGCCGATCACCACGCTCTTCGCCATCATCGGCGCCCTGTCGGTGATGGGCGCGCCCCTGTTCTCAGGGTTCGTCGCGAAGACGCTGATCCTGTCCGCGGCGCATCACGAGCATCATGATCTCGCCTATACGCTGCTGGTCTATGCGTCTGCCGGCGTGATGGAGATCAGCGCGCTGAAAGTCGTCTGGTTCGCCTTCTTCGGCAAGGACCGCGGCCTCCGCGTGAAGGAAGCGCCCCAGACCATGCATCTGGGAATGGCGCTCGCCGCCTTCCTGTGCGTCTTCCTCGGGGTGAACTATCCCGCGCTCTACGGGGTCCTGCCGTTTGACATGGACTACAAGCCCTACAAGCTCGCGAGCGTTTACGGGCAGAGCCAGCTGCTGCTGGGGACCATGCTCGTCTTCGGGCTGGCGCTGTACTTCAAGCTGTTCCCGCTGAAATCCGATCGCACCATCCTGGATGCGGACTGGCTCTATCGCCGCTTTGGCGACGCCAGCGCGCGTTGGGGCGCGGCCATGGGGCAGCTCCTGTTTGACGCCATCGGCAAGGTTCTGGGCGCGTTCATCAGCTTTGTCCGGCTGCGGCTGTTCAACCTGTTCAGCCCGGCGGGCGCGCTGTCCAAGGAATTTCCTTCCGGCATGATGGCCCTGTGGACGGCGATCATGCTCGCAGGCGTGGTTCTGGTAGCATACTTTTCCCCCGTCTAGGGTATTGAACGCGCTCAGCGTCAAATAGCCTAATAAGGGAATTCACGCGCGCGCAATAGGAATGTTATCCTCAGCCTTCATCGCGATCCTATACTTTGTCCGTGGATCGAGAAGGGAGGGGATAACCCGATGCGTACCAATACGCTTGTCCTGGACCAGGCGCGTGCGCGCCTGGCGCAACAGGCCGCCGCCTACGCCTTTGGCGTTCCGGTGGAAGAGATCAACACGCCGACCCGGGGCCGTGCTGGCGCCGCTGGCGGGCGGGCGTTCGGGATATGGCGTCTACGCCCACGGGGATCGTCGTCGCCGACCGCTGGCCCGGCTTGAGCGCGCCGCCTTTGAAGCGGCGGTAAGAGAGGGCTGGCTGGTCGAGACGGGCGAGGGCGTCCATGGCCTGAGCGATCAGGGACGCCAGCAGGTGGTGTCTGACGCGCCAGAGCGTCGCCCGGCGCTCAGCACGGAACGGCGATTGACGCCCGACCCGGCGGGCGGGGTCAGCGTGCACATGGTCAACCCGAACACCTGTGACGGCCCGCTGGCGCGCTATGCCAAACCCCGCAACGGCCAGCCGCCGCTGCTGGAGCCTACCCATCTCAGCGCGGCCGACAGCCTGATGCGCGATTATGAGCTGTCGAGCCTTGCAAGCCGCGTCACGCAGGACTGGAGCGGGATTCCGGGCGGGGGCGGGCGCTCGGCCCCGCGTGACCGCGCCGACGCGCCCTTGCGGCGGATGAAGGCGCAGGAGCGGGTGATGGAGGCGCTGGCCGCCGTCGGGCCGGGCCTTGATCACTGGCTGGTGGAAATCCTCTTGCGTCAAAGCGCCATGACCGACGCCGAACACCGCCTCAACTGGCCGTCCCGCTCGGGCGCCCAGGCGCTAAGGCTGGCGCTCGACCGGTTGGCGGTTCATTATCGGCTGAAGCCGGTGCGCGCCACAGCGAACCCGTTCGGGCGTTGAAGGGGCGACCGCAATCACCCGGCGCAGGGGAGGACACCATGCAGGTCAGGACGCATGTGATGTTTCAGGGGGATGCGGATGAGGCGCTGGCGCTCTACCGCTCGGTCTTCCCGGCGTTCGAGGTGGAGGTCCAGGACCGGTATGGCGCGGGCGAAGCCTTGCCGGAGGGGGCGATCAAGCTCGCTTCGGCCCGCTTCGCCGGGCATGAGCTGATCATCTACAACAGCCCGCCCATCCATGATTTCAAGTTCACGCCGTCCACGTCGCTTTATGTGGAGTGCGACAGCGCCGAAGCGCTGGATGCGGCCTTTGAACAGCTTTCAAGGGAGGGGCAGATCCTGATGCCGGTCGGCGATTACGGATTCAGCGCCCGCTATGGCTGGCTGCTCGACCCGTTCGGCCTGTCCTGGCAGCTCAGCCTGCCGCACCCGGCCTAGACCCGCGCTTCCGCTTCCGCCCGGATGCGTTTGATCATCGAGGCGAGCCCGTTGGAGCGTTGCGGGGAGAGATGTTCGGCGAGGCCGATCCGTCCCAGAACGTCCTTGGGATCAATGGAGAGCGCCTCTTGTGGCGTGCGACCGTCATAGAGCCGGTTCAGCAGCGCCACGAGCCCCTTGACGATGTGGGCGTCGGAATCCCCGCGCAGGACCAGCGCCCGGTCCTGACCTTCATCCATGACCAGCCAGACCTGGCTGACGCAGCCCTGCACGCGGGTGTCGTCATTGCGCTCGCTGGCGTCGAGGCCGGGCAGGGCCTGGCCCATCTCGATGAGATAGCGATAGCGTTCTTCCCAGTCGCCCAGGAAGTCGAACTCGTCCACGAGATTGTCGATATCGGTGTTGAGATCACTCATGCGCGCTGAGGTAAAGCGCGGAGCGGGACGGGGCAAGACCCGGGGGCGGGTCTAGTTCAGATCGCCGGTCTCGCGGGCCACATCCGCCAGCAGCGCATCCAGCGACTGTGCGGGCGCGCCCTCGGGCAGGGCGAGCGGATCATGCGAACCGGTCCGGGCCTGATCAGCGGCCCATTGCTGGGCGCGGTCGCCGACGACGCCAGCCACAATCGAAGAGAAGCTGGCCAGTTGCTGACCCACGGCGCAGGCTTCAGCCTGGTCGTTACAGAAATTGCGGGTCTGATGTCCGGCCTGCCGGGTCAGGTCCTGAGAGGCGGACAGCGCATCCGTGGCCAGAACCAGCTGACGCGTCTCACGCGCAAACGCTCCGTCCGGCGCGGCGCTGAAGCCGGCGGGGACGAAAGCCGCCGTCACGGCGGTCCAGAAAATGGCGCGTAGCACGTTGCGGAGCATGCCAGCCTCTTTTCAACTCACTTCAGGTCTTGAAGCAATTCTGAGGCTAGAAAACTGTTCCCGGAAATACCAGCAGATGTGGAATTAAGGGTAAAGTGTGTGTTAACGCTGAACACTTACCCTTAATTTGAAATTACCTTACCGGTTAAAGTGTCTCAATTTGAGACAGCTTCTGTCGGCGCCCGCGTCGCGGTCAGGCAGTCCGCCACGTCATTGAGGGCGTGCTCGGCGATGCAGAAGCTGTCCTCATACTTGAAATGGCCCGCCGCCACGCACTGGGCGAGGTCCAGCCGCACCCAGGCCATGCAGCGCTCCACCGCCGGATCATCCAGCAGGCGGTCCATATAGGTCATGTCCCCGTCCTTGATCGCGTCGAGCGCGGCGAGCGACAGCATGCGGCCCACGCGCCGCTCATCGGGCTGAAGCTGGCTCTGGCCCACCTCGACGCTGAGGTCGGGCAGGTTGAGGTCCACGACTTCGGGCTGGGCGAAGAGGGTGGCGCTGGCGCCCATGGGCGCTGCGGCGGGAGTCTCAGGGGCGCGGAACTGGACATCCAGGCGCTCGGAGGCGCTCTCCAGCGAAGAGAGGCGTTCCTGGCGATCGCGGGCGCGCTGCTGGGCCCAGCGTTCGTGCTGCAGGTCATAGGCGGCCTGGCGATAGCGCGCGCCGACCTCGCGTATGTCGGTCACATCGCCGTCAATAGCGACGGCGACGGTCTGGCCCGCCGTATCCGCGCCCATGAAGCCGGTGACATACATGGGATCATGGGTGAGGGCGGCGGCGGCGGTCTCGGTGCCATAGTAATCGGCCACGGCGCGGACGGCGTCGATGAATTCGGGATTGCGCGCGGCCACGAGCGCCGCATAGGCGATCTGGGCGTTCACAAGGCGGTCGCCGTCATAATATTGCGACAGCGCGTCCATGGTGGCGTCGAGATCGGCGCCGGACAGCAATTCACGCTCCCCCGCCAGCGTCACATCCGACCGGTACGCGGCATAGGTCTGGGCGTTCTGCAGGACTTCGGGCTCGGTCGTGTCGGGCAGGGATGCGCCCTGCTCGGGCGCCGGCAGGCTGAGCACCGGCGCGGCAGGCGGCTCCTGGGCGGCGGACTGGCTTGCGGCGGACATCAAGGCGACGCTGATGGCGGCAAAAATCATGATCTCGTCATCCAAGGAGAAAAACCTGATTTGATCATGACCTAGAGCGCGGTCCGCGCCAAGGGGGATGACGGTGTTTGACGCGAATTCAGTAATTGTTAACGGGCCCAGACGAGCGTGCGGTTCTATTCTCATTTGTGAGTCGAGATTCGCATCGATGCGCCCTGCCTTCGCCCACCTCGAACGCTTCATGGATCAACAGGCGGCGCGCCTGATTCATGGCGGCTGGCTGGCTCTGGTCGTGCTTGTGGGCGTGAAGGCGCAAACGCCTCTGTCGCAAGGCGATCTGGGCGTTCTGGGTCTGGCCGCCGCGCCGGGTCTGCTCGGGCTTCTGCTGGGCGGTCATCGCACCTCTCACCGCGACAGCGTGCGGTTCGTGCTGGCCCTGGCCTGGACGCTGCCCGGCTTCGCCGCGGCTCTGGCGCTGGGCTCGGCCCTGTCTCCGGCCGCGCTGGCCTTCCTGACCGGGCCGGCGGCGCTTTCGGCTGCGGGCTTGCGCAAGGATGTGCGTCTGAGCGCCACCATGAACACGCTGGCTTTCCTGATGATCGCCATCGCCAGCGCCTGGGCGCCTTTGAGCGCGGGCTCTGCAAGCCTCGTCGCCAGCCCGGTCACGGGGCTGGCTCTCGCCATCTTCTTCGCCGTGTCGGGCTTTTGCGCCCGGGTCCAGCTTCTGGGCGCTCTGGATCGCGCCCGCGCCGAAATCCGGGCCCTGGCGCCGGCGGCGCACGGGTTCGAACATGCGCCGACCGCTCTGATGACGCTTGATCGCAAGGGGCGGATCGCGGCGGTTTCCCATCGCATGCGCGGTTTCGCGCCGGGCGCGCCGCGGGACATGAACGGGCTCGACGTCACGGGGCTGGCCTTTGATGATGCGGGACGGGTCGAAATCGAGGCCGGACTTCGCTCCGCCCTGTCGGACGGCGCTCTGGCTGACAGCGCCTTCAGCTTCCCGTTACGCAGCCGCCGCGGCGCGCGTCAGGCGCTGGATGCGCACGCCCAGGCTACGGAAACCGGCTTTGTGCTGAGTCTCGAGGAACCGCGCAGAGCGGAAAGCCTCGCCGGTGCGGCGACGCCCGAGGCGATCGCTCATCTCGAGGCCGAGCGCGATGCGGCGCTGGCGGCCAGCCAGTCCAAGTCCGAATTCCTGGCGGCGGTCAGCCATGAGCTGCGCACCCCGCTCAACGCGATTATCGGCTTCTCCGACATCATCAAGCAGCGCCTGTTCGGCCCGCTGCCTGCGCGCTACGCCGAATACGGCGATCTGATCCATGAAAGCGGCGAGCATCTTCTGGAGCTGATCGGGGACGTGCTCGACATGTCCAAGATCGAGGCGGACAAGTACGAGCTGACGCCGGAAGAGTTCGACGCCCGCGACGTGGTGTCGATCTGCGCCAAGATGATCAGCCCGCGCGCCAAGGATCGCGGCATTGCGCTCTATTGCGAGCCGGGCGATGCGGATCTGCCGGTGAAGGCCGACCGCAAGGC
>NZ_CH672428.1:3070487-3163845 GCF_000152745.1 Oceanicaulis sp. HTCC2633
CCGTCGTAGTGATGGCGCGTCAGGACGGGGCGGAGCTCGTTTTGGCGGTGGGTGATAGCGGCGTCGGCATTGGCGAGGAGGAACTCGCCGATCTGGGCAAGCCCTATCACCAGACCCGCTCGGGCAAGGAAACCTCTGAACGCGGCACGGGGCTGGGCCTGTCGCTGGTGCAGGCTCTGGCCGAGATGCAGTCCGGGACCGTCAAGGTTCAGAGCGCCCGCGGTCAGGGCACCACGGTCACCGTGCGCCTGCCGGTGATGGGAGAGGCGAAAAGCACCGTCACCGATTTCGCGCCGCTCGAAGTGCATCAGCGCATCGCCGCCGCCCAGCAGGCGGGCGAGGTGATCATCCAGGCGAAAGACGGCGCGGCGTAAGCCTGGCGCCGCTCGTCTGTGTCTCGATTCCGGATCAGTTCGACGCTGTTGCCGTGCTTTGCGGCGCCATGGTCGGCAGCCGCATGAAGGCGAGGGCGGCGTCGAACGCGCCCACTTCCACCCAATAGCGATCAATCACCGCGCCCGTGCCGTCATACAGATCGATGCGCGCGCCTTCGCGGGGCGACAGATTGGCCAGCTCTTCGGTCAGCGCCTGCGGAAAAATGAAGCCCACGGCGGGCTGTCCGCTGGCCGGCGCCAGCTCCCCGGCACGCTGACGGCTCAGGGTTTCGGTGGCGAACACCCGCTCCAGCCGGTCGGACGGCGCGCCCCAGGCGCTCACCGGATCCTCGTCAGGCGGGGGCAGCAAGCCGCCGGCGGTCAGGTCCACGGGCTCGGGCGCGCGCTCCACATCCCGCACATAGGCGACGGCGTAGGCCGGGCGCAGGGCGGTGCGCAGGCTGAGCGCCAATGCGGTTTCGTCCCCCTGCTGGAAGATCCCGAAATTGGCCGCGCCCTGGCGCAGGCTCTGCACGATGCGCCATTGGGCGAACTCGTCGGACAACCCGCCGCGCTGGGCCGTCCAGCCCTGGGCGCGACCTTCAAAGCGCGCCTGGTCAAAGCCGCTCAGGCGCAGGGTTTCCTGCCGGTGCAGCGTGACGCCGGGCAGATCAAAGGCCTCGCGGCAGGCGATGGAGAAGGCGTCGTCCTGGCGTTGCTCGAACCCGTCGAGCTGGCCCGGGCTTGCGCCTTGCATCACCGCATCATCACGCGAGCGCTTGATGGCGGCGTCCAGAAGCGCCCGCTCGACGGCGGTGAAGACGGAACACGCATTATCGGCCGACCGGGCCTCCAGACGCAGCTCATAGGCGTCAAAGGAGGCGTCGGCGTCAAAGACGGCCTGGGCGGTCAGAAGGGCAAGCGCGGAAGTCCACATGCCCTCCAGTCTAGGCGCGGCGTCTTGACGTCCGGTTTACATTGATGCTGCCGAGCAGCAGAAGCACCGCCAGCGAGAAGGCGCCGAGCGCAAACCATTCGTCATGGGCGCGCAACTGGCCGCTGATCCATTCCGCCGAGAAGCGCGGGGCGGAGGAGGGGCCGAAATGGGTGACGTTCGCCGCATCCCAGAGCGCGGCGCGGCCATCCAGCTCGCTCCACAGCTCCGAACGCGCCAGACGTTTGGCGGCGCGGGCGAAGTCTGCGCCGTCAGGCGCGGTGAACAGCGCCACCTGACGGCCTTCGGGCGTGTCGAACAGGGCGGCGACGCCGGTAATGCGCGCATCGCGTTCGGTGGGGTCGGCGGCGTAAGCGGTCGAGCCGTAATAGCGGCGGCGTTGGGGCGCGCGATTGGCGGCGGCGTTCGCTGCAGCGCGCACTTCCACAGGCGCGGCGGCCAGAAGGCGCGGGTCGAGCGCTTCCTGCGGTCCCAGCACCATCAGGTCATAGCGTTCGGGCGCAGCGTTAATGTCATCGCCGAACCAAGCGTAGAGCCAGGCCGAACCCGACGCCAGACCGGCGCGGGCGATCACCGACAGGGCGGCGTTGCGCTGGTCTTCATCCTCGCCTGCGATGACCACGGCGGCGCGACCGCCCTGATCCAGACCGAAGGGCGCGCCCATGCTGGCGAGACCGGCGAGGGCGTGCGTGTCGCCGGTGGAGGCCGGCGGCGTGCGGACCAGTCGCGGCGCGTTGAGCGCTGCGGCCATGTCAAAGCGGACCGTGTGCGCCTGCATGGAGCGGGCGGCGAACAGGCGCGCCGAAGCAATCAGGGCGGCGGGCGAGGCGGCGGACAGGCGCACCTCGGACGGACCGGTGAGATCGATCGCAGGGGCGCCGGCGCCGCGCACATGGGCGGTGACGACCATTTCGGCGACTTCGGCGTCGCTGACGAGGATCGGCGCCTCGCCCATGCGCAGGGCCAGGCCCTGGGCGATGAGCGCGGCGACGGCGAGCTCGTCCTCGCCCGCTTCGCGCGCATCGATATGCACCCGGCGCGGGGCGGCGAAGTCGGCGTTCAGCGCCGCTTCCACTTCAGACAGGCCCGAATAGCCATGGGGCGGCGCGGCGGCGATGCGCAGGCGGCTGGCCTGGGCGCTGATCGTCCAGCCGTCTTCGCCCGGATCGACAAGGCGCAGGATCAGCGTGTTGTCGCCGGCGCGCAGATCATCGGAATAGAGCGAGAAGCGCGCCTCGAAGGGTTCGGCGCGCGGTTGCAGCACCACGGCGCGCGAGCGGTTCACAAACGCCTCGATGTGGCCATCCGAGTGCGCGCTGTCGGGAATGGCGTTCATCAGCAGCTCGATCGCTTGCGGATCGGCGCTGGGCGCGATGGTGAAGGGGATGCGGATTTCGCGATGATCCGCGTCCAGCCGCAGATCGCTCGCATCGTGGGTCAGCTCGGTCAGCAGGACTTCTTCAGAGCGCGCAGCCCTCTGGTCCTGCGCCTGCGCCTGCGTCGTCAGCACGACAAGAGACATCAGGCCCATAAGAATAAGGCCGAATGAACGATTTTGTGTCAGCATGGCACGCTCCCCTCAATTAACAAACTATTAAGCAATTGCTTTGCCATCAAGTGAAATGACGATGACCGATCTCAGAGCGCGATTTTGGGTGGATGCCTTGCGGTGGCGGGCCGAAAGCGCCGGCGCCAGCGTGTACGTGGCGCATAAGGGCGACCCGGATGCAGGCGTCATCCTGTTGAAAACCCTGCTGCCCGAACGCATGGCCCAGCTCTATGCGCCGATGCGCAACATGCAGGGGGAGCGGGTGTGGATGACCCCGCTGGGCCCTGATCCCGTGCCGGAACAGGACGCGGAGGGCTATGCCCGTCGGCGGATCGAGGATGATCCCGATCTCTGGCTGGTGGAGGTGGACGACCCGCATGGTCGACACTTCCTTAACGAGGCGATTGATAATTCTTAAGATCGCTGGGTTAGGATGAGCCACGGGTTGGGAAAACGCCGACGGGTTACATTCAACATGCTGTTTTTGTTCAACGATGCTCTTTACGATCTGGGTGACGTCGCGGAGACGGCGCGCGAGCGGGGGGAAGCCCTGGGGATCAACCCCATCGCCCTGCGCGGCCTGCGCATCGGCCAGGTGATCAAGATGGTTCGTGAATGGGTCTGGGAGCGTCCGGCGCTCGCCAAGTCAGATCCGGAGAGCGGAATCTTCCTGTCTGCGCTGGTGGCGCTCAAGACCAACGAAGCCAATGCGCTGCTGGCCGTGGCGCCGCAGACCGCCAAGAGCTCGGCGGAGGTGCAGGTGCGTCTCGCCTCCGTGTCGCTTGTGACCATGAAACAGCTCATGGACCTGCAAGCGGATGGACGCCTGTCCGGGCATACGGCGAACATGGCGGTCTGGTCCCAGGCGCCGGCGCGGATGCAGGCCTGAAGCCCTAGCGCTTGCGTGCGGCGGGCGGCTCGGCTACCTCGCGGGTCTGAACACTTTGCAGGATATGCCGATGACCACCGCCGCTGACGGCGCGCAATGGGCGCGCCGGCGCACCTACGCCATCATCTCTCACCCTGACGCGGGTAAGACGACGCTCACCGAGACGCTGCTTCTGGAGGCGGGCGCCATTCGTCTGGCGGGCCAGGTGCGCGCGCGGGGCGAGAACCGCCGCACCCAGTCGGACTGGATGAAGATCGAGCGCGAGCGCGGGATCTCGGTCTCCGCCTCGGTGATGACGTATGAGTATCGCGATCTCATCTTCAACCTGCTCGATACGCCCGGTCACGAGGACTTCTCCGAAGACACCTATCGCACGCTGACGGCTGCAGACTGCGCCATCATGGTGCTGGACGCCGCCAAGGGCGTGGAGCCGCGCACCCTGAAGCTCGTCGAAGTGTGCCGCCTGCGCGACATCCCGATCATCACCTTCATCAACAAGTTCGACCGCGAGGCGATGGAGCCGTCCGAACTGCTCGATGACATCCAGGACAAGCTGGCGCTCGACGTCACGCCGATGCAATGGCCGTGCGGGTCGGGCAACCGCTTCAAGGGTGTGGCGGATCTGACCACGAACGAGTTCGTGCTCTACAAGCGCCCCGATGACAGCGAGGTCAGCCGCTCAGAACGCGTGCCGCTTGACGGCGACAAGATCGCAAGCGTGCTGAGTGCGGATGAGCTGGCGGAAGTCACCGAAGGCGCCGAGATGGCGCGTGAATTGCTGCCCGAGTTTGATCAGGCGAGCTTTGAAGAGGGCCATCTCAGCCCGGTCTATTTCGGGTCTGCGCTGCGCCGCTTCGGCGTGCACGAACTGCTGGACGCCCTGGCCGAGCATGCGCCGGGACCCCAGCCCCAGGCCGCCGCCAAGGGGCCCCGCGAGACGCTGGAGCCGGGCGACAAGGAAGTGGCGGGCTTTGTCTTCAAGGTTCAGGCGAACATGGATCCCAATCACCGCGACCGGGTGGCCTTCGTGCGCCTGAGCTCGGGCCAGTTCAAACGCGGCATGAAGCTGAAGACCGAAGCGGGCAAGACGCTGTCGGTGCACAATCCGATCCTGTTCTTCGCGTCCGATCGCGAGATCGCCGACGAAGCCTTCGCGGGCGATGTGATGGGCGTGCCCAACCATGGCGTTCTGCGCGTGGGGGACACCCTGTCGGAAAGCGGCAAATGGCGCGTGGCGGGCATTCCGAACTTCGCGCCGGAGATGCTGCGCCGGGCGCGTCTGAAAGACCCGCTCAAGGCCAAGCACCTCAAGAAGGCGCTCGAATCCCTCGCCGAAGAGGGCGTGACGCAGCTCTTCCGCCTGCAATTGGGCGGCGAGTTCATCATTGGCGCGGTGGGCGCGCTGCAGATCGATGTGATGGCGCAACGCGTCGCGGACGAATACGGCATCGAGGTGGTGTTTGAAGCCAGCCCCTATGACACCGCGCGCTGGATCACCGGTTCGGATGCGGATATCGCCGCCTTCATCGACCGGCACAAATCGGCGATCGCCGAGGATATCGACGGCGACCCGGTGTTCATGGCGAAATCGGCCTGGGAGGTGAATTACTCCCAGGAGAAATTCCCCAACATCACCTTCCACGCCACCAAGGAACGCAGCTGATGACCGCGCCGTCCGTCGCCGAACAATTGCCAGAGCCTGTCCGGGCATCGGTGAACGACCTTGTCGATATCGTCCAGACGGTCTGGGACACCAGCTTTCTGGGCCTGTCCGTGGGGGCTGGTCTGGCGGCGCTGGGCGTCATCGTCATCGCCTTCCTGTTCCGCGGGCTGTTCTCCGCGCTGATCATCAACCGGGTGCGCAACGCCACCGAGCGGACCGAGACCGAGCTTGATGACAAGCTGCTGGATGCGCTCTACGGCCCGATCAAGCTGATCCCGGTGATCATCGGCGTCTATATCGCGGTCAACATTCTGGGGCTGCGGGGCGAGAACGCCGCGATCAGCGGCGACAGCCTGGTGCAGACGCTGGTGATCGTGGCGCTGTTCTGGGGCTTGCGGAACGCGGTCGACCCGGTCGCGCACCTGTTCAAGCCGCTGCGCCGGGCGTTGAACCCGGTGATGATCGACTGGCTGTCGAAGGCGCTGAAAATCCTGTTCGTCATCATTGGCGTGGCAGCCGCCCTGAGCGCCTGGGGCATCCCTGTGGCGCCGGTGATCGGCGGTCTCGGGCTGCTGGGCGTCGCGGTCGGCCTTGGCGCGCAGGACCTGTTCAAGAACCTCATCGCCGGCATCCTGATCCTCACCGAGAAGCGCTTCGTGCCGGGCGAGTGGATCAAGGTGGACGGCGTGGTGGAAGGCACGGTCGAGCAGATCAATTTCCGCTCCACCCTGGTGCGCCGCTTCGACAAGGGGCCGGTCTATGTGCCGAACGCCTTCCTGTCGGACAAGGCGGTGACCAATTTCTCCCGCATGACCCATCGCCGGATCTCATGGGTCATCGGCGTGGAGTACAAGACCACCACCGACCAGCTGGCTTATATCCGCGACGAGGTGCTGGACTGGGTGCTGAACCATCCCGAGTTCGCCAAGCCGCCTGAAGTGTCCACCTTCATGCATGTGGACAAGTTCGGGCCGTCCTCGATCGACTTCTTCCTGTATTGCTTCACCACCACCACGAACTGGGGCGAGTGGCTGCGCATCAAGGAAGAGCTGGCCTTCGCCATCAAGCGCATCGTGGAAGAGGCCGGGACCGGCTTCGCCTTCCCGTCCACCACCATCTACATGGATGACGGGGCGGAGGTGTTCGTGCCGCCCAAGGTGAAAAAGCACATCCCCCACGACGATCCCGAAAAGCAGAACCGGCAGATCGCCCGCGGCGAAAATCACGATGGGGAAAGCGGAGACGGCCGCTAGGCGGCGGCCGCGGCCTGCTTGCGAAGCTTCCAGAACCGCAAGGCGCGTTCGGCCTGATCGGGTTCGAGCTTTTCATAGATGGCGCCGATTTCGCGCGCATCATTGAAGGCGTTCTCCGCCGCCTGGCTGCGCAGAACGGCGAGCGTGACGAACAGCGCCTTCTCGATGCCCGCCGCCTTGCAGATCAGCGCCAGGCCGTCCGGGCTCTTGTGCTCGAAGGCGCGCTTGGCGGTGTAGTAATCCACGCCGGTGAGCTCGGCGAAGCCAAGCGCGCAATGCACGGGCTTGCGTTCGCGCAGCAGGCTGACCAGAAGGGCACCGTCCAGCTCCTTGCGCACGCGCTTGGAGGCGATGAAGCGCTGGGCTTCAACGAGCGCCTTGTCTTCGGCCATGCGCTTTTCAAGCCGGGCCTGGGAGGCGGCGAGGGCGGCCTCGAGCACGCCCGGCTCCAGCTTGTCGAAGCGCTGGGTGATCTTGTCGCGCAGGGTGCGGCTGACGACCACCATCAGGTCGTTCAGAAGGTCGGCCGGGGCGTCCGCGCGCTCGACGATCGGCGCCTGCAGGATTTCACTGTCCTCGGCGCGGCGGGCCACTTCTTCAAAGGTGGAGCGCGACAGCTGGGCGCCGTCATTGCGGATCAGGGCTGCGACCGTGTGGTCATCGCCCTTCTCCACGATGGCGTGGGAGAGGCGTTCGGACACGGTTTCGCGCCTGGCGATGGCCTGGATATGCGCCTGGCCGGTCTCGTGCACGATGGTCACGAGGTCTTCCTCGCTCAGCACGGACGAGCGCGACAGGATGGGCGCGGCGACCTCAATGGCGTCCTTGGCCAGTTGCTGGATCAGGCCCTTGGGGGCGAACGGCGCGTCGGCGAACCGGTCCGCCAGCTCGGCGCGCGCGTCCTGGGCGGTTTCGTTGGCGAGGGTTTGCAGGATGTCGTCAAACTGGCCCTGGGCGGCGCTGTCGCCGGCCGGCGGCGCGTCAAAGAACAGGTCCGTCACCTCGCGGAGCAATTCGCGGCGGCGATCAGACGATTTTTCTTTCGCAAGTTCGGTCAGCTTGTGCAGCTTGGACGAAACCGACATCCGGGCCTCCGCAATGAGCACGCCATATTGCTTGCATGCGAGTAAAGAAACCGTGCCGCACCATGGTTAATGCGCGGTTCAGTCGGGTTTTTTTACCCGCCGCCCGCGAGATCGCTATTGCGCCCGGCCGCAGGAGCGGGCGCTCGACCGGGGCCGGACAGCATCGTGCGCTCGCGCGGGCTGGGCGCGCGCTCGGCGCCCGCTTCGATCCGCGCGGCAAGGGCGGGCGACAGGCCGGTCAGGGCCCCCGGGGCATACTGGCTGGGCCCGGCGATGGGATGCAGGTCACAGCGCGCGGCGCGCGCCGTCTGCACGGGCCGGTAGGTCCAGGCCTGGCACGCGGCGTTCAGGGCGCAGGCGCTGATGCACGCTTGCACGCTTTGCGCCGCCGCCCCGTCCAGCCGGACGAGCACGCCGCGGCGGGCGTGATTCTCGATCACCGCCGCCGGAGGCAGGGCGGTCGGAGCGGGCGCTGCGGTTTGCAGCATCAGGAGGAAGACAGCCATCATGGCTTGGAATATGCCATCACGACTTTGACAAACCGTTGCGCCGGTCCCGGCGCACGGCTAACCAAGCGCGATCCACTCCAGAGAAGAGCCTGTCATGAGCGACGCGTCGGCCGAGAAACCCAAGAACGCCCTTGAACGCCTGTTGGCGAGCGCGGCCTTCCGCAACACCATCACGGCGCTGATCCTGATCAACGCGGCGATCCTGGGGCTTCTGACCTATCCGTTGCCCGAGATCGTGGTGCAGGTCCTGACCTTCGCCGACCATGCCATCATCGCCGCCTTCGTGGTGGAGATCCTGCTCAAGCTGATCGTGCATCGCCTGAACTTCTTCAAGTCGGGCTGGAACTGGTTCGATTTCGCCGTGGTGGCGATTTCCCTGATTCCGGCGGCGGGCGCCTTCACCGTGCTGCGGGCGCTGCGCGTGCTCAGGCTGTTCCGCCTGTTCTCTGTGATCCCTGAAATGCGCTCTGTGGTCGAGGCGCTGGGCAAGGCGATCCCGGGCATGGGCGCCATCATGCTGGTGCTGGGCGTGATCTTCTATGTCGCCTCGGTCATGGGCGCGAAGCTGTTTTCGGGCACCCATCCGCAATTCTTCGGCGATCTGGGCGGTTCGGCCTACACCCTGTTCCAGGTCATGACGCTGGAGAGCTGGTCCATGGGCGTGGCCCGCCCGGTCATCGCCGAGCATCCCTATGCCTGGATCTACTTTGTCGGCTTCGTGATCGTGACGAGCTTTGCGGTGCTGAACCTCTTCATCGCCGTCATCGTGGACTCCATGCAGTCCAAGCATTTTGACGCCGAGACCGAGCGCCAGAACATCGCCCATGACGAGCGCGAGACCCTGATCCATGAAATGCGCGCCATGCGAAGGGAAATGCACGAAATGCGCGCCCTGCTGGCTGAAAAAGTCGATGCGGATCAGTCGTCGATGCCGTCCTTGAGCGACTCGAACCGGGCGGACAATTCCGAGTAATACGCCGCCAGCGCTTCCTCGCGGGCGCCGCGCCGCTGCGGGGCGGGGGCTGTCAGCTCAAGGGCCGGCTGGCCTTGCAGGGCCTCGGTCATGAAGCGGCGCCAGATCTCGGCGGGCAGTTGTCCGCCGGTGACATTGTCCGTCGGCGTGTCGTCATCATTCCCGACCCAGACGCCTGCAACGAGCTGGCCCGTATAGCCGACGAACCAGGCGTCGCGGCTGTTCTGGCTGGTGCCGGTCTTGCCCGCGGCCCGGCGGCCATTGAGCTGGGCGCGCTGGCCGGTGCCGTCCTGGATCACGCCTTGCAGCAGGGTGGACATCCATTGGGCCTGCTCGGCCTCGATCACCTGACGCCCCTGGGTGGCTTCGGGCGCCTGATACAGAAGATCCCCGCGTGAATTGCGCACTTCCAGCACCAGAACCGGGTCCGGACGGCGGCCATCATTGGCGAACACGGCATAGACGCGCGTCATGTCGATCAGACGCACGCCCGACGAGCCCAGAGACAGGGCCGGAACCGGGTTGAGCGCGGTGGTGATCCCCAGGCGCTGGCCCATTTCCGCGACTGCGTCCGCGCCCACCTGCGCGCCCGCCTGGGCGGCGACCGTGTTGATCGAACGCTTCAGCGCGTCGGCGATGGTGATGCGGCCGCGATAGTTTCCGCCATAGTTCTCCGGGCTCCAGCCCTCGATCTCGATGGGTTCGTCATTGAAGGCGGTAGAGGGTTCCATGCCGGCCTCGAAGGCGGCGGCGAAGACCACGGGCTTGAAGGCGGAGCCCGGCTGGCGGCGGGCCTGGACGGCGCGGTTATACTGGCTGTCGGCATAGTTGCGCCCGCCCACCATCGCCCGCACCCGGCCTTGCGGATCCATCGCCACAAGCGCGGCTTCATCGGCGTTGCGCGCCTCGGCCTGCAGATCCATCACCGCGGCGACGGCGCGCTCGGCGGCGGTCTGGGCGCTGATGCTGACACTGGTGCGGATGACGAGGTCAGGGGTGTCCGCCGCGTCGCCCAGGTGCTGGCGCGCTTCGGCGAGGGCCTGATCGAACACATAGCCGAAAGCGCCCGGTTCAAAGCTCTCATCCCCGGCGGCCAGCTCCGCCGGGTTCTCGAGGGCGTCCTGATAGGCGGTCTCGTCAATGAAACCGGCGTCGAGCATGTCGTAGAGCACCTCGGCGGCGCGGGCGCGGGCGGCGGGCAGGTTCGAGGTGGGCGCGAGGCGCGAGGGCGCCTTGGGCAGGGCCGCCAGAAGCGCTGCTTCTGACAGGGTCAGATCGCTGGCGGGCTTGTTGAAATAGCGCCGCGCGGCGGCTTCCACGCCATAGGCCTGATCGCCCAGATAGACCCGGTTGAGATAAAGCTCGAGGATCTCCTGCTTGGTCAGATTGTCCTCGAGCTCGGTGGCGATGCGGATTTCCTGGATCTTGCGCCGGATCGTGCGTTCGGGGCTGAGGATCAGGTTCTTCACCAGCTGCATGGTCAGGGTCGAGCCCCCCTGAACAAGGCCGCCGGCGCGCACATTCGCCCACATGGCGCGCGCAAAGCCGCGCTCGTCAAAGCCGTCATGCTCGTAAAAGCGCCGGTCCTCGACCGCCAGGAAGGCCTGTGGCACATGCTCGGGCAAGTCGTCCAGCCGCACCGGGCGCGCATAGAGCGGGCCGCGCTGACCCAGGATTGCGCCATTTTCCGCCAGTACGGTCACCGCCGGTTCGCGCCGGACGCTCCACAACTCTTGTGCGGTAGTTGGAACCGACGGCAAGTCGTGGTAGGCCCAACGCCAGAAGGCGATCCCGCTGATCAGCCCGACCAGGATCACGATCTGCGCCGTGACCAGGGCGACCAGGCGCCAGCGGGATTTCAGCCGGGTCCATGGGGAGGGCTTTTGATCGGCACGGAAGGTGATGGCGAGCCTCGACAGGTTTGCCGCCCGGACGGGCGTATTGGGAATGATCTCAAGAACAGCTGATCACGGCTAAATTCAGGCGATGAGCGATACTCGTCCTTTCTACGAACGCAAGACGCTTTCTGAAATGAGCGTGAGTGAATGGGAGTCCCTGTGTGATGGCTGCGGCAAGTGCTGCGTCGTCATCCTGGGCGATGAGGACGATCCGGACACCTTCTGGCGCACCAATGTGGGCTGCAAGCTCTTGGACCTGAACACCATTCGCTGTTCGGACTACGCCAATCGCCAAAGCAAGGTCCCCGGCTGCGTCCGCCTGAGCGCGGACAATATCGCCCAGCTCAAATGGATGCCGGAAACCTGCGCCTATCGCTTGCTGCATGAGGGCCAGGATCTGCCCGACTGGCATCCGCTGAAGACCGGCGACCCCAATAGCGTGATCGAGGCCGGGCATTCGGTCAAAGGCACGCTTATCAGCGAGAACATCGTCCATGAGGACGATCTCGAGCACCATATCGTCGCCCGGCAGGACGCAAAGCCGGAATAAATCCGCGCCAATCCCGAAGTTGAGAACCAGGAACCGCCGATGTCTCAGAGCGTTGGCGGTTTTTGTGCGCGATCAATCCGACCGGGGCGGTTATCGCCTAGTCTTCAGGCATGGTCGAAATGAACCCGAAGACGCCTGACCCGGCGCCGAAACGGACGGGCGGGCGACGCTTTGACTGGATCGCCATTCATGAAGGCTGGCGGGCCGGTGAAAGCGCTGACGCATTGGCGGAGGCCTATGGGCTGAAAGCCAGCACAATCATACTGCGATGCGGCTGGATCGATGGAAACTTTCCGGCCCCGGCGCCGGTGCGCCTGATCGCCGAGCTGAACCGGCGCCTGGAACGGGCCATGGCGCGGCTCGATGAGGGCGATGCCGCGCAGGCGGAAAGACAGGCCCGGACCATTGCGGCGCTGATCCGCGCGGGACGCGATCTGAAACAATGGAGCGAGACCATGACCGAACAGAAGACGGGCGCTACGCCCGCCGCACAGGCGGAGGCGCCCCAAGGTGAGAAACGAGACTATTACGCCGAAGTTGATCGCCGACTCGATCGCCTTGCAGAGCATCTCAGAGCGAAGGGCATGGGTGCACAATCAGACGCCGGAGGAGATCAGGCGCGTCGCTAATAGCTGGGCGTTCTGGGCGCGCGATGCGCAGAAACCGCCACCGGGTGACTGGCGCATCTGGCTGTTTCTGGGCGGCCGGGGGGCGGGCAAGACCCGCGCCGGGGCCGAATGGATACGCGCACAGGTGAAGGCGGGATGCAGGCGCATCGCGCTGGTGGCGCCGACCTTTTCCGATGTGCGCGAAGTGATGGTGTCCGGCCCGTCAGGCTTTCTCAATATCGGCGAGGAGGACGAACGCCCCCGCTATGAGGCCAGCCGGCATCGTTTGATCTGGCCGAACGGAGCGGAAGCCCATGGCTTCTCCTCTGAAGACCCGGACGGCTTGCGCGGGCCGCAATTTGATTGCGCCTGGGTGGATGAGTTCGCCGCCTGGACCCGCCCGCAGGAGACGCTCGACATGCTGGGGCTGGGGCTTCGGCTGGGTGAAGATCCCAGACTGATGATCACGACGACTCCCAGGCCCATACCGGCGTTGAAGGCGCTGCTCAAACAAGCTGGCGTGGTCATGACCCATGCGGCAACCGAGGCGAACGCCGCCAATCTGGCGCCGGGCTTTGTCGCCGCGATGACGGATCGCTATGGCGCCTCGCGGCTGGCCCGGCAGGAGCTTGAGGGCGTTCTGATCGATGATCCTGACGGCGCCTTGTGGACGCGGGACCTGATCGATCAGGCGCTGGGTCTGCCCGCCTTTGAGCCCGAACGCGTCGTGGTGGCGGTCGATCCGCCAGCGAGCGCAACGGGAGATGAATGCGGGATCATCGTGGCGGGCGTCGCGGGTTTGGGCCGGGACGCCCGGCTTGTTGTCTTCAAGGATATGAGCCTGCAAGCTCGGCCTGAAGTCTGGGCGGCAAGAGTGGCCGAAGCCTTTGAGGCGGTCGATGCGGACTGGGTGGTCGCCGAGGCCAATCAGGGCGGGGACATGGTCCGCGCCGTGCTGCAGGCCGCAGCGCCCGACCTGCCGATCAGGCTGGTGCATGCGAGCCGCGGCAAGCGGGCCAGGGCGGAACCGGTCGCCGCGCTTTACGCCAGGGGCCGGGTGCGCCATGCCGGGCGGTTCCCGGCATTGGAAGACCAGATGTGCGCCTTTGGCGCGCCCGATCACAGCGGCAGTCCGGACCGGGTGGATGCCCTTGTCTGGGCCATCGCCGCCCTGACCCCACAGGCCGCCAGCCCCAGGCTGCGGCGGCTTTAAACCCACAGGAGAACGCCATGCTCAAGCAATGGCTGGGTCTCGGTCGCAAGGCGGCCGGGCGAACCCTTGCGCTCGGCTTCGGGACGGGGGCGAACTGGAGCCCGCGCGGCTATGCCGCTTTCGCGACCGAGGGCTATGCCCGCAACGCCGTCGCCCATCGCTGCGTCCGGCTGGTCGCTGAAGCGGTCGCCGCGACCTCGTTCAAGGCGGGTGAGGGCCGGGCGGGGGAGGCGGCCTTGGCGCTGCTGACTGCGCCAAACCCGGACCAGTCCGGTCCCGAACTGATCGACATGGTCCAGAGCCATCTTCAGGTGGCGGGCGATGCCTATCTGCATCTGACGGGCTTTGAGACCGGCGCGCCGTCGCTCTACGCGCTGCGGCCGGACCGGGTCAGGGTGATGACCGGGCCCAAGGGCTGGGCCGAGGGCTGGGAGTACCGCACGGCGTCGGGCGCGGAAGTGTTTCAACGCGATCGCGCCTCGGGCCGCTCGCCCGTCCTGCATCTCAAGCGCTTTCACCCCACCGATGACCATTATGGCCTGTCGCCCATGGAGGCGGCGGCAAGGGCGGTGGATGTGCATGCCGCAGGGGGCGCCTGGGCGAAGGCGCTCTTGGATAACGCCGCACGGCCCTCTGGCGCGCTGGTGGTGAAGACCGGAAGCGACGGGCAGGGGCGTTTGACTCCCGATCAGTTCGAGCGCCTGAAGGGGGAGCTTGAGAGCCTGTACACCGGCGCCGAGAACGCCGGGCGGCCCCTGCTCCTGGAAGGCGGGCTTGATTGGAAGCCGATGGGGCATTCCCCCGCCGAGATGGACTTCATCGAGGCAAGGCGTGAGGCGGCGCGAGAAATCGCGCTGGCCTTCGGCGTGCCGCCCATGCTGCTGGGCCTTCCCGGCGACAACACCTATTCCAATTATCGCGAGGCCAATCAGGCGTTTTATCGCCAGACGGTGCTGCCGCTGGCGAAGAGTTGCGCTATGGCGCTCAATCGCTTTCTGGCGCCCTGGCTGGGCGCGGACCCGAAGCTCTGTGTGGATGAAGACGGCCTGCCCGCCTTCACCGACGAACGCGCGGCGCGCTGGGCCAGGGTGGCCTCGGCGGAGTTTCTAACCGACGACGAGAAGCGCAGCCTTCTGGGTCTGGCCCCGCATGGAGGCGATCAATGACCGAGACGTCACACACGATCAGTCCGTGGCGGCTCGATCGATCCATTACGCTGGGCGTCATCCTCGCTTTGACGCTTCAGACTGCGGGCGCCCTGATGTGGACCGGGGCGGCGAATGAGCGGCTCGATCAGCTTGAAACCCGCGCGGATGCGTCTGCGCCGGTGGCCGAGCGTCTGGCGCGGCTGGAAGCGCACGCGGCTTATTCCCGCGCTGCGTTGGAACGCATCGAGCGTCGGCTCGAAGAGGACTGAGGTCCGCCCCTTTTGACAATGGAGACGCCGATGCAGGCGCTGAACCGCTCTGGCGAGACGCTGGAGGTGGCGGGCTATGCCAGCCTGTTTGATATCGAGGATCAGGGCGGCGATCTCGTCCGCGCCGGGGCCTTTGCAGTAGGGCTCAAGGCGCGCGGTCCGAACGGGGTGCGCATGCTGTTCCAGCATGACGCCACCGAACCCGTCGGGGTCTGGGACGAGATCGTCGAGGATGGCCGCGGGCTCTATGTCCGCGGCCGCATCCTTTCCACCGCCCCGCGCGGCAAGGCGGCGCTGGGGCTGGTGGCGGAAGGGGCCGTGGACGGTCTTTCCATCGGATTTCGCACGATCCGCTCCGCGCCCCGACCGGGCGGCGGGCGCGATCTGTTGCAGCTCGATCTGTGGGAGGTGTCGATCGTGACCTTCCCCATGCTGGCTCAGGCGCGCTTGCGCGTTGTGGAGCCTTCAAAGGCGCGGCTCTCCGCGTCGGCGGCCTGACCGCCTTTTCCTTCCCAGTCAGAAAGGACACTCATGAGCCGGGAAACCAAGATGGCGGTTCCCTCCGCCGAGACGCGCGCCGCCATGGCCGACATGCTGGCCGCGTTCGAACACTTCAAGCAGGCCAATGACCAGCGGCTGGACGCGCTGGAATCGAAAACCGGCGCCGATCCGCTGATCACCGAGAAGGTGAACCGCATCGACGCCGCGCTCGATGAAGCCAAATCGCGTCTGGATCGTCTGAGCCGGGAAGCGGCGAGGCCGGACCTGTCGGGCGCTTCGATCAAGAGCGCAGGCTGGGGTGACTTCCTGCGCACGGGCTCCGCGCTTGCGCTCGACCAGAAAGCGCTGTCGGGTCAGTCCGGCGCAACCGGCGGCCATGTGGCCCCGGCCGAGCTGGAAACCCGCATTGAGCGGCTGATCCGCGAGGTGAGCCCGATCCGCTCCATCGCCACGGTGAAGCAGACGACATCGCATACCTTCCGCAAACCTGTCAGCGCGGGCGGCGCGACCGGCGCCTGGGCGGCGGAGACGGCGAGCCGGCCTGAAACGGACGCCTCCGCGCTGGAGCTGTTGGAGTTTCCGACCGCCGAGCTCTACGCCATGCCCGCCGCCACCCCGGCGATCCTCGATGATGCGCTGGTGGATCTCGAGCAATGGCTGGCCGAGGAAGTGCGTGACGTGTTCGCCGAAGCCGAGGGCCGGGCGTTTGTGTTGGGCGATGGCGTGAACAAGCCGCGCGGCTTTCTCGATTATGAGGTCGCGGCAGTCGGTTCGGAGAGCTGGGGCAAGCTGGGCTTTGTCGCCGCCGGCGTGTCGGGCGGCTTCTCCGCCTCTGACCCCGCCGACGCCCTGATTGATCTCATCTATGCGCCCAAGAGGAGCTATCGCGCCAAGGGCCGGTTCGTGATGAACCGCGCGACGGTGTCCGCCGTGCGCAAGTTCAAGGATGCGGACGGGCAATATATCTGGCAGCCCGCCCAGAGCGCGGGCCAGTCCGCCAGCCTGATGGGCTATCCCGTCACCGAGGCCGAGGACATGCCCGATATCGGCGCCAACAGCTTCTCGATTGCGTTCGGTGATTTCGAGCGCGGCTATCTGGTGGTGGACCGCCAGGGTGTTCAGGTGCTGCGCGATCCCTATTCCGCCAAGCCTTACGTCCTCTTCTACACCACCCGCCGGGTCGGCGGCGGCGTGCAGGATTTCGACGCGATCAAGCTCCTGAAATTCGCCGCCTGATCAAACCCTCTCTCCCCCACCTCAAAGCCCCGGCCACAGCGCCGGGGCTTTGCTTTTTGAAAAGGAGGCGACGCGATGAGCCTGACGCGAACCACGCCGCCCGCGACCGAACCGGTCAGCGTGGAGGCGGCGAAAGCCTGGCTCAGGGTAAGCCATTCCGAGGATGACGCCCTGATCGGCGATCTGATCGAAAGCGCCTGCGAGCATGTCGAAACCCGGACCGGGCTGGCGCTGATCACCCAGAGCTGGCGCGAGCGGCTGGAGGACTGGCCGCGCGACCGGATGAGCGCATCCGGGCTTGCGGTTCAGCTCGCACGGGCGCCGCTTGTGAGCGTTGAGGCGGTCAGGGTGCGAGCGGGCGATGGTGCTCTGACAGACTGGAACTCTGACGAATACCGGGTGGAAACGGGCGTGCCGGGGCGGCTGGTCGCCATCCTGCCCTTTGCCTTGCCGCGTCCGGAGGCGCGGGGCGGCGGCATCGAGATCGACTTCACCGCCGGCTATGGCGAAACGCCGGACGAGGTTCCCGCGCCCTTGCGCGCGGCGATCCTGCATCTGGTCGCGGCGAGCTATGGCGCGGACCGGGGCGAGGGCGGCGAGAGCCCGCCTGCGCCGGACATGGTCGACCGTCTGCTCGCGCCGTTTGAACGGGTGCGGCTATGAGCGCGGAAGCCGCCTTCCAGAGCGGACTTCTGGACCATTTTCTCGCGGATGCAGGCGTGGCGACGGTCCTCGGCGAGCGGGTGTTTGACCTGCCGCGCTCGGGCGTGCGCTATCCTTTCCTTTATCTGGGACGCGTGGAAAGTGAGGCCGCGGACGCCAGCGAAACCAGCCTGATCGAATTGCGCCAGACCCTTCTGATAAGGGGCCGACGCGATGACGCCGAGGCGATCAAACAGGCGCTGGGCGCGATCCGCACGGCGCTCGATACGGCGTCCCTGGCGCTGGAGCCGCCCCATACGGCGATCCATGCGCGGGTCGTCTACGCCGATCTGTTCTCAACGTCTGACAGCCGCGTGATGCAGGGGCTGGCGCGGGTGAGGGCGCTACTTCAAACTCAAGGAGACAGGCCATGACGGCGCAGGCGGGCAAGGGTGTCTTGCTGAAAATCGGCGATGGCGGATCGCCCGAAACGTTCACGAGTCTCGCGGGTTTACGGGCGAAAACGCTTTCCCTGAACGCGCGGGCGGTGGATGTCACCCATGCCGACAGTCCGGGGCGCTGGCGTGAATTGCTGGACGGCGCCGGGGTGCGTCAGGCGGCGATTTCGGGCGCGGGGATATTCGTGGACAGCGCGGCGGACGAAACCGTGCGCGGCGTGTTCTTTGATCAGGCCCGGCGCAGCTTTCAGGTGATCGTGCCCGATTTCGGCGTCATCGAAGGCCCGTTCCTGGTCACGGCGCTGGAATATTCCGGCCGCCATGACAGCGAGGCGAGCTATTCGCTCTCATTGAGCTCCGCCGGGGCGCTGAGCTTCACCCCTCTTTGAGGTGCGGTCCTCGATCCGGCGCTGACGCTGGTGATCCTCAAGATCATTGAGGCAGGCGCGATAGGCGTCCGGATTGCGCAATTCCTCGCATTCATCCTCATAGCGCTCGTCATAGACCTCTTCGAACACGCTTTCACAGCCGCACAGAACAAGCGGCGAGGCGAGGGCGAGGAGGGCGAGAGCGCGGCGCATGGGTCATCCTTGAGCTGGGATCCTGCGCCGAGACTAAACCCGAACTCTGGGGCTTTCACATGACAAACTTTCAACCTGGAACCGTCTCCGCGCGGCTGGGTGAGACGACGGTGCAATTGCGCCTGTCGCTCGCCGCGCTGATGCAGATCGAGGACGCGCTGGGCGTATCCGGAATGGAAGCGCTGGCTGCGAAATTTCGCACCCTGACGGCGACGGATCTGACGGCGGTCCTGACCGCGCTTTTGCGGGCTGGCGGGCATGAGGATGCAGACGCGCTGGCGCAAGCCGCCGCGCCCGCTGAGGCCGCGCAGGCGGTGCTCGCCTGTTTTGAGGCGAACCTCAAATGAGCCCGCACTGGCGAGGCTGGTTCGCGCTGGGCGTGCTGCGCTTCGGGCTGAACCCGGAGCTGTTCTGGCGCCTGTCGGTTCTTGAGTGGCGGGCGCTGTGCGCGGCTCTTGCGCCGGGCGCCGCGCCGCCGCCGGATCGGAGCGTGCTGGACACGCTGATGCGGCGTTATCCCGATGGAGCGAAACATGACCGACACCTTTGATCTGTCCGAGCTGGCCTCCGGCGCCAGCGCGGCGCGCAGCGAACTCAAGGAGACGGCGCGCGAAGGCACGCTGGCGGCGCAAGCCCTGTCAGAGGCGTTTGAGAGCGCCGGGCGAGACATCGCCAACAGCCTTGAAGGGGCGGCGCGGTCGGGCGAATTGAGCTTTTCCGCGCTCGCAGAACAGATCGCCCAGAGCTTTGCGCAGATCGCGCTCGATCAGTTCGTGCTGCAGCCCGTTTCGGGGCTTCTGGGCAATGCGGCGAGCCTTCTGGGCGGGGTGCTGGGCCAGCGCGCCGAGGGCGGGCCGGTTCTGGCGGGCGAGCGGTATCTCGTGGGCGAACGGGGGCCGGAAGTGTTCACGCCGTCTCAGTCGGGCGCGATCTCGCCCCTGGGCGCCGCGCCGATCTCGATCACCATCAATACGCAGGGTGGAACACTGGAAAGTATTCGCCGGTCTGAAAGCCAGATCGCGGCGGCGGTGGCGCGGGCGGTGCAGCGCGGAGGGCGTCAGCTATGAGCGGGTTTCACGATGTGCGCTTTCCGTTGTCGATCGGGCTCGACGCGCGCGGCGGGCCGGAACGGCGCACTGAGATCGTCACGCTCAATTCGGGCCGTGAGGAGCGCAACGCCGTCTGGCGCGATTCCCGGCGGCGCTGGGATGCCGCGCCGGGGGTGAGGTCGCAATCAGATCTGGCGCGCCTCGTCGCCTTTTTCGAGGCGCGGCGGGGTCGGCTGCACGCCTTCCGCTTCACCGATCCGTTCGATCACAGCTCGGCCCTGAGCGGTCAGGCGCCCGGACCGTTCGATCAGGGGATCGGGACCGGGGATGGCGCCCGTACGCGCTTTCAGCTGTCCAAGACCTATGGCGATGCGGCCAACGCCTGGCGGCGTCCGATCACCCATCCACAGCCTGACAGCCTGCGCGTGGCGGTGGACGGCGTGGAGACCGGTTTCGGGCTGGAGCCGGATGGCTGGATTGTCTTCGCAGCGCCGCCCGCCGACGGCGCCCTGATCACCGCGGGGTTTCGCTTTGACGTGCCGACCCGGTTCGACGTCGACCAGATCGAGGCGAGTCTGGAAGGCGGCGGCGCCCTGATTGCGTCGGTCCCCTTGCTGGAAGTCCGGCTTTAGGGCTGGACAGGCGCGCAGTTCAGCGCCCTCATGTTCGGGCAGACTGGGGAGAATGACATGATCGCTTGGATTGCCGCATTGACGCTTCTGCAGGCCGCGCCCGAAGCGCCCGCCCTTGAGGTGTTCGAGGTGCAGGGCTTTCGCAGCCAGATCGTCGTGGAGATCGCGGCGCCGCGCGCGGAGGTGTTCGAGGCGGCGACCGGCGATGTCTCGCCCTGGTGGGATCACACCTTCTGGCCGGGACCGGCGGAGCTGGTGATCGAGCCCGAAGTGGGCGGCCTGTTCTATGAGCGCTTTGAAGCGGGACAGCCCGATGGCGTGGTCCATGCACGGGTGATCTTCGTGCGGGCGCCCGAACAGCTTCGGCTGGATGGCCCGCTGGGCCTGAGCGGGCGGGCCGTGCAGCTGGTGTCGAGCTGGACCCTGGAAGAGGGCGAAAACCCGGACGAGACGCGCTTCACCGTCGATCTCGCAATCACAGGCGAGGTGGATGAGGAGCTTGCGGGCATCGTGCGTCGCGTCTGGGTGCATTTCATCCAAGGCCGGCTCAAACCCTATATGGAAGCGGGCTGTCATCTGGAGCCTGAAGCGCCCTGCGCGGCGTTTGAGGAATGATGCAGTCGCGCTGACGACTTTTCTCTTTTCTCCTTCGCTCCGCTCAGTCGATCCTCGCTAAAGCTGCGGGCGGCCCTTGGCCTTGCGAGCCTTTCAGGCTCGGTTTTGAGAGTTCCTCGCTTTGCTGCGGGCGCGCGGTCGCGCTTGCGGGCCTTTCAGGCTCGGGGTGCTCAGTCTGAAATGATGTTGCTTTGTGACCCCGGCGCGTGCGTCGGGGTTTTTTGTTGGAGGTCGCATGATCGACATTCCACCGGCCTTGCAGGCGAAACTCGATGCGGGCGCCACGACCTTGTGCTGGGTCTGGATCCTGACCCGCCAGGACGGCATGAAATTCGGTTTTACCGACCATGATCAGGTGCTGGAGCTTGAAGGCGTAAGCTGTGAGCCGGCTTCAGGTTTTACCCATGGCGATCTGCGCAGCGAGACCGGCGGCGCGCCCGCTCGCGGCGCCGTGTTCGGTCAGCTCGACTCCGGCGTCATCACGCGCGCGGACATTGCCGCCGGCGTCTGGGACGGGGCGGGGTTGGCGCTTTATCGCGTCGACTGGACCGAACCGTCGCTATTCTGGCGCGCCTTCACTGGCGAGCTGGGCGAGATCCGCCATGGTGATCAGGGCTTTGAAGCGGATGTTTCAGGCTTGAGCGCGCGCCTCAATCGCACCATCGGGCGGGCCTTTTCGCGCTTGTGTGATGCGGAGCTGGGGGATGCGCGCTGCGGCGTCGATCTGGACGCCGCCGGGTGCCGGGCGGAGGGCGCTGTGTCTGAACAGATCACCGCGCGGGCCATGAGGGTCAGCGGCGCGAACAGCCTGGATGCGTCTGCGCTAACCCATGGCGTGCTGAGCTGGCCGGGCGCGAGCTGGCCTGATCAGCGCATCGTGTCGGCGCGGAATGAGGGCGCCGAGCGGGTGATCGAGCTTGAGGGCGCCGTGCCCGAAGGTGTGACGGTGGGACAGGCGGTGCATTTGAACAGGGGCTGTGACAAGCGCTTTGAAACCTGCGCCTCCCGCTTCAACAACGCGTTGAACTTTCGCGGCTGCCCGCACATGCCGGGCAATGACGCCTTGATCCGGCCCGTGAGCGCGCGGCGATGAGAGCCCTGATCCTCTCCGAGGCGCGCAGCTGGATCGGCACGCCCTACCATCATCAGATGAGCGTGAAGGGCGCAGGCTGTGACTGTCTGGGCCTGGTGCGCGGAGTGTGGCGGGCTCTGTGCGGACCCGAACCCGAAGTCCTGCCGCCCTATGCGCCGGACTGGTCCGAACGCACAGGCATCGACACCTTGAGCGCCGCGGCGGGGCGCTGGCTGGTTCCGCTTGAAGCCTTGCATGCCCGGCCCGGCGACGTGCTGCTGTTTCGCTATGCGCCGAACGGCTTTGCCCGCCATTGCGCGATCTTGAGTGAACCCGATCGCATCTTGCACGCCTGGCGCGGGCAGAGCGTGTGCGAGACCGCGCTGGGGCCGTTCTGGCGGCGCCGGATTTCGGGCGCCTATGCCTTCCCTCAAAATTAGTGCGAGGACCTTATGGGCCAGCTTCTCCTGACCGCCGCCGGACAGGCGGGGGCGTCCTTTCTGCAGGCGGGCGTGTCGACATTTGTCGGCGATCTGTTTGCACCCGACCGTGAAGGCCCGCGCCTTGAGGGCCTGAACGTTCAGACCTCGACCGAGGGCGCCTTCGTACCCATCGTCTATGGGCGTATGCGTCTCTCCGGGCAGGTGATCTGGATGGGGCCCGTGACCGAAACCGCACGCAGTTCAGGCGGCGGCAAGGGCGGGCCGGAGCTGACCGAGTATCAGTATGCCGCCAGCTTCGCCGTGGCGCTGTGCGAGGGTCCGATCTCGGGCGTGGGGCGTATCTGGGCCAACGGTGAGATCCTGAGCCACGACGCCGCCGTGATGCGGCTTCACACAGGACGGGAGGATCAGGCGCCCGACCCGCTGATCGAGGCGGTGGAAGGGGCAGCGCCCGCCTATCGCGGGCTCGCCTACATGGTGTTTGAAGACCTGCCGCTCGATGGCTTTGGCGCGCGCCTGCCAAACTTGAGCTTTGAAGTGCTGGGCGCCGGGGCTGATCAAAGCGAAGCGCCTCAGCTCGAACAGCTTGTGCAGGGCGTGTGCCTGATCCCGGCCTCGGGCGAGTTCGCCTACGCCACCGAGCCGGTCTTCCGCGAAGTGCGCGAGGGGGAAGAGCGGGCCGAGAACGTCCACACCAGCCGCGCCTTCACCAATCTCGATGCGGCGCTCGATGATATGGAAGCGCGCCTGCCGAATGTGAGATCCGTCGCGCTGGTGACGAGCTGGTTCGGGACCGATCTGCGCTGCGATCAGTGCCGGATCCGGCCTGGCGTCGAGACGCGCGAGAAGCGGACTCGTCCGCTGAGCTGGCGTGTGGCGGGGCTGGATCGGGCGAGCGCGCATCTGGTGTCGCAGAAGGACGACGCCCCGGTCTATGGCGGCACGCCGTCTGACGACACGGTGATCGCCTGCATCCGGGCGCTCAAGCAGCGCGGCTACGAAGTCACGCTCTATCCCTTCATCCTGATGGATATTCCCGGCGACACGCTGACCGACAACCCCTATGGCGGCGGCTTTCAGCCCGCCTATCCCTGGCGGGGACGGATCAGTTCGAGCCCTGCGCCCGGCCAGTCCGGAAGCCCCGATCAGAGCGCGACAGCAACGGCGCAGGTGGACGCCTTCTTTGGCGGCGCGAGGGCGTCGGACTTCAGCCTGTCGGGCGATGAGGTGCGTTATTCGGGGGCGGAGGATTGGGGCTTTGACCGCTTCATCCTGCACCATGCCATGCTGGCGAAGGCGGCCGGCGGGGTGGAAAGCCTGCTGATCGGCTCTGAGATGGTGGCGCTCAATCAGGTGCGATCAAGCCGCACGACCTATCCTGCAGTTGAGCGCCTGAAGGCGTTGGCGAGTGAGGTGCGGGCGCTGGTCGGGCCGGATGTGAAGCTCTCCTATGCGGCGGATTGGTCCGAATATGCCGGCCATGCGCCGTCGGACGGGTCCGGGGACCGCCTGTTTCATCTGGATCCGCTCTGGGCCGATCCGGATGTGGATTATATCGGGATCGACTGGTACGGCCCGCTGTCGGACTGGCGCGAGGGCGAGGCCCATGCGGACGCTGCTGCGGGATCGATCCATGACCGCGCCTATCTGAGCGCGAATGTCGAGGGCGGCGAGGGCGGGGACTGGTATTACGCCAGCGACGCCGACCGTCAGGCGCAGAGTCGCACCCCCATCAGCGACGGCGCGTATGGCGAGGACTGGATCTGGGCCTATAAGCGCCTGCCCGACTGGTGGTCGAACGCCCATCATGACCGGGTGGACGGGGTGCGCGCCAGCATGCCCACGGACTGGACGCCGGGCCTGAAGCCGATCCGTTTTGTCGAGCTGGGCTGCCCGGCGGTCGACAAGGGCTCGAACCAGCCCAATGTCTTCCTCGATCCCAAAAGCATGGAAAGCGCGGCGCCGCATTTCTCGACCGGCGCGCGCGATGACCTGATCCAGCGCCGCTATATCGAGACGCTGCTGGACTATTGGGCGCCAGAGCCGGGCCGCAATCCGGTCTCCCCGGTCTATGGCGGGCCGATGCTGGATTGCGCGCGCAGCCATGTCTGGTGCTGGGACGGGCGGCCCTTTCCGGAGTTTCCGACGCGCGAGGATGTGTGGAGCGATGGCGGCAACTGGCGGCGCGGGCACTGGCTGACAGGGCGCGCAGGGCAGTCTTCGTTGGGCGTTGTCGTGCAGGACGTGGCGCGACGGGCGGGGCTGGAGCCGCTGGATGTGTCGATGCTGGACGGCGTGCTCGCCGGTTTCATGATCGATCGTCCGCAACGCGCCCGCGATGTGATTGCGACGCTGGCGACCGTGTTCGGCTTCACCCTGACGGACCGCAGCCGCGGTCCGGTCTGCCTGCCCCTGGCGCCGCAGGGCGCGGCCACGGCGCTGCTCAGCGATCATCTGCCCGCAGGAACGGACGGTCTGGCGTTCACGCGCGCACCGGCCGAAACGATCCCCAGGGATGCGCAACTCACCCTCATTGCCGATGAAGGCGCATACGCTCCCGCCGCGGTGATGGCGCGCGGGCTGGATCACCTCACCCATGGCGTTGTCGCCCTGACCGCGCCCGTGCTGGCGGATCGGCTGCAGGCGCAGGCCTGGGCGCGGGGGCTCCTGAACCGGGCGCGCAGCGAGGGCGACAGTCTCCTGACGGCCCTGCCGCCCTCTCTGGCGCGACTGGAGCCGGGAGATCCGGTGCGCCCGGACGCCGGACGTGTCTGGCGACTGGAGGCGCTGGAGGGGACAAGCGTGCGTCAGGCGCGTCTTGGGCGTGTGGAGGGCGGGGCGGCGACGCTGTCCGGGCCGGACCCGGTTCTCGCGCCCGCCCCGGACACCATCGGTCGCCCCTTGCTGCGCCTGCTGGACCTGCCGCTGGATCACGAGGCGGAGACCGCGCGGAACGGATTGCTTGCAGCGGCCTGGAGCGCGCCCTGGCCGGGAACGGTCCAGGTTTTTGCAGGCGCTGACATCGACAGCATGGAAGCGCGACTGAGCCTGGTGCAGCCGGCAAGGACCGGAGTTCTGCTGGAGGATATGCCGCCGGGGCCCGAAGGCCGCTGGCGGCGCGACGCCAGGCTGCGGCTTCGGTTGGCGGAGGGCGCACTGGAGAGCCGCTCCCGGCTGGCTGTTCTGGCGGGCGCCAATCGCCTGGCGCTCGAGACGCCAGACGGTTGGGAGGTGATCGGGTACGAGACCGCGCAGATTGAAGCGGAGGGCGTCTGGACGCTCACCGGGCTCCTGCGCGGCCTGGGCGGCTCTCCTGCGTCCGGGGCGAGTGCGGGAGCGAGCATTGTCATTCTCGACGGGGCGGTGGGCGTTCTGCCGGTGCGAGACGCCGAACGCGGCGCAGAGCTGGAGGTCCTTGCCGTCCCGGCCGGCGTTCGGCGCAGTGACGCCCGGGCCCGTCGGCTGACGGCGACCTATGAGGGCCGGGATCTGCGCCCGCTCTCCCCCGTGCATCTGAAGCTTGAGGATCGGGCGGACGGGCTGCGTCTGAGCTGGGTCCGGCGCACCCGGATCGGCGGGGATCGCTGGCAGGGCGTGGAGGCGCTGCTGGGCGAGGCGCGCGAAGCGTATCAGGTCACGCTCATAGGAGCTGAGGGGGAGGTGGTCCGGGCCTGGACATGCGCGGCGCCACAGCTCGACCTTCGGCGCGAAGACCTGCCCTCAGAAGGAGCGGGTCACGGTTTCGAGGTTCGTCAGATCTCGGAGCGCTACGGCCCTGGTCTGGCGTCTGTCTTGCAGATATGAGCCTGAACCTACAGATATGCGCCAAACGGGTGCGCCCTGATGCTCGCCCGACTGGCGATGGACTGCTATCACGACGGCCATGATGACTGACCCCTATGCGATTCTGGGCGTGTCCCGCACAGCGAGCGCCGACGAGATCCGGCGCGCCTACCGCAAGCTGGCGAAGGCCTTGCACCCTGACGCACGCCCCGACGACAAGGCGGCGGAGGAGAAGTTCAAGGACGTCACCCAGGCGTTCAAGCTATTGTCCGACCCCGAACAGCGCGCCCGGTTTGACCAGGGCGAGATTGATGCGCAGGGCCAGGAGCGCCCGGCGTATCATTTCCGCTCACGCCCAGGCGGAGGCCCCGGCGATCGCGGCCCCAGCGGCCGGTTCGAGGATCTGGGGGATCTGTTCTCCGATCTGTTCACCGATTTCGGCGGCGCGCGGCAACGCGCCCAGCCCATGCGCGGCGCAGAGATCAAGGCGCGTCTGTCGGTCAGCTTTGAAGAGGCGATGAAGGGCGCGAAGAAGCGCGTCAGCCTGCCCAATGGCAAGTCGCTGGAAGTGGGCGTGCCGGCAGGCGTGGAGAGCGGCAAGGTGCTGCGTCTGCGCGGGCAGGGACATCCGGGGCGCGATGGCGGACCGGCGGGGGATGCGCTGATCGAAATCGTCATCGCCGAGCATCCCTGGTTCCGGCGCGAGGGCGACAATATTCGCCTCGACCTGCCCATCTCGCTGAAAGAAGCGCTGTTCGGCGGCGCCGTGCGGGCGCCGACCGTGGACGGCATGGTGGAGGTCCGGGTGCCTGCCGGCGCCAATTCGGGCGCCCAGCTGCGCCTGCGGGGCAAGGGCGCGCCCAAGAGCGAGGGCGGGCGCGGCGACCAGATCATCCGCCTTGTCATCGACGTGCCGCTCAACGATCCCGATCTCGAGGCCTTTATCGAGGACTGGACGCCGCCGACGGGTTATGATCCGCGAAAGCGTTTCATGTCATGATGCGTCAACTTCGCGGCGAAACCCTGTCAGCCGTGTTCAGCATGCGTTCAGCCCGGATCCGTCATTAAGTCTGTCATGAAACGAATTCTCACTCTTCTCCTGACCCTGGCCTGCGCCGCCGTGCTTGCGGATGCGCCCGCCTACGCCAAGGGTCACAAGGATGCGGCTCATGCCGTGGCCCAGTCCATTGTGCCGGTTTCGGTGGCGGTGGCGGCCGTGCGTCAGGCCTATCCCGGTTCCGAAGTGCTTTCGCACCGGCTCGTGAATGGTGAGAATCCCTATTACATGATCCGGATTCTGACCCCGGAAGGCCGCCGGCTGGATGTGCGCGTGGATGCGATTTCCGGTCGGGTGCGGCGCTAGCGGAGGACGCTGAGATGCGAGCGCTTATTGTCGAAGATGATCCGGACCTGCGTCGCCAGCTGTCGGATGTTCTGACCCATTCGGGCTATGCCGTGGATACGGCGGCCGATGGCGAGGATGGTCTGTTCCTGGGCGAGACAGAGCCCTATGACGCGATCGTGCTGGATCTGGGCCTGCCCAAGCTGGACGGCGTGACAGTGCTCGAGCGCTGGCGCGATGCGGGCATGTCCGCCCCGGTGCTGATCCTGACCGCGCGGGACCGCTGGAGCGAGAAGGTCGCGGGCTTTGACGCAGGCGCGGATGATTACCTGACCAAGCCCTTCCATCCCGAGGAATTGCTGGCGCGGCTGCGGGCGCTGACCCGCCGGGCGGCCGGTCATTCGAGCTCGACCCTGATGTGCGGCGATCTGAGCCTGGATACGCGCGGCTCACGGGTGTTTCTGGGCGACCAGCTGATCAAGCTGACCTCCCATGAATTCCGGATGCTGAGCTATCTGATGCACCATCGCGATCGGGTGATCTCTCGGACCGAATTGGTCGAGCATATCTATGATCAGGACTTTGATCGCGATTCCAACACGATCGAGGTGTTTGTCGGCCGTCTGCGCAAGAAGATCGGCTCCAACCGCATCGAGACTGTGCGCGGTCTGGGCTATCGACTGGTTGATCCGGGCGAGACCGAGAGTTCGGCGGCTGAGTGAGTGAGGGGGCCTCATCACCACCCCTGGTGACCCAGGGGTCGATGGTGCGCCGTCTGGTTCTGACGGCGCTGGGCTGGGCGCTGGTGCTGCTCGTACTGGGGGCGATGTCCCTGACCGCGCTGTTCCGCCAGACCGTGCTCAGCGATCTCGAAGATCGTCTGACCGGCGTGGCGGACGCGCTGATCGCCCATGTCGAGGTCAGCGGCGCGCTGAATCTGCGCCTCGACGAGGACCTGATCGATCCGCGCTTCTCCCAGACCTTCTCCGGACGCTATTGGCAGGTGTCCCTGCCCGGGGCGTCGGATGTTGAGCCGTTGCGCTCCCAGTCTCTGGCCGATGCATCCTTGTCCGCCCCCGACAAGGCTCTGGGTGAAGCGCTCAGCACGCCGGGACGTCCGGTCAGCTCGATGACGAAAGGCCCCGATGGCGAACCGCTGAGGCTGGTGATCCGCGCCATTCTGATCGAGGGTGTGGAGCAGCCCTTGCTGGTGATCGCGGGCGAGGACCAGCGCCCGGCGAATGCGCGCATCCTGCGCTTCGGCCTGGCTTCAGCCGGATTGTTCTTCCTCTTCACCATTGCCCTGGCGGTCGGCGTCTTCGTGCAGGTGCGCGTGGGCCTTGCGCCTGTGCTGCGGATGGGGCGGGCGGTCGCCGATGTGCGGGATGGCCGCGCGGACCGGGTGAGCGGGGTCTATCCCGCCGAGCTGATCACGCTGGGCGGCGAGCTGAACAAGCTGCTCGATCATTCCCAGGAAGTTGTCGAGCGGGCCCGCACCCATGTGGGCAATCTGGCGCATGCCCTGAAAACGCCGCTGACCGTGCTTTCCAACGAGGCGCGAGATCAGGAGGGGCCGCTGGCGCGTCAGGTCGACAGACAGACCCGGCTGATGTCCGAACAGGTCGAGCATCATTTGCGACGGGCGCGCGCGGCGGCCCATGCCCGCACGATCGGCGCCCGGGCGCCTGTGGACCGCACGCTGGATGACCTGGGACGCACCTTGCAGAAAATCTATGGTCGTCAGGGGATCACGCTCAACTGGTCCTGTGAGGGCCGGATCGTGTTTCGCGGCGAGAAACAGGATCTCGAGGAATTGCTAGGCAATCTGATCGACAATGCCTGCAAGTGGGCGGCGAGTGCGGTGACCGTGTCCGCCAGCCTGCGTGACGGCCAGCTCTATCTGTGCGTTGAGGATGACGGGCCGGGGCTGACGCCCGAGCAAAGCCAGGCCGTGCTGGCGCGCGGGGTCAGGCTTGATGAGCAGGCCCCGGGCACGGGGCTTGGGCTGGCCATCGTGGTGGATCTGGCCCGGGCCTATGAGGGCGCGCTCGAACTCGACCGGTCCGGGCTGGGCGGGCTGCAGGCGTGTTTGTGGTTGCCGGCTCTTGTGGAAAGCTGACATTAACCGCGTTCAGTTATCTCCTTACTCAACGTGCTTGTCTTGGTGATCCGATGGGGCCGCTCTCTGCGGGGAAAGTCGAAAAACTGTCCATGCTGCTCGCTCACATGTCGGTCGAGCGGGTGGACGGTCTTGTCGATCTGGCCCGGGAGATGGATCCGGGCATGGCGCGCATGCTGGAGTTTTGCCGCTATGGCGCCGAGGGCGCGGCGTGCCGACAGTTCTTCCTGCCTCTCAAGGACGCCATTGGCGACCGCTCCGTGATCGAGCCGTCCCGCGCGCTGATTCCGGAGGCGCTTCTGGTGCCGCTGTGGAGCTGGATCAGCGCCGATCTTGATCCTGAAGCCGCCGCCGCCGCCATGGACGCCGCGTCCACCTTCTCCCATGACCTTGATGACGAGGCGCTGGATGACGCCCGCGTGCGGGTCGCCGGAGCCATGTTTGAAACCCTGGACTCGCTCCGGGACGAACCCAAGGAAAGCAAGCGCTTGCGCCATCAGCTGGGCGTGACCGACTTTGACGAGATACGCTCCATTGCGGGTCTTCTGAAGAGCGTGCCGGCCTTGCGCGAGGCGCTCGACGGTTTGCCCGATGAGATCGAGAAGATGGATGACGAGGTCTGTGCGGAGCTGCGGGACCGCTATGAACAGGCCATTGAGGAATTGCCGGAGTCCGGGGTCTGGGTGCTGCTGATGACCATGGCGCGGGTGCACAAACCCTGGCGCATGCTGCGCGTGTTCGAGCGTATCGCGCGGCGCGATGATGACTTCCTGCTCACCCATACGGACATGTCGAGCGTGGGTGAGGCGCTGCTCAGTGACGCCGAATTCTATCTCAAGGGCTTCAAGACCACGCCCAGGACGCCTGAACAGGTGGAGCGCTGCGTGAAGGCGGTGACCCAATTCGCCGCCGTGACCGTGGGCATGACCCGCGAGATCGGCATTCGCAAGGACGGAACCTGGGGCAAGCGCCTGTTCGAGCTCCGGAACGCCGCCAGCCTGCAGATGGAGGCGATCCATGAAGAGGCGCGGCGCATGTTCGAGCATGCCCTGCCGGAGACAGGACCCAGACGGCGTACGCGTGAGATTCCTCATCCGGGCGACCCCGTGTTCGACGAAGCCGAAGCGGTCTGCGGATTTCTGTACAGCGTGAAGGATGATGCGGCGCGGGCCGCCGTGGGCAATGCGCACGCCCATCTTCTCGACGAGTTGCGTGAAGCGAGCGAGAAACTGGGCGAGGAAATCCTGGCGCGCCTGCGGCGCAATGTCTCAGATGATGTGGAGGCGGATCGCGCTCGATTGCGTGAAGTGACCCGTTTTCTCGATGTACTGGGCATGCGGGAGGCAGGCGAAGTCCTCCTGCGCCGAGCCGCCGCAGTCCAAGCGGCCTAATTCGCCTTCAAAGCGGGCGGGTGACAGTCTATCTACCCCCCTATGACACAGAAGACCCCTCCCATCGCCCTGGAAGACCGCGCCAGTGACGGCGCGCGCCTGAGTTCTCCGAGCGCTGCGCGCAATCGTGAGCCGATCATGTCCGCTCTGGGCGAGAGATTGCCCGACGGCGCCCGCGTTCTGGAGATCGCCAGCGGCACGGGGGAGCATGCGCTCGCCGTGGTCAGTGCGCGCCCGGATCTGAGATGGACGCCCAGCGATCCTGATCCCAAATCCCGCGCCAGCGAGAACGCCTGGGCGGAAGACGCCGAAGGCCGCATTCGCCCGGCGCTCGATCTTGATGTCTGCGCACCGGGCTGGTGGGACGGACTGGAGTCCGTGGAGGCGATCTATTGCGCCAACATGATCCATATCGCGCCCTGGCAGGCGGCGGAGGGGCTGTTTGACGGCGCTTCGAAACTGCTCACGCCGGAAGGCGCCCTGCATCTGTATGGCCCTTTCCTGGAAGGGGCGGACACGGCGCCGTCCAATCTCGACTTTGACGCCAGCCTCAAGCAGCGCGATCCGCGTTGGGGCGTGCGTCCGCTGGCGGATGTGGATGCGCTGGCGAGCCGTCATGGCCTGGAACGCGTCGAGCGCCTGGTCATGCCGTCCAACAATCTGTTGCTGACCTTCAAGCGGGGCAAAGCATGATGGTCTTCATTGTGCTCACCGCGGTGATCGGCGCCGTGGCCGCATGGCGATTGGCCATGCCCTTCCTGAAGACCGGACAGGCCGGCGCAGGACGTCTGGCCTCGCTCGTCATGGTCCCGGTCGTGCTGCTGGGCGCGCTTGGATTTTACTTCGTCAATGGCGAGCCGGAGACGCCCGGCGCGCCCTATGCTGAAGTGGCTCAACGCCTGGCGGACACCAATCCCGAGGAGCTGACGTCCGAGGAACAGGAAGCGCGTTTGCGCGCAATCCTGCGCGAGAACCCCGAGGATGTTCAGGCCCTGACGCTGCTGGGTCGTTTCCTGTCACGCACGGAGCGTGAACTGGAAGCGGTCACCCTGTTCACGCGCGCGCTGCAGATCGAGGAGGATCCGCGCATCCTGTCGGATATGGGGCAGGCGCTCGTGGTGCTCAATAACGGTCAGGTCACGCCGGAAGCCGAACGGGCCTTTGAAGCGGCCAACGCCCTTGATCCCAGCCTGCCGGAACCGGCCTTCTTCCTGGGGTCGGCCTATTACGCCCGCGGCGAACGCAACGAGGCCGCCGCAGTCTGGTCCGACATCATCATGCGTCTGGATGACGGCGATCCGTTCCGGGCGGCGATCGCGGCGCGGGCGGCGGACCTTCTGTCCCGTCCGCAAGGCGGTCCGGGGTCTGCCGGGGCGGCGCCCTTTGCTGACGCCATCGCGGCGGGCGTTGCGCCCGAGGACCTGGCCGAGATGATGGTGAGCCGTCTGGAAGCGCGGCTTGAGGATGATCCTGACGATCTGTCAGGCTGGCTGACGCTGGCGCGGGCGCGCTGGACACAGGGCCAGACCGAGGCCGGGCTTGAGGCGCTGGAGCGCGCCCGGTCGCGTTTTGAAGACAATGCCGGCGCCCTGGCCCTGATATCAGCCATGCGGACCGCCTTTTCGGTCGAGGAGAGCGAGCAATGAGAAAAGCCCAGCGACGTCTCTGGATCACGCTGGCGGCCGGTGTGGTCCTGGTCGGGGCGGCGGCGCTCGCCATGACCGCGATGCGCGACGCCATGGTGTTCTTCTACTCGCCCGCCATGGTGGCCGAGAACCCGCCCCAGCCCGGTCAGCGCGTGCGCGTCGGCGGTCTGGTGCTCGACGGTTCCGTGGAGCGTCCGGCGCGCGGCGGCGCCAATTTCACCATCACCGATGGCGGCGGGGAAATCCGCATCAGCTATGACGGCTCGCTGCCGGATCTGTTCCGCGAAGGGCAGGGCATTGTGGCCGAGGGCGTGTTTGATCCTGAGGGCCGCTTTGCCGCCGATACCGTGCTGGCCAAGCACGACGAGACCTACATGCCGCCCGAAGTCGCCGCAGCCCTGCGCGAATCCGGCATGTGGCACGAAGAGGCGGGCGACCATGAGGGCTATGGCGGACCCGAGGGGTATCGCCCGGCCGAAACGGAGCGTCCGTCATGATTGCAGAGCTTGGACGCTATCTGATCGCGCTGGCGCTGCTCGCGAGCCTGGTGCAGATCTTCGTCGCTTGGCGCGGCGCGGGCGGCGTGGGCCGTACCGCCTATGTCAAGGCTGGGCAGGCAGCGTCGGAAATCGCCGTTCTGGCGGCGGGCGCGGCGATGATCCTGCTGATCGCGAGCTTCCTGCGCTCTGACTTCTCCATCGCCTACGTGGCGGCGAACTCCTCGGTCGACAAACCGCTCGCCTACAAGATCGCCGCCAGCTGGGGCGGGCATGAAGGCTCCATGCTGCTCTGGTGTCTGCTGCTGGCGGTGTTCGGCTATGGCCTCGCCCGCTTCGGCCCGAAGGATGACGGCTTGCGCTCGCGCGCTGTGAGCTTTCAAGGGCTGCTGCAGACCCTGTTCTTCGGTTTTCTCGCTTTCGCGTCCAACCCGTTCGAACGCCTGTCGCCCGTGCCGCTTCAGGGCGCCGAGCTCAATCCGATCCTGCAGGACCCGCTCCTCGTGATCCATCCGCCCATGCTCTATGTGGGCTATGTGGGCCTGTCGACGGCCTTCGCGATCGCCGCGGCGGGCCTGATGCAGAAGACGCCGGGCCGGGCGCTCGCCGCTGCGATCCGTCCCTGGGCGCTGGGCGCCTGGACGGCCTTGACCGCCGGCATCGCGCTTGGGGCCTTCTGGGCCTATTACGAGCTCGGCTGGGGCGGCTGGTGGTTCTGGGATCCGGTCGAGAACGCCAGCTTCATGCCCTGGCTTCTGGGCGCGGCGCTGATCCACTCCTCCATCGCCACGGAGAAACGCGGCGCCTTTCCGGGCTGGACCGTCTTTCTGGCGCTTCTGGCCTATATCCTCTCCATCCTGGGCGCCTTCCTGGTGCGTTCGGGCGTCATCACCTCGGTGCACGCCTTCGCACTCGATCCCGAACGCGGGGTCTGGATTCTGGGCATGCTGGGCGTGTCCTCGGTCGCGGGCTTCCTGCTGTTTGCGTTGCGCGCCGGTTCGCTGGGCGAGGGGGACGGGTTTGAACCCACGTCCAAGGAAGCGCTGATCGGCGCCAACAACCTGCTGCTGGCGGCCACGTCCGGCGTGGTGCTTGTGGGCACGCTGTACCCGATGCTGCTCGAAATGATGGGGGGCGCGACCATTTCGGTCGGCGCGCCCTATTTCAACGCCGCCGCCACGCCCTTGCTGCTGATCGCGGCGCTGCTGATGCCCGTCGCGCCCTTCCTGCCCTGGTCGAATGGCGGTCTGAAGAACGCGGTCTCGCAAATGCGCGCGGCGCTGATGCTGATCCCGGTCGCGGCGGTGATCATTGCGCTCTTGTTCGCCGGCGCCAGCCCGCTGGCGGTTGTTGGCGGCGCTATTGGCGTCTGGGCCATTTCGGGCGCCGTGATGGATCTGGGCCAGTTCCTGCCCGTCGCCATGGCGCGCGGACAGAAGCTTCTGGTGATCGGACGCGCCATGGCCCATGCCGGCGTTGGCTTCATTGCGCTCGGCGCGGCGGCTGACGCTTCGCGTCCGCCGGATCAGAACATCGCGCTGGCGCCGGGCGAAAGCGTCGCCATTGCGGGCCGCGAGCTGACGCTGGACGGCGTGCGCCGCGCGGATGGTCCGAATTATATGGCTGACCGCGCGCGCATTCTGGTGGATGGCGGCGAGGGGGGCGTGATGTCGCCCGAACGCCGCTTCTACGCCGGCGCCAATCAGACCACGCGCGAGGTCGCGCTCAAATCCTCGATCGCTGGGGATCTTTATGTCTCGGTGGGCGAGGCGCGTCTGCGTCAGGACGGCTCGACCGCCTTTGAAACGCGGGTCGCCTTCCACCCGCTGATCTGGTCGTTGAGTCTGGGGGCCATCTTCATTGTTCTGGGCGGCGGGTTGTCGCTGACGGGACGGATGCGCGCCCATGCGCCCCTGGTCGAGCGAGATGCGTCGGCCCGGCCCGCGGAGGCGGTGTGATGAAGGCTCTGATCCTCGCGCTGGCCCTCGCGGCGCAAGCCGCGCCGGCAGGCCAGCTCTCCGCCGATGACGAGGCGCGCGCCCAGGCGCTGATGCGGGAAGTGCGCTGCATGGTCTGCGCGGGGGAATCCATTCTCGATTCCAACGCCGCACAGGCGCAGGACATGCGTCGCTATGTGCGCGAGCAGGTGGCGCAGGGCGCTGATGACGACGCGGTCCGCGAGGCGCTGGTCCAGCGTTTCGGCTATGCCGTGCTGATGCGTCCGCCGGTGGATTCCAATACGATCCTGTTGTGGGTGACGCCTGTGGTGCTGGTGCTTCTGGGGGGCGGGCTGTTGGCGAACGCCATGCGCAAACGTCCCACAAAACCGTGAGCAGGCCTTGTCTTGAAGCCTGAGCGGGACGTCGCCACCTCATCACGGTAATCAGAGGATGAGAGGCTGGGATGGCGCGATCGCAGAAAGTCACGTTTGAAGGCGCAGCAGGCGATGTTCTGGCGGCGCGGCTGGACCGCCCGAATGGGCCGATCAGGGCCTGGGCCCTGTTCGCGCATTGCTTTTCCTGCTCCAAGGACGTGCACGCCGCTCAACGGATTTCCCGACGCCTGACCACCCATGGCTATGCCGTGTTGCGGTTCGACTTTACCGGGCTGGGCCAGTCCGAGGGTGATTTCGCCAACACCAATTTCAGCTCCAATGTGGAAGACCTGATCAAGGCGGCGGATTATCTGCGCGAGACCCAGGAGGCGCCGCGTCTTCTGGTCGGTCATTCCCTGGGCGGCGCGGCGGTCATCGCGGCGGCGCCCTCCATCCCGGAAGTGAAGGCGGTCGCCACCCTGAACGCCCCGGCGGACGCTGAGCATGTGCGTCATCATTTCAGTCGGGATGAGGTGGAGGCGATCGAGGCCAACGGCTCCGCCCGCGTCTCGCTGGCCGGACGCGATTTCACCATCAAGAAGCAGTTCCTGGACGATATCGAGGACCACAAGCTTGAAGCCGTGGTCGGCGAGATGAAGGCCGCGCTCCTGATCGCGCATTCGCCCATAGACGAGACGGTCGGCATCGAGAACGCCACGCGCCTGTTCGTGGCCGCCCGCCATCCCAAGAGCTTTCTGAGTCTGGATGACGCCGATCATCTGCTGAGCCGGGAGGCGGACACCAATTACGCCGCGGACGCCATCGCCGCCTGGGCGAGCCGTTATGCGCCGCCGGCGCCGGTCGGGCGGCCGCCGCAACTGAAGGCCGGCGAGACAGCGATTGTCGCGGAGACCGGGCTGGGCGGCTTTCACAGCTGGGCGGTGACGGGCGAGCACGCCTTCATCGTGGATGAACCCGAACAGGTTGGCGGGCTGGATGGCGGCCCGGCGCCCTATGATCTTCTGTCGGCGGCGCTCGGCGCCTGCACCACCATGACCTTGCGCATGTACGCCAATCACAAGGGGATCGAGCTGGGGCGCATCACGACAAGGGTCACCCATAGCAAGGTGAAGGCCGAAGGGCCGTCAGACCTGTTTGAACGCGAGATCGAGGTGGAGGGTCTGGAAGACGAATCCCTGCAACTCAAGCTCCTGGAAATTGCGAACAAATGCCCGGTGCACCGCACGCTGGAACGCGGCGCGCATGTGGAAAGCCGCTATAAAACAACGCGCTGAGACGCCTCGCCTGATAATTACGGAACCGTAAGGTTGCCGTAATATTCCTGTCAGCCGCACCCTGTCATCAAATTCATGTTCCCATGGACCGGTTCGCCGGTTCTGACCCGCGCAAAGGACTGTGATTGTCTGCCATGAAACTCACCCAACGTTTGATCCTGTCCGCCGCTGTCGCCGCTCTCTCTCTGGGAGCCGTGACCACATTCGCCGTGAACGCGCAGGAAGCGCCGTCCGCCTATTCCCATGCTGCGCCGAATGGCGCGCCGATGAGCTTCGCCAGCCTGATTGAGCAGGTCAGTCCGGCCGTGGTCTCCATCGAGGCGGAAGGGCGTGTGGATAGCGCGAATGCGCCGGACATGTCGCAACTGCCGCCGCAATTCCGCGAGTTTTTCGAGCGCTTTGGAGGCATGCCGGATCAGCCGCGCGAGCGCCGCGCCCAGGGCTCGGGCTTCTTCATCTCCGCAGACGGCTATGTGGTCACCAACAATCACGTCATCGAGGGTGCGGACACGATCCGCGTGGTGCTGACGGACGGACGTTCTCTGGATGCGACGGTTGTGGGCACGGATGTGGCCACCGATCTCGCCTTGCTGCGCGTGGCTGAAGAGGACGAGCCCTTCGCCTATGTGGAGCTGGAACGCGATCTGAACATCCGCGTCGGCGACTGGGTCGTGGCCGTCGGAAATCCGTTCGGCCTGGGCGGCACCGCCACGGCGGGCATCATCTCCGCGACGGGGCGCCAGATGGGCGCCGCGCAAGCCTATACCGACTTCCTGCAGATCGATGCGCCGATCAATCGCGGCAATTCCGGCGGTCCGGCCTTTGACCTGGATGGCAAGGTGATCGGGGTGAACTCCGCCATCATCAGCCCGACGGGCGGCAATGTGGGCATCGGCTTCGCCATCCCCTCCGATCTCGCCGCCACCGTGATCGATCAGCTGATCGAAAACGGCGAGGTGCGCCGCGGCTATCTGGGCATCGCGCCGGCGGTGCTGACCGATGATCTCAAGGACGCGATGGGCCTGGCGGACGATCTGGAAGGGGTTCTGATCAACCAGGTGCTCGATGACACGCCGGCTCAGGCTGCAGGCCTCGAGAATGGCGACATCATCCTCGAAATCAATGGCGAGCCCGTTGACGATCCGCGCGAGCTGACCCGTCGGGTCGGGGCTTTCGCGCTGGGCGAACGCGTCGCCTTCCGCATTCTGCGCGACGAGCGCGAGCGCACGATCCGGGTCGAGCTGACCGAGCGTCCTGACGCCTCGACCCCGGCCCAGACCGCCCCGTCCGAAGCTGGCGCTGCGGCGCAATTCGGTCTGGCGCTGAGCGTGCCGGATGAGGCCGAGCGTGAAGCGCTCGAGCTTGAGGGCCGCGGCCTTCTGGTTGAAGGCGTTCGTCCGGGTTCTGAGGCCTCGGAGAAGGGTCTGCGTCCGGGCGATGTGATCCTTGAAGCGGGCGGGCGCGATCTGAACGCCCTGTCCGATTTCGAGGCGGCCGTGGAGGATGCGCGTGAGCGCGACCGCCGCGCGCTTCTGGTCTTCGTGGTGTCCCAGAACGGCCAGCGCCGTTACGCCGCGTTGGAAATGCCGTCCGAAGAGGCGGATGAATAACAACAACACGCAGGCGCCGGGTCGGGACGGCCGGCGCCTGTTCTGGTTCGGGAGAGTGAGTCATGCGTATTCTGATCGTGGAAGACGACCGGGAGGTCGCGGGCAACATTGCGAAAATGTTGCGTGAATCCGGACATGTGGTCGATATGGCCCATGATGGCGAGGATGGCCTCGCCATGGCGCGTGACGGCGCGTTCGACGTGCTGATCGTGGACAGGATGATGCCGCGCCGCGACGGCCTGTCGATGATCTCCATCCTGCGTGAAGAGGGCGACAAGACGCCCGCGCTGGTGCTGTCGGCCCTGGGCGAGGTGGATGACCGCGTCGCCGGTCTGACCGCAGGCGGCGACGACTATCTTGTCAAACCCTACGCCCCTTCCGAGCTTAAGGCCCGTGTGGACGCCCTGGCGCGACGCCGGGACCCCGAGGCGCTGAAGACCCGCCTTCAAGTGGGCGATCTGGAAATGGATCTTCTCGCGCGCACGGTGAAGCGCGGGGAAGAGGCGATCCAGCTGCAGCCGCGCGAATTCCGCCTGCTGGAATTTCTCATGCGTCACGCCGGACAGGTCGTGACCCGCACCATGCTGCTGGAAAAGGTCTGGGACTATCATTTCGACCCCCAGACCAATGTCATCGACGTGCATATCTCGCGGCTGCGTTCGAAGATCGACAAGCCGTTCGACACCTCCATGCTGCACACCGTGCGCGGGGCAGGCTATCGTCTGTCCAACTAGGCCTGAGCGGCGGGGGACACACTGGACACGCAAACCCATAAAAGCTGGCGGGCGCCCGCGTTTCTGCGGACGACCGCCTTCCGGCTGACGCTGCTGTCTGCGGCGCTGTTTGCGCTGTCGAGTTTCGTGATCCTCGCGCTCGTCTACGCCGCGTCCGTCAGCGCCGCGCTGCGCCGGGCGGACGCGTCGATTTCCGCCGAAGTCGCCGAGATCCAGACGCTCTATGGCGAGCGCGGCTACCAGGGCGCCTATCGCTATCTGGTCCAGCGTTCGGTCGGCGGCGGCGAATTCTTCTACATGCTGCTCGACCCGCAAGGGCAACAGCTGGTGGGCAATATCTATGGCCTGCCCGAAGCCCCGACCGATCCCCAGGGCCGGGTGCGCTTCACCTATGACCGTCAGCCCGTGGACGGGGTGATCGACCGCGCCGAGGAAGGCCGGGACGCGCGCGGCCAGATCGTCGAGCTGGGCGATGGCTATCAGCTCTTCGTCGGTCTCGACGTGGAAGAGGAAAGCCGCTTCGTCGCCAACACGCTGAACTCGGTGCTGATTGCTTCGGGGCTTTCGCTGGCTCTGGGCATCGTGTCGGGCGCCGTGGTGTCGCGGCGCTTTGCGCGGCGTCTCGACGGCATTAACGAGGCGGCCCGCGCGGTGATGACCGGCAAGCTCGACACCCGCGCGCCTCGCACTTATTCGGGCGATGAGCTCGATGAGCTCTCGCGCAATTTCAACGACATGCTCGACCGCGTGGAAAACCTGATGCACCGCATGCGCACGGCGGGCGATTCCATCGCCCACGATCTGCGCCTGCCGCTGACCCGGATGCGCGGGCGGATCGAATCCGCCCTCGTCGAGGAAGGCGATGTGGAGGCGCGCGAGGCCGCGCTGATGCAGGCCGTCAGCGATGTGGACGAGCTTTTGAAAACCTTCAACGCGGTGCTCTCCCTGTCGCGCCTTCAGACCGGCGAGCGCCGCCGCGCCTTCGAGAGCATCAATCTGGGCGCGCTGATGGAAGACATGTGCGAGCTCTACGAGCCGGTGTGCGAGGATGCGGGCACCGAATTCCTCTGCGAATGCACGCCCGATCTCATGCTGACAGGGGATCGCGAGCTGATCGCCCAGGCCATCGCCAACCTGCTCGACAACGCCATCAAGTACACCCCCGATGGCGGCGCCATCGCCTTGCGCGGTCGCAAGACGGGCGAGGGGCGGATCGAGCTGTCGGTCACCGACACCGGCCCCGGCATTCCCGCCGAGGATCGCGAGCGGGTGCTGGAGCGCTTTGTGCGCCTTGATCGCTCACGCAATCAGCCCGGCGTGGGGCTCGGCCTGTCGCTGGTGCACGCCATCGCGGAAGTGCATGGCGCGACCCTGAGCCTTGATGACGGCCCCGGCGCCGTGGACGGCGCGGGCCCCGGCCTCAGGATCGCTCTGACCTTTCCGAAGCGGAAAGCCTGAGCGGACGTCTTGCCCTTGATCGCGGCGCGCCGCACCCTTTGCCCATGACTGCGCCCCTCAAAGACCGCATCACCAAGAGCTTGCCCAATATCGCGCCCGATCGCGCCCGGCGCGCGCGAGAGCGCATTGGCGCGGCGGTGTTTGACGCCTGGGGCGAGGGGGCGGCGTTTCTCGACAGCGTGTTCGCCGCCGCGCCCTATCTGGCGCGCACGGCCGTGCGGCGCCCGGATACGCTTCTGAAACTCGCCACGACCAGCCCTGAAGACCTGATTGAGCATTTGTGCGAAACGGCGCGGGAGGCGGCGTCCCTTGAGGACGAAGACGAGGTGATGGCGGTGCTGCGTCGGGCCAAGCTCGACCTGCATCTGGTCACCGCGTTGGCGGACCTTGCCGGCGCGTTCAGCCTGAAAGAGGTGATGGCGGCGCTGACGGACTTTGCCGACGCCGCCGTGCAGGCGAGCCTCGCCTGCGCCGTGCGCAGCCATGGCGTCGAGGTGAGCGATCCGCTCAATCCCATGCCGGGCTATTTCGTGCTGACCCTGGGCAAGCACGGCACGCGCAGCCTGAATTTCTCCTCCGACATTGATCTTGTCATCGCCTATGAGCCGGAGATCATCGAGGCGCCCGAGGGCAAGGATCCGCTCAAGCTGTTCTCGCGAATCGCCCAGAAGCTCAGCAATATCATGCAGGACGTGACGGCGGACGGGTATGTCTTCCGCGTCGATCTGCGCCTGCGCCCCGATCCCGGCTCCACCCCTGTCGCCGTCAGCGCCAACATGGCCCGGCATTATTTCGAGGCGGTGGGCCAGAACTGGGAGCGGGCGGCCTACGCCAAGGCGCGGGTATGCGCCGGCGACCGGTCGGCGGGCGAGGGGTTCCTGAAAGACCTCAATCCCTTCATCTGGCGGCGGACCATGGATTTCGCCGCGGTCGAGGATATCCGGTCCCTCGCCAAGCAGATCCAGGCCGTGGGCAAGCGCGCCGAAGTGCGCGCGGCGGGCCATGATGTGAAGCTGGGGCGCGGCGGCATTCGAGAGATCGAGTTCTACGCCCAGTGCCTGCAGCTCGTCTTCGGCGGGCGCATGCCGGCGGTTCGGGCCCCGGGCACGGTGGATGCGCTGGCGGCTCTGGCCGCCCATGACCTCATTGAATCCGAAGAGGCTGAAGCCCTGACCGCCTATTACATCGCGTTGCGCGATGTGGAGCACCGCATCCAGATGCTCGAGGATGAGCAGACCCAGACCCTGCCTCTTCATGACGATGCCCGCCGGGCCGTGGCGGCGCTCTCGGGCTCTGATGACCTCACGGACTTTGACGCCCGGATGACCGCGCTGTTTGGCGCTGTCCATGCGGCCTTCTCGGCCCAGTTCGGGGAGGGGGAGAGCCTCGCCACCGAAGCGGGCAGTCTGGTGCTGACCGGCGTCGAGCCCACGCCGGATACCCGCGAGACGCTGGACCGGCTGGGCTTTTCAGATCCTGACAGGGTCTGGGAGCGGCTGGCGGGCTGGGCGGCGGGTCGAGCGCGGGCGGCGCGCACCGAACGGGCCCGGCGCCTCTTCTCGCGCTTTGCGCCACGGCTGATCGAGGCGCTCTCGGCCACGGGAGATCCTGACGCCGCCTTCACCCGTTTTTCCACCTTTTTTGAGGGCCTGCCGAGCGGGGTGCAGCCGCTCTCCCTGCTGGTCAATCAGCCTGAACTGGCGCGCGAGCTGATCGCCATGCTGGGTCTTGCCCCGCGTCTGGCGGAAACCCTCGCCCGGCGACCGGCGCTTCTGGACACCTTGCTGGACCCGGCCTTCGCGCGCCCCTTGAGCGAAGATCCGCCCGCCTATCGCGTCGAGCGCTTCGCAGGGCTCGAGGCCATGGATTACGAGCAGGCGCTGAACGCCGCCCGTCGTCTTGCGCGTGAGGAGAAGCTGCGCATTGGCGGACAGCTTCTGCTGGGGCGGGCGCGCGCCCAGGACGCCGGTCAGGCCTATGCCGATCTCGCAGACGCCTCGCTCGCCGCCATGGCGCAGGCGGCGGTGCGCGAGATGACTGCCCGCCACGGTCCGCCGCCCGGCGACTGGGCGGTGCTGGGCCTGGGCAAGCTGGGGGGGCGCGAGCTGAGCGCAACGTCCGATCTCGACATCATGCTGGTGTATGAGCCCCATGCCGAACAATCGGACGGCAAGCGTCCGCTGGTGGCGCAGACCTGGTTCATCCGCTTCACCCAGCGTCTGGTCTCGGCGCTGTCCGCGCCGACCGAGGAGGGGGAGCTCTATGAGGTGGATCTGGCGCTGAGACCGTCCGGATCCGCAGGCCCTGCCGCGGTGAGCCTGTCGCGGTTCGAGGAGTATTATCAGACTTCGGAAGCCTGGACCTGGGAGCGCATGGCGCTGACCCGCGCTCGCATCGTTGTGGAGGGCGGCCTCGCCGGCAAGCTCGATGACGCCATCAACGCCGTCATCCGCGCCGCCGGACCGGCGACGATGCTGTGCGAGGACGCCGCGGACATGCGGGCGCGGCTTGAACGTGATCGGCCTGCGCGCTCGTTCTGGGATCTCAAGCTCAGGCCAGGCGGGTTGATCGATATCGAGTTCATCGCCCAGACCGGCCAGCTGGTTCAGCGCGAACGGCTGGGCGCGGATACGGCCGGTGCGATCGCACATCTGGCCCGATCGGGCTGGCTCCAGCCGGGAGACGCCCGGGCGCTGCAGGACGCGCATGAGCTTTATGGCGATCTCACGCAAATCCTGCGCGCCGCCCATGGCGCGGACTTTGATCCAGAGAAAGCCAGTGAACCCTTCGCAAGGCGGATCTGCCTGGCGGCGCATTGCGAGGATCTCGCCTGCACGGCCGACCGGCTGGATGAGTGTGCGCGGACCGTACGCGGCATCTTCGACCGCACCATCGGGCCTGTCAGATTCCGCGCGACGGATTAGGATGTCCTTACCCGTACCAAGGGTATGAGCGAGGGAGAAAACAAGACCCCGCTCCGATACAGGAGATTGGTACGATGAAGAGACTTCTGAGCGCTGCTGCAGCGATGATCGTTCTGGGTTCGGGCGCCGCCCTGGCCCAGCCGACGGGCTTTGACGGACCGGGCGCGCGCGGCCATGGCCATCATGATCGCGGTCCCGGCCGCGGGCATGGCGGCATGAATGGCCTGCGCATGCTGGAGGTGGCGGATCTCAATGGTGACAACACCGTGACCCGCGCCGAAGTCGAGCAGCTGCAAACCGAGGAATTCGCCTATCGCGACCGCAATGGCGACGGCTTCCTGGACGAGGCGGATGCATCCCCGATGCAGCTTCGCATGATGGCGCTGCGCGATGACCGCCGTCAGGCGCGCGAGGACGATGGCGAGGAGCGAGCGGATCGCCGGGAGCGTCGTCGTGAGGGCCGCCGGGGCGAAGGCCGGGGCTTTGATGCTGACCAGGATGGCCGGATTTCCTCGGCCGAGTTCATGACGGGATCTTCGCGCATGTTCGATCGACTGGATGCGAATTCGGATGGCGCCGTCACCCCCGATGAGCTGGACGCCATGATGCAGGCCCGAGCGGAGCGTCGCGAAGAGCGCCGCACGCCCTGGTGGCGCAACTAGGCGTCCCAGGAAGGCTGCGCGCGTGTCCCGCCCCGTCCTCAAGGTCATAGACGGTTCCCCTCGCCGGACGGGCGGGGGCGAGGAGGCGCGCGCCGCGGACGCCCGGCTGGCAGAGGGCGTCGCCCAGGGCGACGCCGGCGCCATCCGGGCTCTGACGCAGAGATGCCTGCCGCGCGTTCACGGCGTGGCGTCGCGGCTGCTGGGTGATCGCGACGAGGCGGATGATGTGGCGCAGGAGACCTTTGTGAAGGTCTGGCGCAAGATCGCGCTTTATGATCCGGACAAGGCCCGGCTCGAAACCTGGGTGACGCGGATCGCCATGAACGCCTGTTATGACCGCTTGCGCAAGAAGCGCGAGAGTCAGATCAGCGAGGATGCGCCCGAGCAGATGGATGGCGCCGCAAGCGCGGAAAGCCGTCTGACCGGCGAGGATGCGCTGAGCCGGGTGAGATTGGCGGTCGCCGAGCTGCCGGAACGCCAGAAGCTGGCGCTGCAATTGTGCCATTTTCAGGACCATACCAATATCGAGGCCGCCCAGATTATGGAGGTCAGCGTGGAAGCGCTGGAATCCCTGCTCGCGCGGGCGCGTCGGGCCTTGAAGGCCAAGCTGGCGGCGGACCGGGACGAGCTGATCGCGGACGCAGCAGGATTGCACGGATCGGGGAAAGAGATATGAGCGAGATGCACACGATGAACCCGGACCGGTTTAGTGAACTGGCGGATGCCTTTGGCGGCGAGCTGTCGCGCTGGCCGAGCGATGAGCAGGCCCGGGCGCAGGCTTTCCTGAGCGCCGAGCCGGAGCTGGCCCAGGCCCTGCTGGACGAGGCTGCGGCGCTGGATGCGTTGCTGGATCTCGACGTCACCGCGCCGCCAGCTCCCGCGCTTTACGAAACGATTGCGGCGTCGGGAATTCGTCGCGCCTTCGCCCCGCCGCGCTGGGCGGGCATCGCAGCCGCCATTGCGCTGATGTGCGGCGCGGGGACGGGCTGGCTGGGCGCCCAGATGAACACCCCGACCAATCACGACGCCTTGTACGCCAATGCCTTCTCCGTTCTCTCGGAGACGGAAACCCTGTTTGAGGATGGCTCATGAACCGGATCAATATCTGGATTGCCTTGCTGCTGGTCTCTGTCCTGCTGAACGGATTGCTGATCGGTTCGAGCGCCCATCGCTGGTTCCATGATGATGGGCCGTCGCGCGCCTCGATCCGGGCGGACGCGGAGAACGCCGCAAGCGTGAAGGGGTTCGAGCCGCGCAGCTTCTTCAGGGCCGTGCCCGAGGAATATCGCCGTGAGCTGTTCGAACACATGGCGGGCTCGCGTGACGAGGTCTACGCCCTGATGCGTGATCTGGGCGACAAGCGACGCGCCGTGCGCGCCGTGCTGACGACCGAGCCCTATGACCCCGAAGCCGCCGCTCAGGCCCTGAGCGAAGCGCGCGAAGCGCGCGCCCGACTGGAGCAGCGCACCGAAGCGCTCATTCTCGACGCGGCGGGCATCCTGCCGGCGGATGTGCGTCGGGACGCCTTCGATCGCGCCCTGACCCGCCGTCATGACCATGAGCGTCGGGAGCGTGACCGGGACCATGAGGATCGGCGAGAGGATGAAGAGACGCGCCCTGATCATCCTCGAACGGGATCCGAGGACGGGCCGCGTCACGAGCCGCCGTCCGGTTCGCAAGCGCCGGATCTGTTCTAGAAACCGCAGGCGGCCGGGCAGAGGCGCGAAAGGCTCAGGCCTCTGCGCTCAGGCTCTCATCGGTCTGAGCAGCTTGCCCGGAGGGCCTGGGCGCTGGGCCCGCATCCGCCACGATGGGCTCGGCGGGCAGGGTGAAGGAGACGGTGGTGCCTTCGCCAAGGCGGGAATCGATCCGCAGGGCGCCGCCATGCATTTCGATGAGCGATTTGGACAGGGCAAGGCCAAGGCCGGAGCCCTGATGCTTTTTCGAATGCTGGCTCTCGATCTGCTCGAACGGCCGGCCGACCCGCTGCAAATCATCTTCGGAAATCCCGATGCCGGTGTCTGACACCTGCAGCACCACCCCGTCTGCAGCCTGGAAGCCGCGCAGCTTCACCTTGCCGCCTTCAGGCGTGAACTTCACCGCGTTCGACATCAGGTTCAGGATCACCTGCTTGAGCGCGCGCGGATCGGCGGTGATCTCGGGCAGCTCCGAACCTTCCACCGTCAGCTCGATCGACTTTTCCTCGGCGCGGGCGCGCATGATCCGCACACACTGCTCGATCACCTCCGCGGGCATGAGGGGCTCGGGCTGAAGCTGCATCTTGCCGGCCTCGATCTTGGACATGTCCAGAATATCGTTGATCAGCGACAGCAGGTGCTGGCCGGAGCTGAGAATGTCGCGCACATAGTCCTGATAGCGCTCATGGCCCAGCGGGCCGAACATCTCGCCCGCCATGATCTCTGAGAAGCCATTGATGGCGTTGAGCGGCGTGCGCAGCTCATGGCTCATGTTTGCGAGGAATTCGGACTTGGAGCGGTTGGCCTCCTCGGCGCGGATCTTCTCCTGCTCGTAATTGGCGGCCAGCTCCTGCACGCGCTCCTGGGAGCGACGCAGGTTTTCCACCGTGCGGCGCATCTCGCGGTCATTGTCCTTGAGGGCGCGCTGCTGGTCCTTCAGGGCGGTGATGTCCGCGCCCACGCTGACGAGACCGCCATCGGCGGTGCGGCGTTCGGCGTAGTGGATCCAGCGCCCGTCATTGAGCTCGAGATCATAGTCGTCCTGGCCGTCCTCGGAGGCATGGGCCGCCTTGATGGCGCGCGCCGCCGCCGCCTCCACCTGTTCATAGCTCGACCCGATGCGCAGATCGGGTTCGTTGAAGCCGAAGAAGTCCCGGAACTTGCGGTTCCACAGCACCAGCCGTCCGCGCGCATCCCACAGCACGAAACTCTCGCTCATGGATTCAAGCGCCGCGCGGAGACGCGATTCCGCCGCCGCCACGCGCGCCTGGGCGCCCTTGCGCTCGGTGATGTCGATGGCGACGCCAATGATCCGGCGCGTATGCGGCAGGAGACGCCCGCGCAGTTGCAGCCAGACCGGCAGGCCTGCGGCGCGCACTTCCAGATCCACGTCCTGGGCGTTGGCGGCGCCGCGCAGGGCCGCCCGCACCTTGGGGCGGTCTTCCTTGCCCAGCAGCAGGAGAAGCTCGGGGCCGGACAGGGATTCCCCCCGCGCGCGCCCGATCAGCTGGGCGAAGGAATCGGTCAGCACCACTTCATCGGTGTCGAGATCCCAGTCCCAGACCCCGCAGCGCGCGCCCTCGATGGCGAGGTGCAAACGCCCTTCGGAGTCATGCAGGCGCGCCTGGGTGTCGCCCAGCCGTCCCATCTGGTTGCGCAGGACGATCGACAGGGCGCCTGCGGTCCCGAGCGGCGCCAGAAACAGGAGCAGGTGGAAAAGCAGCGTGCTGTTCCAGGCCTGACGGTCAATGCCGTCCGGCCCCAGGCTCAGCGCCTGCAGCGGTGCGCCATTGATCGCCGCGGCGCCCAGGATGCGGGCGTCCTCGCCTAGATGCGCGCCGCGCATGGCGCCGCCATTGCGCGACATCTCCGAGACCGCCTCCGGATCAAGGCCCAGTCGTTCGGCCGCAAAGGGCGCGCCGGTGAAGGGGGTGTCGGGATTGAGCGCCAGCAGGCGGCCTTCCGCATCGGTGAGCATGGCGACCTCGTCCCGGTTCCAGCGCGGCAGCAGGGCCTGGGGCGTGAGGCTGGCGATCAGGGCGCCCACGGAGCCGTCGGCCAGCGGCGCGGGCGCCGTGATCACCAGAGACGGCGTCTGGCCCGGGCGGGCGGCGAGCCCGGAGGTGGACAACAGCGCGGCGTTCGCCGCCTCGCGCAGGGCGTCCGGATCAGCTTCGCCCGACGCAATCAGGCGTCCGTCGGGGGTCAGGAGGGCGGCGGCGTCCACCCAAGGGGCCTCGATCAGATTGTCGAGGCCGGCCTGGGCGCCGGCGTCCAGACTCGCAGGGCTCATCACTTCAAGCTGGGAGGCGGCCATGGCGAGCGCGCCGCGCACTTCGGACAGTCGTCCCGAGACGCGTTCGGCGATAAAGGCGGCCGTGCGGGCCTGGGAGGCCTCGGCCTCCGCACGCGCGGCGGTCCATTCCTGGTGCAGCTTGACCAGGATCACGCAGCCGAAGACGAGAGAGAAGGCGATGACGGCCAGCGTCGTGGGCCACAAGGATCCCTTCGCTTCGGTCTCGGCCGAAACGGGAGAGCGATCGCTTTTGGCGTCGCGCGCGGTCTGTTGGCCGACACGAATCATCCTTGGCAAACTAAGGTGTTCCGCGGGCGTTCGTCCAGCGCCGTAAATGCCGGGTTAAGAGCGGCTGTAAGGCTTAAGCCATCAGCTTGTCGATGGCGTCCTGATCATTGTCGTCAACCATCTCGGCGTCCGCCGGATTGGCGTTGTCAGAGGGTTTTTCCGTGGTCACCGACCGGCGTTCAGGGCCGTTGTATTCCTCGCGCTTGCGGCGACGGTCCGGACCCAGATAGTTCGCGGTCTTCACGAAGGGGCGCGGATTGTTGACCACCGCCACAATCTTCTCCCACATCTGGCGCGCCGTGACGGGCTTGGCGCAGATCTCGGTCACGCCGGCGTCGCGGGCGGCCATGATGCGCGAGCGTTCGGTATGTGCGGTGAGAAGGATGATCGGCACGAACGGGTTCTTCATGTCCGCGCCGCGACGGACCATCTGGATGAATTCCAGCCCGTCCAGCAGCGGCATCTGGTAATCGACGATGATCAGGTCGATCGGCTCGTGGCGCACCATTTCGAACGCTTCGACGGCGTCGCGCGATTCATGGGTCCTGGAAATGCCGAAACCGAGCAGCATCGAACGGATAATGCTGATCATGTGAGCATTATCGTCGATGATCAGGGTGTTCACATTGCCCATGCGGGGCGTCATGCCGCGGCTCCGTTCGCTCAGGGCTCAAATCTGAGTCGGGTTCAATCTAGGTCGAATGCCATTGCCGTGTAGTTAATCCAATGTGCCTTCAGACTTTTGCTGCATGTCGTCCGGCCGTGCGTTCACCGCGCGGATGAGGTCAGCGGCGGTTTTCGCCAGAGTGATGGTCTGGGTGGAGGCGTCCGGGTCCTCCTGTGCGGATTTCATCAGGCGCTCGGCGAGGGCGAACAGGCTGGGGGCGTGCACGATCAGGCGCGCCTGATGCTCGATGCGGCCCGGATCGCGATCATACTCCGCGCCCGGCACGCGCCATCCGCCCCAGTTCTGGCTGTCGGTGACCACAACCGGGTAGGTGCCCGGCTGCGGGTGGTGGGCGCATTCCTCGACCGATTGCCATTTGTTGCGGGCCCGCATGAGCCGCCAATTGCCGACCGGGTTCTCCTCGATCGCCTCGGCGCTCAGCTCGTCGGCGGTGAAATCGCGCCCCAGTCCGCAATCATAGGCGATCTTTACGGGCTCTTCGACGTCACGCACCCAGTGCGGCTTGACCTTCTCGATCACCGCCCAGGTGCCGACCGGTTTGACGTAGACGCGTTGGTGCTTGTGATATTCAGCTTTGGCCATCGTGGTCTCCCTTGCCCGAAACCCTAACCCGGACAGGGTCTAGAGCGGGTTAACCAACACGGTTACGAAACCCCTTCCAGGCCCGGGCGCAGGACGGGTTTGCGCTGGGCGGAAAGCCTGTGTACATCGCAGATCATGACCCAGGACACGCTGACCCTCCGCAAGCCCGACGACTGGCATGTGCATCTGCGCGACGGCGCAATGCTGGACTTCGTCGCCGATTTCACTGCGCGCCAGTTCGCCCGTGCCATCGTGATGCCGAACCTGACCCCGCCGGTGACGACGGTGGATCAGGCGATCGCCTATCGCGACCGGATCAACGCGGCGGTCCCGGCTGAACGCGGCTTCACCCCGCTGATGACGGCCTATCTCACCGATACGATCAGCGCGGACGAGATCGAACGCGGCTTCAGGGACGGCGTCTTCACCGCCGCCAAGCTTTACCCGCAGAACGCCACGACCAACTCGGCCCATGGCGTCAGCGACATCGCCAATATCCGCCCGGTGCTCGAACGGATGGAAAAGCTGGGCATGCCGCTCCTGGTGCATGGCGAAGTGGTCAGCCCCGACATTGACATCTTTGACCGCGAGGCGGTGTTCCTGGACACGGTTCTCGGCCCGCTCATCAAGGACATGCCGGGCCTGCGCGTGGTGCTCGAGCACATCACAACCGAGCAATCGGTCGAGTTCGTGAAGGCGGGCGGCGAGAACCTGGCCGCCACGATCACCGCGCACCATTTGCGCATTGACCGCAATGACATGCTGGTGGGCGGCATCCGTCCGCACGCCTATTGTCTGCCCGTGGCCAAGCGTCGTTTGCACAAGCTGGCCCTGCGCAAGGCCGCGGTGTCCGGCAACCCGAAATTCTTCCTTGGCACCGACACCGCGCCCCATGAGCGTCACGCCAAGGAAAGCGCCTGCGGCTGCGCAGGCATTTTCAGCGCGCCGGTGGCGATCGAGAGCTACGCCCAGACCTTTGAGGAAGAGGGGGCGCTCGACAAGCTCGAAGGCTTCGCCAGCGCGTTCGGGCCGGCCTTCTATCGCCTGCCGCTCAATGAGGGAACGATCACCCTCAAGCGCCAGGCCACCGAGATTCCCGCCGCTCTGGAAGCGGGCGACATCAAGGTCGTGCCCTTCCATGCGGGCGAGAAGATGAGCTGGCGCCTCGTTGAGGACTAGAGTCTCAAATTAGAGCCCATGAAAAAGCCGCCCTGCAGACTGCAAGGCGGCTTTTTGTTTGAGCGGAGACTGCGCTTACGCGGCCGGCGCGTCCAGGCTGTTCATGTCAATGACGAAACGATAGCGCACATCGGCTTTTTCCATCCGGTCAAAGGCGGTGTTGATCTCGTCCATCTTGATCATCTCCACTTCGGGCAGGATGTTCATCCGGCCGCAGAAATCGAGCATTTCCTGGGTTTCGGCGATGCCCCCGATCAGGGAGCCGGCGATCCGGCGACGCCCCATGATGGCCGGAGGAGTCATGAACTCCTCCATCGGGCCGACCTGGCCGACAATCGCGAGCGTGCCGTCAATGTCCAGAAGCGGCATGTACGGGGTGACGTCGTGCTTGACCGGCACGGTGTCGATAATGAGGTCGAGCGAGTTGCGCGCCGCCTTCATTGCGTCCTTGTCGGTGGAGATCAGAACCGCGTCCGCGCCCAGCTCCAGCGCGTCCTTCTCCTTGCTCGGAGAGCGGCTCAGCACGGTGACATGCGCGCCCATGGCGATGGCGAGCTTGATCGCCATATGGCCCAGACCGCCCATGCCGATGACGCCGACCCGGCTGCCCGGGCCCACATTCCAGGTGCGCAGCGGGGAGTAGGTGGTGATGCCGGCGCAGAGCAGCGGCGCCGCGCGTGAGATATCCAGCCCGTCCGGCATGGCCAGCACGAACTCTTCACGCACCACGATATGCTTGGAGTAACCGCCCTGGGTCGGCTCGCCGGTGATGCGGTCCTTGGAATCGTAAGTCGCGGTCATGCCGTTGCGGCAGTATTGCTCCTCGCCATGATCGCACTGGTCGCAGTCCTGGCAGCTATCCACCATGCAGCCGACGCCCACATGGTCGCCCACCGCGTATTGCTCGACATCGGGACCGACCGCGATGACCTTGCCCACAATCTCGTGGCCGGGCACGAGCGGCGCCGTGTAGGGGCCCCAATCGCCGCGGGCGGTGTGCAGATCCGAATGGCAGACACCGCTGTACAGAATTTCGATGGCGACATCATTGCTGCGCAGCTCGCGCCGCTCGAAATCATAGGGGGCGAGCGGTTTGTCCGGGGCGTAGGCGGCGTATCCGGTGGTTTTCAAGGAACTCTCTCCTGAGACTGGCTGTGAGCTGTGGCTCATAGGTAGGACGATGTACTTATATCGCAAGCGATATAAAGTAACGCCGAGGCTTACTCGCTCTGCTCTGGCGCGTATTCGGCGTCAGAAACGGCCGCGCCCCAGCGGACGGGCGAGCCGTTCTCGGCTTGCTGGATGGCGATATGGGTCATGGAGCGGTCGTCTTGCGCGCCATGCCAATGGTTGGTGTGAGGCTCGATCCAGACCATATCGCCTTGGCGAATGTCCTGACGGGCCTGGCCCTCGATCTGGATCCAGCCTTCCCCGTCCGTGACGATCAGCAACTGTCCCAGCGGGTGGGTGTGCCAATGGGTGCGGGCTCCAGGCTCAAAGGTGACCGTTCCGGTGGACAATTCCGCGGGCGAGGGGGCTGTGAACAGGCCGCTGATCCGGACCTGGCCGCTGAAGGTCTCGGCCGGGCCCTGGACGGTCTGTTGGTCTTCAAGATGAATGATTTCCATGGTCAATCCGGCCTCATAGTGATGAGGGCCAGATATAGCCACTGTGATAAATATGATTAGTATATCAAGCTGATTAGGGCTTATTCGGAATTGATATGAATGAAACGGGAAGACCTCTCTGATCTGATGACCTTTCTGGCCGTGGCTGAAGCGCGCAGCTTCACCAAGGCGGCGGTGCGGCTGGGCACCTCGCAATCAGCGGTCAGTCAGGTGGTGCGACGGCTCGAAGACCGGCTGGGCGTCCGGCTTCTGACCCGGACCACGCGGAATGTCGCGCCGACCGAGGCGGGGCGCCGGTTGGCGGAGCGCTTGCGTCCGGCGCTGGATGAGATCGAGGCCGAGCTTGAAACCCTCGATCAGATCCGTTCGACGCCTTCGGGGCTGTTGCGGATCACCGCCACTTATGACTCCGCCCATGATCTTCTCGAGCCTGTGGTGAGCCAGCTGATGCAGGACTTTCCCGATATCGCCGTGGAGATCAGCGTGGATGCGCGCCTCGTTGATATCGCCAAGGACGGCTTTGATGCCGGCGTGCGGCTGGGCGAGCAGGTGGATGCGGACATGATCGCGGTTCCCATCGGTCCCGATCTGAGCATGCGCGTGGCCGGCGCGCCCGCCTATTTCGACCGGGCGGGGCGTCCGCAGACGCCCCATGAGCTGACCGATCATGACTGCATCAATCTGAGGCTCCAGACCCTGGGCGGGCTTTATGCCTGGGAGTTCGAGAAGGACGGACGTCCGCTCAGCGTACGGGTGGAGGGCCGCTATACCAGCGATGACCCGGCGCTGAACATCAAGATGGCGCTCAAGGGCGGAGGCCTGGTCTGTCTGCCGGACCAGCTTCTGACCGGGCATCTCAAGACCGGGGCGCTGGAGACAGTGCTGGAAGACTGGTGCCCGCCCTTTCCGGGCTATCATCTCTATTACCCCAGCCGTCGGCAGATGACCCCGGCTTTCCGCCTGTTGCTGGACCGTCTCAAAGCACAGCGTCAGGCCCTGATGCGCGGCTGAGGCTGACCCCCGGATTTGCGCTTTCTCTCTGCTCGCACTACATCCCGCGGCCATGACAGACAGCGCAGCCCCCCTCGACCGCCGGTTCACGGTGGCGCCCATGATGGACTGGACGGACCGGCATTGCCGCGCCTTCCATCGCGTCCTCACGCGCCGGGCCGTGCTCTACACCGAGATGGCGGTGGATCAGGCGCTGATCCATGGCGATGTGCCGCGCCTGATCGGCTTTGACGCCAGCGAGCACCCTGTCGCCATCCAGCTGGGCGGCTCTGATCCGGACATTCTGGCGCGCGCGTCGAAGATCGCCGAGGGCTTTGGCTATCTCGAAATCAACCTGAATGTGGGCTGCCCGTCTGACCGGGTGCAGTCGGGCAAGTTCGGCGCCTGCCTGATGCGCGAGCCCGAACTGGTGCGCGACTGCCTGACCGCCATGCGCGAGGCGGTCTCGGTTCCCGTCACCGTCAAGCACCGGCTGGGCGTGGATGATCAGGACCCGGAAAAGACCCTGTTCGGCTTTGTCGAGACCGTCCGCGAAAGCGGGGTGAAGACCTTCATCGTCCATGCCCGCAAGGCCTGGCTGAAAGGGCTGAGTCCCAAGGAAAACCGGGACGTGCCGCCGCTCGACTATGATCTGGTGCGCCGGATGAAGGCCGAGCATCCCGATCTTGAAGTGCTCTTGAATGGCGGGCTGGAAACCCTCGAGCATGGCATGGCCGAGATCCATGGCGCGGACGGGATCATGCTGGGCCGGGCGGCCTATCACACGCCGTGGACGCTGGCTGAAGTAGACACCCGCATCTATGGCGAGGCGTCTGATCCCTGCGCGACGCCGTTCGAGGCGGTCGAGGCCTATCGTCCCTATGTGGAGCGCCAGCTCGATCAGGGCGTGAAGCTGCACGCCATCACGCGGCACATGCTGGGCCTGTTCGCGGGCCGTCCCGGCGCGCGCAAATGGCGTCAGGTGCTGTCCGAGCGCGCCAATCGTCCCGGCGCGGGCTGGGAAGTTCTGGAAGACGCGCTCGACGCCGTGCGTCCGGCGGCGGCGGAATAAAACCCTTTCCAGCCTTTATGTTGCAGCGCGCCATCAAACGGCGCAAAAGTGCGGCCTTCTTTCAGTTGACTTGAAAGGCTGGCCGCATGGACGCCTCGCTCATCCCCTTCATCCTCGCCCTTCTGGCCGTCGGCGCCTTCGCCGGGCTGATTGCGGGCCTGTTCGGCATTGGCGGGGGCATCATCATGGTGCCGGCACTCTATTATGTGCTGACCGGTCTGGGGTATGAGGCGCACGCCATGCACGCTGCGGTGGGCACCTCCCTGATGGTGATCGTGGCGACGTCCCTGCGGTCGGTGGCGGCCCACGCCCAGAAGGGGGCGGTGGATTTTAAGGTGCTCAAGACCTGGACGCCTTTCATCGTTCTGGGCGCGCTGCTGGGGTCGGCTGTCGCCGATCTTGCGCCCGGCCGGGCGCTGACGGGATTGTTCGGCGCCGTGGCGCTCTTGCTGTCAGCGCAATTCTTCTTTGGACGCCCGGACTGGAAGCTCGCCGACGATCTGCCGGGGCAGCCGATGAAGACCGTGCTCGGCATGACGATCGGCATTCTCTCGTCGCTGATGGGAATTGGCGGCGGCGTGTTCGGGGTCACCCTGATGACCCTGCATGGCAAGACCATTCACACGGCTGTCGCGACCGCCGCCGGATTCGGCGTCGCGATTGGCCTTCCGGGCGCGATCGGCTTCATGATCGCCGGGCTGGATGAACCGGCCCGCGCGCCGTTCTCGGTAGGATATGTGAACATGGCGGCCTTCGTGACGCTGGCCGCTTCCGCCGTCTTTCTGGCGCCGGTGGGCGCGAATCTGGCGCACAGCCTGAACCCCAAACGGCTCAAGCAATTCTTCGCCGTGGGGCTTCTCATCATGTCGCTGAACATGCTGCGCGAAGCGATCTTTGTGGGCTAACGCCTGCTCAGGCCCCGCTTTTCCCGATAGGCCGCTTCACGCGCCTTCAACTCGGGTTTTATCGCCAGACGCTCTTGCTGGCTCATGGTCATCCAGCGGCCCAGCTCGTCCAGGGTGCGGAAACAGCCCACGCAGATCGCCGCGTTGGGATCAACCACGCAGACGCGCTTGCAGGGGCTCCAGATCGGTTCGGTCATGGCCTGAAACTGGCGCGTTAAGGCTTCTGCTGCAAGCGCACTAGTGTTTCTTTAAGAAAACGGTATTTTGGCGAACCTGTGACAAACGCCCGAACCGGCGTGGGCCGTCATTAGGGGAATTCATTCACATGATTGAAGATCTGGGTCTGCAGCTGCGCAGCCTCATCGGCGTGTTCGTGTTTCTGGCCATCGCCTGGGCGCTGGGGCCGCGAAAAGCGCCGCCGCTTGTACTGGTTCTGGGCGGCGTCGCCGTGCAGTTCGCCATTGCGATCATGCTGTTCAGCTTTTCGCCCACGCGCGCCTTCCTGTCCTCGCTGACCACCGTCGTCGAGGTGCTGCAGGCGGCGACAACCCAGGGCACGAGCTTCGTGTTCGGCTATCTGGGCGGGGGCGAGAACCCCTATGTGATCCGCGAGGGCGCCGAAGGGCTGACCTTCACCTTCGCCTTCCAGGCCCTGCCCATGGTGATCGTGCTTTCGGCGATCTCGGCGGTGCTGTGGCGCTGGCGCATCCTGGAATTTGCGGTGCGCGGCTTCGCCAGCCTGTTCCGCCGCATCCTGAACCTGTCGGGCGCCGCTTCTCTGGGCGCAGCTGCGAACATCTTCCTCGGCATGACCGAAAGCCCGGTCTTGATCCGTCCGCGCCTGCCCGCGATCTCGCGCTCTGACCTGTTCCTGATCATGACGGTGGGCTTCTCCACCGTGGCGGGCTCGGTGATGGCCATCTATGTGAGCCAGCTCAACGCCGTACTCGATGACGCCGCCGGCCATATCCTGACCGCTTCGCTGATCTCGGTGCCGGCCGCCGCGATCCTCGCGCGCCTCATGCACCCGCAGGACGAAACCGCCGAGCAGGCCGAGAAGGAAAATATCCCCGTCCAGCTCTATCACTCCACCATGGACGCCCTGACCACGGGCGTTGCGGATGGCGTGAAGCTGTTCGTCAACATCATCGCCATGCTCCTGGTGTTCACCGCCATCGTGGCTCTGGTGAACTTCATGCTGGGCGGGCTGCCGGACTTCCTGGGCGAGCCGATCACCGTGCAGCGCATGCTGGGCTATCTGTTCTCCCCGCTGGTGTGGATCGCCGGTCTGCCGTGGAGCGAAGCGCAGGCGGGCGGCACCGTCATGGGCTTCAAGACGGCGCTGAACGAGATCTTCGCCTATGACGCACTGGCCGCGAACGCCGACGCGCTCAGCCCGCGCTCGCGCCTGATCCTGACCTATGCGGCCTGCGGCTTTGCCAACTTCTCCTCCGTCGGCATTCTGGTGGGCGGCTTGATCGCCGTGGCGCCGAGCCGCCGCGAGGACATCCTCCAGCTCGCGCCGCGCGCGCTGATCTCCGGCACGCTTGCGACCCTGATGACGGGCGCGGTGATCGGAACCCTGCCGATGAGCCTCTTCAACTAGGCGCTGACGTACGCAGACATGAAAACGGCCCCGGGAAACCCGGGGCCGTTTTTATTTTTTGGGGGGCAGGAGCGTGTTAATCCCCCCGCCGCGGAAAAAACTTGCTCCTTAGCCAGCCCAGCGTGGAATTGCCCTTGAGTTGGTCGCGATAGGCGGCCTTCATGAAGCGGTCGAGGCCTTCGGCGTCGCCCAGCATCTCCAGCCGGGTCTTGAAGGGACCGTCCGGGTCGAGCGTCCTGATCGGCCGGGCCGGCGCGCCCGCCACGACCGTATTGGCGGGCACGTCCTTGGTCACGACCGAGCGGGCGCCGATGACGGCGTTGTCGCCAATGGTGACGCCCTTGCCCACAAACGCCCCGTCCCCGATCCAGACATTGTCGCCGATGATCACCGGGGCGCTGGGCGGCCGGGCGGTGATCCGATCATAAAGCCCATGCCAGTCGCTGTCGGTGATGGTGACCGATTTGGCGAGCAGGGCGGCGTTTCCGATCACGATCTTCTCCGCCGCCAGAATGCGGATGCCGCCGGCGAAGAAGCAGCAATCGCCGATATGGATTTCGCCCGGCGCATCAGACGGCGACCAGACCGTGAAGCTGACCGGCTGGTCCTTGCGGCTGACGATATGGATCGCCTGACCGGCATGCACATTGGGCCCGAACACCTCCACATTCCACGGGCGCACCACCTTGGCGTGACCGCCCAGGCTTTCGAAATGCGGTTCGAGGAAATGGCGCGTCCAGGCGTTCTCGAACTGCTCCCACAGGGCGTGCATCCAGTAAGGACGGTGGTCATGGCGCATGGTTTTGGAGTATCCAGCGAGGAATGAGCGAAGATGTTATCGAAACCGCGATTCTGTCCCTGGTCGAGCAGCGAGGGCCGGATAAAAGCATCTGCCCGTCCGAGGCGGCCCGCGAAGTCTTCCCCGAAGACTTCCAGTCCCGCATGCGCCATGTGCGCAACGCGGCGATCCATCTGGCCCGCCAGGGCAAGATCGTGATCCTGCGCAAGGGCAAGCCGGTGGACCCTGAAAACTTCAAGGGCGTCTATCGCCTCGCCAAGGCGCCGGAGGCGTCTGCGCCCGAAGGCGATGGCTGAGTCTTTCGATCAGCTCAAGCGTGAGATCCGCGCCTGCCGGGTCTGCCAGCCCCATCTTGGCCATCCCGTGCGACCCGTGGTGCGGGGCGAGGCGAGCGCCCGTATCCGAATTATCGGCCAGGCGCCCGGCACGCGCGTCCAGGCCAGCGGCAAGCCTTTCACAGACCCCAGCGGCGACCGCCTCAGGGACTGGATGGGGGTGAGCGAAGACGCGTTCTATGACGAACGCGCCATAGCCATCACGCCCATGGGGTTCTGCTTTCCGGGCCTTGATGCGAAGGGGGGCGACAAGCCGCCCCGGCGCGAATGCGCGCCGCTCTGGCAGGACCGGGCGAGCAGGGCCTTGCCGAATGTGGGGCTGACCTTGCTGGTGGGCGCCCATGCACAGCGCTGGCATCTCGGGACTCAAGCCGCGAAGACCCTGACCGAGACCGTAAAGCAGTGGCGACTGCACTTGCCAGATTATGTTGCGCTGCCGCATCCGAGCTGGCGAAACACCGGCTGGCTGAAGCGTAACCCTTGGTTTGAGCAAGAAGTTTTGCCCGAGCTGAAAGCTCGCGTCCGCGAAATGTTGAACAGTCTAAATTGACCGTACATTTACCCAAGTAAAACGGGCACTTGCGTGGACTTGTCGCAAAAGGTATCGAGACGGCGCACGCGCTGGCCCAAGGCTGATCGTGACCGCCGATGAAGCGGCTCCGGCCTTCCAGCGTCCCATTTTCGTTTCGCGACAGGAAGGACTCCCCGCTCATGAGCCTGTTCGAGCATACCGCGTTCGATAACCACGAAAAAGTTCTCTTCGCCACCGATCCGGCGACGGGGCTCAAAGCCATCCTGGCGGTGCACTCCACCGCGCGCGGCCCGGCCGTTGGCGGCTGCCGCATGTGGTCCTATCCGTCCTCTGCCGAGGCTGTGACCGACGTGCTGCGCCTGTCCCAGGGCATGAGCTACAAGAACATCATGGCGGACCTGCCCATTGGCGGCGGCAAATCCGTGATCATGAAGCCCGAGGGCGATTTCGACCGTCAGGCCCTGTTTGAAGCCTTCGGTCGTGCGCTGGAAAGCCTCAATGGCCAGTACATCTCCGCAGAAGATGTGGGCGTCTCTCCCGATGACATGGTCGCGGCGCGCCGCACCACCCGTCATGTCGTGGGTCTGCCTGACGGCACGGGCGACCCGTCTCCGGTGACCGCCAAGGGCGTGTTCATGGGCATTCAGGCCGCGGCTGCCCGCGGTCTCGGCTCTGAAGACCTCAAGGGCGTGAAGATCGCTGTTCAGGGCGCGACCGGCCATGTGGGCGCCTATCTGGTGCGTCACCTCGCCGAAGCCGGCGCCGAACTGCATCTCGCCGATATCCGTGAGGCCGAGCTGAAGGCCATCGCCAAGGAAACCGGCGCGAAAGTGGTCGAAGACCCGAACGCCATCTACGACGTGGATGCGGACATCTTCACCCCGTGTGCGCTGGGCGCGATCATTAACCCGAACACCATTGATCGCCTGAAGGTCAAAGTGGTGGCCGGCGCGGCCAACAACCAGCTGGAAACCCGCGACATGGGCGCCGAGCTCGTCAAGCGCGGCATCCTGTATGCGCCCGATTACGTCATCAACGCCGGCGGCATCATCAACGTCATGGGCGAGATCGATCCCCGCTTTGACGCCAAATGGGTGGAAGGCAAGCTGCACACCCTGAAAGCCACGCTGGGCGAGATCATGGACACCGCGGCTCGCGAGAACCGTCCGTCCAATATCGTCGCCGACGAGATTGCGCGTCAGCGCCTCGCCGATGCAGCCGAACAGAAGGCCCTGGCGGCGGAATAAGCCCGCTTTCCGGCCTGAATTGAACTTGCACATCAAAGCGGCGGCCTGTACTCAGGCCGCCGTTTCTGCATTGAAGGACATGAGGCCCATGAAGCTCCAGACCCGTTCCGCCCCTCGCGCAACCCTGTCTGGAGTCCGTCATGTCCGCCTGTCTGTCTGCCAATTCTCTTTCACTACATACGCCTGACCATACCTGTCTGCTGGAGGGGTTCACCCTCAGCTTCAGCACTGAGGTGACCGGAATCGTCGGCCCCAACGGGGCGGGCAAGTCCACGCTGCTCAAGGCGCTGGCGGGGGGTGTCGCGCCCAGCTCCGGCTCGATCTCGATGCACGGACGTCTGGGCTGGCTTGAACAATCGGGTCCGGATGCGAAGGGTGACCTCGCCGTCGGACTGGGGGTCGGCGCAGCGCTCGCCTGTCTCAAACGCATCACGGAGGGTCTGGGCGACGCAGCCGATTTCGAGGCGGCGGACTGGACGCTGGAGGCCCGTGTGGAGGCGGCGCTGAACCGGGTCGGGCTTGGCGGCATGCCTCTTGATCGTCCTGTGTCAGCCCTGTCGGGCGGGCAGCGCGCCCGGCTGGCGCTCGCGCGGGCCTGGATCGCGGCGCCAGACATCCTGTTGATGGATGAACCCACCAACAATCTCGACGCAGACGGTCGCAAGGCCGTGCAGCAGATGCTGTCAGACTGGCCGGGCGGTCTGGTCATCGTCAGCCATGACCGCGCGCTTCTGGAGCATATGGACCGGATTGTGGCGCTTGAAAGCCCCGGCTGGGCCGTGTTTGGGGGCGGCTGGTCCGAGTATGCGGCGCAACGCGATGCGGCGCGGGAGCGAGCGCAGGCCGAGCATGACCGGCTGGACGCCGAAGCCCGGCAGGTCAAACGCGCTGCGAAGGAGGCCGAGGCCCGGCTTCAGCGCCGGGCGCGTTCGGGCAAGGCGCAGCGCGCCGACGGCAGTCAGCCCAAGGTGTTGCTCGACGCCATGAAGAACCGTAGCGAGGCGACCGCTGGGCGTCTGGCGGGGCTCAGCCAGAAACGCGTCGGCGAGGCGGAGGCGCGGTTGGACACAGCGCGGGGCCAGCTGCACAAGGGGCCGAAACTGTCCATCAAGGCCGTCGCCGCCGATAGTCCGCAGGGGCGCACCGTGCTGGCGTTCGAGGCTGTATGCTTCGGGTATGACGCCGCTCCCGTGATCCAGGATCTCAGCTTTGCCCTGTCAGGCGGGGCGCGCATGGCGATCACCGGTCCGAATGGCGCGGGCAAGACGACCGTATTGAAACTGGCCGAGGGCGTGCTGGCGCCCGGTCGGGGGGAGATCCGCCGCACATCAGGCCGCATCGCAAGACTGGATCAGACCGTCAGTGATCTTGATCCGGACCTGAGCGTGGTGGACGCCTTGAGGGCCCGCAATCGGTCCCTGTCGCGCAATGCCGCCTATGCAGCGCTCGCTCAGTTCGATCTGCGCAATACCGATGCGGAGAAGTCCGTAGCGAGCCTGAGCGGAGGCGAGCGTCTGCGCGCCGGGCTTGCGGGCGTTCTGGGCGGTGAGCCCCCCGAGCTGATCCTGCTTGATGAACCCACCAATCATCTTGATATCGAGGCCGTCGAGGCGCTGGAACAGGCGCTGTCCGTCTTTTCAGGCGCTCTCCTGGCGGTCAGTCATGATGAGCGGTTTCTGGACGCGCTGACGCTCGACAGCACGCTGACGCTGACTAGGCGCTGACGAGATGGGCGAAGGCCGGCTCGACGCCGAGCCGCACCGCGTCGCCGACGCGGTGGTTCTCCTTCAGGCTGGCGCGGGCCTCCAGCGTCTGGCCGGTCTCGAGCCGGCAGGTCAGGCGCGCATAGCCCGAGCTGACCCGACGCGCGATGATGCGGGCGAGGGCGCCTTCGGCGTCCGCGCGCTCCAGTTTCACGCCTTCGGGGCGGACCAGAAGCAAGACCTTGTCGCCATTGGTGAAACCCGTGGCGGAATAGGCGCCCAGAACCGTGTTGGCGATGCCGTCGCGGACCTCGGCCTCGAACACGTCCACATCGCCCAGAAGCCGGGCGGCGGTCAGCGAGGCGGGCTTCATGTAGAGCGTATCGGGCGCGCCGGTCTGGATGATCCGGCCCTCATTCATCAGGGCGATGGAATCAGCAAGTTCCAGCGCTTCCTCGGCGTCATGGGTGACGATCAGGGTTGCGGCCTCGGACTGGCGCAGGGCGTCGGCGGTGGCGCCGCGCAGTTCGGAGCGCAGGCGGCGGTCGAGGCCGGAGAAGGGCTCGTCCAGCAGCATCACGTCGGGTTTGATCGCCAGCGCGCGCGCGAGCGCCACGCGTTGCTGTTCACCGCCCGAGAGCTCATGCGGATAGGCCTTGGCGCGATGCGCCAGCTCCACTGCTTCCAGTCGCCTGAGCGCTGTCTCGCGACGGCTGGCCTTGGGGCCCTCACGCAGGCCAAAAGCGACATTGTCCAGCGCTGTCAGGTGCGGGAAGAGGGCGTAATCCTGAAACACCACGCCGCAGCGGCGATCCTCTGGCGGTTTGTGCAGGCCCTTGGCGCTCCACAAATGGTTCTCGAACCGGATTTCGCCCGCATCCAGCGGCTCCAGCCCGGCGATGGCGCGCAGGAGCGTGGACTTGCCCGACCCCGATGGTCCCAGAAGCGCTGTCACGCGCCCGCAGGTCAGGGTCAGCTCGACGCCGTCCACGGCCGGCCGCCCCGGGGCGAAGCGCACCACGGCGCCGGAGACTTCCAGCAGGCGATCATCGAGTTTGACGGCAGTCATCGTGCAGGCGTTCCAGTCATTTCGCGTCTTCCTGCCGGGTGATCCGTCGGGCGATCCAGATCATGGGCGGCAGGGCGACCAGCGTGATCAATAACGCAGGCAGGGCGGCTTCGCCCAATCTTTCATCAGAGGCGTAATTGTTCGCGATCACCGCCAACGTGTCATAGTTGAACGGGCGCAGGATCATGGTGGCCGGCAATTCCTTGAGCACCTCGACGAACACCAGAAGCGCCGCCAGAAGCGAACCCGACATCACCATGGGGCGGTGCACCCGCCAGGCGGTCTCGCCCGGCCCGGCGCCCAGCGTGCGGGCGGCCATGTCGAGCGTGGGGGTGACGCGTTGCAAGGCGCTTTCGGACGGGCCGATGGCCGCCGCGGCGAAGCGCGACTGATAGGCGAAGATCAGCGCCAGAACGCCGCCTGACAGCAAGAGCGGGAACTGAACGCCCGTCAGGCGGGTCCACGCGTCATCAAGACCCGATTGCAGCCCGCCCAGGAGCACCAGCACGCCAAGAGCCGCGACGGACCCCGGCACAGCGTATCCCAGGCCGGCGAGGCGGGCGGCGGCGACAGCGACAGGTTTCTTGCTGCGCAGCGCATAGGCGCAAAACAGACCGATCGCGGCGGCGGCGAGGCCGGACAGGATGGCGAGGGTTAGCGAATGGCTGGCGGCTTGAAACAGGTCACGCGCCATGGGGGCGTGAAAAGCCAGATAGGTCAGTCGGCCCAGCGGGATCACAAGACCGATCAGCACCGGGCTGAGACAGAAAAGGGCGGCGACAGCGCCGCGCACCGGATCGAGATCGACCCGCCGCGGCGGGCGGCGGCGACCGGACGCGCTGGTCTGGCGGGCGCGCTGACGCTGGCTGCGCTCCAGCGCGAACAGGACGAAGGCGATCATGACAAGGATCAGGGCGAGACGCGCCGCATCGGCGATGGCGCCTTCGCCCGCCCAGGCGCGGATCAGACCCACGGACAATGTGGGCGCCCCCAGATGCACCACGGCGCCGTAATCGGCGAGACTTTCCATCACCACCAGCGCCAGCCCGGCGGCGATCGCAGGGCGAGCCATGGGAATGGCGGCGCGCAGGAAAGCGCTGCGCGGCCTGGCGCCCAGCGTGCGAGCGGCTTCATAGGCGTCCGCGGACTGACCCGCGAAGGCCTCGCGCGCGAGCAGATAGACATAGGGATAAAGCGCAAAGCCGAAGATCAGCCCGGCCCCGATGGGCCCGCGGACGGTGGGCAGGAGATCGGCGGGGCCGCCCGGCTGGGTCAGGTCGTACCAGCCATAGGCGGAGGCGTAGGCGGGCGCGGCCAGCGGCAGGGCCAGCAGCCATTCAAAGACCGAGCGGGCGAAGAAGCGGTAGCGCGCCACGAGCCAGGCCAGAGGCACGCCGATCAGCCCGGCGCTGACCGCCGCCACGCCCGTCACCATTGCCGTATGGCCCAGATAGGCGGGCAGGCGGGTGCGGGCGATATGGGCCATGTAATCGGTCCAGGGCCCGAAAACGCCAAGCGCCGCAACCGCCAGGAGCGGTGCGGCGCAGATCAGAGCGGCGACGAGAGCGGGCCTGACCGGATTGAACTGGGCGCGTCCTGCGATCACGGCCAGCCGACGCGGTCGAAGATGCGCTGGGCTTCGCCCGCATTGGCGCCGAGCTCGTCCACATTGACGTCATCGGACGAGAAATCGCCAAACGCATCCAGCACGTCATTGTCATAGGCGGCGGACGGGATGACCGGATACTCGTTGGTGAGCTCGGCGAAGATGCGCTGGGAGTCGTCGCTCAGCAGGAACTCCAGGAATTCGATGGCGTTCTCGCGGTTCGGCGCATTGGCGGCGAGACCGGCGCCGGAGACGTTCACATGCGCGCCGCCATCTCCGAGATCGGCGAAGATCACGCCGATCTCCTCGCCGATTTCATGATCGCCCGGATTTTCAGAGCGCATGAAGCGGGCGAGATAATAATGGTTGATGATGGCGACATCGCATTCGCGCGCGGCGACGGCGCGGATCTGGTCGGTGTCGCCGCCCTGGGGCGGACGCGCCATGTTCTCGACAATGCCCCGGGCCCAGGCTTCCGCCGCCTCGGCGCCGTCCTGGGCGACCATCGCGGCCAGCAGGGACTGGTTGTACACATTATTGGACGAACGCACGCAGATCCGGCCCCGCCATTGCGGATCGGTCAGATCCTCGAAGCTGCTGATCTCGGACGGGTCCACGCGATCCTTGGCGTAGGCGATGACGCGCACGCGCTTGGAGAAACCGAACCAGTCGCCATCAGGCTGGCGCAGATTGGCGGGAACATTCGCCAGTACGCCTTCGAGCTCGGGCGCCGGCTGGAACAGGCCCGCCTCGTCCGCGCGCCAAAGACGGCCGGCGTCCACGGTGATCACCACATCGGCCTGGGAGCGATCGCCATCCGCACGCACGCGCTCGATCAGAAGGTCGCCCGGCGCCTCGATGACATTGACCTCGATCCCGGTGTGTTCGGTGAAGGCTTCATAAAGCGCATCATCTGACGCGTAATGACGCGCCGTATAGACATTGACCACGCCTTCGCCAGACGACGATCCGGACGGGTTGCACGCGCTCAGCGCGCTGAAGCTGACCAGTCCAACCAGAAGACTCTTGCAGGCGGTGGCGAATGTCATGGCGTGTCCTTTTGCTGCAGACGGACGATATAGGCGTCCATCCGGTCCGGGGGAGGTACTCACTGCCATTTCTGAGAACGTCTCGCAAGTGCGACGGCCAGCCGCACGGAATTTTGTTGGGCATTGACGCCCTGAGGGCCGGGTTCTAATCAAGGCTCCGGCTGCAGACGCCCGCCGCCCGAGCGACGCGACCCGCGTCCGGTGAAGTCTGCCTTCTGTCGCACCACGCTGCTTTCTTTCGCCGTCTCGCGAAATGGCAATTCGGGCCCCATTTGAAATGTGAGACCGGGCTTGAGGAGTATTGCTCGTGTCGACGGATCACCCGCACGCCGCCTTTCTGACAGGCGGCCTTCCATCCCTTTATGTGAAAACAGCTTTGCCGATCATCATCCTGATGGTGATGAGCGGTCTTCTGAACGTGACCGACGCCTGGTTTCTGGGCGTCTTCTCCGGTGAACAGGCGCTGGCGGCCGTCACAGTCAGCTTTCCCATTTTCATGTTGCTCAGCGCCCTGGGCATGCTGGTGGCGTCCGGCATGTCTAGTCTTCTGGCCCGCGCCCTGGGGCAGGGAGATCGGTCCGGGGCGGAAAGCGTCTTCGCCTCCGCTCATGCCCTGTCTCTGGCGATCAGCCTGGTGCTGGTCCTGCTCTACGTCCTCCTGGGCGGCCCGGTCCTGACCCGGTTGTCACTGGGGGATGAAGCGCTCGCTGCTGAGGCTGCGCGCTATATCGGCGTTCTGATCTGGGGGGCGCCGATCGCGCTGATCCTGTCGGTTCAGGCGGATGGTCTGCGCAATGAGGGGCAGGCCGGTTTCATGGCGCTGGCCGGTCTGGGCGTGACGCTCGCCAATATCGCTTTCAACGCCGTGTTGATCATCGCCCTCCAGATGGGCGCGGCGGGCGCCGCCATCGGGACCGTGCTGGCGCAGGGCGTGTCCGTGGTCATCATCCTGGCCTGGCGTGTGCGGCATCCGCTCTTGATGTCAGCCTCGTTCAGCGGCTGGTTCCGGACCCGAAAGGGCTGGGCGCACATTCTGGCGCTCGGGGCGCCGCCCGCCCTGGGCCTGTTCGGCGTGGCGCTTGGATCCCTGACGGTGCTCAGCGTGCTGCAGCTGAGCAAGGCCGAGGACTATCAGGGTATTGTCGCGGCCTATGGCGTGGCGACACGGGTGATGACCTTCGCCATCCTTCCCGTGATCGGTTTGTCCCAGGCCCTTCAGACCGTTACCGGGATCAATCATGGCGCCGGGCTGACAGGTCGGGTGCGCGACTCGCTGCGTTTCGCGCTTCTGACCGCGCTTTGCTATGGCGTCGTGGTGGAAGGGAGCGTGCTGCTGTTCGCGCCCCAGATCGGCGGCTTCTTTGTGAGCGGGGAGGCCTTGGCGCCGCAGATCGCTTTCATCCTGCGTCGCCTGATGGCCCTGTTTGCGCTGGGCGCGCCCCTGTTCTTGCTGGGCCTGTACTTTCAGGCTCAGGGTGACGCCGTACGGGCGGCGATCCTGGGGCTGGCCAAGCCGTACCTGCTGTTCATTCCGCTTGTGATCGGACTGGGGCTTGGCCTTGGATCCGACGCCATCTGGTGGGCGTCTCCGCTCGCGGATATCGGCGTTCTGGCGTTGGCGATCATCGTGTTCGCAAGCCGGCGCGCCGTCCCGGCGCGGGGCTGAGCCGGACAGCAAAAACCCCGGCTCGATCGAGCCGGGGTTCGCGCCTCTTCAGGCATACTGGTGGGCGATACAAGGATCGAACTTGTGACCCCTTCGGTGTGAACGAAGTGCTCTACCGCTGAGCTAATCGCCCTCAAGAGGCGCGGGTTTTATGCCGACGACCGGGGACGGTCAAGCGGTCCGGAGCCATGAAACGCAGATCGGTTGCAGCACAGGCATCGCTAAGTTACGAATTTTCCTCGGTTGCATAATTTTTTTTCGAAAAAATGGCCCGTCATACTTTCGTCAAGAACAAATATCACTTATAGACCCGCGTCTCGCCGCCGGGCTGTTTCGGTCTGCGGCTAAGAATTCCAAATGATAACGAACCCTACGCACGCGAGCTGCTGCGCGTGTTTGAAGGAGGTTTCTCCCCATGGCCACCAATGACTTCTGCACCCGTGAAGGCGCGCTCCGTCTGAAAGAACGCATCGAGGCGTACTGGAAAGAGCGCGGCTACGACGTGAACATCGAACTGACCGAAGCCGGCTTCATGCCCGCCATGCGTTCGGCCCGCACCGACGTGCGCTCGAACATGGTCAACGGCATGCCGCGCCCGGCGAATGATCGCTCTTCCGATCGTCGCAGCGCCTAAGCGCCTTTCCGTGTGTCGATGAGCTCGGCGAGCAAGCCGGGCAAAGCGCCATACGCTTCAAAAAGCCGGTCCGCACCCAGAGTGCGGGCCGGCTTTTCGCTATAACCGCCCAGAAAGATCACAGATCCTGCGCCTGCCGCTTTCGCCGCCAGCGCATCGGGTTCGGAATCGCCCACCAGGACGCAGGCGTGATCAATCGGATCGCCCCCAACCGCGACCAGAAGATGCGCCGGGTCCGGCTTCTTCGCCGGGGCGTCCTCAGGGCCAATGACCCGCTCGAATCGATCACGCATGTTCAGAGCATCCAGTAGCGGAATCGCCAGCTGGGTCGGCTTGTTGGTGCAGACCGACAGGCGCGCGCCGGCCTCGGCCAGCGAATCGAGCATCGCTTCGACACCCTCGAACGGGCGTGAATGGCGGGCGATGTCCGCGCCATAGGCCTCCAGGAACACGGTGAGTCGCTCGGTCACGAGGTCGGCGTCCGGCGCCGGGCGGCCTTCGCGTTCGAATGCGCGTTCGATCAGCGCCCTTGCGCCGCGGCCGACCATGGCGCGCACATCCTCCAGCGGCACGGGCTCAAAGCCCAGAGGAACCACCGCTTCATTCAATGCGCGCACCAGGTCAGGGGCGGTATCCACCAGCGTGCCGTCGAGATCAAAGGCGATGCGCGCGCCGGACAGAGAAGTGAGCATGGGCCCTCACATTGGGTTTCAAAGACGTCAGCGTTTGTGACGCGCCTGCGTGGTCGCGTCCCGGGTCTTGATAGGCTATAGCGCTGAAGCATCAAAAGCGCCTGAGATTCCTCACCTCACGGGCCTGACGTTTTCTGGGAGCCTGGCTCATGTCCTCACGTCCCCGCGCCGCCGTCATTCTCGCCGCCGGTCATGGCAAACGCATGAAATCGGACCTCGCCAAGCCGCTGCACCCCATTGGCGGTCGCTCCATGCTCGACTGGTCCCTGGCGCTGGCGGATGCGGTGCAGGCCGAGCGCAAGGTCGTGGTCTGGGGCGCCCATGCGCCCGAGGTGAAGGACAAGGCGGAAGCCGCGGGCGCGTTGACAGCCTTGCAGGACCCGCCCCAGGGCACCGGCCACGCCGTGCAGCAGGCGCAGGACGCGCTCAAGGATTTCGACGGCGACGTGATCGTGCTCTATGCCGACACGCCGCTGATTACGGCTGAAACCGTGGAACAGGTCTTCGCGGCGCTCGACGCAGGCGCCGCCGTCTCCGTGCTGGGCTTTGAACCGAGAGAGCCGGGCGGCTATGGCCGTCTGATCGAGAACGCCTCAGGCGGGCTCGACGCGATCGTTGAGGCCAAGGACGCCAGCCCCGAGCAATTGATGGTGGGGCTGTGCAATTCCGGCGTCCTCGCCATGCCGTCCGGGCTGATGTTCGAGCTTCTGGGCGAGGTGACGAACGAGAATGCCAGCGGCGAATACTATCTGACCGACCTTGTGGGGCTGGCGCGCGGTCGCGACCTGCCGGCAAAGGCGGTGAAGGCCAGTGCAGACGAGGTGCTGGGCGTCAATTCCCGCGTCGATCTCGCCGCCGCCGAACATGCCTTCCAGCAACGCGCGCGACATCAGGCCATGGTGGACGGAGTGACGCTGATCGCGCCCGAAACCGTCTATTTCAGCCATGACACCATGATCGAGAATGACGTGGTGGTCGAACCCCATGTGGTGTTCGGACCGGGTGTTGTGATCCGCACCGGCGCCCGCATTCGCGCCCATTCCCATCTGGAAGGCGCTGACGTGGCTGGCGGCTGCGAGGTCGGCCCCTATGCCCGCTTGCGCCCCGGTGCGGTGCTGAAGACCGGCGCCAAGGTGGGCAATTTCGTGGAAGTGAAAAAAGCGGTGATGGGGGAGGGCGCGAAAGCGAACCACCTTTCCTATATCGGGGACGCGACGGTGGGCGCGAACGCCAATATCGGAGCGGGAACCATCACCTGCAATTATGACGGCTTTCTCAAATACCAGACGGTGATCGGCGAGGGCGCCTTCATCGGCTCGAATTCCGCGCTGGTGGCCCCCGTCACCATTGGCGACGGCGCAATGACCGGATCGGGCAGCGTGATCACCGAGAACGTGCCCGCAGATGCTCTGGCCGTGTCACGCGCCAAGCAGACGAACAAGGACGGCTGGGCGGCGCGGTTCCGCCGGGCCATGTCCGCCAAGAAGAACAAGACGACGAAGGGATAGCCATGACCGAACTGCTGGATCGCCTCAAGGACAAGGCGCTGTATCAGACCCAGTCCTTCATTAACGGCGCCTGGGTTGCGGGCAAGCCCTGGATCGAGGTGACGAGCCCCACCAATCGCGCCGTGCTGGCGCAGATGACGGATGTGGGCGCAAAGGGCGCCGAGGACGCCATTGACGCCGCCGCCGAGGCCTTCAAGACGTGGAAGAACACGCCGGTCTTCGAACGCGCCCAGCTGGTGAAGAAATGGCATGACTTGATCCTCGAGCATGCCGACGATCTGGGTCATCTCATCACCGCTGAAATGGGCAAGCCTTTCCCCGAAGCGCGGGGCGAGGTCGTCTATGGCGCGGGCTTTGTCGAGTGGTCGGCGGAAGAAGCCAAGCGCATCCATGGCGAGACCATCCAGACCCCGTTCCCTGGCTCGCGCGGCTGGACAATCCATCAGCCGATCGGGGTCGTCGCCTGCATCACGCCGTGGAACTTCCCCTCCGCCATGATCACCCGCAAATGCGCCCCGGCGCTGGCGGCGGGCTGCACCGTGGTGGTGAAACCGGCGCCGGAAACCCCGCTATCGGCGCTGGCTCTGGCGGAGCTGGCCAAGCGCGCGGGCTTCCCCGATGGCGTCTTCAACGTCATCACCGGCGATGCGCCGGCCATTGGCGATGTCTTCACCCAGTCCGACAAGGTGCGCATGGTGGGCTTCACTGGCTCCACGCCTGTGGGCAAGCTGCTGATGAAGCAGGCCTCGAGCACCGTGAAGCGCGTGGCGCTGGAGCTGGGGGGCAATGCGCCCTTCCTGATCATGGATGATGCGGACATCGAGAAAGCGGCGGACGGCGTGATCGCGTCGAAATTCCGCGCCTCGGGCCAGACTTGCGTGTCGGCCAACCGGATCATCGCCCACGCCCCCATCGCCGACAAGCTGATCGCCGCGCTCAAGGAGCGCATTGCGGCGATCAAGGTGGGCGATGGTCTGACCGAAGGCGTCACCGTGGGCCCGCTGATCCATGACGAGGCGGTCTCACGCGTCGACAAGCTCGTTCAGAATGCCCGCGAACGCGGCGCGACCATCCATACAGGCGGCAAGTCCCTGGCCGATGAACTGGGCGGGTCCTTCTACGCCCCGACCCTGATCGAGGGCGGCACGGATTTCGAGCTGGAGCTCGCGTGCTTTGAAATCTTCGGCCCGGTTTGCGCGGTCTATCGCGTGGAGACCGAAGCGGAGATGATCGAGCTCGCGAATTCCACACCCTATGGGCTCGCCGCCTATGTCTACACGCGCGATGTGGGCCGGGTGCACCGCATCTCCGAAGCGCTTGATTTCGGCATGATCGGGGTCAACGCCCCGATGGTCGGCTCGCCCGCCACCCCGTTCGGCGGCGTCAAGGAATCCGGCATTGGCCGTGAAGGCGGCAAATGGGGCGTCGAGGAATTCACCGAACTCAAATTCGTGCTTCTGGCGGGAGTGGATCAATGAGCGCAGTCGAGCAGAAGACACGCGCCGCCGAGGCGGCTCTGGAGTTCGTCGAGGACGGCATGACGCTGGGCCTGGGCTCGGGCTCCACGGCGGACATCTTTGTCCGTCTTCTGGGCGCGGCGCTCGAAAGCGGATCGCTGAAGAACGTCAAGGGCGTGCCCACTTCGGAGAATACCGCCAGGGTCGCGCGGGAAGCCGGCGTACCGCTTCTGGAAGTGGATCAGGCCGACAAGATCGACGTCACCATTGATGGCGCCGACGAGGTCGATGGCCGTTTCCGGCTGATCAAGGGCGGAGGCGGTTGCCTGCTGCGAGAGAAGATCATCGCCCACGCGTCTGACCTCATGGTCGTGGTGGTCGATGAAACCAAGCTGGTGGAAACCCTGGGCGCCTTCGCCCTGCCGGTCGAGGTGGATCCGTTCGGTTTCACCATCACCGCCAAGAAGGTCTATGACGCGCTCACTGCCTCTGGCGTGGTGCGCCCGGACGTGAAGCTGCGCTGCCGCGGCGACGGCAATGATCCCTATCTGACCGATGGCGGCAATTACATTCTCGATTGCGCCTGCACCGCGCTTGAAGACCCCGAGCAGGTCGCTGCGCGCCTGAACGCCATCCCCGGCGTGGTCGAACATGGCCTTTTCATCAACCTCGCCCGCGCCGTGATCGTCGGCGAGGAAGACGGCGCGCGGGTGCTGGAGCTTTAGGGGGCTATTCCTCCCAGCGCGTCACTCGCGGGTCCTTGCGGGGGCGTTCCTGGGCCGGGACTTGCGGCGTGCCGACATAGATGAAACCCGCCACGCGTTCTCCGGGTTGCAGGCCGAGGGCGCTCTTCATGCGCTTGTCAAAGGCGTACCATTCGGTCAGCCATTGCGCGCCAAAGCCCAGGGCCGCCGCCGCGATCAGAAGATTCTGGCACACGGCGCCGGCGGACAGGATCTGCTCCCATTCAGGCACCTTGTGAGTCTCGTCCGTATCGGAAACCACGGCGATCACCACGGGCGCGCGCAGAAAGCGTGAGCGTTCCAGTTCAAAGCGTTCCGCCGGCGCATCCGGTTCGATGTCGCGGAAGCGCGCTTCCAGACGTTCCCCGAACTTCGCCCGCGCCTCGCCCTCGAACACGATGAAGCGCCAGGGAAACAGCTTGCCGTGATCCGGTGTGCGGGCGCCGATCCTGAGCAGCGTGTCGAGCTGTTCGGCGCTCGGGCCGGGCTCACCCATATCCTTGGCCAGGGTCGAGCGCCGCTGCGCCAGAAGCGCCAGGGTCTCGGGGCTGGCGCCGGACAGGGTGATCGAATCGCCGGGATGGGGGAAGGTTGGTGCGGTGAAGGAGGCCATGATCTGCCTTTGGATTCGAAGCGGTGTTTTGACCGTATGCGTGAAACGTCGCTATACGTTGTAGGTTAGCATGTCGCGATCAAGTCAGGACCTGTCAGACGCAGGCCAGGCGACAGATCCGGGGAAGTTGGGGAAGTGACCATCACCGCAGTCAGTGAAGACGCGCTCAGCCCGGCGGAACGCCGCCGTCGCAAAGTGCGCGATGCGATCATCCACGCCGCCGAAGAGATCTTCACCGAGGAAGGCGAAGCCGGTCTGTCCATGCGTCGCATCGCCGAGCGCATCGATTACTCCCCGGCCGCGCTCTACAAGTATTTTGATTCCAAGGAAGCCTTGTTCCGCGAGATCCGCGAGAGCTTCTTAGAACGCCTGCATGACCGGATGAAGGCGGTCACCGATAACATCAAGGATGGCCCCTTGCTCTGCACGCCCTGCATGAGGGCCTATGTCGAGACCGGACTTGAGCAGCCGGGACATTACAAGCTGGCATTCTCGGCCTTTCCTGACGAAAAGGATCCCGAGGAAGAAACCTATGCATTCGCCGCCGCGGGTCACCTTCACCAGATGATCCAGTTCAGCATGGATGAAGGCTGGTTTCGCAAAATGGATATCGAGCTTGCGGCGAAGTCTGTCTGGGCGGCGTCACACGGCCTGACCTTGCTGGCCGTCACCATTCCCAATTTCCCGTGCGGCCTGCCTGGGTTGAGCCTGGACCCTGAAGCGTTCAGGGATCCCGATGAAGCGGAAGTCCGCTCAGAGCTGGACCGGCTTATCGCCTTTCATTCCGAGGCGGTGCTTCGAGGGCTCGGGACACGCAAATTGCTCTCCCGTCTCGATGAGGGCGAGACCTTCTGAGCAAGGCCTGATTTGTCAGGCGATTAGACTGCGTGGATTGTGAACACTGTTCACTTTTCAAACTGCGTTTTGTGTTATATTCTCAGTCAGCTCCAGACGAGAAAAGGACATCCCATGCCTTCCTTTCAGCGTTCGCGTGGGACGTTCGCGCTCAGCGTCGCCGCCTGTGCGGTCATGCTGGTGGTGATTGTCATCAGCGTCAGCACATTCAGAAGCGCCAGCGCAAATACGCAGACCCAGCAGGTTGCAACGGCCACACCCGTGCCGGTGATGTCGGTTCTCTATACCGAGGCGGCCGAGGCGGAGTCACGATTTCCGGCCCTGATCACAGCCCGGCGCGAGAGTGCGCTCGGCTTTCCGCAAGGCGGCCAGATCAGACATTTGAATGTGGATGTCGGAGATCCGGTCGAAGAGGGCCAGATACTGGCCTCGCTGGATACCCGCGCACTCGAGGCGCAACGCCAGGCGGCGCAAGCGGATGTCGCTGCAGCCCGTGCCGAGGCCCGTCTCGCCAGCGTGACCCTGGACCGGCAAAGGCGGCTCGTGGCGCAAGGTCATGTGTCCGAACAGGTTCTTGATGAAGTGTCCGCCCGCGCCGAAGCGGCCGCTGCGCGTATCGAAGCGGCAAGCGCCGTTGAAGCCGCCCTGTCGGTTCAGATCGAGTTGTCCGCCCTCACGGCGCCGTATGCCGGGATCGTGACGGCGCGGCATTTTGATGACGGAGCCTCGGTGGGGGCTGGCGTGCCGGTCCTGACGCTTGTCGAGGCGGGGGTGCTTGAGGTGCGGGCCGGTCTGCCGGCGCATGACGCGGCCCGTCTGAATGCGGGCGCGGCGTATCGGGTCGAGTTGGCGACCGGCGAAACGATCCTGGTCAGATTGCGCGCAGCCACGGGGGTGATCGATGCTCGCGACCGCAGCATCAGTGTGGTTTTTGACATGCCGGAAGAGGGCGCAGACGCCCCGCAGGCTCAACCGCCCGGCTTTGTTCCTGCCCTTACCCAGCTTTGAAAGAGCGCGGCTTCCTGGGCCCCCTGTCGCCCGCTCTCCAGCGAAGAGGCGCTGGGGCTTTTGGTCCATATACGCCCCTGGTTCCCTGACGGCGAGGCCTTCATCCTTGAGCCGCGTCCTGTCGAAATCCTGCACACTGAGCGTGACCGGGTTTATCTGCGCGGCGCTGTGCAAACCGACGAGATGATCCTGGCGGGCGGCGTGCACCGCGTTGCGCCAAGTCAACAGGTCCGTCCGGCGCGTGGGGACTGATCGATGGCCACGCTGTTCTTTCGCTATCCGCGCCTGACGCTTCTGGCGCTGTTCCTGTCGGTTGTGTCCGGCCTGGCTGCGCTGGGCGTCCTGGGCCGTCAGGAGGACCCATCGCTCACAGAGCGCTTCGGTGTTGTGGTCGCCAGCTTTCCGGGGGCGGACGCCGAGCGGATGGAAGCGTTGATCGTCGAGCCGATCGAGGCTGCGCTGATGGAGCTCGTGGAGCTGGATGAGGTGGATTCCACCATACGCGCCAATGTGGCGCTGATCGGCGTCAATATCCGCGAAGACTTGAGCCCGGCCATGGTCGAGCAGGCCTGGACCAAGGTGCGCGACCAGGTCTCTTCGGTTGAAGTCCTGTTGCCGGACGGCGTTCTGCCGGTGCGCGTGGAGCGCCAGTATATGGGCGCGGCCACTCTGGTGGTCTCCCTGCGATGGCCCGAGGGCTCTGAAGCCGGGCAGGGGGCCTTGTCCCGACTGGCCGAGGATCTGGAAGACAGAATCCGCAGCGTTCCGGGGACGGATGAGACCCAGATTTTCGGCGCGCCGGAGGAAGAGGTGCGCGTCACGCTGGACCCGGAAGCTGTTTCAGCGCTGGGCCTGGGCCCTGTCGAAGTGGCCGGCCTCCTGTCCCGATCGGACGCCAAGCTGCCGGCCGGTCGTCTGGCGGGTGAGACGCTTGATATCAATATCGAGGTTGATGGCGCCTTTGACTCGCTGGACCGGATCCGGGACGTCCCGGTGGCGCAAAGTCCAAGCGGCTTCGTGCGCATTGACGACATCGCGCGGGTCGAGCGAACGGTGCGTGAGCCTGCAGCCAGCGAAGCCTATATCGACAATCGCCGCACCATCCTGGTGGCGGGCTATCTGCAGCCTGAATTGCAGGTGGATGCGTGGGATGCGCGCGCCCAGCGGGTCGTGCGTGACTTCAGGGCGGCCAATCCTGCCGTCGAGGTCGAGATCGTCATGGCCCAGGCGGACTATGTCGTCGACCGCCTGGCCGGACTGGCGCAGAATCTGGGCTTTTCCGCCCTGATCGTCTTCGCCGTCCTGTTCCTGGTCATGGGCTGGCGCAGCGCCCTGATCGTGGGGTCGGCCCTGCCGCTGACCATTTTGCTCGTGATGGTCCTGATCAATGTCTATGGCGAGCCGCTGCACCAGATGTCCGTGACCGGGCTGGTCGTTGCGCTCGGCCTTCTGATCGATAACGCGATCGTGGTGGTCGATGACTACAGGCTGCTCAGGTCGAGAGGTCTGGAGCGGCTGCAGGCCGTCGACAAGGCGGCGAAGACCCTGTTCGGGCCGCTGCTGGCCTCGACTCTGACGACGATTTTTGCCTTTGGCCCGATCGCCCTGATGCCCGGCACGGCCGGGGAATTCATCTCCATGATCGGCATTTCGGTGATCTTCGCGGTCAGCGCGAGCTTCATTCTGGCCTTCACGGTCATCCTCGCCATGGCAGCCTGGTTTGACGATGGCCGCGCCGGGGAGCGCGACGCCCCGTTCTGGCGCGACGGCCTGCGCGTTCCGGTCCTGGCGAAGCTCTATCGCAGGCTTCTGGATGCTGTGATCGCACAGCCCCTGCTGGGCTTGGCGCTCGGGGTGCTGGTTCCGGTCGCGGGGTTTGCGGCGGCTTCGACCCTGCCGGGACAGTTCTTTCCGCCAACAGAAAGGGACATGTTCCAGGTGCGTCTCACCCTGCCGCCGTCATCGCCCCTGGATGTCACTCGCGCTGAAATTCAGCGCGCGACGGACATGATCACCGCGCATGACGGTGTTGAAACGGTCGTCTGGGTGCTCGGGGAAACCAGCCCGCGCGTCTACTACAATATGTTTGGCGCTGATGAAGGGCGTCCCAATTTCGCGCAAGGATTTGTCCGTGCGACCGATTCCGCCGCCAGTCGACGCATCGTCCAGGCCGTCCAGGCTGAAGCCATCGAGCAGTTCCCGTCCGCCCAGTTTCTGGCGCTGCCTTTCGAGCAGGGCCCGCCGGCCCCCGCGCCCATAGAGATCAGCGTGATCGGACCGGATCTTGAAGTGCTCGACAGGTTGGGCGAGGAGATCCGTCGCATTCTGGGCGGCACGCCAGGGGTCACCTACACCCAGGCCGAGCTGGCCCTGGGCGAGCCGATCGTGCGCCTGGATGTGGATGAGGTCTCAGCCGGCCTTGCAGGCTTGCGGCTTTCAGATATCGCCGGTCGTTTGCGCGCCGGCATGGACGGCGTGCAGGGCGGGTCGGTTCTCGAAGGCGTGGAAGAATTGCCGGTCCGGGTTGTGGCTCCTGACAATCGCCGGGACTCGCCGGACTCCATCAGCGGAGCGCCCCTGCCGGCAGGGGCTGGCGCATCGCCGCTCGGCGTGGGGACATTCGCTCAGGTCAGGCTGGCGCCGGAAACATCCATCATCACGCGCGTGGACGCTGAGCGGGTCAACGCCATTTATGGCTATCTGTCGCCCTATGTCCTGCCGGCCACGACGCTGGCCGCCTTCCAGGACCGTTTCGAGGCGGAAAACCTGATCCTGCCGCCCGGCTATCGTCTGGAGATCGGGGGGGAAGCTGAAAACCAGGGTGAGGCGATGGCGAACCTCATGTCCACCGCCGCTCCCTTGCTGATCCTGATGGTGGCTGCGGTGGTTCTGGCGTTCAACTCGTTCCGCTATGCCGGGGTGATCTTCGTCATCGGCTTCCTGTCGGTCGGTCTGGCTCTGTTCGGGGTCTGGATGTTCGGCACGCCCCTGGGGTTCAACGCGATTGTCGGCGCGCTCGGACTGGTGGGGCTTGCGATCAACGGTTCGATTGTCGTGCTCAGTGCGCTCAAGGCCAGTGCGGCAGCCCAGTCCGGGGATGCTGCGGCCATCCGGGATACGGTGATGGATGCGACGCGACATATACTGGCGACGACGCTGACCACGATTGGCGGGTTCGCGCCCCTTCTGATCGAGGGCGACCCCTTCTGGCTCCCCTTTGCTTCCGCTGTGGCCGGCGGCGTTGCAGGTTCGGCGATCCTGGCGTTGATTTTCGCTCCGGCGGCATTCGTGCTGCTGATACGTTCCAACCCGCAGGGCGCCCCGTCGGACGCCTCCGAGCCGGAGCCTGTTTTGTGACCCAGTTGCGCCGGGGCCCCTGGACGATCCTGTCAGAGCGTCTGGGCTATGAGAATCCCTGGATGCGCGTGCGCGAGTTCGACGTCCTGCGTCCGGACGGCCAGCCGGGCCTTTACGGCGTCATGGAGCCCCGGCAAGCGGCGATCGGCGTGCTGCCGGTCTTTGACAATGGCGATACGGTGCTGGTCGGCCAGCATCGCTTCGCCCTGGATGCCTGGTCCTGGGAATTGCCCGAGGGAGGCGGTCCCGAAGGCGTTGCGCCGCTTGAAAGCGCCAAACGCGAGCTTGAGGAAGAGACAGGCCTGAGAGCCGCCCATTGGCGCCCGCTGTCAGAGTTTGACGTCTCCAACTCCATCACCAGCGAGCGCGCCTACAGTTTCATCGCCTGGGGCCTCAGTGAGGGGACGCCGGAGCGGGAAGGGACGGAAGCGGACATGCAGATGCGGCGTCTGCCCTTGCGCGAGGCGCTGGAGATGGCCATTTCAGGTAAAATTCGGGACGGGTTTTCCATGATCATGCTGATGGCTGCGGTTGAACAAGCGCGTCGTGGCGCTCTTGACCCCGGACTGTCCCGGTCCATCCTGTCCGGGCTTGATGAAGCCTGAGACGCCTCCGATCTGCGACCATCACAGGAGTCACCGATGACCCTCGCGCAAACCCAGGTCTTCGATGAAACGCCGCCGCTTGCGGGATCCGTCTGGAACCGCCTGCGTCTGGACGCCGCCTCCGCGGCGGCCGAAGAGCCCATGCTGGCGAGCTTCCTGAACGCGGCCATCCTGCGTCATGACGGTCTGACCGAGGCGTTCGCGCACCGTGTGGCCGCCAAGATGAGCGATTCCCAGCTCGACGCCCTGCAGGTCCATGATGTCGCCAAGGCGGCGCTGGAATCCGATCGCGATCTCGTCGAACAGGCCGCCGCCGACATGCTGGCGGTGGATGAGCGGGATCCGGCCTGCCGCTCCTTGCTGCAGCCCTTCCTCTATTTCAAGGGCTTCCACGCCCTGCTGTGCTACCGGATCGCCCACCGTCTGTGGCGCGATGGCCGCGACAGTCTGGCGTTCCACATGCAGAGCCGGATGTCCGAACGCTTTGGCGTCGACATTCACCCTGCCGCCCAGCTGGGCCGGGGCATCATGATCGACCACGCCACCTCCGTGGTGATAGGCGAGACCGCGGTCGTGGGGGACAATGTCTCCATCCTGCATGAGGTGACCCTGGGCGGCACGGGCGCGGATGGCGGGGACCGTCATCCCAAGATCGGTAACGGCGTGCTGATCGGCGCGGGCGCGAAAGTGCTGGGCAATATCACCGTCGGGGCCGAGGCGCGGATCGCGGCAGGCTCTGTGGTGCTGGCCGATGTGCCGTCGCGGTGCACGGTGGCCGGTGTGCCGGCCAAGCCCGTCGGCGGGCGGTGCGCCGAACCTTCCCGCACCATGGATCAGACCTTCGCCTCCAATGGCGAGGACAGCTAGGTCTGCGCCCTTTGTGTTGCCCTGCGCAGGAAGAACGCTAGGGTGCGCCTGACTCGTTGATCCATCCCGAAAAGAGGTACAGCCGTGGCCGCTCCCGTTTTCACTGCCGCTGAAGCGAAAAAAGTCGAAACCTTCCTGCGCAGCAAACTGAATCCGAAGCTGGCCGTGCGTCTGCGTCAGCGCGCCGATGAATGCGCGGAGATCTACATCGACTCAGAGCTTCTGGGCGTGGTGTCGAAAAACGTCGAGGAAGGCGAAGTCTCCTACTCCTTCGAGATCGTCATCCTCGACATCGACCTTGAAGGCATCTGATCAGCTCCGGGCTGACAGAGGCATGTCGTGTGATCCTCGCGGTCGACCAGCTTGAGAAGACCTATCGCAACGGCTTCAGGGCCGTGCGCGATGTCAGTTTCGCGGTCGAAGCCGGAGAGATTGTCGCCCTGGTCGGGGAATCCGGCTGCGGCAAGACCACGACTCTCAAATGCATCAACCGATTGCTGGAGCCTTCAGGCGGCCGCGTCCTCATTGAAACCGAGGACGCGGCCGTTCTTGATTCTGTCAGCTTGCGCCGTCGGATCGGCTGGGTCATGCAGGGCGATGGCCTGTTTCCGCATCTGAGCGTCGCGGAAAATGTGGCGGTGACGCCGCAGCTTCTGGGCTGGGAGGCGGACCGCATCTCGTCGCGCGTCGATGACATGCTCGAGCTGGTGCGACTTGATCCGCTCGAGCACCGCGATCGCCGCCCTCATCAGCTTTCGGGCGGGCAGCGCCAGCGCGTTGGCGTGGCGCGCGCTGGCGGCGGGCTCCAGACTGGTGCTGATGGATGAACCCTTCGGCGCGCTTGATCCGATTACGCGGGACGGATTGCGCGCTGACTTTCTCGACCTGAAGAACCGTATGGGATTCGCCGCCGTCATGGTCACTCATGACATGGCTGAGGCCTTGCTGATGGCGGATCGCATCGCCGTGATGCATGCCGGTGAGATCGTCCAGTACGACACGCCCAGAGCACTGCTCAACGCGCCCGCCCATCCCATTGTGCGGCAGATGCTGGAAAGCCCGCTGCATGAAGCGGATGCGGTGCAGGCCCTCAAGGCCGAGGCGGGCCGCGATGATTGATGCGCTGCCGGATCTGATCGCGACGCTGCCGGCGTATCTGGGCGGGCATATGCGTCTGTCTGTGGCGGCTCTTCTGGCGGCGCTGGCGATCTCTCTGCCTCTGGGCATCCTCGCGGCCCGCAATCCGGGCGTCGCGCGTCCGGCGCTGGGCGTCGCCAGCGTCATGCAGACGATTCCCGCCCTGGCGCTTCTGGCGCTCATGGTCCCGCTGCTAGGCGGGATGATCGGGTTTGCGCCCGCCTTCTTCGCGCTGACGCTCTATGGCGTCCTGCCGGTGCTGCGAAACACCATTGTCGGCCTGCAGGGCGTGGATCCGGTGGTGCGTGAGGCGGCGCGAGGCGTCGGCATGTCGACTCGGCAAAGCCTGTTGCGGGTGGAGCTGCCGCTGGCCGCGCCCACCATCATTGCGGGGATTCGCACTGCGACCGTCTGGGTTGTCGGGGCGGCGACCCTGGCGACGCCGGTCGGGGCGACGAGCCTGGGCAATTACATCTTTTCCGGACTTCAGACCCGGACCTGGGCGGCGGTCATCTTCGGCTGCCTGTGCTCTGCGGGGCTGGCGCTGCTGCTCGATCAGCTGATTGCAGCGTGCGAGCGGGCGATGCAGTCCGGTCGGCGCAGGGGCGCTCTGATCTCCGCCCTCGTGGTGATTCTGGCGCCCGTTCTGGTGCTGGGGGGCGCCGTCATGGTCAACCGCGCCAGCGGGGAGGGATCGGTCGGGCGGCAGACGCAGGTCGACGCCGGTTTCGATGACGGACCGGTGATCATCGGCGCCAAAAGCTTCACCGAACAGTATATTCTCGCCGAGGTGATCGAACGGCGTCTTGAGGGGGCGGGCGCCCGGACCGAACGTCGGGAGAATCTGGGCTCCACCGTGGTGTTTGACGCGCTGCGCTCGGGCGAGATCGACGTCTATGTGGATTATACGGGCACGCTCTGGGCCAATGTGATGGGGGAGGAAGCCCCGATCCCGCGCCACCAGATGTATGCCGCGGTTTCAAGCTGGCTCTATGAAAACGCCGGGATCGTCGCCTTGGGGCGTCTGGGATTCGAGAATGCATACGGATTCGCGGTTACCGCCGATTTCGCCGAGTCTGAAGCCGTCACATCGATCGCGGATCTCGTCGCCTTGCCGTCCCTGTCTGTCGGCGCCGACCCTGAATTCTTCGCCCGCACCGAATGGGAGCGCACGCGTGCGTTCTATGGACTGAGCGGGATCGAGCAGCGGAGCATGGATTCCGCCTTCATGTATGACGCGGTCCGCAATGGGGCGGTGGATGTGATCACCGCCTATACGTCCGATGGGCGGGTTCTGGCCTATGACCTTGTGATTCTTGACGATCCGCGTGGCGCGCTGCCGCCCTATGACGCGGTGATCCTGCTGTCAGCCGAGGCGGCGCAGAAGCCGGCGGTGGGACGAGCGCTGGCGCCGCTCATCGGCGCGATCGATGCGGACCTGATGCGCGAGGCGAATGCCGTGGTGGAAGTGGAGCGCCGCTCTGTCAGCGAGGCGGCCCAGCTGATTCTCGACGCGGTCGAACCCTGAAGGCAAGACAGCCCCGCACGCAGGTGCAGGGCTGTCTCTCCTCGGTCTCTGAGAAGTCTAGAGAACGGTCAGCATGCTTGCCACCAGCGGGTGACGGACAATGTCTTCCTTCTGAAGCCGGATGACGCCGATATTGTCCACTTCGTCGAGTTTCTCGGCGATGGTGGCGAGGCCGGACATTTCGGGCAGAAGGTCGGTCTGCGCCGGGTCGCCGGTCACCACCATGGTGGAGTTCCAGCCCAGACGGGTCAGCAGCATCTTGAGCTGGGCGTAGGTGCAGTTCTGCGCCTCATCGACCACCACGAAGGCGTTGTTCAGGGTGCGTCCGCGCATATAGCCGATGGGCGCGATCTCGATCAGGCCCTCGGCCATCAGCGCCTTCAGGCGTTTCGGGCTCAACCGGTCCGCCAGCGCGTCATAGAGCGGGCGCAGATAGGGGGCGAGCTTCTCTTCCATGGCGCCGGGCAGGAAGCCGATGGATTCGCCCGCTTCCACGGCCGGACGGGAGAGGACGATGCGGCCCACTTCACCCTTTTCCAGCGCCTCGACCCCCTTGGCGACGGCGAGATAGGTCTTGCCCGTCCCCGCCGGGCCAAGCGCCATCACCAGATTGTGGGAATCGATGGCCTCCATGAGCTCGGCCTGGTTCTTCGAGCGCGGTTTGACGTTCTTGGTATAGCTCTGATCGCGCATGGGCTCCTTGTCATCGGGGGACCAGCTGGTTCCGGGGAAGAGCGAACGGACTTTGTCTTCCTCATATGCGTCAGCGTTGAACTGTCCGGATTGGCGGCGTTTGGTGGCTCGTTTACGCATGTCAGGCCCTCCAGGAGACAAGAAAAAACCCCTCACGCGGCAGCGGAGGGGTCATCAAAGCGGTGAATTCGGAAGCGCGAGACTCAAACGACACCGGCGCACCGGGCGGCGGGGTCGTACCAGCTTGAGGTGGCGCGTACGCCATCACGTCCTCCTTCACACATCCAGCGCCATGCGGCGCGTGCGAAGCGAATCGAACCTTGATCTCGAATCGCAAGCACAGTGTCATGTTGGACGCCTAACGAAGTATGAGTCTACTCGTCTCATATCCGATACAAAGACGAAAAAACGCCGACATATTGTGCGGCGCAACACCCTGGGAGAGCCCGATGACCCTGTACAGACTGGACGATGCGAGCCCTGAAATCAGCGAGGACGGGGCCTGGGTCGCGCCGGATGCGGCGCTTATCGGCCGTGTAAAACTCCTGCCGCGGGCTTCGGTCTGGTTCGGCGCGGTTCTGCGCGGGGACAATGAGCTGATCACCATCGGCGAAGACTCAAACGTGCAGGACGGCTCGGTCATGCACACCGATATGGGCTTCCCCCTGACGCTGGGTAAAGGCGTGACCGTGGGGCACAAGGCCATGCTGCATGGCTGCACGGTGGGCGATTACTCGCTGATCGGCATTGGCGCGACGATTCTCAACGGCGCGAAGATCGGCCGGAACTGCATCATCGGCGCACACGCCCTTATCACCGAGGGCAAGGAGATCCCGGACGGGTCCGTGGTCATGGGCGCGCCGGGCAAGGTGGTGAAAGAGATCGGGGAGGGGGTGGCCGAAATGCTCAAGGCCAGCGCCGACCATTACGCCGAGAATGCGGCGCGCTACGCCAAGGGGCTGAAGGCGCTCTGAGTCTCGAAAGAATACGGCGCCGCAGGTGATCCTGCGGCGCCGTTTCTGTTCAGATATGGCCGGGCCTAGCGGCGCCAGGTCAGGGACAGGCCGACAATATCGGCGACGTTGTCGTAGTCACCCACAACGCGATCACCGGTCGACCCCACATGGTTGATCGGGGCGTCATCGAACATCAGGTGCTGATAGCCCGCATCGATCTGGATGGAATCGGTCGCCTGGAAGGACGCGCCCAGTGCGATGATGGTGCGGTCGGAATCGGGCACGCGCGTGGTGCGGTGCTCGTTTTCGGTCGGAGACTGATCGTAAGCGACGCCCGCACGCAGGGTCAGGCGGCTGTTATAGGCGTACTCGCCGCCCACTGCGTAGCGCACTTCATCGTCATAGCCGAGGGTTTCGCCCGCGTCGGGCTGAGCCGGATTGTCGAACTCGACGACCAGGCGCTCGAAATCCCAGAATGTGTAGACGACAGACGCGTTCAGCGACAGACGCTCATTGACCTGGTGAGCCAGGGAGACCGCCAGCTCGGCCGGCAGGTTCAGCTCGGCGGAGCCATCGGTGTCGGTGAAGGCGGGCGCGAAGATCGCCGCATTCGCCGGCGCGCCGAAATCGGCTTCGCCTTCCAGGTTGTGGTCCACATTGTGACGGTAGGAGACGCCTATGCGGGTGGTCTCGGTCAGGTCATAGAGCGCGCCGACATTCCAGCCGAACGCCCAGTCATCGCCAGTGACTCGCAGATAGCCTTCCGGACGACCCGGCAGGAAGCCGGTCGCGGTGCACTGGGCCGGGGTGAGCTGGCTGAGGCAGATGGCGCTGAAGTCGAGATGGTTGGCGAGGGTGGCTTCGGAATATTGCGCCGAAACGCCAAAGCCGACCGACAGGCGGTCATTGACCTGATAGCCGATGGACGGGTTGATCTCGGCGACCTTCAGGGAGCTCTTCACGCTCTGGAAGCGGGTGACGGAGTCCTGATTGTACTCGGTGGCCAGGCCGAACGGCGCGGTCACGCCCAAGCCCAGAACGATACGGTCGTTCAGACGGTGGGACAGGTAGAAGTTGGGGATCACGGCGTCGTTGAAGAGGTCGTTCTCTTCGGTGCCGCCCAGCGGTCGGCCCAGCACGTCCACGGAGCCCTGGTTGGTGAAATCGCCCTGGCCGATGATGGCGTGGGCGCCCAGCTGGATCTGCGTGCCGTCAAGGCGCGCCAGGCCGGCGGGGTTGGACCAGATCGTGGACGGGTCGTCGGCCAGCGCGGCGTAGCCGGCATGGCCCATGCCCAGGTCCCGGACCGAGTATTCCGAGAGTTTGAAGCCGCCGGCGAGGGCCGGAGAGGCCGCTGACAGGGCAAGACCGGCGGCCAGGCCTGCGCGCACGACGAGGCTGTTCAGACGAAGCATGGGGGAGTCCTCCGCTTTGTGTTTTTATCCGCGCTCGCGACGCGCGTTGCTGCACACATGTGCATGCGCAACATGCATCGCAACGCATAAAAACAGACCCGTGACAGTGATGTGATGTCTCGGGCCGCTGCAAAGCAGCAATTGCTGGAGGAAAAAGTCTAGTCGCGACGGCCCCATAGGTCGCGAATGCGCTGGTCGGCGGTGCGACCCAGATTGAACCAGGCCGAGCGGTCGCGCGAGGCGTCGACGACCAGAAGCCTGTCGTCCCGCGCCAGCAGATGACTCAGTTCATTGCGCAAGTGTGCTGCGCTTGCGGCGCCGCGCAGCAACCACACGCCGGGCGTGATCGCTTCCACATCACCGAAATCCTTCAGCGCGGATTCAAAACCACCCCGGCTGTCGGAGTTGAGGTCGGCGACGATCACGAAATTGGACGTGCGCGCATCGGCCGGCATGGGGCGGCGTTCGCCGGGGGCGCGACGCGCCTCGTCCAGCCAGGCCTTGAGCTGGGGAACGTCACGGGCGTCCCGGAATTCCCCATCCCGTTGTTCAGAAACCGTGGAGTGTCCGGCCACACGGCCTTCCCCTACAAAGGCGCGCATCTGTGCGCCCGTGTAAGGCCCGTACACGCGGCCTTCCACTTTCACAAACCAGGACATGGCGATTCCGTCGTCGCGCGGCATCAATAATTCTCCCGGCCAAGGGCCCTACTGCCAGAGGCTTGAACCTCTACACAGGCAAGAAACGGGCCGTTCCCCTCGAAATATGGTGTTTCAAAGTGACGCTGTCATGCATTCACTCGGAAAAACCATCCGGAACCCTCAGCTCCGGTCGGCGGGAGGATCGAACGCTACTGCGAAGCCATTGTCCAGCCATCGTGCAACATGGCCCTGCATGTCGCCCACCCGGACAGCCTCCCCGATGCGGGGGCGTTCAAGACAGGCGAAGGCGGCGCCGCTGATGGACACGTCAATGACATCCGCCTGGATCACAACGCCGTCGCGCAAGCGGATCTTGGCGCGGCCCCGGCCGGGCTTGCGAGGCGCGGTGCGGTCTTCATCCAGTCCCAGGCGTTGCATATTGAAACGCCAGGTGATGGCGTCCGCCAGACGGTCGCGCTTGCGCTGGGAGCCATGCAGCCGAACGATGAATCCGGACCGGCCCGCACGCAGCACCTCGCCTTCCAGACGGCCCAGGCCGTCAAACAGCAGGACGACTCGCTCGGCCTTTTCCGGCGGGGTCTTGCAGGCGATGCGGGCGCCGCCCGGGGAAATGTCCACGAGCGTACAGGTGAATTCGCCGGCGCTGGGCGACAGGCCGCGTCCGGGAACTGTCAGGCGCACACGTCGATGGCGGCGGCGCTCTTCAGCGCCGCGCGCGGCAATCTTGATTTTCCGGCGGTCCAGTCGGGCGCCCAGGTCTGCAGATCGCGTCATATTACCCTCGACACATCACGATGAGCCTAGGGTGACAGCCTTAATACTTCGCTAGTTCAGCTGTCGTTCGCGACCCGCAAGCCCACCGCCTCGTAACTGGGCGCGGTGAAGGCCGAGTAATGGGGGGGCGGGCACTGGGCAGGATGCAAGGCTTGCAAGCGATGGCGGACAATCGGTCGACTATTGGCGGGTCGCGGCGTCAGGGGTTGATAGAGCCCTAGCACCCGGTCCAGCCAGCCCTCCGGCCCGCGCAGGGGCAGAAGCGCGATCTCCACATCGGTCATCTCTCCGTCCAGGCTGACGGCCTGGGTCACAAGGCTGGCGGGCGCGGGGGTGGACAGGGCGCCTTCAAGAAGCGCCGACACATGCACCCGGTCATGCCCCTGCCACAGGCTGAGGAAGTTCTGGTCGCGAAATTCGCGCTGATGCATGCGGCACAGACCGGTGCCGGCGAGACGGAACACGTGATGGCCCTGGTCCATGCGGCGCAGCAGGAACAGGTTCGACAGGAGCGAACCCAGGTCTTCAGGCGCAATGTCCGCGCGTTGCGGCGCGGGTTCGTCATGCCGGCGTGAATGCCAATAGGCCAGCAAGGTCTGAGTGTTCGGGTGCTTCACGAGCGCCGTCCCTTTTCTTCGTCATCGTCCCCCGGTCTGTTCCGCCCCGGTCGGGACGGCGCCGTCGAGGGCGGGACCGTGTGTTGGCGGGACAGACTGCAAGCCCCTTGCCAACCTCATATGGGACAGGTGCTTTTCCGTTCAGCCCGTTGGCGGGGGTTCCGGCCCCTGTCTTGCAGGGGTACGCGCAAGTGAGAACGGAGACCGCCATGCGCGTTTCAACACGATACGCTTCCGCCCTGTCCGCCCTGGCTGCGAGCCTTCTGGCGTCCGCGGCCCTGACCGGTGCGGCTCAGGCTGTGACGCTGACGACGGCCGCCGCCGGCGATCCGTGTTGCGCCCCGCCGCCGCCTCCGACGCCCTGCTGCACGCATCCGGGCGGGCCGGTCATCGGGACGCCCAGCATCAATATCGGCGCGCCCAACGTGCATGTGGGCGGCACGACGGTGAATGTGGGCGGGGTCAATGTGAACACCTCGGTCAATGTCAATGTGAGCGCCAACGCCTATGCGGGCGCCACGGCGACCGCGTCCGCCCGTTCCGGCGCGACCATCATTTATGGCGGCGGCGGATATTATGCGGGCGGCTCGGCCCCGGCGGCGACCGCTCTGACCGGTTTGCGCCTGGCGGGTGAGAGCGAATACGAGAGCTATGAAGAGGAGCGCTCGCGCTGGGTCGAGGAATGGCGTCTTGTGCGGGCGTACTGCATGGACGACAGCGGCAATCCGCATCCGGCCTCGCGTCCGGATCCGGACGAGCGCGTGACGCCGGACTTTGAGGGCGAGATCTTCCGCTGCGTCGCGGGGACCGCCCTGCAGGCGACCCTGGGCTGGCGTGAAGAGGGCGAGGACCATTTCGACGGCGTCTCGATCCAGTGCCAGAAGGGTGAAGCCCTGCGTTACGGTCGCGGCGGCGAGCTGTTCTGCGCGCCGCAGGAACACCGTCGCAATTGCAACGAGCGTTCATTGCTCCGCCTGCATGGCCCGGGCGTGAAGCTGGTCTGGTATCGCTATGAAGAGCACTATACCGAGACGGTCGAGCGCCGGAGCGAATCCTATGAGCGCCGGTCGATGACCCTGATGCTGGATGGCGGGGTGGGCGGCTATCACTAGCGCTTGCCGTCATCGCTGAACGATCAAAGCCCCGAAGGTTTCGCCTTCGGGGTTTTTCTTGCGCCCTCAGACGCAAACCGGACCGCCAACAAGAAAAAGGCCGCTCCTTTCGGGAGCGGCCAGTCAGTTGGGTGGGTATCGTGTGTGGATCAGTTCCCGCGGTTTTGTGTCGCGAAGGTCGCCGCATTGCCCACGGCTGTGGCCGAGCTCGTGATCGTGCGAACCTGGCCGGCATGGGTTGTGACAGAGCTGGCCGAGATGGCGCCGGAATTGATCTGGTTGATCTCGCCCGACACGCCTACCGGGCAGCTGGCGCAGACATAGGCCGATTGCGCATTGCCGATGGCGGTGGCGTTCAGGATAGAACCCAGGCCGCCGCCGGCGCCGCCGGTCATCGTCACATTGGCGATGACATCGCCGGAATTGGTCTGCTGCACGCCCTGATAAGTGTTCGCGCCAATGGTGGAGGTCAACGCCGCGTTGCCCACAGCATTGGCCGAACCGGTCGCGTAGCCATTGGCGAACTGGTCAGCGAGAATCACCGTTTCAGCGCGCACCTCGCCTGAATTGTTCTGAACGCCGCCGGTTTCGCTATCGCCATAGTCGTTCTGGAAGGTCGCGGTATTGCCCGCCGCCTGGGAGGCCGCCGTGACGCCATAATCGGCGTTGCCGATCTCGGCATGGGCGGTTGCCGTCGTGGATCCGGTCTGTGACTGGTCCAGCGTCAGGCTCGAATCCTCGTCCTCTGCGGTGGAGATCAGGCTGTTGCCGGCCGCCACGGCGCCCACGACGCTGGTCTCGATTTCAGCGTCCGCCGCTTCAACGCGGGCCTCGGCGCGGGAGTCAGCGGCGCTCGCCTGACGGATCGACAGGGTCTGTCCGCCTTCCGCGCTGGTCTGGATGGCGTTTACGGCGCTGGACGCAGTCTGAACCGTGTGAGCGGCGTAATCGGAGATGCGCAGACGCGACAGCGCGGAAACCTGACCCGCGCCGGCGGTCTGGTTGAGGTCGAGACTAAGGGCGCCGTCTTCCACGCCAGCGGTCAGGGCGTTGCCCTGTGCGGTTGCGGTGCTGACGACGCTGGCCCAGACCCCGTTGGCGCTGAGCAGGGATTGCGCGGTCACAGCGCCCCCGAGCGTCTGCGCGCCGGAAATCTCGCTGTCGCCGGACAGGGCGCCCGTGCCCGAATTGCCCTGGGTGACCGCGGTCGAGATCATGTCCCGCACGCCATCCGCGTCCTGAGCGTCTTCAGCTGAGACAGGGCCTGTCTGGTCCTGATCGAGCTCGACCTTATTGATAGGTTCCGCGAAGCTGGCTGCGGATATCAACGTCGCGGCGCTGGTGCCCGCGATCAACACTCGTGCGAGCCTGGACATAGGGAGCCTCCGTGGGGGCGTAAGCGGTGTTCAGCTGAACGCCGCCGGTAATATTGGATGGGCCGATCGGGTCGTTGAAGGAACAGACCTGTTCGGGCGACACCTGATAGAGCTGGGAGGAGATCTCCAGCACGGCGCGCTCGACGACCGAGCGCACGGCCAGCTGGATCGGCTCCAGAGAGCGCCCGCCCGCAGAGGCGTCCAGCACCACATCGCCAAAGAAGGCGAAGACCCCGGCGGACAGCTCGCGGCCGATGATCTGCTTCTGATAGGAAACGACATCGACCACCTCGAGGGTGCGCGAGTCGATCAGGCGCAGGTCGAGGCCGACATTCATCACATACATGCGGCGCGAGAACAGGCCCGACGGATCGGAGTCCACAGAATCGCCCGCCAGAACATCCTGGCCGTTGGAGCGGATATTGGCGTTCAGCTCGGTGATGCCGCCCACCAGATAATAGTCCGAGCCCGGGATCGAACCCGCATAGATCTGGCGATAGCCGTCCTGCTCGGCGGCGTCGCCGATCAGCTGGTTGTTGGCGTAGCGCAGCTCGAGCTCAGCGACGGACGTGTCAAAACGCTCCACCAGTCGCGCGCCCGCCTTGGCGAAGGCGCTGATCGCCATCAGGGAGGCGCCTTGGGTCACCCGGGTGCCGCCTTCAGGGTTCATCTGACCGGTATAGTCCGCGATCCGGCCCACGGCGACGCGGGGCGCGGCCTGACCATGCTGGCGGGCATAGCCCGACAGACAGACCAGCGCATCCGAATAGGGCGTCGGGTTCGGGGTCACCGGCGCGCCGCCGGTCGGCGTGGCGTAAAGCCCGTCCGCGCCCGGGGTCGAAGTGGCGCAGGCTGTGAGGGACAGCGCGCCGGCCGCGGCGGCGATGAGACGCTTAACGGTCATTGGCGGCTTCTCCCTGAGAGGACTGGGTGTTTGCGGTCGCGCCCGCATGGGCGGTGATGTCGCCTGTATTGGTCTGGCGATTGTTGATCACCACGGTGTTGTAATTGCCGTTCACCACCACATTGAGCTGGTTGCCGATGGCGCTCGCCCCGGCGCTGGTGAACAGGCCGGACTGGGACTGGCTGTTCAGGCCGACGCCGGTTGCGCTCTGGGTGAGGGCGCTGGCCTGGGCCGAGACGCCCACGCCGGTCTGGATAATGCCGTTCAGGACAACCCGGTTGCCGCCGACGCGGGCGCCGACATACGCTTGGTTTTCCGAGCCATAGGCCTGACCATAGGGACGATTCCACTCCGACGGATTGGCCGCGGTGGATTGCGCCATGGCCGAGGACGCTGCGAAAATGGCTGCGGCGGTCGCGCAGAGCCAGACTTTAAGCTGACGGGTCATGCCTTATGTGTCCTCTTTGAAGACGGTTCGGTCCTCAGGCTGCAATGGCCATGCCAAACCCCTCTCAACACTAGGAAAGCCTCATGAGCGACGCGCCGCCCCCTCTGTCCCAGGATGATCCCGATGCCGGCGGAGCCGCTTCAGAGCGCCCGACGCCGCCGCGCGAGCCCCTGTTCAATGCTCTGCCCGGCGTCGTGCTTGTGCTCGCCGCCATCATTCTGGCGGTTCAGCTTGCGGAATCGCTGTCCTTCGGACGGGGCGGATCGGTGCATGCCCTGATCTACTGGGCGGGCGCGTTGCGGACCGGCGCTGCGGTCGACGCCTTCCCGCCGGCGCCCCTGTTCGGCCTCTCGCCCTATATCCTGCATGTATTCGTGCACGCGGGCTGGGCCCATCTTCTGATCAATCTGGGCGTGCTGCTCGCGGTGGGGCCGGCCGTGCGTCGACCTTTCGGCCCGGGCTTGCGCGGAGATACGGGGTTCTTGGTTTTCTTCTTCGCCTGCGCGATCGGCGGCGCCGTGCTGCACCAGACCACCCATCTGACCGAGGCGACCACAATGGCGGGCGCCTCCACCGCCATTTCCGGGCTGATCGCCGCGGCGGGCTGGGCGAGGGGCGGTCGCACCGGCATGTATCAGCTCGCATTGCCCTGGCTGGGACTCAATCTGGCGCTCGCCCTGGTCAATCTCGTCTTTCCCGTTCCCATCGCCTGGGCCGGACATGTGGGCGGCTTGCTGGTCGGGATGCTGGCCTATCCGGTCTGTGTCCGGATCCTGGGCGCGCGGCGGCGCGTCTAGGCCGGCGCAAAGCTCCGTTTGTGGGGCGGGGACCGGTGTGGTTATACTCCCAGTACACGAGCGAGGGAGGTCCGCATGACCGCTGCACGCATACTTGATGACAAGGGGGCGACGGTCTTCACGCTCGCCCCGTCCCAGACCCTGCAGGAAGCCGCCGTCGCACTCACCCAGCACAGGGTGGGCGCGGTGATCGTCACCGACGCCGGCGATCAGCCGGTCGGGGTGTTCTCCGAACGCGATCTCGCCCGAGCGATCGCAGGCTCCGGTCCGTCCGCGCTGTCCGAGCGTGTCGAGTCGGTCATGAGCACAGGACTCATCACCGCCAGCCCGTCCGATGATATCGATACGCTCCTGGCGCTGATGACGGAGAAACGGGTCCGTCACATCATCATCATGGATGAGGGGCGCATGACCGGCGTGGTGTCGATCGGAGATGTGGTCAAACGCAAGATCGCCCATGCCGAGGCCGAAGCGGAAAGTCTCAAGGCCTATATAGAGGGCGCCTGACAGCAAGGGCCTCAGCGTGCGGGGGTTCAGGGCGCAAGCCATCCCCCAACAGTCAGTATGCGTCTGACTGCGCAAACCTGCAGTTTGACTCCCATTCGGGGTTGCGTCCCCCGGGAGGGGCGGATACACCCCCACTCCTCGGCGGCGGGAACAACGACGCGCCGGCGGCCAGTGAAAATCTTCTGAAGATTGATCTTGTCGACGGATGCAAATCGCTCCATACTGCTGAGCCTCTCCGAAAGGAAGGAGTTCAAAAACCGGCGAAACCCTTTCGCTGGAGCCGACGCTTTCGTGTCAGTTTCAGCGGGGCTAACCGACTGCAGAGCTTCTGAAATTCGGAGTTGACCTGGAGATCGGCTTTCACTAGAAACCGCGCTCCATTGTTGGCCGCCTTGGCCTGGTGTTACGGCGCTGAAAAAGGTGGTTGACTGGGGGATCGGGTTTCACTAGAAACCGCGCTCCTTCAGCCGGACGGCTTCTCGAGAGTGGGGCGGTTTGGCGGTCAGGTTTTCAGGTTGCGGCCTGGATGATTTGACCGGCTCTTTGACATTGTTGGTTTTGGAAAGAGAAGCGCAGGCGGCGGCTTTCTGCGAGTGGAACAGCCCATTGGGCGATGTCACTCACTTTAAGCAAGTCTGCTTGTTCGTTTCTCTTCAAGGTGTGGAGGTCTGACGCCTGGCTTTGGTCAGATGTCAGTTATCTCTGTCACTTTGAGTTTGAACGACGCAAGCGAGCTAGCTGAATCAACCTGAGAGTTTGATTCTGGCTCAGAACGAACGCTGGCGGAAGGCTTAACACATGCAAGTCGAGCGCGCCCTTCGGGGTGAGCGGCAGACGGGTGAGTAACGCGTGGGAACGTGCCCTTTGGTTCGGAATAGCCCTTGGAAACGAGGAGTAATGCCGAATGTGCCCTTCGGGGGAAAGATTTATCGCCAAAGGATCGGCCCGCGTTAGATTAGCTAGTTGGTGAGGTAATGGCTCACCAAGGCGACGATCTATAGCTGGTCTGAGAGGATGATCAGCCACACTGGGACTGAGACACGGCCCAGACTCCTACGGGAGGCAGCAGTGGGGAATCTTGGACAATGGGCGCAAGCCTGATCCAGCCATTCCGCGTGGATGATGAAGGCCCTAGGGTTGTAAAATCCTTTCGGCAGGGAAGATAATGACGGTACCTGCTAAAGAAGCCCCGGCTAACTCCGTGCCAGCAGCCGCG
>NZ_CH672428.1:3166355-3168988 GCF_000152745.1 Oceanicaulis sp. HTCC2633
GCAGACTTGCTTAAAGTGAGTGACATCGCCCAATGGGCTGTTCCACTCGCAGAAAGCCGCCGCTGCGCTTCTCTTTCCAAAACCAACAATGTCAAAGAGCCGGTCAAATCATCCAGGCCGCAACCTGAAAACCTGACCGCCAAACCGCCCCACTCTCGAGAAGCCGTCCGGCTGAAGGAGCGCGGTTTCTAGTGAAACCCGATCCCCCAGTCAACCACCTTTTTCAGCGCCGTAACACCAGGCCAAGGCGGCCAACAATGGAGCGCGGTTTCTAGTGAAAGCCGATCTCCAGGTCAATCGCTTTTTCAGGGCGTTCGCAGTTGCGAACAGGCCGTCAAAGCGTGAGGCGCGGTTTCTATCGACCCCGAACCTCCCGGTCAACCTCGTGTCTGCAGTCTGTTTCAGCGTTTCGCATTCACAGGCTGCGGCAACGATGATCCAGGCTGATGAACTCAATCCGGATCGGCTGACCGCCTCGGAACAGTGTGAAACGATCTCGCCGCCTCCCGCCATTCCTTCAACGAGGAGCGCGGTTGGTAAGGACCGTCCGGCTCATCGTCAACCGCCTTCCTCAGGAGCGCCGCAGCAGCGGCAGACCCTTTCGAAGACGTGAGGCGCGGTGTCTAACGACCCCTTGCCTCTTCGCCAAGTCCGATTTGCAGAGGATCTTCACTCGCGTGTGTCTTCGCTCTGCAATCCATGAGAAGACAAGGCATTCACCCTGCACTCCCACTTGGCGCCCGGCTCTGAACTGCTCCGTGTTCTGAAAGAATTCGGGGCCGCCCGTCGCTGGGAGGCGGTGTGTACGCCCCTCCCCCGACCGGGTCAACGCCGCGTCTGCAGTCCAGGGCGCCTTTTGGCGCCCGGCTCCCTATGAACGCTTACGGCTTACGGCTTACGGCTTACGGCTTACGGCTTACGGCTTACGGCTTACGGCTTACGGCTTACGGCTTACGGCTTACGGCTTACGGCTTACGGCTTACGGCTTACGGCTTACGGCTTACGGCTTACGGCTTACGCGGATTTGCGATTCGTCAGACCGGCATAGCCCCTGTTTCCGCGAACCGCGCCCGCCCGAACGCCTGAAGCGTGGAATCAGGCGCCTCTTTTCGATCACGTCACCCCATCATGAAAGCCTCAGGAGGGACCTCACCACGCTGAGCAGTCGTGAACTCAATCAGGACCTGCGCGCTGGCCGGCGCCCCTCAGGACGGGGCCGGCCATCATCTGGGACCGCGGCAAGCCTGCGCACGCGCTTCTTGTCATTGAAGCCTACGAAAGCCTGACTGGCTGAGCAGGCCCCAGCGATCAACGCGCCGGGCCGGTATGAGCTCGAACCCGACACCAAGCCGACGCAGACAGATCCTCGGATTGCGGATCTCGCATGAGGCTGCTCCACACCAGCATGGTCTCCGACTCTGAAGGCGCACCGCCCTGACCCCTCTCGCCTGGCTCTCGGGCAAGGCTGCCGACCAGTTCCATCTCTGTGCGATCAGGCTGATGGAGCTCAAATCCGGCTTTGCCGGCTCCTCTCTCTCTGCATACACACCCGGGCATCGCCCCGAGATGCGCAGATCGCCGCGAGCACGCCTAAACATGCGATGAGTGTGGGAACCCGCAATGTGAAGGATTTCATCCCGCCGGCGAACGACTCATCACCCCCCGGGCATCTCCGCCGGTCGGCTGAGATGGATGAGCGGATAGGCCCGTCCCTGATCATCCAGCGCCGAGCACCCGGTCTCCACAAAGCCCATCGCCCGATAAAAGCCGAGAGCGCCCGGATTTTGCGCGTTCACATCGGTCGTGATGGCGCCATGCCGCGCAATGGCGTGCTCCACAAGGCTCCGACCGACGCCCTGGCCATGCGCTGCGGGATCCACGAACAGGGCGTCCATATGCGCGCCTGCCTCTGTCGGGGTCAGCAACATGAAGCCCAGAATCGTCCCGGCCTCTGAACGCGCGAGCCAGAGCGGCGCGGCCGGCAGGAAATCACAGACCTCCGCATCAATCGCGCGCCGGTCTTCAGGCGAGAGAAAGTCATGGGTGGCGTCAACGGCGTCACGCCAGATCGCGATGACGCGATCGCCATGGTCGGGGGTTGAGGAGATGATGTGGATCATGGGACCTTCCTGATGACTGCATCAGGATGAATACACAAAACCCCCGGCCATGAGGCTCGGGGGTTTTACGTATTTTGCATTTATAAACGGAGAACTTTTTTTTGCATCGTGTCTAGCGGACCGGGCGGCGACCTACTCTCCCATGCCTTAGGACATAGTACCATTGGCGCAGAAGGTCTTAACGGCCGTGTTCGGGATGGGAACGGGTGTGGAGCCTTCGCTATAACCACCCGGTCGGCAAGACCGATGCATATTGTAGAGACATTCTGACTTGTGGGCTTCATGGGGCGAAGCGATCGCCGCCCATGAGCATTGTTGGATCAAGCCGATCGAGCAATTAGTACTGGTCCGCTTCACGCATTGCTGCGCTTCCACTTCCAGCCTATCAACGTGGTGGTCTTCCACGGCTCTGATAGGGATACCTGGTTTTGAGGGGGGCTTCCCGCTTAGATGCTTTCAGCGGTTATCCTTTCCGCACTTAGCTACCCTGCTATGCTGCTGGCGCAACAACAG
>NZ_AAMQ01000015.1 GCF_000152745.1 Oceanicaulis sp. HTCC2633
GGGGGGGGGAAGCCACGTTGTGTCTCAAAATCTCTGATGTTACATTGCACAAGATAAAAATATATCATCATGAACAATAAAACTGTCTGCTTACATAAACAGTAATACAAGGGGTGTTATGAGCCATATTCAACGGGAAACGTCTTGCTCGAGGCCGCGATTAAATTCCAACATGGATGCTGATTTATATGGGTATAAATGGGCTCGCGATAATGTCGGGCAATCAGGTGCGACAATCTATCGATTGTATGGGAAGCCCGATGCGCCAGAGTTGTTTCTGAAACATGGCAAAGGTAGCGTTGCCAATGATGTTACAGATGAGATGGTCAGACTAAACTGGCTGACGGAATTTATGCCTCTTCCGACCATCAAGCATTTTATCCGTACTCCTGATGATGCATGGTTACTCACCACTGCGATCCCCGGGAAAACAGCATTCCAGGTATTAGAAGAATATCCTGATTCAGGTGAAAATATTGTTGATGCGCTGGCAGTGTTCCTGCGCCGGTTGCATTCGATTCCTGTTTGTAATTGTCCTTTTAACAGCGATCGCGTATTTCGTCTCGCTCAGGCGCAATCACGAATGAATAACGGTTTGGTTGATGCGAGTGATTTTGATGACGAGCGTAATGGCTGGCCTGTTGAACAAGTCTGGAAAGAAATGCATAAGCTTTTGCCATTCTCACCGGATTCAGTCGTCACTCATGGTGATTTCTCACTTGATAACCTTATTTTTGACGAGGGGAAATTAATAGGTTGTATTGATGTTGGACGAGTCGGAATCGCAGACCGATACCAGGATCTTGCCATCCTATGGAACTGCCTCGGTGAGTTTTCTCCTTCATTACAGAAACGGCTTTTTCAAAAATATGGTATTGATAATCCTGATATGAATAAATTGCAGTTTCATTTGATGCTCGATGAGTTTTTCTAATCAGAATTGGTTAATTGGTTGTAACACTGGCAGAGCATTACGCTGACTTGACGGGACGGCGGCTTTGTTGAATAAATCGAACTTTTGCTGAGTTGAAGGATCAGATCACGCATCTTCCCGACAACGCAGACCGTTCCGTGGCAAAGCAAAAGTTCAAAATCACCAACTGGTCCACCTACAACAAAGCTCTCATCAACCGTGGCTCCCTCACTTTCTGGCTGGATGATGGGGCGATTCAGGCCTGGTATGAGTCAGCAACACCTTCTTCACGAGGCAGACCTCAGCGCCCCCCCCCCCCTG
>NZ_AAMQ01000014.1 GCF_000152745.1 Oceanicaulis sp. HTCC2633
GTTAATGTCTGGCTTCTGATAAAGCGGGCCATGTTAAGGGCGGTTTTTTCCTGTTTGGTCACTGATGCCTCCGTGTAAGGGGGATTTCTGTTCATGGGGGTAATGATACCGATGAAACGAGAGAGGATGCTCACGATACGGGTTACTGATGATGAACATGCCCGGTTACTGGAACGTTGTGAGGGTAAACAACTGGCGGTATGGATGCGGCGGGACCAGAGAAAAATCACTCAGGGTCAATGCCAGCGCTTCGTTAATACAGATGTAGGTGTTCCACAGGGTAGCCAGCAGCATCCTGCGATGCAGATCCGGAACATAATGGTGCAGGGCGCTGACTTCCGCGTTTCCAGACTTTACGAAACACGGAAACCGAAGACCATTCATGTTGTTGCTCAGGTCGCAGACGTTTTGCAGCAGCAGTCGCTTCACGTTCGCTCGCGTATCGGTGATTCATTCTGCTAACCAGTAAGGCAACCCCGCCAGCCTAGCCGGGTCCTCAACGACAGGAGCACGATCATGCGCACCCGTGGCCAGGACCCAACGCTGCCCGAATGTTCTTTCCTGCGTTATCCCCTGATTCTGTGGATAACCGTATTACCGCCTTTGAGTGAGCTGATACCGCTCGCCGCAGCCGAACGACCGAGCGCAGCGAGTCAGTGAGCGAGGAAGCGGAAGAGCGCCCAATACGCAAACCGCCTCTCCCCGCGCGTTGGCCGATTCATTAATGCAGAGCTTGCATGCCTGCAGGTCGACTCTAGAGGATCGATCCCCCTGTGCTAGGATGGTCACCTAGATCAGGAAACAGCTATGACCCCAGTGGTGCCGGCAACCCGTCGGCGGCGATCAACATGGTGCGCAAGCGTCCGACCGCCGATCAGCGCGTGACCCTCACCGGCGCCGCCGGCAGCTGGGATGACTACCGTGGTGAGGTCGACGCCTCCAGCCCGCTGAACGACAGCGGCACCCTGCGTGGCCGGGTGGTGACGTCGTATCAGGGCGCCGACACTGGACTGGCCGTCGTTTTACAAGGTCTAGTCCGACCTAGACTCAGGGGTACCGAGCTCGAATTCTGGCGTAATAGCGAAGAGGCCCGCACCGATCGCCCTTCCCAACAGTTGCGCAGCCTGAATGGCGAATGGCGCCTGATGCGGTATTTTCTCCTTACGCATCTGTGCGGTATTTCACACCGCATATGGTGCACTCTCAGTACAATCTGCTCTGATGCCGCATAGTTAAGCCAGCCCCGACACCCGCCAACACCCGCTGACGCGCCCTGACGGGCTTGTCTGCTCCCGGCATCCGCTTACAGACAAGCTGTGACCGTCTCCGGGAGCTGCATGTGTCAGAGGTTTTCACCGTCATCACCGAAACGCGCGAGACGAAAGGGCCTCGTGATACGCCTATTTTTATAGGTTAATGTCATGATAATAATGGTTTCTTAGACGTCAGGTGGCACTTTTCGGGGAAATGTGCGCGGAACCCCTATTTGTTTATTTTTCTAAATACATTCAAATATGTATCCGCTCATGAGACAATAACCCTGATAAATGCTTCAATAATATTGAAAAAGGAAGAGTATGAGTATTCAACATTTCCGTGTCGCCCTTATTCCCTTTTTTGCGGCATTTTGCCTTCCTGTTTTTGCTCACCCAGAAACGCTGGTGAAAGTAAAAGATGCTGAAGATCAGTTGGGTGCACGAGTGGGTTACATCGAACTGGATCTCAACAGCGGTAAGATCCTTGAGAGTTTTCGCCCCGAAGAACGTTTTCCAATGATGAGCACTTTTAAAGTTCTGCTATGTGGCGCGGTATTATCCCGTATTGACGCC